>NZ_JADYVE010000002.1 GCF_020193655.1 Ensifer sp. IC3342
GAGAGTAGGTCGCTGCCAGGTCTGCAAAACGCAAGATAAACAAACAAACATCTTCTCTCACAAACGCCGACTAACGGCGAAAACAACACAAAACAAAAACGAAAGTTAACGCGGGGTGGAGCAGCCCGGTAGCTCGTCAGGCTCATAACCTGAAGGCCGCAGGTTCAAATCCTGCCCCCGCAACCAATCAAAACCCCCGGAGCCACCCAGCCCCGGGGGGGTTTTGCTTTTTGGGCTTCGCCAACCGCAGTCTGTCCTATCAAATCCTCGATAACCGCCTTCTGCTCAAGGAACGCCGGGTTCTTCTTACCGGCCGCAAAGGTCAGGATCGCGGCGAGGTCCCGGCGCAGCACGATCGCCAGCTCCTCGCCGTTGGGAACGAGCTCGATTCGGTTGACGAGCGTGCGCAACATCTGAGCCGCCCGGCAGCGCGTCTCCTCATTGCCTAGCTGGTCGTGAAGGGCCGCGATCTCCTCGTGGTAATACTTGATAAGGTTCGGGTGAAGGAGGGGAGGCGGGTCGTCCGTCGTCTCGAGCACCGCCGACAGTTCCTTCTTCTGCTTCTCGAATGCCGCCATCTTCGCATTGATGCTCGGTCGCTCTACCCTTCGGGATTAGATCAAGAAGTGTGTCGAGGCACGGGCGGCTTCCGTGTGGGACTTTCGATAGTCCACTTGTTCCAAATCAGGCGACCGACATAGCGCTCCTTGTTGAGGACACCGCTTGCAAGAACCTTCTGGCCGCGAATGGTAGTGTAGAGGCACCGCAGCAAGGCGAATACTTCCTGTTAAGCTACATCACGGCACCTCCCGAAATCATTGATCCTGTTGACGGGTCAAAGTATTCCTTTTGTCGACAAGAGGATTTGCCAAATGACCGACACCGACAACAATTACCCCCCAGAACGCAAGCGTGGCTCCGGCGTGAAGATGGTCTACGACATCCTCCGCGACGAGATCCTGGATCTGGTCCTGCCGCCCGGCAGCCCTATCGATGAGGTGCAGCTCGCCGAGCGCTTCAAGCTCTCGCGCACGCCGATCCGGGAGGCACTGGTGCGGCTGGCAGGAGAGGGCTTGATCGACACTTTGCCGAATCGATCGACGATGGTGTCGAACATCGATTTCTTGAACCTGCACACTTTCTTCGAGGCGCTGGTGCTGATGTACCGGGTGACGACCCGGCTTGCGGCGCAGAACCACCGCCCGGAAGACCTGCCGGTCATCCGCGGCTTCCACGAAGACTATGCGGCGGCCGTCCAGTCGCGCGATGCGCTGGCCATGATCGCCACCAATGCCGCTTTTCACGCGGCGATCGCGGAAGCCGGCCGCAACCCCTATTTCACTAGCCTGTTCCGCCGGTTGCTCGATGAAGGACGGCGGATTCTTCGCCTCTACTACCAGTCCTACGAGGAACAGTTCCCGCAGCGCTTCGTTGACGAGCACGCGGAAATCATCGCGGCGATTGAAGCGCGCGACGTCGAGGCGGCCGACCGTCTCGGCAAGGCGCATGCCGAGCAGATCGTCGAGCAGGTACAGAAACTGTTCACCCGAAACAACAAGCTCGACATTGATCTGTAGCGCTGTATTTTTCTTGTCGACAAATAAAATACAAGTCGCTATTGTCTGTCTTAACGGCACGGAGGCCACCAGCGATGGCGCGCACGCCCGTGCCCCGCGACAAGCCAAGAGGAGTTTCTAATGAAGGCGAAGATTTTCTCCGGCGTCATCCCCGCACTGATGACCCCTTGCAAGGACGACCGCACCCCCGATTTCGATGCCCTCGTGCGCAAGGGCAAAGAACTGATCGCGGAAGGCATGTCCGCCGTCGTCTATTGCGGCTCGATGGGTGACTGGCCGCTCCTGACCGACGCACAGCGCATGGAAGGCGTCGAGCGCCTGGTCAAGGCCGGCATCCCGGTCATTGTCGGCACCGGCGCCGTCAACACCGCTTCCGCCGTCGCCCATGCGGCCCACGCCCAGAAGGTCGGCGCGAAGGGCCTGATGGTCATTCCGCGCGTGCTTTCGCGTGGCTCGGTCGTGGCGGCCCAGAAGAACCATTTCAAGGCCATTCTCTCGGCCGCGCCGGATCTGCCGGCGGTTATCTACAACAGCCCCTATTATGGCTTCGCAACCCGCGCCGAGCTGTTCTTCGCGCTGCGCGCCGAGCACCCGAACCTCGTCGGTTTCAAGGAGTTCGGGGGCGCCGCCGACATGCGCTATGCGGCCGAGAACATTACCAGCCGTGATGACGACGTCTCGCTGATGATCGGCGTCGACACAGCCGTGTTCCACGGCTTCGTCAACTGCGGCGCAACTGGCGCCATCACCGGCATCGGCTGCGTGCTGCCGAAGGAAGTCATCCATATGTGCAACCTGGCGCAGGCAGCCGCTGAAGGCGACGTCGATGCACGCCAGCGCGCGCTGGAACTGGAGCAGGCGCTCGCCGTGCTTTCCTCCTTCGACGAAGGCCCGGATCTGGTTCTCTACTTCAAGTATATGATGGTGCTGAAGGGCGACAAGGAATACACGCTGCACTTCAATGAGACCGACGTGCTGTCGGAAAGCCAGCGAGGCTATGTCGAAGCGCAGTTCAAGCTCTTCAACACCTGGTATGCCGAGTGGAGCAAGCTCCCGGGCGCCGTACAGAAGTACAAAGCCTGATCGCTGCATCGGTCCACTGCATGTTTCCTTAAATCGTGACCGATTTGAGGACAAAACGTGCAGAAATTCAAAGCGTTACAGCGTTCTTTGCGCGTCCTATCAGACGCGCGGCGCTGTAATCAGAAGGCCCCCCGATCGGAGGGCCTTTTTCGTTTGGCGGTTTCGATTTGAAGCATCTCAGAATGCACCGAGACCAAAGCTTCTATTGCATGATTTCTTAAATCGGAATCGATCAAGAACAAAATCATGCAGCAATCCAATGGGCTGCGGGGCAACCTTTGCGCGCCCGATTGGACGCGCGGCGGTATAGACGTGTAGCCGCCTGTCCTACACGATGGCGTCCAAGCCAAAGGCGAGGAGCCGGTCGAGCTGGTCGATCTCGGCCTGTGTCAAGACGACGCCTTCTGCCTCGGACTTGGCGCGCGCCGCGAAGCGCCGCTGCGAGGGGAGACGGGCCCCCTGGCCGACGATCGCCTCGAACAGAACCTCCGCGCGGGCAAAGGGATTGCCCGGCCGTCCGGCCGCGAAGGCTTCCGGCGAGAAGGCGACGATGAGCTCGCCGTGGAACGGCGCCAAGGTGGTCGTGCCGAGGTAATCAAGCACTTCGGGGCTCGTCAGGTCGCCGATCATGATGCCCGCCAGAAGCTCGATCATCGTTCCAATCGCCGAGCCCTTGTGGCCACCGAACGGCAACATGGCGCCGGCCAGCGCCGCTTCAGGATCGGTCGTCGGGTTGCCTTTGGCATCGAGCGCCCAACCCTCCGGCAGGGGCTTGCTCGCCCGCCGGTGGAGCTCGATCTCGCCGCGCGCAGCAACCGATGTGGCGAAGTCGAAGACGTAGGGTGGCTTGCCCTCGCGCGGCCAGCCGAAGGCGAAGGGATTGGTGCCGAGCAGCGGCTTGTTGCCGCCGGTGGGCGCCACCGTCGCGTAGCTCGGGCACATGACGAGGCCGGCGAGCCGCTCTCCCGTCAGTCCTTCGACTTCAGGCCAAAGCGCCGAGAAATGCGTGCAATCGTTGATGACGAGTGCGGCGAGGCCGAGCGCCCGGGCACGTTCGACCAGCACCGGCAGGCCGAGCTCGAAGGCCGGATTGGCAAAGCCGCCCTTGGCGTTCACCTTGACGATGGCCGAGCCCTCCTGCGGTTCGAGTTCCGGCACGGCGTCCGGTTTCACCTTGCCCGCCTTCACCGTCCGCAGGGCCCCTTCGATGCGATAGATACCATGCGATTTGCAGGCGTCGCGCTCGCCGGCGACGATCACGCGAGCGAGCGCCCCGGCCTGAACGCTATTGAGCCCCGCCTTGCGGAAGATCGCCTCGACGCGCTCATGCAGCGCACTGATAGGAAGGGTTGTTTCGCTCATTGTGTTGCCTCTTACTGCTACCGCCGACGGGTGGTTGATATCGTGCATACAAACAGTATACAAAGTTTCGACAGGTGCAATTCATTCGGGGGTTGATCGTTGCCGAAGCGCCCGATTTTTTGAGAAAGGAACGTCAGATGGTCTTTACCCCAAAAGGAAAACACCTCGTTGCCGGCGATTGGCTCGATGGGGAGGGCACCTTCGGCTCCGCCCCGGCCCACGGCCCGGTGCATCACTTTGCCATCGGCACCGTCGAACTGGTGAATCGGGCCTGCGAGGCGGCCGAGGAAGCCTTCTGGAGCTTTGGCTATTCCTCGCGGGCGGAGCGCGCGACCTTTCTGCGCGCCATTGCCGACGAGATCGAAGCCCGTGCCGATGCCATCACCGAGATCGGCAGCCAGGAAACCGGCCTGCCCGAGGCCCGTCTGCAGGGTGAACGCGGCCGCACCACCGGGCAACTCCGGTTGTTCGCCGACCACATCGAAAAGGGCGAGCACCTGGACCGCCGCTTCGACGCGGCGATGCCGGACCGCCAGCCCGTGCCGCGTCCGGAGATCCGGCTCATCCAGCGGCCGATTGGTCCGGTCGCCGTCTTCGGCGCATCGAACTTCCCGCTTGCCTTCTCGACAGCCGGCGGCGACACCGCCGCGGCGCTTGCTGCAGGCTGCCCCGTGGTCGTGAAGGGCCATTCGGCGCATCCGGGCACCGGTGAAATCGTCGCGGAAGCCATCGAAGCGGCCATTCGCAAGACCGGCGTCCACCCCGGCGTGTTCTCGCTGATCCAGGGCGGTAGCCGCGAGGTCGGCCATGCCTTGGTGCAGCACCCACTGATCAAGGCCGTCGGCTTCACCGGTTCGCTGGCTGGCGGCCGGGCGCTCTTCGACCTCTGCGCCGCACGGCCCGAGCCGATCCCCTTCTTCGGCGAACTCGGGTCGGTGAACCCGATGTTCCTGCTGCCGGAAGCGCTGAAGGCGCGGGCGGAGACGCTCGGCCAAGGCTGGGCCGGTTCGCTGACCATGGGTGCCGGCCAGTTCTGCACCAATCCCGGCATCGCCGTGGTCGTCGATGGCGCTGCCGCGGATCGCTTCACGGGAGCAATCGTAGATGCGCTCGCCAAGGTCGCGCCGCAGACGATGCTGACCGACGGCATCGCGAAGGCCTACCAGGACGGGCAGGCACGCGTTGCCAGCCGCAACGCCGTCAAGCCGCTGCTCGTCACTCAGTCCTCCGGTCGCGCTGCGTCGCCCAATCTCTTCGAGACGACCGGCGCGCAGTTCCTCTCGGATCATGCGCTCGGCGAGGAAGTCTTCGGACCGCTCGGTCTCGTCGTCCGGGTGGGTTCGTTCGACGAGATGGAGCAACTCGCGCGCGGGTTCGAAGGGCAACTCACCGCGACCATCCACATGGACTCCGCCGATCTGATCGCGGCCCGGCGCCTGCGCCCGGTGCTTGAGCGCAAGGCGGGGCGGGTGCTGGTTAACGGCTTCCCGACCGGGGTCGAAGTGGTCGACTCGATGGTGCACGGCGGACCCTATCCCGCCTCGACCAATTTCGGGGCAACCAGCGTCGGCACCCTTTCGATTCGACGTTTCCTGCGTCCGGTGGCCTATCAGAATATGCCGGAGGGGCTCTTGCCGGAGGATTTCCTCGGCTGATCCAAACGGCGTGCAAGCAATAAAAGGAGCTTTTCCACAAGGGAAAGCTCCCTTTAATTGCGCCTAAATACCGAGCTATATACTTTTTGTATTTTTCTTGTATTTTTGCAATTGATTTGTGCTCTCCAATGCGGAATAGTGCGCCGCCGTAAGACGGCACACCATTCCAGGGAGAGAGACATAATGAAGACCTCGGTGCTCGCGTTCGGCCTTGTTGCGGCCACAGCTCTGACCAGTCCGGCACATGCCGATAAACTTGATGACATCATTGGCTCAGGCGCGCTTCGCTGTGCCGTTGTGCTCGACTTCCCGCCGATGGGTTCTCGCGACGAGAACAACAATCCGATCGGCTTCGACGTCGACTATTGCAACGACCTCGCCAAGGCACTCGGCGTAACGGCAGAGATCGTGGAAACCCCGTTCCCGGAGCGCATCCCCGCTCTCATGTCCGGCCGTGTTGACGTCGGCGTTGCCTCGACCTCGGACACGCTGGAGCGCGCCAAGACCGTTGGCATGACGATGCCGTACTTTGCCTTCGAGATGGCGGTCACCGTCAACGACAAATCGGGCATCAAGTCCTTCGAAGACATGAAGGGCAAGGTCGTCGGTGCGACGGCGGGCACGTTCGAAGCGATCGCGCTGGAAAACCAAGTCAAGGCCTGGGGCGCCGGTGAGTTCCGTCCGTACCAGACCCAGGCTGACGTCTTCCTTGCGCTGAGCCAGGGACAGATCGACGCCACCGTGTCGACCTCGACTGTCGCCCAGGCCAATGTGAAAACCGGCAAGTTCCCCGGTATCTCCGTGGTTGGCACTGCGCCGTTCGACACTGACTATGTGGCGCTCTTCACCAACCGCGAAGAATACGGCTTCATCAACTACCTCAACCTGTTCATCAATCAGCAGGTTCGCACCGGCCGCTACAAGGAACTCTACGAAAAGTGGGTTGGCGGCGAGGTGCCGGAGCTGACGGTAAACGGCGTTTATCGCTGATCCAGCCGCTTCTCTGTCGGCGCGAGGCCTACGGCATGTTTCCTTAAATCGTAGCCGATCTAAGGATAAAAACATGCAGCAATTCAAAGTGCTACAGCGTCCTTGCGCGTCTCGTGAGACGCGCGGCGCTGTGGCCTCGCGCCGCTATTCGTTTCCGAAGAGGTGAGACGAAAAATGTTCAGCTATACCTTCCATTGGAACCAGGCGCTGAAGGCCCTGCCGCAGATGCTCGACGGAGCGCTGATCACCTTGCAGGTGGCGCTGTTGTCGATGGTCATCGGCCTCGCACTCGCGCTTGCGCTGACAGCCTGCCGCCTGTCCGGGAACCGCGTCCTCGGTGGCATCGCCACTACCTGGGTCGAGATCGCTCGCAACACCCCGGCACTGTTCCAGATTTACATGGCCCATTTCGGCCTCGGCAATTTCGGCATCCATCTGAGCCCCTATACGGCACTGCTCGTCGGGATCGCCTTCAACAACGCCGGCTACCTTGCCGAGAATTTCCGCGGTGCGCTGAAAGCCATTCCGGACACCCAGACGCGCGCCGGTCGCTCACTCGGGATGACCCCGGTGCAGGCCTTCCGCTACATCGTCTTGCCGCAGATGCTGCGCGTTGCATTCTTGCCCGCCACCAACCAGATGGTCTGGGCGATCCTGATGACGTCGCTCGGCGTCACCGTCGGCATGAATTCCGATCTCGCCGGCGTCACCCAGGAGCTCAATGCGCGGTCGTTCCGCACCTTCGAATTCTTCGCTCTTGCCGCCGTGATCTACTATGTCATCGCCAAGGCCGTGACGCTGGCGGCGCGTGTGCTCGCCTCGCGCATGTTCCGCTACTGAGAGAGGTGAGAGATGTTCAATACCGCCCTCACCCTAAGTGACCTCGGCTTTCTCGCACAGGGTGCGTTGATGACGCTCGCGGTCACGGCCGTCTCGGTCGCGGCCGGCACCGTACTCGGTGTCATCTTCGGCGTCGTGCGCAACCAGCTCGGCGCCTACTGGTCGGCGCCGCTCACCTTCCTGCTCGACGTTTTCCGGTCGGTGCCGCTGCTGATCCAGCTCGTCCTCGGCAACGCCTTCCAGTCGATCGCCAAGCTCGGTTGGCCTCCGTTCACGACGTCCTGCGTGGTGCTGTCGCTCTACACGGCCGCCTACTGCACCGAGATCGTGCGCGGCGGCATCGCCTCGGTGCCGCCGACGACACGGCGGGCGGCCCGGTCGCTCGGAATGACCTGGTGGCAGGACATGCGCTACATCGTGGCGCCGCTCGCCACCCGCGTTTCGCTGCCGTCCTGGATCGGCCTGACGCTCGGTGTCATGAAGGACTCGGCGCTCGTGCTCTGGCTCGGCCTGATCGAACTGCTGCGCGCCTCGCAGGTGCTCGTCACCCGCCTGCAGGAACCGCTCCTCATCCTCATGATCTGCGGTGCGATCTACTTCCTCATCAGCTTCCCAATCGCCCGGCTCGGCGGTTATCTTGAAAAACGGTGGTCCAATGATTGAGATCCAAAACGTCCGCAAATCCTTCGGCTCGCTGGAGGTTCTCAAAGGCATCGACCTCACCGTCGAGAAGGGTGAAGTCGTGACGGTCATCGGCGGTTCCGGCTCCGGCAAGTCGACGCTACTCACCTGCATCAACGGCCTCGAGCCGATCGATGCGGGCCGCATCATGGTCGACGGCACCGAGGTCCATGCCAAGACGACCGACCTCAACAAGCTGCGCCGCAAGGTCGGCATCGTCTTCCAGCAGTGGAACGCCTTCCCGCACTTGACCGTGCTCGAAAACGTCATGCTGGCGCCGCGCAAGGTGCTTGGCCTTTCCAAGGACAAGGCCGAGGAGATTGCCGTCAAGCAACTCACCCATGTCGGCCTCGGCGAGAAGCTCTCGGTCTATCCGACCCGCATGTCCGGCGGCCAGCAGCAGCGCATGGCAATCGCCCGCGCGCTCGCCATGTCGCCGGAATACATGCTGTTCGACGAAGTGACTTCGGCGCTCGATCCCCAACTCGTCGGCGAAGTGCTCGATACGCTGCGCATGCTCGCCTCGGAGGGCACGACGATGATCTGCGTCACGCACGAGATGAAGTTCGCGCGCGAGGTTTCCGACCGGGTGGCCTTTTTCCACAAGGGCGTGATGGCGGAGATTGCGCCGCCGGAAGCGCTTTTCGGTGCGCCGAAGGATCCCGAACTGCAGAAGTTCCTGGCAGCAACGCATTGAGGCGATCATGAAGGATGCAGCCCAGCCTGACGTTATCGTCATCGGCGCCGGTGTTGTCGGCCTTTCCGCGGCAATCGCGGCGCAGGCACGGGAACTTTCGGTCGCCGTGCTCGACCGGGAGGGCCCTGCCGCCGGAGCCTCGGCGGGCAATGCCGGGGCCTTCGCCTTCACAGACATCCTGCCGCTCGCTTCGCCCGGCATCCTCAAGAAGGCACCGAAGTGGTTGCTCGACCCGCTCGGGCCGCTGACCGTTCCGCCCGCCTACGCCGCACAGATCGCACCGTGGATGTTCCGCTTCTGGCGCGCCTGCTCGCCGAAGCGGGTGGCGCATTCGACGGCAGCACAAACGGCTTTGATGGACTTGTCAAAGGCGGAGCTGGAGCCGTTCCTTGCGGCGACCGGAACGTTGTCGATGCTGCGCAAGGAAGGCAATCTTCAGGTCTATGAAGGAGAGGCGGAGCTGAAGGCTTCGCTGCCCGGCTGGAAGGCGCGGGCGGAGCACGGCATCGAGTTCCGCCACGTCGACGCCTCAGCCATGCGCGAGATCCAGCCCGGACTTGCGCCGCGCTTCACCCACGGCACCTTCACCCCCGGCTGGTACTCGATCGCTGATCCGAAGCTCTACACGCTGGCGCTAGCGGACCATTTCGGCGCCCAGGGCGGGGCGATCGAACGCGCCGAGATCGTGGCACTGAGGCCGGTTGAGGGCGGGATCGAACTGACGGCGGCGGACGGCAAGACGCGGCGCGCCCGCCACGTGGTGCTTTCGGCCGGCGCCTTCTCGCACCGTATCGCCCGCACCCTTGGCGAGCGCATTCCGCTCGAGACCGAGCGCGGTTACAACACCACGCTTCCCTCGAACGCCTTCGACCTGCGCACCCAGGTTACCTTCGGCGGCCACGGCTTCGTCGTCACGCGGCTTTCGACCGGCATCAGGGTCGGCGGCGCCGTGGAACTCGGTGGCTTGAAGTTGCCGCCGAACTATCGTCGCGCCGAAGCCATGCTGAAGAAGGCGCAGTCCTTCCTGCCGGGGCTGAAAAGCGAAGGCGGCGTGCAATGGATGGGCTTCCGCCCGTCGCTGCCCGACAGCCTGCCGGCGATTGGCCGCGCACGCGCCACGCCGCAGGTGATCTACGCCTTCGGCCACGGTCACCTCGGCTTAACGCAATCGGCGGGGACCGCCCGGCTCGTCGCCGACCTCCTGACCGGCCAGAGGCCGGCCATCGATATCCAATCCTTCTCGCCTCAAAGATTCTGACAGGGCACCGGCCATGGCGACCTACACCTTCTCCTGCATCGATGGCCACACCTGCGGCAATCCGGTCCGCCTCGTTTCCGGCGGCGGGCCACGACTGGAGGGGGCCAACATGCTGGAGAAGCGCGTCCGCGACCCCTTTGCTCATGGATTTGTCTTAAAATGAACCAGCCGATCTCTGCTCGCAGCATTCTGGGCGGCACCGCGTGTGGCCCCATCGTCGCCACCGTGGAGGCGCTGAGCTTCTGGGGCGGGGTCGACCCGGCGACCGGCCGGGTCATTGATGTCCACCACCCGCTGCACGGCAATTGTCTGACCGATGGCATCCTGCTGATGCCGTCGAGCCGCGGCTCCTGCACCGGCTCGGGCGTACTGCTCGACCTGGCGCTGACGGGTCGCGCACCGGCCGCGCTGGTGTTCTGCGAAGCTGAGGACGTCCTGACCCTCGGCGCGTTGATCGCCGCTGAAATGTTCGGCAAGCCGCTGCCGGTATTACGGGTCTCGCGCAAGGCCTTCGACGCGCTTTCGCAAGCAAAGACAGCGCGGATCACCGACACAGCAATCGAGACTGATGGTCTGACGATCGCGGTCGAACCACCGGCCACGGCCGCGCTCGACCTTTCCGAGACGGATCGCGCTATGCTGGGCGGCCGCGACGGCGTCGCGGTCCAGCAGGCCATGCGCATCATCAGCGCCATGGCGGCGCAGCAGGGCGCGCGGAGCCTCGTGGACGTGGTGCAGGGCCATATCGACGGCTGCATCTATGCGAGCCCCGCGAACCTAACCTTCGCCGAGAAGATGGCGGAGATGGGAGCGAAAGTCCGCGTGCCGACGACCATGAACGCCATTTCGGTCGACCGCGCCAATTGGCAGGCGCAGGGCGTGCCGGCTACCTTCGGCGACCCGGCAGCGCGACTGGCCGATGCCTATGTCCGCATGGGCTGCCGTCCGACCTTCACCTGCTCGCCCTATCTGCTCGACAGTGCACCGCGCGCCGGCGAATCCATCGCCTGGGCGGAATCCAATGCCGTGATCTTCGCCAACAGCGTGCTCGGCGCACGGACGGCGAAGCATCCCGATTTTCTCGATCTTTGCATCGCTCTGACCGGCCGCGCGCCGCGCTCCGGCGTCTATCTGGACGAACACAGAAAGGCCCGACGGGTGATCGACGTCGACCTGCCCGAAGGCATAGACGACGCTTTCTGGCCGCTGATCGGTTATCTCGCCGGTCGCGCTGCGCCGGATCGCATACCGCTCCTGCGCGGGCTTGCGCCGGCGCAGCCCACGCGCGACGACCTCAAGGCGCTCTGCGCCGCGTTCGGCACCACCTCCGCCGCGCCGATGCTGCATGTGGAGGGGGTCACGCCCGAAGCGGATGGCGGAGCGGCCGAAGACGCCGACTATGCGACCATCACCCGTGCTGACATGGCCGCCGCCTGGTCGAGTTTGAACGACGGACCGGACGAGGTGGAGCTCGTCGCCATCGGCAGCCCGCATGCCTCGCTCGGCGAATGTCGCGCGCTGGCCGATGCGCTCGGTGGGCGCGAGCGGCATCCCGAGGTCGCGGTGATCGTCACGGCCGCGCACCAGGTCATCGCCGAGGCGCGCAGCGAAGCTACACTCGCCCGGCTCGAGATGAGCGGCGTGCAGGTCCTGCCGGATCTCTGCTGGTGCTCGATTTCCGAGCCGGTGTTCCCGACCAAGACCCGCGCGCTGATCACCAATTCGGGCAAATACGCCCATTACGGTCCCGGTCTCTCCGGCCGCACGGTGCGCTTCGGCAGCCTCGCCGACTGTGTTACCGCGGCTCTGACCGGGCGCGTCCCGGCACGGCTGCCCGACTGGTTATCCTGAAAGGAGTTCGCGATGCGCAGCACGAAAACCATTCATGTCATCTCAGCCCATGCCGAAGGTGAGGTGGGCGATGTGATCGTCGGCGGCGTTGCGCCTCCGCCGGGCGAGACGATCTGGGAACAGAGCCGCTGGATCGCCCGCGACCAGACGTTGCGTAACTTCGTCCTCAACGAACCGCGCGGCGGCGTCTTCCGCCACGTCAACCTGCTGGTTCCGCCAAAGCACCCGGAGGCCGATGCCGCCTTCATCATCATGGAACCGGAAGACACGCCGCCCATGTCCGGTTCGAATTCGATCTGCGTCTCCACCGTGCTCCTCGACAGCGGCATCCTCCCGATGCAGGAGCCGGTGACGGAGATCACGCTCGAAGCACCGGGCGGTCTCGTGCGCGTGCGTGCCGAATGCCGCAACGGCAAGGCCGAACGCATCTTCGTGCAGAACCTGCCGAGCTTTGCGGAGCGGCTGGACGCGAACCTTGAGGTCGAGGGTCTCGGCACGCTGGCCGTCGACACCGCCTATGGCGGCGACAGCTTCGTTATCGTCGATGCTGCTGCAATGGGGTTCAGCCTCCAGCCGGACGAGGCCCATGACATCGCGCGCCTGGGCGTGAGGATAACCAATGCCGCAAATGCGCAGCTCGGCTTTCACCACCCAGAAAATCCAGACTGGCGGCATTTCTCCTTTTGCCTCTTCGCGGGCCCCGTGGAGCGCACGGCGGAGGGCCTGCGCGCCGGAGCGGCCGTCGCCATCCAGCCGGGCAAGGTCGACCGTTCGCCCACCGGCACGGCGCTTTCGGCACGCATGGCCGTGTTGCACGCCCGCGGCGAGATGGGCCCGGAGGACAGGCTGACGGCAGTGTCGCTGATAGGCTCGACCTTCACAGGCCGTATTCTCGGGACTACCGAGGTCGGCGGTCGGCCCGCGATCCTGCCGGAAATCTCGGGCCGCGCCTGGATCACAGGCGTTCATCAGCACATGCTCGACCCGTCCGATCCCTGGCCTGAGGGTTACCGGCTGACCGATACCTGGGGCGCTCGCTGAGCCGCTCCGATCGCGGCGAGGACTACGGTCCGATACGACGGCGCAGCGCTGCAGACAGCCAGGTTCAGCCGCCTTTTCTAGGCAAGAATCCGATCTGCTGTCGCTGCGGGTCTTCTTGTTTCAGCGTGCGGAGCATCTGTTCGTATTCCCGCTCGACTTCGGGGGTCACTGACGGGCGGATTTCATCGAACGCCTTGTTGAAATGCTCCGGCGTGACGTCCCGGGCGTCGAGATTTTCTCTGAGCGCGATAAGACCCGCGCGCCTTGTGAGGTCTTCAAGATCGGCACCCGTGAACCGTTCGGTCCTCTGCGCGAGATCATCGAGGTCAACGTCTTTGGCGAGCGGCATCTTGCGCGTGTGAATGCCGAGGATCTTGCGCCGTCCCTTTTGATCCGGAACCGGAACATAGACAAGCTCGTCGAAACGGCCCGGCCGAAGCAAGGCAGGATCGAGGAGGTTTGGCCGATTGGTCGCCGCCATGACGACAACGCCCTGCATGTCCTCGAGCCCGTCCATTTCCGCCAGCAAGGTGTTTACTACACGTTCGGTCACGGCGGGCTCGCCGATGCCGCCGCCACGTGCCGGGGCAAGGGAATCGATCTCGTCGATAAAGATCACCGTCGGCGCGACCTGCCTTGCCCGTTCGAAGAGGCGCGATACCTGCTGCTCGGACTCCCCATACCATTTCGAAAGCAGGTCCGACGACTTGGTCGCCACGAAATTCGCCTCCGCTTCCCGCGCGACGGCCTTCGCCAGCAAGGTCTTCCCGGTCCCCGGCGGACCGAACAGCAGGAATCCCTTGGCCGGACGAATGCCCATTCGCTTGAATGATTGCGGAGATCGCAGCGGCAATTCGATCCCTTCACGAAGCCGCATCTGCGCCTCGTCCAGCCCCCCAATGTCATCCCACCGGACGTCGGGGGCCTGAATCATGATTTCGCGGAGTGCCGAAGGCTGTATCCGCTTCAGGGCGCTCAAGAAGTCAGCCTGGTTGACGCTCAGATTTTCGAGGACCTCGGCCGGGATACCCTCTCTGAGATTGATGTCGGGCAATAGCCTGCGAAGCGCATCCATCGCCGCCTCGCGCGCGAGCGCGCCGACATCCGCGCCGACAAAGCCGTAGGTGGTTCTTGCGATTTCGTCGAGGTCGACGTCTTCCGCAAGCGGCATGCCGCGCGTGTGGATTGCGAGGACCTCGCGCCTGCCTTTCTGATCAGGCACCCCGATGACGATCTCGCGATCGAAGCGGCCTGGACGTCTCAGCGCCTCGTCAATTGAATCACGACGATTGGTGGCACCGATGACGACGATGTTCTGCCTGGGCTCGAGACCGTCCATCAAAGTCAAAAGCTGCGCGACGATCCGGCGCTCCACTTCGCCGGTCACCTTCTCCCGCTTTGGCGCGATCGAGTCGATCTCGTCGAGAAAGATGATGGAAGGGGCGTTCTTGGCCGCCTCCTCGAACACCTGGCGCAGCCGTTGTTCGGATTCACCGTATTGGCTCCCCATGATTTCCGGCCCGGCGATATGATAGAAATGGGCTTCGGTTTCGTTTGCAACCGCCCGCGCCAGCAGTGTCTTGCCGGTTCCCGGAGGGCCGTGAAGCAGTACGCCCTTCGGCGGATCGATGCCAAGGCGCTGGAACAGCTCGGGATGACGAAGCGGCAGCTCCACCATTTCCCGCACTTGCTCGACCGCGTTTCCGAGGCCGCCGATGTCATCATAGGTGACGTCGGCCCGTCTGGCCTCCTTGGGTTCTTCGAATTCCGGTCGCAGTTCGACGACGGTATTTTCTCCCATCGTGACTATGCCACGCGGCTGCGTCGATACGACGACCAGGCGGATCTCCTGAAGACCATAGGCTGGAAGCTCGACCAGGCCGCGCATGATGTCATGCTCCGTACGGACGTTGCGACTGATGCGCTGCTGCACGGACGTCGAGATCACATCACCGGCAGCCATCGGGCGGCGAAAGAACGTACGCTGAAGCGCTTCGCCCGATCCCTGCAGCCGAAGGTTTTTCTGGGCTGGGGCGAGAACGACCCGCTGGGCAGGTCTCGCCTCCACCTTGTGAACCTCCACATAGTCGCCGCTGGTTGCGCCGGCGTTCACGCGCTGCAGGCCGTCCAATCTGATGATGTTGAGGCCCTCGTCTTCGTCATAGCCGCGGAAAGCGATCGCACCCGTATGACGTTTCCCGACAACCTCGATTATGTCGCCCTCTTCGATTCCAAGCGCGGACATGATCCTCGGCGTAATTCTCGCGAATGGTCCTCCTGAGTCTTCGGGACGGGTGTTGGCGACCTGAAGCTTGACGGTATTGTCTGGGGATTGTGCCATTGAACTCTCCGGGGCTCGGACAAAGGTCTGAAAGGGGGGACGAGTGCAGTGCGGATCAGTTATACGATCAAACATATGGTTGAGGACAGGCATTTCCAGCTCGCCCGTCAGCGTTTCAGCTTGGCCTCGAACAAGCTGATTTGACGTTGGGCAGTACAAAATGGGTCAAGAGAGCCTGAAGTATACTGAGCCTGAAGGCGCTCGACTGATCCGCCGTCCGTCACAGGGGTGGTCTTCCCGGAGCGAATAAGCCAAGTTTCGTCGCTGGTCGAAAAAACCAAAGCGGATGGGAGTGATAAGTTTCGGCCGCTGAAATCGGGCTGTCAGCGTCAATTGAGGATATGACGCATGGTGATAATGACACCGCAGGAAGCCGGAGGACGCGTGCTGATTGCAGAACGCAATCCACTTGTAATTGCGGCACTGCGCGGGCTCTTTTCGGAGAACACCAAGTTCTCGATCGTCGGCACCGCCAGCTCCTCTGCGGAATTATGCGAGAAGCTTGGGTCGATCGAAGCGGATTGCGTGTTGCTTAGCTGGCAACTCATCGACGCGGAGGCTCCAGATGTGCTCGCCGATCTGGAGCGGCTCGGTTTCGACCCGAGGATCGTGCTCTTCGCTGAAAGCCACAACCCGGCCGTCGTGAGCGAAACAATTCGGCTCGGCGTAAATGGGCTTTGTTACCAGTTCGAAGATCCGGAAATCCTTTTCGCCACGCTAACGGCCGTGATGAAAGGGCGCATTTGTATCCCTTATACCGTTCTCGCGAAGGTGCCGCATTCACCGTTCTCGCAGCTCACATCCCGTGAGAACGAGCTTTTGTCCATGCTGGCCGACGGTTGGAGCAATACGCAGATCGCAGCGCGGACCGGCATATCCGAAAACACTGTGAAGTATCACCTCAAGAATCTCTACGACAAGCTCCAGGTCCGGAACCGGGCGATGGCGGTCGCGATCTATGCCAAGGAACGGCGGCGCATCCAAACATAAGCGCAGTTATCATTCCGGAACCGGCGATAGGCGCCGATAATCCCTGTGCGCCACTGGTGCTTAACGCGTCATCAGCATGAGCTTCGTTCCGAGCTGGTGGCGGGCCAGCCACGTGTCGAGCGTCGAGCATCTTTCGCCAGGACTGGCTTTCCGGGTAGGGAATACCTATCCACCCTCCGAAACTGCCACCCGCTCGGGCCGAAATTGCGCTGCCCGTCCGGCAATCCTTTCTGCCTGAGCGAGTGTTGTGCGGTGATCGCCCGAAAGGCAGCCTAAGCGCGGCAATCAAATCCCGTCCGCAGTCACTGGAGGATCCATGTCAGGCTACAATCATCTCTTCATTCCCGGCCCCACCAACATTCCCGAGCAGGTTCGCCAGGCCATGAACCTGCCGATGGAAGACATGCGCTCCCCGCGATTTCCGGAGCTGACGCTGCCGCTCTTCGCCGACTTGAAGAAGGTCTTCAAGAACCAGAACGGTCGCGTCTTCATCTTTCCTTCGTCGGGCACTGGCGCGTGGGAAGCGGCGATGACCAACGTGCTATCCCCGGGCGACCGGTTACTGATGAGCCGCTTCGGTCAGTTCTCTCATCTCTGGGTCGATATGGCCGAGCGCCTCGGTTTCGAGGTCGATTGCCTCGACAGGGAATGGGGAACGGGCGTGCCGGTCGAGCTCTATGCCGAGCGGCTCGCCGCCGACAAGGCGCACAGGATCAAGGCCGTCTTCGTCACGCATAACGAAACTGCAACCGGCGTGACCTCGGACGTCGCGGCCGTTCGCGCGGCGCTCGATGCTTGCGGCCATCCGGCGCTGCTCTTCGTCGACGGTGTGTCCTCGATCGGCTCCATCGATTTTCGTCAGGACGAATGGGGTGTCGACTGCGCCGTCTCCGGCTCGCAGAAGGGCTTCATGCTGCCCGCCGGCCTCGGCTTCCTCTCGGTCAGCCAGAAGGCGCTGGAAGCGGCGAAGACCGCTCGTCACATGCGCTGCTACTTCTCGTTCGAGGACATGATCAAGACCAACGACACCGGCTACTTTCCCTATACGCCGCCGACGCAGCTCCTGCGGGGCCTACGTGCTGCGCTCGACGTGATCTTCCAGGAAGGCCTCGAAAACATCTTCGTGCGTCACCACCATCTCGCCAACGGCGTGCGGGCCGCAGTCTCTGCCTGGGGGCTCAGGCTCTGCGCGACAGAGCCGAAGTGGCATTCCGACACGGTATCGGCCATACGGCTGCCGGAAGGGATCGACGGCGCCGAGGTCATCCGCCATGCCTATAGAACCTACAACACCTCGCTCGGCAGCGGGCTCAGCAAGGTGGCGGGCAAGGTCTTCCGCATCGGCCATCTGGGATCGCTGAACGAGGTGATGGTGCTCGGCGCGCTCTCGGCAGCCGAACTGACGCTGCTCGATTGCGGCGTGGCGATCGAGCCCGGTTCCGGCGTCGGCGCCGCGATCAAACAGTTCCGTTCCGCGGCTGCGACGGCAACCGCCAAGGCGGCCTGAACAGGAGAGGGGAGACATTCATGAGCCATACGATAAACCACCTCCGCCGGCTCCGCCTGCAGCGCAGCGAACTCGCGGTTCCGGGCTCGAACCCGGAGATGATCGAGAAGGCGGCCAAGTCGGAGGCCGACTACATTTTCCTCGATATCGAGGACGCCGTGGCGCCGCCGGACAAGGAGCGTGCGCGCGCCAACATCGTCGCCGCGCTCAATCAGATCGACTGGCGCGGGCGTGGCAAGACCATCTCCGTCCGCATCAATGGCCTCGACACCCACTACATGTATCGTGACGTCGTCGACCTCATGGAGCAGGCGGGTGACCGGATCGACACGCTGCTCGTGCCGAAAGTCGGCGTGCCGGCGGACCTTTATATGGTCGAAGCCATGGTCAACCAGATCGAGATTGCCAAGGGCTACAAGACCCGCGTCGGGCTCGAGGCGCTGATCGAGACCGCGCTCGGCATGGCCAATGTCGAAGCCATCGCTTCCTTCGGCGGCCGGCTTGAAGCGCTGCATTTCGGCGTCGCCGACTATGCCGCGAGCCTCAAGGCCCGGACGGTCAATATCGGCGGGCTCAACCCGGATTATCCCGGCGACCAGTGGCACTTCGGCCTGTCGCGCATGACGGTCGCATGCCGTGCCTATGGCCTGCGAGCCATCGACGGACCCTTCGGCGACTTCTCCGATCCCGAGGGCTACAAGGCAGCCGCCCGTCGCGCCGCCGCGCTCGGGATAGAAGGCAAATGGGCCATCCATCCGAGCCAGATCGCGCTTGCCAACGATATCTTCTCCCCACCCGACAAGGAGGTCGATCGCGCCCGCCGCATCATCGACGCGCTGAAGCTGGCCGAGAGCCAGGGCAAGGGCGCCGCATCGCTCGACGGCAAGATGATCGACGCCGCATCCGAGCGCATGGCACGCAACGTGCTCGCCACCCATGAAGCAATCATCGCCAGCCGCTGAGGGAGGCAGATATGGACATCCACGAGTATCAGGCCAAGGAACTTCTATCCCGCTACCAGATCCACATTCCACGCGGCGGGCTGGCCTACAGCCCCGAACAGGCTGCCTATCGCGCAAGTGAGATTGGCGGCGACCGCTGGGTCGTGAAGGCGCAGATCCATTCCGGCGCGCGCGGTAAGGCGGGCGGCATCAAGCTCTGCTCGTCCGATCACGAGATCGCCGCGGCGGCTGACGCCATGCTCGGCGCCAAGCTGGTGACGCACCAGACCGGCCCACAGGGCAAGCTGGTCAGTCGTCTCTACGTCGAGGAGGCGATGGACATCGAGCGTGAGATCTATCTCGGCTTCGTGCTCGACCGCAAATCCGAGCGTATCATGATTGTCGCGTCGTCCTCGGGCGGCATGGAGATCGAGGAGATCGCCGAGGCCGAGCCCGACTCCATCATCCGCGCTACCGTCGATCCCGGCGTCGGCATGCAGGATTTCCAGGCCCGCGAGATCGCCTTCGGCCTCGGTATCGACAATGCGCTCGTTGGCCGCGCCACTCAGACGCTCATGGGTTGTTACCGCGCCTTCGTCGACTACGATGCCTCGATGCTGGAGATCAATCCGCTCGTCGTGACCCGCCGGGGTGACCTCGTGGCCCTCGACGCGAAGATGACCTTCGACGAGAACGCGCTCTTCCGCCGGCCTCAGATCGCGGAGATGCGCGACAAGAGCCAGGAGGATCCGCGCGAGACATACGCATCCGATCGTGGCCTCTCCTATGTCGGCCTCGACGGCAATATCGGCTGCATCATCAACGGTGCGGGCCTGGCGATGGCGACCATGGACATGATCAAGATCGCCGGCGGAGAGCCCGCGAACTTCCTCGATATCGGAGGTGGTGCTTCGCCCGAGCGCGTGGCGAAATCGTTCCGCGCAGTGCTGCGCGACAAGAATGTCGAGACGATTCTCGTCAACATCTTTGCTGGCATCAACCGCTGCGACTGGGTGGCGGAGGGCGTGATCAAGGCATTGCGCGAGGTCGGCGTGCCGGTTCCGCTCGTCGTCCGCCTCTCCGGCACCAACATGGAAGAGGGGCGGCGCATTCTCGCCGAGTCCGGCGAGAACATCATCATCGCGGAAACGTTGGCGGAGGCCGCCGAAAAGGCGGTCGGCGCATGGCGTTCCTACACCGCTACCAAGGCTGCTTGAGGGAGTCCGAGACATGTCCATCTTACTCGACAGGAACACCCGCGTCATCGTGCAAGGCTTCACTGGCAAGATCGGCAGCTTCCACGCGGAAGACATGAAACGCTACGGCACCAATGTCGTGGGCGGCGTTACCCCTGGAAAGGGCGGCCATACCCATCTCGGCTTGCCGGTCTTCAATACAGTGAAGGGCGCGGTGCAGGAGACCGGCGCGGAGGCCTCGATCGTATTCGTACCGCCGCCCTTTGCTGCCGACTCGATCATGGAGGCGGCGGACGCCGGTATCCGGCTCTGTGTCTGCATCACCGATGGCATTCCGTCCCAGGACATGACCAGGGTCAAGCGATATATGAGGCGTTACCGCTTCGAGGATCGCATGACGCTGATCGGCCCGAACTGCGCCGGCATGATCACGCCCGGCGAGGCACTGATGGGCATCATGCCGGGTTCGATTTACCTGCCGGGCCGCATCGGCATCGTCGGCCGGTCCGGCACGCTCGGCTACGAGGCGGCAAGCCAGATGAAAGCGCTCGGCATCGGCGTGTCCACCTCGGTCGGCATCGGCGGCGATCCGGTCAACGGATCCTCCTTCAAGGACATGCTGGAACTCTTCGAGAAGGATCCCGACACCGATGCGGTCCTGATGATCGGCGAGATTGGTGGTCCCCAGGAGGCCGAAGCGGCGCTTTGGGCGCGGGACCACATGAAGAAGCCGCTGATCGCCTATATCGCCGGCCTTTCAGCACCGAAGGGCCGCCGCATGGGGCATGCCGGCGCGATCATCTCCGCCTTCGGGGAATCGGCCCAGGAAAAGGTCGAGATCCTCAAGGGTGCGGGCGTCACGATCGTGCCGACGCCGTCCTCGTTCGGCGAGACGGTGGCGGATGTATTAGCGGCCATGACTAAGGCCGCCTGATCGCAAAGCCCCGCATGCCGGTGACCCGTCCCTGACCGGGAGAAGCGGAGCGCGCCTGCCGTGCGCTTCGACAGGGACGCTCATCGGCGGCAGGTTCCATTTCCCGCGGGACTGACGGATGTCAAATACGGCGTGTTTCTGCCACATCTCGAGCCGTGATCCACAGGACGGGACCTTATGAATGGCGAATCCGCCGGTGGCGCTGGCGGCCTGGAGGTTAAGAAGGAGGAGCAAAAATGGAGCGATCACGACCGAGTGGGATCGACCCGGCTGTTTTCTGGCCGGCCATGTTCATCATCCTGGGATTTGTCGGCTGGGGGACCGTATTTCCCGAAAGCCTGTCCTCGGTCTCGAAGGTGGTTCTCGATGCCATCATCGCCGACTTTGGCTGGGGCTTCGTCTTCTCTTCGGCCGGCTTCCTGGTTTTCGCTCTGTTTCTGGCCATGAGCCGCTTTGGCAAGATCCGGCTTGGGCAGGACGACGAGCGCCCGGAATTCCGCACCGCCTCGTGGATCTGCATGATGTTCAGCGTCGGCATGGGCATCGGGCTGATGTTCTGGGGCGTCGCGGAGCCAATCTACCACTTTGCAGGCCCGCCCCATGGGCAGGCCGAGCCAAGGACCCTCGAGGCGGCCCTTAGTATTCCTATTTCCATTGGGCGCTTCATCCCTGGGCCATCTACGCGGTGGTTGGCCTTGCGATCGCCTATTTCACTTTCCGCAAGGGAAAATCGAACCTGATTTCTGCGGCCTTCACGCCGATTCTCGGCGAGGCCGCGAGCGGGCCGATTGGCAAGGCGATCGACGTGCTTGCGCTGATTGCAACGCTGTTTGGGACCGCCACCTCGCTCGGTCTCGGCGCACAGCAGATCAACAGCGGTATGAACTTTCTCTGGGGCACGGGCGTTTCAAACGCCATCGCGCTGGCGATCATCTGCGTCATGACGGTGCTGTTCATTCTCTCGGCAGTGTCTGGCGTGGGCAAGGGAATCCAGTTCCTGTCCAACATGAACATGATCATCGCGCTGCTGCTGCTGGTATTCCTGGTGTGCATCGGGCCAACGATCTTCATGTTCAACACGTTCACGGAATCGCTGGGCTTCTATCTGAGCGACCTCGTGTCCATGTCACTGCGCACGGCCGCCTTCAGCGACGGCAAATGGCTGGGTAACTGGACCATCTTTTACTGGGCCTGGTGGATATCCTGGGCGCCCTTCGTCGGCGTGTTCATCACGCGGATCTCGCGCGGTCGCACGATCAAGGAGTTCGTGACCGGCGTGATCCTGATCCCGAGCGGCGTCACCTTCATCTGGTTCACGATCATGGGCGGCACGGCCCTTCATTCCGAACTCTTCGGCGCTGGCGGGATTGTCGAAGCCGTCACCAACGAGGGCGCTGCAGTCTCGCTCTTTACCCTTCTGGGGCAGTATCCCTTTGCATGGCTGACGTCGTTGATCGCAATTTTCCTGGTTGCGATCTTCTTCGTCTCGGGCGCGGATGCCGGCGCGGTCGTAATGGGAATGCTCTCATCGCGCGGCGCACTGGAGCCGAAGCCTGGCGTTGTGGTCCTTTGGGGTGTGCTTGCCGGTGCCTCAGCCGCGGTGCTTCTCGTCATGGGCGGGCTTCAGGGCCTCCAGACCGCATCGATCATCGCTGCCGCACCTTTCATGCTGGTGATGATCGGACTTTGCATTTCGCTGTGGCATGCCCTTCTCGGTGAGCTTGAAGACGGAAGGGCGCAGCGCCCGTTGCCAACATCCGCGATGCCGGGCACGGGAGATGTTGAAGCTTCCGGGCTTGTACCCGAAGCAGCGTCGTGAGTTGCGATCGTTCAGCTGCACCGTCGGTCCGGGACCGACGGTGCAGAGAGGGACTCCAATTGAAATGAGAAAAGGCGGGGTTTTCTCACGCCCGTTGGACTACTTGCCTCGGCGCGATTTGCGACGTGGGGGATGCGTCACGCGGCCGACGCACATGCGGCCGGACGCGTCGCCGGCATTCTCATGATGCGGCCCCGCGCTTCCTGCGGCGAGCACCCGAACGTCTCGCGGTAGCACTTGGAAAAATGCGAAGCTGACACGAAACCACAGGCGATAGCGACTTCCACAACAGGCATCGTTGACTGTACCAGCAGCAGTTGGGCGCGCTCGAGGCGGAGCTTCAGATAATACCGTGCCGGCGAACAGCGCAGCTCGTTGCGGAACAGCCGCTCGACCTGGCGCCGTGAAAGGCCGATTGAAGCGGTAAGCTCTTCCACTTGCATCGGCTCGGTAAGGCTCTTCTCCATCTTCTCGACCAGCTTCAACACGATGGGATCTCGAACCCCAACGCGTTGGGCGAAGGGGAGGCGCTGCCGCTCCCCGGGATCGCGCACGCGGTCGACAAGTGCGAGTTCGCATATGCCGCTCACAACGCTCTCGTCGAAATCGCGGCCAATGATGTGCAGCATCATGTCGAAAGAAGCGGTCCCGCCGGCGCAGGTATAGATGTTACCGTCGACTTCGTAGATCCCGGTGCTGGCGTTTGCGGCGCCAAAGCGCTCGATAAATCCGGGTTGATTCTCCCAATGGATAGCGCATTTCCTCTCGTCGAGCAGTCCGGCCCTCGCCAGGACATGGGCGCCCGTGCACAGGCCCGCGACAGCGACACCGCGATTACGACACTCGCGCAGCCATGCATCGGCCGCACGATCGACGTAGCGCTCCACGTGCTTTCCCCCACAAATGACGGATACTGAGGGACGAAGACGGCTGCTGAGATGCTGGCGTTCAACCGCTACCGAGTTGTCTGCTTCAAGCGCAAGGCCGCAGCTCGCGCGGACCTTGGCGCCGTCGGAAGAGACCACGCGCCAGGCGTAGGCTTCGTAACCGACGACCGCGTTTGCCAACCGCAAGGCCTCGACCGCGGAAGAGAACGCCAGCATCGTGAATTCCGGCACAAGATAGAAGGCAAACTGACGCTGTTCCGCGCTCACTAGTCTCATCCAAATTGCTCCCCTGACGGCCAGGTATCCTCCAGCGTCGCATGGCCATCTGTCCGCGACATTTCCTGAAATATTGACTTGACTTGTAGATCTGAAAAGAATGATCGCGTCACATCGGCAGTAGAAATGAGACAGTATGGTTGTAAACGACGTTTCTACGAGGAGCGTGCGGCGCGAGCACGATGCGCGCCTGACGGTTGGGTTCGTTCTGGTGCAGCGATTTACGCTCTGCGCCTTCGCCAACTTCGTGGACGTGTTGCGCCTCGCCGCGGATGAAGGCGACCGTAGCCGGCCAATTCAATGCCGATGGAAAGTCGTTGCCCCGGACATGAAGCCGATCACGGCCAGCTGCGGTGTCTCGGTTCAGCCTCACGAGGTGTTCGGCAGTCCCAAACTTTTCGACTACATCGTGGTGGTCGGCGGTCTCATCGACGAAATGGACCGGCCTGACGACCGGGTCGAACGTTACTTGCGGCAGGCCGCCGCGGCCGGGATTCCGCTGGTTGGCCTTTGCACCGGTACGTTCATCCTCCATCGTGCCGGTTTAATGGAGGGCTATCGCGGCTGTGTGAGCTGGTTCCACCATCAGGATTTTCTCTCGCAGTTCGACGGGCTCAAGCCGATATCGGACCAGATCTTCGTGGTTGACCGCGATCGCCTGACTTGCTCGGGCGGCACGAGCACCGCTCACCTCGCGGCATTCCTGGTCGACAGGCACATCGGCAAGGCTCAATCTACGAAGAGCTTGAATATCATGATGATCAGCGAGGCGGAGGACGGGGGCGCACCTCAGCCTGGCCTGACGCTCAGCTTCCGGACGAAGGATCCAATTGTCAGGAAGGCGCTTTTGCTGATGCAGCAAAGTCTGGACACGCCACTCTCCGTCGCCGAGGTAGCAAGACAGCTGAAAGTTGGTAAGCGGTGTCTCGAACGGCATTTCAGGGAAGCACTTGGAACCTCGCCCCTGACTGCGTTCATCGAGATGCGGCTTTTGCTCGCGCGGCACATGCTCGAGAACACCGACAAGTCGATTGCGACGGTCGCAGCGGAAAGCGGCTTCTGTGATTCATCCCATCTCAGTCGGATGTTCCGCAGGCGGTTTGCCAATACACCGCAGAATTTCCGCGCATCCCTGGGCCCTTAGGCGACAAAGGCTGCAGGCACGTTGTTGGCCCGTCTCCGGACTCTTGCGCCTGCCGCGCGACCCTTCCGCGTGTGTGGAGGTGGTTGCCGGCGCCGGCGCCGCATCAATCCCATACTGCAGGCGCAACGATGACGCATTCCGCGTGCTGTTCGGCGCATATGAGGTCTTCTTTCTGAAGTGTTCGATCCACTATCAGCGCCATCTCCCCGCCTCGAAACAGATAGGCAGATCATGATGAATATCGCGCAGATGCAGGAACAGCGACTGAAGGCACTCGAACTGACCAGGAATGGCGCGCCAAGGCTGCCGTCCAACCCGTTCTTCGGAGTTGGCCCGATCACCGATGCGACCACCGACGAAGTGGACAGCCGCCTGCGGCGCCTCGCCTTCGATGCCTGGATTGAGAAGACCTATCGCAAGTTCGACGACAGGGGCAATGACATAGGGGGCTTCACCACCGCCGAGATTTCCCGCAGCATGCATCGCGGCTATCCCGCGGACAAGATCCTGACCGATATGATGCGGGCGATCCATCGCTATTTCGGCTTTCCGAAGACGAACCGCATGGCAGTCGGACTCGGCGGCGGCCACAGCGGCTTCACCGTCTGCGTCCAGCATCTGATGAACGCCAACGACGCATCCCAACGCATCTATGTCGATACGCCGCGGCCAGAGAGCGATCCGTCGAGGGCTGCGGGCTTCTTCCGCCAGTCCTGGGCTACCCAGTTGGTCGAGATGCAGCGCTTCGCCGAAAAGGGCTGCGAGAGCCGCATCCATTTCGCCGTGTCGGAAGGTGTGATCCCGTCGGCAGAAGAGCTTTCCGCCCTCGGCGTCTCGATCTTCGTCGGTGTCGGCCACGAGACGACTGGCGCCAATGCCTATACCAGTCGAGAGATCCGCGAACTTTTGAGCTGGATAGAAGGCGACCCGGCAAATCGCCATGCGGTGTTCGATGCCACTTCGATGCTCGGCGCCATGCCGTGGGAACCCGAACTGGTTGCCGCCGTGATGGCGAAGTGCTGCCTGTTCATGCCGTTCCAGAAAGCGATCGGCGGGGTTTCGGGTTATTTTGTCGCCTCCTTCACGCCGCACGCCCTGGCATTGATCGAGAAGAACCAACAAGATCCGGCCTGGGCGATCCCGCGCCAACTGAAGATCGCGCCGCCGCTCGATCCCAGGCAGCCGTTTTCGGCAAAGCGCTCCGTCGATGCCGGGCCGTTCTACGATGCCGCCGAAGACCGCATGCTTGGCGGCGTCATTAACACCTACAGCGCGCTCGCCTTTGCCGAGACCACCTTCGGCCTTTTGCAGTCGGAGGCGCGCGTCGGCTCTGTCGCCGAGCTCAACCGTCGCTCTGCCGCCAACCGCAAGGTGATCGACGAATGGGTCGCGTCGCATCCGCTTCTGTCGCTGACGGTCACCGATGCCGAGCGGCGCGGCGCCGCGGTGACGCTCCTGAAGGTCGAAGACGACGGCATCACCGATCCCGACATCCACGCGCGTATTATTGCCCGTTCGAAGCAACTGCTCGGCTATGAGGGCATTACCCATCCGAACGGCGAGTACGAGCCTGGGCTCGATGCTGCCCGCTACGTCAATGCCTTCCCGGGCACGCCCGGCGACTATCGCGCCTGGGTCGGTGGCATCCGCGAGCCGCAAGATGTCGTTGCGCTGCTGGAGAACCTCCAATACGCCTACCTGCGCGCCAAGATCGTCGTTCTCGAAGAGGAGCTGGCGAAGAACGGCGTCACGTTCGAGGCCCCGGCCAAGGCCGACGGCGCCGTGCGCAAGGACGATCCCGCGCGCGCCTATACCGTGCTGATTGCCGATCTGGTCGGCCTGCGCTTCGGCGCCGACAGCCAGCCGGATCACAGCGAGATCAAGGCCTACATCGAGGAAAAGGGCGGCGTCTTCCATCTCGGGCCGCTCGGCGATCGGTCAGCGCTCGAGAAGGGCCGCATCCATTTCTTCTACCAGCCGAATCTCAGCACCGAGGCGGAGATCCTGCCGCAGACGGACAAGGGTCAATACGACGCGCTGACCGCGGCGGCGACGTTCATTCCGAAGGCGTCGGTATTCCCGCTCGGCGGCGTGCGCATCGGCGCGGGCACAGGCAACATGGGCTCCGCCTCCTGGGGTGGCGGCAACGGTGAGGGCGGCGATGCGCCGCTTATGAACACGCCGGGCATCAACAGCCGGGCGACCGCCCAAATGGCGATGAAGGCGATCCTGAAGGTCGTTCCCGACCTGCCGGTCGACCGGCTGCACCGGATGGTCGCCGAAGGCGACTTCGACACCGGCCGTCAGCTCAAGGATTTCCCGACCGCCAAGCTCGAGGGCCGGAAGATCGCCATTCTCGGCTACGGCAATATCGGTCGCGAGGTCGCCAAGCTTGCCAAGGCCTTCGGCATGAAGGTGGCGATTTACGCCCGCGAGCATCACAAGCGCTGGATCGAGGCAGAAGGCTTCGAATATGCCGCAAGTCCTGTCGCAGCGGCGACCGGTGCCGACGTGCTCTCCGTCCATATCGGCCTCGGCCTCCTGGACGCAGGAACCGGTGTCTATTCCAACGCCGGAACCATCGATGCGAAGGTGCTCGGTGCGATGAACGACGGCGCTGTACTGGTCAATTACGACCGGGGCGAGGTCGTCGATGCCGCCGCGCTCGACGAGGCGCTCTCTTCCGGCAAGATCGCGCACGCGGCGATCGACGCCGACCTCTTCAAGGACGCCGCCACCGGCAAGCTCAGCGGGCCGATGCTGCCTTACCTGCCGCTCGAAGAGCGCCATAAGGGCAAACTCGAGTTGCTGCCGCATGCGGCTGCCGACACTGACCATCCTTCGCGAGTAACCGGTGCGAAGCAGGCGGTCGACCAGATCTTCGACGTCATCCGCTTCAAAACGGTCACCAATCTCAAGGGCGACCTGCCGGAGGGTTACGTTTCAGCCGGCAGCCGCACGCCCGCCGGCATCGGACGGGTGACGAAGCGGGCGGTCACTAATGTTGCCGGCAAGCCGGAACTCCTCGAGGAATTGCGGCAGACTTCGGAAAAGATCGTCGCGATCGTCGGCGCACTCTCCGCCGTTTCCGATCCGGATCATCGCGGCCGGATCATCGATCGCTACACCGACCAGCTGATCGAAAATGCCGGCCGGCAGAGGGCGTTGCTCGACCAACTCGGCCTTTATGGGCCGGCGGAGGAATAAGCGCTTCCGCGGCCTCAGCCATTCAAACTGCTACAGCGCATCAAACGCTCGCCCCTGTTCCCCCGCAGGGGTGGTCGCGTTTCCGCGCAGTTTTCCCTATTGCACGTTTTCCATCGCTACGCCCGCGGACACGCCAAAGAGCTCGGGGTATGTCTCGGCTAATGTGTTCGCGATAGACTTTGCGAAGCGTTCGTTGGCAATCCTGTTTGGATGCGCATCGGTGGGCGATACCCAAAGGGTATCAGGTGCAAGATCCGCTACCGAAGGCCGCAAGTCGAGAAACGGTATCTGCCCACTGGCGGCAACCCTTTTCACGGCCTCGGTCACCTCCGGGAAAGGGTAGTGCTTCACCTCGTGGAGTTCAGGATAGTTCACGAGGATAAGCTTGTAGCCGCGCTCCCGGCAGAAAGTTGCGAGCCGATGGATCGCCGCCTTGGCCTGCTGCCAGCCGGGTTCTTCAGGCCCGTATAGATCGCGGTAGTACGTCTTCCAGTCTGACCGGCCGAGCAAGAGGCGCGAGAGCTTGTCTATTGCGGACGAGAAGACAACATAGGCCCTCGAATGCTCGCTCAGCCAGGATTGTTTGCGGTGTGGCGTGGGCTCGGCATCGTTGATGAAGTAGTTCAGCACAACGACGTCCGGATCAAGCTTGTATCCTTCCGCCAGGAAGTAGGCGACCTCCATCCGCGTATTGTAATTGCCGACGCCGGCGTTGATCACTTCGTATCGAGGCTGAGTGTCCGAAGTCCCGTTGAGCAATGCCTCGAGTTGCTTTGCGGGTGTGTCTTCGGAGCGCACCCCCCATCCGAACGTCAATGAGTCGCCAAGCATGATCGTGCGGACACGGTCGACGGACGCGCGGTTGGCAACAAACTCCCTGTCGCGCAGGCCGATTGAGTTTATCCGCACAGGCACGCCCATGTAGACACCGCTCGTGTTGGGGCGATGCTCATGCGCAATTGCCGGATTGGCGCTGACCCGTTTCAGGTCCCGCGCGTATTTCCACATCTCGAGGTCGAAATCCATGCCATTGTCGAAGGCCGTTCTCGCAATGCCCTCAAGAAGCAATGCGCCGACAGCAATGCCCAGAGCCGTCGACAGCACCATCATGGCGGCGCGCTTCATACTGGAGGATGGCTTTCCACCGGGTATTCGAACTTCTCGCGCTGCCTCGGAAATCATCGTGCGACCAGCCCCCTTGTCTAGATTTTTACCGGGCCTCGGATAGCTGCCCGCAGTCGGCCTCGACGGGTGGGCCTGGGGTGAAGGAATGCTGGCCCTTCTGGATTGTGTCCTTGCCCCTCCACTCGCTGAGGAGCCATTCGTCGATCGCTTCCGCGACGAGAAAATGCCCCAAGGAAGAAAGGTGCTTGTCAACGACGCCAAAGGTTTTCGTGGGATCGGCGGCCGCCAAACGCGCGGTCGGGTCGACGATGAACATGCCCGGCGTCGTGGCGGCCAGCTTCTCAATCATCTGGCGTTGCCGAGCCGGCTGCAGGCCGTCGTCACGACCGGCCATCTCTGCCCATCCGGGCAGAATGACGACGAGCATGTCGGCGCCGTTACCCTGTGCTTCTGCGGCCAGCCGTCCGAAGAGACGTTTTGTCAATTCGAGCGCGTCGTCTATGTCCTGGCGAGAATCGCTGTTCCCGACATACGGCCGCAGCAGCGTCGAATAAACCCAATTGTAAAGTTTGCTGTTCTTCCACAAGAACAGGTGCGTCTCCAGTAACAAACCCGCATATTTTGGACTTGAACCGGCCGGTTCAAAGTTGATGTCGACGGAGGAAGGTGTGAGAACCGCCCTTTCCGCATTGTCTTCTATGTCCGTGCTCAGCGAAAAGCCGACGATCAAGAGCTTGTGGGGGATCGTTCGCCCCTTGTCCTCATAAAGCCGGATCTCGTTCGGCTGTCCGTAACCACCGGTGCCATAGTTTTTAAACAGGAGCCGCGGGTGCCAGGCGTTTAACAGCGCGCTGAACGCCTCACTTTCCCTGACGAGCGAACCTCGCACGATCGAGTCGCCGAGCACGATCACGGGTTCGCCGTTGCCACTGGCATTGTCGCGGAAGCCATCCGCGTTGATTTTCACAGGGTTCCACGGATCGAAACTGCTGAACCGTTCGAAGTAACTGTTGCCAGGGATTTCCGTGAAGCCGTAGCGCGCGTGGGGCTGGTGTCTCGTTCGCGGCGTGCCGCAAAACACGTATTCGCTCTCGCCAACGGGGATCTGGAGGCTTGGGAAAGCGCGCAGTGCCAATTCAGACCCGACCACGGCAACCGCAATCGACACGACAACTGTCACAGCGTCGCCGATCCAGGGGAGGGCCCGGTGCACGCGCCACGCGGCGCCCTTCCGAGCGGACGCCATACCATGTGCCGCTGTCGAACTTCCAGTGCTCGGCTTGTTGCGACGAGTGCCTTCCCGCATCGTTACGAGGACCTTCCCCAACGGCCGCATTCCGCAGCTCTTGTTTTGCGTCCACCCGAAACTGGTGTGAGTCGGGATCAGAGTCGCCATTGTGACCAGTGCCACGCTAACCCACTTGTTCGGTGCGTCATGCGTGCCGGGTCTCGCTGTCGCGTAATTGCGTTCGACAGGCTTGATAAAGAACGGCTGGGCTTGGTGCCCGTCTCATGGTTGGGAGTCCGCGCACTTCGCCAGAACCGGTAAGTCGCACTCGTTTCCGTGGCCAAAATTGGGAAGTCACGACGGGACGAACTTTGCCGGGCGACGCCCCGTAGCTGACTGCTAAATCGCGGAACGCTTCCGTCGCGGCATAGATAGCTTCCGCGGAAGTCACGGCCTGGATCACCCGTGCCTCGTCTGAAATCGGAACATAGAGAACGCCGGGGATAGACAATGGCATGGTGCTGACGACAGGGTCCAGGATCAGGTCGATTGCCGCCGGAGCCACGTCGTTCAGAACGAAGACCACAAGCCCGTGCCGGCTCGACCGATAAGCAGTAATGATCGCGGCCGCTGGTAGCAGTCCATCGGTGTGCGTAATTTCTATAACGTTTAGTACATGCATAGTCGCTCTCCGAGGAAAGAAGAACGCTTCACATTTGGAACGCCCTACCGCGCCGGCGTCCTCCCAGACGCGCAAGGATGCTGTAGCACTATGAATTTGCTGCATGTTTTTATCCTTAAATCGGTTACGACCTAAGGAAACATTCCGTGGCATGAATCAAAAAAACGACGGCGCTGATTACCTAATCCAAATTCTCATCATTCCGGGAGTCGGATGCCAAACGATGCAACTCTAACGTATTGCCGGTTATTCGAATATATTCCCATGGATATACTCACTGCGTCTTTTTTGATTTTTACGTGGCGAAATCTCATTGGCGACACCACTGATGCAGGCAGGTCGCGACGCCGAGTTTACCATCGCGCTTAGTGCATCGCGTTAGCGGCCCTTGACACCTCAGGTCCCCTCAGGCGTTTCGCCATGATATCAGCGGCAAATGCGGCGCCATCGCGGTTGAAGTGACTGTCGGCGGCATACATCTTTGCGGGCTCCGGGTGCTCCTCGAAGGGAGGTACGAGATCGATCACCTCGATGCCCTCGGCAACCGCGCTATCGAGCACAAGCGCGCGCAGCGGGTCGAATGCGGCTCTCGATCGCAGTGCGCCCAAGAACCGATCGACCCTCGGCACATAGACAAGCGTGAAGGTTCCACCCCAACTGTTGGTTATCGATTTCGCACGATGGAGGATCATGCGGAACTCCGGTATGTCCGGCGTCGCCCTCGGCAAGACGAGTCCCAATCGCGTAAGCGTCTGTTGCAGTGCCGCGAAATTTCGAAGGAGCTCTGTCCTCGTCAGCAGATCCATGACCGTCACCGGTTGCTTGTTGCGCTGCTCGATCGCAGCTCTTGCCCGGTTTAGCGAGTCGCTGGCGTTCGACGGGGATCCGAAGTTCGCATCCATGTGGAGAGCCGCACGTAGCCATGGCATGCGAAGCTCGTTTTCGAGGTTCTCCCAGTCGTTTCCCTCGAAAAATACCATCAGCACATGATCCGGGCGAAGGATCGGGCCGAAACGTCCGAGCGTGGCGAGCTCCACGAGGGGGCCATTGCCCCTGATACCAGCAGCAGTCGCCACAAGGCGGTCATCTCTCAGGCGTGACGCAATATCGTCACCCGGAGGCAGGCAAAAGCCTTCAACGAACGAGTCCCCGAGAAGCATCGCGTTCATGGAGCCGCGATCGTATACCTCGTCCGGATTGTTGAAGCCGAAACGATCTGAGCGATAGGTGATCGCATTGTTTTCCGGCGCGCAGAGGACAACCTCAGTCTTCGGGAAGCCGGACAATATCGCCTCCGGCAGGTTGTCGACATCGGACATTCTATTGAGCTGATTGAGTGTGAATGCGGATACAACATATCCTCTCTGCTCAAGGGCCTGTCTTTCGTTTTCGTCAAGCTGGCCCAACATCGACAATCGGACGGGCACGGATCGGAACGTGAGCAACCCCTCAAAGAGAAACAGGCCGATCAGGGCGCTCAGGCCGTAGATGCCCATTGCCATCGCCAGTTTGGGTCTGGCCAGGAAGCCCATTAGCAGAAACAAAAGGGCGAGCGATCCCGGAATTATTACGTAGCGAAGTAAGTGTGGGCCCGATGAAGCATATTCGCTATAGTTCAACAGCGCGTAGGCGGGGCTCAGCAAAAAGTAAGCCGCCAGGATCGTACATAGTATGAATCCTGTTCTTCTATGTCTCAAGGCACATCCACCTCTCTCGCAAGGTCAAGCCGTATTTGACTTCCGCTTTGCTCGTTTCTTTTCCATTGAGGACACTCATGGGAGGATCCAGTCGGCATTTATTTTTCCGGCCTGATCTCCGGCGAGCAGCGCCAATTCCGTCGAATATCGTTTTCCTGAAGCTAGCAGTTTTGGCCAATACGGTTCGCAATAACTCAGAGATCATTCAATGTTGAGCTGCAGTCTCTTTGACAGATTGGCAAGCTCCACGCGCGTCGAAATGTCAAGCTTGCTATAGATGCTGTGAAGGTGGAGCTTCACCGTACCGGGTGAAATCCCGAGTTGCATGCCAATCTCTCTACTCCGCATTCCCGCTGCGGCAAGGCGTGACACCTCGATTTCGCGCTGCGTCAACACTTCGAGAATACGGTCGCGCTCGCTCTCTTGCTCACGAAGTCGATCGAGCGCGCCTTTAAGCGCCGGGTCGTGAAAGTAAGTGCCTCCGGCCACGACCTTTCTAATGCAATCCAACAGCGCGACAGGCGCCTGTTCCTTCAGCACGATGCCGCTAACGCCCAGTTGCATCGCTTCTTCGAGTTGGTCGTCGCCGATATCCGCAGTAAGGATCACGATCGCAGCACGGCAGCGGCCACGTACGCGACGAACGAACTCCAGGCCGTTCATCTCGGGCATTCGCAAATCGAGAACAACGACGTCAACAGCCTCGGAATCCAGGACATCAAGCGCCTGCACGGCGTTTTGACATGTCGCCACGACCTGCCATCCCGGCTCGGTCTCGATCAAACGCCGCAGTCCATCAAGAACGATCAAATGATCGTCGACGACAATCACGCGGAGATTTATCGAGGCATCGGAAGCATGATCACCACTCGTGTCCATTCCGCAATCCTATCAATTGCAAGTTTCCCGCCACGGGCGGCTGTTCGCTCGCGTAGGCTTCTTGGACCCATTTTCTTGCGTTCGAGCTCGGCGTGCTCGACACGTTCTCCGAAGCCAAAGCCGACCCCGTCGTCGTCCACGGTCAGTATGATTGCTTCCTTGTCTGTCCGCAGTTTGATCCTGACTTTCTGCGCGTGCCCATGGCGCACCGCGTTGGCCGTCGCCTCCGATGTCATGCGTGCCAACTCGTAGATCAGACTCATCGGAAGCCAGACCTTGGCAGGATCGAGTGCGACATCCACATCGATCTGCCATTGCAGCATGAGCCGATCGGCCAATGCCGCGAACTGGTGCTCCAATTGTGCTTCCGCAGCGTCTCCATGCTCGCGCCCCGGTTCAAGCGCCCGGATGAAGCTACGCAGCTCGCGCTGCTCGTCGAGAAGCATCGACTGGATCGCCGTCAGGCGTTCCTCCAAGTCGTCCGGCGGTTGACGTCCCGTCGGCCGCAGGGATTGAAGCTGCAAGGCGGTGCCTGCCAGTGTCTGAAGGACGCCATCATGAAGATCGCGGCCGATCCGAATCCGTTCCTCGACGGCTGCCTCGTCGCTCAGTCGACGAACCAGCATTGCCTGCTCGAAGAGCGCCTTGATGCGATCGGCTATGATTTCGGTGATTGCGACGTCGTCAAGCGTCAGCGCCGGCGGCTCGAGCAGAAAGAGACGAGCCTGCAGGTCGCCGACCTCGAAATGTACGGAGACCGCGGAAGTCAACGAAAACGCGTCGACAAGTGCTGGGGAGAGGGGCGGCCGCTCATCGGTCCAGGAGTCAAATCGACCGTCACCTTTGTGAACCAGAAGGCGGCTGCGCGCGGCGTCGGAAATCAGGAGGCTTCGTTGGTGCAGGGTTTTGTCGGTCCAGGATCCAAAAGCGTCCGGAGGCATCTGCGTGACCTTGCAGACCCCATTTTCCCATAACGCCACATAGGTCCACGGCTCTTCGCCATCGCTCCAGATGAGCAGCGCGCGCTTAACCAGCATCACATGCGCGGCATACTCCAGCGCAGCAGCAGCGGGCCACTCACGGCCCTGAGGCAGGGCAGGCGTTCTTTGCACCAATCTCAACAGCTCGGCGCGCACCGCCTCCTGGTGGGCACCAAGCCAGATGAGCAGCACCGCCGCCACGAAGATGAATAAAAGCCGCGAAACATTCGTCGTAGTATCAGCGTCCGGATCGATTAGGTCGCGTGTATCGAAGTATCCGAGATACAGCAGGATCAGCAGGCAGATAAGTCCGCTCCAGAACGCACCCCGCCATCGCCAGTGCAAGGTTGCAGACAATAGCGTGAAAGGCATAAGCACGAAAAAGGGGCTCGACGTGCCGTCAGTCATCGACATGAACGCTGCAAAGGCGACGATATCGATCACATGGCGTGCGAACGTCCCGCGTACTCTCGAAATCTCCGTTCGCCAGGAGAGGATGGCAACGATGACGGCGTAGCAGAAATAAACGATGAGCAGCGCGTACATCGGTTCGGGCGGCAACGGCACGTGCGCCGAGTCCAGCCATGCGATCCAGATGCTGCCGGCCGCAAGCATGATCCGGCCGATTGCGATCACCTTGTCCGATCGGGCACGAAATGTGTTCGTCCAAACCATGCGACCGGACAGAAGGTCCCGCTCGTTCGCATGGCGATCGCGTTGCGAGACGCTCGGCATCCTTTCGTCTGCGCGACCGTAATCAACACGCAGTCGATCTGACAGGTTGAACGTCCTCAGGATGGCCGTTGTACACCCCCTAAGAGCCGCCTCAATTGAAGCGCTTATGTTGGCCGAACTGTTCCGCATCAAAGCGGCCACCCGAGTATGAATTGATCCAGGTATTTGCTGTCAAAACAGGTATCTGCCGGCTGCGGCAGCAAAATCTAGTCTTTTAAAAGCACTCCCGTCTCTCAATGACGCGAGAATGCATTTGGGCTGGGATAAGCTCAATTGGAATGACTGCCAATATACCGCTGGATATATGGATCCGTCGATCCGGTTTTCTCCCATGCGATCGAATTTTTCATCGGCCGGCAACCAGGTGCGTAGACAAAATCATGTTCAGTAATATCAGCTGAGAAAATCCTGTTGCGCATACAAAAACCCCGGGGACCGTCGTAACGTTGGCCAATATGTGAAAATCCATTTCTTTCTATGCTGTCATCGGCTGTAGATATGCCGATATAGACCATCGAATGATGCCGCTTTTCGCCCCTCAAGCCGTCTCTATATCCATCGGCATATTGACCAACCCGACTGCTGTTGCTGTAGTCGGTCATGAGATTAATGCGATTGTGAGGGACTATCGCCCTCGATTTCAGTTTACCAACGTTTGACGCGAGGCCCTTGATTGAGGTGGGTAACAATGAGCGCGTCGCATGAACCGATTATAGAAAACACCCCGGAAGGTCCGTCCAATCGTAGCTTTGGCTATACTGTCGGCGGAATTCTTTTTTGCATTGCACTTTTAAGGTGGTGGCTAGCGGAGCATGTCACCCCACTGACCATTGCGCTTGGCTCGGTCGGCATTGCGCTTGTCGTTCTGGCATACTTGGCTCCCCACACTTTGACGACCGCGAACCGGCTCTGGACCAAACTCGGTCTGCTCCTCTTCAAGGTGATCAATCCGGTCGTAATGCTGCTGATCTATGTAACCACATTCATTCCGATCGGGGTTCTAATGCGACTACGAGGCCACGACCCCTTGGCGGCGGCGTTCGACCGCAGCGCGAGCACATATTGGAAAACGAGGCCCCCAAACGAGCCGACGCCGGCGACGATGCGCAATCAGTACTAAATCTCGAAAGGGAGGAAGAGATGGAGTTCGTCCAGGAGCTTTTCGCCTATATGGGCAACCGAAAGAAGTTCTGGTTGCTTCCGATCCTGATCATGGTGACGGTGTTTGGATCGCTGGTGGTCCTCACACAGGGCACCGCTGTAGCTCCGTTTATCTACACTCTGTTCTGATGCGGGGTCCTCGTGCGCGTTCTGGGCATTTCGGCCTTTTATCACGACAGCGCGGCGGCTCTGGTTGAAGACGGCCGCGTCGTCGCGGCCGCGCAGGAGGAACGCTTCACTCGAAAGAAGCACGATCCGAGTTTTCCTGCGCGGGCGATAGAATACTGCCTGGCGGAAGCTCGCTGCGGCATGAACGATATCGATCACGTTGTATTTTACGACAAGCCGTTCCTGAAATTCGAGCGGCTTCTCGAGACCTACCTTGCGACGAGCCCCAGGGGGTTTCGCTCATTCAAGCTTGCGATGCCGATATGGATCAAGGAGAAGCTGTTTCAAAAGAAGCTCCTCCGCAAAGATCTGGGCAGGCTTGCGGGGGTGAAGGAATGGGCGGGGTCGCTGCTCTTTACCGAGCATCATCTGGCACACGCCGCGAGCGCGTACTTTCCTTCTCCCTTCCCAAGGGCAGCGGTATTGACCATGGACGGCGTCGGCGAATGGTGCACGACGTCCCTTGGCCACGGCCGCGACAATCACGTTGAAATATTGAAGGAAATTCATTTCCCCCATTCGCTGGGCCTGCTTTATTCCGCCTTCACCTACTATACGGGCTTCAAGGTGAACTCCGGCGAGTACAAGCTGATGGGGCTCGCGCCCTATGGTCGCCCGCGCTTTGCCCAGACCATCCTCGACCATCTCATCGACCTCAAGGAGGATGGTTCGTTCCGGCTTGATCAGCGCTACTTCGACTATTGCACCGGTCTCACGATGACGTCGGCGGCCTTTCACCGCTTGTTCGGCGGCGAACCGCGCAAGCCGGAGTCCCCGCTTACACAGCGCGAGATGGACCTAGCCGCGTCGATCCAGAGCATCACGGAAGAAGTTGTACTGAGGCTCGCGCGGTTCGCGAAGCGGGAAACCAACGAAAAGAACCTTTGCCTGGCGGGCGGTGTCGCGCTCAACTGCGTTGCCAATGGCAAGCTCGTCAAGGAAGGTCTCTTCGAGGACATCTGGATACAGCCGGCCGCTGGCGACGCGGGTGGCGCCTTAGGCGCGGCGCTCGCCGCATGGCACGACTACCTGAGCCAGCCCCGCGCCACAAACGGCGGGGACAGCATGGCCGGGGCCTATCTCGGTCCGAGCTACGAACAAGGTGAAATCGAACAGCGCCTGACTGCTGCCGGCGCGGCCTACAGAGTCCTGTCCGACGACGAAATCACAGCAGATACGGTCGAGGCTCTTGTGGAAGAAAAGGCCGTTGGCTGGATGCAGGGGCGCATGGAGTTCGGACCGCGCGCGCTCGGAGGGCGCTCGATACTCGGCGATCCGCGCTCGCCGACGATGCAGAAGACGCTCAATCTCAAGGTCAAATACAGGGAGAGTTTTCGCCCCTTTGCTCCCTCGGTCCGCCGGGAGGATGTGGCGGACTGGTTCGATCTTGATACCGACAGCCCCTATATGCTGCTCGTTGCTGATGTATTGAAGCGCCGGAGGCTGCACGCCAATCACCCGCAAGAACAGTTGTTCGGCATCGATCTGCTGAATGTGCCGAGATCAGAGATTCCTGCGGTCACCCACGTCGACTACTCGGCGCGCGTCCAGACTGTGCATCGTGAGACCAACCCTCGCTATTGGGATCTGCTGACAGCCTTCAAAGCGCGCACCGGCTGTCCGGTCCTTGTCAACACCAGCTTCAACGTGCGCGGAGAGCCTATCGTCTGTACGCCCGAAGATGCATTCCGATGCTTCATGGGCACGGAGATCGAACGCCTCGTCGTCGGCAATTGCATGCTGAAGAAGGAAGACCAGCCTGAACGCTTACGCAAGGACTACAAGGAACAGTTCGAGCTCGACTAGCGGGATCGAAGCTGCAGGTCCTTCTTAAAGCGTTGGCGGCGTGGACAACTCCTGTGTTCACCCTGTCTGCTCGACGATCGGCGGGATCTGGATCACCTTCAGCTCCGACGCGCCAGAATCGATAATCTCGAAGACCGCATCGAGCATTCTCGGAACATCCTGGCGAACCATTTCGATGTGATCGCCGAGCATGGCCACAAAGGGATCCCAGTCAAAGCAGCCGAGGTGCGGCATCCGGTCGGCATAGTGGCCGGAGCGACGGATCCAGCGCATGACGCCTTCAAGCGAAATGGTCGAGTTGACGAACATGCCGCGTGGCAGTGTTCCGACCTTTTCTGCGATTGCCTTCATGGCGTTCTCCGCCTTCTCGGGCGCATAGCCGCAGGTCAGGACAAGCGTCTCGTCGACCGCCACCCCCACTTCGGCATGGGCCGCGCGGAACCCTCTCACGCGCTCCGATGTGTTATGGTCGGTTCCGCGCCCGCCGACGAAGAGCAGCGGCGCCTTTTCACCGAACTCCCTCTCGCAGTTTGCCAGCACACGCCGCGTGAGTTCGAGCGCGCCGGCGAAATTGTCCGAGATGACCGACGGAACACGCGAACCCGGCAGGTCGAGATTCACGGCGCGCACGCCGGCCGCAGAACATATGTCGGCGATGCGATCCGGATCGGTCGCGCCGGTCGCGATCAGGCAGTCCACCTGGTAGGAGAGCATGGCGCGCGCGGCCTCGATTTCCAATGCGGGATCGCGGCGCGTGCAGGTGATGATCGGAAAAAGACCTCTCTCGCGGGCCATGGCCTCGAACTGTTCGACTATCGAGCCGAAGTAGCGGTTGTCGTACTTCGGCACGATCATTCCGATGATTTTCGATCGCTCGCGCCGCAGCACACTCGCCTGCATGTTCAGCGCATATCCCTGTTCCTCAGCGAGCCGGGTGATCTTCTCGGCAAGCTGGGCGCTGATGCGGCGCTTCTTCCAGTTTCCGCTCAGCACGGCACTTACGGCACTCGCCGAGGTCCCGGCCAGTTCGGCCAGGTCGTAGATCGTTGTCCTTTTCGTCGGAATGCTACGCTTCACGAATTTTGATCTCCATTTTCGAACGCCACCTTGACATCAAAGGAGTTAAGCGGCAATTCTGCTTCATCGATTGAGCAAGCGAGCACAATCGATGAAGCCGCCTGTTTTAACAAAGCTGGGCGGGGGAGGTGTCAGACAGGCATCAAAAAACAAGCGCTGCGGTGTTTGCTGCGGCGACCGACTGGCTGCGCCCTGATGGGCCTGTAGAAGCTGTGCAGAATTTGTCCCCGGACGACTTCGCGATATCTTGGGGGCGTCGCCCTTCAAAAGCTTCAGGACGCCGGCGAAAAATCAACCGTGGAGGAAACTTATGAAGACGATTTATTACTTGCTTGCATCGACCGGCCTTGCCGTGTCGCTCAGCAGCGCCGCCATTGCGCAGGAAGCGGCCACCGTAGCCTTCCTGATGCCGGACCAGGCTTCGACGCGCTACGAGGAGCATGACTATCCAGGCTTCAAGGCGGAGATGGAGAAGCTCTGCCCGAGCTGCACCGTCATCTACCAGAACGCCAATGCGGACGTGGCGCTTCAGCAGCAGCAGTTCAACTCCGCAATCGCCCAGGGCGCCAAGGTTGTCGTGCTTGATCCGGTTGATTCCGCGGCAGCTGCCGCGCTCGTCGAAATCGCCCATTCCCAGGACGTCAAAGTGATCGCCTATGACCGTCCGATCCCGGACAAGCCGGCGGACTACTATGTCTCGTTCGACAACGAAGGCATCGGCCGCTCGATCGCGCAGTCGCTCGTCGAGCACCTGAAGGCATCCGGAGTTCCGGATGGTTCAGGCGTGCTGCAGATCAACGGCTCGCCGACCGATGCGGCCGCCGGCCTCATTCGCGACGGCATCGATTCCGCCCTCGACGCATCCGGCTACAAGACGCTCGCCGAGTACGATACGCCCGACTGGGCGCCACCGAAGGCGCAGGAATGGACTGCCGGCCAGATCACCCGCTTCGGTGACCAGATCAAGGGCATCGTCGCCGCCAACGACGGAACCGGCGGTGGTGCGATTGCCGCTCTCAAGGCGGCAGGCGTCAAGCCGGTCCCCCCGGTCACCGGCAACGATGCGACGATTGCGGCGCTGCAACTGGTCATCTCCGGCGATCAGTACAACACGATCTCGAAGCCTTCCGAGATCGTCGCGGCGGCTGCCGCCAATGTCGCCGTGAAGCTGCTCAAGGGCGAAACCCCGGAAGCGACTCATAAGCTGTATGATACGCCCTCGCAGCTCTTCAATCCGGCGGTGGTTACGGCCGAAAACATCAAGGCCGAGATCTTCGACAAGAAGATCAACACGCCGGAAGAGATCTGCACCGGCGAATATGTTGAAGGTTGCCGCAAACTCGGCATCATGAACTGAGATTCTGACTGTTGTCGTGTTCGGTCGCGAGGCGCGGCCGAACACATCTCCGAGATCACGATGATTCTTGGTCGACCCATAATCATGGCCGTGATCGATTCTAACAACTTGGAGCGGGATGCGCGGCGGATCGCTCGTACGTTTCCTTGATCCCGCTCCACTGCGTGTTTCCGTAAATCCTGTCCGATTTAAGGGTAGAAATATGCAGCAATTCAAAGCGTTACAGCGTCTTTTGCGCCTCTGGTAGACGCGCGGCGCTGAGTCGAAAGGTCGAAAGGCGATGACACGCGATATTCAGAGTGCCCCCGCAAAGGGTGAGCCTGTGCTGCGTCTTCGCGGCATATCCAAGAATTTTGGCGCCGTATCCGCGCTTACCGACATCGAGCTCGACGTCAACGCCGGCGAAGTCGTCGCGTTGGTGGGAGACAACGGCGCTGGCAAGTCGACGCTCGTCAAGATCCTCGCCGGCGTGCATCAGCCGTCCGCGGGCACGATCGAGTTCTGCGGCGAAGGCGTGACGCTCGACAATCCCGCAAAGGCGCTTGGCCTCGGCATTGCGACGGTCTTTCAGGACCTGGCGCTGTGCGAAAATCTCGATGTCGTCGCGAACCTGTTCCTCGGCCACGAGCTGGCCCCCTGGAGTCTCGACGAAGTCGCGATGGAAGTGCGCGCCTGGACACTTCTACGGGAGCTGGCCGCGCGCATCCCGTCCGTCCGCCAGCCGATCGCGTCGCTCTCCGGCGGCCAGCGCCAGACGGTGGCGATCGCTCGCTCGCTGCTCCTGGATCCCAAGCTCATCATGCTCGATGAGCCGACGGCGGCACTCGGCGTCGCCCAGACTGCCGAAGTCCTCAACCTGATCGAACGCGTCCGCGACCGCGGGCTCGGCGTGATCATCATCAGCCATAACATGGAGGACGTACGCGCGGTGGCGGATCGCATCGTCGTGCTGCGGCTTGGACGGAACAACGGCGTCTTCCTGCCGGATGCGTCCAACCACGACCTTGTCACCGCGATCACCGGGGCCACGGAGAACGCCGTTTCGCGCCGGCACGACCGCAAGACCGGCCTCGTCAACGAGCAGAGCGGAGGAGCCGCATGAGCCAGAATCCTTCGAACACCGCCGTCCAGACCCAGCAGAGGCTCGACCGCAGCGATGAACGTGTGCGCCATGACGAGGGAATGCTCGACATGGTGTGGGGGTTCATCGATCGCGTGCGGTCCGGCGATCTCGGCATGCTGCCGGTCGCCGTCGGACTCATTGTCATCTCGATTATCTTTTCGACGCTCAATCCGGTCTTTCTCGCGCCAAACAACCTCGTGAACCTGCTCTTCGATTGCGCCACCGTAGGCGTGATTTCGCTCGGCATCATTTGCGTGCTGGTATTGGGCGAAATCGACCTTTCGGTGGGCTCCATGAGCGGCTTGGCCTCGGCGATGGTCGGGGTGCTGTGGGTGAATTCCGGCTGGCCGATCGCCGCGGCCATATTCGCGGCGCTTCTGGTCGGGGTCGTAGTTGGGCTGATCTACGCAGCGCTGTACAACCGGCTCGGAATGCCGAGCTTCATTGCCACGCTCGCTGGTCTTCTCGCGCTGCTCGGCATGCAGCTCTATATCCTGGGGCCAACCGGTTCGATCAACCTGCCATACGCGTCTTCGCTCGTCCGCTTCGGACAGATAATGATCATGCCGGACTGGCTCTCCCACACGCTGGCGCTTGTGCCGGGCCTGGTGATGGTCGGCAAGGGCATGCGCACGATGCGGCAGCGACAGGCGGCGAACCTCTCCTCCCAGCCACTCGGCGCGCTGATCATCAAGGCGGTGGTGCTTACGGTCGCGCTCGAAGTGGCAGTCTTCTACCTTAATCTCGGCCGCGGCGTGCCGTGGATGTTCGGCCTGTTCGTCGCCCTTGCCGTGATCCTCAATTATGCGCTGACGCGTACGAAGTGGGGGCGGTCGATGTTCGCGGTCGGTGGTAACCGGGAGGCCGCGCGGCGGTCGGGCATCAACGTGCGCCGGATTTACATGAGCGCCTTCGTCCTCTGCTCCACGCTCGCCACGCTCGGTGGAATCCTGTCGGCGTCGCGCCTTGCCTCCTCGAGTCAACAGGCCGGCACAGGCGACGTCAACCTCAACGCGATCGCGGCTGCCGTCATCGGCGGCACCAGCCTCTTCGGTGGGCGTGGCAGCGCCTATTCGGCTCTGCTTGGCATCATCGTCATCCAGGCGATCTCGAACGGCCTTACCTTGCTCAATCTGAGTTCGTCGCTCCGCTACATGATCACCGGCGGCGTTTTGGCAATCGCTGTCATCGTCGACTCGTTGGCCCGTCGTTCCCGTGTCAGCCACGGACGCGCGTAACCCAACCTCTCGTTATGGAGTTTTCAATATGGCTGACCTCATGAAAGGCAAGGTTGCCGCCATCACCGGCGCGGCATCGGGCATCGGTCTGGAATGCGCCCGCACGTTGCTTGCGGAAGGGGCGAAAGTCGTCCTCGTCGATCGTGCGCAGGACAAGCTGGAACAGCTCTGTGGCGAACTCGGCGAAAACGCCCTGCCGCTGGTCGTCGATCTCCTCAAGCCCGCCGAAGTCTCCGGCATGCTTCCGAGAATCCTCGATATCGCCGGGAAGCTCGACATCTTCCACGCGAATGCCGGCGCCTACATCGGCGGTCCGGTTGCCGAAGGGGATCCGGACGCCTGGGACCGGATGCTCAACCTCAACATCAATGCGGCATTCCGTTCCGTGCACGCCGTATTGCCCTATATGATCGAACAGAAATCGGGCGACATTCTCTTTACAAGCTCGATTGCGGGCGTTGTCCCTGTCGTCTGGGAGCCGATCTATACGGCATCGAAATTTGCCGTGCAGGCTTTCGTGCACAGCACGCGGCGACAGGTGGCGCAGCATGGCGTGCGCGTCGGAGCCGTGTTGCCCGGGCCCGTAGTGACGGCGCTGCTCGACGACTGGCCAAAGGCGAAGATGGAAGAAGCGCTTGCCAACGGCAGCCTCATGCAGCCGAAGGAAGTGGCGGATGCGGTGCTCTTCATGCTGACGCGTCCGCGCAACGTCACGATCCGCGATCTGGTGATCCTGCCCAACAGCGTCGATCTCTGATTACCTCCGACGGCGCGAGGCTCAGGCCTCCGCCGATCCACGTTCCTGATTTGCAGGCGGTAGACCATGACCAACACTTCTTCCGCACGCCCTGCGGGCGGCGAACGATATCTCATCGGCGTTGATGTCGGCACCGGAAGCGCCAGAGCTGGCCTTTTCGACCTGACCGGCCGGCTGCTGGCGTCCGGAAAGCGCGACATCACGCTGTTTCGCGAGGCCGGTTCCATCGTCGAGCAGTCGAGCGCGGAGATCTGGTCCGCCGTCTGCGAGGCGGTGCGCGAGGCGGTGTCGTCGGCGGGCATCGATTCTGCAAAAGTGGCAAGCATAGGCTTCGACGCGACCTGCTCGCTCGTCGTCCTTGGCGATGACGGGCGGTCGCTTCCGGTCGGACCGTCGGAAGACCCCGCGCGCGATATCATCGTCTGGATGGACCACCGCGCCGTCGATCAGGCGGAACGCATTAATGCCAAGGGTCATGGGGTGCTGCGCTATGTCGGCGGGCGCATATCACCCGAGATGGAGACGCCGAAGCTCCTCTGGCTGCGCGAGAATCGTCCCCACGTATTCGATGCCGCCTGGCAATTCTTCGACCTTGCGGATTTCCTGACTTGGCGGGCAACGGGTGACCTTGCCCGGTCCACGTGCACGGTGACGTGCAAGTGGACCTATCTCGCACACGAGAAGCGCTGGGATCCGGACTATTTCCGCGCGATCGGCCTTGGCCAACTCGCGGATGAGGACTTCGTGCGCATAGGCCAGCGTGTCGTGGAGCCGGGCACGCCGGTTGGAAACGGGCTGACGGACCGCGCTGCCGCGGAGCTGGGCCTCGCAGCCGGCACCCCGATCGGAGCCGGCATGATCGACGCCCATGCCGGCGGCATTGGGACCGTCGGTGTCGACGGCCCACCGGAGAGCAACCTCGCCTATGTCTTCGGGACCTCCTCCTGCACGATGACCTCCACGGCGGAGCCGGTTTTCGTGCCGGGCGTGTGGGGACCTTACTATTCGGCCATGGTGCCGGGGATGTGGCTGAACGAGGGCGGCCAGTCCGCGGCGGGCGCTGCGATCGAGCAGCTTCTGTCTTTCCACCCAGCGGCCGGCGAGGCGCTGGAGCTCGCAGAGCGCCGCGGTATCTCGCTGCCGGTCCTGCTGGCAGACCTCGCCGCGCAGAAGGCCAAGACGCTCTCGGATTCGGTCGAGCTGGCCGGCGGCCTCCACGTCGTTCCGGAGTTCCTTGGGAACCGCGCTCCTTTTGCCGATCCACATTCCCGCGCCGTCGTTGCAGGGCTCGGCATGGAGAGGGATCTCGACAATCTCGTGTCGCTCTACGTGGCCGGACTATGTGGCATCGGTTATGGGCTGCGACAGATCATCGATACGCAGGCGTCGTCCGGCGCTCTGATCGACAAGATCGTCATCAGCGGGGGCGCCGGTCAGCTTGATCTCGTCCGTCAGTTGCTTGCGGATGCGACTGGGAAGCCGGTTCTGGCGACGCGCTCCGAGGAACCCGTGCTTCTCGGGGCTGCCATCCTCGGAAGCGTGGCGGCCCGCGAATTCCCGGACGTTCGCTCGGCGATGGCGAAACTTTCCGGCACGGATCGCACCTACGCGCCCGCCGGTGGTGAGATCGCAGCGCTTCATTCACGCAGATACCAGGCCTTCAAGAAGCTTCAGTCGCTGGCTCGGGAGATCCGGTAGACTCGTCTCAAGCCGCTGCGGGTGAAACGAACGCAGATGGTTGCTTGCCCCTTTTCGGCTCCCGCGGTGGCGGCCTCAACGCCACCCGAGAGCCGGAGCGACATGGGTCAGGATCGCCTCGATGACATGTGCGTTGTACTCGACGCCAAGCTGATTGGGGACGGTCAGCAGCAGCGTGTCGGCCTCCGCGATGGCCTCGTCCTTGGCCAGCTCTTCGATGAGGACGTCCGGCTCGGCGGCGTAGCTGCGACCGAAAATCGCCCGGGTCTTCTCGTCAATGAAACCGATTTTGTCTTCATCCTGGCTGCCTCGCCCGAAATAGGCGCGGTCGCGGTCGTCCACCAGTGCGAAGATGCTGCGGCTGACCGACACCCGTGGTTCGCGCTCGTGGCCCGCCGCTTTCCATGCCTCGCGGAACGCGCGGATCTGGTCCGCTTGCTGCACGTGGAAGGGAAGGCCGGTCTCGTCATCCTTCAGTGTGGAACTCTGCAAATTCATGCCCAGGTCGGCTGCCCAAACGGCGGTGGCATTGGAGCTGGCGCCCCACCAGATCCGCTCGCGCAGCCCCTCCGAGTGAGGCTCGATGCGCAGCAGGCCAGGAGGATTGGGAAACATCGGTCGTGGATTGGGTTGGGCAAAGCCTTCGCCGCGCAACACATCGAGCAGGACCTCCGCATGGCGCCGCGCCATGTCGGCATCGGTGCTGCCCTCGGGTGGCTGGTAGCCGAAATAACGCCATCCATCGATCACTTGCTCGGGCGAGCCGCGGCTGATGCCGAGTTGCAGGCGCCCGCCGGCGATGATGTCGGCCGCGCCCGCGTCCTCGACCATGTACATCGGGTTCTCGTAGCGCATGTCGATGACCGCTGTGCCGATCTCGATGCGGCTTGTCTTCGCGCCGACGGCCGAAAGCAGCGGGAATGGCGAGGCCAGTTGGCGGGCGAAATGATGCACGCGAAAATACGCCCCGTCCGCGCCCAGCTCCTCGGCAGCGACGGCGAGGTCGATGGATTGCAGCAGCGCGTCGGACGCCGATCGCGTCTGCGAGTGCGGCGAGGGCGACCAGTGCCCGAACGAGAGAAAGCCGATCTTCTTCATGGTTGTGCAGCCCGTGATGTTGCAGCCATTGCTTCATCGCACAAATCCGGCTGGGGATATAGGCATACCATGCGATGTCGCACCTGGCACTGAACGCGGGGCCTCCCAAGGCGATCCGAAATAAATGATGTGCCGCCGACGACGGGCTCAAGCGTCCGGCAGGGTGAATACGGCGCAGGGCGTCGCGATGCCGCGTAACACGTGTTCGCCGAGCGGTACAAGCGGTGTGGTGATCTCGGCGGCGACCGCGCCCGAGATCAGCACCGACCGCCCAAGCGGCCGGCACAGCCCTTCCAGCCGGCTGACCAGATTGACCGCCGGGCCGATGGCGGTGAAGTCCAGCCGGTCGGCCGCGCCGATATTGCCCCACAATATCTCACCGAGGTGCAGCGCCACCCCGAAGGGCAGCGGCGGCAGGCCTTGCGCCTCGCGGGTGGCATCGAGATGAGCCATGCCGGCGCGGGCGGCGACGATCGCGCGCAATGCCGCCCCGCAGGCCTCAGCCGGTGTGCTGGAAACGGGAAAGATCGCCAGCAGGCCATCGCCCATGAACTTCAGCACTTCACCCCCGAAGGCGTGTATTGCCCCGGCGACGCGGTCGAACCAGGCATCGAGGGTTGCGATCATCGTCTGAGGCTCCGTCGCCTCGGACAAGGCGGTGAAGTTGCGCAGGTCGGTACAAAGCAGCACGGCACGGATCGTCTCTCCGGTGCCCCGACTGAGCGCGCCGGCCTGCACCCGCGCGGCGCTGCGCCGGCCGAGATAGGCCTCGAGCAATGTTGCAAGTGCTGCCCGTTCGGCCAAAGCGGCCAAGGGTGCGGCGGCGAAGCGTGCGACCTGACGCAACTGGGACGTCTCGGCGGGATCGAATGTTCGGCTGCCTGCCCAGCCGAGCACCAGTCTGTCCGGCGCCGGGCCGACCATGTCCTCCTCCACCGGCCCCAGCCCGGAAAGCCAGTCGTGTCCTGCCTGGTTGGGTGGACTGCCTGCAAAAGCGAGCGCCTCGATCACCGTCCCGGTGTCCGCCCGCCACAGCCAGGTGCGGCGGGCGACGATCGGATGCGGCACTGCCAGCGTCAGCGCACCGCCGATCAACGGAAGGCCGTCGGCCAGCAGTCGGCGGCCGAGCTCGGCCAAAAACCGGTCCGGGCCGGGCGACGCGCCGGCCTCGTCGACCAGCCAGGCAAGGGGTGCGGGCAGATCCATGCGGCGATCATAGCGTCACGTTCGCTCGCCTGTCATCTGCGCCACAGGCAGTTCCTTGCATCGGAGTCGATTCGACGAAAAAACATCCAGCAAATTCAACGCGCTGTTGCGACCACTGTGTGCCCGAAGAGACAGGCAACATCGTAAATGGTGGCGCAGGCGGCGGCACCGGTCTATCATCTGGGCCCGATCCGGCGTTTGCCCGTTTGACCGCAGTCGGGCAGCACGTCGCAACCACTGGGGGAGACCGATGCCAGAGACCCTCGTCGTCCGCCGCGAAACTCATATTTCAGCGCCGCCCGCCGCGGTGTTCGCTCTGCTGACCGATCCTGAGAAGATCCTGCGCTGGATGGGAACGGAGGCTGACGTCGAGCCGGAGCCTGGCGGGCTCTATCTCGTCAATGTCACCGGGGCACGCTTCGCCCGCGGCTCCTTCCGCGAGGTCGTGCCGGTGCACCGCCTGGTATACAGCTTCGGCTGGGATGACAGCGAGATCGTGCCGCCGGCGTCGAGCCTCGTCGAGATCGACCTCATCGAACAGCCGGACGGAACGCTGCTGCGGCTGACCCACAGCGGCCTGCCCAATGCCGAGCAGTGCGAAGGCCATGCGGAAGGCTGGGCCCATTACCTCGACCGACTGGCCGAGGTTGCGGCCGGGCGCGATCCGGGACCGGATCCCTGGCACGGCCGCACCGGCTGACGCCCCGAGCGCATTTTCAAGCCGACCGAAACGCCGGCCCACAGGCCTGGCGGGCAGCCGTAAGCGCCACGGCGTTCGCGACCGTTGCACGCAGGTCGAAGTCGTGCTTCAAGATGGCCACATCACCGACATGCGCAATGGCGTTGGTAATGCCAGCCTGGATGCATGTCTCTTCAGTGAGGCCGGCGAGCCCGCCAGCTGGCCCATCCACATTTTGGCGGCGGTCCGAGAGACTCTCCATGGCACTCAAAGTTGCGGTCCAGATGGATCATATCTCCTCAATCAATATCGCGGGCGATAGCGCCTTTGCCTTGATGCTGGAGGCGCAGGCGCGCGGGCACGAGCTTTATCACTATACTCCCGACCGCCTGGCGATGATCGGCGACAATGTCTTTTGCACGCTGGAACCGGTCGAAGTGCGCGACGAGAAAGGCAACTATTTCGTGCTGGGCGAGAAGCGGCGTGCGAACCTGGCTGACGTCGACGTGGTGCTCATGCGCCAGGATCCGCCATTCGACCTCTCCTACATCGCGGCGACCCATATCCTAGAAAAAATCCATCCCAAGACACTCGTGGTCAACGATCCGGCTCAAGTGCGCAACGCTCCGGAGAAGCTCTTCGTCACCGAGTTCTCGGACCTGATGCCGCCGACACTGATTACGCGCGACAAGGCGGAAATTGACCTGTTCCGGGCGGAATACGGCGACATCGTCATGAAGCCGCTGTTCGGCCATGGCGGCGCAGCCGTGGTGCGCCTGACCAAGGACGATCTCAACTATGGGTCGCTCTATGATATCTTCGCGACGACTTTCCGTGAGCCCTGGGTCATTCAGCAGTTCCTGCCGAACGTGAAGCACGGCGACAAGCGCATTCTTCTCGTCAACGGCGAGTTCGCGGGCGCGGTCAACCGGGTGCCTGCAGCGGGTGATCTGCGCTCCAACATGGTACGCGGCGGTGCGCCGACTGCCGCCGACCTCACCCATAGGGAGCGGGAGATCTGCGAGCGGTTGGGTCCTTCCCTGCGTGAGAAGGGGCTCATTCTCGTCGGCATCGACGTCATCGACGACAAGCTCACCGAAATAAACGTGACCGCGCCAACCGGTATCCGTGCAGTGAAGAGGCTTGGTGGTCCGGACGTGGCCGCGAAAGTGTGGGACGTGCTGGAAGCGAAGCGGGCGGGATGACGATCGTCTCGCCACCGCGATTCAAAGTACTACAGTGCCTGGCGCGTCTGATATGACGCGCGGCGCTGTAGTGCGCTTCGCAATAAACTGATTTCAAATCGACGTGAGCTCTGGACCGGCGTGATGATTTCGCCGTGCATCCACGCTAGACCATTTCATTGAAAAAAATGGTCTAGCTCTTTGAAATGACGCAATTGCGGACGGGAAACCGTCACACACTTTCCTGGAACTGCACTCGGTGATGCGGATGGTCAAATTGATTGCCGCCTTGCTGTCGTTCTTCGCGTTCCTGCCGATTGCGATGGCGCAGGAGATCCCTTCGGTCCGTTCGCTGCTCGATGACCTTGCGGCCCGCCAGGACCTGACTTCGCTGAAGACCGTCGTCATTGCCCGCAACGGCGAGGTCGTCGCCGAACGCGGCTATCGCGGCCATACGCCGGAGGATTCGACCAACATCAAGTCGGCGTCGAAGTCCATCGTTTCGGCGCTTGTCGGCATCGCGATCGATAAGGGCCTGCTTGAAGGCGCGGACCAGAAAATCGCGCCGATCCTGAAGGGCGACCTGCCGACCTCGCCGGACCCTCGAATCAACGACATCACGATCGGCCACCTGCTTTCGATGCAGGCGGGACTGGGCCGGATGTCGGGACCGAATTACGGGCGCTGGGTCTCCAGCAGCAATTGGGTCCGTTTTGCACTCTCCCAGCCTTTCGACGACGAACCCGGAGGGCGGATGCTTTATTCGACGGCCTCTACCCATCTCCTTTCGGCGATCCTCACGAAAGTCAGCGGCAAGTCGACCCTGGCGCTCGCGCGTGATTGGCTCGGCCCGGTCGAGGGTTTTAGGATCGGTGCCTGGGAACGAGATCCGCAGGGCATTTATCTCGGCGGCAACCAGATGGCGATGAGCGCCCGCTCGCTGCTTGCTTTCGGAGAGCTCTACCGCAACCGCGGCAGGACGGCTGAAGGCGAGCAGATCATTCCGGAAGATTGGATCGAGCTCTCATGGCAGGCGCGCACCAATTCGCGATTCTCGGGCGACGCCTACGGTTATGGCTGGTTCACACGGCCGATCGGCGGCGAGGACGTCCATTTCGCCTGGGGCTATGGCGGCCAGATGCTCTATATTGTCCCGTCACTGCAACTCACCGTCGTGATGACCTCGGAGGAGAGTGGACCTTCGGCGCGCAACGGCTATCGCGACGCGCTGCATGGTGTCATGGCCGAGATCGTAAACGCGGTCCGGACATCCTGAACGTGGCATGCCCAATGCCCGTCGCTTTCACGGCGTCGCGCCGAAGAACAGGAGCCGCGTCAAGAGCACGTAGCTCGACTCCGACACCATCAGCGCCACGAAAACCAGGACGAGCAGGGGTGGCAGCAAAATCGCGTAGATCAGTGCGAGACGCTCCCAGGCCATGTGCATGAACACGGCGACGATGAGGCCGGCCTTGAGCACCATGAAAATCAGGATCAGTGACCAGCGCAGATAACCCTGGAGGCCGACATAGTCGACCAGATAGGAGAAAGTGCTGAGGACGAAGAGCAGGCCCCAGACCAAAAGGTAGAGCTTGATCGGGTGGTGCTGCTGCTGTGCGGCATGCGCCTCTACCGGAGCCATGATGCCCTCCTCACCAAAGATAGAAGAATGCAAAGATGAAGACCCAAACCAGATCGACAAAGTGCCAGTAGAGGCCGGTGATCTCGACGATCTCGTAGTGGCCCTTGCGGCTTGTGAAAAAGCCGCGCCGCTCCGTGTCGAAGTCGCCGCGCCAGACCTTGCGGGCGATGATCAGCAGGAAGATCACGCCGATCGTGACGTGGGTGCCATGGAAGCCGGTGATCATGAAGAAGGTCGAGCCGAACTGTGCCGCACCCCAGGGATTGCCCCAAGGGCGCACGCCTTCGGCGATGAGCTTCGACCATTCGAAGGCCTGCATGCCGACGAATGTGGCGCCGAACAGCGCGGTGATGAGCATAAGCGCGGCAGTCTTGCGCCGGTCGCGTCGGTAGCCGTAGTTGACAGCCATCGCCATGGTGCCGCTGCTGGAGATCAGGACGAACGTCATGATGGCGATGAGAATCAGCGGCACGTGGACGCCGCCGATCTCCAGCGCGAAGACCTCGCTCGGGTTCGGCCAGGGCACGGTGGTTGCCATACGCGCCGACATGTAGGCGATCAGGAAGCAGCCGAAGATGAACGTGTCGCTCAGGAGGAAGATCCACATCATGGCCTTTCCCCAGGAGACATTCTTGAAGGCCCGCTGGTCCGAAGCCCAGTCGGCGGCTAAGCCGGCGAGACCGGATGGGCGGGGGAGTGTTTCCATGGAGGACGGCTTTAGCGGAGCGGACATGTCAGCGTTCCTATGTCAGCAATTGACGGCAGAGATCGACGACGTCGTTGGCCCAACCGGAAAAGAGGGCGAATAGAACCAGCCAGACGGCCAGCATGAAATGCCAATAGGTGGCGCAGAGCCCGATGGAGAGGCGCCCCTGGCGGTCGATCGGTGCATCCCAAGTGCGCAGGGTGACGCGTCCGAGCGCCGCAAGCCCGCCGACGATGTGCAGGCCGTGCATCGCGGTGAGCATGTAGAAAAAGCTGTTGGCGGGGCTGCTGGTTAGCAGATACCCGGCGGACGAAAGCGCGCGCCAGGCGAAAAGCTGTCCGACGAGGAAGGCCAGGCCTGCGGCGAATGCGACGAGCAGGCTGGTCCGGGCAGCTTCGTCGTTCTGTCGCTCGGCTTCGAGTTTTGCCCAATGCAGCGTCACGCTGCTAAGCGCAAGAATACCGGTGTTGATCCAAAGAAAGCGCGGCAGCGGCAGCGGCGACCAGTCGGACGAGGCCATGCGCATGAAATAGGCACTGATGAAAAGCGTGAAGAGCGCGCCGACAACTGCGAGAAAGACAGCGAGACCGATCTTGGCAGCCGGAACCGGCTGATTGCCGCGATGGTCGTGCAGGTGCCCCACTTCCAGCCAAGGTTTCGAGGCCAGTCGCTGTTGTGCCAGCCACCAGGCGATGATGACGGCGATGACCGCCAGGAAGACCAGCACGACCGTCATGAGGCGGCCTCGTGACTGACGCGTCCGGGCGCAGGCTGGTTTTGCGGGATGAAATCCTCCGGCGCGCCGGGGACGCTGTAGTCATACGCCCAGCGATAGACGACCGGCAGTTCCTTGCCCCAGTTACCGTGAGGCGGCGGCGTTTCGGGTGTTTGCCATTCGAGCGTCGTGGCGCGCCAGGGATTGCCGCCGGCCTCTCGGCCGTGGCGCAGGCTCCAGACGAGATTAAACAGAAAGACGATCTGGGCCGCGCCGACGATGAGCGCCGCGACGCTGATGAAGGCGTTCAGGCTGTGGACCGACTCCGGCACGAACGCTGCTTCGCCGAGATCGTGGTAGCGGCGCGGAACGCCAACGAGGCCGACATAGTGCATCGGGAAGAAGATCGCGTAGGAGCCAAGGAAGGTGATCCAGAAATGCAACTGGCCGAGCGCCTCGTTGAGCATGCGCCCCGTGATCTTCGGATACCAGTGATAGATCGCCCCGAAGATGACCAGAATCGGCGCGACGCCCATGACCATGTGGAAATGCGCGACGACGAACATGGTGTCGGAGAGCGGCACGTCGACGACGACATTGCCAAGAAACAGCCCGGTGAGGCCGCCGTTGACGAAGGTGACGATGAAGGCGAGGGCGAAGAGCATCGGCAAGGTCAGGTGGATGTTGCCCCGCCAAAGCGTCAGTACCCAATTGTAGACCTTGATTGCCGTCGGCACTGCGATGATCAGCGTCGTGGTGGCGAAGAAGAAGCCGAAATAGGGATTCATGCCGCTGACGTACATGTGGTGTGCCCAGACGACCATGGACAGCCCGCCGATAACAACGATCGCCCAAACCATCATGCGATAGCCGAAGATATTCTTGCGTGCATGCGTGCTGATGAGGTCCGAAACGATGCCGAAGGCTGGCAGCGCGACGATATAGACCTCCGGATGACCGAAGAACCAGAAGAGGTGCTGGAACAGGATAGGGCTTCCGCCGCCATATTGCAGTTGCTCTCCCATCTCGGCGATCGCCGGCATGAAGAAGCTCGTGCCGAGCAGCCGATCAAAAAGCATCATGACGCAGGCGACGAACAGTGCCGGGAAGGCGAGCAGGGCCATGACCGTGGCGGTGACGATGCCCCAGACCGTCAGCGGCATACGCATCAGGGTCATGCCACGAGCCCGGCCTTGCAGAACCGTGACAACATAGTTGAGGCCGCCCATCGTGAAGCCAATGATGAAGATGATCAGCGAAGAGAGCATCAGGATGATGCCCCAATCCTTTCCGCCGGGTGTATTCGAGAGAATCGCTTGCGGCGGATACAGCGTCCAGCCGGCCCCGGTCGGCCCGCCGGGAGCGAAGAAGCTCGCGACCAGCACCAGCACCGCGAGCAGATAGATCCAGTAGCTCAGCATGTTCGCATAGGGGAAGACCATGTCGCGAGCGCCGACCATCAGCGGGATCAGATAGTTGCCGAAGCCGCCGAGGAAGAGCGCGGTCAGAAGATAGATCACCATGATCATCCCGTGCATGGTGATGAACTGATAGTAGCGCTCTGCGTCGATGAAGGTGAAGGTGTCGGGAAAGCCGAGTTGCAGGCGCATCAACCAGGAAAGCACCAGCGCGACCATGCCGATAGCGATCGCCGTCGTCGCGTATTGGATGGCGATGACTTTCGCGTCTTGGCTGAAAACGTATCGGGTCCACCAGCTGTGCGGATGATAAAGTTCAACATCCTCGACTTCGGCGGGCGGGACCGCCTCGCCAATACCGGACCGGACGTCGACCATTATATTCCCTCCAAGTTTCCCAGTTTCTACCCTGGCGCCCCCTATTGCGCCGACGAGGCGACGACCGTGACCGCCTTCGGGCTATCATCGGACGATGCCGTCAATTGCGAAAAGGTCTGCTGCTCGGCGAGCCACGTCTGGTAATCGGCCTCGGTGTCGACCACTACTGTGCCGCGCATCTGCGGATGGCCGACGCCGCAAAGCTCTGCACAGAGGATCTCGAACGTGCCTGTCCGCGTCGGCGTGAACCAGAAATAGGTCACCATGCCGGGCACCATATCCATCTTGGCGCGGAACTCCGGCACATAGAAATCATGCAGGACATCGACCGAACGCAGGAGAACCTTGACGGGTTTTCCGACCGGCAGGTGCAACTCGCCACCTTCGATGATCACGTCGTCGAGCGTAGCCGCGTCATTGCGGTTGAGGCCAAGCGAGTTCTCGGGGGCGACGTCCCGGGTTTCCGACGTTCCGAGCTTTCCGTCCGCGCCCGGGAGCCGGAAACTCCACAGCCATTGCTGGCCGACGACTTCCACTTCCGTTGCCGCCGCCGGGACGGTGATGAACTGGTTCCAGACGAAAAGACCCGGCGCCAGCATTGCGATGACGCCAACCGTCGTGCTTACGGCAAGCCAGCCTTCGAGCCGTTTGTTTTCGGGCTCGTAGGCGGCCTGATTTCCGGGCCGATGGCGGAACCGAAAAACGCAATAAGCAGTAAACAGTACAACCGCTACGAAGACGAAGCCGGTGATCCAGAAAGTTATGATAAGAGTATTGTCTATGTAATTCCAGTTGGAGGCGATTGGTGTCCACCACCAGGGACTCAACAAATGGAACAACACTGATCCGGCGGCCAACAAAACCAGAATCACCACCACGGCCATTTCTTGTCCCTCCTACCGTAATCGGCTGTGGGCATGAATACGCGTAGAGTTCCGATCACGATTATTGCACGAACGGAAAATAGTCGCAAATCGCCCGAAAGGGTTGTTGTCCGGCTCCCTTTCGCGCGATAGTTCTGCCTATTGCGAATATTGCTTGAGATAGGCGATCACGTTGGCGACTTCGTCTTCCTTCTTCAGCCCTGGAAATGCCATCTTGGTTCCCTTGACCTTGGCCTTCGGGTCCTGAAGATACTCGCGCAGGGTCGCCTCATCCCAGACGAGGCCTCCCTTACCCGCCTCGGTCATGGCCTGCGAATACTTGAAATTCGGATGGGTGCCGGCGGTCCTGCCCATCACGCCCTGCAGCGACGGACCGACCTTGTTCTGGTCCTTGTCGACCACGTGGCAGGCCGCGCATTTCTTGAAGACGGTGGCCCCGGCCTCGGCGTCGCCCTCTTGGGCCAGACCGGCTACGGGACAGAGTGAGAGCGCCGAAAAAGACAGGGCAAGAATGGGAATTCGCATGACACTTCCTCAATTTCGCCTGGCGCGGGGCAAGGAGGACTATCGTCAAAATCGTTGTATTGGCGGTGCTTGCTTCTCTCGATGATGGCGCGCCGGGGGCGGTTGATACTTGCGACAGAAACAAAACTAAGGCCCGCTTAGCAGAAGTCAATTGCCATGTCGGGGCGCGTTTAGCGCTCTGAAGCGCCTTGCATATGCAAACTCCTGCCGGTTCTGCCGTGACGCGTGCGATTAGACGCGATTGCCCTCCGCGTCGAAGAAATGCAGGGAGTGCGTGGGAAAGCGGATCGGGACGGTGCCGGAGGCTGTAAGGAAGGACCGGTCATTGGTGAAGGCCTTGAAGTTTGTCCGGCCAAGCGACAGGTGCAGGATGATGCCGAACCCGGTCGGCTCAACAAGGTCTACAGTCGCGAGCAGGGTGTCTGGCCCGTGACCCGCAAGGACGACGTGTTCCGGACGGATGCCGAGCGTCGCCTTGGCATTGTCCGCGACTGACGCGGACGCATCAAGCGGAATGCTGACGCCTCCTTCCGTCTCGAAATTCGGCCTGGCGCCAGCACGATATGTGCCCTCGAAGAAATTCATGCCGGGGGAGCCGATGAAACCCGCCACGAAGAGGTTGGCCGGACGGTCGTAGAGTTCGAGCGGGCTCCCCACCTGCTGGACCACACCGCCATTCATGGCGACGATGCGGTCCGCCAGCGTCATCGCTTCGATCTGGTCGTGCGTCACGTAGATCGACGTGGCGCCGAGGTCCTTGTGCAGCTTCTTGATTTCGGCGCGCATCTGTTCGCGCAGGCGCGCATCGAGGTTTGAGAGCGGTTCGTCGAAAAGAAAGGCCTTCGGCTGGCGGACGATCGCTCGCCCCATGGCGACGCGCTGGCGCTGTCCGCCGGAAAGCGCGCGCGGACGGCGCTCGAGCAGTGGCTCCAGACCAAGCTTGGCGGCGGCGCCGGAAACGACGCTGGTGATCCTGTCCTTGGCCGTCTTGCGCAGCCGCAGGCTGTAGCTCATGTTTTTCTCGACCGACATGTGCGGATAGAGCGCATAGGACTGGAACACCATGGCGATGTCACGGTCCTTCGGCGCGAGCTCGTTGACGCGCTTGCCGGCGATGCGAATCTCGCCGGCCGTCACGCTTTCGAGCCCGGCGATCATGCGCAGAAGGGTGGACTTGCCGCAGCCCGACGGGCCGACGAGCACGACGAACTCGCCATCGCGGATCTTGAGGTCGACGTCGTGCAGCACCGGGTGGATGCCGTAGGATTTGTGGATATTGGCGATATCGATGGAAGCCATGGGTAATCAGCCTTTGACCGCGCCGGCCGTCAGGCCCTGGACGAGATAGCGTTGAATGAACAGGAAGAAGAGGCAGGCCGGGATCAATGCCAGCACGCCGGCCGCCATCATCTGCCCGAAATCGACCGAAAACTTCGACACGAAGGACAGAAGCCCGACCGGGAAGGTCGCCTGCTCGTTGCCGGAGATCAGCATCAGCGAGAAGAGCAGTTCGCTCCAGGCGGCGGTAAAGACGAAGCCGAGCGTCGCGGCGATGCCGGGCAGCGTCAGCGGCAGGATGATCTGGCGGAAGGCGACGAACTGCGTGGCGCCGTCGATCATCGCCGCTTCCTCCAAATCCTTCGGAATGCCGTCGAAGAAGGACTGCATCAGGAAAGTCGCGAAGGGCACGTTGAAAGCGGTGTAAACGATGACGAGGCCGGTGAGACTGTTGGTGAGCCCCATCGGCGAGAGGATCTTGAAGATCGGCGCTACCAGCATCACCAGCGGGAACATCTGAGTGAGCAGCATCAAGGTCACCAGCCAATACTTGCCGCGGAAGCGAAAGCGCGACAGCGCGTAGCCGGAGAGTGATGAAAGGACCGTCACGATCACTGCGGTCGAGCCCGAAACGATCAGGCTGTTGCGGAAGAAGACCGGAAAGGAGCTGTGTCTCAGCACGAAGTCGAAATGCTCGAAACTCGCCCGCGACGGCCAGAGCCGGACACCCTCAGTGTAGAGCAGATCGTTCGGCGTGACCGCAACCTTGAGCAGCCAGAACAGCGGGAAGAGCGCAAAGGCGATGTAGGCGAGGATCGCCAGGCGGTGCGCGATAGTGAGGAACGTTGATTTGGCGCGCATCGGTGTCAATCCTTGCTCAAGAGCCACTGTCTCAGAATGACGATCAGCAGCGAATAGGCGAGGAGCAGCGCCAGCAGCACCAGCGCGATCGCCGAGGCATAGCCGAAATCGAGCCGCTTGAAGGCCTGGGTGAAGATGTAGCTGGCGACGATCTGTGTCCGGTCGGCGGGGCCGCCATTGGTCATGACGATGATGAGGTCGGCGAAATTCGAGATCCAGACCGTCCGCAGGAGGATGGTGATCGCGATCGTCGGGGCGAGGAAGGGAAGGGTGATCGAAAGGAAACGCTGGACCGGTCCGGCCCCGTCTATGCTGGCGGCCTCGTAAAGGTCGCGCGGGATCGCCTGCAGCGCGGCGAGCAGCGTGATCGCGAAGAAGGGAATGCCCCACCAGATATTGGCGACGATCGGTCCCCACATGGCGAGCTGCGGATCGGACAGGATATTGGCCGGCTGGCTCATGAGTCCGAGCCTGTAGAGCCAATGCGGCAGCGGTCCGACGACGGGGTTGAAGAGCCAGGCCCAGTTGAGACCGGCGAGGAAGCTCGGAACGGCCCAGGGCAGGAAGACGAGAGCCTGGGCGATCGCCCGGCCGCTAAAGGGCTTGTCGAGCAGGAGGGCGAGGATCAGTCCGAATGTGAACTGCAGCAGCACGGAGGCGCCGGTCCACCAGAGCGTGTTTCTGAGCGCGCGGAAAAACGCCTGGTCCTCGGACAGTGCCCTGAAATGATCGAGGCCGACGAAGGCGCCGGAGAACGGGTTGAGCAGCTGGATGTCGCGGAAGGCATAGGAGACGCCGAGGACCAGCGGCACGAGCATGACCGCGACGATCAGGATCAGCGCCGGCGCGCTGTAAAGATAGGGCGCGGAGGCGTCGGCGATGCGCTTCATCAGCGGCGGACGAATTGCATGCAGGCCGTCATGGCGTGCGGCATAGGCCATCGATCGTATTTTCCCCTTCATGGCCCGCCTTTTCCGGCGTGCCTTTTGTTTCTTGGCGAATGGCGGCGGCGCGAACCGCCGCCATTCCGCGCATTACTTCTTGCTGGCGAGATACTTCTGCTGCGCCTTGGTCAGGTAATCGGCCCACTGGTTGGCGAGCTCTTCCGGCGTGATGTCGCCGAGCAGCGCTTCCTGGGTCGTCTTGATCGCCAGCGAATCCTTGAAGAAGGCGAACTCCTCGAGGTAGGTCGGCATGACGGTCAGCACGACATCCTTGTCGGCGAGTTCATCGAACCAGCCCTTGAACTGCGGGCTCGCGTAGAAGGGGTCCTTCTCGGCGGACTTGTGAACCGGCAGGGCGCCGGTGCGCTTGTTCCACTCGATGTTGCCTTCTGGGCCTTCGAGCGTTTCGATGAGCTTCCAGGAGAGGTCCTTGTTCTGGCTCGACGAGAGCATCGACCAGCCGGCATAACCGATGGTGGTGAAGGCCTTGCCGCTCGGGCCCTTCGGCATGGTGGTGACGCCGAAATCATCCGGCTTCATGCGCTGGGCGATCGCGATCAGCGCATCCGGATCCTGGTCGAGGAAGGCGCAGGTGCCGCTGTAAAAGCCCGCGACGATTTCGTTGAAGCCCCAGTTGACGCTGTCCTTCGGCGCAAGGCCCTTCTTGTAGAGGTCGATGACCCAGGTCAGGCCCTTCACCCAGCCCTCGCTATTCATCGTAGAGGTGCCGTCTTCGTTGAAGAACTTGTTGTCGCCGGCCATGGTTGCGCCGAACATCACCCAGCCGTTGAGGCCGCCCGGACCGCCGCGCAGGCAGTAGCCGGATTTGCCCGGCAGCTTGGAGACCGCCTCGGATGCCTTGACGAAGTCGTCCATCGTCTTCGGCGGTTCGGCGACGCCGGCTTCAGCGAGCAGCTTCTTATTGTAGAACATCGCCCGGAGATAGAAGCCGTAGGGCAGCATGTAGGCGGTGTCGTTGACGTCACGCCCGAGTTCAAGCGCACGCTCGGTCAGGCCGGACGTGTGCTCCCACTTTTCAAGATAGGGCTCGAGGCTTTCGAGCATGCCGTTGTTGGCGTAGAGGGAGAGCCAGGTGTCAGGCATTTCCATGACATCCGGCACTTCGCCGGCCGAAACCATGGTCGCGAATTTCTGGAAGGCTTCGCCCCAGGGCAGCGAGATGATCTCGACCGTGGTGCCGGGGTTGGCCGCCTCGAACTTGGCGACGATCGACTTCAGCGTCTCAGTGCGCTCGGGGCTGGTGATGACCTCGACGAGCTTCAGCTTTGTATCGGCGAGCGCGCTGCCGGCCATCAGCGTGGCAAGCAGGGTTGCGGTAATCAATTTTCTCATTTTCAGTTCCCCTTTTCTTAGGTGTTCGGGTTCTGCCGTATCGTCGGCCTTAGGAAGCGACGGCGATCGCCGCTTCGAGATCGCTCCAGAGGGCCTCCGTTCCCTCCAGGCCGACATGGAGCCGTACCGACCGCGGCGAAATGCCGAAGGCGGCCGCGGAATTGGGCTGGGCTTTCTGCGTCAGAACGACTTCGCCCGGTACGACGAGGCTTTCGTGGCCGCCCCAAGAAACGCCGAGCTTGAACAATTGAAGGTGATCGGCGAAGCGTCGCACGTCGACGCCCGCGCGAAAGATGAACGAGAACAGGCCGGAGGTGCCGGAAAGACCTGGCGGCAGATCATTGCCGAGACCGGGATGGCATACGGTTTCCACCAGCGGATGGCTCTGCAGGCGCTGCGCGACGGCGAGTGCCGAGCGTTCGTGCGCCTTCATGCGGATCGGGAGCGTGCGAAGCCCGCGGATCAGGAGCCAAGCATCGAATGGCGAAAGCTTGCCGCCGAGATAGGGATAGGCTTCGGAGCGGATGCGCCCAATCAAATCCTTCGACCCGGCAACGACGCCGGCGACGACATCGCTGTGGCCGCCGAGATATTTCGAAGCCGAGTGAATGACGAGATCGACGCCGAGCGAGATCGGCTGCTGGAACACCGGGCTCGCCCAGCTGTTGTCGATCACGGTGACAATGCCCTCGCCCTTGGCGAGTGCCGCAAGGGCGGCAACATCGTGGGTGTCCATCACCCAGCTCGTCGGACTTTCCATGTAAAAGAGCTTGGCGCCGGGAAGCGCCTTTGCCACTGCCTCCTCGTCGCGTCCGTCGACATAGGTCACTTCGACGCGCATCCGCTTCAGGTGCGTGCCGAACAGCCGGAAGGCGTCGGGATAGACATGTTTGACCGCCACGATGCGGTCGCCCGGCTCGACAAAGGAAAGAACGGTCGACGAGATCGCCGACATGCCGCTCGCGAAGCCGAGGGCGTCCTCGGCGCCTTCGAGTTTCGCCAGCATTTCCTCGAACATCCGGACCGTCGGATTGAGGCCACGGGTGTAAATCGGCCGCACGCGCTCGCCCCGATACGAGGCGACCATATCGTCATAGTCCTTGAAGGTGAAAAGCGACGTCTGGACGATCGGCGGCACGACGGCGTCGAAGGCATTGCCTTCGTCATGTGCGACGATGAGGGACGCTGCGTCGAACGGATCGAAGCCGTTGTTCATTTGGACATTTCCTTGATGTCTTCCTCGACGATGGCGAGGATCTTCAGTGTTTCTTCACGCGCAGCGTTGGTGTCCTGCGCTGCGATGGCGTTGAAAAGGGTGCGGTGGAACGGAAAGGAGCGCCGCGCGAAATCCGGCCGGTCGAAGGGCTTTTCCCAAAAGCGTTCGAAGGCCTCGCGCATCTGCTCGAGGAGCTGGCGGAAGAGCGGGTTGTGCGTGGCGTCGTAGATTGCCAGGTGGAAGGCCAGGTCTTCCGGACCGGACGTGCCTTTGGCGAGATGCACACGTTCCATCTCGTCAAGCTTTGTCTCGATGTTGATGAGATCCGCATCCGTGCGGCGGCGCGCGGCGACCATGCCAGCCTCGACCTCGATGCCGCGACGCACTTCGAGCGTTTGCAGAAGTGCGTCGCGCAGGTGCTCTGTGTCGAGCGCCAGCGGCATGTGGATCGTCGCGCCGGAAATGGCACGCAGCAGATAGGTGCCGCTGCCTTTGCGCGCCTCCATGACGCCGAGCGCCTGGAAATGGCTGAGGACCTCGCGGACCGTGGAACGCCCGACGGCGAGCGCCGCCATTAATTCGCGCTCGGCCGGCAGCCGATCGCCCGGCTTCAGGCCGGAATGCTGGATGTAGTCGGCAAGAGCGGCAATGACCTGTTGCACCCGATCGACCGGGGGCAGGGGCACAAGCGTCGCCTTGTCTCGCTGAGGCATCCGGTTCTCCGCACGACGCCAAATTGGTCTGACATCTGAGCAATATGACGGCGATGGACCCGGCGGTCAAGCGGGAAACAGGTGCTTTGCAGGGCTCGGTACAGAGGATGTTCCATGGCATTTAGTGCCCTTGCCGGGTGGGCGCGATACGCTCTGTCCTACACAGCCGCGCTTGACCCTTTCGAAGATTGAGCGCGATATCGGGGGAAGGAGTTCTGAGATGACATATTGTACGTGTGCCGCTCTCGCCCTTGTCACGGCCCTGGCCGGCCTATCGGCGGGCGATGCAAATGCCCAGATGCGGACGGGGAAGGGCGAGTATTACAGCGGTATCCAGCGTAAACCCTGGCCGAGCTATCTCTTTTTCTGGATCACCGGCCAGGATAACCCGGCTACGTATGGGGCGCCGGCAAGGAAAAATGCGAGCGCCGGCAAGCGGCCGCCGAAGAGCGGCAGGAGCTATCCAGCCCAATAGCCATTCAAAGTGCTACAACGACCTTTGCGCCTCCGATTGGAGGCGCGGCGCCGTAGGTGAAAGACGCCCGCGGATCGCGCCGGCGTCCTCATCATAGGACGGTGAAAAGACGCTTGCCGTCAAACCTTGGCGACATGGACCTCGCGCGGCAACGAGGAGAGGACTTCTGGCCCGTCGGCGCGGAGGATCACGATATCCTCGAGCCTAATGCCGAAACGGCCAGGCAGGTAAATGCCGGGCTCGATCGAAAACACCATGCCTTCCTCGAGAATCGTTTCCGAGGTCGCGGTGATGTAGGGCGGCTCGTGACCGTCGATGCCCATGCCGTGGCCGGTGCGATGCACGAAATATTCGCCATAGCCGGCATCCGCGATCACCTTGCGCGCGGCCGCGTCGACTTCCTTCGCCGGCACGCCGGGGCGGGCTGCCTTCATCGCCGCCTGCACTGCCTTTTCCACGATCGTGTGGATCTGGCCATAGCCCTCCGGCGCCCGCCCCACGACCGCCATCCGGGTTATGTCGCTCGGGAAGCCCTGTTTGCGGCCGCCGATGTCGATCACCACGGCGTCGCCTTCTTCGATGACGCGGTCGCTGGCGGAATGGTGCGGAAAGGCGCCGTTGCCGCCGGAACCGACGATCCAGAACCCCGGCGCTGCGCCTTCCGAGGAAAAGTGGGCGCGGATCTCGGCGGCGAGTTCCTTCTCGGTTATACCGGGACGGATCTTCGAAAAGGCGGCCTGCATCGCCCGGTCGGCGATCGCGGCGTTCATCTTCAGGAGTTCGTATTCGCTGCGGTCCTTGCGCATGCGGAGTGCGCCAAGCGTGCCAGGGGTAAAATCACGTGCGGTGTCCTCAGGCAGATTGTCGAGGAGCAACAGCGCGAAATCCGCACGCATCGTCTCGTCGAGAACGACGCGGCCGGGTCTCTCGGCACCGAGTCCGGCAAGCGCCAAATTCAGTGCCTGGACCGGACCCTCTGCGTCCGACCAGTTGTAGAAATCGATGTCGGTATGCTCGCGCGTGCCTTCGGCATTGAGCGCCGGCATCAGGAAGGCTTCCCGTTCCGGCGCGATCAGAAGCAGGCAGGGACGCTCGTCCGGATGCGGATGGAAGCCCAGGACCCAATCCATGTGCGATCCCGGCGCGACAGCGATAAGCCCGGTGCCGGTTTCCTTCATTCGTGCGCGCAGCGCGGCGAGCCGCATCTTTGTCCGTTCGTTCATGTGGTTTCGTCCTGTGTTGACGGTGGGTGAAACGCTGCTTGCGAGGGCGTGTCAGGTAAGTGCCGTTCCCGCCTCAGCGCGGCTTGTGTGTTTTCGCTATGTCGCGGCGGCCTACGCCGCGCGTCACAGCCAGGCTGTTGTCCGGGTCGCCGGAAGGCTCGCCATCGCCGAAGACATCCATTGTGCAGGTATGCAGGATGGTCGTCGGCTTGCTTGTGTGGTTCCAAGTGGCGTGGGTGCGCGTGGATGGGAAATGGGCTGAGTCGCCGGACTCCAGAACGATGCGCTCACCGTCGATCTCGAGCGTCAGTGAGCCTTCGAGGATGAAGTAAATCTCCTCGCCTTCGTGCGACATCGGTTCGCTTCGGCGCCCGGGTGGCTCATGAATGATCGTGCTTCGAAGGACATTGCCTGGAAAGGCGGCGGACAGGCGTTCGTAGGAGACGTTGCCGTCGCCGTCGCCGAGCGCATAGATCGGGCGGTGCGCGCGGCGGGTGATAGGCGAGGCAACGTTCGGTGGCGTAAAGACAGTGCCGATTTCGACTTTCAACGTGCGGCAGACGGCGATCAGCGATGTGAGCGAAGGCACAGTAATGCCGCGCTCAATCTGGGAAATGAAACCGACGGAAAAGCCCGAGCGATCGGCGACGTTCTGGAGCGTCAGCTTCAGTTCCTTGCGGCGCCGGCGCAGCCGCTCGCCGAGCGGCGGCGGATCGCCCACGCCAACGCGCGCTTCCGGAGCGTTCTCCGTCTTCAAAGGGCGCCTCCCGACTTTTTAGTATTTCTTCAAAGTTCTCGCAGTCCCGAACCGCTGTCAACGACTTTTTTAGCCGCACTAAAATCGATCGCGGATGAGTTTGGACGAGCTTGCCGCTTCTTTGGCGATAAGCGGAGAGTTTGTTTCAGCCGGCGAGGCTGAGCAGCTTGGCGATCGCCTGCTGGTCAAAGCCGCCTATACCCTCGCGGATATCGGCTCCAATTGCCTCGGCCACGGCGTCCTCGTCGCGTCGCCTCAGCGCGTCGATTGCCTCGCGATGACGATCGACGACGTAGAGCTCGGCGACATGCTCCATGGCGATGCCGAGAATGGGTCCGAGCTGCAGCCACACGCTTTCGATCAGCGGCATGGCGATCTGGTCGGGATTGGCCGTATAGATTTGCCGGTGGAATTGCTGGTTGGCGATCAGCGCCGCCGCTTTCTCGCCAGCGAGGATCGAGGCCTCGATAGCCTCGTCGATTGCGACGATATGGTCAATCTGCCGCTCGGAAAGGTGGGCGACCGCCCTGCGCGCGGCGTGGCTTTCGAGCACGATCCGCAGCGAAATCAGTTCCTCGAAGCGCGCTGGCGTGATGCGCGGCACGACGATGCGCCGGTTTTCGAGGAAGTGCAGGGCGCCGATAGAGGTCAATTGGCGCAGCGCCTCGCGCACCGGCGTCGGGCTGCTCTCCAGCGCTTCGGCCAAACCGCGGATCGTTACCGATGTTCCGGGTCGAAACGCGCCAACCATAATTGCCTGCCTAAGACGCGCAAAGGCGTAGTCGTGCGTGGTCATGCCTTCCGGCCGTTCAAACGCCGGCAAAACAAGGGCTTTCAAGATTGCGATTCCTCCTGCCGCGTCGGTTCGTGCGGCTGATAACACCGGCCAAGCTTGACTTCAAATCGTGAATTATGTCAACTTTCTGAAAATGTGATCACAATATAAGAATTGAGATATGTCTCTAGAGGCGGAAGATCCAAGCGCATTCAAAGTCTGGCTGGAACAGAACGGTCCGATCGAAAGCATCCAGGCGGTTATCTGCGACCTGAACGGCATCATGCGTGGCAAGCGCGTGCCTGTCGAACAGGCATCCAAGGTGCTCGGCGGCGGCATCCGAATGCCGCTGTCAATCGTCGGCGTCGATGTCTGGGGAGAGGACATCATCGGCAGCGAACAGGTTTTCGCGACCGGCGACCGCGATGGCATCTGCGGGGTCACGGGGCGCGGGGCGTTGCCGGTCAACTGGACGTCCCGGCCGAGCGCGCTGGTGCCGCTCTGGCTTTTCGTCGAGGACGGCAAGCCGTTTTTTGCCGACCCGCGCCAGGCGCTTGCGGCAATCGTCAGGGAGTACCGCGAGCTGGGCTTGCGTCCCGTCGTCGCCACCGAGATGGAATTCTATCTCATCGACCCGGAGCCCGACAGCGCCGTGCCGCCGATCTCGCCCTATACCGGCAAGCGGCTCGATTCCGACGCGATCCTGTCGATCGACGAGCTTGACGATTTCGGCGAGTTCTTCTCCGACGTCTACAAGGAATGCGCACGGCAGAACGTGCCGGCGGACGCGGCGATCGCCGAGAACGGCATCGGCCAGTTCGAGATCAACCTGCTGCACACCGACGATCCGCTGAAGGCGGCGGACGACGCGATCTTCTTCAAGCGTATCGTCAAGGGCGTTGCCCGGAAACATGGGCTCGCAGCGACCTTCATGGCCAAACCCTACGGCACGCGCTCCGGCAATGGCATGCACATCCATTTCAGCCTGCTCGACGAGGAGGGCAACAACGTCTTCAACGATGGCAGCGATGAAGGGTCGTCCATGTTGAAGCATGCGGTCGCCGGTCTGTTGCGGGGGATGGCCGAGACGACGCTGCTCTTCGCGCCGCATTTCAATTCCTACCGGCGGCTGAGGCCCGACACCCATGCCCCGACCTCGATTTCCTGGGGATACGAGAACCGCACCTCGGCTATCCGCATTCCGGGCGGCAATCCGGCAGCGCGGCGCATCGAACACCGGGTCGCCGGTGCTGACGCCAATCCCTACCTCGTCATCGCGGCGATCCTCGGTGCGGCGCTGGTCGGCATCCGCAACAAGTGGAAGCCAGCGGCGCCTGTTGAGGGGCGGGCCTACGATGCGGAGAAACTACCCAAAATTCCCGCCGAGTGGGGGCAGGCAGTCGATGCCTTCGAGGCCGGACCGATTGCCGCCGAAATCTTCGACCCCGTGCTGCGCTCCATGCTGATCGCCTGCAAGCGCCAGGAGATCGCCGGCTTTGCCGAGCAGGTTACGGACTATGAATTCAGCGCCTATCTGGAAATCGTATGATGGCAAGCGCGAAGAAATCCTATGCCGGTGACGGCAGCTACCCGACGAGCTATTACGCCTCCTCCCGCAACATCATCCGCACGCCGATGAGGCTTCAGGGCCGCATCGAGACCGACATCTGCGTCGTTGGTGCCGGCTATTCCGGCCTGTCGACGGCAATCCATCTCGCCGAAAAAGGCTACAAGGTCACCGTGATCGAAGGCGCGCAGGCAGGGTGGGGCGCTTCTGGTCGCAATGGCGGTCAGGTGGTTAACGGCCTCAACGCCAGCCTGTCGACGATCCAGAGCCGCTACGGCGAGGATGCAGCCCGCTTCATCGGCGGCCTGGTGCAGGAGGGCGGGCGGATCATCCGCCGGCTTGTCAGCCAGTACCAGATCGACTGCGACCTGAAGCCCGGCAATATCTATGCCGCCTATACCGCCGCGCATATGAAGGAGTTGGAGGCCAAGCAGGCGCTCTGGCGCAAATACGGTATGGACGACCATCAGCTTCTCGACCGCGGGGCGCTCAGGAAGCTCGTCAATTCCGATGTCTATTGCGGCGGCATGCTCGACACGACGGGCGGCCACATGCACCCGCTCAATCTCGTGCTCGGCGAGGCCCGCGCCTTCGAGAGCCTGGGCGGTACGATCTACGAGATGTCGCCAGTGACCCGCGTCGACCACGAGGCAGCACGGCCCACCGTCCACACGCAAGAAGGCGAAGTCAGTGCCCGCATCGTCGTGCTCTGCGGCAATGCCTATCTCGGCGATGCCGTGCCGAAGCTTGTCTCGCGCGTCATGCCCGTCTCGACACAAATGATCACCACGGCGCCGCTCGGCGAGGAACTCGCCCACTCGCTGATCCCGAGCGACATGTGCGTGGAGGACGTGCGCTATATCCTCGACTATTTCAGGCTGTCGGCCGACAAGCGGATGATTTTCGGCGGCGGCACTGTCTATGGCGGCACGGACCCGGCGGATGTCGTAGCCAAGCTCAGGCCCAATCTCGAAAAGGTTTTCCCGCGGCTCAAGGGCGTGAAGATCGACTATGCCTGGAGCGGCAATTTCGCGCTCTCGTTCACGCGCGTGCCGCAGATGGGACGGATTGGCGCCAACACCTATTTCGCCCATGGCTATAGCGGTCATGGCGTCACTGGTTCCCACCTCTTCGGCCGCACGCTCGCAGAGGCGATCGACGGCGACACCGCGCGCTTCGACGTCTTCGAGAAACTGCCTTGGTATCCGTTCCCGGGTGGGCGGATGTTCCGCGCGCAGTATTCGACGATCGGTTCCTGGTGGTATTCCTTCAAGGATGCGGTCGGCTGGTAAATGGCCGCCGCCGTTCCGAGGCGATTGGTTGCCGCGGCTGTCGTGTTTCCCTCCCAAATCGATTCCGCTCGGCCCGATCATGCGCTAGAATTTCACGGCTGGACCGTCTGACCGGCGCGTCCAGCCGGGCGTGATATCCTAGGTACCGCAACGGTACGCCGGGGGCTCTTCTCGACCAGCATCTCAACAAATCGAGATCGCGGCAAACGCGACGCGTGGACATGTATTTCGGGGCATTTACGCCCTGACCGCGACCAGGGCCGCCGCTATCCAGGCGCGAGTCCGATGATCGTGGCTGATCAGGGAGGTCAGAAATGTTCATACGCTTCGGTTACGAGATCGGCGTTCGGTGCACGCAGCCGACGTCGATGATGACTTATCTTTCGGTTGTACCCGAACGGCGTGACAACATCGTCCGTGAGCGCGGCCCGGTCGCGTCACCGATCCTGGCGATGGAGGAAATCACTGACCCCCACGGCAATGCCTGCCTGCGGATGGTCTTGCACGCCGGCGAAACCAAGCTCGGCTATGACGCTGTGATCAAGGACGACGGCACGCCCGATGCCTCGGATCCACTGGCCGAAGCCGTGCCCGTGGAAAGGCTTCCGCCCGCCTGGCTGCCTTATCTCTCCGCCAGCCGCTATTGCGAAACCGACCGCCTTGGCGCGCTGGCGTGGAAGCTTTTCGGCGACGTTCCCGCCGGATGGCAGCGCGTCCAAGCGATCTGCGACTATGTCCATGATCGGCTGGTTTTCAGCTATGGCTATGCGCAGGCAATGCGTACGGCCGTCGAGGCGCACGAAAACCGCCTGGGCGTGAGCCGTGATTATGCTCACCTTGCCATCGCTTTTTGCCGCTGCATGAACATGCCTGCGCGCTACGTCAACGGCTACATGACCAATGTCGGCGTGCCCCATAGCCCGGCGCCCATGGATTTCAATGCCTGGTTCGAGGTTTATCTCGGCGATCGCTGGTATACGTTCGATGCCAAGAACAACGCGCGGCGCATCGGCCGCATTCCCGTTGCGCGCGGCCGCGACGCGGCGGATATCCCTCTGATCCAGACCTTCGGGAAGCATGAACTTACCGTCTTTACCGTATGGACGTCGGTAGAAACCGATGTCTCGCTCACCCGGTCGCACAGCGCGGCCGACGTTTCGCTATTGACGCCGTGGTTCAGCGAAACCTGGTCGCGACATCTCCAGGAGCGCGACCGTAATCGGCACTGACCGTCGCCAGAGCTCTGTAAACGGATTTTTCACTTCCGGCGCGATCGGCAGAAAATAATATCTATAAACTCAATCGAGAATATAGGAGAACATAGCTACTTGCGAAGTTGCGAAACAGCGGAGAGGCAAGATGCACGCGATCAAGGCGACAACCCAATCCCGCTACGCGATCTACGCTGCACTACCCGCGCGACGCTCGCGCAATCTCATTCCTCACACCATCGCTATTGCGGCGGCATTCAGTTTTGTCGCCGCCCTCATCATCGGGGCGATCTGACGCCCGTGCGGCGTCCTCTCGACCGCGATCTTTCCCCCTTTTTCTCCGCCGCTGTCGGCACGCCGCGTGCGGCGACAATCCGGACGCTCGTCACGCATCGGCCGGTGTCGCCGATGAGGCGAACGTTCCGCTTGCGGTCCGGGCTGCCAACGTCGTAGCCTGCCCGCGGCAAGCGGGAATATGTGACGTTGCGGCGGATTGCTTCGGAAGACTGGTATGAGGTGAAGCGTCTCGAAGATGACGTCACTGCACGTTCGGAGCCGTACGGGAAGGAGGAGCGAATGCTCGACAGGAGAAAATTCTACATCAACGGTGAATGGGTCGATCCGATCGAGCCGAAGGATCTGGAGGTCCTGAATCCGGCGACCGAGCAACCGATCGCTGTGATTTCCATGGGTAGCGCCGCCGATATCGATCGCGCCGTCGCCGCGGCGAAAAAGGCCTTCGCAAGCTACAGCCAGACCAGTGTCGAGGAACGTCTGGCGCTGCTCGAAAACCTGCTTTCGATCTACAAGCGCCGCTATGACGAGATGGCCGCGACTATCACGATGGAATTGGGCGCCCCGGCGACGATGGCGCGCGAGCAACAGGCCGATGTCGGCGTCGGCCATCTGCAGGGTTTCATCGACGCGCTGAAGCGTTTGAAGACCCGCGACCGGCTTCCGAACGGTGATGTCGTGCTGCGCGAGCCGATTGGCGTTTGCGGGCTGATCACGCCTTGGAACTGGCCGATCAACCAGATCGCCCTGAAGGTGGTGCCGGCGCTCGCGACGGGCTGCACCTGCGTCCTGAAGCCCAGCGAATTCACGCCGCTCAACGCCATGCTCTACGCGGAGATGATCCATGAGGCTGGCTTCCCGGCGGGTGTCTTCAATCTCGTCAACGGCGACGGTATCAACGCCGGTGCCGCGCTCTCGAGGCACAAGGACATCGACATGATGTCGTTCACCGGTTCGACCCGGGCGGGTATCGCCGTCAGCAAGGATGCGGCCGAGACGGTCAAGCGCGTCACGCTGGAACTTGGGGGCAAGTCGCCGAACATCGTCTTTGCCGACGCCGATCTCGAGGAACGCGTCACCGGCAGCATTCTCGAATGCTTCAACAATTCCGGCCAATCCTGTGACGCGCCGACGCGCATGCTGGTGGAGCGCGGCGTCTATGACAAGGTAGTACAGATTGCCAGGCGCGTGGGCACCGAGGCCAAGGTCGGTGATCCGACAAAGGAGGGCTCGCACATCGGGCCGCTCGTCAGCCACATCCAATATGGCCGCGTGCAGGCGCTGATCGAAGCGGGCATTGCCGAAGGTGCCAAATTGCTCGTCGGCGGTGTGGGCAAGCCGGAAGGCTTCGAGACGGGCTATTTCGTCAAACCGACGATCTTTGCAGACGTTGATAACACCATGCGCATCGCGCGTGAAGAGGTGTTCGGTCCGGTGCTCGCGATCATTCCCTTCGATACGGAAGAGGAAGCGATCCGGATCGCCAACGACACTAATTACGGCCTGGCAGCCTATGTTCAGACGGGCGACCCCAAACGGGCCGAACGTGTAGCCGCAAGGCTGCGCGCCGGCATGGTGCATATTAACGGCGGCCCGCACCGCTACGGCAGCCCTTTCGGCGGCTACAAGCAGTCCGGCAATGGCCGCGAAGGCGGCCTGTTCGGCCTCGAGGATTTCCTGGAAGTGAAGACCGTTCACGTTCCGGACGCGGCCTGATCCTCTGCCATGCCGAGATCCAGCCGGTGCTCTCCCGCCGGCTGATTTTTGTCGCTAAATTAGCGGTTGTCGGCTGTTGTCGGCGGCGGGGTTCTGATAGCTGGCTCACAGAGTGCCCTGGATCCCGCGGCATCCGTCATCAGTTGACCCTCTGGACTACGCCGTGACCCAAGCCACCGCTTCCGTATCTTCCCGCAACTCGATTGCGATGACAGCGCTGCTGCTCGGCGGCGCCGCCATCGGCGGATCGCCGATCTTCGTTCGACTTTCCGAGGTGGGGCCGATGGCGACGGCCTTCTGGCGCGTGGCACTCGCGCTGATCCCGCTTGTCGCCTGGTCGTGGCTGCGCAACGGGCCGGCGAGCGACAGGCGGCCGCAGCGATTTTCCGATTACGCCATGCTCATCCTGCCCGGCGTCTTTCTCGCAATCGATCTCGCCGCCTGGCACCTCTCGCTGACCATGACGTCTGTTGCCAATGCGACTCTGCTTGCAAACCTTGCGCCGGTCTTTGTCACACTCGCGGGCTGGGCGCTGTTTCGGGCGCCGGTCACCGGCGTCTTCCTTGCGGGGCTCGCCACAGCCATCGCCGGCGTCGTGATCCTGAAGGGTGGGCCGGCCGCGCTCGCTGGCGGTGACGTCCTCGGCGACGGCATCGCGGTCGTCGCCGCTATGTTCTACGCGGGCTATATTCTTGCGATCGGCAAATTGCGGAGCCGCTTCGATACCAACCGGATCATGATCTGGAGCACGGCCTCAGCGGCTGTCTGCATGCTGCCGATGACGCTTGTCGCCGAACCCTCGCTCTTCCCGGCAAGTGCCTTCGGATGGGCAATGCTGTTCGGTCTCGCCTTCGTCAGCCATGCGGGCGGGCAGGTCGCGATCACCTATGCGCTCGCCTACCTGCCGGCCGCCTTTTCCTCGTTGACGCTGCTCCTGCAGCCCGTCGTGGCGGCGATCCTCGCCTGGGTGCTGCTTAGCGAACCAGTCGGCCTCGCCCAGGCGATCGGCGGCGCGATCGTGCTCGTCGGCATCTTGATCGCGCGCCGCGGATAACCCTCTTCAGATGCCGGGCAGTTCGAAGCCCGCGAGCCGTTCTTCGAGCTTGCGGATCGTCGCGACATCGGCATTGGCGAAGGCAAAGCGCAGGTAGTTGTCCTGGCCCTCGCCGAAATAGTCACCCGGCAGGCAGACGACGCCGGCAAGCTTCGCCAGTTTCTCTGCAACGAACTGCGAATCGATATCGGGGAAGGGGTGGCGGATATAGGCGAAATATGCCCCGACCGCCTGCAGCTTCCATTTCGGCAGCCGGCTCATGACATCCTTGAGCGCGTTGGCGCGTGCGGCAATTTCGGCGCGGTTCGCAAGTCGCCAGTCCGCGAGTGCCGGAATGGCATTGGCGACGGCCGCCTGCGCGGCCCGTGGCGCGCAGATCTGCAGGTTGTCCATGACCTTGGTGATCTGTTCGACGAGCGCCGGCCCGGCGGTGATCGCGCCAAGGCGGTGGCCGGGAATGCAGAAGGATTTCGAGAAACTGTAGAGGCCGATGAAGCTGTCCCGCCAGCCCTTGGCCTGAAGCAGGCCGTGCGGCGCGACGTCTGCCGATGGCAGGAAGTCACGATAGGTCTCGTCGAGGATCAGCCAGGTGCTGTTCTGGCGGCAGGCTTCGTGGATGCGTTGAAGCAATGGCGGCGGATAGACCGCACCGGTCGGGTTGTTCGGCGAAACGAGGGCAAGCGCGCGAATGCCCGGGCGAAGCGCTGAGGCAATCTCCTCGATTTCCGGCAGGAATCCGGCGCCCGCGTCGCAGGGTACCAGCTCGACGTTGATGCCCAGCATCGCCAGCGTCGTTTCCTGATTGAAATAATAGGGATTGGTCATCAATACCGTGTCGCCGGCGCCGGCGATCGCCATGACGGCACACATGAAGGCCTGGTTACAGCCGGAGGTGATGTGAATATTGTCGGCCGTGACCGCCGCACCATAGAGACCGGCGACGTGGGCGGCATAGGTCGCGCGCAATTCCGTCTCGCCCTCGATCGCACCGTAACCGGTGTAGGCGGTTGAGGCGGCTGCCTCGCCGAGCCATTTCAGCATGTCCGGATGCGCGGGATAGCCCGGCACCGCCTGCGAAAGATCGATCATGGGGCCCCTTGCCCCGTCATAGGCCTTCGCCCAGGCGAGCACGGAGGGAACCGGCGGCGGCGAGAGCTTTTCGACGAGGGGATTGAAATGCGGCATTTGAACCTTCCTGTTGCTGGTAAGCGGGGACGAAGGGGCTCGCGGAGAATTGCGGCAGACTCTTGGCCCCGTTCATGATTTAGCCTTGCGTTTCTGGGGGCGTTCCGGGCGACGGTTGCGCGTCGGCGACGAGACGGGTTGAAAGCCGTCCGCGGTCGACTTTCGCGCGGTTTCCGGCTTCGACATGCGGCTGCGAATGATCGTGCGCGCGGAAACCTGGAGCTCCGGCATCGGATCGCTCTCAAGGGCGGCGAACAACCAGTCGATAAAGACGCGGACGATCGGGGCGGCGCGGATTTCGTTGCGGCAGGCGACGAAGAACGCGTCGTTGGCCGGCACCGTCAGATCGAAGGGGGCGATCAACTCGCCGCGCGCGATCAGGCTTCCCGCCGTGATCGTGTCGCCGAGCGCCACGCCCTGATTGTGCAGTGCCGCCTCGGTCGAAAGCCGCGCGTCGCTCATGAAATGCTGGCGGCCGCGCTGCAGATCGATCGCGTCGGCGGCGGCCAGCCAGGTATTCCACTCGCGGCCGTCGTCGCCGTGCAGCATCACATGGTCGCGCAGATCCCGCACCGAGCGCAGCGGCCGCATGTTGAGGAGGGTCGGGCTTACGACCGGGAAAAGCTCGAGCCGGCTCCAGAGCTTCGCCCAGCAGTCGTTCCAATTGCCGTCGCCGTAGAGCAGGCAGATGTCGACGTCAGGCGAATGGAGATGTGCGGCATCGTTGGAAGCAATCAGCGTCAGCCTGACGTCCGGGAACTGCTCGGTGAACTGGTGGAGACGCGGGATCATCCAGAAGGACAGCAGCGCCGGCACGCAGGTGATCTTGAGCTCCCCGCTTGTCGCTGGTCGTGTCATGGCGGCGGTGGCGGCGGCGATCTCGGCGAAGGCGTGGGTGACGGCCGGCAGCAGCAGGGCGCCTTGTGGGGTCAACCTCAGCCGCTTGCCGCCGCGCTCAAAGAGCGTGGCGTTGAACGAGAGTTCGAGCGCCCGGATCTGATGGCTGATCGCACCGTGGGTGACGTTGAGCTCTCGCGCCGCGGCCGAAACGGAGCCGCGCCGGGCGGTTGCCTCGAAGGCACGCAGCGGATTGAGAGGAGGCAGGCGGCTCGACAAATGGGCTCCGGAAGGCGGTAAGAATGTGAATTTTTCTCACACGAAACGCTATAACAATGTCAATTGATTTTCCAGCGGAATTGTCTCCTAATAAGCGCCAACAAAGGCAAAAGCCTGGGGAACACGACGGCGCCAGTCCAACCGGCGAAATCCGCAGATCGCGATTTGCGGCGCGCGTCCCGCGCATCCCCAGCAGCAACATGGAGGCTCGGGCGCATGGCTTGGGATGAACAGAAGCTCAACGAATTGAAGGCGAAGTATGGCGAAAGCCACGGCGGCGAGCTCTTCGATCCGACCTTTCGCAAAGTCGCGGACAAGATCTTCACCAAGAGCGGCACGCGGCTGGCGCCCTACTCCGGCATCCCGACCTTCCTGACCGCGCCCTATATGCCTGTCGACGCCGAAAACCCGGATTTCGGCAATCTCCAGGTGGCGATCGTCGGTATACCGATGGATCTCGGTGTCACCAACCGCCCGGGCTCCCGTTTCGGACCGCGGGCGCTCCGTGCGATCGAGCGCATTGGTCCTTATAACCATGTGCTCGGCTGTGCACCTGTCCACGATCTCCGGGTGGCCGATATCGGCGACGTTGCCTTCCAAAGCCGCTATCGGCTGGAGCTCAGCCATGAAGACATCGAAAGGCGCATCAACCAGATCGTCGATGCGGGCGTCGTGCCGCTGTCGGTCGGTGGTGATCATTCGATCACCCATCCGATCCTGAAGGCAGTCGGCAAGAAGCGCCCGGTCGGCATGATTCATATCGATGCCCATTGCGACACCGGCGGCGCCTACGACCTCACCAAGTTCCATCACGGCGGGCCGTTCCGCAATGCGGTCCTCGACGGCGTGCTCGATCCGACCCGCGTCGTGCAGATCGGCATCCGCGGCTCGGCCGAATATCTCTGGGAGTTCTCTTACGAATCCGGCATGACAGTCATCCACGCCGAGGAAGTTACAGGCCTTGGAATCCCGGCCATCATCGAAAAGGCGAGGAAGATCGTTGGCGATGGTCCGACTTACCTCTCCTTCGACATCGACAGCCTCGACCCGAGTTTCGCTCCAGGCACCGGCACGCCGGAAGTCGGCGGGCTTACGACCCGTGAGGTCCTTGAACTCATTCGCGGCTTGAAGGGCATCAATCTCGTCGGCGGCGACGTCGTCGAGGTCGCCCCGCAATATGACGCGACGACCAATACCGCGCATGCCGGCGCGCAGGTGCTTTTCGAGATCCTGAGCCTGATGGTTTTCAGCCCGGCGATCAAGGTTGTCTGACACACGCGAAGGTCGCCCGGCCGCCGAACTGGAAGCGGCGGCCAGGCGAGAGCCGGAACAAGCAAACTTCCAGGCTGGGGAATAACGATGACGCCTTCACTAAATCTGAGTGGGCCACTCTGATGGACATCATGAGCAGCGGTCGGGCGCGAGGCGCTTCTCAGAATGGCCAATGCAGTCGATAATGCGGATGTTTTTCGCCGCGGATGGGCTGCTTGTGAGCTGTTCGCGCCTCGCCATTCGCCGCTCCAGCAAGGGTATCGCTCCGGCAAGAAATGCTGGCGGAGTGAGCCGAAAGATGCAGGGAATCAACTACAACAGGGAACGCGGCGGCTGCCGCCAAAACAAAGGAGACGTGCAATGAACATCAATTCCATCAAGCGCCGCACGCTGCTGGGGGCAGGGCTTGCCGGTGCATCGATGCTGGCGATGCCGGCGGTGCTGAGAGCGCAGGACAAGTCGTTGAAGGTCGGCGTCTATGGCGGCTACTTCAAGGATTCATTCGACAAGAACATTTTCCCGGACTTCACCAAGGCGACGGGTATCGCGATCGAGTCGGTCGCCGAGCCGACGGGTGAGGCCTGGCTTGTGCAGTTGGAACAGGCCGCTCGCGCCGGCCAGGCTCCGGCGGATGTCTCGATGATGTCGCAGGTGGCAATGCTCAAGGGGCAGGCGACCGATCTCTGGACGCCGATCGACATGGCGAAGATCAAGAACGCCTCGAACCTGCTCGACCGCTTCATCAACAAGTATCCGGATGGTCGCGTCGCGGGTGTCGGGGCCGTTTCGTGGTACATCACCCTCGTCACCAACACCGATGCCTACAAGGAAGCGCCGACCTCGTGGTCCGCCTTCTGGGATCCGGCGAATGCCGACAAGCTGGGACTGCTCGCGCTCGTCTCGAACTCCTTCCTGCTTGAGGTGACCGCCAAGACCTTCATGGGCGGTACCAATGCGCTTGACACGGAGGAAGGCATCCTGAAGGCATTCGAAAAGCTCGCCGAGGTGAAGCCGAATGTGCGGCTCTGGTATCGCGACGAGGCGCAGTTCGAGCAGGCATTGAAGTCGGGTGAAATTCCGATGGGCCAGTATTATCACGACGTGACCGGCCTTGCGGCCGCCGATGGCCATCCGGTGCGTTCCACCTTCCCGAAGGAGGGCGGCATCCAGGATTCCGGCTGCTGGGCGCTGTCGCGCGCTTCGCAGAAAACGGAGGAAGGGCACATCTTCATCGACTATATGTGCCAGCCGTCGATTCAGGCGACGCTGTCGCGCAAGGTCGGCACCTCGCCGACGGTCAAGCGCGAGTCGACTGATCTCACGGACAAGGAGTTTGCAGCCGTGTCATCGGACATTGAGCCGATCATTCCGCGCTACGACCTCTACCAGACCAAGTCGGATTGGCTGAACCAGAAGTGGACGGAGCTGATCGTTGGCTGATCGCCAATGAGCATCGACCTCCCGCCGGCGAGCGGGAGGTCGATGTTGAAGGACTGAGCGGAAGGCGGGCGGAAGACCGTTCCTCTATTCGCGCTCCATGAAACATCCGCGCATGAGGCGCTACTGCGTGGTTCCTTGGGAATCGATTTAAGGATAAAGCCACGCAGCAATTCAAAGCGATGCAGCAACCTTTGTGCGCCTGAAGAACGCATGGTGCTGCAGGACGGGGAATATATGTCGGGACTTGCCCTTCAGAACGTCGTCAAGGAATTCGGCTCCTTCAGGGCCGTCAACAATGTCGAGCTCACGGTGCCGCACGGCACCTTCGTTTGCATGCTCGGTCCCTCGGGCTGCGGCAAGACGACGTTGCTGCGCATGATCGCCGGGCTTGATCTGCCGACCGGAGGTGCGATCCGCCTCGACGGCGAGGACATCACCCGCGTGCCGACCCATAAGCGCAATCTCGGCATGGTGTTCCAGTCGCTGGCGCTCTTCCCGCACCTGACCGTTGGCGAAAACATCGCCTACCCCTTGCGCATCCGCAAGGCGCCGAAGGAGGACCAGAAGCGGCGGGTCGAGGAACTGCTGTCGATGATCCACCTTCAGGGCTATGCGGACCGGCCGGTTTCCAAGCTTTCCGGCGGCCAGCGCCAGCGTGTCGCAATTGCCCGCGCGCTGGCAATCTCGCCGAAGCTTTTCCTGCTCGACGAGCCGCTGTCGGCGCTCGACGCGAAGCTGCGGGAAGCGATGCAGGTGGAACTTCGCCAATTGCAGCAGAAGCTCGGCATCACAACGATCGTCGTCACCCACGACCAGCGCGAAGCGATGACCATGGCCGACACGGTGGTTGTCATGAACGGCGGCGAAATCCGCCAGGCGGCCTCGCCGATTGAAATCTACCGACGGCCGGCGGACAGTTTCGTCGCCGACTTCATCGGCCAGACCAACCTGATCGAAGCGGAAGCAGACTCGCTCGGCCATGTTTCCGTGCTCGGCCAGCCTGTGCCGGGCCTCGCCTTGCTGCCCGGCGCGGCAAAGGCGACGCTTTCGATCCGTCCAGAGGACGTGCACCTGACGGCACTGGGCGCCGGTGCGATTTCCGGCACTGTCACCTTCGTGCGTGATCTCGGCGGAACGATCGAAACGTTTGTCGATGTTGCCGGCCGCCAGATCGTCGCCGTTTCCACGCCGCGTGAGCGGCCGGCCGTCACCGTCGGCCAGCAGGTCGGCGTCGCGCTTACCCCCGACGTTTGCGTGGTGCTCAGGAAATGAGACGCGAACCACCCCAAACCATCGGCGACTACGCGCCACTCCTCTTCCCCGCGGCGATGCTCACCATCTTTTTCGTTGTGCCCTTCGGTACGATGATCGCCGTGAGCTTTTTTCAGCGCCAGCAGGGCGGTTTTTATACACCGGCCTTCGTATTCGATAACTACGGCCGTTTCCTTTCGGCCTTCTTCGGCGGCGTGCTCGGCTTCTCGCTCATGATGGCGATCGCAGTCGCCATCTGCTGCGTCGTGCTGGCGCTGCCCTTCACCTACATGCTGACGCGGATGGCGCGCAGCGTCCAGGTTGTCTGGCTCGTCGCGCTGCTCTCGGTGCTCTCGCTCTCCGAGGTCATAATCGGTTTTGCCTGGTCGACGCTCTTCTCGCGCACGGCCGGGATCACCAACATCCTTGTTGCGCTCGGCCTTATGGGCGAGGCCAAGGCGCTGACCCCGAGCTTTGCGGCGGTGCTGACGGGCATGGTCTATCAGGCTTTCCCCTATACGGTGCTCGTATTGTTCCCCGCGCTCATCCGCCTCGATCCAACATTGACCGAGGCCGCGCGAACGCTTGGAGCCTCGCCGCTCAAGGCCTTCTTCACCGTCGTCGTTCCGGCGCTCAGGAACACGATCGTTGCAACACTCATCATGGTCTTCATCTTCGCCCTCGGGTCCTATCTGCTGCCGCAGCTTCTCGGCCGGCCACAGCACTGGACGCTGTCGGTGCTGATCACCGACCAGGCGATCTACCAGTCGAACATGCCTTTCGCCGCGGCGATGGCGGTGTTCCTCGTGCTGGTGACGCTCGGGCTGGTCGCCTTGACGGTGATTGCGGGACGAAGGGGGGAGGCCGCATGACGTCCATTTTCCGCAACTTCTATTTCTTCCTGATCGCGCTCTTCCTCGCGCTGCCGCTGATCGTGGTTGCCGGTGTGTCGATCAACGAAAAGCAGACGCTCGCCTTCCCGCCACAGGGCTTTTCGACGTCCTGGTATGGCGAGATCTTCCTGAACCCCGAATGGCGAAACGCGCTGATGGCCTCGGTCACGCTTGCGGTGCTTTCGGCAGCGCTTGCCGTCGCCATTGCATTGCCGCTTGCCTGGTTCCTGTGGCGGCGAATAGCGCCCTGGGCCAACATCTTCCAGCTTCTGGGCGTCGCACCCTTCACGCTGCCACCGGTCATCACGGCGCTCGGGCTTCTCACCTTCTGGGCGACGGCCGGTTTCTACGGGCAGCCCTGGACTGCGGTCGTCAGCCACGCGATCTTCTTCGTGACGCTGCCGCTCGTCACCCTGTCCCTTGGTTTCACGTCGATCGATCGTTCACTGGTCGAGGCGGCCTCGACCATGGGCGCGGACGAGCGCACGGTGTTCCGCACCGTGGTGCTGCCGCTGATCCTGCCCTATGTCGTCTCGGGCTATGCCTTCGCCTTCGTGCTCTCGCTCAACGAATACATCGTCGCCTACATGACCGTCGGCTTCACCATGGAGACGCTGCCGATCAAGATCTTCAACGCGCTGCGCTATGGCTACACGCCGACCATGGCCTCGGTGACGATCCTCTTCGTCACGACGGCTGCGGTCATCTTCGGTCTCGTCGCCCGGTTCGGGGACCTGCCGAAGCTGCTCGGCGCCATGTCATCGGATGGCAAATGATGAAGCTTGCCGCTCTGCAGATGAAATCCGTTGGCGGTGACACCGCCGCCAATCTCGGCCGGATCGGCGGAGCGGCGGGGGAGGCGTCCCGCCAAGGCGCGACGCTGCTGGTCACCCCCGAGCTCGGCATTACCGGCTACGGTGCCGGCGATGTGATCCGCGACATCGCCGAGCCCGCCGACGGCCCGATCGTGCGGCGATTGCAGCAGATTTCGGCCGAAGCGGGTATCGCGATCATCGCCGGCTTCGCCGAGCGGGAGGGCGATGCCGTCTACAACAGCGCCGTCTACGTCGACGGTTATGCTGTGCCGACGGTCTATCGTAAGTCGCATCTCTATGGGGACTACGAGCGCTCGCTGTTCACGCCGGCGGAACCGTCGACGCGCCTCTTCGAACACGAGGGCGTCAGGTGCGGCATGCTGATCTGCTACGACGTCGAGTTTCCGGAAAATGTCCGCCGGCTCGCGCTTGCCGGCGCTGATGCAGTGCTGGTGCCGACGGCGCTTCCAGCCGGCTGGTCGGGAACCTTCATCGCCGATCACATGATCCAGACAAGGGCGTTCGAGAATCAGCTTTTCGTCGCCTACATCAATCATTGCGGTTCCGATGCGATGTTTTCCTTTGCGGGTTCGTCGCGCATCGTTTCGCCGGACGGGCAACTCCTGGCGAAGGCCAATTCCGCAGACGAGACGCTGATCTTCGCCGAGATCGACCCGGAGCTGTTTGCCATATCGCGGTCGGAGAATACCTATCTCAGGGACCTACAGCGTCCGCGCCGGTAGATCGTTCGCCTTTAGAGAACAATCTGTTCGCGTCGTTTCCTCTTTCTGGAGTGACGGGGCCGACCGATATTGTGCTCAACGAAATGCCCGCCTTACGGCGCCGCGCGTCCTATCAGACGCGCAAAGGCCACTGTAACGCATTGAACTGGAGGCAATCATGAGCTTGCAACTGACCGGTATCCACCATCTCACGGCAATCACGGCCAACGCACCAGAAAACCTGCACTTCTATACCAAAACGCTCGGACTGAGGCTGGTCAAGAAAACCGTCAATCAGGACGACACGACCGCCTATCATCTCTTCTATGCCGACGGGCAGGCAACGCCAGGCACCGACCTGACGTTCTTCGACTGGCCCGTTGGCCGCGAGGGACGCGGCACGCACAGCATTTCGCGCACCGGGATGCGGGTCGGCAGCGCCGATAGCGTGAGATGGTGGAAGCGTCGGTTTACCGAGCTGAACGTGCCCGCCGGCGAGGTCACGGAAATCGACGGCCGGACGTCGGTCGACTTCGAGGACGGCGAAGGCCAGCGCTTCCGGCTTCTGGACGATGGCGGACTTGCGCCGTCGCATCCTTGGGAAAGGAGCCCGGTTCCCGCCGAGCATCAGATCAAAGGCCTCGGTCCGATTACGATCAGCGTGCCGGATATCACCAACACGGCGCTCGTGCTTACGCATGTCATGAACATGATGGACGTGCGCGCCTACGCCGCGCCTGACGGCGTGGGTGAAGTGCATGTCTTCTCGATGGGCGAGGGCGGTCCCGCCGCCGAGTTGCATGTCGCGGTTCAACCGGGCCTGCCACCGGCGCGCCAGGGTGCGGGCGGGGTGCACCACGTCGCCTTCCGCACGCCGGACGTGGATGGGCTACATCAGTGGACCGAACGGCTGAACAGCTTCCGCCTGCCGTCGAGCGGCGAGATCGAGCGCTTCTATTTTCGTTCGCTCTATTTCCGCGAACCGAACGGCATCCTGTTCGAGATTGCGACCGACGGTCCCGGCTTTGCCGTCGACGAACCGATGGAAACGCTCGGCGAAAGCCTCTCACTGCCGCCGTTCCTGGAGTCTAAGCGGGCTCAGATCGAGGCAGGATTGAAGCCGTTGGAGTAATTGCAAAGAAAGCCGGGCGTTGTTCCGGCTTTCTTTTTGTCCTTTGACCGCTAGTTCTAGTGAGGAGGGGGCGACCGCTTATGCACAGACAAGAGGAAAAGAGCATTCATGACGAAGATACTCGGCATATCGGGCAGTCTGCGGACGGCTTCCTTCAATACGGCGTTGCTGAAGGCGGCAAAGTCCGTCGCGCCCAACGATATCGAGTTCGAGACCGCGACGCTGCACGGCATTCCGCTTTACGACGGCGATGTGGAGGCTGAAAGCGGCGTCCCGGCCCCGGTGGCCGATCTCAAACAGAAGATCATTGCGGCGGACGGCGTGATCCTTTTCACGCCGGAGTACAACAACTCGATGCCCGGCGTTTTCAAGAACGCCATCGACTGGCTCAGCCGTCCGCCGGCCGATATCAAAAAGGTGTTCGGTTGCAGGCCCTTTGCGTTGGCCGGTGCATCCCCTGGGAACTTCGGCACGATTCTCAGTCAGAATGCCTGGCTTGCCGTGATGCGGACGCTCGGGGCGGATCTTTGGTCGGGCAAACGGTTGATGTTGCCGAAGGCCGCCACCTTGTTCGACAGCGAGGGGAAATTGACCGACGAGGAGACCAGGGAGCGGGTACGCGGCTTTGTCACGGCTTTCGCCGAGCATGTCGCGTCGACGAAGGCAAGATAACGGGTTCAGCCCGGAATCAGAGACCGGTTTCCGCCATCCAGCTGCGAATGGCTTCGACATCACCGTCACCGATACCGTGATGGGTGTCGATGTCCAGCGCCTTGAGCTTTGCGCCAGTGTGGGCGAGGACCTTTATCAGTGCCGGCGCATATTTGCCGTAGGGATCTTCCTTGCCCGTCAGCACCAGGACGTTTGCTCCCGCAAGATCGGGTGTCGGCGCATCTTCGAGCGCGGCCATTGCCCGCATCATCACCACGTTGCTGATGAGGCCGGGGTAAAGCAGCATTACCGCAGCCAGCATGTTGGCGCCGTTCGAATAGCCGATGAAGATCGTCTTGTCGGGGGCAAGACCGTAGCCCTCGCGCGCCCCCTCGACAAAGGCGACGAAGGCCTCTGCCTCCGAGCGGATGTCCTGCTGGTCGAAGGTCGTCATCGACAGGCGGCGGAACCAGCGAGGGAAACCTTCCTCGGTGCTTCGGCCACGCACTCCTAGCAAGGTAGCATGCGGATCGACCTGATGGCCGAAGGGAAGCATGTCTGTCTCGTTGCCGCCGCTGCCGTGCAAGAGCACGAAGGTGCGGTGGTTCGGTTCGTCCGGGTGATAGAAGCGGTGGATGAAAGGCAGGTCGCGCGGTGTCAGCCGCGGCTCGCCGGGCAGAGCGAATTGCGGAAGCTTCACCAAGGTCGCAGCCGCATCGGCTTCCGGGTGCGTTGGCAGAAACAACCTGGATCCGAGCGTGTCCGCCGGCTCATCGATCGCAAACCCTGGGCCGTCGGTCGCCAGCTCGTAGAGCGAGCCGCCCGGTTCACGCACATAAAGCGAGAAGAAATATTTCCGGTCGTGCGCGTTGGTGGCGCCGGCGTGCTCCTGCTCTAGGTCGGCGCGTACGGCAAGCACCGTTGCCTCATCCGGTGCGCGAAAGGCGATATGATCGATCGTGCCTGTGCCGGGCGCCGACGTCCAGAAGCCGGTGGCGTCGCGCACGTCGATGACGTCTCCGGATTTCGATGTGAAGCGCCGGATCGAGGCTGTTGCTCCGGTCTCCGAATAGCCGAAATGATTTTGAAGGAAGTGGGCGGTTTCCTTTGGCTTCTCGGTGAGAATGGTCGCGCCGCGCAGCCGCCGGATCGCGTCCGTCTCCGGAATATCCCGGCTCGCCCATGGAGCAGGCTCGGCAAGCGCATTGGTTCCGACCAGTTTCACGATCACGCCGTCCGGATCCTTGAGACGCAGCACCGGCTCGCCGAACTCCTGCGCAGGGCCGGTCGCCTGAATGTTGAATTGCAATGCGCGCGTCAGCCAGAAGCCGATGCTCTCCGGCGGGATGGCAAAGGCGATTTCGCTCGGCTGACCGTGGCCGACGCGTCCGGGCGAACCGTCTTCCCACATCAGGAAGGTGACGAGCGAACCCGGCGTTCCCACCGCATCGCCATAAAAGAGATGCAGTTGGTTTGGGTCCTCGTAGCCGCCGGTTCGCTTGACGAGGCGCAAGCCAAGGAAACCGACGTAGAAGTCGACATTTGCCTGCACTTTGCGGGCGATCAGTGTGATGTGGTGGATGCCGCTGGTCACCGTCTTGTCCTTCCGCGCTTCAACTGCACACCGCGCCTAAGCCTGGGTACTGGGGCCTGGCCACGTCAGTGGATCCGTCAGTCTTTTTTGCCGGCGAGGAAGGACCTGAAGGCTTCGCCGTGGTCCGGATGCCAGCGCGAAAGCGGTGGCCGGTTCTCAACGATGTCGCCCGCCGCCCACAGGATGCGCTTTTCATCCGTCGAGCGGGCGACCTCGTTGTCCGGGCAGAGAATATAGAAGTCGCCGCGTTCGAGGCTTTCCATCATGAAGTCCACGGTCTGCTCCGGAGTCCAGGCACCCGCTGGCTTCTCGGTCCGTCCGTGGGCGGTCAGCGACGTATAGACGAAGCCGGGGATGAAGAGGTGCGCAGCGACCTTGCAGCCCTCGGTGTTGCGCAGTTCATGCTGCAGCGCCTCGGTGAAGACCTTCACCCCGGCCTTCGAGACATTGTAGGCCGGATCGCCGGGCGGCGTGGTGATGCCCTGTTTCGAGCCGGTATTGATGATCAGCCCCGGTTCGCCTTGGGCAATCATCGCGGGCGCGAAAATACGCGAGCCGTTGATGACACCCCAGAGATTGACGGCGATCACGGCTTCCCAGTTTTCCAGCGGGCCGAACATCGAACTGCCCGGCTGGATGCCGGCATTGTTCATCAACACATGCACATGGCCGAAGCGTTCGCGTACCGAGCGCGCCAGCGCCACGAGATCGTCCGGCCGCGAGACGTCCGTGGCAATTGCGGCGACATCGCTAGCCCCACCCGCGGCAACCTTTGCCACCTCGGCCGCAGCCGCCTGCAAGCGCTCACCGGGCAGGTCGGCAAGGACAACCTTCAGCCCGAGGCCAGCGAAACGCTTGGCCGCGGCAAGTCCGATGCCAGAGGCAGCTCCGGTGATGACGGCGACATGGTTTTTTGCAATGGCGGCGTAGGACATGGCGTAGATCCCCGTTGATGGCGGAAAGTTCCGAAAGAGATAGAGCGGCGCGCCTGCCAAGTCCATCGCAATCACCGGCCAACCGGCTTGTGAAACATCTGAAATGTCATCGCTTTCCAGCAAGCGTCCGTCCCCACGAGCGCGAGTGCTGGTCAAAGCGCTACGGCGAGTCGGTGACTGTCAGGGCTTGCCGCGGGCGACGAACCACGGATTGGCAAAATCGCTGTCTTGGCGCTGATTGCGCTTGCCGTAGGTGAGCGGCGTGCCTTCCATGGTCAGCGTCTCGCCGCCGGCTGCGCGCAGGATGGCGTCTCCGGCCGCGGTGTCCCATTCCATAGTGCGGCTGAAGCGCGGGTAGATGTCGGCAAGCCCTTCCGCCAGCAGGCAGAATTTCAGCGATGAGCCCACAGCCTCATAGTCGGTAATGCCGTGATCGGCGAGGTAAGCGATCGTCTCTGCGCTGTTGTGCCAGCGACTGGTCAGCGCCACCGGCCGGTCGCCGCAGATGCGGCAGCCGATAACCGCCTGAGGACCGGCAATGCGATCCCCCTCGATCAAAGCCTTCTTCGCCTTCCCGGCAGCCGCCGAATAGAGGATTCCAAGCGCCGGCGCATAGACCACGCCGGCAACCGGCACTCCCTTCTCGATCAATGCGATATTGACGGTGAAATCACTGCTGCGGCCGACGAACTCCTTGGTGCCGTCCAAGGGGTCAACGAGAAAGAAGGGCTTTCCGGAAATGTCTGGGACGTGCCCGGCGGTAGCGGCTTCTTCGGCGATGACGGGAATGTCTGGGAAGTTCGCCGCGAGATCGGTGACGATTATGCGTTCGGCGCTGTGGTCCGCGTCGGTAACGGGTGAAGTATCGGCTTTGTAGCTGACGGCCGGCCCGGCATTGTAAATGTCCAGGATCGCCCTTCCGGCCGCGAGCGCCGATCTTTCCAATGTTTCCAGCATCGCCATTCTTCTTTTCCGCGCCATCGCTCCGATTCGCATGAGACGGGCGGAATACCGATAGCCTTCCTCCCTTCATACTCAAGTGTGCCCCTTTGCCGCAATCGCAGAAGCTCTCGGCGTGCTGCCAGAAAGGCGCGTCACGGCGGCATTTTGCAGCCGCAAGGGGTCTTGCATCTTTGCGTTGCGCTTTGCTTATGCAAAGGTGGCCGCGCAAATGAACTGGATGCCTTCATGCGCTATTCCGCATTCTCGATCGTCAAGAACGCTCTTTCCGGAAATCTGAAATGGAAGCCGCAATGGCGACAGGCCGAGCCGAAATCGCATTATGATGTGATCATCGTCGGCGGCGGCGGTCATGGCCTCGCGACGGCCTACTATCTCGCCAAGGAATTCGGAGTCAAAAACGTCGCCGTGCTGGAGAAGGGTTATCTTGGCTCCGGGAATGTCGGGCGAAACACGACGATCGTGCGTTCCAACTACATGCTGCCGGGCAACGAGCCGTTCTACGAATTCTCGATGAAGCTTTGGGAAGGGCTGGAGCGGGAGCTGAACTATAACGTGATGCTGTCGCAGCGCGGCGTCATCATGCTCTACCACAGCGACGGTCAACGCGACGCTTATATCCGGCGCGGCAACGCCATGTGGATGGAAGGCGTGGCGGCCGAGCTGATCGAGCGCGATCAGTTGAAGAAGATGATTCCCTTCCTCAACTACGACCACGCCCGCTATCCGATCCTCGGCGGGCTCCTGCAGCGCCGCGCCGGTACCGCCCGGCACGACGCGGTCGCCTGGGGATATGCGCGCGGCGCCGACCGGCACGGGGTCGATATCATCGAACACTGCGAGGTGACCGCGATCCGCCGGGAGAATGGCGTCGTCACCGGGGTCGACACGACCAAGGGATTCATCGGCTGCGGCAAGCTTGCGCTGGCGGCTGCGGGCAACAGCTCCCGCGTCGGTGAGATGGCGGATCTCAAACTGCCGATCGAAAGTCACGTGCTGCAGGCCTTCGTCACCGAAGGGCTGAAGCCCTGTATCGATCACGTGATCGTCTATGGCGGCGGACACTTCTATATCTCGCAGTCCGACAAGGGCGGTCTCGTATTCGGGGCAGAGATCGACGGTTACACCTCCTATGCCCAACGCGGAAACCTCGCGACAGCCGAGCATGTGATGGAGGAGGGGGTGGCGATGATCCCCGGCCTCTCGCGCGTCCGGGTCCTGCGCTCCTGGGCGGGAGTGATGGACATGAGCATGGACGGATCGCCGATCATCGACCGCACGCCGATCGACAATCTCTATCTGAACTGCGGCTGGTGCTACGGCGGCTTCAAGGCCACGCCCGCATCGGGTTACTGCTTTGCTCACCTGATCGCCAAGAACGACACACATCCAGTCGCACGTTTCCTGAGGCTTGACCGCTTTGCCCGCGGCTATGTCGTCGACGAGGCCGGTGCCGGTCCGCAACCCAATCTTCACTAATAGAAGCGACGAACCGCTCATTCCCGTACGGTCGCATTTTCGAATCAACTGGACCCGCCCGGGTCCAAGGACAAGACGATGGCAAGCCTGATCACCTGTCCCCATTGCGGGGTCCGCCCGAAGGAAGAGTTTGCGATCCGTGGCGACGCGTCCCTCGTTCGCCCGGCGCCGACCGCATCGGACGAGGCCTGGCACGACTACGTCTATGTGCGTGCCAATCCGCGGGGGCGTACGCTCGAGCACTGGCAGCACGTCGGAGGCTGCCGCCGTTTTCTCGTGGTCGAACGCGACACGTTTACCCATGAGGTCCATTCCGTGACCGATGGGGCGGCCTTCGCCAGGGAGAACGGCAAATGACCGCCTATCGCCTGACGGCCGGAGGACTGGTCGATCGCAGCCGTGCGTTGAGTTTCAGTTTCGATGGCCGTCCCTTGCGCGGCTTTGCCGGCGACACGCTGGCCTCGGCGCTCATTGCCAACGACCAATTGCTGGCCGGCCGCAGTTTCAAATATCACCGGCCGCGCGGGATCGTCAGCGTGGGGTCCTCGGAACCGAACGCGCTTGTCACGATCGGTTCCGGCGCGCGCAGCGATCCGAACACGAAAGCGACCGTTGCCGAACTCTATGCCGGACTGACGGCGCGCAGCCAGAACCGCTGGCCCTCGCTCGGCTTCGATATCGGCGCGGTAAGCGATCTTCTCTCGCCATTCATTGGCGCGGGCTTCTACTACAAGACCTTCATGTGGCCGGCCCAACTCTGGGAAAAGCTCTACGAACCGCTGATCCGCCGTGCCGGCGGCCTCGGGCGCGTAGTGCTCGAGCGCGATCCGGAAAGCTACGAGAAATCCTGGGCGCATTGCGATCTGCTCGTCGTCGGTGGCGGCCCGACCGGACTGACGGCGGCGCTCACCGCGGCACGCGCCGGGCTTCGCGTTATCCTCGCCGACGAGGATTTCCGCCTGGGCGGCTCGCTCCTTTCTGAAACGCAGGCGATCGATGGTGCGCCCGCGCATGTCTTTGCCGATCGTGTCGTCGCCGAATTGCAGGCGCTGCCGAACGTAACCCTGTTGCCGCGAACGACGGTCTTCGGCTGGTACGACGACAATGTCTTCGGCGCCGTCGAACGGGTTCAGAAGCATGTGGCGGAGCCTTTGGCCAAGCTGCCGACGGAGCGAGTCTGGCGCGTCGTCGCGAGGCGGGCACTTCTCGCGACCGGTGCCGAGGAGCGTCCGCTGGTCTTCGGCGGCAACGACCGGCCGGGCGTGATGATGGCCGGGGCGCTCAGGACCTATGCGAACCGCTACGGCGTGGCGGCCGGCAGGTCGGTTGCGATCTTTACCAATGGCAGCGCCGGCTATCAGGCAGCCCGCGACCTCCATGCCAAGGGCATCACCATAGCAGCAATCGTCGACGGTCGCGTAGCGGCAGAGGACGCCGCGCCGGAAGGCACGCGCGTGATCCGTTCAGCCTCGCTTATCGATACCAGGGGACGTCGGCGGGTTTCCGGGATCGTGGTCGAGCGGTCGGGCTTCGAGGAACTCGTCGCGTGCGATGCTGTCGGCATGTCCGGCGGCTGGAGCCCGGTCATCCACCTGGCCTGTCAACGCGGGGCGAAGCCTGTATGGTCCGACACGCTGAGCGCGTTCGTCGCGCCGGATGTCGGCGGCGGGCTGCGCGTCGCCGGTTCGGCAAACGGGGTCTACACGCTTTCCGGTTGCCTCGGCGATGGCGCGGCCAAGGCGTCGGCGATCGCCTCCGAATTGGGATTCAAGCCCACTCAGGACGTTATGCCGGAAACCGGCGAGGAAGCTGATCCTTCCTTCACTGCGCTCTGGTATGCACCCGGCGCAAAGTCCAAGGCCTTTGTCGATTTCCAGAACGACGTGCACACGAAGGATCTGGGGCTTGCTCTGCGCGAAGGGTTCGGCCATGTCGAACACGCCAAGCGCTATACGACCAGCGGCATGGCGACCGACCAGGGCAAACTGTCGAATATCAACGCCGTTGGCATTCTTGCTGGCATGCGCGGGGTGAGCCCCGCGGATGTTGGGACCACGACATTCCGCCCGTTCTATACGCCCGTTTCCTTCGGCGCGCTTGCCGGGACGGCGCGCGACAAGCACGCGGCACCCACACGCAAATCACCTCTGCATGAATGGGCACGGAAAAACGGCGCCGCCTTTGTCGAGGCGGGTCCTTGGTATCGGTCCGCCTGGTTTCCCCGCGCAGGCGAGAAGACCTGGCGCGAGAGCGTCGATCGCGAGGTGCTGAACGTGCGTGCGAACGTCGGTATCTGCGACGTCTCGACACTGGGCAAGATCGAGCTTTTCGGCCCGGATGCGGCTGAATTTCTCAATCGGATCTATTGCAACGCGCTGTTGAAGCTTCCGGTTGGCAAGGCCCGTTATGGCCTGATGCTGCGCGAGGACGGTTTCGTATATGACGATGGCACCGTGAGCCGGCTCGCGGAGGAGCATTTCCTCGTCACGACGACGACGGCGATGGCGGGCGGCGTGATGTCCCACATGGAATATTGCTCGCAGGTACTCTGGCCCGAACTGAAGGTTCGTTTCTGCTCCGTATCCGACCAATGGGCGCAGATCGCCATCGCCGGCCCGAAGGCACGCAGCGTGTTGCAGCAGCTTATCGAGAACGACATCTCCGACGCGGGATTCCCGTTCCTGGCAGCCGGAACGGTAACCCTCAAGGGTGGCCTGAAGGCGCGGCTTTTCCGCATTTCGTTTTCCGGCGAGCTGGCCTTTGAACTCGCCGTTCCGGCCGGATTTGGCATCGCGGTTGCTGATCAGTTGATGGACGTGGGTCGCGCCGTCGATATTTGCGCCTATGGAGTGGAAGCCCTCAATGTGCTGCGGCTGGAAAAAGGCTTGCCCACGCATGCTGAATTCGATGGTCGGGTGACGCCGGATGACGCCGGACTGGGCCGCATGGTTTCGCCTCACAAGACGGACTTCGTCGGCAAGCATCTCTCGTCGAGATACGGACTGACGGCCGCAGACCGCATGCAACTCGTGGGCCTGAAGCCGGTGGACAGGGAAAAGGATATTCGCGCGGGCGCGCATCTGCTGCGCGAAGGCATGAAGCCGTCGACCCTCAACGACCAGGGCTGGGTCAGCTCCGCCTGCTTCTCGCCGGTACTCGGTCATCACATCGCGTTTGCCTTCCTGAAGTCGGGCCGGGAACGTTATGGCGAACGGATTGTCGTCTGGGACAAGCTGCGCGATCAGGAAGCCGTCGCCGAGGTCTGCGACCCGGTCTTCGTCGATCCCGAGAACGCCAGAATGAAAGCCTGAGGGAAGCGCCGATGATCCGCGATTACTACAATCGGAATGCGCTCGATGAGAAGCTGCGCGGCGCGCCCCGGCCGCCGGGCGCCAATCATCTCGCGATCGGTCACAGGCAGGCGGTGTCGATGGTGCTTGCCGTCGCCGGCGAGGAGGACTCCGTCGAAAAGCTGTTGTCGTCGGCAACTGAATTCACCGGCCGCTTCAGTGCGCCGGGCGAATGGCTGGTCGTCTCTGAAAATGATACGCCGGAGGGGCTGCAACGTCGTCTCGACGCGCTTTGCAGCGACAAGGCCCATATCGTCGACCAGAGCGAGGCGCGCGTCTTGTTCCGCATTTCCGGCCCGTCAATGCGCCGAATTCTTGCAAAGGGCATAGGCCTCGACCTGGATCCCAACGTCTTTGCGACCGGTGCCAGCGCGAATGCGCTTTGCGGTCACATCGCAGTCAATCTCGCGCGTACCGGGGAAGATGCATTCGAGCTGCTTACTCCGCGCTCTTTTGCCGAGTCCCTTTTCGATAACCTCATGACAATGGGGCGCGAATACGATCTGACGGCGGCATTCGCCGCTTGACGAGGCAAGCGGTTGCGGTCTTCTCCGGATGATCTCTAATCGCAACATCGGCCCCAATCAGAGTGCCACAGCGTCCTTTGCGCATCTTATGGCACGCGCGGCGCTGTTGATGCCGATTCCCGCGACTTTGCGGTTAATCGTGCTCATTTCGCGTGCGATCGCTGCTAAAATTTTGATTTTTCTGGCTTCGAAAGCGCCAAATCGATTTTATCGCCGAAGAATCCGGAGGAGAACCACTTTTTAGCTTTCATTTTCGTTTGAAAGAGGTATGGAATTGGGGCAAAGAGCACGCTCACCAATGAGCTCTAATAACAAGAGATCGGACCGCTAGGATCTGGTCCAGGGGAAGATTGATGGAGTATTTCGTCCAGCAGCTCGTCAACGGGCTGACGCTTGGGTCTATTTATGGTATGATCGCGATTGGTTATACCATGGTTTACGGCATCATCGGCATGATCAACTTCGCCCATGGCGATATCTTCATGCTGGGCGGCTTTGCCGCGTTGATTGTCTTTCTAATTCTCACAACATTCATGGCGGGCGTGCCGGTTGTACTGGCGCTGTTGCTAATGATGATCGTCGGTATGCTTACGGCAGCGATATGGAACTGGACCATCGAGCGGGTGGCTTACCGTCCACTGCGCGGGTCCTTCCGTCTGGCGCCGCTGATCACCGCCATCGGCATGTCGATCGTACTGTCGAACTTCATTCAGGTGACCCAGGGTCCCCGCAACAAGCCGATCCCGCCGCTTGTCTCGTCGGTCTATGATATCTTCGGCATCGCCATTTCGCTGAAGCAGATCATCATCGTTGTCATCACGGCCATTCTGCTTTCGGTGTTCTGGTACGTTGTCAACAAGACGCCGCTCGGCCGCGCGCAGCGTGCCACCGAGCAGGATAGCAAGATGGCGGCGCTGCTTGGCGTCGACGTCGATCGCACCATCTCGGTAACCTTCATCATGGGTGCAGGGCTTGCTGCCGTCGCCGGCACGATGTTCCTCATGTATTATGGCGTCGTCGTTTTCACCGACGGTTTCGCTCCGGGGGTCAAGGCGTTTACCGCCGCCGTTCTCGGAGGCATCGGCTCGCTGCCGGGCGCCGTTCTCGGCGGATTGCTGATCGGCCTCATCGAGTCGTTGTGGTCGGCCTATTTCACCATCGACTACAAGGATGTCGCGACGTTCTCGATTCTCGCGATCGTCCTGATCTTCAAGCCGTCGGGTATTCTCGGACGACCGGAAGTCGAGAAGGTATAATTCCATGGCAAATATTGCATCTACTACTGCAAGCGCCGGCACTGAGGTGACGGCGCGGGCCCTGCGCGAGGCTGTCTTCGCGGGCCTCGTCACCCTCGGCCTGTTCGTTCTGTTCGTCGGCCTCAAGACCGACCAGAACATCCGCAACGAGTTGGTCCTTACCCAGCGTTGGGGTCTGCTGGCGACTTTCGTGATCGTTGCCATGGTCGGTCGCTTCCTGATGGTCGCCTACGCCCAGCCTTGGCTTGCGCAGAGAAAAGCGGCGAAGGCCGCTGCCCCGGAGGTCGTGAAGGAGGAGGGCTTTTTCAGCCGCAACTTCTCCAAGATTGCGATCGTCGCGCTAATTCTCTATCCGCCGGTCATTCTGGCCCTCACCGGTGTCCAGGGCTCGTTGAAGTGGGTGGACAACTTCGGCATCCAGATCCTCATCTACGTGATGCTCGCCTGGGGCCTTAACATCGTCGTCGGCCTTGCCGGTCTGCTCGACCTCGGCTACGTGGCGTTCTATGCGGTTGGCGCTTATTCCTACGCGCTGCTCTCAAGCTATTTCGGCCTGTCCTTCTGGGTGCTCTTGCCGGTCGCCGGTCTTCTGTCCGCCTGCTGGGGTATGATCCTGGGCTTCCCGGTACTGCGCCTGCGCGGCGACTACCTGGCGATCGTGACGCTCGCTTTCGGTGAAATCATCCGTCTCGTGCTGATCAACTGGACCGAAGTGACCAAGGGCACGTTCGGCGTATCCGGCATCGCCAAGGCGACGCTGTTCGGGATCAAGTTCGATGCCTCCAAAGATGGCTTCGCGGCGCTGATGGGGCTGCCGATTTCATCGGCCTATTACAAGATCTTCCTCTTCTACCTGATCCTCGGCCTTTGCATGATTACGGCCTTCGTCACCATCCGGCTGCGCCGTATGCCGGTCGGCCGGGCCTGGGAAGCGCTGCGCGAGGACGAGATCGCCTGCCGGTCGCTCGGCATCAACACCACGACCACCAAGCTGACGGCATTCGCCACGGGCGCCATGTTCGGCGGCTTTGCCGGGTCGTTCTTCGCGGTGCGCCAGGGTTTCGTCTCGCCGGAATCCTTCGTATTCCTCGAGTCGGCCGTCATCCTTGCCATCGTCGTACTTGGCGGCATGGGCTCGCTGACCGGTATCGCTATTGCGGCCATTGTGATGATCGGCGGCACGGAGATCCTGCGCGAACTCACCTTCCTCAAGGTGGTCTTCGGACCGAACTTCACGCCCGAGCTCTATCGCATGCTGATCTTTGGCCTGGCCATGGTCATCGTGATGGTCTGGAAGCCGCGCGGCTTCGTCGGATCGCGCGAACCGACCGCGTTCCTGCGTGAACGCAAGGCCGTTTCCGGCAGCTTTACGAAGGAAGGGCACGGCTGATGGCCCCCGAGACTAGCACAATGACAAATGATCCCATTCTCAAGGTCGAGCACCTGTCGATGCGCTTCGGCGGTCTTATGGCCATCAACGACTTCTCTTTCGAGGCCAGGCGCGGCGACATCACTGCCCTGATCGGCCCGAACGGAGCGGGCAAAACGACGGTGTTCAACTGCATCACCGGCTTCTACAAGCCGACGATGGGCATGATCACCATGCGCCAGCGGTCCGGCAAGGAATATCTGCTGGAGCGCCTGCCCGATTTCGAGATCACCAAGCAGGCAAGGGTGGCGCGCACCTTCCAGAACATACGGATGTTCTCGGGCATGACGGTCCTGGAAAACCTGCTTGTCGCCCAGCACAACAAGCTGATGCTGGCGTCCGGCTACACCTTCCTCGGCCTGTTTGGCTTCCCGGCCTATCGTCAGGCGTCCAAGGAGGCGATCGAGCTCGCCAAACATTGGCTCGAAAGGGCCTCACTGATCGACCGCGCCGATGATCCGGCCGGCGACCTGCCCTATGGTGCGCAGCGGCGGCTTGAGATTGCCCGCGCCATGTGCACGGAACCGGAGCTTCTTTGCCTTGATGAGCCAGCGGCCGGCCTCAACCCGCGCGAATCGCACTCTCTCAACGAGTTGCTGCAGAGCATTCGCCGCGACACCGGCACGTCCATACTGCTGATCGAGCACGACATGTCGGTGGTGATGGGGATCTCCGATCACGTGGTCGTGCTCGAATATGGCCAGAAGATTTCCGACGGCAACCCGGATTTCGTGAAGAGCGATCCAAGGGTCATTGCGGCCTATCTGGGTGTCGAGGACGAAGAGGTTGAAGAGGTGATCGAACAGATCGAGGAAATCGAAGGCGAGCAGGGAGGCACCAAGCAATGACTGCTCCGCTACTGAATGTGAGAGGTGTCGAGACCTATTACGGCAATATCCGCGCGCTGAACGGCGTCGATGTCGAGGTCAACCGTGGGGAAATCGTTTCGCTGATCGGTGCAAACGGGGCCGGCAAATCGACGCTGATGATGACGATCTGTGGCCGGCCGCAGGCCCGCACCGGGTCCGTCTTCTTCGAGGGTCAGGATATCACGCGTCTGCCGACCCACGAGATCGCACGCCTCAGGATCGCGCAATCGCCGGAAGGACGGCGGATCTTCCCGCGCATGACGGTGCTCGAGAACCTCCAGATGGGTGCGAGCCTCGACGATCTGAAGCATTTCAAGGAAGACGTTGAGAAGGTATTCACGCTCTTTCCGCGGCTCAAGGAGCGCCAGGCCCAGCGTGGCGGCACACTGTCAGGCGGCGAACAGCAGATGCTGTCGATCGGGCGCGCCCTGATGGCCCGACCGAAGCTGCTGTTGCTTGACGAGCCTTCGCTCGGCCTTGCGCCGCTGATCGTGAAGGGCATTTTCGAGGCGATCAAGAAGCTCAACAAGCAAGAGGGCCTCACTGTATTCCTGGTCGAACAGAACGCCTTCGCGGCGCTGAAGCTCTCCGACCGCGGCTACGTTCTGGTCAACGGCAGGGTGACCATGAGCGGCACGGGCAAGGATCTTCTCGCCAATCCGGAAGTGCGTTCGGCCTACCTCGAAGGCGGCCGTCATTGATGCGCCGCGCCTGGAGTTAAGTGACATGCAGGGAATTCTCTACGAAGAAGCGTCGATCTGGCAGTTTCTCTTCATCACGTGTGTGCTGGGTGGCTGGACCGCTTGGCGGACGGGCAAGAACGTCGCCGATACCTGGCATAACTTTCCGCGGCTGCTGCTCTACGTGGCGCTGCTGGGCTGGGCTATCCGCTTCATTCATCACGCTCTTTTCGGCGGAACGATGTTCAGCCCGCAGTACTATATCGTGGACACGATCGTGCTTTTGTTGTTTGCTACCGCCGGTTTCCGATACTACCGGACCAGGCAAATGACCAAGAATTACTATTGGCTCTATGAGAAGGCGTCGCCCTTCTTCTGGAAAGCCAAATAAGGGGACAGCGCGTGCCGGTCGATTGCGGCCGGTGCGAAAGAACACCGGCGCAATTAAGGTGGGCATTGCGCAGGCTTGGAAAACGAGACCCGCTCGAATATTGGGAGTAACAAGATGAAAAAGTCTCTTCTGTCGGCCGTTGCGCTGACGGCAATGGTCGCCTTTAGCGGCTCTGCGTGGGCTGACATCCTGGTCGGCGTCGCCGGCCCGTTGACCGGCCCGAACGCTGCGTTCGGTGCGCAGCTTCAGAAAGGTGCGGAACAGGCGGCTGCCGATATCAACGCTGCAGGCGGCATCAATGGCGAACAGATCAGGGTCGTGCTCGGCGACGACGTGTCGGATGCCAAGCAGGGCGTTTCGGTCGCCAACAAGTTCGTTGCAGACGGCGTGAAGTTCGTCGTTGGCCACTTCAACTCTGGCGTGTCCATCCCGGCTTCGGAAATCTATGCCGAAAACGGCATCCTGCAGATCACGCCGGCGTCCACCAACCCGCAGTTCACGGAGCGCGGCCTGTGGAACACCTTCCGCACTTGCGGTCGCGACGACCAGCAGGGTGCGGTTGCCGGCGCCTACCTCGCCGCCAACTTCAAGGACGCGAAGATCGCCGTTGTTCACGACAAGACCCCCTATGGTCAGGGCCTTGCCGATGAAACCAAGAAGGCAATGAACGAGGCCGGCCTCACCGAAGCGCTCTACGAAGGTATCAACACTGGCGACAAGGACTTCTCCGCGCTGATCGCGAAGATGAAGCAGGCCGGCGTTTCGATCGTCTATTACGGGGGTCTGCACACCGAAGCTGGTCTGATCATGCGCCAGATGAAGGATCAGGGCCTGAAGGCAACGATGATGTCGGGCGATGGCATCGTCTCGAACGAACTGGCCTCGATCGCTGGTGACGCCGTCGACGGCACGCTGATGACCTTCGCGCCGGATCCGCGCAAGAACCCTGAGGCCAAGGAACTCGTCGAGAAGTTCCGCGCTGCCGGCTTCGAACCGGAAGCCTACACGCTCTACGCCTATGCGGCCCTCCAGGTCATCGCCGAAGGTGCCAAGGCTGCCGGCGGCAACGATCCGCAGGCCGTTGCCGAAGCGATCAAGGCCAAGGGTCCATTCAAGACCACGATCGGCGAGCTCGGCTACGACGAAAAGGGCGACATTACCCGCCCGGACTACGTGATGTACACCTGGAAGAAGGGTGACGACGGCAAGTACAGCTACTTCCAGAACGAGTAGTCGTCATTTCTTTCCGCTCTTAGGGGCCCGGCGTGAAAGCGCCGGGTCTTTTTGTTCCGTGTCTACCTGCGCCTCCCGCGCCGCGCGCCGAGTCGGGCGCGCAAATCGGCTGCGACTTTTAGGACACGTCCAGTAGCGATGCGCGTGCTGTCATGGCCTGTAGAGCGGCGCCTTACCTCAGCAGCGACGTACGCAGCGACGCGATCTCCTGCTTGAGCCTGACGAGTTCCGCGGGCTTCATCCCTGTGGCGCCGGCAATGTCATACGGAACATTGTTAGCCTTTTCCCGCAAGGCGCGGCCGCTTTCTGTCAACGTCACGCGCACTTGTCGTTCGTCGGTCCGGTCCCGGATTCGCGATATGTAGCCCATGCCTTCGAGGCGCTTCAGCATGGGTGTGAGCGTGCTCGATTCCAGAAAAAGCCTTTCGCCCAGACTTCCGACTGTCTGATCGTCCTTTTCCCAAAGAACGACCATCACGAGATATTGCGGATAGGTGAGGTCCAGCTCGTCCAGCAGCGGCTTGTAGACGCGCGTGAAGGCGTGGTTTGTCGAATAGATCGCGAAGCATAGAAAATTGTCGAGTTTCATAAGGTCTTCGTGAGAGGGGCTGTCTGCCTTGGTCATTGTTCCAACTCGAATTTGGTCATATTACAAACTAAATCGTTCGCGATCTAATCGCAAGGTATTGACACACCCAAATCTGCAAGATAAATATCGTGCACGATTTAATTGCCAGCAATGTAAATGCCGAATCGGGGCGTTACCTATGCGAGGATTTACATCGCGCACGATTTAATCGGGAGATTTAAAGCAGGCCCGCACGACGGAACAAGGGAGCAATTCCATGACAAGCACACAGGCAAGCGCAATGACGAACGGCATCTCTCGGAGAGACGTGCTGACTGGCACTCTGGGTGCCGCTGCGGCAGTATCTGCCGTCCGCCCAGCCTTGGCGGCAAGTACCGCGAATGCAACTACTACCACCACCAGCGAAGGAGCAAGGACCATGGGCAGCAGGATCGTCACCCGCGATGGCGTCGAAATCTATTACAAGGACTGGGGTCCGAAGGACGGACTGGTCGTCGTGCTTAGCCACGGCTGGCCACTGTCGGCCGACAGCTGGGAGGCGCAGGCCTTCCATCTTGCCAACAACGGCTTCCGCGTCATCACCCATGATCGTCGCGGCCATGGCCGCTCCAGTCAGCCCTGGGACGGCAACGACATGGACCACTATGCCGACGATCTCGCCGAGCTGATCGAAAAACTGGATCTCTCCGGCATCTTACTCGCCGGCTTCTCGACCGGCGGTGGCGAGATCTCCCGCTATATCGGCCGCCACGGCACCAAGCGTGTCGCCAAGGCTGGGCTGATCTCGGCAGTGCCGCCCTTGATGGTCAAGACCGACAAGAACCCCGGCGGGCTGCCGAAGGAGGTGTTCGACAATCTCCAGGCGGCAAGTGTTGCCGACCGCTCGCAGCTCTACAAGGACATCGCATCCGGGCCGTTCTTCGGCTTCAACCGGCCGGGCGCCAAGGTTTCGCAAGGCATGATCGACAGCTTTTGGCTGCAGGGCATGATGGGCGGCCACAAGAACACCTATGACTCGATCGTCGCCTTCTCGCAGACCGACTTCACCGAGGACCTGAAGAAGTTCGACGTGCCGACTTTGATCATCCATGGTGACGACGACCAGATTGTGCCGATCGATGCCGCGGCGCGGGCCTCGAAGACACTCATCCCGCATGCGGTGCTCAAGGTCTATCCCGGTGCCCCGCATGGCATCACCGATACCCATAAGGACCAGCTCAACCAGGACCTGCTGGAATTCGCGAGGTCGTAATTCCTGAGCGAAAGAGAAGGGCGCCCGAGCGGCGCCCTTCTCTCGTCGACAACGTTACCACCCCTTTATCGGTGGTGAGCCGCCGGGTAGGGTGACTCAAGCAGCAAGTATCTCGCCAGGCCAGCGCGAATTTTCCTTGCGAAACAACGTCTTGACTTTGGAGCCTGGCTCGCGGACGATGCCGCAATCGGTACATGCCGTGCGTCGAAAAAATATCCAACGGCCTTTCATGAATAGTGCAGCAATCGTCGCTCCGCAGCGGGCATGGGGAAAAGGGCGGCTTGTCGCGAAATGCCGGAGCGGCCGTACTGCCATCGCCGAACTCTATCAGGAAGGCTGCGCCAAGATCCGCCTGCCAAAGACCTTTGATGCGTCGCTCGAAGCGGTGCTGATCAATTCGTCGGGGGGGATCACCGGCGGCGACCGGATGGCCTGGGCGTTCGAGGCGGGCGAGGGCACGGCTCTGACATTGACGACGCAGGCCTGCGAGAAGATCTACAAGGCGAGTGCGGGAACGGCCGAGATCTCGACGCGGATCTTTGCTGCTGGCGGAAGCCGCGTCGATTGGCTCCCGCAGGAAACCATCCTCTTCGATCGCGCATCCCTGGCGCGTTCACTGGAGGTCGAACTTGCCGGAGACGCAACCTTTCTCGCGGTCGAGGCGGTTCTTCTCGGCCGCAGGGCCATGGGCGAGGTGGTGCAGGCTGGTCTCTTTCGTGACCGCTGGCGTGTCAGAAGCGGCGGCCGGCTGCTGCATGCGGATAACCTGACGCTTGCCGATGATATCGCCGCACTTGCGGGGCGTTCCGCGGTGCTCGGCGGCGCGGCAGCTTTTGCGACATTGCTTTATGTCGGGTCGGATTGCGAAGCGATGCTGTCCAGGCTGCGAGGCGCGTTTGGCGGCTACGCGGCCGCTGGTGTCAGCCATTTTCACGTTGCCGGTCGCGACAAGCTGGTCGCCCGCATCGCTGCTACAGACGGCTTCGCGCTTAGAAAAATTCTCGTCCCGGTTATTTCGCACTTGCGTAACGATGCATCTGTGCCGAAAGTCTGGACTCTCTGATCCCACATTTCATTGGACGGCGACGCATGAATCTTACTCCGCGCGAAAAGGACAAGTTGTTGATTTCCATGGCCGCGATGGTCGCGCGCCGGAGGCTGGAGCGTGGCGTGAAGCTCAACCATCCGGAAGCGATCGCCCTCATCACCGACTTCGTCGTCGAAGGTGCTCGGGACGGACGCTCCGTGGCGGAGCTGATGGAAGCCGGCGCGCATGTGCTAACCCGCGACCAAGTCATGGAAGGAATCCCCGAAATGATCCATGACATTCAGATCGAGGCGACCTTTCCGGATGGGACGAAGCTTGTCACGGTCCACGAACCGATCCGCTAGAGCGGAATGATCGGACCTGCCGTCAACGTTTGAGGGACAACCATGCTGAGCCTACGCCCGAACTGCGAATGTTGTGATCGCGACCTGCCGCCCGAGAGCCGGGAAGCTATGATATGCACGTTTGAATGTACGTTCTGCGCCGATTGTGCCGAGGAGAGGCTCGCCGGCATCTGCCCGAATTGCAGCGGGGAACTGGTCCGACGGCCGGTCCGCCCGGCTGCGATGCTTGCGAAATATCCGGCGTCGACGGAGCGCGTGTTGAAGCCGCAAGGTTGCGCGGGCGGTCAAGCGGCGTGAAGAGGAGAGGAACATGATTCCAGGTGAGATCATCGCAGCCGAAGGCGAGATTGAACTGAACGCCGGTTTCGAAACGGTCACTATCGAGGTTTCCAATTCCGGCGACCGTCCCGTGCAGGTGGGGAGTCACTATCATTTTGCCGAGACGAACCCGGGCCTGATCTTCGATCGTGACGCGGCGCGCGGCAAGCGGCTCGACATTCCGGCCGGCACCGCGGTGCGCTTCGAGCCCGGCCAGACGAGGCAGGTGACGCTGATCCCGCTTTCCGGCAAGCGCGAGGTGTTCGGCTTCCGCCAGGCGATCATGGGCAAGCTATGAGGGTGTTCGCGCCCGTCGCCGGCTTGCTTCTGCTGTCAGCGGTTTCGGCGGCCGCGCAAGAACAGCCAACGGTCGACTGCCAGAATGCCGTGACGCAGATGGACATGAACATCTGCGCTGGCCAGGACTACAACAGAGCCGACGCGGATCTGAATAAAATCTATAAACAAGCGGTCGCTGCCATGAAGGCCAAGGACAAGGAACTCGGCGAAATCGACGCCGCCCATGTCGGCGCCGAAGAGGCATTGAAGAAGGCGCAGCGGGCCTGGATTGGCTACCGTGACGGGCAGTGCGAGCTGGCCGGGTTTGAGGCGCGCGGCGGCTCGATGGAGCCGTTGCTGGTTTCCGGCTGCTTGGCGGAACTGACCCGCAAGCGGACCGCCGAATTGAAGCAACTCCTCGAACCGAGAGGAAACTGACCGTTGAGCGGCCGCATCATTACAATCGTTGGCAATGGCGAAGTGCCGCAAGGCGCCGCGGCTGCGATTGACGCCGCTGATCTCGTCATCCGCTTCAATGATTGCCGCTCGGTCGGGAAGGGTGGCACAAGGACCGATATCGTTGCGGTCTGCAACACCGGTCGCCCGGCGCTGTCGATGCTCGGTGGCGGCCGGTGGAAGACCAGCGACGCAGTGCGGCAGGCGAGCGAGATCTGGAGCGTCCGCTCCGGTGCGAAGTTTGCCGCCATGCGGGCGGATCTTGCGAAGACGCACCCGGATCTCGACGATTTCTGCGACGATTACACGATGGGCTTCGAAGCGTTCGCACGTGCAACCGGCCGGCGTCATCGGGTAATTCCGATGGAATCGCATGAGCGGCTCGATCGCGATCTCGCCCGCTTCACGCCGGCGCCCTATGTCGTGCCGTCGAGCGGCCTGGTGGTGATCGCCGACGTCCTGTCCGATTTCGTCCAGCCCGGAGACGACGTCGTGCTTGCCGGCTTCGGCCATAGCGGCTGGGAATGGCATCCCTTTGCGGCGGAGCGCCGCTACGTTGACGCACTCATCGCCGAAGGCCGCCTGCGCCGCCTCGGTCAATCGCAATCTTCAGACTTTTCCCAGGGAGCCTGATCCATGCCCTACAAGATGTCGCGCGCTGCCTATGCCAACATGTTCGGTCCGACGGTGGGCGACAAGGTGCGACTTGCCGATACCGAGCTTTTCATCAAGGTCGAGAAGGATTTCACCACTTATGGCGAAGAGGTGAAGTTCGGCGGCGGCAAGGTCATCCGCGACGGCATGGGGCAAAGCCAAGTGACGCGCGAGGGCGGCGCGGTCGATACCGTGATCACGAACGCGCTGATCGTCGACCATTGGGGAATCGTAAAGGCGGATATCGGCCTCAAGGACGGGCGGATCGCGGCGATCGGCAAGGCCGGCAATCCCGACACGCAGCCGGGCGTCACCATCATCGTCGGGCCGGGCACGGAGGTCATCGCCGGCGAGGGTAAGATCGTCACAGCCGGCGGCATGGACAGCCATATTCACTTCATCTGCCCGCAGCAGATCGAGGAAGCGCTGATGAGCGGCCTCACCTGCATGCTCGGCGGCGGCACGGGCCCCGCGCACGGCACGCTCGCAACGACCTGCACGCCCGGCCCGTGGCATATCGCCCGGATGATCGAGGCCGCTGATGCATTCCCCATGAATCTCGCCTTCGCCGGCAAGGGCAATGCGTCGCTCCCCGGCGCGCTTGTGGAAATGGTGCTCGGCGGCGCCACGTCGCTGAAGCTGCACGAGGATTGGGGCACGACGCCGGCGGCGATCGACTGCTGCCTGTCGGTAGCCGATGAATATGACGTGCAGGTGATGATCCACACCGATACGCTGAACGAAAGCGGCTTCGTCGAGGATACGATCGCCGCGATCAAGGGCCGGACGATCCATGCCTTCCATACGGAAGGGGCGGGCGGCGGCCATGCGCCTGACATCATCAAGATCTGCGGCCAGCCGAACGTCATCCCGTCTTCGACCAATCCGACGCGGCCCTACACGCTCAACACGCTGGCAGAGCATCTCGACATGCTGATGGTCTGTCACCACCTGTCGCCGTCCATCCCGGAGGATATCGCCTTTGCCGAAAGCCGTATCCGCAAGGAAACGATCGCCGCAGAGGACATCCTGCACGACATCGGCGCCTTTTCGGTCATCTCATCCGACAGCCAAGCCATGGGCCGCGTCGGCGAGGTGGCGATCCGTACCTGGCAGACGGCCGACAAGATGAAGCGCCAGCGCGGGCGGCTCAGGCAAGAGACCGGCGACAACGACAACTTCCGGGTCAAGCGCTACATCGCCAAATACACGATCAACCCGGCGATCGCGCATGGCCTCAGCCATGAGATCGGCTCGCTCGAAGTAGGCAAGCGCGCCGACCTCGTCATCTGGAACCCGGCCTTCTTCGGCGTGAAGCCTGACATGGTGCTGCTCGGTGGCTCGATCGCCGCCGCACCTATGGGCGATCCGAACGCCTCGATCCCGACACCGCAGCCGGTCCACTACCGGCCGATGTTCGGAGCATATGGCCGGAACCGTACCAACTCCTCCGTCACCTTCGTCTCGCAGGCATCGCTCGATGCCGGACTTGCAGGCAGGCTCGGGGTCGCCAAGGAACTCGTCGCCGTCCAGAACACCCGCGGCGGCATCGGCAAGGCGTCGATGATCCACAACAGCCTGACGCCGCATATCGAGGTGGATCCTGAAACCTATGAGGTCCGCGCTGACGGCGAGCTCTTGACCTGCGAGCCGGCGACGGTGCTGCCGATGGCGCAGCGCTACTTCCTGTTCTGAGGCTTCCGCTGGCCTTGGGTCCGCGTATGAGTCGCGTCAGGTGGCCTTTCGGCGGCGCTGCGTCCTCTTGTTAGCCGCGGCAGGCGGCGCCCTTGTCGCGACTGCTTATGCCGGCCAATACTTCGGTTGATGCGGTTGCTGCGATATTGTCTGGTAGGTCCTTCGGGAGGCCGCGATGCATCGCGCTGTAAGAGTAGAAGTCCATTGGTCAAACTGGAAGGCCGGAGAAGTTCCACCTTCCGGCAGCACCTATGCAACGGTCGCCAAATTTCCAGAAGATGTTACCACATGGCCCAATGACGGATGGAGTGTGGTATTGGATTTCAGAGTTTCCGATCTCGATCCTTCAGAGAGAAAGACAGCGATAGCAAGATTTCTTTCCCCTGCTGCTCCGCACGATAGACTGCAGCCGGGCTGCGTATTCGAGATGTATGAAGGAAATAGACTTAGCTCCAAAGTACGGGTCATTGCTTACGCGTGAAGTTATCATGTTCGGAAATCGCGTCTTCATCATCACTAAGCCGATGCTTGTCCGTTAAATCGCTGTTTTTGCCGGAGGGGCCAATTTGTACTGCCTGGACGCGGCCCTGTCCTGTCGATCGCAAGCCATGCGCCCTCCGCATGGCAGCCATGCAGCGCGGCTCGAATCACCGCTTTGATGCTGCACCGCAGCGCAATCTCCGATAGGAAAGTGTTCTCACTTTCCGGCCGGCTCGCGCTTTCCTCCCAAGACTGATCGCGGCCGGCAGCCTGTCCTGAAGGAGATGATAATGCTCGGCAGAAAAGTTCCCGCTGTAACCTTCCGCACCCGCGTTCGCGACGAAGCCGTCGGCGGTTCCAATCCGTTCCGCTGGCAGGATGTTTCGTCGGACGACTATTTCGCCGGCAAGCGCGTCGTGCTGTTTTCGCTCCCGGGTGCCTTCACCCCGACCTGCTCTACCTACCAGCTTCCGGATTTCGAAAAGCTCGCGGCTGAGTTCCGCGCCGAAGGCATCGATGAGATCTACTGCATCTCGGTCAACGACGCCTTCGTGATGAACGCCTGGGGCAAGTCGCAGAACCTCGAAAACGTCAAGCTGATTCCGGACGGTTCGGGCGAGTTCACCCGCAAGATGGGCATGCTGGTTGCCAAGGACAATCTCGGCTTCGGCATGCGCTCCTGGCGCTATGCCGCCGTCATCAACAATGGCATCGTCGAGCAGTGGTTCGAAGAGGAAGGCTACTCCGACAATTGCGACAGCGATCCCTACGGCGTTTCTTCGCCGCAGAACATTCTCGCCGCGCTGAAGTCACAGAAGATCGCCGCCTGATCCGGTTGTGAACGCCTGTGCCTCTCAAGAGGTGCAGGGCAGAGAACGACTAAAGGCCCCGGTTCTCCAGACAGGCTGCGTGAAACCATTTCGCTTTCCGCCTTCCTGCTGGCGCCGGGGCCTTTTCTTGTTACATTGGTGCCGACTACAGCGCCGCGCGCCTTATTAGGCGCGCAAAGGACGCTGTAGCACATTGAATTGCTGCATGTTTTTATCCTTGAATCGCGTGCGATTTAAGGAAACATGCAGTGAGCGCGGCGAGGATCAATGGTTTACGTTATTGCATATCTGAAGGCACATGCGGGCAAGGGCGATGACGTCGTCGCCCTGGCGGCACCGCTGCTAGAAGCCACCCGCAAGGAAGCGGGCTGCATCAGCTATGATCTCTACCGCAAGCCCGCGGAACCGGACACACTGGTCTTCGTCGAGAGCTGGAAAGACCGGGCGGCGGTGGATGCGCATTTTGCCGAGCCGCACCTGAAGGCCTTTCAAACAGCGATGGCGGATCTGCTAGCGGACGTTCGCATCGAGGTCGTGCATCCGGAAAAGATAGAGGTGATCTGACGTGCCTTACCGCTCGACCGAAGTTCTGTCGCCGGGCCCCGCAGATAAGGTGCCGCTTCACAGTGTGACGCTCGCCCATGACGAGCGCCATCTGCGGCGCAAGCTGCTCCATCTCGAAAACGACGATGTGGTAATGCTCGACCTCAAGCAGCCGGTGATGCTCGCCGATGGCGACCTGCTGGTGCTGGAAGACGGCGGCTATATCCGGATCAAGGCCGCCGACGAGGCGCTTTACGAGGTTCGGGCGCGGAACGGCCTGCATCTCATCGAACTTGCCTGGCATCTCGGCAATCGACATCTTCCGGCGGCGGTCGAGGAGGGGCGGATCCTGATCGCCCGAGACCCCGTCATCCGTGCGATGCTCGAAGGGCTGGGCGCCGCCGTTAGCGAAGTGACCGAACCGTTCCAACCGCTGCGTGGGGCTTATCATGGTGGCGGGCGCGGCCACGACCACCACGGCCATGGCGGTCACCACCACGATCATGGTTGACCAGACCGACACGCGAGCGCTTTTGCGCTTGGTCACCTGGCTCTCACCCGGCTTTCCGGTCGGCTCCTTCGCCTATTCCGGGGGGCTGGAACAGGCGGTTCACGATGGCCTCGTGACCAGTGCGGAAGAGCTGCGGCTTTGGCTGGAAACGCTGCTGACCCGCGGTGGCATGTGGAACGACGCCGTTCTCCTCGCCGAAAGCTACCAGGGGCATGGCGATCCGCGACGATTGAAGGCGGCAAGTGAACTGGCCGAAGCGATGGCGGGTTCGTCGGAGCGGCATATGGAAACCATACGGCAGGGCGAGGCGTTCCTTGCCGCCGCACGCAGTTGGCCGAGCGCCGTTTTCGAGCTGCTCGGACCGGTGACAGCCTATCCGGTGGCGGTCGGTGCCGTGGCGGGTGCGCATGGCACGGGACTGCGGCCCGCTCTTGCGGCCCATCTCGGCGCCGCGGTCTCGAACGCCGTTTCGGCTGCCATCCGCTGCGGCGTCATCGGCCAGCGCGATGGCGTCGGTGTGTTGGCCAGCCTCGAAAACACGATTGCCGCCGTAGCCGATCGCGCCGCGCAAGGCTCGCTGGACGAGCTTGGCTCGGCGACGATCATGGCCGATATTGCGTCGCTGAGACACGAAACCCTCCATACCCGTCTGTTCCGCTCCTGACAGGCGGCCCGCATTCTGAAAGGAAAAACAGATGCCATCGAAAAACGGTCCCCTTCGCGTCGGTATCGGCGGTCCGGTCGGTTCCGGTAAGACGGCGCTGACCGACAAGCTGTGCAAGGCGATGCGGGAGAAATATTCCGTCGCGGTCGTCACGAATGACATCTACACCAAGGAAGACGCCGAGGCGCTGGTACGGATGCAGGCGCTGCCGTCGGAACGGATCGTCGGGGTGGAAACCGGTGGCTGTCCGCATACGGCGATACGCGAGGACGCGTCGATCAATCTGCAGGCGATCGCTGATCTCAACCGCCGGATACCCAATCTCGACGTGGTGTTCATCGAATCGGGCGGCGACAATCTGGCGGCGACCTTTTCTCCCGATCTCGCCGACCTGACGATCTACGTGATCTCCGTCTGCCAGGGGGAGGAAATTCCGCGCAAGGGTGGGCCCGGGATCACCAAGTCCGATCTCCTTGTGATCAACAAGAAGGACCTCGCACCCTATGTCGGGGCCGACCTCCACGTGATGGAACGGGATGCGCAGCGGATGCGCGCGGCAAAGCCGTTCGTGTTCTCGGACATGAAGCGCGGCGACGGCATAGACCGGATCGTCGAATTCCTGAAGGTGGAGGGAGGACTCTAAAGCGCGTCGCGTTAAATCGGACTCATGCGACGCGCTTTAGGTCATTGCTTTTATGCATGTCGTTGTCCCAAAACCGCTGCACACTTTTGGGCGGCATGCATTAGGCTCAGCCTGGGTCTCCATCTTTAGACCGGGCGCGGCGGAGCATTCAGAAGCGTTCGAGTGCTTGCCGGTCGCGGATTTCGATCACGCGGCCCTTGACCGTGACGCCCGACTGGCGGAGCGTCGAGAAGGCGCGCGACAAAGCCTCCGGCGCGAGGCCGAGCTTGCCCGCAAGCACGTTCTTCTGGAACGGCAGGCGGAAGGAGAAGGTGCTCAGACCATCCGGGCAATGGCTGAGGATATAGTTCGCGACCCGCTGAGGCGCGGTAAGCAGTCGGTCCTCGGCAAGGCAGTCTTCCGTCATCTTGCCATGGCGGCAGAGAAGTTCGATTAGCGCCTGGGCGACATCGGTATTTTCCGCAGCAAGCTGACGAAGCTTGTGGCTTTCGAACCGCGCGACGATCAAAGCCTCCGCTGCCTGGGCATTGGCGGTCGCGCGATGCTCCAGGAACATGGCATTTGCGCCGAAGATCTCGCCCTTCGGCAATATGGCAATGTCGGCTTCGCGACCGTCCTTGCCCAGGCGGTAGAGACGGACGAGGCCCGAGAGGACGAAGAAGACATCGTCGATCCGCTCGTCCTGACGAAACAGGATATCGTGTTCCTCGTGCGTGGAAACGATTGCGCCCTCGAGGATCGCCTCTGCCGTCGGCCGCGGCAGTCTCGCAAAGAAACGCGAATCGAGAAGAACGGTTCTGTCGGTCGAGGTCAGTCGCAAGGTCTTCATCCGTGGCCATTCCCGAATTGGATCGAACAGATCCTAAGCGGTCATCGAAAGATGCGACTTGACCCCGATCAAATAACTTTAACAAAAAGGCCCCGCGCGTGACGGCGCGGGCCGTACCGCATAATCCCTCAAATCAGAGACGATTTGAGGACAAAATCATTCAGCGATTCAAGACGCGCTGCGCTGTAGACAGTTTGCGTCTAGCGCAGGAGCGGCTCTACTCGGCTGCAAGCGCGGGATGGTTGATGACCTTGCGGTCGGACTTGTCGTCACGCTGCTCTTCCAGTGCCTTGATGCGCTCCTGCAATTCCTCGATCGTGCCGCCCTGCTCGGCGGCGAGCCGTGTCAGCGCCTCGCGGTCGAGCGGCAGGTCCTCCTCGTCCTTCTTGCCGACGAAGCGACCGAAGATCCAGGCGAGCAGCCGCGACAGATCGTCCATGATCAGGAAGAAGGAGGGAACGACGACGAGGCTCAGGATGGTCGAGACGATGATGCCGCCGATTACCGCGATCGCCATCGGGGCGCGGAACGAACCGCCTTCACCGACGCCGAGCGCCGACGGCAGCATGCCGGCGGACATGGCGATCGAGGTCATGACGATCGGGCGGGCGCGCTTGCGGCCGGCTTCGATCATCGACAGCGTGCGGTCCATGCCGTGATGCATCATCTCGATACCGAAATCCACGAGCAGGATCGCGTTCTTGGTGACGATACCCATCAGCATGAGGATACCGATCAGCACCGGCATTGAGAGCGCGTTCTGGGTCAGGATCAGTCCGGCCGCCACGCCGCCGATCGCGAGCGGCAGCGAGAACAGGATGGTGAACGGCTGGATCACGTCCTTGAAGAGGAGGATGAGCACTACCAGCACCATCATCAGGCCAAGCAGCATGGCGTTGCCGAAGCTCTGCTGCATTTCTGCCTGCACTTCGGCGTCGCCGCTTTCGAGGAACTCCACCGTCCCGGGCAGCTTGGCTTCGGCCGCGATCTGCTTGAAGCGGTCGGACGCGGTGTTGAGCGCGACGCCGATCGGAAGGTCGGCACCGAGCGCCACGACTCGGTTGCGGTCGTATCGCTTGATGGAACTCGGACCCTCCGAATAATTGATGTCAGCGACGCTCGAAAGTGGAACGGTTGCCCCCGACGCGGTCTGGACCTTGAGGTTGCGGATCGCCGCGAGATCCGTCCGGAAATCGCGGTTGAGCTGGACGCGGATCGGGATCAGCCGGCCGTCAAGCGCGATCTTGGTGAGTTGCGCGTCGATGTCGCCGATCGTGGCGACGCGGATCACCTCGGAGATCTGCTGCGTGGTGATGCCAAGGCGGGACATCTGATCCGCGCGCGGACGGATCTGCAGTTCCGGCCGTGGCAAGGCGCCGTCGGGGCTGACATTGGCGAGCAGGGGATCGCTGCGCAGCTTGGCTTCGAGAGTCGCGACCGCCGTGTCCAGGTCCGCCTCGTTGTTGGAGAGCAGGTTGAACGACAGGTCGCGCTCGCCGCGGTCGTTGAGCTTGATGACGCGCACGTCCGGGATGGATCGCAGTCGGGCGAAGATTTCCTTTTCGATCTGCGACTGCGGCTTGATGCGGCCCGCTGGCGGCAGCTTCGGCAGGTACTGCCCGATCAGGGGCGTGCGGCCGATGACGTCGTTGACGATCTTGTTAACGAGCGAATGGTCGAGCTTCTTGAGAAGCACCGTCACGGCCGCGCGGCGCAGTTCCAAGTCGCCTTTGGGCGAGGCGCCGCCAAGCACGAAGACGTTTTCGACGCCGTCGATATCCTTGACGCGGTTGTAGATTTCCATCGTCGTCCGGTCCGTATCCTCGAGCATCGCATCCGGCGGAAGCTCGATCGACAGGCTGACGCGCGAATTGTCTTCCGGCGGCAGGAAGCTGCCCGGAACCTGGAACAGGAAGTAGAGGGAGATGGCAAGGCACCCGATGGCGGCCAGCAGCGTCGTGTAGCGCCAGCGGGTCGTCACGCTGATGATGCCCGTATAGAGCTTCATGATGGCGCTTTCGCCGTTGTAGTGACCGCCACCGACATCCGTCGGCTTCATCAGATAGGCAGCCATCACCGGCGTGATCAAGCGGGCGACCAGCAGCGAGAAGAAGACCGAGACCGCGACCGTCAGGCCGAACTGGATGAAGTATTGCCCCGGAATGCCCGGCATGAAGGAGACCGGGACAAAGACGGCGATGATGGTGAAGGTGGTGGCGATCACCGCAAGGCCGATCTCGTCCGCCGCCTCGATCGCGGCGCGATAGGGCGACTTGCCCATGCGGATATGCCGCTCGATATTCTCGATCTCCACGATCGCGTCGTCGACGAGGATACCGGTCGCGAGTGTCATCGCGAGGAAGCTGACGAGGTTCAGCGAGAATCCCAGGAGTTCCATCACCCAGAAGGTCGGGATCGCCGAGAGTGGCAGCGCGACCGCCGAAATCAAGGTCGCGCGCCAGTTGCGCAGGAACAGCATCACGACGAGGACGGCGAGCAGGGCGCCTTCGATCAGCGTGTGAATGGCAGCCTCGTAGTTGCCATAGGTGAAGTAGACCGAATCGTCCACCATCTCGATGGTGACATCCGGGTGCTTCGCCCGGATTTCGTCGAGTGTCTTAGCGACTGTTTCGGCGACGGTCACTTCGCTGGCGCCCTTGGCGCGGAATACCGCGAAGGTGACGCCTGGGTTGCCGTTAAAGCGGGAAAAGGACTTCGGCTCCTCGTAGGTATCGATCACCGTGCCGAGTTCCGACAGGCGGACGAAGCGTCCGTTTGGCAGCGAGATCATCGTGTTGGAAAGCTCGGCCACGTCGCGCGTGTCGCCCAGCGTGCGGATTGCCTGTTCGCTGCCGCCGACCTGGCCGCGACCGGAGCCGAGATCCATGTTCATGCGGCGAAGCTGGCCGTTCACGTCGGCGGCGGTAATGCCGTAGGAATTCAGGCGGTCTTCATTGAGCTCGATGCGGACCTCCCGATCGGAGCCGCCGTAACGGTCGACACGGCCGATGCCGCTCTGGCCCTGGATCGCGCGCTTGATCGTGTCATCGACGAACCAGGACAGCTCCTCCAGCGTCATGCCGGGTGAGGAGACGGAGAACGTCTGGATCGCCTGGCCTTCGACGTCGACCTTGGAGACGATCGGCTCCTCGATCGAGGTCGGCAGGTCGCTGCGGATGCGGTCGATCGCGTCCTTGACGTCCTGCACGGCTTGCGTCGTCGGCACCTCCATGCGGAAGATGACGGCCGTGGTCGAGCTACCGTCGGTGATCGTCGATTGGATGTGATCGACGCCGGAGACGCCGGCTACTGCGTCCTCGATTTCCTTGGTGACCTGGGTTTCGAGCTCCGCGGGGGCGGCGCCGCTCTGCGTGACGCTGATCTGAACGATCGGCACGTCGATGTTCGGGAAGCGGGTGATCGGCAGCGAATTGAACGACTGCCAGCCGAGCACGACCAGCACGAAGAAGGCCAGGATCGGCGCGACCGGATTGCGGATGGACCAGGCTGAGAAGTTCATGGTCTCTGTTCCCGTCAGTTGGTTGCCGGTTGCGCAGATTTGACCGGGTTGATGCGGTCACCGTCGCGGACATAGGCGCCGGCTTTTGCAACTGCCTGTTCACCTGCCTTGAGGCCGGAAAGGATTTCAACAAACTGTCCGTCCTGGATGCCCGTTACCACCGGCACCAGCCGCACCACGCCGTCTTCCACCTTGCGGACGATTGCCTTGCCGTCTTCGGCTGTAACGGCCGTTTGCGGCAAAACAACCGTTTGCTTCTGTTCAACGGTGATGACCGCGCTCGCATACATGCCGGCGCGAGCCTTGGACGTGTCGCTGAGAGTAATGTCGACTCGGCCAAGCCGCGTCTGAGGGTCCACAGTCGGTGCGATCAGCCGGATTTTGCCCTCGATCGTGGTGCTGCTTCCGGCAAGCCTGACCGACGCCGTCTGTCCGACCGCAAGCTTGATGAGGTCGGCCTCGGCGACGTCCGCCTTCATCTCGATCGCACCGTCGCGGATGATCGCAAAGAGCGGCTCGCCGCTGCCACTGGCGATGGCGCCGACCTTGGCGTTCTTGGCGGAGATGACGCCGCTAACGGGAGCCTTAACAGCGGTGCGCGCAAGGCGCAGGTCGATGTCATCGATCTGCGCCTGCACCACCTTGATGTCTGCCGTAGCGACACTCACCGATTGCTCGGCCGAGTGAACGCGGGCGCGGGCGGCAGCAGCGAGCGCCTTCAAGCGGTCCGCCTCGGCAGTCGACACAGTGCCGTTCTCAGACAACCGCACGGCACGATCGGCAACGCGCGTTGCCTCTTCCGAATTGGCGGTCATTTCGGCGAGCTGGGCGCGCAGTTGGGCGAGCGACGCCTCCGCCTTGGCGAGATTGGCTTCGAGCTGGCTCTTCTGCAGAAGCAGCGCGTCGTCGTTGAGGACGACCAGCGTACTGCCTTCTTCGACCCTGTCGCCGACATCGACGTTCAGCGATCGCACAGAAAGGCCATCGACCAGCGGCGAAACATAGGTTTCCTCGACCGCCTCGATGGAGCCGGTGGCGATGACGCGGTCGCTGATCGATTGCTGTACGGCTTCGGTAACGACGATGGAGGGAAGCGCCTGTGATTGTTGTGGCTTGGCGGCCTCTTCGGCGAAGGCGCTGGAAAGTGCGCATAGTGTCATTGCCGCGCAGGCGCCGAAAAGAGGTAGAAGTTTCTGAGCCATCGGCCTGTCTTCCTAAAAATGAAATACCGGACATCGCGCCTCGAGCGACGAAGGTCTGGCCTAAATCACGCTATTCTCTTGTGTTCCCTGCACCGCCGACGGTTCGCCAGGTCCACGGGACATGATCACAAGTTTAAATTTCTCTCAATGCAGGCGGTTTCAGACCGATTACATCGAGTCCAGGAAAAAGTTCCCTAAAGGGCAAAGCTTAAGAAAACGATTTCCTCCCTGCGCCCGCCTCAACCAAAACGCTTTGGCCTATGTAATCGTCGCGCCAAATGCTTACAAGGTCACTGAAGCGATGGTGCCTCAAGATTTTTATTCTCGTGCACCTCGCAATGCAATATGGCGAGGGTGCAGCGGACGCAACTTCGGCGCGACTCTTTGACCCTGAAAGGACGCACGGCGCTGGTAATGCTTCGGCTGATCTTGGGCCGTCGCCGGCTCGACAGCGCCGCGCGTCCAATCGGACGCGCAAAGATCGCTGTAGCACTTTGAATTGCCGCATGATTTTGTTTCAAGTCGATCCGATTGAGGAATCATGCAGTAAGAAAAAGGAGCGCGCGGCGGGCCGCACGCTCCGGTTCCATCGGCTTCCGCGTGTTTACTTGAGCGCTTCGTCCGTTACTTCGTGCGTCCAGGCACCTTCCGGCTCCTTGGAGATGACCGGGTCAGAGCCGCCGGCGAGCAGCGACTGGACGGTGCGCTTGTAGTCGGTCTCGTCGAGCGCGCCGTTGGAGCCTGCCGTCAGCTTGGCGATTTCGCCCATCATACGCTTCTGATGCTTTTCAGTCTGGGCACCGGTGGAATCGTTCTCAAGAACGATATCGGCAGCCTCGTCCGGGTTTTCCTCGGCATATTTCCAGCCCTTCATCGAGGCGCGGACGAACTTCACCATCTTTTCTTTGAAGGCCGGATCCTTGAGCTTGTCTTCGAGCACGTAGAGACCGTCCTCTAGCGTGGCGACGCCTTGGTCTTCGTACTTGAAGGTGACCAGGTCTTCCGGCTTGATGCCAGCGTCGATCACCTGCCAATACTCGTTGTAGGTCATCGTGGAGATGCAGGCGGCCTGCTTCTGGATCAGGGGATCGACGTTAAAGCCCTGCTTCAAGACGGTCACACCTTCCGGACCGCCGTCCGTCGGGATTTTCAACTGCGACATCCAGGAGAGGAAGGGATATTCGTTGCCGAAGAACCAGACGCCGAGCGTCTTGCCCTTGAAGTCGTCGGGACTCGTCACGCCCGATTCCTTGAGACAGGTCAGCATCATGCCGGACTGCTTGAACGGCTGGGCGATGTTGACGAGCGGAACGCCCTTTTCGCGCGTGGCAAGAGCGGAAGGCATCCAGTCGACGATGACGTCAGCTCCGCCGCCGGCGATCACCTGTGCCGGCGCGATATCCGGGCCGCCGGGCTTGATATCGACGTCGAGGCCCTCTTCCTCGTAGAAGCCCTTGTCTTTGGCGACATAGTAGCCGGCGAACTGGGCCTGGGTGACCCACTTCAGTTGCAGCGTAACCTTGTCGGCGGCATTGGCATGGAAGGCGGCAAGCGAAAAGACGCCTGCGGCAAGCAGAGACGCAATTTTCTTGTTCATGTCTGTTCCCTCTTATTGTTGGTTCATTCTCATTGTCGCTTCATTTCTAAAGCGCGTCGCATTCAATAGGAGCCCGACGACGCGCTTAAGTCTTTGTTTGCATGCATGTCGTTGTCCCGAAACCGCTGCACACTTTCGGGCGACATGCATTAGGCCCGTCCACTGCGGATGGACGGATGCCAGAAGGTGACGGCCCGCTCGGCGAGCGCAACCACCCCGTAGAAGGCGGAGCCAGCAACCGCCGCGACGGCGATCTCGGCCCAAACCATGTCGACGTTCATGCGGCCCACTTCCGTGGAGATCCGGAAGCCCATGCCGACAATGGGCGTCCCGAAGAATTCGGCGACGATGGCGCCAATCAGCGCCAGCGTGGAGCTAATCTTGAGCGCGTTGAAAATAAAAGGCCAGGCGGCCGGCAGGCGCAGCTTGACAAGCGTCTGCCACCATGTGGCCGCGTAGGTGCGCATCAGGTCGCGCTCCATGTGGCTGGCCGCGGCCAAGCCGGAAACCGTGTTCACCAGCATCGGGAAGAAGGTCATGATGACGACGACGGCGACCTTTGACTGCCAGTCGAAGCCGAACCACATGACCATGATCGGCGCGACGCCGATGACGGGCAGGGCAGAGACGAAGTTGCCGAGCGGCAGCAGGCCTTTCTGCAGGAAAGGAGAGCGGTCGATCAGGATCGCCACGACGAAGCCGAGACCGCAGCCGAGCGCATAACCGGTCAGTACGGCCTTGAGAAAGGTCTGCCGGAAATCGGCCGCCAGCGTCGGCAGGGAGTTGACGAGGCGCTGCCAGATCATCGAGGGCGCCGGCAGCAGCACCGACGGAATGCCGAAACCGCGGACAATGCCCTCCCAAAGCACGAGAATAGTGATGCCGAAGAGGAGGGGAACGGCGAAACGCGCGGCGTTAGCAGCCGTTGGGTGCGCAAAGTGCTGGCGCACAAGCCATTCGTTTAAGGCCCAGGCAGCGAGCCAGAAGAGCACGGCTCCGGCGAGAACGGGAAGATTCATGCCTTGGCTCCCATGCGTTTGAGAACGGCGGTGTGCGCCAGGCCGACGATCATGACGAGGACGGCGGCGAGCGCTGCGGCCATGAACAGAGCCGCCCAGATCTGTACCGTCTGGCCGTAGTACGATCCAGCGAGCAGGCGGGCGCCAAGCCCGGCCACGGCCCCCGTGGGCAACTCTCCGACGATCGCGCCGACGAGCGAAATGGCGACGGCGACTTTCAGCGAAGTGAAGAGGTAGGGCATGGAGGACGGCCAGCGCAGCTTCCAGAAGGTCTGCGCCGATGAGGCATTATAGGTGTGCATCAGGTCGAGCTGGATCGTCTCGGGACTGCGTAAGCCTTTGACCATGCCGACGACCACAGGGAAGAACGAAAGGTAAGTGGAGATCAGCGCCTTCGGCAGCAGGCCGGCAATGCCGACCGCGTTCAAGACGACGATGATCATTGGCGCGATCGCCAGGATTGGGATGGTCTGGCTCGCGATCACCCACGGCATCAAGGACCTGTCCATCGCACGGTTGTGAACGATGCCGACGGCGAGCAGCACGCCGAGTGCGGCGCCGATGCCAAAGCCGACCAGCGTCGCGGAAAGCGTGATCCAGGCGTGATAGATCAGGCTCCGTTTCGACGTGATCGCCTTGTTGACGGTCGTATCCCAGATTTCGGCGACCACCTGGTGAGGGGCCGGCAGGACGGGCCGCTCCTGTGCCATTGTGTTCCGGACGATATCGGAGAAACCGATCTCGCTGCCGGCTCGTGCCGCCGCATCGCGCTCGAAGGGGGCATTGAGGAAGATCACGGCGACATACCAGATGGCGATCAGGATGAGCACGACGGTGGAGATGGGAAGCAACTTGTCTCTGAAGAAGCTCTCTTCGCGCATGCTCACGCCTCCCTTCCGCTCAACGGTTCGGCGCGCCAGTGATAGAGAATGTCCGGCAGCCCCTCCTCGTTTTCGCCACCCGTTCCACGCACCGGTACGAAGCCCTCCCGTTCGTAGAAGCGTTGGGCACTCGTATTCTGTTCAAAGGTCCAAAGCCTCAGGTCGCTTTTCGCCCGTTTCTTCGCTTCGCGAAGCAGCGCCGTTCCTATTCCGACGCCTCGGTGGCGTTCGTCCAGATAGAGCGCACTCACAAAGCCATCTGCGGAAAGGGCAAGAAAGCCCGCGATTTCGCCCCGACAGTCGGCGACTATGACAGGCCCGTTTGCAAAGACGCTTTCCCGATAATGCCGCACTACGTCGTCTGCCGGATGGACACGTGGCATCCACGCCGTAGCATCCAGCCAGCGATTGAAGATGTCGGCGCACGCTTCCATGTCCGCCAAAGCCGCATCGCGACAGTGAGCCTGGGCAGCGCAAGCACTACTCATCATAGCTGTGCCCCGCTCTCAAACCCTCACGGACGCGGTGGGCGATTTCCAGGAACTCGGGCGTCTCGCGAATACCAAGTGGCCGCTCCTGCGGGAGCGTGGATTCGATGATGTCGGTCACGCGGCCGGGGCGCGGGCTCATGACGACGATCTTGGTCGAGAGGTAGACCGCCTCCGGAATCGAATGGGTGACGAAACAGATCGTCTTGTTGGTGCGCGCCCAGAGTTTCAGAAGCTGCTCGTTCAGGTGGTCGCGGACGATCTCGTCGAGGGCACCGAACGGTTCGTCCATCAGCAGGAGATCGGCGTCGAAGGCGAGCGCGCGGGCGATCGAGGCGCGCTGCTGCATGCCGCCGGAAAGCTGCCAGGGATATTTCTTGCCGAAGCCCGAGAGGTTGACGAGTTCGAGCGTACGGTCGATCCGAGTCTTCTGCTCGTCTCTCGAATAGCCCATGATTTCGAGCGGCAGGGCGATGTTCTTTTCGATCGTGCGCCAGGGATAAAGCGCTGCCGCCTGGAAAACATAGCCGTAGGCGCGGTGCCGGCGAGCCTGTTCCGGCGTCATGCCGTTGACCGCGATGGCGCCCGAGGTCGGTTTCTCAAGGTCGGCGATGACCCGCAGGAACGTCGTCTTGCCACATCCGGACGGACCGATGAAGGAGACGAAATCGCCCTTGGCCACATCGAGATTCACGCCCGTCAGTGCATTGACCGGCCCGTCGCTGGTCTGGAACGTGAGGCCGAGATCCCGAGCAGAGACCACGGAGGCTGAATTGGATGTCATGGGCGGATTCTCATTGTGGCTTGTCTGTGGCAGACTGCTATCCGAACCTGCAACATGCAATGCCGCCGATGTCGTCTGTTGCGGTTTTTTCAGCGAATTCTGGAGAGCGTTCATGTCTCGATCATCCGATTCTGGCTGTCGCGTGGTTCGTCCGGGTGATGCCTATGCCGGCAAGCAGGGGCTTAACTATTTCGAGGGAATCGCTGCGGAAACGGTTGGCTCGAAGGGCATTTGCATGCACCTCCTGACCATGCCGCCTGGTGCGCGTGCCAAGGCGCATCTGCATGAAAGCCATGAGACCGCGATCTACGTACTTGCCGGCGAGGCCCACACGTGGTTCGGCGACCGGCTCGAAGAACATGTGATCGTCAAGGCCGGTGAGATGTTCTACATCCCGGCCGGCGTGCCGCACCTGCCCGCCAATCTTTCCGACAAGCCGTGCTCGGCGGTGATCGCCCGGACAGATCCGAACGAACAGGAAAGCGTCGTGCTTTTGCCCGAACTCGACGCCTTGGTGCCGGCCTAGCGCTCCGAAAAACGACCTTGCCCGAGAAGTGTATGACGGATGCGGCATATGGCGTGCGTCAAACCCCGCTTGCCGGAATGCCGGTGCGCTGCACGGCGCGCGGTGCCGTCACTTCCTTCCATGTGGTCAGAGCCGTGCTGACGGCGGGGAAGGGATCGCGCTTGACAAATTCCCCGTGACCTTCCTGCGTCTTCACCGTGCCTTCCTCGATAGAAACGACGCCGCGGCTGAGCGTGAAGCGAGGCAGCCCCGTCACGGTCTTGCCCTCGAAGACGTTGTAGTCGATCGACGATTGTTGGGTCTGGGACGAGATCGTCTTCGAGCGCTTCGGATCCCAGACGACAAGATCGGCATCGGCGCCGACCAGGATCGCGCCCTTCTTCGGATAGATGTTGAGGATCTTGGCGATGTTGGTCGAGGTCACCGCGACGAATTCGTTCATGGTGATGCGACCGGTCGCGACGCCGTGGGTCCACAGCATCGGCATCCGGTCTTCGAGGCCCCCAGTGCCGTTCGGAATCTTGGTGAAATCGCCGACGCCGAAGCGTTTCTGCGCCGTCGTGAAGGCGCAATGGTCTGTCGCGACCACCTGCAGGGAGCCTGAGGCCAGCCCGGCCCAGAGGCTGTCCTGATGCTGTTTGTTGCGGAAGGGCGGGGACATCACGCGGCGGGCGGCGTGGTCCCAATCCTTGTTGAAATATTCGCTTTCATCGAGCGTCAGGTGCTGGATCAACGGCTCGCCAAAGACGCGCATTCCCTTGGCGCGGGCACGGCGGATCGCCTCATGGGCCTGCTCGCAGGAGGTGTGGACGATATAGACCGGGCAGCCGGCCATGTCGGCGATCATGATCGCACGGTTGGTCGCCTCGCCTTCGACCTCGGCCGGCCGCGAATAGGCGTGAGCCTCGGGGCCGTTGTTGCCCTCGGCGAGCAGCTTCGCCTGCAACTGAGCGACGACGTCGCCGTTTTCGGCGTGTACGAGCGGCAGGGCACCAAGCCCGGCGCAGCGCTGGAACGAGGAAAACATCTCGTCGTCATCCACCATCAGCGCGCCCTTATAGGCCATGAAGTGCTTGAAGGTATTGATACCCTTGTCCTTGACGATCGTCTCCATCTCGTTGAACACCTGCTCGCCCCACCAGGTGATCGCCATGTGGAAGGAATAGTCGCAATTGGCGCGTGTCGACTTGTTGTCCCACATGGTGAGCGCTTCCAAGAGCGACTGGCCGGGCGAGGGGAGGGCGAAATCGACGACCATGGTCGTGCCGCCGGCAAGCGCCGCACGTGTGCCGCTTTCGAAATCGTCCGAGGAATAGGTGCCCATGAAGGGCATTTCGAGGTGGGTGTGCGGGTCGATGCCGCCGGGCATAACATAGCAGCCGGTCGCGTCCAGCGTCTCGCTGCCCGAAAGGTTCGGACCGATCTCGACGATCTTACCGCCCTCGACCTTGACATCGGCCTTGTAGGTGAGGTCGGCCGTGACGATGGTTCCACCCTTGATCACAGTGCTCATTTTGGCTTCCTCTTAGTGGCTTTCTTAGTCGAATCCATGCCGACCGAAACGATCTCAAGCGCAAAGAATGATTTCACCTGCTCGTGCAACTTCTGGTCAAACACCCGCACTGTTTGGAAAAACTCTTTTAGCCTCGCATATTGGTCTGGATGCTTCGTCCAGAATACCGCCTCAATTTTGAGGCAGGCCTGCAATAAATCCCCATCATAATAAGAAGCATTTTGCATGGGGTTGGCGCGTATGGCGCCTATAGCCAGCGGAACAGTGTATTCCAGTGCAATTTGTTGACCGATAAGCTGGCGTAAATCTGCAGGGTCCAAATTTTGAATCGGTTTTTGCAGCGCTTTATTGATGCGCTCGATCATACCCGTGGCAAACGGCCCTGTTTCATCGGGCCAAGCCATGTGCCAGTTGATGCTCCGATCGGGGCGCATGGCACTATCGATCACTCCGCGATCCCCGCTGTCTCGATCACCGCATGAAGCAATATGTCCGCCCCCGCGGAGGCCCACTCCTTGGAGATGTCTTCCGCCTCGTTGTGGCTGAGGCCGCCGACGCAGGGGCACATGATCATCGTGGTCGGGGCGACCTTCGCTGCCCAGCAGGCATCGTGGCCGGCACCCGAGATCAGATTCATGTGGCTGTAGCCGAGCTTCTCCGCGGCGCCGCGCACTGTTGCGACCAGTTTGGGGTCGAAGGTCACGGGATCGAAATGGCCGACCGCCTCGATCGAACAGCCGACGCCCAATGCCTCGGCGATCTTCGGCGCTTCGGCCTCGATCCGCGCGCGCATGCCGTCGAGCTTGGCCTGGTCGGGCGAGCGGATGTCTATGGTGAAGACGACTTTGCCCGGTAGCACATTGCGCGAATTGGGAGAAAAGAACACCTGACCGACGCCGCCGACCGCGCCCGGCTGGTTTTCCATGGCAACGTTCTGGACCATTTCGAAGATCCGTGCCATGGCGAGGCCGGCATTGAGGCGCATGTTCATCGGCGTCGAGCCGGTGTGGGCCTCCCGGCCAGTGAGGGTGACTTCCAGCCACCACAGGCCCTGACAGTGCGTGACGACGCCGATCTGCTTGTTCTCGGCCTCAAGGATCGGGCCTTGTTCGATGTGATATTCGAAATAGGCGTGCATCTTGCGCGCGCCAACTTCCTCGTCGCCGAGCCAGCCGATGCGCTTCAGTTCGTCGCCGAAAGTCTTGCCTTCGGGATCCTTGCGGGCATAGGCGTAGTCAAGCGTCAGAGCACCGGCAAAGACGCCCGAGGCGATCATTGCAGGGGCAAAGCGCGCACCCTCTTCATTGGTCCAGTTCGTCACCACGACCGGGTGCTTGGTGCGGATGCCGAGATCGTTCATCGTGCGGACGACCTCGAGCCCGCTCAGGACACCGAGCACGCCGTCGAACTTGCCGCCGGTCGGCTGCGTGTCGAGATGGGAGCCGATATGTACGGGCAGAGCGTCCGGATCGGTGCCGGGGCGGGTGAAAAACATGGTGCCCATCTTGTCGACACCCATGGTAAGCCCGGCCGCCTCGCACCAGGACTGGAAAAGCCGACGAGCCTCGCCGTCTTCGTCCGTCAATGTCTGGCGATTGTTGCCGCCGGCGACACCGGGGCCGATCTTTGCCATATCCATCAACGAAGCCCACAGGCGGTCAGCGTTGACGCGCATGTTCTCGCCAGGTGCTGCCATGGCGTTCTCCTCATTTTTCGGTTTGCCCCTTGCGGCGCAGCCCTCATGTTCCCGCCGGTCAAATCCAGGCTTTGTTTTTTGGTGCCTTTCGATCAGCCGTTGCCTTTGTGAACAAACTGGCTGATAATTTGACCGGTTGGTAAACATTACAACTTCCGTGGCGGCACTCAAGCCGGAAAAACAAAAAATCGGAGTTGTTGCCCAAAAAGATGGCGCGTCCGAATTTTGGGCAATTCAAGGTGCTGCAACGATTTTGTGCGTCTGCGCGCGAGTATCGTTGTGCGCAAGCAACGGGCAGGGGGCATGATGGTACTTCCAAGAGCGGCCAAGACCCAGCGGCGTACACGCATCCAGGAGGAGAAGGAGGAGCAGATCCTCGAGGCGGCGCTGGAGGTCTTTTCGGCAAATGGCTTTCGCGGTTCAACCATCGATCAGATCGCCGAAGTGGCGGGCATGTCGAAGCCCAATCTGCTCTATTATTTCCGCACCAAGGAGGCGATGCATCGGGCGCTGATCGACCGCGTGCTCGACACCTGGCTCGATCCGCTCCGCGAGTTCAATGCCGAGGGAAACCCGGTCGCCGAAATCCGCAGCTACATCCGGCGAAAGCTGGAGATGGCGCGCGATTTCCCGCGCGAGAGCCGGTTGTTCGCCAATGAGGTGCTGCAGGGCGCGCCTCACATCGAGGACGAACTGAAAGGCCCGCTGAAAGAACTCGTCGACGAGAAGGCCGAGGTCATTCGCACATGGGCAAAGGCCGGCAAGATCGCCAAATGCGATCCCTATCACCTGATCTTCGCAATCTGGTCGACGACGCAGCACTATGCCGACTTCGATGTGCAGGTCCGTGCCGTGCTCGGCCAGGAGAACGCTGGCGACGGGCGCTTCGAGGATGCCGCACGCTTCCTCGAGCGACTGTTCGTCGACGGCCTGCAGGTCCGCGAACAGCCGTCGTCGGACTACACTGGGGAGATATAAGTCCGCTCGATCGAACCCTTAGGGGCGATCAACTCGGTGCCGGCAGCACCTCGGAAAGTTGCGTGGTGCTGCCGAGGATCCAGGTCTCAAGCGTTGCCTGCCTGCCGCGCAGGCCAATATCGAGGCGCATGTTGCCTTCGAGGTTGAGGCCGGCGCGACGGACGAGTTCGACCGAAACTGCGAGCTCGGCATCATGCTCTTTCGCCAGGCCTTCGAGCCGGCTAGCGGTGTTGATCGTATCGCCGACCGCCGTCAGCGAGGTCGCCCGGCCATAGCCCATCTCGCCGATGATCGCCGGGCCAGCGTGCAGGCCGATCGCCAGTCTCAGCGGTTGTTCAAGTTCGCCGTTGAATGTCTGATTGAGAGCCTGGATTCCCTTGGACAAACGGACTGCGGCTGCCAGTGACTGAAGGCATGCTTCCTGGAACGGGGTCTTCAGCCCGAAGATCGCAAGCGCACCGTCGCCGATGAACTTGTCGATCACGCCGCCCGAGCTTTCGACGGCTTCGCCGACCATCTCGAAGTAGCGGTTGAGCAGAAACACTGTATCGAAAGGCAGCTTGTGTTCGGCGATGCGAGTGAAATCACGCAGATCGCAAAAGAGCACGGCGATCCGGCGCTCGCGGCCCTCGCCGTCCTGCTGGGCGAGTTGCTTCTTTATCCCCAGGCTGTCGGTGTCGAGAATGGGGACGACGGTGACGCTGTGGACCGGCCGGAACTGGCAGGCGAGCCGCACATTGTCTGGTGCGCCGATCCGGGTCAACGTCGCCCGTTCCGCGGCCTCCGCCGCCGGTTGGCCCTCGAGGCCCTGGATCACGCGGACCCGGCACGTCGAGCAGCGGCCACGTCCGCCGCAAACGGAGACGTGGGGAATACCCGCGGCACGGCTTGCCTCCAGCACGCTGAAACCAAGGCTGACCGCCGCGACACGACCGTCGGGATAACGGACGCGGATGCGTCCGCGCGTCGGCAGCGCGCGAAGGGCGAAAGTGCCGGCGATCAGGCCACCGAAGCCGGCGTAGAGCGCCAGGCGGATGTTTTCCATGAGCGCCGCATCGACCCGGGGCTTCTGACTGACGTAAGCCGTGTCTCCATAGCCGCCATGTTCCGTGTAGACGCGCTCAAGCGACCGCGCCCCATTGACGAAACCGAGCAGCGCGAAGATCGGGACAAGCAGCGCGACCGTGTAGAGCAGGATCTCGTAACGCGGAAACCAAGCTCGACCGCGCATCCAGAACCAGGCGCCGAGACATCCATGACCCCAGGCGAGGAGAAGCGCCGCCGTTTGCCGGGTGGTATTGATGGAACTCGACCAAAGCGTTCGGAGGATTTCGGGATAAGTCGCTTCAATCCCGGAGAAGATCGGTTCCACCCGGGCGGCGACCACATGCGCCATCAGCACAAATGGCAAGCTTAGGCCGAAGGCGATTTTGAACGCCTCGCGGGCCGGCATTCTGAACGTCTGCCGCCGGTAGAGGCTGTCGAGCGCCGTCAAGAAATGCAGGAGCAATGCGCCGTAGAGCAGGATTGTCCCGGGTACGCTGTGCCAAAGGAGATTGAACGCCCGCCTGCCGGCTTCCATGGCGTCGATAGAGATCAGGCCGAGGGAATGATTGAAGAAATGGCAGAGGATGAACGTGCCGAGCACCGCCCCCGAGACCAGATGTGCCTTCTTGCGTGCGCTGGTGGAAAAGATCGTCAAGCACTCTGCCCGGTATTTGCCGGTTCTGGCCGGCCATTGCTGATGCCGTTCTTATTAACCAGATCGCGGATACCGACAACTTACGTTTTCGACACAAACTGTTTCGATTTAGTGACTTGAGTCCCGTGGGCGGCGGCCTTACGCGACCGTTCCCCGATGCTACTCCATGATACGGGGTAGCCGCTCGGCGAGTTTGTCGATCACCACCCGGAGTTTTGGGCGCATAAGTTGTGTTTGCGGCCAGACGGCGTAAGCCTTGAAGATCTGTCCGGGCCGGTCCGTAAGCACCCTCACCAGTTCGCCGCGCTGCACGCGATCGCGCACCAGCCAGCATGGCAGCCAGGCGAGGCCGAGGCCATCGGCTGCGGCATCGGCGATGGCGGCAAGATCATCCAGCCGCAAACGGGTCTTCGGCGTCACGTCTTCGGTCGTATTCCCCTTGACCGGAAAGGACCACGGGCGCTGGTGACCGCTCCGCGCGTAGACGACGGCATCATGCATGGTGAGGTCATCAAGGCTTGTCGGTGTGCCGTGTGCTTCGAGATAGGCGGGCGCCGCGCAGACAGTCATGCGCTGATCGGCGATCGCACGTGCCATGAGGCTCGGGTCGGTGCCCGCGGAACCGTTGCGGACGGCGAGATCGAAACCCTCATCGAGGAGATCGACAATGCGGTCGTTGAAGGAAAGATCGAACTCCAGACGGGGATGCGCACGAAGCAGATCGTGCAGCAGCGGCGCCACGCATTGGCGGCCGAAGAGGACAGGCATCGAAATTCGCAGCCGGCCGCGAATTTCCTGCTTGCCGGATTCGAGTACGGCCTCGGCGTTCCGGACTTCGTCAAGCGCCTTCAGGCAGCTCCGGTAGAAGAGCTGGCCCTCGTCCGTCAGGCTTTGCGTCCGGGTGGTGCGATGAAAGAGGCGCACGCCGAGACGCTGCTCGAGCCGTGCCACCGTCTTGCCGACGGCCGAGCGGGTAAGGTTCAGCCGCTCAGCGGCGGCCGAGAAACCGCCGGCATCGGCGACCTCCACGAATACAGAAATACCGTTCAGCCTTTCCATAGATTGTATCCATTGAAGAACCAATAAGGGGAAATCTTATCGCAACTGGCGATGTGAATTCAACACTATGCTCCTGCCATCACCATCCACGTGAAAGGAATGATCATGACGAAATGGATGAGAGAATGGAGCATCGACGCGATCGGCCCGCAAAATCTCAAGATCGCCGAACGTCCCGTGCCGGATATCGGCGACCGTGATGTGCTCGTCCGGACGACGGCCGTGTCGCTCAACTACCGCGACAAGCTGATGCTTGAAACGGGCATGGGGCTGGATCTTGACTTCCCCTTCGTGCCGGCTTCGGACATGAGCGGCGTCGTTGAAAACGTCGGCAAAGGCGTGACGCGCTTCAAGCCCGGCGACCGCGTCATCTCGACCTTCCACCCTGGCTGGCTCGACGGCCTGCGGCCGGGAAGCGGCAGGGCGCCCTCCTACGCGACGCTTGGCGGCGTGCATCCTGGCGTCATGTCGGAATATGTCGCGTTTCCTGAAGACTGGTTCGTCGCCGCGCCGAAGAGCCTCGATGCAGCCGAGGCGAGCACGCTACCATGCGCCGGCCTCACCGCATGGTTCGCGCTGATCGAAAAGGGCCGTCTCAGGCCCGGCGATCGCGTCGTCGTCCAGGGAACGGGTGGCGTCGCGCTGTTTGGCCTGCAGATCGCCAAGGCGAACGGCGCGGAGGTGATCGTCACGTCGGGAAGCCAGGAAAAGCTCACCCGCGCGTTGGCACTTGGCGCCGACCACGGCATCAATCGCAAGTCGGAGGATTGGGTCGAGCGGGTCTATGAACTGACTGCAGATCATGGCGCGGACCACATTCTGGAAATCGCCGGCGGTGCCGGCCTTGGCCAGTCGCTAAGAGCCGTCGCCGCCGACGGGCGCATTTCCGTGATCGGCGTATTGGAAGGCTTCGAGATTTCAGGGCCGGCAGCGCCGCTGCTTTTGAAATCCCCGGTCCTGCAAGGCGTCAGCGTGGGACATCGCCGGGCGCTTGAAGACCTGGTCGGAGCAGTCGACCGCATCGACCTCAAGCCGGTCATCGACAAGCGATACGCGTTTGCCGGATTCCGCGAGGCGCTGGCGCATCTCGATCGCGGTCCGTTCGGCAAGGTGGTGATCGAATTTTAAGGCACGCGACAAGGACGAAAGGCCGCCGGAGTTCCCTCCCGGCGGCCTTTCTCTATCGTCGACCTGGCTTACTCGGCAGCTTGCCGAGCCATCGGGTTGTTAGGATGGGTCGTCCAGTTGGCATAGTTCGGGTCGACCGGCTTGCCGGTGCGCTTGTCGAGAGTGCCGGCGGCGAGCGGCTCCATCGTGATACAGTTCGAAACCGGACAGACGTTGACGCAGAGATTGCAGCCGACGCATTCCTCTTCGATCACCTCGAAATGACGCACGCCATTGACGAACTGGGTGATCGCCTGGTGCGAGGTGTCCTCGCAGGCGATGTGACAGCGGCCGCATTTGATGCAGGCATCCTGGTCGATCTTCGCCTTGGCGACATAGTTGAGGTTGAGGTACTGCCAATCGGTGACGTTCGGCACGGCACGACCGCATATGTCGTCGAGCGACCTGTGGCCCTTGGCGTCCATCCAGTCGGAAAGACCGGAAATCATTTCCTGGACGATCTTGAAACCGTAGGTCATCGCCGCCGTGCAGACCTGGACGTTGCCGGCGCCAAGCGCCAGGAATTCGGCCGCGTCGCGCCATGTGGTGATGCCGCCGATGCCGGAGATCGGCAGTCCATGGGTTTCCGGATCTCGGGCGATCTCGGCCACCATGTTGAGCGCGATCGGCTTCACCGCCGGGCCGCAATAGCCGCCGTGGCTGCCGCGCCCGTCGATTGATGGCTCCGGTGAGAACGTGTCGAGATTGACCGAAGTGATCGAATTGATCGTGTTGATCAGCGACACGGCGTCGGTGCCGCCGGCCTTGGCGGCGCGCGCCGGCTTGCGGATGTCGGTGATGTTCGGCGTCAGCTTGGTGATCACCGGCATGCGCGTGTACTGCTTGCACCAGCGCACGACCATTTCGATATATTCCGGCACCTGACCGACCGCCGAGCCCATACCGCGTTCGGACATGCCGTGCGGACAGCCGAAGTTGAGTTCGATGCCGTCAGCCCCGGTTTCTTCGACCAGCGGCAGGATCGCTTTCCACGCGTCCTCGACACAGGGCACCATGATCGAGGCGATCAGCGCCCGGTCGGGCCAGTTCATCTTGACCTGCTTCATCTCGCGCAGGTTCACGTAAAGGTCGCGGTCCGTGATGAGCTCGATGTTGTTCAAGCCGAGCAGGCGCCGGTCGGCGCCCCAGATCGCGCCGTAGCGCGGCCCGTTGACGTTGACGACGGGCGGTCCTTCTTCGCCGAGCGTCTTCCAGACGACGCCGCCCCAGCCAGCCTTGAAGGCGCGCTCGACGTTATAGGCCTTGTCCGTCGGCGGCGCCGAGGCGAGCCAGAACGGGTTCGGGGATTTGATGCCGACAAAGTTGTTGCGAAGATCAGCCATTGTTTCGTCCTCTCGATCCTGTTCCGCTTTTTCACGCGACGGCGCTCGCCAGCGGCTGAGCCGCGGCGAAAGCCCGGTCGATCGATTCGGCTGCGTCACGCCCCATGGCGACGGCGGAAACGGTCAGGTCCTCTCCGCCGAGAACACAGTCACCGCCCGCCCAGACCTTGTCGAGCGATGTGCGGCCTTCGGCATCGGTGACGATGCGCCCGCTTTCCATCTGAAGCGCGCCGAGGCCTGATGCTTCGAAGGTCTGGCCGATTGCCTTGAAGACCTGGTCGGCTGCGATGATACCCGTTTCGCCGGTCGTCGTCAGCTGGCCGTTGTCGAGCGTTGTGTAGTCGAGCTCGATGCCGGCGATCCGGCCGTCCTTCAGCGCGATGCGCTTAGGCTGCAGCCAATGGCGAATGGTGACGCCCTTGGAGGTTGCCAGATCCTGCTCGAACTCGGAGGCATTCATGTGTTCCTTGCCGCGGCGGTAGCAGATCGTCACTTCCTCGGCGCCGAGGAGCTTCGCCTGAACGGCCGCGTCGATTGCGGTCATGCCGCCGCCGAGCACCACGACCCGCCGGCCGACCGGGATATCGGCCTTGGTCTTCGACTGACGAAGTGCGGCGATGAAGTCGACGGCGTCCTCGACTCCCTCCGCATTCTCGCCTTCGATCCTGAGCGCGTTGACGCCGGCAAGGCCGAGGCCGAGGAAGACGGCATCATATTGCTCGGCCAGATCCGCAAGCGAGAAGTCTCGGCCGAGCGCCTGGCCATGGCGCACCTCGATGCCGCCAATCGAGAGGACGTAATCGACCTCCTTCTGCGCGAAGTCATCCACGGATTTGTAGGCGGCGATGCCGTATTCATTGAGCCCGCCGGATTTTTCGCGCGCATCGTAGACCACCACGTCGTGGCCTTTGACAGCGAGCCGGTGGGCGCAGGCGAGCCCCGCGGGACCCGCGCCGACCACGGCCACCTTGCGGCCGGACGAGGCGGCCCGCGCGTAAAACTGCTTGTTCTCCTTCATTGCGACGTCGGTCGCGTAACGCTGCAGCCTGCCGATCTCGACCGGCCGCTCCTCGGCGGTGTTGCGCACGCAGGCCTGCTCGCAGAGCGTTTCGGTGGGACAGACGCGGGCGCACATGCCGCCGAGAATGTTCTGGTCGAAAATCGTCTTTGCCGAGCCGATCGGATTGCCTGTGGCAATCTGCCGGATGAACATCGGGATGTCGATCGAGGTGGGACAGGCCGTCATGCACGGCGCATCATGACAGAAGTAACAACGGTCGGAAGCGACCAAAGCCTCGTGTTTGTCGAGCGGCGGATGAAGGTCGCAGAAATTGTCTTCGTATTCCCTGAGCGGCAGTCGGCCGCCAAGGATCCCAGATTGCGTCGTTCCCATTTTTGGCTCCCAATGTTTTCTCAGGATGACAGAACGGTAACACGCTTTATTTTTTTATCAAACGGTAAAATTTTACTTCGGCACCTGGCCGAACGCTCTGGGAACCGGGGCTTTCTCTCCACTCGCCCGAGTCAATCTGCACGTTTGTTTGACAGGGCAGGGCAAATAGTGGCAGCAAATCAAAGGGGAAGGAGAAAATCGCATGGCGCGCAGGCCCGAGACCAACAACAGGCTGGACGATGCTGCCCGCGCTGGCTGGCTATACTATGTCGCCGGCCGAACCCAGGACGAGATTGCGTCGATCATGGGCATCTCGCGGCAATCGGCGCAGCGCCTCGTTTCCCTTGCCATGGCCGAGCGGCTGATCAAAGTTCGGCTCGATCATCCAATTGCTGGCTGTCTCGAAGCCGCCGCCCGGCTCAAGGAAAAATATGAGCTGAAACACGTTGATGTCGTGCCGAGCGATCCGGGGTCGAGTTCGACGACCGTTGGCATCGCCGAAGCCGGCGCGGTAGAGATCGAGCGTTGGCTGAAGTCGACGGACCCGGTGGTTCTGGCGATCGGAACGGGGCGGACGCTGAAGGCGACGATCGACCAGCTGCCCTCGATGGAGTGCCCGCAGCATCGGATCGTGTCGCTCACCGGCAATATCAGGCTCGATGGCTCGGCGGCCTATTACAACGTCATCTTCAGCATGGCGGACACGATCAACGCGCGCCATTTTCCCATGCCCCTGCCGGTTCTCGTCTCTTCGCCCGAGGAGCGCGAGGTCCTTCACAATCAAAGTCTCGTAAAGATCGCCCTCAAGCTCGGTGCGGAAGCCAATGCCGCCTTCGTCGGCGTGGGCGAACTCGGGCCGGACGCACCGCTCTGCGAGGACGGCTTCCTGGCGCGCGAGGAAATGGAGCGGCTGATGGCAGCCGGTGCCGCAGGGGAGATTTGCGGCTGGATGTTCGATCACGACGGCGAACTGCTGACGGGTAGCATCAACGAACGTGTCGCCTCCATTCCGCTTCCGCCGCGCGACCGGGCATCGGTCATCGGCATTGCCAAGGGCAAACGCAAATACGAGGCGCTCCGTGCGGCGCTCAAGGGGCGCATCATTAACGGCCTTATCACCGACGAAACCACTGCCGACTTTCTGCTCGGCGCCTGATTCAAGCGAGATAGATTTGGGCGATAGGGCTTGGAGAACGCCGCCAGCCTAGGCTCAGGAGCGCATTCGATCCGGCGCACTCGATAAAAAATCCATAGCTAAAACAGTTCATTAACAGTTTCAGGTGCGTCGCAGCAACGAATGCGGATTGACATTTTGCGTCAATAGATGAGTAATTGCCCATGAGCAAAGCAAATGCTCAATTCTTCTGGGAGGAAGTCGATGAATTTGAGAACTTTCCTGCTGGGCACGTGCTCGGCAGTCGCTCTGGCGGGTCCGGCCCAAGCAGAAACCCTGACCATTGCGACCGTGAACAACGGCGACATGATCCGGATGCAGAAGCTGACGGATGATTTCACCTCGAAAAATCCGGACATTCAGCTCGAGTGGGTAACGCTCGAGGAAAACGTGCTGCGCCAGCGCGTAACGACGGATATCGCGACGAAGGGCGGCCAGTACGACATCATGACGATCGGCACCTACGAAGTGCCGATCTGGGCCAAGCAGGGCTGGCTCCTGCCGCTCGACAATCTTGGCGCCGATTACGATGTCGATGACCTGTTGCCGGCGATCCGCAGCGGCCTGACGATCGATGGCAAGCTCTATGCCGCGCCCTTCTATGGCGAAAGCTCGATGGTGATGTACCGCAAGGACCTGTTCGAGAAGGCTGGCCTCACCATGCCCGATGCCCCGACCTGGGACTTCATAGCGGAAGCTGCCCGTAAGATCACCGACAAGGATAGTGAAATCTACGGCATCTGCCTGCGAGGCAAGGCCGGCTGGGGCGAGAACATGGCCTTCCTGACGGCGACGGCGAACGCTTTCGGCGCGCGCTGGTTCGACGAGAAATGGCAGCCGCAGTTCGATCAGCCGGAATGGAAGAACGCGCTCGACTTCTACGTCAAGCTGATGAATGACGCAGGCCCGCCCGGCGCTTCCTCGAACGGTTTCAACGAAAACCTATCACTCTTCCAGACGGGCAAGTGCGGCATGTGGATCGACGCGACGGTTGCCGCTTCCTTCGTGACCAATCCGAAGGAATCGACGGTTGCCGACAAGGTCGGTTTCGCGCTCGCGCCCGATACCGGCCTTGGCAAACGCGGCAACTGGCTCTGGGCATGGAACCTGGCGATCCCCGCAGGCTCGCAGAAGACGGAGGCGGCAGAAAAGTTCATCGCCTGGGCAACCGGCAAGGACTACCTGAAGCTCGTCGCAGAGAAGGAAGGCTGGGCAAATGTTCCGCCCGGCACCCGTACCTCCCTCTACGAGAACCCGGAATACCAGAAGGCCGCGCCGTTCGCGAAGATGACGCTGGACTCGATCAATGCCGCCGATCCGAAGAACCCGGCGGTCAAGCCGGTGCCCTATGTCGGCGTGCAGTTCGTCGCGATCCCGGAATTCCAGGGCCTCGGTACTGCCGTGGGCCAGGTGTTCTCGGCAGCTCTTGCCGGTCAGATGAGCGTCGATCAGGCGCTTGCCAGCGCGCAGCAACTGTCGACCCGCGAAATGACCAAGGCAGGTTACATCAAGTAAGCTCCCAAGGGCCGGGGCGCTGGCCGGAAACGGCTGGCGTCCCGGCAACTCCCAGAGCGGGATGGGGAAAAGCGGAACGGGTTTTCCGCTTCCCGCTCTGACTTTTTTGGATCGGTCACGGCGCGTCCGGCATGCGCGGTAAGCCGCGCCAGCTTTCATGGGACAGCGTTGATAATTACGGGAGGACGCCATGGCGACCTTGCACACCCGCTCCGCCGCGCGGCTGATGATCGCGCCCTCGGTGCTTCTGCTTTTGGCCTGGATGATCGTTCCGCTGGCCATGACCATCTATTTCTCGCTTCTGCGCTACAATCTGCTGATGCCCGGAATGGAGGAGTTCGCGGGGCTCTCCAACTACACCTACTTTCTGACCGATCCGGCATTCTTCCAGGCCATCTTCAACACGCTCGCGATCGTCCTCGGCGTGCTGTTCATCACGGTGATCGGCGGTATCGCTCTTTCGCTTCTTCTCGACCAGCCGATGTTCGGGCAGGGGATCGTGCGCATCCTGGTGATCGCGCCCTTCCTGATCATGCCGACCGTTGCGGCACTCGTCTGGAAGAACATGTTCATGAACCCGGTGAACGGGCTTTTCGCCTGGCTCGCCAAGCTCGTCGGCCTGCAGCCATTCGACTTCCTCGCCAATGCGCCGCTCTTCTCGATCATCCTCATCGTCGCTTGGCAATGGCTGCCCTTTGCGACGCTCATCCTGCTGACGGCTCTGCAGTCGCTCGACGAGGAACAGAAGGAGGCCGCGCAGATGGACGGCGCCGGCGCCTGGAGCCGCTTCTTCTATCTGGTGCTGCCGCATCTCTCACGGGCGATCACCGTGGTAATCCTGATCCAGACGATCTTCCTGCTGTCCGTCTTTGCCGAAATCCTTGTCACTACCAACGGTGGCCCGGGCACGCAGAGCACGAATCTCACCTTCCTCGTCTATGCGCAGGCTCTCCTGCAGTTCGACGTGGGCGGCGCGTCTGCCGGCGGCATCATCGCGGTCATCCTCGCCAACATCGTCGCATTCTTCCTGATGCGCATGATCGGCAAGACGCTGGAGGCTTGATAGTCATGGCACGCAATGTTTCGACCCGACGCAAGCTCGCAGTCACCGCCGTCGCCTGGACGATCGGCATCCTCATTTTCTTCCCGATCCTCTGGACGTTCCTGACGAGCTTCAAGACGGAGGCGCAAGCGATCGCCTCGCCGCCGGCATTCCTCTTCTTCGACTGGACGACCGAGAACTACTTCGAAGTGCAGAGCCGATCGAATTACTTCAAGCACTTCCTGAACTCGGTGGTCGTCTCCTTCGGCTCGACGCTGCTTGGTCTCATCGTCGCCATTCCTGCGGCCTGGGCCATGGCTTTTGCCCCGACGAAGCGCACCAAGGACGTGCTGATGTGGATGCTGTCGACGAAGATGATGCCGCCCGTTGGCGTACTGGTGCCGATGTATCTGATGTTCCGCAACTCGGGGCTTCTCGACACCCGCACCGGCCTGGTAATCGTCCTGACGCTGATCAACCTGCCGATCATCATCTGGATGCTCTACACCTACTTCAAGGAGATCCCTGGCGAGATCCTGGAGGCGGCGCGCATGGACGGCGCCTCGCTTTCCAAGGAAATCATCTATGTACTGACGCCGATGGCGATCCCTGGTATTGCCTCGACGCTGCTCCTCAATATCATTCTCGCCTGGAACGAGGCGTTCTGGACCTTGAACCTGAGCGCGGCGAAAGCAGCACCACTGACCGCCTTCATCGCCTCCTATTCGAGCCCGGAAGGTCTCTTCTACGCGAAGCTTTCGGCCGCCTCCACGATGGCGATCGCCCCCATCCTCATTCTCGGCTGGTTCTCGCAGAAGCAGCTTGTACGCGGCCTGACCTTCGGCGCGGTCAAATAAGGATACGACCATGGGAAGCATCACACTCAAGAACGTATCGAAAGTCTTCGGCGCCCACGCCGTTATCCCTTCGATCGACCTCGATATCACCGATGGCGAGTTCGTCGTCTTCGTCGGACCTTCCGGCTGCGGCAAGTCCACTTTGCTCAGGTTGATTGCCGGCCTGGAAGATGTCAGCGACGGCCAGATCGTCATCGACGGCAGGAACGCCACCGAGCTGCCGCCGGCGAAGCGCGGCCTGTCGATGGTGTTCCAGTCCTATGCGCTCTATCCGCATATGAGCGTGCGTTCCAACATCGCCTTTCCCTTGAAGATGGCGGGCGAGGAAAAGGCGGTGATCGACAAGAAGGTGGCGGACGCCGCGCGGGTGCTGAACCTCACCGACTATCTCGACCGCAAGCCGCGCCAGCTCTCCGGCGGTCAGCGCCAGCGCGTGGCGATCGGCCGGGCGATCGTCCGGCAACCGGAAGCCTTCCTGTTCGACGAGCCGCTTTCAAACCTCGATGCGGCGCTGCGCGTCAACATGCGGCTCGAGATCAGCCAGCTTCACCAGCAACTGAAGACGACGATGATCTATGTCACGCACGACCAGGTGGAGGCCATGACCATGGCCGACAAGATCGTAGTGCTCAATCGCGGACGCATCGAGCAGGTCGGCTCGCCGCTCGAACTCTATCACAAGCCAGACAATCTTTTTGTTGCCGGCTTCATCGGTTCGCCGAAGATGAACTTCATTTCCGGCGCGCCGGCAGCCGCCTATCAGGCGCATACAATCGGTATCCGTCCCGAGCATCTGGCGCTTTCCAAGGAACAGGGAACGTGGCGAGGCACCGTCGGTGTAGCCGAACATCTCGGCTCCGACACATTCCTGCACGTGAATGCCGATGGCATCGGCACGTTGACGGCGCGCGTCAGCGGCGACTTCGGCGTGACCCATGGAGATCCGGTTTTCCTGACGCCGGACGTCCAGCGCCTGCACAAGTTTGACGACAAGGGATTGGCAATTCGATGAAACGTCTTGAAGGGAAAAGCGCGCTGATCACCGGATCCGCGCGGGGTATCGGCCGTGCCTTCGCCGAGGCTTACGTGCGCGAGGGGGCAACCGTCGCGATCGCCGACATCAATATCGACCGGGCGAAGCAGACGGCTCGGGAAATCGGACCGGCTGCCTATGCCGTGCAAATGGACGTGACCCGACAGGAATCGATCGATGCGGCGATCGCTGCCGTTGTCGAGCATGCGGGCGGCCTGGATATCCTGGTCAATAATGCCGCTCTTTTCGATCTGGCGCCGATCGTAGAGATCACCCGAGACAGCTACGAAAGACTGTTTTCGATCAATGTCGCCGGCACGCTCTTCAGCCTGCAGGCCGCGGCCAAGCAGATGATCGCGCAAGGGCGCGGCGGCAAGATCATCAACATGGCGAGCCAGGCGGGCCGCCGCGGCGAGGCGCTGGTGGCCGTCTATTGCGCTACGAAGGCGGCCGTCATCAGCCTTACCCAATCGGCCGGCCTCAATCTCATCAAGCACCGGATCAATGTGAATGCCATTGCCCCCGGCGTCGTCGACGGCGAACACTGGGATGGCGTCGATGCGCTCTTTGCCAAGTACGAGAACCGTCCGCTCGGCGAAAAGAAGCGCCTGGTTGGCGAGGAGGTGCCCTACGGACGGATGGGCACAGCCGAAGATCTCACCGGCATGGCAATTTTCCTGGCCTCATCGGAAAGCGACTACGTCGTCGCCCAGACCTATAACGTCGATGGCGGCAACTGGATGAGCTGAGGCTTCGTTGCAGGACGAGTCCTCGAAAGGAACGATAGGATGACGACTAAACTCTCCCTTGCCACACTCGACACAGTCAAGGCCAAGGCCGGCGTTCCGAAATATGGTCGGCACGATCTCCGCGCCGGTATAGTCCATTTCGGCGTCGGCAACTTTCACCGCGCCCACGAGGCCGTCTATCTCGACGATCTCTTCAACCTGGGGCTCGACCGTGACTGGGCGATCATAGGGGCCGGGGTATTGCCGTCGGACGAGGTCATGCGCGCGAAGCTCGAAGCGCAGGATTTCCTGACGACGGTGGTCGAGCAGGACAACAACCGGACGGCCGCGCATGTCACCGGCGCGATGATCGCCTATCTCAAGCCCGGTGATACGCCGGCCATCGTGGCGCAGCTCGCCAGCCCGTCCATTCGCATCGTATCGCTGACGATCACCGAAGGCGGCTATTTCATCGATCCGGCGTCCGGCGTCTTCAATCCTGCCCACCCGGCCATCGTCGAGGACGCGCGCAATCCGACTTCGCCGAAGACGGTCTTCGGCCTCATCCTGGCGGGCCTTGCCGAGCGCAGAGCAAGGGGCATACCGCCCTTCACCATCATGTCCTGCGACAACATCCCTGGCAATGGCGAGGTGACGCATGCGGCCGTTGCGGGCCTTGCGCGCCTCTCCGATCCCGCCTTCGCAGACTGGATCGATGCCAATGTCGCCTTTCCGAACGGCATGGTCGACCGCATCACGCCCGCGACGGGCGCCCGCGAAATCGGTCTCGTCGCCTCGGAATACGGCATCGACGATGCCTGGCCGGTCTTTTGCGAAGAATTCAAACAATGGGTGCTGGAGGACAATTTCCCGCAAGGCCGCCCATCCTTGGAAAAGGTCGGCGTCCAGTTCGTCCCCGACGTCGCTCCCTATGAGCACATGAAGATCCGCATCCTCAACGGCGGCCACGCCGCAATCGCCTATCCGGCGGCATTGCTCGATATCCATTTCGTCCACGAGGCCATGGAGGAGCCGTTGATCCGCGGCTTCCTGGCGAAACTCGAGCACGACGAAATCATCCCGGTCATCCCGCCTGTCCCGGATACGGATCTCAAGGACTACTACCGGCTCATCGAGACGCGCTTCGCCAACCCCAAGATCGGCGACACGATTCCGCGGCTGGCTCAGGATGGTTCGAACCGGCAGCCGAAATTCATCCTGCCGTCGACCGCCGACCGCCTGCGTCGCGGCGAAGATGTGGTGGGGCTTTCGCTGGTCTCTGCCCTCTGGTGCCGCTATTTCGCCGGCAAATCGGACAGCGGCAAGGATATCGTCTTCAATGACGCAAGCGCCGATCGACTGCACGCTGCCGCCCTGGCGGCGAAGGAAGACCCGATGGCCTTCCTCGCTCTTTCCGATATTTTCGGTGACGTCGCTCGGTCCGACCTCTTCCGGCGCCGCTTCAGTCATGCATTGAAAACCCTCTGGGAAAAGGGTACGCGCGCAACGCTCCAACTCTATCTGGACGACAAACTCGAGGGATGACAATGGCGGGCGGCGCCTCCAGGCTGGTGATCTTCGACTGCGACGGCGTCCTGGTCGACAGCGAACCGATCTCGCTTGCCGTTCTTGTCGAGGCGCTGGATGCCGCGGGGGTATCGATGACGACGGCCGAGGCGAGCGAACGCTTCCTCGGCCGCAGCCTTAAAAGCATGTCCGCCATCCTTCATGACGAACACGGTCTTGCGACCGACGACGCCTTTCTCGAAGGCATGCGCACGCGCCTTTATGCGCGTTTCCGCGAGGAACTGAAGCCCATTCGCGGTATTCGCCGGGCGGTCGAACAGCTCGACGGAGCCTGCTGCGTCGCGTCGTCGAGCCAGCCCGAGCGCATTCGTCTCTCCCTGACCGTGACCGGACTGATCGATCTCTTCGAGCCGCACATCTTCAGCGCCAGCATGGTCGCGCGCGGCAAGCCGGCGCCCGATCTCTTCCTCTATGCGAGCGAGCAAATGGGCTACGCGTCCGCCGATTGTGTCGTCGTGGAAGACAGCCCGGCCGGCATCGAGGCAGCGAAAGCGGCCGGCATGCGTGTCTTTGCCTTCGCCGGCGCCAGCCATGCGCGCAACGACCGGCACAGGCAGGCGCTGGCGCAACTTCACCCCGATGTCCTGTTTGACGATATGGGCGAATTGATACAGTTTGTCCGGCAATAAGTCAGAGCGGGATGGCGGCAATGCAGTGTACCCGATCCCATTTGACCTCTTAAATCATCGTGATCTCGGGACGGAGACATCCATTAATGCGCGAATATGTCGTTGCGGTCGATATCGGCACCGGTAGCGCCCGTGCCGGCATTTTTGACCGGAAAGGCAAGCTTCTCGCGCGGGCCGACAGGCCGATTGCCATGAACCGGCCGGAAGAGAACCACGCCGAGCAGGATTCCGAGGACATTTGGGCGGCGGTCTGCGAGGCGGTGAAGGCGGCACGAGGCAAGGCCGGGATCGCCGCGGAGAAAGTCGCGGCGATCGGTTTCGACGCAACCTGCTCGCTGGTCGTGCGCGATCGTGACGGCGCACCGCTTTCGGTCAATCGTGCCGGTGACGAGCGCTGGGACACGGTCGTCTGGCTCGATCACCGAGCGCTCAAGGAGGCCGATTTCTGCACTTCGACAGAACATCCCGTCCTTCACCATTCCGGCCGCGTGATGTCGCCCGAGATGGAAATGCCGAAGCTGATGTGGCTGAAGCGAAACCTTCCCGGGCAATGGGAAAGGGCCGGTTATTTCTTCGATCTTGCGGATTACATGTCCTGGCGCGCGACGGGCAGCACGGCGCGTTCGCGTTGCACCCTCACGGCAAAATGGAACTATCTTGCGCATAAGGAGAGAGGCTGGCAGCCGGACTATCTCGAACAGATCGGCCTTGCGGACCTTCTCGACCGAGGAGGATTGCCTGAGGAAACCCTGCCCGTCGGCAGTGCGGTTGGGCGCCTGACCGCGGCGGCGGCGAAAGCGCTTGGCCTCGACACGGAGTGCCGGGTTACACCGGGGCTGATCGATGCCTATGCCGGCGCGCTCGGCGTGCTCGGCAGGTTTGCCGCCGAGCCCGCAAACCTCGAACGGCAACTCGCGCTCATCGCCGGCACCTCGAGCTGCATTGTCGCCTTTTCACGCGAGATGAAGCCCGGCTTCGGCATGTGGGGGCCATATTTCGAGGCGGTGCTTCCGGGCTGCTGGCTGGTCGAGGGCGGGCAGTCGGCGACGGGTGCGCTCCTCGATCATATCGTGCGCGTGCATGGCGGAGGGCGGGAACCGACCGCGGAGACGCACATGAAGATCATCGAGCGCGTGCAGGAACTGCGCTCATTGCATGGCCCGGCTTTCGCCGATCGGCTGCACGTCCTTCCCGATTTTCACGGTAACCGGTCGCCACTCGCCGATCCGCACGCGCTCGGCGTCATCAGCGGTCTCGCGCTCGATGCATCGTTCGATGGGCTCTGCCGGCTCTATTGGCGCACCTGTGTCGCGATCGCGCTTGGAATCCGGCACATCCTCGAAATGATGAAAGAGGCGGGATACAATCTCGATACGTTGCATGTGACCGGCGGCCATATACGCAATCCGTTGCTAATGGAGCTTTATTGCGACGCGACCGGCTGCCGCGTGGTTGCGCCCGAGACGCCCGATGCCGTGCTGCTTGGCACTGCGATGGCGGCTGCTGTTGCCGGCGGGCTTTATTCCGACCTCGCAGAGGCGGGGACAGCAATGGCGTCGGGCGGTCAGGAGCGTCTTCCCGATGCTGCTTCGTGCCACCTCTACGACCGAGATTATCGGCGGTTTCTTGCGCTTTACCGGCATCGCGCGGAGCTGGAAGCGATGGACTAGCCGGTGCTATTGGATGTTCTCTTAAAGCGTACCCGATTTAAGAATAAGAATCTGCGGCAATTCAAAGTCCTGCAGCTTCCTTTGCGCGTCTGAAAAAGACGCGCGGCGCTGCAGTCATAAAGTTCATTTTCTGTGGAACCTTTTTCCTCCTCGCGCGTTTCGACGAACAGCCGGACGGTGGCGCACATCGCCCCCAATGTGACGCCGGAGGCATACCGCCGGTTGCCAACTCACATCCCCTCTGTGAGTTGATAAAGCTCAGCCAGTGCCTTTCCCTCGGCACTGGCTGTTTTGCGTTAAGGCATGTGGTTTTTCGACGACGGGAACGCCGCCGCTTCCGATTGCGGCTCAGGCGGCCGCCTTCGTCGACTCATTGAAGAAGAGCGCCTGGCTGATAAGCGCCTTGACCATTTCCGGGTTGAAAGGCTTCGTGACGAGGAAGGTCGGTTCGGGCCGTTCGCCGGTCAACAGCCTCTCGGGGAAGGCGGTGATGAAAATCACCGGAATGGCGCTGCTCTTCAGGATCTCGTTCACGGCATCTATGCCGGAACTTCCATCGGCCAACTGGATGTCGGCGAGCACCATGTTCGGCTTTGTTTCCTTGTACAGCGCGATTGCCTCGTCCCGGGTGCGCGCAATGCCGGTGACGCGATGACCGAGACTTTTGACCATCTGCTCGATGTCGATCGCGATCAGCGGTTCGTCCTCGATGATCATTACATCGGTCGCAACCTGACGGGAGATCTCCTGCGATGCCCGCTCGAGAAGCGCACTCAGTTTGCCCGCATCGACATCAAGCACCTCGGCAGCCTCGTTCGGACTGAAGCCTTCGACCGACACGAGCAGGAAGGCCTGGCGCGCCAGCGGTGACACCGCCGCAAGGTTGACCGATGCCCGCTGTTCCCAGGCAAAGGGTGAAACCGGCTCGGGGATCAGGACCGAGGATGAGCCGAACAACGACGTATAAAGGCGAAACAGGGCGACCCTGTCGTTGCTTGCTTCGGGAAAGATTGTTGTATCCGCGATAAGAGCCTCGAGAACCGCGGCCACATAAGCATCACCCGACGTTTGCGAGCCGGTCAGTGCGCGGGAATAACGGCGCAGATAGGGCAGGAGCGGCGCGATCCGGTTGGACAGTGTCATTCAGGACTCCCTCAGTCATGTCTTAGGCTTTTGTCTCGACGCGGAAACGTCCGGCCGAAAAAAAGGTTCCGCGCTGGAACATTTCATTTTTTTCCTGCGTTATGGTGCAGGCGAACTCTCAAGGTGACGATTGTAATGAGATATAATTCAGGGGCAGGGCGGCCGATTGGCACAAGCTCGTCGACCGGTGATCCGAATGCACAGATCGCGGCGAAGCTGAAGGCGCTCTATCAATCAGTGCAAGAAGAGGCGATTCCAACACGGTTTCTTGATCTGCTGGAAAAGCTGGACGCGGCGGAACAGCACTCGACTCTGCAAAGCCAATCGGTTCTGCAAGGGAGGGAGTAGGCGCCGGGATGCCATCCGAAAACCAAGAATTCAAGCGCGAGATGCTCGCAGCACTTCCCAGTCTGCGCGCCTTTGCCATGTCGCTGATCGGCCGCCACGACCGAGCGGACGATCTCGTGCAGGACACGATCATGAAGGCCTGGGCGAAGCAGGATCACTTCGAGATCGGCACGAACATGAAGGCGTGGCTCTTCACGATCCTGCGCAACGAGCTTTATAGCCAGATGCGCAAGCGTGGTCGGGAGATTCAGGACAGCGATGGCCATTTCACCGAAACGCTTGCCCACCATCCCGAGCAATACGGTTCGCTCGATCTCCAGGATTTCCGGCGGGCCCTGGATCAGTTGCCACCGGACCAGCGCGAAGCGATCATCCTGGTCGGTGCATCCGGCTTTTCCTACGAAGAAGCGGCCAAGATCTGCGGTTGCGCGCTCGGCACCATCAAAAGCCGCGTCAATCGCGCGCGCCAGCGCCTTCAGGAAATTCTCCAGGTGCAAGGCGAGAACGACTACGGCCCGGACGAGACCTCGGCACCCATTACCTCGCGCGCATTCGTTTCGTGATCTGCGTGCGCTCTTGAGGCCAGACCGTTGCAAGTCGACGGCGGTCCTGCTTTTTTGCTTGGAGCACCAGTCACTGCGGTGAGGGGGCGGGAACCTTCTACAGCGCCGCGCGTCTTTTCAGACGTGCAAAGGACGCTGTAGCACTTTGAACTGCTGCATGTTGTAACCTTAAATCGGGTACGATTTAAGGAGACGTGCAGTGGACCCTGATCGGTTCGGCTGCGGCGGGTGCGCGAGTTTGGAGTTGGACCGGATGCGCGAGAAGACCGAGGCGATGCTTCCAACGGTAGCGCAAGTGCTCGATGCCCGCGAACGGCTTGGCGTGCTGCATGCCGCCGTGCCTGACATGGCGGTACCGGACAGCGATTTCGACGGTCTTGCGAAGCTCGCGGCAAGCCTGTTCAGCGCCCCGATTGCGCTCGTCAGCCTCGTTGATAATGAATGGCAATGGTTCAAGGCGGCCGTCGGAACGACGGAGACGCGGCGGCGCTGCGACGAATCTTTCTGCCTGCATACAGTCGCGGACCCCGACGGTGTTTTTGTCGTGCTCGATGCGTCCCGGCACCCGCTGTTTCGTTATCGGTCAAGGGTGACCGACGCGCCATTCCTGCGTTTCTACGCCGGTGCTTCCATTGTCCTAGACGGCCAGGCGGTCGGCACGGTCTGTGTCTTCGACGTGGCTCCGCGTGAGGAAATCGCGCCGAAACTGATCGATGAGCTTCGCCGGATTGCCGGTATCGCGGCATCACTGCTCAAGCTCAAGGACGAGGCGCGCCGACGCGCGCTCAAGGAGGCGGCGCTTTCGCGCGAGGAACAGCGCCTTGCCATGGCGCTCGACGCAGCGAATGTCGGCAGCTGGCTTTGGGATATCCGCGCCGGCACGGTTGCGGGCAACAGCGCGATGATGCGCATGTTCGGACTGCCGGCCGAACGCTCGGTCGGCGCCAGGACTATCTTCGCCGCCATCCATCCCGAAGACCGTATCGCGACGTTTTCCAAGCTCAGGCAGGCTATGGCGGCGAACGAGGAATATGACGGCATGTTTCGCATCCGCGACAGCGGACGCTGGCTGCTCGGGCGCGGCAGGGTGCACGACCGCGACGGCAAAGGTGCTCCGCTGACCTTCCTCGGCATGACCATCGATGTCACGGACCAGCAGGCTTCGGTGCAGCGGACGCGGCTTCTGCTCAAGGAGTTGAACCACCGCGTCAAGAATACTTTGGCGATGCTGCAGTCGCTGGCGCGTCAGACGCTTCGACAAACGAGCGATCCTGCCGAATTCATGGCTGCATTCGCCGGCCGTCTTCAGTCCATCTCGGACGCGCACGGGCTGCTTTCCGACTACGAATGGGGCACCATCCGCCTCTCCGAACTGATATCGAAGCAGTTGCGCCCCTATGTCAGCGACTATGCCGAACAGGTCGAGATCCATAAGGACGAAATCCTGCTGGGGCCCGATCAGGCGGTTGGCCTTGGGCTGGTGCTGCACGAACTGGCGACGAATGCCTTGAAATACGGATCGCTTTCGGTCCCGAAAGGCAAGGTCGTGTTGACCGCGCGCGGTGTCGTCGAAGACGGCTATTCCGTGCTGCACCTGACCTGGACCGAGGTGGGCGGCCCGCCGGTCCGGGAGCCGAGGCGACGTGGCTTCGGTTCGATCCTGATCGAGCGCAGCCTCGACAAGATCATCGGCAGTTCGGTCAAGGTGGAATATCTTCCGGCGGGCGTGACAGCGCTCATCCGGTTGCCTCTGTGACTGTGGCCCCCTCTCCGGCGTGGCGGCGAAGTTGAGGTCGCGGTGGCAGAATAGGCCGTTATGGGCGTGCTGGGTCAGCGCTTTTCATCGCGATGACGACCCGTGCCGAGACCGAGCAGGGCTCCGACCGCAACGGCGGTCGCCACGGCGAGCAGCGGCTGCGTTCGCAACATACCTGCGGCGGCGACGAGCGCCAGGTTCGTCTGCATCGCCGCGCGGCGCCGACGCTCTTCGGCGAGCCGCCGGTCGCGGGCGCGAAGCCCTGCCATCACCGCAACAAGGATCAATGCTGTCACGAACAGAACGATTGCCATCGTCGCAGCGGCAACTACCGGCGAATAACGCGTTGCAAGAAACAGCGTGACCGCTGCCAGGGCGAATACGTAAGCCGTGACGAGCAAGGTCGCGATGATCGCCCATAACATCGCGTTACGCCTATAGCGTGAGGTGGCCGCAGCCACGTCGACTGCAAGCAAGGCGGACAAGGCGGCCCCAAGCGTTCCCATGCAAGCTACTCCGATCGCGGTTCCAGCAATGCAGGAAGCGGCCTTCCTGCGGCGAGTCGTTCACCGAATGGACATGCTATCGGCGCAGAAACGCAGCCGCGATAACGCCTATCGCCGCTGCCGCGCCGAGCGTTGCGATCGGGTGCTCGCGCACAGCCCTGCGGAGCTCCCTTTCCGTCCCGGAATAGCGGTCGCGCAAATCCGAGAGCAGTTGCTCGCCGCTGGCCAGCAGGTTTTCAAGGTCGGCTTCGGCCCGATCGCGCGCGCCCTTTGCCTTGGTTTTCGCGTCTTGCGAAACGGCCGCCCCGCGCTCGCTGAGCAGTGCGACAAGCGCCGCAATGTCCGCTCGAATTTCCTGGAGTTGATCCTCGATGGGGGTTTCGCTGTGCCCGCCGTTGCGTTTCCTGGTGCTCGAACTCGAGAAGAGGCCCGTTGCCATGATGTGAAGCTCCCTTTCGCTGCAACGCCGGCCAAGATAGCCGGCGCATGGTCCACCCCCCTCGGGCAAGGAGTGTCTCGCCCGAGATTCAGCGGAACAACGCGCGAAGGCGAGATTTGTTTCGATAAATCCAGCCGTTACCGCAAACAGTTCCTGGGAGCAGCGAAAAAGCGCGTGCGCGCTCATCGCGATCAGATCGCCACCGATTGCGGCAATACGAAGGGGATGTCTCGCGTCGGGGCGACATTGACCTGCATCCGGCACCCGAACACGGCTTCCATGGTTTCGTCGGTCAGGACCTCCCTTGGCGGTCCGCTCGCGCGGACGCGCCCGGCCCTCATCATGACCATCTGGTCCGCGAACATCGCGGTCAGATTGAGATCGTGCATGATGGCGATGACGCCGCCCCCGCGTTCGCAGAATTGGCGTGCAAGCCGCATGATCGTCAGCTGGTGGCGGATGTCGAGGCTCGATACGGGCTCGTCGAGCAGGAGATAGCGGGGTTCGCCATCGCTGACCGGGGCCGAGATTTGGCAGAGCACACGCGCAAGCTGGACGCGCTGTTGCTCGCCGCCCGAGAGCTCCTGATAGAAGCGTCCGGCAAAGCCCGCCAGGTCGACGGCCTCGAGCGTATCGTCGGCAATGCGGTCGTTGGCGGAGTGACTGACCGTGCCGCTGGCGGAAAGGCCGAGGCGGACGATTTCTCGCACCGTGAAGGGAAAGGAAATGATGGTCGATTGCGGCAGCACGCCGCGTTTCAGCGCAAGCTGCCACGGCCTGAGGGCGGCGAGATCATGGCCATTGATGGTGACCTTGCCGGATACAGGCGAGAGTTCGCCGGAAACCGCCTTCAGGGTGGTCGTCTTGCCCGATCCGTTCGGGCCGACGATCGCCGTCATCGTGCTCGGAGCAGCATCGAACGAGACGCCATGGATCACCTGCCTGCCGGCAAGGCGGACGGAGATATCGGAAACCTTGATCATGGCGCGCCCTCAAAGTCCCATGTTCGATCGGCCGCGCAGCAGGATCCAGAGGAAGAACGGCGCGCCGACGAAGGCCGTGATGATGCCGATCGGGAGTTCCGCGGGCGAAACGATCGTCCGGGCCAGCATATCGGCGAAGATTAGCATCGTGCCGCCGAGCAGCGCAGAGGCGGGCAGCAGGTAGCGGTGGTCCGGACCGATGACGAGGCGAAGAAGATGTGGCACGACAATGCCGACGAAACCGATACCGCCACTGACGGCAACGGATGCGCCTGTCGCAGCCGCTACACTGAGGATCGCAATGTTCTTGAGGCGCTGAACGGGAATACCCATGTGGAACGCCGCCGCTTCGCCGAGCGTAATCGCGTTGAGGCCCCGCGCCAGGAAGGGGACCACGGCAAGCGACATGAGGATGATCGGAGCCGCGGCGAGGATCTTCGTCCAGTTGGCGCCGGCAAGCGAACCGAGGCCCCAGAAGGTCAGGTCCCGCAACTGCTTGTCGTCGGCAATGAAGACGAGCACGCCGGTGACCGCACCGGTGAGCGCGCCGAGCGCAATGCCCGCAAGCAGCATTGTCGCCACCGAAGTCTGGCCGCCGCGCGTCGCGATGCGGTAGAGGAGCAGGGTGGTGGCAAGGCCGCCAAAGAAAGCGGCGACTGGAAGTGCGTAAAAACCGACGAGCGCAAAGAGTGGGCCGAACACGCTCGAACCGAGGACAATCAGCAGAACGGCACCAAGACTTGCGCCAGACGAGACGCCGACGAGGCCAGGGTCGGCGAGCGGGTTGCGGAAGAGGCCTTGCATCACCACGCCGGAGACGGCAAGCGCCGCACCGACGAGCAGGCCGAGCACCGCCCGCGGCAGGCGGATGTCGAGGATGATGATGCGGTCGCGGACACTCGGTGCCTGGTCGGCACCCTCCATGCCGGCCAGCCAATGAACGACATTGGAGAGAGAGGCGTCGGCAGCGCCGGTCATGATCGACGTGACGAATGTCGCGGCCGCGACCACCGCGAGCACGACAACCAGGAGACGCGCAAGACCCGAGCGGTTGCCGGCGCGCCATTCTCTGACGATATCGGCGGCGAAGGCAGGCGCGCGCATGCTGCCTTCCATCGCCTCACTGCGGGGCATGGGTCTTCCTTCCGTAAATTGCGGTATTCAGTTCGCGGATGGCGTCGGCGGTGCGGGCACCGAAGCCGAGCAGATGCAGCCCGTCCATGCGGATCAGCGCCTTGTTCTTTGCAGCCGGCGTCAAGCTCATGGCCGGCATGGCGAACAGTTCGTCGGTGCTGGCCGTTTCGCCGCCGCCCCGCGTCATCATCAGGACGACATCCGGCTTGGCTTCGATGATCGCCTCGTCCGTTAGCGCCTTGTAGCCCGGAAACGCTCCGACGGCATTGATCGCGCCTGAGAGCTTGATGATCCCGTCTGCGGCCGTGCCCGTGCCCGATGCAAGGATCTTGCCGCTCTGCGTGCTGAGAATGAAGAGGACACGCTTGCGTTCATTTTCCGGACGCTTGGCCGCGTCCGCCAGCGCAGCATCGAGGTCCTTCTCCACGGATTGTGCAAGCGCTTCTGCCTTGTCCTTCACACCAAGAAAGGCGCCGACGGCACGGATCTTCGCGACGATACCGTTTCTGTCGAAGGTGTCGGGAACGCTGGTGAAGGGAATCTTTGCTTCCTTAATTACCGCGAGCGCCTCGGGCGGTCCGCTGCCTTCCACCGCGACGATCGCCGTCGGATTGACGGCGATGATGCCTTCCGGAGCCAGCTGCCGCATGTAGCCGACGTCCGGCAGCTTCGTTGCCGCTTCCGGATAGGTGCTGGTGGAGTCGCGACCGACGAGGCGGTTTTCCTCACCGAGCGCGTAAATGATCTCGGTAATCGCGCCGCCAACCGACACGACGCGGGAAACGTCCGGTTGCTGCATGTCCTCGGCCATTGCCGGGCGCAGGAAGGAGGGGCTTCCGGGGGCGAGAGCTGGCAGCAACAGGGGGGCGGAGAGCGCGAAAGCGGCAAGCGCCAGTTCCCAGCGGCGAAGGCGGCGGAAATCGAGACCGGTGAGCATGATCGTTCCTCAGGCTGCGATGATCGTGTTGAGCCGGGGCAGGCCTTCGACGAGGCCGCGCCACTCCGGCCGCTCGGCGTGGCCTTCCTTGCGCTTGCCGAAGAACTGAATGACCAACTCGCCCTTGGCGTCGAGTGCCTCGAGCGAGGTCACATGACCGTCGGTCGTCGGTTTGCGAACCGCCCACAACTCGGCGATATGGTCCGTGCGCAGATGTAGATGGAACGTCGGATCCATGACGTTGAGCCACGGGCCCATCATCGCGATTTGGGCAACCGGACCGGAATGGATCTGGATGACGCCCCGGTTGCCGACGAAGCACATGATCGGCAGCTCAATTTCGGCGCTGCCGCGCATCATTGCCTCGACGTCCGCCGGATCGAGGCGCCAGGCCAGATCCTCGCCGACGGCATGCAGGGCTTGGCGCCGGCCGATGTTCAGCATGTGCAACATGCCATGGAACTGGTGGGTGTCGGTCAGCTTCGACCAGCGGTCCCGAAGCTCCTCGGCATCGACCGCGCCATCGGAATGGTCGTCGCTCGTCGGTGTGCGCGCGTCGGCAGCGAAGTCCTGCGACTGATCGTCCAGGCGGAAATCTTCGACGATCCTGTCATAGGCCGCACCCTTCGAGGCAAGGCGCAGGTGAACCTTGTGGACGGCGTTGCCCCATTTGTCGAAGAATTGCAGGCTGCGGCGGACGTCGCCGTTGGAGTCGGTCTTGGTGACGGCAAAGCCGTGGGCCCAGGCACCTGGGAAGATGCGGAGGTCGATTTCGGTCCCGAGTACCAGGGCAGCCGCTTTTCCTGTCTTGATGTTTTCGTAGACGCCGATCTTCTCGTGGACCGCACTTTCGTTGCGGGTCAGCGCGAGTACTTCACCCAGTCCCTCGGCCCGCTCCAGGAAGCGGTTCGCGTCGCTATCGATGCGAACCGTTGTGAGGCCGCATTCGGCAGCAACCAGCGCAGCTTCCGAGACGCCGAGTTGGGCAGCGATATCGCGCTCGCGCAGCTTCGGGTTCGCGGCGCGGTAGGCACGGATTTCGGAAGGGGTTGGGCGAATGCTCTCGATCATTGTCTTGTTGCCTATTTATTCAGGATCAGTTTGCCCTGACGGGTGATCTTCATCCGGTAGATCGTACCGTCATGGGAAATGAGGATCTCGCTATCGCCGCGGAAGAGATCGCGGCTCTCCACGATTCGCTGGTTTCGGTCGGCCAGGGTCGGCTGCGAGGGGCGCGCGGTATCGGTATCGTTAGGTGTCACGGTTTCGGCCAGTTCGCGAGGGACGAACCGGCTGTTTTTCCGAATTCCTCCCGCGTATTCCCTTTTAGTATCTTGACTTCATTACTCATATTTCTTTAAGGACGCAATACCGGATTATTACAGTCAAGTTTATGAGCGCGAGAGCTATTCGAGGATAGGGCGCGCGCGCAGATGTCGAGTGGAGTTACGATGACGCAGCCTTTCCGTTTCGCTCTTTCGGCCGCATTCGCACTTTTTCCGGCAGTCGCGCCGGCCATCGCGCAGGAGCCTGCGGCCCCAGGCGGACTCGCCATCGAACTGAACGACGTCGCTCCATCGGAGAAGGGCTGCAAGCTGACTTTCGTCGCCGGCAACGCCCTGCCGCAGTCGCTTTCGAAAGTCTCGTTTGAATTCGTTCTCTTCGATCAGAAGGGATTGGTGGAGCGCATGGCCGTACTCGACTTCCGTGACCTGCCTGCCGGCAAGACAAAGGTCCGCCAGTTCGATCTGCCGGGAACGAAATGCGAGTCGGTGAAGAGTCTGCTGATCAATGATGCCCCGGCATGTGTCGGCGAGGGCGTCGATAAAAACGCCTGCATGACGGGCCTCAAGACCGGCTCCAAGTCGGCGGTCGAGCTCAAGGGCTGAGCATGCCGGCCGGTCGGCGATGAAGGTAAGGCATCGATGAAGCAGACGGTGAAATGGACGGCGGCGATCGCGCTATCGCTTCTTGCGCATGCGAGCGGCGCGATGCTGTTTGGCTCCGGCGAGGAAGAGGTCCAGGTTGCTGGCGGCGCCGCCACGGAGGTGACGCTGCTCGGCGACGCCTTCGAGGAGACGCTTCAGGCCGGTGACCCTTCTGAGATCGTCGAGCCGGTGGAAGATATGGCCGAAGAGTTGAAGCCCGACGAGGTTCAGCCGACCGAGGAACTCAGTGAGGTAGTGCCGCCGACCACGCATGAGGTGGTGTCGCAGCAACCATCCGACGTCACCCCCACCGAGGCGGACGTCATCCTGCCGGCGGAGGAGATGCCGACCCTTCAGCAGCCGGTGGCCGCGGTAACAGCCAGCGTAGCGCCCGTCGAGACCGTCGTTCCGGAGGAAAAGCCGGAGCTGGAAAAGGTCGAGAAGCCGACGGTGGAAAAACCGGAACCGAAGAAGGAACCGGTGAAGAAAAAGAAAGTCACCCGGAAAAAGACGGGTGATGGCGGCGAGCGAGCGAAATCACAGGTCAAAGGCACGGCCGACGGCGTGGAAAACGCCGCTGCAAGCGCGGCCACAGGCAACAAGGGCCGCGTCTCGCAGCAATCCGGCAACGCGGCAGTGTCGAACTATCCTGGCAAGGTGCGTAGCAAGCTCAATCGCGCCTTCCGCTATCCCTCCGAGGCAAAGCGCCAGCGTCTGCGCGGCGTCGCCCAGGTTCGCTTCACCGTAACCTCCGGCGGCGGTGTGGCGGGTGTCAGTCTAGCAAAGAGCGCCGGTTCGCCGATCCTCGATCAGGCCGCGCTGGACGCCGTACACCGCGCGGCTCCGTTTCCGGCGATTCCCGCCGGTGCGGGTCGCGACAGTTGGGTTTTTACCATCCCACTCGCCTTCAACCGGTGAATTGATGCGCGCGTGAGGGACGGCAGTTCGCCGTGTCCCGTTGCCACCGTTAAAGTTGGCAAATGGTGGGACTAAAAATATGAGTTTAATACTCATGTTTATACTTTACTCTGATTATCAAGTTTAATAAGTTGCCGCCGTCACGCAACCGTTCGGTGTGTGCTCTGAAATCGAAAATCCAAAAGGGCGATCGCCGGCGAAGCGCCGGGACGCGGAACAAGATGGAGAGGAATGCATGCGCGGCAAGCGGCAGAACGCAGGCAAAGGCAGCAAAGGCAACGCGAATGCAGCATCCGAACCGAGGCCCGATGCCGGTAAGGCGACGCTCGAGGGCCGCAGCTTCCTCTATGTCGGCGGTAGAGACTGCCAGGTTGCGCATCTGCGCGAGATCGCCAGTTCCTTCGGGGCGGAGTTGATCCATCACGATGGGGGGCTACGCGAAGCCGTGTCGCGCATCGACCGCGTGCTCCCGTCGGTCGACTGTGTCTTCTGCCCCATCGACTGCATCAGTCACGACGCGTGTCTTCGCGTGAAGACCGGCTGCAAGAAGTGGGGCAAAGCCTTCGTGCCGCTCCGCAACGGCTCGAAGTCGAGCCTGGAGCGGGCGCTGCAGGATCTGACCACGAGCAACAGCCGCGAAAGCTGAACTAATTCGAAAAACAGCGGCACGCTTGCGCGAAGGCGCCGTGCCTGGAGAACTGACGATGAATGACGAACGCCCCGATCAGATGATGCTGATCGGTCTGCATAAGCTGGCCTCCCAATTCGGCGATGGGTTGGTGCCTGAGCTTTACGAGTTGCTGACCCGCCGGGCCTGCATGCTGGAGGAAAGTCCGAACGTCGCCGAGTTCCCGACATGGCAGGCGCGGCAGCCGGGCAGGGATCCTCTCGGCCTTGCGTCACCGCTCGAGGGCGCTATCCTGCCGTTCCCGAGCGTCGTGACCGATGCTCCGTTGAAAAAAGATCGAGCATAGAGCAGTTCCAGGAAAGTGTTTAGGCTTTCCGTCCAGAATTGCGTAATTTCAAAGAGTTAGAGCGTTTCACCGTTCCGATGAAACCGTGAAATTTTCGGGAGCCGACGACATGTACTTCGCGATGAACCGTTTCCGCATTGCAATCGGTCAGGAAGAGGCGTTCGAGTCCGTCTGGAAGGGCCGGGACTCGAGCCTTGCCGAAATGCCCGGCTTTATCGCCTTCCATCTGCTTCGTGGAGAAAGCGTGCCGGAAGAGGGCTATACACCGTTCATTTCGAAATCGACCTGGGAAAGCAAGGACGCTTTCGTCGCCTGGACAAAGTCGGAAAATTTCCGAGCGGCGCACCGGAGCGCGGCCGACAACAAGGCCATGTATCTCGGCCCGCCGAAATTTGAGGGCTATTCCGTCGTCGAGGGCGCGTAGATTATTGGGCGGCGCTGCTTTCGGTACTTTCAACTCGCCTTCGATGGAAGAAACGCGCCGAGCGCCACGGCGAGCCAGCCGGCCATCATGGTCAGGCCTCCGAGCGGCGCCGACATCGGGAAGAGGCCGTGGCCGAGAGTATGGCGCGCGGTGAGGTCGCCGGCGAAGAGCGCAGTGCCTGCCGCCAATAGCAGAGCGGCGATTGCCGCTGTCCGGAAATGGGCCCATCCGGCGTGGAGCGCCACGAGTGCCGGCGCATGGGCGAGGCACATGGCAGAGGCGCCACCGAGCAGCCGCGGATCTGCGCCGTGCGAGGCCGCTGCGGCAGCGGCGACACCGGTAATCCCCATCAGCCCGGCGATGAAAAGGACGGTCGAGCGCGCTCCGCTGTTCGGCATCGAAGACTATTCCTTGTTCTGCATGTGATGGGCGAGCCGTGTGATCGGTTCGAGAATGATCGCCCGCAATTTTGGATGGGCAACTGTCTCTTCGAGCGCCCGCGTGAAGCAGAGAAGCCATTCGTCGCGCTCGGCCGGCCCGATTTCCGCGATGAAATGCCGACGGCGCAGCATCGGATGGCCGCGCTTTTCCACATAGATCGGCGGCCCGCCAAGCCAGCCGGTCAAATATTCGTAGAGTTTTTCTTCGCTGCCCGAGAGATCCGGCGGATGGACGGCCCGGCAGCGGGCGGCTTCCGGAAGGCTATCCATGAGCGCGTAGAAACGCCGTGTGAGCGCGCGAACCGTGGCGTCACCGCCGATCGCTTCATAGAGGGTTGTCGTTTCGTTTTCCGCCATATCGTCGTCCCTTGCCGGATTGGTATAACGCGCCCCGCCTTCCGACAATCTCTTTCACCGTCTTTTCTTTGCGGCGTTTCATCGCGCTGGTCAGCCCACTCTTGACAAACCGTCCAGACGGTATCTTTATATGGCATGACAAACGCGTATCAAAGAAAAAAGCAGCCGGAACGGGTTCGCCAGCAATTGCTGGAGGTCGCCGCGCGCCTGTCGCTGGAGCAGGGCATCGGTGCCGTGACGCTGGACGCGGTGTCACAGGCGGCAGGCGTCAGCAAGGGCGGGCTCCTGCATCATTTCCCGAACAAGCTCGCCCTCCTCGACGGCCTCTTCGACGAACTCGTCGCGCGTTTCGACCGGGCGATCGAGGAGGCGATGGAAGGCGACGATGTCGAGCGCGGGCGGTTTACGCGCGCCTATCTGACAGTCTGCTTCGCGCTTGAGGCGGAAGGGAAGGGATGGCAGGTGCTGACGATCGCATTGCTCGCCGAGCCGCATCTCAAGGCGCGCTGGCGCGACTGGGTGGCGCGACGCGCGGATGAGTTCGCAGCGACCGATTCCTCGCCGAATTGCCTGCTCGCCCGTTTTGCTGCCGACGGCGTCTGGCTGGCGGACCTGCTTGAGAGCCATGAGCTCGAAGCGCCTACTCGGGCGCTCCTGCTCGAGGAGCTCAAGGCGCTTTCACTGCAATAGGCAAGAAAGTCGGAGCAAATCGCTCTCAACCTACCTACCGGAGTCGTTCATGAACCCCGCCATGCTCTATACGGTCCTGGTTATTGCCATCATCTTCGAGGTGCTCGGCACCTCCGCGATGCAGGCGGCGCAGCATTTCTCGCGGCTGGCGCCCACCTTGGTCATGGTGCTGTGCTATGGAATCGCGTTCTTTTTCCTGTCCTATACGCTGCGCTATATTCCGGTCGGAATCGCCTACGCGCTGTGGAGCGGTCTCGGCATCGTGCTGATCTCTGTCGCCGGCTATCTCGTATTCGGTCAAAAGCTCGACCTGCCGGCGGTATTCGGGCTGGCGCTCATCATCGCCGGTGTGTTGGTTCTCAATCTCTTTTCCAAATCGACATTCCACTGACCGTCGGCGGTGCCTTTCGCGCAGCGTTTCCCGTCATGCGCTACCGAATCCGTGCTGGGTCAATGCAACATTTCGCTACAGACTACGCTGGAAAAACCCCTGAAATTCATTGAAATGGCCGGTCTGTTTCAATAGCATCACCCGCGTCCTTTCTTTGATGCGGCATGGATGCATCCCATCCCATCTCCCTGATAATGCGAAGGAATTTTGGGAATGCAGGCGGTTTTCGACGGCCACAACGACGTGCTTCTGCGCCTCTGGCAGCACGGGCGCAGCGGAGGCGATCCCGTAACCGAATTCGTCGAGGGAGCCGACAAGGGCCACATCGATGCGCCGCGCGCCAAACAGGGCGGACTCGCGGGCGGTATTTCGGCAATTTACATTCCATCGGGCGATCTCGTGCTGAAGACGCCGGACGAAAACGGCCACTACGCCACTCCTATGTCCGCACCGCTTGACCGTCTGCCGTCGCTTGCCACGGCGATGGAGCTTGCCGACATCGCCATCAGGCTCGATCGCGCCGGGGCCTGGAGGCTTTGCCGCTCGACCGTGGAAATCCGGTCGGCGATCGCGGATGGTATCTTCGCCTCGGTCCTGCATATGGAGGGCTGCGAGGCGATCGGGCCCGATCTGGCAGCGCTCGAAACCTTCTATGCGGCCGGACTTCGGTCGCTGGGGCCGGTCTGGAGCCGTCACAACGTCTTCGGGCATGGCGTGCCGTTCGCCTATCCCATGTCTCCGGACACGGGCCTCGGTCTGACCGAGGCGGGGTTCGAGCTGGTGCGCGCCTGCAACAGGCTCGGCATCCTGATCGATCTGGCGCACATTACAGAGCAGGGCTTCTGGGATGTGGCGAAGACGACCGACCAGCCGCTTGTCGCCAGCCATTCCAATGCCCATGCGCTGACGCCCGTCGCCCGCAATCTCACCGACCGGCAGCTCGATGCCGTGCGTGAAAGCCGTGGGCTCGTCGGCCTCAACTACGCGACGACGATGCTTCGCCCGGACGGGCAGGAGAATGCCGCAACGCCTCTGTCCGACATGGTGCGCCATGTCGATTACATGGTCGAGCGCATGGGGATCGACTGCGTCGCGCTCGGATCGGATTTCGACGGCGCGACGATCCCCGAAGAAATAGCCGACGCGGCGGGTAACCAGAGGCTCGTTGCAGCACTGGAAGACGCCGGATATGGTGAGGCCGAACTGGCAAAGATATGCCGGGAGAACTGGCTGAGAGTTCTGGGACAGGCGTGGCACGACGTTGCCTGATCCTATGAAGAAAGCCCGGAAAGGGCATTAAACGAGGGAACTGCAAAAATGATGCACAAGCTCAATGGACGTTTTCGACTGCTTGCCGCTTCGGCAGCACTTGCCATGGCGATGGGCGCCGCACAGCCTGTCTTCGCAGAAGCGCCGAAAGACACCCTGGTCGAGGGCTTCGCGTTCGACGACATCATCACGATGGATCCCGGTGAAGCCTTCGAGCTTTCGACCGCCGAGATGACCAGCAATACCTATAGCCTGCTCGTCCGTCTGGACCTCAATGACACGTCCAAGGTTGTCGGCGATCTCGCCGACAGCTGGACGGTCTCCGACGACGGCCTGACCTATACGTTCAAGCTGAAGCCCGGCATGAAGTTCGCCTCCGGCAATCCTATCACCGCCGAGGACGTCGCCTATTCGTTCGAGCGCGCCGTCAAGCTCGACAAGAGCCCGGCCTTCATCCTCACGCAGTTCGGCCTTAACGGCGACAATATCACCGAGAAGGCGAAGGCCGTCGACGCTGAGACCTTCGTCTTCACCGTCGACCAGCCCTATGCGCCGAGCTTCGTCTTGAACTGCCTCACCGCGACGGTTGCTTCGGTTGTCGATAAGAAGCTGGTGCTGGAGCATGTCAAGGCCGTGACCCCGACCGAGGACTACAAGTATGACAACGACTTCGGCAACGAATGGCTGAAGACGGGTTATGCCGGTTCCGGCCCGTTCAAGCTGCGCGAATGGCGGGCGAACGAAGTCGTCGTGCTGGAACGCAACGACAACTACTACGGCGAACCGGCGAAGTTTGCCCGCGTCATCTACCGCCACATGAAGGAGAGTTCCGGACAGCGGCTCGCGCTCGAAGCCGGCGATATCGATGTCGCGCGCAACCTCGAGCCTGGCGATTACGAGGCGGTGGCGAAGAACGGCGACCTGGCAACGACGAGCGCAGCGAAAGGCACGGTCTACTACATCAGCCTCAACCAGAAGAACGAGAAGCTGGCGAAGCCCGAAGTGCGCGAAGCCTTCAAGTACCTCGTCGATTACGACGCAATCGGCGCGACCCTGATCAAGGGCATCGGCGAGATCCACCAGAGCTTCCTGCCGAAGGGCGTTCTCGGCGCGCTTGATGAGAATCCCTACAAGTTCGACGTCGCCAAGGCCAAGGAACTGCTGGCAAAGGCCGGTTATCCCGACGGCTTCTCAGTCACCATGGACGTACGCAACACGCAGCCGGTCACCGGCGTTGCCGAGTCCTTCCAGCAGACGCTGGGACAGGCGGGCGTGAAGCTCGAGATTATCCCCGGCGACGGCAAACAGACCTTGACGAAGTACCGCGCCCGCAACCACGACATGTATATCGGCCAGTGGGGCATGGATTATTTCGACCCGAACTCGAACGCCGAAACCTTCACCAGCAATCCGGACAATTCCGACGAAGGCAAGAACAAGACGCTTGCCTGGCGTAACGCCTGGGACGTTCCGGAACTGACGAAGAAGACCAAGGAAGCGCTGCTCGAGCGCGATAGCGCGAAACGCGCCGAGACCTACAAGGAGCTCCAGAAGACCGTTCTGGCAGAAAGCCCGTTTGTCATCATCTTCCAGCAGACGGAAGTTGCTGGCCTTCGCGGCAACCTCAAGGGGTTCAAGCTCGGACCGAGCTTCGACACCAATTACGTTTGGAACGTCTCCAAGGAATAACCCGAAAGGACCGTTCCCTTGAGCATGAGCGGAACAGAACGACTGAGCGGGCGCCGACGCGCCCGTTCCCGAAAGGCTGTGGCCTCGGTACTGCAATTCCTTGTCGTCGTGGCAACCACCTATCTGGGTCTTCTCGCCGTCACCTTCTTTATCGGCCGCGTGATTCCGATCGATCCGGTGCTCGCCGTCCTCGGCGACCGGGCGCCTTCGCATGTGGTCGAGAGAACGCGTGAGGCGATGGGGCTCAACCTGCCTCTCTACCAGCAATTCGTCATCTATGTCCGGCAGGCGCTTGCCGGCGATTTCGGCGTTTCGGTGTTGACGACCAACCCGGTGATGACGGATATCCGCCGCGTTTTCCCGGCGACGATCGAACTTGCGACTCTCGGAACGCTGATTGGCGCCTTCATCGGCGTGCCGCTTGGCGTGCTCGCAGCCGTCAAGCGCGGCAGCATCGCCGACCAGATCGTCCGCGTCATCGGCCTTGTCGGCTACTCGGTTCCGATCTTCTGGCTTGCGCTATTGGCCCTGCTTTTCTTCTACGCGCGGCTGCAATGGGTCGCCTATCCCGGCCGCATCGATGTCGTCTACGAATATACGTTTTCACCGATCACCGGCTTTTACCTTGTCGATGCGCTCTGGCAGCGGCAGTGGGATGTCTTCCGCGACGTCTTCCGCCACATTATTCTGCCCGCGTCGCTGCTCGGCTATTTCTCGCTCGCCTATATCAGCCGCATGACCCGCAGCTTCATGCTGAACGAGCTGCAGCAGGAATATATCGTTGCCGCCCGCGCCAAGGGTCTTTCGGAAGCGCGGATCATCTGGGGCCACGCGTTGCGAAACGCGGCCGTGCCCCTCGTGACGGTGATTGCGCTCTCCTATGCAGGCCTGCTCGAAGGCTCGGTGCTCACCGAAACCGTCTTCGCCTGGCCGGGGCTCGGCCTCTACATCACCAATTCGCTGCAGAATGCCGACATGAACGCCGTGCTCGGCGGAACGATCGTCATCGGGTCGGTCTTCATCGGCATCAATCTCCTGTCCGACCTCCTCTACCGGACGCTCGATCCAAGGACGCGCGCACGATGAGCCTTGCCACCGAAACACGAGCGATGACACGCCGCGAATGGCTGCTGTCCGACCGGCCGCAATCGCGCACCCAGGCGCGTCTCGGCCGAGCCTACATGACCTGGCGGCGGTTCTCGGCCAACCGCCTTGCGGTTCTCGGCCTCATCATTCTGCTCGGACTGGTATTCGTGGCAGCCTTTGCCGATGTCCTTGCGCCGCATTCGCCGGTCGTCGGCAATCTGGCGGGCGCACGGTTGCTGCCGCCGGGAAGTGAGGGCTATCTGCTCGGCACCGACGATCAGGGTCGTGATATCCTGTCGCGACTGATCCACGGGTCGCGGCTGACGCTTGCGGTGGTCGTGCTCGTCGCGATCATCGCCGCGCCGGTCGGCCTTATCGTCGGGGCTGTCGCAGGATACTCCGGCGGCTGGGTCGACGCGGTGCTGATGCGCATCACCGATATCTTTCTCGCCTTTCCAAAGCTCGTCCTGGCGCTTGCCTTCGTCGCGGCGCTTGGACCCGGCATCGAAAACGCCGTCATCGCGATTGCGATCACCTCCTGGCCGCCCTATGCGCGCATCGCCCGCGCCGAGACGCTGACGGTGCGCAATTCCGACTATATCGCCGCCGTTCAACTGATGGGGGCTTCGCCGGCGCGCATCATCTTTCGCCATGTCATGCCGATGTGTTTGTCGTCGCTGATCGTGCGCGTCACGCTCGACATGGCTGGCATCATCCTGACGGCGGCGGGTCTCGGCTTCCTCGGCCTCGGCGCGCAGCCGCCGCTGCCGGAATGGGGCGCGATGATCGCCTCCGGCCGCCGCTTCATTCTTGATCAATGGTGGGTCGCCACCATGCCTGGCATCGCCATCCTGATCGTCAGCCTCGGCTTCAACCTGCTGGGCGACGGCCTGCGCGATGCGCTGGACCCACGGGAGAGCGGCCAATGAGCGCGCTTCTGACCGTCAACGACTTGAGGGTCCGGTTTCCGACACGAACCGGCGTGGTCGAGGCCGTGCGCGGCGTCTCCTTCACACTCGGACGCGAACGCCTCGGCATCGTCGGCGAGAGCGGGTCCGGCAAATCGCAGACGGGCAGGGCGATCATGGGGCTCACGCCCTCGCATGCCGAGGTTACGGCAAAGACGCTTTCGTTCGGCGGTATCGATTTGCTTTCCGCTCCGCCAAAAGTCCGCCGCGACCTTCGCGGCAAGCGCATCGCGATGATCCTGCAGGATCCGAAATATTCGCTGAATCCGGTGATGAGCATTGGTCGGCAGATCGTCGAGACGCTTCGGCGGCACGAGAGCGTCAGCCGCTCTGAAGCTCGGGAGCGGGCACTGGATATGCTCGCGGCAGTGCAGATCCGCGACCCGGCCCGCGTCTTCGACCTTTACCCGCACGAGGTTTCGGGTGGCATGGGTCAGCGCGCGATGATTGCCATGATGCTGGTTGCGGGGCCGGAGCTTTTAATCGCCGACGAGCCGACCTCTGCCCTCGACGTGACGGTGCAACTCGAAGTGTTGTCTATCCTCGACAAGCTGGTCGCGGATCGCGGCATGGGATTGATCTTCGTTTCGCACGATCTCAGGCTCGTCTCGTCCTTCTGCGACCGGGTGCTGGTGATGTATGCAGGCAAGATCGTCGAGGAAATCGCCGCATCGGATCTCGCCAGCGCCAAGCATCCCTACACGCAAGGGCTCCTGAACTGCATGCCCGTCATCGGGGCGGATCGCCACCCCTTGCCCGTCCTCGACCGCAAGCCGGAGTGGGCGCTATGACGACTGCTGTTTCCGTTCAAAACCTCACAGTGAGCTATGACGACTTCAAGGCGCTGGACGCGGTCGGCGTCGATGTGGTTGCCGGCGAGTCCTTCGGCCTCGTTGGCGAGTCCGGCTCGGGAAAATCGACGCTTCTCAGGGCGGTTGCCGGGCTTGCGCCGGTAACCGAGGGCACGATCCGCGTCGAGAACCGGCAGCTTAAAGGCGCGCGGCGCGACAAGGCCTTTTACCGTTCGGTGCAGATGGTGTTTCAGGACCCCTACGGCTCGCTGCATCCGCGCCAGACTGTTGATCGGCAATTGCTGGAGCCACTGGCGATCCACGGTGTCGGCGACGGCGAACGCCGCATCCTGAAGGCGCTGGACGAGGTGGGGCTCGGTTCGGGCTTTCGATTCCGCTACCCGCACCAGCTATCCGGCGGGCAGCGTCAGCGCATCGCCATCGCGCGGGCGCTCATCCTCGAACCATCGATCCTGCTGCTCGACGAGCCGACGTCGGCGCTCGATGCCTCTGTCCAAGCAGAGGTGCTCAACCTCCTTGAACAGGTGCGTCGCGACCGCAAGCTCACCTTCATCATGGTCAGCCACGATCTCGGCGTCGTCACTCATATGTGCGATCGGCTGGCGGTCATGCAGAACGGGCGCGTCGTCGAACGGTTGTCGGCGGCCGATCTCGTCGCCGGACGCATCGGCGAGGAATATACCCGCAACCTGATGGTGGCGAGCAAGGGGTTCCGGCGGGGGTGAACTCTCGGAAGCGGCTAAACCTCTGGTCTCGTCGTCGGCCTCAATTTCCCTCTGAAACGCAAAAAAACGCACCAGGACATTGTCTCGGTGCGTTTGCAGAAAAAGCGCCTTTCGGTGATCACTTGCGCCGCAGGAAGCCGTCGGGAGCAACCGTGATCATCAGTTTCTGGTCGATGGATCGGTCGATCTCAAATTCCGGGTGCGATTCGAGATATTTCCACACCGCCGTCTTAGGGTTGTTTCCCTTGCCCCAGGGACGGTCGGGGTAGGCCTCTTCCGGAAGGTCTTCGATGACGGTGTCGAACACGACGCAGTAGCTGTCCTTCGTCGTCAGCGGCGCGTAGGCCTCCAGTTCCGCTAACACATGATCATGCGTGTGGTTGCTGTCGAGGCAGACGAGGACGCGCGAGAACGGCTTTGCGAAGTCATGGACCCGTTCGACGACGTTGCGCTCGATGCTTGACCCCTGGATCATGTGGATCCGGGACGACATCGGGTGCGCCTCGATGGCCTCGCGGTTGTGGGGGCGGATATCGATGTCGACGCCCAGCACCTTCCTGCGCGGGGCCAGGGGGTCGAATGCCGTGCCCGCCTCGATCGCGTCGCTCATGTCGAGGAGCGCCAGGATCGATGCGCTCATGATGAGCGAACCGCCGTGGGCGATGCCGGTCTCGATGATGAGATCGGGACGCGTTGCCCAGATGATCTCCTGCATCGCGACGATGTCCTGCGGATACTGGATGATCGGCCGGTCCATCCAGAAGTAGTTGTAGGAATATTTCGGACCGATCGACTGGCGCAGGAAATCCGCGGCACTCTTGCGGAACTCGCTGTTTGCTTCGATCTCGGAGATTCGCGCGGCGACCTCCTTTCGGAAATCAGTCATGATCGACCTCGATATAGGTATATGCGTTGTTGGACATTCGCTTGATCTCGTCGAGATAATTGCGGTTCATCACGTAGATGCGCGAACCAGGCGGTAAATCCGCGAGCACCTCCTCCGGCGCGCGGACCCGTAGTCCGGTAATCGGCAGGTACTTGCCTTGCTTGGCCGGGTTGATGTCGATGACCGCCTTCACCGGCAGCCCTGCGCGCGTGCGCAGCAGCGAGAAGATGACCCCCTTCGACGCTCCGCCCCAGATTACCGCCGGCTCATGATCCGCCGTGTCCAGCGCGTCGAGCTTGCGAGTGAAGTCGTCCGGAATTCCTGCCCGGTCTTTCTCGTCGATGACGGGTTCGCGTAAGGAATTCAGTTCTGCGACCACGAACAAATATTGGCCGCCGAAGACGCGGCCGCTCGAAATGACGTTGCCGAAGATCCGGTGAAAATCGGACAGCCTGAAATAATTGACGTGTTCGTAGAAGATGTCGAACCACGCCCGGCGTTCGCAGATCCAGTCGAAGCAGGGGACCTCGATATAAATCTTCCCATCGCCGCCGTTCGCCTCTTTCAATTGCTTGAGGAAGGCGACGGGATCGGGAATGTGCTCGAGCACATGGCGCAAGATGAGGCCCTTGGCCTCGATGCCCGAGCCGGGCTGGAAATATTCCCGGCGGACGCGAGGGTTGTCACCCTCATAGGCCGGGTCGAAACCGGTAATATCGACGCCCTCGGCGAGAAGTTTCTCGAGGAAAAATGCCTTGCCGCATCCCACCTCGACAAGCTCGTGGCGTCCCATCGTGTCGAGAATGATCTTGGCGACGTCGTCGAGATGCCGCTGGAATGAAGGGCTGACGGCCTGCTCGTTCTGATAGCTCGTATCGTAGACCATCAGTTCCGGCCTGAAGGCCGCATTATGCACCAGCCCCGTGCCAAGATCCTCTACGAGGCGCATTTCCCCGCGTGGCGACGATATCGCCTCATCGGCGCTGTCGTACATCTTGTTCTGAAAGATCGGCAACTCGCGCTGCTCGTAAAGCACCCGCGTAGCGTTTCCTGATGCCATAAGTGGTCCCTCAGCCTGTCGGTTCACCTGACGCCCACGACAAATGGCGGGTCGACGAGGTTTTCGGCTCGACCTCCGAAATTGAGCAGGTCCCGCCTACCATGTTCGTCGGCGATTCTCTCGGCAAATTCTCGGATCGTTACCGGTACGCCCGAACAAATATTGACCGCTCCTTGCGCGGTGCTGACCGAAGCGTCCACGATCATCCTGGCGGCTTCGCTGACGTCGAGAAAATCGCGAACCTGGTGGCCTTGGGTCAAATCCGCTCTCTGCCCCGCGGCAAGGCTTTTTCTGAGATAGGGAACGAAGCGCCGCTCGTCTTCTCCTTCGCCGTAAAGATAGAACAGTCGGCACCAGGCAAATTCGACGCCCGCCTGCGGCAGCCATTGTGAGAGCGCCATGAAGGCGGCCGCCTTGGCGCCCGCATAGGGTGTGAGTGGCTTGAGCGGCGTATCGATGGTGAGCGGCCGGCCGGTAAGCTCGTATTCAAAGCATGTACCTATGCCAACAAAGCGCCTGACGCCGGCGGCCGCAGCACCCTTGGCGATCGCCAGAGTGCCGGTGAGACAATCGAGATTGATGGGTGAGGTGAGGTATTTGCCGGGCTCGGCATACCATGCCAAGTGGATGATCGTGTCGATCCCGGCGAGCGCTTGCGTCCACCATTCCACCGACTCGGAAAAAAGCGCATCGGTTGAAACTATGCGCCCGATTCCGACGGTGTCGGCGAGCCGATTCTCGCTTCCCCTGCGCACGACAGGGCACGCGACGATGCCGCGCTTGGCCACTTCGCGCAGGACATGGCGGCCAACAAAGCCAGTGGCGCCGGTGAGCAGGACTTGTTTGGTCAAGCGGTCTCCATTCGCGGGCAAGGGCGATTTCTGTATGGGGTCGTGTTCATGGAACCGATACGAGATTTCGGCGCAACCCATTGAAGCGATGCAATTGCGGACGAAAAACGGCTACACACCTCCCGTGGAATCGCTCTACCGTCTTTCGATCGCGCGGGAATGATGGTAGCGCCTCCAAACTCGCCGACCTGAGGAATCGTCTGGCTAGTTGAGAGGACATGCAATGTCGCGCTTTAAGCGCATCGATACGGAACTTCACGGCCTGATGGTGGTCGAGCGCAAGCAGTTTGGTGACGAGCGTGGTTTCTTCTCGCGTTTCTTTTGCCAAGAGGAGCTTTCCGAGCTTGGTTCTTCCGCCGCGATTGCACAAATCAATCATTCGATGACGCGTGCCAAGGGCGCCGTCCGCGGGCTCCATTTCCAGCGGCCCCCCTATGAGGAGGCGAAGTTCGTCTCGTGTCTGGCCGGTGCGGTCTTCGATGTCGCCGTCGACATGCGGCCGGATTCGCCGACCTATTTGCGCTGGCACGGCGAAATCTTGAGCGCCGAGAACGCGCGGTCCATGATGATTCCCGGCGGCTTTGCCCACGGCTTCCAGACCCTTACCGAAAATTGCGAGCTGATCTATCTTCACGACAAACCCTTTGCGCCGGAGGCGGAAGGCGGCCTGAATGCGCTCGATCCGCGCGTGAATATCGTATGGCCGATCGAAATCACCCAGATGTCCGAGCGCGACCGGAACCTCGCCTTCATCTGACCGCCGGCAGGGGGTTGGGGCGCTTACTGCATTTGTCCTCAAATCGGAATCGATTTGAGGACAAAATCATCCAGCGATTCAAAGTGCTACAGCGACCTTTGCGCGTCTCAAAAGACGCGCGGCGCCGTAGTCGCCCTCAGATTACCCGGACCTCCGGAATGGCTACTACGAAGCGGCCGCCCCAGGAGCGGACGTGGTCATTCGCAGCAACGATCTCCTCCGTCAGGTTCCAGGGAAGAATCGCGACGTAGTCGGGCTTGGCGGCCGCCAGCTCGTCCGGCGCGTGGATCGGGATATGGCTACCGGGTGAAAGCTTGCCCTGCTTCAGGTCGTTGCGGTCGACGATGAAGGCTATGTCCTCGGAGGTGAGGCCGCAAACGTTCAGGAAGGTGTTGCCCTTGGCTGCCGCGCCGTAAGCTGCCACGGTCTTGCCCTCGGCTTTTGCGTCCGCGAGAAAAGCGCGGAACTCCTCGCAGACCGCTGCAATCCGCTTTCCGAACGCCATGTAGGTCTCCATGCGCATCAGACCGGCGGCAGCTTCGTCGGCGCGCACCTTCGCGAGGCCCGCGGTTTCCGGCCTCTTGCCGCCCGCCAGTTGCGCATAGACGCGGAGCGAGCCTCCATGGGTCGGCAGTTCCTCGACGTCGAACACGTGCAGGCCGCAGGTCTTGAAAATGCGCTCGACGGCGACGAGCGAAAGGTAAGAGTAGTGCTCGTGGTAGATCGTATCGAACTGGATGCCTTCGATCGTTTGCAGCAGATGCGGGAACTCGAAGGTCGCCACGCCGTCCGGCTTGAGCAGGATCGGGAAGCCGCTGACGAAATCTGCGATATCAGGCACGTGCGCCAAAACATTGTTTGCGGCCGTCAGGTCGGCGCGGATGCCGCGGGCGACGAGCTCGCTCGCGGTTATCTGTCCGAAGAAGGCGATGTGGGTCGGTACGTTGCGTCCCTCCGCTATCTTCGCGGCGTTGGCCGCCGGTTCGACGCCGAGCACGGGAATATGCTTCTCGGCGAAATATTGCAGCAGATAGCCGTCGTTGGAGGCGACCTCCACCACTTGTGACGTGCCGTCGAGATTGAAACGGCCGATCATCTTTTCGGCATAGCGCCGGGAATGATCCAGCCAGCTCGTCGAGAACGACGACAGGTAGTGATATTCCGCGTTGAAGATCTTATCGGCCGGTACCGTCTCGGTGGTTTGGACGAGCAGGCACTCCGAGCAGACCATCACCTGCAGGGGAAAGGCCTGCTCGCGCGCGATCGCTTCTTCGGTAGGCTCGAGAAACGAGTTGGACCAGGGCGTCGCACCCAAGTCGGCAACGAGAGTTGCGAGCGGAGTCGAGCAGAATCGGCAGTGATGGGGCATTATCATGGGCGACCTTTCGTAAATGCGGCGATCTGGCCGAGCGTGAGCTGGCGCGCGGTCTCGCCCCGGCGCCAGCCGTTGTACCAGTGTGCGGTCCACTCGATCGCCTGTCGCTGCGTCAGTCGCGCGCCCCAGGCGAGGGTCTCGGCTGCGAGTGCCGGATCAAGACCGAGTGTCTGCATTTCGCGCGGTTGCGCGAGCGAGGAAACATCGTCCCATTGCGGGGAGAGGCCCATTACCGCCTGGATGGCGTTTGCCACATCGCGCACGGAAATGGGCTGTTCGGTGGGTGAGGGGCCGAAGTTCAGTGCATCGACGCTGGCTTCGCCCTTGTAGAGCGATTCGGCGAACAGGAAATAGCCGTTGAGACAGTCAAGTACATGCTGCCACGGGCGCGTCGCCGCCGGACTGCGGATATGGAGTCTTTCACCTGAAAGCGCTGCCCGCACGATATCGGGCACCAACCGGTCGGTCGAAAAGTCGCCGCCGCCGATCACGTTACCGCCGCGTGCGGTGGCGATGCGGATGCCGCGCTCGCTGAAATAGGAACTGCGCCAGGTCGCGACCGCGATCTCGCACGCGGCCTTCGAGCCCGAATAGGGATCGTGGCCGCCGAGCGTATCGGTTTCCCGAAAGTGCCGGCCGCTCTCGTCGTTGCGATAGACCTTGTCCGTCGTCACCACGAGGATAGCCTTGACCGACGGCGCGGCGCGGGCGGCTTCCAGAAGTCGGATGGTACCCATGACGTTGACGTCGAAGGTTTCGGCGGGCGCCGCATAACTTTCCCGCACCAGCGGCTGTGCCGCCATGTGCAGAACGATTTCCGGCTCGCTCGTCCGCAGAGTCTCGGCAAGCGCCTCGCTATCGCGAATGTCTCCGAGCTGCCCGTCTGGAAATTCGCCCGGATGAAGCAGGGCGTGCAGTGAGGGTTGGGAGACCGGCGGCAGGGCGTAACCTGTGACATGCGCCCCCATCTGTCGCAGCCATAGTCCAGCCCAACTGCCCTTGAAGCCCGTATGGCCGGTGAGAAGGACGCGTTTTCCCGCCCAGAACTCTGGATCAGGCAGCCGGGTCATGACCAGACCTTCCAGGGCGCGCGGTTCTGCTGCCAGAGCTCTTCGAGTTGGTTCTTGTCGCGCAGCGTGTCCATCGGACGCCAGAAGCCGTCATGCGGGAAAGCCATCAACTGGCCGTCCTGCGCCAGGCCTTCGAGCGGCCCGTCTTCAAAAGGCGTGTGATCGCCTTCGATGCGATCGAGCACGGCACGGTTGAGCACGAAGAAGCCACCATTGATGCGGCCGTTGTCGCCTGCAGGCTTTTCGGTAAAGCTGTGGACCCGGCCAGCGTCTATCGCGAGCGCGCCGTATCGTCCCGGGGGCACGACGCTCGTCACGGTCGCATCTCGTCCATGCCGGCGGTGGAAATCGGTCAATGCGCGGATGTCGATGTCAGCGACGCCATCGCCGTAGGTGAGGCAGAAGGTATCGCCGAGATAATCGGCGACGCGCTTCAAGCGCCCGCCGGTCATCGACTCCGCGCCGGTCTCGACAAGAGTTACCCGCCAGGGTTCTGCCTTGCTGGTATGATAAACTGTCTCTCCGGTCGCCATGTTGAAGCTGACGTCCGAGGAGTGCAGGATGTAATTGGAGAAATACTCCTTGATCATGTAGCCGCGGTAGCCAAGGCAGATCACGAAATCCGAAAAGCCGAAATGGCTATAGATCTTCATGATGTGCCAGAGGATCGGGCGGCCGCCGATCTCGATCATGGGCTTGGGTCGCAGGTGGCTCTCCTCGGAGATGCGCGTGCCGTATCCACCGGCGAGAATGACGACTTTCATGCCCGATCTGCCTCCAACGTGCGCACTTGCGCTCCGCTTTTCTCGTATTCCAGCCTTGCCCGGGGCTTGATTGGTGACGTCCTAAAGCGCGTCGCACGCGCTTAGGTCATTGCTTTTATGCATGTCGTTGTCCCAAAACCGCTGCACACTTTTGGGCGACATGCATCATCTGAGGATTCGCCACGGACCGCGGAGGCGTCCGCGCGCCGCCGGCGCTCCTTGGCGTATTTCGGTAAAATTTGCAACCATTGGGCGCGTTGAGGCCCGTTGATGCAGCCGCCCCGGCTGCTTGCGCGGGGTTGGGGAAAGGCGCAGAATGCCGGGCGCTGGGGCATGGTTCACCGTGGGAGGAGCGAATCATGAACGATATGAGCCTCACCAATCTGCAAGCGGGAAAGACGACGGTTAAGGCGGAAGCAGTCGATGCGCTGGCGGGGCAATTGCGCGGCCGCGTGCTCACCGAGAACGACGCGCCCTATGACGAGGCGCGTACGATCTGGAACGGGATGATCGACCGCAAGCCCGCGCTCATCGTGCAATGCGCCGGAGCCGCCGACGTCGTCAATGCGGTTCGTTTCGCGGCCGAAAACGGCCTGCTCGTTGCCGTGCGCGGCGGCGGGCATAACATCGCCGGCAACGCCGTCTGTGACGGCGGCCTGATGATCGATCTGTCGCCGATGAAGTCGGTGCGCGTTGACGTCGCGACGAAGCGGGCATGGGTCGAGCCGGGGGCGACGCTCGCCGATGTCGACAAGGAAACCCAGGCTTTCCGGCTGGTGCTTCCGACCGGCATCAATTCGACAACCGGCATTGCCGGCTTGACCCTTGGCGGCGGCTTCGGGTGGCTCACGCGCAAGTTCGGATTGACCTTGGACAACCTGCTTTCGGTCGATGTGGTGACGGCGAATGGCGAGCTTGTGCGCGCCAGCCCTACGGAGCATCGCGACCTGTTCTGGGCGCTACGCGGCGGCGGGGGGAATTTCGGCGTCGTCACGGCTTTCGAATTCCAACTCCACGAACTTGACACACAGGTCCTCGCGGGTCTCGTCGTTCACCCCTTCGCGGATGCGCAAGCGGTCCTTCAGCAATACCGCGAGGCGCTCGAGACGGCGCCCGACGAACTTACCTGCTGGGCAGTGATGCGGCAGGCGCCGCCGCTGCCGTTCCTTCCAGAGGAATGGCACGGGAAGGAAATTCTCGTTCTGGCCATGTGCTACTCCGGCGATATCGCGGCCGGGGGGCAGGCAACCGCTGCCTTGCGCGCGATCGGCAATCCGATCGCCGATGTCGTTGGTCCCAGTCCTTTCGTAGGTTGGCAGCAGGCGTTCGATCCTTTGCTCACGCCAGGCGCTCGCAACTACTGGAAGAGCCATGATTTCATGGAACTGTCCGATACGACGATCGGCATCCTGCTGGAAGCCATTCGTCAATTGCCGGGACCGGAATGCGAAATCTTCATCGGCCACGTCGGCGGTGCGGCCGGCCGCGTCGCTGCAGAGGAGACAGCTTTCCCACAGCGCAGTTCCCATTTCGTCATGAACGTTCATGCCCGGTGGCGCGAACCGGAAATGGACCAGGTCTGCATAGACTGGGCGCGCCGTCTTTTCGAGGCGGCCAAACCTTATGCGGCCGGAACGGCCTATATCAATTTCATGCCGGCCGACGAGGTCGACCGCGTCGAGACCGCCTATGGCAGCAATTACGGGCGGCTTGTCGAGGTCAAGCGGCGATACGATCCGCAAAACCTGTTCCGCATGAACCAGAACGTGAGGCCGATCGAGGAACGAGGGGCGGCATAATCTCCGCCTCGATAGAAGGCAGGCTTCGGCCATGCGTGAACAAGCGCGGGGCCGGTCGATTGTCGTAACGGCAGAACAAGTGACATAGGGAGTTGCCACTGTGATTGGCCGAGGGCGATGTGGCGTCCTGGCAGGGAGGGGGTTACATGGGGGAACGGTCGGTCGATGGCCTGTTTCGGCGCGCGGCAGAACATGCCGTGCGCTTCCGCGATGGGACATCCGAGATTCCGCAAAAACCGCGGGTTTCCTATCTCGCATCACTGGAGGAATTTCGCGAGCCGCTGCCGATTGAGGGGTGCGCCGGTCCTGGTGTCATCGACGAGCTTGTGGCGAAGGCGGAGCCGGGACTTCACACGATGACGGGTCCGCGCTTCTTCGGCTGGGTCATCGGCGGGTCGCATCCGGTGGGTGTCGCCGCCGACTGGCTGACGAGCGCCTGGGGCCAGAATAGCGGCAACCACCACGCGACACCGGCTGCCGCAGCCGCCGAGGCGGTTGCCGGCAACTGGCTGCTCGACCTTCTCGATCTGCCGAGAGAGAGTTCCATCGGTTTCGTTACCGGCGCGACGGTCGCCAACTTTGTCTGCCTCGCCGCAGCACGCGGCGATGTGCTGCGAAAGGCTGGCTGGGATGTCGAAGGGCAGGGCCTGTTCGGCGCACCGCCAATCACTGTCCTGATTGGGGATGATGCCCATGCCACGGTTTTCTCTGCTCTGCAGTTTCTCGGCCTCGGGCACGACCGGGTTGTCCGCGTGAAGACCGATGATGCCGGCCGCCTTGTGGTGTCCGATTTCGTCGATGCGGCTGGCAAGGTTTCCGGCCCCTGCATTGCCATCCTTCAGGCGGGGCAGATCAATACCGGTGCATTCGATGATTTCGACCGCATCATCCCTATCGCCAGGGACATCGGTGCCTGGGTTCATGTCGACGGCGCGTTCGGCCTTTGGGCGCGCGCCTGCCCGCAGAGAAGCGGACTCGCCAAGGGCGTCGACGGCGCCGATTCGTGGGCGACCGACGGTCACAAATGGCTGCAGACGCCCTATGACTGCGGCTATGCCATCGTTCGCGACGAAGAGGCGCATCGCCGTGCGATGACGATCGCGGCGAGCTACCTGCCACCGAGCTACGAGGGCGAGCGGGATCCGAGCCATTTCGTGCCCGAATTGTCGCGTCGTGCGCGCGGCTTTGCCACCTGGGCAATGATCAAGCATCTCGGGCGTGACGGGATCGCCGCCATGGTCGAACGTCACTGCCGGATCGCCCATGCAATGGCCGAAAGGCTGAGGTCGGTGGAGGGAATCGCGGTACTGAACGACGTGGTGCTCAACCAGATCCTCGTGCGGTTCGGTGCGAAACACCCGGACGACGAGGCCGACCGGTTCACGCAGCGGACGATCGAGCGGATACAGGCCGACGGTGTCTGCTTCTGCGGCGGCGCCATCTGGCGTGGTCGCAAGGTCATGCGGGTATCGGTGATCTCGTGGTAGACCGACGATCTCGCCGGGAATGTTGCGGCAGACGCGATCATCGCGGCCTGGCGAGTAGTGCTTCGGGAGGGTGAGGCCTCGGCCTCTGCGTAAGTTTCACACTATGCGGCGTTCAGAGGAATCCGAAACGCGCTATGCAGCTAACCATCCGCACAGCAGTGTCGGCTGACGACTACGGCGCCTTTGGCGCACTGATCCGGGAGTATACGGACTGGTGCCGGGCTCGCTACGCGCATGACCGCTGGTTTGTGGACGCGGCGTTCGGCCATCAATCGCTCGACGCCGAACTACAGAATTTGCCGGCGGCGTACGGGCCACCGAACGGAAAAATGCTTCTTGCCGCAATCGGCGACCAGATCCATGGCGCGTGCGCCTACCGCAGGCTTTCCGACGAGATTTGTGAAATGAAGCGGCTTTTCGTTCCGGCGCGCTTTCAGGGGCATGGCATCGGCAGGCGGCTGGGCGAGGCGATCATGGCTGCGGCGAGCGCCGACGGCTATACGCTGATGCGGCTCGACACGGCCAGCCGCCTGACGGAGGCGATCGCCTTGTACAAGTCGCTCGGGTTCCGCGACTGTGCTCCCTACGATCAATATCCGGATGACCTCATGCCCCATATCGTCTTCATGGAGCGTGAGCTCGGCGAGCCGCGTTCAACCTCTGATTAACGCCTCCGTCTCTTCCGCCAGACGGCGTGCGAGGTCGTGGGAAAAGTGCGCGGCCAGCCTTTCCTGGGCGTGACGCCAGACCGGGATTGCCGCCTCAAGCCTTTGAGCGCCGGCCTCTGTCAGCCACACGGCGCGGCGACGCAAATCGGCCTCGACCACGGCGATCTCGATCAAGCCTTCATTCTCGAGCGTGCGCAGGTTCCGCGAAAGGGTGGATTGGTCAAGCCCGCTGCGCCGCGCCAGGGCGCCGAGCGTGTCGTCGGATGCCGCCGCGATCTGCGCCATCAGACCGAGTTGCGCGACGCTGAGTCCGCATCCCGCCATTTCGCGATCCATGAACTGGGTAATGCGCCGGGCAGCGAGCCGGCTGTTCAGACCGGCGCAGGTGTCTACCAGGGTAATGGCGTCGCTGCGGAGCGATTTTGGCGGTTGCTTCGTCTTTCCCATAATTGTATGCATATACATAGTATGTAGATACATGGAAAGCTTTTCTGATGACCTTGCTGAAATTGAAGCGTGTCTACGAGGCGCCGGAGGCGAGCGACGGCACGCGCATCCTCGTCGACCGGCTTTGGCCACGCGGCATCGCTAAGGACAGGGCCGGGGTCGATCTCTGGCTGAAGGACATCGCGCCGAGCGATGCCTTGCGCAAACGCTTCCATGGCAAGCCGGATGCCTGGGAAGATTTCTGCACAACCTATGCGGCGGAACTGGAGGAAGCGGCGGCCCAGACGGCGGTTCAGGAGCTTCAGGAGCATCTCGCAAAAGGGCCTGTGACGTTGCTTTATGCAGCGCGGAATGCGGAGAGGAATAATGCGGTGGCGCTGAAGGCATGGCTCGAAGGGGGGCGGGGAGGGAACCAATCGCCATGAGCGAGTTTCGGCGGAACATCTTGCACTGCATTGGCAACACGTCGCTGCTGGCGCTCCGGAATATCGTTCCTGAAAACGGCGCGCGCATCTTGCTGAAGCTCGAAAGCGAGAACCCCACCGGCAGCATGAAGGACCGCATGGCACTCGCCATGATTGAGGCGGCGGAGGCGGACGGGCGCCTGAAGCCGGGCGGAGCGGTCGTCGAATATACCGGTGGCAGCACGGGTGTGTCGCTGTCGCTGGTCTGCGCCGTGAAAGGCCATCCGCTCTATGTTGTGACCTCCGATGCCTTCGCCCAGGAAAAGCTTGACCACATGAAAATCCTCGGCGCCAAGCTTGAAATCGTGCCGAGTGATGGCGGCCGGATGACGGGAAAGCTGACGCGAGACATGATCGAGGCGGCGCGCATCATTGCGCTCGAGATCGGAGCCTTTTGGGCCGACCAGATGAAGAACGAGGACCAGATCGTCGCCTATCATGCGATGGCGGAGGAAATCTGGGCCGATACGGCGGGGCGCATCGACGGTTTTGTCCAGAGCGTGGGAACGGCTGCATCCCTCCGTGGCATCGGCGAAGGCTTGCGCCGGCACAACGAGCAGGTTCGGGTCATCGCCGTGGAACCATCGGAATCCGCGGTTCTGTCGGGCGACGAGCCCGGTGCACACAAGATCGATGGCGTGGGCGCCGGGTTCGTCGTGCCGCTCTGGCGCCACGACCTTGCTGACGAGATCGAGCGAGTCTCGACAGGCGAAGCAATCGCGATGGCGATGCGACTCGCCCGCGAGGAGGGGTTGTTTGCCGGCACTTCGACCGGCGCCAACGTTATCGCAGCACTGCGACTGGCCGAACGGCTCGGGTCAGACGCGACCATCGTCACGGTGATGTGCGATACAGGGATGAAGTATCTGCGGAATTACGGGGCGGCGCATCTGCCGGTTTGACTCCCGACGGTCACACCCGCATCGCCTCGATCACGGCCCGCAGCCCGGCGGAAATGTTTCGGCGGCTCGGATAGTAGAGATAAAACCAGTCCTCCGGCGGGCACCATTCATCGAGGCAGCGGATCAGCCTGCCGTCGATGATCTCGCGTTGTGCGCGGTTTTCCCAGACATAGGCGAGCGCCACGCCAGAGAGCGCCACTTGGACCATGAGTTCCTCATCTTCGAGCGCGATCGGTCCGCTCGGGTGGAATGCGACAGCCTCGCCGCCGTGTTCGAATTCCCAGGGGTAGCGCACACCGCTCGGATACATGTTCTGGACGCAGACATGGTCCTTCAGTTCATGCGGCGTCTGCGGAATGCTCCGTTCGCGGAAGTAGTCCGGCGCGCCCACGACCGCGAAGCGCAGCCGAGGCCTGATCTTCACCGCCACCATGCCTTCCCGAAGGCTCTCGCCGAGGCGGACGCCGGCATCGAAACCTTCCTCGACGATATCCACCAGCCGGTCGGTCGCGGAGATCTCGAGTTGCAGATTGGGGTTGTCCCGGATGAGCGGCCCCATCACGCGTCCCAGGATGAAAGGCGCGATCGAATTCGGGACATTGATGCGCACCTTGCCGAACGGCGTGTCGCGAAACCTGTTGAGTGCGTCGAGCGCCGATCCGATCTCACCGAAGGCCGGGGTGAGATGCGCTTGAAGCATCGTGCCGGCATCGGTCAGCGAGACGCTGCGGGTCGTGCGATTGAGCAGCCGAAGCCCGATCCGTTCCTCCAGGTTGCTGACGGCGTGGCTGATCGCCGAGGCCGTAACCCCACGTTCCTCAGCCGCCTTCCGGAAGCTTCGGTGTCGGGCGACGGCGTCGAAGGCCGCAAGTTCTGACAGATCGGTTGCGCGCATAGATGAATCTTACTCAGCATTATTGAGAGAATTTCCATTCTAATCACGCAAATCGAATTGCGCCATTCTCCCCTTGTCGCCACGGGCAAGTCGGCCCCGGCCTCGAGGACCTGATCCTCATCCGATCAAGGAAGGAGTTCGCAATGGCACAGACATGGTTCATCACAGGCTGCTCGACCGGTTTCGGCCGCGCGCTCGCAGAGCACGTCATCGCGCTCGGCCACAATGTCGTCGTCACCGCTCGTGATGCGGCGCAGGTTGCCGATCTATCGGCCCTCGCGCCGGACCGCACGCTCGCTCTCGCGCTTGACGTGACGAGAACAGACGAAATTGCCTTGGCGACGCGCGCCGCCGAGCAGCGCTTCGGCCATATCGACGTTCTCGTCAATAATGCCGGTGTCGGTTACTTCGGCGCCTTCGAGGAGAGCGACATGGATGCGGTCCGCGCCATGTTCGAGGTGAATGTCTGGGGCCTCGCCAACATGACGCGCGCGGCCCTGCCTGGCATGCGCCGGCGCCGCTCGGGCACGATCGTCAACATTTCTTCGATCGGCGGGCTGCGGTCGGTACCGTCGCTGAGCTTCTACGCGGCCTCGAAATTCGCTGTCGAAGCCTTATCCGAGGGGCTGTCGAAAGAGACCGAGCCACTCGGCATCAAGGTGCTCATTGTCGAGCCCGGCCCCTTCCGCACCGATTGGGCGGGACGCTCCGCCGGCGAGGCCACCGTCTCGATCAACGACTACGAGGACACGGCGGGTGCCGTCTGGCGCCGGATCAGGGGTTACAGGGGCAAGCAGCCCGGCGATCCCGAACGGGCCGCGCGTGCGATCGTCATGGCGGTCAATGCCGCCGAACCGCCGCTGCGGCTGCTGCTCGGCCGCGAGGCTCTCGCCGGCGCTCGGGCGAAGCTCGATGCCTTGCGCAAGGATTTCGATGCCTGGGCCGAAGTGACTGAAGGGGCCGACTTCCCGGCCGCCGAATCGAACTGATTGAAACTCGAAGAGAACATCCAACTCAACTCAAGGAAAGGATATTTCCATGCGTATCTGGTTCATCACAGGTGCCTCCCGCGGCTTCGGCGCGCTGATCACGAAGGAGGCACTCAGTGCCGGAGATGCGGTGGTTGCCACGGCGCGCCGCGTCGAATCCCTCGATACCCTCGGCCAGCACGAAAATCTGCTTAAGTTGGCCCTCGACGTCACCAATGAGGAACAGGCCCGGGCGGCAGCCGCGGCAGCGGTAGAGCACTTCGGCCGGATCGACGTCCTGCTCAACAATGCCGGCTACGGCTTGCTCGGAGCCGTCGAGGAGGCAACCGCGGACGAAATCGAGAAGATCTATCGCACCAATGTCTTCGGCGTTCTCGCCGTCACCCGTGCTGTGCTGCCGCAGATGCGGAGCCAGCGCTCGGGCCATATCATCAACATCTCGTCGATCGGCGGCTATACCGCCTTTACCGGCTGGGGCGTCTACGGTTCGACCAAATTCGCGATCGAGGGGCTTACCGAGGCTCTTGCGCAGGAATTGGCGCCGATCGGCATCAAGGCGACGGTGGTCGAGCCGGGTTTCTTCCGCACCGACTTCCTGGACGAGCAGTCGTTGGCGGTGAGCCCGCTGTCGATCTCGGACTATAGCGAGACCGTTGGCGCCATGCGTGAATTCGCCAAGACGGCAAACCATGCTCAACCCGGCGACCCGGCAAGGCTTGCAAAGGCCATGGTCGAACTCGCCCATGCCGACAACCCGCCGCTGCGCATGCCGTTCGGAAGCGACACGGTTGCCGCAATTGAAGCCAAGAACGCGCATGTGGCAGGCGAACTCGCGGCTTGGCGGGAACTCGCGGTGTCGACGGATTTTCCGAAGGAAAGTGCATCCGCCTAACGACCGGCGGAATTGCGTAGTTTCAAAGATCTGAAGGCCGGTGGCTGCGCGAAGCGGTCACCGGCCTTTGCTTTTGCGAATACCGCTGCAGCGTTCTTTGCGCGCCTGAAATGACGCGTGGCGCTGTCGTGGCGCCTGTAGAATTGAAGTCGTGCCGGCGGCTGCCACGACCATTCGTCGTTGACTTCGCAGGTGATGAGAGGAAAATATCTCTCCTGATACGTCACTACGCAACATTGAGGGTGCCTACGATGACGATCGCAAGAAAGCTTCAGGACTACATCGAAGGCGAGGGTGTGGCCTATGACACCGTCGCTCATCACCGCACGGCAACCACCAGCCAGTCGGCGCAGGCGGCGCATGTTCCGGGTAGCAGGCTGGCCAAGTCCGTGGTCGTGCATCACGAAATGGGATACTTTCTCGCCGTTGTTCCGAGCACGCATCGGATCGAGCTCTCCACGTTGCAGGACGTGATGAACAGGCGCCTTGGCCTCGCCTCGGAGGAGGAGGTCAGCACGCTTTTCGCCGACTGCGACACCGGAGCGGTGCCGCCCATCGGATCGGCCTACAATGTGCCGGTGGTCCTGGACGAAAGTCTCGGCAACGTCAGCGACGTCTATTTCGAAGGCGGCGACCACAAAACACTGGTGCATGTCAGCGGACAAAACTTCCGCAGCCTGATGAAGGATGCGCAGGTCGCCCGCTTCAGCCATCCGTCATAAGGGTCACGATCTCCGGACTCGCAACCGGACGCCGAACTGGCGGTTTCGGGGCCGACCGCGCGTGTATGACGCGGCGCAGGGCAGCGCCGCGGAGCCGTCACAGCACCAGTTCCCAATTCTGCCCGACCAGATCGTGCCCGAAGCTATGGTGCTTCTCCTCGTGCACGAGATGAAAGCCCGTTGTTTGGTAGATGTGCCTTGCGGCGGTCAGGATGTCATTGGTCCAGAGGGTGACCTTCGAATAGGCCGCCTGTCGCGCAAAGCGGATGCATTCCTCGACGAGCCGACGGCCGATCCCGAGACCTCTTGCGCTCGGCTCGGTGTAGAGGAGGCGCAGCTTGCCGACTGCCGCCGATTCTTCAACCAGGAAGACAGAACCGACGATCTCGCCGTTGCGCTCGGCGATCCAGCAACGCTCGCGGTTCGGCTTGAAGTTTTGAATGAAATCGGCCGTGATCTGGGCGACGAGGGCCTCAAACCTCTCGTCCCATCCGTATTCCTCGGAATAGAGCACTCCATGGCGATGGACGATCCAACCCATGTCTCCGGGCTGATGTGTGCGGAGGATATAGGGGACGCGAGCAGGCTCCGGTGTCGGACCCCCGAGCAGGCGCTCGGCCTCGGCAAGTGCCGTCGCGAGCTTCCGCCGCTCGGGCAGTGAGAGGCGAATGAGCATGGCGCTCACTTCGTCGCGCGAACGGGCGTCGATGGTGGCGAAGCTCTCGCGGCCCGCTGGGGTCAGCGAGATCAGAACCTGCCGGCCGTCCTCCTGCGACGGGCTTTTCGAGACTAGACCGCGCTCTTCAAGGCCCCGCAAGAGCCGGCTAAGATATCCGGAATCGAGTTCGAGCTCGGCGCCAAGCTCCTTGGCCATGGATGTCTTGCGCTGCGCCAGCTCGTAGACGAGGCGGCCTTCGGCGAGCGACAGGGGGCCGCCAAGCAGGCCTTCGTGCAGCAGACCGATGCGGCGTGTGTAGAAGCGGCTGAAGCGGCGCACCGCGGCCACATAATCTTCCTGATCGACCTGCGGCATCGAATACTCATTTAGTTGACGTTGTCAGATATATCGCTGACTTTGTCATGTAATGCCTGACAATGTCAACTATCTCGCCTGGACGGCCTTGTCAGCCAATCGCCGGGTAAACCGGTTCAGGTCGATGATGGCACGACGATGGGTTCCTTCGCCGATCAGACCGGCTTCATCGCAGCAGGAGATTTTGAAGAGAAGCGACCTTTCGTCGACCGCGATCAGTTCGACATCCGCCGTGACGGACATGCCAACGGGTGTTGGCGCTACATGGCTGATATCGACATGGGTGCCAACGGTGCGTTGTTCGTCGGTGAGATAGGGACGCAACGCTTCTATGCAGGTCTGTTCGATGAAGCCGATCATCATTGCTGTTGCGAACACAGGCGGCATGTCCCTGAAGCCCGGCCAGGCATCATCGACCTCGGGCACGGTGTGAAATGGGGTCACGGCCAGCCGTTCGCTATGGCGCAGGCCAGCCTCGAGTATCGGCAGTTCCCTGGTATCGCTCATATCGTCCCCAATCTCATGTTGATGGGCCACGACACCGGCCGTTTCTTCGTCGGGTCGCCCCAGAGTTCGGAAATATCCCGCACGAAGGCAGTGAGAATGTCTTCGCGTCCGGCGTCGTTGACGTAGCGCACGGCGGACCACGTCGAAAGGTAACCAAGAAAATCGCCGAGCTCCCAGGCCCTGTAGATCTCCATCTCTGGTGCTGCGCGCTCATCGAAAGGAAAGCTGATACCGGCGTAGCCGGTGTCCACCAGCTTGCGCTCCGGCGGCCAATAGTGGCCGATCTCGTTGCGGTAAAAATCAATGAACCGCTCCTGAAGATCGTCCGGTTCCAGCCGCAGGATCCCATAGCTGATGAGCGCGATCACGGCGTTCTCGACGGCGATCCGGCGGGCCTCGGCATAAAAGGTCGGGAGATCGAACCAGTGTGCCGCCTGTGCTGCCGTGATAAGGCTGGCCGTGTTGTCCGCAAGCGGCAGTCTCTCGGCCGGTGCGCAAAGATATCGCACCTTGTCCTCAGCCTGCGCGTTGGCGATCTGGTCTTCGCTGGAGTCGAGCCCTAGCACGCTGTCGAAATAGGGCGCCAGCTGCCGGGTCAGTTGCCCATTGCCGCAGCCGACATCGACGGCCAACTCACGGGCGGGGGAAACCCCCGCAAGAAACGTCGACAGACCGGCGGGGTACTCCGGCCTGAACTGCGCATAGGCGCTGCCTCCTGCATCGAACCAGTTCTTGCGCGGCTCGGTATCATTCCGCATCGACGTGATCCTCGTTTGCGTGGTGTGCGGCGGCCCTCAGTCGGGCGGAAAATCCCTGCTGTTCCAGTGCGCGCGCGGTTTTTGCCAGCACCTCAAGAAGCGGATGGCCGATCTCCTTTTCCAACGCGCCTATGGCTGTGAAGGTGATCGCCCAGTGGGGCTCGAGCCTCTTCAGCAGTTCCTGACCGCGCGACGTCAGATGAACACCGTTCTTGCGTCCATCCTCCAAGCCATGGCGTGCCACCAGGCCATCGACTTCCATCAGCCTGACCGACTGACTGATCGCGCCCTGGGTGAGGCTGCTGCGGGCGGTGATTTCGGTCACGGTTTCTGCGCCCGCTGCAAGCGCTCGCATGACCGGGGTGTATCTGGCGCGATAAGGGAGGCTCATGGCGCGGTACTCTTCCTCCGCACCCTGATCGACCAGTTCTCCAACGTAGCGGAGCAGTTCGCCGAGACCCGGCATCTGTTTATTGCTCATGGCGGCAAATTACATTAGCGCTAATGTAATTTCAAGCGGTGAACTTGTGCGCACTTTATATTCCGCGATCTACCTATGGTGCGACAACAACCCCGCTACAGCCGCGTCTCTGGATTTGGATGCTGACAATCCCGGTGCTAGGCTTTGAGAGGCGCGACCGGCCCGGCTGATCATTCACGATCGCCACACTGTTCTCTTCGGGAGGAAATCATGCCCCGTAGGATCTTCGTCAATCTGCCGGTCGCCGACCTTCCTAAGTCCAAGGCCTTTTACGAGGCGATCGGCGCGGTTACCAACCCAAGTTCACGGACGAGACCACCGCGTGCATGGTGTTCTCCGACACAACCTTCGCGATGCTGTTAACGCACGAGAAGTTCAGTCAGTTCACGTCGAAGCGGATCGCGGATGCGCATTCGACGTGCGAAATGCTGCTCGTCATTTCGCAAGAGAGCCGCGAGGCGGTGGATCGGATCACCGAAAAGGCGGTGGTGGCCGGTGGACGCGAGGCGCGGGAAAAATCGCAGGATACGGCTTTCATGTACAGCCGCTGCTTCGAGGATCTCGACGGCCATGTTTGGGAGCCGCTGTGGATGCACCCCCAAGCGGCCGTCCAAGTGCCCGACGCATTCGCGCGCTAGCCAAACGGCGAGACGGCAGGAGGAGTTCTTTGGAAGCCATTCGATGGACGAAAAAATGGCGCACCCGACAGGATTCGAACCTGTGACCTTTGGAATCGGAATCCAACACTCTATCCAGCTGAGCTACGGGTGCATCCGTTGGCGGCAGGGCCGCCGAAGCAGGCTGTGAGCGGTTCTTAGCCTAGCTTGCGCGCCGCTTCAATGGTGATTGAAGGAGTTTGCAGCGGAAATTTGCGTTCGCTGTTGGCGTCGGGCGGCAGTGCCGCTCGGGTAGGGGACGTCCGCGAAGAAAAAATGCCGCGTCCGGGGACGCGGCATTCGCGGTGTTTGCAGGGCTCTGGGCTCAGGCCATTTGCATGGCGCCGGGGCCGGGGATCGCCTTTGGCGGCACCTTGCCCATGATGATCATGCCGAGCACCTCGTCCTTGGTGACGTCCTCGGTGCGGGCGTGGCCGACGACCTGACCGTTCTTCATCACCGAGACGCGATCGGCGAGGTCGAAGACGTCGTGGATGTCGTGGCTGATCAGGAAGATGCCGATGCCTTCGCGCTTCAATTGCTTGATCAGCTCGCCGACTTGCGCGGTCTCCTGCGGTCCGAGGGCCGCCGTCGGCTCGTCCATGATCAGGATGCGGGCGTTGAAGAGGATCGCCCGCGCAATCGCCACGGACTGCCGCTGGCCGCCGGAGAGCGCCTTCACCGGCTCCTTGAAGCGCTGGAAATTCGGGTTGAGGCGGCCCATGACCTCGCGCGCCTTTGCCTCCATAGCCACGTCGTCGAGCGTTCCCCAGGGGGTGCGGAGCTCTCGGCCGAGATAAAGATTGGCGGCAGCATCGACATTGTCGGCGACGGCGAGCGTCTGGTAGATCGTCTCGATGCCGTATTTTTTGGCGTCGCGCGGATTGTGGATGTCCGCCGGTTCGCCATTGATCAGGATCTCGCCGGCATCGCGTCTGTAGGCGCCGGAGAGGATCTTGATCAGCGTCGACTTGCCGGCGCCGTTGTGACCGAGGAGCGCCACGACTTCACCCGGATAGAGATCGACGGAAGCGTTGTCCACCGCGTGGATACCGCCGAAGGAGATGGAAATGTTCTTCATTTCCACAAGCGGAGTGCGTTGTTCACTCATCATTCGTACTCCTGATTATTTTGCGCGGGCGCGGTAGACGGTGTCGAGCCAGACGGCGGTGACCAGCACGACACCGACGACGATCCGCTGCAGCGGGCTGTCGATGCCGAGCAGCACCATGCCGGACTGCAGCGACTGCATGACGAGTGCGCCGAGCATGGCGCCGGCGATCGTGCCCATGCCGCCGGCAAGCGAGGTGCCACCGATGACCGCCGCGGCGATCGTGTAGAGTTCGTCGAGCTCGCCCTGGGCATTGGTGGCGGCGTTGAGGCGCGCGGTTGAGATCGCGGCAGCGACGGCGCAGAGCATGCCCATCAGCGCGAAGATCCGGACGGTGACCCACCGCGTCTTGATGCCGGCGAGTTCGGCCGCTTCGGGATTGCCGCCAATCGCGAAGACGTAGCGGCCGAAGCGCAGGCGGGTGGCGATGAAGGTCATGACGATGCCGATGACGATCGCGATCAGCACCGGAATGGCGATGCCATGGGCGATGAAGAGGCCGCCTTCGGGCCAACTGATGCCGTTGGCTTCGGCGTATCTGCGGGCGATGTTGGTCGGCCAGGGGTAGCTGTTTACGATCGCAACGGCGCCGAGAACGAGGGCGCAGCCAACTCCCGACAGGAAGTACTCGGCCCAGACCGGACGGCGGGGAAAGCCGAAGCGCTTGCGCTGCTTGCGGGCGTTGATGATGCTGGCGACGATCGCGAGGCAGGCAAGGAAGCCGACGATCCAGCTTGCTGTCGCGCCGATCGACCCTTCGGTGCCGCCGCCCATCAGGCGGAAGGTGGCGTCCATCGGCGCGACCGTGCGGCCGCTGGTCACGAACCAGGTGGCGCCGCGCCAGACGAGCAACCCGCCGAGCGTGACGATGAAGGACGGCACATTCAGGAAAGCGATGATCATGCCATGGAGCGCGCCGATCGCGGCCCCGAGCGAAAGGCCGGCAAGCAGCGTGATGATCCACGTGGCGGGATGGTTGAAGCCGAGGACCTGCGGCAGCAGTTCGGCCTGCAGCACGCCCATGATCATGCCGACGAAGCCAAGGATGGAGCCGACCGACAGATCGATGTTGCGCGTGACGATGACGAGAACCATGCCGGTTGCCATGACGGCGACCGAGGCGGTCTGCACCGAAAGGTTCCAGAGGTTTCGCGGCGTGAGGAACAGGCCGCCGGACAGGAAGTCGAAGCCGATCCAGATGATTAGCATCGCGCCGACCATGCCGAGCAGGCGGGTGTCGATTTCGGTGGCGCGGAAGAAGCGCTTCACCGGATTCTCAGCCGCGCTGCGCGCGCGATTAAAATGTGCGGTATTTGTCGTGTCGGCCATGGCCGCCGTCCCCCACTATTTCCATTTGCTCATGCGGTTTGTTTTCGCGCCGCGTTGCCGCGATCTTATCACCCGCATGCGAAGAGCGTCCCGACTTCAAGCAAACGCCGCAACGGGTTCACGTTGCGGCGTCTTGAGGTCAATTCAAATGCCGAGCCGTCAGTTGCACGCGGCGATGGTGCCGGCAGCAACGCCCTGGCAGGCTGCGTCCTTGGAAATCCAGCCGGCGTCGATGACGACGTTCAGATTGTCCTTGGTGATGGCAAGCGGTGCCAGGAAGACCGACTTCATGGCAACGCCCTTCGGTCCGCCGTTGAAGGTTTGAACGCCCTCGATCTCGTCCATCGTCTTGCCGGCGGCGAGGGCGGAAGCGATTTCAGCAGCCTTCTTGCCGAGCTCACGCGCGTCCTTCCAGACGGAAACCGTCTGGGTGCCGAGCGCGACGCGGTTGAGCGCCGCAAAGTCGCCGTCCTGCCCGGAGACCGGAACCGAGCCTGCGAGGCCCTGTGCCGAAAGCGCGGCGATCGCGCCGCCGGCCGTGCCGTCGTTGGAAGCGACGACCGCGTCGACCTTGTTGTCGTTGGCGGTCAGGAACTGCTCCATGTTCTTCTGGGCGTTTTCCGGCTTCCAGCCGTCGGTGTAGGCTTCGCCGACATTCTTGACCTTGCCGCCGTCGACCGCTTCCTTCAGCACTTCCATCTGACCGGCGAAGAGGAAGTCGGCATTCGGGTCGGACGATGAGCCCTTGATGAAGACGAAGTTGCCTTCCGGCTTCACCTTGAAGACTTCGCGGGCCTGCATGCGGCCCACTTCCTTGTTGTCGAAGGTGATGTAGAAGGCGGCCGGATTCTCGATCAGGCGGTCGTAGCCGACGACCGGGATGCCCTCTGCGGTGGCCTTTTCGATCGCCGGGGCGATCGCGTCGGAATCCTGAGCGAGCACGACCAAGGCATTTGCGCCCTGCGCGATCAGCGATTCGATGTCGGTGAGCTGCTTGGCGGCGGAAGACTGGGCATCGGCAGAGATATACTTGTCGCCGGAAGCTTCAAGCGCGGCTTTGATGGCAGCCTCGTCGGTCTTCCAACGCTCTTCCTGGAAGTTCGACCAGGAAACGCCGACGACAAGATCCTTGGCGATCGCCGCCGAATGCATGGACGCGATGATGGCAGCCCCCGCCATCAACTTCAAAACGGATTTCATTTCATCCTCCCAAGTGGTTGCGCCGTGCGCACGAACCTCCCGCACGCCTCCTCGGCCAACCGTGAAGTGCTGTCGCAAACCCGCCGCAACCAGTGCGGACTTTTTTCTCGACAGTCGAGAAAATAAATGTCAGAGTTTTAGCAGGCTGTCAACAAGGCCTCGTGCAGCGCCGTGAGTCTTTTCTACGAAGCGCGAAAGTCGCTGTAGCGCTTTGAAATGCTGTATGTTTTTATCGTTAGCCGGCTGCGATCGATGGAAATATGCACGGCGCCTTGTCTTGCCGTTCGACAGGTGCTTTGGAGGAGGCATGGGGTTGAAGGATCCGTCATCGACAGGGACGCGTAATGCTGACGAAGTCCAGCACTGAGCTTGTACGTCAGCAGAACAGCACGCTTGTCCTTGCGGCGCTCCGCCGGAAAGGTTCCTTGTCCCACACGGAAATCGCGTCGGAGACCGCTCTCGCCTCGGCTACCGTCTCCGCCATCACCGCGGAACTCGAACGCGCCGGAATCATCGCCAGAAGCGAGCAGCATGTTCAGGGCGGCCGTGGCCGGCCGCGTGTGCTTTTCATGCCGCGACGCGACTGCGGCCACGTAATCGTCGTGCGCATTTCGTCCGATATCGTGCAGTATTCGCTCGTCGATTACGGCGGCACGCTGCTCGATCGGTTCGAAGAGGCCAGAAATCATGACCTGAAGGGAACCGCGGCTTTCGGCCAGATATTCGCCGCCGCGCTTGAACGGCTGCTCCAGCGCTCCCGCATCACGAAGGAAGACGTGCTTGCCGTCTCGATCAGCAGCAAGGGGCTTGTTGCCGCTGATGGAGCGCGACTGATCTGGTCGCCGGTTTTCGGCCGAGAGGAACTCGATTTCGAAGAACTGCTGCGCCCGGATTGGCGGGCCAAGATCATGCTCAGCAACGAGACGCTGCTGGTTGCCCAGGCGCTCGCTGTCCGAGCCGAGGAGGGGAGAGAAGACTGCAAGGCGCTTGCGGCCATATCGCTCGGACACAGCATCGGCCTCGGCCTTGCTCGGAAAGGGCGTTTCGGCGACCTCGATGTTTCGGCGCCGAATTTCGGGCACATGCTGCACACGAGTTCCGCCGGGCTTTGCCGGTGCGGCGGCCATGGCTGCATCGAAGCGGCTGCGGGTTTTTACGGAATCCTGCGCACGGCGTTCGAGGTGCCTTCCGACACGATCCCTGCGAAGTTCGTGCCGCTATCGGAGATGGACAAGATCGCGACCAGCGCGCGCCAGGGACACCGCATGGCCGGCTATGCCTTTCGCCAGGCGGGCATCGCTCTCGGCAACGGCATCTCCCGCATGCTCAGCCTCTACGAGCCGATGCCGATCTTCGTCACCGGGCCGGGGACACGTTACTTCGATCTCCTTCATAAGGGCTTGGAGGAGGGGCTCTCCCAGTCCCTGCAGGTGCGCCTGCAAGGACTGCCGGAAATCGCGGTGGCGGCTGACGAGCAGCGGCTCGTTTTCGATGGTCATCTCCATCGCGCACTCAGCACGATCGACGCCGACATTGCCAGTGGGCACGGCTAAGTTCGAGCATCGCCGCGGCATTCCGCGTCGCTCGGCGCCAAAATTTTGCAGGCGAATTCTGGTGCTTTTGCAATTTACGGTTATTTAGCGACTCCTTGCAAAGCTGTCCTTGACGGGGGCAGCCATGTTTTCAGTGATTGCATGCATACGCAATGATCATGACTGGCGACTGATCGCCGTTGCCACGATCGTTTGTCTTGCCGGCAGCGTCGCCACGATGCTGCTCCTCATGCGCGCGCAGCGCAGCGCGGGCACCCAGCGACGCCTATGGACCGTCGCCTCCGCCTTTGCGTCGGGCGTCGGCATCTGGTCAACACACTTCATTGCGATGCTCGCCTACGACGGCGGCATACCGATCGCGTATGAGGTGCGAGGCACGACCCTCTCGGTACTGGTGGCGATCGCGGCGTCCTGGATTGCATTCACCGTGGCGCTGGCAGGAACCTTCCGTTACGCCTTCGCCGTCGGCGGCATCCTGCTCGGGCTCGGCATCGCAGCGATGCATTTCACGGGCATGCGCGCGGTGGAAACGCAAGGTAAGGTCACGTACGATCTTGGATCAACCGTGACCGCCATCATCTTCGGCACGCTGATCGCGGGCGTCGCGCTTCATGCGTTCCGGACGCTGCGGGGTATTCGCAGGCTGGTCGTGTCGACGGTCTTGATCGTGCTTGCGATTTGCACGATGCATTTCAAGTCGATGAGCGGTGTCGGCCTCGTGCCGGACCCGAACGTTGCCGCCACCAACGCATTCGATCCCGCTTGGCTGGCTGGCGGCGTGATCGCCGCATCGACGACACTCATCCTCATGGCTTTCGTTGCGCTCTTTCTCGACCGCCACCTCACCGATCTTCGGGGCCTCGTCAACGCGTCGCTCGAAGGCATGATGATCGTCAGCGGCGATGAAATCGTCGATGTGAACGAGCGTTTCGCCGATCTCTGCGGCCGGAGCGCAATCGAACTGGCAAGGAGAAATCTTGCGGAGCTCTTCGCGCAGGATCGAGAGCGGCCGGCGGAGCGTAGGGCGTTCGGCGGCTCATGCGAACTCGAATTGCTTCACGCGGACGGGAGTCGAATTCCCGTCGAATTCACGTGCCGCACGATCGAATACCGGGGCCGCGAGTGCGACGTGATTTTCGTGCGCGATCTCAGTCAGCGCAAGGAGGCGGAACGCACGATCGAGCACCTTGCGCATCATGACGCGCTGACGGACCTTTCGAACCGCAGTTCGTTCGACCGCCGCATGGCGCAGGCGATCGCCGTGGCGAGCGCGAGGAACGAGCCGCTGGCCGTCCTCTGTCTCGACCTCGACCGCTTCAAGGCCGTCAACGATATTTTCGGTCACGGAGAAGGTGATCGCATCCTGCGCAAGGTGGCCGACATCTTGCGTAAAGCATGCGGGGAAGGCGACACGATCGCGCGGCTCGGCGGCGACGAATTCGCGATCATCCAGCCTTCCGCCGGACAGCCGGAGGCAGCACGGCAATTGTCGGAGCGCATTCTCAGGCTTTTCGCGGAGGAAATGGACACCAGCCGTGATCCGATGGCTGTCGGGGTCAGCATCGGCGTGGCGATTTATCCTACCGATGGGGCGACGGTGGACCGGCTTTGCAACAATGCCGATACGGCGCTCTACAGGGCGAAGCGGACCGGTAAGGGCGTTGCCTGCTTCTTCGACTCCGAGATGGATGCAGCAGTGCGCACGCGCCGGCAGATGGAAAACGACCTTCGGCACGCGGTCGTCCGGCGTCAGCTTTTCCTCGAATACCAGCCGCTCGTCGATGTTCGTGACGACAGCGTCGTCGGCTATGAAGCGCTGTTGCGCTGGCGGCATCCCGATCGCGGCCTCGTCAGCCCCGGTGTCTTCATTCCAATTGCCGAGGAAAGCGGCTCGATCATCCAGATCGGTGAGTGGGTGCTCGAACAGTCCTGCCTTGAAGCAGTCCGGTGGAAGGAGCCGCTGGCGATTTCAGTCAATGTATCGCCGGTGCAGTTTCTGCTTCCCAACCTCTTTGACCAGATCGAAGGGATTCTGAAGCGCACCGGTCTCGAGCCGCGCCGGCTGGAACTGGAGATCACCGAAGCAGCCCTGATGCACAACAGAGACGACGTGCTGGCGACGCTCGTCCGGCTGCGGCTGCTCGGCGTGCGAATCGTCATGGACGATTTCGGGACGGGCCATTCCTCGCTCAGCAATCTCCAGACCTTCCCATTCGACAAGCTGAAGATCGATTGCAGCTTCACGGCAGCTCTCGACAAGGATCCTGCGGCGCATGCCATCATCCGCGCGATCATCGCCCTTGGCCAAAGCCTCAACCTGCCGGTGGTGACCGAAGGTGTCGAGACAGAGCGGCAGAAGCAGATCATCGTCGAAGAGGGATGCCGGCAGATACAGGGCTTCCTCTCCGGTCGCCCGGGGCGTGCGCCGAGTTCCAGCCAACAGCCTGCGCGCGACGGCCAAAGCGTGATTTTCGTTGCGTGAAAAATCAAAGCCGAGCGTCGAGCCCGGCTTTGTCCTGTGTCGAAGGTGTCGGCCTCAGGCGACACTGACCTGGCGCTTTTCGGCAACCGACTTCACGGCCGCGTCTGCCAACGCCAGCGCCGCGAGCCCGTCCTTGCCGGAGGGCGTGATTTCCGCGCCCTTTTCGATCGCGGCGATGAAGCTCTCGATCTCGTTTGCGTAGGCCTCGGTATAGCGTGTCATGAAGAAGTCGTGCAGCGGCGGACGCGTGTAGCCTTCGCCGGTGGCGATCTCGATCGATACGGGGCGCTGGTTTTCCGCTGAGACGACACCCTTCGATCCGTGAACCTCGATCCGCTGATCGTAGCCATAGGTAGCGCGGCGCGAATTCGAAATGATCGCCTGCTTGCCGGAGGCCGTCTGCAGGATGACCGAAACGCTGTCATAGTCGCCGGCCTCGCCGATCGCCTTGTCGACGAGCACGGCGGCAGTGGCGGTCACGGCAACCGGCTCCTCCCCGAGCAGGAAGCGTGCCATGTCGAAATCGTGGATCGTCATGTCGCGGAAGATGCCGCCCGAGCGCTTGATATAGTCGACCGGCGGTGCACCCGGATCGCGTGAGGTGATCGTTACCATCTCGACATCGCCGATGCGGCCGTCGTCGATCGCCTTGCGCACCGCCATGAAATGCGGGTCGAAGCGGCGGTTGAAACCGACCATCAGCTTTGCCTTGGTGTCCGACACGACCTTGAGGCAGGCCCTTACGCGCTCCACATCAAGATCGATCGGCTTTTCGCAGAAGATCGCCTTGCCGGCGCGAGCAAAGCGCTCGATCAAGTCGGCATGCGTGTCGGTCGGCGTGCAGATGACGACGGCATCGATGTCGGCAGCGCTTTCGATTTCTTCGATCGTGCGCACTTCGCAGCTATAGGCCTTGGCGATGGCGTCTGCCGCGGCCGGGAAGGCGTCGGCAACCGCGACGAGGACAGCGTCAGGATTGCCGCTGACGGCTTTCGCGTGAACCTTGCCGATACGCCCGGCGCCCAAAAGACCAAATCTTACTGTCATGTTCGTCTCTCTCGAAATCCGGTCGGAACCGGAAGGGGGCGCGATGATTGACGCTCATCGCGCAAAAGCGTCGCGAACATATTGCCCGCGCATACGTAGGAATTTAGCGGTAGTTGATGTCCCCGCGCGCCGCGGCGGCGTGTGTCTCTCTCCCTTGTCCCCATCCCGACACCGTCTCTCGTTCGCGACAATTTCGCGAGAGGTCGCCGACGGAATGAAAACGCTAGTTTGTTCTGTTTCGGAATTTTTATTCCATTTATGCTGGAGGCGTCAAGCGTCTGTTTGTGGTGGCGCACTTGCAGACGTAGCCAATTTACCCCTAGAAGGAAGGCCGATTTACAACAGGCCGAGAGACAGGATGCTCAAATTCATCGATCCGGATCACCCTTTCTACAGACCGTTGTGGGTCCGCCTGTTGATCGTCGCTTTTTGCGCCGCCTGGACGGCGGTCGAGTTCAGCACCGGCCAAGTGACGTGGGGCATGATCTTTCTGGCCGTGACCGCCTATGCAGGCTGTGCTCTGTTGATCTTTTTCAAACCGAAGCAATCGGCCGACGACAAGAGCGATACAGGCGACGCCCCGAAGTGAAGTCATTTCGACCTATTGTCGCGCGGCAGCCGTCGCGACGCTTCATCGATGAGCATATTGGCGAGCTTCATCCGGATGGTAGCGTTGGCCCTGAATTCGGCGCCTAACTTGTCCGGATGGTTGGCGGCGGCGAACCGACGTCGTTTGGCAGCAAGCGTGGCCGCGGTTTCCTGCTCTTCAAGCGCAAGCTCGGCCGCAACCTCGGCAAGACTGGTTCGTTTCAGATAATCGGGCATCACCCGGGGCTGCGTGCTCTCAGCCGGTAAAAGCTCGCCATAGGCACGCTGCACCTCCTCGAATGCAGTTATGGCCGGCGACGTGTCGGCGATGAAGCCCTGCGGGAAACCGCCCATCCCATGCCGGAATACCTGCTCGCCTGCGTCCTCGTTGGACGCCTCGCCCTCCTGCTCCGCCTTCAGTCGCTCGAGCACCGACTGAAAAACCGACATGCCGAACATGAATTCGCGTTCTCCACGAGAGTTTGTTCGATGCGCCGCTTGCGAACGACCAACGAAGCAAGATTCTTGGGTCATCCTGCCCTTTGAGGGTTATGCGAGCCTGATCACGCTCTGCTTTGCTTCAAAATCAGGTCGTAGAGCAGTTTTGCGCTTGGCGGTAGCGCGCGGCCTTCGGCGGTGATGAGGCCGTAGGGCTTGATGCGTATAGGAAATTGCGTCGGCAGCACGCGAATATCGCCGGCGGGCGTTCCGTTGCCGGCGACAAGGTTTGCCACGTCGAGGGCGACCGGTGCGATCGCATTGGTGTTTCGAACGATCGACAGCGTCAGGATGATCGAGGACGTGTTGATGACGGTTGCCGGCAGCCGGACCCCGGCGGAGACGAAGCTGTCCTCGACCGCGCGGCGCAACAGTGTTCCCGGAGGCTGAAACACCCAGTCGTAACCCGGCAGGTCCTCGGCGTTGGCAAATGGCTTGTCAAGCAGGGGGTGGCCTTCGCGAACGATCAGGCAGACTTCCTCGAAACCGACCTCGACCATGTTGAAGAGACGGGGATTGAGATCGTCGGGAATGCGGCCGACGACGAAGTCGTGGCGCGCCGCCAGGAGCTCGCGGGTCAGCACATTGCTGTTGTCGATCTGCACATTGATCTCGATGCCGGGATAGGCCGTCGAAACCTGGCGGATGGCGGGCACGGCGAGATTGAGGGCGGGGCCGGTGACGGAGCCCAGCGACACCGAGCCGCCGCTGCCGGTTTTCAGCTCATTGATCTCGCGCGCGGCCTGGCGCAGTTCGAGAAAGATCGTGCGGGCGCGTCGCGCAAGCGCCTCGCCATAACGTGTCAGTTCCACACCACGCGCCACGCGTTCGCAAATCGGCGCCCTCATGATCGCTTCGATCTCGGCGAGCATGCGCGACGCTGCCGGCTGCGAGATGCCGAGTGAATCGGCGGCGGTGCTGATGCGACGATGATCCTCGATCGCCAGGATGAGTCTCAGGTGATTGATCTTCAGCCCTGACCGAAAGAGCGCGGTATCAAGGAGTTCGTCCCCCATCCCTGCGGCATTCGCCCTGCTGTCCACTGTCACGGCTTTGGTCCCGTTTGCGAAAATTTTCAATAATCACACTCTTTTGGAGTGATATATCAATTTTGATATGCATGCAAAGCGATATTGTATTTGACAGTTATGTCGATTGATTCCAGTTTCCCTTCCGATGCGCCAGTGCATGCGGGAGTATGTGAGGCCGGGAGGGCTTTCCTTCACCTTGAACCACCGCCGGGGACCAGCTCTCCGCGCGAGTGGATCGCTGCGCATATGACGGGGCCTGCCGGCTTCAACACTCAGGGAGAGATCTGATGAAATTGATTACTTCGCTTCTCGCAGCCGCGGCGATTTCCGTCGCGTCATTTGCTGCACCGGTCTTCGCACAGGACAAGGGCACGGTCGGCATCTCCATGCCGACGAAGACGTCGACCCGCTGGATTTCCGACGGCGAGACCATGGAGAAGCTGTTCAAGGAAGCCGGCTACACGCCGGACCTGCAGTTCGCTGACGACGACATTCCGAACCAGCTCGCGCAGATCGAGAACATGGTCACCAAGGGCGCGAAAGTCCTCGTGATCGGCGCCATCGACGGCACCACGCTCTCCGACATCTTGCAGAAAGCACACGACGCTGGCGTCAAGGTCATCGCCTATGACCGGCTCATCCGCGACTCCGGCAATGTCGATTACTACGCGACCTTCGATAACTTCCAGGTCGGCGTCCTGCAGGCGACGTCTCTCGTCAACGGTCTGAAGCTCGACGGCGCCACCGAACCGAAGAACATCGAACTCTTCGGCGGTTCGCCGGATGACAACAACGCCTTCTTCTTCTACGACGGTGCGATGTCGGTCCTGCAGCCCTTGATCGACAGCGGCAAGATCGTCGTGAAGTCCGGCCAGACGGGCATGGATCAGGTCGGTACGCTGCGTTGGGACGGCGCTGTCGCCCAGTCCCGCATGGAAAACTTGCTTTCGTCCACCTACACCGACGCGAAGGTCGACGGCGTACTCTCGCCCTATGACGGTCTCTCGATCGGCATCATCTCGGCCCTGAAGGGTGTTGGCTACGGCTCCGGCGACATGCCGATGCCGGTTGTCACCGGTCAGGACGCCGAACTGCCGTCGGTCAAGTCGATCCTTGCCGACGAACAGAATTCGACCGTCTTCAAGGACACCCGCGAACTCGCCAAGGTCACCGTCGGCATGGTCAACGCGATCATGGACGGCAAGGAGCCGGAAGTGAACGACACCAAGACCTATGAAAACGGTGTCAAGGTTGTTCCGTCCTACCTCTTGAAGCCGGTTGCGGTCGACAAGTCCAACGCCAAGGAAATCCTCGTCGGCTCGGGCTATTACACGGAAGACCAGATCAACAACTGATCGCGTCGAACACTGAGGGTCCGCGATCCGTTGCGGACCCTTTTCTCTGGGTAAGGGAGTCTGTAGTCTCTCGCAGACTGCCGCTGGAATGCTGAACATGGACAATATCATTCTCGAAATGCGGGGCATCACCAAGACGTTTCCGGGCGTCAAGGCGCTGGACAATGTCAGCTTCAAGGTCCGCGAAGGTGAAATCCACGCTCTCGTCGGTGAAAATGGTGCCGGCAAGTCGACCTTGATGAAGGTACTGAGCGGCGTCTATCCCGCGGGAACCTACGAGGGTGAGATCCACTATGACGGCGAGGTGCGCCGCTTCAGCACGATCTCGGACAGCGAGCATCTCGGCATCATCATCATTCACCAGGAACTGGCGCTCGTTCCCTTGCTGTCGATCGCCGAAAACATCTTTCTCGGCAACGAGATCGCCAGCAAAGGCGTGATCCATTGGCCGCAGACATTTGCCCGCACGCAGGAGCTCCTGAACAAAGTAGGCTTGAAGGAGTCGCCTGCCACGCTCATAACCGATATCGGCGTCGGCAAGCAGCAACTGGTGGAGATCGCCAAGGCGCTTTCCAAGAAGGTCCGACTGCTGATCCTCGACGAACCGACCGCCTCGCTCAACGAGACCGATTCCGACGCGCTTCTGAAGCTGCTCATGGAGTTTCGCAAGCAGGGCATGACCTCGATCATCATCTCGCACAAGCTGAACGAGATCAAAAAGGTCGCGGACCAGATCACCATCCTGCGCGACGGCGGCACGGTGGAAACACTCGACTGTCACAAGGAAGACATCAGCGAGGATCGGATCATCAAAGGCATGGTCGGCCGCGCGATGGAAGATCGCTACCCGCCGCGGGAGCCGAATATCGGCGAGACGCTGCTCGAGGTGAAGAACTGGAACGTCTTCCACCAGCATCACCGTGACCGCCAGTTCCTGCACGATGTCAGTTTCAACGTTCGCGCCGGCGAGGTCGTCGGCATCGCCGGCCTGATGGGCGCGGGCCGTACCGAAACGGTGATGAGCATCTTCGGCAAGTCGTGGGGGCACAAGATCACCGGCGAAGTGACCATGCGCGGCAAGCCGGTGGACGTGAGCACGATCCCGCGCGCGATCAAGGCAGGCCTTGCCTATGTCACAGAAGACCGCAAGCAGCTCGGTCTCGTGCTCATCAACAACATCAAGGATAACACGACGCTTGCCAACCTGAGCGCGGTCGCGTCAAACGGCGTCATCGACGAGCGCAAGGAGAGAAAGGTCGCTGCGGACTATCGCTCGAAGCTCCGCATCCGTTCGCATTCGATCTATCAGGAGACGGTCAACCTCTCGGGCGGCAACCAGCAGAAGGTCGTTCTGTCCAAGTGGCTGTTCACCAATCCCGAGGTTCTCATACTCGATGAGCCGACGCGCGGCATCGACATCGGCGCGAAGTATGAGATCTACACCATCATCAACCAACTCGCGGCCGAGGGTAAGGGCATCCTGATGATTTCGTCGGAGATGCCGGAACTGCTCGGAACCTGCGATCGCATCTATGTCATGAACGAAGGGCGCATTGTGGCAGAGCTTTCCAAGGAAGAAGCGAGCCAGGAATCCATCATGCGCGCCATCATGCGTTCAGGGGAGAAACACTAATGGTCGCCGATACGAGCACCCAAACCACCAAACCGTCGATCGGTGACTATCTCAGGAACAACATCCGCGAATACGGCCTCCTGGTCGCGCTCGTGATCATCATGCTGTTCTTCCAGTTCGTGACCGACGGCGTACTCTTCAGACCCGTCAACATCACGAACCTGGTGCTGCAGAACTCGTTCATCGTCATCATGGCGCTGGGCATGCTGCTGATCATCGTCGCCGGCCATATCGATCTTTCCGTCGGCTCGATCGTGGCCTTCATCGGCGCCATCTCTGCGATCATGCTGGTCAAATGGGGCCTGCCTGCCTTCGTGGTCATTCCCGCCTGTCTCGTCGTCGGCGGCATCATGGGCGCGGCACAGGGCTATTGGGTGGCCTATCAAAAGATCCCGTCCTTCATCGTCACGCTCGCCGGCATGCTGGTATTCCGCGGAATGACCTACGTGGTTCTCGGTGGGCGCCCGATCGGCCCGTTCCCCAAGGACTTCCAGCTTCTTTCGACCGGCTTCGTTCCTGATTTCCTCTATTTCCTCAGCCCGAACCCTGACGTCATCAAGAACATGGTGGCGCTCGTTGCTGTGCTGGCGCTTGTCGGTTACGCGATCTACGCGGGGCTGCGCAATCGCCGTATCAATGAGCAGCACGGCACGGAGAACGAGCCCTTCGTCTTCTTCGCAATCCAGATGGCGGTCATCGGCTTCGTCGCCCTGTTCATCGGCTTTCAGCTCTCGACCTATCGCGGACTGCCGAACGTTCTCATCGTCATGGGCGTGCTGATTGCCGCCTATACGTTCCTTACGACGCGGTCGACGATCGGCCGGCGGATCTATGCGATGGGCGGCAACGAAAAGGCTGCCAAGCTCTCCGGCATCAACACCGAGCGGCTGACCTTCTACGCTTTCGTGAACATGGGCGTGCTCGCCGCTCTAGCCGGCATGATCATCACGGCTCGGTTGAACTCGGCCACTCCGAAGGCAGGCGTCGGCTTCGAACTCGACGTGATCGCGGCCTGTTTCATCGGCGGTGCCTCGGCTTCGGGCGGCGTCGGCAAGATCACCGGTGCCGTCATCGGCGCCTTCATCATGGGCGTGATGAACAACGGCATGTCGATCATGGGCATCGGCATCGACTACCAGCAGCTGATCAAGGGCCTCGTGCTGCTCGCAGCCGTATTCTTCGACGTCTACAACAAGAACAAAGGCAAAGGCTGACCGGTTCTCCGATCAGCGTGCATTGAACCAGAAACAGAAGCGGGCGGCTCCGGCCGCTGGGTTGGGTGGCGCAAGTCACCCTCGGGGCGGCGCATTGCCTGCATCATGAGTGGCAGGCGGCCCAGTTCGACAGGAAGGACAGGAACGTGCTGATTTCTCAGGTCAGGAAGGAAGATGGATCGATCGCCGTCGCCGTTCGGTCTCCGGGTGAGGCGGCTCGCGTCATCAAGGGGGCGGAAAGCGTCTATGCATTGGCGATGGAAGCGGCCAATGGCGGCAAGAGTCTCAAGGAGGTGATCGAAGCCCGCGGTCTTGGGGATACGATCGATCTGGAGAAGGCCTATGCCGAAGGTCGGCTTCTTTCACCGATCACGCATCCCGATCCGGCGCATCTGCATCTCACCGGAACCGGCTTGACCCATCTCGGCTCGGCGGCGACCCGCGACGCCATGCACAAGAAGACGGCCGAGGCAGCCGAAGAGACCCTGACCGATTCGATGAAGATGTTCCGCATGGGGCTCGAAGGCGGAAAGCCGAAGCCGGGCGAAAAAGGCGTCCAGCCGGAATGGTTCTACAAGGGCAACGGAACAGCGGCGGTTGCCCCGGGCCAGCCGCTGACGTCGCCCGCCTTTGCCGAGGATGGCGGCGAGGAGCCGGAAATGGCCGGCATCTACGTGATCTCCGACAAAGGCGTGCCCTACCGCCTCGGCTTTGCAGTCGCCAACGAGTTTTCCGATCACAAGACGGAACGGGTCAACTACCTGTGGCTCGCTCATTCGAAGCTCAGGCAGGCGAGCTTCGGCCCGGAAATCCGCATCGGTGTGGCGCCTGACGACATTCGCGGCACCTCGCGCATCCTGCGGGGAGGCGAGGTACTGTGGGAAAAGCCGTTCCTTTCCGGCGAGGCGAACATGTCGCACAGCTTCGCCAATCTCGAATATCACCATTTCAAGTACGGTCTCTTCCGTGTGCCGGGCGACGTGCATGTGCACATGTTCGGCACGGCGACGCTTTCCTTCGGTGATGGCATCCGCACGGAGGAGGGCGACATGTTTGAGATCGAGGCCGGGGAATTCGGTCTGCCGCTGCGCAATCCGCTGGCGATTGCCGCTGAGGAAGAGATCGCCATACGCCAACTCTGATATATCTGCTACGGCAGCCGCAGGCCGCGACGGGCGGCCGGTTGCGTCAAGAAGACAAGGAGGCTTAAGGCCCATGACACTTCATCAGAACCTGATTGCCGGCGAATGGGTCGGCACGGACGGCGTTGCCAACATCAATCCGTCGAACACCAACGATGTCATCGGCGACTATGCCCGCGCCAGCGCCGACGACGCCAAAGCCGCGATCGCAGCGGCGAAGGCGGCGTTTCCGGCCTGGTCACGCTCCGGCATCCTCGAGCGCCATCAGATCCTGAAGAAGACCGCCGACGAGATCATCGCCCGCAAGGACGAGCTCGGCCGGCTGTTGTCGCGCGAGGAAGGCAAGACCTTGGCCGAGGGCATCGGCGAGACGGTGCGCGCCGGCCAGATCTTCGACTTCTTCGCCGGCGAGGCGCTGCGGCTCGCCGGCGAGGTCATCCCCTCCGTCAGGCCGAATATCGGTGTCGAGATCACCCGTGAGCCGGTCGGCGTCGTCGGCATCATCACGCCGTGGAACTTTCCGATCGCCATTCCCGCCTGGAAGATCGCCCCGGCGCTTTGTTACGGCAACACCGTCGTCTTCAAGCCGGCCGAACTGGTGCCCGGCTGCTCGTGGGCGATCGTCGACATTCTCCATCGTGCCGGCCTGCCGAAAGGGGTGCTGAACCTGGTCATGGGCAAGGGCTCGGTCGTCGGCCAGGCGATGCTCGACAGTCCCGACATCCAGGCGATCACCTTCACCGGTTCGGTCGGCACCGGCAAACGCGTCGCCGCCGCCTCGGTCGAGCACAACCGCAAGTTCCAGCTGGAAATGGGCGGCAAGAATCCGTTCGTCGTGCTCGACGACGCCGAGCTTGCGGTCGCCGTCGAGGCGGCGGTCAACTCCGCCTTCTTCTCGACCGGCCAGCGCTGCACCGCCTCGTCGCGCCTCATCGTCACCGAGGGCATCCACGACAAGTTCGTCGCGGCGATGGCCGAGCGGATGCACGGCCTTGTCGTCGACGACGCGCTGAAGGCAGGCACCCATATCGGCCCGGTCGTCGACCAGGGCCAGCTCAACCAGGACACCGACTATATCGCCATCGGCAAACAGGAGGGCGCTAGGCTCGCCTTCGGCGGCGAACTCGTCACCCGCGACACGCCCGGCTTCTATCTGCAGCCGGCTTTGTTCACCGAGGCGACCAACCAGATGCGGATATCCCGCGAGGAGATCTTCGGTCCGGTCGCGGCGGTGATCCGGGTGAAGGACTACGACGAGGCGCTCAGCGTTGCCAACGACACGCCGTTCGGGCTGTCCTCCGGCATCGCCACCACCAGCCTCAAGCATGCGACCCATTTCAAGCGCCATGCCGAGGCCGGCATGGTGATGGTCAACCTGCCGACCGCCGGCGTCGACTTCCACGTGCCGTTCGGCGGCCGCAAGGGCTCGTCCTACGGCTCGCGCGAGCAGGGCAAATACGCCGCCGAATTCTACACAACCGTCAAGACTGCCTACACGCTGGCGTAAGCCAGCGTGGTTTTGCCCGCTTGCGATGCGGGGTTAAAGAGGAAACGATGAAGAAGAAAGCTGAGTGGCCGCGTAAACTCCGTTCGCAGGAATGGTTCGGCGGTACGGGCAAGAATGCCATCATGCATCGCTCCTGGATGAAGAACCAGGGGCTACCCGCCGATACCTTCGACGGCCGGCCGATCATCGGCATCTGCAACACCTGGTCCGAGCTCACGCCCTGCAATGCGCATCTGCGTGACCTTGCAGAGCGCGTAAAGCGCGGCGTCTACGAGGCGGGCGGCTTCCCGGTGGAATTTCCGGTCTTCTCGACGGGCGAAAGCACACTCAGGCCGACGGCGATGATGTTCCGCAACCTTGCGGCCATGGACGTCGAAGAAGCGATCCGCGGCAACCCGGTCGATGGCGTCGTGCTGCTCGGCGGCTGTGACAAGACCACGCCCAGCCTTCTAATGGGCGCGGCGAGCGTCGATATTCCGGCGATCGTCGTCTCCGGCGGACCGATGCTCAACGGCAAGTGGCGCGGCAAGGATGTCGGTTCCGGTACCGCCGTCTGGCAGTTTTCCGAAATGGTCAAGTCCGGCGAGATGACGCTGGAAGAGTTCATGGACGCCGAGCAAGGCATGGCCCGTTCTGCCGGCAGCTGTATGACCATGGGCACGGCGTCGACCATGGCGTCGATGGCCGAAGCGCTCGGCATGACGCTCTCCGGCAACGCCGCTATCCCGGCTGTCGATGCGCGCCGCCGGGTCATTTCTCAGCTTACCGGCCGCCGCATCGTCGAGATGGTCAAGGAAGACCTGAGGCCCTCCGACATCCTGACCAAGCAGGCCTTCGAAAACGCCATCCGCGTCAACGGTGCGGTCGGCGGCTCCACCAATGCGGTGCTGCACCTGCTCGCGCTTGCCGGCCGTGTCGGCGTCGATCTTTCGCTCGATGACTGGGATCGGCTCGGCCGCGACGTGCCGACGATCGTCAACCTGCAGCCGTCGGGCAAGTACCTGATGGAGGAGTTCTACTACGCCGGCGGTCTGCCGGTCGTCATCAAGGCCGTCGCCGAGATGGGGCTCCTTCATAACGACGCCATCACGGTCAGCGGCGACACGATCTGGAACGACGTCAAGGGCGTCGTCAACTACAACGAAGACGTGATCCTGCCGCGCGAAAAGGCGCTGACGAAGTCGGGCGGTATTGCGGTGTTGCGCGGCAATCTCGCCCCGAGGGGCGCCGTGCTGAAGCCGTCCGCCGCTTCGCCCCACCTGATGCAGCACAAGGGCCGTGCGGTCGTCTTCGAAAGCATTGAGGACTATCACGCCCGCATCAACCGTGAAGATCTCGACATCGACGAGAACTGCATCATGGTGCTGAAATATTGTGGTCCGAAGGGCTATCCCGGCATGGCCGAAGTCGGCAACATGGGCCTGCCGCCGAAGGTCCTGAAGAAGGGCATCACCGATATGATCCGCATTTCGGATGCCCGCATGTCGGGCACGGCCTACGGCACCGTCATCCTCCACACGGCCCCCGAGGCGGCCGAAGGCGGGCCGCTGGCGCTGGTGGAAAACGGCGATTTGATCGAAGTCGATATCCCGAACCGCACGCTGCACCTCGATGTTTCCGACGAGGAACTCGCCCGCCGCCGTGCGGCTTGGGTGTCGCCGGTCCAGCCGCTCACCGGCGGTTACGGTGGGCTCTACATCAAGACGGTCATGCAGGCGGACACCGGTGCCGACCTCGACTTCCTCGTCGGCGCACGTGGCGACCGAATCCCAATGGATCGCGACAGCCATTGATCAAGGTTGGTGTCTGAGTAAGCTGGCGAGGGCGGTCGCGCTTGCCGCCGCTCAGCGCTTCCTCGGCAATTTTGCCCCTCACCCTAGCCCTCTCCCCGCAGCGGGGAGAGGGGACTGAGGGGGCGCCGCGAATCTCCTTCGCCCCGCGAGGGGAGAGGGTGGCCGGGAGGCCGGATGAGGGGCGAACGCGGACGTCATTGCCAGCAATCCCTTGCCGACTATTGGCTCTGACTCTGGCTTTGGCTCTGCTCGCCTTGCGTCTGGCTTTGCGTCTGCCCCTGCTTTTCGACCGTTACCGCCACCTTCAGCGTTTCGCTCGCCGCGCCGTGCACCAGTCCGGAAATCGGCGCGGCGTCCCTATAGCAAAGGCCTGAGGCGATCCGGACATAGCGGTCGTCGGGGCAGATCTTGTTGGCGGCGTCGAAGCCGACCCATCCGAGGCCGGCGATATGGACCTCCGCCCAGGCATGGCTCGCGGTCTGTTCCGGATGGCCTTCCGTCATGAGGTAGCCGGAAAGATAGCGGGCGGGGAGGCCGAGCGTGCGGGCGGCGGAAATCAGGATATGGGCATGATCCTGACAGACACCCTTGCCGCGCTCCAACGCCTCCTCGGCGGTGGTCTCGGTTTGCGTGTCGCCGGGCTTGTATTCGACCGTTTCGTGAATGATGGCCATCAGCGAATGCACGCGCTCGAGGTCGGTCTCGCCTTCGGACGACTTCGCGAGGTCGCGGATCAGCTTCCCCGCCTTGCTGAGCGGCGTCTCGCGCGCATAGAGCCATAGCGGCACGAAGGAGTGATGCGGGCCGAAGACGCCGGCGCGATCTTCCGTGTCCACCTCGCCGCTCGCCACGATTCGAATGGCCTTGCGGTCTCCCTCGACGCTGACGAGATGCGTGCGATTGCCGAAGTGGTCATCGTAGGATACTTCGACAGCCGCACCCTCCACGCGCGTCTCCCAGTTCAGGACTGTTTGACCCACCTGGGTCGTCGGCGTCAGTCGCAGCCGTTGAAGCGCATATTGCACCGGTTCATCGTAGTGGTATTCGGTCGTGTGGCTGATTTTCAGGTGCATGTTCTTCTCCTGAAGCTCAGTGATAGAACCGATAGCCGTCGGAGATTTCCTGGCCCAGGCGGTTGTTGTCGCTGATGAACTCCTCGAGATATTCGTGCAGTCCCTGATCCATGATGTCGTTGATCGAACGGCTGCGGAGCGCCGCAAGTGTCTGCTCGGCGGTCCCGTGTGCCGCATGCGTGGCGCCGTATTCACGCGCCAGATAGCCGAGATTGCTGACGATCTTTTCGTAGCAATAGGCGAGCGACCGCGGCATGCGTCCGTTGGAGATCAGGAAGTCGGCGATGTTCGCCGGCCTGAGTTCGGCGTCGTAGACCCAGCCATAGGCGCGGTGCGCCGAGACGGAGCGCAGGATCGATTCCCATTGTACGTTGTCCATCGATGAGCCGACGGCGGCGACGGCCGGCAGCAGCACGTAATACTTCACGTCGAGAATGCGTGCCGTATTGTCCGCTCTCTCGATGAAGGTCCCGATGCGCGAGAAGTTGAAGATCTCGTTCCTCAGCATCGTGCCGTGGAAGGCGCCGCGGATGAGACCGGCGCGGCGCTTGATCGTGTCGATGATCTCGGGCAGGTCGGCGGGCCGCGCCTTTTTCGCCAGCATCGCCTTCATCTCGATCCAGCATTCGTTGGTCGCTTCCCATGTCTCGCGCGTCAGCGCCGTGCGGACCATGCGGGCATTGTGGCGGCCGGCCTCTATGCACGACATGACGCTCGACGGATTGGCGTGATCGCGCAGCAGGAAGTCGATGGCATCGCTGCTCGTCAGCGCGTCGTGCACCTCGTCATAGAGTTCTCGCACACCGGCGCTCTGCAGCACGCCGTCCCAATCATCCTCGGTCGCTTCGCTGCGGGTCAGCGACATGCGCAGGCCGGCATCGATCAGGCGCGCGCCGTTTTCCGCGCGCTCGATATAGCGGAACATCCAGTAGAGGCCGTTCGCAGTTCTTCCCAGCATCGCGTCAGTCCTCCAGTACCCACGTGTCCTTGGTGCCGCCACCCTGGCTGGAATTGACCACCAGGGAGCCGGCCTTGAGCGCCACGCGCGTCAAGCCGCCGGGAATGATCTGCACCTTGTCGGAGACGAGGACGTAGGGACGCAGGTCGACATGGCGAGGCGCGATGCCCTTGTTGACGAGGATCGGGACGGTGGAGAGCGACAGCGTCGGCTGGGCGATGTAGTTGCCGGGGCGTGCCTTCAGCTTTTCGGCAAAAATGGCTCGCTCCCTCCTGGTTGCCGTCGGGCCGACGAGCATGCCGTAGCCGCCGGAACCGTGGACTTCCTTGATCACGAGTTCTTCGATGTGTTCGAGCACGTATGTGAGGCTCTGCGGCTCCGAGCAGCGCCAGGTCGGCACGTTCTCGAGCAAGGGCTTGCGGCCGGTGTAGAACTCGACGATTTCCGGCATATAGGAATAGATCGCCTTGTCGTCGGAAATGCCGGTGCCGGGCGCGTTGGCGATGGTGATGTTGCCTGCCCGATAGACGTCCATGATGCCGGGAATGCCGAGCGCGGAATCCGGGCGGAAGGTGAGGGGATCGAGGAAATCGTCGTCGACGCGGCGGTAGAGCACGTCGATCGCCTCGTAACCGCGCGTCGTGCGCATCTTCACCTTGCCGTCGATGACGCGGAGATCCGAGCCTTCCACCAGTTCGACGCCCATCATGTCCGCAAGGAAGGCGTGCTCGTAGAAGGCGGAGTTGTAGATGCCCGGGGTCAGTACCGCAACACGCGGCTTGCCGCTGCAGCCGGGCGGCGCCAGCGAGGCGAGACTCTGGCGAAGTAGATAAGGATAGTTCTCGACCGGCCGCACGCGGTTCTGGTGAAAGAGCTCCGGGAACATCTGCATCATGGTTTCGCGGTTTTCCAGCATGTAGCTAACACCGGACGGCGTGCGGGCGTTGTCCTCGAGCACGTAAAACTGGTCTTCGCCGGTGCGCACGATGTCGGTGCCGACGATATGCGTGTAGACGCCGCCCGGCGGCCTTAAGCCGATCATCTGCGGCAGGAAGGCATCGTTTTTCTCGATCAGTTCGCGCGGGATGCGACCGGCGCGGACGATTTCCTGCTTGTGGTAGATGTCGTCGAGGAAGGCGTTAAGGGCGATGACCCGCTGTTCGATGCCTTGCGCCAGTTTGCGCCACTCTCGGCCGGAAATGATGCGGGGGATAAGGTCGAAGGGGATGAGCTTTTCGGAGGAGTCTGCGTGTCCGTATACCGCGAAGGTGATGCCTGTCTTTCGGAAGATGTTTTCAGCTTCCCTTGACTTCGCTATGAGCCGATTTCTGTCCTGGCTGGCATACCATTCATTATAGGTCGAATATGGCTGGCGCGGACTGCTGTCCGCATTCATCATTTCGTCAAATGCCAAAGGCGTGGTCCCCTTATTTTTGACCATTTGAGTACAATGGTTGATGCAATGCAAGAAGCGTGCACATTCGCGGATCAAGAATTTTCGAACTGCCTGAAACGTCTTTCGGGACGCGGCTGCCGCGGTCGCGGGCGGCCGCAAACCGCCGCAGCCGGCGGCAGGCTCCCGGGCGACGTCTCGATGTGCGTTAGGAAATCGGCAGATGCTTAGAATTTGAGCATTCAGCGGGAGGCGATGGGAGGAAGCGAGATGGGGATTGCGTTCGAAATCGTGGAGCGCCCGGCCCAAAGGATCACGGGTCACCTCTGGGAGGGCACTTTTGTCGAAGCGGCGGACGGTGCCGTTCGCCGCTTGATCGCCGAGACGCAGGAACATCGCCGGCGTGCCTATCCTGATGATCATTCGGCGCTGATCGGTCTTTCCTGGAACGATCGGTCCGATGGCTTCCGTTATCTTGTCGGCTATGCGGGCGAGGACGACGGGACCTTTACCCAGCCGCACCATGTGGAATTGCCGGCCATGCGGCTGGCGACGACGATCCATCGTCCCGAGAGCTCGGATGTGTTCGTCGATTACAGCAAGATGTTCGACTGGATTGCCGCTCAGGGGCACATCGTCGATACGACCCATTTCCACTATCGTGAGGAATACGAAGCCGGCTTCGTTTCGCCCTCGACCTCGTCGCTCAGGCTTATGGTTCCGATTCGCTGATGGTGAGCATCAGAAAAATTGCTTTGACCGATGGCGGCGTGCGCTTTATCGGCGGGCGTGCTCGTATCAGCCCGCGACCTCTGGCACCCGACTAACTCGCCGGGGTCGTGCCCAGCCATGGAAGAATCGATGACGCTTGCCCGTTTGGCTCCGGCCATCTTCGTCCTGCTCTGGTCCACCGGCTGGGTGGTCGCCAAATATGCAGCCTTTTTCGCCGATCCGCTGACCTTTCTTGTGCTGCGTTATGCCTTCGCGATCCTGCTCTTCATCGGCTTCTGCGCGGTGACGGGTGCCCGATGGCCGCGCTCCTGGACGATGATCGGTCATGCCGTTGTGTCGGGAATGTTTCTCCATGGGCTCTATCTGGGCGCCGTGTGGTGGGCGATCGGGCAGGGTGTACCGGCAGCGATTTCCGGCATTATCGCCGGACTGCAGCCATTGATGACCGCGGCCGTCGCGCCGTTCTTGATTAACGAAAACCTCACCCGGCTGCAGCAGACCGGGCTCGTGCTCGGCTTTTTCGGCATTGCGCTTGCCGTGCTCCCGAAGATGGTCGCGATCGATACCGCCGCGACGCCGATCCAGCTCCTGCCCGTCGTCGTCAACGTCCTTGGCATGGCGGCCGTCACCTACGGCACGCTTTACCAGAAACGGCATCTTCAGAACGGAGACATCCGTGCGATCGCGACGCTGCAATATGCCGGCGCCCTGATCGTCACCGTTCCTCTCGCGTTCGCGCTTGAGGATCTGCACGTGACCTGGAACCTGCAGCTTGTCGCCGCGCTGGCCTGGTCGGTGCTTGGCCTGTCGATGGGTGCGATCGCGCTGTTGCTCTATCTTATCCGACGCGGACAGGTCTCGCGCGCCGCGTCGCTGATCTACCTGGTTCCGCCGCTTGCGGCCGTCCAGGCGGCGCTCTTCTTCGGCGAGGCACTGACCCTGCCAATGATCGTCGGCACGATCATCGCCGTAACCGGGGTCTATCTTACCAATCGAAAGGCCGCGGGCCCGGCGCCATCTGGCGATCGTGCCGGCAGCGCTGCAGCCGGCTAGGTCGCTGCTGGCGAAGCATCGCCGCCACAGATAGCTGAAACAGTGGGCATTCTTGGAGCTTCGAAATCAAAATGACCAAAGCACTTCTGATCATCGACGTCCAAAACGCCATTCTTTCGGGAAAGGCCACGCCAGAGCGACAGCCGCACATCGATGCGGCGCTGGACGAGACTGTCGCGCGGCTCAGCGCCCTTCAAGGAAAGGCGCGAATTGCTGGCGTTCCGGTGGTGCTCGTCCAACATGACGGCTCCCCGGAACATCGTCTGGCCGTCGGTACGCCCGGCTGGGCCATTCGCAACGAAATCGCGCCGGCGGAGAGCGATGTGGTCGTTCACAAGCAGAGTTGCGACTCGTTCTTTGACACCGACCTTGCGGAGCGCCTTGAGGAGCGCGCCGTGAAGCATCTGATCATCGGCGGGTGTATGTCGCAGTTCTGTGTCGATACGACCGTAAGGCGGGCCGTTACGCTCGGATATGACGTGACGCTGGTTGCCGATGGCCACATGACCGCGGACTCTGGAAGCCTGCTGTTTCCCGCGATCGTGGCGCATCACAACGAAACGCTTGATGGGTTCGATGCCGGTAGAGCCAAGGTGCGTGTCCGTCCCGCTGCCGAAATAGCCTTCTGATAGAGGCCGCAGGTTAACGCGCGTCGCGTTCAATCGGACTCATGCGACGCGCTTTAGGTCCTTGTTTTTATGCATGTCGTTGTCCCAAAACCGCTGCACACTTTTGGGCGACATCCATTAGCGCGCGACCGCAGAAGTCCGCGATCGCGCTTGGCATGTCAGCCCTGGCGAACACCATTGTTGCTGCGACGGCTTCCCCGGCCGCTTTCATGGCGGGTGCTGGACTGCCCGTCACGGGGGTGTCGGCCTTCGTGTTTCGATCCCGGGCGGCCGTGGTGAGTCCGACTTTCGTGATTGCGGTTGCCTTCCGACCGGCCGTCATGATGGCCGTGAGCCGGCTGGCGTTGATCGCGGCGGTCGTGCCTTTGCGGACGCCGTTCGTCGCGCAGCAGATCGTCGCCCGCAAAGCTCGACGGAGCTGCCGCCGCTTCGCGTGCCGGACGTTCGCGATGCGGACGCCCTTCCTGCCGGTGGCCGCCACCATTGCCGCGACGCTGGCCATTGCCGCGACCACCGCGGCCCTTGGACGGCCGCGCCTGATCGGCAGGGGCTTCGCCGCTGGCGATGGCAATCTGGATACCCATCAACTTCTCGATGTCGCGGAGCAGGCGGATTTCGTCCGGGGTGCAGAAGGCGATCGCGATGCCGTCGCGGCCGTTGCGGGCCGTGCGGCCGATGCGGTGGACGTAGGCGTCCGGCACTTCCGGCAGGTCGTAGTTGTAAACGTGGGTGACGCCCGGAATGTCGATGCCGCGGGCGGCGACATCGGTCGCAACGAGCACCCGGATTTCACCGTCGCGGAAGGCTTTCAGCGCACGCTCGCGCTGCCCCTGGCTCTTGTTGCCGTGGATCGAAGCAGCCTTGAAGCCGACGTGGTCCAGATGCTTCATCAGCTTCTCGGCGCCGTGCTTGGTGCGGCTGAAGATGAGCGAAAGTCCATCGGAATTGTCGGTGAGCGACTGCTTGAGGATCGACGTCTTCAGGTCCTTGCCGGGAACGAAGTGGACGTATTGCTCGATCTTGTCGGCGGCCTTACCCGGAGGGGTGACTTCGACCTTCAGCGGATCGGTCAGGTATTCACCGGCGAGTTCAGCGATCTGCTTCGGCATGGTCGCCGAGAAAAGCAGCGTCTGACGGTTCTTCGGCACGAGCTTCGAGATCTTGCGCAGGTCGTGGATGAAGCCGAGGTCGAGCATCTGGTCGGCCTCGTCGAGGACGAGATAGCGGCCTTGCGTGAGCGTTACCGCCTTGCGGTTGACGAGGTCCAGCAGGCGGCCTGGGGTCGCGACCAGAATGTCGACGCCGCGGGCGAGCTGTTCGGTCTGCTTGTTGATGGAGACGCCACCGACGACGATGCCGATCTTGAGCGGGGCCTTCTTGACGAAGACCTTGAGGTTGGCGGCGATCTGGTTGACGAGTTCGCGGGTCGGGGCAAGCACGAGAGCGCGGATATTGCGCGGGTCGGCGCGCTTGCCGTCGGCGAGGAGTTTTTCGATCATCGGCAGGCCGAAGGCAGCGGTCTTGCCGGTACCTGTCTGGGCGAGGCCGATGAGATCGTGACCTTTGAGAACGAGTGGGATGGCCTGCGTCTGAATGGGTGTCGGCTTCTCGAAACCGTTGGCGGAGAGGGTCGCCAGAATCTGTTGCGAGAGGCCAAGCTCTTTAAATGTGGACAAAGGGTATACCTTTCGGGGACGCCAAGCGCATTCGCCGGAATCGCCTCTTGCAATTCCGGTGTCGTCTGGCGTCAAGAACCCCGCGTGAATTGGGAACTTGTGGGTTAAAAGAAAATCGTCAGGCGCCTGTGCTGCCGCCGATCACGGCGGATGTTTGCGCTTTTCCTTCTTCACGGCTTGGAAGTGGTTGCCGAGGGCGCGCTCACGCGGCGGCCGGAAGGTGACGCTGCGCCGATGTCGCTGTTTTGGCCTCAAAAGTCAAGGCCTATCTTTTCGCAAGTGCGAAACGGTCCTGTTCAGTCGATCACGAGTTCGAAATCGGCATCCGCGACCGGTTGGCCGTTGATCAGAATGACCAGCCGGTGCGCGCCAGCATAGTAACGCCGCGTCGTGATCGGGCGGATCGGGTGGCGTTTCTCGATTTCGAGGGCGGCGCTTGGTCCGAGCGTCATTGTCGTCCACTTGAACACTTTCGGCGATGTCGTGCCGTTCGCCTTCTGGTGATGCACCGCGTAGTCGATCATGACTTTTCGCTCGGCGGCGCCGGAATTCTGTATTTCGAGACCGAAGCGAAGTTGCTCGCCAAGGCGGATAAGCGGTGTGCCCAATGTCAGGCGGGCATCAATTTCTGACAATGCGCCGAAACCGAAATTGGCGAGTGCCTCCACATGTCCCTGCTTCAGGAGCGTACGGCAGGCGTGGCGCAGCAACCTCAGGCGTTCCGGCGATGCGCCGTCGACATGCGCGGCCACGAACCGCGCGACGAGGTCCGGATGATCCTTGGCGATATCATTGAGGCTGTTGGCGACGGAGCGGCGCACGTGATCTTCCGGGTCGTCGATCAGTGCGGCGATTATCGGAAGGATCGGGCGCGGATCGCGGATGAGTTCCGGCAGCCGCATGGCCCATGGCAGGCGCGGGCGCGTGCCTTCGCTCGCCAGCCGCCGGACATGATGGTTGCTGTCGCCGGTCCAACTGGAGACCGTGGCCAGCGCCCGTTGCTGATCCCGATGGATGAAAGCGCGGATGCCGAATTCCGCGGTGAAATGCGGTGTCAGGTGGCGCAGAAGCGAGAGCGAGAGTTCGAAATCGTCAAGGCCGCGTGCGGCGATAAACTGGTTCACCGGAAGCAGCGCCCAGCCGCTCAGCCCCGGTGCGTCGTCTGTCGGCAGCGCGCGCTGCAGAATCTCGGCGGCGGCAGGGAAATCTTGGGGCAGCGTTTGAAAGAGGGCGTCGCAGATCCGCCGTGACCGTTGCATCAGTTCGAGCGAATCCAGGTCGTGTGTTGCGAGCGCAATGAAGCGCTCGCGGTCGAATGCGGCCGCATTCCGGCCCAGATGCGTGGCGATTTCAAGCACGACGCCTGCATGCAACAGGTTCTTTAGCGGTTCGGCCATAGGTCTGGACTATATTTGCTGCTCGGTGACGAAGTGCTGCATCAGCTTTACCGAGCCGATGGCTGCCAGGTAAGGGGTGAATTCCGGATCGGTGAGAACGCGTTTGCCGGCTGCCTGTGCCGCTTCAAGCGTTTCCCATGCGACGAGATCGGCGATCATGTCGGCAGTCTCGCATGCCGTGAGGGCACGCCAGGAAACGAAACCTGGATAACTGGAGACGGCCTGCATGGCGCGCTTGCGAGCCACAAGTGCCGCGTCCTTGTCCGTGACGGCACAGACGGCGAGTTCGAGAATGTTCGGGGATGTCATGCTTGTCTCCTTCCTGAATGCCGCTTGACTTAATCACACCTCAACTGCCAGCCTTATGGCCATTATGTTGCAGGAGGAGAGCCGTGCGGCCCGCCGACCGATTGTTTCGAATCATCCAGCTCATGCGCGCCTCAGGTCGCGTCATGACGGCGAGCGAGATCGCTGAGAAGATGGAGGTCGCGCCGCGAACAATCTACCGCGACATGCAGCATCTGATCGCGTCTGGTGCACCGATCGATGGCGAACGCGGCGTCGGCTACCTTATGCGTGACGCTTTCGATGCGCCGCCGCTCGCCTTCACCTTCGAGCAACTGGAGGCGCTTGCCTTCGGCGTCCGTGCAGTACAGATGCTCGGCGATCGGCGCCTGGCTCAAGCGGCCCGCGAGGCCATGGAGAAGATCGGCCATGGCTTGCCGGCCGAGCATGCAAGAAAGCTGAGAAGTGCGCCGCTGCGCGCCTTTCGATCTCAACTCCAGCCAGATCCGCCGGTGCTGCTTGGCGAAATCCGTGAAGCGATTTCCGGGCGGCGCAAATTGCGCATCACGTATGAAAGCCTTGCAGAAGAAACGTCCGAGCGTACAATCTGCCCACTCGGCCTTAGCGTTTTCGGGCACTATTGGCTGGTGACGGCTTGGTGCGAGTTGCGCCAGGACTTCCGTGATTTCCGCGTCGACAGGATCGTTTCCCTTAAGACCGAGCGGGAGCGGTACGAGGCGGCGCCGGAGCGCAGTTTCGACGCCTATCTTGCCCGAATGGAGCTAGGACGCGCGTGAAATCGGACGTAACAGACCTTCGGCGGTAAGGAACCTGACGCGACTTCAGCCGTTGTGTCCCTTTAAGCCTTCGCCGACCTATCTGCCATCGACGACACGGGGGAGAAAATAGTGCGGAACCGGATTTGGATACTGGCAGCCGACGGAAACACGGCGCGGATCTTCAAGGACGTCAACTTGCTGAAGGATGGGCGCCAGCAACCGGAAGTGGAGACGTACCAGATCGAAGCCAAGCGTGCTAAGGATATCATGGCCGATAAACCCGGCCGCAGCCATACGTCGGTCGGCTACGGCCGTTCGGCGATGGAATACAGCAGCGATCCGGTTCGCGAGGAGCAGCACCGCTTCGCCATGGAGATTGCCGGGAAGCTCGACCACTATGCGCTTGAGCACGCCTTCGAGAACCTTGTGATCTGTGCAGCGCCCAAGACGTTGGGCGACCTCAGGAAGCTGCTTTCGCACCAGGTCAAGGAAAGGACCCTTGCGGAGATTGATCGCAACTGCGTCGCCGTGCCCACGGACCAACTGATCGCAACGGTCCGCTCCGTGGTGTTTCCGTAGCCCAAAACACGCTGCCGACCCTGAGGCTCTACTGCGGGTCTCCTTAAATCCTAGCCGATTTAAGGAGACATGCGGCAATTCAAAGTGCCACAGCGTCCTTTGCGTCTGATAACATGCGCGGTGCTTTCGGCGTTCCATCAGAAATCTGTCGGCACGCCGCCTTCCTGTTTGCGCCTGGCGACGAACGCGTCGAGTTCCTCTTCTATCGCCGGATCGAGCGGCGGGCGCTCATATTCGTTGAGCCTCTGCTTGAAGACGCGGTTGGCATGATCGTAGGTGGTCGGCCGGCCCGCCTCGGTCCAGGTCTCGAAATTCCGCCAATCGGAAAGGATCGGCGAGTAGAAGGCCGTTTCGTAGCGCTGAAGCGTATGCAGCGTACCAAAATAGTGTCCGCCGGGACCGACGTCGCGCACGGCATCAAGGCCGAGCGCATCTTCGCTGACATCGAGCGGCTGCAGAAATTCAGCCACCATCTGCAGCATGTCGACATCAAGGACGAACTTCTCGAACGAGGCTGTCAGGCCGCCCTCGGTCCAGCCGGCCGCGTGCATGACGAAATTGCCGCCGCCCTGGGTCAGCGCCCACAGCGAAAGTGCCGACTCATAGGCGGCCTGCGCGTCGAGCGTGTTTGCCGCGTTGGTGTTGGATGTGCGGTAGGGAATGTTGTACTTGCGCGCGAGTTGGCCACCGGCGATGACGGCCTTCATGTATTCCGGCGTCCCGAAGGCGGGCGCCCCGGTCTTCATGTCGACATTCGAGGTGAAACCGCCATACATGACCGGCGCGCCCTTGCGCACCATCTGGGTAAAGGCAATGCCGCAAAGTGCCTCGGCGTTCTGCTGCACCAGAGCGCCGGCGATCGTGACAGGCGCCATGGCGCCGGCAAGCGTGAAGGGGGTGACGACGACCACCTGATTGCGCGACGACATTTCGATGATGCCTTGAAGCATCGGGCCGTCGAGGCGAAGTGGTGAAGAGGTATTGATGATTGTGAAGAGCGACGGCTCCCGCTCCATCTGCTCCATCGAGATGCCGCGGCCGATACGGGCAATTTCGATGCCATCGATGTTGCGCTGGCGACCGAGCGAATAAACATGAAACACCTTGTCGGTCAGCTTCACCATGTCCGAGAGGCAATCCAGGTGGCGGATCGAGGCATGGAGGTCGACCGGCTCGACCGGGTAGCCACCCGTGGTGTGCACGATGTCGTAGGACTGCGCCAGCTTGACCAGTTTTCGGAAATCCTCCTGGTTGCCGGTGCGCCTGCCACCCTCGCGATCAGCGACGAAGGGCGCGCTGGCGATCTGCGCGAAGACGATGTTGTTGCCGCCGATCTCGACGTTTCGCGCCGGATTGCGCGCATGCATCGTGAAACCGGGGGGAGCCGACGCGATCATCTCCATGATCAGACCGCGATCGAAGCGGACGCGATCTGTGCCGGGCGTCACGTCCGCGCCCGCCGCCTTCATGCGATCGCGCGCCTCGGGCAGGATGATGTCCATGCCGATTTCTTCGACGATCGTCAGGGATGCGTCGTGTATGGCTTCGAGTGCGTCTTCCGAGAGGACTGTCGACTTCGCCAGCGTGTTGACGAGGTTGAGGTACTTCGTGGCAGCCGGCTTTCGTGACCGTTCCGCGCCTCGACCGCCGGGTCGGCGGCGTCGCTCCAGCGGTGAAGTTTCGCCTGCCGCAGCGTCCCGGAACTGATTATCGGTCATGAAAAATCCACCCCCGCGTCTCCGTTGGATCCCTGTCGCAGATTTTGATGCGCCATGGCCCGCCATTTGCGACAGTTCACTTCGTGCAGCGTAGCAGAGGTTGAAAAGCGCCGTCACCAACACATGGCTCCATAAATCGGAGCCGATTTAGGACAAATGTGCGCCTCGTAAGGCGCGCGGCGCTGCAGGTCAGGGCTTGTCGCCGCGCAACATCTCGCGTTTGCCGGCGAAACCTGGGAGCCGCTCGACGATGAACCCCGCCGCCTCGAGATTACGTCGGACGAAGCCGGCCGCCGCATAGGTCGCGAAGGTGCCACCGGACGCCGCCTTGTCGAACACCAGCTGCATCAGTTCCTGTGACCACATGTCCGGATTACGCGATGGAGCAAAACCGTCGAGATACCAGGCGTCGAATGTGTGCTCCGACGCCCGGAGGCCCTCCAACGCAGGGCCGCACACCACCGTCAACCGAACCCCGTCGGTGAACTTGAGATCAACGTTGCCTTCCGGCGCTTCCGGCCAGCTCGCGACAAGCGCCTGTCTTTCATCGGAAATTTCGGGCCAGTGCGAAAGCGCCCGGTCGATATCGGCCGCCGGCATCGGGAAACGCTCGAAGGAGATAAAGTGCAACTGGCCCGTCTCCATCCGCGTCTGCTTCCATTGCCGCCAGGTTTCGCAGAAATTGAGGCCTGTGCCGAAGCCGAGCTCGCCTATGACGAATCTCTGTGCCGTCTGCCAGCGTTGCGGCAGCCGGTTGCCGGAGAGGAAGACATGACCGCACTCCAGCCGGCCGTCGGTGCGGCAATAAAAGTGATCGCCAAACTCCCTCGAGTAGGGCATATCGCCCTCGTGCCACTCAAGGCTTTGCCGCGATGGCGGATGGCTCTGGCGGAGATCAGTTGCTGTCATGGCGTGGTCTTCCTCCGACCCTGAGAAACCGCGCAAGGCCGCTGTAGCATGTTGAAACGCTGCATAATTTTTCCTTCGATCGAATTCGATCTAAGGAATTGTGCTGTAGAAGGTCAATCGATGAGTGAACTTTTGATCGTGGGCGGCGGTGTCATGGGGCTGTGGGCCGCCGTGATGGCTGGCCGTGCCGGTATCGCCACCTGCCTTGTCGAGCGCAGCAGCACAGGCGCGGGCGCGAGCGGGGGCCTGCTCGGTGCGCTGATGCCACATATGCCCGACCGATGGAACGCGAAGAAACAATTCCAGTTCGATGCGCTGGTCGCGCTCGAAGACGAGATCGCCGACCTGCAGCGAGTGGCCGGACTATCGGCCGATTATCGCCGCTGCAGCCGGATCATGCCGCTCGGCAAACCGCATCTGAGGGATATCGCCCTCGGTCATGAGCAGGATGCGGCGCGGCACTGGATTTCCGGCGAACGCCGGTTCCATTGGCATGTTCGGGACGTGGATGCCGGCTGCGACTGGCCGGCGGCGGACGCGGCGCCCTTCGGCATTGTTCACGACACGCTCGCTGCGAGAGTGGCGCCGCGGCGCCTGGTGCAGGTGCTCAAGACTGCGCTTGCGCAATTCCCCCATGTCCGCATCGAAGAAGGCGTCGAGGTTGCGGCGCTCGATCCTAAACGTGGACGGCTCTCACTCTCGGACCGAAGGGCGGTGTCCTTCGGACATTGCATCCTCTCCGCCGGCGTCGAAAGCTTTGGCTGGATCGATCGCCTCGCGCATGCGGCGCAGGCGCCGAGCGGCAGTGCGGTCAAGGGGCAGGCAGCGCTGCTTAGCGCCGATGTCGATCCAGCCTCGCCAATCATCTTCACCGATGGGCTCTACATCGTCGCGCACGAAGATGGTCACGTGGCGATCGGCAGCACCAGCGAGAACCGGTTCGACGAGCCGTATTCTACGGATGATCAACTGGATGCGCTGATCCGGCGAGCCGAAGCTATGGTGCCCGCGTTGCGCGGCGCGCAGGTCATCGAGCGTTGGGCCGGGCTGCGCCCGAAGGCGACCGGGCGCGAGCCGATCGTCGGCCGCCATCCCGATCACGACAATCTGTCCGTACTGACCGGCGGCTTCAAAGTGAGTTTCGGCATGGCACACGCCCTGGCGCGCTTCGTGATCGACGACATCATTGGGCGATCGACCATCGAACTTCCCGAGTCTTTTGCGTGCGCACACCACATCGCGGCGCTACGGCAGCAAGGTCCGCACCCTGCCTGAGGGCTTAGCCCATTGCCCGCCGTATGGTTTTTGACAGAACTGACAGGAAGGCTGGGCGGGAGGATGCCACGAGCTTCCAGGAAAGCACCGACGTCGCCAGTTGCCGCGGAAGCAGCCCGACTGCAAGGAACCAAACCGCCTCCACGGCACGCCTACGGATAGAGTAATTCATGGCAAGGCTTGCGGTTGCACCGGCTGCTGCCAAGCGCAGCCGCGAGTCACTTCTGACAGGGTGCCGAGTCTCCTCGATGCACAGAGATGCAAGCCGCTCTTCGAGGTGGGTCGGGTCGCGCAGGGCGATCCCCGGCTGCAGTCGTGATCCGGCGGCCGCAGCCTCAGCGGAAAGAGCCTCAAGGCGGCGGAAGTCATGTTGCACGCGCCAGCGGGCCCGTTCGGCCAGCTTTTCGGCAAACAGCGAATGATTGGAGCCGTGCATGCGGTATGCCCCGAGGCAATCGTCGGTGGCCTGGACTTGTCCATGAAGGGGCGCCACAGTTGCGAGATAGCCATCGGCTCCTTGCCGGAATTTCCCTTCTGGCATCGGCATCACCGCTTCCAGGGCCGAACGGGCGAAGGCAAGGCCGCTCGTGACTGTCGTCTGATAACGACCGCGGTGAAACAGCTTCGGCGTCACGTCGCCTGTATCGAAGGGCTGCTCCGGTGGCGGGAAGATGTCCATTACCTTTTCCCGTTGATCGACGAGATGGAGCCTGAACTGAAACTGTGCGGTTGAGGCGTCCCATGCTTGGACGACCTCGGATACGGCGGTCGGGTAGAGATAGTCATCGGCGTCCAGAAAGAACACGATGTCGCCAGCGCTTGCGGCGAAGCCGGTGTTGAAGGCGGCCGCATGTCCGCCGTTTGCCGGCCGTAGGCAGGCGCGGATCCTGTCGCCGTATGATCGAATGATGTCTGGCGATCCATCGGACGAGGCATCGTCGACGACGATAACCTCGGTATCAGGGTGATCTTGAGCCAAGGCGCTGTCGATACAACGCCTGAGAAAGCGTGAGTAGTTATAGTTGGTGATGATGATTGATACAGAAGTTTGGTCCAGCAAAGCCTGCCCTCGCTCTGATCCCCGCCTTTTTCGCTTCGATTACTCATGCTGAGTGTAAGCGGCTGGTCACCGGCATCTCGCCTGGAGACTACAAGGCATTCGCCCGCCAAGCAGGCGGCCGGTACCAACCTCTAAAGGAAACCGCGGGTAGATTTCCTCCAGCGCGGTGGTGCTCAAAACGGCAGGTGCTGCCTTGCACCATTGCGCAATTTTCCACGCTTCAAGGGAAGCGCCGCGGCGTAGTAACTGCACTTAATGTGTTGACAATAGGGCCTTGCCGGATCGGCGCGGGATGTCGATGGCCCCCGGTAGGGTTTCGACGCCGCGAGTTTCAATCGGCCATCTTGCTGTGCATGACACGCCTCCGTCGCTTCTGGACGATCGATTCATGGACCCGTTCCAAGCCGCTAACTTCGTCAATCTGTCACGCAAATCACCTAATAGGGCGGCCGTCCATGGACTTCCGGAGCTTGCGCCATGCGTTACGCCATTTGTTTCACCCCGCCTATGGGGGACCCGCTGTCGGCTGTGGCCGCCAGCTGGCTCGGGCGGAATGTCTATTCGGATGAGCCGACGGAACTGCCTTCGGTTGCCGGGTTAAGCGTATCGGAGATCGCCTTCCATACGGCAGCACCCCGCCGCTTCGGCTTTCATGCCATGATCATGGCGCCGTTCTGCCTCAACCCGGCGACGGATGAAGCCGAGCTGCTGAAGGCGCTGATGCATTTCGCCAGCGCCGAAACGCCCTTCGAAATCGCGCGGATGGAGGTTGCACGGTTCAGCCAGTGCTGGGGGCTGGTGCCGCAGGTTCCGAGCCACGAAATGCACCTGCTCGCCGCCCGCGTCGTGCAGGCATTCGACAGGTTTCGCGCGCCGATAAGCGAGGACGAAATCGAACGGTGCGATCCGGACCGGCTGACTGCACCGCAATTCAGCAACCTTCATCGTTGGGGTGATCCCTATGTGATGGACGAGTATCGCTTTCACATGAAGCTGACGGGCGCTCTGAATGCGGAAACCGCCCGGCGCATGGAGGCGCCCCTCAGGGTACTCTTCGAGCCGCATTTGGAAAGGCCGCTTTCGATCGGCAGCCTTGCCCTGTTCGTCGAGCAGGATCCGGGCGCGCCGATGCGGGTCCATTCTCAGCATCCGCTCGGCAAGATCTCCGCCCGTCTGCGCGACGGCACGGCGAAACGGCCAGCCGCCGAAAATCTGGCCGAAGGTCGCGCCGCCAGACCCATTCCCTTCATCATGGCCTCTTTGCTCGCGGGCGCTTAGCCGCCCGTCGCAAGCGTTCAAATTCATCTCGACAATCCGGTTCGCGGTGCTACCGTTTCCGGAAAATCGAAGGGTGATTTGATGGCTGAGACTTCTTATCTGCGCGATCTCGTAGGCTATGGGCGCATGCCGCCGCAGGTGCGCTGGCCGGGTGATGCGCATATCGCGGTGCAGTTCGTCCTGAACTATGAGGAGGGGAGCGAAAGCTGCATTCTCGATGGCGATCCGGCGTCAGAGTGCCTGTTGTCGGAGATCGTCGGCGCGCAGCCCTGGCCGGGCCAGCGCAATCTCAACATGGAATCGATCTATGAATATGGCGCTCGTGCCGGCTTCTGGCGGCTGTGGCGCATGTTCACGAGCCGCGACGTCACGCTCACGGTCTATGGTGTTACCCTTGCGATGGCGCGCAACCCGGAAGCTGTCGCGGCGATGAAGGAGGCAGGCTGGGAAATCGCCAGCCACGGATTGCGCTGGCTCGAATACAGGGATTTCCCGGAAGCGGTGGAACGCCAGCATATCCGCGAGGTCGTCCGTCTCCATACGGAACTGACCGGCGAGCGGCCGCTCGGGATCTATCAGGGCAAGCCCTCGGTCAACACGCTGAGACTCGTGCTGGAAGAGGGCGGTTTTCTCTACTCCTGCGATTCCTATGCGGACGAGCTTCCCTACTGGGTTCCTGGATTGACCGTCGACAGGCCGCATCTCATCATTCCCTACACGCTCGATGCCAACGATATGCGCTTTGCGACCAATCAAGGGTTCAATTCCGGCGACCAGTTCTTCACCTACCTCAAAGATACGTTCGACGTGCTCTATGCGGAGGGCAAGGAAGGCAGCCCGAAGATGATGAACATCGGCCTGCATTGCCGCCTCGTCGGCCGCCCCGGCCGCGCAGCTGCGCTCGCCCGCTTCGTCGATTACGTGTTGTCCCACGACAAGGTCTGGATACCGCGCCGCATCGACATTGCGCGCCATTGGTACGATCATCACAAGCCGGAAGGTGTGCGCTGATGTCTGAGAGGGAGGCTTTCGTCAGTCGCTTCGGCGGTGTCTTCGAGCATTCGCCATGGGTGGCGGAGCGCGCCTACGACCGCGCCGCTTCTGCCGGGCTAACCGCTGGCAGCGTCCATTCGGCGCTCTGCAACGCGTTTCGTGCGGCTTCGCCCGCCGAACGCCTCGCCGTTCTCAAAGCCCATCCGGATCTTGCCGGCAAGCTTGCGATCGCCGGCAAGCTGACCGCCGACTCCCGAGCAGAGCAGGCCTCCGCCGGACTGGACCGCCTTTCGCCCGAGGAACATCAGCGGTTCACTGCGCTTAACAAGGCTTATATGAATAAATTCGGCTTCCCCTTCATCATTGCAGTCAGGGGGCTGACGAAGGACGACATTCTCGCTGCCTTCGAAACGCGGATTGACAATTCAAAGGAAGAAGAATTTGAAACCGCCTGCGCGCAGGTGGAGCAGATCGCCCGGCTGCGGCTCAGATCCATGCTCCCCGGAGACGAAAATGCGTGAAAGTGCCGCCTCTGACTTATCCGCCTCGGCATTTTGCCGCGTGCACGCGTGCTGTGGAGCCGAAGCCTGATGTCGAGCTTGCTTTCGATCGAGGCCCTGACGAAGGAGGCTTTCGCCCCGTTCGGCAGCGTCATCGAAGCGGACCCGGCATCGATGCGCTACATCAATGGCGGCAACACCGAACGGTTTCACGCGCTTGCGCGCACCGATGTAACGGGCGAGGGCGCCGGCGTCATCATCAACATCTTTCGCGGGCAGCCGCGCGCGTTCCCCTATGCCGTGACGATGATGGAGCGCCATCCGCTCGGCAGCCAGAGTTTTTCGCCGCTCGATGATCGGCCGTGGCTCGCAGTGGTGGCCGAGAATGAAGGCGGGCGCCCGGGCAGGCCCCGGGTATTCCTGGCGAGCGGGCGGCAGGGGGTCAATTATGGCCGCAACGTCTGGCATCATCCGCTGATGGCGGTCGAAGTGACGAGCGATTTTATCGTCGTCGACCGCGAAGGGCCGGGCAACAATCTGGAAGAGTTTTTCTACGACGAGCCCTTCGTCATCCCCGTTCCCTTCTGAAGGAAATGAAGCGATGAGCAAGACCGGGCGACTTACGACCCATGTCCTTGATACCGCGCTCGGCAAACCGGCTGAGGGCTTGAGGATCGATCTCTATTGGCTGGAGGGTGACGAGCGGCAATTGATCCGCACTGTCCACACGAACAGCGACGGGCGCGTCGACGGACCGATGGTCGAAGGCGTGGCCTTCATGGCGGGCAATTACGAACTGGTGTTCCACGCCGGAGACTATCTCCGGGCAACCGGCGTCGTCCTTCCGAAGCTGGCCTTCCTCGACCTGATCCCCTTGCGTTTCGGGATTGCCGATCCCGGAAGCCACTATCACGTGCCGCTGCTGCTTTCGCCTTACGGCTATTCCACCTATCGCGGAAGCTGATCGTGCTCCGCGAGAATGTCGCGGCCCACGTCGGTGATGTTGCGCTTGCCGCATAGAGCCATGGTGATGTCCATCTCCTTGCGGATGATGTCGAGCGCGAGTGTCACGCCCTCCTTGCCCATGGCGCCGAGGCCGTAGAGGAAGGGGCGGCCGATAAACGTCCCTTGCGCGCCGAGGGCGATGGCCTTCAAGACATCCTGACCCGAGCGGATGCCGCCATCGATGTGGACTTCGATCTGGTGCCCGACGGCATCGATGATGCGCGGCAGCATGCTGATCGACGACGGTGCGCCGTCGAGCTGACGGCCGCCGTGGTTCGAGACGACGATCGCGTCGGCCCCGGTCTTGGCCGCCATTTTCGCGTCCTCGGGATCGAGGATTCCCTTAAGGATCAGCGGACCGCCCCAGCGGTCCTTGATCCATTCGACGTCCTTCCAGGAAAGTTGCGGATCGAACTGCTCGTTGGTCCAGGCACCCAGCGAGGAAAGATCGGTGACACTTTTGGCGTGGCCGACGATGTTGCGGAAGGTGCGCCGGTTGGTGCCGAGCATCTTCATGCACCAGCGCGGCCGCGTCGCCATCTGCCAGAGGTGCTTCGGCGTCATGCGCGGCGGCGCGGAAAGGCCGTTGCGCAGGTCCTTGTGGCGCTGGCCCAGGATCTGCAGATCGAGTGTCAGCACCAGCGCCGAGCATTTGGCGGCCTTTGCGCGGTCGATCAGGTCCAGCACGAATTCGCGCTCGCGCATCACGTAGAGTTGGAACCAGAAGGGCTTGGTTGTCACCGAGGCGACATCCTCAATGGAGCAGATGCTCATGGTCGAAAGCGTGAACGGGATGCCATAGGCTTCCGCTGCCTGTGCGGCCAGCATCTCGCCGTCGGCGTGCTGCATGCCGGTGAGGCCCGTTGGCGCAAGGGCGACCGGCATCGACACCTTCTGGCCGATCATCGTCGTTTCCAGCGAGCGGTTGGTCATGTCGACCAGAACCCGCTGACGCAGCTTGATCTTCGAAAAATCCTCCTCGTTGGCGCGATAGGTCCCCTCCGTCCAGGCGCCGCTGTCGGCATAGTCGAAGAAGAGCTTCGGGACACGCCGCTTGGCGAGCGCCTTGAGATCGCGGATTTCGAGGATTTGCGTCATGGGAACGGCCTTCATCGATGAATGACGACTGCATGTTTCCGGTAAAACCATGCAGCAACTCAAAGTGCTACAGCGACGTTTTGCGCGGCGCTGTAGGGGCCATTATCACGATTTAAGGAGGCGCGTAATAGCTCTCGGGAGAAAGAGGTCAAAAAAATTGACCTCTCTTTCGATTCAGTCGGTACGGAGCGAAGATTTGGCCGGGCGGCCGGCCACATAGGTCTCCACGATTGCCCGATCGTCCCCCATTGTCTGCAGCAGGAAGAGCTCATCGGCCAGCGAATTGACCACTTCGGCACGCAGCGCCATGGCCGGCGTCGCCGCCATGTTCAGGACGATGAGATCCGCGTCGGTGCCTGGCTCCAGCGTGCCGATGCGATCGACGAGCGACAACGCCTCGGCATTGCCGCGGGTCATCAGGTAGAAGCTGTCGAAAGGGTTCAGCCGCTCGCCCTGCAATTGCAGGATCTTGTAGGCCTCGTCGAGCGTCTTCAGCATTGAGTAGCTGGTGCCGCCGCCGATATCGGAGGCGACTGAGACGCGCACCGGCTTCTGCCGGCGCGTCAACGCACGCAACGGGAAAAGTCCGGAGCCGAGGAAGAGGTTCGAGGTCGGGCAGAAGACCGCGACGGAGCCGCTCTCGCTCATGGCATCGGCCTCGCGATCGGAAAGATGGATGCAATGGCCGAAGAGGCTCTTCGGCCCAAGCAGGCCGTAGAGGGCATAGACGTCGGTGTAGTCCTTCGCTTCCGGATAGAGTTCGCAGGTGAAGGTGATCTCGTCACGGTTTTCGGACAGATGCGTCTGCACGTGCAGATCGGGGAATTCGCCGACGAGCGATTTCGCGACCTCCATCTGTTCCGGCGTCGAGGTGATGGCGAAACGCGGCGTGATGGCGACGTGGTTGCGGCCCTTGCCGTGCCAGTCTGCGATAACCGCCCGCGTTTCGTCATAGCTCATCTGAGGAGTGTCGAGCAGGCCTTGTGGGGCGTTCCGATCCATCATCACCTTGCCGGCGACCATGCACATGTCGCGCTTCAGGCTTTCGGCGAAGAAGGCGTCGGCGGAGGTCTTGTGGACCGAGCAATAGGCAGTCGCGGTCGTCGTCCCATGGCGGATCATCTCGTCGAAGAAATGAGTGGCGATGCGTTCGGCATGCGCCGATTCGACGAACCGGCATTCCTCCGGGAACGTGTAGGTGTTCAGCCATTCGAGCAGGTTGGCGGCATAGGAAGCCATCACCTGCATCTGCGGGAAATGAAGATGCGTGTCGATGAAGCCGGGCAGGATCAGATGTGGGCGATGATCGATCTCCGTGACGCCCTCCGCCGCTGCGGCTTTGACGACCCCGTACGGGCCGGCCGCTTTAATCACGCCGTCCCTGATGAGCAGCGCGCCATCGCTTTCATAGGAATAGGCGGCGCTGTCGTCGATGGCTTGCGGGGCGCGGCTGAAGCTCAGCAGGCGGCCGCGAATGAGGGTGGATGTCATTGTGTCTCCCCGACGGCGCTCTCGAACCAGGCAGTCAACAGCCTGCGTTCATCCGCCGTCATATCGGTTATGTTGCCGGGCGGCATGGCATGGCTGCGCCCGGCCTGGATATAGATTTCCCGGGCACGGGCGGCAATCTCGGCGTCACTCTCAAGTATGACGCCGTTCGGAGCGCGGGCAATGCCTTCAAAGACCGGCTCGGCTGCGTGGCACATGCTGCAGCGGGTCGAGATCGTATCCTTCACCGCCGAAAAATGCGCGTTATCGGCGAAGCGCTTGAAGGCCGGCGCGGCCTCGGCCTGTGCTTCGCCTGTCAGCACTTTCGGCACTGTCGAGAGCCACATGATCAGGATGAAGAGGATCACGGTGACGATCCAGGTCCAGGTCGGCTCGCCCTTGCGCGCATGGGTGGTGTTGAACCAGTGGCGGATCGTGACGCCCATTAGGAAGACGAGTGCGGCGATAATCCAGTTGAAGGCCGTCGCGAAGGCAAGCGGATAGTGGTTCGACAGCATAAAGAAGATGACCGGCAGCGTCAGATAGTTGTTGTGGAGGGAGCGCTGCTTGGCCTGAGCGCCGAGCTTCGGATCCGGCGTGCGGCCGGCGATCAGATCGGCCACGACGATCTTCTGGTTGGGAATGATGATGAAGACGACGTTGGCGGACATAATGGTGGCGGTGAAGGCGCCAAGATGCAGAAACGCCGCGCGACCGGTGAACACCTGCGTGTAACCCCACGCCATGGCGACGAGCACGACATAGAGCAGGGCCATTAGCCCCCAGGTGTTCTTGCCAATCGGTGATTTGCAGAGAAGGTCGTAAAGTGCCCAGCCCAGTCCTAGCGAGGCGAGCGAGATCAGGATCGCCGTTGTCGCCGAGATGTCGAGCACGTGACGGTCGATCAGGAAGAGATCGGCGCCGCCATAATAGACGATGCAGAGCATGGCGAAGCCCGAGAGCCACGTCATATAGGATTCCCATTTGAACCAGGTGAGATGCTCCGGCATGGCTGCCGGTGCGACTAGGTATTTCTGGATATGGTAGAAGCCACCGCCATGCACCTGCCATTCCTCGCCATAGGCGCCGGCGGGAAGATGGTCGCGCTTCACCAGGCCGAGGTCGAGCGCGATGAAATAGAAGGATGAGCCGATCCAGGCGATTGCCGTCACGACATGCAGCCAGCGGGCGGCGAAGGCCAGCCATTCCCAGGCAATGGCGAATTCGTACATTCAGGTCCCCTCGTTTTCTCGTTGACGCAGATTGCGAGAAAAAACGGAAACGGGGAAGGGGTCGTTCTCGACGCTCCACGTAACAGGCTTAGAGCGGGATGAGGAAAAGTGTGCGCGGTTTTCCACCCCAACTCGCTCCAACTGATTAGAATCGATCACGATGATTCTGGGTCGATTCGACCCCAAAACCATTGTGATCTAGGCGCCGCTATCCTGTTTGAACTCCGCAAGGATCCAGTCGCGAAAACTCCGGATCTTTGCGACGTTGCGTCGTGCATGCGGGTAGACCAGCCAGTAGTCGTGGCCTTCGCTGCCGCGAAGATCGAAAGGTTGATAAAGCCGACCGAGGGCGACGTCATCGGCGTAGAATTGAGGAGTAAGGATCGCCACGCCTTGCCCGGCGATTGCAGCGCCTGCCTCGAAGGACTGGGCGCCGAGCCGTGTCGGAACCCGGGCATCGAGATCCGGATCGCGAACGCCGGCAGCATTAAACCATAGCGGCCACCAACGGTCTTGAGGGTCGATGATGCGGAGCTTCAGGAGGTCGCGCGGTTCGCTCACCCCGCCGACCGTCGAAGCGAGCGCCGGACTGAGCATCGGTGAAAATTCCACTTTCATCAGCCGATGGCTGACGAGACCCGGCCAATCCCCCAACCCGGACCGGATCGCCACGTCCACTGCCTCCTTGCTGAAATCGATCATCGCATCGTTTGCCGACAGGCGAACGGCAATGTTGGGACGGGCGAGTTGGAATGAGCCGATATGGCGGGCGAGCCATTGCGACGCGAAGGTCGCGGTTGAACTGATGAGCAGGGCGGACGCTGCGTCGCCGCGCGCCAAGGCAACTGCCTCCTGCAGCATTTCGAAAGCTTCCGTCACCTTCGGCGCCAGGCGCTGGCCTACGTCCGTCAGTGCGATCTGCCGCGTGCGCCTCAGGAACAACGGCTCGCCGACATTCTCCTCGATCAGCTTGATCTGGTAGCTGACGGCGGTCTGGGTCATGCCTAGTTCTTCGCCGGCCCTGGTGAAGCTTCCGAGCCGCGCGGCGGCCTCGAAGACCCTCAGCGCGTTGAGCGGGAACTGCTTCGACATCTTCATGGATAAGTTCTCTTGATGCATGCAGACGGATGTTCGATTGGAGTTCGAGCATTTTTCCCGGCATCCTGCAAGTGAACTTCACCGCCTCCGAAGAGTGTTCAGATGTCTTGCGATGTATTGGAATATACTGAAAGAAAGCCGCTTCATTCGTTCGCGGGCGCAGTGCGCGCCGTCGCTTCCACTGTCCGGCGCATCAGGGGTCTCAACTTGAAACTCGACCTCGAAACCACGTCCGATTACATGAAAAAAGACCTGGGCATCCTGGACGGGCGAATGGCCCGACAGGATGATGAAATCCTGCGGTAGCCGAGGCTGGTTGCCCGCCATCCGGAACTGCTCAGATTCCCCTTAGCCTTTCCACCGCCATCAGAATACGCTCGGGTGTCGCCGGGGTATCGAGACGGGGGCATTCGCGATAGTCGGCGACGCTGGCAACAGCCATGGATAGCGCCTCGAGCACCGAGATCGGCAGCATGAAGGGTGGCTCCCCCACAGCCTTCGATCGCCCGATGGTCTTTTCGGCATTCTCCGACCACTCGGCGAGCCGCACGTTGAAGATCTTCGGCCGGTCCGAGGCGAGCGGAATTTTGTAGGTGGAGGGCGCATGCGTCCTCAAACGTCCCTTTTCGTCCCACCACAGCTCTTCGGTGGTCAGCCAGCCCATGCCCTGGACGAATCCGCCTTCGATCTGGCCGAGGTCGATGGCCGGATTGAGCGAGCGGCCAACATCGTGCAGGACGTCGACGCGATCGACGAGGTATTCGCCAGTCAGCGTGTCGATCGAGACCTCGGAAACGGCGGCGCCATAGGCGAAATAGTAAAAAGGTGTGCCGCGCCCCGTGGCGCGATCCCAGTGAATCTTCGGCGTCCTGTAGAAGCCGGCGGCGGAGAGTTGGATGCGCGCCGTGTAAGCCTGCCGGATGAAATCCGGGAAGGGCACGAGCTCTTCGCCGATCTTCACATGGTTCGCCACGAAGGTGACATGCTCGGCGGTGGTCTGCCAGCGCTCGGCGGCGAACGCGACAAGACGATCCTTGATCTGGCGGGCCGCATCGAAGGCGGCCATGCCGTTGAGGTCCGAGCCCGACGAGGCCGCGGTCGCCGACGTGTTCGGCACCTTGCCGGTGGTCGTCGCGGTGATCTTCACCCGGTCGATATCGATCTGGAAGCTGTCCGCAAGAATCTGGGCCACTTTGGTGTAGAGGCCCTGGCCCATCTCGGTGCCGCCATGATTGAGGTGGACGGAGCCATCCTGATAGATATGCACCAGCGCGCCCGCCTGGTTGAACGCAGTCATGGTGAAGGAGATGCCGAACTTGACGGGCGTCAGCGCGATGCCCTTTCGGATCACGCGGCTCGACTTGTTGAAATCGATGATTGCCGCGCGGCGCGCCCGGTAGTCGGCGCTGACCTCCAGTTCGCCGACGATCCGATGGATGATGTTGTCCTCGATCTTCTGGTGGTAAGGGGTGATATCGCGCCCGGATCCTTTCTCTCCGTAAAAGTTCAGCCTGCGGATGTCGAGCGGATCCTTGCCAAGCGCATAGCCGATCTCCTCGATGATGCGCTCGGCGGCGACCATGCCCTGCGGTCCCCCAAAACCGCGATAGGCGGTGTTGGACACCGTATTGGTTTTCAGCGGCTGCGACGTCAGCTTCACATGCGGGTAGAAATAGGAGCTGTCCGCATGGAAGAGCGCCCGGTCGGTCACCGGGCCCGAGAGATCGGAAGAGTAGCCGCAACGGGCGGCATAGTTCGCATGGACGGCATGGATGCGCCCGTCATCGTCAAAGCCCACGTCGTAATCGACGAGGAAATCGTGGCGCTTGCCGGTCGCCATCATGTCGTCGTCGCGGTCCGGACGGAATTTCACGGCGCGACGGAGCTTCCGCGCAGCCACGGCGGCGAGTGCGGCGAACTGGTTGCCCTGCGTCTCCTTGCCGCCAAAGCCGCCGCCCATGCGGCGAACGTTCACCGTTACGGCGTTGGACGGTACGCCAAGGACATGTGCGACCATGTGCTGGATTTCGCTTGGATGCTGCGTCGAGGACCAGACGGTCATCTCGTCGTCCTCACCGGGAATGGCCAAGGCTATGTGACCTTCCAGATAGAAGTGCTCCTGGCCACCGATCCGCATCTGCCCTTTCAGCCGGCGCGGTGCTCGTTCCAGTTCACCGTCCGCGTCGCCGCGCTGGAGCGTCAGCGGCTGCGTCACGAGCTCGCCGCCTTGAGCCATGGCGTCCGCCACATCGATCAGATGCGGCAGGTCGCGATAGGTGATCTTGGCGCGGCGCGCGGCACGGCGCGCGATGTCGCGCGTTTCGGCAATCACGGCGAAGGCCGGCTGGCCATGGAACTGCACGCGTCCGTCGGCCAGCACCGGCTCGTCATGCAGGTGGCTCGGGCTGATGTCGTTCGAATGCGGCATGTCGCTCGCAGTCAGCACGCAGACGACACCGGGCAACGCGGCGACTGCGGAGAGGTCCATGTCCAGGATCTCGGCATGAGCGCGATCGGTGAGGCCCAGCGCGCCGTGCAGCGTACCGGCGGGCTCGGGCATGTCGTCGATATAGTCGGCGGTTCCCGCGACGTGCTTATGGGCGCTGTCATGGCGCAGCCGTGTGTGCATCGGGCCAGCAATGGTGGTCTGTTCTTCGAAGGTGGACTTATCCATGCCTCGGCCTCCGTTCGAACCGCTCGCCCCTCATCCGCCTGCCGGCACCTTCTCCCCGTAAGATAGGGAGAAGGGACATCCCGGCAGCTCCGTCATCCCTCTCTCGTATCGAGGAGCAGGCGATAAGACTCGCGTCCTCTCTCCCCGCGAGCGGGGAGAGGGCTAGGGTGAGGGGCAATCCCAAGCCAGAAAAATCGAAGCTAGCACTCATGCCACATCCTCGAAACGCTGGAGTTGAACCGTCTCGCCGGTGCTCTCCAGGAAAAAGCGCATCAGCAGGTTTTTTGCCGCCAGCATCCGGTAGGCGCTCGTGGCGCGCCAGTCTGTGATCGGTTGGTAGTCGGACTCGAGAGCCGCCTGCGCCGCACGAACAGTTTCCTCGCTCCAGGGCTGGCCGATCAGGGCCGCTTCGACGGCCTTCGCCCGCTTCGGCGTTGCGGCCATGCCGCCGAAGGCGACGAGGGTGGTGCGGACGCGATTGTCCTCGTCAAGCCCGATTCGAAAGGCGCCGAGGAGGGCGGAGATATCCTCGTCCCGGCGCTTGGAAACCTTGTAGGCGGCGAAACGATCGCCCTTGGGCAGCGCGGGAACAAAGATGCTTTCGACGAATTCGCCTGGCTTGCGATCCTGCTTGCCGTAGGCGATGAAGAATTCCTCGAGCGGCAGCGTGCGCATACCGTTCTTCGATCGCAGGGTGACCGATGCGCCGAGGACGATCAGCGGTGGTGGGCTGTCGCCGATCGGCGAGCCGTTGGCGATGTTGCCGCCGATCGTGCCCATGTTGCGGACCTGTTCGCCGCCGATGCGATCGATGAGCTGGCCGAAGGCTGGGTAGGCGGCGGAGAGGGCATCGAACGCGGCGGTGTAGCTGACGCCGGCGCCAATCGTCAGACCGGCGTCCGTGCGGTCGATCCGTTGCAATTCGGCGATGCCGTTGATGAACACCGCCGGATTGAGCGGCCGCATCTGCTTCGTCACCCAGAGGCCGACATCGGTTGCGCCTGCGACGATTGTCGCGGTTGGATGTTCGTCGAGCACCGTTGCAAGTCCCGTCGCGTCCGCCGGCACGATCAGACAGTCCGCGCCCTTGCGGATCACGATCGTTTCCGTGGAACGGAGCGCTTTTAGCCGTTCGGTGACCGCTTCGCGCGTACGGGTGATGGGGTCGAAGATTGCCAACGGGCGTTCCCGCGCTGCGGCCTCCGCTGCCCGCACGATCGGCTCATAGCCAGTGCAGCGACAGAGATTGCCTTGCAGCGTCTTCTCGATTGCGGCCCGGCTCGGATTGTCATTCGTCAGCCACAGGCCGTAGAGCGACATGACGATGCCAGGCGTGCAGAAGCCGCATTGCGAGCCGTGGAAATCGACCATCGCCTGCTGCACCGGGTGGAGCGTGCCGTCCTTGGCCGCGAGACGCTCGACTGTCACAACATGCGTCGCGTTCAGGGAGCCGACAAAGCGGATGCAGGCGTTGACGCTTTCGTAGACGAGCCTTTCGCCGTTCTCCCCGTCGTTTGAAAGGCGGCCGACCAGCACCGTGCAGGCGCCGCAATCGCCTTCGGCACAGCCTTCCTTGGTGCCGGTCAGCCGGCGCTCCAGCCTCAGATAGTCGAGCAGTGTCGCGGTCGGAGCGACGTCTGAAAGGGCGACCTCGGTGTCGTTCAGGATGAAGCGGATGCTGTCGGATGCCTGTGCCATGCCAATCATTCCGTGGCTGCCGTATGTTTCCTTAAATCGTACCTGATTTAGGGATAAGACATGCAATTCAAAGTTCTACAGCGTCCTTTGCGCGTCGGATAAGACACGCGGTGCTGTAGACTGGAACGCGATACGGGCGGAGACTGATCGCGCTTTCCTCGTCGCGCTCTACTGCGCGGTCCAGCCGCCATCCATGGAGATATGCGTGCCGGTGATCTGCGCCGCATCGTCACTCGCAAGATAGAGCGCTAGCGATGCCACTTGCTCGACGGTGATGAATTTCTTGGTCGGCTGACCCTTGAGCATCACATCGTTCACCACCTGCGCCTCGGTAATGCCGCGCGTCCTCGCCTGGTCCGGAATCTGCTTCTCGACAAGCGGCGTCAGCACGTAGCCGGGGCAGATCGAGTTCGCGGTGATGCCGTTTTCCGCGACTTCGAGCGCAACCGTCTTCGTAAGGCCCATGATACCATGCTTGGCGGCGACATAGGCGGACTTGAACGGCGAGGCGACGAGCCCATGCGCCGAGGCGATATTGATGATACGCCCCCAGCCTTTCGCCTTCATGCCCGGCAGCGCGGCGCGGATGGTGTGGAAGGAGGAGGAAAGATTGATGGCGATGATCCGGTCCCATTGTTCGACCGGAAAGTCCTCGACCTTTTCGACATATTGCACGCCGGCATTATTGACGAGGATATCGACACCGCCGAAGCGCGCCACAGCGGTCGCCATCAGGTCGGCGATCTCGTCCGGTTTCGTCATGTCTGCGGGGTGATAGATGACGGTGCCGCTTCCGAGTCCGGCCACCTCGTCCGTCACCGCCCTGATCTCGTCCGGCGCACCGAAGCCATTCAGCACGATATTGGCGCCGGTATTCGCGAAAGCCTTGGCAATCGCCAGGCCGATGCCGCTTGTCGAACCCGTTATGACCGCAGTTTTCGTCATTTCGTTCTCTCCCTCGCGCTGCCGCTCTTTGTCACCGGTTCGAGCGGGTCGCGGACGAAACTCACCGCGCTCGTCCTCGTTCCGCCCTCGGTCGGTTTTGCAATGCAACAGCGTCAACCTACGCGGAAAAATGCACGAGTGACAATTGTGTTTTTCAGATTGCCGACGCAGATTTGGCGCCGTCTGGAGGAGCGGCGATATTGCGTTTCGTTTTCGTTTGACATTCGTTTTTCCATCGTATTGAAGTTTTTCGAATGTCGTCGTTGAGGAAGGCGCGACGTCAAAGACAAGGCCGGGAGGGGCATATGGGCGAATATATTCTCGCGATTGATCAGGGCACGACATCGAGCCGGGCGATTGTTTTCGACCGCAAGCAGAAGGTCGTCGGCGTCGGCCAGAAGGAATTCAAGCAACATTTCCCGAAGTCGGGCTGGGTCGAGCACGACCCGGAGGAAATCTGGCAAACGGTTCTCTTCACTGTCAAGGAGGCGATCGGAAACGCTGGTATTTCCGCAAGCGAGATCGCCGCGATCGGCATCACGAACCAGCGCGAGACGGTGGTCGTATGGGAGCGGGAGACGGGCAAGCCGATCCACAATGCGATCGTGTGGCAGGACCGCCGCACGGCGCCCTTCTGTGAAAAGCTTAAGAAGAAGGGACTGGAAAAGACATTCGCGAAAAAGACCGGCCTGCTGCTCGATCCCTATTTCTCCGGCACGAAGCTCAACTGGCTGCTTTCAAACGTGAAAGGGGCGCATGCGCGCGCAGCAAAGGGCGAGCTTTGCTTCGGTACGATCGACGCCTTCCTCATCTGGCGGCTCACCGGCGGCAAGTCCTTCGCCACGGACGCGACCAACGCATCGCGCACGCTCCTCTACAACATCGCCGACAATGCCTGGGACGACGAGCTGCTCGACATCCTGCGCGTTCCGCGGGCGATGCTGCCGGAGGTCAAGGATTGCGCAGCGGACTTCGGCGTGGCCGATGCAGCGCTCTTCGGGGCGGCGATCCCGATCCTCGGCGTTGCCGGCGACCAGCAGGCAGCGACGATCGGACAGGCCTGCTTCGAGCCCGGCATGCTGAAATCGACCTACGGCACCGGTTGCTTCGCACTCCTCAACACCGGCAAGGACATCGTCCGTTCGAAGAACCGCCTACTTACCACGATCGCCTATCGTCTCAACGGGGAGACCATCTACGCGCTCGAGGGTTCGATCTTCGTTGCCGGCGCGGCCGTGCAGTGGCTGCGCGATGGTCTCAAGGTAATCAAGGCGGCCCCGGACACCGGCACGCTTGCCGAAAGCGCCGATCCCTCGCAGGACGTCTATCTCGTTCCGGCCTTTACCGGCCTCGGTGCCCCGCACTGGGATCCCGAGGCGCGCGGCGCGATTTTCGGCATGACCCGCAACACCGGCCCGGCGGAGTTTGCCCGGGCGGCGCTCGAAGCTGTCTGCTACCAGACCCGCGATCTGCTCGAGGCCATGCACAAGGACTGGCGGAATGGCGGCAAGGATACGGTGCTGCGGGTCGACGGAGGCATGGTCGCGTCCGACTGGACGATGCAGCGCCTCTCCGATCTGCTCGACGCGCCGGTCGATCGTCCCGTGATCCTTGAGACGACGGCGCTTGGTGTCGCCTGGCTCGCTGGAAGCCGTGCCGGCATCTGGCCAGGCCAGGAAGAGTTCGCCAGGTCCTGGGCGCGTGACCGGCGCTTCGAGCCGAAGATGGACGAGGCGACGCGCAAAGGGAAGCTCAAGGGCTGGCGCAGCGCGGTCAAGAGGACGTTGATCGCGGCTTAGAGCAACGCCTGATCTGACCGAATCGCAGCCGCCATGCGCGGGTGTGTGGTCAGACGTGGCGCACAGCGGTGCCACTTCGGATCTCCCCTTGTGGGGAGATCATCGATATCCGAAATACTCGAAAGCATAGCTGTCGGGATATGCGGCTCCGTGCGTCATCGGGAGCGCTGCCGTCCGCGCGCACACGTGCACTCCCGGGCCGAAGACGCCCAGCACAACGGCGATTAGGCTCCCGACTGCGGCTCCTGTAGGAAGATCATCATCAGACACTGGATCGGCTTGACTCACGTATAGCTCGATGGCTATATTTCAATCAATAGCCAACAGGGTATTGATCCCAAATGTCGAACGCTCACGATGTGCTGTTCAGAACGCTTGCCGATCCGACTCGGCGGGCTCTCTTCGAGCGATTATGCCGTGAGGGTGAACGGACCGTCGGTGCTCTGACATCGCAGGCCGGGGTTTCGCAACCGGTCGTCTCAAAGCATCTCGGGCTCCTGAAGGAGGCGGGTTTGGTGCGCGACCGCCACGAAGGCCGCCACACCTACTATAGCGCCCAACTCGGCGCGCTTGCCCCGCTTGTCGATTGGACAAGCCAGATGGCCGGGTTCTGGCAAAGCCGCTTCGACGACCTCGAAGATCTACTGAAAAGGATGGACCAATGAACGAAACGTCGCCCGAAACCCACTCCGTCGTGGTCGAACGCGAGTTCCCTCATCCGCCGGAAAAGATCTGGCGCGCGCTCACCCAGCCGCACCTGGTCGAGGAGTGGCTGATGAAGAACGATTTCAAACCTGTCGTAGGTCACCGTTTCAATCTTCGCGGAGACTGGGGCGGGGTATTGGATTGCGAGGTCCTGGCCGTAGAGCCGAACAAAAAGCTGACCTACACTTGGAATTTCGCCCACGAGGATCCGGCCTACGATCTGAGGAGCGTGGTGACTTTCACTCTCATCCCGACGAGCACGGGGACCCAGCTGCGCATGGAGCAGTCGGGCTTCCGGCCGGAGCAGCGGCAGGCCTACGGGGGCGCCAAGGCGGGATGGCAGCAGTTCTTTGCCAATCTGGAGCGCGTCTTGGCGCAGATGGATTGAAGTCCGCCGGCACCGTCGAAAATGGGCCGCGCGGCCCCCGATTCAGAGCGTTAATGGGAGGTCTCAATGAATTGGAATACGTGGATTCGGCAAACTCACCGCTGGTTATCAATCGCCTTCACGGTGACCGTGATCGCTAACTTCGTCGCCATGGGGCTGGGGGAGCCTCCTGCATGGGTGGTCTATTCGCCATTGCTCCCGCTTTTCTCGCTGCTGTTCACTGGGCTCTACATGTTCATGTTGCCGTACATTGCGAAATCGCGTGGTCGAACTACAGGTGCCATGGCCGACCCACGGGCGCAATGAAGTGAGCGCAATGGCAGCAAGACACGGCTGGTCGCCCGCGACTCCACAATGGCGGCAATTGGAAACGATGCGTTTCCCGAACGGCCATTTGCCGCTAGACAGGATGCCAACTATTTCTGTGCGAACAGCAACAGGAAGGCATCATGGAACTCGGGCTTTATACATTCGCGGACGTGGATCCGAATGCGATCGACAAGGGTGCCGAAGGATGGCGGCGTCTCGCCAACCTGCTTGAGGAAATCGAGCTTGCCGACCAGGTCGGGCTCGATGTCTTCGGCCTCGGCGAGCATCACCGGCCGGACTACGCCGCTTCAGCGCCAGCCGTGATCCTCGCGGCCGCAGCCTCACGCACCAGCAGGATCCGGTTGAGCAGCGCGGTGACGGTGCTGAGCTCTGATGATCCAGTGCGGGTCTTCCAGCAGTTTTCGACGCTCGACCTTCTCTCCAACGGCCGCGCGGAGATCATGGCCGGACGGGGGTCCTTCATCGAATCCTTCCCGCTCTTCGGCCAGTCGCTTGACGACTACGACCAGCTCTTCTCCGAAAAGCTGGATCTGCTGCTGGCGATCCGGGAGAGCGAAAAGGTTACCTGGTCGGGCGACTTGCGCCCGCCGATCGAAGATCGCGGCGTCTATCCGCGTCCGCTGCAGGATCCGCTGCCGCTCTGGATCGCCGTCGGCGGCACGCCGCAGTCGGTCGCGCGGGCTGGTGCGCTCGGCTTGCCGATGGCGCTTGCGATCATCGGCGGCGAGCCCCGCCGTTTCGCGCCGCTCTTCGATCTCTATCGCGAGGCGGCGCGCCGCGCCGGCCAGGACGTCGCGAAGCTGAAGACGAGCATCAATGTTCACGGCTTCATCGCCGACACGACGGAAAAGGCCGCTGACCAGTTTTACGGACCGCAGGCGGAGGTGATGAACCGCATCGGCCGCGAGCGCGGCTGGGGGCCGACGAACCGCGCCCACTTCGACCAGGCTCGCAGCCCGACGGGAAACCTCTTTCTCGGCGATCCCGAGACCGTGGCGGAAAAGATCGTCGCGCATCAAAAGCTCTTCCGCAATGATCGCTTCCTCCTGCAGATGGCGATCGGCCCGATGCCGCACGATCAGATCATGCGCAGCATCGAGCTTTACGGCACCAAGGTCGCGCCGCGGGTCCGGGAGATGCTGGCGGAGGAACGCCGATCGCAGCCTGCAGGCGCCTGAACGTCCGCTGTCGGCACTGGCATACGCAGCGCCGGCACGCTACATGTGGCCGCGAAAGCGAGACACCATGACCCTCAACAACGACGAAGATCTCGAGCGGCTGAAGGAAATCGGCCGCATCTGCGCCAATGCGCTCCAGGCAATGGGCGAGGCGCTCGAACCTGGCATCACCACGGCCGAACTCGATGCGATCGGCCGCAAGGTTGTGGAGGATGCCGGCGCGCGCTCGGCGCCGGAGCTCTGCTACCGCTTTCCCGGCGCGACCTGCATCAGCGTCAACGAGGAGATCGCTCACGGCATCCCGGGCACCCGCGTGATCCGCGCCGGCGATCTCGTCAATATCGACGTTTCGGCCGAGAAGGACGGGATCTTCGCCGATACGGGCGCTTCCTTTCCGGTGCCGCCGGTGACCGCAGCAATCGACAGGCTTTGCCGCGACGGCAAGCGCGCCATGTGGGTCGGATTGAAACAGGTACGTCCGGGTCAATCCCTGGCGGCGATCGGCAATGCAATCGGCGACTTTGCCCGCAGGAACCGCTATTCGCTCGTCACCAACCTCGCGAGCCACGGCATCGGCCGTTCGCTGCATGAGGAGCCGGGCGAGATCGCCACCTGGCCGGACCCGTCCGAGCGGCGGCACATGACCGATGGCATGGTTTTCACGGTCGAGCCGTTCTTGTCGATGGGCGCCCACTGGGCGGAAGGCGGAGACGATGACTGGACGCTCTATAGCGAGCCGCGCGCCCCGACCGTGCAGTACGAACATACCGTCGTCGTCACGCGCGGCGGGCCGCTGGTCGTGACTTTGCCGGGCTGACGCTCGCCCGATCCCGTGGATCGTTCGATTCCTTCAATGGGACGTTCAATTATAGTCATTTGTCGTCTTCTTGCTGCGGTGCAATAAGAAGGCCATGAGCACGCGTCACAAACTGCCGGACCGCGATCACGTCCCTTTGAAGCAAGCCGGTGCCGGTCTTCATGAAGCAAGGCACCCGGTAAGCAAAGAGTCCCGCGCGCATCCCGCCCCGAGCGGCAATCTCGCGGCGACGGCGGTCGCCGGCGCCATCGCCATGGCAGTTGCTATGGGCTTCGGCCGTTTTTCCTACACGCCGATCCTGCCGGCGATGATGGCGGATGCGGGGCTCTCGCCGCGGGACGCCGGGCTGATTGCATCGGCGAACTTCGTTGGCTATCTCGCCGGCGCCATCCTTGCGGCCTATGGCTGGGCTCATGGCCGCGAACGGCGGATTGGCCTCGCAGCGCTCGCGGCGACGACGCTATTGCTCGCCGCCATGGGGGTGATGTCCTCCGTGCTCGCTTACAGCGTCATTCGTTTCCTCGCTGGCGTCGCGAGCGCCTTTGCGATGATCTTCATCTCGGGGATCGTGCTGGGCGAGGGGCTGCGCGCCAGGTCGGAGCATGTGCCGTCGGTGCATTTCGGCGGCGTCGGCCTCGGCATCGCCCTTTCCTCGATCTGTGTCTGGGCCGCGCCGCTTGCTTCAGCCAGTTTTTCCACGTCGCAGGCCGACTGGTTCACCGGCGCGCTCGTCGCCCTTGTGGGCACAGGCGTCGTGGCTGCGCTGCTGCCGCGCGGTCACCTTGCTGCGAGCGGGGGTGAACGCGAAGGGCCGCTGACGTGGACGCGGCCGTTGACGATCATGACACTCACCTATGGCTTCTTCGGCTTCGGCTATGTGATCACCGCCACGTTTCTCGTCGCCATGGCCCGGGACGCCAGCGGCGGCCACAGCGTCGAATTCCTCGCCTGGCTGCTGACGGGCGCGAGCGCCGCGGTCTCGGTTTATCTCTGGCGCTTCGCCGTGCCGCGCTTCGGGCTTGCGGGCGTCTACGCCATCGGCCTGCTGGTCGAGGCCGCCGGGCTGGTGTTGACCGTTTCGTTGCCCTTGCCGTTCGCGCCGCTCGTGGGCGGTTTGATGCTCGGCGCCACCTTCATGATGATCACAGCTTACGGCCTGCAGATCGGCCGGCGCCTTGCGCCGGAAAGCCCGCGCCGGGCGCTTGCCTTGATGACCGCGGTCTTCGGCATCGGCCAGATCGTCGGGCCGCTCGTCGCCGGTTGGCTGGCTGAACGGACCGGCGATTTTACCCTACCGACGCTCGTAGCAGCCGGTGTTCTCTTTTGCTGCGGAAGCGTGGTCGTCCTCGAGCTGCGCAAGATCAACCCCGCCCTGGATCGTTGATTTTCAAGGTCATCCGGTCGATCCGCAGGAAAATTTGTGGACGCGCAGCTTGATGAAATAACCGTAACATTCACATTACCTAATTGTTGCCTAGGGCGAATTGCCCTAGTTTCGGCACATCAAAGGGCAAGTCATTGTCCCTCCTCAGAAGCGAGAGTGCCGCACCTTGTTCCAATCTTTTTTCCCCAAGCCGAAGCAATTCTTCATTTCCGTCACGGTCTGGTCGCTGTTAGCCATCGCCTTCTGGTACGGCTGGGGCGAAAGGCTGGGCGCAGAATTCGGTCTTCCGCCGTTGGCGGTTGATGCGCCGCCTATTGTCGGCATTTCCGCCTTCTGGTCGCCGGCCTTCCTGTGGTTTTACATCTACTTTGCTGTCGTCGTCGGGCTTTTCACGGCGTTCTGGTATATCTATTCACCGCACCGCTGGCAGACCTGGTCCATTCTTGGATCGGCGCTGATCCTTTTCGTTACCTATTTCCAGGTCCAGGTCAGTGTCGCGATCAACAACTGGTACGGCCCGTTCTGGGATCTGGTGCAGGCAGCGGTTTCCAAGTCAGCCGTCGTAACGGCCGAGCAGTTCTACGGGGAGATCGCCACTTTCCTGAGGATTGCGATGGTCGCCGTCGCCGTTGCGGTCATGACGCGCTTCTTCGTCAGCCACTACATCTTCCGCTGGCGTACGGCGATGAACGAATACTACATGGAGAACTGGAGCAGGCTCCGCCACATCGAGGGCGCCTCGCAGCGCGTTCAGGAAGACACGATGCGTTTCTCGACTACAGTCGAGGGGCTCGGCGTCAGCCTGATCGATAGCGTCATGACCCTGATCGCGTTCACGCCGGTGTTGATCCGATTGTCGGCCAACGTCACCGAGCTTCCGATCGTCGGCATCATTCCCTATCCGCTGGTGACGGCCGCCGTGCTCTGGTCGCTGTTCGGCACGGTGTTCCTGGCTCTCGTCGGCATCAAGCTGCCGGGGCTGGAGTTCCGCAACCAGCGCGTGGAGGCTGCCTACCGCAAGGAACTCGTCTACGGCGAGGATCATGCCGACCGCGCCCAGCCGCCGACGGTCGCCGACCTGTTCGACAATGTCCGCCGGAACTATTTCCGGCTTTACTTCCACTATCTCTATTTCAATATCGCCCGCATCTTCTACCTGCAGATCAACAACATCTTCTCTTTGCTGATCCTCGCTCCGTCGATCATCGCCGGCAGGATTTCGCTCGGCGCCCTGAACCAGATTTCCGGTGCATTCGGCCAGGTGACGTCCTCGTTCCAGTATCTCGTCAACTCGTGGCCGACGATCGTCGAGCTTCTCTCGATCTACAAACGCTTGCGCGCCTTCGAAGCGATCCTCGACCAGGAGCCGCTGCCGGAGATCGACCAGCAGTTTATCGAAGTCGGCGGCAAGGAAGAATTGGCGCTCTGAGGCGTGGCAGTCAGAAGGCGGAGCGATCCGCCTTCTTTTTTGCGCTCTCGATGATGGGAAGCGCTTCCGCGTAGCTGACGCAGGCGACATCCGGCTTGCCGCAGGTCTCGGCCAGGAAACGGTCGAGCGCGCGCCAATAGGCGCCGCCATTCATCTCGACGAAATGGAAGCCGAGTTGCAGCGGAACACGGCCGCCGTCATATTCCTTGCGGAAGGCATCGCGGTAGGCCGCAAGCGTACGTTCTTCGAAGACGGAGGTGTTCTTCTTGTTCTCGACCCCCATCGAATGACGGACGAAAAGATTGTAGTCCATGCCGATCACCGGCCGATGCGACGGGCCTTCTGGAATGAGAGGCAAGCCGAAACGCGGCAAGCCATCCTGCACAGACGGCCAGCCGGGCCCCTTGGTCACGAGGCTTGCGTCATAGGTGAAGCCGAATGTCTTCAGCGCCGGCAGCAGGCCGTCGCTCAACGAAAGGTAGGGCGCGCGGAAGCCGTTGACATCTTTTCTCGCAAACTCCGCCCAGCCTTGCGGCTCAGCCTCTGGCTTGTCGGCCTTCTTCCAGGCGTCGATTAGTGCCTCGCGGAACGCGGTGAATTCATGCTGCCAATCGGCCTTGCTCCAGCCCTTGCCGTCGAAATGGCCGCAGGCATGGCTGCCGATATCGTGTCCATCGAGATGGGCCTGCCAGATATGGCCGGCGCGCGTCGCGATCTCTTCACGGCTTTGCGCGAAGCCTACGTTCGAGCGCCCGGCCTTCTGGCCCGGTGCCTTGTAGATCCGCTTGCCGTCTGCCTTCGTCATCAGGAAGGTGCAGGAGAGGAAATAGGTGAAGTGGGCACCGCTACGCTTTGCCATGGCGAGGCTCTTCTCCCACAGCGCGTTGTCATGCGCGCCGTCGAAGGAGACGATGATGAACTGCTTGTTCGCGGGGGCCGCGGGCACTGGCAGCGGCTCGGCAATGGCGAGGGCGGGAAAAAGGCAAAGGTAGAGAGCAAGGATCTGGCGCGTCATTCCGGAGGCATCTTGGGAGAATCAGTAAGGGACTTGTTCGTGCTGTCCGTTCTGCAGGAATGCGGCAATCCTTTGATCCATCTGGAAATTCGTGGTCGATATCGCTATGCCTTGGTAAACAAATGAATAATTGCGGCGGGTGAAACATGGCGCTTCTGATACTGGGTATTTTGATCTTCTTCGGCATCCACCTTGTTCGAAGCTTCGCACCGGGCCTGCGCATGGCGGTGATCGAGCGGAAGGGTATCGGAACCTGGCGTGCGATCCACGGCATTTCGGCGGTCGTTGGCCTCGGTCTTATCGCCTTCGGTTTCGTCCAGGCGCGCGCGACCACCGGCATCCTCTATACGCCGCCGGTCTTTCTCACGCATATCGCCCTGACGCTGATGCTGATCGCCTGCGTCTGTCTCGCCGCCGCCTTCCTGCCGGCCGGCAAGATCCGCGTCGCAACGAAGCATCCGGCCATTCTCGCCATCAAGATCTGGGCGCTTGCCCATTTGCTTGCCAACGGCGAGACCTCGTCCGTCGTGCTCTTCGGCGGCTTTCTGGCTTGGGGTGTCGTTCTCCGCATATCCATGAAGAAGCGCTGGCTAGCCGGCGAGATCAGCTATCCCACCGTTACTTCCTATCGCAACGATGTCGGCGCAATCCTCCTCGGCGCCGTGTTCTTCGTTGCGATTGTCTGGAAGCTGCACGAACTGGTGATCGGCGTAGCACCCGTCGCCATCGCCTAAATGATCTTCTCCCCCTTACAAGCGGCGCAAAATCGGGTAGAAGGCGCAAAATTCTCAGCATGAAGGCCGGGCAGCCGGAATACAGGGACATGACGAACCAAGACGACAGCTTTATCCGCGAGGTCAATGAAGAACTCCGTTCGGACCAGATGAAAGCCATCTGGACACGCTTCGGCGGGCTGATCGTTGCGCTCGCCGCCTTGATCGTTCTCGGCACCGTCGGCAAGGTCGGTTACGACTATTGGCAGGAAACATCCTCGTCGCAATCGGGCGACGCCTTCCTCGCCGCGCTCAATCTTGCGCGGGAGAACAAGTCGGATGAGGCCCTTGCGGCACTGACGGCTTTGGAAAAGGACGGCTATGGTTCCTATCCGGTGCTGGCCCGGCTGCGGGCTGCGACCCTGCAGGCGCAGAAGGGCGAGACCGACGCGGCAATCACTGCCTTCTCCGAAATCGGCAAGGATACGCGCATTCCGCCGGCGCTGCGTGACGCCGCGCGCCTGCGCGCCGCCTATCTGCTCGTCGACCACGGAACCTATGAGCAGGTTTCGGCGGAGGTCGAACAACTGGCCGTTCCGCAGAACACGATGCGCCATTCCGCCCGGGAAGCGCTTGGGCTCGCGGCCTACAAGGCGGGCGACTTCACCAAGGCAAAAAGCTGGTTCCAACAGATCACCGACGACACCGAAAGCCCGCGCGGGGTTATGGGTCGTGCGCAGATGCTGCTTGACGTGATCGCGGCGAGCGGAAAAGCCTAGCGCATCGGCCCGAAAATCGGACCCGATTTTCGGAAAGCACGATGCGTAGACTCAAAGAGTTACAGCGTCCTTTGTGCGTCCTAAAGAACGCGCGGCGCTGTAAGAGCGGAAACGGATATTTCGAGATGAGTTTTACCGTCGCCATCGTCGGGCGCCCCAATGTCGGCAAGTCCACCTTGTTCAACCGCCTGGTTGGCAAGAAGCTGGCGCTTGTCGACGATACCCCAGGGGTGACCCGCGACCGGCGCCCCGGCGACGCGAAGCTCGTTGACCTCAAGTTTCGCATCATCGATACCGCCGGTCTCGAGCAATCGGCGCCCGATAGCCTGCAGGGGCGGATGTGGGCGCAGACCGAGGCGGCGATCGACGAGGCCGATCTTTCGCTGTTCGTGATCGATGCCAAGGCGGGATTGACCCCGGCCGACGAAACACTCGCCGAGATGCTGCGCCGCCGCGGCAAGCCCGTGATCGTCGTCGCCAACAAGGCGGAGGCGCGCGGTTCCGATGGCGGTTTTTACGACGCCTTCACGCTCGGCCTCGGCGATCCTTGCCCGATTTCGGCCGAACACGGCGAGGGCATGCTCGACCTGCGCGACGCCATCATCGCCGCGCTCGGCGAGGAGAGGGCCTTTCCGCCCAGGGAAGACGTGGCGGAGACCGATGTCGACATTCGCCCGACCGTTTCGGGCGAGGGGGCGGAGGACGAGGATGCCGAGCCTGCCTATGACGAGACGAAGCCGCTACGCGTGGCGATCGTCGGTCGACCGAATGCCGGCAAATCGACGCTGATCAATCGTTTCCTCGGCGAAGATCGGCTGCTGACCGGACCCGAGGCGGGCATCACCCGCGATTCGATCTCGGTTGAATGGCAGTGGCGCGGCCGCACGATCAAGATGTTCGACACGGCCGGCATGCGCCGCAAGGCCAAAGTCCAGGAGAAGCTCGAAAAGCTCTCGGTGGCCGATGCGCTGAGGGCGATCCGCTTCGCCGAGACCGTGGTCGTCGTCTTCGACGCGACGATCCCCTTCGAAAAGCAGGACTTGCAGATCGTCGATCTGGTCCTGCGCGAGGGGCGGGCGGCCGTGCTCGCTTTCAACAAATGGGATCTTGTCGAGGACTGGCAAGCGGTGCTGGCGGACCTTCGTGAAAAGACCGAGCGTCTCTTGCCCCAGGCGCGCGGCATCCGCGCAGTGCCGATTTCCGGCCATACGGGCTATGGCCTCGACCGGCTGATGCAGGCGATTATCGACACCGACAAGGTCTGGAACCGGCGCATCTCGACGGCGCGGCTTAACCGCTGGCTCGAATCGCAGCAGGTGCAGCACCCGCCGCCGGCCGTTTCCGGGCGCCGCCTCAAGCTCAAATACATGACGCAGGTAAAGGCCCGTCCGCCGGGCTTCATGATCTCCTGCACGCGTCCCGAGGCCCTGCCGGAATCCTACACCCGCTATCTCATCAACGGGCTTCGCAACGACTTCGACCTGCCGGGCGTGCCAATCCGGGTGCATTTCCGCGCGTCGGATAATCCTTACGAATCGAAGGCACGCAAAAGGCGTTGATGAGGGGCCGGCGACCGTTGCCGGCAACTTGTCCCGCGTGATCACTGTCCCGCACGCAAGACGATGTCCTGCGCGCAAATAACACCATCGCCGTTTACTCGAAGAACTCCCAAAGATACACCTGCTTGGGAGACGACCGAAACGAGGGGATTTGCCGATGGTGACAACATCGAGATCAGCGGACGACTGGTGGCGCGGCGCGGTGATCTATCAGGTCTACCCGCGGTCCTTTCAGGACACCGACGGCGACGGCATAGGCGATCTTCGCGGCGTCACCCGGCGGCTTCCCCATATCGCCTCGCTCGGTGTCGATGCGATCTGGCTGTCGCCCTTCTTTAGGTCGCCGCAGGCCGACATGGGCTATGATGTCTCGGACTATTGCGACGTCGATCCGATGTTCGGCACGCTCGCCGATTTCGATGCCATGCTCGCGGAGGCGCACCGCCTCGGCCTGAAGGTGATCATCGACCAGGTGATTTCGCACAGCTCGGACCGGCATCCCTGGTTCATCGAGAGCCGGTCGAGCAGGACCAATGCTAAGGAAGACTGGTATGTATGGGCCGACCCGAAACCCGACGGGACGGCGCCGAACAACTGGCTTTCGATCTTCGGCGGCCCCGGCTGGGAATGGGATGGCGTCCGCAGGCAGTATTACCTGCACAATTTCCTGTCGTCGCAGCCGGACCTCAACTTCCACAATCCGGAAGTGCAGGAGGCCGTGCTCTCGACCGTCCGCTTCTGGCTCGATCGCGGCGTCGACGGCTTCCGGCTCGATACCGCCAACTACTATTTCCACGACCGGAACCTCAGGGACAATCCGCCGCTCGTGCCCGACCCGGATGCAACGAGCCACGATGCGCCGGATGTCAACCCCTATGGCATGCAGGATCATCTCTACGACAAGACGCAGCCGGAGAACGTTTCCTTCTTGCGCCGCTTGCGGGGGATGCTCGATGAGTACAGCGGACGCGCTACGGTCGGCGAAGTGGGCGACGGCGCCCGTTCGCTGAGGACGGTCGCGGCCTACACGGGCGGCCGCGACAAGTTGCACATGTGCTACACCTTCGATTTTCTCGGACCCGAATTCACGGCAGGACACATCCGTCGCTGCGTCGAGAATTTTCAGGCGGTGGTCGCCGACGGCTGGGTCTGCTGGGCCTTTTCCAACCACGATGTGATCCGCCATGTCAGCCGGTTCGCACGTAATGAAGCCGAGCGTGAGCGGGTTGCGAAGCTCGCGATTACCCTGCTTGCCGCGTTGCGCGGGTCGATCTGCCTTTACCAGGGCGAGGAACTGGGATTGCCGGAGGCGGAACTTGCCTTCGAGGAACTACGCGACCCTTACGGCATCCGCTTCTGGCCGGCCTTCAAGGGCCGCGACGGATGCCGCACGCCGATGGTGTGGGAACAGGAATTGCCCAATGCTGGCTTCTCCCTCGGGACGCCTTGGCTGCCAGTCCGTGAGGAACAGCGGTTGCTCGCGGTCGACGCGCAGGAGGGTGTTCCGGGATCGGTGCTGGACCATTATCGCCGGACCCTCGCTTTCCGCCGGATACAGGCGCCGCTTCTCGACGGCGACATGGCCTTTCTCACCATCAACCGGGACATCCTGGCTTTCACGAGGGAGAAGAATGGCGAACGGCTGCTGTTTGTGTTCAATCTCACGCGGGAGCCGCAGGAGGTGCGGCTCCCGGTCGATGTGATTGTTCGCGAAGCCGTTCCGATGCCCGGCTTCGCGCCTCACTTGGTCGACGACGTAGTCGCGCTTTCTGCGCTCGACGTCTTCTGCGGCCGGTTGCGGTGACCATCACCCGATCAGGGTAAACTTGTCCACGTCGACCAACCCGCGATCCGAGATCTTCAGGTGCGGAATCACCGGCAATGGCAGGAAGGCGAGCTGGAGGAAGGGCTCCTCGAGTGTGGCGCCGAGGGCAAAGGCAGCCTGCCGGAGGTGATGGAGGGTGTCGCGCACCCGCTCGTAGGGCTCAAGGCTCATGAGGCCCGCGACGGGGAGGGCGATTTCGCCTGTGACCTTGCCGTCTTCGACAACGACGAAACCGCCCTTGATTTCGCCGAGCCGATTGGCAGCGATCGCCATGTCTTCGTCGCTGACGCCAACCACGCAGATATTGTGGCTGTCATGGCCGACGGTCGAGGCGATCGCGCCCTTCTTCAGCCCAAAACCCTGAACGAAGCCGTTGGCGTGGTTGCCATTGACGCCGTGGCGCTCGATGACGGCTACCTTGATGATGTCTTGGCCGAGGTCGATTCCAGTCTGGTTTCCTTCAGCGGGCAGATGGAAGCGCCGGTGTTCGGTGATGATCTTGCCGGGCAGGACGCCGATCACCGAGGTCTGGCCTTCCGCAAAGGGAACAGCGAAATCGGCAGCCTTGACCTGGCCAGCCTTGACGCTGTCGAGCCCGACCGGCTCGACCGGCTTGCGCGTCGCGAACAGCGCATCCGTTACCCGTCTCCCCCCGGAAAACACGATCTCGGCCTTGCAGCTCTCCAGGCTGTCGATGACCACGATGTCGGCGCGCCAGCCCGGCGCGACAAGGCCGCGGTCCCTGAGGCCGAAGGCGCGGGCGGCGGAAATCGAGGCAGCGCGATAGATCGCCAGAGGCTCGACGCCGGCGGCGATGGCGGTGCGGATCATGTGATCAAGGTGGCCCTGTTCGGCGATGTCGAGCGGATTGCGGTCATCGGTGCAGAGGGCAAGGTAGGGAGACAGCCGCTCCGTAATGATCGGCATCAGGGCATGCAAGTCCTTCGAGACCGAGCCCTCGCGCACGAGGATGTGCATACCCTTGCGGATCTTTTCGAGCGCCTCATCGGCCGTCGTGCATTCGTGATCGGTGCGGATGCCGGTGGCCAGATAGCCGTTCAACTCCTTGCCGGAGAGAAGCGGTGCATGGCCGTCGATGTGCCCGCCCTGGAATGCATCGAGCTTGGCAAGGCAGACCGGGTCCTTGTGGACGACGCCGGGAAAGTTCATGAACTCGGCGAGCCCGATTACCTTCGGGTGGTGGCGGAAGGGCACGAGGCGCTCGATCGGCAGGTCGGCGCCGGCCGTTTCGAGATGCGTTGCCGGCACGCAGGACGATAGCTGGACGCGGATGTCCATGATCGTTTCCGTCGCCGAATCAAGGAAGAACTGGATGCCCTCGGTGCCAAGGACGTTGGCGATCTCGTGCGGGTCGCAGACCACCGTCGTGATGCCGAGCGGCAGCACGCAACGGTCGAACTCGTGCGGGGTGACGAGCGAGGATTCGATATGCAGATGCGTGTCGATAAAACCCGGAACGACGATGTGGCCGGTGATATCGATTTCCTCGCGTCCCTCATAATCGCCGTAGGTGCCGACGATGCGGTCGCCGCAAATGGCGATGTCGGAGGCAATAAGTTCACCGGTGACGAGATCGAAGAAACGGCCGCCCTTGAGCACGATGTCAGCCGGGGCGCGGCCCACGCCCTGATCGATGATACGCTCCAACATCTCGGACATGCGCGCACTCCGCATTCTACAGCGCCGCGCGTCCAATCGGACGCGCAAAGGCCGCTGTAGCACTTTGAATTGCTGCATGATTTATCCTCAAATCGATTCCGATTTCAGGAATCATACAGTGGTTGATTCATAACAATAACCCTCTCCCCGCCTGCGGGGAAAGGGCCTGAGAGCGCGTGATGTCGAAAGCTCAGATGTTGTTCTTCAGGACATCTCGCAGCTTGTCGAACAATTCGTCGATCTGCTGTTTCTGAATGATCAGCGGCGGCGACAACGCTATGATGTCGCCGGTCGTGCGGATAAGTAGCCCCTTCTCATAGGCCTTCAGGAAGGCGGAAAATGCGCGCTTCGTTGGCTCTCCGGCGATAGGTTCCAGTTCGATCGCGCCAATCAGTCCGATGTTGCGGATGTCGATGACGTGCGGGCAGTCCTTGAGCGAATGCAGAGCGTCTTCCCAATAGGGTGCAAGCTCGGCGGCCCGCGTGAGCAGGCCTTCCTCCTTGTAGGTATCGAGCGTGCCGAGGGCGGCAGCGGAGGCGATCGGGTTGCCGGAATAGGTGTAGCCGTGGAAGAACTCGATCAGATGTTCCGGCCCCGTCATGAAGGCGTCGTGGATCTCCGACGTCACAAAGACAGCGCCCATCGGAATCACGCCGTTGGTGATGCCTTTTGCGGTTGTGATGATGTCTGGCTTCACGTCGAAATACTGCGCGGCGAAGGGCGTCCCCAGGCGTCCAAAACCAGTGATGACCTCGTCGAAGATCAGGAGGATGCCGTGTTTGGTACAGATTTCCCGAAGCTTCTGGAGATAGCCCTTCGGCGGGATGAGCACGCCCGTCGACCCCGCAACGGGCTCGACGATGACGGCGGCGATCGTGGAGGCGTCATGCAGGGTGACGATCCGCTCCAGTTCCGCAGCAAGATCGGCGCCATGCTCCGGCTCCCCGCGAGTGAAAGCATTCTTGGCCGGAAGGTGGGTATGCGGCAGGTGATCGACGCCGGTCAGAAGCGTGCCGAACATCTTGCGGTTGGCGACGATGCCGCCGACCGAGATGCCGCCGAAGTTGACGCCGTGATATCCGCGCTCGCGGCCGATCAGCCGGAAACGGGAGCCATTGCCCTTGGCGCGATGATAGGCAAGCGCGACCTTCAGCGCAGTATCGACGGATTCCGAACCCGAGTTCGTGTAGAGGACATGGTCCATGCCCTCAGGCGCGATGTCCACCAGCCGGTTCGCCAACTCGAAGGCCTTCGGATGGCCAAGCTGGAAAGCCGGCGCATAGTCGAGTTCGCCGGCCTGTTCGCGGATCGCTTCGGTGATCTTGGGTCGGCAGTGACCCGCGTTGACGCACCAGAGGCCGGCCGTTCCGTCCAGCACCGTGCGGCCATCATGGGTCGTGTAGTACATGTCTTTGGCGCCGACGAAGAGGCGCGGCTCCTTCTTGAATTGCCGGTTGGCCGTGAACGGCATCCAGAAGGCGCGCAGATCGTTCGGCGTTGTATTCAATCGGTTCGACATGTCCTGTTCTCCTCGGCGGATCTGATTGCTGGCGGTGCCTGTAGCTGGCCGCTGCATGTTTCCTCAAATCGTACCCGATCTGAGGACAAAACATGCAGCAATTCAAAGTGCTACAGCGTCCTTTGCGCGTCTGATAGGACGCGCGGCGCTGTAGGTCGGATTCTTTTACCCTTTGGTCAAACTATCAGCGCCCCCGATAGCGTCAAGCCTGTGGCTTTTGCGCCCGGCCCAAGTTTCTACTGCATGTCGCCTTTAGTCGTAGCCGATTAAAGGACAAGAACATGCAGCAATTCAAAGTGCTACAGCGTCCTTTGCGCGTCTGATAAGTCGCGCGGCGCTGTAGGGAGAACGACGGCGTTCGCCTTCGCGGCTCGCCAAAAACATAAGCCCCCGCGCGACTGCTCGTGGGGGGCTTCTCAGAGTGTCCTGCGGGGTGGACGTATTGGGAGATTACGCTGATTTGCGGACGAGGACTTTCTCTTCCACGGCATTGCCTTCGCCGTAGATTTCTGCGAGGGCGCCCAAGATCTTCATGACAGCGTCAGAGGAACTCGAATAATAAATCGTCTGGGCGTCACGACGAGTGCTTACCAGATTCTGGGCGCGCAATTTCGAAAGGTGCTGGGAAAGGGCCGACTGGCTCAGCCCAACCTTGTTGGCCAAGGCGCCGACCGCCATCTCTTCCTTGATGAGAGAGTCAAGGATGAGGAGGCGTTTAGGATTTGCCATGGCCGAAAGGAAACCGGCAGCTATTTCGGCTTCCTCGTGTTTTTCAGGCGGAAGGGGCTGCATTGCGTGCTCCATGCGAAAATTACATCACACGTAGTTATGATTAGTGAAGCACGATAATTAGACGTGATGCATAAAAGGGCAACCACCCACTGCGAAAAATGGGGGTAGCTAGGCGCCGGTTAACCGTAAAGTTTTTTCAGAAGCGGCCGCAATTCCGCGGTTGACTGGATCGGGGCCTCGAATTCGAGGCGTTTCAACCGCTCCCCATCGAAGAGATCGAGGCCGGCCGCGTCGACACCGACGATCTTCCAGTCACCGTCGGGCGCGCGGCAATGGACGGTCGCGTAGTGATTGACGGCGTGCGCATGATCGGCATTCATATGCTCGATCGCGCTGTCTTCCATTTCGGCGAGCGCGGCTGCGGCGGGCGAAGTGATGGCGAGATCTTCGGCCGTCAGCGCATAGGCGCGTCCGAAGCCGCCGTTGAGACTTGCCCTCAGTGGGTTCAGGCGAAAGAAGCCGAAATCGGGAAAGTCGACATAGAGCTTGGCCTTGGGATGGCGGCGGACGAAACGCGCGCGGACGCGGACATGGGCCTCGGACTCGCGCGGAACCTCTTCCGCCTCGCATTGAACGGTCAGGCGCGGGTGGGCGAGCGGATCGCCTTTGCCGGGCTCGCCGGTCAGAAGCGACGCGCGCCGGTCGGCGAGCAGCGCCTGCGTGTGGGTTGCCAGCCGCGAGACGAGAACGACCGGAGCGCCATCGATGTCGATACCGATCAGCACACGGCTGACGAAAGGAAAGCCGCCGCTTTCGGGCTCGATCGCAGCGAGCGAGCCGCTTTTCGCCGAGCGAAGCAATGTCCGGGCGAGCTTGCGGGCCTCATCGTCGGTTTCGCGCAGAACGTTAGGTTTTTCGCTCATGACCATCTTCCTTTCGCCGCTCGTCACCCGAACAATCAAAAGCCCGAAGCGGTTTGCTCCGGGCCTTTATTCGCCGTTCGGCGTGTTGCGTCAACTTTTGTTGCGATGACGTGTCAAGCCTTCGACAATGTTTTGAGCGTCGATCGTGCCGACCACCGAGCCGTTGTCGACGACGCCGATGCTGCCCGGCTGGCGGGACATCGCGTCCAGGATATCGACGAGGGGGGTCGTCGGTTTCGCCGTCGCCGTCACGCCGGCAATTGTCGCGCCCCGTTCGACGCCGGTCCGCATCACGTCCTTGGCCATCAGCATGGTGATCGGGTTCATGTGCTGGACGAAGTCGGCGACATACTGGTTCGCCGGGTTCTTCACGATCTCCTGCGGTGTGCCGCACTGGATGATGCGTCCGCCCTCCATGATGGCGATGCGGTTGCCGATGCGGAAGGCTTCGTCGAGATCGTGGCTCACGAAGATGATCGTCTTCTTCAGCCGCCGTTGGAATTCGAGCAATTCGTCCTGCAAGCGGGTGCGGATCAACGGATCGAGCGCCGAGAACGGCTCGTCCATCAGGAGGATTGGTGCACCGGTCGCGAAGGCGCGGGCAAGTCCGACGCGCTGCTGCATGCCGCCCGAAAGCTCGTTGACTTTCCTGTCCGCCCATTTCGTCAGGTTGACCAGCTCGAGCTGCTCGCCGACGCGTTTCTTGCGTTCCGCCTCAGGCATGCCCGCGAGTTCGAGGCCGAAGCCGACATTGTCGGCGACGGTGCGCCAGGGAAGAAGCGCGAACTGCTGGAATACCATGGAGACCGTGTGCATGCGGAAGTCGCGCAGAGACTTCGCAGTGCAGCGATAGGGATTCAGCGATCCGTTTGCGGTCTTGATCTCGACTTCGCCGCGCACCACGGGCGCAAGGCCGTTCACGGCCCTGAGCAGTGTCGACTTGCCGGAACCGGAGAGGCCCATCAGGACCAGGATTTCGCCCTCGTTGATCGTCAGCGAAGCCCCTGCGACGCCGAGCACGAGACCCGTGGCCGCGCCGATCTCGTCGCGGCTTTTTCCCTGGTCGACCATCTGCAGCGCGGCCTGCGGGCTCTTGCCGAAAATGATGTCGACATTCTTGAAAACGACGGCGTCGGTCATGCGCCTTCTCCTTCGTCGGACGAGCGGAACAGACGGTCGAGAACGATGGCGAGAATGACGATGCAGAGGCCGGATTCGAAACCCCTCGCGATGTTCACCGTGTTCAGCGCCCTGAGGACCGGTACGCCGAGACCGTCGGCGCCCACCAGGGCGGCGATGACGACCATGGAGAGCGACAGCATGATCGTCTGGGTAAGTCCGGCCATGATCTGCGGCATTGCGAAAGGCAGTTCCACCTTGCGCAGCACCTGCCATGGCGTGGCGCCAAAGGACTCGGCTGCCTCGACCAGCGACGGCGGGGTGGAGATGATGCCAAGTCGGGTCAATCGGATCGGCGCGGGGATCGCGAAGATGACTGTGGCGATCAGGCCCGGCACCATACCGAGGCCGAAGAGGATCAGCGCCGGAATGAGATAGACGAAGGTGGGAATGGTCTGCATAAGATCGAGAATTGGACGCATGATCGAGTAGACCCAGGCACGTCGCGCCGCGGCAATGCCCAACGGAACCCCGACAGCCATGCTGACGAAGCTGGCCGCGAGCACCAGCGCCAGTGTTTCGGTCGTTTCTTGCCAATAGCCCTGGTTGATGATCAGCAGCAGCCCAAGACCGGTGAAGAGCGCAATTCCGATCGAGCGTCGCAGCCACCAAGCAAGCGCAGTGACGATAGCAACAACGATGAGCGGGTGCGGTGTCTGGAGGATGAAGAGCAGGACGGCCACGACCGCCGACAGGAAATTTGCGAGCTGATCGAAGAACAGTTCGAAATTGGTTGTCAGCCAGTCGACGAACGCTTTGGCCCAGCCTCCGATGGGAATGCGGTATTCAGTCAGAAATTCCACGAGCTTGGATCCCTCTTGTCAGGGTCAAAAACCGGATCGCGCTAAGCGGTGAAAAAAGGCGGGGTGGTACCCCCGCCCGCTGCATGTTTCCTCAAACCGGACCGATTGAAGGATAAAACGTGCAGCACTTCAAAGTGCCGCAGCGACCTTTATGCGTGCTGCAGGACACGCGAGCCCCCTGGTCGATTAGAGACCGAGCGCGGCCTTGACCGAAGCCAGTCCGTCGCCGCCGTCCCTCGTGGTCACACCAGCAAGCCAGGGGTCGAGTGCCGTCGGATTGGCCTTGAGCCATGCCGCCGCAGCTGCCTCCGGCTCTTCGCCGTCGTTCAGGATCTTGCCCATGATCTCGTTCTCCATCTGGAGCGAGAATTTCAGGTTCTTCAGCAGGGCACCGACGTTCGGGCATTCGGTTGTGTAGCCGGCACGCACATTGGTCAGCACCGTGGCGCCGCCGAAATTCGGACCGAAGATGTCATCGCCGCCCGACAGATAGGTGAGCTTGAAATTGGCGTTCATCGGATGCGGTTCCCACCCGAGGAAGACGATCGGCTCGCCGTCCTTCTCGGCGCGGGCGACCTGCGCCAGCATGCCTTGCTCGGAGGACTCGACCACCTCGAAACCCTTGAGATCGAAGGTCCCCTTGTCGACCATATCGATGATCAGACGGTTGCCGTCATTGCCCGGCTCGATCCCGTAGATCTTGCCGTCCAACTCATCCTTGTGCGCGGCGATATCCTTGAAATCCTTGATTCCGAGTTCCGCGCCTTTGGCGTTGGTCGCGAGCGTGTACTTGGCACCTTCGAGGTTCTCGCGCACGGTTTCGACGGACTTGTCTTCGCGATAGGGCGCGATGTCGGCTTCCATCGTCGGCATCCAGTTGCCGAGGAAGACGTCGATGTCCTTGTTCTTCAGGGAGGTATAGGTGACGGGAACCGACAGGACCTTCACGTCCGTCTGATAGCCGAGGCCCTTGAGAATCGTCGTTGCCGTTGCCGTCGTTGCCGTAATGTCCGTCCAGCCGACATCGGAGAAACGGACGGTGCCACAGCTTTCCGGTTCGGCCGCGACGGCAGTTCCGGCGGTCAGGGCTGCCATGCAAACGGCACCAGCCAGCATGAGTTTGAGAGAGCGTATCCTTATCATCGTTGTCGTTCCCCTGCCTCTGTTTATTGTTTTAGCCAAACACCAATGGAGCGTGAATTCAAGCGCCTTGATGTCGAAGGAAGTGTATTGCGTCAATACATTGACGGGATGCACAATGCGACGCCTGATGTCGCAATATCCAAGAAACGGAAGCCTTTTTGCGCCACATGCTTGCGCCGACGCGCAAGGGTTGTCGTCATGCTTCGACCAGCGACGTGGCTTCAAGGAATCGTGCGGATGCGAAAATCTGTGGGTCACGCTGACCCGCTCTGGCCTTCGTCCGCAAGCCCCGTCATGAAGCAGACTACCGCATGTGTCCGAAAAGACGTTCGGCGCTGTAGGAAGTGCGGAGACGGGGGAATATGGCCAAACTCTATTTCAGCTATGCGACGATGAACGCCGGCAAGAGCACCCTGTTGCTGCAGGCCTCCTATAACTACCAGGAGCGGGGCATGCGCGTCGTTATGCTGATCGCTGCCTTCGACGACCGCGCCGGAACCGGCCGAATCTCGTCGCGCATCGGGCTGGCTTCGGACGCGATTCCGTTCAGCGGCGACGATGATCTCTACGCCCTTGTCGAACGCCTGAACGCAGACGGGTCGGGCGAGATCGCCTGTGTCTTCGTGGACGAGGCGCAATTCCTCGCCGAAGAGCAGGTCTGGCAACTGGCGCGGGTTGCCGACCGCGTCGGCATTCCAGTGATGGCCTATGGCCTCAGAACCGACTTCCAGGGCAAGCTTTTTCCCGGTTCCATGGCGCTGCTAGCGATCGCTGACGAGTTGCGCGAAGTCAGGACGATCTGCCATTGCGGGCGCAAGGCGACGATGGTCGTGCGCCTCGACGGCGCCGGTAACCTTGTGCGCGAGGGCGCGCAGGTGGATGTCGGCGGCAACGAGAAATACGTTTCCTATTGCCGCCGTCACTGGGAAGACCGGATGCGCGGCGGCTGAAAGAAGCCTGCAGAAGTTGCTGATATGATCGCTTATCTCAAAGACATTTCGGCTGCACATGGACGGTCGCCGCGATTGCTCGCCTCCGTTCGACGACCCGCGTGAAAAAGCCTGTGTGCTATACTTGTCCTAACCGACCAAACATCCTTTATATAACTGCAATCGAAGGCTGAATAAATTCGGCACGCCGATGCGGGTGACTGTTCCCATCAAGGGGCCGGATTAAAGGGGGAAGGCATGGCGACTCTTCAGAATTTTGACGCGGAAATCGAAAAGACGAAGAATGTCGTCCAGGAGATGCGCGGCAAGCTTGAGCAATCTGGCGTTGTTCTAGACCAGTTCGCCAAGGCCGACACCAAACTCGGCGACGTCAATTTCGACATCGAGAACGCCCGCATCCAGGACGTGATAAAGCAGCAGAAGGTGATGGAAGCCAACATCGCCGATCTTATCATCGGGCTTGAGGATGCGACCAACGTCTTCGGCGCCGAATTCGAAAGCATGAAGAGCTATACCGGCTATGAGAAGTTCATCGGTATGTTTTCCAAGCAGAAGATGCAGCGCTTGCGGACCGATCGCGTGCGCAACATGTCGCTTGCCGGCAACCTGCAGGAGCTTCTCGCCAAGTCCGACACCATCGTCGGCATCCTCAAGGACCAGAGGGCGATCCTCGACCAGCGCTACAAGACCTCCGAGCAGAGCCTGATCAAGGTGATCGACCGCCGCAAGGGGACGATGGCGGCGCTTGAGCAGACGCAGAAGCGCATCGAGGAGCTAAATCCCCTGTTGCTCGACATCGAGAACAGGATCGCGGCGTCGACCGACCAGAAGACGAGAACGGAACTGGAGGGCGAGCGCTCGACGCTTGCGACGGAATATAACGAGAAGCAGGCGAAGGAGCAGGAGTTGCTCGCAGAGAGCCAGACGCTCGAGCGCTACACGTCGATGTTCCAGACCTTCGTCGATTCGCTCAACAATCAGATCGCCGCGCAGAATACGCTGATCAACAAGCTGACGATCGACACCGAACAGCGCATCGTGCTCTACAAGTCGCTGGAGGATTCGCTGAAGACGGCGGCGCAGCAGGATGTCGCCCACAAGATCAACACGCTCGGTAGCCAGGTCGACACCGCGGCCGAGGAGACCATGGCCGGCATCGGCGCGGCCGCACAGCGTCACATCGGCGACCTGCTCGAAATGCATGAAAAGAACATGCTCGCGACGCAGGATATCCAGCGGCGCAAGAAGCTTGCCGACGACGCCTTCGCCCGTCGCTTCCAAACGGTGATGGACAAGCATAATGCGGCAAACTACGTGAAGCAGTGATCGGCAAGGCGGCAATGACCAGATCTCCGACCGCCTTTCGGCGCCTGCCGAGGGACTAGGCATGAATACCGCCGCATCTGCAGCCGTACGGCAATATTTCAGTTCCATCCGGTCCGCACTGGCGGGGCTGTGTTTCTCGGCGACCGCAACTCTCCGCTCTACAAGGACACCGTGGTCGGGGAGATCATCGTTCCCTATCTCGCCCGCCTGAAGGCCTCGATCGCCTGCTGGGAAAACCGCATCGGCTTCGTCGAGCGGTTCCGGATTTCGCGCGCCGAGAGCGGCTTCCCGGTGTTCCAGAACGTTCTCGAATTGGAAAACGACCGGCAGAGTGCGGAAAAGCGTCTGGCGAGCATTCCTCCTGCCGATGCGCTCCGCGAGGAAATGGCCGACTTCATCCTCAGGCAGAAGGCCTTTCCCGAGGCGTTACAAGCCCGCATGGCGGAAAGGCTCTATCTCGAGCAGATCGGCAAGGGCGACATCTTCTCGCCCTTCATCCTGCCGGAGACGATTCGGGTCGCCGTCAACCCGAAGACGATGCGGCCCTATTACGTTGTCTCCTGGGGCGCCTTCGATGGCACCCAGACCCTACCCATGGTCTACATGGCGACGATCGAGGATTCATCGGAAAACATCGTCGAAATGCTGGTGACCCGTGACGGCAAGCTCAATCCTGACGTCGAGATTCCGCTGCCGGTCGGAGGTCTGCTCAATCCTGAACTTGCGAGCCGCTTCGATGATTTCGCCTCGAAGAACAGCGCCTATTCGCTGACGCCGGTGACGATCGCCACCAATCTCGACAAGGATTTCCCGGAGCTCCATCCGAAACAGCTTCGGCGCATCGTGCTCGGCCCTTTCTATTCGGCCGGGATCACCGAGAACAATGCCAGGATCAACGATATCCTCTCGAAGGTGCGGAAGGCCGAAAATGCCTGGCTTTTGACCTGGACGGTGCAGGAAGTCTTCTCCAAGGCCGAACGTCCTGCGGAGCGCGGCTTCTGGTCCTCGACGCCGGCGCAGGAGGAATTCCACATAGACACCGACAACCTGGAGGCTGCCCGGATGGGCGTCAGCTCCTACGAGAAGCACGCGCTCGTGCCGCACGACGCCTATCAGGCGCTTTACGCCGAGGGCGAGGCGGGTGAGGTCTTCGGGGACTACAGAGTGCACGTGATTTCCGGCAACCAGGTGGTGAGCGAGGTTTGACGATGACGCTGAATATCGGCCTGACGACGCTGCACGAGGACGAGATCGCCAAGCATCAGGCGACAGCCCAGAGCCTGGTCACCAAGCTGGTCATCCTCGAACAGGATGACGTATCCGGCGGGACGCCGCTCGCAGGGACCGGCCGTCGTTTTGTCTCGACGGTTTCGACCGCCGGCCAGCGGCGCACCCGCGAGGTAGAGCTTCGGCGCACGATCCAGTCCGTGCGCGGCGCCGATCCGCTCTTGTCGCCGGCCCAGCATGCCGTCCTTTACCGGACGCGCCGCGGCATTCAGGTCGCGCTTGCCGTCGCCGATGTGTTCGCGCGGCAGACGAACCTCGAGCAGTTGCAGGCGCGCAACGCCGCGGCGCCGCTCGGCGGCGAGGAGGCGGGGCAATTCAAGGCGCTGCTTTCGGCGGCCGCCTATGTCGCCGCCTTTACGCTCGCGGCCTATTTGGGTGCGACCCTGCAGAGCGAAGGCGAACCAGTCGACGATGCGGCAGAGCCGAACTTTCTTTTTGATACGCCCCAGGATGCGTTGAAGAGCATGGTCGCGGCGCTCGACCGCAGCATTGGCGGTGCGCCGGACGATCTTTCCTTGACGGCGCGGACGCGCGCCTTTTCACGCGTCGCGATCGAAGGCCTGATCGCCCGCAAGGCGCGGTTTACAGGCCTTCAGGGCTTCGAAAACGTCCATATCCGGCTCGACCAGGACGACTTCACCCTGAACGGGTTCGACATTGCGCCGGGGCAGAAGCGCAAGCCGCTGGTGATGACCTTCAAAAAACCCGAGGAAATCATCGGCAACCACATTGCGAAGTACCAGGCGCTGAAGCTTGCCAAGATGCTGATGGCCTATGACTTCGACCGGCAGATGAACCCCTTCGTCGAACTCGGCGGCTTTCTCTTCACCTTCATCGGCGACGGCATGCCAGGGACCGGCAAGACCATTCTCATCCAGATGCTGGCCGGGATGCTCCATGATTACTGCGGCGTCGCCGGCTACGCCTTCCATTACGAGAATTTCGGCGTCGACCAGATTTCCTCCTACCAGGGAAAGTCCGGTCAGAACTGCAAGGAATTCGTCAACAACGTCATCAATCCTCGGGCGATCGGCTTCGGCACGATCGACGATGTCGATCAGGTGGCGGCGAGGCGTTCCGACGACCGCGCTTCGGCCGGCCAGCACGAGGTGACGGCGGTGCTGATGGAGAGCTTTGCCGGTGCTTCTACCGTGGTGCGCGGCAATTGCACCTTCGGCATGTTCTCGAACTACCCGGAGAACGTCGACGACGCGTTGCGTCAGCGTGCTGGGGCGCGCTGGCTCGTCGACGGACCGCAGACGAAAGGCGACTATATCGACATCTTCGCGCTGCTTGTCGGCAAGAACCACAAGATCCCGCTGGGTGAGCACGATCTCTATGCCGGCCAGGAGATCAAGCGCGCGGTCTCGCAGTCCTATGCGGCCCATTCACGGCCGCAGGAGGAGGGGCTTGCTGCCGTTTGGGAGCGTTACGAGAAGGAAAAGGGCAAGATTTCCACGCTCGCCGACGTCGGCGCCTATCTGCATATGATCAAGGAAGCCGAGCCGCGCTTTACCGGCCGGGCGATCAGGAATATCACCGACGCGATCAAAATGCGGGCGATGGACGTCGAGCTTCCCGACGACTGGTTCAAGGACGCCGGCGCCTTCATGCACAAGTCCTACGACGAGAAGAAGGCGATGATCGAAGAGTTGCGCGGCCCGATCACGATCGAGATGGTGCTGCAGGAAATCAACCGCTACGCCGACAGCGAGTTCCGCTACACCGACAAGTCGGACGATGCCGCCGTTCACGACATCATCAGGCGTGAGCGCCAGCGCGAACGGGCAATCCGCGAAATCGAGGCGATGAAGAGGGAGGGCAGGTGGCAGGCATGAGCGAAGTGGATCCCGAGCGCTCAAGTGCCACGGCGAGGAGCACCCCAGCATGAAACGCCTCCTCGAAGCCGAGCTGATCTACGGTCGGCTGCTCGACATAATCGAGCCGCATCTCGTAGCTCGTTACAACAAGGCGCTGGAGGGCTTGGGCTTAAAACCGACGGCGCTCGATCATTTCAGCATCGACATGACCGGTTTCTCGCCGGAAATCGCCGAGGAACTTGCGGATCGCGATTATCTCGACCCGAACCGCGTCAATCGGCGTTTCATCATCCTGACGCCGGCTCAGGCGGACCTTCCCGTTGTCCATACGAGTTTTTCCAACACCGCGGCGCTGATGCATGAATTCTTCAATGCCAACAGCCGCGCGATCAACGCGGTGACCATCAAGGATGCGCTCTACGGCGAGATCGAGGACTCGGTCTCGGTGGTAGAGGACATCGACGATCTCCTTTCGATCAACGAGGTTCGCTTCCGGGTACTTTCCGCGGAAGACATGCTCGGCAAGGCGACCGAGCTCAGGGAACTGGTGGACCGGCTGAAGAAGATACCGACTGCCTGGGCCGATGACGCCATGCTGAACCGGATGGTGGAGCTGGCAAAAGCGACCGGCGACATCCGGCAGAACGCGTTGGTGCCAAACGAGCTCGTTTTCCGCCACGAGGCCTTCTGGGCCAATCACTTCGGCGGCGTCTATGTTTTCCTAGACCAAAAGACGACGACGGTGATCTGCGATCCCTCGGTGCCCGGTTTCAGGCGGTCGCGGCCATGGCAGGTGAGCTACATTGCCATCAACGATCATGCGCGTATCTACGAGTTTCTCGCCCGGACCAACCGGCTGCAACTGCCTCAGGCATCCTGGGTGCAGGAATCCGGGCTGTTCCAACACCGGGCAGACATGATCATTCGCGGGCTGATCAACGATGCCGATCCGACAGCCGATCTCATGAATGCTGACCGGATCTGGCTGCAGACCTGGATCCACCGCAACGCGGCGCTTGTGTCGCGCGACGGAACCTACCCCTTACTTCAGGAAATGGCCCGGACGATTGCGGCAACGGGCACGATCACCATGGCGGAGGTCCCGCCGGAACATCGCTTCCTGGTCGTACGCGCGGCACCGATGCATCCCGATCAATGGCTGGTGAACCGCCTGATCTCTGAACTCATCCCCCGCGACTTCGTTTCTCGCTTCGTGTTCGACAAGCAGGGATTCTATGGCGCTTACGAGCACTACGGCGAAAAGTTCCGGGAATATGTTGTCGCGACATTGACCAGTACGTATCTCAAGGACAAGGCCGCTTTCCGCCACAAGCTTTACGGTCTCAAAGAGGAATAGGACATGTTCGATCCGATCGTTGCGTTTTTTCAGCGTGGTTTCACGGCGATCGGCCGTGGCATCGGGCTGGCGGTGGCCTGGCTCCTCTGGCCCTTCGTCGCACTCGGCAACTGGTATCGGGCAAGAAGCTGGATCATCAAGGGCCCGATCGGCCTCGTCCTGCTCGGCCTTATCCTATTCTACGGCTACTTCATCTGGCAGACGCAGGCCTGGACCAATTTCAATCCCGATTATGTCGATCGCTACAAGGTTGCCGAGCGCAAAGTTCCGGCAGGGTCGCCGGTAAGCGGTCCTGGGACAACGACGCCGGGACAGCCAAATGTGGGGGCTACCGGCGACCGGGCCGCTGCGGGCGGTTCATCGGGCGAAGCCGACACGACCGAGGCACTCGCCATGGCTCAGCTGCCGGCGGGAACGGTGTGCCAGACCTCGGCGATCGTCGACGTCGCGGCCGATCTCATCGACTTCAACGTCAACCAGAATGCCTGGATATCCTCGATGCTGCTCTACAAGCTCGGCCTTTTCGGGCTCGATTGGGACGACACGCCCTGGCTCGACAACAAGGCGTCGTTCCAGCGCGGCATCAACCAGGCGATACGCCGCACCTCGGTCGAACTCGTCGATTCGCTCGGACGCGTCCGCGGCACGTCGGGTATCAACAACGATCTGCAAAGCGCGCGCGGCAACATCCAGTTCGACGAGGAGACCTGGTATTTCGGCGTCAATCCGTTCGGACCAAAAACGCCGACCCCGAGCTTCTATCGGGCGGCGATGCGCGATTTCAGGAAGTTCAATGTTTCGCTCGGCAAGTGCGAGGCGATTTTCGACGGTCGGTCCGACAACATGGTCGAGTTCCTCGACCGCATCGCCAACGATCTCGGCAATACCTCGGCGATCATCCGCGAACGCTCCGAATTCCACAATGGCGGCTGGTTCGACACGCGCGCGGACGACCGCTTCTGGTTCGCCTTCGGCCAGCTCTATGGCTACTACGGCATTCTGTCCGCCGCCGGTGCCGACTTCGAGAACGTCGTCGCCCAGCGCGGCCTGACGCCGATCTGGACGGAGACGATCAGGCAGTTGCGCGCCGCCTTGAACATCCAGCCGCTCATCATCTCGAACGGCCGCGAGGATGGCTGGATCATGCCGACACATCTGGCGACGATGGGCTTCTACATCCTTCGTGTGCGCTCCAACCTGGTGGAAATGCGCGATATCCTTGCCCGATGATGCGCGGCGTGCAAGCGTAAGCACAAAGAAACAAAGCACGCCCATTTTCGCGGAGGAGGCGGATTGGGCGTGCCGGCAAAAGGGGGAGCAGCCATGCCGGAGGTCAAATCCGATATCGAGATCGCGCGCGCCGCGAAGAAGAAGCCGATCCAGGAGATCGGCGAAAAGCTCGGCATCCCGCCACAGCACCTGCTGCCCTACGGCCACGACAAGGCCAAGGTCAGCGCTGAATTCATCGCCGCGCAGCAGAACAACGGAAACGGCCGGCTCATTCTGGTGACGGCGATCAATCCCACGCCAGCCGGCGAAGGCAAGACGACGACCACCGTCGGGCTCGGCGATGGCCTCAACCGCATCGGCAAGAAGACGATCGTCTGTATCCGGGAAGCGTCGCTCGGTCCCTGCTTCGGCAGCAAGGGCGGTGCGGCCGGCGGCGGTTACGCCCAGGTCGTGCCGATGGAGGACATCAATCTTCACTTCACCGGCGATTTCCATGCCATCACGGCGGCACACAACCTTCTCGCGGCACTGATCGACAATCACGTCTATTGGGGCAACGAGCAGGCGATCGACATTCGCCGTATTGCCTGGCGTCGGGTAATGGACATGAACGACCGGGCGCTGCGCCAGATCGTCGGTTCGCTCGGCGGCGTCGCCAACGGCTACCCGCGCGAGACCGGCTTCGACATCACCGTCGCCTCGGAAGTTATGGCGATCCTTTGCCTCGCCATGGACATCAAGGATCTCGAAAAGCGGCTCGGCAACATCATCATCGGCTACCGGCGCGACAAGAGCCCGGTCTACGCCCGTGACATCAAGGCGGACGGAGCGATGGCGGTGCTGCTCAAGGACGCGATGCAGCCGAACCTGGTGCAGACGCTCGAGAACAACCCGGCCTTCGTCCATGGCGGCCCCTTTGCCAATATCGCCCATGGCTGCAATTCAGTGGTCGCCACGGCAACGGCCCTGAAGCTTGCCGACTACGTCGTTACCGAGGCCGGCTTCGGTGCCGATCTCGGCGCCGAAAAGTTCTTCGACATCAAGTGCCGCAAGGCCGGCCTGAAGCCGGACGCCGCCGTCGTCGTCGCCACTGTGCGCGCGGTCAAGATGAATGGCGGCGTGAAGAAGGAGGACCTCGGCCGGGAGAATATCGAAGCGCTCAAGAAAGGGTGCGCCAATCTCGGGCGGCACGTGCAGAACGTCAAGAAATTCGGCGTTCCCGTACTCGTTGCGATCAACCACTTCACCTCCGACACCGAGGCCGAGATCCAGGCGATCAAGGACTATGTCAGGACGCTCGGTTCCGAAGCCGTTCTTTGCAAGCACTGGGCCGAGGGCTCGGCAGGGATCGAGGAACTTGCGCACAAGGTCGTGGACCTCGCCAATGCGGGGCACTCGCAGTTCTCGCCGCTTTATCCGGACGACATGCCGATCTTCCAGAAGATCGAGACGATCGCCAAGGACATCTATCACGCGAGCGAGGTCATTGCCGACAAGCTGGTGCGTGAACAGCTCCGGACCTGGGAAGACCAGGGTTACGGTCACCTTCCGATCTGCATGGCGAAGACCCAATATTCCTTCTCGACGGACCCGAACCTGCGCGGGGCGCCGAGCGGCCACACGGTGCCAATCCGTGAGGTGCGGCTTGCGGCCGGCGCTGGCTTCATCGTCGTCATTACCGGCGAGATCATGACGATGCCCGGCCTGCCGAGGGCGCCGTCCTCGGAGAGGATACGGCTCAATGAGGAGGGGCTGATCGAGGGGCTGTTCTGAGGCTGTGCGGTCATGGCGAAGCCGCCCATGACGGCACCGCCTCTGCCTTTCAGCCAAGACCGCCGATATAGTCGGCCTTGCCGATCGAGACGCCCTTGTGGCGGAGGATGTCGTGGGCGGTGGTGACGTGAAAGTAGAAGTTCGGCAGCACGAACTTCAAGAGGTAGTCCTCACCGCTGAAGGTGATCTTGAGGGTGGGGAAGCTCAGCGTCACTTCGCGGTTCTCGCTGCCTTCGAGATCGGCGGGTTCGACCGTTTCGAGGAATGCGACGGTCTTGGCGATCCGTTCGTGCAGTTCCGCGAAGCTTCGTTCCTCGTCCGGGAAGCGCGGCGCCTCGATCGTCGTCAACCGCCCGATGGCATTCTTGCTGGTGTCGCTCGCCCGCTGGACCTGTCCGGCGAGCGGCAGCATATCCGGCGCCAGTCGTGCCTCAAAGAGCTCGGCGAGCGGCATGCCCTTCTCCGAAGCGAAGGCTTCGGCCTTGTCGAGCAGGCCAGCGAGGGCGGAGAAGCCGCGGATGAAAGCGGGCACGGAAAGCGTGTACATGGTTAGCGGCATGGAATGTTCCTCGGTCAGGTCGATGGCGGGGGAATGATGCGGCAGTTCTGCAGTCCGCGCCATAGATTGTTCTCGCCCACGGCGATTTCAATCGGGTTGCCGTTATCTTGCGCGCCATGAGCTGGAAATGTCGCGTGACGGTGCAGCATGCATTCCGAGGCGCGCAGTTATCGGCGTAACAGCTTGATTCACTGCGCGACTTCGCCCTTAGTTTGCTGATAGCTTGCCGTAGCCGAGACTCCTTTGTTGGCGAGCAATACGAGAGCATCATGACGCCTTTGGAACTGCAGGCTTACCTTCACACGCACATTCCGCTGTCGGCGGCCATGCAGGTCGAAGTGATGAAGGCCGAGTGGGAGAACGTGCTGCTTCGCGCACCGCTCGCACCGAATATCAACCACCGCGAAACGGTTTTCGGTGGCAGCGCCTCCGCGCTGTCGATCCTTGCCGCGTGGTCGCTCCTCCATCTCCGGCTCCGTCTTAGCGGCGTCGCCACGCGCCTTGTCATCCAGAGCAACCGCATGGATTACCTGCGGCCGATTGCCGGTTCCTTTTCGGCGCGCTCAAGTGTCGAGGACGCCGATCAATGGCCCGCTTTCATGCGCCTCCTGGAACGGCGGGGCAGGGCGCGCCTTGTGGTGAGGGCCGATCTGCTTGCGGAAGAAGAGGTGGCCGGTTTCTTTTCCGGCGAGTTCGTCGCGCTTGGATACGAAAGGGCGGCAATAGGCACAGGCGGCACGTGACGACGGCCTATCGGCAGTAGCGATAGCCGTTCTTGCGTTCGATGATGTCGAAATGCAGGTGCGCCTCATGGGCGGGGTCGCTGCCCGGATCGAGGACAGTTGTGAAATAGAGGCAGCCCGATGCCGTGACCGCGCGCTGAAACGCGCCGGTCAGCGTACCGTCCTCGTCGCGTGGCTGAATGGCGATCGTCCTGCCGTCGTTGAGCGTGAACGAGGCGATGTCGACCGCGTTGCCGTGGGCATGTTCCGAAATCTTGCCGGTTGTCCCGTTGTTGCGCCGGCGGCAGACATAAGTCGAGGCCTGGTTCAGCGCCGCGATCCGTGTATCTGGTCCGAAGGCCGTGGCGGCTGCGGGGATCGCCGATTCCTTGGTCCAGCGGGCAAGCGCGAGTGCCGTTGCGCAACGCATCGTCCCCTCCGGTTTCAACGCAACACCCGGCAATATTGCCGTCACGCGGATCGGCTTGTCGATGCCGCAGCCCTTGCCGTCGTCGATGCGCTTGCTGTCAGTGAATGTGCCGCCGAGCGCCTTGAGGTCGGCAAGACAGGTTGCGTGCTCTTCTGCAGGCTCCTCTTTCACCGGCAGGAACACTTCCTCAATGCTGTCGTCCTTGGTTGTGTCCCCGGGAATGCCCTCTTTCTGTCCTCCGCCCGGCTGAGCACCCGTCTTGCCATCGGTGGGAACATCGGCGCTCTTGGGCGGCATGGCAGGCTTCGGTTCCGGCGTTGGCGTTGCTTGCTCGCCGCCGATTTCGGGTTTCGGGACCGGCACCGGACCCTTCTTGGGAAGGCTTGCGCCTGAGAGAATCAAGACGGACAACAGGATCATTCCTACGGTGTGGCGCATGCAGGTCCTTCCCATCCGTTGCGGCCGAAGCCAAAACGCATGAGAGAAGATCCTGTTTCAAAATGTGCTCAAACTGAGGACAAGGGCGGCTGCGAGCGTGAATCCGGCCGAGACGATACCCCTAGATTTATATTGACAATTACACTCATGTTTTTTATGTGGCGTAAATGAGGCGACGCGCTGACACGTCGCACGCATCCAAACACTCGCCCAGCCAGCCCCTTGAGTTTGCCGCTCAACAGCAAGCCCGGCCAACATCTCAAAGGACTGGTCTATGCTCAACCGGCATCATCGCCTGGCTCTTCTCGCATGCACGGCGACACTCGCTCTATCGGCTGCCTCCAACGCATTCGTTCAAGACGCTGCGGCCGCCCAGACAGAAACCGAGAAAGCCGAAGCCGCGAAAGGCGAAACCTATCTCTCGACGATCGTGGTGAAGGGCGGACGTGACGCCGATCCCTATGCCAAGCCTGGCCCTTCGAGCACGGTGACCACGGACGAGATCGAATTGCAAGCGGGCCAGGAGACCGACGATCTGCTCCGCAGCGTGCCCGGAACGTCAACGGCCAACAACCCTCAGAACCCCGGTGTCGCGGTGAATATTCGCGGCTTTGAAGGATCCGGCCGGGTCAACATGATGATCGACGGCGTGCGCCAGAATTTCCGGTTTACCGGCCACGAGGCTCAAGGCTTCGCCTACTTCGATCCTGCCTTTCTTGCCGGGATCGACGTCACACGAGGCGCCGTTACGGGTATCGGCGGCGGCGCGCTGGCCGGTTCGGTCAACTTCCGGACCTATGACATCGAAGATCTGATCTCGGACGGCAAGAATTATGGCGGCCATGCTGCGGTCACCTACGGAACGAACGGCAGTGGCTGGTCGGAATCGCTGCTGGGCGCCTATCGTTTCAACGACGTCTTCTCCGTCCTCGGTGGTATCAGCAAGAGCGATCCAGGCAATTACGACAACGGCAACGGCATCGAAGTTCCGTTTACCGAAGAAGATCTGCTCTCGGGCCTTCTGAAGGCCGAAATCACGCCGGACGAGGACCATTCGTTCAAGTTCAGCGCGATGTCCTACGACAACGATTTCTTCGCGAACTCCTATTTCCAGAACGTGAAGAATCAGACGCTCGGCGCCAACTACGCCTACACACCCGACAACGAGCTCATCGATTTCCACGCCAACGCCTACTACAACCGGGTGAAGATGCAATATGACGGCAATATCACCGGCGGCGGTTCAGCAAAGGGACGAGAAATCACCGACACCGGCACGGGCTTCGATATCTCGAACACGTCACTGTTCGACCTCGGCGAGGTGGCCGTCCGAGCCAACTACGGTGTGGAATATTTCCAGGACGACTACGATGTCATCAACAGCGCGGCGCAGCCTTCGGGTGGCGTTAACGGTGATGGCAAGAACTCGACAACCGGCATCTTCAGCACGAACACGTTCACTTACGGAATAGCCGAGTTGACGGCGGGATTGCGCTACGACCGCTACACGATCGACGGAAGTGGCGTTGTTTCCGCCTTCAATCCGCTCGGAATGCCGGCTGGTCCTTACAGTGTCAACGATTCGGACGGACGCCTCAATCCCAGCGTGACAGTTGCGCTTAACCCCACGGACTGGCTGCAGCCCTACGTGACCTATGCGGAAACCTCGCGGGCGCCGACGGTGAATGAAACGTTCGCCGGCGGCTCGCACCCCGGTGGATTCCAGATGTTCTTCCCCAACCCGTTCCTCGAGTTGGAAATATCCAAGGGCTGGGAAATAGGCTCCAACATTAGGCTGGATGATTTCATCGTTGCGGGAGACAGCTTCCGCCTGAAGGCGAACTATTTCTACGACAGGGTCGATAACTACATTACCGCGGCCATGAATGGTATGGGTCAGGTCTTCTTCATCAACAATGAGGGTGAGTCCACGGTTCAGGGTTTTGAGTTGCAGGCCGCCTATGATGCGGGCTATGCTTTCGGAAACCTTGCCTATACATACACCGACAGCGATCTCCCCGAGCAGATCAATGGCTTCGGCGTACAGAGCTTCCTTCCAGACCACATCGTAAGCGCAACGCTGGGGGCGCGCTTCCTTGAGGATCAGCGCCTGACGGTAGGCACGCGTATCTATGCCGTTTCCACAGCCTTCATCGGCGATTTCAACGCGACGATGCGCGGTTCCGACCGGCACGTTCCGGGCTATGGGGTCGTAGATCTCTTTGCGAACTACCAGTTCGAAAACGGCTTCGAACTGACGGGAACCGTGACCAACCTGTTCGACAAGGCCTACACGCCGGCATCGAGTACCATCGCCGGCAGCACGGTCGATACGGGTCGCGGCCGGACGTTCCTCGTCACCGCGAAGGCCAAATTCTGATTACGTCATCCGGTCTCCAACCGGGGCGGTCCGAAAGGGCCGCCTCTTTTCGTTTGGAGGCGATATCCGCCGCGCTTTTCCCGCTTGCGCGCATCCCCAAGCCGCGCTAACACTTTCGCCCATGATAGACGCACGCAACATTTCGATCTGGTGGTGGGCTCGCTGAGGCGGCCTTGACCAGTCATGCGTGATTGAGACATGAAGCCGCCCGGAGATTTCGAGGCGGCTTTTTCGTATTCAGGCCGCGTGGAAGGACCGGGCTTTTACGGAGCGAGGCGAATGGCAACGGTAATTCTGGAAGACGGCGCGGAGAGCTACACCACCGAAGGCGGCATAGTCGTCACGCGCAGGCGGCGCGATGCGTCCTACACGGACGCGATCTCGTCCTGTGTCGATAAGCTCGACGAGCGCCGCGGCGCGGTCTTCTCCTCCAACTACGAATATCCCGGCCGCTATACACGCTGGGACACCGCCGTCGTCGACCCTCCGCTCGCGATTTCTTCCTTCGGTCGCTCGCTCTGGATCGAAGCCTATAATGGGCGCGGCGAGGTACTGCTGGCGTTCATCGGCGAGCACCTGAAATCCGTTGCGGGTATTACGCTCGGCGCCTCGACGGCCCGGCGCCTCGATCTGACCATCAACGAGCCGGACCGCGTCTTCATCGAGGAGGAGCGCTCGAAGATGCCGACGGTCTTCACGGTCCTGCGTGCCGTGACGAACCTCTTCCATTCGGCCGAAGATTCCAATCTCGGCTTCTATGGCGCCTTCGGCTACGACCTTGCCTTCCAGTTCGACGCGATCGACCTCAAATTGCAGCGGCCCGACGACCAGCGCGACATGGTCCTCTTCCTGCCGGACGAGATCCTCGTCGTCGACCACTATGCGGCGAAGGCCTGGGTCGACCGCTATGACTTTGCGAAGGGCGGCCTTTCGACCGAGGGCAAGGCGGCGGACATCGCGCCGGAGCCGTTCCGTACGGTCGACAGCATTCCGCCCCACGGCGATCATCGCCCCGGCGAATACGCAGAACTCGTGGTCAAGGCCAAGGAAAGCTTCCGTCGCGGCGACCTCTTCGAGGTCGTGCCGGGACAGAAATTCTACGAACGCTGCGAGAGCCGCCCCTCGGAGATTTCCAACCGGCTGAAGGCGATCAACCCGTCGCCTTACTCCTTCTTTATCAATCTCGGAAACCAGGAATATCTCGTCGGTGCCTCGCCGGAGATGTTCGTCCGGGTCTCCGGCCGCCGCATCGAGACCTGCCCGATTTCCGGCACGATCAAGCGGGGCGACGACCCGATCGCCGACAGCGAGCAAATCCTGAAGCTCCTGAATTCGAAGAAGGACGAATCCGAACTCACCATGTGCTCGGACGTCGACCGCAACGACAAGAGCCGCGTCTGCGTGCCCGGCTCGGTGAAGGTCATCGGCCGTCGCCAGATCGAGATGTATTCGCGGCTGATCCATACGGTCGACCACATCGAAGGGCGGTTGCGCGATGACATGGACGCCTTCGATGGCTTCCTCAGCCACGCCTGGGCGGTGACCGTGACCGGCGCGCCGAAGCTCTGGGCCATGCGCTTCATCGAGAACCACGAGAAGAGCCCGCGCGCGTGGTATGGTGGCGCTATCGGCATGGTCGGCTTCAATGGCGACATGAACACCGGCCTGACCTTGCGCACCATCCGCATCAAGGACGGGGTCGCCGAGGTGAGAGCGGGCGCGACCCTGCTCTATGATTCCAATCCGGAAGAAGAAGAAGCCGAAACCGAACTGAAGGCATCCGCCATGATTGCAGCCATTCGTGACGCCAAAGCCGCCAACAGCGCCAAGGCAGGGCGCGACGTTGCGCCGGTCGGCGCGGGCGTCAATATCCTGCTCGTCGACCACGAGGACAGCTTCGTCCACACGCTGGCGAACTACTTCCGGCAGACGGGCGCGACCGTTACCACCGTGCGTACGCCGGTTGCTGAGGAGATTTTCGACCGCGTCAAACCGGACCTCGTCGTGCTTTCGCCCGGTCCCGGCAGCCCGAAAGACTTCGACTGCAAGGCGACGATCAAGAAGGCGAGGGCGCGCGAGCTGCCAATCTTCGGGGTCTGCCTCGGCCTTCAGGCGCTCGCCGAGGCCTATGGCGGCGACCTCAGGCAGCTGGCGATCCCCGTGCACGGCAAGCCGTCGCGCATCCGCGTGCTGGAACCTGGCATCGTTTTCTCCGGCCTCGGCAAAGACGTGACCGTCGGACGCTATCATTCGATCTTTGCCGATCCTTCCAGCCTGCCGCACGAGTTCATGATCACGGCAGAGAGTGAGGACGGCACCATCATGGGCATCGAGCACATGAAAGAGCCGGTGGCGGCGGTGCAGTTCCATCCGGAATCGATCATGACGCTCGGCGGCGATGCCGGCATGCGGATGATCGAGAACGTGGTTGCGCATCTCGCCAAGCGGGTGAAGACCAAGGCTGCCTGAAGCCTTTGAACGGCGTTGGCGTTGCAGCGCCACGCAGCCCTTTGACAAGAGGGTCGTTATTGCCCATATGGTCTTTGGAACCCGCCTGCGCGAAAATTCGCGCAGGCGGTTTTGCGTTTGAATGGGCTTGCATTTGCAACTCGTTTGCATCTGCACGAGGAATGAAGATGACCGCATCCGACAATCGAAGCGTCCAGAGGCTGGCCTTTTGGGGCATGCCGCTTTCTCTCGGTGTCATGGGGCTGAAGATGCTCGCCTGGTGGGTGACCGGTTCGGTCGCGCTGCTTTCCGACGGGCTGGAATCCATTGTAAACGTGATTGCCGCGGTGATCGCTTATGTGGTGATCGGCTATGCCGCGAAACCGGCGGATGCGACCCATCCGTTTGGACATCACAAGGCGGAGTATTTTTCCGCAGTCATCGAAGGCGTGCTGATTGTCGTGGCGGCGCTTCTGATCATATGGAAAGCCGTGCCGGAGATGATGGCGCCGGAGCTCTTGAGCGCACCGGCGCTCGGCCTTGCGATCAACTTCGCCGCCGGCGTCATCAATGCGATCTGGGCTTATCTGCTCATCCGCGCCGGTACCCGTCATCGCTCACCGGCGCTGAGCGCCGACGGACACCACATTCTCTCCGACGTCGTGACCTCGGCAGGCGTGCTCGTCGGCCTTCTTCTTGCCATTGCCACCGGCTACGCCATCCTCGATCCGCTGCTGGCAGTGATCGTCGCCGGCAACATCCTGTTCCAGGGCTGGAAGGTCATCTCGCGTTCGGTCGACGGGCTGATGGACAAGGCCGTGCCAGCGGAGGAGGAAGAGGCGATCAAGCAGGCAATCGCGGCAAATGCCGGCGGTTCTCTCGGCGTTCACGATCTGAAGACACGGCAGGCCGGTCCGGCGATCTTCGTGGATTTCCACATGGTCGTTCCCGAAGCGATGCCGGTCGGCGACGCCCATGACATTTGCGACCGGGTCGAGGACGCGATTCGCGTCGTTCATCCGGGCGCGAGAATAGCCATTCATGTCGAGCCGGAAGGCGAGAAGGCGCACGGGGTGCGCGTGAAGACCAGAGCGGGATGAGGAAAAGCGTATGCGGTTTTCCGCCCGCATCCCGCTCTTACTATTTAGAATCGATCACGGCAGGATTTGGGTCGTACCGACCCAAATCCTCGTGATCTAGTGGAGCAGTAAGGAAATGACGAAAACGGACGTATCAGGACTTTCACAACTAGGCGCAAAGGTCGACCTGCCCCAAAGCCCGGAAGAGGCGGTGCTGGAAAGGGTGCCGAGCGGCCATGCGGGCACGGACTTCGTGGTCCGCTTCACGGCACCGGAATTCACCTCGCTTTGTCCGATGACGGGACAGCCGGATTTCGCACATATCGTCATCGACTACGTGCCGGATGGCTGGCTCGTGGAGTCGAAGTCGCTCAAGCTCTTCCTGCACTCCTTCCGCAACCATGGCGCATTCCACGAGGATTGCACCGTCGACATCGCCAAGCGGCTGGTATCGCTGCTTTCGCCGAAGTGGCTGAGGATCGGCGCCTATTGGTATCCGCGCGGCGGCATTCCGATCGACGTCTTCTGGCAGACGGGCAAGCCGCCGGAGGGCGTCTGGCTGCCGGACCAGGGTGTGCCGACCTATCGCGGTCGTGGGTGACCGGCGCTTTCAGAAAGCGATGGCAGCTTTTCATGAGTAAGCAAAACGCTGTTGTCGAGAGGCTTCTCCCAAGATTGCCTGAAGGCAGGGAGTGGGTCCCAGTTCGTCACGGCGAATCCGGCGACCGCGTATATCGTCGCAGCGACGGCGCCGCCTATGCGAAAATCGCGACCGGCAAGGCCGCAACACTGCTCGAGGAAGAGCGTGATCGCGTTGCCTGGCTGGCGGCGTTCCGCATAGGCTCACCAGCCGTTTACGACTGGATCGCCGGACAGGATGAGGCATGCCTCGTCATCAGTGCCATTCCGGGCGTGCCGGCGAGTGAGCTCGCCACCCCCGAACTTAAGAAGGCATGGCCGTCGATCGTGCGGCAGTTGAAGGCGCTGCACGAACTGCCTGTGGAATCGTGCCCGTTCGAGCGGCGCCTGGCTTTGATGTTCGACCGCGCCACGGACGTTGTTGCCCGCGACGCCGTCACCCCGGACTTCCTGGCTCCCGAGGATCAGGACGTTCCATCGAGCGAACTGATTGCGGCTCTGCGGACCGAGTTGCCGAAGCGGTTGGCCGAGGAGCCGCGAGATCTCGTGATCTGCCATGGCGATGCCTGCTTGCCGAACTTCATGGTCGATCCGGAAACGCATCGCTGCACGGGCGTGATCGATCTCGGCCGACTCGGAACAGCGGACCGCTATGTCGATTTTTCGCTTCTTCTTGCAAATGCCCGGGAGAGCTGGACCGCTCGGGGCGACGCGCAGATGGCGTGGGATAGCCTCTTCGATATTCACGCAATCGCGAACCCAGACGAAGGTCGGCTCGCGTTCTATCTCCGGCTGGATCCGCTGACCTGGGGATGAAATAGTGTTTTGGAAAGGTGAATCTTCTCAAGGTCGGTCTCGAGTATGGGGTCGAACGCGACCTTCCTCCAAAGCACCCGGTAACCGAGATGCTGATAGAGCTGAAGCGCCCGTTCGTTCGCAGCCGCTACGTGAATTCGAGCGTCCGTGTATCCACGATCGGCGATCTGCGTTTCAAGTGCGCCTATAAGGGCCGATCCGGCGCCTCGCCCTTCGAGGGCGGGGGCTACCCAGATGTCGCTGATGGTGTCGTCCGCGTGCTCGCACGCCCCGAGGCCAGCCAGTTCGCCATCGATTTCAGCGACCATAACGCGCGAACCCAGTTCCTGCAGGAATGGCAGGAATGGATTGCTTAGCTCGATCTTCACGGCGACATGCACCGGCACAAGCGGCTTTATTCCTTTGCGCCACGCAGATAGACCGATCTGAGCAAGAGCTTCCAGCTCGTGCGGCATGGCGGCGCGAATTACCAGCATTCAGATTTCCTTTGTAAAACGGTTAGGGTCGGCTTGGCTGAACGGCAAAGTCATGTCCCTGCGCCGCTTTCATGACGCACTGATCTTATTGCCCTTTTGCGTGTCGTCCAAACAGCGTTTGCGGCTCCAACATTTACCATGGCGGCAGCGCCTACTATTCGAACCCGGTCTTCGAGCGCCGGTTTGCATTGTCTTCGCCGTCGAGTCGCATTATCTGACTTAAAGACATTTCATGAGGAGTCCGAAGAATGCGGAACGACGACGAACAAGAAGAAAAGAAAACCGAATTGCCGCTCGGCAAGGAAACGGAGGCGAACCTTTTCAAGTCGCGTTCGATTTTCATCTACGGGACGATCACCCAGGAACTGGCGCAGAAGGTTTGCTCGCAGCTCGTGGCGCTCGCTTCCGCCAGTGATGACGATATCCGCATTTTCGTCAATTCTCCCGGCGGCCACGTCGAGTCCGGCGATAGCATTCACGACATGATCAAGTTCGTGAAGCCGAATGTCTGGACGATCGGCACTGGCTGGGTCGCCTCCGCCGGTGCTCTGATCTATGTCGGTCCGCCGAAGGAACGGCGCCTTTGCCTGCCGAACACGCGCTTCCTGCTGCACCAACCGTCCGGCGGTACACGCGGCATGGCCTCCGATATCGAGATCCAGGCACGCGAAATCCTCAAGATGAACGAGCGCCTGAACAAGATCTTCTCCGAAGCAACCGGTCAGCCGGTCGAGAAGATTGCCAAGGATACCGACCGCGACTACTGGCTCGGAGCGGAAGAAGCGAAGGCCTACGGGCTCGTTTCGCGGATCATCACGTCGATCGCGGAGATTTGATATCGGCGGACTCCCGGTCGGGATCGGCCCCTCATCCGCCTGCAGGCGCCTTGTTCCCGCATGCGGGAAGAAGTCACGCTCGGTATGCTCCAATCCGAAAATCGCCTCTCCCCGCCTGCGGGGAGAGGGTTACAGTGAGGGGCATTCAAGCTAGAAGCAACGCTTGTGCCTCGCGCATCTGCTCCCTTGCCCCGCCACGCCAAGCCGTGTATAGGCTTTCTCCATGACACAGGCCAAGGCACATAAGATCGCAGCGATCTTCCCCGGACACGATCACGATCGTGCGCCGTCTCGTGCCTTCGCCTCGCTTCTTCTTCTCGGCCTTATTCGCGGTTGCCGGGTTCGCTGAGGAGCGCCCGGCGGCCGAAAAGCCTAGCCGGCAGATGCTCCTCGAATCCCAAGAGAGCTGAAACAAAAAGGCGCGGCCTTGCGGCGTTAGCGATCGAAATGACTTCGATGATCGGCTATTTGCATGTGGCAAGCCACGCCCAGTGACGAAGAGAAGCTGCACATGATTCTGAAATCGCATTCCATCAAGGCCGGCATGCCCGAGGCGGCGGTGAAATATCAGCCTTACCCGCAGATCGCGCTGACGGACCGGACTTGGCCGTCCAAGACCATCACGCAAGCGCCGATCTGGTGCTCGGTGGACCTGCGCGACGGTAATCAGGCGCTGGTCGATCCGATGGGGCACGACCGCAAGGCGCGCATGTTCCATCTGTTGGTCGACATGGGCTTCAAGGAAATCGAGATAGGCTTCCCGTCCGCCTCTCAGACGGACTTCGACTTCGCGCGCTGGTGTGTGGAGGAGGGAAATGTCCCCTCCGACGTGTCATTGCAGGTGCTGGTGCAATGCCGGCCGGAATTGATCACGCGCACGTTCGAGGCGCTCGAGGGCGCGCATAAGCCGATCGTTCACTTCTACAACTCGACCAGCGAGTTGCAGCGTCGCGTGGTGTTCGGCAAGGACGTCGCCGGCATCAAGCAGATAGCGACCGATGCCGCCAAGATGATCACCGACATGGCGGCGAAGGCCGGCGGCGGCTATCGCTTCGAATATTCGCCGGAGAGCTTCACTGGCACCGAGCTCGAAGTAGCGCTGGAGATCTGCAACGCCGTCACGGAAATCGTCAGGCCGACGCCAGACAACAAGCTGATCATCAATCTGCCCTCGACCGTCGAGATGGCGACGCCGAACATCTATGCCGACCAGATCGAGTGGATGTGCCGCAATCTCGACAACCGCGAGAACCTGATCATCTCGCTGCATCCGCACAACGACCGCGGCACGGGCATCGCCGCCACCGAGCTGGGCCTGATGGCCGGCGCCGACCGCGTCGAGGGAACGCTCTTCGGCAATGGCGAGCGCACCGGCAACGTCGATGTGGTGACGCTGGCTTTGAATATGTTCACGCAAGGCGTGGACCCGAAGCTCGATTGCTCCGACATCGAGCGGATCAAGGAAGTCTACGAATATTCGAACCAGATGGTCATTCCCGAGCGCCATCCTTACGTCGGCGAACTCGTTTACACGGCTTTCTCCGGGTCGCACCAGGACGCGATCAACAAAGGCATGAAGGCGATCAAGCAGGCCAACAAGCCGCTCTGGGAAGTGCCCTACTTGCCGATCGATCCGCGCGACGTCGGCCGCAGCTACGAGGCGATCATCCGCATCAACTCCCAGTCCGGCAAGGGCGGCATCGCCTATATCCTGCAGGAAGACTACGGCATCAACCTGCCGCGCAACCTGCAGGTCGAGTTCCGCGAGGACATCCAGCGCATCACCGACGAAGAGGGCAAGGAACTGCCGTCGAGGCGCATCCATGCCCGTTTCCTCGAGCGCTATGTGGAGCAGCCCAACGCGCGGCTGAAATTCGTCGACCACCACACCTATCCGGTCGGCGAGCACAAGGGCCTGCGTGTCGTTGCCGCGGAAATCACCGACAGCGGAGAGACCAAGCGGATCGAGGGCAAGGGCACGGGCCCGATCGACGGCTTCATCAATGCGCTGTCGATCTATCTCGGCATCGAGCTTTCAGTGGCCGACTATTCGGAGCACTCGCTGCAGCATGGTTCGAATGCCGCAGCCATTGCCTATGTCGAGATCGAGTATCCCGGCGGCACGCTGTTCGGTGTTGGCATTAACACCAATATCGTCGCTGCCTCGCTGGAAGCGATTGTCTCGGCGGCCAACCGTGTACTGGAGATGAAGGCGGTGTAAGGACCGCCGACATCAGCCTATGCAGAAAAGCCGCGCTGGTTCTTTGGCCCGCGCGGCTTTTTCAATTGCAAACCGTCATGCAGCGGTCAGATGCTTGCCGCCACGGCTTCTGCGAGCTTGCGGAGTCCGGCATCTGCGGACGGGCCGACGAGCACTAGGGATGCATCGCCTTTCTGCCAGGAGACCAGCCCGAGGTTGTCGCGGATATCCTCGCGGAACTGATCCGTTTGCGGTGTGTCTCCGCCCTTGAGGAAGCAGATCGCGTAGATATCGCCCTCGCGATCGCGGTAGATGAGCTGGCCGACGGGCTTGCCGTCAACCACCAACAGCCTTGCACCCTCGAAGGTGAGGCCCTTGCTTGCGAGATCCGGCGTCTTGAAGCCGACGCCGACGCTGGAGGCGAGCCAGGTCTCGATCTTCGGCCCGTCCGACGCGGGCGCCTCGACGAGGTGCTCCTTCTGCCGGGAATAAATGCGATGATAGTCGGCGATCTCATCTATCCACGGGCGTGCGGAGGCGGTGCTTTCTGGCTCGGCGACGTAATGCGCGCTGCCGGCAAGGTAGCCCGCGGCACCGCCGAGAAGCAGTAGCGTCGTGGCCGCAGCCAGGGCCCGCGGCCAGACGCGAACCGTCCGCGCCGGCAGGTTCGCCGTCGCGACCCGCTCGGATCTCGGATTGATGCCGGATCCCTGCTTGATCTGGCGCACCAGCGCCAGCGGCACCGGGTCATGGAGAAAGTCCTCGAACGCCTTGTTGCCGAACGCGCTGCCCGCCTTCAGCTTATCGAGCATGACCTTGGCGTCCTCGTCACGGGCCAGCAAAGCATCGAGTTCGGCTCTCTCGGCGTCTCCGAGCTCGCCGTCGATATAGGCGGACAACCGAACTTCAAGCGCTTGACCTGTCGTCTGCTGCAATGATCAGGCCCTCCTTTCTGTATTCTCGGACAGCATGGCGGCGAGCCGCAGGCGGGCAGTGGACAGCCTGCTCATCACGGTACCGATTGGGATGCCGAGGATATCCGCGGTCTCGCGGTAGCTGTGGCCTTCGACGTTGATGAGCAGAAAGACGCTGGCAAGACCTTCCGGCATGGACAGGATCATCCTCTGCAGTTGGTTGGCATAGACCGCCTTCTCGGCAACAGCCTCCACACGCAACTCGCTTTGGTCAAAAATATCGACGGCTCCGCCGCCGGCGCGGACCTTGCGCTTGCGGACTTCATCGACCCAGAGATTGCGTGTCATGGCATAGACCCAGCTCTCCAGCCGGCCTTCCCCGTTCCACAGGTGGCTGCGTGCAATCGCCCGCTCGCAAGCCTCCTGAACCAGGTCATCGGCATCATTGGCGTTGCGCGTCAGCGTCAGCGCAAAGCGGCGCAACTTGGGCAGCAGGCTGACCAAATCCCGTCTGAAGTCTTTCGTCTCTGCCGCTGGGCGCATTGCTCTTCCAATGAGACGTACCGGATCGGGCATCTATTCGCGGTGCGAAATGCACTACCCAATGATATGAAACATTTGATCCGAAGTCTGCAAGGGAAGAGCCGGAACGGAAACAGGTTTTTGCGTTCCGGCGTCAGTTTGCCTCGACGTGCACGGGCGGGCCGTCTCCGCCCGATTTGTCAGTAATGATGACGGAGGCCGCCGAGGGATTGAAGCAGAGCCCTGTAGGCCCAGGTATTTTCGCCGCCACGATCCCGAATCTCGACGAGCTGCACCTTGGCCTCGTCGATTCGGCCTTGCTCGACCAGGGCCTGGCCGAGATAGGACCGGGCGAGAATGTAGTTCTCGTCGGCCTTAAGCGCGCGTTTGTAGTATTGCATGCCGAGTTCCATGCGTCCGGCCTTGCGATTGGCGTAGCCGAGATAGTTCAGCATGCGGGCACTGCGTTGGTCGCTTACGGCTTCGAGCACCTTGATCGCATTGTCGTACTGGCCGGCATAGGCAAGCTCGCGTGCGGCTTCGAACAGGACGTCGTCGCTGAGACCGCTCTTCTTCGCGTTAACGCATTGGCCCTTGCGCGTATCCCAGACCTTGCCGTTCTTGCATTGCGTGCTTGTCTTGGTCTTGCGCGGCGGTTCGCTCGTGTCGCCGACGGCCATGGCCGACTGGCCGGCGATCGAAGCCATAAATGCAGCAAGGACAAAGAAGGTCATCTTCCGGAACATCGTGCCTGTCTCCCTCGAACGTCGCGCGGTGCGGCCACCACCCCGACCCGACGCACGTGCGTCGGGTCGGCTGCCGAACCGCAGTATGACGCACAGACATGGCAAATTATTCGCCGCGAGCGGAATTTTCCTGGAAGGCCGTCGACGTTGCGGGCAAACCGAGCCTAGAAAAGGGTGGTTTCGGCGAGTTCGACGCCGGTCGCGTCGGCATTGAGCGCGAAGCGCTCGCGGCTGAGATGCCAGTTGCCGGGCTCACCCGCGATCGAGAAGAGATTGTAGGCGGCCGCCGGCTTGCTGCCGCCTGGCCCCTGCGACGCCGAGGCAATGCCGACCACCGGTACCGGCGCGGTCTGTCCCTTTAGATAGTAAACCGTGTTGAGATGCGTATGGCCGTGCAGCACCAGTTCGGCGCCGCCGGACGAGATGGCCGCTGCAAACCGGCGAATGCCGATCATGCGCTTGTGCATCGAGGTCGCGCCGCGGATCGGCGGATGGTGGATCAGCACAACTCGGAAGAGGCCAGCCTCGCCCGCTGCCTGAAGCAGGTTGACGGTTGCGCGCGCCTGCCGCTGCCCGAAGTAACCGCTCGCGGCGAAGGGTGGCGTGGCGACGGCTGTCGAGCAGCCGATGAGTGCCACGGGGCCGCGCACGCGCACATATGGAAAGCAGTGATGGTCTCGGATCCAGCCGAGCGGACCTTCGTCGCTGCGCATGTAAGGATACCAAGCGCGTGTCGACTTCTCGTAGGCACCCGGCACATAGGCGTCGTGGTTGCCCGGTACGACAGAGATGTCGCCGGGGTCGCCCGCCTCCCCAAGCCACGCGGTCACAGCCGCGATCTCCAGGGAAGAGGCGAGATTTACGAGGTCGCCGGTGATCGCCAGATGGTCCGGATTGCGCTTCTCGATGTCGTCCATCAGGCAGGCGAGCGTGCCGGGAAAGAGATGGCGCGCTCGGTTTCTGTGCCAGTTGACGAAACCGGTGATCCGCTTGGAAGCAAGTTCCCTCAGGGACAGATCTGGCAGAGGTCCGAGATGAACATCCGAAATATGCGCTAGTTTGAACATCACCCCCGTCTAGCGCATATTCCATCAGAGTGGAATCACGATTTCGGGTGAATGCCGCGCGCCCCAAGGAGACGCGTTTGAAGCAGCAGCGACCGGCGGAAATGCGCAACTGGCGAATTCGCTTACTGACGCGGTTCGCGCATGCCTATTTTGCGCTCGCGCGCGGCATGACGCTTGGCGTGCGTGCCGCCTGCTTCGACGGCGAAGGGCGGATCTTCCTCGTCAGGCATTCCTATCTTCCCGGCTGGCACCTGCCGGGCGGCGGTCTCGATCGCCATGAGACCGCGGTGGAGGGGCTCGTCCGCGAACTCCGGGAAGAAGGCAATCTGGAACTCACGTCATCTCCGTTGCTGGTGCAGGTCTACTACAACCGCGGCACCAGCAAGCGCGATCACGTCATCTTCTTTCGTTGCGACAATGTCCGCCAGCTGCGGCCGAAGGTTCCCGACCTGGAGATAGCCGCCGCCGGCTTCTTCGCGCTCGACGACCTGCCGAAGGACACGACCGCCGCGACGCGCCGGCGGATTGCCGAACTTGCTGGAACGCAGGTACCCGACACGTTGTGGTAAGCGTCAGCGGGTGCCGGCCACGCGCCTTGCAGTCTCGCTTGAACGCGCTGCACGATCCAGGCGATCGCGCCCGTGCGGCGTCGTAAGGTCGACCATCGGGCCCGCCGGCACGATGCCTGGCGGGTTGATCATCGTGTGGCTGCGGTAATAGTGCTCCTTGATATGGTGCATGTTCACGGTGTCGGCGACGCCCGGGACCTGGTAGAGGTCGCGCAGGTACCCGTAGAGGTTCGGGTAGTCGGCAATGCGTCGGATGTTGCATTTGAAGTGGCCGACATAGACCGGGTCGAACCGGACCAGGGTCGTGAAGAGGCGCCAGTCGGCCTCGGTGGTCCGATCTCCCATAAGATAACGCTGCGAGGAGAGACGGCCTTCCAGCTCGTCCAACATGGCGAACAGGGCCTTAACGCTCTCGTCATAGGCCTGCTGGCTGGTGGCGAACCCGGCTTTGTAGACGCCGTTGTTCACGGCGTCATAGACGCGCGCGTTGAGCGCGTCGATCTCGTCGCGCAGTTCCGCGGGGCAGAAATCCTCGGTCGAGCCGGTAAGATGGTCGAAGGCCGAGTTGAACATGCGGATGATTTCAGCCGATTCATTCGAGACGATGGTGTTCCTCGTCTTGTCCCAAAGCACGGGCACCGTTACGCGGCCGGAATAGTTGGGGTCGGCGCGAACGTAAATCTGCCAAAGCGTGTCCGAACCGAAGAGGTGGTCCACGGTACCGCCGTTCTCGCCCTTGAACTCCCAACCGTTGGACAGCATCAGGGGATCGACCACAGAGACCGAAATCATGTCCTCAAGCTTCTTGAGCTTGCGGAAAATCAGCGTGCGATGCGCCCAGGGGCATGCAAGCGAGACATAAAGATGGTAGCGGTCCGGCTCGGCCGCAAAGCCGCCTTCGCCGGAGGGGCCGGGGGAACCGTCGGCGGTGATCCAGTTGCGAAACTGCGCCTCGCTGCGCTTGAAATGGCCCTTCGTCGTCTTGGTATCGTACCAGACGTCCTGCCAGACTCCGTTGACCAGCCTGCCCATGCATGAGCTCCTTCGCGTTTTCTCTTACGTCCATAGATAACGCAGCAGCGGAGCCGTGATAGGTGTCAAATTCTGAACACTGCGTTTTGGGCTTTGACAGGCGGCAATTTTCTGCTATCGCGATCAGACAATTTTTTCGTGTTCGGAACGATCGTAACCATGATCCTGTCGGGAAGCCTGCGACGACGCTGATGCTGCCAACGCCCTTTCGGGGCGCGCCATCTCTATTGTCCGTCCGCATGCTTGGTTCTCGATATCCATGAAAAAGCACGACATCGTCTATCTGACTGAAGACGCGTCACACGACGCAGCCATCGAAACGATCAACGAAGAAGCCTTCGGACCCGGGCGGTTCGTACGCGCCGCCGCCCGCATTCGCGAGCAGGGTCCTCATGACCGTTCGCTGTCCTTCATCTGCGCCGATGATGGCGAGACGATCGCCTCCGTGCGTATGACGCCGGTCATGGCCGGGCCGGTGAGGGGGCACCTGCTTGGCCCTCTGGCCGTGCGGCCCTCCCACAAGAACCGGGGCATTGGCCGCGAGCTCGTGCGCATTGCCGTCGAGGCTGCGCGGCGGAAGGGCTCCGAGGCGGTCATCCTCGTCGGCGATCCGCCCTATTATCAGCCACTCGGCTTCGAGAAAGTGCACTGTGGTGCCCTCGAATTTCCAGGGCCTGTCGACCCGGCAAGGGTTCTGGTGGTGCCGATGGCGGCGGATGTCCACGCTCGGCTCAGCGGCGTGATCTGCTGGCGGGACGACAGTGTTGCGCCCGTGGCCGAACTCGCCGCAGAGACGCGAGCCGAGGGCGCGGCCGCCTGATTGGCATCGTTCCTTTATTGGTGCGCAGTCAGATCGCCTTGAGCGTGAAAACGTCGAGCCGGTGTTTTCCGACATCCTGTTCATGCAGCGACCAGCCAAGCCTCCGGTAGAAAGGCCTTTTTGCCGGGACGGCGCAGAGGTAGGTGGTGTCTGAGCCTGCTGCGAAAGCGGCACGTGCGGCATGGCCGACAATGGTGCCGCCGATGCCTTGCCGCCGGAACGGTGGGTCCACCCAGACGGCGGCGACCCAAGGCGTGAAGTGCGGCCGCTCCTCCATGTCGGAAGCGATGACCGAGGCCGTGCCCATGAAGGTCGGACCGCGGTGCGCGACGAAGGCAACGGGTACCGCTCCGCGTCCGAGATTCTCTCGGACCAGATCGGTAATATGCTCCAACGGCACTCTCTTCGGCTTCCACCAGACTCGCCAGACCCGATCGGCGACGTCCGCTGCAAAGTGCGGGACGGCACGCAGATCCGCGACCGTTATCTCGCCGCCGGTCACCGACCCTCGCGATACCAGGTGGAAGAGATCAGGAAGAGCAGGGCGGCGAGTCCGAAGAGACCGCCGAACAGGGACAGAGAGTTGATGCCCTTCAGCACCGTCTCGTCCGTCATGCGCAGCGAGAGGCGCTCGTCGTCGGCCACCCGGACTGCGCCACGCACCGGCAGGATCGAAGGAAGATCCACCGGGCCATCGGCATCCGCCAGCCGGCGCACGAGCCCCTTGGTTTTTTCCGCCCAGGGACGGAGCTTTTCCTCCGTGGAGATTGCCGCCTTGAATTCCGGCGCATCGACATTGCCGACATGGACGAGCGTCGTGAGCTCGTCATTGGCCACCTCGAAGAGGCCGGTCTCCGTCGTTTTGACTTCGGCCTTGTAGAGGCCCGGTTCGCGCTCGGTCAGAGTGATCTCGTCGGTCCTGCCCGACGGATAGGTAAGCGTCGCCTGGCCGGGATCGCCTTCGATCGTCTGCCGGGTAATTTCCAGCGTACGGCCGGAGGCGCGTGCGGTCAGTGCCTCTTCTTCGAGTGCCGGTTCCTGCATCAGCCAGTGGGCCGTGCGCCGATAAAGCGAGACATGCGGTCCGCCGCCTTCAAAGCCGCGCGCCCACAGCCAGCCCTGGTCGGACAAAAGCATCGCGACACGCCCCTTGCCGACGCGGTTAAGGACGAGCAACGGCTTTCCGTCGGCCGCTTCCATCACCGTCTGCCCAAGCGGTCGGTCGACGTCGACGGTGCGGAACCACCGGCCCCAGCTCGGCGGCTCGCTTGACGCGCCTTCGAGACCGCGCGTGACCGGATGCTTCTTTCCCTCCTCCGAGAGGCGAGGGAAGTAGGCCTTTTCATTCATGACGCCGGTGGGGGTCGCGGGCAGCACTGCCGAAAGCGGGGTGGCGGCAATCGAGTCGTCGCCGGCGTGTTCCGGGCCGGCGGCGATCAACAAGGCGCCGCCGTTCTGCACATATTGCGCGATGTTGTCGTAGTAGAGGATCGGCAGCACGCCGCGATGCTGATAGCGGTCGAAGATGATCAGGTCGAACTCGCTGATCTTGTCGACGAAGAGCTCGCGCGTCGGAAAGGCGATCAGCGAAAGCTCATTGATCGGGGTGCCATCCTGCTTTTCCGGGGGACGCAAAATGGTGAAATGAACGAGATCGACTGCCGCGTCGGACTTCAGCAGATTACGCCAGGCGCGCTCGCCCGCATGCGGCTCGCCGGAAACGAGGAGCACGCGCAGGTTTTCGCGAATGCCGTCGAGCACGTGGACGGCGCGGTTGTTGACCTCCGTCACTTCGCCGGCGAGCGGGTTCACCGCGAATTCGAGGATGTTGTTGCCGCCGCGCGGCACGGTGAAGCTGAACGGCACGTCGGTGCCCGGCTCGGCATGCTCCGTCGCGATCTCATTGCCATTGAGGCGGATCGTCACTTCAGCGCCACTGCCGGGAGCGGCGCCGTCGTCGACGACGCGGAAGGTCATCTTCTGCTGTTCACCGACGATGCCGAAGCGTGGTGCGCTGACGATTTCGATGCGCCGATCGAATTCATTCGGCTTGCCGGTGATCAGGCCATGGACGGGCGCATCGAAGCCGAGCTTCTGATTGACGTCGGGAACGTCGTGGATTTGTCCGTCGGTGATGAAGACGGCGCCGCCGACCCGCGCCGGCGGCACGTCGGCAAGCGCTGTCGCCAATGCGCCGAAGAGCTTCGTCGAAGGTGCCTCGGTTTCGGCGCTATCCGCGGCCTCGACGACACGGGTCTCAATCTGCGGAAAACGGGAGAGGCGATCCTTGAGGTCGGCAAGCGCCCTGTCGGTCTGTTCGCGGCGGCCGTCATTTTCCTGACTTTGGCTGCGGTCGACGACGATCGCAACGATTGTCGAAAGCGGCTCGCGTTCCTCCTGGAAAACCGATGGATTGGCGATCGCCAGGCAGAACGCTGCCAGCGCCGCCGTCCTCAACCAGGCACCGCGAACGCGACGCCACAGGCCGAGCGCCGCGAGCGCGACCGCCGCAAGGATCAACGCCGCGAGATAGGGCCAGGGAAGAAATGGTGCAAAGTCGAGGGTCATCAAACAGTCCTCACTGACCGAGCCGCTCGAGCAGGGCGGGCACGTGCACCTGGTCGGCCTTGTAGTTGCCGGTCAGCATATACATCATGATATTGACACCGGAACGGAAAGCGTATTCGCGCTGCATTTCGTCTGGTGGAACCGTCGGCAGGAGCGCGACGCCATTCGTATCCACGGCCCAAGCAGCGGCAAAGTCGTTGCCGGTGATCATGATCGGCGTGACGCCGTCTCCGGACCGGGCTGGCCGGTCGCTTGCCTCTTCGCGGTTGTCAAGTTGCGCCTCGATCCAGAGAGGGCTGCCGGTGTAGCGCCCTGGAAAATTCGTGAGCAGATAGAAGGCTTTGGTCAGCACATGGTCGGCCGGAACGGGCTCCAGCGGCGGAATGTCGAGGTTGGCCAGAATCGCCTGTAGCCGTTCCGTGTTCGGGCTCGTCCCGTTCGACGAGGCACCGAGCGAGGAGAACTGGTCACGCGTGTCGAAGAGCACCGTGCCGCCTGCGCGCATATAGGCGTCGATGCGGCTTACAGCCTGCGGGCTCGGCATCGGCGCATTGGCGGAGACCGGCCAATAGATGATCGGATAAAGGCTGAGTTCGTCCTTGGAAATGTCGAGCCCGACGGGCGCACCCGGCTCGAGCGTCGTGCGATAGGTCAGGAAATCGGTGAGGCCCGCGAGACCGCGTTCGGAGAGACGGTCGACGTCGTCTTCCCCGGTGACGACATAGGCGAGATGGGTCGTATCGAGGCGCTCGAGGATACGTTGGTCATCCTGACGCGCGTCATCTGCAAGCGCCTGCGGAGGCAGGAGGACAAGGGTGCCGCACAGCATGAAGAGGGCCGCGGTGGCACTCCTTGCCATTCGCATCCGTGAAAAGGCTCCGCCCATGAATAGAACGATGACGGCGTCGGCAAGGAGCAGGAGCAGCGCCAGCGTCAAGAGGGCAGGTTTCAGCGACCAGCTTTCTTCGCCGGTCAGCCGTTCCGAGCTGTAAGGGCCTGCTGCCACCATGTCGATCTGTTTGAGTTCGGCGTTGCGCGGAAGCAGATTCAACGCCGTGAAGCCGTCTTCGGAGCCGTAGAGCCCTGGCGGGTTTTCCGGTGTTGCAAGCGGCGCCTTGCCGGGAACGACATGGAGCGGCCGCGCATTGCCGGTTTCGGCAACAAGGACGCCGTCGGCGTTCAGCAGCCGGTAGGGCGCCAGCGTCTGTGCCTGCGCCTTGCCTTCGCTCGCGACGCCGCCGCTGCGAGCGAGCTGCACGCTGCGGCGGAGCATTTCGACGAAATGCCCGGAGATCGGAAGGTTTGACCAGGTTGCCTCTGCACTGACATGGAAGAGGATGATGCGTCCCGACCCCTGAGCAGCCGTCGTCACCAGCGGCGTTCCGTCGGCGAGGTTTGCCCAGGTCCGCTCGGCCAGGTCAGCCGTAGGTTCTGCGAGGACCTGCCGCTTGACGAGAATGTCGGTAGGACGTGGCATGCCGGCAAAGGGGCCGTTGGCAGGGTAGTCGGCGAGCGGCTGCGGCTCCGACCATGTCAGCGCCCCGCCAAGCGCCCGCTCACCCTGCCTCAGCGTCACGGGGACGAGCGGATCATCGGCCGGTGCCGCCGCAAGCCGCGGCCCGGCAAAGCGAATCAGCGTACCGCCATTGTCGATCCACTTCTTCACGAGCGGGTACATCTCTTCCGGTAGGCGGCCGATATCGGCCATGATCAGGACCGAAGGCCGTTGTTCGAGAAGTTCCGGAATGACAACCGCAAGATCGCTCTCGCGCGGCAAGACGAGATCGGCATAGGGAGCCAACGCCCGGTTGATGTAGTAGAGCGGCGACAGCAGTGGCTGGGAAAGATCGCGGGCCTCGCCGCTCAAGAGAGCGACACGACGGCGGCGGAAACCATCGTCGAGCAGGTGGACGCTGCCTGCGGTCGCGGCGCCTTCGATGCCGATGCGGGCGAAATCGTTGCGCAGCTCGAAGGGCGCGGCGATCGTGCCCTTCGCAATCGCTTCACCGGGCGCGAAGTCGATCGCCCCATCGGCGATGGCACGGCCACGTGCGTCGTAAGCGACGATCGAAAGCGACCGGCGATCATCGGTTTTCAACCGGCTCGCCGTTACCGACATGCCGGCGTTTTCGTTGCTGCTGTTGGTAAGCGCTATCGCTTGACTGCCGTCAGCCTCGATCACCCGGAGGTTGGCGGCGCGAATTCCGGCGAGCGCCTCCATCGTCTTGCCGTCCGCTGTTTCGATGCCGTCCGTGACGAAGGCGAGCGTGCCGGGTGCGGCATCCTTGAAAGCCGTCCGCATCGCCGCGATCGCGGAGCGGCGATCGGCCGGAAGGGGTTCGGGCGATGCGGCAGCCAGACGGTTGCGCGCGGCCCCGGCCGATCCGGGCGTCGCATCATGCTGCCGATCGCCGGTGAAGACGATCGAGACGGCAAGGTCTCTCGCCTCCGCGTCGTCGATCAGCGCCGAGGCAGCCTCGATCCGTCGCTCCCAATCGGGCGCGGTCGCCCAGCTGTTGTCGATCAAGAGCGCCAGCGGTCCGGAGGAGGCGAGCGTGTTGCTGCGCGGATTGAAGACCGGATCGGCGATCGCGAAAATGACGGCGGTGGCCATCAGCATCCTGAGAAGGGTCAGCCACCACGGGCTCTTCGACGGGGTCTCCTCGCGCTTCAGAACCGAGGCGAGAATGCGCAGCGGCGGAAAGACCTCGGCCGCCGGTCGCGGCGGCGTCATCCGCAAAAGCCACCAGATCACCGGCAGCGCGACAAGCGCGGCCAGCATGGCGGGATTGGCGAAGACGAAGGAAAGGCCGCCGATCATAGCAGACCTCCATGCGTTGCCCGTCCAGGCATTCCGGAAAGATACATGTGCACGGCAACCAGCGCCTCGGAGGCGGGACGGTCGGTCCTATGCGGGATGAAGGTCCAGCCGAGGTGCCTGAGGCTCGAACCCAGGCTGTCGCGACGGGCGAGATAGGCGCGCTGATAATCCTCCTGCAGGATCTCGGCGCGGCCGGCGGTGAGCTTTTCGCCGGTTTCCGGGTCGGTGAATTCGGTTCGCCCGGCATAGGGGAAGACTTCCTCCGCCGGGTCGGCGATCTCGACCATATGTCCACGGAAGCCGCGGCGTGCGAGCGGGGCAAGACGCTCCATCACCTTGTCGGCAGGGTCGAGAAAATCGCCGATCAGCACCAGATCGCTGGCGTTGCGGATCATGCTAGTCTCGGGCAGGCCCTCCGAAAGCGAGCTCAGCATGATCGCGGTTGCCAATCGTTCCGCGGCGTTGCGTGCCGAGACCGGTTCCATGACGCCGGGGCAGCCGATCCGTTCGCCGGAGCGGGCAAGAATTTCGGCAAGCGCCAGCATCAGCACGAGTGCACGGCTTTCCTTGGACACCGCGCCGAGCGTCGACTTGTACATCATCGAGGGCGATAGGTCTGCCCAAAGCCAGATCGTATGGGCTGCCTCCCATTCGCGGTCGCGGACATAGGTATGGTCGTCGCGGGCGGAGCGGCGCCAGTCGATGCGCGACAGACTTTCGCCTTCGCTATAGGGGCGGAACTGCCAGAAATTTTCGCCGATACCACGCTTGCGTCTGCCATGCCAGCCGGAGATCACCGTGTTGGCAATCCTGCGCGCTTCGACGAGGCAGTCCGGAACGAGCATTGCGCGCTGCTGGGCGCGCGAGAGGACTTCGCCGGAAGGGGTACGCGCGACAATGTGCCCGATGGAGGCCATACACTAACCCTTAACCCTTGGCTCGTTTCACCAGGCCGGCGATAACGTCGCGCACGGTCATGCCTTCCGCACGGGCGGCGAAGGTGAGCGCCATGCGGTGTTGCAGCACGGGTTCGGCAAGGGCCAGGATATCGTCGGCAGAAGGCGCCAGGCGACCGTCATAGAGGGCGCGCGCGCGGGCGCACAGCATCAGGGCCTGGCCCGCGCGCGGACCCGGCCCCCAGGCGACGTTCTTGTCGGTGGTCGAATTGCCGTTGCCCGGGCGGGCAGAGCGCACGAGCGACAGGATGGCATCGACCACCTTCTCTCCGACCGGCATCTGGCGGATCAGACTCTGGATCTGCAGGAGGCGCTGAGCATCGATCACTGGTCGCGCTTCGGCTTCAGCGACGCCGGTCGTCTCCAGCAGGATTTGCCGTTCGGCAGCAAGTTCGGGGTAGCCGACATCGACCTGCATCAGGAAACGGTCGAGCTGCGCTTCCGGCAGGGGGTAGGTTCCCTCCTGCTCGAGCGGGTTCTGGGTCGCGAGCACATGGAACGGCTGAGGCAGGTCCTTGCGGACGCCAGCAACGGTGATGTGATACTCCTGCATGGCCTGCAACAGCGCCGACTGCGTGCGCGGCGAGGCGCGGTTGATCTCGTCCGCCATCAGCAGTTGCGTGAAGATCGGGCCGGGGACGAAACGGAACGACCGATAGCCCGCGGCATCCTGGTCCATCACTTCCGAGCCGAGAATATCTGATGGCATAAGGTCGGGCGTGAACTGGATACGGCTGTTGTCGAGCCCGAGAACGGTACCAAGCGTGGCGACGAGCTTGGTCTTGGCAAGGCCCGGTACGCCGACGAGCAGCGCATGGCCGCCCGACAGCACCGCGAGCAGCGTCTGCTCGACCACGCTTTCCTGGCCGAAGATTACCTTGCCGACTTCGGCTCGTATGAGCGCGATCTCACCCAGTGCGGCTTCCGCGGCCGCGACGATTGCCTTTTCGTCGGCCGCATCGGTCGCGCTTTTCATAACACTCATCGCAATTCTCCCAGATCGTCGCTGCTGAACCGAATCGCCATTGCCTAATATTCAGTCCCAATTTTTCAATTTAGACCCTGGCGGACGGCTGACAAGCCGCCGTCAACGCACTATGTCGTGAGCTTGCAGGACGCTCGCCGTGCGTCCCGCATGCTCGTTGATGCGGACGGAATGCCCAAAACCAGAGGCTGGAGCATCCCTCGCACACTCATCTGAACGCGTTATGCTTCAGAAGCAAGATCGGGACCAAACGGGACGGAACGATGGCAGAAGCCAAGATTCAGCAAACGGGCGACGCGGCCGGTCTTGCCGCGCTGATTGCCCGCGCCGCCGGCGAAAGGGGCGGTGAAGCGCGCGGATTGCCGCCGGTCGACCGTTGGAATCCGCCGTTTTGCGGTGATATCGACATGGAAATCCGCGGCGATGGAACGTGGTTCTACATGGGAACACCGATCGGTCGCCAGCCACTCGTCCGGCTGTTTTCCACCGTGCTCCGCAAGGACGAGGACGGCAAGACCTACCTCGTCACCCCAGTGGAAAAGGTCGGCATCCGCATTGCAGACGCTCCGTTCATCGCCGTGGAAATGAGCGTTACGAACGAGGAAGGCGAAAATGTTCTGACGTTTCGCACCAATGTCGGCGACGTGGTGGAGGCAGGGCCGGAGCATCCCCTTCGCTTCGTCTTCCATGGCGAAAATCGCGAACTGAAACCCTACCTTCATGTGCGTGGGCTGCTTGAGGCACTCGTATCGAGGCCCGTCATGTACGACATTGTCGAACTGGGCGAAACTGTCGAGATCGATGGCGTCGACATGTTCTGCGTCAAATCGTCCGGCGCGATCTTTCCGATTATGCCGGCGGCCGAGCTGGAAGCCCTGTCGCAATGACAAATCATCCCTTTTCCGCCGATGAGTTCCGCCGCAGGGCGCTCGCCCAGACAGGTGGACCGATTGAGACAGCCTGGCGCGATCACGGCGATTTCCTGCTCAATCCGGGCATTGTGCCCTACCTCGAAACCCTCCATTTGAAGGACGCGGCCGTGCTTGTGCCGGTCGTCGACGACGGCGAAGACGCGAGCGTGATCTTTACGCAGCGGACGGCGACATTGCGCAAGCATTCGGGTCAGGTCGCCTTTCCGGGCGGGGCCGTCGATCCCGAGGACCAGTCCATCGAGGTTGCGGCGCTTCGCGAGGCACAGGAGGAGATCGGGCTCGACCCTCGCTTCGTCGAGACGATCGGCCGTCTGCCGCATTATATGGCCATGTCGGGCTTCCGCATTACGCCGGTGCTCGCGGTCGTGCAGCCGGGGTTCGAACTGGCGCCCAATCCGGAAGAGGTGGAAAGCGTGTTCGAAGTGCCGCTTTCTTTCTTGATGAACCCTGTCAACCACGGACGCGGACGCAGCCATTGGCAGGGTGCGGAGCGGCAATTCTATCGCATGCCCTACGGCGAGCGGAATATCTGGGGAATTACCGCGGGCATCGTCCGCATGCTCTACGAAAGGCTTTATGCATGACTTCCGTTGCCGCTGAGGCGTGGTTTCAGGCTCCCTCGCTCCGGCGCGTTTTCGACGTACTGAACGTCGACGGCGGCGAGGTGCGCGTTGTCGGCGGCGCGATCCGCAACAGCCTCATGGGGCTGCCGGCCGGCGATGTCGACATGGCGACCACCTGGCCGCCGGAGGACGTCGCTGAACGGGCGAGGGCCGCGGGTATCAAGGTCGTGCCGACCGGTGTCGACCATGGCACGGTCACCCTCGTCATCGACGGGACGCCATACGAAGTGACAACGCTGCGCCGCGACGTGGCAACCGATGGCCGCCGCGCCGAAGTGGCCTTCGGGACCGATTGGCAGGCGGACGCGGAGCGCCGCGACTTTACGATCAATGCCCTCTACGCGGACAGCAAAGGCCGGATAATCGATCATGTCGGCGGCGTTGCCGATATCGAGAGCCGGACGCTGCGTTTCATCGGCAACGCTGCCGACCGCGTGCGGGAGGATTATCTGCGCATCCTGCGCTTCTTCCGGTTCTTCGCCTATTATGGCGCCGGCCGGCCTGACGCAGATGGGCTCCGGGCCTGCGCACAGGCGCGCGCAAAGCTCTCGACGCTTTCGGCGGAACGGGTCTGGTCCGAAACCAAGAAACTGCTCGCCGCGGATGATCCCGGCCGCGCGCTCCTGTGGATGCGTCAGGCGGGCGTGCTCACCGAAATCCTGCCGGAGACCGAGAAATGGGGTATCGACGCCATTCCCGGCCTGATTGCCGCCGAGAAGGCATTCTCCTGGAAGCCGGACCCGCTGCTCAGGCTGGCGGCGATCGTTCCTCCGGATGCGGAACGGCTCGAGGCCATGGCAGCGCGATTGCGTCTGTCGAAGGCGGAGGCCGCCTATTTCGCGCGGTTTGCAACTGCGCCCGCGGTTCCCGCGACGCTCGCGGATGCGGCTCTCGACCGCCAGCTTTACCGTAATGGCGCCGAGGGCATCACGACGCGCCTGCGGCTTTCCCTGGCGTCCTCGCGCCGCCTGTCCGAAAACGATCCCGCGCTTCTTTCCGAGACGGCCGCGTTTCAGCGGCTCCTGTCGCGTGCGGAGAAGTGGCAGCGCCCCGTCTTTCCTTTGACCGGAGCTGATGTCCTGAAGGCGGGCATTCCGGCCGGTCCCAAGGTCGGCGAGGTGCTGTCCGAGCTCGAAAATTTCTGGATAGAGCGCAATTTCACCCCGTCCCGGGCAGCGCTCGCGGCCCGGCTGGAGGCGATGGTGCGCGACACCAAGTGACGTCGCTGGAGCGATGCCGCTCCGCGCTCCATCCCGATTCGAAGACAGCAAAGAGGGTCTTGCCCCGCTCCGGTCAGGCGGCCTTGCTTTCGTCCACGATCCGAACCTTGATGTTGTCGATCATGTTCTCGCGGATAATCGTTTCGCCATGGGTCACGCGCATGTGCTCCACAACACGACGGACGATTTCTGCATCATTGTCGGCGCGGGTGTGCCATTCACAACCCGGGACGAGCGAACCGCATTCAAACAAGCGCATGGTGCTGCTCCTTCCTCTGCTGCTGGCTCGACTGCATGTATCCTTAAATCGTAGCCGATTTAAGGATGAAAATATGCAGCAATTCAAAGTGCTACAGCGTTCTTTGCGCGTCTGATTAGACGCGCGGCGCTGTAGGTGCAGTCACGCCCCAATTGCGTGCCCTGCAAGATTCAAGCGCGACATTAACACCGGACGCCGACAATTGTTCCACCTGTCCCGCGGAGATTTTGCGGGGCTGAGGTTTGCGGCGGGATAGGCAGCTTTCTGACGGCAACGCGAAGAAACTTCTATAGAATTGCACGTCATTGATGTTATGGCTTTGCCTTCTTTGAGACTCGCAGAGGCTGTTTTCCCGTCATGACCGCGACCGTTCAATCGGAACTGATTTCCTCCATCCGGAGCATTCCGGATTATCCGAAGCCAGGCGTCATGTTTCGCGACATCACGACATTGCTCGGCAACCCGAAAGCGTTCCGCCGGGCGATCGACGAGCTCGTCCACCCCTATGCCGGAACCAAAATCGAGAAAATCGCGGGCATCGAGGCGCGCGGGTTCATTTTGGGCGGCGCGATCGCGCACCAGCTGGCGGCCGGCTTCGTGCCGATCCGAAAGAAGGGCAAGCTTCCGCACGATACCGTCCGCATTGCCTATAGCCTCGAATACGGCGTGGACGAGATGGAAATGCACAGGGATGCAATCCAGCCGGGCGAGAAGGTGATCCTGGTCGATGACCTCATTGCCACCGGCGGAACCGCCGAAGGCGCGGTCAAGCTTCTGAAGCAGATGGGAGCGGAAATCGTGGCCGCCTGCTTCATCATCGATCTGCCAGAGCTTGGCGGGCGCAAAAAGCTCGAAGCTCTCGGCGTCAACGTCCGCACGCTGATCGAATTCGCGGGACATTGAAGCGCTTCGCCTCAACTTGACTTCAGGTGAATTCTATCACCTTGCTTTCGAACTGGATGACGGTTTCGCCGTGCTGGTTCTCGCCTTCGCAAAGAATGGTGTTGATACGCCATCCGGGTCTCGACGCGACGGTTCGCGCCTCGAGAAAGGTGACCGCATAGGTTACCGTGTCGCCGGCATAAACTGGCTTCAGCCACTTGAGTTCGCGAAAGCCGGGTGAGGGGCCGAGTTTCGGCGCGTGCAGCCCCTCGGCCGTCAGGCGCCGGATCTCATCCTTCCAGAACCGCACGAAACATTGCATCCAGCCGGCGCTCGTGTGCCAACCGGACGCGCAAAGCCCACCGAAAAGCGAGTGCTTGGCCTCTTCCTCGTCCAGATGGAATGATTGCGGGTCGAAGTTGCGCGCGAAACGGACGATGTCTTCTGCCGTGAATGTCAGGCTGCCGATTACGGTTTTTCGGCCGGCTGCGTAGATTTCCGCCAACATCATCATAGCCGCAGCCCCCGGTCACGGAGGCGGAAAAGAACGGAACATTCCGAAACCGCGATTGCTTCCCCCGTCTGGTTGTTGATCTCGTTGCGGAACTTGACGATGCCGACGCTCGGTTTCGACTTCGACTGCCGGGCTCCGAGCACCAGGCTGAAACCTGTCAGCACATCGCCTGCGAGCACCGGCTTCTTCCAATCCATGAAGTCGATGCCCGGCGAGCCTTGCGAGGAGGAATTGCCGAGAAAGGCGTCGATCATCATACGCATGCCGATGGCGCTCGTGTGCCAGCCCGAGGCAGAAAGCCCGCCCAGAATACTGCGCTTGCCGGCCTCTTCGTCCAAATGCATCGGCTGCGGATCGAATTCGCTGGCGAAGGCGATAATGTCGGGCGCCTGCACGGCGACAGGCTGATAGTCGAAGCGCCGACCTGGCGTGAAGTCCTCGAAATAGAGCATGCCGGCCTCCCTCGCTGCCGGAGATGCTACCGCATGGTTCCCTAAATCGAAGACAATTTAAGGACGGCGCTGTGCCGCATAGCCACCGCGTCAGGTGTTGAAGCGGAAATGGATGACGTCGCCGTCCTGGACGACGTATTCCTTGCCTTCGTCGCGCGCCTTGCCGGCTTCCTTCGCGCCGGTTTCGCCGCCGAGCGAAATATAGTCATCATAAGCGATCGTGTTCGCGCGAATAAAGCCGCGTTCGAAATCCGTGTGAATGACTCCTGCGGCCCGCGGCGCCTTGGTGCCGCGCGGAATGGTCCATGCGCGTGTTTCCTTCGGGCCGACCGTGAAATAGGTGATGAGGTCGAGCAGTTTGTAGCCGGCGCGGATCAGCCGATCGAGACCGGCCTCCTCGAGGCCGAGCGCAGCAAGGAATTCCTTGGCCTCCTCCTCGGGGAGTTGCGCGACCTCCGATTCGATCGCGGCGGAGATCACAACGGTTTCCGCACCTTGGGCCTTTGCCATTTCGGCGACCGCGCGCGTGTGCTCATTGCCGGTGGCGGCGTCGCTTTCGGCAACGTTGCAGACGTAGAGCACCGGATGGGAGGTGAGGAGATTGAGGCCCTGGAGAATGCGCAATTCGTCCGCGTCGAGCTTCGACAGCAGCGTGCGTACCGGCTTGCCTTCCTGCAGGAGCTTCAGCGAGGCTTCCATCACCGGAAGCTGCGCCATTGCATCCTTGTCCTTGCCGACCGCACGCTTGCGCGTCTGTTCCGTGCGCCGCTCCAGGCTTTCGAGATCGGCGAGCATCAGTTCGGTTTCGATCGTCTCGGCATCGGCAACCGGGTGGATTCGGCCTTCCACATGGGTGATGTCGTCGTCTTCGAAGCAGCGCAGAACATGGACCACGGCGTCGACCTCGCGAATATTGGCGAGGAACTGGTTGCCGAGGCCTTCGCCCTTGGACGCGCCGCGCACGAGACCGGCGATGTCAACAAAGGAGATGCGCGTCGGGATGATTTCCTTTGACTTCGCGACATCGGCGAGCTTGCGCATGCGCGGATCCGGAACCGCGACTTCACCGGTGTTCGGCTCGATCGTGCAGAAGGGATAGTTTGCCGCTTGCGCCGCTGCCGTCTTGGTGAGCGCATTAAAGAGTGTGGACTTGCCGACATTCGGCAGCCCGACGATACCGCATTTGAAGCCCATGGCTAAAACCTGTCTTTCTCGGATTGCTTGGCGGTGGCTATGGGGTAAAGGAGAGGAGCGGTCAAGCTCTTCGCGCGCTTCTGAAGCGCCGTGCGTGTTGCCAGACGCGCAAAGGACGCTGCAACGTTTTGAATTGCTGCATGTTTCCTTAGACCGCGAACGATTTTAGGAAACATGCATTGGCCCTTGTTACCCGGCTTTCCCTTGAATGGGGATGCCCGACGCGCAATATTGTGCTGCGCGATGGTGATCGCCTCCTCATGTCATCAACGGGTGGATTTCCGATGAGTGACAATGATGTTGCCGCAAAACCCAAGACCAGATCGAAGCCTAAGCTGCAGCGGCCGAAGCTCTATAAGGTCATTCTGGTCAACGACGACTACACCCCGCGTGAATTCGTGGTCATGGTGCTCAAGGCCGTGTTCCGCATGAGCGAGGAAACGGGCTACCGCGTGATGATGACCGCACACAAGCTCGGCACCTCGGTCGTCGTCGTCTGCGCCAGGGATATCGCTGAGACCAAAGCCAAGGAGGCGACCGATCTCGGCAAGGAAGGGGGTTATCCGCTGCTGTTCACGACCGAGCCGGAGGAGTAGGTCGACAGGTTTCCTCAATCCCCTTTCGAGCCGAACATCTTTCTTAGCATCTCGGCCATCGGACCAGTGGTTGGAAGTTTTTTGGGCTGCGCTGCGTTGCGGGCCTGGTGGATATGGGATTGCGCGGGTTGCTTCTTCGCCGACCGTGGCTTTTCCTCAGGCGGCTTGCTTCCGGTCGCCAGCGCGATCTTGTTCATGAGCTGCGAATCCTCGCCCTTGACCAGCATGTCCGCGTTGTCGGCGATGGTGTCGAGAAGCGGCGAAAGCCAGGCCCGATCCGCCTTGGCGAAGTCGCCGAGCACGTGGGCGTGCACCAGGTCCTTCACACCCGGGTGGCCGATGCCCAGGCGCAGGCGGCGGTAGTCCTTGCCGCAATGGGCGTCGATCGATTTGATGCCGTTGTGGCCGCCGTGACCGCCGCCGGTCTTGATCCGTGCCTTGCCGGCAGGAAGATCGAGTTCGTCGTAGATCACGATGATATCCTTCGGCGCGAGCTTGTAGAAGCGCATGGCCTCGCCGACGGCTTCTCCAGACAGGTTCATGAAGGTCTGCGGCTTCATCAGGAGCACGCGTTCGCCATCGATCTCGCCTTCGGAGATTTCCGCCTTGAACTTCTTCGACCACGAGGAAAAGCCCGGGCGACGCTGGATCGCGTCGACGGCCATGAAGCCGATATTGTGGCGGTTACCGGCATATTTCGAACCCGGATTGCCAAGTCCCGCGATAATCAGCATGTCGCCAAACTCCAGATGCTTCCAGCTCGACCGGGAGGTTCGCCCCTCATCCGGCCTGCCGGCCACCTTCTCCCCGCAAGCGGGGCGAAGGGGACTCGCTGCGCCGTTCTTGTCCCCTCTCCCCGCTTGCGGGGAGAGGGCTAGGGTGAGGGGCAACACCACAGTCCGTTATTTGAACTCAAAATCATCGCGGCCCGGCCAAAGTCAACGCCTTATTTCGCCGCCTGCACAATACGGTTCGGGCGCAGGCCGTAGCGCTCGAAGATCCGGTCCTGCGTGCCGTTGGCGATCAGGCGGTCGAGTTCGGCCTGCATGCGGGCAACGGTCTCATCGGGCATGTCCCGGTGGCAGGCGATGCCATATTGCTTGCCTTCCAACACCAACGCCGCCTCGACCGGTTTGCCGTCGGCCCGCATAGTCTCGAAGGTTTTTTCCGACGTCATGAGCAGATCGATGCGACCGGCGGAGAGCTTCTTCACGGTGGAGTCAAGACTGGCGGCATAGTCGATCTTCTCGAAGCCATGCGCCTTCAGATAGGCCGCGGAGAAGTCTTCCTGTTGCGTTCCGACGACGAACTGTTTGGCCTCATCGATCGTTTGCGGCGCGATCGCCGCACCCTTGCGTCGCACCAAGGTCAGGTGATCGACGAGCAGCGGTTCGATCCATTTGAAATTCCTGTCTCGCTCTGCATCGTGAACGGTGGTGAAAACGCAATGGTAGGGCTGGCTTTCGGCAAGCGCAAAGGCGCGCGCCCAAGGCAGGACCTTGATCTCGTAGGCGAGATCGACGGCCTTCATGATCAGGGCGACCTGTTCGACCGATGCGCCGTTCGCGCCGCTGGCGGTCGAGAAGTTGTAGGGTGGATATTCCTCGGTGACGAAATGGATCGTCTCGGCGCGAGCGGTGGCGGAAAGACCGAGCAGGAATGCCAGGATCAGATGCTTCACGCCCTTTTCTCCTTTTCGATCGGCGCTATGCCGGATTGGCCGCTTTGGCTTCGGAGTCATTCTCCAGGAGAGCCAGCATGCCGTCGATCGGCATGGGCCGGCTGAAGAGATAACCCTGGCCATTATCCACGCCGAGCTTGCGCAGAAGCTGCCACTGCTCCTTCGTCTCGATCCCTTCGGCGACGACCGTGCATCCCATCTGATGCGAAATGGTGCGGATGCCCTTGATGAGCATGCGGCTCTTGCGCCTGACGTCGGCGGTGCCGGAACTCAGCGACCGGGTGAAGGACTGGTCGACCTTTACGATATCGACGGGGAAGCGATTGAGGTAGCTCAGGGACGAATAGCCGGTGCCGAAATCGTCAAGCGCGATGCGGCAACCGAACTCGTTGAGTTGCTTCAGGACGGCGTGAACCTCGGGATTGTCCAGCATCAGCACCGCCTCGGTGATCTCGATGACGATCCTCTGCGGCGAAATGTGGTGCTTGAGCAAGAGCGCAGCCAGCTTGTGAGGTAGCGTCAGCTCGAACTGCAGCGGCGAGAAGTTGACCGCCAGATAGGTGTCCTGCGTTCCATCCAGTTCGGAGATCGCTGCAAGGTGGCGAATCGCCTTGCCGAGGACACGGTCGCCGATACGGCCGATCGTGCCTGTCTCCTCGGCAATGCCGATGATCTTGCCGGGCGGCATCAGCCCCTTTTCCGGATGATCGAGGCGCATCAGCGCCTCGAAACCGACAATCTGGCCGTCGCCGAGGCCGACGATCGGCTGCAGCCAGGCCTCGAACCAGTCCTCTTTCAGGCCGGTTTCGATGCATTGCTCGATCTCGTGGCGCTCGCGTGCGCTGTCGAGCAGGCTCGCATCGAAAATCCGCACGCCGTTCTTGCCGTCGCGCTTGCGCGCATACATCGCCATGTCCGCCTTCAAGAGAAGGTCTGAGGCGCTTGCCGCATGTGTCGGATAGACGGAAACGCCGGCACTCGCGCTGACCGACAGTTCGCTGCCGGCAATCGGCATCGGCTCGCGCAATGCCGCGCAGATGCGCTCGGCAATCTCAGTGGCGAGAGCGGTGACATCCGTTGCAGCGACAAGTATGGCGAACTCGTCGCCGCCGAGCCTCGACATCACATCATCCGGACCGAGCGTCATGCGGATCAGTTCGACGGTCTGGCGCAGCACAGCGTCGCCGGCGGCGTGGCCGAAATTGTCGTTGATCCATTTGAAGCGGTCGAGGTCGATGAACAGGCAGGCAAGCTGCATGCCGCACGCGTCGGCGTTGCGGATCGCGTCGTCGAGCGCGCTTTCGAAGCCCTGACGATTGAGCAACCCGGTCAGGTGATCGGTAATCGCCTGGGCATGGTTGCGGCTCTCCGCCTGCTTGAGCGCTGTGACATCGGTCATGACGGACAGCGAGAGATTGCCACCATGGTCCATTTCCGATTCCAGGATCAGGACGGTCATGAACTCGCCGTCGGCCTTGCGGAAGGGCAGCGTTACTTCGCTGATATTGTCGTTGTCGACCGCGGTTGTCTTTGCGCGAAGGCGATAGGCTTCGTGCCACAGCGGATCGATGAAATCGGTGAAGTTGCGGCCGATGACCTCTTCGCGGGCATAGCCCGTCGCAAGCAACCAGTAATCGCTGACGGCGCTCAGCCTGTTTGCCGCGTCGAGTGAGAAGAGCATGGCGGGTGTCAGATTGTAGGTCTCGGTTGCGCGGTCATGCGCAATCTTGAGTTCAGTTTCCTCGCGCTCCAGGCGATCCTGCATCTCGTTGAAGTTCACGGCGAGCGCTCCCATTTCGTCGTCCGAAATCCAGTCGACCCGGTGGCGGGACCCTAGACGCCGTGTTGCTTCGATCGCGGCCGTCAGCCGCATCAGCGGGCGGATTACCGTGAAGCGATTGCCGACGAGGGCCGCCGCAAAGACGATCGCGACCGCAAAAAGGAGAATGGCGAGAACGGTCCATTCGTCCTTGCTGAAGCGTGAGAGGATGCCGGGCGTTGGGACGACGACCTCGAGCGTCCCGACTTGCTTGATGCCCTCGACGCTGTCAAAGGCGATCGCGGTCTTCAGGGAGTGGCTTACGCTCGTGCCGCCAATACTTCCCTTCGGTAATTGAGCGAGCACATTTCCACCCGCATCGCGAATGGCGACGGCCCGAATATCGGTGGCGTTCATCAGGGAGCGGGCGATCCGGTCAATGCCTTGCTGGTCGAAATCCCAGATCGGCTTGCCGAGTGCCTCGCCGCTTGCCTCCATCAAAAGCTCGATATTCTGCAGGCGCTCGCGTGCAACACGTTCGCTGGATATGGTGAGGAAGAGTGCGAGCAACGGGGCGACGAACACAAACATCGCGCCGCCGATGATTGCAACAAACCGGTTTTCCACCGAGTGCATCATCGCATGCCCCCCTCGGCAGTTGCTGCCACTTTATTCATTGCTAGTTCTCTTGGACTACCACCGACGTCTCCCCGCCGGCAGAACATCATCAAAACCTTAAATGTTGCTGAAGTTGCACGCCGAGATTTCATGAGAGCGCCAGCCCAGAAGCTGTGCTTGCATTAGCGGATGATGATGCTTGGCAAAAACCAAGTCCTGACGGCCTGAAGCTTGGCCGGAAATGAAAAACCCGCCCCATGTGACATGGAGCGGGTTTGTGTTGTCAGCCGTCAGTGGCTGGCGGATACGCGAAACGCAGATTATTCCTCTGCTTCGCCCTCAGCCTCTTCTGCTGCTTCTTCTTCAGCTTCCATCACGCGGCCAGCGATCGTGGCGACCGTGAAGTCGCGATCAGTGATAACCGGGGTCGCGCCTGCCGGCAGCTTGATGTCCGAGATGTGGACGGTGTCGCCGATGTTGAGGCCGGTGAGGTCGACCGTCAGAAATTCTGGAATGTTGTCGGCAGAGACGTTCAGTTCGACGTCGTGGCGAACGATGTTCAGCGCGCCGCCGCGCTTGAGACCCGGGGACTTCTCTTCGTTTTCGAAGTGAACCGGGACCTGAACGGAAACCTGGCTGTCCTTCGAAACCCGCAGGAAATCGACATGCATCGTGAAGTCGCGGACCGGATCCAGCTGGTAGTCCTTCGGCAGGACGCGGATCTTCTCGCCGTTGACGTCGATGATCGCGACGGTGGTCATGAAACCGCCGGCGTGGATCTTCATCGTCACGTCCTTGGTGGAGAGCGCGATGGAAAGCGGGGGCTGCTTGTCACCATAGATGACAGCCGGGATAAGACCGTTGCGGCGAAGTTCGCGGGAGGACCCCTTACCAACCCGTTCGCGCGTCTCGGCCTTGAGCTCGTAAGTCTGGCTCATGGGTAGACCTTTCTGGTTATTTGGAGAGTTCGTCCGTCAATAAGCGGAAAAACCTGAAGCTGACTGGCAGCTTCATCCGCGTTGCCTCCAAGGGTGTCTGCGCGGACGCGCGGTCCATAGCCGAGTATGGGCGGAAATGCAAGGCGCGGCGCTAGGCCTTTCTTTTGTGCATGTCGTTGTCCCAAAACCGCTGCACACTTTTGGGTGACATGCATCACGCCTTGCGCTTGGCAAACCGGGCGAGCGCGAGCATGAGGCCACCGGCGATCAGACCCCAGAAGGCACCGGAGACGCCGCCGAAGCTGACGCCTGATGCGGTTACCAGAAAGGTGATCGCGGCAGCTTCCCGCGTCTGACTTTCGCTGAAGGCGGCCATGGCGGAGCTTGCAAAGGCGCCGACAAGCGCCAGCCCGGCGACCGCCTCGATGAGCACCGGGGGTGCGAGACTGACGAAGGTGGTAACGGCGCCGGCGAGCAAACCGAAGAGGATATAGGCGATGCCGGCATTGATCGCCGACCAATAGCGGCGGGCGCGGTCGGGATGGGAGTCGACGCCGGCGCACATGGCAGCGGTAATCGCCGCCAGATTGACCGCGTGGCCGCCGAAGGGCGCGCTCATCATCGAAAAGAGACCGGTCGTTGCAAAGAGCGGGCCGGGATTCGGGTGGTAGTCGTTGACCTTCAGAACGGCGATGCCGGGAATGTTCTGCGACGCCATCGTCACGATGAAGAGCGGCAGGGCGATGCTGACCGTGGCGGCAGCGTTGAAGACTGGGAAGACGAAATCGGCTTGGGGGATCAGCGCTGAGGAAAGCCTTGCAAAGATGCCGTCGGGCACGTCGATGCCGAAGGCGATGACGAGGACGAAGGCGAGGAGGGCGGCCGGCACGGCATAGAGCTTGTTGATGCTGCCGACCAGCGCCCAGGCGAGAACGATCGGCAGGCCGAGAAGGGGGTTGAAGGCGATTGCCTTGACTGGTGCGAAGCACAGGCCGATGAGCACGCCGGCAAGCATTGCATTCGCCAAAGCCGAGGGGATCGAAGAAACCATCCTGCCGAGCGGCCTCCAAAGCCCCGCAATGACGATCAGCAGGCCGCAAACGAGAAAGGCGCCGACCGCGGCGTTGAAGCCGCCCTCCACGGCGGTCGAGCTTGCGAGCAGTGCCGCGCCAGGGGTCGACCACGCGATGCTGATCGGCAGCCGCGTCACAATGCTGATGACGATTGCGCATATCCCCATCGAAATCGACAATGCCATCAAGCCGGAGGCGGCCTGCGCGTCGGTTGCGCCCACGCCGGCAAGTCCATTCAGGATGACGGCGAAAGAGCTCGCAAAGCCGACAAAGGCGATCAGTAGGCCCATGAACAGGCTTTGAAGGGAAAAGTCGCGAAGCATGGCGAACAACCGGATGTTGCGGGGCGGGCGGGAAGTGACTCAGTCGAGTAGCATATCCACTGGATGTTTCCTTAAAGACACGCGTTGTGGGCTGTGTCGATACCGCTCGGTTGATATATCCATAAAGGCATTCGATGGCGCGACCTTCGTCTGGCTGGACCAGCCGCGTAATCGATGCCTATAGTGGCAGGCGGTGGGGTATGCGGACCGGGAGATCGGCAGACTTGTCGCCGCCGGAAGACGCTTTTAGGGAGGGAGCGGATGCCTGCTGTAAGGGATCATTCCGAACACGTCTACAGGATCGCGCACCAATCGTCGGCCGCGGCGAGTTCGCCGGTTGCGGCATCGTGGCGCCGCTGCATGACGCTGCATGGACTGGCGCCGGAGGAGGTTCGTTCGCCTTGGCGGCTTACGGATAACGAATTCCGGCAGGCGTACGAGCGTTCCGGCGTGTTGGTTGCGGAGGCGGTCGGAGAACTCGATCGGCTATTCGCAGTCGTAGGCAAGGCCGGCTGCTGCCTTTTGTTGACGGACGACAAGGGCGTCGCGCTCGAACGCCGCGGGGCGGTCGGAGACGATGCCGAATTTCGCGATGTCGGCCTGTGGTCCGGAACCGTGTGGAGCGAGGCGAGTGTCGGCACAAATGGCATCGGCACGGCCATCGCGGATGAGCGCGCTGTCGTCATCCAGCGCGACCAGCATTTCCTGAGCCGCAATATCGGGCTGAGTTGCGCGACGGCGCCGATCCGGGACGAGGCGGGCCATCTTGCGGGGGCAATCGACATTTCCACCTGCCGCGACGACGCGTCCGAGGCTACGGTGTCGATCCTTTCCCAAGCCGTGCGCGACGCCGCCTCCCGCATCGAGGCCAATCTTTTCCGTCGAGCTTTTGCCGGGGCGCGCATCGTGCTCGTACCAGTGGACAGGGCAGGGCCGGCCTTGCTTGCAGTTGATCGCGACGACCTTGTCCTCGGTGCGACCCGCGCCGCGCGGCAACGGCTCGGCCTCGACGACGGGCGGATCGCAGCGGGCGTTCCCGCTTCCGACCTGCTCCAGGAAGAGCCGCCCGGTGACGGAGGGGAACTGCCGGAGGCCGAGCGGGCGGCGCTGCGCCGCGTGCTATCGCGAGCGAAAGGCAACGTCTCGATGGCAGCGGACCTTCTCGGAATCAGCCGCGCCACGCTTTACCGCAAGATGAAGCGGCTTTCGCTGAACTGAGCCACGCCTGCAGGAAAAGCCTCTCACCCTAGCCCTCTCCCCGCAAGCGGGGCGAGGGGCGCGCGCGGTGCCACGTGCCCTTTCTCCCCGCCTGCGGGGGAAGGTCGCGGTAGCGGGATGAGGGGCGGACAAGCTTAAAAAATCGTTCAGTTCCGATCGATGCTGCGTTGCAGCACGCCGCGCTGCGCTGGCCTGTCGCAATTCTGAAACAGTTGGCACCGCCAAGTGCGGCGGCTCTCTATCGCAGTTCGATATTCGGCCTCACCTTCCTTCCACAGCAATCGGAGTGCTGTCTTTTCCAAGGGAGGAAGTCATGCTGCATCAGAAGATCGTCGAGAACCCGTACAAGCAGAAATATGGAAACTTCATTGGCGGCGAATGGCGGGAGCCGGTCGCGGGCCGTTATTTCGACAACACGACGCCTGTCACCGGCGGTACACTTTGCCAAGTCGCCCGTTCCGACGCCGCCGATATCGAAGCCGCGCTCGATGCTGCGCATGCGGCTCGAGAAAAGTGGGGGCGGACATCGACGACGGAGCGCTCCAACATTCTTATGAAGATCGCCGACCGCATGGAAGCCAATCTGGAGCTTCTGGCGCGAGCGGAAACCTTCGACAACGGCAAGCCGATCCGCGAGACCATGGCTGCCGACATTCCGCTGGCGATCGATCATTTCCGCTATTTCGCAGCTTGCATCCGCGCGCAGGAAGGCTCGATCGGCGAGATCGACCACGACACGGTTGCCTATCACTTCCATGAGCCTCTCGGCGTCGTCGGCCAGATCATCCCCTGGAACTTTCCGATCCTGATGGCCGCGTGGAAGTTGGCCCCGGCACTGGCCGCCGGAAACTGCGTCGTGCTGAAGCCGGCCGAGCAGACGCCGGCCTCCATTCTCGTCTGGGCGGAGCTCGTTGCCGACCTCCTGCCGCCGGGCGTGCTCAACATCGTCAACGGCTTCGGCCTTGAAGCCGGCAAGCCGCTCGCCACCAGTCCGCGCATCGCCAAGATCGCCTTTACCGGCGAGACGACGACCGGGCGGCTGATCATGCAATATGCCAGCCAGAATCTCATACCGGTGACGCTCGAACTCGGCGGCAAGTCGCCGAATATTTTCTTCGCCGATGTGCTTAGCGAGGACGACGACTATTTCGACAAGGCACTGGAGGGCTTTGCGATGTTCGCCCTCAATCAGGGCGAGGTCTGCACCTGCCCGAGCCGGGCGCTGGTCCAGGAAAGCATCTATGACCGCTTCATGGAGCGGGCGCTGAAGCGGGTCGAGGCGATCCGCCAGGGCAACCCGCTCGACCAGGCAACGATGATCGGCGCGCAGGCGTCGAGCGAGCAGCTCGAAAAGATCCTCTCCTATATCGATATCGGCAAGCAGGAAGGGGCCGAGGTGCTGACCGGCGGTGGGCGCAACGTGCTCGAAGGCGAACTTTCCGAGGGCTACTACGTCAAGCCGACCGTGTTCCGCGGTCACAACAAGATGCGCATCTTCCAGGAGGAGATTTTCGGGCCGGTGGTATCGGTGACGACCTTCAAGACCGACGCCGAGGCGCTGGAGATCGCCAACGACACGCTCTATGGCCTGGGTGCCGGTGTGTGGAGCCGGGATGCCAATCGCTGCTACCACTTCGGCCGTGCCATCCAGGCCGGCCGTGTCTGGACCAATTGCTATCACGCCTATCCGGCGCATGCCGCTTTCGGTGGCTACAAGCAGTCCGGCATCGGCCGCGAGACGCACAGGATGATGCTCGACCATTACCAGCAAACCAAGAACATGCTGGTGAGTTACAGCCCGAAGGCGCTCGGCTTCTTCTGATCCTCATTGTTCGATCCCGGCGGCGATCGCCGGTGATCCTCCCGGCGGGCTCCCGATATTTCATCGGGGGCCTGCCGGCCCTGCGGGAAGGGAGGAAATGATGACGGAACCAAATGGCGAGCCGCGGGTGCTTGCGACCGATGCGGCGATCGAACTCATCCGCGAAATCCGGCGCGATCATCCGGATATTCTATTTCATCAATCGGGCGGCTGCTGCGACGGCTCGTCGCCGATGTGCTATCCGGCTGGCGACTATATCGTCGGCGACAACGACGTGAAGCTCGGCGAGATCGACGGCGTGCCGGTCTATATCAGCGCCAGCCAATATGAAGTCTGGAAGCACACGCAACTGATCATCGATGTCGTGCCTGGCAGGGGCGGGATGTTCTCGCTCGATAACGGTCGGGAGAAGCGTTTTCTCACCCGGTCGCGCGTCTTCGGTGGCGGCGAGGGTTGCACCATCGTGCGTGGATAGCACTGCGTACGCGCCGCCCAACTCATTTCCGCTTTACGTACGCGCCGCCACCGTTCGATTTACACTCCAGTGACGGAATATCTTCCATAAATGGAAGGAGCGCCTTGAATCCGTAATTTCGGGGATGGAAACCTTGGATGCGTTTGTTGAGTACGTTGCGGACCGCGCTGAGGTGGGCCCAGCCACCCTCTCTCGATGTCTCGTCTATTGCAGCGAGGATTTCCTGCAAAGGCGGCTTCGGTTTGCTGGAACTGGAATCGGCTTTTGCATCCTCCTTAAGAAGAAGGTCGCAATAAAAGAAGTCATTGCAAGAATTCACATAGGCCTCGGACGCCTTCTTTTCTCCAAAGCCGTAAACGGACAAGCCGTCCTCCCGGATTCGGCTTGCAAGAGATGTGAAGTCGCTGTCGCTGGACGCAATGCAGAAGCCATCGACGCGCCCGCGATGCAGGATATCCATCGCATCGACCGCCAGCTTCAAATCGGAGGCGTTCTTGCTCCTCGCAGCCGGCGCGACGTGGACCGGCGACACTGCATGTTTATGTACGAGCGGCTGCCAGGCTGTCATCGCAGGACAGCCAAAATTGCCGTAAACGCGCTTGATGATAATTGTGCCGATAGCCGATGCTTCGCGAATGATAAGCGGTACAAAGTCTGGGCGAATATTATCGGCGTCTATCAATATCGCCAGGCGATCACGCTGCCCCTGAGAGCCAATTCCCATTTTTACATACGCCTATACTAAATTTCTGAAATGAGATCGGACTATGCGGCGCACGCGTCAGGATTGTCAATCTGCGCGGACTTTAGGCGTGGTTGTGGATGCGGGCGTTATTTCTGCGCCCTTCCGATCCTCGTTGCCAAATCGAGGAACCCCCGCAATTTAGGTTGTGTCTGAGCCTTGGCAGGAAAATAGATGAAGAGCCCGGGCGAGGTCGGAAGATACGCCTGGAGTACGTGTTCGAGACGCCGCGCTGCGACGGCCTCGCGGACCGACGGCTCGGGCAGATAGGCCAGCCCCATTCCGGCTTGCGCCAATTCGGTGAGCAGTAGGAAATCGTTAACGGTTAGCCCGCCCGGAGCGTCGACGGAGAAATCGCGCCCGTCCCGTTCGAACTCCCAGCGATAGATCGTGCCCGAAGTGGGATAACGGTAGCGGATCGCCTCGTGCCGCGTCAGTTCCTCCGGCGTTGCTGGGCGTCCGCGTTTGGCGAAATAGGAAGGAGCGCCGACCACGGCCCAGACAATGTCGGGGGTGAGCCTGACGGCGACCATATCCTTTTCGACGGCCTCGCCGATGCGGATGCCGGCATCAAAGCCGCGTTCGGTGATATCGATCGCCGCGTCATCGATGGAGATTTCCACCGTCACGTCCGGATAGGCCTGCCGAAAGCGCGGCAGCAACGGCGTCAGGACAAGCGGGATCGCCATGCGCGGGACGGTCAGGCGAAGGTTGCCGATCGGCCGGTCACGAAAACCGCCAAGCAGGTCATAGGCCTCGGCGATCTCGGATGCCGCCGGGCGCACGCGCAGCAGGAATGCGTTGCCGGCCTCCGTCAGAGCCACGCGGCGCGTGGTGCGAACGAAGAGCTGAACGCCAAGCCGACTCTCGAGCGCCTTGATCGTTTGGCTGACGGCATTCGGCGTAACGCCGAGCGTGGCTGCGGCGGCGGTGAAGCTGTGATGCTCCGCCACGGCCAGAAATTCCCTCAAACCGCTGAAGGAGTCGGCTACCACTGTCGCGCTATTATGAAGTTATTCTTCATGACCTTTATAGCGATATCCTGTTTTTCGCAATAATACGTTTTGGCATGATCGTCGCCGAACCAGAACGGAGGAAAACATGCAGTACACAACACTTGGCAATACCGGTCTCGTGGTTTCGCGTCTCGCTTTCGGCGCCATGACTTTCACGGCAGGCGATCGCAGCATCGGCGCGGTCTACAAGACGGATGCCGAGGCGGCGGCCGCCCTTGTCGGGAAAGCGCTGGATGCCGGCATCAATTTTTTCGATACGGCCGACGCATACGCATCCGGTCAGTCGGAGCGCATTCTGGGCGAGGCGCTCAGATCGCACCGCGATGAGGTGGTGATCGCCACCAAGGTCGGCTTTCGCACCGGCACGCCGCTGACGCAGGCCGGCCTCTCCCGTCGCCACATTCTCTGGTCCGTGGATCAGAGCCTGAAGCGGCTCGGCACGGACTGGATCGACGTCTACCTCGTCCACAAGGAGGACCCCTACACGCCGCTCGAAGAGACATTGTCGGCGCTCGACGAGGTCGTCCGCTCTGGCAAGGCGCGCTACATCGGTTTTTCGAACTGGTCCGCCTGGAAGGTCGCGGCGGCACTCGAAATCCAGAAGGCCGCGGGCTTCGCGCGCTTCACGCACGGGCAGATGCATTATTCCCTGCTCGGCCGGGACGTCGAACGCGACGTGATTCCGATGATGCAGCGCTACGGCCTGGGCATGACGGTGTGGAGCCCGCTCGCCTCGGGCTTCCTGTCCGGCAAGTACACCCGCGATAATCTCGGGGATCCTGACAATCGCTATTCCGGCTTCGACATTCTGCCCTTCGATAAGGAGCACGGCTTCCGGCTCGTCGAGCGCATGCGCACGATCGCCGACGCGCACGGGGCAAGCGTCGCGCAGGTGGCGATATCCTGGCTGCTGGCGAAGGATGCAGTGACCAGCGTGCTGCTCGGCGCCTCCAAGATGCATCAGCTGGAGGACAACATCGGCGCCGCCGAGCTTGCGTTGACGGGAGGCGAGATCGCGGCACTCGATGCAGAGACCGTGCCGGCGCCGGTCTATCCGAACTGGTTCATCAACAATCTCGCCGACCAGCCGCTGGCGCAAGTCCTGGGTAAGGGTCGGTGAGTGGAAAGAACGCACGCGCCTACGGCGTGCGCGTCTTGTTAGACACGCGACACTGTAATCTCGTATCGAACGATCTTAGTCGAAGAGGCTCGAAACCGATTCTTCCTGGCTGGTACGGCTGATCGCTTCGCCGATCAGGGCGGCGGTCGAGATTACGCGGATATTATGCGCCGACTGGACGGCTGTCGTCGGCTGAATGGAATCGGTAATGACCAGTTCCTTCAGCATGGAGGAGGCGACACGGGTCACCGCACCGCCGGAAAGGACGCCGTGGGTGATGTAGGCGGTGACGCTGGTGGCGCCATTCTTCAAAAGAGCTTCGGCGGCATTGCAAAGCGTGCCACCGGAATCGACGATGTCGTCGATCAGGATGCAGTCCTTGCCGCTCACATCGCCGATGACGTTCATGACTTCCGATTCACCCGGGCGATCGCGGCGCTTGTCGACGATCGCCAGCAGACAGTCGAGACGTTTTGCAAGCGCGCGGGCGCGCACGACGCCGCCGACATCCGGCGAGACGACCATGACGTTCTTGAGGTCATAGTGTTCCTTGACGTCGCGCGCGAGGATCGGAACCGCATAGAGGTTGTCGGTCGGGATGTCGAAGAAGCCCTGGATCTGGCCGGCGTGAAGATCGAGGGTGAGAACGCGGTCGGCGCCAGCTTCGGTGATGAGGTTGGCGACCAGCTTGGCGGAGATCGGCGTGCGGGGACCGGGCTTTCGATCCTGTCGGGCATAGCCAAAATAAGGAAGGACGGCGGTGATGCGGCGGGCGGATGAGCGACGCACCGCATCGATCATGATGAGCAGTTCCATCAGATGATCGTTGGTCGGAAACGAAGTGGACTGGACGATGAAAACGTCCTCGCCGCGCACGTTTTCGCCGATTTCGACGAAGATTTCCTGGTCGGCGAACCGCCTTACTGTAGCTTTCCCGAGGGGCAGGTTGAGATAGTTGCAGATCGCTTCGGCAAGCAGCCGGTTCGAATTGCCTGCGAAAACCTTCATTGACGGTCCGCCTTGAGCTGGCGCGGCCTCCGTCCGGGTGCAGTCCGGGGCGGTTTTCTCCGCGCAAATTCCGTGAGCCATTCCGATCGCGGGCAATCTTTACGGATGGCCGCTGTTCAGAGCTGATCGGCCGCTTTTTAGCGTCCCTGAACCTGAATGCAAGGGGGAATGCTGCGGCGCAAAGGCCATTACCCTAAAAACTTTGTGTCAGCCGGCAAGATCACGATGATTTTGTGTCGCGGGATACGGGGCGGAAAACCGCGCACGCTTTTCCTCATCCGGCCGTCGACCGACGCCAATCGAGGTACGCCTTGATCGTTTTGGTGGCGATTGCCTGCATTGTTTCCGGCGGCACCGCGCTCCAAGGCTCGGCGGCCGTGCTCGCGACGGTGTCCTGTCCCTGGATGCGGTGCAGGCGGTTGCCGCCGCCATCGAGAATGTCCCAGACATAAACGACCGTCGTCTTGCCGCCGTCGTTGAGCGCCGAAAAATAGCCCTTGAGGATATGTTCGCTCGTGTTGTCCGCAGAGCCCTTGATCGCCAAGCCCTGCGCGCGCGCGTCGGCGCCGAGCTGTTTCGAAAGCGGGGTCACCGCCTCGACCGGTGCTCCGATGATCGGCAGGAAGCGAATGCCACCTGAACCGTTTGCGGCGGCTGGCAGGGCGGCGTGATTTACTTCTTGTGGCTGCGCGGCCGCTGCTGGTTCCGTCGCAGATTGCTGCCGGGCCGGCTCCTGTTGAGGGGCGGGGCTTTCTATGCGCGTGATCTGGACCTTCCTCACCTCAACCTGCGCGGTCTCGTCTTGTCCGGTCTCGTCTCGCGCAGTCTCGCCTTGTACGGTCTGGGCCTGCCTTGTCTGGATCGGCGCCTCACCGTTGGCAATGCGGTTTGCTTGGGCGTCGAGCGTGCCGGCAGGGTCCGTATAGGTGGCATCGCCCGTGGCATATTGCGTCGGCGGGCTGGAGATGTTCGGCTGCGCAGAGAAGGCGGGGCTTGGCGGCACGCTTTGCACCGGAACGATGGCCGTTTGCGTCGACATGGTGTCGAGATCGGACTGAGTCACCGGCGGGGAACGGAAGGTCCCGGCGCCAACGTCCACCTGCGGTATCAGCACATCCGTGCTGTTGCAGCCTGTAAGTGCTGTTGCAAGACCAAGGCTTGCGATAGGCATGATCAGCTTTCGCATCGTTCCCACCGTCCGTCTCGACTCTAACAGTCGGAGCGGGAGAGTGCTTCGCACGTCCTAATCCCGTTCCGATTTCGCGACAGCTTCTACGAAGCTGCCTCCGTTCGTCCGTCTCGGTCGGAAATCATAGGCGGATTTCCTTACGCAGAAATGAAGTCCAGCCCGTAACGTGAGAGCGCGCGCGGCTTGTCCGGTGTCGTGAGATAGGTCTGGCCGAGTGTCATGGCGGTTCCGCTGTCGGAATCCATGATGATCATGTGCACGAAAAGCGACATGTCCGGCTCGATCTCCTCGGGGTTGCCGACATGGAACATCTGATGCTCCATCCAGGAGGGCGAGAAGCGCGCGCCAAGAGAATAGCCGCAGGCGTTCAGCCGGTGGCGGGCGAGGCCGCGCTCGTCCATGATCCTGGCGTGGACGTCGAACACGGTGCCGAAGGTGTTGCCGGGACGGAGCACCATTTCGATCGCCTGGATCGTCTCGCGGCAGGCGCTGTAGAGCTCGCGATGGCGGTTGGTCGGCTCTCCGATCACGACGGTGCGCATCATCGCCGCATGGTAATGGGCGCTGACGCCTGCCCATTCAAGGGTCAACTGGTCGTTGGCGTCGAGCGTGCGCCGGCCCGACTTGTAGCGGCAGAGCAGGGCGTCGGCGCCCGAGCCGATGATGAATTCGTTGGCCGGATAGTCGCCGCCGCCAGCAAAGACCGCGCCCTGCATGGCCGCGAGAATGGCGGCCTCGCTGCCACCCGGGCGGATCAGTGGCAGAGCCGCTTCGAGCGCGTCGTCGGCAAGGCTGGCGGCCTTTTCGATATGGGCGATTTCGGTGGGGCTCTTGATCAGACGAAGGCGGCTCACAAGCAACGAGGCGTCGATCAATTCGCCGAAGTTGGCAAGTTGATGGTCGACGAGCCGTGCCGTCCTGCCGGTCATGCCGTGCGTGTCGTATTCGACGCCGATGCGGCAGCCGAGCAGATCGAGTTCGTTCAGGAGATTCTTGAGGTCTACCGCCGGATCGGAATTGACCCGGTCCACCCAGATTTCAATGCGCTCGATATTGGAAGTGTGACGTGCCTGGCGCAGGTCGGCCGAGCGCGTCAAGAGCACCATCGAGCCGTCTCTCTTGACGACCAGCGTCTGGAAGAAGCAGTAGCCGAACGTATCGTACCCGGTCAGCCAGTACATGCTCTCCTGGGCAAAGAGCAGCAAAGCGTCGAGCTTCTCTTCCTGCATTCTGGCTGTCAGCCGCGCAAGGCGGGCTGCATATTCCTCTGCCGCAAACTGAAGCGCCATTTCAAATCTCCCGTATGCAGATCGCCGACATCTGCCGGCCGTAGTCTGGCTCCTGTCTGTGTGTCGTGCGGCGGTAGGAAAAGAAACGGTCCTCGTCCGCGTAGGTGCAGATGTCGAGGTTTTCCGCCGTCACTCCGGCTTCCGCCAGTCGCCGGATCGTCAACCCCGGCAGGTCGAACATGGCATGGCCGTTTCGCCCGGAGGGGCTGAAGAAAGATGTATAGTCCTCGTCGGCGGCAAGGAACCGTTCGACGAATTCGGCTCCGACCTCGTAGTGTGTCCGGCTGATAGACGGGCCAAGGCAGGCGATGATCCGGTCACGGCGCGCGCCGAGCGAGATCATCGCCGCGATGGTGCTTTCAAGAATCCCGCCGAGTGTGCCTTTCCAGCCGGCATGGGCCGCACCGATCACGCCGGCTTGCGGATCGGCGAAGAGCACAGGCCCGCAATCGGCTGAAAGAACGCCGAGCACGATGCCGGGGGTCGCGGTCACGAGCGCGTCGGCATCGGGGCGCGCGCCATCATAACTGCCGTCAACGACGATAGCGTCCGGCGAGTGGATCTGGTGAACAGTTGCAAGGCGTCGCGGCTCGGCATCGAACCAGCGCGCCACGCGCGCCCGGTTTTCGCCGACACGTTCGCGGTCGTCATTCGAGCCGAGGCCCACATTCAGGCCGCGATAGATGCCTTCGGAAACGCCGCCCTTGCGGGTGAAATAGCCGTGTGCGATCGCCGGTCCCGCTTGGGCGCTGAAGAGCGGACTCTGAACCGGGGAAAGCGAGGCATCGTTCTGCATCGGTGTTCTCGCCCTTGCTATCTTTAAGGTTTCATTGGAATTGAGGGCGCGTCGTGGCCCGGTGATTTGCGGCTGATTTGCGGCGCGATGTTGACCCGGCATGCCGGGACTGTCAATCGCCGAACCGTCGCGGACCCCGTGCATGCTTCCTCAAACCGGAATCGACTCGAGGATAAAACATGCGGCAATTCAAAGTGCTACGGCGGCCGTCGCGCGTTTTGAAAAGACGCATGGCGCTGCAGACGGGTGATCGTCACTGCGCCTTTTTCTGGAACGGCGCCAGCGTGACTTCGGGACTGCTGACCGCCAGCACCTTGAACAGTTCGCCCATCTTTCCGGCTCCCGAGCCCGCGAGTCGTTCGACGGCCGAGCGAATGCCTTCCTGCGTCAGCGTGTCCTTGCCGCGGCCAAGTGCCGCCGCCCGCTCGAGCAGGCCGAGGCCGACGAGGAAATCGCCCTGATGGGCAAGTCCGTTGACCTGCAACCCCTCCGCCTTCGCGCGACGGGCAAGCTGCTCGAAATCGACATGGCTCGTGAGATCCGCCTGGCCGGGGCTGGCAAGCGGAGGATCATAGCGATGCTCGCGGACCGCTTGCAGCGTGTCTCCGTAGCCGGTCGCCAGATGCCCGTAGTCGATGATGATCGCCGTGCCTCCGCCGGCGCGAAGACGCTCGCACAGTGCGGCCATGACCGCGTCGCGCGCGGGGGCGATCTCGAAAATCGTACCTTCGCCGACCGATTGTGTCGGCGACGGCAGAAGCGACGGATCGATGCCCGCGACGCCGGCCGCGAAGATCAATTCGTCATCGGCATCGAGACCAATCATGCGTTCACGGAACCCCTGCGCGGTGCGAACGAATTGTCGGATGGGAATAGCGTCGAAAAGCTCGTTTGCCGCAAGCAGGAGAAAGCCTGCCGGCAAGGTTTCGAAGCTCTCGTGCCAATGAATCTTGCCCTCGTGTCCCGCGAGCGTTTCGGCCTGCACCTTCTGCAGCCGCTCGCTCGTCTCCACGAGATGCACGCTGGCCGACCGATAGAGATCAGGCGCCAGACGAGCGATGACGCGCAGCATATCGGACATCATCGTCCCTCGGCCTGGGCCGATCTCTGCGATGATCGCGGGTTCCGGGCGGCCGTGCTCCTGCCACGCATGCACCAGGAAAATGCCAATCATTTCGCCGAAAAGCTGGCTGATCTCCGGCGCGGTCGTGAAATCTCCGGCGCGGCCGAACGGTTCGCGAACACGATAGTAGCCGTACTGCGGGTCGGCGAGGCAGAGCGAAAAATAGTCGGTAACGCTGATCGGGCCGTTGGCCTTGATCAGCGCCTTGATCTTGTCGGCAAGAGGATTCGTCATGCACCCGTCCAGTTATGCGGTCGCTGCTGCCCGGTGTGCGCGTGCGATCGCCCATATGCCTGCGAGCGCCATCGGCAGCGAAAGCACCATGCCCATGGTCAGCCAGCCGCCGGCCAGATAGCCGATCTGAGCGTCCGGTTCGCGGAAGAATTCGACAAAAATGCGGCTTGCGGCGTAGCCGCAGACGAATATGCCGCAGACCAGGCCGGGCATTTTCAATGCTTTGCGACGGTAGACGAAATAGGCAAGCACCAGAAGAAGCAGAATGCCTTCGAGCCCCGCCTCATAGAGCTGGCTCGGGTGGCGGGAGAAGGGACCGCCGGTCGGAAAGACGATTGCCCAGGGCGCGGACGACAAACGTCCCCAAAGTTCGCCATTGATGAAGTTGGCGACGCGGCCGAAAAACAGGCCGATTGGCACCACGGCGGCGACGACGTCGAACAGGCTCCACACGGCAATGGCGTTGCGCCGCGCGAAAATGATCATCGCGAGCATCGTGCCAAGAAAACCGCCATGGAACGACATGCCGCCATTCCAGATCTCGATCGCACGGATCGGATTCTGCAGGACCGAGCTCAGATCGTAGAAAAGGATGTATCCAAAGCGCCCGCCAAGGACGATGCCGGCGGCAACCCAGAGCAGGAAATCGTCAAGCTGCGCCAGGTTGAAGGCGGGGGTCCCGTTGCGCCAGAGCGCCGTGTTCTGGACGATGCGGCGCGCATAGAACCAGCCGATCAGAATGCCCGCGACATAGGCGAGGCCGTACCAATGAACGGCGAGCGGCCCGATCGTGAAGATGATGGGATCGATTTCCGGGAAAGGGAGGATGGCGAGGCGGGTGGCGATTGTTTCCAAGGTCTTGTCTCGTGCCGGCCGGTTGTTTTGGCGGAACATGGCGATCGAATCCGGGCGGGTCAAGCCGCCGGGTGCGGCCCGTCACCCCGGCGTCGTCTTATTTTTCTTGCATCCTTTCGCCGACGATCCTACCTCCATTCAAGACCGCGCTGCTACGCGCGATGCTGACACGGAGATCTGGACGATGACCACTGGAGCCAACCGCATTCTGGACGACTTTGCCAAGCTGATGACCGATGCGGCGGGCGCTGCCCAGGGCGTGCGACGGGAGGTCGAGACGGCATTCCGCGCGCAGGCCGAAAGCTGGCTGAACTCGCTCGACGTCGTCAAGCGCGAGGAATTCGAGGCGATCAAGGAAATGGCCGTCAAGGCGCGCGAGGAAAACGACGCGCTGCTTGCCCGCATCGAAGCGCTCGAAGCACGCCTCGCGGAGACCGGAAAGAAAAAGTAACGACCGATTGGCCGAGTCGCGCTTCTCGCGGCTCCGCTTGCTCCGTCCCCGAACCTGCTCTTGAGCGAGCCAGGCTCATCGGGTCGATTCCTACGGCCTTCAGGCAGAAGACTGTCACGCGTTTATATGGTCGCCTGTGTTGCGCGATTCCGTAAATCGGGCTCCGAATTGAGGAATCATGCAGCAATTCAAAGTGCTAACCGCTCCTTGCTTGCCAGAAGAGACGTGCGGCGCTCTACAGTTAATAAAATCTGAAAAGTTTTCCACCTGTGGACACTGCCAAAAAGTCCTTATGGCAGAGTCGTTTAAGCATCTGTGCTGAATCAAAATCGCAACGCCGGCGTCATTCTTCGCCGCAATTTTTCGCCCGAGGGGCTGGCAGCCTGACTCTGCCGTTATACACTGATTTTAAATGATGATTCGAAACGGATCACGTAAGCTCCGGGCAGGGTAAGTAAGCCAGGATGGCCGTGCGTCCAGCAATCATAGTGTGTTCGTATCTGGTATTGGGTTTGCAGCGTTGCGTCTTGTGAACGCGATCTTGCGCGCCTGTGCCGCGCCGTAAGGGTGATGCATGAGCCTTTTGGAAATGGAAGTCGAGCGCCACTCCAACCCGGTCGATATGATCGAGTTTGTGGCCGCCAACAATGACTGGTCTTTCGAGCGATCCGGTGAAGACGAGATCGCCATGACGGTCGAAGGCAAATGGGCGGACTATCACGTTTCCTTCTCCTGGATGGAGGAGTTCGAGGCGCTGCATCTGGCCTGCGCCTTCGACATCAAGGTGCCGGAAAGCCGCGTCAACGAGGTGATCCGCCTGCTCTCCCACATCAATGGTCAGGTGCTGATGGGGCATTTCGATCTCTGGCGCCAAGAAGAAGTCATCATCTTCCGCCAATCTCTCTTGCTCGCGGGCGGCGCGGAACCGACCAATCAGCAGGTCGAGGTGCTGTTGTCGAGTGCGCTCGATGCGTGCGAATCCTATTTCCAGGCGTTCCAGTTCGTCGTCTGGTCCGGAATGGATGCGCAGCGTGCAGTCGATGCGGTGCTGTTCGAAACCGTCGGGGAGGCGTGAGATGATGGCTGTAGCCGTGTCCGGTCCAATCGTCCTCATCGGTGCCGGCAATATGGGCGGCGCGATGCTTGGTGGCTGGCTGAAGAGCGGCGTCAAGGGCGGCGACGTCCTCGTCATCGATCCGGGTCCGCCGCCGGCGATGGCCAAGCTTATTGCCGACAATGGCGTCAGCCATGCCGCCGCTGCTCCGGAAGGCATCAGGGCGGGCGTGCTCTTCCTGGCTGTCAAACCCCAGATCATGGATGCTGTATTGCCGCCGCTCAAAGGGCTCGTCGGCCCCGAAACGGTGATCGTTTCCGTCGCCGCGGGCAAGACGCTCCGGTTCATCGAAAGCCATCTTGGCGAAGCTGCAACCGTGCGCGCCATGCCGAACACGCCGGCGATGATCGGCCGCGGGGTGACGGGCGCCTACGCCAATGCGCGCGTCACCGAGGCGCAGCGTGCCTTGGTTCATGACCTTCTGAAGGTCAGCGGTCCGGTCGAATGGGTCGAGACCGAAGCTGATATCGATGCCGTGACGGCCGTTTCCGGCAGTGGGCCGGCCTATGTTTTCTATCTCGTCGAGTGCATGGCGGAGGCCGGGCGCAAGGCCGGTCTCAAGGCGGACCTCGCCATGCGTCTCGCTCGGGAAACCGTCGCGGGGGCTGGTGAACTCCTGCATCAGTCCCCCGACGAAGCCGCGCAGCTGCGCCAGAACGTAACCTCTCCCGGCGGAACAACGGCTGCGGCGCTCGCCATTCTGATGGCCGACGACGGAATACAGCCGCTCTTCGACAAGGCCATTGCGGCCGCTCGCAAACGGGCCGAGGAACTGGCCGGATAAATCAGCGCGATTTCAAGAGCACGATCATGGCCGAAACCATTTCCTTCGCCGATTTCGAGCGCGTCGACATTCGTGTCGGAACGATCATAGAGGCCGAGCCTTTCCCGGAGGCGCGCAAGCCCGCGCTCAAGCTGAAAATCGATTTCGGTCCCGAAATCGGCATAAAACGGTCATCGGCGCAAATTACGGTTCACTACGAACCGGAGGATCTCGTTGGGCGGCAGGTGCTTGGCGTCGTTAATTTTCCGCCGCGCCAGATCGGCCCGGTGCGGTCCGAGGTGCTGACCCTCGGTTTTGAGGATGAGGCCGGCGCGATCGTGCTGGCGGCAACCGACAAGCCGGTACCCAACGGCAAGAAGCTGATGTGAGCATCATGACGATCGACGGCGACCCGACCCACGAACGCGTCAAGGTTTCCTGCCTCTTGCGCGCCGCGGAAGTCGCGCGAGAATGGCGGGCGAGCCATGTGCTCTCGCTTCTCGATCCGGAGTTGCCGGAAACGGACGTGCCGGTCATCGCCGATGTCGCGCACCGCGTCGTGCGAATGCGCGATCAGGAAAATGCCAGCGCGACGCAGCATTTCCCTGATCTCGTCCAGGATGTCTTCGAAGCCATGAGGTCGGTTGCCGACGATCGATCGAGCCGGATTCTGGTCCATTGCCATGCCGGTGTCAGCCGCTCGACGGCTTTCGCCTACGGGCTGATTGCCCATCAGTTGGGAAAGGGCAGGGAAGAGGAGGCCTTTGCGGCGCTGCTGACGATCACCCGCAAGCCCTGGCCAAACCGCCGGATCATCGAAATCCTCGATGCCTCCCTCGGCCGCGAAGGCAGGCTGCTTGCCCCGCTTGATGCGATGCGTGCTCGTTATCCGCTCCGAATCGAGGCCTGGCACCGCTTCAATCATCGGCGCGGCCTTACTGCGGCGTATTCACGATAACGGAGTGCTACTGCATGTATCCTTAAATCGTACTCGATTTAAGGATAAAAACATGCAGCAATTCAAAGTGCTACAGCGTCCTTTGCGCATCTGATAGGACGCGCGGCGCTGTAGAGCGACCGGGTCACGTCGGCACGCGCACCGTCGCGCGCAAACCGCCGAGCGGGCTGTCACCGAGGATGACGTTGCCTCCGTGGCTTCGCGCGATGTCGCGGGCGATCGCGAGACCAAGCCCCGTGCCGGAACTGTCGAGATTGCGGGCCTCGTCGAGGCGGAAGAACGGCTTGAATACGTCCTCCCTGGACCGCTCCGGAATGCCCGGGCCGTCGTCGTCGACGGTGATCGTCAGCCATTTGGCACTGTGGCGCGCCTCGATCCTAACAGAATTGGCATAGCGATAGGCATTCGACGCGAGATTGGCGACGAGGCGGGTGAAGGCGGCGGGCCTCACGCGGATGTCGTCTTCCCCTTCGATGGAGGTCGTCAGCATCTTGCCGTATAGCTCTGCCTCGGCCGCAAGGCGGGTCATGAGGTCGCTGAGTTTCAGCTCGCCGACATCCTCTTCCGCCTCGCCTCGAGCGAAGGCCAGATAGCCCTCGAGCATGTTCTGCATGTCCTCGACGTCCTGATTGAGGCTTTCGAGGTCGGGATTGCTACCGGCGAGCGCGAGCTGCAGCTTGAAGCGCGTGAGGATGGTGCGCAGGTCGTGGCTCACGCCAGTCAGCATTGCGGTCCGTTGCTCGATCTGGCGCTCGATCCGTTCGCGCATGAGGATGAAGGCAAGGCCGGCGCGGCGGATTTCCTCCGCGCCGCGCGGCGCGAAGTCATCGATCTTCTGGCCTTTACCGAAATTTTCCGCGGCGCTCGCCAGCGCCAGGATCGGCCTGATCTGCCCGCGAAGGAAGAGGATCGCGATCGTCAGCAGCACGAGCGAGGCGCCGACCATCCAGACCAGGAAGATATGGGTGTTGGATGCATAGGCCTGGTTGCGCCGCGCATAGACCCTGAGGATACGGCCATCATCGAGCTTGATGCGGATCTCGACGATCTTCGAGTTGCCAACTGTGTCGATCCAGAAGGGGCGGCGGATCTTGTCCGAAATCTCCTCGCTGAGGATCTGATCGAGGATTTCGAAAAAGGGCTTTGGGCGTGGCGGCGGCAAATCACCGCCAGGCTCGACAGCGATATTGAGATTGAGCTGTTCGCGGGCAATTCGCACGACCTGGTCAATATCGCCATCGCGCGGAAAGGTCGTGATCAGGTCGACAATTGCGGCTATGTCGCTGGTCACGGCGGCCGAGAGGCGCTGCGTGACGAGCTGCCAGTGGCGCTCCATGAAGACGAAGGCGACGACTGACTGCAACAGCACCATCGGGATAATGACGATCAGCAGCGAACGTGCGTAAAGGCCGATCGGCAGGCGGCGGCGCAACCACCGCGCCAGGCGTTTCCAAGCACCGTCGGCGGGGCCTGTTCTTTCGCGCCTGATGCTGTCAAAGCTCGCCATGACTCACTGCCGTGCTTGCCGGAATACTCCGCATGTCAGTCCACACTCAGCCGATAGCCGATGCCGCGTACCGTCTGAAGCCAGATGGGGTTGGAAGGGTCGTCCTCGATCTTGCGCCTCAGTCGGTTGATTTGCACGTCGATCGTCCGCTCACCGACCTCGGCATCGTCTCCGATCAGTTCATGCCGGGGAATGGTCTCCCCGGCGCGTTGGGAGAACAGGGTCATGATCTCCTGCTCGCGGTCGGTCAGCCGAATGTGATCGGCGCCGCGGCGGAGCTCTTTACGCACCACCGAGAAGGTGTAGGGACCGAAAATGACCTGATCGACCTTGGGCGCCTGTGCCGGCTGGTTGCGGCGCAGAATGTTGTTGATCCTGAGCACGAGTTCGCGCGGCTCGAAAGGCTTCGGCAGATAGTCGTCCGCACCCGCCTCAAGGCCCTCGATGCGCGAATTCGATTCCGCGAGCGCTGTCAGCATGATGATCGGCACCGTCTTGATCTGCCTCAGGCTCTGCGTCAGTTGAATGCCGCTCTCTCCAGGCATCATCACATCGACGATGAGGAGGTCGAAATCGATGCCGATCAGCTTGCGTCGCGCCTCGTCGGCATCTGCCGCCGTCGTCACCCGGAAGCCCTGCTCGACCAGGTAGCGGTTGAGCAGGTCGCGAATCCGTCGGTCGTCATCGACGATCAAAAGATGCGCCGCATCGTCGGAGACTTTCGCTTTTACTGTCATGGCTCGACTACCCTCATTTTCCGCAAGCCGGGCTGGCTGGACCCACGCATTCAAGCAGACGCGCGGCGGCCGCCCAATTCCCGATTCCAGGGGGCCGTCCGCTCCGCTCGAATGAAGCTCGATACGCAGGCCCCATGAATATTAGTCCGCGGCGGCGTTCTTCATGTTGGCGAGAAAACGCTTCACGGTTTCACGCGCGCCGGGACCCGTTTTTGCCAATGCCTTGGCTATGCGGCGGGACTGTGGCTCCGCAAGCGCCCGAGCCAGCGCCTTGCCTTCCTCCGTGGTGTAGAGCATTCGCTGCCGTCTGTCCTCAGGGCCGGTTACCTGCCGAATATAGCCGGAATCGATGAGCTGCTTCAAAACGCGCGCGAGGCTCTGCTTGGTGATCTTCAAAGTATCGAGAAGGTCGGCAACGGTCATACCAGGCTCGCGGTTGACGAAATGCACGACGCGATGATGTGCGCGGCCAAAACCGCTCTTTTCGAGTATGGCGTCCGGGTCACCGGTGAAGTCGCGGTAGGCAAAGAACAGCAGTTCGATGATCTCGAAATCTATTGTGTCCTCCTCCTCACCGGTAACTTCGGTCAGGTACTCGGTCTTGTCCTTGGGTCGGCCGGGCACGCAGTCATTTCCTTTCAACCAAATTACGCTTCACGAAATATATCGCAAAATATGTCAGTTTTGTTGACATATTTTTACGTCATTGATAGCGATCGGCTCGTCGGGCGAGACAGCGGGGCCTGGCGTCGCCGTTGGAGGATAGGCCGTGCGTTTCCGTTCGCAAATCCAAAATCGTGAAATTGAATTCTCCCCCCGTCTGTTTGCCGATAAACTGGAAACAGCAAGATAATCAACAGTAGATATGGTGCATACGCGCCGGAGGATAATACCATGGCAGCTATTCCCTTTGATCAGTTGGACGGTGAAATCTGGTTCAACGGCGAGTTTGTGCCCTGGAAGGATGCCAAGATACATGTGCTGACGCATGGGCTGCACTATGCGAGCGCGGTCTTCGAAGGCGAGCGCGCCTATGGTGGGCGCATTTTCAAGCTTACGGAACACAATCAGCGGCTTCACCAGTCTGCGGCCATTCTGGGCTTCAAGATTCCCTATTCGGTCGACGAACTCGACAGTGCCAGCAACGAGTTGCTGAAGCGTCAGGGTTTTTCCGAGGCCTATGTCCGCCCGATCGCCTGGCGCGGCAGCGAGCAGATGGGCGTCTCCGCCCAGAACAGCCGCATCAACGTCGCCATCGCGATCTGGCAATGGGGCAGTTATTTCAATCCGGCAGAGAAGTTGAAGGGCATTCGTCTCGATATCGCCGAGTATCGGCGTCCCGATCCGCGAACCGCCCCGTCGAAGTCCAAGGCCGCGGGCCTTTACATGATCTGCACGATCTCGAAGCATGCGGCCGAAGCCAAAGGCTATGCGGACGCTCTGATGCTCGATTGGCGCGGCCAGGTGGCCGAGGCGACCGGCGCCAACGTTTTCTTCGTAAAGGACGGCGTCCTGCATACGCCGGTGCCGGACTGCTTCCTGGACGGCATCACGCGCCGGACCGTCATCGAGCTTGCCAAGCGCCGGGGCCACGAGGTGGTCGAACGGGTCATCATGCCGGAAGAGCTTTCCGGTTTTTCGGAATGCTTCCTGACCGGTTCTGCCGCCGAGGTCACTCCGGTATCGGAGATCGGTCCCTATCGCTTCGCGCCTGCCGCGATTACCGAAGCGTTGATGAACGACTATACGAAGGAAGTTAATCCGGTCGCAGCGGCGGCGGAATAGTTTACAACAATTCTCGCGCCTCCGACGTATCGAGGCATTTTTACTTAGTATCAGAAACAGAAAAGGCGACTTGCGGTCGCCTTTTGTCTTGCTACGGATATCGCTCGGGAGGCGTCATGCTGTTTTGCCGAGGAACTGTCCGACGATGCCGCTCAGCACGCCGCCGCCGACAAGGCCGCCAATTGCCTCCATGACAAGGCCGGTCGCTGCTGCTTCCCCGCCCAGCATCTGGACCAGGTACCCGCCGCCGATACCGCCGATGGCTCCTACGATCGTGCGCGCCACAACCCCGAATGCCTGCTGCTTCAGCATGGCGCTGGCTGCATTGCCACCAGCCGCCCCCGCGATTAACTGGGTAATGATAGGCATTAATGCTTCCATTGAGCCCTCCGTCGGCGGCCCCCGTCCAAGAGCCGCGATGCGCCGATGATCCGGCACGGACAGGTTGAAACCGAAAGCGGAAACTGTCAATTTCGCCGTCGAGGTTGTGCGGAGGAAGCGCCCACGAGGCGGTGCTTGGAAGCTGCACGAAAGTTACTGTAACGCTCTGATCTATATTGCTATTTATCTTGGATTCCGGTTCTGAAGGAAGGAATTGGCGAATAGAAAAAGGCGCTAGTAGTAGAAGACATCCGAGTAAGTCCGAGCAGAACTTGAGGCGTCTTCTCTGGCAGCAAACGCATATTAGCGCGTGATTCGGCGAATCAATCCTCTACAGCGCGCTAGGGTCAGCGCGCTGCGTCATGTCAGAAGGGAAGCGCAGGTCGTTTCCTCGACTGTGTGTCGATTGCGTCAGCGATAGACGTAAACGATGCGTCGCGTCGCCGGTTCTACCAGCACTGGCTGTCCGTTGATGGTGACATACTCGTAGTCATAGTCCGGAATCTGCCGGATGGCGACTGTGCTCGGCAGTGCCGCGCCGATAACGGGCTCGCCTTCGAGGTAAACCGTGTCGGCAGGATTTTCTGTAATATAGGTGCGGACTGCTGCCGGCGGCGTGATGGCATCAACCTGTTCAACCGGACCGATCAGTTCCAGCGGTTCGCCGGTGGTCGAGACCACCGGATCGCTAGGCTGTACCTGATAGGTCACGGCCGGAATGCCGAGGTCAGCACGACGCTGCTCGATCACAACGGTGGACCCGCCGACGTCAGTTGCGAGATATCGGGCATAGGCCCAGCCGCGCACGCCATTGACGCTGACCTGGCACCAATTGCTGCCTTGGATGCAGCCATCGAGGACCGCAGTGCTGCCGCGGGTTGCGAGGCCGATTGTCGGATATTGCGGCCCCGGGCCTGCGCGTATGTTCAGATCCGTAACGGCGGTTGCGCTCATTGCTGCGTATCCCGTCGAGATGCCGGCGGCGAGCATCAAACCCGCTGCCGCAACCGCTCGAAACAGGTGGGGGGAAGGGGTTTTCATCGTTTTGCTCCTGTTGGGTGATGGGGGCGAAACGCCTTGCAGAGCCGGGATGTTCCCCCCGTGACATCACGAAGTGTGAGGATGGGACACATTGATCCGGCTCCGGCGATCGAACAGATACAGCCGGCGGCGCGGCTGCCGAAAGGCCGCGTGAAATTCCGATATTTTCCCGTCCCCGGAAGGGGCGGTCTGTTGCAATCCGAGGGTGATGAATGGAGCAGGAACTCATCCATGAAGGCAGGACGACGGCCCAGAGGCTTCGCCCGCTGGTGATTGTCGTCGTGGCGTCGAAGCTGGCGGTATCGGCCCTGCTGCTGACGACAGTGCAATTCTCCTCGCCTCCACCGGCACCGGAAATCGCCTCGTTGCGCTGAATTGGGCTATCATCCCGCCCATATGTCGCTATAGGTGACCGCGGAACGGATCGAGATCGGGTTGGGACGCGCGGGGTTACTCCTGCATTTCACCAACGATCCAAAGCAAGGCGAGGTCGCATGTTACAGGCGGGCATCATCCCGGTTACACATTTCGAGCAGAACTGTACGGTCCTGTTCGACAGTGAAACCAAGGAGGGCGTGGTCGTCGACCCGGGCGGTGACGTCGACATCATCCTTCAGACCATTCGCGAGAACGGCATCACGCTGAAGGCGATATGGCTCACGCATGGCCATATCGATCATGCCGGTGGCGCCAAGGAATTGAAGGAAGCGCTGGGGCTGGAGATCATCGGTCCGCACAAGGACGACCAGCCCTTGCTCGAGCGATTGGAGAGCCAGGCGGAGCGCTTCGGCTTGACGATGAAGGTACAGAACGTCCTGCCGGACCGGTGGCTCGAAGACGGCGATACCGTCTCTTTCGGCGATCATGTTTTCGAGGTGCTGCATTGCCCGGGCCATGCGCCGGGCCACGTGGTCTATTTCAACAGGACGCAGAACTTCGCCCATGTCGGCGACGTGCTCTTTCACGGTTCGATTGGGCGCACCGACTTGCCCGGCGGCAATCACCAGCAACTGCTTGCCTCGATTCGCGACAAGATCCTGCCGCTTGGTGACCATGTCGGCTTCATCTGCGGCCACGGTCCGGGCGGGCAGATCGGCGAGGAACGCCGCAGCAATCCCTATCTCAGAGGCCTTTGACACGACAGCGCCGCGCGTCCAATCGGAGGCGCAAAGAGCGCTGCAGCACTTTGAATCGCTGCATGATTTTTGTCCTCAAATCGGTACCGATCTGAGGAATCGTGCAGCAGGTGACCGTCAGAATCAAAAATGGCACCCGCCTCGCATGAGGCGTGTGCCATCGTTCAGACTGTCGCGCTTCTATCAGCCGGCGGTGCAGAAATGACTGCGGCCGTCATAGCCGACGAAGGTGCCGCTGTCCGGATCGAACGAGCGGTAGCGCTGCGAGCAATAGCGGTACCAGGCTGGCGTCCACGGTTCGAGGCCGTAGCTCTCCACGGCGACGCGGCGATAGACGGGGCGGGCCTGGTAAACCGGGCGCGGCCGGTAAACCGGGCGGGGCTCGTAATATTCGGGCTCCGGATCGACATAGACTGGCTCGCTGTAGTAGCGCGGCTGCGAGGCGATCGCGCCGCCGATGAGCGTGCCTGTGACCAGGCCCACGGCGCCCGCTGCCCATGCGTCGTCGTGATCTCCTGCTTGGGCGGTACCGAAGGTCGGAAGAACCACGGTGGCTGCGGCAACCGAGAGAACAGCGGCTTTGATGAATTTGTTCATGGGCTTCAATCCTATGCATTGGGCCGGAATCAGTTCCGGTTTTCATCATGGGCCGACTCTAGGGCGGCCAAACTGAACGCAGCCTGAATGAAAAAACCCGGCAAATTTGCCGGGCTGCAACTTTAACTTAAATGTGTCAGCAGAGGCCGTATCAGCCGGCGATCTGCAGGTTGACCGCCTTCGGGCCTTTGCCGCGGCGATCCGGTTCGGTATCGAAGCTTACCTTCTGATTTTCCGTAAGGCCGCTCAGGCCGGAAGCCTGCACGGCAGAAATATGTACGAAGATGTCTGCACCACCGTTGTCAGGCTTGATGAAACCAAAGCCCTTGTCGGTGTTGAAGAATTTTACAGTGCCAGTTTCGGCCATGCGTCAGGTCCTTTTCTCTCTACCCGCTCGACGGCGCGGGCAGCATTGCAGTTTTGCCCAGGATGGGCGTGGGGGCAGGCAGTTCTCGACATTTGAGGAAAGGGTCCTGTTATCGCGACCAGCCATAAGAAGGGAAATCAAGCCTCCCCCCGATCTGGCCGCCCGGAGTGGCTTGCGTCTCCGGCCCGCTTATAATTCAAGATCTTCCCGCGTTCGCAGATTGCCCGAACACAGTAAGAGTGATGGGTTTATTTTGAATTGGCAAGCAAAACTTTTCTGACGAGGTATTGCCGCTTTCCATTGCTCAAAAACCGATCAGTTGCCGTTCCGGCGCAGGATATTCTGAACGCTTCGCAAGCTGTTGAAATCACAGCTTTTTGAACGGGCTACGGGAAGACTTGACTGTTTGCGCCATATTTTGTCGCTCTCGACCACGCTGCGACTTTGTGCAATTTCGTTCGAAAATTCGCAAGCGCCTGATATGTCTCATGTTCCCCATTCGGCAAAGCTCTGCCGTCAAACTTTGCAGAAAATCTATAAGAAATACTGCGAATTCGCACGCGGTGGCGCCCGCCTGTCTCATTCCGAAGCAAAATAGGCGCTATTGGACAGTAATAAGTAATACCGTAAGTTCAGCTTGCGCGCTGTTACAGAAAATTCTTGCCTACTGCATGATCCCTCAAATCGACATCGATTTAGGGACAAAATCATGCTGCACTTCAAAGTGCTACAGCGTCCTTTGCGCTTCTGATTGGGCGCGCGGCGCTGGAGGTGAGTCGCATCAGGCGGCTGCTTCCGCCTCCTGGCGCCGTTTCGTCAGTTCCGGAACAAGTTCGACCGCCAGCATCGCCGCAAAAATGACCGCGCAGCCGAGGTAGCCGATCGGCGTGATGACCTCGCCAAGCAGCAGCACGCCGAAAAGGGCGGCGAACAGAGCTTCGCTCGACAGGAAGATCGCCGCTTGCGGCGCCGTCGTATAGCGCTGGCCGACAACCTGGCAGATGAAGGCGACGCCGCTCGAAAAAACGCCGGCGTAAAGAATCTGGGGCAGGGCGTTCTCGATCACCTCGATGCTTAGCGGTTCGGTGAAGGCCGCAAGCAGGCAACCAAGCACCGCGCAGACGGCGAATTGCACCATCGATAGCAGCATCGGACGACCGGTATCGGATGCGAAGACGCCGACGAGCAGCATCTGGATCGCCCAGAAGAGCGCGCAGACGATCGTCAGAAGATCTCCGCCGGTCAGGCTCGAAAGGGCCCCACCGCTCAGGAGGAAGATGCCGAAGGTCGCAAGCAGGGCGCCCGGCCAGATAACCCAATGCGGCTTGCGGCGCAGGAACACGACGGTCAATATCGGTACGAAGACGACGTATAGCCCCGTCAGAAAGCCGGAATTGGTGACGCTGGTGGTCAGAAGTCCGAACTGCTGCGTCACCGCGCCGCCGAAGAGCGCCAGGCCGATGAAAATGAAGTTGCGAATCGATTTTTGCGGTAGCGGCGTCTTGGCGAGCCTTCCCTCGACGACGGCCAGCGGCAGCGCGACGATCGTCGCGATCGCGAAACGCAGGCTAATGAACCAGAGCGGGCCGATTGCCTCCATCGCCGTCGATTGAGCGACAAAACCGGCGCCCCAGATCGCGCCGGAAAACAGCAGGAAAAGATTGGCCTGGAGGCGAGTCACGACTGTGCTCCCGGATCATGACGGATTTGGATCGAGGCAATCCAAAGCCATGCCGCTCCGGTGATTGCAAAGCCGCCTTACCAGTTGCGTTTTTGCCGGGCAAGCCTCATCCTCCGCTCGACGAAGCGACTCCCGCTACCAAGAGGAAAGCTGTGACCTGTCCCCACGGCCGGCACTTGGCGTGACCCGATGAGCGACACCGGCTATTCCGGAACGCCACTGACAAAAAAGCTCGGCCTGCGCGACGGGCAGGCCGCCCTGCTTCTCGCCGTTCCGGACAACCCTCTCGAAATTGCTGCCTTTCCCGGCTTCGCATGCGTCGACACGTCGATTGGCCGGGCCGTCTCGCGCCGCTATGACTACATCCATATCTTCGAAACCGACCGGACCGCGCTCGAAAGCCGGGCCGGCGCGCTCGCGGCGTTGCTGAGGGCGGATGGAATGCTCTGGGTCTCCTGGCCGAAACGGGCCTCGGGCGTTGCGACGACCCTGACCGAGAATGCCTTGCGCGAGGTGTTTCTGCCGCTCGATCTCGTCGATGTGAAGGTCTGCGCCATCGACCAGGTCTGGTCGGGGCTCAAATTCATGTTTCGCAAGGAGGTGCGGGCATCGCTTCGTTGAAACGACGCAATTCCGGACGAAAAGCCGTCACGCACGTTCCTGGATTTGCCCTAAACGCCGTTACTGCGTCGGAGCCTTGGAGACCCGGAGAACGGCGCCATTGTCTTCGTCGGTCACCATCAGCAATGCGCCGTCCGGCGCCACGACCACGTCCCGAATGCGACCGAATTCGCCCTCGAACAACCGTTCTTCGGAGGTGATCGCGCCGTTTTCGTCTCTCTCCAGGCGAGCGAGCAGCTGATATTTCAGCGCTGCGACCAGGAGGTCGCCGTCCCATTCCGGAAACATGCTGCCGCGGTAGACGGCGAGCGCCCCCGGGGCGATCGACGGATCCCAGTAGTAGAGCGGCTGTTCGAAGCCCTCCTTGGCCGTGCCTTCGCCGATTTCTGCGCCGGAGTAGTCCTTCCCATAGGTGATCACCGGCCAGCCGTAGTTCTTGCCCGGCTGCGGGTTGTTCACTTCATCACCGCCGCGCGCGCCGTGTTCGACGGTCAAGAGCTTGCCGTCACCCTGGTCGAAAGCGATGCCTTGGGGATTGCGGTGTCCCTTCGACCAGATCTCGGCGAGACCTTCGATGCCGCCGCGATAGGGGTTGGAAGCCGGAATGCTGCCGTCGGGGTTGATGTGCAGAATGGCCCCGGCATGGTCGCGCGGGTCCTGGGCGCGGTCACCTTGACCGCGATCACCAATGCCGAAGAACAGGCTGCCGTCCTTGTCGATGGCGATGCGCGAGCCGAAGTGCTGGCCCCCGCCGGTGAACTTGCTCATCCGGAACAGTTCCTTCACGTCGGTCAGGCGCCGCTGGTCGTCGGAGAGAGCCGCTCGAACAAGCACCGTGCCATAGCCATCGCCGTCACTGGCGGAATAGGTCAGGTAAAGCGCGCGGTTGGTGGCGAATTGCGGATCGAGCGCGACATCGAGTAATCCGCCCTGGCCGCGAGCGGCCACATCGGGTACGCCATCGATCGGGTCGGACAGTTCGCGATCGCGCAGGATGCGCAACCGCCCCGGGCGTTCGGTGACGATGAGGCTGCCGTCCGGCATCACCTCGACGGCCCAAGGATGGCGGAGCCCGGTCGCGAGCGTTTCGACGAGGACCGTGCCGGTCTGAGTTGAAAATTCCTGCGCCCGCTGTGCGGTCGCCGGCTGCGGGACGAGGATGCAGAGAAAACCGGAAAATAGAGGCCCCGCCGCGCGCTCCAGAAGGGTTGGAGTGTTCGTAAAACCTGCCCTTGAGAGCGAGCGCCGCATGGCATTCTCCGGGATTGCGCCTTCGGTTGAGGTAAGCTGGGGCGCAGGCGCGAGGCTTTCAAGTAACATCGGATCAAAACGGCTTTATCGGGAAATCGAGCCGGTGGTAAGCGGAACCGTGCGATGCTCGCCGACGAGTTCGGCATTGACGATATAGCGCATTGGCCCCTGTTCGACGGCGTCGAAGGGCCAGCAGGTAGCGAGTGCAAGGTGGCGTCCGCTGGCCGACGCGTTGATTCCGCTTTCGTCCCAACGGGCGACACGGCCTTCGCCGGCACGGAAAATGAAACGGCGGCCATCCTTGCGCGTCAGCACCAAGAGGTCACCGGGGTTCACGTCCTTCAGCCAACGGAAATGCGTGTCGCGATGAGCTGCAATAACGGACGTTCCTTCATCGCCCGGGAGTGGCGTGTTGGCGAGCCAGGCGGGGCCAAAGGCAAGAGCCTCGCCGCTTGCCCCGGCAAGCACGATTGCGGAGCGGTTGATGCGGGGGGCGGAGATTTCCGCCGCGGTCTCGAAATCCGCCCATGGCCACGGCCTGCCGTCGGCAGCGCCGCGAAGCTGTTCTTCGAAACTCTTTCGCAACAGCACCTGCGAAACCTCGGCCTTGGCCTTCATGTAGAAGCCTTTGCCGATCAGCAGGAGGCCGGCAAGGGCAATGAGGGCGATGATCGCCACGACGATCGTCTCAATCGCCGATAGCCTGGCAAGGAATCCGCCACGCTGGCCGGACAGGTCATCGTCATCAGCCATGGCGGTGAACCGTTGCGACAATGAACGCGGCGATCTGCTGCCGCCAGAGAGCGAAGGTCGTGCCGGCCAGGAGCGCGATGGCAAGCAGCATCAGGCCAGTCAGAATCTGTCTGTCAGCCTCGGTTGCCGTCTGCGGCAGGATCACCTGGTTATTCGTCTCGGCGATCAGGCTTGCGGCACGCGCCGTCGGCGCTGCCGCCATGCGGTCGGCGACGAGCATGGCGCGTTCGTTCCGATCTCCCGCCGCCTCCCGCTCATCGATCTTGCCGGGGGTGGCCGGGTCCTCGCCAAAAACCTTGCCGAAATCCCATCCTTCCGGAAGGTTCAATGGCACCTTGGCGCCGGCGAGCGGTTCTCCGGCCGGGCGGGAAGTGGTGACGTCGACTGCGACAAGGCTGGTGACACGCGACGCGAGATGATGCGCCAGCGCGACGGTCTCGATCTGCCGGTCGAGGTCGGCCGGGTCTGCGATGGCGGCGGCGCTCGCTTCGAGATCATCGATCTTGCGGCGCGCCCAGAGCTTGGCGATACCATCGCCTGCCGCCGCCTTGGCGATGTCCATCTCGACCCGCCAGGGTTGGTCTCCCGCCTTGCCGACGATCCTGAGCTTGCCTTCCGGCGCCGTGCCGGCAAGTTCCGCCGTCAGCACCACCGGTTCGCCGCGGTAAAGGTCGGGCATCGGTTCGGGGGTGATGTCCGCTGCGGCGACACCGTCAAACGCGGCCGAAATTTCGGTCATGACCGGGCTTTCGAGTTTCTCGAAAAGCTCGACCATGCGGGTGGCGACCTCGCTTTCTGAGCCGATCAGGGTAAAGGTGCCGCGGCCATATTCGGCGGCCTTGGTCATGAAATGGCTGTTCGGAGCGGAACCGATACCGACGGTAAAGACGCGGGCATCGCCGCGATTGTTGCGGATCTCGTCGAAAAGCTGGCTCTCGTTGCCGATGGCGCCGTCGGTAAGGAAAATCACCTGGCGCAAGGCTCCGGGTTCCACTGGTCCCTGGGTGCGAAGCGCCGCTTCCAGCGCCGGCAACATTTCGGTGCCGCCGTCGGCCGTAAGCGCGCGCACGAAGGCGACGGCATCCTCGCGCTTGTCGGGCGTGGCGGCCACGAGTTCGGGAAAGTGCACTGTCATCGTGTCGTCGAAGCGGATGACGTTGAAGCGGTCTACGTCGTCCAGTCGCGAGATCGCCAGCGCCAAACTCTCTTTGGCCTGTTCCATCGATGGTCCGGCCATTGAGCCGGAATTGTCGATGACGAAAACAACCTCGCGCCTGACCGCCTTGCCTGTATCGACTGCGGACGGCGGCGTCACGAACGAGAGCAGATAGGTTTTGCCGCCTACCGTCTCGCGGAAGAAACCGGCATAGGGGCTCTTGCCCTCGATCGCCTTCCAGCTCAGTTCGAAATCCTTGTCGGCCGGAATGCTGCCGTTTTTCAGCGTGATCCGGCGGCTGAGTTCGTCGAGTGATGCGGTCTCGATGTCGTGATAGGGCGAGGTAACACTTGCGATCGGAAAACCGGCCTTGAGATTGACCGTAAGGGTTACGGGATTGACCTTGGCGTTTTCCTTTGGATCGAGTACCCGCGCCTCGATCTTCTCCCGATCTGGGACAGGTTCGCTCACGGCATAGCCGCTGCGGCCGTCGATATCGACCGTGTTGACGATCGGCTGCGGATTGTAACGGGGCGCGACGACCATCGGGAAGCGGAAGGAAAAGACACCGTTGGACTGGCGAACGCCGCTCTGATACTCGATCTGCACGACGATGGTTTCGCCTGGGCCGATATTGGCGACCTGGTTGGTGAAGATGTTTGGCCGCTGCTGCTCGAGGAGCGCGGCCTTCTTGCCCTCGGCTTTTGCCTGCTCGTAGATTTCCTTGGCCTCGGCGCGCGGCTTGATCTTTCCCTCGATGAAGCGATCGCCGATCTGCATCTTCAGCGTATCGACGGCGGAGTCCTCGGGGAGCGGAAAAACGTAGGTGCCCTCGACCCATCCCTTGCTCGGGTTCTCGAAGCGCTGGGTGACGCGGGTCCGCACGATGGGACCGTTGACGTTTATCTCGACGTCGGTTGCCAGTCGCGGCGCCTCGACAAAATAGCCGGGCTCCCTGGAAGGAAACAGCAGCGCGCCGGTCCCCATGTCATTCGGGCGGACGTACCCCGCCAGCCGCTGCGGTCTGGGTTCGGCCGCTTGAGCCGAGGCCTGGGCCAACAGGCCGAGGACCATGACGATGCAGGCTGCAAGTGCCGCCAGTGCCAGATAGAAGCCCCAACGCGCCTCGTTGCGCCGGGTGCGCGCAGCGGCGATTTCGTCGTCGAGAAACATTGCATACCCCCACGATGCGAATGCATTCACGTCATGGTAGAAGAGGCCCGGAAATCGGCTCTTGCAGGACTAAATTACGGCGCTCCGCGACAGTTGTTGTGACCAAATTAAGGCATTACGGAAACCGGCAAAACACGCTGATTTTTTTGAAGAAAATCTGGCGCCGTGGACGATCGTTTCTGGTGTCAAATTCCTGCCACGCCGTCCGGTGGGTGCGAGCTGGAAATGGCTTTGTCCGATCGATCGCTTTGATGGCAATCATGAAACTTTGTCATGGTGACACATTTTGCGCGGCTTTGCCGCCGTTTTTGCCGCTCAAGCGCTTGCAAGACCGGGCTTCTTTCGACATAGACCTAACCGCTATGGAGCCTGACTTTCCGTTCCGTAGCGCTTCACGCCGTTTCGAAACGATCAGGACCTCACACCATGGCCTTCCTTGCCGATGCCCTTTCCCGCGTAAAGCCTTCCGCCACCATCGCCGTTTCGCAGAAAGCCCGTGAGCTGAAAGCGAAAGGCCGTGATGTCATCGGCCTCGGTGCAGGGGAACCGGACTTCGATACGCCGGACAACATCAAGAAGGCCGCGATCGATGCAATCAATCGCGGTGAGACGAAGTACACGCCCGTTTCCGGCATCCCTGAACTGCGCGAGGCAATCGCGAAGAAGTTCAAGCGCGAGAACAATCTCGACTATACTGCGGCACAGACAATCGTCGGCACCGGCGGAAAGCAGATTCTTTTCAACGCCTTCATGGCGACGCTGAATGCCGGCGATGAAGTTGTGATCCCCGCGCCTTATTGGGTCTCCTATCCGGAGATGGTGGCGCTGTGCGGCGGCACGCCGGTCTTCGTCGCGACCAAGCAGGAAAACAATTTCAAGCTGAAGCCTGAGGATCTCGACAAGGCCATCACGCCCAAGACCAAGTGGTTCGTCTTCAACTCACCGTCGAACCCCTCCGGCGCTGCCTATTCGCATGACGAACTGAAGGCGCTGACGGACGTGCTGATGAAGCATCCGCATGTCTGGGTGCTGACCGATGACATGTACGAGCACCTGACCTATGGCGACTTCAAGTTTGCCACGCCGGTCGAGGTGGAGCCTGGCCTTTACGACCGCACGCTGACGATGAACGGCGTCTCCAAGGCCTATGCCATGACCGGCTGGCGCATCGGCTATGCCGCAGGCCCGCTGCAGCTCATCAAGGCGATGGACATGATCCAGGGCCAGCAGACCTCGGGCGCCACCTCCATCGCGCAGTGGGCGGCCGTCGAGGCGCTCAACGGGCCGCAGGATTTTATCCCGCGCAACAAGGAGATCTTCCAGGGTCGCCGCGATCTCGTCGTCTCGATGCTGAACCAGGCCAAGGGCATTTCCTGCCCGACGCCGGAAGGCGCCTTCTACGTCTATCCGTCTTGCGCCGGCCTCATCGGCAAGACCGCGCCGTCCGGCAAAGTGATCGAAACGGACGAGGACTTCGTCTCCGAGCTTCTGGAAGCGGAAGGTGTCGCGGTTGTCCATGGTTCGGCCTTCGGTCTCGGCCCGAACTTCCGCATCTCCTACGCGACATCGGAAGCGCTGCTCGAAGAGGCGTGCCATCGCATCCAGCGCTTCTGCGCCGCCTGCCGGTAAGAACGGCCTTTTGCCGCAAAACGAAGAGCCCGCCGATGCCGGCGGGCTTTTTTGCTGCGCTCACAAGGCGATTCAACGACTTGCCAATCCGATTCAGGCGACGGTTCTATCGCGTTGAAATCGGAATCAATTTCCAGCGCCGGAGGCGGTCGTGGTGGCAATGCGTGTGGTCACGTCGCAGGTTTTGTCGCCCGCATGCTCGGTCTCTCCGCCATTCGAGACCACCATGATGCGAGATTAGGATAATCCTTGATCAGGGCGCGTCCTTCCGGAGCCATCAGGAAATAATCGAACATCGAGGCGGCATGCAGATCGGCTAACGTCAGACTGTCGCCCGTGAGCCAACGCGCATCCTTCATGAGATCGCTCACTGCCTTGAGGCACGTCGCTGCTTTGGGGAGATTTTCGGCAATGCGTGCTTCATCGGCAAAGCCGACTTTGGAGGGCTTCGATACCCGCTCGACGTAAATGCCCCATACCAGTACTCGATAGGCATAGCCGTCCATTATACTGATGATCTGATTGACGCGGGCGCGCCGTTGCAGGTCCGAAGGCTGAAGGTCAGGGCCTTCAAAGGTTTCATCGATGTAGCGCGTTATCGCGCCCGTCTCGTACAACTGAAAGCCGTCGTGTTCGAAGGCCGGAATGCGGCCGAACGGGTGTCGTTGAAGGTAGTCGGAAGGCGGGCCGCCGTCAGCAAAGACGTCGATCAGCACGAGGTCATAACCAATGCCTTTTTCTTCCAGCGTCAACCGAACCGTTCTGACGTAAACGCTATAGTCAGCACCAAAGACGAGAGGCTTTGCCATTGTCTGTTTCCGACAGAGTATTCCGTGAAGGCCCCGGTCAAGGCGGCGACTTCGCGCCGGCTTCCGCAGCACTGTACCGGGTGCATTCTATCGCTACTGCATGCTTCCTAAAATCGTAGCCGATTTAGGGATAAAAACATGCAGCAGTTCAAGGGCTACGTCCTATACGCGTCCGATAAGACGCGCGGCGCTGTAGGCTCTGACGTGAAAAAACCTCGGAGCAGGGACGTGAAAAAACCTCGGAGCAGGCCCCGCTGACGGGGGGCTTTTTTGCTGTCGCCGACTTCGCCCACAAAGCGGTTCAACGACTTGCCAATCCCATTCAAGCGACGGTTCTGAAATCGGATTCACGTTTGTCTCCGGATTGTCTCGATCACGCCCGAGATGTCGTCGCTGCCATGACCGTCAGCAAGCCGACGCGCGGCGAGCCGAAGCATTGGTTCGATGAAGTCCGGCGCGACGCCTTGCTCCGTGCTCGCCCTGGCGATGTTTTCGAGTGCCACCGTCTGCATGGCGAGATTCGAAACCACGGAGCGATCGTGCAGCCCGCTGTCGATCTTGTTGGCAAGGTCGGGGAGTGTCCCGCTCATCGCCGCGATCCACGGAAGGAGAAGCGGCAGGAAATCGGTGACCTTGCCGCCACTGCTTGCCACCAGCGCGCCGGCATGTAGAAAGCCCGAGAAGAGGCCATACATGCCGGAGAGCAGGGCGAGGTCATAGAGCGCTGCGAGACTTGGGTCCTCGCCAAGATGGCGGCTTTCGGCAAGGGCATCGAGTGATGGCTTGTGTCGTTCGAAAAGCACGTCCGAGCCGCTATAGAGGATCAACGCCCCGGTCCCGCCGATCATCGGCGGAATGGCCATGATGCCTCCGTCGAGATAGGCCGCTCCCTGACTCTCGGCCCAGGCGGCGAGATTTTTCGCTTCGCGCGGCGTGCCGTTCGTCAGGTTGACGAGATCGCGGCCGCGGAGCGCGTCCTGCGCCTCAGCCAGCACCGCGCCTGCGGCGGCGTAGTCGACGACGCAGAGGATCGAGAGTTCGCTTGCTGCGACGGCTTCCGCGGGAGTCGCTGCAATCCTTGCTCCGGCGCTCGCAATCGGCTCCGCGCGCGACGGCGTGCGGTTCCAGACGGTGACGGAGTGGCCCTTTCGGATGAGGGTTGCAGCGAGTGCCGTGCCCATGGCACCGCGGCCAAGAACCGAAATCCTGCTCATGCTTCTTCCTTTCCTGTTTCGCATCAGATGGCGGTTGAAAGCTTCTGGCCGAGGCCGCCATCGACGGCGAGCTTTGCGCCGGTAGTGAAGGTTGCCTCGAAGGCGAGAAACAGCACGGCGCGCGCCACCTCGTCGGCCGTACCGTTGCGCTTCATCGGCGTGACCGCATCGCCCAGCGCCTTGAACTCGGCGCGCTCAGCATCGGTGATGCCGGCGACGCCCTTGGTCGGCGTGTCGATGAAGCCAGGGGAGACAGTGTTGACGCGGATGCCGCGCGGCAGGAGCTCGGTCGCAAGCACGGAGGCGAACGAGACGAGCGCCGCCTTGGTGGCGCTGTAGACGGCCATGCCCGGATAACCGCCCTCGTCCGCGACGGAGGAGGTGAAGACGATCGATCCGTCCTTGCGGATCAACGGGGCCAGCCGCTGCGCGGTGAAGAACGCGCCCTTGGTGTTGATTGCGAACTGGCGGTCGTAGGACGCCTCGGTCACCTGGTCGAACGGCTCGAGTTCCGAGACGCCGGCGTTGATGTGGAGAAGGTCGATCGCGCTCAGCTTCTGGCCAACGGCGGCACCGAGAACCGCGATGTCGTTGAGATTGGCGATGTCGGAACGCAAAGCGTGGACGCGTGTGCCGAACTGCTCCCTCACTTTTGCGAGGTTCTCCTCGTTGTTCCCTGTCAGCAGCACTTCCGCGCCGCCAGCGACCAACCGTGCGACCGTCGCCAGCCCCATGCCATGGGTGCCGCCGATCACAACAGCTTTCTTGCCTTCGTAGATAGTCATGATGTCTTCCTCGTCGGTTCCAATTAAGGATGAGGAAGAGATGCATTTGTGGACGGGCGTGTGCTAGATGGCCAGATGTGAACTTATCATCTGCAAATATGGACGATGACCGGCAAAATGGCAAACCTCAATGACTTCATGCTCTTCGTCCACGTCGTGGATCACGGGGGCTTCGCAGCGGCCGCACGCGCGCTCAATGTGCCGAAGTCGACGCTGAGCAAACGCGTGGCGGAGCTCGAAAGAGCGTTGGGCGTTCGGCTCATCAACCGCACTTCGCGCCGTTTCGCAGTGACCGATACGGGGGAGGATTTCTACCGCCATGCAGCGGCAATGCTCATTGAAGCGGAAGCGGCCGAGAGTGTGGTCAAGGGGCGGCTTGCCGAGCCGAGTGGCACTGTCAGAATCACGGCATCCGTTCCGACGGCGCAACTCTCGCTCGCGCCGCTTTTGCCACGGCTGGCGATCGCCTTCCCGAAGATCCGCCTTGTGGTGCATGCGACCGACCGGTTCGTCGATCTCATTCAGGAAGGCTTCGACATCGCCGTGCGCGATCACTTTGCGCCGCTCCCGGATTCCGGCCTCGTGCAGCGCCGCGTCGCTTCGGAGGCTAGCTGGCTGGTGGCGTCGCCGGCCTATCTCGACTTGCGCAAAGCGCCGGAGCATCCCGAAGATTTAGAACATCACGAGGGCTTGCTGACATCGCTGACATCGGACAGCTGGACGTTGGAACATCCGGACGGCACGACTGTCAGCGTGTCGTCCAAGCCGCGATTTGTTGCGGACGAATCACATGTCCTGCGCGAGGCCGTGGTGGCAGGGCTCGGCATAACTGCCTTGCCTGGCAAGCTTTGCCGCAACGAGATTGCAAGCGGCGCGCTCGTCCGCGTCCTGCCCCAATGGACCGCGGGGTATGTGACAACGACGATCCTGATGCCACACCGGCGCGGGCAGCTGCCGTCCGTGCGTGCCACCGTCGATTTCATCGCCGCGCGCCTTGGCGAAGCCTGATCGGCAACCGATAGCGGGAAAGCAAAAGGCCCGCAGCGTGCGGGCCTTTGTGAAAGCGGATCGTGGTTCTCAGCGCTCGGCGAGCGCCGGTTCGCCCTTCTTCTCGCGGATGAGATTGAGGAAGCGACGGAAGAGATAGTGGCTGTCCTGCGGGCCAGGCGAGGCTTCCGGATGGTGCTGGACCGAGAAGACCGGCTTGCCGTTGACGCGCAGGCCGCAGTTGGTGCCGTCGAAGAGCGAAATGTGAGTCTCTTCAATGCCTTCCGGCAGCGACTTTGAATCGACCGCGAAGCCGTGGTTCATCGAGACGATCTCGACCTTGCCGGTGGTGTGATCCTTGACCGGATGGTTGGCGCCGTGGTGCCCCTGGTGCATCTTTTCGGTCTTGGCGCCGAGCGCCAGCGCCAGCATCTGGTGGCCAAGGCAGATGCCGAAGACCGGAATGTCGGACTTCAGGAGATCCTGGATCACCGGAACGGCGTATTCGCCGGTTGCGGCCGGGTCGCCCGGGCCGTTGGAGAGGAAGATGCCGTCCGGTTGCAGTGCCAGAACTTCTTCTGCACTGGTCTGTGCGGGGACGACCGTGACCCGGCAGTTGAGACCGGCGAAGAGCCGCAGGATGTTGCGCTTGACGCCGTAATCGAGGGCCACGACGTGATAGGCGGCGTCGGTTTCGCCGAGCGTCGAATAGCCCTTGTCCCACACCCAGGGCTTTTCGTTCCAGCGGGACGACTGGCCGGAGGTGGCGACCTTGGCGAGATCGAGACCTTCAAGACCGCTCCAGGCCTTGGCCTCTGCCTTCAACTGATCGATGTCGAAGACGCCGGCTCGGTCGTGGGCGATGACAGCGTTCGGCATACCGTTTTCGCGGATCCAGGCAGTCAGCGCGCGCGTGTCGATGCCGCAAAGGCCGATGATGCCGCGCGCCTTCAACCACGCGTCGAGGTGCTTGGCAGCGCGGTAATTGGAGGGCTCGCTGATGTCGGCCTTGAAGATGACGCCGACTGCGCCGTGGCGGGCGGCCGGCGTCAGGTCCTCGATATCCTCGTCATTGGTGCCGATATTGCCGATATGCGGGAACGTGAAGGTGACGATCTGGCCGAGATAGGAGGGGTCGGTCAGGATCTCCTGGTATCCGGTCAGCGCCGTGTTGAAACAGACTTCGGCCTGAACCTTGCCGGTCGCGCCGATGCCCCTGCCTTCGATCACCGTGCCGTCGGCCAGCACGAGAAGGGCGGTGGGTTTCTGGGTTGTCCATGCGGGTGTCGCGTTCATCGTTCCTATCCCGTTGCGGCGGAAAGCGAGGCTTGAAAGCCGGTCGGTTCAGCGCCATTTCAATTTACATGCGGCATGGCGCGCGGAAACCCCGCGAGAAAAGGTTCATGCCGATGTTCGTGCAGGTGCCGGAAAATAGCGAAAGGCCTCAGCCGGGTCAACCGGCAGCCAGGAATTGCAAGGAAATAAAATTCCTTATAATTCAATTGGTTGCGTAATCCGTTTGATTGCACCTGCCGCACTGGTTTAAGAGGACGACAACAACGACGTAATCGGACCGGTTCCGGGCACCAGCTCCGCGGGCCGGTTTCGACATGGAGTAAGGACATGCGCGACCACATCGCGAACGCATTGAAAGAGGCACTTAAGGCAAAGGACACGCGGCGCACATCGACCGTCCGGCTGATTCAGGCGGCGATCAAGGACCGCGACATTGCCAATCGCGGCCAGGGCAAGGATCCGGTCGGGGATGACGAGATCATGCAGATCCTCGCCAAGATGATCAAACAGCGCGAAGAATCCGCCCGCATTTATGATGAGGGCGGGCGCCCCGAACTCGCCGAGCAGGAACGTCAGGAAATCGCCGTTATCAACCAATTCCTGCCCGAACAGCTTTCCGAGGACAAGGTCAAGCAGGCCTGTGCCGCCATTGTCCAGGAGACGGGCGCCCACGGCCTTCGCGACATGGGCAAGTGCATGAATGCGCTGAAGGAGCGCTATCCGGGCCAAATGGACTTCGCCAAGGCTTCCGGCCTCGTCAAGGAATTGCTGAAGTAAGTCTACGCCCGCTTTGCGGCGGGCGTATCGCCTTCCACGCCGGTGCCGACCGGCTTCTCGCTTCGGCGTGTGACATCTACCCTGTGAATTGCGGGCACCGCGGATCGCCGCTACGACTTCGCCCGCCCCTATTGCTTGTATGGGAGGCCCGCTAAGGGTATCGGCTATCCATGCGCTTTTCACAGTCCTTCCTCGACGAGATACGCGATCGCGTTCCGATTTCGGACGTGGTCGGCAAGCGCGTCACCTGGGACCGGCGCAAGACCAATGTGTCACGCGGCGACTACTGGGCCTGTTGCCCCTTTCACGGCGAGAAGTCGCCGAGCTTCCATTGCGAGGACCGCAAGGGCCGCTATCACTGCTTCGGCTGCGGCGTTTCCGGCGACCACTTCCGCTTTCTGACGGACCTTGAAGGCCTGAGCTTCCCTGAAGCGGTGCAGCAGATTGCGGACATGGCCGGCGTCGCCATGCCGCAGCCCGACCCGCAGGCCGAGCGGCGCGAGAAGGAACGCACCAGCCTGCTCGACGTCATGGAAATGGCGACGCAGTTCTTCCAGGACCAGCTCCAGACGGCGAACGGCGCCAAGGCACGGGCCTATCTACGCGAGCGGGGGCTGACCGGGCGTACGATCGAGACGTTTCGATTGGGCTTTGCGCCCGACAGCCGCAATGCGCTCAAGGAATTTCTGGCCGGCAAGGGCGTCGGCAAGGAGCAGATCGAAGCCTGCGGTCTCGTCGTGCATGGGCCCGACGTGCCCGTCTCCTACGACCGTTTCCGCGATCGCATCATGTTTCCGATCCTTTCGGCGCGCGAGAAAGTGATCGCCTTCGGCGGCCGCGCCATGTCGCCGGACGCGCCGGCCAAATATCTGAATTCGAATGAGACGGAGCTCTTCCACAAGGGCAACGTGCTCTTCAATTTCGCGCGCGCTCGGCGGGCTTCGCAGGGCGCCGATGGGGCGGGCACGATCATCGCCGTCGAAGGCTACATGGACGTGATCGCCCTCCATCAGGCCGGCATCGAGAATGCCGTGGCGCCGCTTGGAACCGCACTCACGGAAAACCAGCTCGATCTTCTCTGGAAGATGACGCCGCAGCCGGTGCTCTGCTTCGATGGCGACGGGGCGGGCATCCGCGCCGCCAACCGCGCGGTCGATCTGGCGCTTCCCCACTTGAAGCCCGGACGATCGGTCCGCTTCGCCATGCTTCCCGACGGCAAGGACCCGGACGATCTCGTCCGCCATGACGGGCGCGAACCTTTCGACAAGGTGCTCGGTAATGCGCGCTCGCTCGCTGAAATGGTGTGGCTGCGCGAAGTTCAGGGCGGCGCATTCGACACGCCGGAAAAACGCGCCGAACTCGAAGCGCGGCTGAGGCAGGTGACGTCCGTCATCGCCGACGAAAGCGTGCGCCGCCACTATGGCCAGGACATGCGCGACCGCCTCAATGCCTTTCTGCAGGGCAGTGCGCCGTTCAGGAATGAACGGCGGCCGTTCGAGCGGGGCGGGCGCCAGAGTGCCAGAAGAACCGCGGCTCCCGATCCGGTTATGGGCGCGATTGTTGAAGCCGGCACTGCCGCCAGTTCCAAGCTTAACCAGTTGTTGAAAGCGGACCGCTCGGTTCGCCCGCCAGTGCTGCGCGAAAGCGTTCTGGCGCTTACCATCGTCAACCATCCGCAATTGCTCTTCGATGAGTACGACGAGATATCGACCATCGAGTTCGATCACCACGATCTGCAGCGCTGCTGGGCGACGGTGTTGAATGCTGCAGCGGCAAACGGGCCGCGGCTGACGCGCGAGATCCTCATCGAGCAACTGGAGGCGGAGGGCTTCGCCACATTGATCGCGGCACTCGATCAGCAGGTCCGCTATGCCCGGCTGTGGACGGCAACGGTCGCGGCGGCGCCAGAGGATGCGCGCGAAGGTTACCTTCAGGCGCTTGCCCTCCACAGGCGCAGCAAAGCCCTCCATTGGCAGCGGCGCGAACTGGAGCGTGAACTGGCCCACGCCACCGAGGAGGGGGACCTCGAGGTCGTGCCGCAGTTGCTGAGGACGCTCCAGGAAGTCCAGCTCGAAGTGACGCGGCTTGAGAACCAGGAAGCCATCATCGAAGGCTTCGGCGTGCTCTCCGGCCGAGTGAAGGGTCCGGCTGCGCGGTAGGAGACCCGCCTGAGGCCGCCCCTCATCCCGCTGCCGCGACCTTCTCTCCGCAGGCGGGGAGAAGGGACGTTGCAGCGCCCTCTCGTCCACCGGGCCGTAACCATCGCGGTTAGGATTTGCGATTGAGTACAGTGCCGGCGGCGAGTCTACCCTCGCCCCGCTTGCGGGGAGAGGGCAGGGGGCGTTAGCTGCGAAGCGAGGCGATGCTCTCGTTCGAGTCTTCAAGCGGTTTACATCCCACCTGCCCAAACTCCATAATCAGCGCCCGACGAAAGCGATTCCATGCCTCATAACGACAATGCTTCCGCCGCGCGCCTGTTCGAAAGCGAAGGCGTTGCCAATCCTCTCGACGTTCTGAAACGCGTCTATGGCTATTCCGCCTTCCGTGGCCAGCAGCAGGACGTGGTCGAGCATGTGGTAGCAGGCGGCGATGCGGTGGTGCTCTTCCCGACGGGGGCGGGCAAATCGCTCTGCTTCCAGATCCCGGCGCTTTGCCGAAGGGGCGTTGGCATCGTCGTATCACCGCTGATTGCCTTGATGCGCGACCAAGTCGAGGCGCTGAAGCAGCTCGGCATCCATGCCGCTGCGCTGAATTCCTCTCTGACCCGCGACGAGGCGATCGCGGTTCGCCGTGCGCTTTCGGCGGGCGCGCTCGACCTGTTCTATGTCACGCCGGAGCGCGCCGTCACTGACGGTTTTGCCGAAATGATCGGCGATATGGAGATTGCGCTGTTCGCGATCGACGAGGCCCATTGCGTCTCGCAGTGGGGCCACGATTTCCGGCCTGAGTATCGCGGCCTGGATTGTCTCGCGTCGCGCTTTCCCGGCGTGCCGCGCATCGCACTCACGGCCACGGCGGATCCGCATACCCGCGACGATATCGTCGAACGGCTGGCGCTCACCGGAGCGAAGGTCTTCACCACCAGCTTCGACCGGCCGAACATCGCCTATGAGATCGTCGAGCGTGACCAGCCGCGCCAGCAACTCCTCCGCTTCCTCTCCCGCTTCAAGGGATCGAGCGGCATCGTCTATTGCCTGTCGCGCGCCAAGGTCGAGGACACGGCGGAATGGTTGAATGCGCAAGGTGTGCGCGCACTTCCCTATCATGCCGGGATGGACCGCGTCCTGCGTGATGCCCATCAGGACGCCTTCCTGAAGGAGGAGGACCTTTGCCTCGTTGCGACGGTCGCCTTCGGCATGGGAATCGACAAGCCGGATGTCCGCTACGTCGCCCACCTCGATCTGCCGGGCTCGGTCGAAGCCTATTACCAGGAGACCGGGCGCGCGGGGCGCGACGGGTTGCCCTCGGAGGTCTGGATGGCCTATGGCATGGCCGATGTCATCCAGCGTCGGAGGATGATCGATGAGGGCGGCGCCGCGGAGGAGATCAAGCGCATCGAGCGGGCGAAGCTCAATGCGCTGCTTGCGATCTGCGAGACCGCGGGTTGCCGTCGGCAGGCTATCCTTGCGCATTTCGGCGAGACGCATCCCGGCCGCTGCGGCCATTGCGACACCTGCCTGAAGCCGGTGGAGACCTGGGACGGTACCGAAGCCGCGATCAAGGCACTTGCAGCCGTCTATCGGACCGGCGAGCGCTTCGGCGCCGGCCACGTGATCGATGTGCTTATGGGCACGGTCAACGAGAAAACCGAGCGCTTCGGTCATGTTGACATGCCGGTCTTCGGTGCCGGCAAGGATCTGCCGGCGCGCACGTGGCAATCGGTGTTCCGGCAGCTGCTCGCTGCCGGCATCGTCCGGGTCGATCATTCCGCCTTCGGGGCGCTCCAGCTCGAGCCCGAGGCGCGCGCTGTCTTCAAACGCGAGCGCCAGGTCTTCTTCCGCAAGGACAGGCCGACCTCTGGCAAGGCCGCCCGAACGGCGAAGTCCGGCGCGCAGCGCGAGAGAGCCGATCTCGCCGGTTCCGATCTCGAACTCTTCGAGCGCTTGCGCGCCGAGCGGTTCTCGATCGCCAAGGAACTGAACGTGCCACCCTATGTCGTCTTCCCGGACACGACGTTGATCGCGCTGGCGAAGCAGCGTCCGCGCGATTTCGACGACCTTCTCGACATTCCCGGGATCGGCGAGAGCAAGCGCGAGCGCTACGGCGAGGCATTCCTGGCCGTCATCGACGGCTACCTCGACGGATAGGCAGCCTCAGCCCGCCCCGTGGGCCGCACCGCATCTCGCGAGTGAAAATGTCGCCTGAGGCGCCCCTGGAGACAGAAAGTATCCGCAGGCGGCGCCCTGCGTGAAAGCCCCTGTCGTTTTCGCCGGTCCATGCGTTCCGGTCCTCCGAGGGCGCTGGAAATTGCTGCAAGAGGCGGGTTGTCGTGGTAGTCGTCTAACGCTCCAGTTAAGTTCGAAATCGAGCTTCGCAGGAGTCTATGCGCAGATTCAAGATGTCGGGTTCCACAGCGTGCGAAAGCGCGGTGCCCCGGTTCGAACGTCCTTCATACAGCGAGAGCGGCCGCCATGACCCAAGCCTTTCTGTCCCATCTTCGTTCCGAACTCGAAGGCCTGAAATCGGCCGGTCTCTATAAATCGGAGCGAGTCATCACCTCGAAGCAGGCGGGCGAAATCGAGGTGGCGTCCGGCGATCGCGTGTTGAACTTCTGCGCCAACAACTATCTCGGCCTGGCGGATAACGAAGAGCTTGCCGAGGCCGGCAAGAAGGCGCTCGATCGATACGGCTACGGCATGGCGTCGGTGCGCTTCATCTGCGGCACGCAGGAAGAGCACAAGCAGCTCGAAGCGCGCATCTCCTCTTTCCTCGGAATGGAGGATACGATCCTTTATTCCTCCTGCTTCGACGCCAATGGCGGGCTGTTCGAGACTTTACTCGGAGAGGAAGACGCGGTCATCTCCGATGCGTTGAACCATGCTTCGATCATCGACGGCGTGCGCCTCTCCAAGGCGAAGCGCTTCCGTTACGCCAACAACGATATGGCGGCGCTCGAGGAGGAGTTGAAGAAGGCCGAAGGCAGCCGCTTCAAGCTGATCGCCACCGACGGCGTCTTCTCGATGGACGGCATCATCGCCAACCTTCAGGGCGTGTGCGATCTCGCTGAGAAATACAATGCGATGGTCATGGTCGACGACAGCCATGCAGTCGGTTTCGTCGGCAAGCACGGCCGCGGATCCGCCGAGCATTGCGGCGTCGAGGGCAGGATCGATATCATCACCGGCACGCTCGGCAAGGCGCTTGGTGGCGCTTCCGGCGGCTACACCTCGGCCAAGGCCGAAGTCGTCGAATGGCTGCGGCAGCGCTCGCGGCCCTATCTTTTCTCCAACACGCTGGCACCCGTCATCGCCGCCGCTTCGCTCAAGGTTTTCGATCTGATCGAGAACGGCGATGAGCTGCGCCAACGGCTTTACGCGAACGCCGCGCTGTTCCGCGCTGAAATGTCGAAGCTCGGCTTTACGCTTGCCGGCGAAGGGCATCCGATCATTCCCGTCATGCTCGGTGACGCGGCGCTCGCCCAGGAGATGGCCGCCCGGATGCTCGATAAGGGCGTCTATGTCATCGGCTTCTCCTTCCCGGTGGTGCCGCGGGGACAGGCGCGCATTCGCACCCAGATGTCGGCCGCCCACAGCGAGCAGGATGTCCGGCGCGCGATCGCGGTCTTCGAAGAGGTCGGTCGCGAACTTGGTGTGATTTGAGGAGTTAGGATGAGGGGCGAGTGAGGATCCTGCGATGACGAACATGATGAAGGCGCTGGTCAAGACGAAGCCGGAAGTCGGTCTCTGGATGGAGCGGGTTCCCGTTCCGGAAGTAGGCCCCAACGATGTCTTGATCCGGGTGAAGAAGTCGGCGATCTGCGGCACCGACGTCCACATCTGGAACTGGGACCAGTGGGCGCAAAAGACGATCCCTGTGCCGATGGTCGTCGGCCACGAGTTCATGGGCGAGATCGCCGAAGTCGGCTCCGCCGTTACCAAGTATCACGTCGGTGAACGCGTTTCGGGCGAAGGCCACATCGTCTGCGGCAAGTGCCGTAATTGCCGGGCGGGCAGGGGGCACCTCTGCCGCAACACGCTTGGCGTCGGCGTCAACCGTCCGGGCTCGTTCGGCGAGTTCGTCTGTATCCCGGAATATAATGTCGTGTCGATACCCGACGATGTGCCGGATGAGATCGCCGCCATCTTCGATCCCTTCGGTAATGCGGTGCACACGGCGCTTTCCTTCGATCTCGTCGGCGAGGACGTGCTCGTCACCGGGGCGGGACCGATCGGTATCATGGGCGCGCTCGTCGCTAAGCGCTCGGGCGCGCGCAAGGTAGTGATCACCGACATCAACCCGACGCGCCTCGCACTCGCCCGCAAGGTCGGCATCGATTATGTCGTCGATGCGTCCAAGGAAAACCTCGCCGACGTGATGCGATCGATCGGCATGACCGAAGGTTTCGATGTCGGTCTCGAAATGTCGGGCGCGGCGCCGGCGTTCCGCGACATGATCGACAAGATGAACAATGGCGGCAAGATCGCCATCCTCGGCATAGCACCGGCTGGCTTCGAAATCGACTGGAACAAGGTCATCTTCAAGATGCTCAACCTGAAGGGCATCTATGGCCGCGAAATGTTCGAGACCTGGTACAAGATGATCGCGTTCGTCCAAGGAGGCTTGGACCTCTCGCCAGTCATCACCCATCGGATCGGCATCGATGATTTCCGCGAGGGATTTGAGGCGATGCGGTCCGGAAACTCCGGCAAGGTCGTGATGGACTGGTAGGCGCCGCGAACGCGCGCGCCCGGATCAATTTGTGAGCCAAAACTGAATCTCGATCTCGTGGTAAGGCGGGCCGCAGGATGCTCCAGCGGCCGCCTTCCCGACTTCAGTCTCCGGAAAGCCGGCGCCACCCTTGTCTTTTTTTTGACCGCTCCTACATCTTGAGCGAAAGCTGATAAACAGCGCAAAAACCCGCGGAGAAGCGTTTTTTGCCGATTTACGCGGTTTTTCACCGGAAATGCTTGACGGGATCAAAAATTCTGGGAATCACCATTTCAAGCAGAAATGGCGACACGGACGGCGGATAGGAAAATCATGCCTGAGACGTTTCAGTGGCAGGGCTGTCGAAGCCTGCCCGCTCAACCGCGATCGCGATCGTGGTTAATCAGGAATTAAACATCATCCCGTTACGTCAGGGGAAATGATTCGGTGGCGGGTGCGCGGCGCCCGAACCTCGAAGCGGCATTGGCACCAGGCGCACGCTGGTTGCGACAAGGAAAGCGACGAATAAATGGCAACTAAAGTCAAAGAAAACGAAGAAGCAGACGTTGAACGCGAAGGCGCTCCGGACGGCCCGCTTCTCGACCTTTCGGACGACGCTGTCAAGAAGATGATCAAGGCCGCCAAGAAGCGCGGCTACGTGACGATGGACGAACTGAATTCAGTCCTGCCGTCCGAGGAAGTCACCTCCGAACAGATCGAAGACACGATGGCCATGCTCTCCGACATGGGCATCAATGTCATCGAAGATGAAGAAGCCGAGGAAGCTGCCGGTGGCGGCGACGACGAAGACGGCGGCGATGACGGCGACGGCGAGGGCGGTGAACTCACCACCTCCGGCGGCACCGCGCTTGCGACCGGCAAGAAGAAGGAGCCGACCGATCGCACCGACGATCCGGTGCGCATGTATCTGCGGGAGATGGGTTCGGTCGAACTTCTTTCCCGCGAAGGCGAAATTGCGATCGCTAAGCGCATCGAGGCCGGCCGCGAGACGATGATTGCCGGTCTCTGTGAGAGCCCGCTTACCTTCCAGGCGCTGATCATCTGGCGTGACGAACTGAACGAGGGTCAGACGCTTCTGCGCGAGATCATCGATCTCGAAACGACCTATTCCGGTCCCGAGGCGAAGGCTGCCCCGCAGTTCCAGAGCCCGGAAAAGATCGAGGCCGACCGCAAGGCGGCCGAAGAGAAGGAGAAGGTGCGCAAGACGCGCGCGGCCGCTGCCAATGACGACGACATCACCAATGTCGGCGGCGATGGTCAGCCGCCCGAGGAAGAAGAAGAGGACGATGATGAATCGAACCTTTCGTTGGCCGCAATGGAAGCGGAACTGCGCCCGCAGGTGATGGAAACGCTCGACATCATCGCCGAGACCTACAAGAAGCTTCGCAAGCTGCAGGACCAGCAGGTGGAAGCACGCCTTGCCGCGACCGGCACGCTGTCGCCGGCGCAGGAGCGCCGCTACAAGGAGCTGAAGGACGAGCTGATCAAGGCGGTGAAGTCGCTGTCACTCAACCAGAACCGCATCGATGCGCTGGTCGAGCAGCTTTACGACATTTCGAAGCGCCTGATGCAGAACGAAGGCCGGCTGTTGCGCCTTGCAGAGTCCTACGGCGTCAAGCGCGACTCGTTCCTGGAACAGTATTCAGGCGCCGAGCTCGACCCGAACTGGATGAAGTCGATCAGCAATCTCGCCGGCAAGGGCTGGAAAGAGTTTGCCAAGGCCGAGAACCAGACGATCCGGGATATCCGCCAGGAGATCCAGAATCTCGCGACGGAAACCGGTATTTCCATCGCCGAGTTCCGCCGCATCGTTTCGATGGTCCAGAAGGGCGAGCGCGAAGCACGCATCGCCAAGAAGGAGATGGTCGAGGCCAATCTGCGTCTCGTCATTTCGATCGCCAAGAAGTACACGAACCGCGGCCTGCAATTCCTCGATCTCATCCAGGAAGGCAACATCGGCCTGATGAAGGCTGTCGACAAGTTCGAGTACCGCCGCGGCTACAAGTTCTCGACCTATGCCACCTGGTGGATCCGGCAGGCGATCACCCGTTCGATCGCCGACCAGGCCCGCACGATCCGCATTCCGGTGCACATGATCGAGACGATCAACAAGATCGTTCGTACCTCGCGCCAGATGCTGCACGAGATCGGCCGCGAGCCGACGCCGGAGGAATTGGCCGAAAAGCTCGCCATGCCGCTCGAGAAGGTGCGCAAGGTGCTGAAGATCGCCAAGGAGCCGATCTCGCTCGAAACGCCGGTCGGTGACGAGGAAGATTCACACCTCGGCGATTTCATCGAGGACAAGAACGCGCTCTTGCCGATCGACGCCGCCATCCAGGCGAACCTGCGTGAAACGACGACCCGCGTTCTCGCTTCGCTGACGCCGCGCGAGGAGCGTGTGCTGCGCATGCGCTTCGGCATCGGCATGAACACGGACCACACGCTCGAAGAGGTCGGCCAGCAGTTCTCGGTTACCCGCGAACGTATCCGCCAGATCGAAGCGAAGGCGCTGAGAAAGCTCAAGCATCCGAGCCGGTCGCGCAAGCTGCGGTCGTTCCTCGACAGCTAAGCCAAGCGCTATAGAGATGTCAAAAGAGCCGGGCTTCGCGCCCGGCTTTTTTGCGCGGCCATCTTTCCGTTTTGCGGAAGCATCCTGTGCCGGCCGCGCTTGTTCGCCCATGACCACGGGATTATACTTTGCGGCTCGCAGCGAGCCCGCGACGCAGGAGAGGACGCACCGCGGGCGTGAACCGAGAGCGCCCATGCAATGAACGCATCATCGGCGCGCGAGATCACAATGAGTGAGAGCGGGATGCGGGGCCGCGTACACATTTCCTCATCCCGCTAGTCCTTTGAATCCGGGGCATTTTGTTCGTTTTCATCCGAAAGCGGGATGCTCTGTGGGGAGGTGTGAGATGACCACTTATGTCGTGCTTCTCAATTGGACCGAGCAAGGTATCAAGAATGTACGCGAGTCTCCGAAGCGGCTGGATGCTGCCAGGAAGGTACTTTCCGAAATGGGCGGGTCCTTCAAGGACTTTTATCTGACCATGGGCGAATACGACATGGTCGCAGTCTGCGAAGCGCCCGACGACGCGGTTGCCGCACGGTTTGCGTTGACGCTCGGGATGAATGGCAATGTGCGCACCCGCACATTGAAGGCATTTCCGGAAGCCGCCTACCGTGAACTGATCGGCACGCTCGGCTAGATTGCATCGTTTCAAGCAGTTGGCTCATTCCACTATTTCAATGAAATGGTGGAATGATTTCGACGTCGATGCTCGGGCGGGGCGGTGACTATCATCTTGCGACTCACTGCCCCTTCCGGCTTCAAGGCGCGCCGTTGCCCGACAGGATTTGCGCCGCGCCGCGGATCGCGTTGCGAAACGCGTCATCGAAGCTGACGCCGCGTATTTGCCGCCGGTGCGTCTTCCCGGCGCTCGTCAGTTGCCAGTCGGCAATCCAGCCGAGCGCCTCGTCGCTCCAGGAGAGCGTCCCGGCGAGCACGGTATCGCCGCCGATCTTTGTTGCCAGCCGTTCCAACTGCGCCGCCTCTTCGCTCGACAGGACGTCGAGTCCAACCATTTCCGTGGCAAGCGTCCTCCGCGTCGGCAGCCTTGCTTCAAGCGCGAGAGGTACAGTCGCGGCGGCGAGCGACTCGGCCATGTAGGGGCTCTCGTCGCCATCGCTCGTCAGCATGAAGCTGCGCTTCTGTCGTGGACGGCGAGAAGGACGGCAATCCTCGGGCGCGGCTGCGGCCAGGGCCTGCTTCCGAGCGTGCCAAGCAACCGGTCGATCATTGCCGGCTCGTAACGACAGGTCAGGTCGTGCGGCCGGTCGTGCGTGCCCTGTTCGTCGTGGATCGGGATAGCTGCCAGCCGATCGCGATAGGCAAAGGACGCGACGAAGCTGCCGGCGCGTTCGATGAGTGGCGCGAGTGCTGGTGCGGCCAGCACGCGTTGGTCGCCCGAGGCCTTGACGAGGACTTCGCCCAGGCATTCGCGAAAGCCGACTTCCCGGTTCTTCTCGCCGGTGCCGGTGACGATCGCGTCGCTCACGTATAGATCCTGCGTGTTGCCGGCCCGTGCCGCCGCCGGAGAGGCGCCGACAAGCACGGCGAGCAATGGCAGGAGGGCTGTCATTCTGGCGGTCATTCAACTTCGCCTCAAAACCGATCCTTAAGATTTACGCTTTATCAATCTCTCGCAAACGAGAGGTTCCGCGATGCGTTGCGTTTTTGTCGTCGTCCTCCTGTTGCTGGCCGGCTGCGGAACGGTGCCGAAGGACACCCGGAACGCCTGCGCGGTTTTCGAGCAGCGAGACGGTCTTTTCAACAATTGGCGCCGGGCCGCCTACGCGGCGGAGCGCGAATATGGCGTGCCGGTGCCGGTGCTGATGGCGACGATCTATACGGAGTCCGGTTTCCGGCACAATGCACGGCCGCCGCGCACAAAGCTCTTCGGGTTCATTCCCTGGACGCGTGTCTCGTCCGCCTATGGATATTCGCAGGCGCTCGACGGCACTTGGGCGCGCTACCAGACCGAAACCGGACGCTGGACGGCACGCCGGACGGATTTCGCCGACGCGATCCGCTTCATTGCCTGGTACCACAATCAAAGCCACCGGCAGAACGGCATCGCGCTCAACGACCCTTATCGGCTCTACATTGCCTACTACCACGGCCATGGCGGCTACGCGCGCGGAAACTGGAGCCAAACGGCGCAGACAGGCGCAAAGCGCGCCTCCGGCATGGCGACGCTCTACGCGCAGCAACTGCGCGGCTGCGGTTCGTAACAGGCAATCGGCGCATTCTGCGCCACTCGCCCACACGCCAGCAAAAGCGACCTCATCCTCGTGGATGGATGACGAAAAATCATCGTCGGCTGTCGGAACCTTTACGCTTCAATCGTCCTTTGCCTATCCAGCCTAATAGGAGGAGATGAAATGGCCTATGTTGATGGTTTTCTCGTCGCGGTGCCGAAGGCGAAGGTCGAGGATTACAAGGCGCTCGCACGCCGGGCGGGCGACGTCTGGAAGGAACATGGTGCACTCAACTATGTCGAGTGCCTGGCGGACGACGTACCCTATGGAGAACTGACGTCCTTTCCGCGCGCGGTGCAGGCGAAGGACGACGAGACGGTGGTTTTCTCCTGGGTCGTCTACGGGTCGCGCCAGGATCGGGATGCGATCGTTGCCAAGGTCATGGCCGATCCGCGGCTTCAGGGCGACGAGTGGAAGTCCATCTTCGACGGCAAGCGCCTGATTTATGGGGGCTTCGAACCGTTCTTAGAGCTGTAGCGGGCAAGGGGCCGCGCTTCCGCCGGCAGGCAAGGTAGGCCCCTGCCATTTGCTCTTCCCGCGTGGGCTGCCGAATTTTGACCTCTTGGATATTTTTCCTAAGTTTATTCCATTGAAGGATGTGTTCGCCGCACGGGAAGAGCCGCAAATGCCGCAGACTGTCATCACCATCGCCACTCGTGGCCAGGGACTCTATGAGTTCACCGATGCTGCCGCCGATTTCGTGCGGCAATCAGGCACCGCGGAGGGACTCCTCACCGTGTTCGTCCGTCATACGTCCGCATCCTTGCTCATCCAGGAAAACGCCGACCCGGATGTAAAACGTGATCTCAGCGAGTTCTTCGGTCGCCTGGTGCCGCCTTCCTCCGATCCTACGATGCGCTGGATCGTCCACACCCAGGAGGGACCGGACGACATGCCGGCGCATATCAAGGCGGCGCTCACCCAGGTCTCGCTCGGCATCCCGGTAAGGGGTGCGCGTATGGTGCTCGGCACCTGGCAGGGGCTCTTTCTGTTCGAGCATCGCGATCGCCCGCACCGGCGCGAAGTCGTCCTTCACCTTGGCGCGTGATCGGCGCTCAACTCAGTTCTGCTTCGGCCGGCCATTCTGCGGTACAGTAAGTGACCAGACAGCTTCAGGGAAAGACGATGACAGACGTGCAGACCATCGCCAGCCGTTTCATCGAGGCCGTCAACGGCCGCGATTTCGATACGCTTTCCCGCCTCGTCGACGAGGATGTCGCCCTTGACTCGCTGACCGGCCAGCGAACCGTGGGCGTCGGCCCGCTGAGGAGCTGGATGGCGAACTATCTCAGCCATTTCGACGAGACATTCAGCGATATCGTGCTGATGCATGATGCCTTCGGGCAGCGGGTCGCCGCCGACATGACCGCACGCGGCACCTATCGCAAGACCATGCCGGGCTTCCCCGAGGCCTCGGGCCAAGTCTACGCCATTCCGAGCGTTTTCATCTTCGAAATCGAAGATGGCGTCATCACGCGCCTCAGCCACTATCGCAATCTACGCATCTTCGAGCGGGAACTGGCGGGTTGAGGCGTCACTCGCGTAACGTGCTGAATGTCCGCGTGCTTTTCTCTTTGGATCAGGCCCGAAGCGGGCGCGGTCGTAAGCGAACGAATCGCTTTGCTGCGCGTTTCGTCCATACGGGTTCGTCAACCTGAACAGCACATGAACGGAGGGTTCCGGTAGCGTTCAGTTTATCCGGACTATAGTTGGCTCAATCGTTGAGAGCGGTAATCGCCAGTTTTGAATCCTTCGCTACGCCGGAGAAAGGCCATGAGAAAATTCCTCGTAAATGCCGCGGTTGCTGCCGTCATCGGGCTGACCGGTCTTGCGAGTGCAGCCACCACGGCTTCCGCTGACTCGGTGATATTCCAGTTCGGCTCGCCGCGCGCCGTCGATGTCCAGTACCGTGACTACTACGGTGACTACTACGGTGACTACGACCGCGACTACTACGACCGCGACTGGCGCCGGGATCGCCCCCGCTGGGACGGCGGGCGCCGCGGCCGTTGTGAGCGGTGGCTTGCCGTTGAAAAGGCACGTGATCTCGGTCTACGCCGGGCCCATGTCGCCAATGTCGCGCGGCGCAAGGTTATCGTCGAGGGCCGCCGCCATGGTTACCGCGAGACAATCTACTTCGCGAATGTGCGCGGATGCCCGGTGATCGGCCGCTGGTAAGCTGACGGATTTTTGCACCGTCTTCCCCGGTTGGCGGAAATGTGCACTCACGGAAACCGTGAGGGTTGCGAAAGCCCCGCGCGATGCAAATTCGCCGGGGCTTTGTCTATGACGGCGTGTCCTGCTCCGCGCCGGGCCTCGAGCGCCACGCGTCCAATTGGACGCGCAAGGGTCGCCGTAGCACTTTGAATTGCTGCATTCCTTAAATCGATTTCGATTTAGGGATGCATGCAGTAACGCATCACTGCTCGATAGCGAAAGTCACGTTGACGGTGACGTTGTAAGCATTTTCGCCGGTCGTGATCGGAACGGCATCGGCGGCGAATTCCTTGGCCATCGTGCGCACCATCGGAACCGGTTCCGGGCGGGGGGCTTGTTCCGAAATCTCGATCAGCCGGCCGAGCGAGACGCCGGCCGCCTCCGCCAGGACCTTCGCCTTGACGATCGCGTCGGCCACTGCCGCCTTGCGGGCCTCGGTGATGACTTCGTCGGGCTTGTCCTTGGTAAATTCGATGCCGCCGCCCTGGTTGATGCCGAGGGTCACGGATTTGTCGAGCACTTCGCCGAGATTGCTCAGATCGCGCACGCGCACGGTGACACCGTTGACGACCTGATAGCCGACGAGTTCCGGCGGCCGGTTGCTGCCGTCGTTGCCCTGCGGGTAGTTGTATTGCGGGGTGATGGCGAAGCCGCTGGTCTGCAGGTCGCGCTCGGCAATGCCGCCTTGCTTGAGTGCCGAGAGCACGTCTGCCATCGCTTTGTTGTTGGCGTCGAGCGCCTCACGCGCGCTCTTGGCATCCTTGACGACGCTCAATTGCACGATCGCCATGTCGGGCGCCGCAGTTGCACGGCCCTCACCGGAGACCTTGATCAGCGCCTGCCGGCCCCGCATACCCTCGGGACGCCCGTTGGCGCCGCTCTTTGTGCCGTCGCCCTCAGCCGCCACAGCGGCGACCGCAAAAGTGCCCGCAAAGGCAGCGGCCATGGCAGCCACATGAACCGTGCGGACGATGCGTGTAGAAATCATGGTTATTTCTCTCCGGTTGTTTTATGTCGAACTCTTGCTTATCGATTGTGTAGGCATTGCGGCAATGGCTTGTCGTCAAATAGGTTTTCCGCTAGAGCCATTGCGAGCCGCGAATTACCATTGGTTCGCGGTCACCGGCAGATCACCGGCAAGGGCCTGTAGCTCAATGGTTAGAGCCGGCGGCTCATAACCGCTTGGTTGGGGGTTCGAGTCCCTCCGGGCCCACCAAAGCCTTTTAAAATCAAAGACTTAGCGAGGGGGGTACTATAGTAACTTAGTACCCCTTCTCCTGTTTTAGTATCCCTAGTTCTGGGCCTATTTCCTCGGCCCCAACGGGCCGGTGCCGGTATGGCCGTGATCTGGCCAGCGAAGATCACCAAGGCCATTCGGTGCGCAGGGTGTATTCCAAGCGAAGTTCAGTATCCTTGATACGATTGTTCAGCCAGTTCACTTGTTCAAGCTGGTCCTTGAGATTCCATTCCCCTTCCGGCGTGCTGATGGTCGGAAGCTCTAAATAGAGGTCGGGGAAGCAAACGGTCGCGGACGAGAATGGCTCGACAATCCTGTCGTGCTCGAAAGGCTGCGTGTGAGAGAGAATATTAGTGCTGCGCCCGTCTTTCCAAAGCTTCGGAAGCAAGCGCTCGCTGACGACGCGCTTTGCGCTCCAATTCCGGATGACGACATTAATCGGCCTTTCCAAAGGGCAAGGGCCTTGGAAGCTGGCGTAGGCATGCGCACCATATGCTGCTTGGTAAATGGCACCACACAGCACCGCGACCACAATCCCGGCGACTACCAGCCTACGCCTTCTCATGTCCATTCCCCTCAAGACCCGGCTTGCGAATTGAGCATAGTTCGCTGTCTGACGGAAGAGGGCCGGATGGCATGCTGAAGGCGGCCACAAAGCAAGGCCGCGCTGACTAACCGGCGACATCAAGCTTATCGAGCGCCGCCATCCGAAGTCCGGCAGGCGGCGCAATCTGGCGACCGGCGAGGAGCGGATCGCCGATTAGGTTTGCTTCGGCCCGAGCGGTCCTGTCCCTGTATGGCCGTGATAGAACGCCGAATCGTCCACGATCTCGAATTCGGCGGTGAGCCGCTCCGCCAGCCGCTTCGCAATAAAGCGCTTCACGGAATCCCTCCGCGTCGCATCGATGCCGACGAGCACGACGAAGTTCCCGAGCGGGATTTCCCAAATCGCCTCAGCCAGAAATTCCTCAACGGTGCCGTCCTCGACCTTCTCGCCCTGCCGCCGGAAGCCGATCTGCCGCCGCAGCGAGTTGACGATATCGCGGGCGAACCACGTCGCGCATTGCTCGTCACGTTTGCGCCGCTGACCTTTCGCCGCAAGGCCATTGAGGACCGGACGACCGATCATCGCGAAGCGAATGAAGATCGCGCCCTCAATGTCGTATATTTGCGCCGTCATCCTTCGGCACCTATGAACAAATCCAACCCATTGCGGACAAGAACCTTGGTGGGCATCATTACGCCCGGTTCCACAGTGGATGAAGGAGAGCCGCGATGACTGCCCTATCAACAACAGGCCTACTGGCCGTTTTGATTGGCATGATGTCGATCGCGACAGGCATCGGCGGCCTACTTCGCCCGAACGATTGGCGGCGCATGTTCGATGAATTTGAAGCCTCACCGGGCCTCAGTCTGGCGATCGCCTTTATCGCCATCCTGTTCGGCTCCCTCGTTATCCTAATCCATCCGCTGTGGGGCACGCTGTTGCAAATCGTCATCTCGGTGATCGGCTGGGCTTCCTTTATAGAGGGGCTCGCGCTGCTGGCCATTCCGCGCTCCTACATCGGAATAGTGAGGCCGCTACTCGCGTACACGCGGGCATGGACAATCTTCTCGGTCCTGCTTGGCGCGGTGCTTCTGATTGCCGGATTCGGCGACCGCACCCAAACCCTCCCGCTTCCATGAAGGAAGGCATTGCTGACCGCGCCCTTCGCCGCGAGGCCGTTCAAGACCACCGATCATCGCGAAGCGAATGAAGATCGCGCCCTCAATGTCGTAATCGCTGTTCATCGCGCCGCGCTGGGCGATAGCGGCCCCAGCTCAGTTCTTGGATCGCGCAAAATTTCCTTGTTGTTTCGCCATTTCTCGACGGCACGCCGGAGACGGCGTTTCTGCTCCTGTCGAGGTTGTGTGTCGATCTTGGAAAACATCGCCAGCCATCGCGAGGGGTCGACGTCTGGGTTCATGCTCTTCGGGTTCATCGCATACCACCAGACTTGAAACACTTGGGCTTCCACGGGCAGCCGCTTCGTGACGAGAAGGTAGTCCAGCCATCCGCCGAAGAGGACCGCATCGTTCGCCTCGTCAGTGAAGTCGGTCATCAGGGCTTCGTCGTTGCGAACAGTTTTGCCATCTTGCTCGTAGAAATGCTTGAGGGCGTTCCAGTGCTGGTTCCGAAGACGCTTTAGCTTTCGCTGATCGATGTCAGGGATCGTCTGCAGGATGTGTGTCGAGATGGAAGGAAGGTCGGCTTCCTTAGCGAGGCCTTCGATGATCTCACTGCCGCCGCAAGCCAACGAATGAACTGAGAAGGGATCCTTATCCCTGATGAACAGGTCGAGGGCCGTACCGAGCTGCGCCCTTGCGATCTGAATTTTCACATCCATACAGCTATTAGCGGGACGAGGCGAGGGCAGGCTCTCTTTCTCACCATTCGGTTGGGCTTTCGGCATTTGGTCTCCTGTTTCAAAATTCAGCTGCCCGTCAAAGTAGCTGAATCGCGTAGGAGCCCAAGGTGTGCCGCAGCCGATTACCCGCAATTAACAGGCCCTCAGCCGGTGGCGAAAGCGTGGCAGGTTACCAAAGGGCGCCAGAAAGCGCCGATAGAGGCGCACACGCGCGAATTCCAGGGTCGGCTGGTAGGGGTAAGGGGCGGAGCGGTCGGGAAAGCGTGCCTGTGGGCGTTTTTCCAGGGAGCCCGCCGCCGGGGAACATCTAAGCCGCCCCGGCGGCGAAAGCGAGGGCGTTGCAACATGAAACGAAGAAGGGCACGCCCGATCTTTTTTCACATACCTCGCTGAGAAAAGCATTTAGCAATAACCGCTTTGAGAACAAGTAGCTAAAACTCACCGGAAAAACCCCTGAAAATTGTGAGCGGAGTCGCCAGCTTTCACTTATTTTCTAGGGACTTAAATCGGCTCACGTACTATCCGGTTAGTTTGCGCTCACGCGACTGTGATCATACCGGGAGCGGCTTCGGTTCTGGCGGCGGCGGTTCGATGGTGATTTCGCCCGCCGCCACCATTGCATCCAACTGTTCGCGCAAGGCATCACTTGCGCCGAAATGATCGTCCGGCGTGAGGATGAATAGGCTTTCCCAATCCTCGCCCTTGAAGATCACTGTCAATTCAATGTAATCGCCGTAATCGACGGCTTTGGTGATCGTGTTCGTTTCAAGCGGTTCAGTCATCACGCGACCCTTTGCATAAGTGTGCCGCTGTTGCTTGTGGTAAAGGTGCCGCGCCCGCGCCATGTGCCAGCCAGCACCGCGCCAGTTCCACTGGTCGAATAGAGGTTGGCCGCGCTGCCAATCCGCACGGTCGCCGAGGTGTTTCTGTTCACCGAGGTATCGTCACACAGCACAATCGAGCCGACCGGAAATGAGGTGTTTGCCGCATCGCCGCCGGTATAGGTCGTGCGCTCAAGATTGCCGGTCGTGATGATGATTCCAGCTTCGCCTTCGCCGCTGGACGTGGCGAATTCCGCATATTGCGCGCCTTTGGTGCCCACCACCGCAATCGATCCATAGAACACTCCAGCCGTGTCGCGGCCTTCGAGCCTTACCCATTGCTGCGTTGACGTGGTGTACATGAGTTTGGCGCGCGAAGTGCCATCCGATTCCTGCAAAGAAAATTCATGAGAGTTCGGATTAGTCGTCATCGAACGGTGCGCCATGAGCGCGTTTTGGCTGGTAATCCGGCTATCTTCCACCCCGGCATCGTCAAAGCTGTGCACGATGGCTTGGCCCGCGCCCGCCGCCGTTGTGCCGGTAAACCGAGCGCGTTGCGTGCCCATCAATCCAGCCGAAACTTGGAAATAGGTCGCATCCATAAAGCTGCCGATGGACATTGCACCGCTTTCATACATGCGAGCGCGGGCGGTTCCGGTCGAACTGCCATAGGTGCCGCCGCTAGAAAACAGCAATGTGCCGTCGCTTTCCCACGCCGAAACGCTCCAAACCTTTGTCGTGCCGGTGAAGAACAAGCGCCCGCTGTTCGTATCGGATGGCTTGATGTTGATACCGCTCACCGCCGCCGATGGATCAATTTCTAGGTCGCCGGTAATTGCAAGTTTCCCGCCGGTCGAAAGGTTCACGTATTCGGTGAAAACGCCGCTCATCCAATTGCCGAACCGCAAAGGGACGTTGTTGCCGCCGATCAGTCCCGCGCCATTGCCGTCATTGCCGAGGATCAATGACGCATCAGGCGCATTTTGCTTCCTGATTGCAAAAACCGTGTTGCCTGTTGCGCCGGTAGTTGTCCGGTTATCCTTGACCACCATCAGCGCGGTCGCTGCGTCCGTTGATGTGCCCTCGAATATGACAGGGGCCGGATTGATTGCGACCGTTCCGCCAAGCGATCCGGTGAGCGACGTCCAAGCGGTATTGGCCGCATTGCGCATTTGCAGTTGGCCGCTTGACGTGTTGAACCACAATTGGCCTGCCACCTTGACCGCTGGTTCGACAGCGCCGGAATTCGACGAGAACAGCGCCGCCAGCGCGGCGTTGATGTCGGTGCGCACCGCAAGGCCGGGGCCGTTGTCGATGACCTGGTCGTGTTGCGCCATGGCCGTTCCTCCTCAATAGCCTTGCGCGATCCAGTCGAAGGTGCGCGCGGAGGTGATGATCGATCCGCTGGCGGCGACCAGTTCCAGGTCGAAGCCGGTGATCGATTTGTTGGTGATGCGGAAAGTGTCGCCGACGACGCCCTGCTGGATGGCGACCGAGATCGACGGGATGTACTTGAATTTGACCGTGAAATTGATGTGCATCTTGTTTGGCACCCACGCGACGTCGGCACCGTGGTCGGCCTTGGCCGAAACATCGGCGAGGATGCAAAGCTCCTCGATGGCGACGTTCTGGCCATCCGGGGCGGCAAGCTGCGCCATGAACTGGAAGCCGCGCCCGTAATATTCGCCGGAGATGAACTGCCGCCACTCCGACCAGACGGCGGTGCCGGAAGCCGGATCGTTGTCGGTCTGGCGCACCTGAATGGTCACCAGACCGTCGCCATCGTCGATGGCCGAATCCCAATTCTGCCAGTCGTCGACCAGACCGGGCCGCTCGTCGATGAAGATGTCGCTCTCGTAAAAAGGAAAGGCCAGCATGTCGACGGTGAGCGTCACCGGGAAGACGCCGCCCATGTCGATCTGGTTGGTGAAGGTATATTCGCCCAGCCCCGCATTCTCGTCGGCGAGGATGAGCCATTGCTGCGGCAGCTGGACTTGGCAGTTGACCTTGGCTCCGGTCCAGTTCGGGCTTTCGCAGATGCGTATGAAGTTCTTGACGTCGGTCGGCACCGTTGTCGATACGACCACGGCGTTGATCGAATAGATGCCGCTGATATCGCGAGCCTTCAGCAAATAGGTGCCGGAGCGATAGGGCAGCTCGGCGGTGGTGGCGGTGCCGGGGATCGAGGTCAGGATCTTGTTCGACGACGTCCACGACACGCCGCTGGTGCGCGGCGAATAGCGCATCTCGAAAGAGCCGCCGATGATGACGTCCAGATCGGTGGCCGGTGCCCACTGGAACATCGCCACCTTGTCGATGATCTGGATGCGCAGGTTTCGCGGATCCGCTGGCGGGGCCGACTTGCCGATTACCTCGTATTTGATCTTCGAGGTGGTGCCGCGCCTGCCGAGCACGTTGATCGGCGTCACCCAGATTTCATACTCGCCCTCGGTCACCTCGACGTCGTGCGCGCATTGGTCGACGCGGGCGCGCCTCCAGTTTCCGTCGACCGGACGCCAGGCGACATCGAAGGAGGGTGCCTTGCTCGTCCAGGATATCAGCATGCGGACGCCGACCGAGAGCGCGGACAGCGCGATCAGGTAATCCTTGGCATTCAGGCCGGAGATGCCTGGAATGCCGCCGATGTTGGAAATGTCCGGCTTCGACAGCGGAATGTTGCGCTCGACGTAAGCCCACTTGTCGGGGAAGTGCCTGACCGCGTTCATCTCGTAGCGGCCCGGTTCGCTCTCGCGCGCATCGACGATGCGCCAGAGCGTCGGCTCAAGATCGCTGGACGCGAGGATCCAGATCGAGTCGGGCAACGGGGCAGCCGAGAAGGCGGGTGCAACAGTGATGATCGAGGTGGTGACCGAGGTCATCCCGACGGCGTTCGAGACCTGCCGCGTCTCGATCACGCCGTTGCCGACGACGCAGGAGGCAAAATAGGTGCGGCCAGTGGCGAGCGTCACCGAAGCGTCGAGCGTCAGCTGCGTCGCGGTCGCCGCCTTTAAGCGTCCGCCGCGGCGCTCGCCGCCGACATTGACGTCGGCCACCCGCGCCTTGTCGCCGGGGCGCGCCCATGCCGCGTCGAGGCCCGCCACGAATTCGACGGTCTCGCCCTCGTAGGTGTCGGAATAGATCAGCCAGCGCCCGGAGCGCACCGCCTGTCCCTCGGAGGTGCAGCCGACGGCGATGAGGTCGGTTTTCTGGATGCCGAACTTCGAGATCGCCAGGACGTCCTCGACCATCGTAATGCGCGGCTCGCCGAGATTTTCCGGGTCGTTCCACCTGACCGCCACCATGTTGTGCCGCGAGCGGATGTCCGCGCCGTGGTAAGTGAACGTACCGTCGATGACGTTTGCGTTGGTGTAGTCGAACACCGGGTCGGCTGGCATGTCGGCCACCGCCACCATCTGCCCACCCGCCCAGAAGGCCCAGCCGCGAAAGATCGAGGCGATCGACGACAAGAGGTCGTAGGCCTCCTGCTGGGTCGAGATCACCGCGTTGCAGGTAAAGCGCGGCTCCTGACCGCCGGAGCCGGTCGGCACCAGCTGGTCGCACCACTGCGCTATTCTGTAGAGCGTCCACTTGTCAACGTCGGCAGGCTGGACGAACTGGCCGAGGCCATAGCGGTCGTTGACGACGATGTCGTAGAAGACCCAAGGCGGGCAATCCGTCCAGGCGAGCTTGAAGGTGCCGTCCCAGACGCCCGAATAGGTGCGCGTTTCGGGATCGTAATTGGAAGGCACCTGAATGATCAGGCCCTTGATGTCGTAGGTGCGCCTCGGGATCCGGTCGAACTGCTCGGCGTCGATGGTGACGCCGATCACCGCCGAGAGCGTGTAGTTCACCCGGTCGTCGATGATCTCGGTGTAGGAGGACCAATAGAGGTCGTTCTGGAGGTTGTTGGTCGTCGAGTCGGCGGTGACGCGCTCGACGCGGATGTCCCATGGCGGATCGCCGACCAGCGGAAAGGTGAGCGAGCGCTGATATTCGGTGTTGGTCTTGCCGGTGATGGTGTTCTCGGTCACCAGCGCATAGCCGCCGCCGTTCGATTGCAGGTAGATGCGCCAGACGAGCGAGGTGCCCTTGATGTCGCCGGTCTCCATGCTCTGCTTTTGCAACGACGGCACCGAAACGGTGACCCGGCAGCGGTCGACGTCGGAGTCGGTGATCGTCCGGGTGATCGGCGTGTCCTTCTTGACCTGCAGCGACACCTGCGTCTCGGACTGCTGCGCGGCGAAGCCGGTAAGCAGCGGCTGGTCCGGCCAGCCCGCGTTGCCAGCGATGGACCAGTTCTCGAAGTTCGGCGTGCCGTCGTCGGAGAGCACCGCAACGCCGTCGAAGTAGACCGACTTGGCCCCGTTGACCGGGCCCACGATAGGCCCCTCGGAGAGCAGGTCGACGAGGCGGGCGATCTGCTTCGAGTGCAGCGAGTTCGGCGCTTCCGAGCCGCCGCCGGAGCCGCGACCGCGTTTGCCGCCGCCGCCCTGTCCGCCGATGAAGGGAATGACCGTGGCGTCCATCAGGCGTTCTCCGGGATCCATTTCGGCGAACGGCCTGACGGGATTTTCTCAGGCGGGGGCTCGGGTGGCGTCTGACGCAGCGCCTCGCGAACCACGGCAGGATCGTCGAGCGCCATTTCATGGAGGCTCGCCGGTTGCGCCACCTTGTTCCAGACCCAGCTGTTGCCGCTGTCGGTGCCGGTGCCCTCCGCCACTTCGAGGCCAGCCGAGATGACCACCGAGCCGACGAAGCAGCGTCCATAGACGAGCGGCACCGGCACTCCCTGCTCGGTGACATTCTCCGGGCCGGTGAAGATGTAGTTTTCGTTTTTCGCCGACTCGCGCGCGGTGTCTTTCTTCGGCTTCGGCGACAGTAGGAGCGACGCGCCGAGCAGCAGGCCGACGGAGATGACGCCGGCCAGCACCGTCGCTGCGGTGCCGGTGATGCCGACCCAGCCGAGCGCTGCGACGATGGGCGCGAAGGCGCGGCCCTCGATCACCGGGCAGAAGTCGATCTCCCTGCCAATGGGCGCGTTGGCGACGTCCGGGCAGTTTTCCTCCTCGCGCCAGTCGCCATCGACGAACAGCGCGTAATGGCTGATTTTCAGGAAATCGTGGCGGAAGCCTGGATAGTTGACGTCGAGCGCGCTGATCGCCTCGCGCGGCGTCGAGATCGCGAACGCATGCTCGCCGCCGTATTTGTCGGCAAGCGCGCCGTGCAAGCGGATGGTGACGAGATCATCGCGCATGGGGCGGGTCTCCCCACGGCTGATAACCCGGCGGCAGCACAGGCGGATGGTCGATCAGCGTCTGGTGGCGCAGGTGCAGGACGGTGGCGAGTTGGTAGAGTCCGCCATAGACCTCGCGCACCGACAGCCGCCCGAGCATCTGGTGCAGGATCAGGTCGGGATGCAGGAACAGGCCGAGGTGGTTGACCACCTCGCTCGGCCAGATCTGCATGCCGATGACGTCGCAATGCTGCCAGCGGTCGGTGACCTCGACGAAACCGGCCTGCTTGAACTGGCTCGTAATGATGTCCTGACCGCGTTCCCACCAGAGCAATTGCCGGTCGAAGTCGGGGATGTCGATCCCGGCATAGTCCTTGATGCCGTCGCGGATGAGCCCGAAGCAGTCATGCGTGCCCCATGCCCATTTCCTGCCTACGAGTGGTGCGCGCCAGCCGGTGGGCTCGATGACGCCGTAGGTGCCGAGCGGCCACGAGACGATCAACCAAGGCTTGCGCGTCGCTTCGCACATGGCGCGGTCGGCGTCCGATGGCAGCGGCGGGCCGTAGACGTGGCTGTGGACGATGGCTTCGACGCCCGCCGCCTTCTCGATCTTGAGGTAGGCCTTCATGTCCATCACGAAGGTGTCGAACTGCGTCGCGCCGTTATCGATCGGGATGAATTCACCGCCGGAGACGACGCCGCACGACTCGAGCGGCTGGCAGGCCTCGGCGTGAGCGAGCGCCGCCTTGATGATCGTGTCTGTCGCCGTCCAGACCATCGCTCATGTCCTCATCAGCAGCGACGCCGGGAAGGCCGAGGTGCGCAGCACGCCCTTCTGGCCGAAGCGGGCGCGGCAGGCGTCGAGCGTCTTACGGCACTGGTCCTTGGTGGCATCGGTGGTGGGATTGCCGTAGATGTCCTCGACCGGCGGCCCGGCATAGGAGCACTCGGCGGAGCGGTAGGCCCACTGGCAGATGTCGGCGAGCACCTGCCTGCGCGGCAACATCACGCCATCGACGTCGAAGCGCACCGCCAGCTCGATCTCGACGAAGATCGGGTTTTCGGAGACCTTCTTGGCGACATAGAAAATCTCGTCGGGAAAACCGGCGCTCGGATTGGCATAGGGATTGCCGCCGGGAAAATTCACCGCGTCGAGGTATTTGCCGAACACCCGCTTGCGGGTGAGCTTGGCATTCAGCGCGTCCGACATCGAGCGGAGGTAGGCACCGAGCACGCCGCCGGTATTGGCGGCTCTCACCGTCGGGCGCGGCAGCTTGCCAACCGCCGAAACTTCGAGGCCCTCGATCTCTATCGGAAACGGCTCGTAGGTGACGCCCTGCCAGGTGATCGGGCTTCCGGTCTCGGTGGTGCCGGGGTGCCAGCGGAACACCGTCGTGCCGCCAATCGGGCGGTCGTCCCAAACGAACATCTCGACCATTTCGAGAGGGGCCAGCTGCTGGACGTCGTCGCGCGAGACCGTCATGCCGTCACTCCGTAGGCCAGAGTGAATTCCACCGACAGCGTGCCGCGCAGCTCGGTTCTAAGCCCGTTCGCGCCGAAGCGCGCCCGCTGCCAGTCGACCGTCCAGTCGTCGCACCAGACCTGATAGGTGACGCCGGTCGCCTGATCCTTGAACGGGAAGGCGCTGCCGCGCTGCGCTTCGAGGTAGGCGGTCATGGCGTTGATGACCGTCGAGGTTTTCATCTCGAAGCGCAGCGCGAAGCGCCGCTCGGTGTTGTTGATGCCGTCGAGGATGCGCTGGGCGTAGCCGTCGCCGAACTGTGCCGTCCTCAGACGTCTTCCCGTCGTCGATTGCGCCGGGAGCGCCGCGCACCATTCCTTGTCGGTCCCGTCGAACGCCATCACGCCACCTGCCTCAAGATGCCGCCGGGTTTCGATTCCTTGATGAGAATCGCCTGGACGGCCTTCTCGATCTGCTGGCCGAGCCGCTTGCCGTCCTCGGTGGTCGCCGCCACCTGTCCGGTCGTCATGTCGATCTTGATGTCGCCGACGTTGTTGTTGACCGTGGTCGAGCCGCCGATCTGCGCCTGCTGCTGTCCGGCGATGTTGGCGAGGCCGGAGACCTCGGCTGGCGACAGTGCCCGAAGCCCTGCGCCACCTTGCGTCATGGCATCGGCGTTGAGGCCAGCAGGCGCGGTCGCGTTAAAGGCACCGGGGAAGAGGCCGCCGAACAACGGCTTCAGCACGTATTGCTGCAGCACCAGCTTCGCCAGATCCTTGAGGATGTCGGCGAGCACGTCGCGGAAGTCCTCGCCCGCCATGGCTGCGTCCAAGAAACCCATGGCGGCGCTCTCGGCCCACGAGGCGAACGCGCTGTCCATTTCCTGCGCGGTCTGGTCCATCTCCGACAGATTGTCGTTCGCCGCTTCGGCGGTGGACGCCAGGTTGTCGGTGCCGACCGAGGCCTTCTCCAACGAGGTCTTGATCGTTTGTCCGGCCCGCTCGGTGGTCGCCGCCGCCTTCTCGACCTCCTTGGAGTATTCCTTCCAGCGGAACAGCACGGCATCCATGGTGGCGACGAGACCGCCGCCCATGCCGTTGTCGTTTGCCGCCCGAGGCGCGGCGCGACCGGCAAACGGCGAATAGGGCGAGGTGGTCATCGCGCCCGCTGATCGCATGAACGCACCGCCGCCAGAGAACGGCACCGGCACCGACTGCCGCTGCTGTCCTGGAATCATGCCGCCTATCGCCTCGCCAGCCGACGCGGCGCGCATGCGCTGCATTGCCTGATTGAACCAGTCGACGAAGGACTGGATTGCCGACTTCACCTTTTCGATGCCGGTTTTGACCGCGCCCAGCGCGGCGTTCCAGACGGCGTTCCATCCGGCGGTGGCGGCAGCGACTAGGTCGTCGAACATCTTCTTGAAGGCGGCGACGGTCTGGGTGGCGGCGTCCGAAATGATCTGTGGCAGGTTGCGAACGATCTCGGCGACCTTGTTGATGTGCTGCGCCAGCGCGTTGACCATGGCAGGCAGCGCGGCGAGCGCCTGTTCGAAGGCGGGACCGAGGCCGGTCAACTGAAGCCATGCGTCATAGAGATTGCCCGCCGCCGTCGTGAGATTGCCCCACGCGGTGGCCATGGCCGAGTTCCATTTGTCGCTCTCCTGCGCCGCCCGCTTGTATTTCTCGACGGCGACGGCGAGGTCGTTGACGTTGATCTTCGTGCCCATCAGCTGCTGGTCTATCGCCGCCAGCGTCGCTATATCCGCGCCTTCGAACATCATCGACAGGAGCTTCTGGCGCGCGAGTGGGGCCAGCTGCTTGTAGCTTTCCTGAATGGAGGCGAGCAGCCGCGCCATCGATTCGGCCTTGGTCGGGTCGAGCTTCGAGAGGTCGCCGCCCAACAGCCGGATCGCCTCTGCCAGCTGCTTCGAATCCTCGCCGCCAGCCTTCAGCTTCTCCTGCAGCGGGCCGATGGCTGCGGCCATGTCGCTCGCCGCTTCAGCCGACAGCCCGAGCGCCTCGCCGAGACCCAGGTAGGCTCTGAGCTGGCTCACCTCCAGACCGGCGGCAAAGGCGCTGCGCATGGTCTCCGCCGCTGCTGCTGCCGCGCCGGTCACCTTGTCGAGGATCTTGCGGAACTGCTGGTAGATCGTCAGGCCGAGCGCGACGATGGCTCCGACGGCGGTGAGCGACAGGCCGGTAATGAGCGCCGTTCCGATCATCCGGCCGGCGGAAAGCGCGATGCGCCCGAGACCGGCGAAGGCGCGCGTGAAACCGGCGGCGAGCGTCCTGCCGACGTTGGACATGGTGCGCCCGAGCCGCTGCATGCGCGTCTCGATGATGGCGGTCGATTTCGAAGCGGTGAGCGTGGCGTCGCCGATGGCCTCCATGCCCTTCGCGTCGGCTGGGGTCGGCAGCTTGTCCTTGACCGAGGCGAGACTGTCGCCCCAGAGCGAGGCCTGCTTCGCCGCGACGTCGCTACTCTCGGCGGAGGCCTTGCCCAGCGCCTCGATGTCCTTTTCGAGATCCTTGATCCCCTTTTGCGCGTCGGCGGTGTCGGCTTCGACGTTGATTTCAAGTTTGTTGGCCATCGTCCGCCCTCACTGCAGCATGCGGCCCACGGCCTCGGAGAGCCGCTTCTGCGCCGCTGCCAACGCCTGCGCGCGCTTCTCCGGCAACGCCCGCAGGAAGAACGGGACCGGCGACATGAAGCGCGAACCGAATTCGAGGATGTGGGCATACCAGGCACCGCCGGTCGGGCCGGTTTTCTTGGCATTGAATGCCACCTTGGCGCTGGTGATCGTTCCCTTGTTGGCCTGGACGAAGGCGTAGATGCCCTGTGGGATCAGACCCTTGCGGACATAGACGCTGCCGGACGGCATCCGGTGCGGTCCCTTGGCCGAGTAGCCGACCTCGATGGCGTTCTGGATCGCATCGTCGCGAATGACGTCCGCCGCCACGGCGACGACGCCGCGCATCTCCTTTTCGGCGAGATATTTCGTATCCCGCTCCAGCGCCGAGACGATCTCGTCCGAGTTGACCTTGATCTTCAGCATCAGTGCCTCGTTGCGATTTTCGCGCCGAAGATGGCGGCGATTTCCTGATCGCTGGCGGAGGCGAGATCGACTTCCTCGCCGGACGCCTGAATGCTTTTGCGCCTCGACGCCTTGCGCTCGTCCTCGGCCACGGCGTCGAAGTAGGCGCTCCAGCCCCTAAGCTCGTGCCATGTCATGTTCGCCGTCAGCTGCTCGACCGTCATGCCGAGCTTCAGCGCCAGGCCGAACACCGCCATTGTCAGCGGCGACGGCCTTTCCTTTTTTTTTCGATTTGGGCTGGCCTTCTCCGTCCTCGTCGATGCCGAGCAGCCGGTTCATGGCAGGCTGGCATTGCGTCGCCAGCGCGAAGCAGACCGACGAGCCGAGCGCCTGGAGCTTGTCCCATTTGACCCGTTCGCCATCGATCCAGAGGAAGGCGGCGAGCATCCTGAGCCCGTATTCCTGCGCGGTGATCGTGCCTTTCTCCTGCGCCAGATTGAGCTGCATGGTGTCCATGAGCGGCGGATCGCGCAGTTCGACGTCGAACGTGATCGGTTCGCCCTCGGTCGGTTCCAGCCGGATCGGCACGGTGATCGAACGCCGCGCCATGAGCTTGTCGAGCGTTCCCATGGCGAGCGTCTCAGCTGACGATGAACAGCGGCACTTCGTTGACCACGGCTTCGCCCGAGAACGAGACCGCCTCGTTGGTCTCCATCGTCAGCGTGTAGCCGGAGATGGTGACCGGCATGATGATCTCGCCCCGGTCGCCCGGAAGCACGATCTCCATCACCCGGCGCTGGCCGTCGAACACGGCGCTGCGCCATTCTGTCTGGGCGGCGACGTCGAGGTCGGTGAAACCCTCGATGGAGATGTTGCCCGGTTGCGGCGTGCCAGCGAGCGACTCCGAGCCGCAGAAGGTGGTGACGTCGATGGCGTCGGCTGCCTCGACCTCCCATTCCCATGACGACAGGCAGAAGCGCAGAAGGTCGTCTGCCGAGATCGGCGTCGCCTTGCCGGTTGTGACCGTCGTCGTGTTGCCGGAAAGGTCGGAGCCGTCGAGCGTGAAGGTGTTGGCGGGCGTGCCGACCGACGAGATCGGGAAGGTCTTGCCGTCGAGCCCCGACGAGGTGCCGGAGATTGTGACCAGCTGGCCCTCGGCGAAGTTGGTGATGTCGGTCGAGGAAACGGTGACGACCGCAGGTTTGGCATTGGTGATGCCGGTCACCGAGCAGCCGGTGGGGGCGGGGGTCACGTATTTCTGCAGGTAGACCTCGGTTCCCTGAGCGGTGAATTTGGTCATGGCGCGATCCTCGAAAAACGGGTGCGCCTGACTGATTAACGCCATCGGGAATGCGAATTTGAGTGTGAAAGATTTACGGTCTCAGGGGGGAAAGCGCCTCCTTTAAACCCCGGGGATTTCGATGAGACCGTCTTTGTGGATTACACCGAAGCGGTCGAGACGGATCAGCAAGGGGTCTGGCTGGATCAATGTAATCCCGCTCACGACGGTCTTGCGACTGCTCACCGTCGCGCTTCACCTGCGGGAATTCGTCCGGAACCCTTCCAGCGGGTGGTGTCGCCGGAGATGTCGGGCAGGCCCAAGAGGGCGACCGAGTCAAGCGTGGAGGCACGGAAGTCGATCACGTTCCGCCACGATCGTTGCGATCTGCTGCGTGGAGGCCGACTTGGCGACGCCGGGCGGGCCCCACATGAAAGCGGGGATTTCGGCATCGAGGAAGGTGGACAGTAAACGGAGACCCGCATGAACCTGAAATCTGCAACCGCCCTTGGTGCACGATTGCGGGTGGAGGTTCGGTTTTAGGGTGGAGTGCACCCCGTGGGGCATCCAACATTTGATTGAGTTAGCGGCTGCTAAGGTTGAATGGCGGGCGTGTTGCGCAAGTGGTAATTTTGCTCGTTGCAAATATGGAGGGAAGACGATGGTAGTGTTTGCACGTGCAATGATATGCATCGGAGTGCTCGCTTTTGGCGAGTCGACTGGCCACGCCGCCGAAAGTTGTCCTCCGTACCCGAAGGTTGGCGGTGATTGGATATGCACGGATAAGTGCAGCCCGATTGGTGGGATTGCAAAGATCACTCAGAACGGGGGCAAGCTTGCGCTTATAAACGAGCACAATGAGGGAGGAGATGGTTTTTTCGAAAACTGCACCACGATCCGGGTGAGCAATTGGCAAAGTGGCCTGCGCGGGAATCTCTCCGAAAACAACAAAGTCATCGGCTGGGCAAACGGCACTGTCTGGCGAAGGCAAGAATAGACCATTATGCCTGGGCAGGTCGCGGGAAGGCGACCTCCCGGTGGACGAGGTCGCCATATCTGGGGTATTGCTAAGCTACTTGCTCCTCGCTGGCGACGACCCAATAACGCGCTCTCAGACGAGCAAGATGAGTACGGAGCCAGTCGGGCGTGCCCGGTCTTTCCCATAGCTTCCAAAGCTCCGGATAAGACATTGAAACGAACTGGGGTCCCCCGCCCCCTTGAATTAAAGCGGCAAACCGATCGATTTCCGCTCGGTGTTCTGCAAATATTGAAAATGCGTCTTTGTCTGACGGCTCCCAATAGATGTAAAGCAGCACGGCGGGCTGGCTGGGAAACGTGTAAGATATGCCCAGTGCGTGCTTTATGAGTTGCGCTGCATCGAGCCACCGGTATGTGCGGGGTTCCCTTGCAAGGCGTTGCATTTCCGCGAACCACGACGTCTCGCGCCTTTCATCTGTGATATGCGTGAAATAGACGGGTGCAAAATCGGCCACATGTGGGCTCAGGGGCTCCAAGCACTTGGACTCTACGGCAACGACACCTCCCGGTCCTTCTGCAACAAGATCAAGGTTTGGAGGCTGGCGCCGTATTCCGTGGGGACATTTCCGTTCGAACGAGAAAGTCGTGAAGCTACTTCCTCCGGGAAGTGATAAGGCGTTTGGCTTACTGCGAAACGGAGCGAAGCAATTCACGGCCAGCGCTGAAGACGAGTGTACAGCACGAAATTTTAGCCGCAGTTCGCTGCCGTCTCCTTGAAGCAAATCACCTTCGAAATCTGCTAGGTTAACTCCTGTTATAAGGTTGTCGCTGATCTCGCCAACGTATCCCTTGTTGTCTAATGATGTGTGGGGGGCCTGAGCGATGAAACCCCGCCTAAGAGCGTTGCGGCACGCCTCACGAACGACTGTGGTTGACGCCCTATTCTCAATCATTCAGTCATCCCAAAGCTCGGATGAGCGCCCGATTGGTCGATTATGAAAAGGAATGCGGATGGATTGGTTCTGCTAATCTCTGCGTTGTACATGACCCCCTCATCAGTAGTTTGTCGCTCCAGATTCTATACCTGCAGGTTAACATTTCTATATTAGGAGATGTCGAGGCTTCGAGTTTCACGAGATGATTGAAAGCGGAAAAGCTTCGAGAGCTCGGACGTGTGCCAGCAAGGACGGGAAACCTCTTTCTTTTTGACCTTCCCGGCAGTCGACCAGAACGGCAAAGCTCCATCCAATCGCGACAAAGAAGGCTCAAGCGCCCATTACCGCTGAGCGAAGCAATGAGGAATACGGACATTGGAGGGTGAACCCTAGCTTGATTGTCTGTCGTGCCCGGTTCCTATATTTTCCGTCACCAGCCGCAGCATCCGCGCCTGCGTCTTCACCCCCGGTTCCTTGCGGCGATTGACCACGTCGATCAGCGACTGCGGCGAGGCGGAGCCGTAGGCATGCGCGAAGGCCTCGATGCCGATCTCGCGGATCACCTGCTTCACTGCGATCCGCAACTCGTCCCATTCGATGTGCCGGAATTCGATCACCAGCGGCTGGCGCGGTGCGCCGAGCGCGTCGACGGCGGGCTTCTGGTTGACCAGTTCGAACAGGGCGTGCTCGAGGATGCGTGCCGCGCGGGTGCGATCCGCTGCCATCGGAAACGACAGCGTCACGGCAATCATCGCTTCGTCCAGGCGGTCGCTCAATTCGGCTCGCTCTCCTTGACCACCGGCAGGTCGCGCCAGAGATAGAACACGGTTTTCGCGCCCTCGACATGGAACCGCTGCTGCAGGATGGGAGCGCCTTTGGTCTGCCTCTTCCATCGAAGCTCGGCGAGCGGCGTCAGGATCGCGCCCTTCGGGATGTCCTTCTCTTCCATTTCGTCGCCCTCCGGCGGATAGCCATCTTCAGGAAAGCGCTGGAGAATAGTCCGCCACATCCCAGCGCTGCTGAACGCGCCAGCCCCGGCTGTCCTCGTCATAGTAGGAGATCTCCGAATCGAGCAGCGCGCCGCCAGCCGAGGAGGCAACGATGTCGCGCAGCGCCACGCGCCCCTGATCGGCGAGCCGCCGCGCGCCCTCGGCGGTCTCGTCGTAATAGTCCACCTGAATGCCAGCGGTCGCGAGGTCGGTGTCGGTGCCGCAGAAGCCGCCGAGCCAGACGCTTGCCACCCGGTTGACGATGACGACCGGCAGTGGCGCTGGGCGGTCGTCCGGCGGCTGCGGCTGCATGCCGTAATAGACCTCTGCGGAAAGCACCGCGTCGAGCCGGTCGACGATATCCTTCTCGATCATCGCTTCGCGCCTCCGTGTTTGCAGACCAGCTGATAGTCGTTGCGCTGCGCCGACGGCTGGACGCCGACGATCTCATAGACGTCGCCCCGGTCGACATCGACGAGCCGCCATGCCGGGTCGATGTTCTCGCCGGGGAGTTCGCGGATGCGGATGCGCGTCGAGCCCTCGGCCACCTCTGTGCCCATGGCGAAATATTCGCGGCCATAGTCGCGGCCTGTCCCGGCTTCAAGGATCTGGCAATTGACCTCGGCGACCAGCTCCCACGTTTTCTTCGCCGCGCCGAGCGCATCGTCGCTGGTGACGAACCGCTCGATGCGCACCCGGTCTCTGAGCAGGCCAGCCTTCATTCCTCCGCCTCCTCCACCATCACCTTGACCTCCACGCCCTTCGGCTTCTGGATCGTCACGAACACCGTCAGGGCCTGCGGCTGCGGCAGCCGCTGCGGCGCGGGACCGAGCCAGCGCAGCAAGTTGTCTTCCGTACCATTCCAACGATTGCCGTCGACCGGAGCCGAACAGCCTTCGACGGATGCGTGATCGGTATATTGCCAGAGCGACCATGCGGGCCATGTCCCTTTCGGCCATGAAGGCTGCGCCTCCTCGGTGTAATGGGCGATCCACAACGAGGTGTTGATCGCCAGGTAACTGTTTTTCGAATCGCCAAGCTGGTCCTTGATGAGATGGCCGCTGTAGATCGTGACCTTCAGATCTGGCCGCTTCTCGCGAATGTACCTGACTGCCTGGACGAGCTGGTCAAGCGTCGCCTCGGCCTCGTGGTCGATCACCACGCGCTCGCCGCGCACCGGATCCGCGACCAGAAGGTAGTGGGCCATCTCGGCGGCGGAATTGCCGTGGAAGAAATGGTAGGAGGCGGTCGCCAGCCCAGCCGCCAAGGCGTTGTGCTTGCGTGGATGGTAGGTGGGATCGACGTAGGTTTCGCCCTCGCTCGCCTTCATGATGACGCCGACAATGCCGCCAGCCTTGAGCGCCTCCCAGTCCGGCTCGGGATTGTGGTGCGACAGGTCGATGACGAGGGTCTCGCAGGTCATGCGCGTGGCATCCAGTAACCGGAGATGAAGGAGTTGGCATAGGCCATGACGTCCACTGCGGTGATCGCCGCCATTTCGCGGTTCTCGTAGAGGAACGATCCGACCCGGAAGCCGATGTCGAGGATGCCAGGCGGCAGGTCGTCGGCGACCGAATAGCCGAGGGCCAGCTTGACCGATCCCGACGATGGCCACGATGCACCGGAAACCGGCTGCAGCCATTGCCGCGCCATCTGGTCGCTGCCGACGATGCCGACGATCTCGTAGTCGCTGGAGATATCGTTTGCGTCGGCGTCGGTGACCACGAAGTCCTCGACCGGCTGCATCGGGATCTCGATCTTCTCCGTGCCGCCTGCGGGCCAGTCCGGCAGCCAGTCGTAGGCGACGGCGAAAACATGGAATTCGGTCAGCCGTTCGAAGACGTCGAAGGCCCGCGCCAGCGCCTGCTTCAGGTATTCATCGTCGCGGGAAAACTCGACCCGGCAATGCGTCTTGAACGCCGGGAGTAGGGTGGTCGGGATGGTGGTGCGGTCTACCTGAGTGACGCGCTGCAGCTTCATGGCTCTCTCCTCGGCACCGGCCCGGTGCTCGTATCGGCGAAGCAGGCGGTCATGAGCTTGTCGAACGCCTCATACTGGCGCTGCTGGTTGGCCTGCCCGCCGAAATAGACGAGCGCGGCGAACATCGCGGCGAACAGGATCGCGGCCAAGCACGAGGGATTGTCCTTCATGCTCTCTGTCACTGTGGCGACTATGCCGCTGACCTTCTCGCCGTTCATGCTCCAATCCCGTCAATGGTGGTCGGGATGACGATCTCGACCCACGCGCCGTTTTTCCGCCCGTAAAGCTTGCCGTCGTTCGGCGCGTCGCCGATCTTCGAGGCCATGCCAGCGTCGAACGTCGTCTTGGTGACGCTGATCACCCATGCGTTGCCCTGCCGCGCATAGGGATTCCCGTCGTTCGGTGCCTCACTGATCTTCGACGCCATGCCAGTGTCGAATGCAGCCTTGGTGATCGACTCGATCCATGCAGCGTTGCGCCGTGCGTAGCTCTTGTCGTCGAGCGGCGCTTCCTCGATGCCGCCTCCAGTGCCGCCTTCACCCGGTGGCCCCTGCGGACCTGTCAGGTTTTCGCCGGTATCGGTCCAGGCAGTGCCGTTCCATTGCCACAGCTCGCCGGTCAGCCGGTCGAGCCATGTGTCGCCGACCTCGCTTCCCGGCGCGACAGGATCGCCTTCGCCGGAATACATCGAGACGCCGTCCATTCCCGGCTGGCCGGGAATGCCTTGCGGTCCTTGCACGCCCTGCGGTCCCTGATCGCCCTTTGGCCCCTGCGGGCCTTGCGCTCCTTGTGGGCCTTCCGGTCCCGGCGCACCATCGGCACCAGCCGCGCCTTCGGGCCCCTGCGGTCCCTCCGGTCCAGCTGGTCCTTCCGGCCCTTCCGGTCCCTGCGGCCCCGGAGGACCGGGCGGGCCGGGAATGCCTTCGCCGCTGCCGCTTCCGCCACCGCCGCCGCCCTTCGGTATCGGTTCCCAGCGTTCGTTGCGGCGACCGTAAAGCACATCGGGGTCGAGCTTGCTCACGTCCTCGACCAGCGGAACCGACCCGATGAAAAGTTTTTGCTGTTCCTCGTCGAACACAAGGCTTTCGCTGGCGACGAGCTGGCCATCTTCCAACAGCGCGACGTTGGCACCCTCGCTCTGCAATCGGCGGACATGGCGGGCCAGCATGTTCATCCGCGCTCTCCGTCATAGTGTTCGAATGCGGGGCGCAGATCGATCTCGACGGCGCGGCCATCGTCGAGCGTCAGCCGCAGCGAGTAGCCATCGCAGGTGCCTCCGGCGACGCCGACGCCGGGTTTGCCCTGCGGTCCCTGCGCGCCGCGCTCTCCCGGTTTGCCGCGGCTGCCAGCCTTGGCGGCGAGCATCCAGCCCTCACCAGGCAATGGTCCAGGCGCGTCGCGGCGGGCGACCCATTCGGAACCGTCCTGCACGACGCGGTCGAGCTTGCGGTAGGAGGCCTGCGGGTCGTAAAGGCCGCGCGGCTCGCCCGGATAGGCGTCCGCGCCCTTCAACGCCACGCAAGCCCAATCGGCGTGCGGCGGTTTCTGCGCGGTGTCGATTCGCGCGGCGAAAGTCGAGCCATCGCAATGGACCAGTTCGCCCGCATGGAACACGGCTCCTTCCTGCCAGTCGACGGGCGGCGCGAATCGACCCGGCTCGCCGCGCTCGCCCTGTTCGCCTCTCGGTCCTTGCGGCCCCGTTTCGCCGCGCAGGCCGCGTGGCCCGGTCTCGCCTTGCGGTCCCGGTTCGCCCCGTTCTCCGGTCTCGCCCTTCTCACCACGCTCGCCCTTTTCACCGGGTGGTCCGCGCTCGCCGTCTTTACCGGGTGCGCCATCGATCCCATCTTTACCAGGCAGGCCGGGATCGCCTTGTTCGCCGCGCTTGCCCGTTTCTCCGCGAGCGCCAGCCGGTCCCGGTTCGCCCGGTGGGCCGGGAACACCCTGAAGGCCCGGCTCGCCCTTGTCTCCGCTTTCGCCGCGCACGCCCTGTTCGCCCCGAGCGCCGGTCGGTCCCGGTTCGCCTGGTGGGCCGGGATCACCCTGAAGTCCCGGCTCGCCTCGTTCGCCAGTTTCGCCGCGCTCTCCCGGCTCGCCCTTCTCGCCCTGATCGCCTTTCTCGCCGCGCTCGCCTTGCTGTCCTGCCGCGCCATCCTTGCCGTCGCGGATCGCCGCCACGCGCTCGGAAAGGTCGAGGACGATGGTCTTGTGCTCGGCGCGAAGCTCGGCGAGCGCCCGCGAAACGGTGTCGCCAAGGCGGTCGCGCTCCTCGGCGAAACGCTGGCCGAGAAAGCGAAGGATGCTATTGAACGGCGTCTCGTCTGACATCGTGGTCCTCCACGCCAGCATAGAAGGCGGCGAAATCGAGCGTCTCTTCTTCCGGCTCTTCTTCCGGCTCTGCCGGTGCTGGCGGCGGTGATGGCGGTGCCTGTGTTTGCGGCTGGGTTTGTGCCCATGCCGACAGCGGAACCACCTGCTGCTGAACACGCGGCTCGTCGCCATAGGGTGCATTCGGCAGCTCTTCCGAATTGCGCGCCTCGTTCGGCGCAAACACGCCACCCTGGACGCCGCGCACCAGAGCCTCGATGCGATCCTTGTAAGCCACGCGCAGAAGCGCTCGCGTGTCGAATTCGACATACTCGTCAGGCCAGCCTTTCAGTCCGAAGAATTGGTCGAGCGCCACCTCGATGTGGTTGATCGCAAAGCCCAATCCGCGCGCCAGCCAGAACTGCATCAGCGCCTCGGTCGAGGAGAAGGTGCCGACGTCGGCCAATCCGAGGATCGCCTTCGGGATGCCGAACACCATGAAGATCTCGTCCTGCGTCACCTTCAGCGCGTTCGACACCTCGGCCTCCTTGGCGCTCATGGCGATGCCGTGGAATTTCATGCCGTTGGTGAGGATCGGTGGCCCGCCGCCGAGATTGTCGATGCCGCGCCACGCGTCGTTGATGCGCTTCCTGAGTTCGGTCACCTGCTCCTTGGAGAGATTGAGCTCCGTTTCGACGACGCCCGGTGGCCGGTTCATGTTGCGGAAGAAATTGACGAGCTGAGCGCCGATTGCCGCCTGCGCCGCGACGGCGGTCGAGGCATGCCGGATCGGCGGAATGCCGACGAGCGGATTGCCGTTCTCGCATTCCAGCTTGATATGCAGCACGTCGCGGGCGGGTGCCAGAAACTTGGTGTTGTTGGCACCCCGGCTCATGAACGAGCGGTCGATGCCGCCCTCGAGCACGGTATTGCCCGCCAGCTCATAGAAAACCGCGCTCTCCCTGCCGACCACCGGGTTCGACTGGCGCGGATCAAACGGGTGCAGCTCGTCGACCTCGTAGCGCGAATTGCGGCGGGCGAGATGGTAGGTGTTGCCGGTGAGGTAGAGGTCGCGCACCAGATTGAGCGTGAAGTCCGAGCGCGACTGGTAATCGTTCGGCTCCTTCAGGATCCTGGACAGCGCCGAGTTGGTGACGCGCTCGCGCCCGCCTTTTCCATCCGCCCGCCAATGGTCGCCGGGGCATTGCGCGATGGTCTGGGCATAGGCCTGCACGCAGGCCTCCACCACCGCGTTGGTGGCTGCGGCGATGGGGTCATAATCCATCTGCCAGTAGTTCCAGAATTTGCCCCAGACCGCAGGCAGGACGCCGTCGGGATTGTGGACGATCCATGGTCCGTCATGCGGCTCGCCCTCGGCGGTCGCCTTCGGCACCGGCTGGTAGACCGCTGGCACGCGGACACGCGGCTTGTCCACCGCCTCGGCCATGGCTCATTCCTTCGGCGTGGACGAGCGCGTCTTGTAGGCGGCGCTCTGGTCGGTCTCGGCGGTCGATTGCCGGGTTGGGGTCTTCGGCTCGTCGTTTTTCGGCTCGTCCTTCTTCGGCTTCGCCTTCGGGGGCTCTTCGCCACGCAGCTTCCGCGCGGCTTTTTCGGCTGCGGCGATCATGGCGTCCAGTTTCTCCTGCGTTGGCAGCTCCGGCGGCGGAGCGTCTGGATCGGGCGTGGCGAACGGGTCGCGGGCCCAGCCGTCCTTGATCGCCTGTTCGGCGACGTCGGCAGGAACATCGAGAAAGCCGCGATAGGGGCCGTAGAGTGCCTCGATGCGTCGGGTTTCTGTCATCGTCGATCCTCCTCAAAAAAAGGCGGGCGCTGCTGCCCGCCCTTCAAGTTTCAAGCAGAAAACCGCGTCACCAGGTGACGCCGGCCATGAAGCTCACCATGCCGGTGCGGCGCATCGCCCACGAAACGTTCAGCACCATGCGGACGCCGATGCTATCGGTCTGCCAGAGCGAGCGAACCGGGCTTGCTGTGACCGGCGTGCCGCCACCGGAGACAATCGGCAGCGGGTTGGTGTCCTCTTCGTGGATCGTCGCCTGATCCGAGACCGAGTAGCGCGGCGTGTCGCCGGTCGCGGTCGCGAAGTCGGCTGCATCCAAGGCGATGACGGTTCCGTCCGGCACCGTGTTGGAGACGATGAAGGTGGCATTCAGCTTGCTGGCGGCGTCCTGCGGCGAATCGAACACGAAATCGCCGGTCGTCGTCTGCTGCCAGCCGATCGACATCGCCTGATTTGGGTTGAGCAGATAGACGATGTCGCGACCGCCGCCTTGGGCAATGATCGCCGAGGCGAGCGCCTTGAGGTCGGCACCCATAGCCAGCGGATCGGACTCCACCGAGGGCGTGAGCCCTGCGACGCCGTTCAGGAGTCCGGCAGGTCGAACCGTCGAAGCGGCGACGTCATCTATCAGGTAGGTGTCGAGCGAGACAGCGGTATCGTCTGCCATCGCCTCGCGGATTACCTGCTCGATCTGCGGCGTCGAATATGCCGCCATTTCCTCGGTGAAGGTGGAGATCACGGCGAGCTTGTAAGGCAGCAGCGTGATCGAGGTGAGCGCCAGCCTGCGGACAGGCTTCGGCGCGCCTTCACCGACCCACGACCCGGCCAGATTCGGCGTCTTGGCCCTGCCGGGGATCTTGATCGAGCTATTGCGCCCGAAGGTAAACCGGGCACCGCGCGCCGACAGCGGCGCATAGATCGACGCCGGTTTCAGCGTGTCGAGGAAATCGCCCATGCCCTGCTGGACGAGTTCCTGCGCCCAGCCTGGAACCGTGGTCATGGCCGGATTGGTGACCGCCCTCAGCACGATGGCCGTCGCCTCGTCGTTGCCGTAGGATTCGGCAAGCGCATGCTCCAGCGACGTCTGCTGCATGTATGCTTTCGCATGAACGACAGCGGCGCGGACGAGGAAGTCGATGGGCTCGATCTTCCGCTTCGGCATGGCAAACGGGCGTTTCGGCTCGATGACCGACCGGGACTCGATGACCGCAGGCAGGTTTTCCGGCGGCGGTTCGTTGACCTGAATGGCGAGCGTCGCTTCGATGCGGCGGTCGCGCTCAAGCGCACGCTGCGCTTCCTCGATCTCACCCGGCAGTTCTTCCATCAGCGCCAGGTCGTCCTCGGACGGATCGTCGTTGTTGGTAAGCGTGGAGAGCTGGTCGCGCATGGCATTGATGCGCTTTTGAGTTTCCTCGATTCGTTTGGAAAGTTTCGACATGGTAGCCCCCTCGAAGGTCGGGGGTTGCGGCCTGGCGAGCTTGCCGGGAGCGCCTGGACGCGGGCGCGGCTGTTCACTTCGGGCGAGCTTGCCGAACAGCTGGGCATGCGCCTCGGCGGGGAGCGCGCCATAGGAGCGCGCGATCTGCAGAGCGTTGGGATTGGCGGGAACGGCGACGAGCGAGCACTCGACCAGCTCCTGCCGCAGATAGCGGAACGGGCCCCAATCGGGATCCGCCTTTTCGTCGAGCGGCTCGGTCTTCAATGGCCGGAAGCCGACCGAGACGGCGCGCAGGATCTTCTGCTCGACCAGCCTTCGGACCTCGTCTACCAGGCGCGAGGTGCCTTGCTGGGCGAGCTTCAACCGACCGAGCAGGCGTTTGCCCTTCCTGTCGACGCGGACGTTTTCCCAAGTGCCGACGATGGCGTTCTGGTTATGGTTGAACAGCGCCATGGGATTGCGGTCGGCGGAAAAGTTGGAGAGATCCCAGCCGTCGGCGGAAATGACGTCGCCGTAGCGGTCGACCGTTTCGTCCGAGAGCACATACTCGAAAGGATCGGTGTCCGACTGTTTGGCGGCGCGGTAGACGAGATCGGTGGCCATTTGGCTGCCAAGCCCCATTCGACTTGGCCAGCCCATTTACACCCTAGCGGCGTAACATGTCCGTTACAGCGGCTCGGCGCGCCGCCAGCGACTTCAGGCGGTCGACGGTGTCGTAGGAGGGGCGGGAGGTCTCGCCGTTGGCGATCCGCCACACGGTCATGCGCGAGAGCCCCGTTTGTCGGGCGATCTCGGAAGGCTTCATGCCTTGGCTTTCAAGCCCCGCGATGATGGCGGCGAATTCGTCGGCTGTCATAAACCTCGATTATAGCAGGGAAATCCTGTCAAGCGAAAATCGGTGCTATAGTCCCGCTTGCCCGAGGGGCACAAGGGAAGGAGAAAAGCCATGCAGCCGGACGAAACCGGCGTTGGTAAAGGTGAGTTTCATGATGGGATTTTCCTTTGTTATTCCGCAGTCTCTGTCGAGCAGCTGCCTTGGTAGGACTTGCCGTCGAGTTCGATATGATCGGCATAGATGGTGACCTGCTTGCCATCAGCTGTCTTCGCCGATCCGGCGATATTGCCGACGAAATACCGCACCGGTTCGGCCTTGCCGATTGTCAGCCAGCGCAAGGAGGCGTCGTTCCTGTCGACGCTTATGATGATTTTCGCCAGACCCTTGAACTTGCACTCATAGGATTTGCCAGCCTTGACGGCTTCGCGCGTTTCGCCGCTGAGTTCGGCCCGTATCTTGTCTTCAAGCGCCTTGTGCGCGCTAATTTTCGCCGCGATTTCAGCCGCGCTGAAAACATCGCCGCAACTCTTGATCTGTCGGCTCTTGCTGTTCAGCTGAACGATCCGCGCATGTGGCTGCTTCTGCCATTCCGGCGTGCTGATATCCGCAACATCGGCGTAGCTGGCGCAATCCTCGATATGGCGTTGCTGTTGCCGCTTGACGGCCTCGGCATGAAGCAATGCCGCTTCCCGCTTCTGGTTCGCGGCCTTTTCCTCGGCTTGCTGTTCTTCGTAAACGGCATCGGCCTCGTCGAGCGCCGCAATCGCCGCCTCGATCAGCCTGTATTCAGGGACGAACTGGTCGAGCGCCAGCCGGGTTTCCGGCAATTCATCAATCACCCGCTCGACGAAATCGCGAGCCGGACTGCAAGCGTTCTGATCGCCGCGCAGATGCGTCTCAGCCTTCTCATGGGCCTTGAGAAGGTCTTGCTCGCCATAGATGCCTTGCGTGGTCGCAACGCTTTCCAGATCGTCGTTTTTCAACTCCTCTTCCGGGAAACAGTATTCATTGATCGCGGCCATATAGGCGTCGGCCTTGACGAACGGCATCACGCGGATCCTGTCGCGGATGCCGCGCAATTCGGAATACAGGATGTCTTGCCCCGATCCGTAAGGAATCAGGACGTATTGTCCCGATCCCGAAAGCGAAAGAGCCGCAGCGGGCGAAACGGACAAGGTCGCCAACGCGGCCCCGGCAAGCAAAATTGCTTTCGTCTTCGGCCATTTCTCGGTGGCGTCGGCGACCAGCCGGACGAAACCGGCGTTGGGAGAGGTGAGTTTCATGATGGATCCTCGGGCAGTGGTTGTCTGCGTTTCGCTTCGACGGAAAAGCCGAGCACCTGCGACCAGCGATAGGCGGCTTCCGAGGCCTCGGTCTCCGTTTTGAAGCGCATGACGGTATTGCCGGTCATCGATCTGAACCGCTCCAGCTGCTCGATACGCTCGGCAATCGGCACCGGCTTTCCCTGCCGCCAGAGCGGACGGTGACAATCCAGTTCTTCATGGCGCGTTGCCCCTCGGCAGCGTTTTCGCATAGGCCTCGGCCTGCGCGATGCTGCCATAGGCGATGCCGGTGTTGCCGACCTGATAGAGCAGGCCCCAGCGCCCGCCGTCGGTCTGACGGATCGCATGGCCGTTGACGACCATCAGCGTCATGTCGCGGAAGTGCTGTTCGATCAGGCGGTTATATTCGGCGACGCCGACCTTTTCGATGAGGGCGGCGCGCTCGACGGGATCGTTCCAGTTCATGTTTTGTACTCCGAATCAGTAATCCATGTATTTCGGCCAGACGGGGTAGGGGGTGAGCCTGCCGTCCTTCTGCCTCCAGCCCTTGACGACGATGCCGTGTCGGCGCATGCAGGCCTTCGCGTCGTCGATCAGGCCGGTGACGTCCACGTTTTCGAGGCCGTAGGCCATCGCCTGATTGGTGCCGATGCCTTGGAACCGCTCATCGCAGCGTCTGGCGGCATAGGCCAGCGTCTTCGGCGGCACCGGCTTGCCGGAGATGGTGGAGAATTCGGCGCGCAGACCTTCTGGGTTGGCGATGCATCCGGCGAGCGGCAGGGCGGCGAGCGCCGCGATCAATGCCTTCTTCATTTGGTGTTTCCGTTGAGCTCGTCGGCGATATCGTCGGCATTGAAGGACGACGGTTCGTCTCGCCGCCATTTTATGGAGGCGTTGTCGAGATAGAACAGGCCGTAATCGTCATCGTAGGTGCCGGTGACGATCACCTTGCAATCGGTGAAGGCGGAAGGGCCTTCGCATTCCTTCAGTGCTCGGCGCAGATCCTCGCGATTCTTCATCGTCGCCACCCGAATGATCAATGAGCCCCCGTTGCCGCCGCAATGAATGGCTTGGCTGTCGGGAAATCCAAGTGTGCATGGAACGGAAACGACCTGTCCCACCAGATCCGGCGCATCGACGATGAAATCCTCGAATGTCATCGCCTTGACGTCCTGCGCCTGTGCCGCCGAGGCAAAAGCAGCTGCGGCGAGCGCTGCTACTACGAGCTTTTTCATCGTCCGGCCTCCTCGATGGTGTCGAGCATTTCCGACCAGTCGTCCGACCCTGCGATGGTGTCGACATATTCCAGATGCTCGTTGAGGCGATGCAGGCGGAACCGCCTGCTCTCGGGGAATTCCCGCTCGCCGGGGTCGGCGTAGTCGATGAAGACCTGCAGGCGGCGCTGCTCGTCCAGAAAGGAAGGGCAGACGTCGTTGTGCCAAGAGCTATCCACGAAGCCAGCCGGGATGGCTGGCAGCGTGGCCGGATCGAAATCCGGGAATTCGTTCTGAAGGAGGGGGCTGGTCATTTGTAGGTCGCCTTATGAAGGTTGCGGGCGGCAACGCCCATGTCGATGTAGGTGGCTTTTCCGCCGCGAATGTCGCGTTCGACGACTTTGCCCTCGGCAAGCCAGAGGCGTTCGTGCGGCGTGAAGAGTTCGTTCATTTCTGAGGGAAGGTACTGGAGCACATGTTCCTGCGGGTGTTTGCCGCCGATCTCGGTATAGAGCAGGTAGGTGGTCGTGGTCATAATCGCGTTCTCGTTGGTGTCTTGCCCATCAGGCAAGGTTCATATATACAATCAGCGAGCGAGTTACAACGATTGTATATACGATTTAACGATGAAACGAGCCGATTACCGCAGTATTTCCGACCGCATTGTACTGCCGCTGCCGGAAGGCATGCGGGACGCTATTGACCAGGCGCTACTGGAAGGCGAAGTCCGCGTCGCCTTCATCCGCACTGCCATCGAAAACGAGCTGGCCCGCCGTGCCCGTAAGGAAAGGCGAACCGGATGAAAGTCGACGCGCTGGTCTTCGATCTCCAATCCGAACCGTGGATTTTTCGGACTGTTGGATCGATGGGCTGAAGATTGAACCGCAATACCTCGGGAGGAACGAAAATGAGGGCGGGCACCACCAGCGGGCTCGACATCTATGTCGTCTATCACAATCCCTCGGACTTTCCGGGGAAGTTTACCTGCCGTCGCCACACGATCAGTCGTGGCGGCGATGGCGGCACCGAAATCTCGCCGGAGGTGCTCGTCGCCGAGCGCATCGAGCCGATCCGCATCGAGATGAAACAGCGGGGCTTGTATCGGTTACCTCGCTTCCCGAACGACGATCCTGTCATCGTCGAATGCTGGCTGTAGCTGAGAGGAGAGCAGCCTCCACGGCAAGCCGCATTTTCGCGCCAAGGCGGGATCCCGGCAAATCTGAAAACCGCCATATTGCCTCACAGACACGTTTTGTGCCTGTGGGGTGATAGATTGTACCCGACAGGTGGCGAATCGCGCCCGTAGGCCAGCTGTGGCCGAAGGCGCGGATTTTCAGGCCACAAGCGCGTCCAGATCCAGCTCGTTTTCCGTTTGCAGGCGGCAGGCCGCGACCGCCATCACCGCCGCGACGCCCGCGTCGATCCTGCCGAACGATTTTGCCTTCGTCAGCTTGCGGTTCCGGGCGGCGTCCATGTCCACCACCGCGTTCGACACGCACCAGCGCAGCACTGGGTGGCCGCCGTGGACGAGCCGACCCTGGACGGCCAGTTCCTCGAAGATCTCGATGGCAGGCGACATCGACTTGTAGCCTTGGCCGAACGGCGACAGCGGCACGAGCACGCCCATGCGCGCGAACGACTGCTTCAGCACGTCGATGCGCCACTGGTCGTAGTTGACCTTGGCGAAGAGGATCTTCGACGACAGCTCGCCGACGTCGGCGGCGAGGAAGTCGTAGTCGAGCACCTGTCCCGGCACCGGGATCAGGAACGAGCGGTCGGCCCAGACGCGGTAGGGCGCGCGGTCGCGAAGCCCGCGTTCGTCGATCGTATCGCCTGGCGTCCAGATGCGCGGGAACAGCTGCACGTTGCCGTGGTCGTCGTTGACCGCCATGACCAGCGCCGAGAGGTCGGTGCGCGCCGAGAGATCGAGCCCGCCATAGACCGGCCTGCCATCGTAGAGCAGATCCTCGGTGAGTTCCCTGTTGCCGCGCGTCCAGACGTTCGGCGACAGGAACGGCGCTTTCGCCTGGACGCGCTGGTTCAGGTAGAGATTACGCAGCCGCGACTCGAGCGACGGCACCTTTTCCGCCCGCCGCATGGCGGCGCGGAATTCGTCGAGGTCGCGGTAGTCGCCGAGCGCCGGGTTCGCCTTTCGCCATTGCCGCTCGTCCAAGAGCGCGCAGCCGGGATCGGCGGCGTAGAGGTGGACGGTGAAGGTATCGTCCTCGATCTCGCCCGCGCGGATCTTCAGGCCGTAGTCGATCAGTTCCGACAGGATATGGTCGTCGGCGGGAGCCTGCGTCGAGATGATCATCATCAGCGGCTCGACCTGCGCGCCGAGCGAGGTCATCAGCACATCGTAGAGCGCGGCGTTCTTCGCCTGCGCCAGCTCGTCGTAGACGACCAGGTCGAGCCCTTCGCCGAACTGGCCACCGGCCTCGGCGGCGATGGCCGAATAGAACGACCCGTCGCGGCGATGGGTGACGTGCTTGGTCGACTCCACCAGTTTCAGCCGCTTCATCAGCACCGTGTTCATGCGGATCATCTTGGCGACGAAACGGTAGACGATCCCGGCCTGCTTGCGGGTGGTGGCGGCGGACGCAATCACCGAGTTCGGCCTTTTGAACGGGCCGACCAGGTGCAGAAGGATGATGACCGCGGCAAGCAGCGTTTTGCCGTTACGCCGGCCGACCGAGAAGATCGCCTGCCTGCGCTTGCGCAGCCCGTCCTTGTCGCGGGGATTGTAGACGTCGCGGATGAATTCGATCTGCGGCTTTGACAGGCGCAGCGGCTTGCCGACGTGCTTCCCCGCCGGGACCACCAGCGAGTGCGCGAACGCAATCGCCCTGCCGGACGGCAGGTTCCAGTCCTTTTTCGGCACATTGCGGCGCTGCATGAGCTGGCGCAGTTCGGGCGTCAGGCCGGATGCAGATTTACCAGCGAATGTCGCTTGCTTGTCGATAAACACAATCCTATGTCCACAACCGCAACACGAAACGGAGACTTCCCATGATTGCTTTTGAAATCGTAGGTGGTGACGACCAGTCCAACGAGACCCACGACACCGCACCCGAAACCATCGTCGACTTCGCCGAGGCGCAGGACGCCATGAAGGGCAAGCGCCGCAAGAGCGGCACCCTGCGCTTCCCGCCGCCGGTCGACCTCGACGAGGTCGACCCGCCTTTGCCCGACGGCATCAAGGCGATCCCCGGCGGCATCGAGTATCCCGACGGCACGCAGGTCACCGAGGCGACCGCGAGCGCCGAGGAGGCGAAGCCCGCCAAGGGCCGCAAGGCGAAAGAGCCGAAGGAGCCAAAGGAGCCAAAGGTGAAGAAGGCGAAGGCCGAAAAGCCGGTGAAGGCGCCGCGCGAAAACAAGACTGACACGCTGGTGCTGATGCTGTTGGACGACAAGGGTGCCACCACCGACGAGGTCGCCAAGGCCTTTGGCTGGCTGGCGCACACCACGCGCGCGGCGATCTCGACGCTGCCGAAGAAGAAGCAGTTCCCCGAGGGCCATGTCCTTTCCAAGGAGAAGGTCGAGGAGCGCGGTCTGGTCTACCGCATCGTCAAGGCCGAATAGCGCCAGCCGCAGCATCGTCGAACGAAGGCCCGCCGTCCAAGCGGGCCTTTTCTCCTGTGAAGTCCTGCCAGCGTTTCACCGCCACATCGACATAGGCCGGATTGATTTCCAGACACAGCGCCACCCGCGCCTCCATCTCGGCGGCGATCATCGTCGTGCCCGAGCCGACGAAGGGATCGTAGACCGCCTGACCGGCGGAAGAATTGTTCTGCATCGGGCGGCGCATCGCCTCGACCGGCTTCTGCGTCGAATGGCCGTGGCCGGAGTCCTCGCGCGCCGGGATCGTCCAAAGCGTCGATTGCGAGCGGTCGCCGCACCAGTTTCCCTTCTTGCGGACGGCGTACCAGCATGGCTCGTGCTGCCAGTGGTAATCGCCGCGCGACAGCGCGAAGCGGTCCTTGGCCCAGATGATCTGCGAGCGGATCTCGAAGCCGGAGGCCTCCAGCGACCGCTGCACCTCGGAGGCGTATTTCCCGGCGTGCCAGACGTAGGCGACCGGGCCGGGAAAGAGGTCGTAGGCCTGCCGCCAGTCGGCACGCTCGTCGTTGACGACTTCGCCCATCTTCAGCCTGTTGCGGTTGACGCCCGCCTCGGCGCGCCAGTGCGGGTCGTAGTCGACGCCATAGGGCGGGTCGGTCACCATCAGGCTCGGCTTGGTCCCGGCGAGCAGCCGCTCGACGTCAGTCGCTTTGCACGCGTCGCCGCACAGAATCCGGTGCGCGCCGCAGAGCCACAGGTCGCCGGGTTTCGTCGTCGCGACGTCGGGTAGGGGCGGGGTCTCGTCGGGATCCGTGAGGCCGGGATTGCCGGTGAGCTGGCCAAGGCGGCGCAGCTCACGCTCGGAAAAGCCGATCAGCGCAGCCATGTCTGGCAGCGCATCCAGTTCGGCGGCCAACAGCTTGACGTCCCACCCGGCGTTCAGCGCCAGCTGGTTGTCGGCGAGGCGATAGGCCTTGATCTGCTTCTGCGTCCAGCCGCGTGCCACCATCACCGGCACCAGTGCCAGGCCCATCTCCTTGGCTGCGAGCGCGCGACCGTGACCGGCGATCAGTTCGCCCGCCTCGTCGACGAGGAGCGGGATGGTGAAACCGAATTCGCGGATCGATGCGGCGATCTGCGCCACCTGCTCCGGCGAGTGCGTGCGCGCATTGGCGGCGTAGTGTTTCAGGCTGGCGAGCGGCCTGCGCTCGACCGCGTCGGCGGGCCAAGGCAGGTTCATGTGGCGTCCTTCCTGACATCGCTGACGACGACGCTCTTGGTGGCGTTCGCCAAGTTCTGCGCCTCGTCCATGTCGACCGTGACGGTGATCGACACCGCCACCCGGCCATGGCCGTAGTCGCCGCCGTTTTTCAGAGCGCCGATCACCTCCCGCGCGAACAGCGCGCCATAGCGGGCGATGTTGCCGGTGAGATCGAGGCCTTTGACCGGCGTGGCGGTGGCAGGGATCCTGCTCTTCTTGCTCATCTCAATCTCCCAGCAGCAGCGTGATCGGGTCGGTGTCCCAGCGATCCGGGTGCGCCAGCCGCGCGCGGCCCGCAGGCGTCAGCCCCAGCTCCGAGCCGGTGGACATCATCGCCTTGACCGCGTTGTTCATGACGACGAGCAGCGGATTGCGGATCGGTCCCTGCGGCGACTGGATCAAGAGGCCGGTCTTGTCGAGCTTCTCGCGCGCCTGCCGGAACACCGACCAATTGACCGCATAGGCCTCCAAAGCCGCTTCATCCGCCCGCGTCAGCACGCCCTCCGGCAGCGAACTGACCACGTCCAGCCACATCTCCTCGGCCTGCTCGCTTAACCCCGGAGGCATCCTCGGATGGCCCAGTCCATGCGGCTCGTCGTAGATGCGCTGGACGCCGACATTGGAGCGATTTCCCTCGGCGATCTTCACCACTTTCGACTTCGGTTTTTGACCTTTTGGCATGCTTTTGCACCCATCTCGTCTAACCATCGGGAATCATAGGCCAAAAAAACCCGCCCTGAAATGACAACAAGAGCACAGGCGCGCCTCCGGGCCTCGAAGCCATATTTTCCGCCAGTCCCCCCTGGGCGAGACGTCCTCCCGCGAGCCGCCGCGCTGCCGGTCGAGGGGATGCTTCGAGGTCTTGCCTCAGAGGCACGCCTCAAAAGGCAGGCACCAAACGTCGCCGACGATCACCAACGTCAGCGGCGATGCGTTGAGCCATGCCTCGCCTGCACTTGGCTCGTCTGCGCCCATGGGTGGTTGGGAGAAGAGGGAGACGACGTACTCATTCGAGCGAAGATCGTGTGGTAGACATAGCCGGGCTCATCCGCGTCGAATGCAGCTACACCATTCCGGCGAGCGGCCCGACAACATCACCGACCGGGGCGCTGACAACGGTCCCGCGCGGGGCCACGGCGGTAAGGTCGGTAAGCGGTAAAACTGAGGCAAAGGCGCTTCAGCGCCCTCTCGAAGCCGGATTATTAGCGATAGCCGCAAGCGTATCCGCCAGTCCTTTACCTACAAAGGCTTACATTTGCTAGCTCAGAGTAATTATCCTTCTGATTGTCGTTTTGCGCTAATATAGATTTTTCCGTGTATATATCAGGAGGGGAAAATGCGAAGCGTATTCACTTGCATTCTTTCAATTCTCCTTTGGCCGGCCTTTGGCGCTGCGCAAGCTGTGAACAATGAAATGTGTCTAAAACTGGCCAACGAAATCGCCACTGGCGAGACCGTTCAGTTCTCTAATCAGCAGTTTGACGCCTTGAAGAAATACGCGTACTGCGGAAACGAAATTGAAGGAAATTCAACAGGTCTCGACGTTGGTTTTAAGGCTTTCTCTCTGGGTTATAGCAATGCAGAGGCGAAGCAAAAAAACGTCTGTGAGCAAGAGTTCCAATCCCTGAAGATTTCTGAAACCGATTATCGCAAGGCAAAGCAGGTCTTTGATCGTGCTTTGGACACGATTGATCGATGCTTAGCGTTGGCGAACCATCAATGGGATGTAAGATACATTCGGTACTCAGAGGATGCATTTGCCGTCGGCATCTCACATCATGGTGGAAACGGAGATATTCTTAAGAGCGCAAACATTTATCCCCGCGACAGCCTGTCTTGCAAAGGCATCCCCGAGGGCGAACACAAGGTAACCACGACGGCCCCCGTCAACATCGAATGCGAACGCACTCCGACAAAGCAAATGGTGGGTGGGGTTGAAGTCATCACCGCTCCCGATGCAACTTTGTCACTGTTTCTTGGGGCCACGCCGCTACCGATAACATTGCCCGGCTACGGCGGCTCACCATTCGACGAAATCAACAAGAAAATAGAAGAACTTCGTGCAACTCAAGCCGAACTAAAGACTGCTTATGATTCGAAGATGACGGAGTTTGCGACCGCCAAGGGCGCGGCCCTCGAAAAGACGTCATCGAACAATTGGCAGGAGTGCCCTCCGGGACATTACGTCGAAGCGATACGAGGCAAAGACGTGGACAACGGTGGGTTCTGCGGCAGTTGCATCTCCCAAATAGTATTCCGCTGCCGGAAACTGGGCATGTGAGTACCATTCGAGGTGAGGGGTTGAAGCACGCATTTTGCCGTACGTGTAAGGAGGCGCTTGTCCAGCCTTCTCGCAGGCTGACGATGTTTGCGCCGCCCTTCTAGCTCATGCTCATCTCCGTTCGCCGCGCACGTAGCCGCGCTTCAACCGTGCAGCCACCAGCGGGTCGGCGACAGGCCTGCGGTTGGCTGCGGCTATGGCGTCCTGCTGGGTGGGCTGCGCCCATGGGTGGTCGGGGTCGAGCGGCAGGCCGTCCGCGTCGTAAACTTGAGTGCTCCGAACGGCTATGTCATCGGCATTCACGGACAGGTGAAGGCGGCGATGGGACTGGTTACTTATAGCGTGGGGGGGCACCGAGCGGCGGTACGCGATGCGGTCAGCGCCGGAACCGGCTTATGACCTGCAGGTGCTTGAAGAGGCCGGTTCAAGACACCTTGCCGAAGCAGAACTAACTGGCGATCAGCGTAGACCATTAACGGCCGTAGTCGCGGGGGCGAAGCAAATTCTACAGGGTAAGTCGCCGGAGGAACCTTCCTAGAGGAAGGGTGAGCGCCCGATACTGGTCGAACGCTCAGTTGCTTTTGTCTGTGGCGCTGTTGGCACTGGTCCTGCTTAGGCGGCCTCGCCGTCGCCACGGTCATGGCGTGCAGCCGCCTCCATTTCAGCCACGTCGTCAGTGAAATCTAGGATCATCGGAATAGGCAGCTCACCTGGACGTTCGTCGTTGAAATGATCGATATCCTGCTTGATTTGGTAGCAATCATCCGCGATGGCTTTGCGTCGCTGGCTGAATGACTTCTCCATGAAAGAGCGGGGAGCATTGTCAATGTCGGCCCAAAGGCTCATTTGAACGCCGCCAATATTCGTTCGAACAGAATGCTTAGCGCGATACTTCCTTCCCTTGGCGTCGACCCTCTTCTCCTGGCGGAGACTTTCGGCCAGGGCCTCCCGACAAACCTTGACAATGTCGCGCGGCGCGGGGCGGTAGAGGCCCTGTTCGATTGCCCAGGCTGCGACTTCATCGAGTGAAACCGGAGAAGAATTCACCTCCTCAGTGTATCGATCGAAAATCGCCTGCATTTGTTCAGAAAATGTCGCCATTAATAACACCATTGCGAGTTATAGTTGTGCTTCGGCGACTTGACCCCAGCCGTCAGTGACCGCTGCAGCTACGACGAAGCGCCTGACCGGCACCTGATACTTACGAAGATAGTCGTATCTCTTCATCCGCTTCTGGAGCTGTCCGACAACAATTCCCGGATGAACTCCCATCAAAGACGCGAAGCCGATAACATCCCTTTCCGAGAAATACGGATGCTTGCGGGCATAGAAGGAGTCCATCTTTTGCGTAGGGATGCAGAAGTCTGCCGCCGCAGCGTTCGCAATGGTTTCTTCATTGCTTTCGATACTTTGGTCGGCGGTGTCGCCAGCGAAATGATCGAGCATTCCAATCGAATTCTTGCCATGCCCTTGAAGCACGTGCTCCAGCTCATGCCGCAAGACGAACCAGAAATTGTCGACCCTATCGTACAGCGTCGACATGCCTATGACAGGCGAGTTGTCATCGAGCCACGTGCAAACGCCATCAATCTTTGCGTTTGGCAGTACTTCAACCACCACGAGACGCACACCACAGTCTGCCAGCAGCGAAGGCACAGTCTCCACTGCTTCAGGATCGATTATTAGCGAGCGGAGCTTGGGAAGGGCGTTCCGAAGCTTTTCAGGCGAATAGCCTGCGGCTGGAACTTGCTTCGCAAGCTGGCGGACGCGGAAAACCCAGGCCAGCTGATGTGGTGGGGTTTCATGGTAGTGGGTCCGCTTTGCAGCGAAAGCGATCGGATTCGGCCCACCGTCATTCGCGACCTCAAAAAATCGGTCCATCTGGAGCTGGAGCAATGACGCTTCACCGTCGTGAATCCAGCCGCGACGGATCATATCCCGGACAGGGTAATGTGCCTGCAGTTCCGCACGTGCTCGAACTGCCGGGTCCGGCTCTTTCGCATTCTGTAGGTCGTATTGGCCCTGTAGATTCAGGAAGAACTGGGGAGCGGTATCAAAGGCCTCGCCCAGCAAGCGCGCCGTGTCCGGCGTGATCGCGCGCTTGCCGGAAAGCAAAGGACTGAGCTGTTGCTCAGTCTGCCCAAGAATGAATGCTAAGTCACGCTGTGTCCACCCACGCGCCTCCAGCTCAAGTTTGATGAAAACGCCAGGCGGGTCGACGGCGACGGTGCTGATGCCGACCATCACGCCGCTCCCTTGATTTGTTCTTCCATCGCCTTCACCATCACTTTCATTGCCCCATTCTTTTCTTCAATCTTCAGCAGCAGCGCCCACTGAGCCGTGAGAATGATCGAGTGTTCCGTGCCGTCATTGTCGCGCGTCCGCAAGCCAAGGCTCTTCCAGTTCTGCAGCGTACGCATATCTGGAGCCGCGCGAATTATACTCAGCCGCTGTCGAGCCGACTGGATGACCGCGACCGGCAGGTTAGTGCCGGCTGCACGTTCCGTTTCAATTAACGCTAATCGACCGTCTGCGAACTCGATATCCATTCGGTAACGGGTAGCCGAGTCGCAGGAGGCTGTCAACATGACTTAACGCAAGGCGTTAAGTATTGGCCTGTACGTCCGCCGTTCGCGCGTGGGGATCAGGAAGTGGCATGAGGTCGCATGCAGATTTCACAGATGGCCGCCAGAATTCTATCGCCGCTGGCCATTGACGTATTCGCGCTTCAGCCTGGCGGTATGGGACGGATCGACCGCTGCCGGTCGGTTGGCCGCGGTGATCGCCTCTGCCTGACTCGCCTGCACCCACGGGCGGTTCGGATCGAGCGGCAGGCCGTTCCTGGTCGTAGGCACAGCCTTTGGGTCAAAGGTCGTAGGAATGATGCCGGGGGAAGAGCGTCAAATACCCTTATTCAGGCGGATCACCAGCTGTATCAGGCTGAAGAGCCGATGAAAGAGATAGTCAACATGTTCGCCTTTTTCGATCCGCTCCGCATCTTTTTCCGTATGGCGGATCTGTAGCTTGTTCCCTATATGAGTGAGCCCTAGAGCGTCGTCCTCCAAGGCTTGCCGGAGACGCGGCGAGGAATGACCTGCAGCGGCATCGAGCAGAGCGGCGATCTGTGCTGGCTTCTTGGCGCCGGAGCCAAGCGTCTTCAACCGCTCCCAGGCGTCCCAGAGCTTCTCCAACGCTTCTCGCCGTATTTCCACGTCAGGGTCGAGAAATTTGCTCCGCGCCGCCTCCAGCATCCCATTCAGGGCCGCATCTTGGGTTCGAAACATGGCTGACGCAAGCGCCTCGCGCAGCACCGGAGGAGCGAGCCTTTCAACGCTGCCGTCTTCCGCGAGATCATAGGCAACGCCGTTGCGGCGAAGGATCCTATTTATGTCTTCCCTGAACTTTTCCCGCCCGGCCTCGACGTCGAAGCGCAGATGATAATGCTGGAAGTATCGATGGAAGTTGTCCTGAATCGGCGCTCCGACACACCGCCAGCAAAACTGGATCATGTCGAGTACATCCAGTGTGCGCGGCATATCTTCCCCGTAATACCACGGAGGCAATGGCAGCGCTTGAAGGTTCCGGATTTCTGCCCGAACCGCTTGCCATAGGGCGTCCGCGTCGGTGCCTATTGCGCCGCGGCCTTCTTCGCATGGACGGGGGTAGGCGGCTCCGAATGAGCCATCGTCTATTCGAGCCGCGATTAACGCCTTGATCCCGCCCCATGCCGCCTCGCCGATTTCCTCGTTTTCACGGGGACGTTCACCTTCTTCCTCTTCGCTGAAGTAGGTCATGGGCCACCCTAATCATTTTCGGGAGTCTTACCGAACGCGTAGCCCATCGCGCCAGCGATCAGTGTCGCAGCTTCTCCGGTGAGGGCATTGTTGAGGGCAAGAATACCGACAATCGGAATGGCGATCGTCAGTACTGTGTATCTGATAAATTGCCATCCAATGCCTTTGGCTTTGTCGTTCGGATTGCCCCTGCGGTTGAGATGGCCAACTAATAGCACGCCGGGAACGGCCAAAGCCAATATTGCTGAAACCCAGATCATTGATCCCCCTCATATGTTCCGAGTAACGACCTCGCGCTACCGCGGTTGGCGGTTAATTCTTCGACTGTAAAGAGCGGTAATCTTAACTCGATTCCCCGAGGGGCTGGCCGCTTCAGTTGTGTGTTTTCCTTTCCAGAGTTTGGCCGTTGAAGGATGACTATTATGGGCATGAATGAGGCCGACACTAGGTTCACCTCATCGATCCCGTTCTTCAGGTATGTCACAAACAAACATGGGAAAATATACCCAGCTTCAAATCCGCCTTCGCTGGCCCTCTGGCGCGGACCGCTCAAGTGTCCGGACCGGGCCACGTCTGGTAGAAACGGGGCAATCCTCGACGCCCCTTGCCGCTCCTAGCCAGCATGGCCGGTCCCGCACTTCTCGGGCAGGTTAGGATGAGATATCGAGCGTCGGAAGTGAGCGCACGATCTTCATCGTCTCCAGGCTGACGGTGATCACGCGCTGGAAGAGCTCGAGCGGATAGGCTGGGTTGCCGACCGTCTCGATGGCGTAGCGGTTAGCGTCATTGACGATACCGCTGGCCTTGTCGGTCTTTATGCACTGGCGTTCCATCACCCATTCGAGCGCTGGCTTGCCATTCACGACATAATCATAGGCTTCCAACGGAATGCCGGTCATGGTGATGTTGGCGTTGTAGATCACGGTCGATTTGTCGAGCTTCGGCCGCTTGCCCGCGAACTTCATCTGCTCGACGCAGTAGAAGCGCTCGGGATCACGGATACTCGCCAGTCGCAGGTCGCCCTGGGCGATGGTGACGGGGTAAGGCGCCACCTGCTCATAGTCGCAATGCAGGTCGCCAAGCTTGCGGCCTGCTTCGACAAAGGCCCAGAAGTTGGAAGATTTTTTTACCGCAGGAATGCGCGGCAATTGCTTAGAGAGGTTGTCGGCATAGCGAGCGCGGTAATCTTCCGAATGGAGTAGGCCGTAGACATAGTGGAACAGGTCATCCTTGGTGATGGTATCGCCGGGATAAGCAGCTTGAAAATGGGCCAGCCCCTCATCGGTGATGGCATCTCTGCGCTGCAGCCCGTCCGTATTACCCGCGCCACTCGCGAGCAGGTCCCCTTGGGCGTCATCGGATGTGGCTGCGTCGTCTTCATAGAGATATCGAGGAAAGCATTGGACATCACCATTGGTATGAATGTCCGGAAGATCGCGAGCCATCAATGCTATCATTCCGTGCCCTTGCCAATTCTCATTGACGCAGATCGCTCTGTTTGGAGCCCCGGCAACTGGGAAAATGCGCGGCATTTGATAAACGCAGTTGTTGAAGCGGCGATTAAAATACGCCCATGCAGTCGTAAAAGGTCTATAAAGCGCTGCCACGACAGAAGCCTGGTCGTAATCTATCTTCTTACCTCGCTCTACTCCCGAAAACTCTGTCCGATCCCAACTTATCTTCGTCGGATCAGCATCCACGAAATCGCGTGCCGTCTTCTCTTTGCTGCTTAATTGATACCGATCCACCTCAGAATTGTAGAAGTCGATTGAGCGAAATACATTGGACGAGATGCTTGCACGCGAGAAGTTATAGCACCATGCGTCTCGGTTGGTTTTAATGCCGCTTGAGTAGCCGGCGAACAGTGTTTTATCGGCCTCCCCGCGCTTATTGCCCAACGCGATGAACGCGCCAAAACTGGAATCCCGTTGATTGAGCCAATCACCGTGTTCGTCGGGCGTAATGTATTTCCAGCAATCCTCCCGCTCTATGCCGCCAATGCTGCCAAAGCGGGACACAATGGCCAGCTTCTGTTCGCGGCTGAGATAATCGCCGATGTCGTGAAAACGGATGCGCCCCTGTTCGGTAGCATTTGGGTTCTTCACCAACAACGTGATGGCAACAGGAGTGCGGCTACCAGACCCAAAAATCTTACCGCCTTCCCGTCGTGACCGTTCGCCGGAAGTCCGCTGGTTACCACGCAGGTGGAAGACATGGATACAAGCAAACTCCTCAATCAGGCATTTACGCAATCCATCCGCCGTGTTGCTATCTAGCCAACCTGCGTTGGAGACATATGCCACGACGCCCGCATCTCCGATGCGGTCACTGGCCCAGCGAATGGCCCGGATATAGCTGTCGTATAGAGCGTTCTTTAGTGTTGCATCTGATCGTGCCGCGTAGGTTTCGCGGATGCGGCCGTCCAAACGCGGATAGGCAAGGTTGGCGGCATTGTCATTCGCGCTGCCCTGGCCCACGGAATAAGGTGGATTGCCAACGATTACGCGAATATCCAAGTCCTTCTGGCGTGACCGACGATTGCTATTGTCCGCCATGAGGTCGCTGATCAGGTCGCGCTCCTGCTCATAAAGCTGGAAGGTGTCGGTAAGGCAGATACCTTCAAACGGCACATAGTCCCCGCCCACGACACCGTGATAGGTGGCCTCGATATTGATGGCCGCAATATAGTAGGCGAGCAGCACAATCTCATTGGCGTGAATTTCATTCCGGTATTTGTGTTCCAGTTCATCCGGCTTGATGAGACCGGATTGCAACAGCCGGGTAATGAAGGTGCCGGTGCCGGTGAATGGGTCAAGAATGTGGACGCCTTTGCTGCCAAGGGTTTGGCCGAATTCCGATTGCAGCACCTCGTTGACCGAGTGGATGATGAAGTCCACCACCTCGACCGGCGTATAGACGATGCCCAGCCGATCCGTCATTTTTCGGAAGGCGGTGCTGAAAAACTTGTCGTAAAGCTCGACGATAATCTTCTGCTTGGCATCGGCCTTGTCGATGCCGGCGGCGCGGCGCTTCACGCTGGCGTAGAATTGTTGGAGGCTTTCCGCCTCTTTCTCCAGGTTATGTTCGTGCAGCGCCTCCAACACGGCCTGCATCGCCTGCGACACCGGGTTAGCTTCCGCGAAGCTGTAACCCTCGAACAGCGCCTCAAAGACAGGCCGTGTGATGATGTGCTGCGCAAGCATTTCGACCGCGTCGCTCTCGGTGATGCTGTCGTTGAGGTCATCCCGGATTTCGGCCAGGAATGCCTCGAACGACGCCCGTTCCGGTGTGTTCGGTTTCTCCACCAAAGCTGTGATGCGGGTGATGTGCGTCTGGGCAATCTTGGCGATGTCGGTCGCCCAATTTTCCCAATAATCTCGACGCCCGCATTTTTTGACGATCTTCGCCATGATGGCCTTGGAAAACTCGTCAAAGAAGAAGCTGGTCTGCACCGGCTCGGCGGGCTTGCCGTCGCCCGGTTCACGGTCGTCATCATCGGCCGCGCTGCCTTGGCCGATGTTGGGCTTCGCTCCGTCGTTACTTTTCTTAGTTGGCAGCTTATTGCTGACGGCGATTACCTCGATGTGGTCGGACACGTCCACGCCAAGGTCCGCCTTGTTGATCATCGCGTCGAAGCGTTCGTCGTGTGACCGCAGCGCGTTCAAAATCTGCCAGACGACGCGGTAGCGTTCGTTGTCGTTCAACGCTTCTTCTGGCGTCACGCCTGAGGGCACGCCAATGGGCAGGATGACGTAACCCATGTTTTTGCCGGGAGCTCGGCGCATGACGCGCCCGACCGACTGCACCACGTCGATCTGTGACTTGCGCGGGTGCATGAATAGGATGGCATCCAGCGCCGGCACGTCTACGCCTTCGGAAAGGCAGCGGGCATTGGTGAGAATACGACAGGCATGGTCGCCGTGGTCCTCCTTCAGCCAGTCCAGCAGCCGGTTGCGTGCTTTGGCATTGAAGGTCCCGTCCACATGCTCAAGCTGGCAGTCGAGCGGCTTCGCGTCTCCCTCGGCCACCTTGCCCTCGTCGGACGCCAGATACTCCGAGATGACAGCCGCAAATTCGCTCTCCACCATTTCGGAGGTGGCGATGTCCTTGCAAAACGCCAGCGCCCGTTTCATCGGCTCCGGGTCAGTCAGCAACTCATCCTTTAAACCGTGCTTGGTCAGGGCCTTGTAGCAGCCGATGATCTTGGTCGCGTCGTCCAGCTTCAATTCCGATGTGCCATCGGCCAGGCGCTTCTGCACGCCGCCGCTCACCATCTGCTCGTCCACCGCCAGCACTAAAACCTTGTAGTCGGTCAGCAGTTTATTCTCGACCGCCCAGCCGAACCCCCGCGTAAACAGGGTCTGGCCGTATAGGCTTTCGTCGTCCATCGAGCAGAGGACAGCCGAAGCCTCGTTTGCCTTGCTCTTGACGGCATCCCCGAATACGCGAGGCGTGGCAGTCATGTACAGTCGCTTCTTGCCAGCGATAAATGCCTGATTGTGGATTTTGACGAAGTTGCTCTCGTCCTCGCCGTCGAGCGTGGCGCCGGTGGTGCGGTGGGCTTCGTCACAGATGATGAGGTCAAATTCCGGCAGGCCGTGCTTGCGCTGAGCGTCGGAAATGACCTGGATCGACTGGTAGGTGGAAAACACCACTGTCATCCGGTCGGCCACGGGTTGGGACGCCTTTTTCGCCAGCTTTGCCGGGTCAGTCGTTGCTGGATAGTCGAGGTCGTGGACCTCGATTTCTGCCACATCGGTATCGGCTCTGCGGCGCTTGCCCACCTGCACATCGGAACAGACAGCAAAGGCCCGCAGCGGCGTTTCCGTATCGATCGTCCATTCGCGGACTGTCTGGCTCATCAGGGCCAGCGATGGAACAAGGAACAGCGCCATCTTGCCGGGGCCTACCATGTCCTCGGCAATCTTGAGGCCGGTGAAGGTCTTCCCGGTGCCGCAGGCCATAATCAGCTTACCGCGATCCGCTTCCGACAGCCCACCGCGAACGGCCGATAGTGCATCCGCCTGATGAGGCCGGATATGCTTCGGCGCGGCAATCTTTACCTCGTCCCGGAGCAGATAGGCCGACCAGTCGATCGGGCTTTCTTGCAGGCGGTCGAGGCCGATCCGCGAAATCGGTTTATCCTGTCCGTCAAGGGCGGCTTCAGCGTTGGCGCTCCACGGTGCATCCGTGGTGTCGATGATGAGGCGGCGGCTGAATTGCTGTTTGCCGGACGCGGTAAAGAAGCTGTCTATGTCCGCCTTCTGGATGCGATGGCCTTCACGGTAGAACTTGCACTGGATTGCGCAGAACGAGGTTTCGCCACGTATTTTTGCTACCGCGTCTATCCCGGTGTCGCGTCCGTCAATGCCGTGGGTTTTGGCCCACTCAGAAAACAGCCAGGCATCCTCATATTCCTGCGCCATGCCGGGATCGTTCTTGATGAAATCAACCGCGAGGCGCTCGAAATAATTGCCCTTCTCGCGCTCCGTTTTTGCGCTGGAACGAAACTGCGCCAACAGGTCTCGAAGGGCGTTGCCAGTCGCCTCGCTGAATTGCTGATTCAACGATCTTGATTGCTCGTTCATAGAATATCCCCCGCCGCGCAGATTCGGGTCAGAGGACACAGCAAGCCGCAGCGATCGCAGTCGGTGGCACCCCCCCCTTCGCGCAACATTGGCTAAACCCAAAGACAATTCAATAGCAAGAATGTCACAGCCAACCGCTGTGAATTGGAGCAAGGCACTTCTGCGCGGCGTCTTATCGATTGTTAGTATTGTCAAAGAAAATGCGCCGTTTTCCAGCAGTGCCTAATAGAGCCAACGCCGGGCGTGGCGGTGCAGGCCGGGCGACATGTCAGGCTGCTGCCGCGGGCATGTGCAAGCCGGAAGGTTGTGAACGCAACACATAGTTCCGGCCCGACTACCAGATGGCTGGGCACGCAGCTTTGCGAACGGGCAGAGTGAAGCGGTGCTCTTTCGCGTTGGGCGCAAGAGGCCAATCGTGAACACGCTTGGCACTGGAATCGGCCAAGATCTTTCGACTCCGTTGTCGACGTCTGGTTCGACGGCGCTGTTTGCATCCGAAGGAAATCGTCACCTCCGCTCGCCACGCACGTAGCCGCACTTCAGAAGGGCGGCGAGGCGGGGATCGGCAGGAAGCCGGCGGTTGACTGCCGCAATCGCCTCTGACTGGCTTGCCTGCGCCCAAGGGTGATTCGGATCGAGTGGCAGGCCGTCCACGTCGCACGTACCCGACAGGCGCCCCTGATCGTAAGCGTGCGTCAACCTGGAATGGTGCTGGTGGCAGAGCGCCTGCAGGTTGGACCAGTCCAGTCGGAGGTGGGGTGCGGCACGCACGGTAACAATGTGGTCGACGTGCTTGGCCTGCTTGCCACAGCCACGCACCATGCACAGCGGGTGCACCATCAGGAAGCGCTTGGATAGGCGATGCCAGTCGTGGTCATAGGGGATGTTGCGTGGCTTCTTGCGCATCGCTACCGTCCTCCTTGGTGGAGGGCTGGCACATGCCGAAGAAGATCAACAAAGGCGACGAGGTGCTCATCCGTGGCAAGGTGGTGTGGTTCGACGAAAACGGCCTGTTCCGCGTCAAGATTCCCGGCTACCAATATCCGATCACTGTCGATCCCGATCGGATCGTCGATGTCGTCAAGGCCGCGCCGGAGCCGAAGCCCCGGCGGAAACCGACGTGAAGGTTCAGCGGTGCACATCGCTTACGTCCACAGGAACAGCATCATCAGCAGCGCCGCTGCGACGAGGACGGCGAAGGCGAACGTGTCGTGATAGTCCATCGGTTTCCTCCCTTGAGCAGCAGCAGTCGAGCCACACCCATTCGCCGCCGATGATGAGGCGCGGCAGGCCTCGGTAACCCGCCGGGTCGCGCCTACCACCTCGGCCCGAGCAGCCTGTCGAACACATAGTTGTCCTCATCCAGTTCCTCGGCGGTCTTCTCCGGCTCGGCGCGGAAATGGAAACCGCGCATCGCCAGCCTGACCGTGTCGAAGTCCTCGGCGAGACAGACGAAATGGCCGAGCAGCGCGCCGTCCATGAACATGCGAACGTGGACGTGCTCGCCGCAGGTGCGGTGATAGCAGCGCATCGTCATGGCTCGGCCCTGCCTGAAACCCGGTGCAGCATGCGGGTGATCTCGTCGGCGATCTCCGCCGAATCCTGAATGTCGATGCCGAAGCTCGGCATGTAGCTGGCCCTGACCGAGCCGGTCGCCACCTGCTGGTCGCGTTCGTTCACCAGCGTGATGTCGAAGCGGTGCCGGTCCCGGTCGTAGCGCACATGCGCGGTGTAGGGCGGCAGGTGCTGCGTCCAGTGCCGGTCCTCCTTCACAACTGCCTCCTGATGGTGCTGATCGCCTGCAGGACGCCGTCGAGCTTCTTCTCGATCACGGTGGCCTGCCAATCGACATGGCCAGCGACGCCGCGCGAGCCGTCGTCCTTTTGCGCATCGTGGTCGAGCGCCTGGACGCCGGTCACATGCTGGCAGAGCCCCTGCATCTGGTTGAACACCGCCTGCGCCTTGGCCACCACCGGATCGAGGCGCTTGCCGATGGGCTCGAGTTTTGCTGCTTCGCTGCGGAAGTTGATGGGTGAGGGGGCTTTGACGCTTTCCATGGTTCTTTCCTCCTTTGCTCGGGTGTAGGGCGTGAAATCCGCCAGCGCATCGACGACGGCACTCTCGGTTGCAGCGTTCAGCTGGCTTTCGTCCTGCATCGGCGTTCCTCCGTTCTGGTTGCATTTCCCGGTTCGCTTCGGCGTCCCGCTTCACTCGCGTCTGGTGCCCCGTCCAAGCCCTTCTCCCGGCTTCCCTCCCCGATAGGGGTGGAGGGAACCGGGAGAACAGTTCCCTGTTCTCCCTCCCTCCCCGAAGGGGAGGGCACCAGAGATAAACCGGGACATCTTTTCGAGGCCGTTTCCCGGTTCTGTCCCGGTTCTCGCAAAAAGAACCGGGACGATGTTTCGGCCTACACTTCGGTGGTCGCCGACGGCCGTTTTTCGTTGTCGACAAAAACGCCGTTCTTCAACCTTGACTTGCTGCCGAGATATTCCTGTTCGAACAGCAGGCCGGACTTCTTCCAGCACTTGACGATGCGGTCGGCGCGCTGCTCCGAGACGTCGAGGCCCTTGACGATGGGGATGCCGACGTAACGGTCCTTCGACTGCGGCGCGAACGAATAGCGCTCGTATTCCAGCCCCTCGGCGTTCTGGATGGTGTCGAGCACCCGGTCGATCAGGTCGTAGCCGATGTTTTCGAAGAGACCGGGCGGCTGCCACGGCACGAGGATGCCGACCTTGTCGCTTTCGGGATAATCGGGCGGGTTTTCGTTTTCGAGATCGACGGAGATGAATTTGAACCAGTTGGCCTGTCCGGGATCCGGCAGATAGTTTCCCTTGGCATGGTCGACGCGAACGATGTGGCGCGGCGAGTCGACGCCGAGCGACGCGGCCATGTCGGCTGTCATGTTGGTGATGGTGTGTGCCAGCCGGACGAGGCCGCCGAGTGACGAGCCGCCGCGACCGGCGTCGATGTCGCCGGGGGTGACGACGCCCTTGCGGACGTGGTGCGTCAGGAGGCCTGCGGCGTCCAGCCTGCGGATCATGCCGCGAATGACGGCGGCCGCGGCCTTCACCTGGCCGTTGTCGTTTTCCGCGCCCGACCACAGTTCGATGAACGGGTCGAGCATCAGCACCTCGACGCCGTACTGGCCCATCAGCCGCTCCAGCTGCTTCAGGTTATCGGTGGCGTGGATGATGCCCTTGCGGTCGACCTGCGCGAGGATCGGCGGGTCGTCGATATGGGCGACGTGGATCTGCCGCTCCTCGTTCTTGCCGAAGCCGTAATGCTTGGCGATGGCGTGCATGCGCCGGTCCAGCTCGTCGCGGTCCTCCTCGACCGTCAGGATGCCGACGCGCTTCGGCGGGCCGACGATCTTGAACGGGCCATAGGCAAGACCGGCGGCGAGGTGCCATGCGATGACGAGACCGAAGATCGACTTGCCAGCGCCGCCTGCGGCGATCAGCGACGTCACCTGCTTCCTGAGAAGCAGCCCGCGCATGATCCATGGCCTGACCGGCAGCGTCTTCGGATCGCGCAGCCGGTAGGGCCTGACGCGCACCGGCAGGCGCACGACGTTCTCGGCATCGTCGCCGGAAGGGCGGTCGCCGGGGAAGTCGTCTTCGTCCCTCACGGCTCGCTCCTCCATTCGTTCTGGCGCGCGGCGTTACGCACGGCCCAGAACAGTTCGCGGCGCGAGATGCGGCGAAAGCCGCGCGCTTCGAGGTAGGCCTGGACGGCGGTGAGGTCGTCGCGGGAAAACGGTCGCATCTCGAATGGCTGTTCTGGCGGGAACCACGATCCCGGCAGCTGCGCCTTCAGCATGACGCGGTGGCGCGAGAGGTCGTAGCCGACGATGCCCGACAGCTCGTCGGCCTCGGTCAGCGCCAGAAACAGGTTGGCGGCGGAAGGCAGCGGCGTTTTGCCGTCGGCGGCGTAGTCGAGATCGAAATCGCCCTGCCATGAAAGCGCCTGCACGCGCATCGGCGGGAAGCGCTTGCGCCGTGCCTTCGCGACGCGCTGGTAGCGGCTGCGGTTCTTCTGATACTCGGCGGCGAAGCGGTCGATCTGCGCGTCCAACGAGCGCCAGAAGCGCATCTCAGCCAGCCAGCGCTGCCGCTCCGCTCCCTTCATTGGCGCGCCTCCCATTCGGTGATGCGCGAGGCGATCCAGTCGGCGACGTTGAGCGGCCATGCGTTGCCGATCGCGCGGTAGCGCGGCCCGTCGGGCGCATGCGCCTTGCCGCGCCAAGGGATGTCGGTCCAGTTGTCGGGCAGGCCCTGCAGGCGCTCGCATTCGAGCGGCGTCAGCCGGCGCACGCCCCATTTCAGCGCCACCGCCTGAGAGTAGCCGTCCTCGTCCAGCGCGCCGGGAACGTCGGCTGGCACCGGATCCTGTCGCGCGTTGAAGGCGACCGCCACCTGTCCGCCCGCGTTGGCATGGCTGCCGGAAAATTCCATAGCGCGCAGCGTCGGCGCGACGTCGCCGCCGGAGCCGTGGCTCTTCGAATCGAACGCGATGGGGATCAAGGCGTCGTGCATGTCCGCGCCCATCGTCCCCGGTGGCCGGTCTCCGCCGGTTCGGTTGGCCGCGCCCGAGAGCGTCGGCGCGACGACCGGGATGATCGGCTGGCCTCTGCCGGTGCCGTCTTCCGAGGCGTCGAAGCCGTCGGCCTTCAGCGTGTGGGCGACGAGGTCGGAGGCGTATTTGTAGTCGCGCTCAAGGACCGGCGACGCGGTGCCGTCGATTTCGTAGTCGCCGAAGGAGACGAGGCGGGCGGCGATGACGGTGTCCTGTCCGCGCGGCTCGCCGGGACGTTCGACGCCCCGGCCACTTGCGACAAGGCTCTGCGCAACATCGGCGGAAGCGCCTTGCCCCGGCGTTCGGCGCGGCGCAGGATCCCCGCGCATGCTTTCGGGCTCAAGTAGTACCTCGGCGGGACCGCGCCAGTCTCCAAGATGTCCGACAAGGAAGAGACGCCGCCGTCGCTGCGGGACGGCGCGCGGAAGGCGTTGTGTTCGGACAAACTGAGCGTCAAGCACGCGCCAGGCACAGCTATACCCGCATTCTTCCAGACCCCGGAGGAAGGTCGCAAACGACCGTCCCTTGTCGTGCGACAGGGCTCCGGTGACGTTCTCCCAAACCAGCCAGCGGGGGCGATAGCGCCAAGCCACGGCAAGATAGTCGAGCATGAGGACGCCACGCGGATCGGCAAGCCCACGCCTGAGTCCGGCGACCGAGAAGGACTGGCAGGGCGTGCCGCCGGTAACGAGGTCGATGTCGAGGTCGGGCCAGTCGCGGTAGCCATTGACGTCTCCGTAGTTCGGCGTGTCGGGGAACCGGTAGCGCAAGAGCGATGAGGCGAAGCGGTCGATCTCGGAATGCGCGATGCAGGACCAGCCATGCGCCTCGAAGGCGAGCTTCGCGGTGCCGATGCCGGAGAACAGGTCGAGCAGCCTCCTCATCCCGCTTCGCCCGCGCGCATCAGCCGGAGGATCTGCGAGCAGCGGCTCGCCCAGATGGCGACGCATGCCGCCTCGGCCTCGTTGTGATTCCTGAAGGTGATGCCCAGCCACCGGCAATATTCGCGGGCGCGGCGCTTTGCTTCGTCCTTTCCAAGCGTGCCGCCGCCGCGCCCATAGAGCGCCGCGCGCCATGTGTTGACCGGCACCGTTTCGAAGCCGATGCCGCGGTCGATGGCGAGCTGGCGCACATGACCCTGGATTTCCGGCAGCACCATCTGATCGGCGTTCGGCGTCCAGTAGCCATGGTTCTTGCCACCGAGATCCACCTTCACCCGCTTCTGGTAACCGGCGATCAGCCGCATCGCCGCTTCGAGGCAGATGAAATCCGGGCGGCGTGCGAGAACGACATCGTGCAGGCGCAGGCCGAAGGCGGTGCACTTCTCCTCTGCCGTGTCGCCATGGGACGTGAACGACGAGCACTCGATGTCGCGCTCTTGGCCGGGGAAGCGGTAGAGCGCCAGCCCGCATTGCGTGACCGAGGGATCGATGCCGAGGATCAGCATGGCTCGGCCTCGTTGCCCCACGCGCTCCAGCCTGGACGGGCTGGGCCGCGCCGGTTGAGTTCGATCTTTGGCAGGTTCGGAAAATATGCCTTGCTGTCGCGATTGAAGGTGACATTACCCATGGCGACGCCTCCGCCGGACGTAGAATTTCGTCAGGTTCCCGACGGCTTCGGCGTGTATAGGACGCGGCGCGTTCCTCGGATGCCAGCAGAGGCGATGGTGGTAGGGGCAGAAGGTCTTGCCGAGCGCCGTCGGCAGGCCGCAGAACAAAAACTTCCCCGGCGCGTTCGGCGCGGCGAGGACCGGGTAGCGGCATTGCATTTCGGTGAGTTCGGCGAGCGGCACGAGGCGCGGTGCAGGCGGCGATGATGCAGCAGCAACAGGTGCCTCGTATCTCATGACGGTTTCTTCCCCCAAATGGTGGACGAGCGGGCAGCCGTCGTGGCGAAACCGTCAGGCGTCAGCGGGCATCGTCGGAGGCGGGCAGAAAAATATCGGGGCGCAAAACGTAGCGCGGGATGCCCGTAATCTTCTCGTAGCGTTCCAGTTTTTCAGGCGGGATTCGGCGCTTGCCGTTTTCGTAACGCGATACTTGCGGTTCGGTGACGCCGAGCAGTTCGGCCACCGCTTGCAGGCTACGTTGCCCTTCAGGCAGGCTCTGCCGCCATTGCTTTAATGGGTGCATGGCTGCAAAACTTACCTCACAGGCACAAATTGAGGCAATAAAAAAGTTACGCCTCTTGCGGATTATGGCGAAAGCGTGGAAATCTATTAGCGTTGCAGCATGAAAGGACGGTCAGCATGGTGATGAGGGCCAAGACTCGATCTATTTCTCTCTTTTTCAAGGAATGGCGCATTCACGCTGGGTTTTCGCAGGAGGAACTGGCCGAACGGCTCGGTGTCACTGCGTCAACGGTTTCGAGGATCGAGACCGGAAATCGCGACTTTGTAGGATCTTATCTGTTTGCGTTCGCGAAGGCTTGCAATTGCCCGTCACCTGGCGATCCGGTGTCGCGTCCGCCGTCGCAGATCTCCATAGACGCGCTCTTTCGCGGTAATGACGAGGACCGCAGGCGGGCCGAAGCGATCATCACGGCGGCGCTCCGCCAGTCGCTCTGGAACCCACAAAATGGCGATGGTGAGAAGAGCTAGTCGGACTTAAGTCCTATTGCCAAACTTGCCTCACGGGTATAACGTCGGATTTCATCAAAAATTCACAGTACTACCAACTGTTGCCGATTGACCGCCGCCGAAATGCCCCTCGGCGCGCGGCTTCTCGTCTTATCATCGCGTGAGGGAAAATGCGATGTCGACCGAACGAGGATGCCAATATCTGCGCCTCCGGCTGAAGGACGTGCCGGAGGAGTTTCGCGATGATCTCGTACTGTTTATCGTCGAAGGTGTGCTGCCGCTAAAAAACTGCCTGCTAATGCAGGTGCTTACCGGCCTCGACGCCCTTACGGCGCGGTCGTTCATAAACCGCCGCGAGCACCTTTCTTCCATCATCGAGGCTCTGCAGGCCGAGTGCCCGGATTATGCGTGGTCGTCGGTCGGCGCGTGTGTCCGCTGGGAGCGACGTGGTGGCCTTTCCGGCTATCGCCGTGAATTCCAATGATCGAGCGTCGGACAATCACAACCATCCCGCTATGGCTGGAGTGGCGGCGGTCGTTCCTTTGTGCCTCGGAGGTAGCCGCAGCCATCGGCGTCGATGAGTACCGTTCGCCCTTGTCGCTCTATGCCGAGAAGCTCGGCCTGACCTCGGTCACCGAGACGCCGATCATGCGACGCGGCAGGCATTTCGAAGCGGCTGCCATTTCCTACCTGATGGAAGATCGCCACGACTGGCGCGTCGTGCGTCCGCACGTCTTCGTGATGGACACCGAGAAGCGGCTCGCCTGCACGCCCGATCTCCTCGCCGAGGTGCCGGGGAAGCCGGGGATCTGCAACGTCCAGATCAAGACCATTTCCGCGCCGAAATTCGAGGAATGGCACGGCGTGCCGCCGGTCGGCTACACGCTGCAGGTGGCGACCGAGAACATGCTGTTGGACGCGAAACATGGCTACCTCGCCGCCTTGGCCGTCTCTACCTATGAGGCAAGCCTGCATCTCTTCGACGTGCCGCGCCACGAAGCGGCGGAAAAAAAGATTGCCGCCGTGGCAAAGGACTTCTGGGACAATATCGAGGCTGGCCGTTTGCCAAAGCCCGCCTACCGCCTGGACGCCGAGACCATCGAGCAGATGCATCCGAACGCGGTGAGGGGCGAGATCATCGACCTTTCCGGCGACAACCGGCTGGCCGAGATCCTGCCGTACCGCGAGACGCTGAAGAAGCGCATCAAGGCCGACGGCGAGGAGCTGGAGGCACTGAACGCCGAGATCCGCGACAAGCTCGGAGACGCCGAGGAGGCGGAGTTTCCCGGCTGGCGGATTACCTGCCGGAACCAGACGCGCAAGGCCTACACCGTGCCGGAATGGTCCGGGCGCAAGCTCAACATCTCCGAAAGGGGAAAGGAATGAAACCGAGGGTCTATCAGGTCGACGAGGCGGCGGGCGGCATCACGCGCGCCGAGCTGCACGAGAAGGCGGTCGCCTTCGTCGAGGAGCGTTACCCGAGAACCGGCGACGTGCCGTTCCTCTGGATCATCGACGACGGCGAGGCGCTCGTCTGGATCGAGACCGGCTGGGAAAGCGAAGCCGAGAAGGTGGCGTCCTATAATCTCGTTGCCCTGACGCTGATGATTTCCAAGGCGCAGCAATACGCCTCGATCGTCGAGGTCTGGATCGCCCGCCAGCAGCCAGCGCCGGACGGCTCCTATCCCGACGACGCGCCGCTGCCCTCCGAGCGCCCGGAGAGCGAGCGTGACGACGCGGTGTTCGTCAGCACCTTCGAACGCAACGGCGCGTTCAGCCTGACGACCTTCATCTCAAAGCCGCAGTCGAAGCTCTTGGGGGCGCGGGTAAACGAGGATTCGAGCGGCCCCGGCAAATGGCAGGGACGCATGTTCAACCTGTTCGAACGCGGACAGAAGCTGGCCCGGAAGGTTCACCTCCAATGATGACCGACATGCAGATCCATCGCCTGCACGCGATCCTCGTCGACTGCACCCGCCAATACCGGCTGCACGAGAAGATCGTCGAGCGCGACGTCAACGGCATCCATGTCGTCACCCACGAGCCGATGCCGCGCGCGTCGGAAGCGCCGCCGGAGCACACAGTGGTCGATTGCACGCTGTTGAAGGTGGGCGTCCATCGCGAGAAGGCCGAGGCGCATCGCGCCGAGCTGCGCCGGCTGATCCAGCCCATGGAGCCGATCCTGAATTTGGGGCCGTCCTTCATCACGCTCGGGGCCGAGATCGGCGATCAGGGAGCGGCCTTCCAGCTCATGGCCCTCGGCCAAGTGCTCGGCTTCTGGCGCATCGTCCGGCCCGAGGATCTGGGCTTTACCGGCGCGAAGGCGGAGCAGGCGGCAGGCCTCGGCTACGTCATGCTGGCCGGTTACCAACGGGAGGAAGTCTCATGAACGAGGATCAAAGCCGCGTCGAACGCCGCTCGGCGCTCGACGAGTTCGCGGCGATGCAAGTGACCGGCTCCGCCGCGATGATGCCGGTCAACCAGTCGCAGGGCTTCGAGGTGATCGCCGCGCAGCAGGTCGCGGTGAAACGCGACGAGGGGCTGGTGTTGAAGCGGCTGCGGCTGCTGGCAAGTTCGGCAGGCACCGACTGGTACTACCGCTTCCCGGTAAAGAACCGCCGGGAAAACCGCACCGACTGGATCGAGGGCCCTTCGATCAAGCTCGCCAACGATCTTTCCAGGCTCTTCGGCAATTGCGCGGTGGACTGCCGCGCGCAGGACTTCGGCGGTTTCTGGCTGTTCCATGCCCGCTTCGTCGATCTCGAAACCGGCTATTCGCTCGTCCGTCCGTTCCAGCAAAGAAAGAGCGCCGGGAAGATCGGCGGCGCGGACGACGACCGGCGGCTGGACATCGCCTTCCAGATCGGCGCGAGCAAAGCGATCAGGAACTGCGTCGTCAACGCGCTGCAGACCTTCGCCGATTTCGCCTTCGAGGAGGCCAAGGGCGCGCTGATCGACCGCATCGGCAAGGATCTCGACGGTTACCGGAGCCGCACCATCGAGCGGGTCTCGGCGCATGTCGAGGTCGAGCGCGTCGAGCGCGTGATCGGCAGGCCGCGCCAGAACTGGCTCGCGACCGACGTCGCCAAGATCATCGCCATGGCCAAGGCGGTCAGCGACGGCATGGCCACATGGAACGAGACCTTCCCGCCCTTGGACGGTCGGGAGGAAGAGACCGGCGAAGATGCGACGAGCGCCGCCGCCGCCAACGAGACGCTCGACAGCTTCGCCACAGGCCCCAGCACGGATTTGCCTCCTGAAGGAGACGCCGGGGCCGATGCCTCCGCCAGCGAACCGGCCCCTCCAACGCTGGCGGAGGACATCTTCGAGACGATCAGCCGCCGCATGACGGCCGCGCCGACCGAGGCGGCGGTGCACCAGGTCTGGGAGGACATGGAGCTCGACGCTTACTTCGACGGCGATGCCAAGGGCCGCAGCAAGGCATGGAAGATCGCCCAGAAGCGGCTCACGGAACTGAAGGGCTGATCCGATGGCGTCCCGCTTCGAGCACATGCCGCCGCGCCTCGCCAAACTGCCGGTCGACGAGCGCGGCTATCCGGTGCCGTATTTCGTCGAATGGATCGACGGCAAGCCGGACTTCCGGGTCATGAACCAGCAGCATCTGGTGGCCGCGATCCGGTTCTCGCGCTGCTGGATCTGCGGCGAAAAGCTCGGGCGCTTCAAGGCGTTCGTGATCGGCCCGATGTGCTGCATCAACCGCATCTCGTCGGAGCCGCCGAGCCACCACGAATGCGCCCGCTTCGCCGTCGAGGCCTGCCCGTTCCTGACCCGACCGATGGCCAAGCGCAACACGCGCGGCATGCCGGAGGAAGCATGGACGGCTGGCATCATGCTCGACCGCAATCCCGGCGTTACCTGCATCTGGACAACGCTCGCCTGCCGCTGGTTCAGGGACAATGGCGGCGTCCTGTTCAGGATCGGCGAGCCGGAGCGTCTGCAGTTCTTCCGCGAGGGCAGGGAGGCGACGCGCGAGGAGGTCGATCATTCGATTGCGACCGGCGTCCACCAACTGGACGACCTCGCCAAAACCGAGGGCACGAAAGCCATCGTCCAACTGGAAAACTACAAGCGTCGCTTCCGCGAGATTCTGGACGGAATCCTGCCGCTGCCGCCGCCGAAGGAGGCAAGCGATGCAGCGCGTGCTTCATAACGGCGAATGGTTCGTGTTCGCCCATTGCCCTGCCTGCGCCGCTGGCCATGCCTTCCCGCAGGCGCTCTATGACGCCGGAATGATCCGCCGCGACGGCCTGTCGATCTATTGCCCGAACGGCCATCCTTGGCACTACACGAAAGGCGAGAGCGAGATCGTAAAACTGCGGCGCGAACGCGACCGCCTGAGACAGAAGCTCGCCGAGGTCGCCGACGAGCGCGACGGCGCAATCCGCCGCGCCGATGCCAATGCCGCGAAGGTCAGGCGGCTGGAGACGCGCAGCAAGAACGGGCTCTGTCCCTGCTGCAATCGCTCGTTCGTGAATCTCCGCCGCCATGTGGCGACGAAGCATCCCGAGTTCCGCGCCAACTGAAAGGCGAGACCGATGCACACGACAGCTTTGACCGCCGGAGCGATCTGTCCGTTCTGCGGCCAGCGGTATGACGCCGCCTCGGCGCTCGACGGAGACGCAATTCCGGGGAACGGCGACCTGACGCTCTGCATGAACTGCGGCGAATGGGCGATGTTCGACAGCGGCGTGCCAGGCGGTCTCAGGAAGCCGACCGACAGCGAGTATGAGGTGATCGTCGCCAATCCGATCACCGGCAAGGCGCGCAAGATCTGGCAGCAGATGAAGGAGGAGCGGCGCGCGAAGGCCAAAGCGCCGAAGCTCTCCATCGACCAGAAGTACGACGCGCTCACGAACCCAGACCTGACGCTCGACAAGCAGTTCGATCTGGCATGCGAATTTGCATTCACCAATCCGCCTCCCGATCAGGCGCGGCCTCTGTTGAAACGCATGTTCCTGCTCGGCGCGCTGGTGTTGACCAACAGGATGATGACCTCGGCAAGGCAGCCGGATCCGCGCAGGGCGGCGCGGGAGGTCGCGCGGCTGTTGGCCGAGATCGAGGAGCAGACGATAGGCGTGCTCGGCAAGGCCAAGCCATGAGCGACCGCCAGCTCATGCTCTTTTTGATGGCGGTTCTCGCCGTCGTGGTTCTGACGATGTTTTTCGTCTGAAAAGGGAGGAGGCACCATGCAACACGTTCGTTTCACCGACAAGCAGATCCGCATTCTCGGGCTGGCCAATATCATCGAGCGGCTTCCCAACCACCGCTTCAACATGGAGTGCTGGCTGGATCACCGCTACGAGCCATCCTGCATCGCCGGGTGGGCGGTCTGGGAGATGATCGGCATAAGGCCTGACCGCAGCAACATCATTCGCTCGATGTCGATCCCGGAGGAGGCGGGGCGCTACCTCGGCGTCTATGGCAGCGCCATGCGCAGGCTGTTCACGCCGGTATGGGACGACCTCCATGACGGACCCGCCGTCACCAACGAAGCGGCGAACGCCGCGCGCCGGGGCATTTCCAGGCAGTGGGCGGCGGCGACCCTCCGGCACCTGGCCGCGACCGGCGAGGTGGACTGGAAGGCGACGCGGCGTTCGATGGGCGACCGGCCCTTCGCGTGGATGCCGCAGTTGGGACTGGTGGCATGAGCACCGACCGGCCCCAATGGGTGAAGGAGATGCACGACCGGGCGAGCGAAACGATGCGCTTCGCTGGCTCGGAGGTGCTCGATATCGCCAAGGATATCTGCAGGGCGGAATCGCGCAGCAATACCGACGGCATCGTCTTCATCCCGATCATCGTTCTGGCGGCGGTGCATCGACCGTCGGAGTCGCTGATCGCCTCGATGTGCAATTTCACGGTCGAGAGCAGCAGCGACTCGGTGGCTCGGCTCTTACATCTCACCGCCGACCATCTGGAGGGCAAGCCGCACGACGGCCAGTACGTCGCCGAGAAAGGAATCGTCCAGTGAGCAGCAACAACCACACGCTCGGCGACGGCCCGATCCAGCCCGACCTCGTCATGCTCATGAACGGGCTGGCGGCGGGGATCGACGAGATCCTGAACGGCCACGGCGGCACGAAGAGGAACGGCTTCATCGTCATGGTCTTTCCGTTCAACGACCATCGCGGGCGCTGCAATTACATCTCCAACGCCCGCCGCGAGGACATCGTCGTCTTGCTGAAGGAGCAGCTGGCCCGCTTCGAGGGCCAGCCGGAGGTGGAGGGCCACTCATGAACGACGATGGCGTAAGGCAGGCGCTCGAGCATCTGGCCAAGCAGGGATTTCTCTCGGTCGGCAAGGACGGCGTCGTCCAGCTCCGGCAACCGCGAAGCTACATCTGGCAGCCGAAGGAAGACATCACCGCCTACGAACTGGCCCGGGCGATCGAGGTGATGTTCGTCTCGATGATGACGCAGGGCGGCGACTGCGACGCCGCCTTCGAACGGCTGCCCGACGAAGCGAAGCGGCATTTCGAGGTGGTGAAGCCATGAACGTCTATTGGAGAAAGCGCGGCGTGCATGTGCACATGCGCGTCTTTCACAACGGCAGGCTGGGTGATCTCTGCTGCGGCAAGAATGATTTCGAGACCATCCGGCGGGCGATGATCGGAGCCAGCTTCGAGGAGGAAGCGCCGCCCGACACGGTGTCGATGACCAGGCCCGACGTCTTCGGACGGCGGCATCGCATCGCCGTGGTGATTACCGACGAGATCAACGCCTGCTGCAGTGCCGAGGAACAGCGCGACCTGACCGAGGAGGTCATCAAGCTCGCCATCGGCCTCTATACCATCCGCTTCCGCGACGTGCCGCGCGCCATCCGCAGGATGCGATGCGCGAACTGTGGCACTTCACGGCGGATGTGATGAACAGCCAGCGCAAGCAACTGCTCTATCCGTGAGGTGCGGCCATGACCAGCGAGCAGGACATTCCCTATCTGGCGATCTTTCCGGGCAGGCGCGAGGCGACGAAATGCGTCGCGCACCTGCCGGATTTCACCAGCCCGCGCTTTTGGCCGCGGCTGCGCGAGGTGGTGCAAGCGGTCGTCGGCGACCCATGCGAGCACGTCAACGTCTTCTGGATTTTCCCCGGCGACGGCGCGGCCTCGTACCACGACCTGTTTGTAAACGAGATGGGCCAGATGCGTCGCCTGCCGCGCAACGAGCTGGCGACGAGGATCTACCGCAACAACGTGCTTACCCACGATCCGCTTCGCTTCCCGACGCCCGAGGCGCTGCCGTGGATCGCGGGACCGGCGGTTCTTTTCAGGGAAAGGGTGTGGCGATGACAACAACCGAGCCGAGCACAACCGATCACGTTATCGAGATCGAGGAAACCAAGGCGTGCATCTGGCGGTATATGCAAGGGCGCGATCCGTCAGGTCAGGGTGCGATTATCGCCGACATGCTCGCAACATGGCTGGTTGGCCATGCCCCGCCGCTGCGCGATGCGGCGCTGACCTACACCATCGAACTGACGATGTCCCTGCTGCCAATCAACGAGGCCATCCTTTTTGAAGGAGCGGGACACCCGCACACATGGGAGAAACCAGATGGAGAAAACCTTTGATGAAGCCCTTCTGGACCTGATCGACGAATACATGCTTGCTGCCGAACAAAACGGCAACGGGGACGTCGACGAGATGCGCGAGGAGATCATCTCGGCGCTGGAATTGCGGCTCAGGGCTTTGAAGGAAGAACAGGCCGACGACGAATAAGCCGATGGAGCGAAGCACCATGCTTCGCCCATCATTCATTGGTTTTGATCGCCGACATGGTTTCCCCGGCAAACACAGCGACAGGGAAATGCGATGAACAAGGGATCCGACAGCTTCGCCTATCCCCCGCGCGGTCTCTCGCGCGAGGAGGCGGCGCGCTACATCGGCGTTGGCACGACGCTGTTTGACGAGCTGGTCGCCGAAGGCTCGATGCCGAGGCCGAAGCGGCTGCACGGTCGTGTCATCTGGGATCGCGTCGAACTGGACATGGCGTTTTCGTCAGCACCGCAGAACGGCGGCAGCGACATTCAGAGGGCGTTGGAACGCGCCCGGTCGCAGCGAAGATAGGACGTCGCAATTAACTTGAACTACCCTATGAGGGTATATATGTCATGAGCCGTTCAAACGGGCAAAACCGCCCGACTCAACACGAACGGAGACAACATGACCGACGTCCGCTTTTTCCTCGTCGCATCCGGCTCTGCCACCCTGGAGCGTCTCAACATCGCGCTCTTCGCCAGCGAAATCGCGCATGCGAAATCGATGGCCCGCCGCATGATCCCGCCCCTTTCCAAGGCCGATTATTTTTCCTTCTCGGTCTACGAGTCGGTGAGCGAAACCGAGTTCACCGAGATCGTTTCCTACCGCGCCAAGGTTTCCGAGACGCAGGTCGAGGAGATCGCCTGATGGAGACGCTGGCCGAAACCGTAAAGGCATGGCGCGAGCGCGCCGACATCAGTGCGCGGGAAGCGGCGGAGAAGCTCGGCATGTCGCGCCGCACCTTGGAGCACATCGAGCAGGGCAGGCCATACAGCAACGAGCGCCTGCTCAGGCTGGCAATCGAAGCATTGGAGAAGAAGGAAGAGCAGAAATGACGCTCGACGAGATCAAGAAAGAGTATCCCGGCATCACCCAATGGCGCAAAACGCCCGACAGCCCCATCCGCTGGCGGTTCCAGAAAAAGGGCTTCACGACCAAGCTGATTCCGGTGGGCGTCGAGCCGGGAACCAAGGCATTCGATGCCGCCTATCGGGCGATCATCGAGAACCACGCACCGCGCAAGGCCGACGTCGTCACTATGCCGAATGCGGCGCTGCCGGAGACCTTCCGCGCCGCTTGGAAGCTGGTCACGCAATCGCAGGAGTGGCGCGACAACGATCCCGACACCCAGTACCACTGCGAGCGCCACGCGATGGAGTTTTTCGACATGCCGATTGTCATCGGCGAGAAGCTCACATGGGGTGACGTTCCGGTTGCCGACATGAATTACGAGGATCTGGAAGACCTCATCCGGCGCTGGGAAAAACCGACGCCATCGAAGCCTTGGAAAATGAAGGTGATGCTTCGGAAGATTTTCTATCAGGCCCGCCGCAAGGGCTGGCGCAGCGACGACCCGACCGAACTGGTCAAATGGAAACGGGGCGGCGGCAAGCGCGGCGGCTATATAGGCTGGAAACCATGGCCGGATGAAATCTGCGAGCGTTTCGAGGCCCGTCATCCCATCGGCACGGCGGCGCGCACCTGCTACGCGCTCGCCCGCTGGGCTGGCACCCGCCGGGGTGACATCGTCCGCATCCGCTGGGACCAATTGATCGAGGTCGAGGTCGAAGGCGAGATCATCCAAGGCTTCGAATTCGAGCAGGAAAAGCAGGTGCAGAACGACGAGGACATGATCCAGTTCCGGCCTCTCACTTCCATGCTCGCCGAGGCGCTAGCCCCACTCGACCGGTCGCAGGGCGGCACGGTTCTGAAGACCGCCTATGGCAAGCCGTTCTCAAAGAACAGCCTGACCGGGCGAATGAAGGACTGGTGCGAGCAGGCCGGGATCCCGGTTTCGAGCCGCAAGGAGGACACGCGCGGCTACAGCCTGCACGGCCTGCGCAAGACCTATGCCCGAACCGTCGCCGAGACCGATGCCAGCCTGCAGCAGCAGAAGGACATGCTTGGCCATACCACGGTGCAGCAGGTCGCCAACTATGCCCGCAGCGTCGACAAGCGCAAAACGACGACGAGGGCGAGCCGCTTGCTGGAGGAAAGGCACGGCCTGCCGCGCTTGCGGGTGGTGAAGTGATGATGCGGGACGATACGGGACGATACGTTAGTACCCCGTGAACAAACCGCGAAAATGTAAATAGTAACCTGTAGGAATTTCAAAAGGTTAGCTTGGCCCTCCGGGCCCACCATTCATTTATAGAATCAACGGTTTGGTAGGCGGTTAGCCACTTCCGCGAGATCTCCAACGAAGACCAACAAGTGTGCCTGCCATTTTCATTGACGCTAATATTATCCACGGTTTTTGGAGTCTTCGTGAGGGGCGTTCCGTCTGACCTCCTATTGCCGTTGGTAGAGTTGCGAGAGCACGTGTCTGTGACGACGTTCTTTGACACTCTGCCGTAAGAAGGAGCTGTCGGCGCCAAGCACCTTGATGGCCGCAGAGGGGCTGAGCTACGGTTAAAATATTAACTGCCGAAATATTCATTTAAGAGCCTGATCTTCTCATTGTAGTCACCAAGTTCCTCCGCTGGCTTCTTTTCTCCTTTTGTTGTGAAGTATCCGTTCTTTGCTTTCGATCGATATTCCTCCTTGTCGCGAATGTCCTCTTTCTCCCACTGCACAACTTTGTACTGGGGAAAATCCTGCTCAAGGCTAGCTTTGATCTGGCTTTCGCTTTCTCCCATATCGAGAATGACTGCCGCATTCTTGACGCCCAGATCATTGGCTAGCTTCAGCGCAAATTTGAATGCATCCTTGCCGCGAACACCGTAGCCAAAGAGATTGATTTCATCGTGTAGCCGACCGTCCTGCTTGAGCAGGCCTACGTCCTCTTGACCCTCCACGAATAGGAAGTTGTCATGAAAGAAAATCTCTTTGGCCACCACATCCATTAAGAACGGCTGCTGCCAGTTGGCCCCATTCAACAGCTTCTCGTAGTTTTGGTCGGATCTTAGCGAGTGTATCTCGGATTTTGCGTCGCCAATTTTGGTTATCTTATTCACGACGGCGCCATTGCGAATGTAGTCCCATGAGACAAAATATGGACTATGCGTGGAGATGATAATCTGTCGCTTTGTAGCATTCTCAGCGATCACCTTTAGCAAGCGCTTCTGAGCGAGTGGATGCAACGAAAGCTCTGGTTCGTCCATCACCAGAGGTCGCTGTGTTTCAGCATGAAGATGAGTGAGTATCCTAAGTACTGAGATCACTCCGTCGCCGAGGAAGTCGGCTCTGTGCTTCTTCCCATCGCTAGTGCCGTATTCGATGAACTTCTCTTCCTCATATCCGGTTGCAAATGATGTAAATGTCGGGAGCACTTTTCTCACAAGTGAAATAAAATTGCGGTAGTCATTCTCGTTCTTTTCAATACTCTCTAGGGCTGATGAGAGAAAAGCGTCTTGATGGTAGCCCCTTACCTCCATTTCAGCAGAGTGTTCGGCTATAAAGAAAGCGGTAGGGCAAATCCGGTGTAGTGCACACCTGTCCTTTAGCTTCGCCTTCTAGCGAATGCTTGACCCGCCGTGGCGACAAGCCGAACCTAAGCCAGAAGAACCACCGTTGCGCGCTCGGTACCACGAGCGATAGCATCGCCGCGGTCCGTGGATCGGGAGGAAACCATTAACCTCAGGCAGCTTCGTTATTTCGTGAAGGTGGTCGAGACCGGGAATATTACCCGGGCGTCGGAGAGCATGAATGTGGCGCAGACGGCGCTCAGCCAGCAGATCAGGCATTTGGAAGAGTCACTTGGCGTCCGGCTCCTGGTTCGCCATTCGCGCGGCATCTCGCTGACCGAGCCCGGTGAGGTTCTGCACCGGCATGCGGTTGCCATCCTCAGTTCCGTCGAGGAGGCGCGCCGGGACGTGATGGCGCATGGGGCGGCGAGGCGAGAGGTGGTCAATCTCGGCGTCACGCCCAGCATCCAGGCATTGATCGGGCCGGAACTCCTTGCCGCCGCCCGCGACGAGGTCCCGGATATATCCTTCCGCGTCGTCGAGGAATTGAGCTTCATCCTGATCGATGCGCTCTTGCGCGGCGAGCTCGATATCGCGCTCGCCTATGAGTTCGAGAACCGTCCGGGGCTCGCGGCCACCGCGCTCATCGAGGAAGAACTGCTCTTCGTCGCCGGCGCCGGATCCCGTGTGCTTGGGGAATCGATCTCGTTCGAGGAGGCGGTCCGCACCGACCTGGCGCTCGTCAGCGACCGCGACATCGTCTGGCGGCTCGTCCATGAGGTGGCGGGCCGGCAGGGGCTTTCCGTGAACGTCGCCTTCGAGGTGCAGTCGATGCCGGCGATCAAGACACTGGTCGCGCGGGGAGCGGCCACCAGCGTGGTGCCTTACGGGGTAGTGGCGGAGGAAATCCAGCAGGGGCTGATCGTCGCCTGTCCGATCCGCCAGCCGTCGATCAAGCGGACGCTCTTCCTGAACCGGATGACGGATGCCCCGCCTTTCGTTCACGAAACGGCACTGCTCGCCTTCCTCGACAAGATCATCGGCAGGCTTGCCGAGAGGATGGGGCCCTACGGCAACCTCATCGGTAGCGTTCTGCCGCGTCGACATGAGGAGGCTCAGCCATAAACCTTCGGCAGCTGCGCTATTTCGCGATGGTGGTGAAAACCGGCGGCATGTCGCATGCCGCCTCCCGGCTGAAGCTTGCCCAGACCGCGATCAGCATCCAGATTCGCGACCTCGAACGCGAGATCGGTGTCAGCCTGTTCGAGCGCCATTCGCGCGGCGTGGTGCCGACGAAGGCGGGCGAGGTTTTGTACGAGCGCTACAACGAACTCGAGCGATTTCTGGAGCGGACGCTTGAGGACGTCCGGTCTGCCGCCGGCAGCCCGGCGCCGCGGCCTTTCGTGATTGGCCTCGTTCCGAGCCACATGCGCCTTGTCGGGGCTGACGTCTTGATCGCGGCGGGTACCAAGCTGCCTGCGACGTCGCTGAAACTGGTCGAGGAGCTGAGCTTCGCGCTGATCGCTGCGCTCGAGCGCAAGGAGATCGACCTGGCCTTTGCCTATGACGTCGAGGGGCGTCCAGGCCTGGTGCGGGAAGCGGTGATCGAGGACGAACTGCTGTTCGTGACCGCGCGCGCCAAAACTCAGGACGACAGTCCGATCAGCTTTGCCGACGCCCTTCAAGAGGAGCTCTTCTTTGCCGGCGAGCGCGGCATCGTCACGCTTGTGCGCCGCATGGCCCAGCGCCTGTCGCTCGAACCGCGCATCGTTTCGGACATGCAGTCGGTGCCGGCGATCCGGGCGCGCATCGCGGAGGGCGGCGCCAGTCTTCTGCCCTATGGCAGCGTCGCCGACGGCGTCAGCCGCGGCATTTTCGCCATTCGCAGGATAGAGCGTCCCGTGCCGAGCCGCACGCTCTACATGGTGAGCCGGCGCGAGGAGCGCTCGCCTTTGGAAGACGAACTCATCGGACCGTTCCTCAAAGACGTGGTTCGTCACATCTGCCGCGCCTCGGCGCCTTACGCGATCATCGTCGATCCGCGTTTCGAGATTGCCGGAACGTCCTCCTAACGCCCTGCGACGTCATCCAGCCATAGCGAAAAACTTATATCTCGCCGCTTTCAACGATCTTGGACAGGCCGTCTTCACGGCACTAGGCTTGCCTTAAATCAAATCCGGCGCGGTCAGGAGAGAGCGCCGGACGGCCTCAATATCAGGCCGGATGGAGCGCATCAGGGAGGCTGCCGCATGGGAGGCTATCGCGTGACCGTCGACACCGGCGGGACGTTTTCGGACTTCGTTTATCTCGACGAAACGACGGGAGAGACGTCGATTTCCAAGGTTCCGTCGACGCCGGACGACCCGTCGCGGGCAATCCTCTCCGGGATCGATATTCTGCTGGGGCGCGGCGTGCGTCCAGAGGAGGTGAGCTATTTCTGCCACGGCACGACGGTCGGGACGAACGCGCTTCTGGAAGGCAAGGGGGCGAAGACCGGACTTCTGGTGACCAAAGGTTTTCGCGGTATCTACGAAGTCGGCGAACAGGCGCGTCCGCATGGGCCGGCGATCTTCGATATCCTCTATGAAAAGCCGGCGCGGATCGTGTTGCCGTCGCTGACCGGCGAAGTATCAGAGCGGGTCGTCCACGACGGGAGCGTGCTCGCCGAGCTCGACGAAGCCGCGCTTCGCGAGACGCTTGCCGAACTCCGCGCCCAGGGAGTCGAATCCGTCGCGGTCTGCCTGCTCTTCTCCTTCCTCTACCCGCGCCACGAGGGGCGGATCCGCGAGATCGTCCACCAGGAACTGCCGGGCTGCGAGGTTTCGCTTTCGTCGGAAATCGTGCCGCAGATCCGCGAATACCACCGACTGAGCACGACGGTGATCAATGCCTACCTGCAACCGGTCCTCGCCCGCTACATTGCCCGGCTCGCCGAGCGGCTGGAAGCGGCCGGCGTGAAGACGCCGCAGAAATACATCATGCAGTCGAACGGCGGCATGGCGACCTTCGAGGCGACCGCGAAGAAGGGCGTTACGACCGTGCTTTCCGGTCCTGCGGGCGGCGTCACCGCGAGCGTCGCCATGGCGCGCTCCACCGGCTACCACGACATTGTCACCTTCGACATGGGCGGCACGTCCTGCGACGTGGCGCTGATCAAGAACGGCACGCCGGTGATCGCCAACCGCGGCAAGGTCGAGGGCCGCGACATCGCCATGCCGATGATGGATATCAACACGGTCAGCGCCGGCGGCGGCACGATCGCCGAAGTGGACCGTTTCGGCGTCCTCCAAGTCGGGCCGGAAAGCGCCGGCGCTGTACCGGGTCCCGCGTGCTACAGCCGCGGCGGCACAAAACCGACGATCACCGACTGCAACCTGCTGCTCGGCTATCTCTCGGAAGAAAACTTCCTCGGCGGCAAGATGCGCCTCGACGCACAGAAAGCGCGCCTGGCGGTGGAAACCCATGTGGCCGGTCCGCTCGGCATGGATGTGCTGGAAGCGGCCGAAGGCATCGTCAGGATCATCAACGTCAAGATGGAGGAGGCGATCAAGGCCATCTCGACGATGCGCGGCCACGATCTGCGCGACTTCATGCTGCTGCCCTTCGGCGGCGCCGGTCCGCTGCATGCGGCCCGCATCGCCCGTGAGCTCGGCATGGCCGGTCTCGTCGTGCCGCTGCATGCAGGCGTCTTCTCGGCCATGGGCTTGGTAATGTCCGATGTCACGCACGACTATGTGCGCTCACGGCTGACACCGCTCGACGGCGCTTCGGCGAACGAACTCAACACGACTTTCGCCGGCATGGAAGGGCAGGCGCTTGCCGACCTCGCCGAAGAAGGCTTCCGTGCGGATCGCATCCGTATCGAGCGGGCTCTTGATCTACGCTATGCCGGGCAGGGGTATGAACTGACCGTTCCGATCGGTGCGCTTGCAGACGCGTCGGATGTCGATGCCCTACGCAGCGCTTTCGATGCCGAGCACGAAGTGATGTTCGGCCACAAGGCGTCGGGCGAATCCGTGGAGATCGTTTCCTATCGCGTCAAGGCCGTCGGCCTGGTGCCGCCGGTCAATGCCAAGCGCTACCAGCCGAGTGAAGGAACGCTTGCGGACGCCTTTTTGGGCCGCCGACCGGTCCGTTTCGACGGGGAGAACCTCGACTGCGCCGTCTACCAACGCGAGCGTCTCGACGTCGGCCTCGTCTTCGCCGGGCCGGCCGTCGTGGAACAGTTCGACTGCACGACCGTCATCCTGCCGGGCCAGCAGGTTCGGGTCGACGAATTCAAGAATCTCATCGTAACGGAGGTCGCGTGATGCTGCAGCGTAGCGCTTCGCTTGGCAGGCCTACTGCCGTCGAACTTGAAGTGATCCGCGCGAGCCTCGGCGGTATCGTGCAGGAAATGCAGAACTCGCTGTTCCGCACCGGCTTTTCAACCATCATCCGGGAATCGCAGGATGCTTCCTGCGCCTTGCTCGACGCCAATGCGGCGGTCATCGCCCAGCATGTCGTCCTCCCGTTGCACATCGGCGCTTTCCCGGCATGCACTGAGGCAGTGCTGCGCGCCTTTGCCGGCGACATCGCGCCCGGCGACGCGTTCCTCATCAACGACCCTTATGAGGGCGGCAGTCCGCATGCGCCGGACATGGCAGTGATCACGCCGCTGTTTTTCGACGACACCTTGGTGGCATTCTGTGCCAGCATCGCCCACAAGGGCGATATCGGCGGCCCGGTGCCGGGAAGTTGCTCAGGCCAGGCACGCGAGGTCTTCAACGAGGGCCTGCAATTGCCGCCGGTGCGCTATCAACGCAATTACCTGCCCTTCGGCGATGTCGAGAGGATCATTGCCGCCAACAGCCGCACGCCGGAACTGGTGCTCGGCGACATTCGCGGCCAGTTGGGCTCCGCGCGCCTCGGTGAGCGGCGGCTTGCAGCCCTTCTGGATAAATTCGGCTCATCGAAATGCATCGCCGCCTTCAACGAACTGGGTGACATCGCCGAGCGGCGGATGCGGGCGATCATCAAGACCTGGAAGGACGGCGTCTTCGAGGCCGAGCGCTTTGTCGACGACGACGGCGTCGAGCTGTCGAAGCCGGTGCGCATCCATGTCCGGGTGGAAAAGGCGGGCGAAACCATCCGCTTCGACTTCACCGGCTCGGCCGATCAGACGCGGGGGCCGGCCAATATCCGCCCGCCGCTCGTCCAGGCGGCCTGCGCCTATGCGCTGATCTCGCTGGTGGACCCGAACATCTTCATCACCAGCGGCATTCTCCGCTCCTTCACGGTCGAGACCCGGCCGTCGAGCGTGCTGAACCCGCGTTATCCGGCGCCGGTCAACACCTACAATCCGACGGTGCACGCCGTTGTCGACGCGATCTTCGCGGCGCTCGGGCAAGTGGTGCCGGAACGCTCGCGAGCTGACGGCTGCGGCAGCCGGTCGATCATCCTCGGCGGCCGCGGCACGAATACCGGCAGCAGCTACGTGCAGTACGAGATCGTCGGTGGCGGAGCAGGGGCGCGCTCGACGCGCGACGGGGCCTCGGGAACGACGGTCAACCAGAGCAACGCCAAGATCGCACCAGTGGAGATCATCGAGAGCGAGTTCCCGACCCGGTTGCTCGCCTTCGAGCTGATCCGCGACTCGGGCGGAGCGGGCAAGTTTCGCGGCGGGCTCGGCATCCGGCGCAAATATCTGAACCTCACCGACGCGCGCTTTTCGATCCGCTCGACCAAGCATGTCATTCCCGCCGAAGGCTATGCCGACGGCCTGCCCGGTCGCACCGGCGACATCCGGATCAATCCGGACGAGGAGGGCTGGAAGCGCCTGCCTTCGCGCTACGCCGACTATCCGCTCAAGGCCGGCGATGTGTTCGAACTCGAAACGCCGGGCGGTGGCGGTTACGGCGACCCGCTGATGCGCGATCCGGCATCGGTGCTGGCCGACGTCAGGGAGGGCTATGTCTCCGTCGAGGCGGCGGGACGCGACTATGGCGTGGTGCTGGTAGCGGGTCCGAAGGGGCCGAGCCTCGATGAGGAGGCGACGCAGAGATTGCGCGCGGCGCGGTCGAAGGCCGGGGCGGCTTGAGGCGAGATCAGGAGGAAGACTATGGATGGAATTGTGAACACGAAACCGACGGCTGGGGTGATCGGGCTCGGCGCCATGGGCTACCAGATGGCCCGACACCTGAAGGAGAAGGGCTTCACCGTTGCCGGCTATGATGTTTCGGCCGAGGCGACGGCCAAGTCGCAGGCGATCGGCATTCCGACCAAAGCGGACATAGCCGAGGTCGGCAGCGGCGCCGAGGTCGTAGTTGTCATGGTGCAGGCCGACAAGCAGGTCGTCGACGTGATCGGCGAGGGCGGACTTCTTGCATCTCTGGCATCGGGCTCGGTCATCTGCATCGCGAGCTCGATTGCGCCTGACACCTGCCGGCAGCTTGAGCGCGAGGCGGCCGAGAAGGGCGTCGGCGTTCTCGACACGCCGGTGGTGCTTGGCCAGGAAGCGGCCGACAACGGCACACTGACGGTCTTCGTCGGCGGCGAAGCGAAATGGCTCGAGAAGGCGCGCCCCGTGCTTTCGGCCTTTGGCAGCAACATCCTGCATATCGGGCCGAGCGGCACCGGCCAGATCGCCAAGACAGCCAACAACATGCTGCTTTGGGCCTGCATCTGCGCTAATTTTGAAGCGCTCAGCCTCGCTAAGCAGCTCGGTGCCGACGTTCCGACGCTGGTCTCCGCGCTGATGCATTCTTCCGGTGCCAACTGGTCTCTGTCGCGATGGGGCAAGAGCACCGGCAAATGGGCGGAGAAGGACATGGACGTCGCCCTCGACCTTGCGCAGAGCGTCAAGCTGCCGTTGCCGCTCAACGGTCTCGTCGACCAGCTCATGAAATCCATGAACAGGGAACGAATGCAGAGCCTGCTTAGCTGAATCTATTCCCCCTCATCAGGTTCGGAGGAGAGCCGGGTGAGGGGCGAACCAACCGTGGGAGGAGAGCATGAAAAATCTATTGAAGACAGTTTTGGCGGCGGGGTTGAGCCTCGTTGCCGGGGCCCTGTCGCCAGCAGCGGCAGACGAAGCCCTTACCAGGGTGAATGTCGCCTATGACGGCTTCACCATGACGAGCGCGCCGATCCAGTACACGCTTGCCAAGGGCCTGTTCAAGAAGCGCGGCCTCGACGTCAACCTCGTCTATGTCGAGGGCGGCTCCGTGCTCACCCAGGCCCTCGTCGGCGGCTCGATCGACATCGCCCAGAACGGTTACACCCCGTCGATCGCCGCCGCCGTCGCCGGTGCCGATATCGCCATCATCGGCAGCATGGCCAACAAACTGCCGTTCCAGCTTGTCGTCGATGGCTCGATCCAGAATGCCGATCAACTGCGCGGTAAGAGCATCGCCATCAGCAAGTTCGGTTCGTCGACCGATACCGCCTTGAAGTTCGCGTTGAAGTCCCTCGGGCTCGAGCCGACGGATGTCAACGTTCTCCAGCTCGGCGGTGAGGGGACGCGGGCGGCTGCCTATGAAAGCCGTCAGGTCCAGGGGCTGATGTCCCAGTATCCGCGCACCCAGGAAATCGTCGATGCCGGCTCGAAGATGCTGGTGGACGTGACCGAGATCGTCAAGGATTACCCGAACACCGCCTATGTGACCTCGCGGAATTACCTTTCCGGCCATCCCGACGTCGTCAAGCGCTTCTTCATGGCGATGGGCGAGGGCCTCCACGGCTTCCGTGCCAATCCGCAGGACGCGATGGAAGTGACGGCTTCTTTCCTGAAGCTTGAGAAGGGTCCGTCGGTCGAACAGGCGTTCCGCTTCTATTCCGAGAAAGTGTACCCGCAGGATCTGCGTCCCTCGATGCCGGGCGTAGCTGCCGTTCTGGCGGAGCTTTCGAAAACGCTGCCGGCTGCAGCCTCCGTGAAGCCGGAATCGATCGTCGACACAACCACGCTCGATGCGCTCGACAGCGAAGGCTTCTTCAAAGCGCTCGACTGAAACTGCGAACAAGGCGGGAGGAGAACCCATGTTGCAGGCAACGCCGGTCAAGCTGAAGGCCGATAGTGTCAAACTGAATTACTACAATGATCGCACCAAGCGCGATCTGAGCGTGCTCGACGGCATCGACTTCAGCGTCAACGAGGGTGAACTCGTCAGCATCGTCGGCCCGAGCGGCTGCGGGAAATCGACCTTTCTCGCCGCCGTCGACGGCCTCATCGCCATCGACGGCGGGAGAATCCTGATCGATGAGCGGGAGGTGACGAAGCCGGGGCCGGATCGCGGCCTCGTCTTTCAGCAGGATTCGCTCTTTCCTTGGCGCACGGTCCAGCGCAACGTCGCCTACGGCCTGGAGATCCAGAAGGTGCTCAGCAAGGAGGAGATCACCGCCCGTGCGCGCAAGTTCGTCGAGCTTGTCGGGCTCGCCGGTTTCGAGGACAGCTATCCGCGCGAACTGTCTGGTGGCATGCGCCAGCGCGTCAACATCGCGAGGGCGCTCGCGGTCGATCCGGAATTGCTGCTGCTCGACGAGCCCTTCGCGGCGCTCGACGCGCAGACGCGCGAACTCATGCAGTTCGAGCTGCTGCGCATTCTCGACCGGGCCCAGAAGACCGGCGTGTTCATCACCCACCAGATCGACGAGGCGATTTTCCTTTCCAACCGTGTCGTCGTGTTTTCCGCACGCCCGGCGAAGGTGAAGGAGATCGTTGAGATCGACCTGCCGAAGGAACGCACGCTCGATCTGAAGCATACGCCGCGCTTCATGGAGATCTTTCGCCATATCTGGCGGCTGATCGAAGAGGAAAGTGCCCGGATGGGCCTTCTGCGCGTGCATTGAGGGAGCGAGAGATGACGTCGGTTACAGAAGAACGAGAAATCCCAAGGCCGCGCAAGTCGGAATTCGCCGTCTACGAATTCCTGGTGCGCCACGAGAACGCCTTACTTGGCGGCTTCACCATGATCGTGGCGTTGCTGCTCTGGGAGGCAGTCGTCCGCCTCGACCTGGTCAATCCGCTTTTCACCAGTTCGCCGAGCCGCATCATCGCAACCGGTTATGCGATGTTCGCCGATGGCAGCATCTATCCGCACCTCGCCATCAGCGGACTGGAACTGGTCGTCGGCTATGGGCTGGCGATCATCGTCGGCGTGCCGCTCGGCATCCTGATGGGTTGGCACCGTCGCTTCAACGCCGCGTTCGACCCGATCATTTCGGCGCTCTACGCGACGCCACGCATTGCGCTCCTGCCGCTGATCATGATCTGGTTCGGCATCGGCCTAGGCTCGAAGTTTGCGATCATCTTCCTGAGCGCCGTGTTTCCGATCCTCATCAACACGACCGCCGGCGTCCAGACTGTCGAGCGGGACTACATCAAGGTGGCCCGATCCTTCGGGGCGAATGATCGTCAGATGTTCCTGACCGTTGCCTTCCCGGCGGCTGTTCCTTTTCTGCTGACAGGTCTGCGCCTCGGCCTCGGTCACGCGCTTATCGGCATTGTGGTGGGCGAGATGTACTCGGCACAGGCGGGCGTCGGCTATCTCATCTCCGTCGCCGGCGCCACCTTCCAAACCGACCGGGTCATGTTCGGCATCATCCTCATTGCCGCCGCCGGCGTCATCCTCACCAACATCCTGAGGATGATCGAACGCCGCTTCGACAGATGGCGACCGGACAACAAGCTCTAGTCTATTGGCCGGTCCTGAGCGGCCGCCCGGATCACTACACACCAAAGAACGGTAGGACAGAATGAAACTGATCGATCAAGTGGCGGTCGTGACCGGCGCTGGCCGGAATATCGGCGAGGCAACGGCGAAGCTGCTGGCAAGGGAAGGCGCGAGCGTCGCCGTGACCGACATCGACGCCGAGCGGGCGGCACGCGTCGTGGAGGAGATCCGCGCGGCGGGCGGCACGGCTGAGGTGTTTCTCGCCAACGTTGCCGACGAAGAAGGCGTGATTTCGCTCGTCAAGGCTGTGACGGACCGCTTCGGCAAGGTCGATATCCTCGTCAACAACGTCGCCATCAGCGACAACAAGCACATCCTCGACGTAACGAAGGAGGAGTGGGACCGGGTGATTGCGGTCACGCTAACCGGGACGTTCCTGATGAGCAAATATTTCGCCCAGCAGATGGTGGCGCAGGGGCACGGCGGAAACATCGTCAATGTCGGCTCGACCTCGGGCTTCTACGGGCGCCCGCGTGCCGTCGCCTACACCGCTGCCAAGGCGGGTGTCACCAATCTTTCGCGCTCGCTGGCGATCCAGCTCGCCAAGCACAAGATCCGCGTCAACTGCGTGGTGCCGAACAAGATCGGCTCGCCGGTCGGCAAGGATACGTTCGATCCGAACCGGCCCGTCGTCAACCTGCGTGACCGCCCGGGTGTTCCGGATGATCTCGCCCGCGCCATCCTGTTCCTGGTCTCCCCCGATTCCGACTTCATCGACGGCACGACGCTTTTCGTCGACGGCGGCGTTTCCGCCCTCATGCCCGGCAGTGAATGAGGAGCCGTACTGCATGATTTTGTCCTTAAATCGGAATCGATTTAAGGACAAAATCATGCAGCAATTCAAAGTGCTACAGCGACCTTGCGCGTCCGATCGGACGCGCGGCGCTGTAGTAAGTCCTATCGGTCGAGTTCGGGATAGATCCGATCGAGAAATCCCGGTCTGAGCTTTTCGCCGATCAGGCAGTCGGCACCGGGCGTCGTGGCCGTGAGTTGCAGGGTGGGCGGCGGGGGCAGGCCGCTCACTTCAAGGATCAGTTTCTGGCGGATCGCGATCGCGAAATCCTCCGGTTCATGGACCGGCAGCACGAAGGATCCCGGTCCCCCGATGACGCATTGCGCGTAGTACTGGTCGAGCGGTCCTGTCGAGACCGAGGGGCGGATGAGGATCGCAAGCCCGTTGACGATGATGCCGCGGGAAATGGCCCCGTCGCGTGCGGGTGTTACCGGCGGGCCGGTATTGTTCGGCCCGTCGCCGGAAATGTCTATCACCCGTCGCGCGCCCGAAAAGGCGTTGGAATCGATCAGGTTCGTTCCGAACAGGATGGCGTTGGAGATCGACGTGCCGCGGCGCGTGCCAACCGGCCGCGCCTCGACTTTCGCGGCGAAGGCTTCGGCGTCCTCGGCATCGTCGATGACCTGCCAGGAGACAACCGACTGCTCGTTCACAAGCCCCGCCCACTCGAAATAGCCGATCGCGATACGCCCAATCAGTCCGCCCTTAACGGCATTGATGAAGTCCGGATGCCGCAGTGCCTGCAGATAACCGGACCGCTGCACCCGCGCCTCTTCCATGTCCATCGATCCGGACATATCGACGGCCAGCACCAGTTCCACATCTACATCCGCCTGCATGGCGGCCGACTGGATCGGACTCCCACTGAGGGCCAGGATCAATGCCAACGTGCTCAACATCGCATCAACCGTTTCTGCGCGTGGTCACTTCGGGGCTAGATGCGGAATAATTCGAGGCGGTCTGCCCGCACCCTGCGCTTCAAAAATCGATCATATCTGTGAGTTTGAATTGCATCACGCCAAAATCAAGGCATTGGGGTGAATGTAGCACAGGATTGGCGTTGCGCGACCGTTGCGAACGGTCGGCTCTACAATATTCGGTGATCGCCGATACCCTGCTTGCCGGATTTGCCTTGAAAGAAATCTAGCGCCGGGCGAAAGCATGGCCGCTTCTTAGCCGGCACCAAGGCAGCGCCATCGCGAGTAGGCGCGTCAGACGGGATCTCAAATGCTGCAATCCACCTCGAATACGGACATTGTGCGGATCGATCGCCTGCAGCGCGCCGCGTTTGGCTATTTTCTCCGATATTCCGATGCCGGGACAGGTCTCGTTGCGGACACATCGCGCGAGGGATCGCCTGCGAGCATCGCCGCTACAGGCTTCGCGCTTGCGTGTTATCCGGTCGCGGTCGAGCATGGTTGGGTCAGCCGCGCAGAGGCTGCGCATCGTGTGCTGACGGCTTTGCGTTTTCTCGCGGCCAGCAGACAGGCAAGCGATGCACGCGCCACCGGCTACCGTGGCCTCTATTATCATTTCCTCGATATGCGAACCGGCGAGCGCAGCTGGAACTGCGAGCTTTCGACCATCGACAGCGCACTGCTCTTTGCCGGCATGCTGACGGCAGCTGCGTATTTCTCGGAGCGGAGGCGAGGCGAGACGGAGATCCGCAGCCTTGCCGACCGGCTCTTCGAGCGCGCGGACTGGGCATGGGCACTCAATCGCGGCGACGCGCTGGCGATGGGCTGGCGGCCTCCCGGCCGGTTTCTCAGGCATCGCTGGCGCGGATACAGCGAGGCGCTGTTGCTTTATGTGCTGGCGCTCGCTGCGCCACGCCACGCAATCGCGCCCGAGAGCTACAGCGCCTTCACCGCGGCTCACGAATGGATCATGTTTGGCGACGCGCGGCATCTTCACGCGGGGTCGCTTTTCATGCACCTCTTTCCCCACGCCTGGATCGATTTTCGTGCCATTCGCGATGCGGAGATGCGCAAGACGGCGAGCGACTACTTTGAGAACACCCGTCGGGCGATTGCGCTCCAGCGCAGGCATGCAGAGGAAAACCCCGGCGCCTTTGCCGGCTATTGCCGCGATCTCTGGGGCTTCAGCGCCTGCCACGCGCCGAAAGGTCGATTGCGACTTCGTGACGGCCGTTGGCAAAGGATGCTCGGCTACGCGGCACGCGGCGCGCCCTTTGGCGCCGACGACGGGACCGTAGTGCCCTGGGCGCCGCTCGCCTGCCTGCCCTTCGAGCCGGAGGCCGGCCTTGACGGCCTCAGCCATCTACTCGCCCGTTATCCGGCGCTGCTCAACGAAGACCGCCTTCCAGGTGGCTTCAATCCGAGCCTGCCGGGTGAGGGGGCAGAGGGTTGGGTCGACGACAGGATCGTCGGGCTTGACCAGGGCCTGTCTGTCATGATGATCGAGAACTGGAGAAGCGGATTGCTCTGGGATATCACGCGCAGCATTCCTGCCTTTGGCCGAGGACTGCGCCGGGCCGGTTTCGAGGGTGGCTGGCTGTCGGCGGGCGGCCCACAAGTCTGAGCGCGACGGGGACTGAATGGAGAATGTGCGGGAGTCGGAAGATGCCGCGGGCGAGGGGGAGGTGAGGGCCGCCGTCGCCTGGCTCGAGGTCGCGTTTCCCGAGGCTGCCTGCACGCTAGTCCTGGACAAGGACATGCAGGTTCCGTCGGCATTCTGGGCCGAGGGATCGCCCGATGTGGAGACCTGTCTTTCCTATCAGGAGCGCTTCGGCGCGGGGATGGACGACAAGGTGCGGGCGGCGCATCTCATCGCCTTTTATAGCCATCAGCTCAGCCTCGTCGCCGCTGCCATCTATCTCTGCAGCGGTCGTGTTCCGGACGTTGCGGGGTTACGCTTCGAGCGCTATGCGCGTCCGCTCAAAGCGGGCGCCGTCGACGCCGGACGATTTCATTTCTACATGGGACTGAGGCAAGCGTCCGGCAGCGCCCCCGAGGATGCCGACGAGCTTTTTCACGATCGCTTTGTCGCTCATCTGAAGCCGGTAATCGCACTCTTGAAGCGGCGCTGTGGCCTGTCGCTGCGCGCGCAATGGCGGCTTGCGGCCGACAGCGTGGCGGGCACCTTTCTCGAAGTCGGACGACGGCGCGGAACGGAGGCGGAGGCGATCGTGTGGGCGCTGGCGATCGTCAAGCGTTCGGGGTCGCCGCTCCATTCCGATGCGCTTCATTACGAGAGGATCGAAGTCGTAACAGCGGACGGGAAAGAGCTTTCGCGGACCTACAGGATGCGCGGCGGGTGCTGCCTGTACTACCGCACCGACGGCGGCAGCTATTGCGACAGCTGCGTGTTACTCGAGCCCGAGGCCCGACGCGAGCGGCTGCGGGCGCATTTGCTCGAGACTGCTCGCGATCAATAGGGTGAGCTTCTCGGCCCTCATCCGCCTGCCGGCACCTTCTCCCCGCGCGCGGGGAGAAGGCCAGGGTGAGGGGCAGCAAAGATCAGAATGTGGATTAACGCGCCTTGGCGAACCGGTCGTTGATGAAGCCTGAGACCACCCCGAGGACGAGCCAGAAGGCAAGCGTGGTCGCAAGCGCGGCGACGGCGAACTCGGCGCCGAGGACGGCGGGCACGTTGCTGGAGATGTCGAGCGGTTGCGGGGCGCCATAGATCTGCGGTGCGGCGATGAGCGCGAGACCCACGATCTTGGCGACGAGTTCAGGGCGCAGCGCCAGCAGATAGAGGCCAACGGCTGAAAGCAGCACGGTCGCGGACCACCAGACCTGTCGGTCGCCGAGTTCGGCTGCCGGGAAGCCCGGCAGCTCGGGAGGAAGCCCGATCGCCGGCAGCAGGTGGACGGCAAGCCAACCGAAGGCGCCCCAGAGTGCCCCGTTCGCGAGCGTGATCGGATAGCCGATCACGAGGCTGACTCCGGCAAGCAGCAGCGAAAATCCGGCGCCTGTCACGAGATTGGCGAGAAGCGTGCCGGAGAAGCGGCTCAGGCCGAACATGATGCCGCCTTCCTCGTGCTCGCCCTCATGCTCATGTGCATAGGCCGGCGTGACCGGCGAGAGCGCGGAAACGAGCGCGCCAAGCGGCGAGGTGCCGTTCAGCGAAGAGTGCTGGTCGTGGTCGGCGGCTGCGGGCTCCTGCGTTGCGGGCTGATCCGCCATCGGCGCTTCGCCCTCGTATTCCTCGGCGTGCAGGATCAGCGGCACTACGCGCATTTCCTGTGCGGCGGTCATGAAGACGCCGGCTATCAGCCCGGCCACGATCGCGGCCAGAAGTGTCTTGACGATCATTGTCGATATTCCCCAATCCGGCGCGCGGCTGCACGGAAGCGCGGCGCGTCATTCAAGACGCGCGAGCGCCGCGCAAAGGCCTCAGCCGGCGCCATTTCCGGTTTCCATGGATGCAGAACGCCGGCGTAGCGCACCGGAGCGCATGCCCAATGGCAAATGCGCTCGCGTGCTATACGCCGGAGAAGCGATCCGCTCTTGTTCGAGATGGAACGCCAATCGCGTTCCATGGCATCGATCAGTGGCAGGGGAAGCCGTAGGAATGGCGGGTGTCGTGCGCGGTGTCGTGCAGAACGGCCGAATTCGCGAGGCCGGCACCGAAGACGAGAAAGGCGCCGATCAGCAGGGCGAAGATGCCCGCGACCAGGCGATCGTTGAGAGAGAGCGAAATGCTCGAAGCTGTAGACGTAGCCATGACAACCTCCGTGATGGCGTTGGGACGTTTCCCGGGTTGGGCACAATGCCCGCATCGCTTGGCAGGTTTCCTGGCTCACGGCGTCAGGTGATTTTCACCAAGGATTTGCCTCGCCTTCCCAGGATCGAACCGCCCTCTCGCGGTCTTCCCAGTGGCTTCTTCCGGATCGCTCCGAAATGGCAAATTCACGCCGTTCTACAGTCGCGGGGTCGGCCGTGATTGAGATGCCCAGTTTGGGTCCATCCGTCACGTTCCCGTTTACTCCCGGAACGCGTTCGCTTCCCGGGAACCAATCGATCTCAGATGATTAGGATCGGTCGCGGGCGATGTCAATTGAACTTGCGGCTTCTCAAGTCGCGTCCGCGACAAATTCACGAAGGATCATGTGCTTATAGGCCGCGACGATGCGGCCGCCCTCGGGCCTGTCGACCGAGACTGCGACCCGCATCGTGCATTCGCCAAGATGCATGATGAGGAAGGCGGCATCGTCGATCCTTTCGCGCGGTGTTCCCGGCTGAACCCGTGCCCAGGTTTCGGCAAGCAAGCACCCATTCGCCCGGCTTTCGGCGAGTTCGAGCTTGCGCAGGGTCTTGTCCGCCTGCATCGCCGACCAGATGTCGCGCATCACCGGCTCGGCGAGAAACATATCGTAGTAGGTGTCGAAGAGCGCCGAAAAGGCGCAGCGCAACTCGGCGAGCGTGGTGACTTTGGCGAACTCGCTCGCGATGCAGTCCCGGCTGGCGGCATTGTAGCGTTCGGCAAGGGTGCGCACGATCGCCGCCTTGTCGGGAAAATATTGGTAGAGCGAGCCGATGGAGATGCCGGCCATCGCCGCGACCTCGCTCATCCGCATGGCGTCGCTGCCTTTTTCTTCGATCAGCCTGATGGCGCAGGAGAGGATGTTCTCGACGCGCTCGCGGCTGCGCTTCTGGCTCGGTGTGCGGCGTAGGCCCGGTTCCTCCTCGATTGACCCCGCGGCCGGAGTTTGCTCTTCAATCATGAGTATTGCTCACATTTCAAGTTGACTTGCAAAATACGAGGATTTATCACGCTTGTAAATGTGAGGAGTGCTCATATTTTATCTGGCAGCTCTGGCTGCAGCCGATATCTGGAGTGTTGTGCGATGGTTGCCCTGATTCCCGCTCTGGCTTTCGCCGCTGTCATCGGCTCCGGCCTGATGGCCGGTCTGTTTTTCATCTTCTCTGTCTGCATCATGCAGGCCTTGTCGCGGTTGCCGCCCGACCAAGGAATCGCTGCGATGAATGCCATCAATGAGGTGATCCAGAATCCGATCTTTCTCACCACTTTCATGGGCACGGCGCTTCTGGGCCTAGCCCTCATCGCCTCGGCGCTCTTTTCTGGAGGGCAGGGTGGCTGGCTGCTTGCGGCAGGCGGCCTTACCTATTTCGTCGGAACGCTGCTGGTGACGATCGTCTTCAATGTGCCGTTGAATGATGCGCTTGCGGCGGCCTCAGGGGAGGCAGCCCGCGAGATCTGGCAGAAGCAATACCTGACCGATTGGGTCTGGTGGAATCATGTCCGGACATTCACCTCGATTGGAGCACTGGCGCTGTTCGTGCTCGGCTTCGCGCGGAGCTAGATGCACCTGCCGCAGCGCCGGCTCCCCAACGCGTCAGCGCCCGGTGTAATGCGCCTCGCGCCGTCCTTTCCAGGCTGCAAGCCCCTCGGCGAGATCATGGCTTGGCACCATGCGCGCGAATTGGTCGCTCTCTTTCAGCAGGCCTTCGCCGATCGTCATGTTAAGGCCGCGTGTGACCGCGGTGATGATCGCCGCGACCGCAAGAGGCGAGTGGCGGATGATGCGGGCGGCAAGCGCTCGGGCGGAAGCAATAAGATCGTCGTGCGGCACGATCTTGTTGACGAGTCCCAATTCGAGCGCCTGGCTCGCGGAAAATTCGTCTCCGGTCAGAAGCAATTCGAGCGCGCGCTTGCGGCCGGCGAGGCGCGGCAGGCGCTGGGTGCCGCCGAAGGTCGGCGGCATGGCCAGCTTGATCTCCGGCTTGGCAAAGCGTGCTCAGTCGCTGGCAATCGCGAGATGCACCGCTTCGGTGATCTCGCAGCCACCGCCATAGGCAAGACCGTTGACGGCGGCGATCACCGGTTTTGGAAAGGCTTCCAGCCGGGCGGTGAGCCTTTGTCCGCGCCGCACGAAATCGCGGACGGCTGCATTTGCCCCCTGCGCCACGCTTCTGGAAAACTCGTGAATGTCGCCGCCGGCCGAAAAGGCGCGTTCTCCGGCGCCAGTGAGGATGACCGCCCGGACGGTATCGTCCACTTCGACCATGTCGAGGAGGGAAAGGAGCCGGTCTATCAATTCGTAGTTTAAGGCGTTCAGCTTTTCCGGCCGGTTGAGGGTGAGTAGCGCGACGCCGCCTTCGGCGTCGAAAAGCATTGTATCGGACATGGCGATCTCCCGTGGTGTTGACGAGAGGAGGCTAGGAGAGCGATAAGCAGTTGTATATTCACTAGTCGGTATACATGACCATGGCAGCTGCTTCCTCCACTCGCGACCGTATCGTCTCTGCCGCAGCCAAGCTTTTCTATGCGGAGGGCATACGCGCCGTCAGCGTTGACGCGGTGGCGGAAGCAGCCGGCGTCACGAAGCGCACGCTCTACTATCATTTCGACAGCAAGGACGATCTTATCGCCGCCTATCTCGATGGCCGCGACCAGCCGAACCTCCAGCTCTTCCAGAAATGGTTTGCCGAGACCGAGGGCGACGTGGCGACAAAGGTGGAGGGCATCTTTCGCAATTTGGCGCGCGCCGCCCGACACCCCAAATGGAAGGGCTGCGGTTTCCTCCGCACCTCCGCCGAACTCGCGAACATGCCGGGGCATCCCGCGATGCGCATCGCGGCAGCGCATAAGAAGAAATTCGAGAACTGGCTACACCAGAGGCTCGAAACGGAGGGGATTGACGGCGCAGACGTGCTTGCGCGTCAGGTTCTACTGCTCCTCGACGGCAGCTTCGCCGTCGTTTTGCTCCATCGCGATCCGAGCTATATGGAGACGGCGGGAATGGCGGCGGCATCGCTGATCACACTCGCGCTTTCCAGCCGGTGATGAAATGCTGCTCAGTGGATCATTCCACGATTTAACGCATGCATCAAACCAGCGAAGGTGTCGATGAATTATCCAGGGCGTAAGCTTCCACTCAAGATTCAAGCCGGAAAATCCGGAGAGCCTACCCCGCTCAACGTCTCCCACCTATCAGAAGGGCGCATTATTCTCCGTGGGGGCAGACAGCATTTAGGCATCTATGAATTTCAAAGGGAGGTTCCATTTCTCGACGAAGGCAAACTCTGGGAGAACGAGGACCTGTTTTCAAAACTGGTCGATCTCAACGCGTGTGGGGTTCCTTTCCAATCTCAACCCAAAGAAATGGATTCGCCTGATATCCTGATGGCCTGGTGGCAGGAGACCGGGAAACTCAAAGTGAGCTTCAAGGAAATTTCCTGGCGCGGCACGGGGAAGTGGTTCATCACAACGGTCGAACCGCCGATTATTGGAATTCGGGGCTGGGCCGGCCCAAAGCCGTTCGGGTGTTGACGTAGCCAGGTGAAACGGTTGATCCAACTCTTTGAGACTTCGCAATTCCGGACCGAACACACTTTTCCTGGAACTGCTTTAGGAGGAGAACATGTCTGTCAGACGCATCGTGCCCAATCTTCAGGTCTCCGATCCGTTACGTGGGCGAAGCTTCTACACCGACCTGCTCGGCCTCGAGGTGGTGATGGATCATGGCTGGATCCTCACCTTCGCAGCGAAGGGCGGCTCGGCCATGCCGCAGGTGAGCTTCGCCATCGAGGGCGGCTCGGGAACGCCGGTACCGGCGCTCTCGATCGAAGTGGATGACGTGGACGAGGTCTACCAGCGCGCGAAGGGCGCCGGTACGGAGATCGTCTACGATATCACCGATGAGCCTTGGGGCGTGCGGCGGTTCTTTCTCCGCGACCCGTTCGGCAACATCATCAATATCCTGTCGCATTCAGCGGAGCTCAAATCGCGCCCGCCTGGATAAAGCGTTCACACGGTCGTCAGGGCATTCGCGACGTCGGCCACAAGGTCGTCGGGATGCTCGATGCCGATCGACAGGCGGATGGTCGACTCCAGCACGCCGATCCGCTGGCGCACTTCGATCGGCACGCCCGAATGCGTCATCGCGGCCGGATGGCTTGCAAGGGATTCAGTGCCGCCGAGGCTGACGGCGAGCTTGAAGATCTGCAGCGCGTTCAGGAAGCGGAAAGCGGCGTCCTGGCCGCCGGCGATGTCGAAGGAGAAGGTCGAACCGGCACCGGTCGACTGGGCGGCAAAAACACGGCCGACGGGTGAGGCCTCGTCATGGAACGGCAGGTAATGGATCCGCTCGACCTTCGGATGGTCACGCAGGAACTCGGCGACGATGCGGGCGTTGTCGTTCGCCTTGTGCATTCGTACGGCAAGCGTTTCCAGCGAGCGGCCGAGCATCCAGCAGGAGTGCGGATCAAGCTGCGTGCCGATCGCACCGCGCAGCGCCTTCACCTGCTTTATGATCGCCTTCGGGCCAAGCACCGCACCGGCGATGAGGTCGGAATGGCCCCCGATATATTTGGTCAGCGAATAAAGAGAGACGTCGGCGCCGTAGTCGATCGGGTGCTGGAAGACCGGGCCGAGCAGCGTGTTATCGCAAACGACGATCGGCCGGTGCCCCTGTCTTTCGCCGATCGTGTCGGCAACGCGGCGTATTAAGGCGATATCGACAAGGCTGTTGGTTGGGTTGGCAGGCGTCTCGATGAGGATGACGGCGACGCGTCCCTTTGTCATCGCCTCTTCCGCTGCGGTCCTGACGGCCGCCTCGTCGACCCCATCGGCAAAACCGACCGCCGAGACGTTGAGATTGAGGAAGGTCTTGGCGAGCAGCGTTTCGGTGCCGCCGTAAAGCGGCTGCGAATGCAGGATGGAGTCGCCGGGCCGCACGAAAGCGAGCAGCGTCGTTGCGATTGCCGCCATGCCGGAGGAAAAGACGGCGCCGCTTTCGGCCCGTTCAAAGACAGTCAGCCGGTCCTCGACGATTTCGCTGTTCGGATGGTTGAAGCGGGAATAGACGAGCCCTGCGCCGACGCCCGCCGGCGGCTCGCGCCGGCCCGAAACGAAATCGAAGAAGTCGCGGCCCTCTTCGGCCGAGCGGAAAACGAACGTGGACGTCAGAAACACCGGCGGCTTGACTGCGCCCTCCGAGAGTTCCGGATCGTAACCATAGTTCAGCATGAGGGTTTCAGGATGCAGCTTGTGGTTGCCGATATGGGTCTTGGAAGGATGGGGCGCGGTCATGGCTTTTCTCCTCGAAGGAAACGGACTCGACTACAGCGCCGCGCGTCTGTCAGACGCGCAAAGGACGCTGTAGCACTTTTAGTTGCTGCATGTTTTTATCCCTAAATCGACTACGATTTAAGGAAACATGCAGTAACAGCTAAATTATATCAGACGCTTGGACGGATCCTTGCTATTTGCGATCACTTCGCTTTGATGGGCGCAAATATTTGCCGGAACCGAAGAGATATGACGCAGAAAATTGCCGATGAAATGGATCGCCGGATTTTGAAGGAGTTGCTGGCCGACGCCAGGATCACCAACAACGAACTCGCCGAGCGGGTTGGGCTGTCGGCCTCGCCCTGCCTCAGGCGTCTGCGGCGGCTTGAGGAAAGCGGCGTCATCCGCGGTTACACTGCGCTCGTCGACCCGGCGATCGAAGGCTGGACGATGACGGCGATCGCGACCGTTCGGCTCAGCCGCCAGCACGAGGACGAAATCGTTATGTTCGAGGAGGCGATCCGCGGCTGGGACGAGGTGCTCGAATGCCACCTGGTCACAGGCTCGCGGGATTACGTCCTGAAAGTCATGAGTGCCGGGCTCGAACAGTATGAGCGCTTCATCAAGGAAAAGATCGCTCGGCTCAAATGCGTTGCTTCGATCGAGACGAGCTTTGTGATGAACACGATCAAGGAGCGGCGGATCTAGCGCAGCAATTGACTGCAAGAGAGTGCGAGGCGACATTGCTTCCTGCGCGTGTCGCTCGCGCCGACATTCCGATGATAGTGCCTGTAGAGTGGAGGGTCGTATGGAACACCTTCAACGGACGGACATGTCGAGGCCGAGGCCCTCTGGCCATCCTGCAAGCTTCTGGGATTCGTTTTCTGCGACCGGGCTGCTCGTCGGCGTGCTGTTCTTCGCCGTTTCGCTGACGCCGAGCCTCATTCCACGGCCCTATCTCATCCAGGGAGCGATATCCGGTTTCTCGCTCGCGGCCGGTTATGCGATCGGCGTGTTCCTGCGCTGGCTCTGGTCCTTCTTCGAACTTCCGGACGCGTCTCCGCGGCGCCAACACACGCTGAAGATCGTGGCGGGGCTCGTCTGCGGTGCGGCAGTCGCGGTGTTCTTGTGGCAGACGGCGGGATGGCAGAACACCGTCCGAAGCATCATGGGTCTCGAACCGATCGAAACGGCGGAACCCTTGAAGCTCGGTCTTGTCGCAGCGTCGGTCTTCGTCGTGCTTGTTTTTCTGGCTCGGCTGTTCCGGCTGACATTCCATTTTCTCGCGCGCTTGCTAGAGCGCCTTGTGACCCGGCCCATCGCGAGGGCGATCGGCGGGCTTGCGGCGATTGCACTTTTCTGGTCCGTGGCCGATGGCGTGATCTTCAAGTTCGCATTGCGTGCCGCCGACAGTTCGTTCCAGACGCTCGATGCCTATATCGATGCCGAGGTCCCACCACCGTCGGATCCGACGAAGACGGGCAGCGCCGCATCGCTGGTCAACTGGAATGAGCTTGGGCGGCAAGGCCGTCAGTTTATCGCCTCCGGCCCGACGGCTGCCGAAATCGGTGCCTTCTTCGGCGGTCAGGCGAAGGCCCCGGTAAGGGTCTATGTGGGGCTGAATTCTGCCGAGACCGCGAGAGAGCGCGCGAAACTCGCCCTGGAAGAGCTGAAGCGGGCCGGCGGGTTCGAACGCAAGTCGCTGATCGTCGTCGTTCCAACTGGTACCGGCTGGGTCGATCCGGCGGCACTCGATACCGTTGAATACCTGCTGCACGGCGATGTCGCGAGCATCGCGGTCCAGTATTCCTATCTCACAAGCTGGCTGTCGCTGCTGGTGGAACCGGGCTACGGGGCCGACGCCGCCAATGCGCTCTTCGACGAGGTATATGGCTACTGGAGAACGCTGCCGAAGGATAGCCGTCCGAGGCTCTATCTACATGGCTTGAGTCTTGGGGCGATGAACTCGCAAGGCTCGGTCGATCTCTTTGACGTCGTGAGCGACCCTTTCCAGGGGGCGCTCTGGAGCGGACCGCCCTTTCCGAGCGCGATGTGGCAGTCGGTGACGGCGGATCGCGATCCTGCGTCCCCGGCCTGGCTGCCGCTCTACCGGGACAGTTCGATCATCCGCTTCACGAACCAGGAGAATGCACTCGATATTCCGGGCGCGCGCTGGGGTGCGATGCGGATCGTCTATCTGCAATATGCGAGCGATCCGGTGACGTTTTTCGATCCCCATTCCTTCTATCGCGAACCGCAATGGATGGAGGCGCCGCGGGGGCCGGATGTCTCGCCGGCGCTAAGCTGGTTTCCCTTCGTGACGGGGCTGCAGCTTTTGGCCGACATGGCCTTGGCGACGACGTCGCCGATCGGTTACGGCCATGTCTATGCGCCGGAGCACTATATCGATGCCTGGATGGCGGTGGTTGATCCGCCGGAGGTCACGCCCGCGGATGTCACGCGGCTGAAGGCGCAATTCGAGGAGCGGTGAGGGTGCGCTGTGGTGGCTTCGTCGCATTCGCCCCTCATCCGCCTGCCGGCACCTTCTCCCCGCACGCGGGGAGAAGGTATAAGCCGCGCCGGCCCAGGTCCCCTCTCCCCGCGTGCGGGGAGAGGGTTAGGGTGAGGGGCAATTTTCACGACAGTCGTTGTTTGGCTGACGCGCTAAAGGCCGAACAGCAGCCCCTCCATCGCACCGATGATCTTGCGGTGCTGATGCGCATGGCGGGTGCGGAGGCTGGTCGCCGCGTAGATGGCCTGTGGGATGACCGGTGCGTCGGCGACCGTTGCGGCGGCGCCGTTTTCGGAGAGTCGCTCGGCGGTGGCCTTCGTTACATAGGCGGCGCCGCCGAGTGCGCGAAGCAGGGCGGTGATCGCCATGTTCTGTCCGGCGGCGAGCGGAGCGGCGGAGAGATGCGGCAGGGCAAGGCGGTGGGCGCGGTCGAAGGCGGGCGAATAGCTGGAGCGGATATAGGTCTCCGGTTTCACGTCGGCGATGTCGCAGGCTTGTGTGCTGACCAATAAGTAATGCAGTTCGCCGATCCGTTCGTAATGAAGATCGGGCAGGTAGTGGGGCGTATAGAGGATCGCCAGATCAAGCTCCCCGGCCGCGAGATCGCGGTTCATCTGGTTGGAATAATCCGCCTCCATGTAGATTTCGATCTGCGGCAACTCGCGGCGGATGGCGGCGAGCCAGTCACCGGCAAGGGTCTCGGCGAGATCGTGCTGGATGCCGAGCCGCATCGAGCGCTCGAAGGCGCCGGCGTTGGCGACCGCGCGGGTTGCCTCATGCCATTGATTTTGAAGTGCTTTCGCGTAGTCGAGAAAGCGTAGGCCTGACGCGGTCGGCACGGTGCCGCCCTTGCTGCGGGTAAAGAGCTTGCGGTTGAACTGCGCCTCCAGGGCCTTCACGCGATGGGAAACGGTCGACTGCGTGATGTTCAGCCGCTCGGCCGTGCGGTTGAAGCTTCGCGTTTCCATCAGGTCCAGGAATGTCTCAATCAGTTCAACTTGCATCTTTGCGACACGCCGCCTCCGAAACGCGGTAAGCCTAATCGAAGTTTTCGATCAATAAAACTCGTTCCGCTGCTTGATGGCCCTGAGCTCCTCGTCAAATATCCCCTCAAAAGAGGGAACTACGCATGTCGAATTTGCCATCTTACGCGCGCGTCGTGATCATCGGCGGGGGAGCGGTTGGCGCCTCCTCGCTCTATCATCTTGCCAAGGCCGGCTGGACCGACTGCGTGCTTCTGGAAAAGAACGAGCTGACTGCGGGCTCGACCTGGCATGCGGCCGGCAATGTGCCGACCTTCTCCTCGTCCTGGTCGATCATGAACATGCAGCGCTATTCCGCCTCGCTCTATCGCGAGCTTGGGGCGCTGGTCGACTATCCGATGAACTATCACGTGACGGGCTCGATCCGCCTCGGCCATTCGAAGGAACGGTTGCAGGAGTTCAAGCGTGTCGTCGGCATGGGGCGCTACCAGGGCATGGACCTCGACATCCTGACGCCCGACGAGATGCGCAGCCGCTATCCCTTCCTCGAAACTCATGAACTGACTGGCGCGCTGTACGATCCTCATGACGGCGATATCGACCCGGCGCAGCTTACCCAGGCGCTCGCCAAGGGCGCGCGCGACATGGGCGCCAAGATCATCCGCTTCTGTCCTGTGACCGGAGCACGGCGCGAAAACGACGAGTGGGTGATCTCCACACCGCAGGGCGAAATCCGCTGCGAATACGTCGTCAACGCCGCCGGCTACCATGCCCGCGAAGTCGGCAAGATGTTCGGCCGCGACGTGCCGATGATGGTGATGAGCCATCAATATATTCTCTTTGATGAGATCCCGGAACTCGCCGCCTGGTCGAAGGAGGCCGGACACAAGCTGCCGCTGCTCCGCGATGTCGATTCCTCCTATTATCTGCGGCAGGAGAAATACGGCATGAATCTCGGCCCCTATGAGCGGAACTGCCGGGCGCACTGGACCAGCCCCGAAGATCCGATGCCGGAGGACTTTTCCTTCCAGCTCTTCCCCGACGATCTGGAAAGATTGGAATGGTACCTGAATGACGCGGTCGAGCGCGTACCGATCCTCGGCACCGCCGGCCTTTCGCGCGTCATCAATGGACCGATCCCCTATGCGCCGGACGGCAATCCGCTGATCGGGCCGATGCCGGGCGTGCCGAACGCCTTCGAAGCCTGCGTTTTCACCTTCGGCATCTGCCAGGCGGGCGGGGCCGGCAAGGTACTCGCCGAATGGGTGACCGAGGGCCAGACGGAATGGGACATGTGGTCCTGCGATCCGCGCCGCTACACCGACTATACCGACCAGGATTATTGCATCGCCAAGGGCATGGAGATCTACGGCCATGAATATGCGATGCATTTTCCGAAACATTACTGGCCGGCAGGCCGCGGCAAGAAGCTGTCGCCGATCCATGACCGCATCGCTGCGCTCGGCGCCCAATTCAAGCCCTATAATGGTTGGGAGCGGGCCATGTGGTACGCGAAACCGGGCGACGACACTTCCGAGGAAGCGACGCAGACCTGGGGACGGGAAGGCCCGTGGGCGAAGCGGATCGAAGAGGAATGCTTGGCGGTACGCGATGCTGCCGGTATCCTCGATCTTCCAGGCTTCTCGCGGTTCCGCGTCAAGGGCGAGGGGGCGCGGGCGTGGCTGACGGGGCTCATCACCGGCCGCGTGCCGAAGGCGGGGCGCATCGGCCTTGCCTATTTCGCCGACGACAAGGGACGCATCGTAACCGAAATGTCGGTGATGGCGATCGAGGAGGATTTCTTCTTCCTGATCACCGCGGCGACGGCGCAATGGCATGATTTCGAGTGGCTGCAGAAACACCGCCCTGCGGACGCGACCTTCACGTTCGAGGACGTGACCGCGAATTTCTCCTGCCAGATTCTGACAGGCCCGAAATCGCGCGACATCCTTGCCGAAGTGTCCGACGCCGACCTTTCGAAAGGCTGGCTCACGCATCAGACGGCGCAGATCGCCGGACGTTACTGCCAGCTCGTTCGGGTCTCCTTTGCCGGAGAGCTCGGCTGGGAAATCCATACGAAGGTGGACGACACGGCCGCAATCTTCGACGTGGTTTGGGCGGCTGGCCAGAAACACGGCCTGAAACCGCTCGGCATGGAGGCGCTCGACAGCCTGCGCATTGAGAAGGGCTACCGCGCCTGGAAGGGAGACCTGTCGACCGACTACACGGTTCTGCAGGGCGGGCTGGAGCGTTTCGTCGATTGGTCGAAGCCGGCCTTCAAGGGCAAGGCGGCGCTGGAGCGCGAGAAGCAGCAGGGTGTGACCAAGCGCTTCGCCACTCTAACTGTCGAGGCAGGTGATTGTGATGCACCTTACATGTCGACGCTCTGGTCGGACGGCGAGGTCGTCGGCGAGACGACTTCCGGAAACTGGGGCTATCGCGTCGGCAAGTCGATCGCGCTCGGCATGTTGCGCGCGGATCTCGCCGTACCCGGCCAGGAGGTCGAGGTCGAGATTTTCGGTGAGCGCTTCAAGGCAACCGTTCAGCCGGACGAGCCGCTCTGGGACCCCTCGAATGAAAGACTGAGAGCATGACGAAGCCCATTCCTGCAAAAGCCCGTGCCGTCATTATCGGCGGCGGCGTCTCCGGCTGCTCGGTCGCCTATCACCTGTCGAAGCTCGGCTGGACGGATGTGGTGCTGCTCGAGCGCAAGCAACTGACCTGCGGCACGACCTGGCATGCGGCGGGGCTGATCGGTCAGCTCCGCGCCTCGCAGAACATGACGCGGCTCGCGAAATATTCGGCCGACCTCTATGTCGAGCTCGAGGCCGAAACCGGCATCGCCACCGGCATGCGGCAGAACGGGTCGATCACCGTCGCGCTGACGGAGGAGCGCAAGGAAGAGATCTACCGCCAGGCCTCTCTAGCCCGCGCCTTCAACGTCGACGTCCGCGAGGTTACACCGAGCGAGGTCAAGGAGCTCTATCCCCACCTCAATGTCTCCGACGTGAAGGCGGCGGTGCATCTGCCGCTGGACGGCCAGTGCGATCCAGCAAACATCGCCATGGCATTAGCCAAGGGCGCGCGGCAGAATGGTGCCACCATCATCGAGGGTGTGAAGGTCACGTCGGTGCTGAAGAAGGACGGCCGCGTTACTGGCGTAACCTGTGAGCAGAACGGCGAGAGCTTCACGATCGAGACGGAGAATGTCGTCAACTGCGCCGGCATGTGGGGCAGAGAGCTTGCCCGGCAATCCGGGGTCACGGTGCCGCTGCACGCCTGCGAGCATTTCTACATCGTCACCGAGGCGATACCGGGCCTCGCCCGTCTGCCGGTGCTGCGTGTGCCGGACGAATGCACCTATTACAAGGAAGATGCCGGCAAGATGCTGATCGGCGCCTTCGAGCTCAAGGCCAAGCCCTGGGGCATGGACGGTATCCGCGAGGACTTCTGTTTCGACCAGTTGCCGGAGGACTTCGACCATTTCGCCCCGATCCTCGAAATGGCGGTCAACCGCATGCCGATGCTGGAAACGGCAGGCATTCACACCTTCTTCAACGGGCCCGAAAGTTTTACGCCGGACGACCGCTACCACCTCGGCGAGGCGCCGGAGGTGAAGGGCTACTGGGTCGCCGCCGGCTACAATTCGATCGGCATTGTCTCGTCCGGCGGCGCCGGGATGGCGCTGGCGCAATGGATGAACGACGGCGAGCCGCCCTTCGATCTCTGGGAGGTCGATATCCGCCGCGCGCAGCCGTTCCAGAAGAACCGCAGCTATCTCAAGGAGCGCGTGTCGGAAACGCTCGGCCTGCTCTATGCCGATCACTTCCCCTATCGCCAGATGGCGACGGCGCGCGGCGTCCGCCGCTCGCCGCTCCATGAGCATCTGAGGGCCCGCGGCGCCGTCTTCGGCGAGGTGGCGGGCTGGGAGCGTGCCAACTGGTTCGCAAGGGATGGGCAGGAGCGCGAATACCGCTACTCCTGGAAGCGCCAGAACTGGTTCGAGAACCAGAAAGCGGAGCATCTTGCCGTTCGTAACGGCGTCGGCCTTTTCGACATGACGTCCTTCGGCAAGCTCCGGGTGGAGGGGCGCGATGCGCTCTCCTTCCTGCAGCGGCTCTGCGCCAACGAGTTGAATGTCGAACCGGGCCGGATTGTCTACACGCAGATGCTGAATGCGCGCGGCGGCATCGAGAGCGACCTAACCGTCACCCGCCTTTCCGAAACCGCTTTCTTCCTCGTCGTGTCCGGCGCGACGCTGCAGCGCGATCTCGCCTGGCTGCGCAAGCATGTTCGCGATGAATTCGTCGTCATCACCGATGTTACCGCCGCCGAAAGCGTGCTCTGCGTGATGGGACCGAAGGCGCGCGAGCTGATGCAGAAAGTGAGCCCGAACGACTTTTCCAATCAGGCGCATCCTTTCGGTACCGCGCGCGAAATCGAGATCGGCATGGGGCTCGCGCGGGCCTACCGCGTCACCTATGTCGGCGAGCTCGGCTGGGAGCTTTACGTCTCGACCGATCAGGCCGCGCATGTGTTCGAGGCGTTGGAGGATGCTGGCGGCGATATCGGGCTCAAGCTCTGTGGTCTCCATACGCTGGATAGCTGCCGGATCGAGAAGGCGTTCCGCCATTTTGGCCACGACATTACCGATGAGGATCATGTGCTCGAAGCCGGGCTCGGCTTTGCGGTGAAGCCCGACAAGGGCGATTTCATTGGCCGGGAAGCGGTGCTCGCCAAAGAGAACAGGGGGCTGTCGCGCCGGCTTGTGCAGTTCCGGCTTGCCGACCCAGAGCCGCTGCTCTTTCACAACGAAGCGATCGTCCGCGACGGCGAGATCGTCGGCACGATCACGTCGGGCAATTACGGCCATTATCTCGGCGGCGCGATCGGTCTTGGCTACGTGCCCTGCCGGGGCGAGAGCGTCGCGGATGTGCTGGCGTCGACTTACGAGATCGAGATCGCCGGAACGCGGGTCAAGGCCGGGGCTTCGCTGAAGCCGATGTATGACCCGAAGGCGGAGCGGGTGCGGGCATAAGAAATGATTGCCCCTCATCCGCCTGCCGGCACCTTCTCCCCGTCGTGACGGGGAGAAGGGACAAGCCGCGACCCCGCAGTCCGCTCTCACCGCGTGCGGGGAGAGGGCTAGGGTGAGGGGCAAGAGCTAAAGCGCCATTGGGAGATGAATGATGGCTGAGGAATGCGCAGTTGCGGTTTCGAGACGGTCGGGTGGAAGAGCGGCGCGCGTGGCGCTTCGCTCCGCGCCGCTCGCGGAAAACATCCGGCCGGTTCGCCCCGGTCTTCCCGGCGGACAGTATAAGCCGCTGACCGATGCGAGCGTGAGACGCATCCATGAAGCTGCGCTCGATGCGCTGGAGCAGATTGGCCTTGCGAATGCGCCGAAATCCGGCATCGAGATCATGATCGGTGCCGGCGCCATCCTCGGCGATGACGGGCGCATCCGATTTCCCCGTGCGCTGGTCGAGGACATGCTGGCCGTTGCGGCAAGGGACATTACGCTCTTCGCCCGCGATCCGAAGCAGGATCTCGAGCTTAGCGGTACAAGGGTCTATTACGGCACCGCCGGCGCGGCCGTTCACGTCGTCGATGTCGAGAAGCGGGAATACCGAGAGTCGACTGCGAAGGACCTCCTGAACGCTGCCCAAATCGTCCATCACCTGGACAATGTCCATTTCTTCCAGCGGGCGATGGTGTGCCGGGACATTCCCGACAATTTCCTGATGGACATCAACACGCTCTATGCCTGTTGCGCCGGAACAACGAAACATGTCGGCACCAGCTTTTCCGATCCGTCGCATGTCGAGGGCTGTTTCGACCTGATCCTAATGATCGCCGGCGGCGAGGACCAGTGGCGGGCGCGGCCCTTCGTTTCCAATTCCAACTGCTTCGTCGTGCCGCCGATGAAATTCGCCGAGGAAAGCTGCGTCACCATGGAGAAGTGCATCCGTGGCGGCATGCCGGTCCTCCTGCTTTCCGCCGGGCAGGCGGGCGCAACGGCGCCAGCGCCGCTCGCGACGGCGATCGTGCAGGCGGTCGCCGAATGTTTGGCAGGCGTCGTCTATGTCAACGCGATGGCCCCCGGCCATCCGGCCGTCTTCGGCACCTGGCCGTTCGTCTCGGACTTGAGGACCGGGGCGATGTCCGGCGGCTCCGGCGAGCAGGCGCTGCTGACGGCCGGCTGCGCGCAGATGCATCAATTCTACCGCTTGCCGGGCGGCGCTGCCGCTGGCATCGCGGACGCGAAGCTGCCGGACATGCAGGCCGGCTGGGAACAGGCGATCTCGAACGTCATGGCGGGGCTTTCCGGCCTCAACATGGTCTATGAAGCCGTCGGCATGCACGCCTCGCTCCTCGGATTCTGCCTGGAATCGCTGGTGCTCGGCGACGACATGCTCGGGCAGGTGCAGCGCTGTATCCGCGGCATCGACGTGACCGAGGATTCGGTGTCGCTCGAAACGATGCGCTCGGTCTGCCTCGACGGCCCCGGCCACTATCTCGGCCACCCGCAGACGCTCGGCCTGATGCAGACCGAATACATCTATCCGGCGGTTGCCGATCGCACGAGCCCGAAGGAGTGGGTGGAGATCGGCCGTCCGGATCTCGTAGCGCGTGCAATCGAGAGGAAGAACCGCATTCTCGCGGAGGCGGCACCATCGGTGATCTCACCCGAGATCGACCGGGCGATCCGCGAAAAATTCAGGATCTATTGCTGACGACAAAAGAAGGGCGGATCCGCTTTCCCGCTTAAGGCGGAAGCGTTCGCGCGGTCAGGTCCGGCGGTCGAAATGCGTCCGGAGCGTCACATGCGTCTGAACGGTGGCGACGCCCGGAATCGTGGCGATCTGCCGCCGGATCGTGTCGAGGTCGCCATTGGAATCGCATTCGACGAGCAGCATCAGGTCCGTTGCGCCCGCAAGCGACCAGCAACTGACGACGTGCGGCATGCCGGAAAGATGCGGCACTACGTGGTCGCAATTTTTGCCGGGCTGGAAGGCCACGGCGACAAGCGCCCGCACGACCGGCGATTTATCCTCCTGGCCGAGGCGGATCGTATAGCCGGCAACCACACCCTTCGCTTCGAGTCGCCGCAGCCGCTCGTGGGCGGCGCTGCGGGAGAGGCCGGCATGGCGGGCAAGCGCAACAAGGCTCTGGCGCGAATCCTTGCGCAAAGCGGCGATCAGTAGCCGGTCCTTTTCATCGAGTTCGGTCAAATTGTAGTCCCCTGCCGATGCTGCCGGACGAATGTCCGGACTAGCCAACATCATGCTCAGTGAAACCGGACGATAGGGCAGTTACCGTTCAGGAACAACGAAGGAGCCTCATCCATGAACAGCTTGAAATTGCCCGACAATGCCGTCCTGATACCGATCGACATGCAGCGGGCTTTTGACGCGGCGCCGTGGCCGCCGCGCTGGAACGACCGCGTCGATGAGAACGGCCTCGCGCTTCTCGCCGCGTGGCGCGCCGCGAAGCGGCCGATCATCCATGTGCGGCACGACAGTGTCGAGGAACAGTCGACACTGCGTCCGGAGCATCCGGGCAATGCGTTCCGCCCCGGTTTCGGGCCGATGGGCGAGGAGCCGCTTGTCACCAAGAGCGTGAACGCCGCCTTCATCGGCACCGACCTCGACTTGCGGCTCCGGCGTCTCGGTGCCGATACCGTCGTGATCTTCGGCATCTCCACCGACATGTGCGTTTCGACATCAGTGCGGGTGGGAGCGAATATGGGCTATCGCGTGATCCTCGTGGAGGATGCCTGCGACTGCTTCGATCTGGTGGACGGCGCAGGCGGCGTTGTAGCTGCGCGGGATATCCATCGCGCGCATGTCGCGACGCTGAGGGCGGAATTCGCTTCGGTCTTGACGACGGACGAACTGCTTGCGGCGCTCCGTGGCGTCGAGGCGGCGTGACTACGGCTCCGGGGGCCATGTGGACCTCTTCATGGCTCCCACTCATTACGCAACTCCAGACGCGATACCGCTGCACACTTTTCATGGAATTGCTTTAACGCGTCGTCGCGCCTCTCACCTCGCTCACCTCGTAAGTCCATTTCGGTGCGGTCGGCGGTTCTCCCTCGCGGAACGGAAAGGTGAGGAACGTCTCGAACGAGCGGCTCTGGCCGCCGGGCACGCGGACGAGAATAAGCGCCGTATCGTCGCCGATCGGTTCGCAAGCGCCATCGGGGCAGTCTTCGAGCGTGACGGTCAGCCGGAAATATTCGAGCGCAAGAGCGGAGCTGTTGCGAACCGTGCCGCGGACGCGATAGCTACGCTCGGACTGGTTGCGCTCGAAAGTCATGCTCTCAAGCGCGATGTCCTCTGTCGCGAGGCCGGCAGGGCGACTCGGCTCGGGCGCGGGCGCTTGCTGATTGCCGCGTTCACTCAGCCAGATGACGAAGGCGACGGTCAGGCCGAGGGCGACGGCAATGGTCAGGACCAGTTCTGCCCGATTGCGAAAGCGGCTGTACCGGGCCGCGAGATAGACGATCGCCACCGCGACCAGCAGGACAATCAACCACAGCATGAAGCTCCTCCTCGCGGCACCTTATATGGGGTCGAGCGCGACTGGCAATTGCCAGATGCGCGTCCGCGCGGAGCACGTGAACTCGAATAAGAATCAAGGCGCTAGCTGCCCCAGCGTTCACGCCCGTTTCTGGACGCCTGTGCGCTATTTCCCGCGCTTCACGCTGGTCCAGTAGCTGCCCTCGAAGGGAACCGCGGCGAAGCGCGTGTTGATTTCGGCAAGGCTCGCCGCTGGATCGACATCCGGAAAAAGGTCCGGCCGCAGCCAGGACGCGAAGGCTTCCGCCGCGACGATGTTCAGCGGCACGGCATTGAAGAAATTCCAGAGCCCGTGGACGCGTCCGTTGCGCACCGCCGCAATGCTCGTCATCACCGGTGTTCCGACCGCTTCCGCCAGGGTCCGCTCTGCGTCTTCCGCCTTCACGCCGGGCCCGATGGAGAAGCCGCTATATTTTCCGCCCGGTGAGGAGGTCGCGATGTAGACCTCGGGATTTTCGGCCATGATCGCTTCCGCGTTGACCATGCCGCCGGGACGCGGCAGTTTGCCTTCGACGATATTGCGGCTGCCGGTGATGCTGACGAACTCGCCGAGCCCGCCGACACCGTAGGCCCAGCAACAGGCGGCCGCGCCGGGGAATGCTTCCATGAGCACGGTCGGTCCGGGTTCCGGGTGCTTCGCAACCCGGTCGCGGATGCGGGCGAGGCGCTCTTCATAGAAGCGCGCGAAATCTTCAGCCTGCTTCTCTCGCTCGAAGATCTTGCCGAGCAGCCGCATGTTGCCGGCGGTGTTTTTCAGAGGGTCGCCGTTGAAGTCGACCACGACCACCGGCACGCCGACGCTTTCGAGGTAGTCGATCGCACGCTTGCCCGGTTCCGTATCGGCCTGCCAGTTGGCAAGGATCGCGAGGTCGGCCTTCAGCGTCAGGAGTGCCTCGAAGGACAGGCCCGCTCCACTGCCGTCATCGATCAGCGGTACCTCTGCGAGCCTCGCGAACTTGTGAACGAAGCTTTCGTAGATTTCCGGATTGTCGTTCTTCATGTCGCCCGACCAGCCGGCGAGGAGGCTTACGGGATCCGGATGGATGAGCGAAAGGGCGACGAGATTGAAACCACTGCCGAGCAGAACCGCCTTGGGTGGAGCTTGTATCGTTACTTGCCGGCCGACCGCGTCGGTGATGGTCATAGGCCATTGAGTTTCCGCACGCGCGGCAAGGCAGAACAGTGTCACCGAGAGAAGCACGATGACCCGGATGATAGTCGCAATACCGAGATTTGGGCGAGACAATTATTGATTCCTTTGGCTGGGAAGGGCGCAAAGACTGCCGCAGCTCGGGATGCCGGGGAGAAGGTATCTGAGGCAGCAGATCTTGCGTCGGCAAACGCGATCGCCGTCCTCTTCTTCATGGCGCAGGCAATCGAAGAAGGGATTCGGCGCACCGTTGGGCAACAGGCGACAGGCGACCATGGCATCAGCTTGATCGCTCAAGGGTTCGGCTCCGGACGTGCGAAGCGCATAGTCGATGTAGACGGCTGCATTGTTCCAGGCGAGGCGGGGAGAAATACCGCCGACGGCCTTCAGGTGACCGACGACCCTGGCGAGATGCTCTTCCATCAGCGGTGCGAGGACGGAGAAAACCTCGTGCTCGCCGTCCTCCCGCCAGTCGCCGGACGTCGCGACGCCGAGGGCGCGAGGGAGGCCATCGGCCGAAAGGGCCACGGTCATCTCGTCGAATGCGACGGGCAGCGCCTGGTGTTCCAGTACCCGGGCGACGACATAGGGGATGGTAAGACAGGAGAAATAATAGAGCGACCACATGGAGGCGACAGCACGCCGGTCGCTACCATTCGACGTCTCGGCATAGGTCGAGAGCGCCCGTTCGAAGGCGCCCGAGGCGAAGAACGTCGCGAGCGGGATACCGTCGGAGAGCTCGTCCGCCAGCATCATCTTCTCGTTGCACCAGGCGTGCGGGCCGGCAAATGCCGCCGACAGGAGCTTCGCCCCGCCTACTTCCGCCATGCTGTCACGCCTGCTAGTCGCCATGGCTCTACCAGTTGTAGCGCAGCGAGCCGATGACAGTGCGGCCCTGGTCGCGGTAGCAATAGTTCGACGTACAGGTGATGTCGCGACGGTCGAAGAGGTTGGTCGCGTTCACCTGTAGCTGCAGTCCTTCGTATTTCTTGTCGATTGCCGCGAAGTCGTAGCCGATCGAAGCGTCGAAAAACATGCGAGAGCCGTTTCTGACCGTGTTCTGGTCGTTGCCGTAACTCGATCCGATAAAGCGTGCGCCACCGCCCACGCTCAAGCCGTAAAGGGGAGTGTCTTCCGGTATGAGATAGTGGGCCCAAACAGAAGCGGTGTGGAAGGGCGTGCTCGACACATACTTGCCGGTCGTAAGGGCAGAGCCTTCCTTGATGGTCACATCGTTGTAGCTGTAAGCAGCGGTGAGGGAGAGACCGTTGTCCAGGCTGGTCGTTGCTTCCAGTTCGAAACCGCGCGAGCGCATGTCACGCTGGACCTGCGTGTTGACGGAGTTGATCACCTCCCAGACCACGCCGTTTTCCTGATCGATGTTGAAGATAGCAGCCGTGATCAGCATATTGATGTTGGGCAGGAGATATTTGACACCGATTTCCTGCTGTTCGCTTTCCGTAGGCCGAAGCGGCTGGCCAGTGTCATAGTCTATGCCGATATTGGGGGAGAATGCAGTCGAATAGCTGATGTAGGGCGCTAGTCCGAAATCGGTCTCATAGGTGAGACCGACGCGGCCGGAAAACTTCTTGTCTGTTTGCGATGTGCTGCTCGTCGCGTCGGTTGTAAGGTCGATAGTGTCAGTGTCCGTGGAAATCCAGTCGTAGCGACCGCCAAGCGTGAGCGTCCACGCGTCGTATTGGATCTGATCTTGAAGATAGGTGCCGAGCTGCCATTGGTCCTGCTCAGTGCGCGAGCTGAAATCAGGTCGGGTGATCGGACCACCGTAATCGGGGTTTAGGATATTGATCGGAGGCGCAGCTCCGCCACCGGCAAGCGCGTGGTACCGGAGCTTCTGCGCGTCAACACCTGCAAGAAGCGTGTGGTCGAGAGCGCCCGTCTCAAACTTGTATTCGAGCTGATTGTCCATGACGACGGCAGTCAGCCGCTCGTCGAGAATGCCGGAGGCGCGTTCAAAGCCGTAACTGCCAGCACCGGCCACGTTGGGCACGAGTTGGCCAAAGCCGTAAACGTAGTCCGCCTCGATCTGCAGTGACGAGATGCGAAAGTTCTGACGGAATATCAGGCCATTGTCGAAGTCATGCTCGAACTCCCAGCCGAATCGCCCCTGATCCTGGACAGAGTCGTTAAATGAGGGATCACCTGAGAAGAAGTCGGTGTAATGGGGAACATCGTCCACATCCACCCAGGTGAAGTTAGCGGCCGTGCCGCCTGTCTTCGAACGAGAATACTCGCTTAGGATCGTGAGCCTGGTGCCTTCATCCGGGATCCACGACAGGGAAGGCGCTATGTAGATCCGGTCGTCCTCGACGCCCACCTGCTCAGTGTCGGCGTCGCGCATGAGCCCGGTCAAACGGTAATAGACTGGGTCCGTCTCGTTTATCGGTCCGGAGAAGTCAAACTGTCCTTGGTAGCGCTCGTAGGTGCCGTATTGAACCTGTACCTCACGCAGTGTTTCTTCCGTCGGGCGCTTGGTAATGAGATTGTAAAGGCCGCCTGCGCTGCTCGACCCATAAAGTGCCGAAGAGGGGCCGCGCAGGATCGACACGCCTTCAAGGCCGTAGGGTTCGTTCTTGAAGAGTGCGAATCCGGCTCCCGGCTGGCGTAGGTTGTCGCGGAAGACACCAGTGTATGTCACATCGAAACCACGCACGAAGAAGGCGTCGAAGCGCGGATCGAATCCGTATGCGTTGACTCTCGTGCCCGGCGTATAGGCCAGCGTGTCCAGCAGCGTCTGCGGGTTGCGATCCTTCAACTGCTGCTCCGTTACCGATGAGATAGACTGCGGCGTTTCAAGAAAGGGCGTGTCGACCTTGGCTCCAGTCGCACTACTGATGCCGACATAACCATCGGCGGTGATGACGCCGCCGCTGCCACCATTGACGACCAGCGTTTCGAGTGCGGTCGAATCGCCGCTGGACGCCGTGTCCTCCTGCTGTGCTTCCTGCGCATGCGCGGCGGCGGCGAGAGCAAGGGCGGAGGTGCCGGCGAGGGCGGCGCGAATGAGCGGCAGAAGAAGGGTTCCGGTGGCGGGCATGCGATGCAACTTTCTGATCGATAAGCGAAATTTATAAGATGAGCTATTCACTCATGTTTTTTGTTCGCGCAAGAGATTTTTTATGACTATAATACTCATGTTTTTAAATTTGTGGGAAATGTGCAACAGCTGCGCCGCGCGTGCCATGCCGTCTCATGTTCGCGATGCTTGATGGAAATGCATAAACAAACCCTCCGGTCGATCTCAGATCGACCGGAGGGTTTGTTTTGCCGATGCGGTTTCAAATCGGCGCGGGCGCGAACCGCGCCGGCGGCGGCTACATTAATCCGAGCTGCTTGTAGAAACCGAGCGCGTCGTAATAGTCGCTCTGCGTGGAAATCTTTCCGTCCTTGACGGTAAAGACCGAGGCTCCGGTAATCTTGAACGTCTTGCCGGTGGCCGCGGTGCCGTCGGCCCAGGCGCCCGAATTGGTGCCCGAGAACTCCCACTCGAACGACACCTTGTCGCCGGCGGCGATCGGGTCGCCCTTCATGGTCCACACGGCGTCGGGAACGGCGTTAAGGAAGTTGTCGATGACGCCGGTCTTGGCGGCATCCTTGCCGTTCACGGGCTTGCCGACGGAAGCATCGTAGTAGGTGACATCGTCAGCGAAGTAGGACGCGGCCTTGCCAGAATCGTGGGCGTTCCAAGCTGCGACATAGGCAGCGACCACTGCCGGGGCAGCATCGGCGGCGAAGGCAGCCGGCGGAAATAGAAGGGCACTCAGGCCCAGCGCGCCGGCGCCGGCTAGTAATTGACGGCGATACATGATGGCATCCTCCCATTAGCCATGATTGATCATGATGTGGCGAACGGCCGTGTAGTCCTCGAGCGCATAGACCGACATGTCCTTGCCGTAGCCGGACTGCTTGACGCCGCCATGCGGCATCTCGTTGGTCAGCATGAAATGCGTGTTGATCCAGGTGCAGCCGTATTGCAGGCGTGACGCCGCCCGCATCGCCTTGGTGATGTCCTTCGTCCAGACGGAGGAGGCGAGGCCGTAGTCGCTGTCGTTTGCCCAGGCGACGGCATCATCGCTGCCGGTGAAGCGGGTGACGGAAACGACCGGCCCGAACACTTCGCGGCGGACGATTTCGTCTTCCTGCGTGGCGCCGGCGACGACAGTCGGCTTGAAGAAGAAGCCGTCCTTGCTGCCCGCGGCGCCACCGGTGGTGATCTCGATATGCTTCTGGTCCGCCGCCCGTTCGACGAAGCTCGCGACCCGGTCGCGCTGGCGCTTGGAGATGAGCGGGCCGATCTCGTTTTCGGTATCGTCATCGAGGTTGTAGCGGATCGTCGAGACGGCGGACGTCAGATCGGCAACGAGCTTCTCGTAGATGCCGGCCTCCGCATAGATGCGGCAGGCGGCTGTGCAGTCCTGGCCGGCATTGTAGTATCCGAAGGTGCGGATGCCGTTTACGACGGCTTCCAGTTCCGCATCGTCATAGACGATGACCGGCGCCTTGCCGCCGAGTTCGAGATGGGTACGCTTCACCGTCTTGGCTGCGGCCGCCAGCACCTTTTTGCCCGTGGCGATATCGCCCGTGATCGAAACCATGGACACTTTCGGATGGTTGATCAGCGCATTGCCGACCGTTTCGCCGCGGCCGGTGACGACGTTGACGACGCCTTCAGGGAGAATGTCCGCGAGCAACCGCGCGAGCTTCAGCGCCGTCAAAGGCGTCTGTTCGGAAGGCTTGAAGACCACCGTGTTGCCGCCGCCGATGGCCGGGGCCAGCTTCCAGGCCATCATCATCAGCGGGTAGTTCCACGGTGCGATCGAGCCGACGATGCCGATCGGGTCGCGGCGGATCATCGAGGTGTGGCCCGGCAGGTATTCACCCGCCGTCGGCGCATGCAGGTTGCGCACCGCACCGGCGAAGAAGCGCCAGCAGTCGATGATCGCCGGCAGCTCGTCGTTCTTCACGGCGTTGATCGGCTTGCCGCAGTTCAGCGCTTCAAGCGCGGCGAAGCCGTCGGCGTTCTTCTCGATCGCGTCGGCGATCTTCAGGAGATAGTTCGAGCGCTCGGCGGGCGTCGTCTGCGACCAGGCGACGAAGGCGCGCTCGGCCGCATCGACGGCGACGTCGACTTGCGCATGGGAAGCCTCCGCGACATCGATGATCGTGGCGCCCGTCCTCGGGTTCAGGATGTGCTCCTCGACCTCGGTGCCGGCTTCGAAGCGCGATCCGATCAAGAGTTGGGTGTCCATATCTGTTCTCCCTTTACGTTCGATTTCATTTGCCGGCGCCGGCGATCTGGTCGCCGTCGCGCGTCAGGTAGTAGGCGCCGAGGATCGGCAGGAAGGTGACGACGACCACGATCATGGCGACGACATTGGTCACCGGACGCTGGCGCGGGCGGATCAACTCCTCCAGCATCCAGATCGGCAGGGTCGATTGCTGGCCGGCAGTGAAGGTCGTGACGATCACCTCGTCGAAGGAAAGCGCGAAGGCGAGCATGCCGCCGGCAAGCAGCGCCGTGCCGATGTTCGGCAGGATCACGTAGCGGAACGTCTGGAAGCCGTCGGCGCCGAGATCCATCGAGGCCTCGATCAGCGAGCCGGAGATCCGCCGGAAGCGGGCAACCGCATTGTTGTAGACGACGACGATGCAGAAGGTCGCGTGGCCCAGCACGATGGTCCAGAAGGAAAAGGGGATATCCGCCATCGAGAACGCCGAGCGCAGCGCGATGCCGGTGATGATGCCGGGGAGCGCGATCGGGAGGATGACGAGGAGCGAGATCGTCTCGCGGCCGAAGAAACGGGTCTGGCTGACGGCGGCGGCGCAGAGCGTGCCGAGCACGAGCGCGACGGCGGTCGCGATCGAGGCGACCTTGACCGAGAGCGTCAGCGCCGCCCACACATCGGGTCGGTCCCAGGCAACGGCGAACCATTGCGTCGTCAGGTCGGGCGGTGGGAACTGGTAGCTCTTCTCCTCCGTCGTAAAGGCGTAGAGAAAGATCAGCAGGATCGGCACATGCATGAAGGCGAGGCCGGCTGCTGCCGCAACCTTCAGGCCCAGGGGAGCGCGGTTCGATTTTTCAGAGCGCATCGAAGGCCCCCATGCGTTTGGCCATCCAGAGGTAGAGGCCCATGATGACGATCGGCACGACCGTGAAAGCAGCGGCGAGAGGAATGTTGCCGGCGGTGCCCTGCTGAGCATAAACGGCCTGGCCAATGAAGAGCCGCGACGAGCCAATGATCTGCGGAATGATGTAGTCGCCGAGCGTCAGCGAGAACGTGAAGATCGATCCGGCGACGATGCCCGGCAGCGCCAGCGGAAAGAGCACGTAGCGGAAGGTCTGGGCCGGCGTGCCGCCGAGGTCGGACGACGCTTCTATCAGGTTTGACGGTACCCGCTCCAGCGCCGCCTGGATCGGCAGGATCATGAAGGGCATCCAGACATAGACGAAGACGATGAACGTGCCGGTGTAGCTGACGGACAACGAATTGCCGCCGACGACGGGAAGCGACAGCCACGCATCGAGCAGCCAGAGCAGGTTCAGCCTCTCGAAGAACCAGGTGAGAATGCCTTCCTTGGCGAGGATCAGCTTCCACGCGTAGATCTTGACGAGATAGCTCGACCAGAGCGGCAGCATGACGCCGAGATAGAACAGCACCTTCCATTTTCCGCGCGCATAGCGTGCCGCGTAATAGGCGATCGGAAAAGCGATGAGCGCGGAGACGAGCGTCACCGCTGCAGCCATTGAGATGGTGCGGATGATGATGTCGAGATTGGCCTCGCTCAAGAGCTGGCGGTAAGTGGCGAGCGTGAACTCGTAATTTATGAGGCCGGAGAAATCGTCGATCGAGAAGAAGCTCTGCAGCAGGAGTGCGAAAAGCGAACCGAGATAGACCACACCGAGCCAGAGGAGCGGCGGGCCGAGCAGCACCGCAAGAAGCACATGCGGATGCCGCCAGAAGAAGTCCGAGAGACGGCCGGCGGTGCCGCGACGTTCCGGAAGGATGATGCTTTCGGCGACGACGGTCATGCGTCCTCCATCGGGTGAAGGTCGCGTGCGGCGAAGCTAATCGTGACCGGGCTGCCGATGGGCGGGACCGCGTGTGCGGCGGGGCTTGCAACAGCTATGCGTGCGCCGTCGACATCGACGAAGACGCGGTTTGTCGCGCCGAGGAAGCTCTGGCCGGCGATGGTGCCGGCGAGGCTGAGTGCGCCGTTGCTCGGGGCCGCGAGCGCGATCGCTTCCGGCCGGAGGCTGGCGAAGGCCGCCTTCAGCCCTAGCCTTTGGCAGAGCTTCGTCGAGAGCACGTTGGACGACCCGACGAAGTCGGCGACGAAGCGGGTCTTCGGCTGGTTATAGACCTCTTCCGGTCTGCCGAGCTGCTGGATCCGGCCTTCGTTGAAGACCGCGATACGGTCAGCCATCGACAGCGCCTCTCCCTGATCGTGGGTGACGAAGACGAAGGTGATGCCGAGCGATTTCTGCAGGCTCTTCAGTTCTTCCTGCATCTGTTCGCGGAGCTTCAGATCGAGCGCTCCCAGTGGCTCATCGAGGAGCAGCACCTTGGGCTTGTTGACGAGCGCGCGGGCAAGGGCCACGCGCTGGCGCTGGCCGCCGGAAAGCTGGCCGGGACGGCGCGTGCCGTAGCCCGGCAGCTTCACCATGGCGAGTGCATCCTCGGCGGCCTTGCGGCGCTCCTCGCGGGCGCCGCCCTTGACCATCAGGCCATAGGCGACGTTGTCGAGGATCGAGAGGTGCGGGAAAAGCGCATAGTCCTGAAACACGGTGTTGACGCTGCGCCGGTAGGGCGGCACGCCCTCGGCCGTCTCGCCGAAGATTTCGATGTGGCCACCGGTCGGCTGCTCGAAGCCGGCCATCAATCTGAGGCATGTGGTCTTGCCGGAGCCCGACGGCCCGAGCATGGCAAAGAATTCGCCCTCGGCGATATCGAGATTCACGCGATCGACGGCGTGGACGGCGCCGAAGTAGCGGGAAACATTGTCGAAGAGGACGGCGGTGGTCATAGCGATACTCCAGTATTCCGAGCCCCTCATCCCGCTGCCGCGACCTTCTCCCCGCCAGCGGGGAGAAGGGGACCGCGGCCGGCGCCTCGCCTCAAGATCACGCGGCGGCTTTGCCGAAGGCGTTCCCTCTCCCCGCGAGCGGGGAGAGGGCTAGGGTGAGGGCGATGCTTGCGATGCAGTTGCGGCTGGCTTACCGCCCGCCGATCACGCCGATATAGTCGGAAACCCAACGGTGGTAGGGCACGCATTCGCCCTGGCTTTCGCACGTGCTCACCGGCGTCTTCCAGAACTTGACTTTCTCGAAATCCTCGTAGCCGTTGGTCTTGCAGCCGGCGTCGGTCAGCAGTTCATTGCCCTTGCAGGCGGCGCCGACCGAGGGGTTCGCGCCGAACCAAGCGGAAACGTCACCCTGCACCTTGGGTGACAGTGAATGCTCCATCCACATATAGGCGCAGTTCGGATGCTCGCTGTCGGCGTGCAGCATGGTCGTATCGGCCCAGCCCGTTACCCCTTCCTGCGGAATGACAGAGGCGATCGGCAGCTTCTCGGCCTCCATCAGGTTGACCTGGAATGGCCAGGAGCCGGAAGCGACGACGCCCTCGTTCTTGAAATCGTCGATCTGGATCATCGCGTCGTGCCAGTAGCGGCCGACAAGGGTGCGTTGGGTGCGAAGCAGGTCAAGCGCGGCCTTGTACTGCTCCTCATTGAGCTCGTAGGGATCCTTGATGCCGAGCTCGGGCTTGTGCGCCATCAGGTAGTTGGCGGCATCGGCGACATGGATCGGGCCGTCATAGGCCTGGACGCGGCCCTTGTTGGATTTGCCGTCGGGCAGAGTCATTTCCTCGAAAACGACGTTCCAGCTCTTCGGCGCTTCGCCCTTGAAGGCCTCGGTGTTGTACATCAGCACGTTCGGGCCCCAGACATAGGGGGTGCCGTAGTGGACGCCGTTGACCGTATGCCACGGCGCATTCTGCATGCGCTCGTCGATCGTCTTCCAACTCGGGATGAGGTCGGTGTTGATCGGCTGGACGCGCTTGCCGGCGACCAGCCTGAGGGAAGCATCGCCCGAGGCAGTGACGAGGTCGAAGCCGCCTTCGTTCATCAGGGCGACCATTTCATCCGAGGTGGCCGCGGTCTTGACGCTGACCTTGCAGCCCGTCTTTTTTTCGAAGTCGGTGACCCAGTCGTAGTTCTTGTCGGTTTCGCCGCGTTCAATATAGCCGGCCCAGGCGACGATCGAGAGCTCCCCTTCGCCCTTGCCCAGTTCCTTCAGCGGCTCCTGCGCGAGCGCAGGGGCGACTAGGCCCAGCGAAAGAGTAAGCGCCGTGCAGGATTTCAAGATCTGCTTCATCGGAAGTCTCCCCAGTTTATGCCGCGTTCTGCAGCTATGTTCCCGGATCGAAGCGTGCCTTGATTTCTCCGTATTCGCAAATTCATTAATTAGAATGACGTTATCGATTTTTCCGATATCGATGTGAAACGGCGTTCCGTTCGCATACCTCCAACCGAAAGGAAGTCTAGCGGGGGCGGGCGCTGCGAAGGGCCTCGGCGATGCCGACAAAATCGCGGGCCGATTGCGGCAGGCTGGAGCCCTTACGCCAAACCATCCCGACCTGCACAACCGGCAGCGCGCCGGACACGTCGCGGCTTTCGATCCGGTCGCCTTCGAGCGACCAGGGGCGGTAGACGAGATCCGGCAATAGCGCGATACCGGCGCCGGTCGCAACCAGGCTTCTGACCGCCTCCACCGAGCGGGTGCGGAAGGCGACGTGCGGGCGAGCGCCAAGCGCCGTCAGGAGCTTGCCGGTGTTCTCCTCGATTTCGTCCACGGTCAGCATGATCAGCGGCTCCTTGGCGATGTCGTCGACCGAGATGATGTCGGCGCTGACGAGCGGATGGCCGATCGGGAGCCAGACACGGTAGGGGGAGGTTTCGAGGATTTCGGCCTGCAGCGCCATGCGGTCGCGCAGGTTTGAGATCACCATGACCGCGACGTCGAGCTCGCCGCCGATCAACAGATGTTCGAGATAGGAACCGTTGTCCTCGATTGCGCTCACCTCGACGCCGGGGCAGGCGCGACGGTAGCGCGCGAGCAGGTCGGAAAGCACGTAGCCCGCGACAAGCGAAGTGACGCCAAGATTGAGCTTGCCTCCAAGTTCCTCGCGGCTGTCGGAAAAGCTGCGCCGCGCATCGGAGACATCGGCGAGAATCTTCGTCGCGTGGCGCAGGAACTGATGGCCGTTGTGAGTGATCGACAGGCCGCGCGGGTGGCGGTCAAAGAGTTCGACGCCGAGGTCGGTTTCGAGTTCCTTGATTGCTTCGGTGATTGAAGACTGCGAAATCGAAAGGTTCTGCGCCGCGCGGGTGACCGAGCCCTGTTCGGCGACGGCGATGAAATACTGCAATTGCCGGAGTGTGAATGCCATGGAGCGAAATTGATGTGACAGCGAGATAGCAGCACTATATTCCGGTGCTACGGCGCCGCCCAGCATTATCACTCAAAGGCCCCGCCTACAGTTCCAAATCTGTCGAACCCGCTGTGTTTGTTGAAAAACACTGCGACTACTTTTGCGTATATATTTTCTTCGGGGACAAAGCCGACGTCATATCTACTGTCTGCGCTGTTATCCCGATTGTCGCCCATCACGAAGTAGTGGCCGACCGGAACGACAAACTCAGCAGTGTTGTCGCTTCGCAGTAGATCGCCGTTTTCTGCTATGAAATGATCAAGGCCGTTGGGCAGCGTTTCTCGGTAGATCGTGATGGGAAAATCAGGCCCGTTCGGTAATGTCTTGATTTCATATCTAGGTACAGGTTTGCCATTGAGATGAAGTATTCCGTCCTTCATTTGCACCCTGTCTCCAGGCAAACCAATGACGCGTTCCACATAATCGATCTCCGGATTTGGCGGGAACGCAAGGACGACGATATCGCCCCGCTCCGGTGTGCGGCCAAAAAACTTCGAAGCCGGTCCGCTGTGGAACAGGAAAGAATACTTGCCGTACCCATAGGCGAATTTGCTTGTCATTACATAGTCGCCCTCCCGGAGAGTCGGGAACATCGCCGACGACACGATGTTGAACGGTTGAAAGAGCAACGATCTCGCAAGGAGCGCAAGCGCCAGAGGAGCAATAAAGGAGACGAGAACGATATTGTACCAGCGCGCATACCACGGAAAAGTATGAGCGACGGGCAAGCTGCGGGCGATCTGATAGCCGTGAACGGCCCCAAGCAGATTGAAGGCCGCTAGCGCCAGAAGCACAACAATATAGACTGCATTCAACCCCGGAAAGGAGATTTCCGCCCATTTTTCAACGCCGAAGAGCGCAACCGCGGGTACGCAGTACCACATGGCCGGCTTCCAACGGCCGAGATAGAACATAACCAGGCTCGGTCCCAGGAGGAAACCAATCAGGGCGGCGCAGATAGGATGGCGCGATCGAAAAGCGCGGTATATTTTCACGGGATCCCTATTGGAGTGGGTCGAGTGGAGCTGGATCGAATCAATCTGTAATTGCGGTGCGTCGGTAGGTCTATCCAATCGTCTAGGTCGTGTGAATGCCGGTTCATCTTGGCGTTAGGCGAAGTGTCAGAAAATGTCTTGCTACTGCAGACGATTCAAACGAGGCTCTTAATTGCACGAGAAACTCAGCGGCCAGCCGGTTCCCACCGAACCGGAGATCCTCGCGTTCCATACACGCTGTGAGGAATTCTATCCCGCGGACGCGGTCAATGCCTGTATCGACCAACAGCGGCAATGGTACGACGCGCTTTGCGCGGAGTTCGATGCGCCGTCGCCCGAGGGCCTGAGGCGGCGGGACGCGGTTGTGGCAGGACGCATACCTGTCAGGCACTACCGCCCCGCCGAAGTCGCGAGCGAAACGCGGATCTTCTACATCCATGGCGGCGGTTTTGTCGTCGGCTCGCTCGACAGCCATGATGCGATCTGCGCCGAGCTTGCGCATGGGGCGCGGGTCGAACTCGTCTCTATCGATTATCGGCTTGCGCCCGAACATGTCTGGCCGGCGGCGTTCGAGGACTGCTACGAAGTGCTGAAAAGCCTGCTTGCCGAGGGCCGCCCGCTGGTGATCGCTGGCGACAGTGCCGGTGGCAATCTCGCGGCGGGCATCGTGCTCAAGGCGAAGGCCGAGGGGCTTTCCGGCATCATCGGTCAGGTGCTGATCTATCCCACTCTCGGCGGTGATCTCGTCAGCGGCTCCTATATCGAGATGGCGCAAGCGCCGGGCCTTGCGACGGGGGACATTGCCTATTCCCGCGAGATCCTGAAGGCGCCGGCGGACAATCCTTTCGCGCATCCGCTGAAGGCCCGCGATCTCTCCGGCTTGCCGCCGGCCTATATTACTGCAGCGAACTTCGATCCGTTGCGCGATGACGCGCGGAATTATGCGGCACGGCTTGCGCAGGCCGGTGTCGACGTCACCTACCGTGAAGAACCGCAGATGATCCATGCGTGGCTAAGGGCGCGACACATGAGCCGGGGCGCTGAAGAAGGCTTTCGCCATCTTGTCCACGGCGTGGCGCGGTTGCTCGGGACGAGGTGAGGGGTTCTGGCATGAAGGGAGAGACCGATCTTGCCCGACTGCTGGCGGAGATGAACCCGATCCTAGGGGAGGGCGAATATGTCTATTGCACGGTTCAGGGCGATACGGCGGCCTAGCTTGCGCTGGAGCCGATCGGCACCTTCCGCGAGGCAGAAGGCCTGACGCTCATTCTCGAACGATCGCGCGCGGATGCGGCCGGACTTGCCTATCGGCCGGTGCTGCGGCTCATCACACTCAGCATTCATTCCGCCCTCGATGCCGTGGGCTTGACGGCGGCGGTGTCGGCGGCGCTCACCCGAGCCGGGATCAGCGCCGATGTCGTCGCGGCCTATTACCACGACCATGTCTTCGTACCGGCGGCGGATGCGGAGCGGGCGGTGCAGGCGTTGCGGGGATTGGGCGGCGCATAGATGGGTCGTGCTGGATTTTGCCCCTCACCCTAACCCTCTCCCCGCACGCGGGGCGAGGGAACACCGTTGCGGCTCCCTCTTCATCGATATCTCTTCGCGACGGCGGAGAAGGGCGATCGAAGGGGCCTCGCGAGTCCCTTCTCCCAGCCTGCAGAGAGAAGGTCGCCGGCAGGCCGGATGAGGGGCGCGCTATCCGGCTAACGCGCCGATCGCTCACATGAAATCTCGCCGGATACGCTTTTCGAAGGTCTTTTCGAAGATCTTCGCCTCGCCCTCGAAGGCCTCGACCTTGGCCGACGTGGTCCACTCCGTTTCGGTGCAGCCAAGCCGAGAGGTCGAGACGGTCTTGATCGACTGATCACCGCGCTGAGCGATGCAGGTCCAGGTGGAAAGCCCGGTCATCGAGTGCGGGTCGTCCGGTGCGATCGACCAGGTTTCGTCGCGGATGTCCTGCGTCGCGTTGCCGGTGCCGGGATGCTCGACGAGGCCGGTATCCTCAAAGATCCGGTAGTATGTCACGCCTTTCGTCATGTCGCGCTCGACGGTTCGGCGCGTTTGCGCCGGCGAACGCTCGATGTAGTGCGGCAGCGGATTGGGATTGGCCGGCTGCGGCACGACGATTTCGCGATGACCACCGAGGAGCGGCAGAGAGAGTGAAAGGCTGGCGGTGTCGATCGTCAGGCCCGGATTGGTTGGCGGCGGCAGGATCATCGGCCAGTAGGATGTCGACAGCGACAAGCGGATGCGGTGGCCGGCGCGGAAGCGATAGCCACAGGCATCGAGCACCAGCGTGATGCGCGTCTTGCGGTTCTTGTCCACAGGCTGTGGCGTCGCATTGCCGTGGCGGTGGGCGAGATTGAGCACGCCGAAGGCGACGCGCGTCGCGGTGCCGTCGGGATGAATATCGACGATACGGGCAACGAGGTTCGCGGTCTCGGCGCTGCAGGACACGTCGAGACTGAGGACGGGCTGTCCGAGATAATCCTGCGCTTCGAGCAGCGGCTGCGTTTCGAAGGTGAGCGATCCAGCGTCATCGATGCGCTGGTCCCCTGCCATTTCGGCATCCGGTTTCAGCGTGAAATATTCGCCGGAGGCCGTGCCGGTATCGAGCGGTGAGCGGAGGTAGACGTCGCCGACGCCCTTCGCCGAAGAAGCCTCGGCGGTCAGACTGCCGTCGCCGGCGATGGCAAACTTGCGCATCTCCGGCGTCGTCCAGACGTCTTTGGCGACCCATCGTCCCGGGTCTTCGTTGCGCCTCAGCGCCGGCCTCGGTCCGTCAAGAATATAGGCGCGCATCTGCGGCAGGTGGTCCGCGTCGTTTTTCTCGTCGCGAAGCCATCTGTTCCACCAGCGGATTGCTTCGCTGTGGAAATCCGTGCGCGGCTTCGGCCAGGCGAAATGCGGATATTTGTGCACCCAGGGTCCGATCAGAGCCTTTGCCTTAGCGCCGAGGCCCTCGACGGCCTTGATGGGCGTGTTGCGGTAACCGTCTGCCCAACCCGCGATCACCAGTGCGGGAATAGGGAAGCTTTCGAAGTCCTCGCAAATCGACCCATGGCGCCAGAAATCGTCGCGACGCTGGTGCTTGAGCCATTCCTCCAGGAAGAAGGGTTCGTTCTGGAGCCGCTCAAGCCACATTTCCTTCCAGCGTTCTCCCACGAGCGCCGGATCCGGCGAGCGTGACTGATAAGCGAGCATGGTCGCCGCCCAGGAGAGCTGTGCCGAGAGGTGGCATCCGTTCTTGTAGTGGATGTCGTCGTTGTAGCGATCAACGGTCGAGGCGATCGAGATGACGGCTTTGAGCGCCGGCGGCTTCAAGGCGGCCACCTGCAGGCAGTTGAAGCCACCCCAGGAAATGCCCATCATGCCGACCTTGCCGTTGGACCAAGGCTGCGCGGCGATCCATGCGATGATCTCGCAGCCGTCGGAAAGCTCGCGCGGCGTGTATTCGCCGTCGATCACGCCGTCGGATTCACCCGAGCCGCGGATGTCGACGCGCACGCCGGCAATGCCCGCAGCCGCAAAGACTGGATAGGTGGACTCGTCGCGGGCACACGTGCCGTCGCGCTTGCGATAGGGCAGGTACTCGAGAACGGCTGGCACCGGATTCTGCTCCGTACCCTCGGGCATCCAGATGCGCGCGGCAAGACGCGTCCCGTCCTTGAGCGTGATCCATTCGTTTTCGAGGACGGTAAAGTTGCGATCGGCCATTGTGTACCTCCCGATCCATACCTGATTATTGAGATGCAGGATGCGGGCGGAAAACCGCCCACACTTTTCCTCGTCCCGCTTTGGAGCGGGATGCGCTCACGTGCGTTCGCGCCACCGCCCCATCGGTTTTTGCCGCATTTATGCGACGTCAGGTGATTACACCTGCCTGCAAAATGCTCTAGCTGTCGAACCAGACGCGGCTTCCGACGTAGCCGTTCGAAAGGTCGTTGCCGATGTCGTGCACGAAGCCCTTGAGCGAGGCGGAGGCGGCGTTCACGTAGTCGTTGAAGACGGGCAGGATCAGGCCGCCTTCGTCGCGCACCATGATCGCCATTGTATGATAGAGTTCCTTGCGCTTCGCTTCGTCAAGTTCGGAGCGCGCCTGCAACAGCAGTTTGTCAAAATCTTCCCGTTTGAAGCGCGTGTCGTTCCATTCCGCGCTTGAGAGATAGGAAGTGGAATAGCGAGAGTCCTGCGTCGGGCGGCCGCCCCAGTAGGAGGCGCAGAACGGCTGGACGTTCCAGACATTCGTCCAATAGCCGTCCTCTGGCTCGCGCCTGATTTCGAGCTCTATGCCGGCCTTGCGGGCGCTTTCCTGGAAGAGAACCGCCGCGTCGACTGCGCCCGGGAAAGCGGCATCGGAGGTGCGGAGCAGGATCGGCCGGTCATGGCCGGATTTCTTGTAGTGAAAGCCCGCCTTGTCCGGATCGTAGACGCGCTGCTCGATGCCCGTCGGGGCGAGCGCGTAGTTCTCGTTGACCGGATAGTCGTTGCCGAGCTTGCCGTAGCCACCGACGGCACGATCGAGGATCGCCTGCCGATCGATCGCGTATTTCAGCGCCAGCCTCAGATCGTTGTTGTCGAAGGGCGCCGTGTCGCAATGCATGAGGAAGCTGTAGAAGCCCTTGCCTGGTGTCTGGAGGATCTGAACGCGAGGGGCGCGCTTGAGAAGCGACACGGTCTTCGGGTCGACGTTGTTGATGAAATGCACTTGGCCGGACGAAAGCGCTGCGATGCGCGCCGAGTTGTCATTCATGACGATGATCTCGACGCTGTCGACAAATCCGCGATCCGAGCGCCAGTCGGCGGTGTTCTTTTCGAAGGTAGCGCGGATGCCGGCCTCATAGCTTATGAGCTTGTACGGCCCCGTTCCGACCGGCGAGGCAGGATTTTCGATGCCGCCGCCCGGCTGGATGATCAGGTGGTAATCGGTCAGCAGCAGCGGCAAGTCCGCATTGCCCTCCGAGAGCGTCAGTACGAGATCGCCGGCCCTTTCCTCGATCGTCTTGATCGATCGCATGAGTCCTAGAGCGCCCGACTTGGAGCCCTCGTCCGAATGCCGCTTCAGCGTCGCGACGACGTCGGCGACCGTTAGCTTGCTGCCGTCATGGAAGGCGATGTCGTTGCGGATCTTGAAGGTCCAGACAGAGGCATCCGCGGAAGGCTCCCAGGAAGAGGCGATCGAGGGCAGGGGTGCCCCGGTGACCGGATCGGACTCGACGAGCTTGTCGCCCCAGAGATGGCCGATCACGAAGGAGACAGAGCCGGTATAGGCGGCCGGATCGAGGGAGTCCGTTGTCGCGCCGCCCTTGAGACCGAGCTTCAGGTGGCCACCGCGTTTCGGTTCCTGTGCCTGGGCTTTGCCCGCCAGCATTGTGCCACCGAGGCCGGCGGCGAGACCCAGCGCCGCAGTGCCCGCGAGGAAGCCGCGGCGGCTGATGCCAGTCGGGACGATAAGGCCGTCGGGACGCTTCGTGAATTCCGTCATTTCAGAGTTCCCCTCGTTTGTTTGTTCGACGAAAACCCTAGCGCTTGTCTCACGCGGCACAATTTCGCGGCTTGACGCTGATTTACGCTAGTTTACGCTCCTCGAAACGAAGACTTTGGGAGCCTGATGTGGAGCAGGACGATACATTCGTCACCAATTTGCGTTTCGCCTGCGCGACCCGGCGTTCGATCTCACAGATTTGCCGCGAAATCGGTATCAATCGCCAGCAGTTCAACCGCTACATCAGCGGTGAGGCGCGGCCGTCGGCGCACAATGTCGCGCGGATCGCGGCGTTCTTCGGGCTTTCAACGCAGGATTTTTTGCTTTCGCCGAAGCTGTTCGAAGCGCGGATGACGCGTCCCGGCCGTGACCGCTCGGAGGCGAGGCTACTGCTCGACGGCTTTCCCGGCGACATCTCGGCCCTCAGGCGGCACATGGGCTACTACCAGACCTATCACATTTCGCCGTCCTGGCCTGGTCTCGTCGTCTGCTCCTGCGCGCGGATATACGAGGACAGCGGTTCCGTCCGCGTGAAGTCCATCGAACGCATCCGCGATGCCGCGAACGAAATCCGACAGTTCTCGAAATATGTCGGACTCGCAACCTTCTGGCGAAACCGCATCTTCATCACCGAGCGCAGCGTCGGCCGTGAGCCGATGCTTTCGCAAACGATCCTGATGCCATTTGAAGTGCATCAGCGCGTCTATCTGCGGGGCACCACCATGGGCGTCTCCTGGCGCAAGGAAAACCAGCCCTACGCATCGCGCATGATCTGGCGCCATATCGGCCAGGAGCCGGACATCCGGCAAATGCTCTCACGTTGCGGCGTGCTCGCCTTCGGCTCGCGGCAGTTGCCGGCAACGGTCAGGAGCTTTCTCGACACACCGGCCGCCGAAGTGCTGAGCGTGCCGACTGAATTTTGAGGCTGGGCGGATCAGGATGGCAACAAGTGCGCGCGATACCGTAGCTGCCAGAGCCGTGAAGGTCCGAGGGCAGACGTCGCGTTAGCCGAATTTGGCCAAACGCTCACCCTCCCGAATAGCTTCCAGGGCTTGCGGGTTCGTTATCGGGTAGCCGGCAATGAAGCGCTCGACCGAAAAGCAAGGAAACTCAGTTCGAAGCTGCGACGCGGCCTCGGCGGCTTTGTCCGTTTCGCCTAGTAATGCGTGTGCCATGGCGAGGAACATCAGCCTACTCGGTGATTCCTGCGAACTCTTGCCGAGCGCCGACAAGCAGTCCCGATAGCGGCGGGTAACGAACAGAACCCGACCGTGCATTCCGAAATACCAAGGTGGTGCCAAGGGGTTGAGGCGTAATGCCCTCTCTATGAGTGGAACCGCCTCAGAGGGGTCACCGACGACCAGCGCCTTGCTGCCGGCAAGTAGCGCCAGCGTATCCGCGTGGTTCCTCCCGTATTCGAACGCGCGCCGATGAGCTTCCGCTGCTCCCTGCAGATCGCCAAAGCAAGCAGTGAGATCGCCGAGGCAGGTGTATGCATGAGGATCCGTTGGGTCGAGCTGCAGCGCCTTCTCGACCGTATGTTTCCAGTTCTGGATCGAGGCACGGACGTCGTCACTGAACCCGTTACAGGCCTCTACCGAATAGGCATAGGCGAGTTCGACCCAAGCTTTTGCGTGGGTGGGATCGAGCTCGAGCGAGCGCGAAAGCAGGCGAATTGCAGCTTCGTTTCCCTCGCGGTTGAACCGGTTGTGCTGCTCCACGCCCAGCAGATAGTAGTCGTAAGAGCGAAGGCTCGCGGGTGGTTTGCGGCGACTTGCGTTTCGACCAACTGTGGCAAGCGTACCAAAACACCCCGCCAAGACATTGATGACGCTCTCGGTAAGGCTGTCCTGAAGTGCCAGAACATCTTCCATTGGCCGGTCGTAGCGCTCGCTCCAGAGGGTCAGCCCGGAGCGGGTATCGGAAAGCTGGATCGTCAACCGCACCCGTTGATCGTCGGCGCGCAACTGCCCGGTGATGGCGTAGGTTGCGCCGATGGCCTGGACGTGATCGTCAAAGCTCTCCGGCCTGTTGCCGAGTTGCTTCATGGTGTGGAACGCGATCACGGGCATATCTGCGTAGCGGGCAAGATCGACGCAGATGTCAGAGGACAGGCCGTTGGCGAAACGCTGCCAGCGTTCTTCGTGGTTGAGACTTTCGATCGGAAACAGGGCAAGGACGGGCGCTTCTTGTGCTGCGGCTGGAAGTGCCCGCCCGCCACCGACGGACGGTCCGGTGAAATAGGACGCAAGCTCCACTTTGTTGCGGATGCCGAGCTTGCCGTAGATCGCTGCGAGGTGCGTGCGGACCGTCGAAGGGGCGATGAAGAGCGCGTCGCCGATCTCGCGATAGGTCAGGCCAGCGGCAAATCGCTCGGCCACCGCACGCTCGCGGTCCGACAGCGGCTCAGGGACGGATTGAGACGTCGGGATGCGGTTCATGCCTGATCCCTGCTCGTTCGGCCGGCTCGTTTCAACTGCAGTCCGGCCAAAATACTACAAATGCAGGAGGCGAAACACTGCACATGCGCGATGGTTCGCTCCGCCGATGCGCCTAGAGTTGCTGCAGTCATCCACCGCCCAAAGGCCCCAACCGCTTGCAGGAACGACGATGAGCAACATGCTGACCGGAATGTCCGACTTCTACAACAACGTATGGCTGGACCTGCGCCAGCGCCCCGGCGTCGGGCGCATCGATGGTTGGCGCAATCCGTTGTATCTCCTTACCGTGTGGAACGAACGCCAGCGCCTTCGCACACAACTTGCGCAGATGGCTGAACACGCACCGGAACTTTTGGACGACATGGGCCTAAGCAAAACACAGGTCCATGCCGAAATAGGCAAACCGTTCTGGCGCCGCTAGACCTCGTGGAGGGAGGTCTCACTTGGCATCCCGGGCGGCCCGCGGATACGTCAGTTTCCAGCGCTTTCCATGCGCCGGGTCCTCAGCACCTTCTCCAGCCAGCCGATTTCCATTTCCGGCACCGACTTCAAGAGTAGGTCGGTGTAGTCGTCGAAGGGCGGCGAGAGCACCTTCGACTTCGGACCGAAGCGCACCAGGCGACCGCGGTGCATGACCGCGACGCTGTCGGCGATGGCTCGCACGATGGCGATGTCGTGGGTGATAAAGACATAGGAAACAGCGGTTTCCTCCTGAAGTCTCAGAAGCAGATTCAGGATGCCTTCGGCCACCAGCGGATCGAGCGCCGAAGTCGGCTCGTCGCAGAGGATGAGTTCCGGCCTGGCGGCGAGCGCCCGGGCGATCGCGACTCGCTGCTTCTGGCCGCCGGAAAGCTCGGCGGGATAGCGGTCGAGGAAACGTGGCCCCATCTCGATCTGGTCGAGCAGTTCCTTGACCCGCTCCGTCTTCCTGGCTCCATGCATGCCGAAGTAGAAGGAGAGCGGACGGCCGATGATGTCGCGGACCGTCTGGCGTGGATTCATCGCCGTATCCGCCATCTGGTAGATCATCTGGATGCGGCGCAGCTCGTCGTTCGTCCGGCCCTTGAGTGCCTTCGGCAGCTCCTTGCCGTCGAAGGTGATGCGTCCCTCGCTTGGCGGCAGAAGGCCGGTGATGACGCGGGCAAGCGTCGACTTGCCGGAGCCGGATTCGCCGACGATCGCCAGTGTCTGGCCCTTCGGCAGATGCATCGATACGTCATGCAGCACCTTGAAGCCATTGGCATAACCGGCATGGACGTGCTCGATCTTGAGAAGCGCGCCAGATTGGTCGGCGGCCTCATCGCGCTTCGCCTGGCGGACGCTGACGAGGGCGCGGGTATAATCCTCTTTCGGCGCTTCGATCACCTGCTTGGTGGTGCCATATTCGACGGTCTTACCATGGCGCAGCACCATGATGTCGTCGGAGATCTGCGCGACGACGGCGAGATCATGGGTGATGTAGAGCGCCGCCGTATGTGTCTCCTCGATCGCATGCTTGATCGCGGCAAGCACGTCGATCTGGGTAGTAACGTCGAGTGCAGTTGTCGGTTCGTCGAAGACGATCAGTTCGGGGTTCGGGCAGAGCGCCATCGCCGTCATGGCGCGTTGCAATTGGCCGCCCGAAACCTGGTGCGGATAGCGGTCGCCGAAGGTTTCCGGATTGGGAAGGCCCAGCACGCGAAAGAGATACAGTGCGCGTTGCTTCGCTTCGTCGCGGCTCATGAGGCCGTGGCGAAGCGAGGCTTCGATGACCTGGTCGCCGAGCTTGTGAGCGGGGTTGAAGGCGGCTGCTGCGGATTGCGCCACATAGCAGACCTGGGCGCCGCGTACCGTGTTGATGCCGGAGCGGTCGAGCTTCAGGATGTCGCGACCATTGAGCAGCACCTCGCCGCCGATGATGCGGCAGCCGCCGCGGCCATAGGCAAGTGCCGAGAGGCCGATCGTCGACTTGCCGGCGCCGGACTCGCCGATGAGACCCAGCACCTTGCCCTTCTGCAGGTCGAAAGAAACGCCTTCGACCAGGGTCACGACTTTGGGCGGCTCGCCCGGCGGGTAGCTCGTCGCTTCGATTTTCAGATTCTTGACGGAAAGAAGCTCAGGCATCGCCGCGCCCTCCTTTCAGGCTCGAGGTCCGCTTCATCAGCCAATCGACGACGAGATTGACGCAGATGGCGAGCGTGGCGATCGCCGCACCCGGAACGAGCGCCGCCGAAATGCCGAAGATGATGCCGTCCTTGTTGTCCTTCACCATGCCGCCCCAATCGGCGGCCGGCGGCTGGACGCCGAGGCCGAGGAAGGAGAGGGTGGAGAGGAAGAGGATCGAAAAGGCGAAGCGCAAGCCGAATTCGGCCAATAGCGGCGACAGTGTGTTCGGCAGGATCTCGCGGAAAATGATCCAGAGCGAGCCTTCGCCGCGCAGCCTTGCCGCCTCTACGAATTCCATCACTGCCACGTCGAGCGCGACCGCACGGCCGATGCGAAAGACGCGGGTGGAATCGAGCACCGCCATCACAAGGATCAGGATCCAGAGATGTTGCGGCAGCACCGCGAGCACGACGAGAGCGAAGATCAGCGTCGGGATCGCCATCATCAGATCGTTGAAGCGCGAGAAGAGCTGGTCGACGAAGCCGCCCATAACCGCCGCGGCAAAGCTCAAGATCATGCCGAGCGAGAAGGAGAGCACGGTTGCCGCCAGCGCCACGAAGATGGTGGTGCGGGCGCCATAGATCAGGCGCGAGAGCAGGTCGCGCCCGAGATTGTCGGTGCCGAGCAGGAAGTCGCCGCCGGCGGGCAGCCAGATATCGCCGACGACGTCCCGCTCGCCATAGGGCGCGATCGCTGGTGCGAAAATTGCGCAGAGAATGGCGATCGCGATGCCCGCGATGCCGATCCAGGCGCTCAAGGGGATAGATCTCAGGTTCATCGCGGGTGCCTCAGTCTCGGGTTGGCGAGAATGGCGAGAATATCAGCCGCCATGTTGAGGAAGATGTAGAAGGCCGCAAAGATCAGGCCGCAGGCCTGGACGACCGGCATGTCGCGCACGGTCACGGCATCCACCATGTATTGCCCCATGCCCGGATAGACGAAGACCACTTCGACGACGACGACGCCGACGACCAGATAGGCGAGGTTCAGCGCGATGACGTTGATGACCGGGGCCACGGCGTTGGGAGCGGCGTGGCGGGCGATGATGCGGAAGGTGCCGAGTCCCTTGAGCTCGGCTGTCTCGACATAGGCCGACGACATGACGTTGAGGATCGCCGCCCGCGTCATGCGCATCATGTGGGCGAGAACGACCAGGACGAGGGTCGCGACCGGAAGCGCGATCGCCGAAAGCCGTTCGGTGAAGCTCATGCTGTCGTAGACGGTCGCCGGGAAGGTGGCGACACCCCATTGGACCGCGAAGAACATGATCAAGAGGTAGCCGATGAAGAATTCCGGCAGCGAGATCGCCGCAAGCGATATCACGTTGATGATCTTGTCCGGCATCCGGTTGCGGAATTGAACGGCCAGCATGCCGAGCCCGACCGCGAGCGGCACGGAAATGAGCGCGGCGAAGAAGGCGAGGAACAGCGAATTGCCAAGCCGCTTTCCGATCTGTTCGCTGACCGAGTTCTTGCTGGCCCAGGAGGTGCCAAAATCGCCCTTGACGGCACCGCCGAGCCAATTGAGGTAGCGTTCGCTCCAGGGCCGATCGAGCCCGAGGTCCTTGCGGATGTTTTCGACCGCTTGCGGTGTCGCAGACTGGCCAAGATAGGTGGTGGCGAAATCGCCGGGCAAGGCTTCGATGCCGCCGAAGATCATCAGCGACACGGCGAAAAGCAATCCGACACTCAAGCCGAGGCGCTGGAGGATCAGCGCCGCGAGAGGACGGCGAAAGACGAAACGCCGCCAGAACGTGCCACCGATCTCGCCGGTGGGGTTTGGTTTTGCTGGCACTCCGGAAAGGTCGGCGGACCGCGGGGGCTCACCCGCGGTCCCATCCGTCAGAACCGGACCAGTCATCGGTCCGCTTTCCATCATCAGGCGTCCAGCCACACGCGGGTTGCGACATAGCCGTTCGACATGTCGTTGCCGATGTCATGGACATAGCCCTTCACCTGCTTTGTGGAGGCGTTCACGAAATCGTTGAACATCGGCAGGATCAGGCCCCCTTCATCCCGCACCATCATCGCCATGGTGCGGTACATGTCCTTTCGCTTGGCCTCGTCGAGTTCGGAGCGGGCTTCGAGCAGGATCTTGTCGAAGTCCGGGCGCTGGAAGCGGGTGTCGTTCCAGTCGGCGTTCGAGAGGTAGGCCGTCGAATACATCTGGTCCTGGGTCGGGCGGCCGCCCCAGTACGAGGTCGAGAAGGGCTGGACGTTCCAGACATTGGTCCAGTAGCCGTCGCCTGGCTCGCGCTTGACCTCGATCTCGATGCCGGCCTTCTTCGCACTCTCCTGATAGAGAACTGCGGCGTCGACCGCGCCCGGGAAAGCGACGTCCGAGGTGCGCAGCAATATCGAGCCGCTATGGCCGGACTTCTTGTAGTGGAAGGCGGCCTTGTCCGGATCGTAGACGCGCTGCTCGATGCCTTCCGGGAAGAGCGCGTAGGTGTCGTTGATCGGGAAATCATTGCCGACTTTGCCGTAGCCGCCGAGGATGCGCTGGACCATGGTCTCGCGGTCCATTGCGAGCTTCAGCGCCATGCGCAGGTCGTTGTTGTCGAACGGCGCGGTGTTGCAATGCATGATGAAGACGTAGTGGCCGCGACCCGAGGTGTTGAGAATCTCGACGGTGGGTGCCCGCTTCAGAAGGCTGACCGTCTTCGGATCGACGCGGTTGATGAAGTGCACCTGGCCGGACGAAAGGGCGGCGATGCGCGCCGTCGCGTCGTTCATGGCGATCAGTTCGATCGTATCCACATAGCCGCGATCCGTGCGCCAGTCATCGGCATTCTTTTCGAAAGTGGCGCGCACGCCGGGTTCGAAGCTCGCCACCTTGTACGGGCCGGTGCCGATCATCGCGTCCGGGTTGTCGAGGCCGCCGTTCGGCTGAATGATGAGGTGGTAGTCGGAAAGAAGCAGCGGCATGTCGGCGTTGCCTTCCGTCAGCGTCAGCACAAGCTTGCCGCCGTCCGCCTTGATTTCCTTGATCGACTTCATCACGCCCAACGCGCCCGATTCCGACTTGTCATCGGTGTGGCGCTGCAGGGTCTTGATCACGTCATCGACGGTCAATTCCTTGCCGTCATGGAACTTGACGCCCTTGCGGATCGTGAAGGTCCAGGTCGCTGCGTCAGCGGAAGGTTCCCAGGATTCGGCGAGTGCCGGAACCGGTGCACCGGTCGTCGGATGGCTCTCGACAAGCATATCGCCCCAGTTGCGGCCGACGACAAACATGAACTGCGAGAGGGCCTTTGCCGGATCCCTCGAGTCGGTCGCCGCAGCACCTTCGAGGCCGAGCTTCAGGTGCCCGCCGCGCTTCGGCTCCTGTGCCGCGGCGCTGGTTGCGAAAAGCGTGCCGGCGGTCGAGGCGGCGATGCCGAAAGCGGCCGCGCGTCCGAGAAACTCACGCCGGTTCATTTTGCCCAGCATGACCTGTCGTGTCAGATAGTCTTTGTAATCGCTCATTCCCCTGTTCCCTTCTTTCAGTCGGCATTCGCCGTTCGTTGTGATTGGTAGAGACTGTTGCGTATCGTCCGAAATGGCTTCGAAGCTATCTTGCCCGTGATGTCGTCTCGTTTCTCCTTCCTTTGCGATTTACGGTGGCGATACAGCTGTTCCGATCCATAAGGCTAGTCGTTCGGAGCTGGCTTGTAACGTCCTAATTTATAAATCTATTCCATAAGCCTCACTTATGGACGGCCACCTATTCCCGCGTGCACCGGTGCTCGCGGCGCGCCACGTCGAATGCCGGTTCTCGCCGGCTGGAACTCACGCGGCCGTTGGCGGCCGTGTCTTCTCAGCGCCCTTTCCAGACGGGATCGCGCTTCTCGGCGAAGGCGCGGGCTCCTTCGAGCTGGTCTTCGCTCGAATAGAGGATATCGACCGTCTTGAACTGGCGGCGGGTGATCTTGTTCATCGTCGTCTGGAAATCGCGGCCTTCCGCCTCGCGCACCACTTCCTTGATCGCGGCGTAGACGAGCGGCGGCCCGCTTTCGAGCAGCCGGGCGAGTTCCCAGGCGCGTTCCATCAGCCGGTTAGCCGGCAGGATTTCGTTGACGAAGCCCCAGCGGTTCGCCTCGGTGACGTCGAGCCAGCGGCCGGTCAACAGCATGTCCATGGCGACGTGATAGGGGATGCGCTTTGGCAATTTGATTGAAGCGGCATCAGCCACCGTGCCAGAGCGGATTTCCGGCAGCGCGAAGGTCGCATGTTCGGCAGCAAGGATGATGTCGGTCGAAAGCGCGATCTCCAGCCCGCCGCCGCAACAAATGCCGTTGACGGCGGCGATGATCGGTTTGTTGAGGTCGCGCAGTTCCTGCATACCGCCGAAACCGCCGACGCCATAGTCGCCGTCGACCGCGTCACCGTCGGCGGCAGCCTTGAGGTCCCAGCCGGGGCAGAAGAATTTTTCGCCCGCACCGGTGATGATCGCCACGCGCAAGGCGGGGTCGTCGCGGAACTCGCGAAAGATTTCGCCCATGATCCGGCTGGTCTTCAGATCGATGGCGTTGGCCTTCGGCCGGTCGATCGTGACTTCCAGAATGCCACCTTCGCGGCGGGTGAGGATCGGTCCGGTCATAGGCGTCATTTCCTCCGGCGGATCAGGGCGTCAACGGCGATGGCTCCTTGGCCTTCCGGTAACACCATAATAGGATTGATATCGAGTTCATCGAGTTTGGAAGCGTTTGCAACGACATAGGATGCCGCTGCAGCGACAGTTCTTGTCAAAGCCGCGATGTCTCCCTTCGGTCCTCCGCGGTAGCCGTCCAGCAGCTTCCTGATCTTGAGACTGTCGATCGCCTCCAAGATCGCCTTTTCGGTGGTGGGGAGCGTCAGGATCGCGGAGTCCTCGAGCAATTCCACGAGGATTCCGCCGGCGCCAATGGTGAGCACCGGGCCGGCAACCGGGTCGCGCATCGCCCCGATGATGAGTTCCGCCACGGGCTTGGCGACCATCTTTTCCACAAGATAGCCCGAAGCGACCGCGGCCATCGCCGTCGCGGCGGCGTAGACCTCGTCGCGGCTCGCAAGGTTGAGCTTGACCGCGCCGGCTTCGGTCTTGTGGGCGACGCCGAGGCCTTTGAGCACGACGGGGAAGCCGAGGGCTTCGGCGGTATCTGCCGCTTCTTCGGCCGTGGCGGCCGTTTTGCCACGGGGGACCTCAACGCCAGCCCCGAGAAGCTCTTCCTTGGCCTCCGCCTCGGTCAGCGTCACGGCATCGCCCGCTTCAGCCCGGACCTTGAGGAGGGGCGGCGGGGCAGGTCTTGCCCAGGCGCCACCAATCTCAGCCGCGGTCTCCGCAGCGGCGAGCGCTTCGTCGATGCCGAAGAACGGAACGACGCCCGCTGCCATCAGCGAAAGGGCGGTTTCCTCCGGCATGTTCTCGCCGAGGCTGGCGACGATGCCCGCGACGGCGCCGGTCGCCTTTGCCGAAGCGATGACCGCCTCGCAGGTCGTCACCCAGTCGACGGCGTTGCAACGGTCGAGGCGCGGGAAGTCGAGCACGATCAGGTTCAAGGCATAGCCGCCCTTCATCATCGCGGTGAAGGCTGCAGTCTGTTTGTCGCGGTTGCCCCAGACGAAGGTGTGATAATCGAGTGGATTAGCGATTGTCACCATCTCGCCGAGGCTTTCTCGGAGCGGTTGGCGCTGTTCTTCGCTTAGCGCGCGGAAGTTAACCTTCCGCCGGACGCCTGCGTCCGCCATCAGTGAGGCCTCGCCGCCAGAGCAGCTCATCGAAGAAATGTCGGCGCTCGCAAGCGGACCATGAAGATGCAGGAGTTTCAGCGTTTCGAGGAGCTCGGGCAGGGTATCGACCCGGCCGATGCCGAGGCGGGCAAGCAGTGCCGAAGAGACGCGGTCGTTGCCGGCGAGCGAGGCGGTGTGGGAGACGGTCGCGAGCCGTGCCGCCTCCGACTTGCCGACCTTCAGCGTCACCACCGACTTGCGCAGTTCCCGCGCGCGGGCCGCCAGCCGCTCCAGCGCCTCGATGCTGTCGAAACCTTCGATATGGAGGCCAACGGCGGTGACACGCGGGTCTTCGAGCACGGCGCACGCGATGTCCGAGAGCCCGGTTTGCGCCTGGTTGCCAGCGGTCATGACATAGGCGAGCGGCAGCCCGCGCGTCTGCATGGAGATGTTGCAGGCGATATTGGAGGACTGCGTCAGGATCGCCACGCCGCGCTCGACGCGCAGCATGCCGTGCTGGTCCGGCCACAGCAGGGCCCCGTCCAGCATGTTGATGAAGCCGTAGCAGTTGGGTCCGACAATCGGCATGTCGCCGGCGGCTGCAACGAGCGCCTCCTGCAAATCATTGCCGTCGGCAAGCTCGCTCGCCGCCTCGCGGAAGCCCGATGCGTAGCAGACGGCGCCGCCGGCGCCGCGTGCCGCAAGGTCGCGGATAATCTCGATCGTCAGCGCCCGGTTGACGCCGACAAAAGAGCCGTCTGGCGCATCCGGCAGGTCCGCCACCGAGCGGTAGCAGCGGCGGCCTAGGATTTCGACTTCGCGCGGGTGGACAGGCCAGATCTCGCCGGCAAAGCCCATCTTGTCGCATTGTTCGATGACCCGGCGCGCCTCCTTGCCACCGAAGACGGCGATGGAGCGCGGGCGGATTAATCGGTCGAGAGAGCGGGGTGGGGTGGTCATGCTGCGCCCTCGTTGAATGCATCAAAGGCGCGCGTGCCGCGGAATACCTCCCTCTGCCCTGCCGGGCATCTCCCCCTCAAGGGGGGAGATTGGATGGGGCGCTGTCGTTGCCATTCAGCGACTGTCGAGAAGTGGAGTGCTCTCAGTGGACGATGGATTGCGTGAATGATGCGGCGGATGGCAGAGATGGCCTGCGGATCAAAAAGCTGGATGGTCGCGCCTTGCCGATCTCCCCCCTTGTGGGGGAGATGCCCGGCAGGGCAGAGGGGGGTGACTTGCGGAAACTCGCCCATCCCTCAAGCCCCCAGCGGCCGCAGGAGATCGCGGCTGATGATGTGACGCTGGATCTCCGAGGTGCCGTCCCAGATGCGCTCGACGCGGGCGTCGCGCCAGAAGCGGGCGAGCGGCAGGTCGTCCATCAGCCCCATGCCGCCATAGATCTGGATCGCTTCGTCGGTGACGCGGGCGAGCATTTCCGTCGCATAGACCTTTGCCGAAGCGATCTCGCGGTTTGACGGCAGGCCCTGGTCGAGCCGCCAGGCGGCAGACAGCGTCAGGAGGTCGGCCGCGTCGATCTCGGTGATCATGTCGGCAAGTTTGAAGGAAACGCCCTGGTTGGCGCCGATCGGCTTGCCGAACTGCTTGCGCTCGGCGGCATAGGAAAGCGCATAGTCGAAGGCGCGCCGCGCGCGTCCGACCGACGTGGCGGCGACCGTCAGGCGCGTGGCGTAGAGCCATTCATTGGCGATATCGAAGCCCTTGTGCACCTCGCCGAGGATCTGTGAGGAGGGCAGGCGGCAATCGTCGAAAGTCAGGATGCAGTTCTTGTAGCCGCGATGCGAGACGGAATTGTAGCCCTCGCGGATCTGGAAACCCGGCGTGCCGCGGTCGACCAGGAAGCAGGTGATCTTCTTCTTCGGTCCGCGCGGCGTCTGCTCCTCGCCGGTGGCGATGAAGACGATGACGAAATCGGCGATGTCGGCGTGGCTGATGAAGTGCTTCGTACCGTTGACGATCCAGTCGTCGCCGTCCTGTCTGGCGAAGCACTTCATGCCGCGGACGTCCGAGCCGGCGTCCGGCTCGGTCATGGCGAGCGCATCGAATTTGTCGCCTCGAACCGCCGGCAGCAGGTAGCGTTCGCGCTGCTCTTCGTTGCAGGCCATCAGGATGCCGGAGGGGCGGCCGAAGAATACGGTCAGTCCCATCGAGCCGCGACCAAGTTCGCGCTCGACGAGCGTGAAGGTCAGGTGATCGAGCCCGGCGCCTCCGACTTCTTCGGGGAAATTGCAGGCGAAAAAGCCGAGTTCCTTGCACTTGCCGGCAATTTCCTGGCCGAGCTCGCGCGGCACGATGCCAGTGCGCTCGACCTCGTTTTCATGCGGATAGATCTCCGTCTCGACGAAGTTGCGGACCGTGTCGACGATCATTTGCTGTTCTTCGGTCAGTGCGAAATTCATTGTTCTCCCTCGTATTTTTGGTCCGCCTGCCTGGACCGATCTCCTCATCGGCCCGAGCAGGCATTTTGCCCCTCACCCGTCCCCTCTCCCCGCGGGCGGGGAGAGGGGACCCTGGTGCACGGCGGCTACGGCATCTCCCTTCTCTCCGTCAGAACGGGGAGAAGGTGGCGGCAGCCGGATGAGGGGTCTCATCCACCGTCATCACCTTCACCGCTTCTGCCCCACATGCCGACCCGCACCCTCCGGCACGGTGAGCGTCGCGTGGCCTTCAATGATCGGCTTCAGCTTCGCCAGGACTTCTGCCGGTGCCGGAACCGACTTGCCGGCCTTGGCGTCGACATGCAGCATCATCTGCTCCGCAGTCGCGATCACCTCGTCCGACGCGGCATCGTGGATCCTCGTGAAGAAGTGGATCCGCTTCTCGTCCGACGAAAGAACCTGCAGCGTCGTGTAGAGCGCCTGCCCAAGCTTGGCCTCGCCAAGATGGCGGATGTGGGTTTCCACGGTGTAGTAGCTGTGGCCGGCTTCGACATAGGCGAAATCGACGCCGATCAGCCTGAGCAGCGCATCGGAGGTGTCGCCGAAGAGCTGCAGGTAGCGGTGCTCGGTCATGTGGCCGTTGTAGTCGACCCAGGCGGCATTGACCTTAGTCTCGATAAGGTGCAGCGGGCCGGAGGCATCGTAGGTCTTCGCCTGGTTGCCGCCCTTGGCCCAAAGGCGCTTTTCGAAATCGGCGAGCAGCTTGCCGGCGCCCCAGCCTTCGCCGCCGTTGCTAGCTTTGAGCGCATGCATGATGCCGACGAGGTTTTCGTCGCGGATGCGTTCGAGTTCGCGGATCGAGCGGCCGGCGGCCTGCGCATCCGACTGAGCGCCGATCTTTTCCACGAGCGCATCGTCGAGGTCGACGACATCGGTGAACTTCGTCCAGGGCCATTTGAGGCAGGGGCCGAACTGGGCGAGGAAGTGGCGCATGCCCGCTTCGCCGCCGGCGATGCGATAGGTCTCGAACAGGCCCATCTGCGCCCAGCGCATGCCGAAGGAATAGCGCATGACATTGTCGAGTGTTTCGGTGTCGCAGATGTCGTCCTGGATCAGCCAGAGCGCCTCGCGCCAGAGCGCCTCGAGCAGGCGGTCACCAACGAAGGCTTCGATCTCCTTGGAGATGACGACGCCCTTCATGCCGATTTCGGCAACGCCTTCCTCGGCCCTTTTGATCGTCGCCGCCGAGGTTTTCTTGCCGCCAACGAGCTCGACCAGCGGCAAGAGATAGACCGGGTTATAGGGATGCGCCACGAACATGCGTTCGGGGTATTTCATATCGGCCTGCAGGTCCGAGGGCAGGAGGCCCGAGGTCGACGAGCCGATGAGCGCGTCGGCGCGCGCGAAGGCGTCGATCTCGGTGATGACCCCACGCTTCAGCTCCAGCCGCTCGGGAACGCTTTCCTGAATCCAGTCAACGCCTTCGACCGCCTGCTGGATGCTCTTGCAGAAGGTGAGCTCGCCGCGCGGCGGCAGCGGCGCCATGGTCAACATGCCATAGGCCTTCTCGGCATTGGCCATGACCTCGCCGATGATGCGCTCGGCTTCCGGATGCGGATCGAAGATATTGACGTCGATGCCGGCGAGCGCGAAACGCGCCGCCCAGGCCCCGCCGATGACGCCGCCGCCGACGCAGGCGGCCTTGGTGATGATGCTCATTCCCTCTCCTCGATCCCTTGAAATCCCTGTATTCCCCTCACCCTAGCCCTCTCCCCGCGAAGGGGGACTGGGGCGCCTAGGGCTTGCGTCCTTCGTCCCGTTTCTACGGGGAGAAGGTGCCGGCAGGCGGATGAGGGGCCGAGCTCGCTCTTACCGCTTCTTCAGCTTCAGCTTCTCGCGGACCTCTGCCGGTCCGATGATCTTCGCGCCCATGCCCTCGATGACGGAGACCGCCTTTTCGACGAGCTGGCCGTTGGTCGCGAGCTGACCCTTGCCGACATAGAGGTTGTCTTCAAGGCCGACGCGGACATTGCCACCTGCAAGGATCGCCGCCGCTGGATAGGCGAGCGCATTGCGGCCGATCGAGAAGGCAGAGAAGGTCCAGTTCGACGGCACGTTGTTGACCATCGCCATGAAGGTGTTGAGGTCGTCCGGCGCGCCCCACGGAATGCCCATGCAGAGCTGGATCAGGACCGGATCCTCGATCAGGCCTTCCTCGACGAGTTGCTTGGCGAACCAGAGATGGCCGGTGTCGAATGCCTCGATCTCGGGGCGTACACCAAGCGCCGTCATCTGTCGGGCCATCTCGCGCAGCATCGACGGCGTGTTGGTCATGACGTAGTCGCCCAGCGAGAAGTTCATGGTCCCGCAGTCGAGCGTGCAGATTTCCGGCAGGCATTCGGCGACATGGGCGACACGCTCGGTGGCGCCAGCCATGTCTGTGCCCTTCTCGTTGACCGGGAAGGGGCTTTCGACATTGCCGAAAACGAGATCCCCACCCATGCCGGCGGTCAAGTTGAGGACAATGTCGATGTCGGCGGAACGGATACGGTCGGTCACTTCCTTGTAGAGGTCGAGGCGGCGGGCCGGTGCGCCGGTTTCCGGATCGCGGACGTGGCAGTGGACGATCGCCGCACCAGCCTTGGCGGCCTCGACCGCCGCTTCGGCGATCTGCTTCGGCGTGATCGGGACGTGGCTGGATTTGGAAACGGTGTCTCCCGAACCGGTGACGGCGCAGGTGATGAATACCTCGCGGTTCATGCTGAGCGGCATTGCTGTCTCCCTTTTGTTGGGAGCTATTACGAGCCAGAAAGATCGGCTTTGCTTTTCATTATCGGTGCTATCCTGTACATTATCGGCAGCTGAGGAGGAAGTTTTGCCATGGATCAGATCGTTTCGCAGGTGCAGCACATCGACTTGCTGGTCCTGCCGGAGACGAACCTGATCCTTGTCGCTTCCGTCATCGAGCCGCTGCGCGCCGCCAACCGCATCGCCGGGCGGAAGCTCTATACCTGGACGATCTCCAGCCCGGATGGCGAACCGATCGAGACCAAGAGCGGCATTCCCATTCCCGTTTCCGGTCCCTTCCGGCCGCAGCGCGAGACGGCGCCGCTCTTCGTGCTTTCGAGCTACAACTGGGAGAGGAGTGCCACCTCGCAACTCAAGATGCTCCTGTCGCAGACGGCGCGGCATCGGGAAGTCATGGCGGGGATCGAATCCGGCTCGTGGCTGCTTGCAGAGACCAGCCTGCTCGACAATTTTTCCGCCACCACCCACTGGGAGGATTTTGAGGATTTCGCCGCCGCCTATCCGCATGTGACCATGGTGCGCGAGCGTTTCGTCATCGACGGCAAACGCATCACGACCGGCGGCTCGCTGCCGACGCTCGACCTGATGCTGGAACTGATCCGCCGGGCGCATGGCTATTCGCTGGCGCTCGAGGTCTCCCGCCTCTTCATCTACGAGCAGGAGCGCACGCGTGGCGACCTGCTGCAGGTGCCGGCGATCGGCAATATGCGCATTCTCGATGCCCGGGTCGGCGCCGCGGTCAAGCTGATGGAAGAGACGGTCGAGGCGCCGCTGACGCTTGCGCGCCTCGCACGCCGCGTCGGCGTCAGCGCCCGGCATCTGCAGGACCTCTTCAAGGACACGATGGGCGTTGCCCCGCATGAGCATTATCTCGCTCTCCGTCTCAATGCCGCACGTCGAAAGGTGATCGAGACGCGAATGGAGTTCGCCGATATCGCTGCGATCGCCGGCTTCAACTCCTCATCCTCGTTCTCGCGCAGCTACCGCGCGCATTACCGCGAAAGCCCTAGCGAAACGCGCCGGCGGCTGAAGCTCAAGAGTTGATTCAGGAGCCTCAGATGGCATTCAGCCGGCAAATTGGCCTAGCGAATCAGCGGCTTGGTGCTGCATCGTCAGAAGGCGATTCAGGGCTGCGCTGTTCCGGTCGTCATCATCCTGAACATGGCTTCGCCGGCCTGGGCCCAAAGGGCTTTCCTTGGCCATACCAGCGTCAAGGACTGTCTGTACTGGGGCGCGAGGCGGATCATCGCCGGTGGGCGATGGACGCGGGCGAGCGAGCTTTCCGGCAATATCGAGAGATAGCCGTGGTGGCTCACGAGATTGATGATTACAGGGATGGAGTCCACTTCGATCAGCGTGACGCGGCGCCGCTCGCTTTCGCTGAGCGTATCTTCCAGAAAGCGCGTCGCCTCGCGCCTCAGCCCGCTCTTGGCGCTCGGCACGGCGATCGGGGACGTGCACAGCAGGCGGGTGAAGTCGCCGTCCATTTCGGAAAATGTCGCCGCGGCGCCGGCGAGAGCCAGTGGCGTTTCCGATACCAGCCGGCCATCGAATTCGTTTGGAAAGTCAGCGACATCGAGGAGCGCGGCGTCAAAGCGCCGGCTCTTCAGTCCGGCGATGAGCTCGTCCGCCGTCGTGCTTGAAATGAAGAGGTGTTGCCGAGGGCGTGCCGCATGCCAGGCGGCCGTCAGCGCCGCCAGCATACGCGCGATCTCGCTCTCGGGACCGAGCGGCATCACCGCACCGAGACGCCATGTGGTCGCGTCGCGGCGAAAGCGGTCGTCTGATGCACGCGTCAGGCGCCCCCAGCATTGAAGCAGTTTTTCTGCCAGAGGGATGGCGGCAAGCGCTTCCTCGGTGCAGACGACCCCGTGATAAGCGCGCTCGAACAGCCGGTATCCGAGATGGCGTTCGAGATCTGCCATCTGCCGGGTCAGCTGGGGTTGGCCGAGCCCGAGCATCCGCGCGACGGAGCGTATGCTGCCGTTGCGGGCGATCTTCACGAAACGGTCGAGTGCGGCCAGGCTGACGGGAGGGATCGGTCCTGACGCTGAGCTCCGGAGGAGGCTGGCGAGAAGCGTTGCGGTGTCGGCCGCTTCCGCGATGTCCGCAATGCGTGCCTGCGCCTCGAGCGTCGGCACGAGCATAGCCCCCTCGCGGCGAAGCAGCGGGACCGAAATCGTCTGCTCGAAGCGCCGCACGGCGGCGCTGACACTCGACGGCGGGCGCCCGCAGAACTTTGCCGCACGCCGTATACCGCCTTCCCGCATCGTCGCGTCGACAAGGACGATCGTCGCAATATCCACGATATCTACCCGCGCTTTGAACAGCGATGTCGATCGATCTGTTCGGATTTCGGCATCCTTCGTTCCGAATTTGGGATATACCACGCATCGGCACTGTGCGCATAGCATGCTCGCAAAAGAGGTTTCGTTTCAGCATGCTGCAATCGGTCAAGACCATCGTACTTTGCGGAAAACCGCTCGACTTCGGGGTACTCGAAGAGATCGGCTCGGGGCTGGCGCGACCCGTCGCGGATGATGCAGGCATGGAGCGGGTGGCCGCCGCCCACAAGGTGGTCGCCGACCGCGTCGCGATGGGCCTGCCTGTCTATGGCTCCAACACCGGCGTCGGTTCGATGAAGGACCGGCTGTGGACGGCAGACGACCTCGCCGAATTCAATACATCGCTCGTACGTGCCCATCACTTCGGCACCGGCGAATTCTTTGCCGCGCCGATCATCCGCAAGGCGATCGCCATCCGCGTCAACACCGCGATGCGTGGGCATACCGGCTGCAGCCCGGAACTTATCAACGCCTTCGTTGCGCTCCTCGAGCATGGCATCATCCCGGCCGTGCGCCGCCATGGCTCGATGGGCTGCGCCGATATTGGACTGATGGGCCAGGTGGCCTCCGTGCTGACCGGCGTCGGCGACGCCTATTATAACGGCCAACTGATGACAGCCGAGTCGGCGCTGAGGGAGGCGGGGCTCACCCCCTTTGTCATGCGACCGCGCGATGCGCTCGCCGCTCTCAGCGTCAATGCGATCTCCTACGCGGCGGCGGGCGACGTCCTGCGCGAGGCGGCGGCAGCGATCCGCGTCCTGCTCGTCACCGGCGTCATGTCGTCCCGGTCGCTCGGCGCCTCGGCCGATCCTTGGCTCGTTGCGGCGACGCTTTCGACGCGTGGCGAGGCGCTTGTCGGCTCCTGGCTCTACGCCCAGTCGGGCATTGCCGACTGGCCCTTGCCGACGGCGATCCACGATCCGCTGAGCCTCCGCATGACCGCCCAGGTTTTCGGCGCCGTCGTCGACACGCTGCTCGTGGCCGCTGGCCGACTGGTCGAGGCAACCTATCTTTCGGACGACAATCCCGTGGTGCTCGGCGGCCAGGTGCATTCATCCGGTGCGTCGCTGCCGCTGACGACGACGCTCTATATCGAGGCGGCGCAGGTCGCCTTCTCCCATGTGGCGCGCAATGTACTGAACCGCTGCATCCTGCTTTCGAACGGCGGGCGGCGCAACCTGTCGGTCAATCTCGTTGCACCCGGAGAGGTTGCCACGGGGCTCGGGCCGCTGATGAAACTCGCGGTCGAGCTCTACATGCGTGTCCAGTCGCTTGCCGTACCCTTGTCGGCGCAATCGATCGTCGTTGCCGGCGGGCTGGAGGAGGAGGCGACCTTCCTGCCGCTGATCGTCGAACGCATGGAGGCGCAGGTTCGCGACCTCCGGCAACTGGCGGCGATCGAGGCGATGCTGTCGGCGCAGGCGATCGACCTCGTCGGCGACGAGCCGAAAGGCGTCGTCAGGCTCGCCTACGACCGCACCCGCTCGGTCAGCCCGGTCTATCTCAAGGACCGCCCGCTCTCGAAGGAGATCGAAGCGCTGCAGGCGGCGTTCACCGACCATGACCTCTTGCGCGCCTTCGTCGAGACGGCGCCGATGCCGGAATTCGACGACTTTTTCGCGCTGGCCAAATGAACTGGCAAAGTGAACGGGAAGGGAATGAGCAATGTCCGACTTCGATCTCGTTCTGAAAGGCACCGTCGTCCTGCCGCACCGCATCGTCGAAGGCGGGCATGTGGCGGTGCGAGACGGCAAGGTGGTGCATGTCGGGCAGGGAGCGGCCCCATCGGCGCGCGAACGGCACGATCTCGGCAAGGCGCTGCTCCTTCCCGGCGCGATCGACGCCCAGGTGCATTCGCTGTCGCAGAGGAACCAGGAAGATTTCATCTGGTCGACGCGCTCGGCTGCCGCCGGCGGCGTGACGACGATCGTCGACATGCCCTATGACGAGGGCAATCTCGTCTGTTCGGCGGAAGCGGTCACACGGAAGATCGCCCATGCCGGTCCGCAGGCTCGCGTCGACTTCGCGCTCTACGGCACGATCGATCCCGAAGAGGGGACGTCGCGGATTGGCGAGATGGTGGAGGCGGGTGTTGCCGCCTTCAAGTTTTCGACATTTGGAACGGATCCGAAACGGTTCCCCCGAATTCCCGCCGCCCTTTTGGAAGAGTGCTTCCGGGCTATCGCCCCGACAGGGCTGACGGCGGGCGTTCACAATGAGGATGACGAGGCGGTGCGGGCCGCGATCGACAAGGTCAAGGCCGCCGGGATTAGTGACTATCGGGCGCACGGCCTTTCGCGCCCGCCGCTGACCGAGCTCCTTGCGACGAACCAGATCTATGAGACCGGTGCGGCGACCGGCTGCCCGGCGCATGTAGTGCATTGCTCGCTTGGCCGTGGCTATGAAATTGCCGCCGCCTACCGGGCGCAGGGCCATGCGGCGACGATCGAGTGCTGTATCCATTATCTCACTTTGGACGAGGAAAATGACGTCCGCCGCCTCGGCGGCAAGGCCAAGATCAATCCGCCGATCCGGCCGCGCGCGGAGGCGGAAAAACTCTGGCGGCATGTGGCTGACGGCAATGTCACGCTGGTATCGACCGATCATGTCAGCTGGTCGGAGGACCGCAAAACCAATCCGGATATGCTTGCCAACGCCTCCGGCGTGCCGGGCCTTGAGGTGATGGTGCCGCTTTTCGTCAAGGGTGCGCTGGAGCGCGGCATTCCGCTGACGCGCGCCGCTGAGCTTATGGCGCTCAACCCGGCAAGGCATTTCCGGCTCGACCATTGCAAGGGGGCGCTCGAAGCGGGCAAGGATGCCGATATCATCGTCATGACGCCGGAATCCTATGTCTATGATGCGGCGACAAGCGGTAATAATGTCGTCGGCTGGTCGCCCTATAACGGTATCCGCCTGCCGTGGCGGGTCACCGCGACGTATCTGCGCGGGCGGCTTGCCTTCGACGGCCGCCGCGTGGTCGCGGAGCCGGGCACCGGTGCCTTCGTGCGACCGTTGCCGAGCCTTCCGCTTCGGGAGCCGCGGCAATGATCGCAACGCAAACCAATCTGCCGGTCGATGCAGGCCGCATCGCCGATATTCTCAAGGGGCTGGCACGCATCACCGAGCCTGAGCGCCCCTACACCCGCCGCGCCTTCACGCCGCTCTTCCTCGAAGGTCGCGCCTTCCTCGAAGAACGGTTCAGGGCCGCGGGCCTCGATACGAGGATCGATGCGGCCGGCAACCTCATCGGCCGACGCAAGGGTCGGAAGTCGACGCTCGGCACGATCATGCTCGGCTCGCATTCCGACACGGTTCCGGAAGGCGGCCGCTTCGACGGGATCGCCGGCGTTGCGGCCGCGCTCGAAGTGGCGCGGTCTCTTGCCGACGCCGGGATCGATCTCGACCATGACCTGGAGATCGTCGATTTCCTTGCCGAGGAGGTGTCGATCTTCGGCGTTTCCTGCATCGGCAGCCGCGGCATGGCCGGGCTCGTTCCGGATGGCTGGCTGAACCGCACGCACGACGGGCTGACGCTCCGCCAGGGTATTGTCGAGGCCGGCGGTGATCCTTCCCGTTTGCCTTCGTCGAAGCGGTCCGACATCAAGGCGTTCCTGGAGCTGCATATCGAGCAGGGACCGGTGCTTGAAGCCGAGCGCCTGGATCTTGGGGTCGTGACGGCGATCGCCGGGATCACGCGCATCGAGATCGTCGTCGAAGGACAGGCGGATCACGCGGGGACGACGCCGATGGGTCGCCGTCGCGATGCGCTTGTTGTCGCCTCACGCCTTGTGCTGGAGATCGAGAAGCTGGGCTTTGTCCATGCGGCAGGTGAGGGTCATTTCACCGCGACCGTCGGCGAATTCGAAATAGAACCCAATGCCGCCAACGTCGTGCCCTCGCGGGCACGGTTCTTGATCGATGCCCGCGCGGAACTGCGGCCGCAGATGGAGGCGTTCATCATCGAGGTCGAGGCGCTTGCCGCTCGCATCGCCGAGGAGACCAGCGTCGAGATCATGTCGCCGAAGGTGATCTCTGACAATCACCCGACATCCGGCGACCACTTGGTTCTTGCGACGTTGGAAGCGGCCTGTGGGCGCGTCGGCGCGCGGCATCGGCGGATGGCTTCGGGGGCGGGGCATGACACGGCCTGGATGGGCCGGATAACGAAAGCCGCTATGATCTTCATTCCCTGTCGCGATGGCCGGTCGCATGCGCCCGAGGAATGGGCGGAAAACGACGATATCGCGCTTGGCGCGGCGGTGCTGCTCGAGGCCGTGCAACGGCTCGACGGACAATTGCAGGAGAAGTAGTAGATGGGCCGGATATTGACGGAAAAGGATGTCGAGGCGGCGGTGAAGGGCGGTTCCGTCTACGCGGCGGGCGGCGGCGGCTGGGCCGATCACGGGCGCATGCTGGGGCTTGCGGCCGTCTCGATCGGCAAGCCGGAGCTGGTTTCGATCAACGAGTTGAAGCCGGACGACTGGGTGGCGACCGCCGCTGCAATCGGCGCGCCGGCCTCAACGACGCCGTGGGAAATGCGCGGCGTCGATTACGTGAAGGCCGTTGAACTCTTGCAGGAGGCGCTCGGTGAAAAGCTTACGGGCCTGATCGTCGGGCAGAACGGCAAATCCTCGACGCTGAACGGCTGGCTGCCCTCGGCGATCCTCGGCACCAAGGTTGTGGATGCCGTTGGCGATATCCGCGCCCATCCGACGGGAGATATGGGGTCAATCGGTCTCGCCGGTTTGCCCGAGCCTGTGATCCAGACGGCGGTTGGGGGGAACCGCGAGGAGAACCGCTATATCGAGCTCGTGGTCCGGGGTGCGACGGCCAAGGTATCGCCGATCCTGAGGACCGCGGCGGACATGTCAGGCGGCTTCATCGCCTCCTGCCGCAATCCGGTCCACGCGTCCTACGTCAAGGCCAATGCCGCGCTCGGCGGCATCTCCATGGCCCTGACTCTGGGAGAGGCGATTATCGCCGCGGAAGGCAAAGGCGGCAGTGCCGTCATCGATGCGATCGCCAACACCACCAACGGCTCCATCCTTGCCGAGGGAACGATCACCGATAAATCCGTGGCTTATACCAAGGAGGCCTTCGACATCGGCACCGTTACGCTCGGGAAGGGCGATGACTCAACGATACTCCATGTCATGAACGAATACATGGCCGTGGAAACGGCGGACGGTGTGCGCCTTGCAACCTTCCCGGATGTCATCACCACGCTGTCGCCGGAAGGCGAACCTTTGAGCGTAGGGCAGTTGCAGGTGGGCATGACGGTCTTTGTGCTGCATGTGCCGAAGACGGTGATCCCGCTCGCTTCCAGCGTGCTCGACCCGTCCGTCTATCCGCCGGTCGAAAAGGCGATGGGGATCGAGATTGCGCGCTACGCCTTGGCCGGGAAGCGCTAATGGGAGGACGATGTGGCGCGTGACACCGGGCTTGAGGAACTGGTGAGGCAGGACCTCGGCGATCAGCCGGGGCTTTCGGAAAAGCCGATGTTCGGTGGTTTGGCCTTTCTTCTGAACGGCAATCTGCTTTGCGGCGCACGAGAGGATGGAATGCTGGTGCGGCTTGGCAAGGGCAATGACGATTGGGCCTTGGCGCTGCCCGGGATCGTGCAGATGGTGATGGGCGAGCGCCGGATGCACGGCTGGGTGCGCGCCGGCGTGGAAGCCTATGGCGATGACGCCTTGCGCCGTCGCCTGCTGGATGCGGCGCTCGGCTACGTGTTCTCGCTGCCGCCGAAGTGAGTGAATGAGGGCGCCGTGATTTGCCCCTCACCCTAGCCCTCTCCCCGCTCGCGGGGAGAGGGGATGGCCGCACCGCTTGCCGCAAGTGCCAGCGGACGCGATGGCCACGAAGTTCCCTCTCCCCGCAAACGGGGAGAGGGCTAGGGTGAGGGGCAAATCTGCGTCCACGCAACAAAGGACGATCGCTATGCCCAAGCCCAATCCCCGTCATCCGAACTTTCCGATTCCCGGCGGGCCGGAACTGCGTGCCAAGGGTTGGCGGCAGGAGGCGCTGCTACGGCTTCTCGAAAACGTGCTTTCCGTCGGCGAGGATCCAGACAATCTCGTCGTCTACGCGGCGCTGGGCAAGGCCGCGCGCAACTGGCCGTCCCATCGGGCAATCGTCAAGACGCTCATCGAGATGGACGAGGACCAGACGCTGATCATCCAGTCGGGCAAGCCGGTTGGACTGTTGAAGACCCATGCCAAGGCGCCGCTCGTCATCATGGCCAATTGCAACATCGTCGGCCAATGGGCGAAGGCCGAGGTCTTCTATGAGCTGCAGCGCAAGGGGCTGATCTGCTGGGGCGGGCTGACCGCAGGCGCCTGGCAATATATCGGCAGCCAGGGGGTGATCCAGGGCACCTACGAGATCTTCATGCGGATTGCTGAGCGCCGCTTCGGCGGCGATCTCTCCGGCCGTTTTGTGCTGACCGCCGGGCTCGGCGGTATGGGTGGCGCCCAGCCGCTGGCCGGCCGCATGGCGGGTGCGGCCATCCTCTGCGTCGATATCGATCCGGAACGCGCAAGGAAGCGCCAGCAGGTCGGCTATCTTCAGGAGATCGCGCCTGACCTGGACGCGGCGCTTGCAATGATCGACGCGGCGGTCAAGGAGAAGCGGGCGCTCTCGGTCGGTCTCGTCGGCAACGCCGCGGAAATCTATCCGGAGATCGCTTCGCGAGGCATCGTTCCCGATGTGGTCACAGACCAGACGTCGGCGCATGATCTCGTCTACGGCTACGTTCCGAAGGGCATGAGCATCGAGCAGGTGCGGTCGCTGCGCGAAGACGGGCAGGGCCAGCTGATGGCGGCAAGCCGCGCCTCGATCGTCGATCACGTGAAGGCTATGCTCGACTTCCAGAAAAAGGGCGCGGAAGTCTTCGACAACGGCAACCTTATCCGCACGCAGGCGCGGGAAGGGGGCGTTGCCAATGCCTTCGACATTCCGATTTTCACCGAGGCTTATCTGCGGCCGCTCTTTGCCCGCGCCATCGGCCCGTTCCGCTGGATGGCGCTTTCCGGCGAAGAGAGCGACATCGCCCGGATCGACGACCTGCTCCTCGAGATGTTTCCGGACAATCGGATCATCACCAACTGGGTCCGGCTCGCACGGAAGCACATTCCCTTCGAGGGCCTGCCGGCGCGCATCGCCTGGCTCGGCCACGGCGAACGTACGGCGCTTGCGCGGCGCGTCAATCAACTGGTCGCCAGTGGCGAGCTCAAGGGGCCGATCGCCTTTTCACGCGACCATCTCGATGCCGGCGCCATGGCGCATCCGAACATCATGACGGAGCGGATGAAGGACGGTTCCGACGCGATCGCTGACTGGCCACTCCTCGACGCCATGCTGCTCTGCTCCTCGATGGCCGACCTCGTCGTCGTGCATTCGGGCGGGGGAGGTTATGCCGGTTACATGACGAGCTGCGGGGTGACGGTCGTTGCAGACGGCACGAAGGCCGCCGACGAGCGGCTTGACCACGCGCTGACCAACGACACTTCGCTCGGCGTCATCCGCTATGCGGATGCGGGTTACGACGAGTCCTTCGAGGAGATTGCGGCAAAGGGCATTGGACACGTGAAGGTTTGATGGCGCCGCGATGGATTGTCAGACGACCGTCTCCCCGCCATCGACTACAAGAATCTGCCCGGTCATATAGGAGGACCGGTCGGATACGAGGAAGAGGATCGACTCGGCGATCTCGTCGACGCTAGCCCATCGCCCGAGCGGCACCTTCTCGCGGATATAGGCCTCGATAGCGCCGCGCCCGCCCATCTGGGCGATGAAGGGTTCGTTGAAGGGCGTATCTACCCAGCCGGGGCAGAGCGCATTCACGCGCACGCCGTATTTCGCATAGTCGCCGGCCATCTGGCGGGTCATGGCGATTATGGCGTGCTTCGTCGTCGTGTAGGCGATCATCTCGCGGTCGTAGAGCACGCCGGAGGAGGAGGAGGTATTGACGATGACGCCGCGGCCCGCCGCCTTCATTGACGGCATGACGAGACGCGCGGCCATGAAATGGGCGCGGACGTTAAGGCTCCAGGATCGGTCGAAGCCCGCCACGTCGACCCTTAGGAGATCGCCGGCGACCTGCGCACCGGCGTGATTGTGCAGGATGTCGATGCGGCCGTGGCGGTAAAGCACGTCGGCAATTCCAACCGAGAGCGCGTCGTCATCGGTGACGTCGATGGGGAGTGCCTCGGCGGTGCCGCCCTTGGCAGTGACGACGGCCACCGTCTCCTCCGCGGCTTTCGCGCTGCGGTCGATGACAACGACATGGGCGCCTTCGCGCGCCATGATGGCGGCGCCTGCCTGACCGATGCCGGAGCCTGCTCCGGTGACGATCGCGATCCGGTCCTTCAGGATCATTGTTTCACTCCCCGGATTTGCTTTTCTTTTCGCGCATCAGAAGGCGCGCTGTCAGGATCAGGAGCAGCGAGGCGACCAATACCAGCGTCGCGATCGCGTTGATTTCCGGCGTCACGCCGCGGCGGATCGAGGCGAAGACATAGATCGGCAGGGTCGTCTTCGAGCCGGCGACGAAGAAGGCGATGATGAAATCGTCGAAGGAGAAGGTGAAGGCGAGCAGGAAGCCGGCAAGGATCGATGGCAGGATCTGCGGCAGCACGATCAGGCGGAAGGTGGTGAGTGGCGTCGCGTAGAGGTCGCTCGAGGCCTCGACGATGTCGCGGCCGAGGCTCGCGATTCGTGCCTTGACGATCATGGTCACCAGCGCCATCGAGAAGAGCCCGTGGGCGGCGATGATCGAGCCGTAGCCGAGGCCGAGCTGCGGCGGCTGATCGCCCGGCCAGAGCGTCGCGAGCGCCGGATTGACGAAAGAGAAGACGGCGACGAGCGCGACCAGCGTAGCAATTCCGATCACCACGCCCGGCACGACGATGGCGGCGGCGAAGAGTGCGTCAAAGATGGCGCGCGTGCGCGTGCCGAGCCGCTCCATGCCGAGCGCGGCCATGGTGCCGAAGACGGCGGCGAGCGCCGCACTCGTAAAGGCGATCATGAGGCTGTTTTGCAGCGCCGAGACGAGGAAGGTGTTGCCTAGTGCCTTGCCGTACCAGGCGGTCGAGAAGCCGGTGAACTCGCTGGCGCTGCGGCCGGCATTGAAAGAGAAAAGCACGACCAGCGCGATCGGCGCGTAGAGGAAGAGATAGACAGAGGAGATGAAGGCGCGCATCAGACGAGGTCCACCTGTCTTGTGCCCGCGACCTTCCAGGCGATCCGCATCGCCACCATGAGCACCACGACGACGACCGCGACAAGGGTGACGGCGATTGCCGAGCCGAAAGGCCAGTTGCGCGACTGCAGGAAGAGATCGACCAGCGCATTGCCGATGAAGAAGACCTTGCCGCCGCCGAGAAGCTGCGGGATCAGGTACTCGCCGAGGAGCAGGATGGTGACCAGCGCGACGCCGGTCATGACGCCCGGAAGCGACAGCGGCAGCGTGACTCCGAAGAAGGTGGAGACCGGTCTGGCGCCGAGATCGGCGGAAGCCTCCAGAAGCCGCCGGTCGAGTTTTTCGAGGCTTACATAGATCGGCATGATCATCAGCGGTAGATAGCCGTACACGATGCCAAGCAGCACGGCGCCGGGCGTGTTCAGCATGCGGACATCCTCGATGCCGATCATCGCAAGCAGATTGGGAATGCCGCGCGAGCCGAGAATGTACATCCAGGCGTAGGTGCGCACGAGCAGGCTCGTCCAGAACGGCACGACCACCAGCGAAACGAGGATGAGGCGATAGCGCGGGTTCGCCCTGACGGCGAGGTAATAGGCGACGGGATAGGCGACCAGCAGGCAGAGCAGGGCGCCGACAGGCGCAAGCACCAGCGTGTTCCAGAATGCCGCTGCCCGCGTCGGCAGGTTGGCGAACTGGGCGAAGGTGAAGGCCGCCTGATAACCGCCCTCCGGCGCGCGCTCGCCGAAGGCAAATACCAGCATGGCGATGAAGGGGAGAACCAGGAAGACAGTGAGCCACGCCGCCGCCGGCGCGACCAGCGCCGCCGTCACCAGATTCCTCTTCTTAATTGCCGCTTGCATCCGGTTTGGTCCGTGGGTTGAAGTGGATTGCCCCTCACCCTAGCCCTCTCCCCGCATGCGGGGAGAGGGGACCTGGGCGGTGCGGCACACATCCCTTCTCCCCGCAGGCGGGGAGAAGGTGGCGGCAGCCGGATGAGGGGCGGCTAGGCAGTCCTCGCTCACGCCGACTTGAAACGCGCCATCAGCTCGGCGCGGCCGGGATCGGTCAGCGTCACGGCGGCGCCGAATTCGAGCGGCGTCAGCGCCGCTTCATCCGGATAGACGATTTTGTTCGAGGTGACCTCGGGCGGCAGAAGCTTCAGGACACGGCTGTCGGTCGTCGGCGCGCCGTTGGCGATGTGCTCCTTGACGGCGTTTTCCGGCGTCATCAGGTAGTTGAGCAGCGCGTAGCCGGCGGCTTTGTTGGCCGCGCTCTTCGGTATCGCGTAGAAATCCGACCAAATCTCGCCGCCGTCCTTGCCGAGCACGAACTGGATTTCCGGCATGTCGCGGTTGAGCTGCGCGCCGTCATTGGTCCAGCACATCGTCATCCAGGCGTCGGTCGCGCGCATCGATGGCTGGTAATCGCTGTTGATTGCATAAAGATGCGGCTTCACCTTGATCAGGAGTTCCTCGGCCTTGGCAAGTTCGTCCGGTTTGACGGAGTTGAAGGAATAGCCGAGCGAGACGAGCGCATTGCCGATGGTGGTGAGCTGGTAGTCGTGCACCATGGCGCGGCCGTCCGCCTCGGTCATCGCGACGTCGAAGAACTCCTTCCAGCTCGTAACCGGCGCCTTGATCTTGCTGGAGTTCACGGCGATGCCGGTCGTGCCCCAGTTCTTCGGCACGGCATAGGTCTTGCCGTCGACGATGCCTTCGTTGGTGAAGCGCGGGTTCTCGGTCGAGGCGTCGTAATTCGGCAGTTTCGACATGTCGAGCTCATCGATCAGGCCGAGCTTCACATAGGTCGATATCGTGTAGTTGGTTGGAACGAAGAGGTCCCAGCCGGTGCCGCCGGCCTGGAGCTTTGCGAGCATTTCCTCGTTCGAGCCGAAGACGTTGACCTCGACGGCAACGCCGGTTGCGGCCGTAAAGGCCTCGAAGGTGGCGGGGTCATGATAGTTCGGCCAGGTCGCGATCGACATCTGCGTGCCGAGATCGCCGGCGAAGGCAGCGGAATTGAAGAGGCCTGGCTGGCGCGCGAAGACGGCCGCCGCAAGTCCGAGGCCGGTGACGCCGAGAAAGTGGCGGCGCGTGACCGAGCCGCGCTTCAGGCGCATCAGCTCGTCGGCAAGCTTGTCGGCGGTTATCGGGGCATTCTCTCTGTACCATTTGGTCATGATGCTGTTCCCTTATCGTTGACGTGCAGTGATGGCAGCAGGTCCGGCGGTTCAGGCCGGAAAGACGTGAAGCGCGTTGGGATCGAAGGAGAGCCCGACTCTTTCGCCGGGTTCCGCGAGATCGCTTTCGTTGAGGCTTCGGCGATCGGCGGTCACCAGAAAGTCGCCGAGGCCGTCGACCTCGACCGAATATTCGACCGACGAGCCGAGGAAAATGCGGTGGGTAACCGTGCCTTGAAGCGTCGCCGCGCCGTCACGGACAAGGCTGATCGCCTCCGGCCGGAGTGCGACCATTGCTGTCCCGACCGTGCCGTTGGCGTTTGCGGGCTTCGCAAGGCCGACCCCGTTCGCCAGCCGCAGCGAATTCGCCCCTGCTTCGACGGTAGCAGGGATACGGTTGGTCTTGCCGACAAAATCGGCGACGAAGAGGCTCGCCGGGCGGTCGTAGATCTCCTGCGGCGGGCCGATCTGGACGATGCGGCCGGTGCTCATGACGCAGACGAGATCACTCATCGACAGCGCCTCTTCCTGGTCGTGGGTGACCAGCACGAAGGTGATGCCAAGCTCGCGCTGCAGGCTCTGGAGCTCGATCTGCATGGCCGTCCGCAGCTTCTTGTCGAGAGCGGCCAGCGGTTCGTCGAGAAGCAGCACCTTCGGCTTGTTGACAATGGCGCGGGCAAGCGCCACGCGCTGCTGCTGACCGCCGGACATTTCGTGGATGCGGCGCTTGCCGAAGCCGCCGAGGCGAACCATCTCCAGCGCCTCCTGCGCCCGGCGGGTGATTTCCGCGGTGGCGATGCGCGGGCGCATCTGCTTCAGGCCATAGGCGACGTTCCGCTCGACATCGAGATGCGGGAACAGCGCATATTGCTGGAACACCATGTTGACCGGCCGACGGTATGCGGGAACGCCGTTCATCGGCTGGCCGCCGATATAGACCGCGCCCTCGCTCGGCTGCTCAAAGCCGCCGATCATCCGCAGGCAGGTGGTCTTGCCGCAGCCGGAAGGGCCAAGCAGCGCCACGAATGCGCCCTTGGGCACCGCGAGGTTGATGTCCGAGACTGCCGTCACGCTGCCATAGCGTTTGGCGACCGAACGGAATTCGATGTCGTTCGTCGAAGCGGATGTCACGTCTGTTCCCTGCGGTTGTTCTTCAAGGATGTGGCACTCCCGGGCCCACCTTCCACCGTCATTGCCAAATAGCCTAGTCAAATGCGGTGGCGCTGGTATATACCCCAAGAGAGGTATTTCAACGCGTATTGCCCTGTGGGAGGAGTATACCTCGAAGCGGGAAAATCGGGCGGGGAGCGTGGTTTGAGTATCGACTTCGATGGACTTTTTCAGGTGTTGGCACCCATGGTCGACGGTGTGCCGATGGAGGATCAAGCCGTCGGTGGAGCATTTCGCCGGCTGATGTCGACGCTGATGAACTTCGATTACGTCGTCGCCTTCGCCTATCGCGGCAAGGAACGCCCGATCGATCTCTACAGCACCTTCAACGCGAAGGACCACGTCCTCTTCGTCAGCCTCTATCAGGCCGGGCCGTATCTGCTCGATCCCTTCTATCACGCCGCATGCGCGCCGAAACCCGGCGTGTGGCGGATGCGGGAACTGGCGCCCGATCGTTTCTTTTCGAGCGAGTATTACCGCACCTATTATGTCCAGACGGGGCTTGCGGAGGAGGTCGGCTTTTTCGTGCCGATCAGCGGTGACATCACGGTCGTCCTCTCGCTGATGCGGCGCGAGGCGACCGGGACCTTCAGCGCGGCGGAATTCGCTCTGCTCAAGAAGGTCGAGCCGCTGGTGGCGGCGCTGGTGCGCCATCACTGGGCAGATCTCGGCCGCCGCTTCGACGCGGCGCTGGCGAAGACAGGGCGGGGCCGGCGGAAGGCAGCGCATCCGCCCGCCGATGGCGTCTGGCAACATCTGAACCTGACCGAAAGGGAGGCGGCGATCATCGAACTGGTGCTTCAGGGGCATTCGTCGGAGTCGATCGGCCTCAAGCTCGGCATCTCGACAGGCACCGTCAAGGTTCACCGGCGCAACGTCTATCGCAAGCTTGGGATCTCCTCTCAGACTCAGCTTCTTTCGCTCTACCTCAAGAATCTCGGCCAGTAAGGGGCGCGGCCTTGACTGGCTTTCAGTGAATATTTGAGATGGTCGTTCCCTAGACCCTGAGCCTAACGCCGGAGCGTTCAATGTCCGAGACCCCTCCATCCAAGCCGCATTCGGTTGCTCATCATGTCGCCAGGATGAGCGGGCGGGATCCGCACGAGGGCCATCGCGCAGCGACACCACTGGAACTGCTCTTCGACCTGACCTTCGTCATCGCTTTCAGTCTCGCTGCCGCGCAGCTTGCGCATCTGCTCGCCGAGGGACACGTTAGGGCCGGGCTGATCGGCTTCGGCTTCGCGACCTTCGCGATCTGCTGGGCCTGGGTGAACTTTTCCTGGTTCGCTTCGGCCTACGACACCGACGACTGGGTGTTTCGCTGCGTGACGATGGTGCAGATGGCCGGCGTGCTCATTCTCGCCATCGGACTGCCGCCGATGTTCGAGTCAATCGACAAGGGCGAAAATCTGAACAACGGCGTCATGGTGCTTGGTTATGTCGTGATGCGGGTCGCCATGGTGTTCCAATGGCTGAGGGCGGCGCGCGAAGATCCGCTCCGCCGCAAGGCCTGCACAACCTACGCGGCGGCCGTCTCCGTCGCCCAGATCGGCTGGATCGTGCTGATTTTCATCGATTTCTCCCTACTCGTCACCTTCGTGTTCGTCTTCGTGCTGACCCTGGTCGAAATGGCCGGGCCAGTGATTGCGGAGTCGCTTCAGGGTGGTACACCCTGGCACGCGCACCATATCGCCGAGCGCTACGGCCTGCTTGCGATCATCGCACTTGGTGAAGGCGTGGTTGGAACGGTGGCCTCCGTGACAGCGGTCGTCGAGGGGCGCGGCTGGAACCTTGACGTGGTGCTTGTCTGCATCGCAGGCACGGGGCTGACCTTCGGCATGTGGTGGATCTACTTCACGCTCCCGAGCGCGGAAATCCTCCACAGGTTTCGCAAGCGCGCTTTCGTCTGGGGTTATGGGCACATGGTGATCTTCGCCGCCATCGTTGCGACGGGTGCGGGCCTGCACGTCGCTGCATACTACATCGAGCATAGGGCGCATATCTCGTCCGTCGCCGCGGTGCTGACCGTCGCCGTCCCCGTCGCGATCTATGTGGCCTCGATCTACGCCATGTACGTCTATCTGGTCAGGGCGATGGAGCGCCGTCACGTCTGGCAGTTCTGCGCCACGGTCCTGGTGCTGGCCGCGTCCGTTGGGGCGGCGATGGCGGGAATCGACATGGCGCTCTGCCTCATTATTCTGATGTTCGCGCCGGTCATCACCGTCATCGGTTACGAACGCGCCGGGCATCGCCACAAGGCGCGGTCGCTCGAACGCGCGCTCGGAGGCGAGCAGAGCGCGCATTGAACTCTTGCTTAGGCGCGAGTCAAATCAAGGCTTTGCGTGAGGCGCCTGACGACCCGCTTCAGTCGCTTCATACAGTGATTCAATTGGCCGTCGCGTTGCGGGCATAACGGCTTACCAAGTCTTGCTGAGCTTCAGCGTGAAAGTCCGGCTTTCACCGTAGCCGCAGGTCAGGAGTCCCTGGCATCCCTTGACGTATTCCTTGTCGAAGAGGTTGGCGACATTGAGGGAGGCGGCCCAGTCGTTCTTCTCATAGCGGATCGCAGCATCAACGAGCGCAGCGTCCGGTACCTTCTTCGTGTTTTCCGCGTCGGCCCAGGACTCGCCCTGGTAACGGACGCCAGCGCCGAAGCTCACGCCTTCGAAGGTGCCGCTGGTCACCGTGTAGTCGAGCCACAGGGCGGCCTGCATCTCGGGTATGAGATAGGGCGACTTGCCGAGCAGCGACGGGTTGGTGTCTTCCGTGATCTCGAGATCGGTGTAGCCGAAAGCAGAGATGACCTTCCAGTTTTCATCAAGGTTAACCTTGCCTTCAAGCTCGACCCCGCGGGAGCGCACCTCGCCGAGTTGGGTGGAGAGTCCGAGGATGGGCTCAGTCACCTGGACGTTCTGCTTCGTTATCTCGAAGATCGATGCGGTGAACAACCCGTCGATAAACGTCGGCTCGTATTTGATTCCCGCTTCGTACTGGTAGCCTTCTTCGGGCTTCAGAGGCACCAAGGTCGTGACCGCAGGATCAGCATTCGCGTCGCGTGAACCCACGAGAGGGTTGAAGAAGGTCGCGACGCTCACATAGGGCGTGAAGCCGTTGTCGAACTCGTAGGCGAGGCCAGCCCGGCCGCTGAGCGCGCCGTCATCATATGCGAAATTGGAAGCTCCGGCCCAGGCCGTAGCGCCGTTCTTGAGGTCGGTATCGACATGGTCGTAGCGGCCGTTGAGCGTTACGAGCCAACCGTCGCCGAAGCGCACCTGGTCCTGGGCATAGATGCCGATCTGCTGCTGTGTGAAGATCTGGTTGACATAGACGGCTGTCGGCCCCTGGGGCACACCATAGACCGGATCGGTGGGGCTGATCGGCGTGGCGCCTCCCGACGCCGCAATATGGTCGAGGCGGTAGTATTTGTAATCGAGGCCGGCGAGGAAAGTGTGATTCGTGGCACCGAGATCGAAATCCGTTTCCGCCCGGTTGTCGATCGAGAAGCTGTCGACCTTCGACGTCGCCTCGAAGCCGATGCGATTCAGAAGGTAGTCCGGACCGACGGGCTCGACATTGCCGAAGCCCGGGCCGACATAGCCGTAGGGGTATGGATACCGCTCGTGCTTGTGCAGATGGGCGTAGCGGGCGTTCTGGGTAAAGGTCCAGCCATTGTCGAAATCGTGCTCGAACTCGTAGCCGAGCATCTGCTGGGCGTAGGTTCCCTCGTCGAAATCGGGTTCGCCGAAGTAGGCATCCCGGTCGATCTTGCCGAAGGGGGCGTCGACCACCGTTCCGACATAGGGCAGGAAGCCGTTGCCGACGTGGACCTGGTCGAGCCCTTGCAGCAGGCCGAATACCGTCAGGCTGGTCGCGTCGTCCGGGGTATAGGTTACTTGCGGCAGGATGAAGCCCCGCAGGTCCTCGGAAAAATCCGAGTAGTTGTCGCCGCCGGCGATCTTGCCGGTCAGGCGGTAGCGAACGGTGCCGTCGTCGGTCAGCCGGTCGTTGAGGTCGAAGCCGGTGAAGGCGTTGCCATCGCTGTTGATGCCGATTTCCGTGTAGTAGAGCGGCTCGTCAAGCGGCCGCTTGCTGATCAGATTGATGATGCCGCCCGGATTGGCGCCGCCATAGAGCACGGAGGCAGGCCCCTTCAGCACCTCGATCCGCTCCAGCATGAAGGGGTCGATCTGGAAATTGCCGAAGGCGTAGCTGAAGAGGGAGAGGCCATCGAGAAAAACGCCGGTCTGCGCCGCATCGAAGCCGCGGATGTAGAACCAGTCCGTATCGGCGTCGACGCCGAAAGGCGCGGCCATGACGCCGGGCGTATAGCGCAAGGCTTCATCGACCTTGTTGACCACTGCGCGATCATCCATCTCCTCGCGACCGACGACGGAGACTGACTGGGGGATTTCGGTCAGTGGTGTTGCCGTCTTCGATCCGGTTGTGGTCGCGTTGGCGACGTAGCCGTCGACCGGGCCGGTGGCGCTGCCATTCGCCGAGGCCCCGCCTTCGACCACGAGCCGGTCGAGCTGAGTAGCGCTGCCATCCTGCGCCTGCGCCGCTCCGGTGACCAGCAGCGCCGCAAAAGCCACCCCGCCTGCCAATATGTCCTTCAAGCGCACCCCGTTGCCATTGCTCTGCATCGTATCTCTGTCCCGCAATCGGCCATGCTGCGCTCCATCCCCCCGGAGGACGCGACCTGGCCAGTCCTCATGTTGATAAGATGAATGTTTATCTCAAGTATATCGGCCGAGCTTGTCCGGATCAGCGAAAATTGAACGATCCTGGGCAAATTTCCGCACTGCACCAAGGGGCTGGCGGAGCCGCTTTCAGGAGAGACGGCTCTTTTTCCAGAGTGCGGGCGTCGTGCCGACCGTCTTTCCAAAGACGCGGGTGAAGTGTGCCTGATCCGCGAAACCGGTTTCGGCCGCAATGCTGGTCAGCGATGCGTTGCTCAGCAGCATCTCCTTGGCGCGTTCTATCCGGGCATTTGTCTGCCATTGATGCGGCGCCATGCCGGTCGATGCCTTGAAAGCGTGGCTGAAATGCGATTGCGACAGGCCGGTGAGGTTTGCCAACTCCTCGAGTCGGACGTTGCGGGCGACGTTTTCCCCGATGTAGTCCACCGCACGGCGCAGTTGCCAGGCTGCCAACTGGCTGCGTTTACGGCTCACGCTTCGGTTGATCTTCATCAGATCAATGAACAGCGCCAGTGTCAGTCCATCGCCGTAGAGGTCGTGCAGCGGCTGGGGATTGAGGCATTCGTCGGCGATCAATTGTGCAAGATGGAGAAAACGAGGGTCCTGAAACATCAGCCGAGGCGTCTCGATCGCCCTTCGGTCGAGATCGTCCATCAGGCGCCGGCTGAGCACATCGACGTTGAAGTGCAGATCGAGATGCCGCAGGTACTGGATATCGACGACATCGGTCCAAAGCTCCACGCCGGCCGGTATGTAGGAGAGGGCTTGCCGATAATAGTTCTGGACGGTACCCCTGCCGTTCGAAGCAAGCTTGACGCGGCAATTTCCTCCGCCCTTGGCGTCGAGGACGATGAACATGCGCGGGTCTTCCGCGACGTAGTAGCCGCCGGCGTGAGGAATGCACTCAACGTCCCACACATCCGCAACAACACCGTTCCAATGACGCCGATGCAGTCCGCCTATGACAGAGAAACCGCTGATCTTGTTTTGCATACGCGGCTGAAATGTCATTTCACGTCCCTGGTTCGTCGGGCCTTCCGGCCCGACGAAGTGCATAATCTTTCGTTTTAGAGTCAAGTTTTGATATCGCAGTGCATCGGGATTTTCAATTGCGCCGATCACGCAGCAGCCATTCGCGGTTTGCAGAAAAACAGAGGGGCACGAACCGGTACCGGTCGTGCCCCTCGGCCTGTTTGTTCGAACGAACCCTCAGGCGTCGATCAAGGCCAGCTTGGCTCGGGCGTCGAGGACCTGGGCGCAGGCATTGGCGGCCTCTTCGCCCTTGATGACGAAATGATCGCGGAAGAAAGCGATCAGCGGTTCGCTTTCCTGGAAATTATGCGGCGTGAGCACGGCGGAAAGGACCGGCACGTCGGTGTCGAGCTGCACGCGCATCATGCCGTCGAGCACGGTGCCGGCGACGAAGTCGTGGCGGTAGATTCCGCCATCGACCACGAAGGCCGCACCGAGGATCGCCGAATAGCGGCCGGTCCTGGCGAGCGTCTGTGCGTGCAGGGGGATTTCGAGCGCGCCCGGAACGTCGAAGATCTCGACGTCGGCGGCGTTGCCGCCGACCTTCATCCACTGCGCGACGAAAGCCTCGACGCAACGATCGACGATATCGGCGTGCCAGCGGGCGCGGATAATCGCAATCCTGGCGGCGGGTTGGGAAAGAATGGTCATGGTCTCGAGCCTTTCAGGGTTTGGCGTTTTCCAATGATCCCGTCGGGCGAACACGCACGCGCGGAGAGCCCGAGAAGGGACTCCGCTCCTGCTTGCTCTCTTCCATCCGGACTGTAACCGTCGGCTCCGGAATTCGACCGGATCTGCTGACCTTTGGACACTGCATGATCCGTTGAATCGGTATCAATAGTTGTCCAAAGCGCTCGCGGGCTTCGGCCCTATGGTCAATGGGACCAAGTGGCCGCTACCGCCGGTGGGGAATTTCGCCCCGCCCTGAGAACGCTCGCGACTATATATAGACCGGCGACGCGCGGTCAAACGCACACTGCGACGCAAAGACGGGAATTCGCGACAGATTTTTCCAACGCCGGCGTCTCGCAGGAACAAGCATTCCGACGATCAGAGCGCCTATTCGCGGATGACGAGCAGGTCTTTGGCGGCGAAGCGCAATGTGACGTTTTCGCCGGAGACTGGCGGGGTGAGGCCCGGATCGTTGAACGTGTCGAAGGAGATGATGTCGCTGCCGACGCGCAGCTTGGTGCGGATGACGGAACCGAGAAAGCTTGTGGAGATGACTTCGCCCGCAAGCGCCGTGTCGCCCTTGGCACTTTCGACGATCGAGCCGGCCTCGGGGCGCAGGGCGAGCGAAATGCTGTCGCCGCCCTTCATGCCGGCGATTGGCGCTTTCAGCGAAATCCGCTGATCACCAATGGTGACGGCACCGCTTGCCGGGTCCGCGACCTTGCCCTCGATGATGTTCAGCGTGCCGACGAAGGAGGCGACGAAACGGGTTGCCGGCGTGTTGTAGATCTCGAAGGGGGTGCCGATCTGGTCGGCGTGGCCGGCATTCATGACGACGATCCGGTCGGAGATCGACAGCGCCTCCTCCTGGTCGTGCGTCACGAAGACGGTGGTGATGCCGAGTTGCTGCTGGATCTGGCGGATCTCCTCGCGCAGGGACACGCGGATCTTCGCGTCGAGGGCGGAGAGGGGCTCATCGAGCAGCAGCACTTGCGGCTTGACGGCGAGCGCGCGGGCGAGCGCCACGCGCTGCTGTTGGCCGCCGGACAATTGATAGGGAAAGCGGTCCGCCAGGTGCTCGAGCTTGATGAGCCCGAGCATCTGCTTCACCCGTTGATCAATTTCCGCTTTTTGAGCCCCCGCGACCTTGAGGCCGAAGGCGACGTTGTCGTGCACGTTCATGTTCGGGAACAACGCATAGGCCTGGAACACCATGCCGATGTTGCGCTGGTTGGGCTTCAACGCGCCCTGGTCCTTGCCGTCGATGACGATGGAGCCGCCCGAGGGGGCTTCGAAGCCAGCGATCATGCGCAGGATGGTGGTCTTGCCGCAACCCGAAGGGCCGAGAAAGGAAACGAACTCACCCTTGTTGATGCCCATGTTGAAGTTGTGCACGACCTGAACCGGGCCGAAAGACTTCTGGATATTGGTCAGTGTCAGGAATGCCATGTGATCAAGCCTTGGCCGGAGCGGATTTCTGGAATCGGGATACGAGCTGGATCAGACCCATGCTGAGCCAGGTGATGGCGAACGCGATGACGGCGAGCGCCGAAGGTTCATAGGCCTTGTTGGCGCCGACGAGCTGCAGGTAGGGGCCGAAGGCCGGCCGGTTGAGCAGCGCTGCCATCGTGAATTCGCCCATCACGATCGCGAAGGTGATGAAGGAACCCGACAGCACGCCGCTCATCACATTCGGGAAGATGCAGCGGAAGAGGATCGTCGGCCATTTGGCGCCGAGGCTCTCGGCCGCTTCCGTCAGCGTCCTGACGTCGATCGCCCGCATGGCGGTGTCGACGGCGCGGTACATGTAGGGGAGCGACAGTGTCATATAGGAGAACATCAGGAGCGCGTTCGTTCCGGAGGTCGAGCCGGTCAACGGCAGGATCGATGAGGAGTTGTAGAGGCGCAGGTAGCCGAAGACGATGACGATCGCCGGGATGACGAGCGGCAGCAGCGTGATGAATTCCACGACCGGTCGCACCTGCGGCAGCCGCAGCCGCACCCAGTAGGCGGTCGGCACGACGAGCAACATGCCGAAGATGATGGTCAGGAGCGCCATCAACATCGAATAGCCGAAGGTTTCGCGGAACTGGATGTCGGAGAAGACCGACTGGTACGCATCAAAGGAATATTGGCCGCGCCGCATGCGCAGCGAGAACTCCAGCGTGCCGAGCAGCGGAATGACGAAGTAACCCGCCCCGATGGCGATCGCGATCCAGGCGCCGAGGCGTTGTGCTTTCATTTCTGCCACCGTTCGGCGCGCATCCGCAGCCAGATATAAAGAATGTTGGAAATGCCGGTGATGACGATCATGCCGAGCGCCAGTGCATAACCGAGGTTCGGGTTATGCAGCACGTCGCCGCGGATCTGCGCATAGAGCAGGATCGGCACGATGTTGAGCGAACTGCCGGTGAGCGCGTAGGCCGTGGCGATTGCGCCGAAGGCGTTGGCGAAAAGCAGGAGTGTCGTGCCGAGCAGGCTCGGCCAGAGGATCGGCAGCGCCACCATGCGCCAGTATTGCCAAGTCGAGGCGCCAAGGATCTCGGATGCCTCGCGCCATTCCTTCTTCATGCCGTCGAGCGCCGGCGTCAGGATCAGCACCATCAGCGGGATCTGGAAATACATGTAGGTGATGGTGAGGCCGAAGAAGCTCAGGAGGTTGAAGCCGGTCGAGTAGAGATTGAACCCGAACCAGTCGCGCAGGAAAACCGTCACGAGGCCGGTGCGGCCGAGCGTCGCCAGAAAGGCGAAGGCGAGCGGCACGCCGGCAAAGTTCGAGGCGACGCCGGAAAAGGTGAGAAGGCCGGAGCGGACCCAGGCAGGCACACCGCCGAGCACGATCGCCCAGGCGAGAAAGAAACCGATCAGCGCGCCGCCGAGCGAGGAGGCGACCGAGACCCGGATAGAGATCCAGTAGGCGGAGAGAATCGAGGGCGTGAAGAGATCGGCGATGTTCTTGAAAGTGAGTTCGCCCTCCGGCGTCAGAAAGGCGCCGGTCACGAGATAGAGGGTCGGGACGATCAGGAACATCAGCGCGAAAATCATGAACGGCGCGATGCCGAGCCAATCGATAATCGCCCGCTTGCTGATCAGAGGTGCTGCGGCTGTTGTCGTGGTCATTGCGTTTCGGTCGTCCGCCGTCAAGGGAAGCCTCCCCGCCACGCGTGCGGAGGGGAGGCCGATCTTCTGATTACTGCACGTTGGCGCCGACGACGCTATCCCACTTGGTGGTGATTGCCGTCTTGCCGGCCTCCTGCTCTTCGAGCGTCGGGAAGACGGCCTTTTCATAGGCCGCTGCCGGCGGCAGCTTGTCGAGCATCTCCTGCGGGATCTTGCCGTTCTTGGCGAGATCGTTGAAGCGGATCGGGTGGCAATAGCCCTTCAGCCAACCGAGCTGACCTTCGTCGGAATAGAGGTATTCCATCCAAAGCTTGGCGGCATTCGGATGGGGTGCGAAGGCCGAGATTGCCTGGACGTAGACGCCGGCGACGACGCCCGAAGCCGGAACGACGACCTCGACCGGCGGGTTGCCGTTCAGGCTGTCGCGCCAGGAGAGGCCGTTATAGTCCCAGGCGATGATGATCGGGGTGGAGCCTTGCGCGAGCGAGGCGGACTTGCCGATCACCGGAACGAAGTTGCCGGCCTTGTTGACCTCGGCGAAGAAAGCGAGGCCAGCCTCGCCGGCCTTGGCTGCGTCCTTCTCACCGGCGGAAAGGCCGGCGGCGTAGACGGCCTGGACGGCCTGGTTGGACGCGCGCGGATCGCCGGCGAGCGCGACCGCATTCGCATAGTCCGGCTTCTTAAGGTCGGCCCAGTCCTTCGGCACGTCCTTGACGATGTCGGTGTTCACCACGAACGAGAGAACGCCGTAATAGTCGCCATACCAGTAGCCTTCGGCGTCCTTGGCGCTATCCGGGATCGTGTCCCAGGTCGAGACCTTGTAAGGCTGGATCAGGCCTTCGGCCTTCGCCGACGGACCGAAGGACAGCCCGACGTCGATCACGTCCGGTGCCTGCGGGCCGGTGTTGCCCTTGTTGGCCTTGATGGCTTCGATTTCGTCACCCGAACCGGCGTCCGGGTTCAGTTCGTTGACTTCGATGCCGTACTTGGCCTTGAAGCCCGCAATAACGTCGCCGTAACCGCACCAGGTGTGCGGAAGCGCGATCGTGGTCAGCGTGCCTTCCTTCTTGGCGGCGGCGATAAGCTCCTCGCTCGGCTCGGCGACGGCGATGGCCGACGTTGCGAGCAGCATGGCAGTGGAAAGCGAGAGCAGGCGTTGAGTCTTTGAAATCACTGACGTTCTCCTTATGTGCTTTCGTTCGTTGTAATTTTCGGCGATGCTGTTAATGAGACGCGATGAAACCTGTGTGACAGGCTCTGTCCCGTTCGCGCCATACGTGTCGGTCGCTGGACGGCGGTCGCCCCGGTTTGCACAGCAGCCGCTGGTACCTTGTGAAGCTTGGTTCATAAGCACAGCCGGTTCCTCCCTAGACCGGCCTGCGGAAGATGCGCGTCGAATCGAACAGGCCTTCAAGCATCTTCATCCGGTCCCGTGTCTCGTCCCAGGTCATGTTCTGCACGGCTTCGATCAGCGCCTCGACGAGAAAGAGCAGCATGACCGAACTATCCCAGGCCGAGGGCGCTTCGATCTGCGCGCGGAAGACCTTGGAAGAGGACTTGGCGACCGGCGAACCCCACTGGTCGGTGAAGAGGACGATTTCGACGCCCCGATCACGGGCGAAGCGGGCAAGCGTTTCCATTTCCTGTTCGTACCGGCGGATATCGAACAGGATCAGAACGTCGCCCTGCCTCATGTCCAAGACGTAGTGCGGCCAGGAACTCGGGTTCGCGGCGATCTGAGTAACGCCGGTGCGGATGACCTGGAGATGGGTGAAGAAGTAGTCCGCAATCGACCGAGTGATGCGCCCGCCGGCGAGATAGATATTGCGCTTGCGATCGGCGATCAGGGTGGCGGTTTGGTCGAATTCGCGCGGTTCTATCTGGGACAGCGTCTGGCGCATGTTTCCCATGACCGCGTCGGCGAACCGGTTGAGTGTGTGCGTGCCGGGGGCGCTGGCGGCCCAGCGATCATGCTTGGCGATCGGATTGGAAATCGTCGCCTCGAGCTCCTGGTGGAGCCTTGACTGAAAGTCCGGAAATCCGCGGAAGCCCAGCTTCTGGACCATGCGCGCCACGGTTGGCGTCGAAACGCCGGCGTTCTCGGCGACCGTCGTAATCGAACCGAGTCCGGAGACGGGATAGTTGTCGAGAAGTGTTTCCGCCAATCGCTTTTCGGCGCGCGTCAGCGCCGCGAAATGTGCGTTGATCACATCCGACACCGTCATGGATGCCGCTTTGCTGGTCAATGTCGTGCCCCTGAACTGGTCTGCGCCAGCTTGTGACGAATTAAACATCGCTGTGACAATCGGAGTCAATGAGCTTTTTGAAGAGATCGTTTCAGATTCTCGTTGACACTCCCCGATTCGTGAAGAATTCTCTTCATTAAGAGCGTCTGACGAGGCAATTTGGGGGTGCCGGTTTTGACGGGACTTTTGACGCAGGCAGAGGGCCATCCGGTCGCCATCGACAATGCGGACGGGAAGGGAGACTTCCTCTTCGTCTGCGAGCACGCGTCGCGCCTCCTGCCAGAGCGCCTGGGGACGCTGGGCCTTTCAAAAGATGCACTGGAGAGCCACATCGCCTGGGACCCCGGCGCGCTGGCGGTCGCCAGGCATCTTGCCGAGAGGCTCGATGGCACGCTCATCCATCAACGTTTTTCTCGCCTTGCCTATGACTGCAATCGGCCGCCCGAGTCCGACGCGGCGATGCCGGCCGTCAGCGAAATCTACGAGGTGCCGGGCAACAGGGCGATGTCTGCCGCAGAACGGCAGGCGAGGGTGGAGGAGATCTATCTGCCGTTTCGTGATGCCGTGGCGCGGTTCGTGTCCGAACGCAAGGCCGCCGGGCGGCGCCTCGTCCTTGTCACCATGCACAGTTTCACGCCCATCTATTTCGGCAACCCGCGCACCGTCGAAATCGGGATCCTGCACGATGCCGACAGCCGGCTTGCCGACCGCATGCTCGCGATCGCTACGGACGGAGAGGTCGCCTACGACATTCGCCGGAATGAGCCCTACGGGCCGGCGGACGGCGTTACGCACAGTCTGGTGGAATACGGCGTACGAAACGGCCTGCCGAACGTGATGATCGAGATCAGAAACGATCTCATTCGAGACGAGATCAGCCAGAGGGTCATGGCTGATTATCTGGAGGGGCTGCTCGCAAAGAGCGCGGCCACCCTTCCGGCACGATAAGAAGACCCTGGGGAGCGGCAAAGCCGCGGTTCCGTTCCGATGGGAACGGTGTGATGGGGCCTCCTGCAATGTCGCGCGAGGTCATGGAGAAACAGGGGAAGAAGATGTCAGACTATACCGATATCGATAAGAAGCAGGACATGCAGGTCCTGCATTCGATGGGCTACGCTCAGGAGCTCGAGCGGCGCATGAGCCAGTTCTCGAACTTCGCCGTGTCGTTCTCAATCATCTGCATTCTGTCGGGCGGCATCAACTCGCTGGCGCAAGCGACTTCCGGCGCCGGCGGCGCCTCGATCGGCATCGGCTGGCCGCTCGGATGCTTCATTTCGCTCGTCTTCGCCGTTGCCATGGCGCAGATCGGTTCGGCCTATCCGACCGCCGGCGGCCTCTATCACTGGGGCTCGATCCTCGGCAACCGCTTCACCGGCTGGCTGACCGCCTGGTTCAACCTGCTCGGCCTCGTCACGGTTCTCGGTGCTATCAACGTCGGCACCTATTACTTCTTCATGGGTTCGTTCGGGACGCCCTATCTCGGCCTCGAAGACACCACGACGACGCGCATTGTCTTCCTCGCGATCATCACCGGCCTGCAGGCGCTCGTGAACCACATGGGGATCGGGCTGACGGCGAAGCTCACCGACTTCTCGGGCTATCTGATCTTCGCGACCTCGATTCTGCTGGGCGTCGTCTGCCTTGCGGCGGCCGATACCTACGAGATCGGCAGGCTCTTCACCTTCTCAAACTATTCGGGCGAAGCGGGCGGCAATGTCTGGCCACAGACATCCGGAACCTGGGTGTTCCTGCTCGCACTGCTGCTTCCGATCTACACCATCACCGGTTATGATGCCTCGGCGCACACGTCGGAGGAGACGATTAAGGCCGCCCATTCCGTTCCGCGCGGCATGGTCTCCTCCGTGCTCTGGTCGGCACTCTTCGGCTACATCATGCTGTGCGCCTTCGTGCTGATGATCCCGAACATGGACGAAGCGGCGAAGCAGGGCTGGAACGTGTTCTTCTGGGCGATGGACGCTCAGGTGAACCCGGTCATCAAGGACATCCTCTATCTCGCCATCTTCGTCAGCCAGTGGCTGTGCGGCCTGGCAACGGTAACTTCGGTCTCGCGCATGATTTTCGCCTTCTCGCGTGATGGCGGCCTGCCGGCCTCCAAGCCGCTTTCGAAGGTGAGCCCTACCTACCGCACGCCGGTTGCGGCGATCTGGACGGGTTCGATCCTCTCTGTGCTCTTCGTCTGGGGATCGTCGCTCGTCTCGATCGGCGAAACGCCAGTCTACACCATCGTCGTCTCCTGCACGGTTATCTTCCTGTTCTTCTCCTTCGTGATCCCGATCACGCTCGGCCTTTTCGCTTGGGGAACATCGAAGTGGGACAAGATGGGTCCCTGGAATCTCGGCGAGGGCATGTTCAAGCTCTTCGCGATCCTGTCGATCATCGCGATGGTGCTGATCTTCGTCATCGGCATTCAACCGCCGAACGATTGGGCGCTCTACATCACTGTCGGCTTCCTGATCGTGACCGGCATCGTCTGGTTCGGTTTCGAGAGCCGCCGGTTCCGTGGGCCGCCGATCGGCGAGGAAGTTGCGCGCCGCCAGGCAGAAATCGCCGCAGCCGAAAAGGCCGTCGGGGAAGCTTGATCAAACAACAAGAGGGCGGGCCGCGACTGCGGCTTCCGCCTCATTTTTTGCGGCCACGGGAACGGCCGTACCGAAACATGGGATGACACTTTCATGAGCTATTCGTTCGAGGAACTGAAAGAGGATGTGGCCGAAGGCCACATCGACACGGTGCTCGCCTGCCAGGTGGACATGCAGGGGCGCCTGATGGGCAAGCGCTTCCATGCGGAATATTTCGTCGAAAGCGCATGGAAGGAAACGCATAGCTGCAACTATCTGCTTGCGACCGACCTCGAGATGGAGACGGTCTCCGGCTACAAGGCGACGAGCTGGGAGAAGGGTTACGGCGACTATACGATGAGGCCGGATCTTGCGACGCTCCGGCGCATTCCGTGGCTCGAAGGTACGGCGCTGGTGCTCTGCGACGTGCTCGACCACCACACGCACGAAGAGGTGCCGCATTCGCCCCGGGCGATCCTCAAGAAGCAGATCGCGCGCCTCGAGGCGATGGGTCTCAAGGCCTTCATGGCGAGCGAGCTCGAATTCTTCCTCTTCGACCAATCCTACGACGATGCGCGCCAGTCCGGCTATCGCGACCTGCAGCTCGCCAGCGGCTACAACGAGGACTACCACATCTTCCAGACGACCAAGGAAGAGGACGTGATGCGGGCGATCCGCAATGGTCTTCAGGGGGCCGGCATCCCGGTCGAAAATTCCAAGGGCGAGGCCTCGGCCGGCCAGGAGGAAATCAACGTCCGCTATGCCGATGCTCTGACCATGGCCGACCGCCATGCGATCATCAAGAACGGCTGCAAGGAAATCGCCTGGCAGCGCGGCAAGGCCATCACCTTCCTCGCCAAGTGGAACTATTCGGCCGCCGGCTCCTCCTCGCATATCCACCAATCGCTCTGGAGCACCGACGGGGAGACGCCGCTCTTCTTCGATAAGAGCGCGCGCTACGGCATGTCCGAGCTGATGCGGCACTATGTGGCCGGTCTTCTGACCCATGCGAGCGAGATCACTTATTTCCTCGCGCCTTACATCAACTCCTACAAACGCTTCATGGCGGGCACCTTCGCGCCCACCAAGGCGATCTGGAGCAAGGACAATCGCACCGCCGGCTATCGCCTCTGCGGCGAGGACACCAAGGCGATCCGCATCGAATGCCGCGTCGGCGGTTCCGACCTCAACCCGTACCTGGCCTTTGCCGCTTTGATCGCCGCCGGCATTTCCGGCATTGAAGGCAAGATGGAACTCGAAGCGCCGTTCGTCGGCGATGCCTATCACGGCAAGGACATACGCGAGATCCCGCATACGCTGAGGGATGCGACCGAGGCGCTGACCAGTTCGAAGATGTTACGCGCCGCCTTCGGCGATGACGTCATCGACCACTATACCCGCGCGGCACGCTGGGAGCAGGAGGAATATGACCGGCGCGTGACCGACTGGGAGGTCGCGCGCGGTTTCGAAAGGGCGTAAGAATTTCCCTCCCACCCCCTCTCCACAAGGGGGAGGGGCTTCCCTGGCGCGGCGCCTCGCCTGAGCCGTCGCCACTTGCGGAGACATCGGGTTGGACGAGGCTATGCCATCCGCACCCCCTCCTTCTTGTGCCGCGGGGAAAAAACGGGGAGGGGAAAATTCAATTGAAAGCAAAAGCAGGATGACGATCATGACGATGATCAAATGCATTTCCCCGGTGAACGGCGAAGTCTATGCCGAGCGCCCCGCAATGCCGCTGGAACTCGCCAGACAGGCCGTGGCCCATGCGCGTCTGGCGCAGAAAAACTGGGCAAAGCGCCCGATCGAGGAGCGCGTCAAGCTCGTGCTCGCGGGCGTCGCGCGGCTGAACGAGATGGTCGACGAGGTCGTGCCCGAGCTTGCCTGGCAGATGGGCCGGCCGGTGCGCTATGGCGGCGAGTTCAAGGGCTTCAACGAGCGTTCCAACTATGTCGCCTCGATCGCCGCCGATGCGCTGAAGCCGATCATTGTCGAAGAGAGCGACCGCTTCGAGCGGCGCATCGAGCGCGAGCCGCATGGCGTCGTCTTCGTCATCGCACCGTGGAACTACCCTTACATGACCGCGATCAATACGGTCGCCCCGGCGCTGATGGCCGGCAACACGGTCATCATCAAGCATGCGAGCCAGACGATCCTTGTCGGCGAACGCATGGTGCGCGCCTTCATCGAGGCGGGCGTTCCGGCGGATGTGTTCCAGAACCTTTTCCTCGATCACGACACGACGGCGGCGCTGATTGCCTCCAAGAGCTTCGACTTCATCAATTTCACCGGCTCGGTCGAAGGGGGGCGCTCGATCGAACGAGCCGCAGCCGGAACCTTCACCGGCCTTGGCCTCGAGCTTGGCGGCAAGGACCCCGGCTATGTGATGGAGGACGCGGATCCCGACGCCGCTGTCGACACGCTGATGGACGGCGCAACCTACAATTCCGGCCAGTGCTGCTGCGGCATCGAGCGCATCTATGTGCACGAATCGCTCTACGACGCATTTGTCGAGAAATCGGTTGCCTGGGTTTCCAACTACAAGCTCGGCAATCCGCTCGATCCGGAGACGACGCTGGGGCCCATGGCCAACAAGCGCTTTGCCGCAACAGTGCGCCGCCAGATCGCCGATGCCGTTTCGAAGGGCGCCAAGGCGCTGATCGATCCCAAGCTTTTCCCGCAGGATGACGGCGGCGCCTATCTCGCGCCGCAGATCCTCGTCGATGTCGATCATTCGATGGAATTCATGCGCGAGGAAACCTTCGGGCCGGCGGTCGGCATCATGAAGGTGAAGAACGACGCCGAGGCGATCGAACTGATGAACGATTGCCAGTATGGCTTGACCGTTTCGCTCTGGACGAAAGACGCCGAACGCGCGTCCCGCATCGGCCGTGATCTCGAAACCGGTACCGTCTTCATGAACCGCGCCGACTATCTCGACCCGGCGCTTTGCTGGACGGGGGTCAAAGAAACGGGCCGCGGCGGTTCTCTTTCGATCCTCGGCTTCCACAATCTCACCCGCCCGAAATCCTATCACCTGAAGAAAGTAACCGCATGACGATTACCGCCAACTGGAGCTATCCGACCGCCGTCAAGTTCGGCGCGGGCCGGATCATGGAGCTTGCCGACCACTGCAAGGCTCTCGGCATGAAAAAGCCGCTGCTCGTGACCGACCGTGGCCTTGCGCCGATGGCAATCACCCAGCACGCGCTCGACACTTTGGAGGCGGGCGGCCTCGGACGCGCCATCTTCGCCGACGTTGACCCGAACCCGAACGACAGAAACCTGGAAGCCGGCGTGAAGGCGTTCAGGGACGGCGGCCATGACGGCGTCGTCGCCTTCGGCGGTGGTTCCGGTCTCGATCTCGGCAAATGCGTCGCCTTCATGGTCGGCCAGACGCGGCCGGTCTGGGACTTCGAGGATATCGGCGACTGGTGGACACGCGCGAGCGTGGAAGGCATTGCGCCGATCGTGGCTGTGCCGACGACCGCCGGCACCGGCTCGGAGGTGGGGCGTGCCAGCGTCATCACCAATTCGGCAAGCCACGTGAAGAAGGTGATCTTCCACCCGAAATTCCTGCCGGGGGTAACGATCTGTGATCCGGAGCTGACGGTCGGCATGCCCAAGGTCATCACCGCCGGTACGGGCATGGATGCCTTCGCCCATTGCCTGGAGGCTTACTCCTCGCCCTTCTACCATCCGATGTCGGCGGGTATTGCGCTCGAAGGCATGCGTCTCGTCAAGGAATACCTGCCGCGCGCATACAAGGACGGCGCGGATATCGAAGCGCGTGCGAACATGATGAGTGCCGCGGCGATGGGTGCGGTCGCGTTCCAGAAGGGGCTCGGCGCGATCCATTCGCTCTCTCATCCAGTTGGTGCGATCTACAACACGCATCACGGCATGACCAATGCCGTCGTGATGCCGCCGGTGCTGCGCTTCAACCGGCCGGCAATCGAGGACAAGATCGCGCGCGCTGCTGCCTATCTCGGCATCGCCGGCGGGTTCGACGGTTTCTATGACTACGTGTTGAAGCTGCGTGAGGAGCTTGGCGTGCCGGACAAACTTTCCGCGCTCGGCGTCGGCACCGATCGCATCGATGAAATGGCGGAAATGGCGATCGTCGATCCGACGGCTGGCGGCAACCCGGTTGAACTGACCCTCGACGCGGCGAAAAAACTGTTCAGAGAAAGCATCTGAGCCGGAAGCGCGTTAATTTTTCCTAAGCCCGGAGAGCCTGGTTCTCGGGGCTTTTTTGTTTCTCTGCGGTCGGTAGCCAGATCGGCGGTTAATCTTTGCCCGCCAAAATTTCCATTTCGTTAACCATGTTCTGAAAGGCTTTGTTAAGGGCGCCGCCGATGCTTCGGCCGGGCCTCGAAACAATGACGGAATGAGGTGGAAGATGGCGGTCATCACATTTGCCAACGCAAAAGGCGGCGCCGGCAAGACGACGGCGGCATTGATCCTGTCGACGGAACTGGCGAGACAGGGCAACAGGGTGGTGGTGCTCGACGCGGATCCACAGCGTTGGATCACACGCTGGTCGGAAGTTTCCGGCCACGTCGCCAATCTCGAAGTGATCTCGCACATCACGCCGGCGTCGCTGCCCTGTCATATTCGCGAACTGAAAGACGAGGCCGATTTCATCGTGATCGATCTCGCTGGCGCCAAGGATGCGATCGTCGCGCTGGCGCTCGGCCTGTCCGATCAGGTGCTGATTCCGGTCCAGGGGTGCGCGATGGACGCGCAGGGCGCCGTCCAGATCCTGGAACTGATCCGCCATATCGAACAAAGGGCGACGGTGCGCATCAAGCATTCCGTGGTGCTTACGCGCGTCAATTCGCTGGTGACTACGCGTGCACTTCAGACGATCAAAACGCTGCTCGCGTCGCGCGGTGTTGCAATGCTCGAAACGCCGATCGTCGAACGCGCCGCCTATCGCGAGATTTTCGAATGCGGCGGAACGCTGCAGACGATGGATGCGGGCCGTGTCAGCAATCTCGACAAGGCGCGCGAGAATGCACTTGCGCTTGCTCAAGAGGTCCAGGCGCTTTTGCCCGCTCGCCCGCAACGCTCCTGGGCTTCGCGGGTGCCGTCCTGGGCGCAACTGCGCGCCGCGTAGTCACGTCGCGGCCAACGCGATCATCACCTTTCTGCGGACCAGAATTGATGTTCGTCAGTTCCGGTTGAATCTTTTGTCGTCGCTGCATCGAATGGCTGTCGCGCGTAAGGCTTCCTTTACCATGGTCTTTTAACCCTGCCGATGGAAAGTGAATACGCCTCAATGTCTTATTGGCGCGGCCGCCATGAACGCGGCGACGGGTTCCCGATGCACTGCGCAGCATCCGCGGTTCCGACCTTCCATGACCCATCGAGCTCTATGCAGGGAAGTTCACGGATGAAGACGGAACCCTCCACAGGCGGCCAGGATATCGCCGGCCGTCTCAATTTCATGGCACTGGATGAAGCCGCCAAGACAAATTTACGGGCGCTGAAGCCGATCCTGCAGAAGGAGCTCGGACCTGCGCTCGACCGCTTCTATGCAAAAGTGAAGCAGACGCCGGACACCAACGTCTTCTTCTCGTCCGACGGACACATCAACCGTGCCAAGAACGCGCAGCTCGGTCATTGGAGCAATATCGTCGACGCGAATTTCAACGCCGAATATGGCGCCAAGGTACGCACGATCGGCCAGGTTCACGCCAGGATCGGCCTCGAGCCCCGCTGGTATATCGGCGGCTATGCGCTGATTGCGGAGCACCTGATCGGTGCAGTTGTGAAGGCGCATTGGCCGAAGGGTGGCGTCTTCTCCCGCCAGACGACCTCGGCGGAAGAGATGGGCGCGATGCTGGCGAGCCTGATCAAGGGCGTCTTCCTCGACATGGACCTCTCCATCTCGGTTTATATGGACGCCTCCGACGTGACGAAGCAGCGCGCCGTGCAGGAGGAGGTGCTTGCCGGCGAGCGGGAACTCGTCAGCCACACGTTCGGCGCGGCATTGAAACAGATTTCCGATGGCGATCTGACTGCGCGCATAACGTCCGACCTGCCGGAGGCTTACGGCGAGCTTCGCGAAAACTTCAATCACGCCATCAGCGAACTGGCTCGGGTCATCGGCGGGATCGGTGCCGGCGCCAGCCAGATTCACCTGAACGCCAAGGAAATCGCCGATGCTGCCGACGATCTCGCAAAACGCACCGAACGACAGGCGGCCAATCTCGAGGAAACTGCAGCCGCGGTGGAACAGGTGACGCGCACGGTGCGTCAGACGGCCGAGGGCGCCGACCAGGCCAATTCGACTGTCATTGCCGCACGCGCCAATGCCGAGCAAGGCGGCGAAGTCGTCAGCTACGCCATCGGCGTCATGCAGGAAATCCAGGCGTCCTCGGCGAGCATCGCCCGCATTGTCGATGTGATCGACGAGATCGCCTTCCAGACCAATCTGCTGGCGCTCAATGCCGGCATCGAGGCGGCGCGCGCCGGCGAGGCGGGCAGGGGCTTTGCGGTCGTCGCCTCCGAGGTGCGCGCGCTCGCGCAGCGCTGTGCCGAGGCGGCCAAGGATATCCAGTCGTTGATCGCGAAATCGCGTGAGCAGGTCGAGGACGGCGTCAACTCGGTCAACAAGGTGGCCCAATCGCTGCAGCAGATCGTGGCGCAGGTGGTGGAGGTAAGCTCGGTCTTCGGTGCGATCCGCGCGAGCACAGCCGAGCAGGCGACCGGCCTGCAGGAAGTCAACAGTGCCATCAGCCAGATGGACCAGATCACCCAGCAGAACGCGGCGATGGTGGAGCAGGCGAACGCCTCGAGCCAGGCGCTGACGGCGGAAGCCGAGCAGATTGCACGACGTCTCCGCGCATTCAGGACCTCCGGCAGTGCCAGTGCCAGTGGTGCACCGGGCTACCTAGCGGCGGCTTAGGTTGCTGGGCGGAGCACAGCCTCACACGCTCGTCATCCCTGAGCACAGGATGACGAGAGCTTAGAGGTTCATTGTGCTCGGTGAGGCGCGGGAAGAATGGCTCAGAAGCGCCGGTCGACGAAGTGCTTTGCCTGCGCGCCGGCGTGATAGAAGGCCGATTTTACGGTCCGCCACGGATCCGGCGTGATCGGCGTTTCAGCGAGCGGAACTGCGGATGCATCGCCCATGACGTGATGGGCGAGCGCGCGCCCGAAGACGGTTCCGGGCGCAATGCCGCGGCCATTGTAGCCGCTCACGGAGATGACATTCGGCGCGAGCACGTGCATGGCGGGCAGGTTATTGGTCGTCATGCCGATGCTGCCGTCCCACCAGTACTCGAAACGAAAATCGTCGATATAGGGGAAGAGCTTGCGCAGCGAGCGGGCCGCGAAGGCGCGATGCGTGCCCTCGGCTATGGCGTCGAGGCGGCCGATCGAACCGAAGATCAGCCGGTTCTGCTGGTCCATTCGGAACGAGGTCATCACGAGCCCGGTATCCCAAGTGCCCTGACGCTCAGGCAGGATTCGCGTTGCGACCTTTTCAGGAAGCGGATTGGTGGCGAACTGGAAATAGGGGAGGATCGTCAGTTCCTGGGTGTAGGCCTTCCACGGCGCGTCGGGAACGAGGTCACCATAGGCGTTGGTCGCCAGAATGACGTGCCGGGCGGTAATGCTGCCCCGGCCGGCCTTAAGCTTCCAAAGATCACCCTGGCGCTCGGCGGCAAACAGAGGTGTGTCGGTGAAGATCCTGGCGCCGGCGGCGAGGGCGGCGCGCGCCAACCCTCTTGCGTAGGCGAGTGGCTGGATCGTTCCAGCGCGACGGTCAAGCAACGCACCGGCAAAACCCTCGGCGCCGGACAACGCGTGAGTCTTGTCGGCCGACAGCAATTCGACCGGTGCGCCGCGCTTCTTCCACTGCGCCTCGCGGTCCTGGATGTCCTTAAGGCCGTCGGCGCCGACAGCCATATGGAGCGTGCCGTTGCGCACGGCTTCGCACTGCATACCGTGTTTCGCGACGAGATCGTAGACAAGCGACGGACCGTCGCCGAGCTCCTTCAACAAGCGGTTTCCAGCGTCTGCGCCAAGGGTTGCCACGAGATCGTCCGGCTTCACCCACATGCCGGCGTTGACGAGACCGACATTGCGCCCGGAGCCGCCGAAGCCGATCATCCGCGCTTCGACCAAGGTTGCCTTCACGCCGTTTTCCGCAAGGTGCAGCGCGGCGGACAGGCCGGTAAAACCGCCGCCGATGATGGCTACATCGGTGGCGAGCTCGCCTGTGAGCGGACCGGTTTCAGGCGCGGCCGGTGCCGTCGCATGCCAGAGGTTGGGGAGAGCACGCTCCGTTGCCATTGCGGACATTCCTTTGTCTTCAGTGCGGGAGAAGAATGCCGGAAACGCCCAACTTTATCCTGCACCGATTGATCGTGATGGAAAACTTTCGCCAGTGATAGAACCATTGTCACAAAGTTTTTCATGACAATGTTTCATGAGGTCATGAAGACGTGCAATGCCGGGTGGCCGCCACAAGATGCGGCCACGAAACCGCCTGCGCACGTCCTTCAAAAGAGCCGGGTCCTGGCGGGATCACGGGGGATGAGCGCGCTTCGCCGGGCGCGCTCCAGGATCAATCGACGAACTCGACCGTCACGCCCTTGCTCACCATCTTGCCGAGCTCGGTAGCGTCCCAGTTCGTAAGGCGGATGCAGCCGTGGCTTTGGGTCTTGCCGATCTTCGACGGATCGGGGGTGCCGTGAATGCCGTAAGTCGGCTTCGACAGTGCGATCCAGACCGTGCCGACAGGCCCGTTCGGTCCGGGCTGCAGGGTCAGGATCTTGTCGTTCGCGCCCTGCTGGAAGTTGATCTTCGGATTGTAGGTGTAGCCCGGATCGAATGCGATACGCTCGACCGACACGATGCCGGACGGGGAGGGCGTGTCCGACGAGCCGATCGTCGAAGGATAAGCGGCAATGAGCTTGTCGGCCGCATCGTAGGCGAGCACCTGCTTGCGACCCTTGTCGGCCACGATCCGCGCGACCTTTCCCGCCTTGTTCGGGCCCGGATTGATGACCTTGATGATTGTGCCCGGAATGGAAAAATCGACGCCCGGATTGAGTTCGCGCAGGTAGTTCTCATCCATGTGGAACTTCTCGCCGAGCATCTCGACCGTGGACGTGAAGGAGAGATGCGGAAGCATCGCCTTGTGGGCATAGTCTTCCGGGATCGCCGCGACGTAGGGCCCGGCCGCGTCGGCAGCGGTGATCGTGTAGGTGGTGATCGGCAGGCCACCGTTGAAACGCAACCGTTCGAGAATGTCTTCGGTGTTGTTCGGATCGAGCGTCTCGCCGGTCGCCTGCTGCCAGGCTTCGATGGCCTTGGTAACGTTCGAACCCATCTTGCCGTCGATCACGCCTGGGGAGAAACCCTCGCGGTCAAGAAACACCTGTAGTGCGGCGATTTCCGCACGCGATTTGCCCTTCACCGTGATCGCCGGCGGCATCGGCTGCCTAAATGGCTCGTCATATTGGGGATCGTAGGCCGCCTGCTCGCTGCCATCGATCAGGCCCGGCAGGTTGTCCCGCAGTTCCTCGCGCTCGACGGGGGCCGGCTCGCGGTAGTCCGGCACCGTGCCCGTAAACTCGCCGGGCTCGGAATAGCCGTAGCCGCGGTCGCGGTAGCCATCGTCGCGGTATCCATAGCCGTCGTTCGAATAGACGTCGACGTCGCTTTGCCGGCGCCGCGCCCTGCCGTAACCGTCCGACGGCATCACTGTCGCGACGATATTGCCCCAGGGATCGACGAGAACAGTGCGGCCGCGGTGGTCACGCATGGCGCGCACCTCGTCCCGTCCCGGCATGTAGTCGAGAATTTCGCCGTTCGGGGTAACCAGGATGACATCGCCGCCGCCGCGGTAATAGCCTTCCTGCGCGGAAGCAGGTGTAAGCTCCACGATCAAGAGGCCGGCTGCGGCCAGAAGCGAGAGACCGGTACGGGTCGCAGTCGTCACGATAGAACCTGTTTTCATGATGATAGATCCGGGCGGTACATGCCGATTTGGACGTTAATGTGAAAAAAGTGAATCCATCGTGAACGGTTGGTTAAAATTCATCCTGACCGTTCCGTTAACCGTACTAGATCGGTCTGGCGTCGGTTTCAACGGGGAAGAATGAGGCGGACAGGGCGCCTGAGATGTTCCTCGCCCTTATTCCTCCTCCGTCTATGGCGGTAACGCTCTAAAGGCCGGATTGTTCAGCCGGAATTATCATGCTCGCAGCGTTTTGCTTTGCCTTATCATGCATTTGCACCCGCGCGTGATTCGCAAGCGCCAGCCGGAGCAACTTATGGAAACGACCTTGAGCAGCACGCCTGACAGCGTCTCTCGCCACCTCCTGTTCGATCGCTCGTCGGCGCTCGACATTGCCGCCTTCGTGGTCGATGGTGTGGACCTTTCTCCCGGTTCGGCAATCCCGTCCGATGGCGACCCGCGGATCGATCATGCGCTCGCCGGCTTTCTCTTTACCTGCGGTCCCGATCACATCCGCCATCCCGAACCCATCGAAGGCCGCGACTACGGGAGGCGCTACCCTCTGCACGGTTCGCTTGCGGGCACATCCGTCATCCGGGCAGAGATGTCCGCCGACGGCACTCGTTGCGAGGCTCTGACTGAGGTGGATCTTGCTTGTGGCGGCAAGGCGGCCGTCGAGCGTCGGTGGCATGTGAGCGAAAACGGGCAAAGCGTGATGCTTGAGGATCGGGTAACGAACATCGGCGACTCGGCCTTCGCGCCGATGATGATGTACCACGTGAATATCGGTGGCCGGCTGCTCGGACCCGAAACGCATATAGTCAGTTCCTCTTTCGAAAGCGGATCGCGCGGCTGGCAGTTCGGCGAGGGCGAAAGCGCCCATTTCTGTATTCCGGCACATCACGAGGACGGTTGGTCGGAGGTTTCGCTGACGCCGTTGCCAGGGCTTGGCGGGCGGCGGCTTGCCGTTTGGTTTCGTGCGGACACGCTGCCGTTCCTGCAGATGTGGCGATGCCAACGCGCCGGCGCCAATGTCATCAGCATCGAACCGGCGTCGCATCGCCTGGCAAAGCGGGTGGAACTGGCGGCATCGGGCGAACTCGGCGTCATCGAGCCCGGCCAGTCGTGCGGCTATGCGCTCGCCTTCACGGTGTCCTGACCCTAGGGCGAGCCGTGTGCGGAAAACCGCCTCCACCTTTATCACACCGCTCTTGTGATTGACGCCGCCTGACGCCAGGCCTAAATCAGGGCAACGCCGTTCAGAGGAAGCATCATCATGGACATTCGCCAGATCAACGATGAATACTCGGTCTCCGGCCAGATCACGGTCGAGGACCTCGACGAGATCAAGGCGCTCGGGTTCAAGTCCATCGTTTGCCACCGCCCGGATTTCGAGACCCCCGATCAGCCGACCTTCGATGCGATCGCCGCGCGCGCCGCCGAGCTGGGCCTGGAAATCACGCATATCCCCGTGGGTCCGATGGGCGTGACCGCCGATGCGGTGACCCGCATGGTCGATGCATTGGACGAGTTCCAGCGCCCGATGCTCGGCTATTGCCGTTCCGGCGCCCGCTCCACCGCAGTTTATCAGCAGACGCAGCACATCCGCAGCTGACGGGATCGGTTGCCGCCTGCCGAGCGAACCGCTACGGCACCCCTCTGCGCGGCAGGGCACAGGGGTAAAGAAGAGTACCTCAATTGAGATTGTAAGGGCTGGCGTCGGAGTTCGGCTCTTGTCTCCCTCAACCGTTGCGAATTTCGGTGAGCGTTCGCGTGGGCGTGATCGCTTCCGGGTCGAGCTTGATCTCGATAATGGCCGGTTTGCCGCTGGCGCGTGCTCTGAGGAACGCATCGGCGAATTCTTCGGTCCGCACCACGGTTTCCCCGTGGCCGCCATAGGCGCGCGCAAGTGCTGCAAAATCCGGGTTGGTGAGGTCCGTGGCGCTGACGCGGCCGGGATATTCGCGCTCCTGGTGCATGCGGATCGTGCCGTAGATGCCGTTGTTGATGACGAGCACGATGATCGGCAGCTGATAGCGGATGGCGGTCGCGAACTCCTGCCCGTGCATGAGGAAGCAGCCGTCGCCGGCAAAGCAGACGACTTCGCGCTCTGGGTGGAGTTGCTTGGCCGCGACTGCCGCCGGCAGGCCGTAGCCCATCGAGCCTGAAGCGGGGGCGGCCTGGGTTCCATAACGGCGGAAGCGGTGGAAACGGTGCAGCCAGGTGGCGTAGTTACCGGCGCCGTTGGTGAAGATCGTGTCCGGCGCGGTATTCGCCTCGATCCAGTTCATGATCGGCCCCATCTGCACGTCGCCGGGCCCTGTCTCGGGAGGCGTCGACCATTTGAGATAGGCTTCGTGCATTGCGGCGGTGCGAGCGGACCACGCGGGTTCGCCTGCGGACCGGACATCGCCGAGCGCCGCCACGAAATCGCGCGGGCTCGCGGCGATTGCCAGATCCGGGCGGTAGACGCGGCCAAGCTCGCCGGGATCGGGATGGACATGAACCAGCGTCTGCCTGGGGTAGGGGACGTCGAGCAGCGTGTAGCTGGAAGAAGGCATCTCGGAAAAACGGCCGCCGACGAGCAGCACGAGATCGGCCTCCTTGATTTCCTTGGCCAGCGCGGGGTTGATGCCGATGCCGACATCGCCGGCATAGACCGGATTCAGGTGGTCGAAGAGCATCTGGCGGCGGAATGAGCAGCCGACCGGCAATCTCCAGCGTTCGGCAAAGCGCTGGAACTCGGCGACGCTTTCGGCAGACCAGCGCGTGCCGCCAACAATGGCAATCGGCCGTTTCGCTGCGGAGAGCATTTCCTCGAGCCGGGCGATCTGGCTCTGCCCTGGATGGCTTTCGACCGGCTGGTAGGGGCGGGCCAGGGGGGCCTCGGTGCTCTCTGTCAGCATGTCCTCCGGGAGTGTCAGCACCACCGGGCCGGGCCGGCCGGACGTCGCGACGGCAAAGGCGCGGGTCACGAATTCGGGGATACGGGCCGGATCGTCTATCTCTCCCACCCATTTCGCAACCTCGGTGAAGGCGCGGCGATATTCGATTTCCTGGAAGGCCTCGCGCTCGCGCGCGTCGCGCTGCACCTGGCCGATGAAGAGGATCATCGGGATCGAATCCTGCCTGGCCACATGAAGGCCGGCGGAGGCGTTGGTGGCGCCGGGTCCGCGGGTTACCATGCAGACACCCGGCTCGCCTGTGAGCCGTCCCCAGCAATCCGCCATCATCGCCGCGCCGCCTTCCTGGCGGCAGACGATGACGCCGATGTCGGTGTCGTGGAGTGCGTCCAGGACCGCCAGATAGCTCTCTCCCGGCACGCACGAGATCCGCCTGACGCCGTTTGCGACCAGCGCCTCGACAACCAGCTGACCACCCGTTTTCATCCGAATTCCTCCCAATGCTCTTTCATTCTTATCCGGTTGCAGGCACCTCAGATCGCCGGCGAGACCGGTGCGATGCTTGCCGTCTTCTCGACCCTACGCTCGCGCCAGATAATATAGAGACCTGAGCCGATGATGATTGCGATGCCCAGCCACTTCAGCGCGTCCGGCAGATCGCCGAAGACCAGCCAGCCGAAGATCGTCGCCGAGACGATTTCGAGATATTGCAGCGGCGCGAGCACCGAGGCCGGGGCGGCGCGATAGGCGTAGACACCAAGCACGCCCGAGATCGTCGCGCTGACGCCGACGCCGAGCAGATAGAGCCAGGCGTTGCCCTCCGGCCAAACGGGATCGAAGACGCTCGAGCCGCTGCCTTCGCCGAACGAGAGCAGGACGAGGCAGAAGAGGCCGCCCCAGATTCCCGCATGGAACTGCATCGACCAGGGATCCTCGTTCTGCGCAACCATGCGCGTGACGAGCAGGAAGACGGCGAGCCCGAAGGCCGAGACTATTGGCAGAAGCGCGATCAGGCCGACCTCATGCATGCTCGGCTGGATGACGAGGAGCGCACCGAAGAAGCCGACAGCGCAGGCTGTGTAACGCCGCCAGCCAATCGTTTCCTTGAGGAAGATGCTGCCGAGAATGGTGAGGATGATCGGCTCGACGAAGAAGATGGCGATCGCGTCGGCCACTTCCATCACCTTCAGCGTGGTGATGAAGGAGAGCATGGTCAGCACCAGCAGCCCGCCTCGCAGCGCATGCAGCGCGCTCTTGCGCCAGGTGAGGTGGAAAAGGCTGCGGCGGATAATCACGACCGGCAGGATGAAGACGACCTGCAGCAGGAAGCGGACGGCGGTGATCTCGGCCGACGGGACCGTGGCGATCGCGAGCTTGGCGAAAATGTCGATCAGCGGCGAAATCAGAACGGCGATGACCATCAGCGTCAGGCCATAGGAAACGCGGTCGTGACCGGCGGCGATTCTGGGCAGGGGTAGGTCGGTCATGGTCTTCCGTCTCGTCAGCGCTTCCTGTCGACCGCCTTCAGGCACCAGGTGGCGAAGTCTTCGGTTGCCTTCTCCCGGCCGATCTCGTTGAGCGTCTCGTGGCGCATGCCGTCATGGATGGTAATAGTCACGTCGGTCATACCGCGTGCCTTCATTCGCTCGGCGAGCCAGCGAATGGCGGCACCGTTGACCGTCGAAGGATCCGCGCTGCCGCCGACCAGATGGACCGGCAGTTTGGCGGCCAACCGCGCCAGCCGGTCCGCGCGGGCGCCCGCGAAGGCGAATTTGAACACGTCGATCCAAAGCGACACCGTCGCATCGAAACCGCAGAGCGGATCGGCCACGTATTTGGCGACTTCGCTTTCGTCGCGCGACAGCCAGTCGAAATCGGTCTTCCGATCGACGATCGCCTTGCTCCAGGCGCCGAAGGTGAGCTTCGTCAGCAGCAGGCTTGGCACATCCGAACCCTTAAACATCCTCTCGATCGCCAGTATCGCCTGGCCACCCCTGCCGGCAATGCCGGGGCGGAAATTGGAGTTCCAGACCGCAACCGCGTCGTAAAGCCCGGGATCGGTTTCGGCGGCGTTGAGCGCGATGAGACCGCCCATCGAATGACCGAAGAGAACAACAGGCAGGCCGGGGTGGTTGGCGACCGCCATTTCGCGCATCGCCCGTACGTCGGCTATGACCTTCGCCGCCCCGTCGCGGTGCGCGAAGGTCGCAAGCGGGGCATCCGGCGCCCGGCTCTCGCCATGGCCACGATGGTCATGCGCATAGACATGGAAGCCATGTTTCGCCATCGCCTCGGCGAAGCGCGCATAGCGGCCGGAATGCTCCGCAAGCCCATGGCTTACAATTAGGATGCCCCGCGGTTCGATCGAGGCGGTAAAATGGCGCCAGCCGAGCGCAGCACCCGTCGGGCTCTGATGCGTCCTCACCTGCCCGAACATGCCATGCTCCCGGAACAATCGTCAGACTCTCGCGTGCGGGTCGCCAACGGAGCGTCCGTTGCGCGAACCGGAAGCACTTTCCAGCGGAAAATGCGCTTCTCAGCGGAAATGCACTCCGGCCGATATCAAATCGATTTGTGCCGCAAAGGCAATCGCCGCTTGTTGCTTGTTATGCATGAGGTCACAACGAATCCGGAAAAGATGATTAGGGGTTGCAATTTTCGCGCTTTTGTCGATATCTGTTCTCGTTTTGTTTTCTTGTTGGAGGCTATTTGAAATGCGGGCGAGGGTGAAAATGAATCTGGCGAGAGTTGCAACGCTCATTCTGGGGCTGGGACTGTCCTCCTTTGCCGCAGCCGAGGAAGTGCCGACGGACGAAGCGACGGGCGCGGTAGACTCCGGCAAGACGCAGTATGTGCTGGCGGTAAGCTGGCAGCCGGGATTTTGCGAAACGCGGCCGAACCGCAGCGAATGCGCGGATCAGACGGCAGAGCGCTTCGATGCCACGCACTTCTCGCTTCACGGCCTCTGGCCGCTGAAGAAAAGCTATTGCGGCGTCGAGGCGGAACTCAAGGCGCGCGATCGGAAGGGCGACTGGCTGGAATTGCCGAAGCTTGCGATGGCCGACGAGACCGCTGCGCGCCTGCTTGTCGCCATGCCGGGTGTCAAGTCCGGCCTCGATCGCCACCAATGGCTCCAAAGTGGCACGTGCCAGACGGCAAAAGCGGAGGATTACTTCAAGCTGCAGCTGCGTCTTCTCGATGAATTGAACAATTCGGCCGTGCAGGCTCTCTTTGCCGACAAACTCGGTTCAGAGATTGACGAAAAAGGGATCAAGCACGCCTTTAACCAGAGCTTCGGGGCAGGGGCCGGCGACCGGGTGCGCATGCGTTGCCAGACGGTCAATGGCCGCAGCGTCATAACCGGTCTCACCATCGGACTTTCCGGCGACCTCTCGGGGAAGGCCGATCTTAAGAGCCTGATCCAGGCGGCCGGGACGACCGAGTTCAAATGCGCCAAAGGGATCGCCGACGCCGCCGGGCGCAGTTGATCCGCGACGGTTGCTTGTCGGAAGGGATTGGCGCGGGCAGGCCTTTGGCGGATTGCCCCGCCACCATAATTCGCCTACATAGCGGGCAAATTTCCCTTCCGATGCGGAGCATTCCCTTATGGCACGTCAGTTCATCTATCACATGGCCGGGCTCAACAAGGCCTATGGCAACAAGAAGGTCCTGGAGAACATCCATCTTTCGTTCTACCCGGACGCGAAGATCGGTATTCTCGGCCCCAACGGCGCCGGTAAGTCGACCGTTCTCCGGATCATGGCCGGCCTCGACCACGAGTACACCGGCGAGGCCTGGGTCGCCGAAGGCGCAACCGTCGGCTTTCTGCCGCAGGAGCCGCAGCTCGATCCCGCAAAGACTGTGCTCGGGAACGTCATGGAGGGCGTCGCCGCCAAGAAGGCGATCCTCGACCGCTACAACGAACTCATGATGAACTATTCCGACGAGACGGCGGAAGAGGGCGCAAAGCTCCAGGACATCATCGATAGCCAGAACCTCTGGGATCTCGACAGCCAGGTGGAAATGGCGATGGATGCGCTGCGCTGCCCGCCCGGCGACGCCGACGTCAACAATCTCTCGGGCGGTGAGAAGCGCCGCGTCGCGCTCTGCAAGCTGCTGCTGTCGCAGCCGGATCTCCTGCTCCTCGACGAACCGACGAACCATCTCGACGCGGAGACGATCGCCTGGCTCGAAAAGCACCTGCGTGAATATCCGGGTGCCGTGCTGATGGTCACCCACGACCGCTACTTCCTCGATAACGTCACCGGCTGGATCCTCGAGCTCGACCGCGGCCGTGGCATTCCCTACGAGGGCAATTATTCCGCCTATCTGCAGGCGAAAGCCAAGCGCATGGCACAGGAAGGACGCGAGGAGGCTGCCCGCCAGAAGGCCATCAGCCGCGAGCAGGAGTGGATCGCCTCGAGCCCGAAAGCCCGACAGGCGAAGTCCAAGGCGCGTGTCCGCGCCTATGACGAACTGGTTAAAGCAGCCGCCGATCGGCGTCCCGGCGACGCCCAGATCATCATTCCCGTCGGCGAACGCTTGGGCCAGGTGGTCATCGAGGCAGAGAACATTTCCAAAGGCTATGACGACCAGCTATTGATCGATGGCCTGAGCTTTAAGCTGCCGCCCGGCGGCATCGTCGGCGTCATCGGTCCGAACGGCGCCGGTAAGACGACGCTCTTCCGCATGATCACCGGCCAGGAACAGCCGAACGATGGTTCGTTCCGGATCGGCGAGAGTGTGCAGCTTGCCTATGTCGACCAGAGCCGCGACGCGCTCGACCCCAACAAGACCGTCTGGGAGGAGATCTCCGGCGGCAATGACATCATCAAGCTCGGCAAGCACGAGGTCAACTCGCGCGCCTATTGCTCGTCCTTCAACTTCAAGGGCGGCGACCAGCAGCAGAAGGTCGGCACGCTTTCGGGCGGCCAACGCAACCGCGTGCACCTCGCGAAAATGCTGAAGTCCGGCGGCAACGTGGTTCTTCTCGACGAACCGACGAACGACCTCGATACCGAAACGCTTGCGGCACTCGAGGACGCGCTCGAAAACTTCGCTGGTTGCGCGGTCATCATCAGCCACGACCGCATGTTCCTCGACCGTCTGGCGACCCATATCCTTGCGTTTGAGGGCGACAGCCATGTCGAGTGGTTCGAAGGCAACTTCGAGGACTACGAAAAGGACAAGATCCGCCGCCTCGGACCCGATTCGGTTAATCCGAAGCGTGTCACCTACAAGCGCCTGACGCGCTAATGCATCTCGCCAAAGACGTGCAGCAGTTTGGGACGGCTATGCGCATGAAGATTAGGACGTAAAGCGCGTCGCGAGTGCGGCTGAACCCGATGCGCTTTGGCCGGCGATGGCTTAGGCGACGCGGTCCAAAGCCATAAGTGTTGCGGGCCTGCATGTTTCTTAAATCGAAGCCGATCTAAGGACAGAAGCATGCAGCAGTTGAAAATGCTGCAGCGTCCTTGCGCGTCGGGTTAGACGCGCGGAACTGTCGTCGCGCAGTGGCGCAGGGAATCCACGGATGGGGCGGGCCCTTCAGCCCGCCCCATCTCATTAATATCTGTCCTCCCAACGCCATTCCATTGTCTTTGCGCGCAAATTCGCTTGCGTGCGGCTCCCAAATCACATAAAGACATCTTTATGTGTTGATGAGGAGACGATGGTGAGCCGAGGAACGCTTGGGTTGGACGCGTTGGTCGACGTGCTGAAGGCGGCGGGTGAGCCGACGCGGATGCGCCTTCTCGCGCTGCTTTCCGCGGGCGACCTCACCGTCACCGATCTTACGGAAATTCTCGGACAATCGCAGCCTCGTATCTCGCGGCATCTGAAGCTGCTTGCCGAAGTGGCGCTCATTGATCGCTACCAGGAAGGAGCCTGGGCCTATTTCCGCCTGCGGCAGGAGGGGGGACGCGTCGCTCTGGTGCGCGAACTGCTCGCGGCGGCTGCGGCCGAAGACGCCATCCTCGCCAAGGATGCCACGCGGCTCGCCGTCTTGAAACGGCAGCGTGCCGAGAAGGCGCAGGCCTATTTCAGCCGCAATGCCGCCGAATGGGATGAGCTGAGACGGCTTCATGTCAGCGAAGGCGACGTCGAAGCCACGTTGAAGGTGATGGTCGGCGAGGAGCCGGTCGAAAGCCTGCTCGATCTCGGCACGGGCACCGGTCGCATCCTGCAACTTTTCGAAGGCATCTACCGGCGCGGCATCGGCGTCGACGCCAGCCGCGACATGCTTGCCGTGGCGCGCTCCAACCTCGACAAGGCCGGGATCACGAAAGCCTCCATCCGCCATGGCGATATCTTCAACCTGCCGCTCGACGGGCAGGCGTTCGATCTCGTGACCATCCATCAGGTGCTGCATTTCCTGGAGGAACCGGAAGCGGCGATTGCCGAGGCCGCGCGCATGCTCGCCCCTGGAGGCCGGCTCGTCATCATCGATTTCGCACCGCACGGGCTCGAATACCTGCGCGACGAGCATGCCCATGCGCGCCTCGGCTTCTCCCATCAGGCGATGGCCGATTGGCTGCAGAAGGCTGGCCTTGCGCTCGAGAAGACAACCGACCTCGCGCCGGAAGGCGCGGACGAGGGCAAACTGACAGTGACGATCTGGCTGGCGCGCGATCAGCGCGTCGCCGATCACATCGCCGATATGCCGCGTCAGCGCGTTCAGGCAGGGGGAGTTTGAGAATGGCGACACGCACGCTTTATCCGGCCGAGCGCGGTAATCTCCGGCTGTCATTCGAGTATTTTCCTCCGAAGACCGACGAGATGGAAGTACAGCTCTTCCAGACGGTCGCCGATCTCTCCGTTTTCAACCCGGCCTTCGTCACCATGACCTATGGCGCCGGCGGCTCGACGAAGGCCCGTTCGCTGACGGCGGTTAGGCGGATGATTGGGGAGATGGGCCTTGGAAACACGGCGGCGCATCTGACCTGCGTCGGCGCCCCGAAGGCCGAAGTCGATGCGGTGATCGACGAGTTCCTGGCCTTCGGCGTCCGGCATTTCGTGGCCCTTCGGGGCGACCCGCAGGGCGGCATCGGCAGCGCGTATCAACCGTTTCCGGGCGGTTATGAGAACGCCGCGGCTCTGGTGAAGGCGTTGCGCGCCCGTGGCGACTTTGAAATCTCGGTTTCGGCCTATCCGGAAAAGCATCCGGAGAGCCCGGATGTTGCCGCCGACATCGACATGCTGAAGCGCAAGGTCGACAACGGCGCGACGCGGGCGATCACCCAGTTCTTCTTCGATAACGATGATTTCGAGCGCTATCTGGAGCGCGTGCGTAGGGCTGGCGTCCGGGTTCCGATCGTGCCGGGGATCCTGCCGATCAACAATCTCGCTCAGGTGCAGAGGTTCGCCGGATTGTGTGGCGCGCGGGTTCCCGAGGCGATCCATTCGCGGCTCTCCCACCTTGAAGACCAGCCCGCGGAGCGGTTCAAGGAAGCGACCCATATCGCCGCCGAACAGATTGTCGATCTCGCCCGGCGCGGCGTGCGCGATTTCCATCTCTACACGATGAACCGCTCGCCGCTTATTGCCGCCGTTTGCGATCTCGTCGGCTACGCGCGCGTGCCGGCACAGGAGACTGCTGCCGACCGTCCGATGAGGGCGGTCGCGAGCGCGTAGACGTCGCGGTTCGGGCCGACGCGGCACTGCTCACATTCTTGCGACAAGCACAGGGATGAAGGTGAAAAGAGCATCCGCGAAAGCCAATTGCATTACTGCCGTGTTAGTGGCGTCCGACTGGACGCGCAAGGTCGTGGCAGGTTTCACGCAAAGACAAAGCCCATGAACGGATCGACGTTCATGGGCTTTGGTTGGTATCGCAGCCTGTTGACCGGGTACTCTCTGAGTGGCCTGCCTACAATTCTTGCTGCAAATGGCTTTTCCGGAAATTAAAGTCCTTGTCTCGGTTTGGACTTTTCAGTGACCTTGCTTCAAACAAAAAGCATCACGGCCACAAATGCGAACGCTGCACTGATCATGAGGACATTCAACGAATGTGTAAGTCCCATAAGATGATCCTCCCTGCGTTGACCGGTAAAACATAGGGCGAAAAAACGGCGCGTGAAAGCGAAACTTGTGCTGCGCTGCGAAAGATGGAATGTCAAAAAACGGTGTTCACAGGCATAAGCGGCGGGAATTATTAGATATTCGCGGGCGCCACATTTTTTTCACAATTGCTTCGCGCTGATTAATGTAACCGTTTGCAATGCTCCGTGAACCTCGCCGAAGCCGTTTCGATTCGGTTTCAGGTCGAATAGCGAAGCCTCAGGATACGTCCGTCGAGGACCGCGAGGCCGGCTGCGATGAGCGCCATGCCGGCGATATCCACCGCCTGCAGTGTCTCGCCGAGAAAGAGATAGCCAAGCAATATGGCACTCGGCGGCACGAGCAGAGTGACGAGTGAAGTGTTGGTCGCCCCGGCCTCTGCCATGATCCGGAAATAGAGAATGTAACCGTAAGAGGTGGAGACGAGAGCGAGGCCAATGACAGCGAACACGGTGGTCATCGGCGGCGCGGGCAGCATCCATGGCGTATCGGCGAGGGCCGCGATCGGCAACATCATTAGCGTCGATGCCGTCAATTGTCCGGCTGCCGTCACCGGCGGCGCCAGACTGCGGAAGCGCTTGCCGTAAGTTGCCGCCAGGCCGTAGCTGACGGCGGCCAGCACGGGCAGGACCAGTGCCCAAAGCGGGATCGTTGTGGAACTGCCGCCAAGGCCCGCAAGCGCACTCGGGCCGATGAGCACGATGGTGCCTGCCAAGCCCAGCAGACAGCCGCTGATCTTGGCCGCGCTCAGCTTCTCGTCCTCCGTTGCCATGTTGGCGATCAACACAGTCCAGATCGGGGTTGTCGCGTTCAGGATTGCGGCGAGCCCTGCGCCGATATGGGTCTGGCCGACGAAGATGAAGGCGTGTGGAATGGCGTTGTTGATCAAACCCATCAACAGGAATTCTGGCCAGTGTTCCTTGACTGCCGGATAGATGCCGTAGCGGCCGCGGATGTAGATGTGGAGAGCAAGCGCCGCGAGCCCGAGACGCAGGAGAACCAGCGTGAAGGGCGGCACATGGGCAACTGCAACCCGCGCGAAGAAGAAGGAGCCACCCCAGATAAGGCCGAGCAGGGTCAGGAGCGCCCAATTGCGCATCGTCATCTGTGTGTTGATCGCCTTTGCCGGTGAACTCATGATCGTGCCCGTGCCAATCTGCAAGTAATGCGCAAGCCCTAATACAGAGAAGCGGGCGTTGCCACCCGCTCCTTGCTTCGTTCGAACGTTTTTATGCCCGTCACGGTTGTCCGATGACAACCGGAATTCAACAGCGCGCTGGGTCTTTTCAGACGCACAAAGGTTGCTGTAGCACTTTGAATTGCTGCATGTTTTAATCCTTAAATCGGGTCCGATTAGGAAACGTGCAGTGGATCAGAGCGCGCCCAGGAGGTCCGGCGTTGCCCAGCCATCGGCGGGCAATCCGAGCTTTAGCTGTTCCTTCTGCAGTGCCGTGCGAGTTCCGGAGCCGAGAATGCCGTCGATCTTGCCGACATCGTGGCCGAGGGCCTGGAGTCGTGTCTGCAGCGCCTTCATCTCGACGTCACCGAGGCCCGGCTCCGGATTACCGGCCTGATAGGGCGGGGCGCCGGCAAGGCGAGTCGCGAAGTAGGCGGCGGACGTCGTGTAGATGAACGACTGGTTCCACTCGAGATAGATCTTGAAATTCGGATAGGTCAGGAAGGCGACGCCCTTGCGGCCCTGCGGCAGCACAAGTGATGCCTCAAGCGCGCTGTTGGCGGTGTTACCGTCACGCGGCGCGACGCCGAGCGCGAACCAGTCTCCAGCCGTCATGCCGGATTGCAGCCCGGTCTTCTCCCAGGGCAGGCTTTCCGGGACGCTCACTTCCTGGATCCAGGGCTGGCCGGCCTTGAAGCCGAGGCTCTGGATGAACTTTGCCGCCGTGAGAATGGCATCGGGCGAGCTCTTCTTCAGATTGACGTGACCGTCGCCGTCGCCGTCAACGCCATAGGCGATGATGTCTTCGGGCAGCATCTGTACCTGGCCGATCTCGCCGGCCCAGGCGCCGGTGGTCGTTGCCGGGTCGAGGTCACCGTGCTGGACCATTTCAATCGCAGCAAGGAGCTGCGGCCGGAACATTTCCGGGCGGCGGCAATCATGCGCCAGCGTCACCAGCGCATTGCGCGTGTTGAAGTCGCCCTGGACCGCGCCGAAGTCCGTCTCCATCGCCCAGAAGGCAGTGATGACCGGCGCCGGCACGCCGAATTCGCTTTCCGCCCGGGCGAAGACGTCGGCATATTCCCTCATCTTCTGCGCGCCGATATCGAGGCGCGCCTTGCTGACGGTGCGCTTGGAAAACTCGGTGAACGTCTGCTTGAACACGCCCTGGGCGCGGTCGCGGCTCAGCACCTTCTTGTCGATTGCGGCACCGGCGAGCGCACGGTTGGCAACATCGGCCGGAATACCCTTGGCAACGGCCTCGGCCTTGACGCCCTCGAGGAACGTGGCGAGATCACCGCCGCAGGCCACGGGCGGCGTCGTTTGCGGTTGGGTTTGCGCCAGAGCCGACGTGCCGGCGAGCGCCAGCAGTCCGAGGGTGAGAAGAGCTTTGCGGGCTGTGCCAGTCATCATAATTCCTTTCCATCGCCGCGCGGCCCGTAGGCCGGCGAGCGTGCAATCTGTCTCACGCCTGTTTTCTCAGACCCGCATCGATTTGAGAAAACAGGCAACCATTCGAAATGCCCCAGCGTGCGTCGGAGAGACGCCGGCGCTGTTAGAAGTCTGCCGAAGCTCTCTCAGAGCATTATGACCGAATGAAGAAACGCCGGATTTGTGCGGGCAATCTGACCGACAATTCCCGTCTATCTGCCCCGGGAAACCGCCGCGACCCACTTCTGCCAGTTTTTCGCCGAACCGGCGAAGGCATTGATGTCCGTGCTTCCCTGGATGCCTGGGATGACACCGGTGCTGGTGTACTGCCAGAAGGCCCAGCGGCGCTCGACATAGACCTCGCCCGGATGCTTGGCGGTAGAGCGCACCCAGAAGTGATAGTCCTTGAATTGGTCGACGAGATTGTCGCGATGGAAGTCAACGGACGTGTAGATGATCGGCCGCTTGCCGTAATGCGCCTCAAGCCGGTCCATGAAGCGCTTCATCTCGGCGCGCACGGTTTCGGGCGGGGGGCGATAGCGGCAGGTCTTCGACTCGCCGTTCCATTCGACATCCAGAACCGGCGGCAGATACACGGCGCTCTTCGGCACATTGGCGATGAACCAATCGGCCTGGGCGTCGGCGGTCGAGCAGAAATAGTAGAAGTGGTAGGGCGCATAGGGAATTCCGGCGGCGCGCGCCTGCTGCCAGTATTCGTTGAAGCGCGTGTCGACCCTGTCCTTGCCCTCCGTCGCCTTGATGAAGGCGAAGGAGACGCCTGAATTCTTGACGCGCGCCCAGTCGATATCGCCGTTCCACTTGGAAACGTCGATGCCGTGGATGTTGTGACGATGCGGCGTTCGGCCGCCAAAATCCTGCGGGTCCGTATCGTGGAACCGCGGTGATATCGAAGCGGTCTGTACCAGGTCGTAGTCGGTTGAGGTGCAGGCGGAAAGAAGGGTTGCAACAGGCAGCAAAGCCAGGAGAAGCCGGCGCATGGGGTTCCCGTTTCGAGACGATCGACGATCCTGCCTCACGCGATGGCTTCCATGATGATGATTTTCCCCTCGGAGGCGTGCCCCATTTTCACCATATCATCGTAAAAATTGGGTTAGCTCAAGCGGGAATTGCGGCGGCGCGAACAGCCCGGTATCGCTGGCGCGAGCGGCGTGCCCGCCAGCGAGATCGCCGAGCGTCATCAGGCCGCGTTCCGATCCGGGCGGCGGTAGACGGCGAGCCAGGCATATCCCCGGCCGATCGATTTGAGTTCGAGCACCGCCCCGTTTTGATTCGCCTTGTCGCGCATCATGTCGAAAAGCGTCTCGCGCGGCGTCACGTGAAAGCGTTTCAGCCATGCCTGGAGCAGGCGGCGGAAGCCGCCGGGCCATCCCTCCTGCTGGCCGAAATCGGCAATGTGAAGCGAACCGCCCGGATTGAGCGCGGCGATCGCGGCGTCGAGCGACTTCTCCCATTCGGGAATCATCGACAGCGCATAGGAGATGACGATGCGGTCGAAGCCCGGTTGGCCAAAGGCTACGGGCGTGAAATTTGTCGCATCGGCGACGCGCAGGATTACGCTCGACAGGCCGTGACGCCGAAGCTTTGCCGTCGCGGTCGCGAGCATCTCCGCGGAAATATCGAGACCGAACAGGCGCGTACCGGGATAGAGGTCGCCGATCAATGCGAGGTTGCGGCCGGTGCCGCAGCCGACTTCGAGCACCGAGGCGCCGCGCGCCGGATTGAGCTCCCGGATCAGCGTGTCGCGTCCGAAGAGGTAATATTTCCGAGTGAAGTCATAGATGTATCGCTGGTAGCGGTACATCTGGTCCATCAGGCGGGCGTGGTTGTTTTCCAAGGGCTTGGCGGCGTTCATGCTTTCTTCCGGTAGACGTGGAAGCCGCCGTAGATGGCCGAACGATCCTCTGCGCCGAGTTTGACGGACGTCTCGACATCGTAGTGCCACTGGTCGAGGAGTGCCGCGGAAACGCGGCCCGGCAGAATGCTCGCTTCCGCGGCCGTGCGGAAAATCACCACGGCGCCGCTGTCGGCGGTGCGCGTGATCTCCGTCCAAAGGTCGTTCAGCTGCCGATCGGTCATCCAGTCCTGTGCGTCGAGCAGGACGTAACGATCGACGGACGAAGCCGCCTTGCGGGCAAGCAATTCAGTGAAGCTTGCGTGGTGGACCTCGACGCGGTCCGCATGCATGCGGATCGCTTCGTGATTCTCGACCTGCAGATAGGCCGGCAGTTCGCCTTCGTGCGGCAGCGGATAACGCCGCGCGAAAGCCTGCCAGGCGAAATAGTTCTCGCGGAGCGGGAAATGGCAGGTGAGCTTTTCAAGACGGTGGCGCAGCACCGCGGCAAGTGACTTCTCCGCGCTGAGACTGGCGAGCTCATCAAACTGCTGCGGCGGGATGCCGAGGCCGAAAAGCGAGCTCTTGCGGCTGGTGATCCACCGGATAACCGGACGGTCGAACAGCGGCGCGAGCTTGTCATCGAAGAACTGGCGCTGTTCGCGCATTGAGCGCGCCTGGACGAACTCCCCCGGGTTGATGCCGTGGAGACGGGCAAGCAGGTGACTGGCGGCAATGAAGCGGCCGAGAAGGCCGGTGCGATAGATGTTGCGGCCGAAGACACCGATGCGGCGGCGTCCGTCGAGCGCGCGGCCGTTCCAGTAGGCGCGGGTCGCCGCGTCGAGCTTCGGGGCAAGGAAAAGATCGAAGGCTTGCACGTTCGACCGCGTGCCGGCTTCGGCGAGAAACCGCACGACGTCCTTGTGGTTCGGCAGGTGGCGGAAGGCGGCGAGTTTCAGCCGGTTCAGTGCGATATGGTGCGGATTGAGGTCGACGACATCGATATGGGCGGGGCCGGCGGAGAGATAGGTCAGCATGTTGCAGCCCCCGGAGCCGATCGTCACGATGCGGTGTGCGGGACGGATCTGCATTGCCGCCATGTCGACGATCGGGTCTTCCCAGATCTGCGGATAGACGAGACCGGAGAAGAGCAGCCCGAACAGGCGTTCCGACAGGCCGGCGAGCGAGAGGGGCTTGTGCTGCAGCAGCGCGCTTTTTAGCTTCGGATTCTTCCTGCTAAAGCCGGCATCGGGTGCGAGTTCGGTCATCGTTGCCTGTCATCCAGTTGAAACTTAGCCGCTTCTAAAGTGACTCCGCTACACTTTGATGACGGGATTTCGCACAGGTGCGGGGCTCCCAAGGGCTTTTCCTTTTGCTGGAAACCTGTTTCTCTCGAGACTGGCGCACCGCGGAGACGTGGCAGTGCGGAGCCGGGAGGACGCGCATGAAACGTTTGCTGAAGACGATCGCCGGAGCGGTGGTTGTCGGTCTTGCGGGCATCGGCGGCTGGCTGACGCTGTTTCCGCCGGAGCTTCTGAAGGTTGGCGACGGCTATGCCGCCAAGATCGTCTGCTCCAATGTCTTCATTGCCAAGCGCAATCCACAAGCGGTTCTTGCGGAAGACGTCCAGGCGCCCGGCCATCCGCTCTTGAAGTTCGTCCGCGTCTCGGTAGATCGGGAAAAGAAGAGCGTGACGGCACGGATATTCGGCTTTGCCGCTCCCGGCCGAGCGGTCCACAGACCGGGATTTGGCTGCACCAACGTCGACGACAGCGGCGCGCAGGCGCTTGCGGGTTCGGCGCGGGAGGCAGAGGCCGAGCCCGGAGCATCCCGGGCGCACGATGCGGCCATCGGCTGGCCCGACGGCAGCAAGGCCGACATCGATCCGGCGATTCAGGGCGTCATCGAGGATGCCGGTCTGGCCGGTCCCGGCATTCGGGCGATCGCCGTCGTGCGGGACGGCCGGCTGGTGGCGGAGACCTACGGTCCCGGGTTTGATCGAGATACGCCTCTGCTCGGCTGGTCGATGACGAAGTCGGTGACGGCGGCGCTGATCGGCCTGCGGATCGGTGAGGGAAAGATGGATCTCTCTCGCGGCGACCTGCTGCCCGCCTGGAGCGGCGATGACCGGTCGCGGATCAAGCTCGCCGATCTCCTGGCGATGCAGAGCGGGCTCGCGTTCAACGAGGACTATGGCGACGTCACCGACGTGACGCGCATGCTCTATCTTGAAAGCGACATGGCCGGGTTCGTGGCATCAAAGCAGCTAGACACGCAGCCGGGCGCGAAATTCCGCTATTCGAGCGGCACCAGCAATCTTCTGGCGCACCTGTGGATGCGGACGTTCGACGACCCGGCCGAAGCGCTCGCCTATCCGCGCAGGGCGCTCTTCGCCCCGCTAGGCATGACGAGCGCCGTGATGGAAACGGACGGGAGCGGCACCTTCGTCGGTTCCTCTTACATGTATGCGACGGCGCAAGACTGGGCGCGCTTCGCGCAGCTTCTGCTTGATGATGGAAGCTGGAAGGGCAGGCGGATTTTGCCTGAGGGTTATGTTTCCTTCATGCGCAGGCCATCGGCGGCATCCGGCGGCGATTATGGCTCCGGCCAGGTGTGGCTGCAGGAGAATGGCGTTCGAGCCGGCACCGGCAACTTCCCGCCGGACACGTTCTGGATGCTCGGGCACGACGGACAGGCGATCATGCTCGTTCCGTCGTTGCGGTTGGCCGTCGTCCGCCTCGGCCTCACGCCGTCGCGGACCGGCTATGACGTGCAGAAGCTGAATGCGAAAATAATAGAGGCGCTCGACTGAGCGCCTCGGACTTCCATTTCCCGCTATTTGCCGGACCACGTCCCGGCGATTGAACTCACGCAACCCCGGACGCCTTTCCTCATCCCGCTCAACAGCGCCGTGCGTCTTTTAGGACGACAAAGGTCGCTGTAACTCTTTGAATCTACGCATCGTGCTTTCCGAAAATCGGGTCCGATTTTCGGGCCGATGCGCTAGCGCATGTCGAGTGTGTCAAGCAGGCCCTTGCGCTTGGCGTGATAATAGTAGCCGCTGGCGTAGAGCTTCACCGCGCCGTCATGCTGGTTGTCGGCCACCATCCAGGCGCCTCGCAGGTATTTGGTCGCGTATTTGAGATTGGTTTCCGCGTCGAAAAGGCCCTCGGCCGGTCCTTCATAACCGAGCCCCTTGGCGGTGTTGTAGCGGATCTGCATCAGGCCGTAGTTGCCCTTGCTGTAAGCGCGGGGATTGTAGTTGCTCTCGCGCTTGACGACCCGGTGCACGAGCTCCACCGGAATACCGTTCAACTCGGCGTAATATTTGATCAGCCGGTCGAGTTCGGGACGCGAACTGGTCGGCGTCTTGGAAAACTTCATCGAGTCAGGAATGACGCTTGCAACGGCGCCGACGGCCGAGCCGATCACGCCGGTGTTCGGCCGTGCCGTCGGGACGATCATCCGCTTGGCGACCAGCGTTTCGAGGCCGACCGGCTCGCCCGTGTCGAAATCCGATTCCATCGCGGCGGCGACCCCCAGAAAGGGCACGGCCGTGGGTTCGGCGCCGGTCGGCTTCTCTGCAAGCTCGGCGGATGTGGTCGAGGGGAGTGCGGTAGCGGCTGGTGCTGCCATCGCCACTTCGAACGGCTGACCGGGTTTGGCCGTGGGAATCGCAACCCTCTCAGGCGCGGCATAGGCCAGCGTCGCATCGCTGGCCGGCATTGTTGCGGTCGCGGGCGCCGCGGTGGCCGCCATCGGAGCGATCTCCGTTGCCACTGCGATTGTCGTTGATGCGGCTTCCGTCGCGGCTGCAGCGGTCGCGCCGGGCGTCGTTTGAGAAGCAAGGGCGGTCGAAGCTACGGTTGCCGCCCCGTCCGGTGTCGGCAGGGCATAGGCCGTCATTTCCGTTCCGGGCTTCGGGATGGGGGTGACCGTCTGTATCGCGGTCAGTTCTTCAAGCGACGTATGCTCGACCGTGGAGCACCCCGAGGCAATGGCCACCGATGCCAGGGCAGCGGCAGTAAATGCCTGTTTTGAAAGGGAGATACGGAATACAGCCATCGTGTCACTTTCGTGCTTCTGGGCCCCGTAGCCCCTGCAAATCAGTGGATGCCAACCACCGCGCTTGAATCTCCATTAACCCATGCCGTCGGTTGCGGCAAGCACGGGGGTGATTTTCACGAGGCAGCCCGTTTCAGACCGGCCGTCAGCAGGCCAGCACCGATCAGCAGCGAGCCGCCGGTGCGGTTGACGACGCGGCGAATATTCGGCCTGCGGATCGTGTTTCGGGCGGCCGAGGCGAGAAAGGCATAGAGCGCTGCATTGAATGTCGCGAGGATGAGGAACGTCGCCTCGAAAATCGCCATCTGGGCAAAGAGCGGTTGCGACAAATCGAGGAACTGAGGCAGGAAGGCGACGAAGAAGATGATGCTCTTCGGATTTAGCGCGGTGACGGCATAGGCGTGCAGGAAGATACGCCACGGCCTTTCCGCCGAGGCTGTGCCGTCGGCATCCTGATCTACGTCGCCAACCGGTGCCTTCCAGAGCTTGATGCCGAGCCAGACGAGGTAAACGGCGCCGACCCATTTCAACACGGTGAAGATGGCGGCCGACGTCGCGAGCAAGGCGCCGAGGCCGAGCATCGAGGCGGTCATGGCGGTGAAGTCGCCAAGCGCGACGCCAGCGACGGTCGCGCCGGCGGTCTTGCGGCCGTGGCCAAGGGAATAGGAGATCACGAGGAGAATGGTCGGGCCGGGGATGGCGAGCAGCACCGCCGAGGCGGCGGCAAAGGCAAACCAGTGTTCGAAGGACATGAAAAGGCTCCGCGCTAGAATGGTTTTCCTGGAAGGAACCGGGGAGGGAGCCATGCAAGCGCGGAGCCGTCAACTGCAGTTATGGGCGCAGCTAGTCCGCCGCCTGCCACTTCTGGCCGATGACGTCCATGACCTCGCCGAACCACTTGGTCGATGTGTCGAAATGCTTGCCGCCCTTGATGCGCGGGAACTCGATCGTGCGCAGTTTGCCGCCTTGGTCCTCGTCATGGCCGGTAACACCGGAGACCTTGTTGAGCGCGCTTTCGACCGCGAGATCGACCATGCCCTGGATCAGGCGCAGGTCGTCGCCATTGGCGGGCGCGGAGCGCGCATAGTAGCCGGACTTCTGCACCATCGAGCGTTCGGCGCCGAGAAGTGCGGCGAACTGCTTCGAAAACCAGTTGCCGACGTTGATCGTGTCGATCTTCACGTGGCCGAACGCATCGCGCTTGACCGTCTCGCCGGCCGCCTCGCGTTCGGCGACGATCGCGTCGAGGCAGGCGCCTTCGCTGACGAACAGGGTGACGAAGCCGGCGCGGTTCATGACTTCGCGCAGGCGCTCGGCCTCGGCTTCGAGATCGAACTTCATCTCCGGCAGGTATAGGCCGTCGATGTTCTTCATCTGCGCGTTCATCATGAAGCCGTCGACATATTCCTTGCCATTGGCCATCTGGATATAGGCGCGTGCGGTTGCCGCCGTCAGCCAGCCGCAGTGGCGGCCCATCACTTCGTGGACGACGAGGGTGCGCGGCGCAGCGCTCTGCTCGTTGCTGACATTGTCGAAGAAGCGCGCGCCGTATTCGGCCGCCGTCCAGGCGCCGAGCGTCTGGCGGATCGGCACCACATCGTTGTCGACCGTCTTCGGCAAGCCGACCACCGTCAGGTCGTAGCCGTTCGCACCGAGATAGGCAGCAAGATCGGCCGCGGTCGTATTGGTGTCGTCACCACCGATCGTATGCAGGATCGTAACACCGTCCGACGCCAGCCTTTCGGCGGCGACCCGAAGCGGGTTTTGGCCCTCCTTGACGAGCCCGCGCTTCACGCAGTCGGCGGTGTTGGTAAGCTTGACGCGGCTGTTGCCGATCGGCGAACCGCCGTGGCGATGGAGGATATGCGCTTTCTCGCGCATGTCCTTGGTGATCTCGATGCGGTCGGCGAGAAGCAGACCCTGATAGCCGGAACGGTAGGCAATAAGTTCGTAGTCGGGCGCGATGTCCGTATACCGTTCGATCAGGCCGCCGACAGCGGATGAAAGGCAGGGGGCAAGCCCGCCCGCCGTCAGCATTGCGACTTTCTTCTTGGCCATGGTTCCTCCTCGGCGATTCGGCACTGGCAACGGCTCAGCGGAGCCGGTCATGTTCATGATCCTTGCTCATTCAAGGACACCGTGGTCTAGCGCAAATCCGATGGAAGTTAAATGACAGGCCTGTGGATGCTTCAATGTTCGGGCCGCCAGACGTCGAATCGTTCGACGCGCATATACTTCGAAATAGGTTGAGATTTAGGGCGATATGATTTATTGAGGGGCCATCACAAATCCGTCATCCGTGACGTTTCCGGCGATCGGCCGCTTGCAATTTGCCACCACTTCAGGTCATGCTGCATGGTGGACAGGGAAAAATCGCACATATGTCATTCTGGGACAGCTTGCTGAAAATTGTCACAGCCACCGGCAATGCGCTTGCGGGCGTGGTCGAGGCCGTTCGGACCCTCTTTGAAGGGGACCCGGAAACGCGGCGCAAGGTCGCATTCTCGGTCGCCATGATCGCGCTCTCGGCGAAGATGGCGAAGGCCGACGGCATCGTCAGCGAGACCGAGGTTGCCGCCTTCCGCGATATCTTCAAATTTCCCGCGGATCAGGCGCAGAACGTTGCGCGTCTCTACAACCTCGCGCGTCAGGACGTCGCGGGCTACGAGGCCTATGCCGAGAAGATGGCGTCGCTGTGCTCTTCCTGCGAAAAGAACTGCCCGATCCTCGAGGACATAATCGACGGGCTCTTCCACATCGCGAAGTCCGATGGCGCCGTGCATGAGAAGGAACTCGCTTTTCTCATGCGGGTCGCGGAGATCTTCAAGATGGACGAGGAGCACTTCCAGCGCATCATGGCGCGCCATGTCCACCTCATGGGTGATCCCTATGAGGTGCTGGGCGTGTCGCCGAAGGACGATTTCGCCAAGATCCGCAGGCGCTATCGCGTGCTCGTGTCCGAGAACCATCCGGACATGCTGCTGGCGCGGGGCGTGCCGCAGGAATTTCACGCGATCGCGAACGATCGCATGGCGGCGCTCAACGCAGCCTATGAGGCGATCGAGAAAGAACGCCGCGCCGCATGACAGCGAAGACATGCGATTTTCCCGGTGCGCGCCTGGTGCCGTCGCCCAATCATGGCGAGCGAGCGGGCGGGCGCAATCCGGATATGATCCTGCTGCACTATACCGGCATGGAGACGGCCGCTTCGGCGCTCGACTGGCTTTGCCGCGAGGAAAGTCAGGTCTCGTGCCACTATTTCGTCCATGAGGACGGCCGCGTCGACCAGCTCGTTGCCGAGGAGCGCCGCGCCTGGCACGCCGGCAAGAGCTTCTGGAAGGGTGAGGCGGATATCAACTCCTGTTCGATCGGCATCGAGATCGCCAATGCTGGCCATCCGGGCGGACTGCCGGACTTCCCTGAAGCACAGATCGAGGCGGTCGTCGAATTGTGTCGGGACTGTGGCCAGCGCTGGTGCATCGCCCCGGAAAGAGTGCTTGCACACAGCGATGTCGCGCCAATTCGCAAGGTCGATCCTGGAGAAAAATTTCCCTGGCATGTGCTGCACGCCAAGGGGGTCGGCCACTGGGTAGAACCGACGCCGGTCGGCGGTGGCCGGTTTTTCCAGCGCGGTGACCGCGGGCAGCCGGTCGAGGCGATCCAGTCGCTCTTGTCGCTTTACGGCTATGGTATTGAAGTAACAGGCGATTTCTGTGAAAAGACGGAAGGCGCGGTGGCTGCGTTCCAGCGGCATTTCCGTCAGGCGAGAGTGGACGGAATCGCCGATGTTTCAACCATCGACACGCTTCACCGCCTGCTTTCCGCACTTCCGAATCTCAGCCTTTAGGCGGCGATTTTTGGGGGCGCTAATTTAGCGCGCTCACCACTTTTCTGCGCGATTTTTTTGTGTTGCCACATGTTTACCATGATGGCCCCTTCATTTTCCCTGCCATCAACTGCAGGGGATGCAGCGCGACCGCGCCGCTCTTTTGTCAATAAAAACGATCGGGAAATTCGGTCGTGGCGGCGGGGTGCGCCGGCGCGAACGGTTCCCCAGACCGGAGACTTCAAACTACATGAGAATATCGTCTGTTGCTGCGGTGGCGGCATGCTTTGGCATGTTCTTCGCCGGGATGGGTATGTCGTATGCAGGGGATGTCGACAAAACCATCAAGACCTCTTCCCTCCCGTCGGTTACCAGAACCACGGGCTATCCGAAACCGGATCTAAGGCTGACAAACGGTTCCCAGTACACGATTCTCATCCAATCCTACGCCAAGCAATATGGCGTCCCCGCCGGCCTCGCCCACGCCGTCGTTCAAATCGAAAGCAACTTCAATCCGAATGCGCGCGGCAGCGCCGGTGAGATCGGCCTGATGCAGATCAAGCCCGCCACGGCTCGCATGATGGGCTATTCCGGTTCCGCCAAGGGCCTCTACGACCCGGAAACCAACATCAAGTTCGGCATGATGTATCTAGCGAAGGCGCAGGAGCTTTCGGACGGCACGACCTGCGGCACCATCCTGAAATACAATGCCGGCCACGCTGCCAAGCGCATGAATCCAGTGTCGAAGCGTTATTGCGGCAAGGTCCAGAGCATTCTGAACTGAGGGCTGAATCGTCGGTTCCGTGGTGGCGGCTTCGTCCCCGAACCGACATGACTTGCCTTGGATCGGTCCCGGTCCAAGGAGGTGGCCGGACAGGTCTCGCGTTCCGGCATACCGTTAATTTCCGAAGGAATTCGGTGCCATTGCTTTTGCGGTATGTTATCCCCGGCGAAGCGAACCATCGGGGACTGGTATGTCGGAAGGGTTTGATTTCGCCGTCGTTGGCAAGGGAATGATGGGTGCGGCGGCAGCACGGCATTTGAGCATGGCTGGCGCGAGCGTTGCGCTCATCGGCCCGGACGAGCCGGACGATTGGGCCAACCACGGCGGCGTTTTCGCCAGCCACTACGACAACGCCCGTATTACCCGCACGATCGACCCGGACCCGGTTTGGGCCCGTCTCGCCCGCCGCTCGATCGATCGCTACCCAGAGATTGCCGGCGAGAGCGGCATCGACTTCTACGCCGAGGTCGGCTGCCTGATCGCCGCGCCGGCGCCAGGCGGCGAGTTCGACTATCTGAAGAACGTCGCGCACGCCCGCGACAGGCTAGGCGTCGACGCGCCGCTGATTTCGGACGATGACCTCGCTCAGCGCTTTCCCTGGTTCCGTTTTCCCAAGGGGTATGGCGGTATCCATGAGGTGCGCGGCGCGGGCTACATCAATCCCCGGGCGCTGGTGCTGGCGCAGACGCTCCTCGCCGAAAGATCGGGTGCACGGGTCATCCGTTCCGAGGTGATTTCCGTCGGCGAACATTCGGATCATGTCCGTGTCGCGACCGTCGACGGCCAAACGGTTTGCGCAGGGCGTGTCCTTGTCGCCGCCGGCGGCTTCTCGCTGTCGAACGCACTGCTGCCGCGGCCGATGGATCTTACGGTGAAGGCACGCACGGTGCTTTTCGCCGAGGTCGGTGCCGAGGATCTCGCCGGCTTCGAGGGCATGCCGTCGCTGATTGGCGCGGCTGCAGAGCAAGAGCGAAGCTACTATTTGCTGCCGCCGGTTGTTTATGCGGACGGCAAACACTACATCAAGATTGGCGGCGACCCGACCGACCGGGTGCTTGCGAGCGAACCGGCGGTGAGGGAATGGTTCCGCGGTGGCGGCAACAAGGCGGCAGCCGATCATATGCATGGCCTGCTGGCCGAAGTGATGCCGGGCTTCCAGCCTGCTTCGACGCATTTTGCGCCTTGCGTCACTTCGTTCACGCGGCACGGTTACCCCTATATCGGCTTTGCCAGCGATCGCCTCGCTGTCGTCACCGGCGGCAACGGACAGGCCGCCAAGTGTTCCGACGAGATCGGCCGGCTCGGTGCCGTGCTCGTCTTGAACGGGCACCTTGATGCCCCTGAATACGAGACCGATTTTGCGGTTTCGTACCGCTGACCGATCCGCGTGAGCGAAGATGAGATATTCGATTTCTCTGGCGCTTGCCGCTTCGGTCGGCTAATGACCCCTCTGCCAGTTGGCCGGGCAGCCGCGCTCCGCAAGTGCCGAAAGGCCGCGGGGCGAGGAAAGTCCGGGCTCCACGGAAACACGGTGCCGGATAACGTCCGGCGGGGGTGACCCCAGGGAAAGTGCCACAGAAAGCAAACCGCTCCGCTTCGCGGAGTAAGGGTGAAAGGGTGGGGTAAGAGCCCACCGCGGACATGGCAACATGGACGGCACGGCAAACCCCACCGGGAGCAAGACCGAATAGGGATGACACGGGCGCGCAAGCGTCCAGCCGGTTTCCAGGCGCGTCATCCGGGTGGGTTGCAAGAGGCTGCGCGCAAGCGCAGTCCCAGATGAATGGCTGCCACGTCCTGTTCCTCCGGGAGCGGGGCCATACAGAACCCGGCTTACAGGCCAACTGGCTATTTTTCTTCTTTGCTGCGCGCAGCCGCATTTCAAGCGGAACCACCCTTTTTCGAATCAACAGCCGAAAGTTCCCGCGACCATTGCTGCCGCAGGGCGGTTTCGCGCGGGATTCCAAGGGATTAGGGTCCCGGTCGTAACTCTTTGTTAAACTTAACAACCTATCAATATTTGATCATCCGCGAGGCTTATTGCGAGCTTCTCCCATTGACGCCCATATGGTCCCATGTTATCCCATAATGGTACTGCGCAAGGGCCGCGTCGTGGCCCGCTATCGCAAAATTCCAAGGTTCCTTCCTCGGAAGGGTCGGGCGGACGCGCTTGTGTCCGGCGGGGGTCTTTTGCGCGCGCAGACATGTGTTCGCGCGGGCCAATGATCGTGGCCCGTCAGTCGGAGGCGGCCGTTTCGCGTCATGAACCGCTTCTTGTCACATGCTACGAACCGGATCGATGCAAAGGGGCGGGTGTCCGTGCCTTCGGCGTTCCGCGCCGTGCTTTCGGATGGGGGCGTCCGGGAGTTATACTGCTTTCAGGACTTCGTCTTTCCGGCGATCAGCGTCGGTGGGCCGGAGCTTCTAGACCGGTTCGAGAAGCAGATGGCGGCAGAGGATCCGTTTTCGGATGCTGCGAACCAGATGTCGCTCCTCGTTCATGGGGGCGGCGTCTTTGTGAAGCTCGACCCGGAGGGCCGGTTGATGGTGACGGATTTCATTCGCGACTTCACCGGCATCTCGACCGACGTGACTTTCGTCGGACGGGGCGATCATTTTCAGCTCTGGGAGCCGCAGGCGTTTGCGAGGGCGCAGGCGGAGGCCCGGGAAGGGCGCAAGCAACGGGGGTTGCGTCCGGAATAGAATGGAGAGGCGGAATGGTGACGGATCAAGGCGGCGGAGATTCTGAAGCCGACGGCGGACCGGTTCGTCACATTCCCGTCCTCTTGAGCGAAGTGCTCGCGGCCCTCGATCCCGCACCAGGCAAGGTCATTCTCGACGGCACGTTTGGTGCCGGCGGCTATACGTCCGCTGTCCTGAGAGCTGGTGCCGACGTGATCGCGCTCGACCGCGATCCGACGGCGATTGCCGCCGGTCAACCTCTTGCCGCTGCCTCCGAAGGGCGGCTCAAGCTCGTTCATTCCCGTTTCTCCGAACTCGCCGAACATGCGCCGGCAGGTGGCCTCGATGGCGTCGTGCTCGACATCGGCGTTTCCTCGATGCAGATCGACGAGGCCGAGCGGGGCTTTTCTTTTCAGAAGAAAGGTCCTCTCGACATGCGCATGTCGGCCGCCGGTGTCTCTGCCGCCGATGTCGTCAACCGCGCCAAGGTCTCCGATCTCATCCGCATCTTCGGCTTCCTCGGCGAGGAGAAGCAGGCGGGCCGCATTGCCCGTGCCATCGAGAAGCGCCGTGCCGAGGCGCCGTTCGAAACGACGCGTGACCTCGCGGGCCTCATCGAGACCGTGACGCCGCGGAAGGCCAAGGACAAGATCCATCCCGCGACCCGCGTCTTTCAGGCGCTGCGCATCTTCGTCAATGACGAACTCGGGGAACTCGCCAATGCGCTTTTTGCCGCCGAGCAGGTGCTGAAGCCCGGCGGGCGCCTTGTCGTCGTTACCTTCCATTCTCTCGAAGACAGGATCGTCAAGACGTTCTTCCAGGACCGATCCGGCAAGGCCGCCGGATCCCGCCATCTGCCGATGGTCGCCGCCCGCGCCGCAACCTTCACGCCAGTTGGCAAGCCTATGATCGCGGCCAGCGAGGAAGAAGCGTCCCGCAATCCGCGCGCCCGGTCCGCGAAGCTCAGGGCCGGCATCCGCACGGATGCCCCATCGCCGGGAAACGATCTGTCCATTTTCAATCTGCCGGAACTGGCGAGCCTTGCGAAATTGGGGGGCTAAGAGAAGATGCTGCGAACGCTCGACATTGTCCTGATCGTCGTCATGACGGCAGCCGCTACGGTCACCTACACGATCAAGCATCAGGCCGAGAACAAGCGCGAAGAAGTTCGCCGGCTCGACGCCGCCATCAAGCTCGAGGAAGACACGATCGATCTCCTGAGGGCGGACTGGGCACTGCTGACCCAGCCGAACCGGCTAGAGCGCCTCGTGGCCGCTTTCGCCGCAGACCTGCAGCTCGCGCCGACACCCTCGACGCAACTCGCGCGGCCCGAGGAGCTTCCGATGCTGAAGGCCGATCTGCCGCAGCCGGAAGAGGACAAGGCGGCTGAAGACGGCATCGCCGCCGTCATCAAGACAGATGGTATCGCAACAGGATCGGTGGCGCGCTGATGTCGTTTCTCTCCCGTATCATGGTGCTGAAGAGCAAGGCGCATTTCTCGGCAGGCGGCAACAACCGCCCATCCGATGGGGTTAACGTCACGATTCAGGGAGCCCGCAAGAGGAGCGCCAGCCAGGCCAAGAACCGGGTGGCGATCGTCATTGCCAGCTTCGGCATCGTCTATGCGGTGATCGGCGGGCGACTGGTGCAATACGGCATGGCGCAGCCGGAAACCGTTTCCTCGATTGGGCCCGCCGACAGTTTGATGGCTTCCCGCCCCGACATTCTCGATCGCAACGGCGAAATCCTCGCAACCGATATCCGCACCGTGTCGCTCTATGCCGAGCCGCACAAGATCGTCGATGCCGACGAGGCGGTCGAGCGTCTGGCGACGGTTCTGCCCGATCTCAACGCCCGCGAGATCTACAACAAGCTGAAGTCGAAATCGCGCTTCCAATGGCTGCGCCGGCAACTGACGCCGAAGCAGCAGAGTGAAATCCTGGCGCTCGGGATTCCCGGCGTCGGCTTCCGCCCGGAAAAACGGCGCTTCTATCCCGGTGGTCCGACCGCCGCCCATATCCTCGGTCACGTCAACATCGACAACCGCGGCGTTGCCGGCATGGAGCGCTACATCGACAGCCAGGGCCTTGCCGATCTGGCGGCGATTGGCATGACCAGCGATGCGAAACTCGAGCCGGTCAGGCTTTCGATCGATGTGCGCGTCCAGAACATCGTGCGCGACGTCATCGAAGCCGCCATGACGAATTACCAGGCAATTGCCGCCGGCGCGGTCGTACTCGACGTTAATACCGGCGAGGTGCTGGCGATGGCCTCGGTTCCGGACTACGACCCGAACAAACCGGCGGAAGGCGCCGAGGAAGGCTGGATGAACCGCATGTCGAACGGCACGTTCGAGATGGGGTCCACCTTCAAGACCTTCACGATCGCGATGGGCCTCGACTCCGGCAAGGTAACGCTCAACGACAGCTTCGATGCGTCGGCTCCGATCCGCATCGGTGGCTTCACCATCAAGGATTTTCACGGCAAGCGCCGCGTGCTGACGGTTCCGGAGATCTTCCAGTATTCCTCGAACATCGGCACGGCCAAGATCGCCGACCTCATCGGCATTCCCGGCCACAAGGAATTCCTCACGCGCATCGGACTTCTTTCGAAGCTGCCGACGGAGCTTCCGGAGGTCAAGACACCGACTCAGCCGCGCGAATGGAAGAAGATCAATTCGATCACCATCTCCTTCGGTCACGGCGTCTCCACGACGCCGTTGCAGACGGCGGTTGCCGGGGCGGCGCTGGTCAATGGCGGCAAGCTCATCCCGCCGACCTTCCTGCCACGCACTGAGGAGCAGGCAAACGAGCTCGCGACGGCGGTCGTCAAGAAGAGCACCAGCGAAGACATGCGCTACCTGCTTCGCTGGAACGGCATTGCCGGCTCCGGCAAGCGGGCACTCGTCCCCGGCTTCAACGTCGGCGGCAAAACCGGCACGGCTGACAAGGTGGTCAACGGCCGTTACGCCAATGACCTGAACTTCAACGCCTTCCTCGCCGCGTTCCCGATCGACAATCCCAAATACATCGTGCTGACCTTCATCGATGCGCCGAAGACCGGCGAAGGCGGCGGGCGGACCGCGGGTTCCAACGCAGCGCCCATGGTGCGCGACATCATCAGCCGCTCCGCGCCGCTTCTCGGCGTCGAACCGAAATTTGGAGAAGACGGTTCTGCCTTGCTTGTGTCTTATTGACCGTGAAATGAGAATGCGAACGATTCGCGATCCGGCGGATCGATATCGATGCGAGACATGCAGTTCATGAAGATCAAGGACCTGGTGGGAGCAGCTTTCCCGGAACTTTCGGCGCAACTGAAGGGCGGTTCCCCGGAAATCGAGATCGCCGGCATTACGGCCGATAGCCGGCAGGTCAAACCAGGCGATCTTTTCGTCGCTGTCGCCGGGACAAAGGCGAATGGTGCCGCCTATGTCGCCGACGCCCTTTCGCGTGGCGCCGCGGCCGTGGTGACAGCGGCTGGCGCGGTTGCTGAAGCTGGCGTGCCGGTATTCGGGCTTTCGGAGCCGCGCCGTTTCCTGGCGAAGGCTGCAGCCGCCTTCTACGGCCGCCAGCCGGAGACCATGGTGGCGGTGACCGGCACGGCAGGAAAGACCTCCGTCGCTTCCTTCACCCGTCAGATCTGGGCGCATTCGGGCCTTGCCGCCGCGATGATCGGAACGACCGGCGTCGTGGCGCCGGGCCGCAACGACTATGGCTCGCTGACCACGCCGGACCCGGTCTCGCTGCACAAGCTGCTTAAAGAGCTCGCCGACGCCGGTGTGACCCATGCGGCGATGGAAGCCTCCAGCCATGGCCTCGACCAGAGCCGTCTCGACGGCGTCTGGCTTGCCGCCGCCGCCTTCACCAATCTCGGCCGCGACCACATGGACTATCATCCGACGGTCGAACACTACATGACCTCGAAGATGCGCCTCTTCTCCGACCTCTTGCCCAAGGGCTCGCCGGCGGTGATCTTCGCCGACGACCAATGGTCGGACCAGGCGATCGCCGCCGCCTGCAAGGCCGGCCATGATGTGCGCACCGTCGGGCGCAAGGGCGAATTCATCACGTTGAAGCGCGTCGAGCACTTCCGCCACAAGCAGTCGGCCGAGGTGCATATCGGCGACGATATCTTTGAAATCCACGTGCCGCTTGCCGGCGACTTCCAGATCGCCAACGCGCTGGTTGCTGCCGGCCTTGCCATGTCCACCGGCATCTCTGCCAAGGCGACCTTTTCGGCGCTCGAGAAATTGCAGGGCGCCTCCGGGCGCCTGGAACTCGTCGGGCACACGAACGATGGCGCGCTCGCCTATGTGGACTATGCCCACAAGCCGGATGCGCTGGAGAAAGTCCTGACCTCGGTTCGTCCTTTCACGACCGGCCGGATCATTATCGTGTTCGGCTGCGGTGGCGATCGCGACAAGGGTAAGCGGCCGATCATGGGCGAGATCGCCACGCGGCTTGCCGATGTGGTGATCGTTACCGACGACAACCCGCGTTCGGAGGTACCGGAGGTCATCCGCGCCGAGATCATGGCCGCGGCCAAGGGCGCGACGGAAATCGGCGACCGCGCGGAGGCGATCCGCACGGCGGTCGGGATGCTGAAAAGCGGCGACACGCTGATCGTCGCCGGCAAGGGACATGAGGAAGGGCAGACGATCGGTTCGGTGACGCTGCCGTTCTCGGACCATGAGGAAGTACGCAAGGCATTGGGAGGGCTATGACTTGAACTGGCTCTGGATAAGCAGCGATCTTCTGGCTGCGATGAACGGCCGTCCGGTCGGAAATCTGCCAGAGGGCATTGTCGGCATCTCGATCGACAGCCGAACGATCAACAAAGGCGAGGCGTTTTTCGCGATCAAGGGCGATCGCGTCGATGGCCATGACTATGCCGGGATCGCGCTTGCCAGCGGAGCTTCCCTTCTTGTCGTCAGTGAGGGCAAGATTCCCGCTCTCGGCCGGCTGATCGCGCCGATGATCGTCGTCGATGACGTGCTGGAGGCGTTGATCCGCCTCGGCTGCGCCGCGCGCGACCGCAGTGCGGCAAAGGTTATCGCCGTCACGGGGTCGGTCGGAAAGACCACGACGAAGGAAATGCTGAGACACGTGCTATCCCCGCTCGGCCGGGTGCACGCCTCCGTTGCGTCCTTCAATAATCACTGGGGCGTGCCGTTGACCCTAGCGCGGATGCCCGAAGCGACGGACTTCGGCATTTTCGAGATCGGCATGAATCACCCGGGTGAGATCCGGCCGCTGACGAAGATGGTTCGCCCGCACGTGGCGGTCGTCACCAGCATCGCTCCGGCCCATCTCGGCAATTTCGAGAGCCTCGACGAGATCGCAGCGGCGAAGGCCGAGATCTTTGAGGGTGTCGTCAAGGGCGGCCACGCCGTTCTCAACCTCGACAGCCCGCAATACACTCTCCTGGAGCGCGCCGCCGGTGCCGCCGGCGTGAGTTACATCCATTCTTTCGGCGCCAACCCGAAAGCCGAGTTCCGGCTGGTCGAATTCGCCGGTCGATCGGAAGGATCGGTGCTTTGGGCAGGGATCGGCGGCAGGACGCTTGAAGTCGCTATTGGCGCTCCAGGGCGCCATATTGCCGAGAACGCTCTGGCTGTCATCGCGGCGGCGAAGCTTGCAGGCGCTGATCTCGATCAGGTCTTGGTTTCGCTCGCGACGATGCGGCCGGAAAAGGGTCGGGGACTGCAGCACCAGCTGAAAGTCGGCGCGGGTCGGCTGACGCTCATCGACGAGAGCTACAATGCCAACCCGGCTTCGATGCGCGCCGCGATCTCGCTGCTGCGCGACGCCGAGCCGCCCGTCGGCGGACGCCGGATCGCGATCCTCGGCGACATGCTGGAGATGGGCGAGCACGCGGCCGATGTTCATGCCGCTCTTGCGGATCCGATCGTGGAGGCCGGCATTGCCGACGTCTGGCTCGCCGGGCCCGAGATGGCGCATCTGCGCGACGCTCTGCCGCCGGAGGTTTCGGTCGTCTATCGCGAGTCGGTCGACGATCTCACGGACTATGCACTCGCAGCGGTTGCCGCCGGCGACGTGGTGATGGTCAAGTCGTCCAAGGGAACCGGCTGCGCGCGGATCGTCCAGGCGCTTCTCAACGCCTATCCGGAAGAGGCGGCGAGGGGCAGGGAAGTATAACGTTGCCACCACTGCATGTGGTGCATACCGCGCTCGGCCAGGGGATATGGCCTAACATAGTCGACCACAAGTGGGTAACGTCTATCAGATGATTCTGTTGGACGATGTCCGATTCTAAACCTTTGGGGAAAGGTCCCTTATGCTGATCTGGCTCGTGGAACTGGCGGACCACTTTCAATTTTTCAATCTCTTTCGCTACATCACTTTCCGCACGGGTGCAGCTCTCTTCACTTCCGCCCTGATCGTCTTCCTGTTCGGCCCGGCGATGATCGCATCGCTTCGCATCCGCCAGGGCAAGGGCCAGCCGATCCGCGCCGATGGTCCGCAGACCCACTTCAAGAAAGCTGGCACGCCGACCATGGGCGGCTTGATGATCCTTGCCGGTATCGTCGTCTCGTCGCTGCTGTGGGCCGATCTTTCGAGCGTCTATGTCGTTTCGACCCTCCTGGTGACGCTGGGCTTCGGCGCGATCGGCTTCTACGACGACTACCTCAAGGTGACCAAGCAGTCGGACAAGGGCTTTTCCGGCAAGGCGCGTCTCGGCATCGAATTCGTGATCGCGGCGATCGCCGTCTTCTTCATGATGCAGGCGTCGCTTTCGGCGGGAACCGCCGGCTCCACTTTCGGCTCCTCGGTGACTTTCCCCTTCTTCAAGGATCTGATGCTCAATCTCGGCTATTTCTTCGTGCTTTTCGGCGGTTTCGTCATCGTCGGCGCGGGCAATGCCGTGAACCTGACCGACGGCCTCGACGGCCTTGCCATCGTACCCGTGATGATCGCGTCGGCTGCCTTCGGGCTCATCGCCTATCTCGCCGGCAACGCCGTTTTTGCCAACTATCTGCAGATCCATTTCGTGCCCGGCACCGGCGAACTCGCCGTGATCCTCGGCGCCGTTATCGGCGCGGGCCTCGGCTTTCTCTGGTTCAACGCGCCGCCCGCCGCAATCTTCATGGGCGACACGGGCTCGCTGGCGCTCGGCGGCCTCATCGGCACGGTTGCCGTCGCCACGAAGCATGAAGTTGTTATGATCATCATCGGCGGTCTCTTCGTCATGGAGACGCTCTCCGTGATCATCCAGGTCTTCTGGTTCAAGCGTACCGGCCGCCGGGTGTTCCTCATGGCGCCGATCCACCATCACTTCGAAAAGAAGGGCTGGACGGAAAGCCAGGTGGTGATCCGCTTCTGGATCATCGCCGTTATCCTCGCGATGATCGGCCTTTCGACGCTGAAGCTCAGGTAATTGCGCGATGATCCCGGTCACCACATTCAAGGATAAGAAAGTCGCACTCTTCGGGCTCGGCGGTTCCGGCCTCGCGACGGCGCAAGCGCTGGTCGCGGGCGGAGCGGAGGTCGTCGCATGGGACGACAACCCGGACAGCGTCGCCAAGGCCGCAACTGCGCGGCTTTCGACGGCCGATCTGCGCGGCGTCGACTGGTCTGGCTTTGCCGCCTTCGTGCTTTCTCCCGGCGTGCCGCTGACGCATCCGAAGCCGCATTGGACGGTCGATCTCGCCCGCCAGGCTGGCGTCGAGATCATCGGCGACGTGGAACTTTTCGTTCGTGAGCGCCGGGCGCATGCCCCCGATTGCCCGTTCATCGCCATCACCGGCACCAACGGCAAGTCGACCACGACGGCGCTGATCGCCCATATCCTGAGAGAAAGCGGGCGGGACACCCAGCTTGGCGGCAATATCGGCACCGCGGTGCTGACGCTCGATCCGCCAAAGGCCGGGCGCTTCTACGTGGTGGAATGCTCCTCTTATCAGATCGATCTTGCGCCGACGCTTGAGCCGACGGCCGGCGTCCTGCTCAACCTGACCCCGGACCATTTGGACCGGCACGGCACGATGCAGCATTATGCCAATATCAAGGAGCGGCTGGTGGCCGGAAGCGGCACCGCGATCGTCGGCACCGACGACAGCTTCTCAAGCCTGATTGCCGACCGGGTGGAACGCGCCGGAACCAGGGTCGTGCGCATTTCGCGTCGGAATGTGCTTGCCGATGGATTTTACGCCGAAGGCACGCAGTTAATGCGCGCCAACGGCGGCACGTCTTCGCTGTTTACCGACCTTGAAGGCATCCAGACGCTGCGCGGCGGGCATAATGCCCAGAATGCCGCTGCCGCAATTGCCGCCTGTCTCGCGGTCGGTGTCGCCGAGAAGGACATCGTAGTCGGGATTCGCAGCTTCCCGGGGCTGAAACACCGGATGCAGCCGGTCGGGAAAAGGGGCGATGTCGTGTTCGTCAACGACAGCAAGGCGACCAATGCGGATGCGGCGGCGCCGGCGCTATCGAGCTACGACCGGATTTACTGGATCGCCGGCGGTCTGCCGAAGGAGGGCGGCATCACGTCGCTGGCGCCGTTCTTCCCAAAGATCCTCAAGGCCTATCTGATCGGTGAGGCCGCACCGGCCTTTGCAGCGACGCTCGGCGAGGCCGTGCCCTACGAGATTTCCGGAACGCTGGAGAAGGCGGTCGCCCATGCGGCGGCGGATGCGGCACGGGACGAGGGCGGGGCCTCGGCCGTGATGCTCTCCCCGGCTTGCGCAAGCTTTGACCAGTACAGGAATTTCGAAGTGCGTGGAGATGCCTTTGTCGGGCATGTGGCGGCGCTCGAAGGCGTGACCATGCTCGTCTGACAAGCGGAGTCGAGCCTGAACGATAGACGTTGGCGCAGATTTGCGCCGGAAAAGGGGACAGACAGATGGTAAGCCGAGCCGAACGTGGCCCCGTGGCCGACTGGTTCTGGACGATCGACAGGTTTTTTCTGGCGACCTTCATCCTCCTGATGGGCGTCGGCTTCATGCTCTCCTTCGCGGCGAGCCCGCCGGTTGCCGAACGGCTCGGCCTCGACAGCTTCCATTTCGTCAAGCGTCATGCTCTCTTCCTCCTGCCGTCGCTCGCGGTGATGGTCGGCATCTCCTTCCTTTCGCCACGCCAGGTCAGGCGCACAGCGATCATCCTGCTCGGCATCTCGCTCGGGATGATGGTGCTGGTTCTCTTCGTCGGTCAGGAGGTCAAGGGTTCATTGCGCTGGATATCGATCGCCGGCATTTCGATTCAGCCCTCGGAATTCATGAAGCCGGCCTTCGTGGTCGTCTGTGCCTGGCTTTTCTCCGAGCACGCACGGCAGCCGGAAATCCCAGGCAATCTTTTCGCCATTCTGCTGTTCGGCATCGTCGGCGCGCTCCTTGTCGCCCAGCCGGACCTTGGCCAGACCATTCTGACCACGGCGGTCTGGGGCGGCATGTTCTTCATGGCCGGCATGCCGTGGCTCTGGATCATCGTTCTTGCGGGCGCCGCGGTCGGCGGTTTCTTCGTCGCCTATACCATGCTGCCGCACGTCGCCGGCCGCATCGACCGGTTCCTGACCGGCGAGGGCGATACCTTCCAGGTGGACACGGCCCGCGAAGCGATCATTCGCGGCGACTGGTTCGGTCGCGGTCCAGGCGAGGGGGTCGTCAAGCGCATCATTCCGGACAGCCACACCGACTTCGTCTTTTCCGTCGCGGCGGAAGAGTTCGGCATCGTTTTCTGCATGGCGATCGTGCTGATCTTTTCCTTCCTCGTCATGCGCGGTCTCAGCCATGCTTTCCGCGAGCGGAACGATTTCAATCGCTTTGCCGTCGCCGGTCTTGTGCTTCAACTTGGCATCCAGTCGATGATCAATATCGGCGTAAACCTCGAGCTGCTTCCGGCCAAGGGCATGACCCTGCCGCTGATTTCCTATGGCGGCTCCTCGATGGTGGCGATCTGCGTGACGGCCGGCTTCATCCTGGCGTTGACCCGCCACCGGCCGGAGAAGCGCGCCGTGGAGCGCAGTCTCTTTCGATCCGGTGTCGGAATGCCGGCGGAGTAAGTCATGAGCAAAGGCATCGTTCTTCTTGCCGCCGGCGGCACCGGCGGCCACCTCTTTCCCGCCGAAGCGCTGGCGCACGAGCTGAAGGAATCCGGCTACGCCGTGCATCTGGTGACGGACAGCCGCGCCGAACGCTTTGCCAGCCGGTTTCCGGCCGACGAGATCCACATCGTTCCTTCGGCGACGATCGGCTCGAAGAATCCGATCAAGCTGGCGCGATCGATCTGGAAGCTCTGGACCGGCTTGCGCGCGGCGCGGCGGCTAATCACGCGGCTGAAGCCGAAGGCGGTGATCGGCTTCGGGGGCTACCCTACAGTGCCGCCGCTGCTCGCGGCGACCCAAATGGGCGTGCCGTCGATGATCCACGAGCAGAATGCCGTTATGGGACGGGCCAACAAGATGCTGGCCTCACGCGTACAGGCAATCGCCGGCGGCTTTCTTCCCGAAGGTACCGGGGCTTTCGCGACGAAAACCGTGACGACCGGCAATCCTGTTCGTCCGGCCGTGCTCGAAGCCGCGGGCGCGCCCTATGCGGTTTCCGCGGGCGACGCGCCGTTCCATCTGGTGGTCTTCGGCGGCAGCCAGGGCGCGCAATATTTCTCGCAGGCGATCCCGCAGGCGATCTGCCGTCTCGACGACGCCGCGCGCCAGCGCGTGCGGGTCACGCAGCAGGCACGCCCCGAGGACCGGGAAGGCGTTATCGCTGCCTATGACAAACTCGGCGTCCCGGCGGAAGTCTCTCCCTTCTTCAACGACATGGCGGCGCGGATAGCAGGCGCCCAGCTCGTCGTCTGCCGCTCGGGCGCATCGACGGTGTCCGAGCTCGCGGTGATCGGCAGGCCGGCGATCCTCGTGCCCTATCCCTATGCGCTCGATCACGATCAGGCGGCGAATGCGGCCGCACTCGCGGCCAAGGGCGGTGCCCGCGTGATCGCGCAGGCCGAGCTCAGTTCCGAACGGCTCGCAGGCATCCTCGCCGATGCCATGAACAATCCACAGTCCCTGGCGCAGATGGCCGCCAGTGCCCGCGAAACCGGCAAACCGGACGCCGCGCGCTTGCTTGCGTCTCTCGTAGAGGCTATTGCCAGCGGTTTGACAATCGAGAAATTCAAGGAAACACGCTCATGAAAATGCCGAAGACGATCGGGCTCGTACATTTCATCGGTATCGGCGGCATCGGCATGAGCGGCATTGCAGAGGTGCTGCACAATCTTGGGCACCGGGTGCAGGGGTCGGATCAGTCGGACAGCGCCAACGTGCAGCGCCTTCGCGAGAAGGGCATCAAGATCTCCGTTGGTCACAAGGCCGAAAACCTCGGCGATGCCGAGGTTGTCGTCGTCTCGACGGCGATCAAGAAAGACAATCCCGAACTGATCGCCGCGCGCGAAAAGTTCCTGCCTGTGGTGCGGCGCGCCGAAATGTTGGCCGAGCTCATGCGCTTCCGCAATGCGATCGCCATTGGCGGCACGCACGGCAAGACGACGACGACCTCGATGATCGCGGCGCTGCTCGATGCGGGCGGGCTCGATCCGACGGTCATCAATGGCGGCATCATCAATGCTTACGGCACGAATGCGCGCATGGGTGCCGGCGAATGGATGGTGGTCGAGGCGGACGAGTCGGATGGCACCTTCCTGAAGCTCCCCGCCGACATCGCGGTCGTCACCAATATCGACCCCGAACATCTCGACCATTACGGCAATTTCGACGCCGTGCGGACTGCGTTCCGGCAGTTCGTCGAGAACGTGCCATTCTACGGCTTCGGCGTGCTCTGCCTCGATCACCCCGAGGTGCAGGCAATGGTTGCCAAGATCGAGGACCGCAAGGTCGTCAGCTACGGCGAGAACCCGCAGGCGGACGTGCGCTACCACAATATCCGCATGGACGGCGCGACCTCTGTCTTCGATATCGAAATTCGCCGCCGCCGTACCGGTCAGGTGATCACGATGAAGGATCTGCGCCTGCCTATGCCCGGCCGCCATAACGTTTCCAACGCCACGGCCGCAATCGCCGTCGCCCAGCGCCTCGGTATCAAGCCGGAGGATATCGCGAAGGGGCTCGCCGCCTTTGGTGGCGTCAAACGGCGCTTCACGCTCACCGGCGAGTGGAACGGCGCGCGTATCTTCGACGACTACGGTCATCACCCGGTCGAGATCAAGGCGGTGTTGAAGGCGGCGCGCGAGGCCTGCGAGGGCCGGATCATCGCCATCCACCAACCGCACCGCTACAGCCGTCTTTCCAGCCTTTTCGAAGACTTCGCCTCCTGCTTCAACGACGCCGACACGGTCCTGATCGCGCCGGTCTATGCGGCGGGTGAAGACGTGATCGACGGCGTGGATTCGGAAGCGCTGGTCAACCGCATCAAGGCGGCAGGGCATCGCGACGCGCGCTACGTCGCCGGACAGGAGGCGCTCGCGCCGATCGTCTCGAAGATTGCGCAGTCGGGCGATTTTGTGGTTCTCTTGGGGGCCGGCAGCATTACCTATTGGGCTGCGGCCCTGCCCAAGGAACTCGCGAGTATTTCAGGAATTTGAGCATGAAACAGGTTAACGGTCAGAAACTTCTCGAAGCGCTCGGAAGCGGCGTCAGTGCAGTCCGCGGACGCATAACGCCCGATGCCCCGATGGACCGCGTGACTTGGTTTCGGGCCGGCGGGCTTGCCGAGCTCATGTTCCAGCCGCACGACACGGACGATCTCGTTACCTTCCTGAAGCTCGTGCCGGAGGACGTGCCAGTCATGGTGATCGGCGTCGGCTCCAACCTGCTCGTGCGCGACGGCGGCATACCGGGCGTCGTCATCCGCCTTTCTGCCAAGGGCTTTGGCGATCTCGAACTCGTCGGTGAAAACCGCATCAAGGCGGGAGCCATCTGCCCGGACAAGAACATCGCCGCCATGGCGCTCGATCACGGCATTGGCGGTTTCTATTTCTACTACGGCATTCCGGGCTCGATCGGCGGCGCGCTCCGGATGAACGCCGGCGCGAATGGCGGCGAAACGCGCGAGCGGGTCGTGGAGGTCCATGCGGTCGACCGCAAGGGCAAAAAGCATGTGCTGAGCAATTCCGACATGGGTTATTCCTATCGTCACACCGCAGCGGCGAAGGACCTGATCTTCACGCACGCGATTTTCGAAGGCTATCCGGAAGACAAGAACAAGATCCGCACCGACATGGACGCGGTGCGCCAGCATCGCGAAACGGTCCAGCCGATCCGCGAGAAGACCGGCGGCTCCACCTTCAAGAACCCGGAAGGCCATTCCGCCTGGAAGCTCATCGACGAGGCGGGTTGCCGCGGAATGATGATCGGCAGCGCGCAGATGTCGCCGCTCCACTGCAATTTCATGATCAATACGGGGCAGGCGACCGGTTACGAGCTCGAATATCTCGGCGAAACGGTACGGTCCCGCGTGCTGGAACATTCCGGCGTCCGCCTCGAATGGGAAATCAAGCGCATCGGCAATTTCATGCCAGGCTACGAGATCAAGGAATTCCTCGGCCGCAGCATCGCCTGAGCCGGGAGCAGGAAAACGAAAGGGCCGCGACGGGGTTACCATCGCGGCCCTTTTTGCTGTCTACTTGGAGCCGCCGTCAGCCGGAGATTTCCTCTTCGTTCGACAGCAGCAGGCAGACGAGCGCGGCTGCGAGCAGATAGCGAAGCTGGCGAATGGGACTGTCCTGTTTAGAGGCTGGAGTGGGTGTGCTCGCGGAGGCGCGTCACCTTCCAGGATTTCCGCGCCGTCATTTTTCCGGCTTCTGCACTCCTTTCTTAACACTGCCGCACAAATCGCTGATTTTTCCGCCTGATTTCCTTGGTTTGGCAGGCATTTTCCACGGCGAACCTGATGCATTTCATGAGAAGAGTTAACCAAAGTAAACACTTCATTAACCATAATGCCGTTGTAGTGGCCTTGCTCGGGCGCCGGTGACTCGGCAGCCGGAATCAGCCAGGCGCAAGCAAGCATTGTGATAGTGGCGTATTGTTTGGGGGTTTTGATGAGCGGCAGGCATGTTGCTGTCCTGATGGGCGGATTTTCCTCGGAGAGGCCGGTGAGCCTGTCTTCCGGGGCTGCTTGCGCCGATGCTCTAGAAGCCGAAGGCTATCGCGTCACGCGCGTGGATGTCGGTCGCGATGTGGCTGCGGTTCTTGCCGATCTCCGTCCGAACGTCGCCTTCAACGCCCTGCATGGTCCGTTCGGCGAAGACGGTACGATCCAGGGCATTCTGGAATATCTGGAAATTCCCTATACCCATTCGGGCGTGCTCGCCTCGGCTCTCGCCATGGACAAGGCGCAGGCCAAGCATGTTGCCAAGGCCTCCGGCATTCCGGTCGCCGAGGCGCTGATCATGGACCGGCGAACATTCGGCAAAGAGCACCCGATGAAGCCGCCCTATGTGGTCAAGCCGGTCCGCGAAGGTTCGAGCTTCGGCGTCGTGATCGTCAAGGAGGACCAGTCGCATCCGCCGCAGGTGATCGCATCAAGCGAATGGCGCTACGGCGATCGTGTCATGGTCGAGCGCTACATCGCCGGCCGCGAGCTGACTTGCGGCGTCATGGGCGATGTCGCGCTTGGTGTTACCGAGATCATTCCGCAGGGGCATGCCTTCTACGATTATGATTCGAAATACGCAAAAGGTGGTTCAAGCCACGTTATCCCGGCACAGATTTCACCAAATATTTACCAAAAAATACAAACACTCGCTTTGAAGGCGCATCAGGCAATCGGTTGCCGCGGCGTCAGCCGATCCGACTTCCGCTTCGATGATCGTGGTCCCGGCGAAGGCGAGTTGATCTGGCTGGAAATCAATACCCAGCCCGGCATGACCCCGACCTCCCTGGTGCCCGAGATGGCGCAGCATGCGGGCCTTCAGTTTGGTGAGTTTCTCAGGTGGATGGTGGAGGACGCTTCGTGTTTGCGTTGAGGGGCAGAAAGGGCAGAAGGGTGCGTCAGCCGCTCGGCGTCGCCGCTGAGGCGGACGAGACGTTCGTGCTGCCGCGTCCATTGCGCAAAGTGGTCCGTTTCCTGGTCAGCCTCGGTACCGGGCGCATCCGTTTTCCCGCGCATACCGGCACTCTGTCGGCTGCTGCCTTCTTCGCGGCAACGGGCTTCTACGGCATGTCGCTCGGCGGCCACACGCAGAATTTCGCGCAGGCCTCGACGACAGCCGCAGGTTTTGCCATCGAGGACGTGCGGGTTTCCGGCAACGAGCAGACGTCCGAGATCGATATTCTCCAGCAGCTTGGGTTGGATGGCACAACGTCGCTCGTGGCTCTCGACATCGCAGAGGCGCGCAGGCTGATCAGCGAATTACCCTGGGTGCAGAACGTCACCGTGCGCAAGGTCTATCCGGGCACGATCGAGGTGAATCTCGAGGAGCGCAAGGCCTTCGGCATCTGGCAGCACGGTTCCGACCTTTCGCTGATCGAGCGTAGCGGCAGCGTCATTGCGCCGCTTCGCGACAACAAATTCGCCGCCCTGCCGCTGTTCGTTGGCCGCGATGCCGAGACCGCGGCCGCCGACTTCTACGACGAATTCTCCCGCTGGCCGGAGTTCCGCTCGCGCGTGAAGGCTTTCGTGCGCGTTTCCGGCAGGCGGTGGGACCTGCGCCTCGACAACGGCATCATCGTCAAGCTTCCGGAGGACGACGTCGCGCGGGCGATGAAGGTTCTCTCCGAGATGGAGGAGAAGCATCAGCTTCTCGAGCGCGACATCGCCGCCGTCGACCTGAGGCTTGAAGACCGCACCACAGTACAATTGACGCCGGAAGCCGTTGCCCGGCGGGAAGTCGCGTTGAAGGCGAGGGAGAAGATGCTGAAAGCCCAGGAGAAGCGGATATGAGTTTGTTCGGTTCTTCCAATTTCGGTCTTCCGCGCCTGAAGCCGCTGTCCTCCAAGCGGTCGCATGTCGTCTCGGTGCTCGACATCGGCTCGACCAAGATCGTCTGCATGATCGGCCGGCTGACGCCGCGCGCCGAAAGCCAGATCCTGCCCGGCCGCACCCACAACATCGAAATCATCGGCATCGGCCACCAGAAGTCGCGCGGGGTGAAGAACGGCGTTATCGCCGATCTCGACGCGGCGGAAGGCGTCGTCCGGCTTGCGGTCGACGCCGCAGAGCGGATGGCGGGGCTGACCATCGACAGCCTGATCGTCAATGTTTCCGCGGGCCGCCTGCAGAGCGACGTCTACACCGCGACGATCGATCTCGGCGGGCAGGAAGTCGATGCGAGCGATCTCAAGAAGGTTCTCGCTGCCGCCGGCCAGCAGTCGCTGCGCTCTGATCGGGCGATCCTGCATTCCCTGCCGACCGGCTTCTCGCTCGACGGTGAGCGTGGCATCCGCGATCCGTTGGCGATGTTCGGCGACGTCCTCGGTGTGGATATGCACGTGCTGACGGTCGAGCGGGCGGCTCTCAAGAATCTCGAGCTCTGCGTGAACCGCGCCCATCTCTCGGTCGAGGGCATCGTTGCGACGCCTTATGCCAGCGGTCTTGCCGCACTCGTCGACGACGAGGTGGAGCTTGGCTGCGCGGCCATCGACATGGGTGGCGGTACGACGACGATTTCCGTCTTTGCCGAAGGCAAGCTGGTTCACGCCGACGCTGTCAGCCTCGGCGGCCACCACGTCACGACAGATCTTGCGCGCGGGCTTTCGACGCGTATCGAGGATGCCGAACGGCTGAAGGTCGTGCACGGTTCGGCGCTGCCGAACAGCGTCGACGAGCGCGATATCGTATCCGTCCCACCGATCGGTGAGGACGATCGCGACCAGCCGACCCATGTGCCGCGCGCGCTGGTCTCGCGCATCGTTCGCGCCCGTATCGAAGAGACGCTGGAACTCATCCGCGATCGCATCCAGCGCTCCGGGTTCAGCCCGATCGTCGGCAAACGCATCGTGCTGACGGGCGGCGCCAGCCAGCTGACCGGACTGCCGGAAGCGGCGCGGCGCATTCTTGCCCGCAATGTCCGCATCGGTCGCCCGCTCGGCGTGTCCGGCCTGCCGGCCGCGGCTAAGGGGCCGGCGTTCTCTACAGCCGTCGGACTGATGATCTACCCGCAGGTCGCTGATCTGGAGACCCATGCTGCCCATGGCGGCGTGTTCTCCACTTTCGGCGGCGGCAACAGCCGCATCGCCCGCATGGGGCAGTGGCTGAAAGAGAGTTTCTGAGCTTCGCCGATGTCGCAGGGACGTCGGACGTAACAGGTGTTTGAGTTTTGAAGGATTTGGCCGGCTCGGCAAGGCGGCCAGAAAACGAGAAGGAACAGTGACATGACCATCAACTTGCAAAAGCCGGATATTACCGAGCTGAAGCCCCGCATCACGGTCTTCGGCGTCGGCGGCGGCGGCGGCAACGCCGTCAACAACATGATCACCGCGGGCCTGCAGGGCGTCGACTTCGTCGTCGCCAACACCGATGCGCAGGCGCTCACCATGACCAAGGCTGAACGGATCATCCAGATGGGTGTGGCCGTCACCGAAGGTCTTGGCGCCGGCTCGCAGCCGGAAGTCGGCCGCGCGGCCGCCGAGGAGTGCATCGACGAGATCATCGATCACCTGAACGGCACGCACATGTGCTTCGTCACCGCCGGCATGGGCGGCGGCACCGGCACGGGTGCGGCTCCGATCGTCGCCCAGGCGGCCCGCAACAAGGGCATCCTGACCGTCGGCGTCGTCACCAAGCCCTTTCACTTCGAAGGCCAGCGCCGCATGCGGCTTGCCGATCAGGGCATTGCCGAACTGCAGAAGTCGGTCGACACGCTGATCGTCATCCCGAACCAGAACCTGTTCCGCATCGCCAATGACAAGACGACCTTCGCGGACGCCTTCGCCATGGCCGACCAGGTTCTCTATTCGGGCGTTGCCTGCATTACCGACCTCATGGTCAAGGAAGGCCTGATCAACCTCGACTTCGCCGACGTCCGCTCGGTGATGCGCGAAATGGGCCGCGCCATGATGGGCACCGGCGAAGCATCGGGCGAAGGCCGCGCAATGGCCGCCGCCGAGGCTGCAATTGCCAACCCGCTGCTTGACGAAACCTCGATGAAGGGCGCTCAAGGGTTGCTCATCTCCATCACCGGCGGTCGCGACCTCACGCTCTTCGAGGTCGACGAGGCTGCAACGCGCATCCGCGAGGAAGTGGATCCCGACGCCAACATCATCCTTGGCGCCACGTTCGATGAAGAACTCGAAGGCCTGATCCGCGTTTCCGTCGTTGCAACCGGTATCGATCGCACCGCTGCGGAGGTGGCCGGTCGCACTGCTGACTTTCGTCCGGTAGCGCCGAAGCCGATCGTTCGCCCGTCCGCCGCAATCCCGGCCCAGTCGCAGCCGGTCGCTCAGCACCAGCCGCCGGCACCGCAGCCGCAGCCGGTCGCTCAGCCCGTGCAGCAGCAAAACACGGTCGACCAGATCGCGCTCGCAATCCGCGAAGCCGAGATGGAGCGCGAGCTCGATATCGCCACCCGTGCCCAGGTTGCCGCGCCGGTGCAGCCGGTACAGCACGTGCAGGAAGAAGCCTTTCGGCCCCAAAGCAAGCTTTTCGCCGGTGCTGCCCCGGTGGAGGCCGCTCCCGTAGTGCGTCAGGCCCCCCCGGTGCAGCGTCCGGTCGAAATGCCGGTGCAGGCACAGGTCCAGCCGCAGGTGCAGCCGCAGCCGGTCCGCCATGAGGCTGCCCCGGTCATGCGCCAGCAGGCCGAACCGGTGCGCATGCCGAAGGTCGAGGATTTTCCGCCGGTCGTGAAGGCTGAGATCGATCACCGTGCGCATGCCGCCCCCGCTCACCAGGAAGAGCGCGGCCCGATGGGGCTCCTGAAGCGAATCACCAATTCGCTTTCGCGCCGCGACGATGACGACCACGGCGTCTCCGCGGACATGACTGCGGCAGCACCGAGTGCTGCGTCCCAGCAGCGCCGCCCGCTTTCGCCGGAAGCGAGCCTTTATGCACCGCGTCGCGGTCAGCTTGACGATCACGGCCGCGTCTCGCCGCAGGCGCGCTCGCACGAAGATGATCAGCTCGAAATCCCGGCTTTCCTTCGCCGCCAGTCGAACTGATTTTGAAGGACTGTTCCTTCACCTTGCCGAATGCCCGGGCAACCGCCCGGGCATTTTTCGATTTTCCTCGTTATTTCCATAGCTTGTAATTTGTGTTGTGCGCATGACAATTGCGTAACAATGCGAAACGAACAGTGATTTGGAATGGTGCCTCCAAAATCTTATTTTCGGCATCGGAATTGGGGACGCATACGATTCGATCGGGCGCTGTTAGTTCGAAGAGTCGAGGGTTCAGCCGGCAGGTGTGGATCCTCGGACATCTGACTTGCGCCTTGAACATCGCTGCACCCCTCGTGCGTTTGGCCGACGGCTCATTGAGCGCCGGGGCCGCATTGAGTGAAAGTGAATACGAGAATGGGAATTGAGCTCCTCGGGTTTCAGACGACGATTGCGAACCCGGTCACGCTGAAGGGAATTGGCGTCCATTCCGGCGCGGAAGTGTCTATCACCTTCCATCCGGCCGAGCCTGACGCCGGCATCGTATTTCAGCGGGTTCTCGCCGGCGGCCGCGTTGCCGAGTTCAGGGCCGTCTCCTCTCAGGTCGGCAACACCGACCTCTGCACGGTCCTCGGCTTCTCGCCGGCGACGTCGATTGCCACGGTCGAGCATGTGATGGCCGCGATCTATGCGCTCGGCCTCGACAACTTGCTCGTCGAGGTTCACGGCGCCGAAATGCCGATCATGGATGGCAGCTCCGAGCCCTTCATCGACGCGATCGAACAGGTGGGCCTGAGGGCGCTGGCCGTCAAGCGCCGCTATATCCGCATCATCAAGCCGGTGCGCATCGACTCGGGTGCTTCCTGGTCGGAGTTCACGCCCTATGACGGCATGCGCTTCGAGGTCGAGATCGACTTCGACTGCCCGCTGATCGGCCGTCAGGCCTGGAAGGGCGATATGACGCCTTCGGTCTTCAAGCGGGAACTGTCGCGTGCGCGCACCTTCGGCTTCATGCGCGACGTCGAGCGGCTGTGGGCTGGCGGCTTTGCGCTTGGCTCGTCGCTTGAAAACTCGGTGGTGATCTCGGACGACAACACGGTGGTCAATGTCGAGGGGCTGCGCTATGCGGACGAGTTCGTTCGCCACAAGACCCTTGACGCCGTCGGCGATCTCTCGCTGGCCGGCGCACCCTTCATCGGTTGTTATCGCTCCTATCGCGGCGGCCACAAGATGAACGCGAACGCGCTGAAGGCTCTGCTCAGCGACCCCACCGCCTACGAGGTCGTCGAAACGGCAACCCCGCGTCAGCGCACCCGCTCGCGCGACATGGTCGCCGTCGCGGCTCCGGGTTTTGCGCCCTGGTCCGCATAACAACAAGTCATTTGTTCTCCAGTCGCCGGCCGAAAGGCCGGCATTTTCATTGTGCGGGATGATTCCCGAAAGCCGAAATGGGGCCGGGATATGCTTCCGCGCCAAGTACTGGACGGCTTTCATACGTGGAAAACGTGCAAAGCACTGCATACCGCCACAAATTTGCATGAATTGCTGATCATGACGTTGCGATCTTGAGGCAACTTGCTCTAAAACGCGCAGGTCTGGCGGGATGCGGTCCGCCGAATGAAACGGGAATATTCGATGGTTCTTGCAGTTTCGCTCGACATGAGAAAATCAGTGCGCGTCGCCGCGGTCGTTGTTGCGGCTGTGGTTGGCAGCAGCCTGATCACAGCCTGCCAGAACGATCCGGATATCGATATCACCAAGCTCACGGCGGAAACCGATCCGCCGGAGGTTCTCTACAATCAGGGCCTCGCCAACCTCAATGCCGGCAAGACGACGGAAGCGGCACGCAAGTTTGAAGCGCTTGACAAGCAGCACCCGTTCTCCGAATACGCCCGCAAGGCGCTGGTGATGAACGCCTTCGTCTCCTACCGCAATGGTCAGTATCAGGAAGCGATCAACGCCACCAGTCGCTATCTGAACCTCTACCCGCAGTCGGAAGACGCGGCCTATGCGCAATATATTCAGGGTCTCGCCTATACGAAGCAGATTCCCTCGGTAACCCAGGACCAGAAGGCGGCCTCGAAGGCGATAGAGGCGATGCAGGCGGTCGTCGATAAATATCCGGACTCCGACTATGTCGAGGACGCGCAGGCGAAGATCCGCTTCGCCCGCGACCAGCTCGCCGGTAAAGAAATGCAGGTCGGCCGCTACTATCTCGAGCGCAAGGAATATCTTGCCGCCGTTTCGCGGTTCCGCGTCGTCGTCGAGCAGTATCCGAATACGAACCAAGTCGAAGAAGCTCTTGCCCGACTCGTCGAGGCCTATTACGCCATGGGTGTAACCACGGAAGCGCAGACTGCGGCGGCGGTGCTCGGGCACAATTATCCGGACAGCCAGTGGTATGCCGATTCGTTTAAACTGCTGCAGTCGGGCGGACTTGAGCCGCGCGAAAGCGGTACGTCCTGGATTGCGCGCGCAGGCAAGAGGCTCATCGGCGCCTGACCTGCTCGGCGCTCGACAAGGAAGATATGAAACCGGATGCTCGCGCAGCTCTCGATCCGCGATATCGTCCTGATCGAACGGCTTGACCTCACCTTCGATGCCGGTCTTTCCGTGCTGACCGGTGAAACCGGCGCGGGCAAATCCATCCTTCTCGACAGCCTGTCGCTGGCGCTCGGCGGCCGCGGCGACGGCTCGCTGGTGCGCCACGGCGAGGACAAGGGACAAGTGACCGCGGTGTTCGATGTCCCGACCGGTCACGCGGCGCGGCTGATGCTGCGCGAAAACGGCATCGACGACGACGGTGATCTGATTTTCCGCCGCGTGCAGTCGACCGACGGCCGCACCAAAGCCTTCGTCAACGACCAGCCGGTCAGCGTGCAGTTGATGCGGCAGCTCGGCCAGACGCTCGTCGAAATCCACGGTCAGCATGATGACAGGGCGCTGGTCGACACCGATGCGCACCGCGCGCTGCTTGACGCCTTCGGCGGCACGTCGGAAGTGGCGGAAGAGGTTGGCGCGCTCTATCGCGGCTGGCGGGACGCGGAACGCTATCTCAAGAAACACCGCGAGCGGGTCGAGGCGGCGGCACGCGAAGCCGATTATCTGCGATCCTCGGTTGAAGAGCTGGAGACACTTTCGCCGCGCGACGGCGAAGAGGAGGAACTGGCCGAAGCCCGCGCGCGGATGATGAAGGCTGAGCGGATCGCCGGCGATATCAGCGAGGCCTCCGAGTTTCTGAACGGCAATGCCTCGCCGGTTCCGCTGATCGCCTCGCTGGTCCGGCGGCTCGAGCGCAAGAGCCATGAGGCCCCCGGGCTGCTCGAAGAGACGGTGGAGCTTCTGGATGGGGCGCTGAACCAGCTTTCGGATGCGCAGATGGCGGTGGAGCGGGCGCTTCGCAACACCGAATTCGATCCGAAGGAATTGGAACGCGCCGAGGAGCGGCTCTTCGCGCTGCGTGCTGCAAGCCGCAAATATTCGGTCCCGGTCACCGAACTGCCGGCGCTTGCAGTTCGCATGATCGCCGACCTCGCCGATTTGGACGCGGGCGAGGAGAAGTTGAAGCAGCTGGAAGTGCAGGTAGGGGAGGCAAGGGCGGCCTTCGACGCGGCGGCCCGGTCGCTTTCCGAGAAGCGCCACCATACGGCGGACGCGCTCTCGACCGCCGTGATGGCGGAGCTGCCGGCGCTGAAGCTCGAACGGGCGCGTTTCATGGTCGAGGTCGCGAGCGATCCGTCGTCGCCGACGGCCGACGGCATCGACGCCGTCGAGTTCCATGTGCAGACCAACCCTGGCACCCGGCCGGGGCCGATCATGAAGGTCGCTTCCGGCGGCGAGCTCTCGCGCTTCCTGTTGGCACTGAAAGTGGCGCTTGCCGATCGCGGCTCGGCGCCGACGCTTGTCTTCGATGAAATCGACACCGGCGTCGGCGGGGCGGTGGCGGATGCCATCGGCCAGCGGCTGAAGCGGCTTTCCAAGAATGTCCAGGTGCTGTCGGTCACCCACGCGCCGCAGGTAGCGGCGCGCGCGGCGACACATCTCCTGATTTCCAAGGGGCCATCGGCGGAAAAATCCGAGACGATCGCCACTCGCGTTGCGCGCATGGACGATAAGGCGCGTACCGAAGAAATCGCCCGCATGCTTGCCGGCGCCTCGATCACCGAGGAGGCGAGGGCGGCGGCAGCGCGGTTGCTCGCCGGCAGCGGGTAGCTGGCGGTAGCCTACAGCGCTCGACACTGCAAACAGCGTCGACTCTGCCTTTGCTACCTGATAACTCGTTCAGGTATGAGGACCAAGATCGTTACCATCCCTGCAAATGAAATCGTAGATTGGCAGAGTTTCCATTCTGTATTCCAGGTCGCGCTCGGTTTTCCCGCATTCTACGGTCACAATCTGGACGCTTGGATTGATTGTTTATCTTATCTCGACGAGCCTTCGACCGAGATGATGACCTTTTCCGTTGCGGCTGGCGAAATCGCCGCGCTTCGGATCGACAATGCCATTTCCTTTATGCGCCGGTGTCCGGAGCAATATGACGCTCTGATCGAGTGCGCCGCCTTGGTGAACGATCGCCGTGTTGCGGCCGGTTGCGAACCAATTCTGACGTTGATGTTCGTCAGCTAGGAGGCCGCGGATATCTCGGCGGTCTATGATCGCTTCAAAGCATGCACGTCTGGATCGCTCACGCGGCGGGAAAGCCGCTTTTCTTTCACGGCAGTTGCTCTAAAAACGACTCCCGAATCCGGAGTCGTCGCCCATGTCGAATGAAAGAAAACCCGTCGAGCAGTTGACAGAAGCGGAAGCGGCCGAGGAGCTCGCCTTCCTTGCGGCGGAGATCGCCCGTCACGATGCGCTTTATCATCGGCAGGACGCACCCGAAATCTCGGATGCTGATTACGACGCGCTGAAGCGGCGCAACGACCTGATCGAGGGGCGGTTCCCCGCGCTCATCCGCGAGGACAGCCCTTCGCGCAGAGTTGGTGCGGCCCCGTCGCTCACCTTCCAGCCGGTCGTCCATGCGCGGCCGATGCTGTCGCTCGATAACACGTTCTCGGACGAAGACGCTCGCGATTTCGTCGCCGGCGTCTATCGCTTTCTCGGGCGGCTTCCGGACCATTCGATCGCCTTTACTGCCGAGCCGAAGATCGACGGGCTTTCGATGTCGCTGCGTTATGAAAACGGGCGGCTTGTGACGGCCGCGACACGCGGCGACGGCACGACCGGTGAGAACGTCACTGCCAATGTCCGCACGATCGGCATGATCCCACAGAGGCTTCCAGCCGACGCCCCGGATGTCGTCGAGGTGCGCGGCGAGATCTACATGGCGAAGTCGGACTTCGCTGCGCTCAATACAGAAATGGCGGCGCAGGGCAGGCCGCTTTACGTCAACCCGCGTAACACCGCCGCCGGCTCGCTCCGACAGCTCGACGCCAAGGTGACGGCGAGCCGCAAGCTCCGGTTTTTCGCCTATGCCTGGGGCGAGATGTCGGCGATGCCGGCCGACACGCAGCTGCGTATGGTCGAGACGTTCAAGGCATGGGGCTTCCCGGTCAATCCGCTGATTCAACGTTTTGATTCCGCGGACGAATTGCTGGAGCACTATCATCACATCGAGCGCGAGCGGCCCGATCTCGACTACGATATCGACGGCGTCGTCTACAAGGTCGACCGGCTTGACCTGCAGGCGCGCCTTGGTTTCCGCTCGCGTTCGCCGCGGTGGGCGACGGCGCACAAGTTCCCGGCCGAGCAGGCCTTCACGCGGCTCAAGGGCATCGACATCCAGGTCGGCCGCACCGGCGCGCTGACGCCGGTGGCGCGGCTTGAGCCGATCACCGTCGGCGGCGTCGTGGTAACCAACGCGACCTTGCACAACGAGGACTATATCCGCGGTGTCGGCAATAGGGGCGAGCCGATCCGCGAGGGGCGCGATATCCGCATCGGCGACATGGTCATCGTCCAGCGGGCAGGGGACGTCGTCCCGCAGATCGTCGACGTGGTGATGGACGAACGTGCGGAAGGCGCCGAGCCCTACAAGTTTCCGACCACATGCCCGGTCTGCGGCAGCCATGCGGTGCGCGACATCAACGAGAAATCCGGCAGGGTCGATGCGGTGCGCCGCTGCACCGGCGGCTTCGTCTGCCGGGCGCAGGCGGTCGAGCACCTGAAGCACTTCGTCTCGCGCAACGCCTTCGACATCGAGGGGCTCGGCTCCAAGCAGATCGAATTCTTTTTCGAAAGCGAAGACGAGAACCTGAGGATCCGCACCGCACCGGAAATCTTCACGCTGGAGCGCCGCCAGGACGCCTCGCTCACCAAGCTTGAAAACATCGAGGGTTTCGGAAAGGTCAGCGTCAGAAAACTTTTCGAGGCGATCAAAAACCGTCGCAAGATCGCGCTTCACCGCTTCATCTACGCGCTTGGCATCCGCCACGTGGGCGAGACGACCGCGAAGCTGCTTGCGCGCTCCTATGGCAGCTACGATCACTTTGGCGCGGCCATGGTCGAGGCGGGCAGCTTCGCCGGCGACGCTTGGAACGAGCTCAACAGCATCGACGGCATCGGCGAGGTCGTCGCTCGGGCTATCGTCGAGTTCTACAAGGAGCCCCGCAATGTCGAGGTCGTCTCACGGCTTCTGGAAGAGGTGACGCCGGAAAGCGCGGAGATGCCGGCCGTGACCGACAGCCCGGTCGCCGGAAAGACGGTGGTCTTCACCGGCTCGCTCGAAAAGATGACGCGTGACGAGGCGAAGGCCAAGGCCGAAAGCCTTGGCGCCAAGGTGGCCGGCTCCGTCTCGAAGAAGACTGACATCGTCGTTGCCGGTCCGGGTGCCGGCTCGAAGCTCGACAAGGCCCGCGAACTCGGCATCCAGACCATGGATGAGGACGATTGGCTGGCGCTGATTGGCGGGTAGGCAGGCGCCGCAGCGGTGCGCCGGCCGTGATTGGGTCTTTCGCGCCGCGTCGGCGGCGCGAAGGGATCTCTTGAGTATCGCTGCGCATTTGGCTCAGCCAGTCAGGCCGCCTGCTCGGCCGCCATTTCCATCCACATGAATTCCCAGACATGGCCGTCGAGATCCTGGAAGCTGATGCCGTACATGGAGCCGTAGTCGATTGCCGGCTTCCACGGTTTGGCGCCGGCGCCAAGCGCTTTGGCGAGCATGTCGTCGCACTCGGCGCGGCTTGTGGCGGAAAGGGCGGTGATGACTTCCGTTCCCTTGGCCGTGTCGCTGATCTCGCCGGTAATGAAATTGCGGAATTTCGGCTCGGTCAGCAGCATGGCGAAGATGTTGTCGTCGATCACCATGCAGGCGGCCGTGTCGTCCGAGAACTGTTCGTTGAAGGTAAAGCCGAGAGCGGAGAAGAAGATCCGGGCGGCTTCGAGGTTTTTGACGGGCAGGTTTACGAAAATCATGCGCATGGGACTTTCCTCGTGAAGGATGTTGGTTTCTGCGCAACAAGGGACGAAGCGCGTTTCCGCCAGCCGACAGGCGAAGACGAATTTTAACTGGTACTCGCGCGGTGGCTTTCAACCCGTAGTTCACCGCCGCTTTCGGCAAAACGCTCTGCGAGTCGCTGCCGCTTGAAGTGACTGAAGACGCGAGTCTTGGCAGGAAGCAGCGTGCGGCTACCGTAAGAGACCATCGAGCCGGTATCGTGCCCGGCGGTCCGATCGACCAGATCACGTGAGGCGGATTACAATCGAATGATCGCGGTCGATGTCACGGCGTATTCGTTGCCACGCAGGAGGCGGTGCGGTGCGCAACATGAAGGCGGGCGGGCGCGTTATCCATATCGGCAGCTCGATGGTGCGCCAAGCCGTGTTTCCGACCGCCTCGCGCTGCACGTGCGGTCGCCGGCTTGAACCGCAGCCTAGCACGCGATCTCGGGCCGCGCGGCATAGGCATCGACACGGTGTGTCCCGGTCCGACTGACACCGATATGAACCCCCGGGGCCGCCTTCGTCACGGGTGCCGATATCGTCGCGACGGTGGCTTCAACTCCTGAGGTTGCAGCGACTCGCAACATTGAAAGGAAGTGGCCATGTCCATCGGTATTATCGGATCCGGCAATATCGGATCGGCCGTTGCCCGGGCGCTTGCCCGGGCGGAGGTCCCGGCCGTCATTTCCAACAGCCGTGGCCCGGAGAGTCTCAAAGAGCTGGCCGACGAACTCTCCCCTTACATCACCGCGGGGACGCGTGAAGAGGCCGCAAGCGCCGATCTCGTGCTTGTCGCCGTTAACTGGTCGAAGCTGTCCAAGGCGCTTTCCGGTCTGCCGGCTTGGAACGGCCGGATCGTCATCGACGCGAACAACCCGATCGAGGCGCCGCTCTTCAAGCCCGCTGAGCTCAAAGGGCGGCTTTCGAGCGAGGTCTTCGCCGACCTCGTCCCGGGTGCGCGCGTCGTCAAGGCCTTCAACCATCTGCAGCCACACCTCGTATCCGGCGATCCGAAGGCGGAGGGCGGCCGCCGCGTGCTCTTCCTCTCCGGTGATGACGCCGCCGCCAAGGCGGAAGTCGGCAGGTTGATCGACCGGCTCGGCTTCTTTGGCATCGATCTGGGCCCACTGTCGGTCGGCGGAAAGCTCACGCAGTTTCCCGGTGGTCCGTTGCCGGCGCTGAACCTCGTCAAGTTCGATTGAAATCAGGGGAGAACCGGTGATCCGGCCCTCCCTTTGACCGTTGCAATTCTGCCCCCCGCACCATTTCCATTTGTGTTTTTGCGCTGCACAAGATAGAGCTTTGCAAGCCAAAATTTGTGCAGTTGCCTTTTCGCGGGGCTTACTGCGGGCCATATCGCGAAACGGGGCGCCGTACCCCGTGCCCCGGCGGATTGGAGGGTCCGAAGATGAAAACGATCACCACCATCGCCGAACTGCGCGCGGCTCTCGCCGAGCATCGGCGCGCGGGCAAGAGCATCGGTTTGGTCCCCACCATGGGTTATCTTCACGTCGGCCACATGGAACTCGTGCGCCGCGCGCGCAGTGAGAACGGCTTGGTCGTCGCCAGCATTTTCGTCAATCCCCTGCAGTTCGGGCCGAACGAGGATCTTGCCAAGTATCCGCGCGATCTTGCCCGCGACCAGGCTATGCTCGCCGAAGGCGGCGTCGATTTTCTCTTCGCGCCTGGTGTTTCCGACATGTATCCGCGTCCGATGGAGACCGTGGTCGACTTGCCGAAGCTCGGCTCGGAGCTCGAAGGTTCGGTCCGGCCCGGCCATTTCGCCGGCGTCGCGACGGTCGTCACCAAGCTCTTCAACATCGTTCAGCCGGACCGTGCCTATTTCGGCGAGAAGGATTTCCAGCAGCTTCAGATCATCCGCCGCATGGTCGAGGATCTGGCGCAGCCCGTCTCGGTGATCGGCGTGCCGACGGTGCGCGAGGCCGATGGCCTCGCCTGTTCGTCGCGCAACGTCTATCTGACCGCCGACGAGCGTCGCGCCGCCGCGATCATACCGCAGGCGCTGGGCGAGGCCGAACGGTTGATTGCCGGCGGCCTGACCGACCCTGCCTCGGTCGAGAAGGGTGTCATCGACTTTCTGTCGACAGAGCCGCTGGCGCGGTCGGAGGTCGTCGCGCTGCGAGATCCGGAAACGCTGGAGCCGATCGAGGAAATCGGCGAGAAGCCGGTTCTGCTCTTGCTGTTCGTCCGCTTCGGCACCACGAAGCTGCTCGATAACCGTGTTATCGCTCCGAAATCCGCCCATTTTGCAAAGGTAGCCTGAGAATGAGCGTACAGACCGCGAAGCGGCGGCTGAGCCCCGCCAATATCGAAGCCCTGAAGGGCGAACGCCCGATCGTCAGCCTCACCGCCTATACGACTCCGATTGCGCGCCTGCTCGATCCGCATGTCGATTTCCTGCTCGTCGGCGACTCGCTCGGCATGGTGCTTTACGGCCTCGACACCACGGTCGGCGTCACGCTTGACATGATGATCGGGCATGGCCAGGCGGTGATGCGCGGCTCCGAACGCTCCTGCGTCGTTATCGATCTGCCGTTCGGCTCCTATCAGGAATCGAAGGAACAGGCCTTCCGCAGCGCCGCGCGCATCCTGAAGGAAACCGGCTGCAGCGCGGTGAAGCTGGAGGGCGGGGCGGAAATGGCCGAGACCGTCGATTTCCTTGTCAGCCGTGGCATTCCCGTGCTCGGCCACGTCGGCCTGATGCCGCAACTCGTCAACACCACCGGTGGCTACCGCTCGGTCGGCCGCAACGAGAAGGAAGTGGCGAAGATCCACCGCGACGCCAAGGCGATCGACGATGCCGGGGCATTCGCCATCGTCGTCGAAGGCACGGTGGAGCCGGTCGCCCGCGAGATCACCGCGACTCTGCGCTCGCCGACCATCGGCATTGGCGCGTCGCCCGCCTGCGACGGCCAGATCCTCGTCTCCGACGACATGCTTGGCATCTTCAACGATTTCAAGCCGCGCTTCGTCAAGCATTTCGCCGAGCTCGCCCCGGCGATCTCGAAGGCGGTCGAGGACTATGCCAACGAGGTGAAGGCGCGGACCTTCCCGGGTATCGAGCATACGTTCCAGTTGAAACGCTGAGAGGGGCGAGGGGCCCTTTGCTCCGTTTCGCCCTCGCCAAACATCAGAAAATTCAATCACTGCATCAGCGCAATTGAATTGTCGGGGCGTGTGGCAGCGCCTATCTGTCCCATGCCGGTTCGCGGACATGCCTCCGGTTTCGGCGGAGGATGATCATGAACAGAGACGATTTCCGGGCGGGCCTGCGTGGCGGCTTTCCCGTCATGCTTTCCGCGTCGCCCTTCGGTGCGCTCTTCGGGGCGCTTGCGGTCGATAACGGCTTTTCGGTTGCCGATGCCGTGTTCATGAGCGCCACCGTATACGCGGGCGCCAGCCAGATGGTCGGCATCGAACTCTTCGGCAATAATGTGCAGCCGTGGCTGGTCGTGCTTTCGGTCTTCGCGGTCAACTTTCGCCACGTGCTCTATTCGGCCTCGATCGCAAAGCATATCCGCCACTTCACGATCATCCAGAAGCTGTTGGCCTTCTTCCTGCTGGTCGATCCGCAATATGCCGAGACGGAACAGCGTGGCGAGCGCGGCCTGCCGGTCACCTTTTCCTGGTATCTCGGCTTCGGTCTCGTGATCTATTTCCCCTGGATCCTCAACACGCTGATCGGTGCGCTGTTCGGCCAGTTGATCGGCGATCCGAAGGCGATCGGCCTCGATGTGCTGCTGCCGATCTATTTCCTGGGGCTTGTGCTCGGTTTCCGCAAGCGCGATCGCTTCCTGCCCGTGGTCGCAACCAGCGCCGTTGCCTCTGTTGCTGCCATGCATTTCGTCGGCTCGCCGTGGCATGTCAGCATCGGCGCGCTTGCCGGCATCCTGCTCGCAGCCATCCTGCCGCCGGAGCATCGCTTGCGCCAAGGGCGGGCGCCCGTCGAAAAGGAGGCCTGAGCCGTGGATGCACAGCACCTCAGCCTCCTCTACCTCATCGTCGCCGCCGCACTTGCAACCTACGCAACACGGTTCGGCGGCTATGTGCTGATCACGCAATTGAAGCGCATTCCGCCGCGGCTCGAGGCGGCGTTGAATGCCGTCCCGGCGGCGGTCCTGACGACCCTGGTTGCGCCAGCGTTTGTCTATGGAGGCTTCGACGTCGCGGCAGCGATGCTCGTCGCCTTCGTGATCGGGCTGCGCTTCTCGACGCTCCGGATGCTGCTTGTCGGCTGGGTCGCGGTGATGGTGATCCGGCACGTGATTCTGTAGATCTCTCGTCCCGTCCGCTAAGGCATGTTTCCTTTGCGCGTCTGATAAGACGCGCGGGGCTGCAGTGGCCGTGTCAGCCGGTTCGCCCGCCATTGGCGCTGGACCGATACTGAATTATCATCCTTTGGTTGCCGGAGAGGCACCCACGCCCTCCGGCTTTGGAGGAGTGCCCCATGATTATCAGGATTTCGATTGCCCTTCTGTTGGCGCTCGCGCCTGTAACTGCCTTTGCCAAACAGTGCCCCACGATGATGGCGGCGATCGACGCGGCCCTGCCGAACGCCTCCCTTTCCGAAGCCGACATGGCCAAGGTTAAACAGTTGCGCCAGCAGGGCGAACAGCTGCACCAGTCCGGCGATCACGCTGGCTCGGAGGCAGCGCTCGGCGAGGCGAAGAAAATGCTGGGAATCTGAATGGAAGAGCCGGGGTTGCCCCGGCCTTTCGGTTCCAAATCCTGAAGCGGTCAACCAGCTGAACGTCCGTGCTCGGCGAGCCGGAATCTGGGCGGCGGGCGTCCCAAGGAATGCGGCGCGGCAAGCCACCCGATCACACCTTTCAGGCCTGGCCAAATGACGATTTTCAAAACAAGCGTGTAATCCCGTAAAATTTCCGGGTTACGCCGGAGTGGTGTGGGAAATATAACAGTGATGTTGGTAGAGACATCGTACCTCCCAACTGAGGCCCGGCCGCCCCCCTGTAGCCCCCAACCTACGCCGCCGGGCCTCCCCACGCCCTTCATTGTCACGGAAATCCGGCGCGCCGAGCCGGTGCGCGAAAGGACGTTCCAGTTTCGGGCTGACTGTTAGATCGTTTCACTGCGTCAATGAAATCGCGAAGCTCTAACTCCTTGAAACTATGCCGCGGCATGTTTCCTTAAATCGTAGTCGATTTAAGGATGGAAACATGCAGCATTTCAAAGCGTTACAGCGTCCTTTGCGCGTCTGATAAGACGCGCGGCGCTGTAGTTCTAGCGCGCGATCGCTTCCGTGGCGGCCTCCAGCCAGCGGCGCGTCTCGTCGCTGGCGATGAGCGGCATGAGCTTGTCGCGCGTTTCCGCGTGATAAGCGTTCAGCCAACCGAGCTCTTCGTCGGTCAAGAGCGAAGGGAGGACAAGGCGTCGGTCGATCGGGCAGTAGGTTAGTGTGTCGAAGCCGAGCATCGGCAGGTCGCCGCCTTCGATCTCCGAGGCTTCCTGGACGACGACGAGGTTTTCGATGCGGATGCCGAAGGCGCCCGGACGATAGTAGCCGGGTTCGTTGGAAAGGATCATGCCCGGCAGCAGCTCCTGGGTCGAAAGCCGGGCGATGCGCTGCGGTCCCTCATGCACGGAAAGATAGGAGCCGACGCCATGGCCGGTGCCATGGGCATAGTCGGCGCCGGCTTTCCAGAGTGCGATGCGGGCGAGCGGGTCGAGATCGACGCCGCGCGAGCCCTTGGGGAAGCGCGCCGTGCTGATCGCGATCATGCCTTTCAGCACCAGCGTGAAGAAGCGCTTCTGCTCCTCCGGGACGGCACCGATCGCGACCGTTCGGGTGATGTCGGTCGTGCCGTTGATGTATTGCGCACCGGAATCGATGAGGAACATGGTCCCGGGCTCGATTGTCCGGTCCGTATCCGTCGTCACGCGGTAATGCATGATCGCCGCGTGCGAGCCGGCGCCTGCAATCGTGTCGAAAGAAATGTCCTTCAGCGGATTCTGCATGCGCTCGCCGACGGTCGCGCGCACGGCTTCCAGTTTCTGCGTTGCGGCGATCTCGGACACGCTGCCGGGCTCGGTCTGATCGAGCCAGGCGAGGAATTCGACCATGGCGGCGCCGTCCTGCAGATGCGCGCGGGCCGATCCCTGGATCTCGGCGGCATTCTTGCGGGCGCGGGGGAGGCGAGCCGGGTCGACTGCGCCGACGACCGAGCCGCCCTTCGCGCGGATCAGCTCACCGATGGCGAAGGGCGCAAGGTCCGGGTCGATCATGATCGCGGCGCCGGAAGCCGCGAGCGCCGCCAGCCGGTCCTCGAAACTTGCCGGCGCGGTGATCTCGGCAAGCTGGGTCAGATAGGCTTCCTGTTCGATGCCGGTCTTGCGCTTGTCGAGGAAGATCTCGGCGCGGCCGTCCGCATGAATGATCGCGCGGGCGAGCGGGTGCGGCGTGTGTGGCACGTCGCTGCCGCGAATGTTGAAGGTCCATGCGACGGAGGAGGGGTCGGTGAGGACGACGGCGGCCGCCTTCGTCTTTTCGAGGCCGGCGGCGATCGCGGCTATCTTATCCTTCGCGAGTTGGCCGGCGTGCTCGATCGGTTGGATCTTCACCCGGCCGAGGGGAGCGGCGGGCCGGCCGGTCCAGATTTTGTCGAGCGGGTTGTGATCGAGGAAGACCAACGTGCCGTCGACCGCTGCGAGCGCCTTCTGCAGCTTGAGGACCTCTGCGCCGGTATGCAGCCAGGGATCGATGCCGAGGCGGAAACCTTTCGGCGCATGGCCCTCCAGCCAGACATGCGGCGGCTCGCCGATAAGGTCGCCGCCCGTGAAGACGCTGCCATCCACCTGCTCCTTGAGTTGGGTCACGTAACGTCCATCGACAAAGACGATCGCTTCACGCTGCGTGACAAGCGCGACACCGGCGGAGCCGGTGAAGCCCGTCAGCCAGGAAAGGCGCTCGGACGAAGCCGGCACATACTCGCCCTGGAATTCGTCGGCGCGCGGCACGAGGAAGCCGTCAATGCCAAGGGCCGAGAAAGCGGCGCGCAGAGCGGCCGTGCGCTCCTTGCCGAACTGAGGCGTGGAGGTGACTTCGAAGGACTGAAACATGGAATATTTCCGGCAATTTGGCGGAGAACCGCGGCTGGGATGATCGTCATGTTAGCGGAAAGGCCGCTGCCGAGGAAAGAGGCGATATCCGGCCGTGAACAGGTGGAGAGAGCGCCTTTCACGCAGGGCATTTGGCCATCCTGCGGACATATGCGTCACATGCATGGCACCCATGCTGCAACGCATCTATCTCTATCGGAATAATGGTTTATAAGCGCGCTCAACGAACACGGACGAACATCCGGTGGTTCAAAAAGCTGCGGTTCTAAGAATACTTGGTCATTCTGTTCTCCTCCTCCCTCAAGGGTGGCCAATTTCAGAACGGTAGACGCCCGCTTGAGCGCTCCTCCTCCTCAGGCTCGCGGGCACGGGCGATGCCTCTGGCATCGCCTTTGTTTCGAAAAGGGTCACCCGTCATGATGGACTGGGTGGCCCTTTTTCTTTTCTGTGCTTCCCAAACTGACGTTGCGGGCCCGACCGCGGCGGTTGCTCCGGACGAAGAAAAGCCGCGGTGACAGCGCTTCTTCGAAATTATTGTGCTGCTCTCGCTTCAAGCGGCTCTGGTAAGAAATCCGCTATTTCTGGAGATGGATCGTGACCCAGCCGTTGCGCCAGATGGTGCGCACGTGCTTGAGGCGCTGGCCGTTATAGGCGGCGAGCACCTTCCAGCGCTGTTCGGCAAGGATGCCGGACAGGATGACAGAGCCACCGGGGGTGAGATTGGCGACAAGCTGCGGCGCCATCTTCATCAGCGGCCGCGCCAGGATGTTGGCGATGATCAGGTCGAAGGGGCCGTTGGCGCTGAACGCCGTCGAGTGGAAACCGGGGGCGGTGGCGAAGGTCATGCCGGTGACGACCCCATTGCGGCGGGCGTTTTCGGTGGCGACGCGGGTGGCGATCGGATCGATGTCGGTGGCGAGCACCGGCACATGCAGGAGTTTCCATGCGGCAATCGCAAGCACGCCGCTGCCGGTTCCGAGGTCGAGGACGTTGCGGACGGCCTGTGTATGCGCGACGGAGGCGAGCACCTCGAGGCACCCGGCCGTGGTGCCGTGATGGCCCGTGCCGAAGGCCTGGCCGGCGTCGATCTCGATCGCGATCTCGCCGGTCCTCACCTTATCGCGGTCATGCGAGCCGTGGACGACGAAGCGTCCGGCGCGCACGGGGGCAAGGCCTTCCAGCGATTTGGCGATCCAGTCGATATCGGGCAGCACTTCGCGTTCGATCGGCAGATGGGAGAAATCCGCGGCGAGCGCTTCGGCAAGCCGCACCCTGACGCTCTCCTCCTCGTCCGCCATCATGTAGACCGAGGCTTCCCAGACGTCGCGCTTTTCGTCGATCTCCATCGTCGCGATGGCATAGTCTTCGTCCTCGAAGATCGTGCTCATGACATCGAGCACGGCCTCGACCTGTTTCTCGGTGCTGGTGACGAAAAGTCTTATCTCGCTCAACGGTCTGTCCTTCGGCTGTGGTCGGCCTCGCGGCTATCACGGATCAGGCTGAAACGCAAAGCGCCGGCGGGGAGCCGGCGCCTTTCAGAAATGGACGGTGAGCGCTCAGCTCTTCGTCAGGTTCTCGAGCTTCTGGATGGCGGTATCCGGGTTCTCGCCATAGGCGATCGTGCCGCTGAAGTGCCCGTTGGCGTCGAGCAGGAACACCGAGGCCGTGTGGTCCATGGTGTAGTCGCCGTCCGGGTTCTTTTCGTCGACCGGCACCTTCTTGTAGTAGACGCGGTAACCCTTGACCATTTCCAGCACCTTGTCCGGCGGTCCGGAAATGCCGGTGACGCGCTTGGTGACGTTGGAGACGTACTGGCCGAGAATCTCCGGGGTGTCGCGCTCCGGATCGACGGTGATGAAATAGGCCTGCAGCTTGGTGCCGTCGGGATCGACCTTTTCAAGCCAACCGTTCAGTTCGAAAAGCGTGGTCGGGCAGACCTCCGGACAATGGGTGAAACCGAAGAAAAGCGCGGTCGGCTTGCCGGTGAACGCCTGTTCGGTGATCGGCTTGCCGTCCTGTGCGACAAGCGTGAACGGCACGCCGAAGGGGCCGGAGGACGCCTGCTGCCTCGATTGCGTCATGTCGTAGGTGAGCCAGCCGAGGATCGCCACCATGACGAGGATGGCCGCCCAAAGGACAATGCGTATGGTTTTCATCTTGCTACCGCTTTGCTGAGCCTTCGTAAGGGCCGTCGATGAACGTGGCGTTGTGATACCGCGTCACCACCACCGGCGCAAAGGGAGAATTGCCGCAGGCGGGTCATGCGGCATGCCTGCGGAGCTCGGCGCTGTAGGGCGTCAGAAGCACCAGGAAATGCCGGCCTGGGCGAGCGACAGGAAGATGTCGGCGCCGTGGGCGATCCAGCCCCGGAAAGCCAGGAGTGCGACGAGTGCGAACGCGCCCGTAAGGACTGCGAGGACGAGGGGCGAGAGCGATTTTTTCGTGTCCGTGTGCATGGCAGGATCATAGCACTCAAAGGCGACAAGGAAAGAGGCGCGAACAAGCGGTTCATCCGTAGAGCTGGTAGCCATATTTTAGCGAAGGGTTAAGGTCTGTTTGCCAGTGTCGCCGAACGCGGAGAAGTACATCACTTCGACATGACATGAGGTCATCCGGTTTTGATCGAGTCCGGCCTTCCGCATCGATCGCAACGGAGGACCTCGCCTGCCGCGGGCGGGTCCATTGCCATGGACTGCCAATCAATGAACACCCCTTCATCCGTCGAACGCACTCTCTCGGTCAGCCAGCGACTGGCGACGCTGGCAGCCGCTGCCTTCCTCGGCTTCGGCTCGGTACTCGCCGTCGGTTTGTACCAGGAGCGGCGTACGGAGGAGACGCTTGAAAAGGCCATTGTCGCCCAGCGCGGCATGAGGACGGTCGAGGAAGTGCGGCTTGCCGGTCTTGAGCTGGTGCTCGCCGCGATGGACACGATCGTCGATCGCGACGAGCGCAAGATCCTGCCCGAGCGCGTTGCCCAAATCAAAGCTTCGCTGGCGGCCCTCGATAGCAGGAAAGCCGATGTCGAGGCGCTGGCGCATCTCGTCGGCAAACCGGAAGTCCTTTCGAACTTCGATGCCGATCTTGCCCAACTGCGCAAGGCGGTCGAGGTGGACCTGAAGGCACTTGTGGAGGCCGGGGCGCAAGCCGACGAATTCGCCCGCATCGACGATGTGATCGACGGTGGCGGGGAGCGTCTTGGCGCCGCACTCGCGCAGTTGAGCGAAGCTGCAGCAGGCCTTGCGTCCGCGCGCATCGCCGAGACGCAAGCGGCGTCGACGAACGCACTCATCCTGCAGGCGGCCGCCGGCCTCGCGGCGATGGCGACCTTGCTGGCGCTGATCTGGTTCCACGGCAATGTATTGCGCCGGGGTATCCTCAGCTTGCGCGACGGCATGCAGCGGATCCATTCGGGCGACCTGAACGCCAGCGTGGGCGGGCTCGGGCGCGGTGACGAGATCGGCGAGATGGCTCGGTCCGTCGAGCTCTTCCGGGCATCGGCGATCGAAAAGCGCTCGCTGGAGCAGAATGCGACGGCGAGCCGCAAGGAAATCGAGGAGGAGCGTCGACGCCAGGAAGCCGAGCGAGACCAGGCTGTCGCCCGCATCAAAACCGCGGTCGATGCGCTCGGGCGGGCGCTCAACCAGCTTGCCGAGGGCAATCTTGCGGTCGCGATCCGCGAACCTTTCGCAGATGATCTCGATACGCTGCGCCGCGATTTCAACAACACTGTCGAACGGCTGAGCCACGTTCTCTCGAGTGTCAAGGAGAATGCCGTTTCGATCGAAACGAACGGCCGGCAGATGCGCAGCGCCGCCGACGATCTGGCCCGCCGCACGGAACGGCAGGCGGCGTCGCTCGAGCAGACCTCGGCCGCTCTGGAGGAAATCACGGTTACGGTGAAGACCGCGACCGAGCGCGCCGAAGAAGCAAGCCGCATGGTCGACGAGACACGCACCAACGCCGAAGAGTCCGGACGCATCGTCGGCGAAGCGATTTCAGCGATGGCGCGCATCGAGGGCGCCTCCAACGAAATCGGCAAGATCATTAACGTCATCGACGAGATCGCCTTCCAGACGAACCTTCTGGCGCTCAACGCCGGTGTCGAGGCGGCGCGGGCAGGCGAGGCGGGCAAGGGCTTTGCCGTCGTTGCCCAGGAGGTTCGTGAACTGGCCCAGCGGGCGGCTGGCGCGGCGAAGGACATCAAGGCGCTTGTCACACGATCCGGCAACGAGGTCGGCACGGGCGTGAAGCTGGTGCAGGCGACCGGCGAGGCGCTCGGCCGCATCGGCGCCGACGTCGCACGCATCAACGAGCATATGAGCTCGATCGTGATGGCGGCGCGCGAGCAGTCGACCGGGCTCAACGAAATCAGCACCGCGGTCGGCCAGCTCGATCAGATGACGCAGCAGAACGCTGCGATGGTAGAGCAGACCAACGCCTCGAGCCACACGCTCGCGCAAGACGCCGAGAAGCTTAGCGAACTCGTCGGCCAATTCCGCCACGGGCAGGTGAGCGAGGCAGCGTTCCGGAAGGCAGCGCCCGCTCCGGCGCAAACCTCCGTCAAGGCCGGCGCCCCGGCCAAGGCCGCCGTCCGGGCCAGCACCGCGGCCCCCGCGAGGCCCGTGTCGTTGCGCAAACCGGCGGCCGCGCAGGCATCCACTCGTCCAGCTCCATCTCCCGCCAAGGCCCTGATGGGCAAGCTGGCGGGCGCTTTCGGTAACAAGCCGGGGTCCGTACCTTCCGTTACGGCCTCCGGCGACAATTGGGAAGAATTCTGATCATGAGCAACGCTATCAAGCAGTCCGGCGCCTATCTCGAAATCGTCTCCTTCCATCTCGGGGACCAGGAGTTCTGCATCGACATCATGGCGATCCGTGAAATTCGCGGCTGGGCGCCGGTGACGCCGATGCCGCATACGCCGCCTTATGTGCTTGGCCTCATCAACCTGCGCGGCGCTGTGATCCCGGTGATCGACATGGCTTGCCGCCTGGGCATGAAGATGACCGAGCCATCAGAACGCTCGGCAATCATCGTCACCGATATCAACGGCAAGCTTGTCGGCCTCTTGGTCGAGCAGGTCTCCGACATGATGACGATCCGCGGCGAAGATCTGCAGCCCGCGCCGGAGATCATTCCGGAGGCACAGCGCGCCTTCTGCCGCGGGATCGTGGCGCTTGAAAAGACGATGGTGTGCTTCCTCAATCTCGATACTGTCATCGCCGACGAACTGGCGCAGGCGGCTTAGCCCAAATGCAGTCGCGGATCTTCTGAGCCAAGGGCCCGCTTCGGCGGGCCTTTTCGCATGACGACGATGCAGATTGGCCTCGGTTTCCGCCCTGATAGTCAGTCGCTTTCCAGGAACACGAGCGCGGCGGAGGAGTTATACCATAGCAGCATGGTCACGACCCCCATGCTGGAAAACCACGGCATCCCTCGGGAGGCGGGATGCTGCTACGGATACAGGAGTAATGCCATGAGAGTTTCCATGAGAACGTCTTTCGCCGCATTCATCCTCTCGTCCGCCCTTGCGGGAGCTGCAGGTTCGGCCCTTGCCGACAGCTACTATCAAGGCATCGATCCGCATAATCCTCCCGGGACTCAGAACAGAGGAACGACGCTAGTACCCATGCAAAGGGCCCCCAACTACGTCGATGAAATGCGCACGGGTAGCATCTACGTGGATCCCATGGCGACAGGTAGCGTCAGTGGAGCCCCCGCTCGCGTGCGTGAGCAGTATCGGAACGAATACCAGGGTAGCGGTGAAGGCGACTACTACCAGGGTATCATTCCCCCGGCACCGGTTCCCTGAATGACGGCACGATAAGCTGGATTTCACACAGGGGTTCTTAAGCGCTGGAAGACGCGTGATCAGCGATTTCCGCGTCCTCTGGCGCCGCGTGCGGGGACCCGGCACGTTGCGGTGAGGGTGGCGTCAAGTTACAGTTGCGTAATCTTCCATCACGGTTGCATGAGTCATTCGTGACAAAACGTCACCGCTTGCAAGGAACAACTGCTCTCAAAAGGTGTTATGCTTTTTCGGCATCCGTTGGAGGCAGGATGCTGAATGAACCTAGGAGCTAATGTCATGAAAGTTTCGCTGAAAACATCAGTTGTTGCATTTGCCCTGTCCTCCGTACTCGGCGCCGCAGCGCCAGCCTTGGCGGACTCCTATTATCCAGGCATCGACCCGAATAATCCTCCGGGCACGCAGAACCAGGTACGAGCCACGGCCGTGCCGCGGAGCCAGGGCGCGCCGGCTACGGTTGACGAGATGCCGACGGGCAGCATCGACCGCAACGGTCAGGTCATCTATCCGAGTGGCGGATCCTCCCTTCAACCACGCTATCAGACCGGGGAAGGTGACTATTACCGCGGTATCGTTCCCCCGACACCCTGACATTCGGGTGGCGTAAACAATTCTCAAGGCGGGACGGGACAACCCGCCTTGAGTTCTGAGAGCGCTATTGCGGGCGCCCTTTCTCCCAGTTAACCGTCTGGCCAAAAAGCGGCACGGTGGTGATCGACATCTTGGCCGATCCGTCCGTCAGCTGTCGCGAATGCGCGAGGTAAATCAGCGTGTCATTCGCCTTGTCGTAAATGCGGGTCACCAGCAGGTCTTTCCAGATTAGCGACAGGCCGGAGCGGAAAACCTCTTCCCCTTCCTTCGAAAGATCGATGTCGCCGATGGTGATCGGCCCTGTCTGCCTGCAGGCGATCGAATTGTTGGAGGGGTCCTCGAACCAGTTGCCGTTCTTCAGGCGATCGATCACGCTGCGATCGAAATAGGTCACGTGGCAGGTCACACCGTTGACCTTGGGGTCGCGGACTGCGTCGATCTTGATGTCGTTGCCGAGCCAGTCGACGCCGACTTCGCCGACCGTTTCGGCGCGCGCGGGGAGGGACGCTGCGGCACAGGCGGCAAGCCCGGCAAGGAGCAGGATGCGGATGGGGCGGAACATGAAGTTTTCTCCGATGGATTGCAGCGTTGAGATAGGTGGCGGGCGCGCCAATGCAAGCCGAGGCGCCGGCCCATGGCCGCTTTGCCAGGGCAAACAGCGCTGCGTTGGCAGCTCGAATCAAGACCGATATCGACGCGTCGCCTGGCGCGGAGCCGCCTGTTCCGGCTCCGGACTATGGGACTGGCGCAACTGTGCGGCTGCCGCTGCGAGCGCGCGGGCGCTGGCGTCGACCTGGCGTTGTTTTGCGATCGTACAGCGATCGCGGCCGTCCGCCTTGGAATCGTAGAGCGCCAAATCGGCCCGGATCATCACCTCGGTTATCGAGTCGCCCGGCGCTGCGGTCGCGATGCCGATGCTGACGGTCAGCCGGATGCGTTGATGAACGCGGGTGACCGGCGTTTCACGCACGGTCCGGCAGATTGCCTCGGCGAGCGCGGTCGCTTGCTCCTCGGTGTGGTCCGGCAGGATCAGGCCGAATTCCTCGCCGCCGATCCGGCCAAAGGCACCGCGGCCGTCGAGGAAGGCGGACACGGTCTCGGCGAAATGCTTGAGCGCAATGTCGCCGCAGGCATGACCGTAATGGTCGTTGATTTGCTTGAAATAATCGAGGTCGAGGAGCAGGAAGGCAAGCGGCCGGCGCCGGGCGAGGCAGTCCGCGAAAATCCGCTCTCCCGCCTCGATCAGCGCCCCGCGCGACAGGACACCGGTCAGCCCGTCGCGGGCGATGATCGTCCTCAGACCGGCGATGATGCGGCTCTGGGCGGTGAGGATGACGGCGACGAAGAGGAGTGGCAGAAAAGCCACCTGCATTGCGGCAACTGCGAACTCGAAGGCAGCAGAAGCGGAAGGCACCGGCGTTTGATGCAAGGGGCTCAGCGCATAGACGAGCGCGGCGGAGCCGATTGTGGTCGAAATGACAACAACCATGTGGCACGCACGCCGTGCCTTCGGCCAGCGATCGAGCACGGCGAGACTGGCGACGAGAAGAAGGGCAGAGGCAAGACCGAGCGCAATCAGCAGCCGAGCGCCGAGGCTGCCGTCGCCGTTCAGCGAGGCGACCAGGCCGACAATGCCGGCGGCGAGCGCCAGTGCCGGCAACAGGAAAGCGGGAGCGGATAGTGCGAGGAGACCGCGGAACCCCAGAAGAATGAAGAGGTATGCGGATATCAGCGCGGCGTAGCCGAGCACGACGGGGAGAAGGGCCGAAACCATATCCGCAACCATCATCGAGGCGATTGCGATCGCCGAAAGCGCACAGCCGAGGCAAAAAAACTGCATGCCGGCTGCCGCCGTCCTGCGCAGCGACACAAGGGTCGGCAGCACCATCAAAAGCGCAAAGAACGATATGACAGGGAGAAAGCTCATTTCGAAACGGCCTGTCGTGCTAAAATAGAAAGGCGGCTTGCGTTCCAGCCAATATGCGACGTCAATTGGTACCTGTGGCGCATTAACGAAAGCCGGCAATTTTTGATGCAATTTTAACGATTGATCGGCCGCCATGCGGTTGTGCATGCCGACGTGGGGAGGTCGGCGGGAGCGGATGCGATGCCCGGGGAAAGAATACCCTTTGCGGACAGGTTCGATGCGGGCCGAAAGCTCGCTCGCGCGATCGAGCGCGAGGATTTCGCCGATCCCGTGGTGATGGCGCTGCCCCGCGGCGGCGTGCCAGTGGCGTTCGAAGTCGCCGCACATCTCGGCGCGCCACTCGAACTCCTGATCGTCCGCAAGATCGGTGCGCCCGGGCAGGCCGAATTCGGCCTCGGCGCACTCGTCGACGGCGAGGTGCCGCAGCTTGTGTTGAACGACGAAGCGATGCGTCTCGTGCATCCGCCCGAGGCCTATGTGGAGGCGGAGACGGAACGCCAGCGGCTCGAACTTGCGCGGCGCCGCGCGCTTTACGTCGGCAACCGGCCGCGCGTTTCGCCGAAGGGGCGCAATGTCATCGTCGTCGATGACGGCATTGCCACCGGCGGCACGGCCAAAGCGGCGATCCAGGCGCTGCGGAAGGAAGGCGCTGCAGCTCTGATGCTCGCCATTCCGGTCGCACCGCCGAGCGCCGTAACCGGCCTGCGCCGTGACGTCGACCGGATCGTCTGTCTTGCGAGCCCCAGCCCGTTCCACGCGGTCAGCATCTATTACGACAATTTCGAGCAGACGACGGATGCGGAGGTGGTCGCGCTCCTGAAGAAGGCGAGGGGCGATGGCCGGTGAGCTTCCGATGATGAGCGGGCACGCCACAGTCGCATAGACCGGATCGATGCCAGGGTTTATCCTCTCGCGCTCTGCAAGGTGCTTCCTGGTGGGTTCGAAAAATGACCGAAGACCTCTCGATCCGGCCCGTCGTGCGCAGTGACTACGAGCGATGGCTGCCGCTCTGGGAAGGCTATAATGCCTTCTACGGCCGCTCAGGCGAAGCCGCGCTCACGCCGGACATCACGCTCATGACCTGGTCGCGCTTCTTCGATGCCTATGAGCCGATGTATGCGCTGGTTGCCGAAAGCAAGGGCCGGCTGATCGGGCTCACCCATTACATCTTTCACCGCAGCACCATCTCGATCCAGCCGAATTGCTATCTCCAGGATCTCTTCATCAACGATGCAGCGCGCGGCAAGGGCGTCGGCCAGGCGCTGATCAACGGTGTCTTCGAAGCGGCGCGACGGGCAGGATCACCGCGCGTCTACTGGCTGACGCACGAGAGCAACATCAAGGCGATGCGGCTTTACGACAAGGTGGCGCAGAAGTCGGGTTTCGTGATGTACAAGATGATGATTTGAGTGCGGGCCTGTTCTTCCCGCCCGCGAGCCTACTTCAATCTGCATCAAGTATCTCCCGCGCCGCCGACGCGGCGCGACTGGATTCCCGTGACAAGCACAGGAATGAAGTATTTGCTGCAGTGGCTGAGAGATGGTGTGGCGGCCAATGGTTCGGCCTAATCACACCCTCTCGACAAACCCATCCAGCACGCGTTTCTGCCCGGCCCGATCGAAATCGATCGTCAGCTTGTTGCCCTCGATCGCGGCGATGTTGCCGTTGCCGAATTTCAAGTGGAAGACGCGGTCGCCGATGTTGAAGCGGGAGGGTTCGGAGGTCGTCGACTTCGCGACCAGTTCGCCTTCGATCATGCGGGTGCGCGGGCCCGACTCGCCGTAGCCGATGCGCTCGACGGCGTGGCCGGAGCGAGTGCCCCAGTTGTCGCGGGTGGCCTCCGAGCGGTGCTGCTGGGCGCGCTTCCAGCCGGGGGTCTGGTAGGAGTTTTCGAACGGGTCGGCCTTGTCGAAACGCGACTGGCCATAGCCGCCGCGTCCGTAGCCGCCATAGGAGAGATCCTGCTCGGCCACTTCCACATGGTCGATCGGCAGTTCGTCGAGGAAGCGCGAAGGCATCGTGGATTGCCAGAGACCGTGGATGCGACGGTTCGAGACGAACCAGATATGGCAGCGGCGCTTGGAGCGGGTAATGCCGACATAGGCGAGGCGGCGTTCTTCCTCGAGACCGGCACGGCCGCCTTCGTCGAGCGCGCGCTGGTGGGGGAAGAGGCCTTCCTCCCAGCCCGGCAGGAACACCGTGTCGAATTCCAGGCCCTTGGCAGAATGGAGCGTCATGATCGAGACGGCATCCATGTCCTCGTTCTGCTCGGCGTCCATGACAAGCGCGACGTGTTCCAGGAAGCCGCGCATCGACTCAAATGCTTCCATCGAGCGGATGAGTTCCTTCAGGTTTTCGAGGCGCCCAGGCGCTTCCGCCGATTTGTCGGCCTGCCACATGGCCGTGTAGCCGCTCTCGTCGAGGATCTGCTCGGCAACTTCGGTATGCGGCGTGGTTTCGAGCAGCGTCTGCCAGCGGCGGAAATCGGTGACGACGTCGAAGAGCGCCTTGCGCGCCTTCGGCTTCAACTCGTCGGTCTCGATGATCTCGGTCGCGGCGGCGAGCATGGGGATGTCGCGCGCGCGGGCATAGTCGTGCAGCGTGCGCACCGTGGTGTCGCCCAGACCGCGCTTTGGCGTGTTGACGATGCGCTCGAAGGCGAGGTCGTCGGCCGGCTGGCAGACGAGGCGGAAATAGGCCATGGCGTCGCGGATTTCGAGCCGCTCGTAGAAGCGGGGGCCGCCGATGACTCGATAGTTGAGGCCGAGGGTGACGAAGCGGTCCTCGAATTCGCGCATCTGGAACGAGGCACGCACCAGAATCGCGATGTCGTTCAGATTGTGCTTCTGCCGCTGGAGTTGCTCGATCTCCTCGCCGATGGCGCGGGCTTCCTCTTCCGAATCCCAGGCGGCATGCACGTGCACCTTCTCATCATCCGGATTGGTGCGCTCGGTGAAGAGGGTCTTGCCGAGGCGGCCTTCGTTATGGGCGATCAAGTGCGAGGCGGCACCGAGGATATGTTCGGTCGAGCGGTAATTGCGTTCGAGCTTGATGACCTTGGCGCCGGGAAAATCCTTCTCGAAGCGCAGGATGTTGTCCACCTCGGCCCCGCGCCAGCCATAAATCGACTGGTCGTCGTCGCCCACACAACAAATATTGATTTGTTGTGTGGGTTTCTTCGCACTCACGCTGTCGCCGCTTACGCGGCTGCGCTCCGCGGGGGCGGACGAAACGTCGTCCGGCCAGCCTCGGCTGGCTCGGGCTTCGCCCGGGGCGCTTGCAGCGGGTGGTTTTGCTTGCGGCCGCTGCGCCAAGAGCCGCAGCCACATATATTGTGCGGTGTTGGTGTCCTGGTACTCGTCGACGAGGATATAGCGGAACTTGTCGTGATATTCCCTAAGCACGTCCGGATTGGCGCGGAACATCCGGATCGGGTGCAGGAGCAGGTCGCCGAAATCGCAGGCGTTGAGCGTCAGGAGCCGGTTCTGGTAGGCGGCGTAGAGTTCGCGGCCCTTGCCGTTGGCAAAGGCGCGGGCGTCGCCCTCCGGAATTTGCGAGGGATCGAGGCCCTTGTTCTTCCAGGTGTCGATCATGCCGGCGAACTGTTTTGCCGGCCAACGCTTGTCGTCGAGACCTTCGGCCTGGATCAGTTGCTTGATAAGCCGTACGACGTCGTCGGTGTCGAGGATGGTGAAGTCCGACCTCAAGCCGACGAGCTCCGCATGGCGGCGCAGGAGCTTGACGCCGATCGAGTGGAAGGTGCCGAGCCAGGGCATGCCTTCGACGGCATGGCCGACGAGCACGCCGATGCGCTCCTTCATCTCGCGCGCGGCCTTGTTGGTGAAGGTGACCGCGAGGATCTGCGAGGGGAAGGCGCGGCCGGTCGAAAGGATATGGGCGATGCGGGTCGTCAGAACGCGGGTCTTGCCCGTGCCGGCGCCGGCGAGCACGAGCACCGGTCCTTCGAGCGTCTCGACCGCTTCCGTCTGCTCAGGATTGAGGCCGGCGAGATAATCCGGGCGCTTGGCCTTGTCGCGGGCGGCCATCGCGCGCGCGGCGATACCGCCGGCGGCGGGCGCGGGTTTGCGCGGCGCCGGCTCCTCGTCGAAGAAGGGAATGTCGTCAAAACCTTTGCTCATGCGGCCCAATGTAGTGATTCGGGACCGAAAGGCCAGAAAGGATGTTCTTCTTTTATTCCGGATTCTTCAAGCGCGGAGACAAGCCTGTGGAAAGAAAGCGCATTTTCGAGGCGATCAATTCTCGCCTCTCGCATCGAAAGCCGGATCGACCGGGACCTGCAGCGCGGTCGCCAGCTGATTGGTCTTGGCGGCAAGCGAGATAATGCGCAGGAGATCGGCGTGCTCGGCCGCTGTCATGCCCTTGGCCTTGGCCGATGCCGTGTGGGAGTGGATGCAATAGTTGCAGCCGTTGGTGACGGAAACAGCGATGTAGAGCATTTCCTTCACCAGCGGGTCGAGGGCAGAAGGCGTCGCCATGACCGCCTTTACCTCCGCCCAGGTCCGCTCCAGCAGGTTCGCATCGAAGGCGAGCCAGAGCCACATATTGTTGATGAAATCCGATTTCCGCGTGGCACGGACGTCGTCGAAAACCGCTTTGACGCGCGGGTCGGCTTCCGGATCGGACGGCGGGACCACAGTACTCATGCTTTCTCCTCGAACTCAGATTGAACTTACGTGAGCGGTTGCAGACCAGCGCAAAGACGCGGGCCGGACCGCCGGTGCCGCCGCCGTGCATCTAGCAGAATGATGCCCGAGGCAAGCACAATAGCCCAGCCGCCGAGGCTGTAAACACGGGTTGTCCAGCAAAACACTGCGCCACCGGCGCACCGCAATGGGCGCCATCATGCCGCCAACAAAATCGCTTTTATTACAATTGCGTAATGATGGCATTCCGAGATTGCTCGAAGGCACGCAAACAATGATACTCGGAGCATATCGGAACGCTCCGCCGGCACGGGCCGCGCTGGAGCGCGCTTTTCATTTGGAGATTTGAATGCGGGTTTGGAAGCAGCTGGCGGTCAGCGCCATCGTGCTCGTGGTGGGGGCGGCAGCCTGGGTGCGTTTTGCGCCTGGCGCGGGCGAGACGCTGGCGGCAATCGGCGTTTCACATCCGCTGATCGATGCATTGTCGAAGTCGCGGGGTAGCGACGGCGAAGGTGGGCGGCGCAATGGCGGACGCGGGCAGGGTGGCCAGGGAGGCTTCGGCGATGCGACGCTGGTCGTCGTCCGGCCGTCCGCAAGCGCGATCGTCAACGACAGGCTCAACGCCATCGGCAACGGCGAGGCAATCCACTCCGTCACGGTGACGCCGACGGCGACCGGCAACCTCACCGAAATCCTGGTAAAGTCCGGCGAAAGGATCGCTCAGGGCCAGGTCATCGCGCGGCTCGACAGCGACGACCAGAAGGTTGCGGCGGAACAGGCGAGGCTGACGCGCGACAGTGCTGAGGAAAAGGTGCAGCGCTATCGCAATCTCAGCACGGCAAGGGCTGTGACGGCAGTCGAGGTTCGCGACGCGGAAATTGCGCTGCAGGCCGCAGAACTGGCGCTGAAAACCGCAGAGCTCGATCTCAGACGCCGCGATATCGTCGCGCCCTCGAAGGGCGTCGTCGGCATCATCACGGTCAATGTCGGTGACTATGTCACGACCTCGACGCCGATCGCCGTGGTGGACGACCGCTCACAGATCCTCGTCGATTTCTGGGTGCCGGAACGCTTCGCCAGCAAGATTTTCGTCGACCAGCCGGTGACGGCGAATGCGATCGCGCAGCCGGGGCGGCAACTCGAAGGCGTCATCCACGCGATCGACAACCGCCTCGATCAGGCGAGTCGGACGCTCCGCGTCCGCGCGCGGCTCGAAAACCCCGACGACATGCTGCGGGCGGGCATGTCCTTTTCGGTCACTATGGCCTTCGACGGCGATCGTTATCCGACGGTCGATCCGTTGGCGATCCAGTGGAGTTCGGACGGATCCTATATCTGGCGTGTCAACGGCGACCGCAGCGAGCGAGTGCCGGTCAAGATCATCCAGCGTAACCCCGACAAGGTGCTTGTGGACGCCTCTCTTGCGGAGGGCGACCGTGTCGTGACCGAGGGCGTGCAGCGCCTGCGCGACGGCGGCGCGGTGCGCGTTGCCGGCGAAAACCGACCCGAGCCCGAGCAGAAGGTCGCGGGAGAGGCACAATGAACATCGGGTTCGGCGGCCATCACGGCGGAGGCCAGGGGGGAAAGTCCGGCTTTACCGCGCTCTTCATCCGGCGGCCAATTTTCGCACTGGTGGTCAACACGCTGATCGTCGTTGCGGGCCTCGCCGCCTGGAACGGCATCGAAATGCGCGAGCTGCCGCAGGTCGACCAGCCGGTCGTCTCCGTGACGACATGGTTCGAAGGCGCTTCGCCGGAAACGATCGACCGCGAGGTGACATCGGTCGTCGAAGGCGCCGTGTCACGCGTCCAAGGTCTTAAGAGCATTTCCTCGAGCTCGTCCTTCGGGCGCAGCCGCGTGACGCTCGAATTCTCCGACACGACCGATATCGGCCAAGCGGCGAATGACATCCGCGATGCGCTCGGCCGCGTTGCCGGCCAGTTGCCGGACGATGCCGACGAGCCGATCATCGTCAAGGCGGATGCGGATAGCCAGCCGATCATCCGGCTGGCCCTGACTTCCGATACGATGACCATGGAAGACATGACGCTCTTGGTCGAGAACGAGATCAGCGACCGGCTTGCGGCGGTCGAGGGCGTCGCCGATGTGACGGTCTACGGCGACCAGGAGAAGATCTTCCGCATCGACCTGGACCAGGCGAAGCTCGCCGGGCGTGGGGTCACGGTAGCCAATCTTCGCGAAGCGCTCTCCAACGCGTCCTACGACGTGCCGGCGGGCTCACTGACGAGCGCCAGCCAGGACATTACTGTTCGGGCGACGGCGGACCTCCAGACGCCCGAGCAATTCGAAAACCTTATCATCGGGGACAATGTGCGGCTGCGCGACGTCGCGACCGTGACGCTCGGCCCGGACACCGGCACGTCGGCGCTGCGCTCCAACGGTCGGCAGGGCATCGGCCTTGGCATCATCCGCCAGGCCCAGTCGAACACGGTCGACATCTCCGAGGGCGTGCACAAAGTGGTGGACACGATCTCTTCGGAGATCCTGCCTGAGGGAACGGAGCTCAAGATCACCAGTGACGATGCGGTCTTCATCAATGGCGCAATCCACGAAGTGGAGATCGCGCTCCTCGTCGCCGTATTCATCGTCACCTTCGTCATCTATCTCTTCCTGCTCGATTGGCGGGCGACGCTGATCCCGGCGATCTCGATGCCGATCGCGTTGATCGGTACGCTCGCGGCAATCTATCTTGCCGGTTTCTCGATCAACATCCTGACGCTGCTCGCAATCGTGCTCGCAACCGGCCTCGTCGTCGACGACGCGATCGTGGTGCTCGAAAACATCGTGCGCCGCCGGGCGGAGGGGCTCGGCCCTCGCGCGGCGGCGGTGCATGGCACGCTCGAGGTCTTCTTCGCCGTGCTGGCGACGACCGCCACGCTTGCAGCGGTCTTCGTGCCGCTCTCCTTCCTGCCGGGGCAGACCGGTGGGCTCTTCCGCGAGTTCGGCTTCGTGCTTGCCTTCTCGATCCTGCTCTCGTCCTTCGTTTCGCTCACGCTCTGCCCGATGCTTGCCTCGCGTCTGCTGACGACCGATGCGCATGCCCATCAGGGCGTGATGAGTCGGCTCGGGGCGCGGGCCGCGGCGTTCTATCGGGTGACGCTTCGCGCATGCCTCAATGCGCCGCTCATCGTCTTCGTCGTCGCCGCCTTCTTCACCGCGGCGGGCGCCGCCGGCTTCCTGACGCTGAAGTCAGAACTGACGCCCAACGAGGACCGTTCGCAGGTCATGCTCAGGATCAACGCGCCGCAGGGCGTCTCGCTCGAATATACGCAGGCGCAGATGCGCCGCATCGAGGAGGGCCTTGAGCCGCTGGTCAAAGCGGGCGAGATCAGCAACGTCTTTTCAATCTCGGGGCAGGGCGGCACGGCCAATAGCGGCTTTATGGTGCTGACGCTTGCCCCGTGGGAAGAGCGGAAGCGCACGCAGCAGCAGATCGTCGCCGACATCAACAAGGTGACCGCGGAAATTCCGTCCGTCCGCTCCTTCGCCATCCAGTCCAACAGTCTTGGCATTCGCGGTGCCGGTAGCGGCCTTCAGGTGGCGCTGGTCGGCAACGACTACACAAAGCTCGGCGACGCGGCGGCCAAGCTCGTCCGCGCGATCGAGGACAACGGCCGTTTCGAGAACGTGCGGCTCAACTATGAGGCCAACCAGGCACAACTCTCGATCACCATCGATCGCGAGCGCGCATCCGACCTCGGCGTGGACATCAGCGGCCTGTCCTGGGCGCTTCAGGCGATGCTCGACGGCAGCAGCGTCGTCGATATCTTTGTCGAGGGCGACGCCTATCCCGTAAAGCTGCTGTCCTCGACCACGCCGCTCAACGACCCGACGGACCTGCAGAACATCTTCGTCAAGGCCCGTGACGGCCGGATCGTGCCGATGTCGACCATCGCGACGATCGAGGAAAAGGCCGTGGCGCCGCAGCTTGCGCGCGAGTCGCAGCTTCGCGCCGTTTCGCTTTCGGCGGGCCTCAAGTCGGACCTCGCGCTCGGCGAAGCGCTGTCGATAGTGGAGGAGATGGCGCAACCGCTGTTGCCGCCGGGGTCGCGGGTGATGCCGCTGGCGGAAGCGGCGACGCTCAACGAGAATGCCAATGGCCTCTTCATCACCTTCGGCTTCGCGATCGTTATCATCTTCCTGGTGCTGGCGGCGCAGTTCGAGAGCTTCGTCAGCGGCCTCATCATCATGTCGACCGTGCCGCTCGGGCTTGCCTGTGCCGTCTTCGCGATGATCCTGACGGGCAATACGCTGAACATCTACAGCCAGATCGGGCTGGTCATGCTCGTCGGCATTATGGCGAAGAACGGCATCCTGATCGTCGAGTTCGCCAATCAGTTGCGCGATCGCGGCCAGGATGTGCGCAGTGCCATCGAGAACGCGGCCAATATCCGCCTGAGGCCGGTGATGATGACGATGATCGCAACCGTCGTCGGCGCTGTCCCGTTGATTCTGGCGAGCGGGGCAGGGGCAGAGGCGCGCATCGCACTCGGCTGGGTGCTGGTCGGCGGGCTGGGCCTCGCGGTGATCGTGACGCTCTATCTCACTCCGGTCGCCTATCTCGTGATCGCGCGCTTCACGAAGCCGCACGCCGACGAGGAGCGCAAGCTGCACGAGGAAATGGACGCGGCTGCGGCAACTGTCGAAGCACTGTGAGCGACATGCGGCGGGAATAGGACCTCGCCTCGTCGTGAAACGTCCGGAACCGTTGCACGCTTTTCCTGGAATTGCTCACGCGGCAACATCCGACCGGCGGTAGTGACCACCCGAGCAGCAGGGCGACCGAGAGCGCGCCGAAGACCCCTTGCTCTGGCCGTCCGAGTTCGCGCGCCATGTCTCCGTGTGGCGGGACGGTGCCACAGGAATGGAAATTCGGATCGATCAGCGGAGTGCGAGCGCTCGAGATGGAGGCAAGGCTATTTCGATAGCATTCGAAATAGCCTTGCTACGAGTGTCAGATCGACTTTAATGAAACCGGCTGCTCAAGCTTGGCGGCCTCCTCCTTCCGCTCGCTGTAGCGGTCGGTCAAGTAGTCCGAGGCGTCACGGGTGAGGAGGGTGAACTTGACGAGTTCCTCGCACACATCGACCACCCTGTCATAGTAGGAGGAGGGCTTCATGCGGCCGTTGGCGTCGAATTCCTGAAACGCCTTGGCGACCGAACTCTGATTGGGAATGGTGATCATCCGCATCCAGCGGCCGAGCACCCGCATCTGGTTGACGGCGTTAAAGGATTGGGATCCGCCGGACACCTGCATGACGGCCAGCGTCTTCCCCTGTGTCGGGCGGATCGAGCCGACCGAAAGGGGTATCCAGTCGATCTGCGCCTTCATGACGCCGGTCATAGCGCCATGACGCTCCGGGCTCACCCAGACCTGGCCCTCCGACCATTGGGCAAGCTCCCGAAGCTCGTGCACCTTGGGATGGCTCGCGGGCGCACCGTCCGGCAGCGGCAGTCCGGCGGGATCGAAGATGCGCACCTCGCAGCCGAAATGCGTAAGCAGACGCGCCGCTTCCTGCGCCAACAGCCGGCTGTACGAAACCGCTCGCAGCGAGCCGTACAGGATGAGGATGCGCGGCGGATGCGTCGCAAATGGCGGCCGCAACGCCGCCCTGTCGGGCTGGCGCAGGTGCTCCGGAAATGCTGCAGGCAGATCAGACAATGCGCTTGCCTTCGTTGTCGAGTACCTGTTCGCCGTCCTCCTTGCTAAACGGCCCCTTGTGTGTGTCCGGCAGGATATCGAGCACGAGTTCGGACGGGCGCGAAAGCCTTGTCCCGAGCGGCGTTACGACCAACGGCCGGTTGATCAGGATCGGGTGCTCGAGCATGGCGTCCAGAAGCTGATCGTCCGTCAGCGCCGGGTTGTCGAGGCCGAGTTCGCCATAGGGCGCGCCTTTCTCGCGGATGGCTTCGCGCACGGTCAGGCCCGCGTCGGCGATCATGCGGACGAGTTCGTCGCGTGACGGCGGCGAGTTGAGATATTCGATGACGGTCGGCTCGATCCCGGCGTTGCGGATCATTGCCAAGGTGTTGCGGGAGGTGCCGCAGGCAGGATTGTGATAGATCTTGACGTCCATAGTCATTCAGCACCTTTCAGCTCGTTGAGCGCGTGAACTGAGTTTTCTCCTCCGCCAGCATCCAGCCGGCAAGCGCCATCGCCAGCAATGCACCGAAAGTCTCGGCGAGGACGAACCCGGGGAGATCGACCGGGCGGATGCCCGCAAAGGTATTCGACAGGGCGCGCGCTATCGCGACTGCCGGATTGGCGAAGGAGGTCGAGGCCGTGAACCAGTAGGCGGCGGTGATATAGAGCCCGACCAGCCAGGCGATCGCATCCGACCGGAAGCGGAGCCCGGCGAGAATAGTGAAAACGAGGCCGAAGGCGGCGACTGCCTCTGCGATCCACTGGCCGGCGCCGGTGCGGGCCGTCGTCGAAACCTGCACGATAGGAAGCTCGAACATGGCGTGTGCCATGAGCGATCCGGCGATGCCGCCCGCGATCTGCGCGACGACATAGAAGAGTGCCGCGTTGGCCTCGATCTCGCGCCGGAGCGCAAAGACCATCGTCACGGCCGGGTTGAAATGCGCACCGGAGAGCGGCCCGAGAACCGTGATCAGCACGACGAGGATCGCCCCCGTCGGGATCGTGTTGCCGAGCAGGGAAAGCGCCACGTCGTCCGTGAGCTTGTCCGCCATGATCCCGGAACCGACGACGGTGGCGACGAGCATGGCGGTACCGAGCGCTTCGGCTGCGAGGCGGCGGGGAAGATTGAATGCCATCTCCATCAATCCGCCTTCGGCGCGCTACTGCCGATATCGTGCAGGTGCTGCTGAAGGGAGAGCCTGTCGAGCGAGGCCAACGGCAAGCTGACGAAGATCGAAAGGCGATTGTTCAGCATCCGGTAGGTTTCGGCGAAGGCGAAATGCTGCTCGGCCTCGCTGCCTTCGACGCGGGCTGGATCCGGCACGCTCCAATGAGCAGTCATAGGCTGGCCAGGCCAAACCGGGCAGGCCTCGTTGGCCGCGTCGTCGCAAACCGTAAAGACGAAATCCATTTCCGGCGCGTCAGGGCCAGCGAACTCTTCCCAGCTCTTGGAGCGCGCCGAAGAGGTATCATAGTTGAGTCCCTCGAGGAGTTGCAGCGCGAAGGGATGAACCGTCCCCTTCGGCTGCGATCCCGCTGAAAAGGCCTTGAATTTGCCTCGGCCGATGCGATTGAGGATCGCCTCGGCGAGAATCGAGCGCGCGGAATTGGCTGTGCAAAGAAAGAGAACGTTGAATGGCCTATTGTCGTTCACGATTGATCCTCCTCAACAATTGCAGGTCACGGCCTGGATGACGGGGCGGCAAAGTTCGGGATTGCCGTCGCAGCAGTCTTCCATGAGGTAGGCGAGCAGGTCGCGGAATCCCGCCATGTCGGCGACATAACGCACCCTCCGTCCATCGCGTTCGGCGCGCACGAGGCCGGCGTGGTCGAGCACTTTCAGGTGCGCCGATGTCGTGTTTTGGATGGTGCCGAGCCGCGTAGCGATTTCGCCGGCGGGCACGCCATCCGGTCCGGCGCGCACCAGAAGGCGGAATACCTCGAGGCGTGTATCCTGACCGAGGGCCGCAAGGGCGGCAAGGGCTGCTTTCTTATCCATATATCCATGAATCCAGATTTATTGGTGCTTATAGGTGCTAACCGTGACGGGATGATGACAGCTTAGAGCCCGCGCAGTGCGGCAATGAGGTAGATCGCCGCGGCAACCGCGCCGAGCGCGCTTCGGCCGGCGTGGAGCTTGCCCCAGCGCGTAAGCAGCGCGCGGGTCTCATCCCCTGCTTCTTCCGGGCGCGTCGCCTCCAGGCGGCGGTTGATGGGTATGACGAAGAGCAGGGTATAGGGCCAGTTGAGTATGATCACCGCAGCCCCGAGCCCCCAGAGCGCATTATTGGCCTGCCACCATGCCGCGGCGCCGAGGAGCCCGGATATGATGGCGAGGGAAGCCTGCATCTCGAAACCCCGTTGGTAGGCCGGCCGCCACTCGGCGAGCGCCGAGCGGTCATCGAGGCCGAGCCGTGCCGGTTGCTCGGCCACGTTGATATAGATGGCGGCGCCGAAGAACATGGACGCCGTAATGAGGGCGAGCAATCCAAACATTCGACCTTCTCCGTGAGCGAGGGCGATGGGTACGGTGCGACAGATGCATCATAGCATCGCGCGGCGGCGTATGAGCAAGGAGTACGACTTCGCCAACCGGCGGACAACGCCGCCGCCAGTCGCGCACTTGTGACAAGACGGTATCACCATTCATGATTTCGAGCCGTGCGAACCTCGAGGCCGCGTGAACTTCTGGACAAATTGATTCCGATTTGCACAGTAGCGCCTTGAAATGTCAGCGCTTCCGATCTGGCCTTAAGCGTCTCGTCGCGACGTGACATCACGGCAAGACGCCTGTGCGTCCAGGCTCGGAGGTTTGGCAACCGTTCCACTTGCGTGCGCGCTGCGCCAGGGTGGAGGCAGCCGCCGCGTAATTCCTTAATTCGGCGTCGAATTGGGGATAAAATCGTGCGGCAATTCAGAATGTTACTGTGCCTTGCGTGACTGGTCGGAACGCGAGGCGCTGCAGGGAAGGGGCGTTTTCGTGGCGTTGAAGGCAATCAAAACGGGAACGAGAAACGACAGCGGTATCGTTGCGGCGAAGGAGCTTCTTGCCGCGCGATTCGGCGAGCGCTTCCAGGCGGGCGAGGCGATCCGGGCCCAGCACACCCACACGACGACCTATATTCCAGCGCAATTGCCGGACGCCGTGGTCTTTCCCGAGAACGGCGCCGAGGTGCGCGAGATCGTCGAGATCGCCAGTGCGCACCGCGTGCCGCTGATCCCCTTCGGCACCGGATCGTCGCTGGAAGGGCATGTCAACGCGCCGAGCGGCGGCATATCGGTCGACATGATGCGCATGAACCGCGTTCTCGCGGTCAATGCCGAGGATCTCGATTGCACGGTCGAACCCGGCGTCACCCGCGAGGACCTGAACACCTATCTGCGTGACACCGGTCTTTTCTTTCCGATCGATCCGGGGGCGAATGCCTCGATCGGCGGCATGGCCTCGACGCGCGCCTCCGGAACCAATGCGGTGCGCTACGGCACGATGAAGGAGAACGTGCTGGCGGTGACGGCGGTCGTCGCCGGCGGTCGCGAGATTTCCACCGGCCACCGGGCGCGCAAGTCCTCGGCCGGTTATGATTTGACGCGGCTCTTCGTTGGCGCGGAAGGCACGCTCGGCATCATCACGTCGATCACGCTGCGCCTCCAAGGCATACCGGAGGTGATCTCCGGCGGCGTCTGCCCGTTTCCGACCACAGCGGATGCCTGCAACGCGGTGATCCTGACGATCCAGTCCGGCATTCCGGTGGCGCGCATCGAGCTGCTCGACGCGCTGCAGATGAAGGCGTGCAACGCCTACTCGAACCTCGGCTATCAGGAGACGCCGACGCTTTTCGTCGAGTTTCATGGCAGCGCCGAGAGCGTCGAGCTGCAATCGCGCCAGTTCGCCGAAATAGCGTCGGAATTGGGGTCTACTGGTTTTATCTGGACGACCAATCCTGAAGAGCGCTCGCGACTCTGGAAGGCGCGGCACAACGCCTATTGGGCACAGAAGGGGCTGGTGCCGGGCGCCGCGATCCTTTCAACAGATGTCTGCGTGCCTATCTCGCGGCTTGCCGATTGCGTCGCGGCGACGCAGGAGGATAGCGCGGCACACGGGCTGGTCGCCCCGATCGTCGGCCATGCGGGCGACGGCAACTTTCACGTCGGGCTGCTTTTCGACGACAAGGATCCAGCCGATGTGGCGCGGGCGGAAGCCTTCGTCGAGCGGCTGAACGCACGGGCTCTGTCGATGGACGGCACCTGCACGGGAGAACATGGAATCGGGCAGGGCAAGATGCCGTTTCTCGAGGCGGAACTCGGCGACGCGCTGGATCTGATGCGGCAGATCAAGCGCGGGCTCGATCCGGACAATATCTTCAACCCGGGCAAGATCTTTGCCTGACACCGCGGGGATCGGCCGCTCAAGGATGCGAGCAGGGGCGCGAATGAGACAGACGGGAATGTGACACGGTGCTGGCGCGAATACTGGTTACCATCGGCGGGCTCATTGTCGTCGCGCTTTTTGCGGCGCTGATCGCACCATGGTTCATCGACTGGACCAACTTCCGCAACGATTTCGAGCGCGAGGCGAGCCGCATCATGGGCAAGCCGGTGGTCGTTCATGGCAGTGTCGATGCCCGCATCCTCCCATTCCCGACGGTGACCCTCAACGACGTGCGCGTAGGTCCCACCGAGGGCGACCAGCCGATCGTACAAGTCGCGCAATTCTCGATGAGCGCCGAGCTTGCGCCGTTCCTGAGCGGCGAGGCGCTGATCTTCGACATGCGGCTCGATCGACCGAAGGCGCGGATCCGTCTCCTGCCGGACGGGACGCTCGACTGGGCGCGGGGGTCGCGCGCGTCGATCCCGGCAAGCACGGTCGTTCTCGAAAAGGTCGAGATCGTCGACGGTGAGATCGAGTTCGTCGACGAACAGACCGGACGGACCCGCCGTGTCACCGACCTTTCCGCCGATCTGTCGGCGCGCTCTCTTGCCGGCCCATGGAAGGTCGAGGGGCGCGCGGCGCTCGACGGTGAAGCCGGCAGCTTCGCCCTTTCCAGCAATCAGGTGAACGAAGAAGGGGCGCTGAGCCTCAGGGCGCGGCTGACGCCGGACAAGCGGCCGTTCGGCGTCGAACTCGACGGTGATCTCAAGGTCGTCGACTTCAGGCCGGTCTATGGCGGGCAGTTCACGCTGACGGAAAACCGGCCGGCGGACGAGGCCAAGCAAAGTGGTGCTCTGCGCATCAACGGCGAATTCCAGCTCACGAACGAGAGCATCCGTGTTCCGGAATACCGCTTCGAGGCAGGCCCGCCGGACGATCCCTATGTCGTTACCGGGGAGGCGACGCTCGACACCGGCAAGGACCAGAAATTCCTGCTGATTGCCGATGGCCAGCAGATCGACGTCAGCCGCATCGGCAATTCGGGTCGCAGTGGCAAGACCGGCCGCGATCCCGCCATTTCGCTGCGCCAGCGGATCGAGGCGATGTTGGCGATCGCCGCCGACATTCCTATTCCGCAGGTGCCGGGTCGGGCCAGCCTGAAGCTGCCGGCGATCGTGATTGGCGACACGACGGTTCGCGACGTGCGGCTTGACGTCAGGCCCGACGGCGCCGGCTGGATCGTCGAGAATGCCGTGGCGCTGCTGCCCGGCCGGACGCAAATGGAGGCCAGCGGGCGGCTGAACCTCAAGGAACAGCGCGCCTTCCGCGGCGACATTCTGGTCGCCTCCAATCAGCCCTCAGGGTTGGCGAACTGGCTGGCGGGATCAGTCGACCCGGCAATTCGCAAGCTGAAGACGGCCGGTTTTGCCGCGACCGTCAACCTGACGGACACATTGCAGCAGTTCGAGAGCCTTGAGGTGGCCGCGGGCCCTGCGACGCTTCGGGGCCGGATCGAACGCCAGTCCTTCGCGGAGCAACAGCCGAGCCTGTCGCTGCAGCTCAAGGGCAACCGCATCGACCTCGAGGCGCTGCAGGCATTGGCCGGTCTCGTCGCCGGCGATGCTTCGACCGGAACCCTGCTGCAGCATGCGATCGCCGCCGATCTTTCCGCCGAGGCATTTTCCGCTTTCGGTGAGGAGGCGCGTGATGTGCAGGCGGTGCTGACGCTCAAGAACGGGCAGTTGCAGGCTGAGCGGGTGGCGATCGGCTCGCTGTCCGGCGCCCAGCTTGCCCTTTCCGGCCGGATGAGCGGCGGCCTCGACCAGCCGGTGCTTTCGGCGAAGATGAAACTCGCCGCCAATGACCTGACGCCCTTCCTCGAAATGATCGGCCGACACACGGCCGCCCACCCGGCGCTGCAACGGCTGATCAAGGCTGGCCCCTATTATTCCGATGCAGCCTTGGACGTGACGCTGACGGCCGGCAGCAACGAGGGCAGTGCCCCTGTTACCTTCGGTGTGATCGGCACTGCCAACGGCAGCAAGATTGCCGCAAGCTACCAGGCGCCCGATGTTGCCCAGGCGCTCACCGGCAAGGGCATGCTGCTGGAGGCAACGCTCGAAAATCCGCAGACGGTCGTCCTCGTCGGACAGGCCGGCTTCGATCCGTTGCCCTTCGACGCGGATGCCAACGGCATCCTGGCGGTCAAGCTGCAGAGCACTGAGGGTTCCAAGGCGAACGGCACGCTCACCTTCACCACCGAGAAAACGTCGCTGGCCGCCAAGGGTGATATCGATCTTGCCCGTGACCACTATCTCGAGGGGCAGGCGAAGCTGACGCTGCAGGCGGAAGATCTCGAACCATTCCTGCTTCTCCAGGGAATCGGACTGCCGCAGATGGGCAGCGGACTGCCGGTGACTCTGTCGACCGACATCACAACAGATGCCGAAAAAATCTCCCTCTCGGCGATCGAAGGCAAGGTCGACCAGAATGTCTTTTCCGGGGCGCTGGCGATTGACCGCAAGACCGCCGGCAAGGCCGTCGGCGAGCTTACGCTCGACGCGCTTGATCTCGCCTGGCTCGGCGAGGGCATCCTCGGGCAATTCGAGGACGCGTCGATCGGCGGACTGTCGATGGCACCGGTCGCGCAGCCGGCCTGGACTGGGTTCGACGTCGCGTTGAACGTCACTGCGAAACGCTTCTGGCCGGGTGTTTACGGTCCGGTTACCGGCTTTGCCGGGAAGCTCGAATGGAAGGGCGACGAGCTTGCGTTGAGCGACGCCACCGGCGATTGGCTCGGGGGCAAGCTCGAGGGGCGGTTGCAAGTCGGCAACGCCAATGGCTCGGGCTTCCTGCGCTCGCGCTTCGATCTCAAGGGCGGCGATCTCGCCGCTGCCGGATGGGCGCGCGAAAGCGGTCCGGTGGCGACCGGCCGGTTCGATCTGGCCGTTGCGATGGAGGCCTCAGGCGCGACCCCCCGGGCGATGGCACATTCGGCGAGTGGATCGGGAACGGCGACGTTCAACGGCGTCACGCTCAACGGCATCAACACGGCGGCACTGGCGCCGCTGATGGCCGCCGCCGATGCGATGAAGACGGAGATTTCGCCCGACGCGATCCGCAAGGCGGCAGAGAAAGTGCTCTTTACCGGTCAATCGGTCGTCGGTGCCATCAAGGTGCCTTTCAGCGTTGCCGGCGGCACGGTCAGGGCGCAGAACGTCACGGCGGGCGACGGCAACGCCGCGTTCACCGGCGAAGCGGCGTTCGACCTTGCCGAACAACGCATGAATGGGGTTATCGACTTGACGTTCCGGCCGGGCGAAGAGGCGCTTGCCGGAGCCGAGCCGCGCGTCCGCCTCGGTTTTGGCGGGCTCCTGGATGCACCGGGTGTTTCGGTGGACGTCGCAGACCTTTCGAATTTCCTGTCGCTCAGGGCCTTCGAACGCGAGCGGCGGCGTGTGGAAACGCTGCAGTCGAATGTGCTCGAGAAGCAGCGGCTTCGTCGCGAAGTGGCGCTTTATAAGGCGCGGGCGGCCGAGCGCGAGGTCGCTCGCCTAAGGGCGATCGCCGAGGAGCGCCACCGCCAGGCCGCGGCCGCAGAGGCGGCGCGGATCAAGGCCGAGGTGGAGGCGCGCGCGGCGGCCGAGCGGCGCGCAGCCGAGGAGCTGCGGCTGCGTCTGCGGCAACTTCCACCGCGCCGTGCCACGGAGCCGACGCCGCCGCCTCCGCAAGGCGTGCAGCGCCATGACCAGCCAACTCCTCCCGGCGGCAATGCCGCCGGGCGGAATGCCGGTCCGCCGCTGAACTTCGATATGCTGCCGGAAATCACCGTGCAATAAGCGGGATGAGGAAAAGTGCGCAGCGGTTTTCCGCCCGCATCCCGCGACAAACAGGCAAGCCGGGATGAGGAAAAGTGCGCAGCGGTTTTCCGCCCGCATCCCGCGACAAACAGGCAAGCCGGGATGAGGAAAAGTGCGCAGCGGTTTTCCGCCCGCATCCCGCTCGGTAGTGAAACCGCCAAAAACCCTAGAATTTTAGTGGTCCATTTGAAGCCGCATTAGCATCCCTCGGGCACAATGTGCCTATAATTGGGGTTGCGAGATGAAATCGCTTGAGCCGCGGCTTGATCGCCGCGCAGTCATTTGGATCGTGAACTGTACCCTCGGTGGCACCGTGGGCTGTACGGCGATCGCGATGCTCATCACCTACTGTTGCACGGCCCACTTCGGCGCGGAGGTCATGGCCACCACGCTCAGCCTCGCCTTTTATATCCCCGTGCTTCTTGCCGTGCCGCTTTTTGCCTTTATCGGCGTGAAGATGCAGCAACTGGCGCTGGCCAACCGGCTGCTTGTCCAGGCGAGCCGTTATGACGGGTTGACGGGCTGCCTGAACCGAGGCGCTTTCACGGCCGATGCCATCGACTTCTTCGCGAAGCAGAACCTCACGCCCCTTCCGCCGACATCGGCGCTGTTGATCCTCGATGCCGATCATTTCAAGAAGATCAACGATTGCCATGGGCACCTTGCCGGAGATGCAGCGCTTGTCGGGATTGCGGCGGTCCTGCGCGGTGCTGTGGGCGACGCGGGCGTGGTGGGTCGGCTCGGCGGTGAAGAGTTCGGGGTTTTCGTGCGTTCGATCGATGCGGCTGCGATCGGTGCGTTGGCGGAGCGCATCCGCCTCGGTGTCGCCGAGGATCGGGGCCGCGAAGGCGGCTGTGCGTATGCGGTCACCGTCAGCATCGGGATTGCCCTCTTCACTTATCCGGCCGTGTACGAGGATATTTTCAAGATCGCCGACGACCAGCTTTATCTCGCCAAGGGGGCGGGGCGGAACTGCGTCTGCATGCAGGAGCACTCGCATCTGCCCGGCGGCATACGGGCCATGGCCGAGCAATTGCGCAGCGGTTTTGCGGAGTTTGACGCACATACGGTCGACGCCGGGGTCGACCGTCAGGCACCGCGGCTGGTAGCACGCTGATTTTCCAGGGCCACGGGTGGGCCGCCGATTCACAACAAGATCGTGCAGCAACTCAAAGCGCCGCGTCCGAAGGCACGGCGCAGATGCGAAGTCAGGGCGTTTCGGTTGCGTTGGCGTGCAATTTTACCCAGGCGAGAACGTAAACGCGGAGCGCCGAGGAGAGATTGCCGTCGGGGCCGCGGCCGTCGTCGACTTCGGCGATCAGCCGGGCGAGCGGCATGCCGCGGCTTTGCGCGATCGATTTCAGTTCCTGCCAGAACGGCTCTTCGAGGGTAATGCTCGTTCGGTGGCCGTGCAGGGTGGCAGAATGCTTGACGATCGTCATCGCTCACAAACCGATTCAAGGCGTTGGGATCCCGATTCCGGAGCTTGGCTCAAGTCTTTGCGGTAGGATCGTTTTTCGGGCTTGCGGGCGATTCGGATTTTCAGGTCGTCTCCCCGTCCAGGGTGCCGTCCATTGGACGCGTCGTGGCCGGCGTTTCCAGCCGACCCTGGTCAAGCGTCTTCGACGCTTTCTCGTTCAGCGCGCGGGTAAGTGTCTTTTCCGCCTTGGTGCGGCCGAAGGCGATACGGTTCTGCTCGGCCTGCTTCTCTTTTTCTGTGCGGGCCTGCTTCTTGCGGAACTGGCGCAGGTTGACGATGTCGCCGGCCATGCCGCCTCCGTATCGTTCAGTTCTTCTTGCGGAATGCGTCGAGCGAGACGACCGAACCACCGCCATTTTTCGGTTCGCCCGATTTTTCTGATTTTTCGAGGCTCTTCTCGGCAGGTTCGTTGCCATCCTCGCCAACCGGATAAGCGGTGACTTCCGCCGAATCCTCTTCCTCCTCGCTGGCGGCAACGTCGAACTCAAGCTCGAAATTGACCGACGGGTCGTAGAAGCCGCGGACGGCGTTGAAGGGGATCACCAGTTTCTCCGGCGTATCGGAGAAGGAAAGGCCGATCTCGAAGGCGGCTTCGCTGACCTTCAGGTCCCAGAACTGATGTTGCACAACGATCGTCATCTGCTCGGGATACTTCGCCTTCAGGTGCTGCGAGATGCGCACGCCGGGAGCGCCGGTTAGAAACGTGATGAAGAAGTGGTGGTCGCCGGGCAAATGACCCGTGGCTGCGACTTCGGCCAGCACCTTGCGAATAACGCCGCGAAGCGCGTCCTGCGCCAGAATGTCGTAGCGAATGTGGTCCTGGCCCATATGATCCCCGTCTTCCTTCGAACTCAACTGCTGTCAAAGCGCTGTGAGCGATCTTGCGCACCAAAGCCGGCGTGCAACGCTACACGGACACTCCTTTGCCCCGTCCGCTTATGACGAGTCAATTAACAAGCATCTATAGACTATTTCGGGACAGGGGAGAAGGTGAAGGCTTCTGTTGCCAGGTGCCTTCGGACCCCGCCTTACGGTGCTACCCGGAAGGGCTTGATTTGAAGTGCCGCACCGCCGTTAGGCAGCGAGACGTGCTTCAGCATAGTTGTCGTTTGCAACTATTAGTTTAGCCCGATAACGGTGGTACAATGCCGAGCAAAAAGTCGATCTTTACGCCCTTGTCGATCCTATTTCGCCCCCATCAAAAGCCGGTCCGGATTCCAGGCCGGTTTTTGGTGGAGGCGCCGGGTACCGCCCCCGGGTCCAATGGGTTTATTGCATCGCCCGTTTATTGCCATAGCCGCCCGAAGACGGCACCCGTCATATAGGTCTTTCCGCCGCCCAAGAAAAGAGGCGGTCAAGGGAAATGTGACGGATATATTATCCAGGATGCGGCCTGCAAGGAAACAGCCTTGACTTACCCGACACGCGTGAAAAACTCCAGCGGCTGCACGCGTTTCGCGAAGAGGGCGGCAGCGTGAGAGCAATTGCAAACTGGAGGCATCATGACTGACTATCTCGCAGACGTGCAGAAATACGACAGCGGCGCCGACGAAGCAGTTGTCAACAAGATCGTACGCCATCTCGGCATCGCTCTTCGCAATAAGGATTCCGCCCTCGTTTCGGCCTCGGACCCGAAGGAGCTCGAGCGCGTCAAGGAAAAGTGGTGCGAGAAAAAGCTCGGCGTCGGCGGTGCGGACGCGGATGCGGCAGTCGCGGCCGCAGCCAAGGCGATGGCGGACGACCGCTCCAAGTCACGTGTGACGTTCTACTATCTGGTGGCCAAAAACCTCGGCAAGCTCCAGGCGCTCTGATCCGTAGGTGCCCCGTCGCCCGTCAGGCGCAAAATCGCTGCGCCTTTTCGCGATCCTGGCCGAACAATCCAGGATCGCGAACGCACCGATCTCCCTTATCCAGCGGTCAAGCTGGAGCCGTCCGGCGCTACGCCTGCTCCTTGGTGCCGACGCTGTCCGGCCAGAGAGCACGGATTTCCTTCGGCAGCGTGTCACGCACTTTTGCCGACTGGCCGAGATCGATGTGCCGAGCGAGAACCTGAAATACCGATTTCGTGGCTTCGGCGGGATTGACCGCCCGGCCGGGTTTCATCCCGTCCGCGACGCACTCGAGAAATTCGTCTAGCGAGCGCGTCGCCTTGTCCGGCCGATGGTTGGGACGGTATTGATCATAATAGGCGCCCCGCACGAGCAGCGGCAGTTCCGCGCCAAGGTGAGCGGCCACCTCGGGAGGCAGCCTGTCGCGCAGCGCCCTCAGCACCACACTCAATATGTGCCACGCGACTTTCCGGTCCGGCCCATGATGCTCCATGATCTCGCCGAGCCAGATATTGGTGGTTTGCAGGGTCTTGTCGAAAACATCGAGGCCTGTCGCACTCATGGTCATACCTCTCTCGCGGGGTCGAACGTTCGATATCAATCTCAAAAGGACTAACCCCAGTCGGCCGCGTTTGTTTCGTCGCCGGCCGAGAAAAGCGCGGCCGACGTGCTCCTATACGCTCAACAACCTTCGGAACAATCGCGAGCCCGCCGGGTTAGCCAAAGGAGATGCTCGGACGCCCCGGACGAGGGTGGGCCCGGGCTCGACCACAGAAATGGAAGGAAGTCCGATGGCATCTTCCAAGCATCCGAAGACACGCCGCCCCAGCGACAAGGATCTCAAACAGGATCCCGGAATCGGCCGGAGCAAGGGCATCCGGGGACCATCCGACTACGAGATGCTGAAGCGCGGCAACACCATCGAAGGCGACGTCGCCAACGACACGACCACGCAGGGTGGCGCGAATCCGCGCCAGCGCGGCCGGACGAACAAATAGGAGGAAAGCAATGGTCGGCAAGAAGACGCACGAACAGCAACTGCGCGTGCTTCAGGGCCGCGAGGATACGTCCAACGCCCCCAAGGACTTCGATGCCGAGGCGAAGCTGCGCCGCTCGGAGGCCCTGAGAAAGGCCTATCGAAAAGGTGACCGCCTCGACACCGAGCATAGCGATGCGCGCGACGAAGACGATCGCAGCATGACACGCGGAAAGAACCAGGAAAGCAGGCGCCACAAGGGTGCAGAGAGCTGAAGCGAAGACTTTTCGCGCCCATCCGAGACAATGAAAGGAGACGAACCATGGCTCACGCCAGTCGCAAGCATGTCGGAAAGCCGGACAAAGGCAAGGGTTCAGGCAGCGGCGCACAGACCAAACTGAAAAGTGGCATTCTTGGTGAGAACGACGTCCTTTCCAATCGGGACAAGGCGCAGCATTCCGATGCGCGCGGTCTCGATGAAAGAGCCGTGAGAAACGAGCAATACCAGAACCACGCCGCAAACCGTCGTCCTGCGAAATGAGGGTGCGGGGCCAGAGGATCCGGGACGCTGAATGAAACAAGCCCCGCCACGGCGGCACGAAGCGCCTGTCGTCATAGGACGTCATAGGAGCCGAGATATCCCGCGTGGGCTGGAGAAGCGAAAAACCTGGCTTTGAGATAGGCGAACGTGTGTCGCGGCATCAATTTGCGGGAAAACTCGTCCCAGCCATTGGTTCGCCGGAGGCTTCGTCCTATTTTGGGCGAAGCGAACGAATCGTCGGCGGACAAGCATGCGGCAATATCTCGATCTCCTCGAACATGTGATGACAACGGGAACCGACCGCGGCGACCGGACGGGTACGGGTACGCGCTCGGTCTTCGGTTACCAGATGCGCTTCGACCTGTCGCAAGGCTTCCCGGTGCTGACTACCAAGAAGCTGCACCTGCGCTCGATCATCCACGAGCTCCTTTGGTTCCTTAAAGGCGAAACGAATATCGCTTATCTCAAGGAACACGGCGTCAGCATTTGGGACGAGTGGGCGGACGAGAAGGGCGAGCTCGGGCCGGTTTACGGCTACCAGTGGCGCTCCTGGCCGACACCGGAAGGCGGCCACATCGACCAGATCGCAGCACTCGTCGAAGGTCTCAAGACCAATCCGAATTCTCGCCGACACATCGTTTCGGCCTGGAATCCGGCGCTGGTCGACGAGATGGCGCTGCCGCCCTGCCATTGTCTGTTCCAGTTCTACGTGGCGGACGGCAAGCTCTCCTGCCAGCTTTACCAGCGCTCGGCCGACATCTTCCTCGGCGTGCCGTTCAACATCGCCTCCTATGCGCTGCTGACTTTAATGGTTGCGCAGGTGACGGGACTGAAGCCCGGCGATTTCGTCCACACGCTCGGCGACGCCCACATCTATCACAACCACTTCGAACAGGCGCGGCTGCAACTGACGCGAACGCCGAAGCGGCTGCCGGAAATGCGCATCAATCCGACGGTGAAGGATATATTTTCCTTTAAATTCGAGGACTTTACACTCGTCGGCTACGAAGCGGATTCACATATCAAGGCGCCGGTCGCCGTCTAGATCGGGCGGTATGGTCGCGTCTCAGGCCGGCCGGAGTGCATGCCCGGCTTCACGTGACTTGCCTGCAGAGGCCTATGTGTTCTGAAACAAAAGGCCGGGAACTTCCTTCCGCGTTCCTCCAGGGCACGCGGGGGGCGGCGCTCCCGGAAAAAGCGCCGCGAGCCGGCGTAAGAGGGAGGGTTCGATGCTGACGCTCATCCATGCGCCGCTGTCGCGCTCGTCGCGCATCATCTGGTTGCTCGAGGAAATCGGCGCCGAATACGAGATCCGCTATGTCAATATCCGCCGCTGGGATGGCTCGGGCGGGCCGGATGAGAATAATCCGCACCCGCACAAGCAGGTGCCGGCACTTCTGCACAACGGCGCGGTGATCTGGGAGTCGGCCGCCGTCGTGCAATATCTGACCGACCTTTACCCGGACTGCAGTCTCGGCCGGCCGCCGGGCCATCCCGAGCGCGGCGCCTATCTTTCCTGGCTCGCCTACTATGCCGGCGTCATCGAGCCGACGGCGCTTGCCCATATTTCCGGCGTGACCGTCAACAACCCGGTGCTGGCAAGACTCTACAGTGAAATGTGCGCCCACGTGATCGACGTCTTGAGCCGCCAGAGCTATCTGCTCGGCGAGACGATGAGCGCGGCCGATCTTTTGCTTGCGAGCGCGCTTCAATGGATGCGCAAGATCCTGCCCGAAAGCGAGGTGATCGACCGCTATATTCGCGTCGTGACCGATCGGGCGGCCCTGCAGCGAGCGCGCGAAATCGACAGCAAACCGAGTGGTTTCCATGACTGAAGCAAAGACTGAAACGAGCGCTGAACCGAAGGTCGTAATCGTCGTCGCGGTTGCGGCCAACGGAGTGATTGGACGCGAGGGCGGCCTGCCATGGCGGCTCTCGACCGATCTCAAGCGCTTTAAGGCGATTACGATCGGCAAGCCGGTCGTAATGGGTCGGAAGACCTGGGCCTCGCTCGGGCGCCCGCTGCCGGGGCGACCGAATATCGTCATCAGCCGCAATCGCGATTTCGAGGCGCCGGGGGCGGAGGTCGCCCCCTCGCTGGTGGCGGCGCTCGCGTTGGCGCGCAGCCATGCGGCGGCGATCGGCGCAGACGAGGTCTGCATTATCGGCGGCGGCGAGATCTACCGGCAATCGATCGGCGTTGCGGACGTGCTGCACGTGACGGAGGTGCAGGCCGAGGTCGACGGCGACACGCGCTTCCCGGCGATCGATCCGACAGTCTTCGAGAGGGTGTTCGAGGAAGAGCTGCCGCGCGGCGAGAAGGACAGCCATGCGATGCATTTCGTGACCTGGCGCCGGCGGGAGACAGCGGAATGAGGAAAAGTGCGAAGCGGTTTTCCGCCCGCATTCCGCGCCAGGCAAAGAAGTGGGAATGAGGAAAAGTGCGAAGCGGTTTTCCGCCCGCATTCCGCGCCAGGCAAAGAAGTGGGAATGAGGAAAAGTGCGAAGCGGTTTCCCGCCCGCATTCCGCGTCAGGCGAAGAAGCCGGAATGAGGAAAATGCGAGGCCGTTTTCGGCGCGTATGCGGCGCTCACCTGTTCGTGTAGCGTGTCTCCCAACTATTTTAACCCATTTACGGTGAAGTCGGCCGTATCGCGTTGAAAGCAATGCATGTGATACCTATAACGGTGTCACATCGTGACCGCTTGCTCGTGCCTGTGGGCGGTCGGCGAGAGAGTTTTCTTGAAGAGAGGTTTTGATGCCCTGGAGCAATCAGAATGGCGGCGGCGGCCCGTGGGGCGGCGGCGGCAATCAAGGGCCGTGGGGCCAGGGGCCCAATCGGCCGCGAGGCGGGAGAGGCGGCCCGCCTGATCTCGAGGAGATCATCCGGCGCGGTCAGGATCAGTTGAAGAATGTGGTCCCGGGGGGCTTCAATGGCGGCGTCTTCGTCATCGTCGGCCTTTTGATCGTCGGTTTCATCCTGCTCAACTCGATCTACACGGTCCAGCCGGACGAACGCGGCGTCGAGATGCGGTTCGGCAGGCCGAAAGAAGAAATTTCGATGCCGGGCCTGCACTACCACTTCTGGCCCCTCGAAACCGTCGAGTTCGTGAAGGTCACGGAGCAGCAGCAGAATATCGGCGGACGCTCCGCCGGCCAGTCCAATGCCGGGCTGATGCTTTCCGGCGACCAGAACATCGTCAATGTGCAGTTCTCGGTACTGTTCTCGGTGACCGACCCGAAGGCCTACCTCTTCAACGTCGAGAACCCGTCCGACACGCTGCAGCAGGTTGCCGAAAGCGCCATGCGCGAGGTCGTCGGTCGGCGTCCGGCCCAAGACATTTTCCGCGACAACCGCCAGGCAATCGCCGCCGACGTGAAAAACACGATTCAGGCGACGATGGACAGCTACGGCGCCGGCGTTTCGGTGAATACGGTCGCGATCGAGGACGCCGCGCCTCCGCGTGAAGTCGCCGACGCCTTCGACGAGGTGCAGCGCGCCGAACAGGACGAGGACCGCTTCGTCGAGGAAGCCAACCAATACGCCAACCAGGTGCTCGGCAAGGCGCGCGGTCAGGGCGCGCAGATCCGCGAAGAGGCGGCCGCCTACAAGGACCGCGTCGTCAAGGAAGCGCAGGGTGAGGCACAGCGCTTCATCTCGGTCTATGACGCCTATTCCAAGGCTCCGGATGTCACGCGCCGGCGGCTTTATCTCGAAACCATGCAGGATGTATTCCGCAAGTCGAAGAAGGTCATTCTCGACGAGAAGAACGGGCAGGGCGTGCTGCCCTATCTGCCGCTCAACGAAATCGGCAGACCCGCGCAGTCGGGAGGTACCCAATGATAAACAATCGCAGTTCAATCATCCTGATCATCCTCGCGGCGGTGCTCGTCGTGATCTATTCGTCGGTCTTCGTGGTCAACGAGCGCCAGCAGGCGATCGTCGTGCGCTTCGGCGAGATCCGAGCCGTCAAGACCGAGCCTGGCCTTTATTTCAAGCTTCCTTTTGCCTTCATGGATGCCGATCGCGTGCAATTCGTCGAGGACCAGGCGCTTCGCTTCGATCTCGACAATATCCGCGTGCAGGTCTCCGGCGGCAAGTTCTACGAGGTGGACGCTTTCGTGGTTTACAGGATCGCCGACGCCCGGCGTTTCCGCGAGACCGTTTCAGGCGACCGGGAATCGGCCGAGGCGCGGCTTCGGACCCGTCTCGACGCGTCGCTGCGCCGTGTCTACGGTCTGAGGGGGTTCGAGGCCGCCCTTTCAGACGAGCGCGCCTCGATGATGCGTGAAGTGCGGACCGACCTCAAGGCGGACGCGGAGTCGCTCGGCCTCAACATCGAGGACGTGCGCATCCGCCGGACAGACCTGACGCAGGAAGTCTCGCAGCAAACCTTCGAGAGGATGAAGGCGGAGCGCCTGGCCGAAGCCGAGTTGATCCGTGCACGCGGTAACGAGGAAGGTCAGCGCCGCCGCGCGATCGCCGATCGCCAGGTGGTCGAAATCGTGGCGGAAGCCCAGCGTGATTCGGAAATCCTGCGAGGTGAGGGCGAAGCCGAGCGCGCAGGGATCTTTGCCGACGCCTTCACGCGCGATCCCGGCTTCTTCGACTTCTACCGCTCGATGGCGGCCTATTCCCAGTCCATCGGTAACCCGGACACAACCGTGGTGCTCTCGCCGCATTCGGAATTCTTCCGCTATTTCAACAGCGCGGACGGTGCGGCGTTGCCGCAGCCGCCGACCGCGCCGGCGGCGCCTGCGACTGCAGATTGAGTGGATAATGTCCGATTTCCTGATTGGGTTTGGTTTTTTCCTGATCATCGAGGGGCTGGTGTACGCACTGGCCCCTTTGGTTTTGGTGGAATTGGCGAAGCGTTTGCCGTATGTCCCGGAACATCAGCTCCGACTGGCCGGACTCGTTTCGGTGGCGGCCGGCGTCGGACTTGTATGGTTGGTTCGAGGATAGTGCGAAATGCCACATAAACTGCTGATCCGGCTGGTCGATGCCGAATATGCCATTACCCGACTGAATGTCGGGTCCGCGATACCGGAATGGCTGCCGGGGCCGGGTTTCTGGACGGTGTCCAGCTCTCGCGAGGAAATGACGCTGGTTTGTCGCGCCGCCCGCGTACCATCGAGCGTGCAGAGCTCGCTTGGATGGCGCTGCTTCCGCATCGAGCAGCATTTTAGCTTCGACGTGCCGGGCGTCCTGTCCTCGGTGCTGCGGCCGCTTTCCGCAGCCGGCGTCGGCGTTTTCGCCAATTCGACCTTCAGCACCGATTATGTGTTCGTCGCGGGCTCCAACCTTGAAAAGGCGGTGCAGGCGCTCAAGGAACACGGGCACGAGATCACCGGCTGAATGCGCGAAGGTGGCGCTCCCCGCAGGTGCCGGCGGTTTGCCTTCCTGGGAGCGGATCAGGAAATCGTGTTTGGACGCTCCGGAATTCCGCCGTATCTTCAAGGGAAGATCGCTTGTGTGCGAACCCGCCGTAGCGGCGTATCGTGCAGTTGAAGGGAATCGATCACGCCGCGGTCCCGGATTGCTGAAATCCATGCCAGTGTGGTCCAAGAGCAATAATAGGAGCCTAGCGACTTGTCGACACGACCCAAATTCTTCCGCGGCCTGGTGCTTGCGGCCGCGACGGCACTGCTTCTGACCAACACGGCGCTCGCCGAGACGGCAACGTCACGACCGGCGGCCGGACCGCCCTCCGTTGCCGACCTCGCCGAGGGGCTGCTCGATGCGGTGGTCAACATTTCCATTTCCCAGAACGTCAAGAGCGATGATGACAACGCCCCGATGCCGCAGGTGCCGGAAGGCTCGCCCCATCAGGAATTCTTCGACGAATTCTTCAAGGGACAGGGCGGCGAGGGTAACCGACCGCGAACGGTCAACTCCCTTGGCTCCGGTTTCGTTATCGATCCGGCCGGCTTCATCGTCACCAACAACCATGTCATCCAGGACGCAGACGACATCGAAATCAACTTCTCGGACGGCTCCAAGCTGAAGGCGAAGCTGGTTGGCATGGACACCAAGACCGACCTGGCGGTGCTGAAGGTTGAGCCGAAGAAGCCGCTCAAGGCCGTCTCCTTCGGTGACTCGCGCAAGATCCGGATCGGCGATTGGGTGATGGTTGTCGGCAATCCGTTCGGCCTCGGCGTGTCTGTTTCGGTCGGCGTCGTCTCGGCGCGCGGGCGCAACATCAATGCCGGCCCCTATGACAGCTTCATCCAGACCGACGCCGCGATCAACCGCGGCAATTCGGGCGGCCCTCTGTTCAACATGCAGGGCGAGGTGATCGGCATCAATACCGCGATCCTCTCCCAGACCGGCATGTCGGTCGGCATCGGCTTCGCCGTGCCGACGGAACTGGCAATGAACGTCGTCAATCAGCTCAAGGAATTCGGCGAGACCCGGCGCGGTTGGCTCGGCGTTCGCATTCAGCCGGTCACCGACGATATCGCCGAAAGCCTCAAGATGGAGAGACCCCGCGGTGCGCTGGTCTCCGGCATCATCGAAGGCGGGCCGATCGCCAAGGGTGAGATCAAGGCAGGCGATATCATCATCCGTTTCGATGGGACGGATGTCGCGGAGATCCGCGACCTGATGCGCGCGGTCGGCGAGAGCCCGGTCGGAAAGGCGGTCGACGTGATCATTATTCGTGATGGCAAGGAGCAGACGGTTCGCGTCACGCTCGGCCGGCTCGAGGATGGCGAGCAACTTGCAAATGCGCCGGCGAGGGAGAACGGCGAAGGTGCCAAGCCGAATGAACCGCCCGCGGCGCGGCTGCCGGCGAGCGACGTCGTACTCGGCATGAAGCTCGCAGTGCTCGACGCCGATCGCCGCAAGAGCTTCGGCATTGCCGATAGCGTCGAAGGCGTGGTGGTGACCGAAGTCCAGCCGAATTCGGCCGCAGCCGAACGCCGGGTCGCGGCCGGCGACGTGATCGTCGAGATCGGCCAGGAGGCAATGGCCACACCGGACGACGTTTCGGCGCGAGTCGAGGAACTGAAGAACGATGGCCGCCGCAACGCGCTTCTGATGATCGCCAACAAGACCGGCGAGCTGCGCTTCGTCACAGTGCAGATGGAGTAGGGGCGGGCGCGCATCCTTTCCATGCAGCATTCAGAGGGCTTTGATTTCGAGGTCACCATAAAGAGCTCGAGCGACCCTCCGATCGTACTCCTCCATGGCAGCAGCGGAAGGGAAACGGACTGGGGTGATTTTGCGCAACACGTGGCTCCCCGTTCCACATGTCTCTCGGTTCGTGGTCCAATCCCCACGGAGCAAGGTTTCACATTCTTTCGGCGCAATCCGGATCGAAGCCTGAACCTTGAGGAACTGGCCCATAGAGCGGAAGAGCTTTGCGCATTCTTGGAGGCAATATCCGGCCAGCTTGGCTTCAGCCTGCCTCCGGTTATTGCCGGCTACTCGAGCGGTGCCGTGATCGCCGCAGCGGTTGTTGCCCGTCGGAGCACGCTCACTTCCGGCGCCATACTTCTGCGACCGCAATCGCCAAATCCGCAAAGGCCATCTCCAATGCTGGAGCGTTATCCCGTGCTCATCCTCGCGGGAGCACACGATGACCGCCGAACACGCTCGGATGCACCGATGGTCGCCGAGCAGTTCTGCGTTGCCGGGGCGCATGTGACCTACCGCGAACTCGACGCTGGACACGGTGGGAACAAACCGGCCTGGACCGATCGTTTTCAAGACAGTGGTTTGCAGAGTGGTTCAAGTGACGCCCGTGGGCGCCCGTTTTCGGAATGTCAGCCGGTTTGAAGGCCCGTGAGGCAGCCTTTCTGACGCCAACGACCGAGAATGTCCGCCGCCCAGTAGTCGCTCCGGGTTGTCCTCGTCGGCCATATTCTGCACTTCGCCATAAATCATCGTGATCGGCGCCGCGCTGGCCGCGGTGCGGGCTGGAAGGTCAGCAGGCGGAAAGCCGCGAGAATCGTGTCGAATATCTCGCGCATCATATTGTCTTCCTCTGAGAGTGCCGGACGAGGGTGGGCCCTCCCGTCTTCCGCTGTATTCCACTCCACTTGCCGCCCCTGCTCAAACGAGTTTGCAGTCCGGCTCGGATAACTTGAGGTTATGCATGAAGCGCGGCTGCTTGCCCCTGACGGCATTGCGAAGCTTCGAGGCGGCTGGGCGGCTCGGCGGCTCGGCAGCTTCACCGAGGCTGCGACGGAGCTTTTTGTCTCGCAGGCGGCGATCAGCCGCCAAATCCGCGACCTCGAAGCCCTGATCGGCAAGCCACTGTTCGAACGGCATCATCGCAGCGTCAGACCGCGGATGGCGAGACGCTGCTGACGGTACTGACGCATTCCTTCGACCGGATCGGCGAAAGCCTCGATGCGCTTTCCGATGCGAAGCGGGCCGGGACACTGAGGGTGAGCGCCGAACCCTCCTTCGCCGGTTGCTGGCTCGTCCCGCATCTCGCGCAGTTTCAGGCGGAGAACCCGGAAATCGACCTCATCATCGACGCGGATCCCCGGCTCGTTGAATTCCGCGGCCGGGAAGTCGAGGTTGCTATTCGGCACAGTGCGAAGGTCACCTCATGGCCTCGAGTCGAGGTCAGGCATCTCGCCGATGTGGAGATGATCGCGGTGATGGCACCGTCACTCGCGCCTCGGGCGCTGCGCGAACCGCTGGATCTCTTGCGGCACGGCCTTCTGCACGAGGATACCCGGGAGCTCTGGGAGCAATGGTTTGCCGCTGCCGGGGCAGGAGACGTGCGGATCGAGCGCGAAATCCATCTTTGCCGACGGGGCGCTTGCGCTTCAAGCGACGCTACGGGGCCAGGGTGTCGCGCTCATGGATCGCGACCATGCGCGCGACGATCTCGACGCGGGGCGTCTCGTCCAGGCGTTTGACGTCTCCATTCCCTATGGGGCCTTCTGGCTGGTTGCGCGGCGGTTCGATGCGCTCTCCGAACCCGCCAGACGTTTCATCGGATGGATCGAGCGCTGTTATCCCGGCCGGAAGGGCGCCTAGCCCTGTGCGGTAACGCCCCGCGTCCATTCGTCCGCGGTGATCGCGTAAAGCACGTGGCGTCTCAGATGCGCGTGCGTGTCGAGGACGCGAGGGTGGTCGAAGTCGCGGCTCGGGTCCGGCCGCATGCCGAGCCGTTTCATCACGGCGGTGGAGCGGGTGTTCGCGGGCACGGCGAAGGAGACGATTTCGCCGAGGCGCCGTTCGGCAAAGCCATAGTCGAGGAGTGCTGCTGCCGCCTCGGTCACATACCCGTTGCCCCAGAAAGGCAGCGCGAGCCGCCAGCCGATCTCGATCGTGCCGTTCGGCAAATGCGGCTCCAGATCGGTGAGCGCCAGGCCGCAGAAGCCTATCGGGATGTCGCTGACGCGCAATGCGAGAGCGAAGAAGCCAAAGCCGGTTTCGCTGATGCCACGGCCGATGCGGTCGAACAGCGCATCGGATTCCGCGCGGCTGCGGCGGAAAGCGAAGAATTCCATGACCTTCGGATCGCTGTTGATCTCGGCAAAGAGGTCGCGATCGGTCTCGTTCCAGCCGCGAATGCGCAGCCTGTCGGTTTCTCGAATGATCACGTCAGGAAATCCGTCTTGCGATAGCCCTGGAGGTAGAGAAGGGCCGTCAGGTCGCCGTGGTCGATGCGGATCTTCGCCTGTTCGGCAACCACCGGTTTCGCATGCAGTGCGACGCCGCTGCCGGCAAGCTGCAGCATGCCGAGGTCGTTGGCGCCATCGCCGACGGCGATCGCCTCGGCGGTCGAGATGCCGAGCCTGCCGGAGATGTCGATGAGTGCGTCGACCTTGGCCTGCTTGCCGAGGATCGGGTGGGCGACCTCGCCGGTCAGCATGCCGTCCTTCTCGATCAGCACATTGGCGCGGTTCTCGTCAAAGCCGAGTTTCGCCGCAATCGGCCCGGTGAAGACGGTGAAGCCGCCGGAGACGAGGGCGGTATAGTGGCCCTTGCCCTTCATGGTTGCGATCAGCTCGCGGCCGCCCGGCGTCAGCGTGATGCGCTTGGCGATCACCTCGTCGATGACGCTGCCGGGCAGGCCCTTCAAGAGCGCGACGCGTTCGATCAGCGCCGGCTCGAAGGCGATCTCGCCATTCATGGCGCGGGCGGTGATCGCCGCAACCTTTTCCTTGAGACCCACTTCGGCGGCAAGCTCGTCGATGCACTCCTGGCCGATCATGGTCGAATCCATGTCGGCGATCAGGAACTTCTTGCGGCGGCTTTCGGCATCCTGCACCGCGACATCGATCGGAAAGCCGTTCACCTCGGCGCGCAACCGCGCTTCGGCGGCGTCCGGGTCGGTGCCGTCCGTAAGCGCGATGTCGCAGGCGACACCGTCCGCCAGCCAATAGACCCCGGATGCTTTTACGGCACTCGCCGCCGCTTCCGCCAAGGCAGGCGTCAGAACAGGATTTGACGGATTGGCGATAAGCGTGGCAACGAGAGCCATGATCAAGAACCTTGAAAGAGACACGGACGCGATCCTGATAACCGGGCCGACCGCCAGCGGCAAGTCCGCGCTTGCGGTGGAACTTGCGCGTCGGTACGGCGGCGTGGTGATCAACGCCGACAGCATGCAGGTCTACGACACGCTAAAGATCCTGACCGCCCGGCCGGAAGAGGCGGAGATGGGCGGGATAGAGCATTTTCTCTATGGCCATGTGCCGGCCGGACAGGCCTATTCGACCGGCGCGTGGCTGCGCGAGGCGGAGGCCCTTGTCGCGCAGTTGCGCGAAGAGGGGCGATTGCCCGTGTTCGTCGGCGGTACCGGGCTCTATTTCAAGGCGCTGACAGGCGGGCTTTCCGATATGCCGGAGATACCGGCGACGATCCGCGATGCGCTGCGCGCGCGGCTGAAGGAAGAGGGGGCGGAGGCTCTCCATGCAGAGCTTGCCGCGCGAGACCCGCAAACCGCCGCGCAGTTGCGGCCGGGTGATGGGCAGCGGATCGTTCGGGCGCTCGAGGTGATCGAAGCGACCGGCAAGCCGATCCACCTCTTCCAGCAGAGTCGCGGCCCCTTGATCGTCGATCCCGACAGGGCACGGAAAATCATCGTACTCCCGGATCGCGCCCTCCTGCATAGCCGCATCGACCGGCGTTTCGAGACCATGCTTGAACGCGGGGCAGCCGACGAGGTGCGGGCGCTGCTGGCTCTTCATATCTCCCCCGACATGCCGGTGATGAAGGCGATCGGCGTCCAGCAGATTGCAGCGATGCTCAGAGGCGAGATCGGTGAGGAGGAGGTCATCGCCACCGGCGCAGCCGCGACGCGGCAATATGCCAAGCGTCAGATGACCTGGTTCCGCAACCAGCTCGACGACAGCTGGCAGCGGATCGAGAGGCCGGAGGTCTTGCTTTAGAGTGCGCTCAGCCGATGCCGTGTTCCTTGAGCACGGCTTCCTCATCGCCGCTGATCCAGCCGAAAATCTTTGGCTCGTCGTTGCGCACCTGAACGAGATAGTGGACCTCGAAATCGATGGTGACGTCCGGGCTGTCCTCAACGTCGTAGGTGGAGCGCCAGTCAATCCTGACAAGGAAATGCTGGTTATCGATCGGCGTGATGGTGGTCTTGCGGATCTTCAACTCCTTGGTACCGATCGCACGATAGCGGGCATAGCCCCTGGCCATCGAGACCTTCAGGCTGTCGTCGTTCTTGCCGGCAAGCACGCCCGCAGGCGAGGCGGCGATGAATTCCGAGGCAAAAGCGAAGGTCGTCTCGCCGACATCCATTTCGGCGGCAAGCACGCGATTGGCCATGGTTTCGTATCGCGCGAAGAAGCGTCGGAGGATCTCTTCCATGATTCCGGTCCTGAATTTTGTTCGAACAGTTTGGATGAAAACGCACGCCCGTGCCGACGGGTTCCTGTGACGTCCGGTAGTGCCAGTCCGTCAGCCGATCGCCGTCTGCTGGTGCTGCACGAGTTTCCAGCCCACGCCGGTATCGCAATAGGTCGAGGTGCAGTAGGCGGCGTAGGGCCTCCTGTCCGCGCGGTGACCTGCGGCGCGATATCCGAGAACCACGCACCCATGTACCGGGCGGCCGATTGTTCTATCGGTCATGACCACCCGATCCCATCGCTGGGCGCCCGCCAAGCTGTCGATGATGGAAGATCCCTGCATAAGGCCTACCGGAGCAGGAAACGCCATGATGCATTGCTTATCGAGCAGCTTCCGATAGGTGTCCGGGCCTTCGAGCCAAAGCCTGTGTTCCGTCTCGCAAGCGTGAGCGTCGTCCATGGGCTCCTCCGTTGGTTCCCTGCGGCCTCCACCCCAACGCTCGAGAACGCGCAAGGATCCAACCGCCGCCTATGGCAGGTTCAATTGCCAGGAGACGCCGTATCGGTCGCAGACCCACTGCATGTTTCCTTAAATCGTAGGCGATTTAAGGATAAAAACATGCAGCAATTCAAGGTGCTACAGCGTCCTTTGCGCGTCTGATAAGACGCGCGGCGCTGTAGGCGAACTGACGGCTGAAGCCGTAATTGGCGAGCGGCATCAGGATCGCGCCACCCTCCGCAAGCGCCGAGGCAAGGTGTTCGAGTTCGCTTTCGCTGTCGCAGTCGACGAACAGCGAGAAGGCGGGCGTGAAGTCGAATTCATGTTTCACCGGACTGTCGATGCAGACGATGGTTTCGCCCGCGATCGATAGTTGCGCCTGCATGACGGATCCCTCGGCGCCAGCCTCGCCCGCCCCATAGCGATCGATGCTGATGATCTTGGCGCCGGAAAACAGCGACAGATAGAGGTTCATCGCCGCTTCGGCTTCGCCCTAGAACATCAGAAAGGGTCTGACGCGATTGACCATGAAGGGTCTCCCACCACTGCCTACGCCGGGCTGTCGGCGACGGTGTATTCAAAGAAGAGGTCGGTCTCGATCCGCTTGAATTTTTGCCACTCGTCGACGCTGATGTCATCGGGTTTTGCAACGTGGTCGACATCGCTGCGGAAGACGCGACCGCGGGCCTTTTGCATGAGCCTCTCCTCGATGAAGCGGAGCGGATGCTCCCACGGTTTGTCCCTATGCGCCGCCCAGGGCGTATTGGCCGGGATTATCGCCACGAATTCGTCGTGGAAAGCGTTGCTTGCTAGCCAGGAAAGGTTGGCATAGTCCGCCGCCGCGCTGCCGTCGAGCGTGGCATTGTGGCTGCCGTGATGACCAACCTTGTAAAGGACCGTGCGGCCGAGAAGATCGCGCGCGGTGATGAGCCTGCCATCGACGGTCCATTTGAGCGGCGCCCAGGAGATCCAGTTGCCGCGCTGGGCGTCGCCGGTGAAGAGCAGCACCTTGCCGGTTCCGGGGAGTTCGATCGCGATGACGAGGCTCGTGTTGTTCACCTCGTCGTTCAGCCTGAGCGCCAGCGTTTCCGCACTCTCAAGCCAATCGTTGTCGATCTGCCGCCACGTCTCGGCGGCGCCCCGCTTGCCCTTGACGCCGTAGTGATCGGCAAAAAACGCCTTCAAAAATGCGTCGGGGCTCCGTTCGACGTCCTTGCGTGAAATGCCGAAGCGCGGGTCGAAGCTGCGGCTGGCGTCTTCCGGGCTGCCGTCGACCGTCGCCGCGAGCAGGCTCAGCGTCGCGCCATCGGCCGAAAGCCGGAATTCCTCCTCGTCCTGCGGCTCCAGCGAAAGAAGCAGTTCGACATCGCGCGGCGGTCCGAGTGCGTAGACTCGCACGCCTTCGACGCCCGGCAATCGGTAGGGCTCGTGATCCGGCCGCAGGAAAACAGGATCGCCGGCGATCCGTCCGCGGAGATATTTGATGGCGCGCTTGTTGGTGATCCCTTCGATGGCGAGCACTCCCTGCCTTCGGGCCGAAAGGGCGGGGTGGCGACGCCTTGTCTCTTTCAGCCGTTCGCGAAGTTCGTCGGCGGCATCCTCTCCTGTCTCGAAGGAAAGGAGATCGCGCAGCATCGTGCGGTTCGGCGAATGGACACCGAAGCCTGCACGCTCGAGCCGCTCATCGGCGCCCATCAGAGCGAGCAGCGTGTCGTGGAAGCGCTGGCGCAGGCTGTTGGCAAACGGATCATCGCCGTCCTCGGTCCATCCCAGCCAGAGCGCGCCAATACCGATCGGGTCGAAGCATGGTTTTCTCGTGGCGGGGTCCTTCGCGGCAAAGCCGTTGACATGATCCATGTGCTCATGGGTCACCAGCACGACGTCCAATCGGTTGCCCGTCGCTTCGGCGATGTCGGCGATCACCTTGTCGATCGTCTGCTCGGGTTTGATCTCGGAGTTCGTCCACAGGCCGCAGTCGATCAGCATGTAGAAAGCGCTGCCGTCCGTCTTGCGCATCGCCAGAAGAAAACAATCGCCATGGCCCTGTCGGTACATGCGTACCGTGACGCCGGACTCGGGTGCCTGCATCCTGGGCATAGGCTCCCTCCTAGCTTCCCTGCCGGTGAAGATGGGCGAAGATTTCCGGTCGGACGGGCTTGCTCGCGCCGGCGGTGAAGGCGTTTTCCCGGCGCCGTGCCTGCCTGGTCAGGTATGCGCGCATTCTTTCGAGCTCCGCGTCGTCGCAAATATCGCCAGGCGTGCGGATGACCCGCCGGATCTCGAATGTCTCCGCATCGATGAGCAGCGTGCAACCACGGCGAAAATAGAAATCGTGGGGATCTTTCGGCGGCTTGCCCTTGTCCGCCGCCTCCTGCTCCTTCGGGTCGAGGTAACCTTGGCGGGTCTGCGTCAGTTCGACGACATATTCGCGCTCGATCTGGTCGCGGTTGCCGCGGCGTGCGGCCATGCGAACGCTGTGCACCTCGATGGCCGGACCGTTGACGATCTTGCTGCGCCGGACTGTCGCCGGTGCGTCGGCATCCGTCCTGATGCGGATGATATCGCGAAGCGGTGCATTCTTGGCCTCGGTGATGAGCCCCCAAAACAGCCGCCCGTAGAGGTCGCGCGCCAGCCATTCGACCTTGCGGTCGGCTTCGAGCCCAAGCTCAAGGAGATTGCGTCCGAGAATTTCCCGAAGCGACGACTTCGACCGCTTGGCGGTCTGCGGCAGACGGTTGCCCATCGCCTTGGTCAGCTCGTTGAAGATTTCCTGTGCGGTGCGGTCCAGGCCGTCCAGGAATTTCTGGCCTTCGCTGTCGTGGAAATCGCTGCGGCTCTTGAGTTCGTCGATCATTTCGAGTGGCCGCGACAGCAGATAGGCGACATCACCTTTGAGATCGCTCAGGCGGGGGAAGGCGGCTTGATAATCGGCGGCTGCTTCGGCCATCGTCGGCCAGAGCAGCGTCTGGACAGAGACGATCGGCATGTCGCGCGGAACGATGCCCCACGCCAGGAAGGCCTCCATCACCGCGACGCGATAGTTGTGCTCGTCCTCGGGGTAGAGATCTCGGTCGGCGGTAATGATTGCGCGCAGGTAGTCGCCGAAGGTAACGTCGACGGGCGGACAATAGTCGAGCGCGCGAATGCACATCTGCAGGATGTGCCGGGCCGATTTCGATGCCTCCTTCGCCAGGCGGTTGACAAGGTCGGGATGCAGCGCCCCCGCCGGCAGGATGCCCGTGCCGCTCGACGCGATGCGCAGCAGGTCGGAGATGCGCGCGCGATAGATCGACAGGAACGCCCGGAACACGGCGGCTACTAGAATGGCGCCGCGGTCGTGCACCTCTTCGGTCTCGCGCAGAAGCTTCGGATTGGGCTCGTGCGCCCGCCAGACGCCGTCCTTCCAGCCGCCGAGCGCGTCGCGCAGCGCCGTCCCGCGGCCAAGGACCTGGCCGAATTCCTGGGCGAGCTGGCCAAGCAGGTTCTGGCTCTCGAGGTCTCCGCGTGTGCGGGCGATCTGGTCCTTCAACACGTCCGGATAGGAGAAATGCTGGAAGATCGCGACGATGTCGGCGAAGGCCTCGTGCAGCGCGAGCACATCCGGATTGGTCGCCTCGCTGAAGCGGGGATGCATGCCGTCGAGCAGCGCGTGCGACGTTTCATGGGCAATGATGTCGTGAGAGAGACAGGTGAATATGATGGTGCCGGCAGGTGCCCCGGACTGGCCTTCGCCGGCCGCGAAATAGCCGAAGAGGAGCGCCTTCTTCTCGGGGCTGTAATAGGCGTTGGCGTCACGCAGCGCATGCGGATAGATGCGCAGGCGCTGAACATATTGCGGATTGATCCACCGGCCTTTTTCGTCGCGGTCGCGCGGCGCCCAGAGCGCAACACGGCCAAGGGCGCTTTCGAAATTGACGATGGTGTTCATCGCCACGGCATAGGTCATCTGCTGGTGAAATTGCGGGTTCCATTCCGCGGGTCTGAGGCCATTGTCGGCAAGCAGGCTCGGATCATGCAGGTTGACGGGCCTATAGACGAGATCGAGCGACGGGTCGAAGTCGACGACCTCGACATATTCGCCAACAGGACCGACGAAGGCGACGCTGGGATCGAGCTTGTCCATCTCCCAGGGGATCGAGACAATCACTTCGTTGAGCGGCAGCGTTTCGTGTCGGCGGCCCATGCTCGGGTCGAAGGCAAAGATTCGGAGCTTGCGCGGAGGCATGGTCGACAAAACGGACATCTGCTCCTCCCGGGACTGCCGCTGCTAACTGCTGTCCAGTCGATGCATTCCTTGAAGTTCGGTCGCCACGATATTGCAAAAGGAAGGATTCGTCCGCGTGACAGGAATGTCAACTCACGATTGCAGACATGGGTAAAAGGGCTTTCCTCGTAGGGCGATGTTTCGAAGGAAGTCAATTCACGGCGCGGACGCGCCGTGGCTGGATTCCTGTGACAAGCACAGGAATGAGGACGTCTTGGGCTATGCCGGCGAATGTAGTTGTTGGCGTTGCGCTGCCAACAGGCACCCGTCATTCCTGTGCTCGTCACAGGAATCCAGTGCGCCCAAGTCCTTGGGCGCGAGAAAAGGCGTGGCACCTGCGAGGGTATTCCTCGGTGTTTGCCTGCCTATTTGCGGATGAGGCTGCCGAGCGGGCGTTTGAGCAGGCTTTCGCGTAGCGACGAGCCCTCGCGGCGGGGCTCGGTTGTCGGCTGGGCGAGGCGCGGATCCGGGGCATGCGGTCTCGGACTGCCGTCCCGTTCAGCTTGGCCGGAAAGGATCTGCTCGCGGATCTGGTTAAAGCGCTCGAGCTGCGGGTTGACCGGCTCGGGGCGCGGAAGCATGTCCGGCCGGTAGGGCTCGAACGCCGACTCACGCCAGGCTTCACCCTCGGATGGCTGGTCGGCGCCGTGGGCAACTTCCTGAATGGGCTCATCGTCCTCATAGGTCGACGCATTGGCGCTCTGCGCTGCCAGATAGCTCTGCTGGAAGTTTGAAATGTCCGGCCCGGTGATCGCGCGCATCCGGCTGACGATCGAACGCAGGTCGACGCTCGGCGGAGCGTCCTCGTCCACCTTGTCGGTGATGCCGTGGGCACGCGGAAGGTGCCGGTCCTCGACGCGGGTGAAACGCATGCGCATCGGCACAGCGACCGCCTCGCCGAAGGCGATTGCTTCGCCGTTGCCGATCGAGGAGATGAAGCTGGTGGTGGAGATCGACGAATTCGAGATCGCCGAGCGGATGATTTCCTGGTCGCGATCATTGGCAAGCCGCATGGCGAAGACGGTGGAGCATTGCGACAGGATCGTGGGGTCGAGCTCACCCGGGCGCTGCGTGATGATGCCGAGCGAAACGCCGTATTTGCGGCCTTCCTTGGCAATGCGCGCGATCGCCTGACGGGTCGGCAGGAAGCCGAGCGAAGCATCGGCCGGCACGTAGCGGTGGGCCTCTTCGCATACAACCAGCATGTGGATGCCGCCGTCGCTCCAGAGCCCGATTTCAAAGGCCATGCGGCAGAGCACCGAGGCGACCGAATTGACGACTTCCGACGGGATGCCTGCGAGTTCGAAAGTGGCGATCGGCCGGCCTTCGCCGGGGATGCGGAAGATCTTGGCGATCGTGTCCTGGATCGTGTCGGTGATCGTGTTCGACGAGAACATGAAGTGGTAGCGCGGATCGTTGATCGCGGAGACGATCTTGATCTTGAGCGAGCGCAGGTGGGGCTTGTCCGTGCGGCCCTCCAGACGACCGATACGCTCGTCGATCATCGCCAGAAGGTCGGCGATGCGATAGGGCACCGGCGTGTCGGCGGTGATCGAACTCTTCTCGTTCTGGCGGCGCATGAGCGCGGATTCGCCGCCCTTGAAGGCCTTCTTCGCATCTGGAATGACATCGCGCAGAATGTCGAGTTCTTCCGGCACGGGCGGGCGGCCCCGGAAAATGACCTCTGCAAATTCTTCCAGCCGGAAGAGCCAGAAGGGGAGGTCGAGCGTATCCGTGTCGATGACGACCGCATGTTCCGGGAAGGCGGCGGCGAACTCGTTGTGCGGGTCGAGGATCAGCACGCGCAGCTTCGGATCGGCGGCGATCGCCTTGTGCAGAAGCAGCGTGACGGCGGTCGACTTCCCGACGCCCGTCGTTCCGACAATGGCAAAGTGCTTGGCGAGCATCGACGGCACATGGATCGTGGCATCGAGGCTCTCGTCCTGGGTCAGCTTGCCGATGACGCAACTGTCCGTCTGGCTGGACTCGTAGATGCGGGCAAGGTCGGTGGCGCGGATGCGGTGGGCGATCGCGCCGAGGTAGGGATATTGGCTGATGCCGGTCGAGAACGATTCGCGTCCGTCCGGGTCGGTGTGGACCTCGCCCATCAACTCGACCTCGATGCGAAAGGTGTTGTTTGTCTGCTCGCCCCATTCGCTGGCGACCGTCTGCATGGCATAGACGAGCGCCACGACGCGGTTGGCGGCGACGGAAATGGAAATCAGGCGACCGACCGACCAGAGCTCCGTCAGTGACGTTTCGCCGTTTTCGGCAATCGCGGCGATTGTTGCGCGCGAGCCCGTGCAGCCAACGACACGACCGAGGAAGCGATTACCGGGTTTGAGGCTGTCACGGCGATCCTGCTCTCCGGCACGGACCGAGGAATGAAGATCACTATCGAGCAATTCAGCACCTCACGCGACGAATAGCCCGGTAGATTAGCGGAGGGGATTTAATAAGTGGTTTCGCGCCTTTATCGAAATATGCCGCTTTTTTTTCGCCTTTTGCGCGCAGCCGGAAAAGGCGTTGACGGGCAGGATTTTTCTGTTTATCAAATCGCCCCATGAAAAATTTCGCGGTTATTCTTGTGGTGGGACGGCGCATGGGCAGGATGGTGTAACCATCCGGCAGTAGCCACCCATGCGCTGAACAAGGCTCCTGAAGGGGCCTTTTTTTATGCCCTGAGAAAAGCTAATCACACCCCAAACCTTGAAAAGGGACGGAAGCAGGCCAATGAGCGGAACAGAAAACCAGATGACGGGCGCGGAGATCGTTCTCCAGGCACTGAAGGACAATGGCGTCAAGCATATCTTCGGCTATCCCGGCGGTGCCGTGCTTCCGATCTATGACGAGATCTTCCAGCAGGAAGAGATCGAGCACATTCTCGTCCGCCATGAGCAGGGCGCCGGCCACATGGCCGAGGGCTATGCCCGCTCCACCGGCAAGGTCGGCGTCATGCTTGTCACCTCCGGCCCCGGCGCGACCAACGCGGTCACGCCGCTGCAGGATGCGCTGATGGATTCGATCCCGCTCGTCTGCATCTCCGGCCAGGTTCCAACCCCGCTGATCGGGTCGGACGCCTTCCAGGAATGCGACACGGTCGGCATCACCCGGCCCTGTACCAAGCACAACTGGCTGGTCAAGGACGTCAACGATCTTGCCCGCATCATCCACGAGGCCTTCCGCATCGCGCAGTCCGGCCGTCCCGGCCCGGTCGTCGTCGATATTCCGAAGGACATCCAGTTCGCGACCGGCACCTACACGCCGCCTTCGGCCGTGCCGACCCAGACGAGCTACCAGCCGAGGACGCAGGGCGATCTGAAGAAGATCGAGGAAGCGGTAGAACTGATGAAGACGGCGCGCCGGCCGATCATCTATTCCGGCGGCGGCGTCATCAATTCCGGGCCGCAGGCCTCGCATTTCCTGCGCGAGCTGGTCGAACTCACCGGCTTCCCGATCACCTCGACGCTGATGGGCCTCGGCGCCTATCCGGCCTCCGGCAAGAACTGGCTCGGCATGCTCGGCATGCACGGCACCTACGAAGCCAACATGGCCATGCACGACTGCGACGTCATGGTTTGCATCGGCGCTCGTTTCGACGACCGCATCACCGGCCGCCTCAACGCGTTTTCGCCGAACTCGAAGAAGATCCACATCGACATCGACCCGTCCTCGATCAACAAGAACGTGCGCGTCGACATTCCGATCCTCGGCGATGTCGCGACGGTACTCGAGGACATGGTCCGCCTGTGGCGCGCGGCAACGAAGACCGTCGACAGAGCGCGGCTCAATGACTGGTGGACCGGCATCGCCAAGTGGCGGGCGCGCAAATCGCTAGCCTATACGCCGAGCGACGACGTCATCATGCCGCAATATGCGATCCAGCGGCTCTATGAGCTCACCAAGGACCGCGACACCTATATCACCACTGAAGTCGGCCAGCACCAGATGTGGGCGGCGCAGTTCTTCGGCTTCGAGCAGCCAAACCGCTGGATGACCTCGGGCGGCCTCGGCACCATGGGCTACGGCTTCCCGGCCGCCGTCGGCGTCCAGGTCGCGCATCCGGAAAGCCTCGTCATCGACATCGCCGGCGACGCCTCGATCCAGATGTGTATCCAGGAAATGTCCTGTGCCGTCCAATATGGACTGCCGGTCAAGATCTTCATCCTCAACAACCAGTACATGGGCATGGTCCGGCAGTGGCAGCAGCTGCTCCACGGCAACCGCCTGTCGCATTCCTATACGGAAGCGATGCCGGACTTCGTCAAGCTCGCCGAAGCCTATGGCGGCGTCGGCATCCGCTGCGAAAAGCCCAGCGAACTGGACGAGGCAATCCGCCAGATGATCGACACGCCGCAGCCGGTTATCTTCGACTGCCGCGTCGCCAATCTTGCCAACTGCTTCCCGATGATCCCGTCGGGCAAGGCGCACAATGAGATGCTGTTGCCCGACGAGGCGACGGACGAGGCGGTCGCCAATGCGATCGACGCCAAGGGTCGCCAGCTCGTCTGATGAAAAGGTAGGAAAGAACAAAATGAGTGCACATCTTCAGCCGACGGGCTCTGCCTATTTCATCGCCAAGGAGACCGAGCTTGCGGAAACGCATACGCTCTCCGTTCTCGTCGACAACGAGCCGGGCGTACTCGCGCGTGTCATCGGCCTTTTCTCCGGCCGCGGCTACAACATCGAGAGCCTGACGGTCTCCGAGACCGAACACGAGGCGCATCTGTCGCGCATCACCATCGTCACCCGGGGCACGCCGCATGTGCTGGAGCAGATCAAGCACCAGCTCGAACGGCTGGTCCCGGTGCATCGGGTCGTCGACCTGACGGTCCGCGCCGCCAACCTCGGTCACGACCGGCCGATCGAGCGGGAGCTGGCGCTCGTCAAGGTGCATGGATCGGGTGAGCACCGCGTGGAGGCGCTGCGGCTCGCGGATGCCTTCCGGGCCTCCGTCATCGACGCGAATATCGAGCACTTCGTCTTCGAGATTACCGGCAAGCCGTCGAAGATCGAGCAGTTCATCGCCATCATGAAGCCGCTCGGGCTGATCGAGGTCTGCCGCACCGGCATCGCCGCGATGAACCGCGGTCCGCAGGGGATGTGAGGCGTAACGCTACTTGCGATGGCAATTGCCGCTCACCCTAACCCTTTCCCGCAGGCGGGGAGAGGGGACTTGGGGCGCGCAGCATATCCCTTCTCCCCGCAAGCGGGGAGAAGGTCGCGGCAGCGAGATGAGGGGCCCGAGACCGCAGTCTCTCCTCAAATAATCTCCAGCCGTATCTTCCTCCTTGGCGACGGAAAGAGTCGATCGAGCTCGGCGAGGTTTTCCGCCGTGAAGTGAATGTCCATCGCGTCGCGGTTTTCGCGGGCGCGTTCGGCAGATCCGGTCTTCGGGATCGAGATGACGCCCGCGCGGCTCTTGAGGAAGGCGAGCGCCACCTGCGCCGGTGTCGCCTGATGCGCCTTGGCGATGTGGATAAGGTCGGCGTTATGAAGCAGCCGGCCCTCGTCGAGCGGCGAATAGGCCATGATCGGTACACCGCGGTCGCGGCACCAGGGCAGGAGGTCGTATTCGATGCCGCGGCGGGCGAGGTTATAGAGAACCTGATTGGCGGCGACATTCCTGCCGTCCGGCACCGATTCCAGTTCATCCATATCGTCGACATCGAAGTTCGAAACGCCCCAGGCCACAATCTTGCCGGCCTTTTTTAGCGCTTCGAAGGCGGCGACGGTTTCGGTAAGCGGGTATCCGCCGCGCCAATGCAGAAGATAGAGATCGATCCGGTCGGTGCCGAGACATTTGAGGCTGCGTTCACAGGCGGCAACGGTGCCGGAACGGCTGGCATTGGAAGGCAGCACCTTGCTGACGATAAAGACCTCGTCGCGCCGGCCCTTGATCGCCTCGCAGACGATGCGCTCCGCGCCGCCGTCGCCGTACATCTCGGCCGTGTCGATCAGCGTCATGCCGAGGTCGAGCCCGACTTGCAGGCTGCGGATTTCCTCCGCAGCCCGAGCGCGGTTCTCGCCCATGCGCCAGGTGCCCTGGCCAAGCGCTGGAACCGTGCGGCCGTCAGGAAAAGTGGTGGTCGGGATCGGATCGTGCATCGGAAATTGTCCTGAGGTTGGCTCGACACGCCAAGATTAAGATCCGATGCGAGAAAGTCCATAAGGACAAACGTGGCTAGCATCGCGGCAGCACGCCTGCGTTCATGCCGCTGCATTTCGGCTGTCGCAGGAAGATGGCAATGGTGGCGACGTGCCGCTAACTCGTCGAGAAATAAAAATAAATCGCGGCCTTGCCAGGGACACAATTGTGACCTACATAAAAAAAATCGATATTGATCGACGATATTTGTTTCTGCGCCTCGGCGTATCGTCACGAAGATCCTGACAAAATCGGTTTTAATACATCGCGGAAACGCGGTGTTGTTTTTCTATGAGCGATTGAAAGGATGTCGACGTGGCTTCTGGAACAGTAAAGTGGTTCAATAGCACCAAGGGCTTCGGGTTCATCCAGCCGGATGATGGTGCGTCTGACGTGTTCGTGCATATCTCGGCCGTTGAGCGCGCCGGCCTGTCCACTCTCAAGGACGGCCAGAAGGTGAGCTTCGAACTCGCCCAGGATCGCCGCACGGGCAAGACGTCGGCGGAAAACCTGCGCGCCCTTTGAGTTTGCGCAAGCGATTGTGCTCCATGATCGCATTAGACGAGATTATCATCTCCCTGCCTTTGACCACGGATGTACTGGCACTGGCAGGTTGAGATGATGAGGGAAGGTCGGGTTCGCCCGGCCTTTTTTATTGCCGTCAGTAAGGAGTAAGCTGATGAAGGATAGTCAGGCCAACAGTGTGTTCAAGCCGGCCAAGAAAAGTCCCTCCGACCGCGCCGACCAGGCGACGCTCGCTTCACGCGCCATAATGGAGCAGGAGAAGCTCGCCCGCGAGAAGAAGACGGCCCGCCTCCGCCAACTGCGGCTGGAAAAGGAAGCCGCTGACGAGGCGGCAAATCCTGCTCCTGCGCCGAAAGAGAAGCGAAAGGCACAAAAGCGGAAATAGGCATCCGCTTTCCGGCTCGTTGCCTAACGCTGGGCGGCGACCAGAAGCATCATCGGCCGGTCGACCTCTTCCGCGAGATCGGGATTGGCGGCAATTTGCTCGGGTGCTGGGCTCCACTCCTCGACATGGCGTATCGAGAAGCCGGCCGCGACGAGCGTGTTCAAGGTGGTGCCGATCGTGCGGTGATACTTGACGACGCCCCTGGCCAGCCAATCGGTGGTACGTTTCCCCTCGACCGAATAATGATCGAGCGGCCAGATCCTGCGGCCGTCTGTATCGGTGGACCAGCCCGGCCGGCTCGGCGCCATATAGATCGGATGCTCGATCGTGAAGACGAAATGGGCGCCGGGCACAAGGCTTGCGTGGATCGTGCGAACGAGCCGATCGAAATCCTCGATATAGTGGAAGGCGAGCGAGCTATAGGCGAAATCGAAGCTCGCTTCCAGCAGCACGAGATGATCGAGATCTGCAATCCGATAATCGATCGCTGCGTCGTCCGTATCCTTCCTGGCCCGCGCGATCATGTTCTCGGAAAGGTCCAGTCCGAGCACATGGGCGGCACCGTTCTGGCGCGCCCAACGGGCAAACCAGCCGAAGCCGCAGCCGAGATCGACTACATGCAGCCCCTTGAGGTCCGGTAACACGGCCCGGATCGCCGGCCCCATTCGGGGGCGCCGTCGAGCCCGTGTACGGATCGCGGGAGCCGGCTGTAGCCCGCAAAGAATTCGAGTTTGTCGTAGATATTCTGTGCCATCTGAGCATTCCATGTCGCGCGCGGCCAATTTCCACGCGCTGCTGCATGATTCCTTAAAACGGAATCGATCAAAGGACAAAATCACGCAGCAATTCAAAGGGCTATAGCGACCTGTGCGCGTCCGATTGGACGCGCGGCGCTGTAGTGTACTGTGGCGTCCCATTGGAGGCGCGGCACTGTGGGGAGGCTGTGAGGGCAACAGCCAACGCCGATCATCCGCCCGAAGGCGCCCATCAAATCCCGTTTTGTTACCATGACAAGAATTGGCTGGTCTTTGCATTTACGGCAGGTAGGCTGACCTAAGTTATCGGGAACCGATTCCGGTTCTGACGGATTGCCACGATAAATCAGCAATTCAAAGCGTTACAGCGATCTTTGTGCGTCTGAAAAGACGCATGGCGCTGCAATTGGGCGCGTCGCCACGGCGGCGCCGCGCTGCTGGAGGAAATGCATGCAACTGGATACACTGCTCGCGCTGTTCCTGTTTGCCTTCACGACGTCGATTACGCCGGGACCGAACAACATGATGCTGTTCGCCTCGGGCGTGAATTTCGGCTTCGCGCGCACCATTCCGCACATGCTCGGCATCGGCGTCGGCTTCTTCGTGCTTTTGCTGGCAGTCGGCCTCGGGCTGGGCGCACTGCTCCACTCGGTACCGCTCGTCTACACCACCCTGAAATTTGCCGGCGGCGCCTATCTCGTCTGGATCGCCTGGAAGATCGGCTCGTCGCGATCGCTTAGCGAGGGCAAGGCGAGCGCGCGGCCGATGACCTTTCTGCAGGCGGCCGCCTTCCAATGGGTCAATCCGAAGGCCTGGGTCATGGCGGTCTCGGCTATGGCGACCTACACGAGCGGCGACAGCTATCTCTTGAGCGTGCTCTTCGTCGGCCTCGTCTTCGCGCTCGTCAACGTGCCGAGCGTTTCGACCTGGGCCGGCTTCGGCTCGGCGCTGCGGCAGTGGCTCTCCGAGCCGTCGCGCCTCAAATGGTTCAACATCACCATGGCCGTGCTGCTCGTCGTCAGCCTCTGGCCGATGCTAAAATAATCTGATGTCAGGCTTCGTCAGCATCAGCCAGAAGATGGCGATGACGGCGGCGAAGGCCGGAAAGCCGAAGACGAACCAGATGCGATAGAGTCTGTCGAAAGCGGGCGGCAGGGGCGTTTTTTCGGCCAAAGCCTGCTTCGCAAGGTCCCGCAGTCGGATCTGGATCCAGACGACCGGCAGCCAGAAGAGGCCGGTGAAGACATAGAGGGCCAGCGACAGCAAGATCCAGCCCTCGGTAAGCGGCCAGCCGATCGCGCGCGCCAGCCCGTAGCCGGTCAGCGGCTGCAGCAGGACCGCGGTCGCGGTGAAGACTGTGTCGGCGATGACGACGATGCCCGAGACATGGGCGATGATGCGCGGATCGCGGCTGCGTTGGGCCATGACCATGAAGAAGGCGATGCCGGCGCCGGTGCCGAAAAGCACGGCGGCACCAAGCACATGAAGGAGGCGAAGGAAATCTTCGAAGGCCATCAGCGTTCGTCCAGAATGGCAAGCGCGGCGAGCGTCAGCAGGATCGACGGCAGAACCTTGACCAGCGGGCCGAGCGGATCGAGCCAGAGTGCGGGTTCAGCGAGCGTTGCCGCAAGCAGATAGGCAAGCGTCAGCAAAATCATGCCGAGGAGCGCCCGCCTTGCCCAGGGCCGCACCAGAACCGTGATCCCGAGCGCGATATCCGCAAGACAGGTGGCGATGGTTGCCGCGCTTGCATGCGGCCCCGGCAGGAAGGCCGCGAAATGAGTGCTGGCCGCATCGAAGGCGAAGAACGGCACGAGGCCGGAGATGAGCCAGAAAAGCGAAAGGGCTGCGATAATCAGCGGTTTCAACAGGTAAAGCCGGGCGAACCAGAGGTCCTGGACGCCCGAAGGGGCGGCGGCCAGCGTTTCAGCGGTGGACGACAGGCGCGGCTTGAAATCCGACGATGGCCTGCTCGCGATGCCGCCGGACATGATCGTCATCGCGGTGGAGCGCAGTGGTGAGCGCCAGCCGAGCATGCCGGCCGCATCCGCGAGCCGGGTAACCGGCCGCGCCAAGATGGGCGGCAGGGCAATCACCGGAGCGGGCGGGAGGCCGAGCCAGCGGCGATGAATGACAACGAGATCCTTCAACGTCAGCCTCTCATTGTTGCCGAGCGCAAGATCAGAGCCGGCCGGCAGGTCGCCGTTGACAGCAGCACTGACGGCGCTTGCGACATCATCGAGCGCGACGGTTGCGACCGCACTTTCGGCATGGATGAGCGGAATCGCAAAGGGAAGGGCGGCAAGGCCTCTCAGCAGCGCTGAGCCTCCATGGGCGTTACGGCCGATGACCAGCGCCGGACGCAGGATGACAAAGGGTAGCCCGCTTGAAGCAAGCGCCGCGTCCGCTCTGCGCTTGGTCACCAGAAAGGCGAGATCGCTGGCGGTGCCCTCGGTCTCTGCCGATATCTGCACGACAAGCCGCAGCCTGCTGTCGCGCGCGGCCTCGTAGAGCGCCAGCATCGCCTTCTCCTGGGTGGCGACGAGGTCGTCCGAAAGGCCGTCCTGCAGGGCGCCGGCGCAATTGATGACCGCGTCCTGGTCCTCAAGCGCACCGTGCCAGTCTTCGCTCTGCGTCATGCCGGCAAGGTCGGCCCTGATCCAGCGAAGCGCAGGCATCTTCAGCGCGGCGCGCGAAGGATCGCGGCCGACCCCGGTGAGCCGGTGGCCGTCGTCGACGAGTTTTCTGGCGATGGCGGAGCCGATGAAACCGGTCGCCCCGAGAATCAGGATGTTCATGGCACGAACTTAGCTGAAACCACGCCGCGTGACAGCCGATTGGATACAACCGCTCCCTTCACTTCGAAATCCTCAGGCGCGCTCAGAAACTGATTCCGGTTCTTGCGCCAATGTATTAGAAAGAACGGCGTTTCCGGCAGAGGAGTGGCGGAATGTCAGAGCATCATCATGGCCACGGCCACGATCATCACCATCACGACAACCATTTCACCGACATGGAAGCACGGGTGAAGGCGCTGGAAACGGTGCTGACGGAAAAGGGGCTGATCGACCCGGCCGCGATCGATGCGATCGTCGAGACCTACGAGACGAAGGTGGGGCCGAGAAACGGTGCGCGCGTCGTTGCCAAGGCTTGGGGCGATCCGGAGTTTGCCGCATGGTTGAAACGCGATGCGACGGCGGCGATCGCGAGCCTCGGCTTTACCGGACGGCAGGGAGAGCACATGCGCGCGGTGTTCAACACGCCCGACACGCACAATCTCGTCGTCTGTACGCTCTGCTCCTGCTATCCTTGGGCGGTCCTGGGTCTGCCGCCTGTCTGGTACAAGGCGCCGCCTTATCGTTCGCGCGCGGTCATCGATCCGCGCGGCGTCCTTGCCGAATTCGGGCTCGAACTTTCGGCGGAGAAGAAGATTCGCGTCTGGGATTCGACGGCGGAACTGCGCTACCTCGTCGTGCCAGAACGGCCGGACGGTACCGAGGACTTCAGCGAGGAGCAACTGGCCGAGCTGGTAACGCGGGACTCGATGATCGGCACCGGTCTGGCGCTTTCGCCGGAGGCCGCGCGATGAACGGTCCGCACGATCTTGGCGGCCAGCACGGCCTTGGGCCGGTCGCGCCCGAAACGAACGAGCCCTATTTCCATGCGGAATGGGAGAAACGGGCGCTCGGCGTAACGCTCTCCTGCGGCGCCTTCGGCGCCTGGACGATCGACGAGAGCCGGCATGCGCGCGAAAGCCTGCCGCCGGCGACTTATCTTTCGGCGAGCTACTACGAGATCTGGACCCGCGCGCTGGAGACCTTGCTCAAGCGCCACGGCTTCCTGACGCAGGCCGAGCTCGATGCCGGTCATATGCTGGAAAGGGGGGCCGAACCGAAGCGGGTGCTGAAGGCCGATATGGTGGCGGGTGTGCTCGCCAAGGGCGGCCCGTGCGACAGGCCGGTCGAGACGTCGCCGCTTTTCTTCGCTGGCGAGAGGGTGCGCACCAAGAATTTCAATCCCGAAACCCATACGCGCCTGCCGCGCTATGCCCGCGCAAAGACGGGCGTGGTGGAGGCTGTGCAGGGCAGCTTCGTCTTCCCGGACGACAACGCTCACGGCAAGGGCGAAAACCCGCAATGGGTCTATACGGTCGTGTTCGACGGCGGCGAGATCTGGGGCGAGGGGGCGGACCCGACGCTGACGATCTCGATCGACGCCTGGGAGAGCTATCTTGAGCACGCGTGAGCCCGTTTCGCAATTGTCCGAGGGGGGTAGGGGACGGAAGCGGGCAACAGCCTTTCCTCCTTCCCCTCTGCTCGCCTCGGCCGAACTGCCGAAGTCCGCCGAGGGCGATCCCGTCTTTGCAGAGCCCTGGCAAGCCACCGCTTTCGCGATGACCGTGCGGCTGCACGAGCAGGGCGTGTTTTCCTGGAGCGAGTGGGCGGAAGCGCTCTCGGCCGAGCTCTATAAGCCTGGCCGCCGGGCCGATGCCAGCGACTATTACGATTGCTGGGTGGTCGCGCTTTCCCGCCTGGTAACGGGGCTCTCCATCGCTTCAGGACCCGAACTCGACGCGCTTACGCGAAGCTGGCAGCGCGCTGCCGAAGCCACTCCGCATGGCAAGCCGATCGTCATTGAGAACGATCCGCTGCGATAAGAGGAAGGATGGCCGCGCGTGCAAGCACCCATTCTCGAGGGACCGGACATCAAGCTCCGGCCTCCTTGTGAAGCCGATATCGAGGCTCGCTTTCTTTTGGGGAGTGATCCGGAGATCGCCGAAATGTTCGGTGTCAGCAGAGAAGACGCGCGGCCGATAACGAGAGAAAGGGCGGCAGCCTGGGTCCGAAGCCTCGCCGAGCACCCGCACGCCTGGGTCATTGAAGTTCAGGGGACGTGCGCCGGTGAGATCAGGCTGGACCGCGTCGACCAGCGTGAGCGGCGCGCCTCCATGGCAATCGGACTATACAACCGCGCCTTGCTTGGGCGTGGGTTCGGCAGCGAGGCGATCAGTCTTCTTCTGAAGCACGCCTTTGGTCCGATGAGGCTTCACCGAATTGGAATTCGTGTGCTCAGCTACAACGAACGGGCGATCAGGGCTTACGAAAAGTCTGGTTTTGTCGTGGAGGGACGAGAGCGCGAGGCTGCCTTTGTCAATGGGACATGGCACGACGACGTCATGATGGGTTTGCTCGACTATGAATTCCTACAGCGCCGCGCGCCGGGTTAGACGCGCGTAGGTCGCTGTAGAACTTTGAATCTCTGCAGCCGCCGTCGATTCACGACGCTGACGAACTCTCGAACTGCCGATAGCATTCATCGGCTACCTTCTGCAGAAGTTCGCGTGGCACCTCGCCGGTGACGGCGTAGCCGATCCCGCCGTCGATCCAGTAGAAGGTTTCGACGCCGCCTTGGCTCGCAATGCGGAAGCTCGTCTCACGGTTCTCGGTGTTACGGCCGAGAAGGACTGTCAGCCGCTGGCCCGTGCCGTCCTCGTACATCAGCATGGCGCCTGCCTTGCCGTTGACCGGAACCAGCCGGCCGCCGACGAGCGAGAAGCCAAACGCGGAGAGGTCGGGAATCCTGAGCGCATGGTCGAGCCGCTTGCCAAGCCAGGTGGCGAGATGCCCCTGCTCGTTGGCGCCCACCTCGACTGGGTGGCGCACCTCGCTCGCATAGATGAGGAAGGCCGACTGTGCCTGCCGGGGCAACGTGTCGGGCTCTTCAGCGATCTGAAGCGGCCTGTCGGGGGCCATGATCGCGGGTCCATAGAGGCCGGTGAGAGCGCCCGCGGCGAAGATCAGCAAACCGGCGGCGGCGCGTCTAAGCATGCCGCCGGAGGATGTCGCCGCGACCTTAGGTGCTGCCCGGCGCGTGGCGACGAGCGTGCGGTCGCCGTCGTCGCTGCGGGCATAGCTGGCGAAATGCGATCTCAGCGCCGCGGCCTGCGCCTGCCACTGCCGCACTTCCTCTGCGCGCGCCGGATGCCTTTCGAGCCATGCCTCGATGCGCTCTCGCTCCGGCTGGCTCAACTGGCCATCGACATAGGCGTGCAGTTCGTCTTCGGAGACAGTGTTGAATTCGTCGGTCATTTCGGTCTCCGCAGGGCAACCACGTTGTCGTCCTTCATCCCCTCGGCGAGTTGGCGGCGGGCGCGCGACAGGCGCGACATCACCGTGCCGATCGGGATCGCCATCATCTCCGCCACGTCCTGGTAGCGGTAACCCTCGATCACCACCAGCATCAGTACCGAGCGGTTTTCAGCCGAAAGCCTGTCGAGCGCGCGTTCGAGGCGCAGCTTCTCCAGCGGGTCGGCATTGTCTTCGGTGGCGGCGAGGCCGAGTTCGTCATCAAGCTCCACCTCCGGATGCTGCGCCCTGTGCCGGTGCCGGTTGCGGTAGAGGTTGGTCATGATCGTGAAGGCCCAGGCGCGCAGGTTCACACCGCGCCACTGCGCGCGGCGCGCCAGGACCTTCTCAACGCAATCCTGCAGCAGATCCTCGCCGTCCGGATCGGACCGGGTGAGACTGCGCGAATAGCGCCGGAGCGCCGGCATCAGGGCGAGGACCCCTTCCTCGAATGCGTCGGGGGCGGCAGGATCCGTCCCCGCGCTTCCCTCTTGACCGTTACGGCCGTGCGACATCCCATTCGCCCTTCACGCCGTCACCGGTGACGTCGCCCATCTTCTTGTCCTTGATGAAGAAATAGAGCGGCATGCCGTCCTTCGCCCACTGCTTGGTGCCATCCTTGCGCTCGACGATCGTGTAGGCACCCTCTGCCATGGCATCTCCTTCGACCATGAAGGGCGGCCAGTTCTTCGCGCAGGTGTCATAGCAACTGGAAACGCCGCCTTCGTCATCCTTGTAGGTATAAAGCGTCATGCCGTTTGCTGCGGCCAGCACATTGCCCTTTTCCGATTCGACCGTCTTGACCGGCGGTGCGGCAAAGGCGGAAGCGCTCGCGGCTAGGCAAATGGCGATGGCTAATGGAAACGTTCTCATGGGGGCTTTCCTTCCTCAACAGGTTTCTCTCGCGGGGCGAGGGGTCTATCCCGCTTCCGCTGAAGCAGAACCGCGTTCTGGCAGCTTCGCGGATAAGACACGGAGGATGCAGGATTTATTCCCTATGCGCTCGTGATGGTTGAGGCGGAAGGGAGCGCGACGACGCGTGCTCAGGCGCGGTCGGCGACGAAGCGGGCGAGAGCCGGGCCGAGCATGGTGATGATAAGTACCCGCACTGTCTGTAGTGCCATGACGAAGGACACGTCGACATTGCTCGACGTGGCGATGACGGCGATCGAATCGAGGCCGCCCGGGCTGGTGGCGAGATAGGCCGTCAGCGGATCGATGCCGGCGGCGACGATCAGAAGCACGGCCAGCGATCCGGAAAAGGACATCAAAATTAGAATAGAAATGACCGTCGGCACCAATGCCCGGCGGGCATGTGCCAGGATCGCGCGGGTGAAACCGAGGCCGATGTTCCAGCCGAGCATGACAGAGCACAGGGCAATCAGCCATCGTGGCAGCTCGGTCGCAAGCGCGCCGGTGATGTTGAGAGCAGAACCGATGGCGAAAGGCACGAGGAAGACGCCGCCCGGCAGGCGCAGGACCTTGCCAAGGAAACCGCCGGCAAGGCCGACGGTAAGCGTTGCCAGGAAGGGAAGGCCGGCGATCGGCGCGAACCAGCCGGTCGTGTCGCTGACCTCGGTGCCGGTGACCCACAGGTGGGCGACCAGCGTGGCGGCGCTGGCGACGAAGACGACGCGCAAGTATTGCATGAAGGCGACCAGCCTTGCATCGGCACCGTAGGCATCCGCCATTAATAGCATGGTCGAAGCGGCGCCGGCCGAGGAACCCCAGATCGCCGTCGTGCCGGGTAGGATGCGCATCCGCGTCATGATCCAGCCGCAAAGCGTGCTGACCCCGATGACGGCAAGAACGACGGCCAGGAAGAGCGGCCAGTTTCCGGAAAAGGCGACCAGCAGCGCGGGCGTCATCGAGCCGGCGATCATCATCGCCAGGATGAACTGGACGCAGAAGTAGAGCTGGCGCGGCAGGCGGATCGTGCCACCGTTCATGCCGACGAGCGCGCCGGCAAGCATAGGGCCTATCAGCAGGCCGGCCGGAAGGCCGATCGTCTCGAGGATCGCCGCGAATGCGGCCGAAATAGGTGCGAGCACGCACCACTGCAACGCCGGCCGCAGGCGGCCGATCCCTGCGTTTTCCGACGGGGAGGGCGTTGCTGGGTGTTCCGGTCTCAATGGCCTTCTCCGGTGTTCCCCAGCGTGTGCCGCGGGCGAACGATATGGCGGCGCAGGAATGTGCAACGGTTGCTAGCGCATAACCGGAAAGTCGGAAATCGATTTTCGGAAAAAGCGTATGCGCGATTTCAAGGCGCCGCTGCTTCTGCACCGCACTGAATGCAGCGCAGGGTAGAAGCATTCGTGACCGAGGTTCAAGGTGCACCGCAAAAAAGTGCCACAGCCGGATTGGTGCTTTTTCTCGATGCCGCTCGCCGAGGGCCGCGATTGAGAAATCCGCACTTGCGCAATGCCCCCGAATCCTGACACTGCGGGCCATGCAGTTCGCTCCGCAACAGGATGAGGCCTTGCAGGCCGTTTCGCGCTGGCTGAAGGAAGGGCGCTCGCCGCTCTTCCGGCTGTTCGGCTATGCCGGAACCGGCAAGACCACGCTCGCGCGCCATTTTGCCGAGCACGTGGACGGCGAGGTGCTGTTTGCCGCCTTCACCGGCAAGGCGGCACAGGTGCTGCGTTCCAAGGGGGCGAGCAACGCCAAGACCATCCATTCGCTGATCTACCGGCCGCGTGGTGAGGAGGAGGTGGAGGACGAGGAAACCGGCAAGACCTCGATCGCGCCGATGTTCTCGATCAACCGGCAGAGCCCAGTCGCGAAAGCAGCACTGATCATCGTCGACGAATGCTCGATGGTCGACGAGGCGCTCGGCAAGGACCTGATGAGCTTCGGCACTCCGATCCTCGTTCTTGGCGATCCGGGACAGTTGCCGCCCGTCTCCGGCGGCGGCTACTTCACGAATCAGGAGCCGGACTACCTGCTGACGGAGATCCACCGCCAGGCGCGGGACAATCCGATCATCCAGCTGGCCATGCAGGTGCGCGAGGGCAGCGAGATCATGCATGGCGACTACGGCACGGCGCAGGTGATCGGACGTGGCCAGGTGACGCAGGAACTGGTGCTGGAGGCCGATCAGGTGCTCGTCGGCACCAACAGGACGCGGCGGCGCTACAACCAGCGGCTTCGCGAGCTGAAAGGCTTCACCAGCGAATATCCGCAATCCGGCGACAAGCTGGTCTGCCTTCGGAACGATCCGGCCAAGGGGTTGCTCAACGGCTCGCTCTGGCAGGTGATGAGCTCGTCCAAGGAAACGGTGAAGCCGGGCATTAACCTGATGATCCGCCCGGAAGACGACGACATGGATCGCGGCGCGGCGAAGATCAAGCTCTTGAAGGCGGCTTTCGAGGATGTCGAAGGCGAGATCCCCTGGTCCACCCGCAAGCGCTATGACGAGTTCGACTATGGCTACGCGCTGACGGTGCACAAGGCGCAGGGCTCGCAGTGGAACAATGTCGTGCTCTTCGACGAGAGCTATGCCTTTCGCGACACGCGCGAACGCTGGCTCTATACGGCGATCACCCGCGCGGCGGAGCGGCTGACGATCGTGCGGTGACGCTTTTCATCGACTGCGCCGACGGGCGAACCTGCCTGCCTTTGGGGAGCAGAGGTTGAGCGGCCGGCGGGTGTTGCAGCCAACCGTCGATTGACATTGGCTCGACCGGCAATCAGCCTTCTGCCTGAATAGTGATTTCTCAAAAAAAGCCCGTGTTAAATCGAGCGATATCCGGCCGCACGTCTTCCCAAAGCAGGATCAAGTTGAAAAGATACGAGAAAAGCAAGTCGTCCATAATAAGCGCGCGCGTCTAGGCGGACTGCGCTATCGAAGGCGGAGAGTGGTGAATGCTGCGCGAAAGCCAGACCAACACACCACGACGAACGTCCAAACGCGAACAGCGTTCGGGCGCACGTGGCAGTGAGCGGCGCATCGTCACTGCGCTTTGCTATGACCTGGTCGGATCGACCGACCTAATGCATGTCATGGATATCGAGGACTACCAGGAACTGATTTCTGCGTTCCAGCTTGCCGCCACACAAGCGATCGCGTCGCATTCAGGCGTCATGCAGCACCAGGCCGGCGACGGCGGCGTCGCGCTCTTTCCGATAGAGCTTGAAGCCAAGGATGCGGCCTCGCTTGCCATTCGCGCCGGGCTCGAGATCGTCGAATCGTGCAAGCGCGTCGGGCGCGAGGCAGGGCAGGACGACCTACAGGTTCGGGTGGGCATTGCGACGTCGATTGCCCTTGTGCGCGAGCCTTCACGCGAAAGCTGGACGCAGGAGCCGGTGACCGGGGCGGCGCAGGCCATGGCCTCTCGTCTGCAGGTGATCGCAGAACCGAACAGCGTCCTCGTGTCCGAGGACACGCGGCACCTCGCCGGAAGGTCCCACGCTTTCGTCTTCCAGGGCAGCAAGGAGCTCAAGGGCTTCACCGCGCCGGAAAAAGTATGGCGCGCCTTGGGGCACAAGATCGGCGTCGATCGGTTCTTTGCCTTCGGAAGGCCGGGCGGGCTGCTGATCAACCGCGAAAACGAGCTGAATACGATTGCGCAGCTGTGGGACAGCGTCCTTGCGGGGCATGGCGCGGTGGTCCAGATCGAAGGAGACGCCGGCATCGGCAAGTCGCGTCTTCTCCGTGAAATCCGCAGGCGGACGCGCGAGCGGCGTTCGAAGTTCCTTTGCTTTCAGTGCCTGCCGGGTGGGTTTCGCTCGACGCTTCATCCGCTCTTGAACAGTTTTCCGGGCGCGATGTCCGGGAACGGCGGTCAGATGGGTCCGACGGCGGCTGCGGTCAGGGCGCTGTTCGAACGCAACGGCATCAGGGATAGAGAGGTCGTGGACGTCTTTGCCTATCTCCTCGGGGCACAGGGGAGAAATCGCGAAATATCGCACGAGGATCCCAAGGCGATCCGGCAAAGGGCCCATCGCGCTGTGCTGCGCGCGCTCGAGGCCGTGTGCCGGAAGGGGCCGGCGATCGTCGCCGTCGAGGATATCCATTGGATCGATGCCACTTCGCGCGATCTGCTCGGCGAGGCAGCGCGCATCGTCGGACAATTTCCAGTTTTGCTCATTACCACGTCGCGTCTTTCCTTCCCCTCGGAATGGCTGGACGCCACAAATCCGACGCGCCTGTCGCTGCGGCCACTCGATCCCGATGAGACAAAGCTCGCCATAAGAGCCAAATGGCCGGAACACCGGCTGGCGATGCTGCCCGATCTCTTCGATGTGACGGAGCGTATTTCCGGCGGCGTTCCGCTTTTCATCGAGGAAATCTGCCAATGGGTTTCGCAGAATGTCGAGCCCGACACGATGACCCTCTCGGAGAGCGTCAAGCCCACCCATGTTTCGGCCTTCGAAGCCATTTTGGAGGCACGCCTTCAACACCTCGGCTCGGCGAGGGACGTGGCGCGAGCGGCTGCAATCGCCGGCACGCATGTCACCCTGCCGCTGCTCAAGGTGCTGCTGCCGGATTTCGGCAAGAAGGCGCTCGCAAATGCGGCCGACATGCTCTGCGAAACGGGATTCCTGGTACGGGTCAGGGTGCCGGGGCGCGTCGCCTATGGTTTCCGCCACGCGCTGATCCAAGAGACGATCTACAAGGCCACCCTGCGCAAGCAGCGGCAGGTGCTGCATCGGCGGCTCTTCGCCGCAGTCGAGCAAAATCGCGACATTGCCGCCTGGATCGATACCGGTGCGCTCGCCGAACATGCGGAGCGGGCGGGGCTCCTGGAAGAGGCGGTACCTTGGTTCATCGCGGCCGGAAAGGAGTGTTCGAGCCGCTCGGCGATGATCGAGGCGAAGCAACATCTCGACCATGCACTGGATCTCTGCGGCAAATTGAGCGCCAAAGACACCGCCGAGCCTCTGCAGCTTTCGGCGCTGATTGCGCTCGGGCCTGTACTGACAGGGCTACTGGGGTTCAACTCGCCACCAGCTCGCAAGCTCTATGAGGAAGGCGTAGAAATTGCCCAAAGACGCCCGTTGTCGGAGCAATCACAGTGGTTTCCGATCTATTGGGGTTGGTGGTTCACCGGATCGGATTTTCGCGTCATGCACGACCGTGCCTTAGGCGTGCAGTCAATGCTGTCGAAGGCCAATGAGCCGGAAATTCAGCTTCAGGTCAATCATTGCATTTGGGCCATCGATTTCAACCTCGGCAACCATCGGGAAACGCAGGAGGCAGTCAAGGCTGGCCTCGCGCTCTATGACGAGAAGCGAGCCAGGGAGAGCCGAACGGAGTATGGGGGGCATGATGCAAAGGTTTGCGGCCTCGGGCAACTGGCGCTTTCCTTATGGCTTACGGGACGCACAAAGGCCTCCGACGCGGCGCTCTCCAGGATGATCGCCTTCGCGGACCGAATAGCGCATGCGCCGAGCAAGGCGCACTCGCTTGATACGGAAGCGGTGTCAGCGTTCTATCGGGACGATTTCGAAGGGCTCACCCACGTCGCGGCGCGAATGGCGGACTTTGCCCAGAAGCATCGGATGCAGTCCTTGTCCGGCTTTTCGCTTCTGTTTGGTGGTTGGGCCGAAGCGCATCGCACGAGCCTTGCGAGTGGTTATGCGACGTTTCAAAGTGGTTTGTCGCTTCTACGCGAGCTTGGAGTCGTCGCGGATCTGCCGATCTATCTCTATATGCACGCCATGTTGCTGAACCTTGCAGGCAAGATTGAGCCAGCGATCGACGTCGTGGACGAGGCGATCCGGAAGGGTGAGGAAACCGGCCACGCCTATTGGCTGGCGGAGTTGCACCGGTGCCGTGCGACTCTCAGGGCGCGTGCAGGGGAGCACAAGGACGCTGTTGCTGCAGACTTGCGCTCCGCGCTGGACATCGCCGAAAGCCAGGGTGCGACGGCGCTGCTCAGACGGGCACGGCAATCAGCTCGGGAGTTTGGCGTTGCCGTTGGGCGTTGAACTAGGCGGCGAAACGACCTCTGGCGCATGCCTCCAGGGGGCAGCTTTCGCTCTCCGTGCTTCGATCGTTTCGGCGATAGCCACGCCGCTTTCCCAAAGCTCGGAGACGGGGGACCTTGAGCGCTGTCTCGGCGCGATCCTGCCACTCTGCCGCCGCGCCCAGATAACCCGCCTTGGTGACTTGACCGGGCTGGACCGGATCGGCCTGCCGGTGATGCAGGCCGTACGTCCCGCCGCGCTTTCCGAAGTGACATCTCTTGGGAGGGGCCTCTCCAAGGCAGAGGCGACTGTCGGCGCGCTGATGGAATCGCTCGAGCGCTATTATGCCGAGTCCATTCCGGCAGAGCAGGTCTTCCTGGCCACGGCCGATGAACTCGAAATTGGTGACGATCTCTTCGAAAATCTCCTGGTTCCGGAACGGCGTGGGAACTGGAGGGAAAGGACAATAGCCTGGATCGAAGGTATCGACGTCGTCAGCGGCTCGACGCATCCGGTCCCGTTGGAACTCGTGCACACGTGCTACAGCGATCCGCCGCCGGCTCATGACGGCGTCTTCCTACGCACCACCACAGGACTTGCCTGCCATACAAGTGGCTGTGGCGCATTCCTGCACGGGCTGCTGGAATGTCTGGAGCGCGACGCGATCGCCCGCGCCTTTGCTACCCATGGCTTCTTCGACCGGATGCGGATTGCCCCTTCCGGCCTGGGCGACGCGGTCGATCATATTCTCGCGGTCGCAGGCGCGCGCGGAATAGCCTTTGGCTTATGGCTCGCCCCTTCGCCCGCAAAGGTTCCCGTCGTTTGGTGCCAGACGATCGAGACCGGGCCGGGCGAGCCGATCCTGGCGCTGCCGACGGAAGGCTACGCGGCCGGCCCCAGCCTCGAAGCCTCGGCGGCGAGCTCGATGTTGGAGGCGCTGTCGGCTCGGGCGGGTGCGATCTCCGGAGCCCGCGATGACCAGACGAGAGACCACTACCGCTGGAGCACCGACGCCATCGTCGCAAGGGCCCGCGCTCTGATCCTCGACGAAACATTGGCGAGCACCGCCGGGCCGTCGGTCGTCATCCCCGATCTCGGCTCGCTTCTGGACCGGGTGACAAGCGCCGGGCTCGGACCGATACTGGCGGTGCCTGTGGGGACGGACTCCGAAACGGGCGTGCATTGTGTGAGGACGATCCTCCCGGGTGCCTCTCCCTTCTTCCTCCTGCGATGAGTGTGGCGATGACGGAGCGAAGCAAGGACGGCCCGATCCTGGTGTTTCTTGGCCCGACGCTGCGCCTTGCTGAGGCCCAGAAGTTCCTCAATGCCGTTTATCTGCAACCGGCGGCGCAGGGGGACGTCCTGCTTGCGGCACATGCCTTCCGGCCGCGGGCGATGGTTCTGATAGACGGACAGTTCGAGGATAGGCCGGCCGTTCGACACAAGGAAATCCTCTGGGCGATCGCCCGAGGGATCGTCGTGATCGGCGCCGCCAGCATGGGGGCGCTCCGGGCCGCCGAACTCGACGACTTCGGCATGATCGGCGTTGGCCTCATCTACAGGTGGTACCGGCGCCGCAGGCTGGCGCCGCACCCTGCTCCCGCGCCCGACGATGCCGTTGCCATTCATTCGGGACCGCCGGAGCTCGGCTTTCTTCCTTTGACGGACTCGCTGATCGATCTCCAGCGAACGTTTTCCGCGTTGATGCGAAGCGGGCACATCACCCCATCCGAGCGAAGCCATCTTACAACAATCGCGCGAAGTATGAATTTTCGCGAGCGCTCGCTGTCGGCGGTCTTGCGGGCCGGTGGATGGCCGGAAGGAAGACGCGAAGGGTTGCGGAAGGAGATGGCGGGGCAGAAGAGGAAAGACGCGCTGCTTGCCCTACAGAAAGCGCCGGACCTTGTGGCGGGGGCGACGCGCACATCCTGCGGCTGGGTGGCGACAAACACCTTCCTCCGAGACCTCGAGGCAGGCGGCATTGACTCGAATTTGGTGAACACCTATAAATTGAAACCCTAAAAATTTGCCGGATTTCCGATCGGGAGGCACTTGCGCGATGCGTGTGTTGCGGGACGATGCCCTCGAATCCGGCGATCAGCGTCTGGGTACGCGCTTCTGGATATTCCCCCAACCCCCCTTCATTCCAGGATATGAACAGCCGGATCGTGTCTGGCTACCGATACCAAGGGACGAGATCGGCGAGGGGCCGAGTGACGCGATGATGTATGTCGTCGATCCGGTCTACGACAAGCAACCCTACGGCTTCGACCGGCTGCCGCCTTTTCGGGGCGCCATGCACTCGCCGGCTACCCCAGGTCCGGACCGTCATTTCGACTATATCTCTCCGGACTCGCGGGCCTTCCTTTCAGTCCATGCCTATGCCTGTGTGCACTTCGTTCTCTCCATTTGGCAGAACTATATCGGTCGCCCGATTCGATGGTTCTTCGACCAGACATTTCCGCGGCTCGAGATCGTCTCTTTTGTGAACTGGGACAATGCACAGGCGGGCTACGGCTTCCTGGAACTCGGCTGTTCGGACACTGATGGGATCAGGCGGCCTTACGCGCTGAATTTCGACACGATCGCCCACGAGATCGGACACCTTATCCTTCTTTCGGAAACCGATGTCCCAACCGCGCTGACGCGAGAGGGCGACTTCTTTCCGTTTTCGGAAGCCTTTTCCGATGTCGTGTCATTGATTTCGTTCCTGCATTTCGACTCCGCGATCGACCGACTGCTCAGGCGTACCAAGGGCAACCTCCTGCTGTACAACGAGCTCAACCGTTTCGCTGAGACGAGCCCGGAGAGCCAGATCCGTCTCGCTACCAATTTCCGCCGCATGTCGGAGGTGACGCGTGAGGTGCATGACCGCGCGCTTCCTTTCGTTGGCGCCATCTTCGACTCGATCGTGGAGATCTATCATCGGGAACTGGTTGCGCGCGACTGCGCCGATAGGGGACTCCTTGATATCGACCTTCGACATCTGGCGCGGGACGACTTCGAACGCTTTCGGACGGCGACGGCGGAGGCGTTTCGGATCAAGCCGATGATCTTCGGACTCGCACTGAGAGCTGCCCGCGACGCAGTGGGGCAGGCGCTTGCAGGCTCGCTCAGGACGCTCGATCCGGATACCTTGCGATTGGATCAGGCCGCGACTGCCGTCATTGCCGCGGCCAGCCAGCCGGCTGCGACGGTGCTGGAATCCAACTTCGTATGGCGTGAGATCATCGTTTCAAGATAGGGCAGCAAAGGAGAGGAAGATGAGCGAGTGTTGCAGCCATCCCGGGGTCGGCAAAAAGCTAGATGATCTGTCCGAGCCAATCTATGAGACCTACAATCCAAGCGAAGTGCGCCTCTACGGTCGCCCAGCTCTCCGGGAAGAAATTTTCAAGATTACCGATGAGCAAATTGGCAAAAAGATAAAAGAATCGGTAAAGGGAATATCGCTTAGCGATGAAGATATAAAGGGATTAATTAGGATCGTAAGAGAGGCATCCTTCGATACGATTGATACTGATGTTTTGGCAGGAATATTTAACCAGCAGATAGTTCTTACAATACTAGATGATGCGCTTAAGATAAGATATTTGCCGGTCAGTATAAATATTCCGTCAAAGAACTTTGAGAAGGATAGCGATAGGTATATAAAAAGCATTGGTGTTATATATGGCTACGCTTACGAGGGGCATTGTTACAAGCTCCCCAAGCCGCAGATCATGTATCTGCCCTCCGAGCCGCGGAAAATTCTCGGTGGCGATTGCGGCTGTGATTGCGGATATGTTCCGGAACTTGGCTACGCCGTCTGGCAGATAGACAAGCTTGAGCGCGTTGTGGCGCTGGACGTCCGATCCGACGACGTTAAGACCCTGGTGCTGGACGAAAACATGCCTGGGAACCGTTCGCCGATGGCCTACGCGCAGACGATGGCTCTTGCGCCCCAACGGCATCGCGACTGACGGATTGCACTTTTTAAGCGGCGCCCTACGGCGATAAAGTCGAGTGTCTGCCACAGGGACTCCGCGGATAAGGGCGTAGAAAGAGCGGCCATGATCTTGTGACCGGAACCTCGAGTTATGTCGGCGGTGCCGTGTTCCCTGATCTCCCTGGCCGCCTCGGCGGAGCCCTGTGCGAGTTCGCGCACTTCCTGCGCGACGACGGGATCCCTTGGCGGCTTCGCCTGCCCGCGCGGCCTCTACGCCCGCATTCAGTGCGAGCAGATTGGTCTGGAAGGCAATGTCGTCGATGACGCCGATGATGTTGGAGATCTTCGAGGACTGTCCGGTCCGGCCCATGGAGAGTGATTCTTGGAGTGACTGCATGCTTCCTTGAAGTGACCCGCTTCAAGGAAGCTTGCAGTAGAGCGCCGTACGCGTCTTTCAAGCGCACGACGCCACAGGCGGTTGACGCAGTGCCCCTACTGGAGATTGCCGTCGCCGCTGCGGTCGGCGGCCTTGAAGTCGGCCATGACCCTGTTCAGGAACTCGTTTTGCGTAAGACTGCCGTCACGGTTGGCGTCAGTGGCGGCGAACTGCTGCGCGTTCAGAATTTGGCCCACTTCTTCTTGGCGCAGGCTGCCGTCCTTGTTCTTGTCCAGAGTCACGAAGGCCGATGTCATGAAGGCCTGGTACTCGGACTGGTCGATTGCGCCATTCCTGTTACGGTCGAGCCGATCCATTTGGCCCTGGTTCATAGCCGCCGGTTGAGTTTGCGCCAAGGCCGGAATGGCCTGTGAAAGTGCGAATGCGGTCAGTACCACAATCCTTTTCATAATCCCGGCCCTTCGCATCAATAGCAGGTCAAGGCATTGCCGCCTGCCGCGCCCAGCGTGGCGCCGGTGCCAACAGCCCAGAGTTGCCCGGTTCCCGCGCCAATGGTGGAGCCGACCAGGCCTCCGACAACCGCTCCGCCGACCGTGCCGGCGATGCACCCGAACTCGCCAGCTCGGGTGCTGGAGGTCGTCGCAGATTGGCAGCCGGACAAGGTGACGCCGCCTGCGAGGATGAAAACTACCGTGAGCTTGTTCATTTTTTCCTCCAAGTATATCCGCGAGAGAACAACAAGATCGGCGGACGCGCCATTTTCTGGCGCCGGATGGAAATAAGCTTCTGAATATGCATCTCGGATAACGAGAAGCTCTTCTGCTCGGTCAGAAGCATAACGCTGCCAAGACATGCAGACCGTCGCTAAAGACGTGTTCGGTCGCGCCCAAAGATTACTGCCGCATCGGGGCGATGACAATTGTCAGCGCCTCTTCTGCTCGTCAAATATTACGACAAGTTGTATCGGTTTGTGGTCAACCTGAACGTTTTATTCTCTATTCGGATGCGATCAGGCCCGCGAGAACGGCCTTGGCAACGGCCTGAAAGCGATTATGGGCACCGAACTTGCGGATGATTCCGGATTCCAGTGTGAGGGCTGCGGTCAGGTCCATGTCCATCAGCTCGGCTATGCGGGAGGCGGGATAACCTTCGGCCATGAAGCCAAGGCAATCGGACTCGATCGGCGACAGGTGGACGTGCTCCGCGTCCGTCGGACCGTCTTCGCCCTCCGCCGATCTCGCTTCGAGCAGCTCGGCGATTTTTTGCATCTGGCGGCGGAGGATCGATTGCTGGGCAGCGAGTTCGCGGCGACGCGCCTGCAAGGCGGCGTCGAACAACGCGTCTGCGCGTGCCTGGCTTTCAGCGCGATCGAGTGCCGCCATCAGTTCCTGGATCGCGGCGATCGGCATGTCGATCTCGCGGCAGGCGTTGATCACCGCCATGCGGCGGATATGGTCCTCGCCGTAAACGCGCATCGGCCCCATGCGCGCAGCGGTCAGCAAGCCCTTCTCTTCATAGAAATGCAATGTCCGGTGTGTCACCCCGAAAACCTCGGCCATCTCGGCGATGGCGAGCCGGTCGTCCGGACCATGGTAGGGTACGGGCAGTTGCGGCAGAAAGCCGAAGGGGGCGTCCGCTTGTTTCCTGGAATCCTGCGACATTTCCGATGTCCCCCGTTCCGAACCCGCCGGCGCCGCGGCTGAGGCTGCTTCCTCCAGCCAAGCGTCCAGCCGATCGCCGACCTCGACACCTGCTGCTCGTGGGACACATCCGTGCGCAGGCACGGCTACTGCTGACCAATGTGCATGTCTGCGACGAAACCTGACGCCGCAGGTCCGTTAGCTGGAGCCCCGTCACGCATTCGCCCGAACGCGCGGTGCTCCAGTGAGCAACCCGGCATGAAATCCAACGCACGCATTCACGGTAAGTGCGAATCACGCAAATGAACAGTCCTTAATATTGCCAGGAAAAACGCTGCTTCGGACGCAGTGCCGCAGGTGCAAGCGAACTCACCTGGTGCATGTCGCCCAAAAGTGTGCGGCGGTTTTGGGACAACGACATGCATAAAAACAAGGACCCAAAGCGCGTCGCATGCGTCTGATTAAACGCGACGCGCGTTGGTACGCGCGACATGCATCAATGGCCGATGATCTTGAGCGGGCTGTTGGCGGAAATGATGAAGAACGGCTCGTCGCTCCTGAGCGGACCGAGCTTCTGCTGGCAGTCCCACGCCTTCTCAAAACTGTCGCGCGTGAGCAGCCGGCGGTAGCGCGCGGTCACGGTCATGCATTCCATGAGCGTGCTCTGAACCTTCTCTGCGGCGGCATGGGCGTAGATCTCGCCGTCGAGTGCAAAAAGCTGCGCGGCGAGCGAGGTGCTCTCGTAGAGAATGTCCGGCTCACTCGTCAGCCGTTCCGCAGTGATGAAGTCGCTCCGCAGCGGAATGCCTTCACCGTCATGCGATAGCGTGACGCGGATGCCTGCCGCCGGGGCGTCGTACCAGGTGAGAGTGAGCGAGAAAGAGAGAGCCTGATTGCTGGAAGCGGGTGCGCCTTCGCCCTCGATCGCGTTCGCCTTTGCGAGCGTCTTGTGGCGAAGGGCCGCCTCGTGCAGCGCCTTTGCGAATTGCCTGGTGCCCTTATGTTCCGGGCCGGACACGCTGACTCTGACGGACGGTAGGCCGCGGATGGCTGCCATGGGACCCGCGACAAGCTTGGCCTCCGCGTCGAGATCCAGTTTCATTTCGGGCGAGGGCAGGGGGGCGAAGAGGAGCAGCGGCAACACGCTGAGTACCGCCCAGGGAGAAGAGAAGGGAGCCGGCTGCCACGGAGCGCGGCGCCCGGACGACGAACGACCGGCGCTCTTTTCCTTTCGGTCCGAAACTGTGCCGGCGTCGGTGACATACACGCGACGATACTCCGGTACATAGGTTCCCTTCGGAATGGTGATCTGCCACTTCTCTCCGGCGCCTTCGGTCTCGTAGAAGGCCTTGAGCAGCTTGCGCAACTTGCCGGCATGGACGCGGACAAGTGGGTCGCCGTCGGCATTGAAGCTCTGGTCTCGGCCAAAGACGTCGACGCCGATCGAATAGCCCTTGAGCTGGGCGCCTTCGCCGATCATTTCCTTTTCGACAACATAGGCGAGGAAAGCGCGCAGCCTTTCGGACCGCCGAAAGCTGCGGCTGTCGAGAACCCGGCGTAGCGCCAGCCGGATTGTCTCGTCGCAGGGCCTTTCGGCTGGCGTCATCAATGTAGCTCCAAAGGATACGGGCCGGAACCGAGATTGCCGGGAAGAAACAACTTAAATCTGATTCGGAGCTTAGGCCCAAAAATGGCGGTTGTCAGGTTCGATGACGATTAATCGCACTTTTTCTGAAATACGCGACTCAGGCCTGTGGCCGGGCATCGGCAGGATCGCGCTCCCCCCGCCGGGTGTGACGGGAGAGCGCGTGCAGATCGCGAATGCGAGGACGGTCGGCGGCGCTTTCACCCGCCGTTGGGGTATTCGAGCTTCGGATACCAATCCTTGCCGCGGCCTTCGGGGGTGGTGTCGAGAAGGGTCCACAGTGGGTCGAGATCCGGTGCGCCGCGCGGGTCCTGGCCGGGATCGGCCACCTGGCCGTTCATTTCGCCGCTCCAGAAATGCCGGATGGTGCCGTCGCGGCGGGTGAAGACCGTGTAGCCCGGGACATCCGCATCCTCGGCGCTGACATAATCGCGAGTGAAGGCGCCGTCTCCATCAGAATAGACCTTGAGCTGGGTCCACCCGCGGTCCTTCTTTGCAGCCACCAGCCGCTCGATCGGCGAGCGAGCAACCAGGGCGAGCGCGACGCGCTGCTCTATATCCGGGACCTTGCGCTCCCATGCTCCCATCAGCGAGGTGCACATGGGACAGGGCTTTTCGCGCTTCGGGCCGAACATGTAGCTGTAGATGATGAGTGTATCCTTGCCGCCGAAAAGATCGGCAAGCGTGACGGGCCCGTTCTCACCCTCGAAACGATAGTCCTTGGTAACTTCGCCGCCCGGCGGCAGTTGCCGGCGCAGTTCAGCCACGCGCTCGATGTGACGCCTGAGTTCGATTTCCTCCGCCAGAAGCGCATTGCGGGCCTGTCGATAGTCGTCGCTTTCATTGGGAAAGCTGGCGTGGTTTCTTGCCGCCAGCTCCGTTGCCGGGATGAGTGTGGTCGTCATGATCGCCTCCTCTCGCTCTCTCCGATTTACCTTCATCCTGCCTGATTAACGTTGATATCAACATAATTTCGCCATGTCAAAAGGTGGGCGCAACCATGCGAAACGGCGATTCCGGTTTTGCAGAATCTGGGGTAGAACAGCGGCATCGATGATGTCGCCCGCCACTGTGAAAGTTTCGAGATGCCCGCAAAACTGTCCGTGAACCTGAATGCCGTCGCGATGCTACGCAACCGGCGCGATCTTCCCTGGCCGTCCGTTACCGGCCTCGGCCGCATCGCGCTTCAGGCGGGGGCGAGCGGGTTGACCGTTCACCCGCGCCCGGACCAGCGCCATATCCGCTTCTCCGACCTCCAGCCTATCCGAGACCTGATCGACGACGAGTTTCCGCAGACGGAATTCAACATGGAAGGCTTCCCGAACGAGGATTTTCTCCAACTGGTCGAACGGCACGAGCCGGAGCAAGTGACGCTGGTGCCGGACGATCCGGCGCAGGCGACTTCGGATCACGGCTGGGATTTTCGCAAGAACTACAGCCTGCTTGGGAATGTGGTCGGGCGGCTGAAGAAAAAGGGCTTTCGCGTTTCGCTCTTCGCCGATGGCGATCCGGATCCGGAGGCACTGAAGATCGCCAAAGAAACCGGGGCGGACCGGATAGAGCTTTATACCGGCCCCTATGGCGGCTGCTACGACGATCCTGATAAGGCCGAACGGATCGCCGCAGAACTCGGCCGCACCGCAGAGATCGCGCGTGGTCTCGGCCTCGCCGTCAATGCCGGCCACGATCTGACCGTCGCTAACCTGCCGTTGCTGGCAAAGCACATCCCGGCGCTCGCTGAGGTCTCGATCGGCCATGGCGTGACCGCGGACGCGCTGGAATACGGCATGGCGGAGACGGTACGCCGCTTCCGCCGTGCCTGCGGTGAAGCGATCTAGGCTAAGAAGCGATCCGGGCCAAGGGACGTGTCGCATTCAAACAAATGCGACACCCTTTACGTCTCTGGCGTTATGCATGTCGTTGTCCCAAAACCGCTGCACACTTTCGGGCGACATGCATTGGGACTGAGCGGTAACAGGATTTTGAAGAGCTGTTGGTACGCGTCCCTTCGGGACGACGAGCTCTCCGACCCGGAACCGCTCACTGCAAAAATCAGTCCCGGAATTCAAGGTGTTCCAACGCCCCGTCGAGCGTCTGACTGGACGCAGTCCAGGGCCGTTCGGCGCAGGAGCGTCGGGTCGAAAAACGGCTCAACGGTATTTGAGGGTGCCGGTTTCACAAATGCGTCCAAAAGCCGGCGTATAGAAGGCCCCCTGATTTTGAATACCCAAATCATGCGTACTCAATTCATTTAAGCGCGCTCTGTTGGGGGGCGTTAAAGTGGAATACCGCAGGGATATTGACGGCGTGCGAGCCATCGCCGTGATGTCGGTCGTGTTCTGCCATGCTGGAGTTCCTGGTTTTTCCGGCGGTTTGGTTGGCGTAGACATATTCTTTGTTGTTTCGGGTTTTCTTATTGCCGGAATTCTTCATCGTGAGCTTGCAGCAGGGCGCTTCTCGCTGATCTCATTCTATGAGCGGCGAGCGCGACGAATATTGCCGGCGCTTTTCTTCGCGATTGCTGCCTGCCTTGTGGCGGGAGCGCTGCTGCTGCTGCCGGACATGCTTGTCGGGTTGGCGCGTTCTGCGCTCGCGGCGATCTTCTTCTCGTCCAATATCTGGTTCTGGTACGCAAATGCGGATTATTTTGCCCCCGATGCGGATCTGGAACCGCTGCTTCACACTTGGTCCCTAGGCGTCGAGGAGCAATTCTACATCGTCTTTCCCTTGGTCTTGTGGTGGCTCTTCCGGTTGCCGCGACGAGCCATGATCATGTCATTCGCGGGCTTGTGTCTCGCATCGTTCTTGCTTTCCGTCTGGGCAAGCGGCGCGTACCCGCGGGCGAACTTCTATCTGGCGCCAACGCGGGCCTGGGAACTTGGGCTCGGCGTGCTCCTTGCCGTCGGCGCATTTCCGGTCTGTCGCAGCGCAAGGCTTGCCCAGGCGGCGTCGCTGTTCGGGTTGGGGGCGATCCTGGCGGCGGTGGCGTTCTTCGATAGTACGACGCTGTTGCCGGGGCTCAACGCGGTGCTGCCCAGTTTCGGCGCCTTGGCGCTGCTGTGGTCGGGCGAGCAGAGGATAACGGCGGGCGGCCGGATGCTGTCCGGTGCGATACCGGTGGCGATCGGGCTGATCTCCTATTCGCTTTATCTTTGGCACTGGCCGATCATCGTCTATTTCAAACTGGTGGGCGGCACGCTGGAAATTACTCCGCAGCAGATGCTGGTTGCGATCACCCTGTCGCTCGCATGTGCTTATGCGAGTTGGCGCTTCATCGAAACGCCGTTCCGCCGCCGGGCGCCGGACGGATTTACGCGCCGCTTCATTCTTGCCTCTTCCTCGGCTGCCATTGCAGCCGTCGCGGTGGCGGCGGCCACGGTGAATGTGTGGGAAGGATTTCCTGAGCGCCTCTCGCGCGATGCGCGGCTGGCCTATTCCGGCACCTTCGACATTGACGGGCAACGCGATCGCTGTGGCGGCAAGACTCCGCAGGAGGGTCTGTGCCGCATCGGGGCGGAGGCCGTGGCCGGCGCTGCAGGCAGCAAGAACAGCATCCTGCTCTGGGGGGATTCCCATGCCGGAGCAATCATGTCGGGCCTTGACGTTTTGCTCGAGAGAAGCAACAAGCAGGGCGCGGTTGCGTTCAAGGGCGGGTGCCCGCCACTTCTCGGCGTGGAACGGCTGGACAAAGGGCCGGACCACGATTGCTCCGACTTCAACGCTGCGGTTATGTCGATGCTCCGGAAGCGCCACGACGCGCCTGTGGTCGTCCTCAGTGCGCGCTGGTCACGTGTGGTCAATAGCGATCCCGCCGGTGAGAGAAGCGGCCCCGAGCCGCAGCTCGTCCGCAAGGGTGGCGGCGAAAACGACCCTGAGCAGGAGTATGCTCTCTTCGAGAGCGCATTGCTGAAGACCGTGCGAGCGATCCGCAGCACTGGCCGAAGGGTCATCATTGTCGATGATATCCCGGATATCGGCTGGTCCGTGCCTCGCGTTCTCGGCCTCAATCACTTTATCGATGCCGCCTTGCCGCCAGTCCCGACGAGGGCCGAGGTCGAGGCGCGCACCGCGGCTGTCAACCGGGTGCTTGAAATCGCGGACAGGGATGCGGGCGTGCAGCGTGTCAGCGCCGTTCCGCTGCTGTGCAGGCCCGTTTGCATGGTCGCCAAGGACGGTATTCCGCTCTATTCGGACGAACACCACCTCAGCGTTTTCGGCTCGACAACTTTGGTGCCGATGATGATGAAGGATGCCATGGCCCCACCGTTCGCGCCCCCCCTGGCGCGGTGAAACGGTCTCGCTCATCGGACGCAATTACGGACGGCGCCGGCGGAATGCCGGCGACGCGCAATCCCGCCTACGATCGGCGCACGCCCGCGGCGCTTGCCCTAGGTACCGCATCCATGCAATATCCATACATTGTGGGAAAATGGGACATTGTCGATGGACAAGGATCAAGCGCGTCTTTCCTGGGTGCCGGCGCTAAGCAAGGAAGCCGGCCCGCTTTATCTGGCGATCGCGGATGCGTTGGCGGCGGATATCGCGGCGGGCGGGCTCAAGGAGGGAGCACGCTTGCCGCCGCAGCGGGCGCTTGCGGGCGTTCTCGGCATCGATTTCACCACTGTCAGCCGCGCCTATAACGAGGCGCGGGCGCGCGGGCTGATCGAGGGCCGCGTCGGGCAGGGCACCTATGTCAAGGCGCGGCGCAAGAATGGCGGCCGATCGTCCGGTGGCGGGCTCGTCGACCTGAGTATGAACCTGCCGCCGCTCTTCGAGGATCCAGACCTTATCGCCCGAATGTGGGGCGGCATCGATGCCCTTGAGGACGAGCGGGGATTGGAGCTCCTGATGCGCTATCAGGCAGTCGGTGGCGCCCTGCCGGATAAAGCGGCAGGGGCGATCTGGCTGCGGCCGAGGCTCGGCGAGGTGGCGGCGGAGCGCCTGCTCATCTGCCCCGGTGCGCAAGGGGCGCTGCTTGCCACGGTGAGCATGCTTGCGGCGCGCGGCGACGTTATCTGCGCCGAGGCGCTGACCTATCCGGGACTGCGATCGCTCGCGGCCCATCTCGGCATTGGCTTTGCTGCCGTTGCGGTGGACGAACAGGGGCTTTTGCCCGAGGCGTTCGAGGCCGCCTGCGTCAAGCACCGGCCGAAGGTGCTCTATTGCAACCCGACGCTCCACAATCCGACGACGGCGACGCTGTCGCTCAAGCGCAGGGAGGCGGTGATCGCAATCGCCCGCAGGCATGGCGTCGCGATCATCGAGGACGATGCCTACGGCGCGCTGCCGACTGACCCCGTACCACCGCTTGCTGCGCTTGCTCCCGACTTTGTCTATTACGTGGCCGGGCTCGCCAAGTGCCTTTCGCCGGCGCTCCGCATCGCCTACCTCGTCGTCCCGGATGCCATCAGCTCCGTTCGCCTTGAGGGCGCGATCCGTGCGACCGCCGGCATGGCCTCGCCGCTTTCGGCGGCGATCGCCACTCGGTGGATCGATGATGGAACGGCGAATGCGGTGCTTGCCGCCATTCGCGCCGAGGCGGGACGACGCCAGCGGATCGCGGCGGAGATCCTGCCGGCCGACCGCGTCCTGACCAATCCTGAGGCTTTTCACCTTTGGCTAACGCTGCCCCCCGGCTGGACCCGCGGTGAGTTCACTGCCCGTCTGCGTACGGCCGGGATCAGCATCGTCACAAGCGACGCGTTTGCGCTTGGAAACCCGCCGGAGGCGGTGCGGCTGGGGCTCGGTGCGGCGGAAACGCGCGCGGAGCTTGAGCGCAGCCTCGCCGTCATCGGCGATCTTCTCGTACAATCGCCCGCTGCGGTAAACTTCGTTGTCTAGAGCATCCTGCTTTCAAGTGAAACCACTGAAAGCAGAAAGATGCTCTAGATTCAAAGTGCTACAGCGACCTTTGCGCGTCCAATTGGACGCGCGGCCGTGTACGTGGTGGCGCCGACATCCGGCGCAATTGTCGCAGGCAAATATGCATACAATAATTTGACAGTGTATGCTTTGTATGGCTGACTATTCCCGGAGCCGGCGAGGGGCGGGACTGTCCGCAGCAATCCGGCATGTCGGCGCCGGATGAGCGCTTGCTGCGATCACGCGCTTGCACTTGCCGCCGACGAACCCTGGAAAGGAAAGACAATGTCTTCACACGAAGATTGGCCGGCCCTTCCGCCGTTGCAGACAGGTCTGCGCGGCCGCTGCCCGCGTTGCGGCCAAGGGCATCTGTTCGAAGGCTTTCTGAAGCTCCGCCCGGAATGCGAGGTCTGCGGCCTTGATTATTCTTTCGCCGATCCGGCCGACGGCCCGGCCTTTTTCGTCATCTGCTTCGCCTGCGTGCCGAGCGTCTTCCTCGGTGTCTGGCTGGAGGTGCAGTATGCCGCGCCGCTTTGGGTGCATCTGCTAACGACCGGTCCCTTCATGCTTCTCACCTGCATCCCGCCGCTGAGACCGCTGAAGGGTTGGCTGGTCGCAAGCCAGTTCTTCTACAAGGCGGAAGAAGGCAAGGTCGTGCGCAAGGCCTTGCCGCAGGCGCCAGAAGGGCCAAAGGCAAGCGCGACCTCCTGATTGCGATGCGGCCGACGCGTCACCAGCGGGCGGCGACGCGTCCGCCAAGCGCACCGAAAAGCGTCAGGATCGTGATCGCGATCGTGTACCAGGTGGCGACGAACAGGGGTGAATCGTCGGTGCAATGGGCGGCGTAGAACGTCGCGGCGATACCGCCGGCCGCAAGTCCGGCTATCGCACCGGCCAGTGCCGGATGCGACGGGGCACCGTGGCGCAGCGCGAGCAGAAGCAGCGCGAGCGGGCCAATCCCGATCAGCGGGATGAAGGTCAGGCAAACCAGGCTGTTCGTCCCGATGAGCCTGGTCGACCACGCTTCGGCGGGTACGACCACAAGCTCGATCGCAACCGCCGCCAGGATGAGCGCCGGGGTGATGGCAAGATAGGGGAGTACGCCGCGCGGGTCGGTCTCCGGACGCGACAGCATCCGTAAAAGCACGAAGGCGCTTGCGGCAAGGGCAATCGTCACCACGAACTTGAAGAGGAAACGGAACGTCTGGGCGGCGGTCGCGATGTCCGGCCGGGGGCCGAGCAGGGCGAAAAAAACTGTCGTGGCGATGGCGATCGCCATAAGGGCAGCTCCCCACCAGACGGTGTTCATTGGCGCGCCGGTCCGCCGGCTGTCTGCGGCCAGAGCCTTGATGAGTTCGTGCGTCTCCATGTCAGTCTCGTCCAAATCGCCGCGCGATGGCAGTAAGGCCGCGATGAAGCGCGACGCGAACTGCGGTTTCGTTCATGTCGAGGCTCCGGGCCGTCTCCGCGATCGTGCGCCCTTCCACCGATATCGCCGTAACCACCGAGCGCTGGCCCGGCGTCAGTGTTTCGAGTGCGCGGCCGATTTCCCAATCCCTGACCGTTTCCGTTTCCTCGGCCGCCAACCGGTCTTCCACCTCGCCGATCTCGATCCGGGAATGGCGGCCTTGCCGTCGCAAAGCATCGACCAGCTTGTGCTTCGCGATCGCGTAGAGCCATGGCGTCACCGGACCATCGCTCCGCCAGGTGTGGCGCTTCACATGGATGGCGAGCAGCGTTTCCTGAACGATGTCTTCCGGGTCCGGACCACCGAACGCCCTCCGCCGCGCCCAGGCGCGAACGAGGCGAGCGGTCTCTTGCAGGAAGTCGCCATAGGCCCGCTCGTCACCGTCGAGCGCCGCACGTAAAAGTCTGGCGAGGCTCCTTTCATCCACGCCGTCCACCTGTGCTTCCTCCCAATTCGCTCGTCCTTGACGCTTGTTACATCTCCGCCAGCAATCCTTTGGCTAAAATGGGACGACGAAGAGTGTAAAGCGGTATTCCGCTCATATCCTCGGCCTCCCTTCATCGTGATCTGGCAGGGGACGTCGGCTCACGAAAGCGTGTAGACGCCAAATGTAACATATCTCCCGTTGGTACGAACAAGCCTCTGTGTGCCTGGAGCGGCACACCAGGAAACCAACACGGAGACGAAGTCATGTCTACGAAATCCACGATAAGTGCGGCCATGCTGGCGAGTGCCGTGGCAGCTGCGGTGTCGTCGTTCGCGATCGCGGCACCGCTTTCGGAGGCCGAGGTCAAGGCCGCAATGGATGCTGGCAAGGAGAAGTGCTTCGGTGTCGCGCTGAAGGGCCAGAACGATTGCGCCGCCGGTCCAGGCACCACCTGCCAGGCAACCTCGACGGTTGACTATCAGGGTAATGCCTGGAAGTTCGTCGATGGCGGCACCTGCACGACGATGGAACTGCCGGACGGCCGCAAGGGCTCGCCGGAGCCGCTGTCGCGCGATCTTCCCTCATAAGCCAACCGAAACACAAGCGCCGGAAAGTGGAGGCGACGATGGCCAAACTGGCAATTCACGCGGATCGTGGCGCGTCGGAAGGCTCCCGTTTTCCGGCGCATCCAATCGACGGACTGGCAGGCACCAGTTTCAAGCACCAACACATCACATCCATTCTCGAAGACCAGGCGGCCAAGCGCGGCTTCTTTGAGGTTCACGCGGAAAACTATATGGGCGAGGGCGGGCCGCCGCATGCGGCGCTCGCGCGAATACGCCAGGACTATCCGGTTTCGCTTCACGGCGTCCGCATGTCGATCGGCGGGCCGCAGCCGCTGGACAAGACCCATCTCGGCCGCTTTGCCGGACTGATCGAGCGATACGAACCGGCGCTGGTCTCAGAGCATCTGGCCTGGTCGACGCACGACACGACCTATTACAACGATCTTCTGCCGCTGCCCTATACCGAAGCCACCCTGCGGCGCGTCGCCGACCATATTGACGAGGTTCAGGAGACGATTAAGCGGCCGATACTGCTCGAAAACCCGTCAACCTATCTGCTCTTCAAGGAATCGACGATGAGCGAGACGGCATTCATCCGCGAGCTGGTCAGGCGCACCGGCTGCGGTCTGCTGCTCGACGTCAACAATGTCTTCGTTTCGGCAACCAATCATGGCTTTTCCGCCCTCGACTATCTTGCGGATTATCCGCTCGAACATGTCGGCGAGATCCATCTGGCCGGCCATACCGAGCAAGAGGACGACGAGGGCGATCTCCTCCTCATCGACAGCCACGACGGGCCGGTCGCCGACGCGGTCTGGACGCTCTTCGACATCGTCATCGGCCGATGCGGTCCGCTTCCGACGCTTATCGAATGGGACAGCGCCATTCCCGACTGGCCGGTGCTGAAGGCCGAAGCGATTGCGGCGCAAGCGATCCTCGATCGGCACTCCGGCGCACTCCTGCGGGGGAGGAGCTATGCGCATCGCTGAGAGCATTTCCGACGCCGCCGACGGGCTGGATTACCCGACCGGCTTCGTGCCGGCGCTGCTCGATCCCGGCCGCGCCACGCCCGCCCTCGTCGCGGGGCCCAGGGGCAAGGCCGCCAACAAGCGCTTCAACGTCTATCGCAACAACGTGACGGTCAGCCTGATCGACGCGCTCGCCGCGGCATTTCCCGCGACGATGCGCATCACCGGCGAGACCTTCTTTCGCGCTATGGCGCGGTTTCACGTGCGGGAGACGCCGCCGACATCACCGCTCCTCTTCGAATACGGCCGGGACTTTCCGAATTTCATCGAGCGGTACGAATATGCGCAATCGATGCCTTGGCTGGCCGATGTCGCACGCGTCGAGCGCGCCTGGCTCGACGCCTATCACGCGGCGGATGCGCCCGTCCTGCCGCCAAATGCCCTGACGTTGTTTCCGGTGGAAGCGCTTGGCGACGCTGTCTTGGAGGCACACCCGTCAACGCGCTTGGTCTGCTCGGCCTATCCGGCCGTGACGATCTTCTCCGCAAACCGTGAGAGCGGCCCGGTCGGCCGCATAGAGGCAAGGCAACCGGAGAGCGCGCTGGTAACAAGACCGGCACTCGACGTGGAGGTTCGCCGTCTTTCGCCGGGCGCCGATGCCTTCCTCGGCAGCCTGCTGTCAGCCGAGTCACTTGGAAGCGCTGCTGCGACGGCACGTGCGCGCTGTCCGGAATTTGATCTCGCAACTGCCATTGTCGTGATGCTTGAGGCCGGTGCCTTTACCGCGATCCGCTAGAGCGGGATGAGGAAAAGTGTGTGCGGTTTTCCGCTCGAATCCCGCTCTAACTCATTGGAATCGATCACGTTTATGATGTTGGGTCGATTCGACCCAAAATCATCGTGATCTAGGGAGGATGAGGAAGTGACTCTTGTGCCGAAATTCTTCGACAAACACGAAAACCGGGGCGGGGCAGGCTGGCTCGGCCGGATCGACGGCATGATCGCCGCCATCGCGCCGGCGTCTCTCGCCCAGCTTGCCTTGCGCCTGGGGCTTGCCGTGCCCTTCTGGCGCTCGGGCATGAGCAAATGGGACGGCTTCCTGCAGCTCAACGATGTGGCCGTTCTACTCTTCACATCGGAATTCCAGTTGCATCTGCCCGGAGGGCCATATCCCTTCCCGGCGCCGGCGCTTACGGCCTTCGTGGTCGCCTGCGCGGAGGTGCTGCTGCCGACGCTCGTGGTCCTGGGACTGGCGACGCGCCTCGTCGCGCTCGGACTTCTCGCAATGACAATCGTCGTACAGCTCACCGTTCCGGACGGATGGCCGATTCATCTGACCTGGGCAGCGATGGCGCTCGGCGTCATTACGTGGGGTGCGGGCAGGTTGTCGGTGGATTGGTGGCTCGGGTCGGGGAGAGGCAAAGTGTAGGCGGTCTGCCCCTCATCCCGCTGCCGCGACCTTCTCCCCGCAAGCGGGGAGAAGGTACTCGAGGCGGCCGCTCAACCCCTTTCGCCCCCGCTTGCGCGGAAGAGGAGCGAGAGGGGGCGGCATACGTCCTTCTCCCCGTCAAAACGGGGAGAAGGTGCCGGCAGGCGGATGAGGGGCAACCCAACATGCACCATGCATCGCAACAGTATTCTCACCCCGGATTTCCCAGATCCAGATTGTGCTGCCATTCGACCGCGTCTTCCAGGCGATCATGGCCCCAAAACAGTTCGCCGTCGGCGACGAAGGAGGGCGAGCCGAAGATGCCGATCTCTTTCGCCTCGCGGGTCGCGGCGTCCAATGCCTCGGCCACGGCGCCGGAGTTTGCCTGCTTTAGAACGCGGGCGGGGTCCTGTCCCGATTCTCTGATGCTAGCCGTAAGGTTCGGCTCACTGCCGGCAGGCTCGCGGTCGACGAACCAGCGGCGGTAGGTCGCGGTCGCATAAGCCGGGCACCAGCCTTCATCGGCGGCGAGAACCGCAACGCGGTTTGCCTGTTCCAGCTCGGGCAGTGGGTAGGGAATAGGCAGCCTCAGGGGCAGCCCAAACTTCGCGGCGCGCCGCTCGATATCGCGCCACATATAGGCGGCCTTGAGCGGCCTGTCGGCGAAGGGAACATCGTTTGCGTCAAGCTGGATCGCGCGGGCGTCGAAGGGCCTCCAGCGGACTTCGACGTCCGCCCTCTCGGCGACTTCAGCCAGCCGCATGACGGCCAGAAAGGTGTAAGGGCTTCCTATCGAGAACCAGAAGTCGATCGGTGCCGTCATTGCTCTTCCTCCCCTGCTGCAGCAGTTCAAAGCGCTACAGCGATCTTTGCGTGTCCGATTGGACGCGCGGCGCTGTAGCCGCATCTTGGACGCAAGGGAGGTAGATAGAGGCCGGACACTGCGCGCCAATGCGGCCTTCGACAAAAAGCCCCGGACGGGTGAGACCGGGGCTTTGATGCGCGACTTACTGGACGAGGGCTGCCTTGCTCGCTTCGAGGAATGCGGGAAGGCTAACGGGGGTCTTGCCGGTCAGCGCCGCAAAATCGCCGGTCACCATGCCGATATGCCCTTCGCGGGTGTTGCTGTCGAAGGAGACGACGATCGGGATCAGGAAATCGGGCAGGCCCGCGCCCTTGAGACCGCCGGCGAGCGCTTCGTCGGAAATATGGACGACCTCCAGTCTCTTGCCTGTGGTGCTGGAAACGAGCGCGGCGATCTCTTGGGTCGAGTGCAGGTCGGCGCCGGTCAGCGTATAGGTGCAGCTTTCCGTGGAGCCGGAGAGGAGTGCCGCTGCCGCGGCTTCGGCCGCGTCGCTGCGGGCGATATAGGCGAGGCGGCCGGCCCCGGCGGAAGAGAACCACTGCCCGGTTTCAAGGGCGTGCGGCAGGGCCATGAAGAGGTTTTCCATGTACCAGCCGTTCCGGAGGATCGTATAGGGAATGCCAGTTTCCTTGATGGCGTTTTCAGTGCCGAGATGATCGGGTGCGAAAGAGATGACCGAGGTTTCCGGGTTCGGCATCGAGGTGTAGAGGATATGCTTGGCGCCGGCCTTCTTGGCTGCGGCCACGGCATTCAGGTGCTGTTGCAGCCGCTTACCCGGCTGACCCAGTGCGTCGGTCGATATAATGAGGATGCGGTCGGCGCCGGCAAATGCCTTTTCGAGCGAGGCCGGGTCATCGAAGTCGGCTCCGCGAATCTGCACGCCCTTGGCGGCGTAGGCGGCGAGCTTGGTGGTGTCGCGGCTGGCGGCGATAATATCGGCTGGCCTCGCCTTGCCGGAAGCGAGCAGCGCGTCGAGCACGAGCTTGCCGAGTTGACCTGCAGCGCCGGTCACGAGCAATGTTTCGGACATGGTCTTTCCTTTCGTTTTACCTTCCAGCCGTCTTTCAACGAGCGTTGGAGCAATTGCGAGTGCTGGTCTCTTTTTGAGATTTGCTCTTATCCCGTAATCTGCTAAGAGCTGTAAAGGAGGCAGTTTTTGCTGCGGTGGTTACGGAAAGGGTACCGCCATGAACAAGACGACGGGCGCGGTAAAGGGCAAGCGGGTGGTGATGGTGTGCGGCGTGCCTATGGATATGGCCAACTGTCCGGTGCGCGACGTGATGGACAATATCGGCGGCAAGTGGAATTCGCTGATGATCCTGTCGCTCGCCGACGGCCCCTTGCGTTTCTCGCAGCTCCGGCGGCTGATCCCGGACATTTCGCAGCGCATGCTGACGCAGACGCTGCGCGACCTGCAGCGCGACGGCTATCTGAGCCGCATCGTCTATCCGACGCAGCCGCCGAGCGTGGAATACAGCCTCACCGACCTCGGCCGGTCATTTCTCGTGCCGCTCAAGCTGTTCGTCGACTGGTCGCTTCAAAACCACGAGGCGATCCGCAAGGCGCGGGCGGAGTATGACGGGGTGGCTTGAGCGGTGCTGCCGTCACCCGATTTGATTACTAGTCTTGTGGGCCAGCTGACATAGAATCTGCCTGCTGATGACTACTATCCATGTGATCGGAGTCGTCTGATGGCCTGCAAGTCTATCTCACTTGTCGCTGCGGCAGGGATTGTCGGTTTTCCTTCATGTGGTGATGCCCACCCCGCCCGTAGTGGCTGGACGTATCCGCCTGCCTGCTGTCGGGGCAGTGAAGTGGGCGGGGATTGCGAACGCATTCCTGGCGCCAGCGTCAAAAAGGGGCCGCACGGGTTTTTGATCATTCTTCACCCCGGGGGATCACCATCTCGTGACGAAGGACCACATGTTCCGGATTCCCTATGGCGACGAGATCCCCTCGGGCGACAGCGATTTCCACATCTGTCTTCACCCAACCGAGGATCACATGAATTGCTTCTTCGCGCCCCCGGACGGTGTTTAAGAGCGCGTCGCGTCCAAGCTTATGCACGCAACGCGCCTTGTCTTCATGGATGTCCGAAAACCACGGCGCACTTTGGGCGACACGCATCGAGGCGGAGCGGCTCCACGCGATTGATTGCGCCGACGGTGAGCGATTCAAGCGGCCCGGTTTACCTTCTCGCGACCAAGCGCGAATTCGACGGCGGCCTCGGCATGGATGGCTGTGGAATCGAAGCCTGGCAGCGGCAGTTTGGCAGGGTCGAGGATCAGGCAGATCTCGGTGCAGCCGAGAATGACCGCGTCGGCGCCTTCGGCCTTGGCCTTCTCGATGAGGGTGACCAGCGCCGTGCGCGACGGCTCCAGCACCTTACCGGCGCAAAGCTCGTCGAAGATGACGTTGTGGGTCAGCGTGCGGCCATCGGCATCCGGGACCATCAACTCGATCCCGTGCCTTTTCATACGCTCGGCATAGAAGCCGTGCTCCATCGTGTAGCGCGTGGCAAGCAGCAGCGGCTTGCGGCTGCCCGCCGCCTTCAATCGCGCCGCGGTCTCGTCGATAATGTTGATCAGGGGCACGTCGACTGAGGCCTGCACCTGGTCCGCAATCAGGTGCATTGTGTTGGTGCAGATCAGTACGCATTGCGCGCCGGCGGCCTTGAGCCCGCGCGCGACCGCGGAGAGGCGCTCGGCGGCGTCGTCCCAACGGCCGGCCTTCTGGAGGTCGACTATCTTCTGGAAGTCCAGGGAGTGAAGCAGCACTTCGGCCGAATGCAGCGCGCCCAGGCGCTCGCGCACGGCCTCGTTGACCATGCGGTAGTAAACCGCTGAACTTTCGAAGCTCATGCCGCCGATAAGGCCGATCTTGCGCATTTCCATGGTTCCCTCGTTCTTGAACAGGCATCGACAGCGGGACGAAGAAGATCGTGTTTTGCCACCTTCTGATCCCGATCCATTGTTAAAAGTATGGCGCGGCTTTGACCGGATGTGTTTGCTTTGATGGAGAGATCTGGGGAAATCCGCGCGCAATATTTGTGTCACAGTCGCATTTTCCGCAAATTATTGGCGTCTGTTGGATCGGCAGCGAGGAGTCACTGGCGTGTTGGATGAGAGAGACCGGAAGCTGCTGGCGCTCCTGCAGGAGGATGGCAGCGTGGCTATGAGCGATCTCGCGGAGCGCGTGAACCTGTCGCTTTCCGCCTGCTCGCGCCGCATTCAGCGCCTGGAGGAGGCGGGCTACATCGCGCGGCGCATCGCCGTGCTCGACCGGGAAAAGATGGGCGTGCCGACCACGGTGTTTGCGCTGATCAAGACTGCGCATCACTCCGACGAATGGATCGAAAAATTCCGGCGCGCAATCAGCGATATTCCCGAGATCGTCGAGGCGCACCGGCTGACCGGCAACTACGACTATATCGTCAAGGTTGTGCTCCCGCGCGTGGAGCATTACGACGTCGTCTACAAGCAGATCGTTCGCAAGGTGGAACTCTTCGACGTTTCCGCCTCCATTTCGATGGAAGTCCTGAAAAGCGGCACGGCCGTGCCGGTCGGTTACGCAGAGTAGGGCAGCATTCCTATTGACGGACGCGGCGTTCTGGCTTGGAGCGGTTGACGCAGCCTGAATCCGCTACGAGTTAAAGATATGCAGTTGTCGACATGGAGGAAGGTCGATGTGCGGACGCTTCACCAATATGATGACATGGCCCGAGCTGATCGCGCTCTACCGTCTGACGCTTGAGGAATATTACGGCCGCAACACTGAGCCGCGCTACAACATAGCCCCGACCGATACCGTGCCTTTCGTGCACAATGACAGGGAAGGCAAGCAGGTCCTGGAGGACGGCCGCTGGTGGCTGGTGCCGTTCTGGGCGAAGGAAATACCGAAGGGGGCGATGTTCAACGCTCGCATGGAAGAGGCGGATACGAAACCCGCCTTCCGCGACGCTTTCAAATTGAAGCGCTGCCTGATCCCGGCGGACGGCTTTTACGAATGGACCGCGGGCGACGATGGCGGGAGGGATCCTTGGTTTATTCATCTGCCGGATCGTGCGCCATTTTCCTTCGCTGGCTTGTGGGCACGGAACAAGGCGCTCGACATCACCAGCTTTACGATCCTGACCATGCCCGCAACTGACCCGATGAAGACGCTGCATGACCGACAACCGGTCATTCTCGATCCGGCGGTTTATGATGAATGGCTCTCGGCCGACACCGCCATCGCGGACGCCAAGGCGCTTATCGGCCGCAATCTTGGCGACGCCCTGCAATTCCACCGCGTCTCGCGCGAGATCAATTCCTCCAAGTTTGAGGGAAATCCGGGAATCAATGTGCGCTGACGGGTGCGCCAAGTTTGCAATGGAGCCATGCCGAACGGGTGGGTTGCGCCGGGCCGGACAAAGGTGGAGGGTTTGCGGAGTATTGCGAGCGGTGCGAAAGTCATGCACGACAACCATCATCTCGTCGTCGTCGGCGGAGGCTTTGGCGGGCTGCAGCTCGTCAACGACCTTCGCGGCACGCCGGTCCGGATAACGCTGATCGACAAGCGCAACCACCATCTCTTCCAGCCGCTGCTCTACCAGGTGGCAACGACGCTGCTGGCGACCTCGGAGATCGCGTGGCCGATCCGCAACCTTTATCGCGACCGGCCGGAGGTGACGACGCTGCTAGGGGAGGTCGTGGGCGTCGATCCGGCTAACAAGAGCGTGATCCTGACGAGCGGCAGGCCGATCCCTTTCGACACGCTGGTGCTCGCGACCGGCGCGACGCATGCCTATTTCGGGCATGACGAATGGGCACCGGTGGCACCTGGGTTGAAGACGCTGGAAGACGCGACGACCATCCGCCGGCGCGTGCTTCTCGCTTTCGAGCAGGCGGAGCTCGAGGAGGACCCGGCGAAACGCGATGCGCTGCTGACCTTTACGGTGATCGGCGCTGGGCCGACGGGGGTGGAACTCGCCGGCATCATCGCCGAAATGGCGCATCGGACGCTGCCGGGCGAGTTCCGCCGCATCGATACGCGACAGGCCCGGGTCGTGCTCGTCGAGGCCGGGCCGCGCATCCTTCCCGCCTTCACCGAGGATCTGTCCGCTTACGCGGCCCGCGAACTCGCAAAACTCGGCGTCGAGGTGCGCACGGGGGCTGCCGTCACCGACTGCACCGATGCCGGCGTGAGGATCGGTGACGCATTTGTGCCAAGCTGCACGTTGGTCTGGGCCGCCGGCGTCCAGGCCTCGCCCGCCGCCCGTTGGCTCGACATCGAGGCGGACCGTGCCGGCCGGGCCATCGTCGAAAAAGATCTGAGCGCTCCCGGGCTGCCCGATGTTTTCGTCATCGGTGACACGGCCTCGGTCATGCAGGAGGAGGGCAAGCCCGTGCCGGGTATCGCGCCCGCCGCCAAGCAGCAGGGCGCCTACGTTGCCCGGGTGATCCGCGCCAGGCTAGAGGACAAAGCGGCGCCGGGGCCGTTCCGCTATCGCCACCAAGGGAGCCTTGCCACGATCGGCAAGCGTGCCGCGATCATCGACTTCGGCAGGATCAAGCTCAAGGGCGCACTCGCCTGGTGGATCTGGGGCATTGCCCATATTTACTTCCTGATCGGCACGCGCAGCCGCTTCGCCGTAGCCTGGAGCTGGTTGTGGATCTATCTCAGCGGCCAGCACAGCGCGCGGCTGATTACGCAGAAGGAGACATTGCGGCAGGACGGATAGAAGCAATTCCGAGCGGGCTGCGGGCGGAAAGGCCCGCACACTTCCCTTGCCCCGCTCTGGTTTATTTCATGTCCTGATAAACGTACCAAGTCGCGTGGCCGATGACCGGAAAGAGCACGATCATCGCCGCTCCTGCCGTCAGGACCGAGATGAGGAAGGCGCAGAGCACGACGAAGCCCCAGGCGATCATCACGGGCATGTTGTTCCAGGCGGTCGAAATGCTGGTTCCCACCGCCGTGAAGACGTCGAGCCGTTGGTCGAGCAGCATGGGTATCGAGATGACTGCGATCGCGAAGGAGAAGGCGGCGAAGAGGCCGCCGATCACGCAGCCGGTCAACAGCATGGCCCACCCGGTCGGCGTTCCGAAGAGCATCGGCACAATGTCGTCGAGGCCCGGAAATGGCCGCACGCCGAAGAAAAGCGCATAAACGATGACTGCGGCGCGCATCGCCACCGCATTGTGCCCGTATCACCACTGCACCATCGCATCCTGAACGCTGGAATAGACCGAATAGGATTTGGCACCGGTGAGCGATACGGGAATGGCGATGTTGTTGACGATATGCAGGACGGCGACAACCAGGATGAAGGCAGGCCGCGGTTGTATCAAAGAACACGCGCATCGTAGCGCGGGATCAGCCGATGACAGGAAGCAGCTGAAGCGAACCGAAAGCCTAAATGTCATCAATTCTCGTAGCTTAGGGCGGCGCGAGCGCGGAAAGCGGTTTTGCACTTTGCGACGACATGCCCTACAAGGTTGCTACTCTTTGGCTGTCAAGTGCAACTAGCGATATGCCGAAAATCGACGCATCTCTCGTCAGCCGGTTGATCGCCGCGCAATTTCCAAAGTGGGCGGATCTTCCGGTCAGCCCCGTGCGGTTCGGTGGATGGGACAATCGGACCTTTCATCTGGGTAGCCACATGAGTGTGCGGCTGCCCAGTGCCGCGCCCTATGCGCTTCAGGTCGAAAAGGAACAGCGCTGGCTGCCGGTCCTCGCTCCGCGCCTGCCGCTACCCATTCCCGTGCCCTTGGCGGTAGGCCAGCCCGGCGAAGGCTATCCCTGGCCGTGGTCGATCTACAAGTGGCGCGAGGGCGAGATCGCGACCCATGCGCCTGTCGAGGATCTCTGCGCCTTCGCAACGACGCTGGCAGAGTTCCTCATCAGCCTACAAAAGGTGGACGCCACCGACGGGCCGCCGCCGGGGCAGCACAATTTTTTCCGGGGCGGACCACTCACCGTCTATGACGCGGAAACGCGACGTGCGCTCGTCGCCCTCGAGGGCAAAATCGATACGGAAGCAGCGTGCGCCGTCTGGGAAGCGGCGCTCGCCGCGACTTGGCACGGCTCGCCGGTATGGTTCCACGGCGACGTCAGTTCCGGCAATCTTCTGGTCAAGGACGGGCGGTTGAGCGCGGTCATCGATTTCGGCACCTCCGGCGTCGGCGATCCTTCATGCGATCTCTCGGTCGCCTGGACCTTTTTTCACGGGGAAAGCCGGGAGGTATTCCGCGCCGCGCTGCCGCTCGACAGTGCGACCTGGGCGCGCGGTCGCGGCTGGACGCTTTGGAAGGCGCTCATCGTCTATGCCGAGCTTCCGGGCACCGACAGCCTCGAAGTGGAGAAATCGCGCCGTGTGATCGAGGCGGTGCTCGCCGATCACGAACGATTCGGCTGAGCGCGGACCTCAACCGAAGGGGGATTGAGCGTTACAGCGACCTTTGCGCGTCCGATAGACGCGCGGCGCTGTAGGTCAGCCGGACACGCGAGCGACGGAGCGTCCGCACCAAGACGATTGTTCTCCGGCCCGTTTGCGCACGAGCCCCTCGGAGACCAGGACGTCGCCGAGCGATCGTCCGTTGCGCATCACCAGGTGCGGGGCTCCACCTTCCTTGCCGCTGCCGCCCCTGGAGGCGACGAGCGTGAATTCGCCGGCGTTCAGCAATTCGCGCAGCCTTTGCTTGGCGTAGAAGCCACGCGCGCGTTCCGCCTCGCATTTCGCATCCTTCGTCTCCGGCGCGTCGATGTCGGCGATCAGGATCTTTTTGCCCTTGAAGAGGAAGGTATCGCCGTCGACCACGCAGTTGTCATTGCGAATGCCGCAAAAATAGAACGTGTTCGAGTCTGCGAACCGGGGCGTTGGCTGTTCCATCGGCCGTCCGACGGGAGCCGGAGGAGCAAGCGCTGGCTTTGCGGCGACCGGGGCAGGGGGGACAGGCATCGACTTCCGGGCGATCGAACCGGTATGCTCTTTCGGCTTCGGCGTCGCTCGGGCGGCGGCCAACGGCCGCGTCTTCGTCTCTTTCGGCGAAAGCATGGCAACGACTTCGGAGGCGCCGGGCAGATCCGGCAGTTTCGCCCGATGGTCGTAGGCCGCGATGCCGCCGATGACAAGGACTGCCGCGACATACCACGGCGCCATGCCGCCGCTATTGCCCTTCCGGCTTGCGCTGCGCTTCCGCCTTTTTGAACTCGCCTTGGCCATCCGATTCGGTCCTCGATTGCGCCGGCATTATCGGGGCGAGGGGTTGCTGAAAGGTTGCCGTCCGGCCCGCCGAAGCGGGGGCATTGGGAGGGCATGCGCGGAAGCCACACTGGCATGATCTTGAACGCGCGGACGGCCGCGAATTCTTGTCTCGGTTGCGGACCTGTGGGATAGTCCGGCTGCGTGATTTGCTGAATCAGGAGCGATTTGCCGATAAATCGTCTAGCAATTCAACGCGTTGCGGTGGCGTTGCGGATCCTCGGAGTACCCGCGCGGCGCTGAAGAGGGAAGCGGCCCGGCCCAGTGGAGGGCGGCCTTGCAGCGAAGGCGCCATTGCGGCGTAGGGGGAGCTATCATGAAGTTTGGGTCGATCTGCGTTCTTGTTCCGTTTTTCGCACTCGCGGTGAATGCTCCCGTGCATGCGGCCGATGTTCTGCCGGCGCTCGCACCGCAGCCGCAACCCGAGGAAAGCCCCGAGGGCTGGTCCTTCACCTTTGCTCCCTATTTCTGGATGGCCGGGCTTGAGGGAGATACCGGGTTGTTCGGCCTGCCGACGGTCAAGATCGACCCGAGCTTCAGTGACATCTTTTCCGACCTCGATTTCGGCTTCATGGCGGCGGGCGACGCGAAATATGGCCGTTTCAGCCTCTTCACCGACATAAACTACGTGAAGGTGTCGACAGATGAGGCCACGCCGTACGGCATCATCGCCGACAAGGTCGATGTGAAGTCGGAAGTATTTACTGCTCTTGTCGGCGCTGGCTATGCGGTCGTGGACGAGAGCAACGCGCGCCTTGATGTTGTCGGCGCTGCCAGGGTCTGGTCGGTCGACACGACGATCTCGCTCAGCGGCGGCGTTCTCGGCGGGCGTTCCAGGAGCGACGGCGACACCTGGGTCGACGGCCTGGCCGGCCTGCGCGGCCAATATTCGTTTACGCCGGAGTGGTACGTGACCGGGTGGGGACTCGCGGGCGCGGGCGGCGCCGACCTCGATTGGGACGTGCTCGGGGCGCTTGGCTACAACTTCAACAACTCGATCTCGGCCCTTGCCGGCTATCGCGTCATGGGTGTCGACTACAGCAACGACGGTTTCACCTACGACGTGATCCAGCACGGCCCGATCATCGGCGTCGCCATTCGTTTCTAATGCAGGTCGCCCAAAAGTGTGAAGCGGTTTTGGGACGACGACATGCATAAAACAAAGACCTAAAGCGCGTCGCATGAGTCCGATTGAACGCGACGCGCTTTAGAGCATTCCAGGGAAGGTTCGTAACGGATTTTTCCGGAATCGTGCAGTTTCAAAGAGTTGCCTTCGCTGGCGGGATGCCGAATCGGCGGCGCGCCCTCAATCTGCGTATTACTGCTGACGATCGCTGATTGCGGGCCGCTCCGCGGTTTCCGCCGGTATGACCCATCGCCGGAATGGGGCTGCTGCATTTTTTTTGAATCGTAGCCGATTTGCGTCCTTTGCGCGTCCGACAAGACGGGCGGCGCTGTAGGGAAAAGAAGGCGGGCCCTTATAGCCGTGCGTCTTTCCAGTCGCATGAAGGCTACGGGAACCCGCCAATCTCGGCAGGTCGGCCATTTTCAGGTGAGGCCTGAAAGCGGAGGATTTCCTGCCGCGCGCGCTTTTTTAAAGTGCGCACATTGCATGGCGCGCTCTTTCGAACGCGCCATGCATGCGTCAACGGTTGTCGTCGCTTTGCTCGGAATTACCGGGAATTCCGTCACCGCCGCCGTTGCCTTTGCCATTATTGGCTTGCCCGCCTTCACCTGCGCCGTTGTCGCCGCCTTGGCCGGGTGCCTCGCCCTTACCGGGCGCCTCGCCCTTACCGGGCGCTTTGTCATCACCTTTTCCGGGTGTCTTGTCGCCAGCCTTGTCCTTCTTCTTGCCGTCGGCTTTGTCCTTGCCCTTGTCGCCAGCCTTGTCCTTCTTCTTGCCGTCGGCTTTGTCCTTGCCCTTGCCGCCAGCCTTGTCCTTCTTCTTGCCGTCGGCTTTGTCCTTGTCCTTGCCGCCAGCCTTGTCCTTCTTCTTGCCGTCGGCTTTGTCCTTGTCCTTGCCGCCAGCCTTGTCCTTCTTCTTGCCGTCGGCTTTATCCTTGCCCTTGTCGCCAGCCTTGTCCTTGCTCTTGCCCTCGGCCTTATCCTTGTTCTTGCCGCCAGGCTTCCCTTTGTCGCCGCCCTTGTTGTCGTCGTCTTGACCGCCGCCGTTGTTGCCACCTTCATGGCCGCCGCCGCCTTCATGGCCGCTGCCACCTTCATGGCCGCCGCCACCTTCGTTGCCGCCGCCGCCCTCATGGCCGCCGCCACCTTCGTGGCCGCCGCCACCTTCGTTGCCGCCGCCGCCCTCATGGCCGCCGCCACCTTCATGGCCGCCGCCACCTTCGTTGCCGCCGCCGCCCTCATGGCCGCCGCCACCTTCGTGGCCGCCGCCACCTTCGTGGCCGCCGCCGCCCTCATGGCCGCCGCCACCTTCATGGCCGCCGCCACCTTCGTG
>NZ_JADYVE010000030.1 GCF_020193655.1 Ensifer sp. IC3342
GCGGCTTTGACGTCACAACCCAGCCTCTGAATGACCAAGCATGGATGTCAACGTCCATACCGTATTGGGAAGGCCCGATCGCCTTCGAGGGCAGTGTCAGTGGGAGGGGCTACCTGGAGATGACCGGGTACTAGCCCGAAGCTCTGAGTCCCCGGAAACGGTAACGATTTATGATGGAGGCCGCCAGGGCATCGTGCGCTTGTGACGTATCGGATTCAGCATTTTGTCCGGTTTATAGGCCCAATTGAGACGTTTATCACCTTTACTGCAGATGATCGCGAGGTTGAACAGCGCCAGGTCGCGCACTGCGCTCAACATCTGAAGGCGGGTACGGATGGCCCAGACCTCCTTCGGCTTCAATGGGGGCTTCTGACCGATGATGCGGCCCGAGTTCCAGCTAGACATAGCCTTCCTCCGAAAAGCCACCCTCCGCCCCGCAGCGCTTAATCTTCAAGCGGACGGATGGTACTTCGGGAAGCATTTTTCGGGTGGTAGGCGGTCGTACGCTGCGGCCAGCGCGAACGACCGAGATGCGCCATTGCCGACCGTCGCACCTCTAAGCGCGAATGTCTTGTGTATGCCTGATGCGGACGTTCATGGCCGCGCTGTGATTTCTACTTCGCGAACGCCCCGCACTGACGGAGCGTCATTCGTGGTCAGTTGACGGCGATTTCGAGAGCCTTGGTGCTGAGCGGACTCATTCGCCGCCGACAAGTCCTCCGCGCTTACTTCGTCAGAGCTTCTCGAAGTTCGGCAAACGCAGACCTATTTCATTAGCTCGAAGCGTGGAATTTTGTACGCTCCATCCAACACGGCCTTCTCGGGACCGTAAGTCCGCAGGCCGATGAAAAGATCAGTTCCAGGGATGGTTTCAATCCAGTTCGATTCCAGACCCTTGGGAGCGGTGGGACCGACATAAATGTCCGTGGACCCATCGGGGTTTTTCACCAGCTTGTCGAGGGATGAAAGGTTCCGGCCTTTCATGCTGTTGGCGATGAAGGTGCGGGTGCGGCCGTCATAGGCGAACACGGACCAGAAACTCAGGGCGGGAAAATCTTTCGGCATCCGGAGCCGGTAATTCTTGGTTGATTCTATTGGACGGCCCTCCGAGTCGACGAATGCCGCGTTGTACATGGTTCCACTTCCCAGGACGGCGGGCATGACATAGGCCCAGTAATCGATTGCCGCACGCCGTTGATAGTCGATCATCCCGTCCGCATTCTCGTAGACGTAAAGGCGACCTTTCGCGATATCCTCCTTGTGCAGGTTGAAACGCGTCCAGCCGGGCTGTCCCTCCGCAGGGACCAATGCAACGCCGTTCGATATCTGGATCAGGTATTCTTGGGCATTCTTCGCCGCGCGTTCGAGAATCTCCACTGTATGCGCATCGGGCTTGAAGGGCTTGCCCTTCTCGATGCCGATATATGCGGCCATCCCAAGCATGGTCTGGTCGTAGTCATTCACAGGCTCTTCCTGCACAACCATGTTGACCAAGTCGAAGTAGCCGGCATCGAACACGGGAGCGGCGCGATACACGGTGCCCGACATATCCAGGAAGGTCGTCTTGCCGGGGTTTGAAGCCTGCGCCAGGGGGTAGGCCTTCATCGTATGAGCGTATTCCACGGCAGCATCCCAGCCACCCGTCGAGATCGAGCGGATGAGGAAATTCTGGAGGTAGGTGCGGCTGTGCATGGCCTTGTACCCGACAGGCACATCTCCCTTGTAGTCGGGTGGCAACAGAAGATATTTGGCGCCTTTCCCTTCGTCCCAGCCACCCTTCCCGACATCGATGTCGTCGAGCGGGCGCTGCCAGGCGTCACAGATCGTTCCATAGAGGAAGGTCTCGCTGGTGGCCGCGGGGATTTCGACCACGATTGGGCCATCCCTCAAATCCAGGGCGCCTTGCAGATATGGAGTCTGGGTCTGCAGGGCGATCAGGTGGGCATCCGAGTTCAGCGGCTTGGTGTTGATCGCCACATCATTTGGCTTGCCATGCAAATCTCGCTTCACCGCTTCACGCGCGGCAAAACTATCCGCCGCAGGCATGGCCCACAAGGCAACTTCAAACGCGCGGCGGTAGAGAAGTTGATCCGCGGAGTCTTGAAGTCTCGGCGGCTCCGAGCTTTGCGCCAAGGCCTGCGGAGCGATGGCCGCCGTGCACAGCGTCATCACGACGGCGGCGGACTTTAACGTATTCACGATCGTGCTGTTCATGGGGTTGCTCCCATTCATTCGCCGTACGGCGAAATCCTCAGTGGGCTTACTGCGTCAGACCTTCTCGAAATCGGCCAACTGCCAGCTCTTGTCGAAGAACGCCTCCGTCGGGCCATAGAAACGGAACCACACCCACCAACCGCGTCCAGGCAGCGTCTTGATCCAGTTGCTCTCCTTGATTCCCGCGGGCAGTGTCGGTCCGAAGTACAGATCGATCGACCCGTCGGCATTGGTCGCGAGCTTGTTATAGGTCGACTTGGCCGCCACGTCGGTGTCGGTCTGTACCATCGACCTCGTCTCGAAGTCGTAGACCGTCACCGACCAGAACTCCTTCACCGGCATGTTGGCCGGGACGCGCAGCCGATACTGGTTGGAGCCGTCGAGCCATTCACCCTTGCTGTCGCGTGCAGAGCGCAGATATTGCGATCCCTCACCGATGGCCTTCTCTTTCATTGCGGGCGACGCCATTGTCGCCTGGAAGTAGTAGTTGATGCGGGCCTCTAGGTCGCGCCAGTACTCTCCTTGCAGGCCGGGATTCAACATCAGCACGAACTCCCACTGCGTGCCCGGGTAATAGACAACGTCCGGGAGGCGCGGGGCCATGCTGATCGCTTGGTCCATAGCCCAGGCCACCTCGCTTGCCTCGGTGAGGATTTGCTTCATCCGCGCATCCGGCTCAAAGCGCTTGCCGGGTTCGATCCCAAGCGGCTTGAGTAGCGACAGAAGGAAGGCCCCGTCCTCGCCGCCGCCGACATAGTCAACGACCTCGGCGACGCGCTCCCAGTACTTGAAACCTTCAGGTGGAATCGAATTCCAGTCCTTGCCGGAGGAGAGCACGACCGTGGTTTTCGGCGGATCATTTCGCTTCGATAGCGGGTAGAAGCGCGTGGTCTCCAGGCTTTTCGCAGCTCCGGCGACATCCCCGTTCTTGACGATGCCGCGAGCAAAGTACGCGGCTAGCGATGTTCGCGACTTCACCGTGAAGTAGCCCTCCGGCATCGTGTCCTTGAAATCAGCGGGCACCACGACGAACTTTCCGCCCTCGCCCTTGTCGGCGCCGGTGGGGCCGACGCCAGCGATGGTCTGCTGCCACAGATCGAAAAAAGCCCCATACGAGCCGGGCGTCACCTCGACGACCATGGGGCCGTCCTTCCTGAGATCGAGGAATCCCATGGCGTAGATCGTGGTGCTGTTGCCGGTCAGCGCAAGGCCATGAGGGTCGAGGAAATGTTGAAGGAGATACCAGGCCCCTTCGCTGCCACCGACCTGCTGCAGTCCGATGTTCAATCCGTTCATTGCGACGAGCGGCTCGGCGTACTGGTAAGCCAGGACGGCGCGTTGGAAGTCGAACTCGTCGTATAGCTTCTTCACGGTGTCGGCGGCCGGAAATCCGGCTTCGTAGCGCAAGTCTCCAATCCGGGTTCTCTTGATGTCCCCCAGCCGTTCGTTCGCTGCGGCGAACCTTGGGAGGCTTGTGCTGGCGAGACCTCCGGCGATCAAAAGACCGACGGGAACAAGCGAAAGGGTATCGCGATGTGTTGGCATAGCGGTCCTCGTTCAGTTGAGGATGAAACCAAACGTGCCAAATAATTGTCGCGGAGAATATTGGCCTTTGGGGAATTCGGCGCCTTCGCAAGCGAAATCGACCTACAAATGGCTGTCCCAAGGGACCATCTTTAGGTCATCCGCACCAATGTTGGCATGTCCGCTCCCCTCCTCCGTAAGCCACAACTGGACATTACCACTTCCGACGACCCGCGTCTGCCGGTCGCCGTCCTGCTTCGAGCCACAGCATGATGCTTATTGGCATGACCGTTATGCACGCAAGTGCGGTCGTTTGGGGACCGTTTCAGCAACGGCCGCATCGGGTGGAAAGTTCACGTTGCCGCCGTCGATGTGAACGCCCAGAAAGCGCTACGAGCGGACCTCCATCTTCGCATCGGCTCCGACTCCCGCTTTAGCTGGGGAGCGCCAAATCCAGCACCCACGCGTAGGTTAGTTTATGCACCGGGTGCCGACAGCCTTGCTGCGCCATTCCAAGTTCGGTTGAACAAGCTCCTGACTGTCGCAAAAGAGTTGGAGGTGTGTGCGACAGGTCACAGTTCGAAATGCTAGGAGTGCTCATCGGGAAGGGGCAAGCAATTAAGCAGGAGACTTCTCGATGAGCAGAACTGCCATGAACGCCCTAGGACAGCCGCTTTATTACAGCGGAAGTTCGACGGCATGGTTTTCCGCAGCCGGATCTGGACCGAACCTCTACGGCACGCCCGGCAACGATTCCATGTGGGGCGACAGTTCCGTCAACGTGACAATGATCGGCGGCAAAGGCGACGACGTCTACTACCTTTATGCGTCTATCAACCGTGCCTCTGAGGCGCCCGGCGAAGGCGTCGACACCATAAACACGTGGATGAGCTACAGCTTGCCGGAGAACTTCGAAAATCTGACCGTCACCGGCGACGACCGGTACGCGTTCGGCAACAGCGCCGACAATATCATCACCGGTGGTTCGGGCAGCCAGACCATCGGCGGTCGCGCAGGCAATGACGTCCTGACCGGATCGGGCGGAGCCGACACCTTCGTGTTTGCACAAGGCAATGGCAACGACCTCATCACCGATTTCAGATCCGACGATATTGTTCGCCTCGATGGCTACGGGTTCACCTCATTCCAACAGGTCCTGGCCAATGTCGCCCAGGAGGGGGCCCATCTCCGGCTTCATCTCGCCGACGGCGAAAGCCTGGTCTTCGCCAATACGACCGCCGACCAGTTGCAGGAGAGCCAGTTCTGGTTGAACGTGGACCGTTCCGCCTTCAACCAGACTTTCTCGGACGATTTCAACGCGCTTCAGCTCCGCAGCGGCACGACTGGTGTCTGGGACGCGAAATATTGGTGGGCGCCCGAAAAGGGGGCCACGCTCGCCGACAACGGCGAGCTGCAGTGGTACATCAATCCGAGCTATCAGGCGACCGCTTCCGCCAACCCGTTTTCGGTCAAGGACGGCGTGCTGACAATCTCGGCCAAGCCCGCGTCGGAATCGATCCAGACCGAGATCAACGGCTATGATTATACCTCCGGAATGCTGACGACCCACTCGTCCTTCGCGCAGACCTACGGCTATTTCGAGATGCGGGCGGACATGCCGAACGACCAGGGTGCCTGGCCCGCCTTCTGGCTGCTGCCCGCCGACGGCTCCTGGCCGCCGGAACTCGACGTCGTGGAAATGCGCGGGGAGGACACAAATACCGTCATCACTACCGCACATTCCAATGAAACCGGGTCGCACACGATGAGCCAAAACGAGGTGAAGGCTAGCGACACGAGCGGATTCCACAAATACGGCGTACTTTGGACGGAAGACGAGATCGTCTGGTATTTCGACGACACGGCGATCGCACGCGCAGACACCCCGTCGGACATGCACGAGCCGATGTATATGCTCGTCAATCTCGCGGTCGGAGGAATGGCCGAGACGCCGAGCGACGGTCTCGTCGACGGATCAGAGATGAAGATCGACTATGTCAAGGCGTATTCGCTGGACGCCGATTGGCACATCTAAGCAGACATTAGGCGAGGGGACCGGCTGCATCCAGAACCGCCGGTCCCCTCGGCGAATTGGCCTCCGAGGCAGACGCAGACACCGACGATGGGGTGTCAGCCCTGTCTCGTCGGGAGAGGCTACTAACGAGTTGATCCGCCGGTTTCCCGCCAGGTCCGGAATTCAGTCCCGATCATCAACCGAGCGCCGCTTACGGCGACAGTTCCACGAGCACGCGCTCCTTGGTCTTGACCGCGAATAGCGCACCAATAAGAAGGGTGACCGCAAACGCAGGGAAGACATACTGAATGCCCGTCGAAGGCATCATCCATCCGACGATGATCGACCTGCGCACGAACCAAAGCCGCAGCCCGGCGGCATTTCACTCTCCGGAGCATTTCCTGGACCGCCTTGTCGCAGTCGATCTGGAACTTGGAAGCAATCGAGTGTCTCGCCTCCAACAGCGCCATCCTGACATCTACCTGCCGCGCAGAAGGAACTTTGATTTTCGAGCCGCCGATGAAAGTTCACGTCATCAGGCGAGCCTTGAATCCAGGGCATTTTCTCTGACTAGACCGGTCTTATGTGCGTCCGCTCTCCCGCCCATTTGCTGTCCTTCCGCATCAAGTGGACGTTGGGCAGCTTTGGGTCGAAACGCGTCGATCGCAGCTTCCGAGGTAAGGTCTTGAAGTGGCGCAAACCTGCTGCTCGGCGGCATCTATGCATGTCCGCTTCTGGGATACCACCGTGCTCTGCTCAGTGTCCGACTTGGCGGCGCCAAGCGGTCATTTGTGACGCGGTGGGCGTACGTCGTCTATGGTGGAAACTTGGCGACAACGTGATTGAATCCGGATGACCGCACCGGGTCGGAGGGAGCCGTTCTTCACGAGCCGTCTGCACGGCTTGTTGCGAGGATGTTCACGTTCTGCTCTAAAAAGATCGCATAATGTATCGAATGGAACTGTGCGCCGGACTCCTCACGACGCGTATGCAGAATGGAGAATGACGGTGGCAGCGCAGCTTTCCGCCGCATCGAAGCTTTTGAAGCTCAAGCGCGCGATTGTGGCCTGTAGCCGCGCGCTCGCTTTTGGCGAACTATGAAAAGGAAGCGACTTATCGCTTGACGGTCATCCTCGAACAGATGGACGCGCTCCTGACCGCGGGTACCGATACGGCCCCAACGACGGACAAGCGCCGAGCCGCCGAAGAGATCCGGCTCGATCGACATTGCGTAAAAGCGTGCCATGTTCCTGGTTGCGTCGATGCGCTGAACAAAGAGGCGGTACCGATGCTGGGTCATGGCTCCAAATTGGCCCGACAAGGCTCATGCGTCCAACGACATTTATGAATCGATCAGCGCTGATCGATTCAAGAAGTTGATGCGACGGCGATCTCAAGGCACGAAACGCCGATGCCGATGAGCGCATCGAGCGGCTGACGCAGATCCTGAAGGCCTTCGATCGCGCCCGCTTCGGCCGCCGGTCGGAGAAGCTCGGCTCCCCAAGCACCGACGACGAGCAGCAGGCCTTTGTCTTCGAGGAGATCGAGACCGGCATCGCTGCGATCAGGGCGCAGGTCAGCAAGGGCCGCGAGCGTCCGGATGGCAAACGTCCGCCGCGGCCACGCAAGGGCTTCGCACCTCACCTGGAGCGGGTCGAAGTTGTCATCGAGCCGGAGGATCGGCCGGAGCATGCCGGCAAGCAGAAGGTGCTGATCGGCGAGGACATCTCGGAACGGCTGGATGTCATGCCGGCGAAGTTCCGCGTCATCGTCACCCGTCGCCCGAAGTATGCCTTCAAAAACGAGGACGGCGTCGTCCAGGCACCGGCGCCGGCACACATCATCGAGAGCGGCATTCCGACGGAAGCGCTTCTGGCGCAGATCGCCGTCTCAAAATATGCCGATGGCCTGCCGCTCTACCGACAGGAGGCGATCTACGCCCGCGACAAGGTCGAACTCGACCGCAAGCTGATGGCGCAATGGATGGGCAAGCTCGGGTTCGAGCTGGAGATCCTCGCCGACTACCTCTTTGATGAGATCAAGAAGGGGGAGCGGATCTTCGCCGACGAGACCGCCTTGCCGACGCTCGCTCCCGGCTCCGGATCGACGAAAACAGCCTATCTATGGGCCTATGCCAGGGATGACCGACCATTTGGCGGCAGCGGTCCGCCGATGGTTGTCTATCGCTTTGAGGACAGTCGGGCCGGCGAGTGCGTCGCCCGGCATCTGGACGGCTACCGCGGCATCCTGCAAGTCGACGGCTATGCCGCCTACAACAAGCTGGTCCGCTCCGATCGCGGCAATGACGGCGTCACATTGGCTGGCTGCTGGTCACACAGTCGGCGCAAGTTCTATGAGCTGCATGTCGGCAAAAGCTCCGAGATTGCAACGACGACGGTCCGACGGTCGAGCGGATGGCGAAGCTCTGGCAGATCGAGGAGACCATCCGCGGCAAAAGCCCTGAAGCCCGTGTCGCCGCGCGTCAGCAAATCTCTGCGGTGATTGTCGCCGATCTCTTCGCCCTCTGGCAGAAGACCCTGCCGCGGATCTCCGGCAAATCGAAACTCGCCGAGGCGCTTCGCTACGCCATCTCGCGTCGCGCCATCTTCGAGCGCTTCCTGGCCGACGGCCGCATCGAGCTCGACTCCAACATCGTCGAGCGAGCAATCAGGCCCCAGGCCATTACGAGAAAGAACTCACTCTTCGCTGGCAGCGACGGCGGCGGAAGGAGCTGGGCAACCATCGCGACGCTGCTGCAGACAGCGAAGATGAACAACGTTGATCCACTCGCCTGGCTCACGCAAACGCTCGAGCGCATCGCCAGTGGCTGGCCGAGCAGCGAAATCGACGCGCTCATGCCGTGGAACTACGCCCGCTGGACGGCCTCAGCTTGCCGCTTACCCTCAACTCGAAGCTTGGGCCGCCGAACCGCGAGCGCTAGAGGATCGGCCCGGGAGGCCCCGGCATCCCCTCAACGAGGACGACCGTTACATCGTCATTTGTGTTACCCCTGTCCTCGTTGCGGCCGGGTAGCAGGTAGACACTGGAGTAGGGCGCCCCGAGATTGGCGAGAATAGTGGCCGATCCGAGCAGGCCGTTAACCTGGGGCAAGGAGGTCACGATCCCTTCCTCGCCCATCAGTTCGGCCAAAATGTCGTCAGTTAGGATCCCGCCTTCGACCCAGGCGCCGTAATATTCCAGCCGGGCGTTGAGCTGCCCATCCTGGGTGACGTAGAGATAGATCCAGAAGCGGATCTCGGCATCGTAGTTGAACCAGTTGTTCACCTCGACCTCGACTGGGATTCGGACGTAGACGTACATCTTCCCGGTCTCGTTGGGGTGGCCGTCCTTGCCGTCCGGAAACAGGTCCCAGGTCAGGATGGGATCCCCCCGGGGCGACAACTTTTCCTGCATGGATATGGCAGCCGTGATCTGACTGGGGGATACGAGGTTGCCGAGCGACTGGACGATCTCGTTCGGTGATTTCCGGTAGATGAGGACCGACGAAGTTCGGTCGTTCATGAACGATCCGAGGGAGGAGAGCCTGGGATTGTCTCCACCATTGGCATCCAGCTTGACGTAACGGTCCCGGAAGCGGTCCGTTTGGAACAGGAACAGGCGGCCGCCAATCTCGTCCGGGCTCGCGCTGTGCTCGGCAGACGAGACCCGATCGTTGAAATTGAACCAGCTGAGGTTGACGAAGCCGGTCAGCAAGCCGCCCATGGACAGGTTGAGGAACATGGACGCGCCGTTGAAGTCGGAGTGCTGGTAGATGGTCCCGGTCACGTTATCGCCTTGGAACCCGCCCTTGCCTTTCCGCTTCCGCTTCTCTGCCAGCAGCTTCTTCGCTTCCTCGACCAGCCCGCCGATTTGCGCGTCAGCCCGTCCGGTGATGCCGATGCGATTGATCGCCATTTCGATCAGGATCGCGCCTTTGGCCGACGGCTCCTTCCGATATTGCTCAACCGCCTGCCGCAACTGCTCCTCAGCCGACATTTCCGGTCGGAAGAGGTCCGCCTTTTTGTAAGGTACCCCCAAGAAGCCGCGATTGTACCGGATGTCATCGGGGCTGGGCTCGGGTGTCTGGGCGTCTCGCGGCGCCCGCGCCAATCGCGCCTTGGGCTTGCCGGACGCATCACTCGGTCCACACGGCCGGCAGCGACGCGTTTGTTCGCACAGCTCCTTTAGACGATCGCAGTCCATGAAGAGCTTTTCCAGTTCCTGCTTGTTCATTGGTTCGTCCTATTCAGCTTGCTGTTCCACCAAGGCTAGCGGCAGATCAGCCTGGACTTACCACTACCTCGACGTCTGGAACGACGTCCCTCAGCCGACAACGCCAATTGTCAGGGGGGATGATTAAATGCACGCTGATTATTGATCCGTCGTTCAGGCAGCACGTCAATGCAGCGAATTGGTTTTCACACGTGCGATTCGCTTCGGTTTGGAGCGGACACCTGAGTGTGCAGCTGCGGTTAAACTCGTCGATACAGGCGTTTACAGAATCGAATTGGCCCGCAGGCTGGCACGCCGGTCCGGCAGTGGGAAAAGACTTCTTCTGAATCACTTTGTCGGTATTCAAATCTGTAATAACAAGCGCTAACGTCTCACCCTCTTTAATGATCTCCGACTTGTAGCCTTTACTGGTATTGCTTTTCTTGTCCTCTATGCGCGTATACCTCAGGACTACGGCGCTCGCCCCTTTGTCAAGCGAAACGACATCTTTAACGGCTTTGTTGGTCAATGCTGATGTTGTTTGTGCTTCCTCCTCGCTATAGGAGTACAGGTAGTCCGTCACGTCCGCTCCTTTGAGCGAGCGAACCAGTTCGGCCTTGATGGCGTCGAGGGACTTCCCTTGAGCTGAAGTAGTCTGTTTCTCTTTTGCCATTTGCCTCCCTCCCTTGCTCGAATTGAGCTGAGTGCTGAAATCGCCGCTGCACTCGCATTGCATCCGCCGTCACTTTCAGGTCCACACTGTTGAGCGAGGCCGCCGGCTACGTCGAGCGAGCAGGGCACCAGACCGGTTTGAGTCGGGCCAGACTTGCAGAAACGGCCGACACGACCTCCGGCGACATGGCTAGCGATCGCTTCTAGCCCGTGCTTTTCACCGCCTCATGGATCACTAACGGGGGACATTCAAATCAGACAATCGTCTCCCGCTTGGAATAGCCAGCCTACGATCGCACCAATCACCGCGCCGATAGCGGTCCCGACTCCACCGCCAATCGTACCGCCGACACTGCCGCCGCCGGCCGTCGACCCTGCTCTGCGCCTTGGGCGTCACGGGAGACCCTGCGAGAGAGTCTCCTCGATCGCGCGTATTTCGCTGCAGATCTGGTTGGCCCGCACGCAACGTTACTTTGACTCTTCTCTGCGAACAGTCGCTGGCACGACGCTCTACAAAGAATGAACTACGTCTCAAACACCGTGTTCATTACAAAATCCAATTGCAGCACCTGCTGCTCCTCCGATAGCTGCTCCAATTCCGGCTCCCAACCCTCCGCCTACAATGCCACCGACTACTCCGCCAAGTATTGCTCCTATGACAGCCCCGGCGCCAGTAGTCATCGGGGTGATAGTAAGAGGACTTGACTTTTGAACGTCGAACGCTGAGTTGGCAACACTCGCGATAGCTAACGCAGTCGGGCTAGAGTCTTGATCTTTGAGAAGCTCTTGATATGCGCCTCTGATCGCTAGGAACGCATCCTCTCCATCCTCTTTACCCCTTATTGCATTGAGTAGGTGCTTGGACACTGCGTTCAATTGATCTCGCTCTCCTGGCGAAATCAAATTTCTCTTTGTGAGCTCTTGTAACCCTGATTCAAGTGACCTCACAACATCATTTCGATTTGCAGTTAGTGTCTTCTTGACCTCGTTTCGAACGACAACGCTCAGGTCGCCAGCACTAATCGCAACAGCTCTAACAGAAATACTGTTAGAAATAGCGTCAAGGGATTTCCCTTGATCTGATGTAGTCAATTTCTCTCTTGCCATTTGTCTTCCTCCCATGCTCGAATTGAGATAAGTGCCGAAATGACCACGGCAATCGCGTCGCATCGGCAGTCACATTCAGTTTCGTACTGGTGAGCGGGCTGTCGGCTGCGGGTGGCGGGCCGAGACCTGGTTCCGGCTATACTTGCAAAGATCGTGGCGCACCACTCGGCGACATGGAAAGTGCTCTAGCTTGAGCTTAGAATAGCCAACTAAGGAGAGCCCCAATCACCGCACCGATAGCGGCTCCGACTCCACCACCAATTGCCCCGCCGATGAGGCCTCCCCACAGTGCCCCCTCCAGCCAGCCAGTGACTCTTGTGCACCCGACTTTGCCGTTGCCGGACACACATACAGTCGAGCCGCTCGAATAGGCGACAGTAGTGCCTGGCTGTGCCTCAGCGACATCGAGGAAATCCCCTAGATCCGATAGAGGCAGCTCCTTTAGTTTGTCTGCGGGGAGGCCCGTCTGAAGCGAAAGGTCCTCAATCGCTTGGTCCGCGTCGACGTCTTTTAACGCCTTGCTTAGCCTGCCAAAGTATGCCCCCACAGTATCTCGAGGCGAAATTTTCACATTTTGAAGACCGATTTTCTCGTTCGCCCGCTCAACGATCTTCCGGCCGATGTCGCGCACCGTCAGTTTCTCAAGGTCCGCTTGGTCGACGCCGGCTGCCTCGGCGACTGCGCGCTCCGCTTCGCGTAAGGAAATCGCGCCGATCTCAGCGACAGCAGATGCGAACTTCGATCCTGGTTGAGTAACGAACTGGCGTCCAGCGCCGCCAGTAATCATCATCACCGTGAAGGCCCGGTCGCAAGGGATTGCAACCGTCGGGCCTGTACCCCAAGGGAAAAACAAATAGCCGTTAATGCATTCCATGGGTGGCAAACCAGGAAAGAATGTTCGTCTGACGAGATCATTAAGCCCATATCCCTGACGAACGTCTGCCCCACTGGTCGGTTTTTGGACAACTGGCATCGGAACCTCCTCAGCTTAGTTACATCACTGTCGTGAGAACAGCCGGCTCCAATTTTGACGCAAGGGGGCCCGAACCGTGCCGGCGTGCGCGTAGCTTTATCAGTCTTCGTTCATACAACCTGTAGGCAACGTTACCCTAATAAAGCAAGCGCTTTATTAGGGAGTCTTGCAACAGTAAGAATTAAGTGGTTTCGCGCATCGATACAAAATTTGATAGTGCAGTACGGCAACTCTCTCGGCTTGCACATCGGGCCAGGCTCGGTTGCCTGGCGGCAAACACCGCATTGAGATCCAGGACGCCGGGCCGCCCTGTGTTCTGACGTCTGAGCGATCACAAAGTTTACGGCCTTCACGCTTCTGCGCGACGGCATGCGGAAGGCGCAGTTAAAATTGGCGGTTCCCGACAGAGCGCTTCGGAATTAACGTTCTTGCTGCCTTGCCAATCGTCGTCCTGGAAGCGCGATGCGGCAGGCCGAAGGCATTCGCCGGATCGAGGAGGCACAGGCCCGGTGTGATCGGCTGGACCGCATGCTCGAGGAGGCGATACCGGGCTGGTCTCTGGCGCCGCTCGTCGAGGCATTGCAGGCGTTGCGCGGCATCGGCCTCGTGATCGCGGCGACATTGGTGGCCGAGGTCGCCGACCTCCGTCGCGGCCCCGCTGGCACACTCATTTTACCCCGACGGCGGCGTCATGGCTCAACCAGGTCGAATGCTTCTTTGCCAACTTGACCGAAAAGCAGATCCGGCGCGACGTGCACCGCTCCACCGCTGAATTGGAGGCGGCAATCACCGCCTATATCGACGCTGTCAACACCGACCCCAAACGCTTCCGCTGGACCAAGTCGGCAGACGATATCCTCGCCACCATCAAACGCTTTTGGCTGGCAACGCTGCAAATCGCCAATGTGCAAAACAAAGCAGCAGAAACTTCCGAATCAGGACACTAGCCCGCCCCGGGCCTATCCCCTGCTCAGCAGGTCCATATGAAAAGTGGCGTCAAGCGAGCTCATGAAGCCTTCGACGCAATGCATGTGCTGCGACATGGCCTGGCGCACGCCGTCCGAATCCCGGCGTTTCAGCGCGGCGAGAAGTTCGATATGGGCGTCGATGTTGTGCTGGCCGAAGGCCGTGTGTTCCCGCAGGCTATCGGTCCGCCGGATGACGAGGTCCCGGACCATGGCATTCAGGAAGCGGCACATCAGCAGCAGGATCGGGTTGTCGCAGGCTTCGCAAAGAATGTCGTGGAACTCGACCTCGACGATACGGCCGGTTTCCCGGTCGTCGTTTCGTGAGGCCTCGATGCAGGTGTCGATGTTGGCCTGGAGCCTGTCGAAATGGCTCTCATTCAGTCGCCCGACGACGTTTTCGGCGACCATCACCTCAAGCGTCTTGCGCAGCTCGTAGACGTCCTTGAAATCCAGGTTCTGGAAATGGAAGTACTGGCGCATCTGCTGGACGACGGTTTCCATCGATGTCGCCTGTATTTCAGGCCCCCCGTTCGGGCCTGCCTGCATGACCAGCAGGCCCTCGACCTCCAGAGCCTTCAAGGCTTCACGGATCGTCCCTTTCGAGCAGCCATAGTGCTGCATCAGCACCTTCTCGGGCGGCAACCTGTCCTTCGGGCCGAGATTTTCGCGTGCGATCCAGCGACGAAGATCCTCGGCCACCTGGTCGGAGAGCTTGATCCGCCGCATCTTGACGCCGGTTTGGGCCCCAGGCGCCCTGTCCGCTCTGCTCCGGTTCGTTCGGCGCGGCGCCGCTGGCCTGCAACGGCACGTCTGCGGTTCGGCGTTTAGTCATGGGGTTGCTCCCACACCACGTCCATGTCGATCGGGTAGATCGGCTGCCGCAGTTTCCGGAACGGGAACAGGCCGTAGTCCGAGCCGGTCACGCCGCCGCCGGCGCACTCGACGACCGCCTTTGACAACGGCTCGAAGACCGGGCGGCAATACATGAGTGATTTCAAGATAAGATAGCCGGCGCTGGCCGGATCGATTCCCAATGATGTGAACACTGCCTGATCCCAAGGCTCATGAGTTTCTTCCGCAATCAGAACACGTGCCCGACCGGTATCGATCACGGCGCATCTTCCCATGTTGCAGACCATTCCTGTATAGATCGGCCCTTCGATTGTGTAGCGCCCATCGCCGATTGCACTCACATGACCCGTAAGCTTCAGGGAAGGCAATGGCGGGGGGAAGCCGTCCGCAGGTATCTTGTTGCCCACGGATATCTCGACTTCCGCACCGACCCCCGCCGCCATCGCTTGCCGGACCGCATCGGGATCGTTGATCGGTCCTGCGACGATGCCGGTCAATCCCGCTTCCAACGCCGCCTGCAGAACGTCCATGTTTTCGCAGGTTCCGCCCGACATGCAATTGTCGCCGTGATCGAGCATCAGAACCGGTCCCCTGTCTTCAAGGGCCGAAGCAGCCATGGCGAGACCGTCTGGAACACCTTGGGTCGGTTCCAAGGGCAAAAAGATTCCCCTCTCACGCAGCGCGGTATTGAACAGGCAGATATCGTCGCAGGGCTCCTTCGCAAGGAAATCTCGGACAATGAGCAATTCTTCGAAATGCATGTCAGCCCTCTTGGTCGAACTCGGGAAACTGCCGATCGCATGCAGCGGGTGCTGCCGCTGGCTAGACGCGAAGACGCCCGGCTGATGGAGGTTTCTGTTGGCTCTTGGGATGGTTTGACGATGTTCGAGATCGACAATGAGTTTCCAGGGATGCTCGATGGCTCCGACGCCTTTGACTGGTATTTCAGGTCTCCGGATGGAGAGAGCTTCGATGCCGCGTGTCGCCGTGCGATGAGCTGGATTGCGGATGTCCAAGGGCCGACCGTTGCGATTTCTCATGGGCTATTCGGCAGGTTGGTGCGGGGCGTATACTCCGGTCTCTCGAGGAGAGAGATGCTGGACTTGCCTGTTCCTCAAGACGGTTTCTATCGTCTCCACGAAGGGGAGTTTTGTTTTGTAAGTGGCCCGGTCCCCAGCGTTCCTGCGCAGTGAGGGCATTCGCCAGCAGGGACCTGTCGGCTGGAATTCAAATCGACCGCCTTAACCAGCGAGATCACGCCGTTCCTGACGATACATTATGCCGTCTTTTTAGCACAGAACGAGAACATTCCTCGCTGTGAGCCTTGAGGCACTCGTGGAGGTAGGGCTGCTCTCGGCCCCATCTCGGCCAGCGCGATTACGGTGCGTAATACATTTTCTACGCGAAGCGGAAACCATTCCGATTTGAGGGTGCGATATGTCGATTTTACAAGTCTCTGTGCAGTCAGACCACCGCAACCAAACTTCCAATCAATGCCCGCCCTCCTTATAGAGCTTCGACATTCAAGCATGCGTGAACGTGCCCCGACGCAATCTCTCGCAACTCCGGACGCGTCCGTCTGCAATGCTCGGTCGCAATTGGACAGCGGGGATGGAAATGGCAACCGGAGGGCGGGTTGAGCGGCGAGGGGATCTCGCCCTGAATCGGCATGAACTTACGTCGCTCAAGCGAGATCTTCGGCATGCCGTCGAGAAGCATGCGCGTGTAGGGATGCGTAGGGGTTGCGAAGAGCTGTTCGGTCTCGGCAAGCTCCACGACGCGGCCGAGATACATCACGGCCACCCGGTCGCACAGGTGACGGATGACGCCGAGATCATGGCTGATAAAGATCATCGCAAGGCCGCTCTCACGCTTGATGTCCATCAAAAGATTGATGATCTGCGCCTGGACCGAGACGTCGAGCGCGGCAACGGCCTCGTCGCAGATCAGCATGTCGGGCTTTACCGCCAGCGACCTCGCGATGCCGACGCGCTGGCGCTGGCCACCGGAAAACTGATGTGGATAGCGGCTGATGCTGTCCGCAGGCAGACCGACGCGCGCAAGGATGTCGACCACATAATCCTTCACCCGTGAGCGCGGCACCAGCCCATGCAAGACCGCCGCCTCGCCGACGATTTCGCCGACGCGGAGGCGCGGATTGAGAGAGGAAAGCGGGTCCTGGAAGACCATCTGGATCTTCAGCGCATCGCGCTTGCGGGCAAGGAGGCTATCGTAAGGCTCGCCCCGGAAGTGCCGTTCGCCGGAAGAGACCGGCAGGATGCCGGCGATCATTCGTGCCAGTGTCGATTTCCCGCAGCCGGATTCACCGACGACACCGAGCGTTTCTCCCTCCCTGAGCGTAAGCGAGACGTTGTCCACCGCACGCAGTACCGTTGGCGTGCGCTCACCCAAAAAGCGGTTCGCGAGATTGCGCAATGCGCTCCGCCCCACCGTGAAGCTGCGCGACAGATCCTTTGCCTCGAAGATCATCTCGTTCACGCGTCAGCCCTCGAATGGATGATAGCACCAGATGCGATGCGTAGCCGATAGTTGCGTCGCCGGTACTGGCTCGCTGCAGATCTCCGTCGCCCGTTCGCAACGGCTGGCGAAGGGACAGCCCTTTTCCAGCGAAAGGAGCGAGGGCATGTTGCCGGGGATCTGCCTCAGCTTCTCTCCCGGCGTGTTGCGCGAGGGAACGGAGTCGAGAAGCTTGCGGGTATAGGGATGGCGCGACGAGCCGATGATGTCCTCCGTTGTGCCGATCTCCATCGTCGCGCCGGCATACATCACCATGATCCGGTCGGCGAGTTCCGAAAGGGTCGAAAGATCGTGAGTGATCCAGATCATGCCGAGGCCACGCTCGTCGATCTGGCGACGGATGTGGTAGATGATCTGGGCCTGGATCGTCACGTCGAGAGCCGTCGTCGGTTCGTCGGCAATGATCATGTCTGGTCCGAGCAACAAGGCGGTCGCGATGACGACCCGCTGGCGCATGCCGCCCGACATCTCGTGCGGATAGGCGTTCAGCCGCTCCTCCGGGGAGGGAATGCCCACGGCCTTCAGCACCTCGATGCAGCGGTCGTGCATCTCCCTGTGGGAAACATCCTCATGCTCGCTGATCGCCTCGTACATCTGGTCGCGTACGCGCATGAGCGGGTTCAGTGTCATCAATGGGTTCTGGAAGACCATGGCGATCTTCCTGCCCCGATAGCGGCGCATCTCCTCGAAAGTAAGGGCAGTCAACTCCTGGCCGTCGAGCGAGATCGAGCCGGAAACGATGCGCCCCGGCTCGTCGATCTGACCCATGATCGACATGCCGGTCACCGACTTGCCGGATCCGGACTCGCCGACGATGCCCAGCACCTCGCCACGGCGAAGATCAAAGGAAATATCGCGCACCGACTTGATCACACCCTGTCGCGTGAAGAACCAGGTGTTGAGGCCGTCGACTTGGAAAAAGGGTTCCGTCATCCCTGCACCTTTCCTAGCGGTCAAGCCGCGGATTGTTGAGATCGCGCAGCCGGTCGCCGAGCAGGTTCATCGCGACGATCATCACGAGCAGCACCACGCCCGGATAGATGCTGATCCAGTATTTGTGCGAGAAGATGAATTCATAGCCGCTGGCGATCAGCATGCCGAGCGAGGGTCTGGTGAGCGGCAGGCCAACACCGAGGAAGCTCAGTGAGGATTCGAGCGAGATCGCGGCGGCGATGTTGAGAGTGAAGAGCACGATAATCTGCGGCATGCAGTTGGGCAGCACGTGGCGCAGCATAATGCGCGTCGGGGAAAGACGCAGGCATCGGGCGGCCTCGACATATTCCTTGCCGAGTTCGCTGATCGCGAAGGAGCGGGCCGTGCGGGCGTAATAGGACCATTGCACGATGACGATGGCGAGCACGACCTTGCTGACGCCATTGCCCAAGATGGCGAGGATCGCAAGCCCGACGAGCAGGGCCGGAAGGCCAAGCATGAAATCTACCGCGCGCATGATGACTGCATCGGTGACACCGCCCCGCCAGGCCGCGAGAAGCCCAAAGCTGGTACCAAGCACCATCGCGGCACCCGCAGCCACAAGTCCGACGAAGACGCTGATCCTGATGCCGTAGAGGATGGCGGAGAGCATGTCGCGGCCAAAGCCGTCCGTGCCGAGGCGGAAGACGAAATCCGTCTCCTGATCCAGGGATTTCGCGATGGCGAGGACAGTGAAGTTTTCAGGAAGCGGGCTGTTGGAGACGATCCTGACCTTGCTGCCTTCCGGGTTGTCCACCGTCCACCAGGGTTGGACGATGTGCTTCTTTCCTCCTTCCACGGCGGCACCGGCCGGCAGGTTGCGGATCTGCAGACTGGCGAGCTTCGTGCCTTCCGGCTGCACACCGATGCTGAGGCAGCTCGCTCCGCAGGACTCGGCTGTGATGCTTTGGCGGGTTTGTGCCGCCAAGGCGGGTTCGACCGATGCCGTACCAGCCTCGATGCGGATATTGGCGCGGACTTCCTCTCCGGGCAGCATCCGCTTCGAGCCGGCGGGCTTCAACGCATCGGTCAATTGAAGCTGCGTCAGGTCGTAAGGGTTCGTTGGCGACATTAGCGGTGCGAAGAGGGCGCAGGCGACGAAAACCAGGCTGATCATCAGGCTTATGACGGCTGTGCGGCTTTCGGCGAAACGCCGTGCGAAATCGTTCAAACTGACCCTGCTCATGCCGCGCGCCTCAGGACTGATTTCACGCGTGGATCGATGGACATATGCAGGATATCGACGATGAAATTGATGAAGATGAACAATAGCGCGGTATAGGTGAGCTGGGCGACGATCAGGGGCCGGTCAAGGACCTTGATGGAATTGATCAGCAGCTTGCCCAGCCCCGGCCAGGAAAACACCGTTTCGGTTATGACGCCGTAGGCCAGCAGGTTGGCGAGTTCGATCCCGGTGACGGTGATGAGCGGAACCAGAGCGTTGCGCAGGATATGCCTGACGACAACCTTGCGGCCGCGCACGCCTTTCGCATAGGCGAACTTCACGAAGTCGAGGCGGGAAATCTCCATCGTTGCGGCACGTGTGACGCGCATCAGCAGCGACATTTTCAGGAGCGCCAGACTGAAGGCCGGCATGACGACATGCGACCAGCCGTCAAGCGTCCAGAGGCTGGTGGTGATGCCGAAATGGGTCGCCACCTGACCCCGGTCGCCAACCGGTAAGATCGGCAGAGCGATGCCGAAGGCGACGATCAGGAGCATCCCCTGCCAGAAGGTGGGGATGCTGACACCGATCAGGGAAAAGGCCATGACGCCCCGGCCGAGCGGCGATTCCGGTTTGAGCCCCGCGTAGAGCCCGGCCGGCACTGAAACGGCAATGGCGATAATGAAGGCCACGAGACCGAGCTCGAGGCTTGCTGGCAGGCGCTGCAGCAGGATGCTGGTCACCGGTTCCTTGTAGACGAAGGAGGTGCCCCAGTCTCCTTGGACGGCATTGCCGAGAAAGATCAGGTATTGCTGCCAGAGCGGCTTGTCGAGGCCGAGCGCCGTTATGGCAGCCAGCCGGTCGGCTTCGGAAGCTTCCGACGAGATCAGGATGTCCGCCGGATTGCCGATCAGCCAGACCCCGACGAACAGTACGATCGACAGCACAAAGACTACGACCACGCTTTGCAACAGGCGCTGCAACACGAAGGAGAGCATCAGCGGTCGGCTTTCAGATAGGCGTTAATGTTGCGTTGCTCGACTGTCGGCATCGAACCGGTTCCGATGTCCTGGACCAGCGATCCGAAATGCAGCGCATATTCGGCGCATATGCCGCCTATGCTGCCGGCTTCAAGTCGGTTCTCAATCTCGATGCGTAGCGCCTGACCGCCCGGCAATTGCGCGAGCTCGTCGAGAAAGGGAGCCCTGTCGGCTGCGGCAGCCATGGCGGCGTCATGCACGAGCTCGTGCCCCTTGTGTTTGCCGAGCGTCTCCGCGAGCCGCATCATGGCGAATTCGCCAAAAATCGCGCCATGGGACAGGTCCAGATTAGCTCGCATCCGCTCCGTATCGACATAGAGGTCGCGCACCAGAAGTTCGGTCCGCACGAGGATTTCGGAAATTGCGCCGATCACCTCCGCCAGTCCATCCTCGAACATCTGGTTGGCGCTGCCGTCGGATTCGAACGGCCGGTGTGCGGTTGCCATCAGCATGGCCGCACAGGAATAGAGCTTATTGCTGTTGGCGATGATGCCATAGCAGAGTATCGGGTTGATCTTCTGCGGCATGGTTGAGGAGCCGATGGATCCCTCGATGAGGCCTTCGTGCAACTCCCCATATTCCTCCGATGAACTCTGGTAGACCTCCTCCGCGATCTTGTGGCAGATGGAAGCTGTCAGGCCCAGCGCATTGACATATTCGCACATATGCGAGCGGATCGCCCGTGATGGAATGGTCATCTCGCCCATGCCGAGAAGTGTCGCCACGCGTGACTGGAAGGCCGGGCCCCGTCTGCCCAGAGCGGAGAAGCAGCCAACCGCGCCACCGGTCATGACGACGAAGGCCCGCTTTTCGGCTTCCCGGAGCCTGTCTGCGGCCTGAAGGAGTTCGTCGATCCATACCGCAACCTTGAAGCCGAAGGTGATCGGCACCGCATGACGATAGTGAGTCCGCCCAGCCATGACAGTTTTCGCGTGGGTGCGGGCATGGCGGCCGAGATGGCGCAGGATGTCGGCGAGCAGGCTATCCAATGTCGCCTGGGCACGCTTGGCGAGTAACAGCAGTCCGGTCTGAATGACGTTCTGTGTTGTGATGCCCCAATGGACGTAGCCGCCATGTTGCGGGCCACAGAGCCGGACGAGTTCGTTGATGAGCGGCATTAGCGGGTGACGGGTCGTCCGGTACGATGCGTCCAACCGATCGATGTCCAGATATTCGTAACGGCAATGTTCAGCGATCGCCTCCGCCGAGGCGGCAGGGATGATGCCAAGCTCCCCTTGCGCGAGCGCCACAGCCTTTTCGACGTCCAGGAAAGCTTGGTACATGGCCGCTGGCGCAAATGCATCTCGCAGTCCCCGGTAGTCATATTGTGACGTGAGGGCGTCGTTGAATTCTGTACCCATCTAGCTTTGCACTTTCATCAAAGAGAGGCAGGCCGGCCAGACTGCCAGCCTTGCCGGTACGCCTTATTCGGGGCGCGCGGTGTAGAAGATGTTGGTTAGGTTGGCGTTGGCGTCATAGTGAATACCATTGCGCACACCCCAGACACCGAACTCGTGATAGAGCGGTACATAACCGTCATCCTTGTAGACCTCGGCGACCGCCGTGCGGAGCAACTCTTCCCGCTCGGCGTCGTCCAGCGTCGACTGTGCGTCTTCAAGTGCCTTGTCGGTGACCTTGCTGGAATAGCGTCCGCGGTTTGCGCCACCCCAGCCGCGATCGGGGTTGCGGGTCCCGGCGAGGTTGATCATCTGGCTCAGACCCTCGCCGGTATCGGCGGCGGCGCCAGCGAGATAGAGGCTGAACTCGTAGGCACTCGCTTTGGTGAAATAGATGCTGAACGGGAAGGTCTCCAGCGTCACATTCAGTCCGATCTGCGAGAGCATGGCAGTGACCGCCTGGGCGACTTGGGCGCCATTGACGTAGCGGTCGCTGGGGGCGTTCAGCGTCAACGAGAAGCCGTTCGGATAGCCTGCTTCGGCCAGCAGGCGCTTGGCTTCCTGCGGGTCGTAGGCATAGGGCTGCAGATCGGGCTCATGGCCGAAGACACCGTCCACGATGATCTGGCTCGCCGCCTGGGCCATGCCGCCCATCACCGTCTCGGCAATCTGCTCGCGATTGATGGCGAGATTGAGCGCCTTGCGGACCCGCGGGTCGAGGAAGGGGTTCTTTCCGTCCGTGCCGGAAACCTTCGGCGTCTTTTCCTGACCCTGGTCGGGCAGCAGGAAGATCAGCAGCGTCGAAGGCTTGGAGGACAGGTGGTACTTGCCCGATGACTGGATGCTGTCGATGCTGTTGATCGGCACGGCGTTGATGACATCCACCGAGCCACCGAGCAGAGCGGCGATGCGAGCGCTATTGTCCGGCAGGGATTTGACGAGCACGGAATCATAGGCGGGCGGCGTGCCGTAATATTGATCGTTGCGCTCCAGTTCGATCTCGACGTCGGGCGTGAACTTCTTCACGCGGTAGTGGCCGATGCCGGGCGATACCTTGCCGCTGTTGAAGCCGGCCGTTTCCAGCCAATTGTCGTTGCCGCAGGTCTTGTCGTCGTAGGCCAGCGTGCGGCCCGTCGGGTTCTGGACGATGCCGATATTGCTCAGGCTGCGCAGCAGGTTCGGATCGGGTTTGTTGGTGTCGATTTCGATCTTGCCGTCGCCGGCGTCCTTGATATTCGCGATCGTGGCGATAAAGCTGCTGAAGAGGCCGGGGCTGTTCGGAACATTGCGTACCCGGCAGATGGAATAGATCACGTCGTCGGCGCCAAGCCCATCGCCGTCGTCGAACTTCGCCTTGGGCTCGAGGGCGATGACCCACTTGGTATCGCCTTGGATTTCCCATGATTTTGCAAGACGCGGCTCGACGGTACCGTTGACGCCGTTCGTATAGACGAGCGCGTCCGAGATGTTCTCCCGAAGGTCGAAATTGTAGCCGGCGCGGTGGAAATGCGGGTCGACCGAAGTCGCTAGCGCGGCGAGACCAACGCGCAACTGTTCAGCCGCAGCCGGGACAGCGGAAAGTGACGTCGCGGTCGCGAGCGCCACGCCAAAAGATGCCAGTGACAATTTTTTCATGGTCCTCCTCCCATTTATTTTGTGGGACCGTATCGCTGTGTTGTCGGGGGAAAAATCGAATTTTTCTAGGTTCGATTGAGTTTTTCTCAATTGAAAGATAGAGATAGCCGTGGGGAGGAAACCACATGCAGACAAGGCGCAGGGACCTGCCGCCCATGACCGCGCTTCCGGTGTTCGAATCTGTTGGACGGCACATGAGCATTGCCAAGGCGGCGGACGAACTCTGTCTCACTCCCGGCGCCGTTAGCCGGCAGATCCAGAATCTTGAATCATTCCTCGGTTGCGATCTCTTCGAGCGGTCGCATCGAAGGATCACATTTACGCCGGCCGGCGAAGTCTACTGGGACAAGATTCATGCGTCGCTCGGCCAGATACGCGCGGTGACGAGCGATCTCTCCGTCGGTATCGACCGGCGGCCGCTCGTCATCGGCAGCCCGCGCGTTTTTCTGCAGAAATGCATCATGCCGGTGCTTGGAACGCTTTATGCGCGTCGTCCCGACATCGTCGTAAAGTTCGTCACTGGCGGGCACGATATCGAAGGGCTGGACGGTACGATCCATGTGGGGGAGGCGATCAGCAAGAAGGGATTCGTGTGCGAGATATTGGGCGACGCGGATCTCACACCAGTCTGCAGCCCTGCCTATCTTCACCGCGCGCCGCCCCTTGACACACCCGACGACCTGGAGCGGCATACCTTGCTGCGTTCCGCGGAATTCACACGCAACTGGGAGCGGTGGCTGGGGGCGCGCGCTCCGAGAATTTTTTCCAGGACGCGCTTCATCGATCTCGAAAGCTCTGGCCTCGAACTGACGGCCGCAGTCGAAGGACTTGGCATTGCGATTGTTCGCCAGAAGCTGGTCAAGCAGGAACTGGCGGATGGTCAACTCGTTGCGCTGTTCGAGAAAGACATGGTGCACGAGCACTATTTCTTCATGTTCGCCGATCCGAAACTTCGGTCCGACAGTTTCCGATTCTTTCGCAATTGGCTGAGGGACGCGGTTGTGGAATAGAACAGGCCGGTGTTCAGGTTTTCATGGCAGGAATCTCGCCCGTCCCAGTTTGGCCCGTTTAGAGCAAAATAGCTCTTTTTTGGCAATCGCTGACGACACCAGGTACACAGCAAACGCGCGCCAGGACTTTTCGCCTGGGGCGAGGCAGGGTGCAGACGACCTCGTAATGCTTCGCCGTCGCATCGAGCCGCCGGGCATCCAGCATGGAATTCAGAGATCGATCTCCAAAGACGGATAAAAGAAGCGGCGGCGGCCGGTAGAGCCGCCGCCTTTGGGGATCAAAGCCGGTTGGCGGCTATGCGCTGCTGCAGGTAGTCATAGGCCGTGATCGGCTCGTAGCGCTTTTCCGGCCCCTGGATGACGGCATTGCGGTTCGCTTGGCAGAAGAAGGCGAGCGAATAACGCGACCCGAGGGATTCGCCTTCCTTCGGCATGCGGACGCGATGCAGGGTGGAGAGCAGCTTGTCGTCGCTCCAGCGCATCAGCATATCGCCGATATTGCAGGTGACGACGCCCGGCAGCGGCTCCACATCCGTCCATTCCAGCTTGTCGGACTCCTTGCCCGGGCAAAGCTGCAGGCCGCCCTGATCGGGGCGCTGGTGGAGCAGCGTCAGGCAATCGAAATCCGTGTGTGCGCCGGCACGCCAGTATCTCAGATCCTCGGCGGTGGCATTCTCCATGCCGAGATAGTGGAGCAGACGCAGTGTGCTGAGATAGTCAGGTGACTGCGGGTCATGCGCTTCTGTGAAGAAGTCCGCCTTGAAGCCCAGCTTCATGCGGAAGCATTCCAGCACCTTCATGCCAAGCGCCCAATTGTAGCGCTCGAAGGCGAGCATGACGGCCCTAAAGCCGGAGAGTTCCTCACCGGTCGGCCAGAGGTCGCCCATGCGCGGCAAGGTGATCTGGTAGGATTCCTTTTGGTCGGCGGTGCCGGTCGAGGGACGGATCTGTGCCTTGTATTCCCAGCCGGCATTGGAGCCGGGGCGCAGCGGATATTTGCGCTTCACCTCCGCCGGCAGGCAAAGAAAAGAGCCGACATTTGGAAGGCTTCGTCGATCGCCTGCTGCGGAATGCCGTGGTTGACGAGCTGGAAGAAACCGCTGCTGGTCGAGGCATCCCAAAGCTGATCGGCGATCTCGGCCTTGCGGGTCTCGTAGTCGCCCATGTCGATGCGCGGAACGATGCGCGTCTTTTCGAGCCCGATGCCGCCGAACCCTTTCTCCTTGTTCAACTCCGCGAGTGTGTATTTATTCTGAACTGCACTGGTCTGCATGACGAGTCTCCGTTGGTTCCGCCTGCCACATCTCGCGGCCAGGCTGTGTCACGAAGGAGCAATGACCCGCGCGCTCGGCGCTGACTGCTTCTACTCCCGATCTTCTGCTTACGGGGGGCGGTCCTCAAATGCCGATTGCGTCTCCTTTTTCTGTTGCCGTGTTCATCGTCCCTCCTTCGGCAGGCTCCAGGGGAAAAGGACGCGCTGGATGACCGCCACCGCCTGGAACAGCAGGAGCGACATGATCACCAGGATGACGAGGCCGGCCCAGGCTTCCGGAAGCTTGAAAAAAGAAGTGGAGAACTGGATGAAGTAGCCGATCCCCTTTTCGGCTGCGACGAATTCGGCGACCACGGCGCCGATCACCGCGAGCGTGATGGAAATCTTCAGTGCCGAGAAGATGTAGGGAACGGCATAGGGTAGCCGGATTTGGGTGATCTCGCGCCAGGCAGGCGCCTTCAGGCTCTTCGAGAGCTCGATCAGTTCCTCCGGGGTCGCCATCAGGCCGGTCGCGGTCGACACCACCAGCGGAAAGAATGTGATGAGGCAGGTGATGACGATGCGCGGTGCATCTTCCGAACCGAGTACCACGATCATTATCGGCGCGATCGCCACCACCGGCATCGACTGGATCACCACCAGGATCGGATAAAAGGCGCGCGACAGCAGTTTCGAGCGAACCAGCATGATGGCGATCGGTAGCGAGATCGCGATCGAGAGGAGGTACCCGATCAGCGCGATCCGGAGCGTCGCCCAGACATGGTCCGTCCAGCGGGCAAGGTCGATCTGTTCGAAGCCGCCGAGAATCCGGGTGGGCGAGGGGAGGATGAAACTCGGGATGGCGAAGATGTCGGCGGCGAGCTGCCAGAGGATCACGACCAGCGCGAAGGTCACCGTTGGCAGGAAGAAGGGCATATCCACCAGCGAACGAAAGGAACGGGTTTGCCTCATAATTGGGTCTCCGGCCGCTTGAGCAGCAGTTTGCGCAGGTGTCCGGCATAGTCCTGCATTTCGGCGGAACTCGAAGTTTCGATGCCGCGCGGGCGGGGGATCTCGATGCTGATGTCCTCGATGACCCAGCCCGGGCTGCCGCTCATCACCAGCACGCGGTCGGCGAGCAGGACCGCTTCGCTGATCGAATGTGTGATGAAGAGCACGGTCTTCGGCTGGGCTTCCCAGATGCGCAGGAGTTCAAAGCCCATTTCCTCGCGTGTGAGCGCGTCGAGGGCGGAGAAGGGCTCGTCCATCAGCAGGATGTCCGGGTTCATGTGGAGCGCCCGGGCGATGCCGACGCGCTGCTGCATGCCGCCCGAAAGCTCGGCCGGGAGCCGCTTTTCGAACCCGGTCAGCCCCACCTTGTCGAGCAGGTTGCGCGCCCTCTCGCGATCTTCGCGCGAAACCCGGCCTGTCTTGTGCTTCACCGGGAAGACGACATTGTCTTCGACTGAGGCCCACGGGAGGAGGGTCGGATTCTGGAAGACGATTCCGATGTCGTCGCGCGGTTCGGTTATCGGATGGCCGAAGGCCTCCACCCTGCCGCTCGACGGCTTCAACAATCCGGCGATCAACCGCAGCAGTGTGGATTTGCCACAGCCGGACGGGCCGAGCACCGCCACGAACTGATGGCGGTCCACGGAAAACTCCACGCCGCGAAGCGCCTCCAGCGGGCCTGAACCGGTCTGGTAGACCTGCCCGAGCCCCTTGAAGGACAGCGCCGGCGGCGCGATGGCCGAATTGGCAGCCGCAATTTTCATCTTCGGGTTCATTACGGCAGGAAAGAGGTGTTGACGATCTTGGCGGGGTCGAGCGCTTTCGGGTCGAGGTTCTGCGCCGCCGAAACGCGCTCCCAGGTCGCCGCAAGCCGCTTCGGCTCAAACCCGCCGAGGCCGTCCTTTTCGGTGACCTCGTTGAACTCCAGCGACACGGTGTCGAGGATCGCGCCCTTGACGTCTGCGACCGTTAGTTCCGGCACGAGCTTGATGACCGCCGCAGCTGCGCCGTCCGGATCCTGCTTGACGTACTCCAACGACTTCTTGAACGCCTTCACGAAGCGTTTGGCGACCTCCGGGCGTTCGGTGATGAACTTGTCAGAGGCGAGCAGGCAGGTGGAATAGAGTTCCAGGCCGGCCGCATCCCAGGTCAAGATGTCGATTTCCTTGCCGGCCGCCTTGGCCTGATTGGCGAAGATCGCAAGATTGGTCGTCCAGGCGATGATGACGTCGGTGGCGCCGGTCATCAGCATCGGGCCGAGGGCGCCCGGATCGGTCTTGGTGAGCGTGATGTCGTTGTCCTTGAGGCCGACATCCTTCAGCACCAGCGGCAGGATACGGAAAAATGTGCTACGCCCTTTTCCTGCAATCGAGGGACGAGCCCTCGATCATCGGACGCAAGCGCCGGTAGGGGGCCAACGGCGAAATGGATGAGGGGAAATTCAACGCTCTTCTCGAGCCGACGAAGAAAGAGCGCACCATGCACGTGCGCGTCACGGCTGAGGAACATGCCGCGATCGAAAAGGCCGCAGAGGACGCCGGCATGACGGTATCCAGCTTTTTCCGGTCGCTGCTTTTGGAGGGGGCAGGGGTCCGGCCAATGCTGACCGGCGATGACCGCCTGGTCATGGCGGCTCTGCTCGAAGACATGCGGATGATCGGCATCAACCTCAATCAGGTTGCGAGGGCGCTCAACAGCGGCCGTGGTGTCCATCCAAGCGAATTGGACATCAACCTGGAGAACGTGCAGCGGGTTCAAGCGGCGGTGATGAGCGAGCTGCGTGCTCTGACGCGGCGAGCTGGTTATCAGCGTCGAGGGGAGCAGTAGCTTTTGGAAATCTTCTTCGGCGCATTCACCAGCGAATGGGAGCAGCAGCGCGCAGCGCTGCTGCACGAAATGTCGTCTGGCGGGCGCGCCGCTTCGGCCGAAGAAGAGATGCGGAGGCGCCTGAAGCAGTTGGCTCAGCTCGGCGCTGCAGGTGGCGGCGGCTCAGGCGGCGCTTCGGGTGTTCATGGATCCGCATCGAAGGGCAGGGGGGCTCCTCGAGCGCAGGCGACGCCGGCGACAACGGCCGCCCGACCGATGGAGGCGCGGCTTGCAGCCGTCGCAAAGGGAAGCCAGCCGGCGGTCGTTAAGATGGCGTCATATGGCGGCGGTCCTCGGGTCGGTGCGATGCTGAATTATGTGTCCCGCGGCGGCGAGCTGAAGGTGGAGAATGAAAGCGGCTGGATCCTCGAGGGGAGAGAGGAACTGGCGCGCATCCGTGGCGATTGGGACCACCTTTTTCAGAACCGCGCAGAAAGCCGCGACATTGGGAGTTTTTCCGTCGAAATCACAGCATCCGGCTTTGCATCGGACGAGGCATTGCACGAGCAGGTGAGGAGCACCCTGGCGAGCGGCCTTGGCGACCGGCGCTATGCCTATGCGATCGCGAAGAATGAGGGCGGCTCGGTGAGCATTCAGGGACTCGTCGTATTGCGAAGCGGGCAGGGGGAACGGCTGACGGGCGACGCGAAGGCGGCTGGCATCATCCAGGGCCGATACGACGCCAGCGCGGCCGCGGGCGAGGCTGCGGCGAAGTTCTCGTTTCATGGCTACGGAAATGGCGTCGAGTTCGGCGCCAGCCGCTTGCGCAGACTGGTCGATCGGCACGACGACGTTTGCGACGATCGCGGCCAGTCGATAGCGAATGAGAAGGTGGCGGGCGACCTGGTGCAGAAGGAATGGCGCGGCGAGCTCCACAGCCGGAAGAGCCGCGACGTGATGCACGTCATCATGTCGGCGCGGGCCGGAACCGATGTTGCCGCCTTTGAAGGCGCGGTTCGCGACTTCCTGGCGCATCAGTTTGCTGGCCACCGGTATGTCTTCGCCATGCACGATCCGGCTAGCGATCCGAAAGAAGCGGGGGAGGGGGGAAAGCGTCCGCATGTGCATGCCCATGCGATCGTGGCGATGAAATCGGATTCCGGTGATCGCATCGAGACGACGCCTGCCGTGTTTCGCGAATGGCGATCCGTCATGGCAGAGAAGGCGCGGGAGCACGGCATTGAGATGGAAATGACCGACCGGCGCGAGTTTGCCACCCCGCCGGCATTCACGCGCACCCAGGTCCGGCCGGTGAGCCGCGAGGGCCGCACGGAGCATGTCGGGACGAGCGAGGCGGCGCAGGCGCGATACGACGCCAAGCGTAGCGGCCGACGCACGGTCGCGAAGAGCGATCGGAGCCGGCAGTACATCATAAAGGCGCAGGAATCGTGGCAGAAGGTCGCTCTGGCGGGTGACGACCGTCAAGTCGCGGCCTATGCCACGCAGCATCAAAAGTATTTAGAAGCAAGCGTTTCGACAGCGCAGACGGACGCAAGCGGCACTATCATTCGCGCGGATTTTGGTTCGACCTTCCGCATCAATTTGGCTACGTTGCAGGAGATGGTTTTGGAGGGTCAGGAATTGCGCGAAATCTCACGGGCAGAGTTTGAGACCTACGAGAAGAAGGTCGAGACGGCCTTGTTCAAGTTGGAGCGGTCGGTCTCGGCAGATGATCGGGCGGACTTTGACGAGATAGCCGTCCTGGCCCGAGATTTCGTCAATCAGAAGCGTGAGCTGGTGGACCTTTACGAGCAGCGCAAAGAGGCATTGGCGGAGCAAGGTGTTGAATCGCTCCGCAGCGAGCCGCGTGATCCGGCCAACGACGAGTGGGACGCTGCGGTCGCCAAACACGGCGAGGCTGTTGTTGGGGCCGGCAACGAGGCTATGATCGAAATCGAGCACTACCGAGAGGGACTTGATCGGATCGCGGCCGGCGAGTTTTCGGCCGACCGCGGCGGGATGCAAGCCGGCCTTCAGCAGGCGATGGAAAGGGCCGCGCAGTTGGCTGTCGATGGAAACAGCTACCTCAGAGACGTTGCCGAGCAGGACCAGGATTTGCGACAGGCCATCGACCGCGCGGAAAAACAAGCCGAAGTGCAGGACCGACAGGATGACGGGCGCGCAGACGTCATCAACCGCAACGACGATCGGCCGATCGAAGAAAAGGACAAGACGCCCGGGAATGTGGATGCTGTTGCCGACCAGCGGCGCGTAGTCCGCGACGAGCCTGATCGGCAGCCGATCGACAACGAGACGCGCGAAGCTCACGAGTTGGCGTCCACCGTCGATGCTACAAATCGCCTACAAGGTCGTCTAAATAGGGATAAGGAGGCCGCTCAGCGCAGCGGAGAAACGACACGGACAGACCCCGCCCCACAGCATATTCCTCGTCTCGAGGAGCTAGAGCGGGAACAGATGGAACAGAGGGAACGCGACCGCGACGACCGGGACCGTTAAGAGGCGATGCTCAACGATAACCGTCAACAATACGTCATCCAGACCGATTCCACCAAAGAGGATGGCCTGGGGAAGGTGTTTGCCTTCATTTTCGTCGTCGCCATGTTTCTAGCCTTCGTCCAGGAAGTCCTTGAATCGGCCTGGTATCGCGACTCGATGGTTTGGCTAAATGAGACCGCGACCTATCTCGCTGGCTTCTGGCCTTTCTAAAACTCAGTTGTTTTTCGAGACGGCGCCAATCGCGCCGATCTTGTCGCCGGATCTGAATCTATTCAAGGCTGCTCAATATGGAGAAGCGGTCCCGAGGACGTCCCATGTCAGCGGATGCCGCAAAAGCTGTCGTTCATCGTTGATGCCGAATTGTTTGGAGATTTGGCCTCGGACGAGGAGTGCATTGGTCCCGACTACGTGGACCATAAAACGCTGATGCCGGACACGTGTCCCGTAGGTCTCACTAGGGTGGAAAGCCGACACGAGGCAGCCATCGTGACAGCATTGCGTTCGAGGCGGCCGCGTATCCATAAGCGTCTTGAACGTCCGCTAACGTGCCCGATTGCGAACATCACACTCAGTTGCGCCGCCTGCAACGCACCGCAGAGAAACGCAAGGAAGTTCACCTCAAATTGCTCTTCGGAAACAGCACACGATCGGGTTCCGCATTCATTCGCGCCAGCATTTCCTTGATCAAGCGTGTCTTGGTGCGCCCCGCTTCCTTCGGCGGCACGAGGTAACGTACGATGGCCTCCAGCCAGGTGTTTTCACTGACGCGAAAATGAACCACGGGATGCTCCTTCACTTCGAGTTCGTCCACCGGCGTTTTCGATAGGATGTGCTTATAGACCTTCACCTTCTGGCTCATGATATCGCCGAGTTGCTCTTCGACGACCTCTCTCATCGTTAGCGCTACGAATTCCAAATCGCTTTCATACGCCAGCTGGAACTTGATTTCGTTCCAGACGTAGGGAAACAGCGGCCAGGAGTAGTTGAAGACCGGCGTGTCGAAGACGGTGGAGTTCGGAAACTTGATGATGCGTCCACTCGGATGGTCGGTCCAAAGATATTCGCCGCCGAATTCCCATAACGTCGTGTCGAGATAGCTGACATCAACGACATCGCCATGGGCATCGCCGATGCGGATGCGGTCACCAACGCGATAAGGCGCCCTGGCCAGAATATAAATCCACGCGATGAAACTGGAGATCGGCATTTGCAGCGCAAAGCCGAGAATTAATGAAATCAGGCCGAGCGAAACAACCGCGCCGTACCAGTTCACGAATAAAACTGAAATGGCCACGAAGACGACGGCGATGACGACGACCAATCGAAAAATTCGTATCAGGTTAAAACGCGAAACACGATTGGGAATTCGGCCTATCAGAAAGACTTCGATAACATTCGCCACGGTCAGCAAAACGAAAATGACAAGGCCGCCCCTGACGTAGTTCCGCACGCGGACCTGCAAAGCCGCGTCAAGCCATTCTATGCGCCAATTGAGCAGCACTTGGATGCCAAAAAGCAGCAAGGCGGCGGCAGCGAAGCCAACCGTCCACCACACGTCTGCCTTGCGAAAGCTGAAGCGAAATTTTTCCTCGGGCTTTTTCGCCTTCTGCTGCATCTTTTTTGGATCTGCAGTCTGTTGCGCAGCCCGTTCGAGCCGGGAAAGGTTCTCCTGTTTCTCGTCGCGTCGTTCCATGGGTTCCACCCCGGTGTGGCCATTCACGCCCCGCCAGTGCCATCTCTTTCCTCGACGACGGCCTGCCGGTGACGCCTCGCCATATGGCAAGGTTTGAGTGGACAGTCCCGGCAAGCCGTCGTCGTTTCGCAGGCCTATGCTTGGGCCAAATTCGTCCGCACGGCCCAAGACAGCGAGTAGTCTAGTATACCATCATCAAACACCAAATATGGGTGGCAAGCGGTCGTCGCCAAGCTGATCCCCGAATGACGTGTTCGGGCCGCATTCCGGACCGGCATATTCTTGCTTGGCGATGAGGATCTCAGACGTTCAACTGCGATCGGGGTGGTGAACTGA
>NZ_JADYVE010000031.1 GCF_020193655.1 Ensifer sp. IC3342
CGCCCATCGGACCCGGCATCTGCATCATGCCCCCCCGGCGCGTTGCGGGCGGCGGCACGCAGAACCTCGGCGAATACGTTCCACAGTGACTCCTGCTCGGACGTTATCTTGAGCTCCGCCTTCAGGAACGCGATGCGTCCTTCGACATGTTCAGGGGCCATCACCTACTCCATCGCCCCATTCCGCCTTGCCCCTTTTGTCCCTGTCCAGCGGCAATCATGCCCGTGGAAACCTGGCGGCGCATCATCCCCATCATGCCGGCTATCATGTCACTGCATATCATGCTGCTTGGCGTCATGGCGCAGGGGTTGGTGGCAGGGATTTGCGGTTGCACGATTTGCTCACTCGCCTGCCCGGCTGGGGCGTCGGCATGATGTGCGTCTTCTGCAAAGCCTGGCGTCCCAGGCACAAGCATTGAGCTCGCCAGCAGGACGTTCGCAGTGTCGCCATTTCGCCCTCTCCTAAGCTCCGATAAACGACTGGCTTTCAAGGAACGACGGTCGGGACGATTCACATTGTCGCTAGGTGTCCCCCCCCCAGCGCGCCAACGGTTCCTTAATTATGAGCTCCGCCCGGCCAGTATGAGGGGGCGAAGGCGACCGATGCGCTCCATGCGCGATGTGCTACAGGACGGATGTTCAGCCTAAAATGATCGGGGTGGCACAAAGAGACATATCGCCCGAGAGCGGATTTTGCCCGGACGCAAGCATAGATGGAACTCACCATCTGGAGAGGTTTTCACGCGCGAATCCAGGTAGCGTATGATCTCGCCTGTTTCTTGAACTACGTATCCTTCAGGCCCTTCCGTGATCGCGGCACCGTGGACCGGCTGGCAGTCGCGGTCACTACAGCACTGGTAGGGATAGTACCATCCTGACGGGGCGCTATGCGCCGACGCATCGCCTGGGGAGCACAAGCCAACGACGACGAATCCCAAATGCAGGAACAACTGCGGCGTGAAGCTGTGCATGATGGATCCTCGTTGTTCAAGAATTTCGGTAAACACGCGGAATGCCACTCCGTTCCACGGTCGCCTGCATCTGCTGAAAGTCCTTGAAGCGCCCGGCCTGCTGTCAGCCGGGGGTACCATTGGCCCGCTAGAGGTCACCTATCGCGAGATCGCGATACGTGGGTCGCACCGCCGGCGCTCCTGAACTCCTGGGTGGGCCGTCTCCCTGCGCGCGCAGACTGCCGCTTCATCGTCGCTTCGTCGCTGAGGGTTGTCGAGCAGATAGCCGCGCCATCGGCGGTGAGGTCGTCGGTCTTGCGAGGCGGTAGAAAGACGCCGGCCGCAAACAACATTGCCGGGGCAGAAAGCACGACGGACAACTCCGCCCAGGCTAAGCGAGGCGATTACTAAGGATCTCAGGCGGCTGTTCCGCCTTCCCATGTCGGGAGCGTGGTGGGACGGGCTGGTCGCCGAACTGTTGGACTGTTGTGCTACCATCGAAACGCTCCTTTGAGCATGTCCCAGAGACTCGACTGCGCGTGCGCGTGCCGATCCTGGACTCGGTTTGTCAGGGCGTTGACGAAAACGACTAGATTGACCGGCTCGAACCTCAACCCGTGAAAGCGGGCACGCAGCCGGCCATCCTGATCGATCACGTGGGTGATGATCCCGTGCATCTGCATGCCGCCCTCGCCCTCCGTGAACTTGAGCCCGTAGGCTCCGGCAATCTTGCGGGTTGTGTCCTCGGGCTCATGCGGGGCAGATGTCAGAAAAGCCCAGTTTACGGGGTCAAGACCATGCGCCTTGCCATTATCAATCAGGACCAGGCCGATGTCCCGCCTTGGGTCCGTGGTGATGGTGACGAATTCAACCATCTTCTTCATCGGCGTCTGATTGATCATCGCCTGTAACTCGGCGATCCGTTCGGCGTGAAGCGGACAGACAGCCGGGCAGTTGGTAAACGAAATTGAGGACGACAACCTTGCCAAGGAAGTCACCGTGGTTGACCAACCGGCCCCTGGCGTCCTGCAACGTGAAGCCGGGCGCTACGCTGTCCATTGGCTGGAAGTATTGCTCCTTGTCGCGGAGGTCCTGGTCGACCTCCTCAAGCGAGTGCGCCGCGGCGGGCGTAATCGGCGCCATCACCACGGCGATCACGAGCAATGGGAGTCGCAGCGTACGCATTGGGGAGATCATGGCACATTTTTCCGATTCTCGGGAGGGGCCAAGCCTTCCGCACAAGGCGGAGCACAGCGGGCATAGCTCTCACCGATTGAGCGGCGGACCTCCTTTGCCAACCGGTGGCAAACTACAGAAGGGGATGATGACCAAGTTGGAATAAGTCTCCGATCATCCCCAGGGTCCCGCCCCGGACGGCCATCCGGCCGCGCGAGGATACTTCGTCTCAACGGTCTGGTGGAGGTCATGACTTCTGCTGCTCCAACTGGCGGTCATCATCTATGTCGCGGCGGCGGCAATCAAGCGACGTTAGCTGACGTCGGTCTTCTAAGTTTGAGATATTCGCTCGTGATCCATGCTGCTCGCGGTATTGTCGTACTGATCACGACGGCCGTGCTCTCGATCTACAAGCCGCCAGGGTTGACATGATACGGTTGGCGCAAACAACAGGACCACCTCCGAAACGGATGTAACGAAGCAAACTCGGCACCTATGACTACTCGGTCTGGACGCGAAACTTCGCGTGGCAGGAGGTACAAGTCTGCAGCATTAGATGGAAAGCATGTTCGGCGGGCATGGACGTCGGGTCGCGCACGGCCGTGCTTTTCTTCGCGAGCGGCCCGCCCATCATTGCATCGCCTGCCCGCATGCGCATTCCGGGACCGAGAACATCCGGGTTGCGGGCGGCCGCAACTGATAGCGCCGAGGCATAGACGCCAAGATCGGCGGCCAATTTATCGAATTTCGGGCGTTCGGATTCGATGTTCGCAGTGGCCTTCGATCCGGCGGCAGTGACGGAACCGTCGAACAGCGCCGAGAGCTTTTCCCCCGAATGCTGTCGGATGATTTCGGCGGCCGCTTTGAACGACTTCGCATCGTAGGGTGACGTGCCTTTGAACATGGCGTTGATGCTTTTGGCGGCGGCCGCCATCACCTTCATGTCCTGCTGCCTCTCCTGAACGACGTCGTCAGATGAAACTTCCTGTGCCGCCGCCGCCGAGATGGCGGCAACCGCCGCAAGGATGAGGCCAGACCATTTCGCCGCATTCAAACACATCCAGATGCCATCCTTTCCCAGAGCACGAGCCAATGCGCTCCATCAGACTTTGCCGCCAGTTGATCAGGGTCAAGGCGAGGCTTGCAACCATCGCGCACTGTGCTTGAATACAGCACAAAGGGTCGAGCGAAACATGATCGCCGCCAGCCAGACCGTCCGGAAACGTGCAAGAGAGTTGCTGGCCATTTTGGTCGCAATTATGTTTCTGTTCGCGCCGACGGCTGAGGCCGCCCTCGTCAATTGCGAGCCACACACCATCAGCATGGAGCATGTCGTCTCTTCGCAGGGCGACACCGCTCTACACGTTGACATCGAACCCGGCGACCAGAAGGCGTGCTGCAAAAGTGCCTGCAGCCTGTGCAATGCCCTGTTCCCGGCACCATTTTCCGTCGGAATTGCCCTGAAGTCCGACGGTCACCGGTACTTCGACCCGCAGCGCCCCATCATCGACATCAATTCGCGACCCGCCATCGGCCCTCCTCGATCTTCCGGATGAAACGCGGCCGCCGTTCGGCGGCCCTTTCATGGTCGCATCCGAGAGACGCGGTCTTCGTCGGCGACGACCGGTACGGAACGAGAGGTCAAACAATATGAAACGTCGTGAATTCCTTGGTAGTCTGATGTCGGGCGTCGTAGTCGCCGCGTCGGGTGCCGCAATTTATCCCACCACTGCCTGGGCACAGAACAGCAAGGCAGCATCGTCAGGTGTGGGCACCCACTCGCTTTCAATTACGAAACGCGTGATCGAGGTAAACGGCAAAGCCGCCGACGTCTTCGGGCTTGTCCAACCCGATGGCTCCGTCGGACTGACGCTCGACGCGGATACCCCGTTCGACGTAGCCTTGTCGAACGAAGGCGGCGAAGCCACCCTCATCCACTGGCACGGGCTCGCTCCGCCCTGGGGCATGGACGGCGTGCCGGACAATCCGGCCGCGCTTCTAAAGGCAGCAGAGACCCGGCGCTATACTTTTCCCGTCGGCTCCGGCGGCACCCACTGGATGCACGCGCATACGCTGCAGGAACAGAACCTGCTTGCCGCGCCCCTGATCGTGCGAACCGCCGACGACAGGAAACTCGACGAGCAGGAGGTGGTCGTCCTGCTTCATGACTTCTCCTTTACACCAGCCGAGGAACTGCTCGCCAAGCTGAAGGGACCGTCAGGCGGTCACGGGATGGGCCACGATGCCATGATGCAGGGCATGGCAGCCAACATGCACGGCAGCCACATGTCCGGCATGGCGATGCCAGGAATGGCCGCCATGGACCTGAACGACATCGAATACGACGCCTATCTCGCCAACGACCGTACGCTCGATGATCCGGAGGTGGTTGCCATCGAAAACGGAGGGCGCGTCCGCCTGCGCATCATCAATGGCGCGACGGCGACCGCCTTCACGATTGATATCGGGGCACTGCAGGGGCAGTTGATCGCCGTCGACGGGCACGCGATCCAGCCTGTTTCCGGAAGCCGCTTCCCGATCTCGATGGGTCAGAGGCTCGATATCCGACTTGAGCTTCCCAAAGCTGCCGAGGCTCATCCGGTCCTCGCCTTGCGGGAGGGCTCGGATCATCGCACGGGCATCATCCTTGCTCCCTCCAGAGCCAAGATTGGCAAGCTTGCCTCGCGAGGGGCGGAAACCGGTCCGGTCGTCGGTCTCGATCTCGAACAACGGCTGGCAGCCACCGCATCGCTTCCCGCGCGTCCGATCGACCGGCGTTTCGAACTCACGCTGAAGGGCAGCATGAGTGGTTACGACTGGCGCGTCGAGGGCGGCAACGGCCTCGAAGTCCGGGAAGGAGAGAGAATCGACGTCGTCATGCGCAACAATTCGATGATGGCGCACCCGATGCATCTCCACGGGCATCATTTCCAGGTCACCGATATAGGCGGAAGGGCCCTCAAGGGAGCGGTGCGGGATACCGTGCTCGTGCCGCCGATGGGCAGTGTAAGCGTCGCCTTCGACGCCATCAATCCAGGCCGTTGGCCACTCCACTGCCACCACCTCTATCACATGGCATCGGGAATGATGTCCTTCGTCGCCTATGCATAACGGAGATTTGGCGGGCCCGGCTCTGGACGAGACCGTTGGCGCCGAGGTGCCGGGCGCTAACTTTGTTATCGGCGAGTACCATTACGGAGAAAGTCCAATGGACGAGCATAAGCATCACCACCGACCCAAAAGTCACGAGCACCACCACCATGCCGATCAGCATGCGACATCTGCTCGCGCCGCCGACAAGCAGGCCGCGCAGCAGGACGGGGTGATCTACACCTGCCCGATGCACCCGCAGGTGCGGCAGATCGGCCCCGGCCACTGCCCGATCTGCGGCATGGTCCTCGAACCGGAAGTCGTCACCGCCGAAACCGGTCCCAGTCCGGAACTCACCGACATGCGGCGTCGGTTCTGGATCGGTCTGGCTCTGACGCTGCCTGTGCTGGCGCTCGAAATGGGCGGTCACCTCACCAACTTGCATATGCTGCTCGGCTCCCAGACGTCGAACTGGCTGCAGCTTCTCTTCGCGACCCCCGTGGTCCTCTGGGCAGGCGCTCCCTTCTTCGAGCGGGCCTGGCAGTCGATCCTCACCCGGCATCTCAACATGTTCACCTTGATCGCGATGGGCACGGGCGTCGCCTGGGTCTACAGCGTAGTTGCCACCGCCTTCCCTGGTCTGTTTCCGGCGACGTTCCGTTCCGAGGAAGGTTCGGTCGCGATCTACTTCGAGGCGGCTGCCGTCATCACCGTGCTGGTACTGCTCGGGCAGGTCTTGGAACTGCAAGCGCGTGAGCAAACGGGCGGCGCCATCCGCGCCCTCCTCGACCTTGCGCCGAAGACCGCCCGCCGCATCCGCGGCGATGGCAACGACGAGGACGTGCCGCTCGAAGCCGTTGCCGTCGGCGACCGGCTGCGCGTCCGTCCGGGTGAAAAGGTGCCGGTCGACGGGACGCTCGTCGAGGGCCGCAGTTCAGTCGATGAATCGATGATCACCGGGGAGTCGATGCCGGTCACCAAGGAGGTTGGCGGGAAGCTGATCGGCGGCACGATGAACAAGACGGGCGGCTTCGTCATGGAAGCGGGCAAGGTCGGCCGCGACACTATGCTGTCGCAGATCGTCCGCATGGTCGCCGAGGCCCAACGGTCTCGCGCTCCGATCCAGCGGCTGGCCGACGAAGTCTCCGGCTGGTTCGTCCCCGTTGTCATTCTCATCGCTATCATCGCGTTCGCCACATGGATCGCTGTCGGGCCGGAACCTCGCTTCACCCATGGACTCGTCGCCGCAGTGGCTGTGCTAATCATCGCCTGCCCCTGTGCACTGGGTCTCGCCACGCCGATGTCGATCATGGTCGGCGTTGGACAGGGTGCTCGTGTCGGCGTGCTGATCAAGAATGCCGAAGCGCTCGAGCGCTTCGAAAAAATCGATACGCTGGTCGTCGACAAGACGGGAACCCTGACCGAGGGCAAACCGAAGATCACCTCGATCGTCGCGGCGGACGGCACTCCGGTGGAGGACCTCCTGCGACTGGCAGCAACGCTGGAGCGGTCGAGCGAGCATCCTCTCGCCACCGCCATCGTTGACGCCGCCAACGAGCGCGGTGTGGCACTCGGAAAGGCGGAAGACTTCGACAGCCCAGTTGGCAAGGGCGTGACCGGTTTCGTCGATGGCCGCAGGCTGATTCTCGGCAGCCCCCGGATCATGTCCGAGGAAGGGGTGGACGTCTCCGCCCTTTCGCAAGAGGCGGAAGAGCTGCGCGACGAAGGAGCGACCGTCATCTTCGCCGCCATCGACGGTCGTCTCGGCGGGTTGTTCGCAATATCCGATCCGATCAAGGGGACGACACCCGCCGCAGTAGAAGCGCTCATCAAGGACGGCGTGCGCGTGGTGATGCTCACCGGGGACAACAAGACCACAGCCAATGCCGTTGCCAGGAAGCTCGGGATCAAGGAGGTCGAGGCGGAGGTCTTGCCGGAACACAAAAGCGAGATCGTCGCGCGTCTGCGTACCGAGGGCAGGATCGTCGCGATGGCGGGCGATGGCGTCAATGACGCCCCGGCGCTTGCCGCCGCCGACGTCGGGATTGCTATGGGTACCGGCACCGATGTGGCCATCGAGAGCGCTGGCGTGACGCTGCTTAAGGGCGACCTGCAAGGAATTGTACGGGCACGGCAACTCAGTCACGCCACGATGGCGAACATCCGGCAAAACCTTTTCTTCGCCTTCATCTACAACGCCGCTGGCGTCCCAGTTGCGGCTGGCGTGCTCTATCCTGCCCTCGGGCTTCTGCTTTCGCCGATCATCGCAGCCGCCGCCATGGCCCTCTCGTCGGTCAGCGTGATCGGCAATTCGCTCAGGTTAAGGAGTGCTCGGATATGACCTTAGATCGCAGATGGACACTGTTCGCCGCCTCGCTCGCGGTGATCGCCGCGTTCTTCGTTTTGCGTGAGCACTGGCAGCACGCCTTAGGTCTCGCACCCTACCTGCTGCTGCTTGCCTGCCCGCTGATGCATCTCTTCCATGGCCATGGCGGACACCGCCATGACCATGCGGACCACCCCGTGAAGACGGACGATCTCAAATGACCTATGCCTACGCGGCACAATCCGTGGCCGATATCGCAGCGTCCGCAGAAGTGCTCTTTGACTATCTCGACGACCAGGCGAGCCTTGGCTCACACATGCAGAAGCCGTCGATGATGATGCTTGGCGGGCGGATGTCATACGAGTTCGACGAAGGCAAAGGCCGCGCTGTCGGCTCCGTCATCAAGATGCGCGGCTCCTTATCTTTATTGACCTGAATTGGGTTGCAAGTGCGCAATCCAGAACGGCTTGTGAGGGAACGAACAACCAAGCCGCTGGTTCCTAAGGCTACCTCGGGCCTTTTGGTATCCTGTTGAGCGGAGGGTCGTCATGAGAGAGCACTACAGCCAATCGATGCACAACCATGACACGACACGCCACCATTACCTGATGTTCGCCGTCAACATGGTGCTCAGCCTTGTCGTCATGTATTTCGTGATGTTCTCCATGATCAACGGCTGGGCCGATTTCCGTAACAACCTCAACACGTTCTACATGGCGCTCACGATGGTTGCTCCGATGGGCATCATCATGCTGGCGACCATGGCCGGGATGTACAAGAACAAGGGCCTGAACCTGGCCCTATATCTCGGCCTGGCGGCCATTTTTGTTGTGGCGTTTGCGGGAACGCGCACCCAGACCCTGATCGACGACAACCAGTTCATCGCCTCGATGATCCCGCACCATTCAGGAGCAATTCTGATGTGCCGCGAAGCGAAGCTCGCGGACGAGGAAATGGTCAATCTGTGCAAACAAATCTCTGAAGGCCAGCGCAAGGAGATCGAGCAGATGAAGGCGATCAAAGTGAGACTGGATGGCTCCGGCTGAATGGAGACTGCTTGAGCGACGACCCTCCAAATCTTCCTTGCTCCAGTCGTTGCGGACCGACCGGCGTGAGAATTCATCAAATGCCGAGTTCCGAGCGTCGCTGCGGCGAGGACAATGTAGCGCCCCTTTTTCGCGATACCAGCAGGCGGAAGGACCAGCACGGCTCCCGCAAAACACCCGCAAGCACAGTCAGCGCGTCACCGACGATCGGCATCCAGGAGAGGAGCAGCGACCAGCGGCCGTAGCGCCGGTACTATCCGCCTGCCTTCTCCAGTGGGGCCGCCTTCACTGGAAACCATGCGCGGTCGTGAAACCGGTCAACGAAGCGTCCAAGCACCCAATTGCAGACCGATCCCAGCACGTTGTCGACGCTGGCGACGACGAGAAGTCAGGACATCGAGAATTTGCCTGACGCAAGCAGGCCAACAGGCACGGGTTCGGACTGGAAAGGCAGCACGGTGGCAGCGCCGAATGCAACCAGGAAAAGGCTGAGACACGCGGTCAGACTCGTCATCGAACCTCTTGCGGATCGAGGGACAGGAACGGGGAATGCCTCTTTCCACTCCCGGCCATTTTCACGCTTGACCTTCCCATCGTTGGAACCTTTACATACGTATTCAGCATCGGTGTCGACGACGATCCCGGATCGTTGCGGTGCCACATAATAGACGCGAATCGTCTATCTATACGAGCTGACAATTGACAATTTCGGGACCGATGCTAGTCCTGCGAGGCATGGGTATGTTTCGAATCACACTGCAGAAGATGCTGATTCTGATCCGCTTGGTGATTGTCGTGTCGCTGGCGGGATACTCCCTGCCAACAGCTTCCGCTGCCATGCATGGAGCGTGGTCCGATCTCGAGGTCTCCCAACCCCGCGACCACCAGGAGGTCGCGAGTGGCGAGCATGTGCACGGCAATCACGACCAGTCCCCTGACGACGCCCAGAAGCTGGCGAAGACCGACTGCTGCCAAGGCTTTTGTGTCAGCATGGCCATCGTGTCAGGCAGCGTCCCCGTCGGCGGCCCCCAGGTGGCATCCATCCGCGAATTCATTGATGACGCCCATATCATCGGTGAGTTGCCGACGCTCCACCGCCCTCCGAACATCTGAGTAGGACCAGCCACCCTTTGCGGGTCGAATTCGTGCGTTCGCGAGCGTGATTTGCTCGAACGCCGCTGCAATCTCCTATTCGGATATAACCATGAGACCTTTGTTTTTTGTGGTCGCTCTGCCGCTAGTTGCCAGCGGATGCGCCTCCACATTGCCTCCCGATGTCATTGCTTCGGGCAACCTCGCCGCCTCCCAGGTCGAAGTCCGCCCTCTCAGATATTCGAGCCCGGTATCGGGCTATACCCACCGTGTCCCGGTCGATCCCAAGCCGTGGCGCAACCAGAATGACGCGCGGGCTCCGGAAGGGGACGCGTCATGATCGGGAACCGGATGAAACTGGCTGCGATGATAGCTCTTCCGCTGATCCTCGGCGGCTGCGTGTCGGCGACTGAATATGCGGCGAAGAACGCCGGGTTTTCCTCGGTCGAGGCAAGGACCGGTGGTGCGATCGGAAAACAGACCGTCTGGGTGCAGAACCAGCAGCAGGCCCGTGTCGTGTCGGACCGGGTGAAGACGCTGATGGCGAAGAAGTCCATCGACGTCGAGACCGCGGTGCAGGTGGCGCTTCTCAACAACAAGGGGCTGCAGGCGGCCTATGCCGACCTCGGCGACTCAGCCGCCGACGCCTGGCAGTCGACGATGTTCGTCAACCCGACGGTCGCAATCGGCTTCAACGGCATCGGGGCGCCGGGAATCGAGGCGTTCAGGTCCGTCGAGGGCGTAATCGCCTCCAACATCCTGGCGCTTGCGACGCGTGAGCGGGACATTGCCATCGCCGACACCCGTTTCAGGCAGGCACAGTTGAACGCAGCACTGCGTACCTTGCAGCTCGCCGCGGACACGCGTCGCGCTTGGATCAACGCCGTCGCGACCTTGGAAACCGTCGCCCAGCTCAACCAGGCGCAGGCGGCAGCCGACGCCGCCTCCGAGCTTGCCCAGAAACTCGGCGAGAGCGGAGCGATGACCAAGGGAGCGCAGGCCCGCGAGCACGTCTTCTACGCCGAACTGGCAGGACAGACGGCAAAAGCGCGGCTGGAGGCTCGTCTCGCCAAGGAGCAGCTGACGCGGCTGATGGGGCTCTGGGGCTCGGACATCGACTATGAGGTTCCGAACCGCCTGCCCTCCCTACCCAAGGGCCTGATGAAGCGCGACCTCATCGAGGCGGAGGCGCTGCAGCGCCGCGTCGATCTCCATATGGCGAAGCTCGACCTCGAAGCGACGGCCAAATCCTATAGGCTGACCGAAGCGACCCGCTACGTCACCGATCTCGAACTCCTAACCGGCTTCGAGACCGAACGGGAAAAGGAGGATGGCAATGTGGAGACCGAGACGACCGGCCAGGCCGAGCTCGAATTCGTCATCCCAATCTTTGACAGTGGCAAAGCTCGCATGCGCAAGGCGGAGCTCGCCTACATGCGGTCGGCGAACCTGCTCGCGGAAAAGGCCGTCAACGTCCGCTCCGAGGCACGGTCTGCCTACCAGGCCTACCGCGCCAATTACGACATCGCCCGGCATTACCAAAACAGCGTCGTACCGTTGCGCACCAAGATCGAGGAAGAGTCCCTCCTCACCTATAACGCGATGATCACCAACACCTTCGAGCTGCTCGCCGACAGCCGCGAGAAGGTCAATTCGATCCTGCTTGCCGTCAATGCCAAGCGCGACTTCTGGCTGGCCGAAGCCAATCTTGCCCCCGCGATCTATGGCGGCGGCGCAGGCGCGGCCTCCGGCGAAACGGAAGTCGCGGCCGCCGCCGAGAGCGGCGGTGGCGGACACTGAGAAAGGAACAGGACATGTTCAACAGAAGACAATTGCTCGGCGCGAGCGCCGCACTGGTGTCGACCGCCGCCTGGGCGAAGACCTCTAACATGGGCCTTCCGGAAGCGGCCATCATGGAGACGGCGCAGACGCAAGCCCCGGTCCGGCCGACGTCCGGCCCCGACTACAACCCCGTCGTCACCCTCAACGGCTGGACCCTGCCCTACCGGATGAATAACGGCGTCAAGGAGTTCCACCTCGTCGCCGAACCGGTCGAACGGGAGATGGCGGAAGGAATGACCGCCTATCTCTGGGGCTACAACGGCCAGTCGCCGGGTCCGACGATCGAGGCCGTCGAAGGCGACCGGGTGCGTATCTTCGTCACCAACAGGCTGCCGGAACATACGACTGTCCACTGGCACGGCATGCTCGTGCCGTCCGGCATGGATGGCGTCGGCGGACTGACACAGCCGCACATCCCGGTCGGCAAGACCTTCGTCTACGAGTTCGACCTCGTGAAATCGGGCACCTTCATGTACCACCCCCATTCCGACGAGATGGTGCAGATGGCGATGGGGATGATGGGCTTCTTCGTCGTGCATCCCAAGGACCCGAAGTTCATGCCGGTCGACCGTGACTTCGTCTTCCTGCTCAACGCCTATGACATCGATCCCGGCTCCTATGTGCCGCGCGTCATGGAGATGACCGACTTCAACATGTGGTGCTGGAACAGCCGGGTGTTTCCGGACATCAGCCCGCTCGTCGTTTCCAAGAACGACCGGGTGCGGGTGCGCGTGGGCAATCTTACCATGACCAATCATCCGATCCACATGCACGGCTACGACTTCGAGGTCACCTGCACCGACGGCGGCTGGGTGCGCCCGGAGGCCCGCTGGCCGGAAGTCAGCATCGACATTCCGGTCGGTGCGATGCGGGCCTACGAGTTCGACGCCAAGTACGAGGGCGACTGGGCGATCCATTGCCACAAGTCGCACCACACGATGAATGCCATGGGGCACGACATCCCGACTTTCATCGGCGTCGACAAGACGAAAGTCGCCGAGAAGATCAAGAAGCTCCGGCCGGAATACATGCCGATGGGCACCAAGGGCATGGCCGACATGGGCGAGATGGAAATGGAAATCCCCGAGAACACCATCCCGATGATGACCGGCTGGGGGCCGCACGGCCCCATCGAAATGGGCGGCATGTTCTCGGTCGTCAAGGTGCGCGAGGGCATCTCGGCCGGCGATTACGCCGATCCCGGCTGGTACGAAAACCCGCCCGGAACCCAGGCCTGGGAGTGGACGGGCGAGCTTCCCGACTGGACCAAGGCCAAGGACGCAAAGACCCGGATCACGCCGAAGCATTCGAACCACGGCTGATCCCGCATGCCGATCTTCAACCAACCCAAGGACCACACAATGAAACCTGCAATCCTCGGACTTCTCGTCGCTGCGCTTGCCACTCCGGCGCTCGCCTCCGGCAATCACGCGGGCGGCCACGGCGAAGCCATGGCTGTCGGCGAGCCCGGCAAGAAGGCCAACGCCAGCCAGACGATCCGCGTCACGATGAAGGAGACGAGCGACGGCAAGATGCTCTTCACTCCTTCGTCCTTCAAAGTCCGCAAGGGCCAGACCATTGTCTTCGCGATCAGGAACGCGGGGGAACTCGACCACGAGTTCGTGCTCGATCAGGAAGACAAGATCATGGAGCACAAGGCGGTGATGGAGAAGTTCCCAGAGATGGAGCACGACGATCCGAATGCCATCCGCCTCGCGGCTGGAGAATCTGGAGAGATCATCTGGAAGTTCACCAACGACGGCACGTTCAAGATCGCCTGCCTGGTGCCTGGCCACTACGATGCTGGCATGCACGGCGACATCAGCGTTGCGAAGAAGTAGTCACAGGAAAGGAAAGAACATGAAAACACTCGTCAGGCTCACCCTCGCCTCTGCCCTCGCTGTCGGCACCGCCTACGGCGCTCTCGCCGCCGAATTCACCAAGGGCACCGTCAAGAAGGTCGACGCCAAGGCCAAGAAGGTCACGCTGATCCACGAGGAACTGAAGTCGCTGGACATGCCGGCGATGACGATGGTCTTCCGCGTCCAGGACGACGCCATCATGGAGAAGCTGAAGGAAGGCGCGAACATCGAGTTCGTCGCCGAGCGCGTCAACGGCAAGCTGACCGTAACGCAGGTCAAGTGATCTCGATAACGGACGCGGCCGAAGGCCGGCCGCGTCCCGCCCCTCCATTCCCGGTATGAACCGCGACCAATCCAAGCTCCTCCAAGTGACCGAACATGACGTCTTCGCTCCACCCCCAGTGGGACTTCAAAACGGAGATCCGCTCCATCATCCTGCGGTTCGTCGCCTTCGTGATCCTGGTTGCGAACTTTCTGCTCGACAGCAATGTGGGGTCAGAAGCAACGCACCTAACCGTCGTCATCGGTTACCTCGTCATCAGCGTCGCTTCGGTGGCGACCGCTCGTTACCTTCCCGGCCGATCCTGGCTCAAGACGCTTTTCGTTGTTTTCGATGCCTCGCTGGTCACCCTAATCCTTTACGCGCATATCCTTGCCGGACCGGTGACCGAGAATCACAACCTGACCACTACGAGCCTGGTTGTCGCTTTTATCCTGCTAAACCACGCAGGACTCCACCTCGAGCGCCGGCTCGTCCTCGTCTTTTCCGGGATCGTCCTGGTCGCCTGGGTGGCCATGCTGGCGATTACGGCAGTCAGACACCATACCGCCCATGCCATGTCGCTGCTGGCGTCCTTCTTCAATCAGGACCTCGGCCTGACGGTCGCCTTCGGCTTCACCGCCTTCGCCATCTACCTGCTTGCGCGGGATCACGACCGGACGCGCAAAGAGGCACTGAAGGCGGATCAGCGGCGCCTCAATCTCTCGCGTTTTTTCTCGCCGTTTATTGTTTCGGAACTACAGGAGCGCGGCGAAACGCTGGGCCTGGAGCGCCGAAACGCGGCGATCATGTTCGTTGACCTGCGCGACTTCACCAGCTTCGCCGAAACCGTGGCCGCCCGGGAACTTACATCCGTGCTCGCGGAATACCGCCAGCTCGTCTCTCAAACGATCTTCGATCATGGCGGGACGGTGGACAAGTTCATCGGCGACGGGGTCATGGCCGTTTTTGGACAGCCGCGGTCCGCGGAAGACGATGCGGACCGGGCGCTCGCATGCGCGCTCGAACTGGTCGACGCGCTGAACGACTGGAGGAGCCAAGCCGTTCGGAATGGCTATCCTGCTCTCGATGCTGCAATCGGGCTGCACTATGGCACTGTCGTCGGCGGTGTCCTCGACAGCGGCTGTCACAGCGAGTTCACGGTGATCGGCGACGCGGTGAACGTGGCGCAGCGCCTTGAAACGCTGGCGAAGTCGCTCGACGCTCCCCTTGTGATCTCATCCGACCTGGTCGCGCGGCTGCAGAGCCCGGTTCCGACCGCCGCATGGATGTCCCTGAAGTCAGCCGCCCTGCCGGGGCGGAGGCTCCCCATAGATGTCTGGTATCTGCTGCGAGAGAACGATTCCGAAGGTGCCGGGCATGCGCGGGACTACGACACGGGCGTCTCGCAGACGGCTCTCCAGAGGTCGGTCTTCCAGTCTTCTCCGCCCGCGCCAGAGGGCGGGATCGTGTAGTCGACGCCCCTGACCGACACCTTGGCCGGATCGCCGCACTTGACCAATGCCCGATGTTTCCCCGCATCGTTGTAGACCGCCCCGCTATGGGCGTCGGTTTGCGAAAGCGAAATGATGACGTCGTAATCGTATCCGGGTCGTTCCGTCATCGTGTTGCTGACGAGCCCGAGGCTGACGACGGTGGCGTCTTCGAATTGAGCTGTATGGAAGACAAGAGGCTCCTCGGCAGCCGCGGCCGCAGCGACAAGCATCATAGTCGCAAGTGCGAATGCAAAGTCACGCATTCCCACCTCCCAATGTTCATGCGCTGCTGAGACTGTATCACGGCACGGCCCCGCTGCGATCATCATTTCCATCGTCCAACGGAACCGACGCCCGCCCGCCGTTCAAATTTCGCAGTGATCAGCACCACCGCGTTCTCGTCAGCGTTTGCCGCCGAGTCCCGGACCGGATCGACCGCCGGGCCGGAGTTGTTCGGGCCGTCACCTGATACGTCCAGTACGCGGCGAGCGCCGACAAACGCATTCGATTCGATCGAGGCTGCACCAAAACCGAATAGCATTCGAAAGCGAGGTGCCGCGTCGCGAGCACGCCACGGGTTTATTGATCTTCTCTGCGAACTCTCTCGCATCATCGGCGTCATCGATCATTTGCCAATCCACCACCGATTCCGCGTTCACGGCTTCGGCCCATTCGAAGTAGCCGATGGCGATGCGCCCGAGCATTCCTCCTACCGCGCCGGATCCAATCGCGCGAACTGCGCCGCTTCGCCGATATCCGACTTCCGCGCGGTGTCTGACGACGATAATGGCGCAGGTTGCCTGTCACGCGAGGATTGCGGATGGCGGTGGGTGCCGCAGAAAAGGTCGAAGAGGAGGCCCATGACCGCTTCGACCCGCTCGTCGGCGACGGAGTAGTGGATCGTGCGCGACTCCCGACGTGTCTTGACCAGGCCTGCTTGGCGCAGTTCCGCAAGCTGTTGCGAAAGTGCCGGCTGCTTCAGCCCAAGATCATTCTGGATGTCGCTGACTGAGCGCTCCTGCTGAGCGATATGGCAGAGCAGCATCAGGCGGCCGGGTGTACTGAACAACCGCATGAATTCGGCCGCCTCGGCTGCTTTGTCCTGCAATGTTTCGAAGGGAATGTCTTTCCTCATCGTGCGACCCGTTCCCGATAGTACCAGGCGCCCTTCGACCCATTGGCCGTTTCCGCCTCCTCCATGGTCACTGCCGGCTGTTCTACGAGCGGATTACCAGACCGCCAGCCCTCTGGCGTGGATGCGCCTTCCCGCTGAGAGACCTGCAAGGCTTCGACAAGGCGCAGAAGTTCGTCCACGGACCGGCCGACATTCATGGGATACCAGACGATGGCACGGATGATGCCTTCGGGATCGATGACATAGGTGGCCCGGACCGTGGCGCTGCTCGGCGAAGCACTGTCGAGCATGCCATAGGCCTGCGCAATCGCCATCGACGGATCCTCGATCAGCGGGAAATCCACCTTGACCCCGAAGCTCCGCTCGATATCCCGCAGCCAGGCAACATGCGCGTAAAGGCTGTCCACCGATAGACCCAACAGTTCGCACTCGAGTGCCGCAAATCTCTCCTTTGCACGCGCCAAGGCTATGAATTCGCTCGTGCAAATCGGCGTGAAGTCCGCCGGGTGCGAAAAGAACAGGACCCAGCGACCGCGATAGGAGGCAAGCGACACGTCCCCTACTGTCGATCGAGCCGAGAAGCCAGGCGCGATGTCGTTGATCCTGAGAGACCGCACCTCGATCCCTGAATGGGTGTCGTTCATTCCAAATCTCCCGACCGGGTCATGCTTCTTCGCCAATAGCCCAGAAGTTTTCACGATTCCATTAAATACATACTTGCCTATTTAACGTAAATATATATCTAATGGTTCCAACTAAGAGGTTAGTCATGCTGGACACCGCACTCTCCCACGCTCGCGACGTCATCCTCGCCGCCCACGGGGATCCATCGAAAAGGCCGGTCATAAAGTCCTTCTTCGATCCCGCAACATTCACCATCAGCCATGTCGTCCGCGATGCGGGCTCAAACGCCTGCGCCATCATCGACAGCGTGCTCGATTACGATCCTGCGGCCGGCCGAACCATGAATGTATCGGCACGAGCACTCATCGATTACGTAAAATCCGAAAGTCTCGAAGTGCAGTGGCTTCTGGAAACGCATGCTCATGCGGATCATCTGTCCGCCGCTCCGCTTCTGCAGGCAGAACTCGGTGGTGCGCTCGCGATTGGCCGCGAGATCGTCCGGGTGCAGGAGGTTTTTGGCAAGATTTTCAATGCCGGTACAGAATTCCAGCGCGACGGCAGCCAGTTCGATCAGCTGTTTCAGGACGGCGACCGGTTCAAAATTGGCGGGCTCGAAGCGACCGTTTTGCATGTACCGGGACACACACCTGCCTGCCTCGCTTACATCATCGGCGATGCGGTGTTCCCCGGCGACACGCTGTTCATGCCAGACTATGGCACCGCCCGCTGCGATTTTCCGGGCGGCGATGCCCGCCAGCTCTATCGCTCGATCCAGCGCCTCATGCATCTACCGGACGGGGCCCGCCTGTTCATGTGCCACGACTACAAGGCGCCCGGCCGCGATGAATTTGTTTGGGAGACCACCGTCGGCGCCGAACGCACCGGCAATGTTCACGTGCACGAGGGCGTTAGCGAAGACGCGTTCGTCACGATGCGCAACGAACGCGACGCGACGCTTTCCATGCCGAAACTGATCCTGCCATCGGTGCAGGTCAACATGAGGGGCGGCAGGTTACCGCCGCCCGAAGACAACGGCGTCCAGTACCTGAAAATCCCCGTGAACGTGTTGTGAGCGCGATGACTGATATCAACTATCTCTGGCCGCTGAGCGGCGGCCTCCTAATCGGCCTGTCGGCGGGCCTTTACCTTCTGCTGAATGGCCGGGTCGCCGGGATTTCTGGCCTTGTGGCCGCTGCGGCGGGCCTGACACATGACGGCATCAGCAAATTGGGACTGGGCTTTCTCGGCGGCATCGTCGCCGGCGCGTCGCTCGCGTCCTTCCTCGTCCAACAACCCCACATCACCATCACTTCGTCGCCCGCGCTGCTGATCGTTGGCGGACTCATCGTCGGCTACGGCACGCGGCTCGGGTCGGGCTGCACGAGCGGTCATGGGGTTTGCGGGCTGGCCCGTCTTTCACCACGTTCGATTGCGGCGACGGCAATCTTCATGGCCGTCGCGGGTGTCACCGTCTACGTCACGCGCCATCTCCTGGGAGCCCAATTATGAGCGCCCACATCACCGCATCGATCATCTGCGGCCTTATCTTCGGGACGGGCCTGGTGATCTCGGACATGATTAATCCGGCACGCGTGCTTGCTTTCCTCGACGTTGCTGGGAACTGGGATCCGTCGCTGGCCTTTGTCATGGGTGGTGCACTAATCCCCTCCGCCGTCGCTTACATCATCCGCGGCCGCCTCTCGGCGCCCATGCTCGACAGCCGGTTCCATGTTCCGGCGAATGCCTCGATTGACTGGAAACTGGTGACGGGCGCGGCCCTGTTCGGGCTTGGCTGGGGGCTGGTGGGTTTCTGCCCCGGCCCCGCCGTTGCTGCATTGTCGACAGGGCGGTGGGAGGCTGCCCTGTTCGTCGCGGCCATGCTGATCGGGATGTGGGCCTATCGACTTTCGCTCGGTCGGCGCCTTCCGAATTACAATTTTCGCTGAGGAGCAGAACCCATGGACATCCGCAGGATGGACGACACGATCAGCGTGTCTCCGCAGATCAAACTTGAGAGTGCGCACGAACTATCGGCGCTGGCCTGGTATCTAAAGGCCGAAGCCCTGCCGCCGATCTATTGGCACGCGATGCTTAAGGGCCGTGAATGGCTGGCGTCGCCGGAACTCAAGGCCGAGGTCGCATAGCACCCCCAAGGACATTCATGTATCTCGATGCTCTACAATATCTGCTTGGGGGGCTGTCCGGCGTCTTGGTCGGCTTCACCCTCGGGCTCTTCGGCGGCGGTGGTTCGATACTCGCCGTCCCGCTGATGGTCTATCTCGTCGGCGTGCCGAGCGCGCATCTGGCGATCGGTACCAGTGCGCTCGCCGTCGCCGCCAATGCTTTCACGAATCTTGTCGGCCATGCTCGCTTCGGCAACGTCAAATGGCGCTGTGCCGTCGTCTACAGTGCCGCCGGCGTTGCGGGCGCATTCCTCGGCTCCACGCTCGGCAAAATGGTCGATGGTCAGCACCTGCTAATACTGTTCGCCCTGCTGATGCTTGTCATCGGCGCACTGATGTTCAAGCAGCGGGATGCCGAAGGCAATCCGGCCGCCCAATGCAGTCCCGACAACGCCTCGAAAGTCCTGGGTTTCGGCGGCATGACCGGCATCCTGTCGGGGTTTTTCGGCATTGGCGGCGGATTCCTCATCGTCCCCGGACTGATTGCCGCGACAGGCATGCCCATCATCAACGCCATCGGCTCCTCGCTCTTCACCGTCACTGCGCTCGGGCTGACGACGGCCATCAACTACGCTCTTTCCGGCTATGTCGATTGGGCACTGGCAGCGGTCTTCATTCTAGGAGGTGCCGCAGGCGGAGCGTTCGGCGCATTCGTTGCGGCACATCTTTCGGCCAGGAAAGGCGTGCTCAATAGCCTGTTCGCCTCACTGATCTTCGTAGTTGCCGGCTACATGATCTACAGGGCCGTGGGCCAGATTACTGCGGCTTGATCTCACGCGCACCGAGGAGATCATTTCAACGTGCCGCTTGCGAAGCAGTGGAAGCGCCAGTCGCCCGACCATAGCTGAACCAGGTTGAAATGCACCGACGAAAACCGACGAGAGGAAGAACCATGAGCTACTATTTCGCAAAAACATTGTCATGCGGCTTTGACGAAGCGGTGCAGCGCACGACGGACGCGTTGAAGGCCGCCGGCTTTGGCATCATCACCGAAATCGACGTCAAAGAGACACTCAAGAAGAAGATCGACGTGGACTTCCGTCCTTACCGAATACTCGGTGCCTGCAATCCGCGCATGGCGTACGAGGCGCTCAACATCGAGGACAAGGTCGGGACGATGCTGCCGTGCAACGTCATCATACAGGATGCCGGTGGTGGCAAAGTCGAGGTTGCCGCCATCGATCCTGTTGCCTCCATGCAGGCGATCGGCAATCCAACGCTTTTGCAGACGGCAAGGCGAGTGCGGTCGATGCTGGAGAGCGTCATCGAGGGCCTTTGACCGTTAGCGCTCCCGCAATTGGAGGTCTCTATGTCTGCAGATGAATCGTACGCTTCTATACCTGTTCGAGCTCAGCAGAATCCGAGAATGATCGTTAGGCCTATATGGCGATGCGGTATCTGCGCGACGCGCGGCACTCGCTCTGCGCGACGAGGCGACGGCAGGTTCCGAGGAGGAGTGGTCTCCGATGTGAAAAGCGTGTCGGCAACTACAAGGCTGTGTTCAATCTGAGAGGCGACGACGGCAGATCGACCGGCGGATTGGCGGTCGATACCAACCTCGGCTGGAAGGGTCCTGCGAGCTATGTCGCGACGGTGCCGCAAGTGTTCGATCTGTGGCAGGATCCGCAGGAGCGCTACGACGTATTCATGAACAACTTTACCGAGCGCACCTGGACTCTGGTGCCCATACAGGCGGCAATCAGGGATCTCATGAAGACCTACATCGAATACCCGCCCCGGAAGCTGCAGAGCATGGGATATGATGGACCGATCGAAATCTCGAAATACCAGCGGTTCCAGTGGGTGCGAGAACAACTCGCATCCGAAGGCATAAACCTCGCATTGCCGACCGGCAACTGAGACCGGGCGTCGGCCCCGGCTCAGCCGGGGCCGATCCTTGACCTGAGCCACCCCTCCAGAGAATCGAGAAGGGCTAGCCCAATGAAGCTGAACTTTTCCGAACTCTCGCTCAGCCGCCGAGCGCTGCTGGCGGCGAGCGTCGCCTTGCCAGGGCTGCTGGCTTCGGCGACCGCCCCGGCGCAGGCCCAGACCAATCCCCTTCCCTCGTGGAACGATACCGCCCCGAAAGCGGCCATCGTCGCCTTCCTCGAGAAGGTGACGAAGGAAGGCCCGGCCGACTTTGTGCCGGAACCGGCGCGCATCGCGGTCTTCGATACTGACGGCACACTGTGGGTCGAGCATCCGATGTACGCCCAGCTCGCCTTCGCGCTCGACCGCGTGAAGGCGATGGCGCCATCCCATCCCGAATGGAAGGACACGCAGCCGTTCAAGGCCGTCCTCAACGGCGACATGAAGGCCCTTGCCGCTGCCGGCGAAAAGGGGCTCCTGGAACTGATCACGGCCACCTACGCCGGCATGACCGACGGTCGGACCGATTGTCCGCCACCCAGACGCGGAGCGGGAATACGCCTACGACAAGGACACGCCATTCGGACGCCTGGACAAGGCGCTGGATGCGGCGCCTGACGGCGGGGCTTCCGAGTCGCGGTCATCTTCCTGTTCCCGAAGAAATATGAGTCGCGGTGAAGGCTGTGCACAACTTCGATTTTCGAAGCATTACGGTCGGATCTCATGGCAAGCGGCGGGAACATCCGCTTCTTCCGAGCACGCTCCTCTGCGCCATAAGGTTCGATCGAAGTATCAGGCTGATCGGGTTCTTCCTGCTTGGGGTTTTCGCGCTGCTGGCTCCGCCCGGCATTGCCGCCGACGCACCGAAGTTCGTGGGATCGCAAGCGTGCGCGACATGCCACGCAGAGGAAGCCGAGGCTTGGGCCGGCTCGCATCACTCCTGGGCGCTGCGGGAGCCCGCGGCCGAGAACGTGCTCGGCGATTTCGAGGACGCGCGCTTCGAACACAAAGGCATCACGTCGCGTTTCTTCAAGATGGACAGGCGGTACCTCGTCGAGACGGACGACGCGGACGGCAGGCTGGCGGTGTTCGAGATCAAATATATTGTCGGCGTGGCACCGTTGCAGCAGTACCTGGTGGAGCTTCCCGGCGGCCGGCTACAGGCGCTCGATATCGCCTGGGATACGGCTGCCAAGCGGTGGTATCATCTCTACCCCAACGAAGACGCTTCGGCTGGCAACGGCCTGCACTGGACGGGTTTCTACAAGAACTGGCAGGGGCGTTGCGCCGTTTGTCACCAGACCGATTTCCGCAAGAATTACGATCCGAAGACGCACAGCTACCAGAGCAGCTGGAGTGAGCTGACGGTGGGTTGCGAGGCCTGCCACGGCCCCGGCGAGGCGCATGTCGCCTGGGCCGAGCGACGACCAGGCTCCGCTCCGGCGAAAGGCGATCGCCTCGGGCCGCACGGTCTCCTGCTGCCGGACGGGAGCGGCAAACAGGCGGCCGAGGAAGACATTTGCGGTCCCTGCCATGCGCGGCGCGAGGCGCTCAGCCCCGACAGCACTTTGCCGAGCGCCAAGTCCTCCAACCACTACAGCCTGTCCACACTCGACAACGGTCTTTACTTTCCTGACGGCCAGCAGCGCGAGGAGGTTTATGTGCTGGGCTCTTTCCTGCAGTCGAAAATGCACGAGAAGGGTGTGACCTGTAGCAATTGCCACGAACCGCATTCGGCCCGCCTGGTGGCGGAAGGCAACGCAGTTTGCACCCAGTGCCATAACGAGACCGGCCGCCCGGACTTCTCTACACTGAAGCCGAAGAACTACGATTCGGCGGACCACCATCACCACACGATGCAGAGCGCGGCCGCGCAGTGCGTGAGCTGCCACATGCCCGAACGCAACTACATGGTGATCGACGGTCGGCGCGATCATTTCTTCCGCGTGCCGGATCCCCTGCTCTCGGAAAAGGTCGCTTCGCCCGACGTCTGCCTTTCATGCCATGCCGGAGAGACGGCGTCGTGGGCGGCCGCCGCCATCGATGAACGGGGATCGCGGCGCCTGGGATCCGACTCCGCCAATGCAGAGCTTTTCTCTGCGGTCCGAAGACAAGGTCTTGATCAGCCAAGGCTGGCGGACCTCGCCAAACTGGCTCGGGACGCCTCCAAACCCGCCATCGTCCGTGCCAGCGCCTTACGTGAGATCGGGGACCAGGCCGATCCGACAACCGTGCAATCGCTTGCCGGTCTCCTTGCCGACGAGAGCGACACGATCCGCGCGACGGCGATCAGGCTCTGGCGATCGGCATCGGCGGAAGACCGCGTTGCACAGCTTTCGCCGCTTCTTTCCGATCCGGTGCGGTCGGTGCGCATTGCCGCAGCCCTCGAGCTTGCCAGTATTCCACCCGAGCATATTGCCACGAACCGCCGCGCCGCGCTTCAGGCGGCGCTTGAAGAATTGAAGGGATCTCTGGCGGCGAAAACCGATTTCCCGGAGGGGCAGATGGCGATCGGCGGGCTCGCGATGGCGGTGCGGAATTGGGAGGCCGCGCAGGCGGCATTCGCCGAGGCGGTCTTTATGGATCCGCAACTGGTCGAAGCGTGGATTGCGCGTGCCCGGATCGCCGAGGCGCTCGGGGATCCAGCCGAGGCCACGGCAATCCTCTTGGCTGCCAGCGACAAGAATCCCGACGATCGGGAACTCGCCTCCCGGCTCGCGCCGCTGTTGATGCGGCAAGGTCGGCAAGCCGAAGCGGTTCCGGTGCTCAGGGGTCTTGTGGACGCCGATCACGGCAACCAGGACATGCGGATACTCCTGACCCTGGCACTGCTGCAGTCCGGCGATCTGTCGGCGGCCGAGTCGGAAATCGGCGTCCTGCGTGCGGCAGCGCCCGGGCGGGCTGAAGTGCTGGTGCTCTACGCATTGTGGCAGCTTGCCTCGGGCGATCCGGTCGGCGCGCGTGAAACCGTAGGAGAGATTCGGCGGCGCTATCCGCGACTTGGTCTGCCAGGTCCGTTGGAGGCTCTGTCGCGTGGGCCGTAGTTGTCGAACCGGGGCAAAGGCAAGAGAGCTGCGGACGCCGTGCAATGCTTTTGGTTTCCGCGACGCGCGATATTTCCAACTTTGTCGAAATATCGATTGACGGACGCGTATGCTCTCCGCTATCAGTATTTCCATGAAACTCGAATTAGCCGCTTCTCAACTCGAATCCCTGGGCAATCCGACACGGCTGCGCCTTTACCGCGCGCTGGTGAGGGCGGGCGTCGAAGGCCTGCCGGTCGGAGGCCTCCAGCAGAAGCTCAACATTCCGGCGAGCACGCTTTCGCACCACTGCCGCAAGCTGATCGACGCGGGTCTTGTAACGCAGGAGCGAAACGGGACGACGCTGATATGCCGCGCCAACTACAGGGCGATGACGTCACTCATCGGCTACCTTGCCGACGAGTGCTGTGCCGATGGCGCGTGCGGAGAACACAGGGAGACGGCGGAGGCCTGACCCCTTTTTTAAACTGTAATTTCGATGAAACCAGAAATATGGAAGGACTGGCGCATGTACCACTATTCCGATCTTCCGGTCGCGGTCATCGGCGCAGGACCAGTTGGACTCGCTGCGGCCGCCCATCTCGTCCAACGTGGATTGCAGCCGGTCGTGTTCGAAAGCGGAAAGGGACCGGGCTCCTCGCTGGTCGAATGGGGCCATGTTCGTGTGTTTTCGCCATGGCGGTACGTCTTCGACAAAGCCGCGTTGGAACTACTAGAAGAAAGCGGCTGGATCCAACCCGATCCCGATGTCCTTCCGACCGGATCGGAAATCGTGCAGCAATATCTGATCCCTCTCGCTCGCCTGGTGGGGCGGCACATAAAGTATAGTACGACGGTGCATTCCATAACCCGCCTCGGCTTCGATAAGGTCGCCAGCGACGGTCGCGACCGCGCACCGTTTATCATCCGCTACCGTGATGAAACCGGCGTGGAACGGCGTCTTACGGCGCGGGCGGTGCTGGACGCCTCAGGAACGTGGTTCCGGCCGAATCCTATAGGCGTCGACGGACTGCCGGTTCCAGGCGAATCCTTGGCGAGGGGCCTGATAAGTTATGGCATTCCAGACGTACTGGGACAGGAAAGACAGCGGTATGCCGACGGCACCGTGCTGGTCGTCGGAAGCGGGCACTCGGCCATAAATGCGGTCTTGTCGCTACTCGAACTTCGCAAGCAACACCCGAAGACCTCCGTCATTTGGGCATTGAGGCGCAACAAGATCGACAAGCTGCTCGGAGGCGGCCTGAACGACCAACTGCCAGCCCGTGGCGCGCTCGGTCTGGCGGCCAAAAACGCGATTGAAAGCGGTTCTCTGAAGTTGTTGGCACCCTTCTCCGTCGAATCCATCGCCCGGAGAGGTGAAACCCTCGCGGTCGAGGCGTCGTTGAACGGCCAACGAGAAACCCTGCACGTCGACCGCATCATCGTCGCTACCGGCTTCCGCCCGGATCTCGACATGTTGCGGGAGCTGCGGATCGAGCTGGATGTGGCAGTGGAGTCCCCGCGCAGGCTCGCGCCAATGATCGATCCGAACCTTCATTCCTGCGGCACCGTGCCTCCGCACGGAGTCGAAGAACTTGCCCATCCAGAACGCGACTTCTACATCGTCGGCTCCAAGTCGTATGGCCGCGCGCCAACGTTCCTGATGACCACGGGCTACGAGCAGGTGCGCTCCGTCGTGGCCGAGCTGGCGGGCGATCACCTGGCGGCCCGCCAAGTTCAACTTGTGCTGCCCGAGACCGGGGTGTGCAACGTGACGCTGCCTGGTGTCGAGGAGGCATCGTCGGCAGGCTGCTGCGGCAGCCCTGCCCCCACCAAGGTCGACGCTTGCTGCGCCGCTGACGCGACGGCGAAGTCTGAAGGCAAATCAGGCTGCGGCTGCGGGTCGACAAACCCGGCTCAAGAGACGGAACCTGCGGCATGACCGAAAAGCGCGCGCCCGCACGTCTGATCTGGGCACTTGGAGTGACCCAGATTATCGGTTACGGCACATTGTACTATTCCTTCAGCATTCTCGCGCCGGCAATGGCGCGGGACTTTTCCGTCCCGCTCGACTGGCTATTCGGATTGTTGTCTCTCTCGCTGCTATTCGGCGGACTGATTGCCCCAAAGGCGGGCGCGTGGGCTGATCGCTTCGGTGCGGGCTGGCTGATGGTCCCAGGCTCCCTTGCCGCCGGACTCGCTTTGACGGTCGCCGCATACTCGCCGAATGCGATCGCATTTGGGATCTCGTTAGTGGCGATGGAAGTGGCGTCCGCTTTCGTGCTCTACGGCACGGCCTTTGCCGCGATCGTACAGATCGGCGGGCGAAGCGCGCAGCGTAGCATCACCCATCTGACTCTGATTGCCGGGTTTGCTTCGACACTGTTCTGGCCTTTGACCGGGATGCTGAGCAGCCATCTTGACTGGCGGACCACCTATATCGCGTTCGCCGTGCTAAACATCCTCATTTGCGTACCCATACATTTTTGGGTGGGGCGATTCCCGCGCCAGCAGGAGCCGTCTTCCCCTGCAGACGATTTCCAATCAGAAGGGCAGACGGCGCGCCCCCCTCGGATCGGCCTGTTGCTGATGATACTCGCCGCATTCGCAATCGAAGGCTTCGTGCTGGCCTCGATCCTCACGCACATGGTGCCATTGGTGGCCGCTCTCGGTCTGGGTACCGCGGGTCTCGCCATATCGACGTTATTCGGTCCCGCGCAGGTGGCCAGCCGCCTTCTGAACATGCTGTTCGGAGGACGGCTGTCGCAGACCATGCTTGCCGTGATCTCCGCCGGATTGCTGACCGCCGGCCTTTCGGTGTTGCTTGTTACAAGCCCTTGGGTGCCGGGGGTGATGCTTTTTGCGATCCTGTTCGGCTTGGGTTCCGGTCTTGCCAGTATTGTCGGCGGCACGCTTCCGCTCGAACTGTTCGGTCGGACTGGCTACGGAGCCCGGCTGGGTTGGGTGGGGGCGGCTCGACAATTCTCGTCGGCAATCGCACCGTTCGCGTTTGCCTTTATGATGAATGCGTGGGGCGCTGGAGTGGCAATCACAGCCGGAATCCTGGCGGGCGCGGCGGCACTGGCCATTTTCGGCCTTATCGCTCACATCAGGTACGGTGGGGCGCTTCCGATAGTGGCTGCCGAACTGCGCCAGTGAAATCACAGCCGACGCTCACTGACCTAACCAGCACTGTTCAAAAGAACATTCGCCTGCGTCGGTCCTTGAACTCGCCTTCCCTGAAATAGCGCCACTGCCATTCCTCAGGGGTTTCCTTCAGGAAAACCGCCGATCCCGAGCCGCCTCCGTCAGATGTCTCGGCCGCGATGTTCCGGAAGTGGAAGTGGCGCAGGATGCGGTCGAACTCCGTCAAGTAAATGTCCGCGACACGAGTGTCCCTGCGGATGAGAACCATGTTCTCGTCATTGTCAAGCAGCGAGTCGTCCGAGAAGTTAGCCGAACCGGTGAAGACGAGCGGATCGTCGGAGAGAGGGTCCACGAGCATCAGCTTGGTATGTATGAAGAAGATATTGCCGAACTTGCGATAGTGCTCCTCCTCCAGAAACCAGCGTGTCAGCTCGAATCCGGGAATTTTCCGGCGGAGCGTCAGTTCGCCCTTCTTGTTCTTCCGATAGGCTTCGCCGAGGACGTTTCCGTAAACAAGTATGAGATCGCGGTCATCGCCCAGCAGCAGCTTTGTCTTTGACCGTGGCGGTTTCTCAAGGAGGATGAAGCGGAGGAAGTCACGATCTTCCGCGAAGGCCGGAGCAAGTACATCGCTGACGCCGAATCCACCAGTGAACATCACCGTGTGCTCGGCAGCGCGAATCCTCTCGGCATACCACTCAAGCATCTTCGGCGTTGTGCGGGGAGAAAAAATACTTGTGATGCCTTGGTCGTTCACGCCCCTGGGAGTCGGACTTAGATCTTCGACGGCCTTCTTACGGTCGTCGGGCGTCGGATCTTTCGCTAGTAAATTCCAGTATGCCAGAAACTTATTTGCAACAGCTTCGTCGTCAATCCTATGACCTACATTCGTCTGCCCCAGGAATCCTGAAGGCGTAAAGTTCGTCGAGCCAGTCCAAACCGCTGACGGTATCGTACCCTTCTTGAGCCGTACGATGAACTTGTTGTGTGGGATCTTCGATCGTTTCGTGCGCTTGATGAGGCTCCCAGCGGGCAGGCCGGCAGCTTTAATCGCTTTCTTCGCGGACTTGGTGGCCTCCGTATCAACCATCGCGCCCTTGACTTTTTTCTTGCCAGCTTCGTGAACGATCTTCACGTCGACACCCCGGTCGATAGCACGTTTCAGGGCATTCAAGACGGGAGGATACGTGAACTCGTGGGCCATCAAAAACGCTACTTCTTCATGGCTTAGGCCGGCACGCCCGGCTGCCGCCACCGCCTCTGCCTCCCCTGGGGGGAGGCGTGCAACTTCGTTGAAGCCGGACAGTCAGGCAGGATGCAATCCGCGCAAGTCCGAAGAGCCGATAAAGTGGTGCCCGGCCACAAGGGAGCCGAGCGTTAAGAGCGATGATGATGGAAACCACGCAGGCCAGACGACTAGTAGTCACCCAAGGCGTAGCCAGCGCCCCGGACCGTGCGGATGACCTTGTCGGCCTTGCCGAAACCGATGCCCTTTCTCAGCCGCCCTATATGGACGTCGACTGCGCGTTCATCGATCGTCGCGTCATCACCCCAGACGGACGCCTTGAGTTCCGACCGGGAATACACCCGCCCTGGCGACCGCATAAGGAATTCGAGCAGCTTGAATTCCGTCGGGCCGAGCTTTATTTCGCGCATCTGCCGATGGACCCGATGAGCTGCGCGATCGAGCGTCAGGTCCCCTACCTTGATCATATGATCGAGCAGAGCCGGATTGGACCGACGCAGGAGGTTTTTGACGCGAACGACAAATTCCGTCGTTGAAAATGGCTTGACTAGGCAGTCGTCCGCACCGGCCGACAACCCGGCGATGCGTTCGTCCTCGGCCGCGACGTCCATGAGAAGCACGATCGGCAACTTGATGGTATCGGCACGCATCCGCAGGCGGCGGCAAAGGTCGATGCCGGACACGCCGGGCAGCGACCAATCGAGAACTAGGATGTCGGGAACGCTAGTGACGAGTCGGACTTCGGCCTCGTCGCCGCGTGTCAGCCCATCGGCGGAAAATCCCTCCTTGCGGAGGTTGTGTTCGAGCGTCAAACGCAGCGGCTCATCGTCGCCGACGACGAGAATTCGAGCTCCCATGCAGACTTCACTCCCTTACTGCCCTTCCAACGAGTACCCCGCCCCGCGCACAGTCCGGATGACATCCGGCATGTTAGAGAAATTCAAAGCCTTCCGCAGCCTGCCGACATGGACGTCGACGGTCCGCTCATCGACGTAGATGTCGTGCCCCCACACGCCATCCAGTAGCTGCGAGCGGGAGAAGACGCGTCCCGGAGACGACATCAGAAACTCCAGCAGGCGAAATTCAGTCGGGCCGAGCCGGACTTCTCGGCTGCGGCGATGAACCCGATGCGTCTCGCGGTCGAGCTCGATGTCTCCCGACTTCAGTACTGTCGAAAGCACCTCAGGCTTGGCGCGCCGGAGCATCGCTTTCACCCTCGCCATCAGTTCCGGCGTCGAGAACGGCTTGACGACATAGTCGTCCGCTCCCGTTGCGAGGCCGCGAACCCGCTCGCTCTCCTCGCCGCGCGCCGTCAGCATGATGATCGGCAACCGCTCAGTCTCAGGACGCTGACGAAGCCTGCGGCAGAGCTCGATGCCTGACACGCCGGGCAACATCCAGTCGAGGATCAGGAGATCGGGCAGCCGCTCCTGAAGGCGGATCTCGGCCTCGTCTCCACGCAGGATCGTATCGACGTCGAATCCTTCGGCCTCGAGGTTGTAGCGCAGAAGGACGCTGAGCGCCTCCTCGTCTTCAACAACGGCGATTCTGGGTGTCATTCAGTCCAAACTCCGTAATGCTTGATGCCGTTTCGACCGCAGGCGTCACTCCTCCGTCGCCCCCACGGACGTGGACGTATCATCCTTCGGGCGCTCGCCCTCAGGCTGCGCCCCAGTCGTCACGTAGAAGATCGTCTCGGCGATATTGGTCGCATGATCGCCGATCCGCTCGATGTTCTTGGCACAGAAGAGCAGATGCGTGCACGGCGTGATGTTGCGCGGATCTTCCATCATGTAGGTCAGCAACTCGCGGAAAAGCGACGTGTAGATCGCATCGATCTCGTCGTCCCGCTCGCGCACCGCCTTGGCCTTCTCCGCCGAGCGGCTGGCATAGGCGTCGAGCACGTCCTTGAGCTGGACCGATGCCAACTCGGCAAGGTGCTCCAGGCCGCGCGCAAGATTGCGCGGGATGCCGGAACCGGCAACCGCAATCACCCGCTTGGCGGTGTTCTTGCCGAGGTCGCCGACACGCTCCAGATCGGCGGCGATGCGGATCGACCCCATGATCTCGCGGAGATCCGAGGCCATCGGCTGACGCTTGGCGATGGTGACGATCGCCTTGTCACCGATCTGGCGCTCCGCGTCATCGAGAATGACGT
>NZ_JADYVE010000032.1 GCF_020193655.1 Ensifer sp. IC3342
ACAACGTAGACAAGGCGCTCTTGTGCGGAGGTCGCTCCACTCCTGCCTTCGGTGGCGGCTCGGTCGATGCGCCTATCGATATCTATCTGGCCGGACGGGCCACGTATCAAGTCGGCAGCGACGCCATCCCGATTGAGGAAATCGCTATCGAAGGATCGCGGTCATGGCTGCGATCCAATCTGCATGCGCTCGATGTGGACCGTCACGTGCGAATTCACCCGCTCATTCGGCCCGGTTCTCAGGACTTGCGCGATCTGTTCTCCCGCAACGATCGAACGCCGCTTGCCAATGACACCTCGTTCGGCACTGGCTACGCTCCGGCGAGCGCGCTCGAAACCCTCGTGCTCGCGGTGGAACGCCGCATCAACGGGCGCGACCGCAGTGAGTACCATCCGGCCTGGGGCGAAGACGTCAAGGTGATGGGCGTGCGCCATGGCCAGTCGGTCCGCCTGACCGTCGCATGCGCCATGATCGACCGTTACGTCGCCCGCGTCGACAACTACTTGGCGGAAAAGTTCGCGCTCGGCGACCTTGTGCAAGAGCTTGCGCAGCGCCACGGCTTTGACGAATGCGAAGTTGGGATCAATACAGCCGACGCCGCCCAAGCCAGCACGTTCTTTCTCACCGTTACGGGAACCTCCGCTGAGGCAGGCGACGACGGTCAGGTGGGTCGAGGCAACCGGGTCAATGGTCTGATTACGCCCTGCCGGCCGATGAGCCTCGAAGCGGCGGCGGGCAAGAATCCGGTCACGCACATCGGAAAGATCTACAATGTCCTCGCTGAGGGGATCGCAGAGAAAATTGTCAACTCGGCTCCAGGGGTGAAGGCCGCTCACTGCCTGATGGTCAGCCGCATCGGCGACCCGGTAAATCGGCCGTCGATGCTCCACCTGAAGATTGCCACTCACGACGGATCGGCTGTCGCCGATATCAGGCAGCAGGTCGCAGGCGTCGCGGAAGAACACCTCGATCGGTTGCCGAACCTGATTGACGAGTTCGTGGACGGCACGATTTCCGTTTTTTGAGGACAGCATTTCCCACGTGAGCCCAACGGGCATTATCTCCGCGATTGCGCTCGTGCCGAGCGGCCGCGCACCTCGGCGCCCCTGCCGAAAATCGCTCACGGACGTTCCTCGCAGAAAAGACAGGTCCAAGTCTTTGCTGTGCCGCAAAGACCTCAAGGGCCGCAACATGCGAACTTTCTCCAAGGCCGTATGAGAAAGGTTTTGAAATGCGCTCCACATCAAGTTTTTCCGTGAAAGCCACCTCTTGCCTTAGGGGATCGCGTTTCGCCTTACTGCTGGGATCCGCAGGTCTGGCATTGTCGCTCGCTGTGTCGGCCAGCGAGGCGGCTACGAAACAGATTGCTCAGGCGGGAGTCGTCTTCACGGCGGACGAATTGGGCAACACTGTGAGCCGCGTCGACCTATCCTCGGGCGCGGTGACGACCGTCCCCGTCGCCGTGTCCCCGCACAATGTCCAGATCACAGCCGACGGCCGGACGTTGCTCGTCGTTGGGACCGAGTCGGAGGAGGCCGCGCACGGCCATGGCGACGCACAGGGCACCCTGCTCGTCTTCGATGCCGTCCGGTTCGGATCCGCATCTCCGGTCGAGGTCGCGGTTGGCGAGCACCCGGCGCACGTCGTGGCGGATCCGGCTGGCAAGTACGCCCTCGTCACAAATTCGGAAGACAACAATGTCAGCGTCATTGACCTGGCGGCCGGCAAACCGCAGGCAGTGATCCCGACGGGGAGCTTCCCGCACGGGCTCAGAATCAGTCCGGACGGGAAGGAAGCCTATGTTGCCAACGTTCAGGACGGGACGGTTTCAGTTCTCGACCTCGAAGAGTCCAATGAGGCGGTGCGAATACCCGTCGGCAAAGCGCCCGTGCAGGTCGGGTTCTCGCCCGACGGGGCCGAAGTCTATGTCTCCCTCCGAGACGAGAACAAGGTCGCTGTCATCGACACGAAAAGCCGGAAGGTGGTCGACCGGATCGGCGTGCGCACAGGGCCCATTCAGGTTCACGCGACCCCGGACAAGCGCCTGGTGCTCGTGGCCAACCAGGGGACAGAGGCGATGCCGGGGGACACCGTCTCCGTCATCGACACGAAAACCCGCGCCGTCGTCAAGACCATCCGCACCGGCTCCGGAGCGCATGGTGTTGCGGTCGATGATCAGGGACGACTCGCCTTCGTCAGCAATATCTATGGCGACAGCCTGTCGATCATCGATCTCTCAACGTTGGAGGTTCTGGCGACCGTTCCGGTAGGCGACGGTCCGAACGGGGTCACCTATCTGAAGTGAGAGCTTGAGGTGCGCGCGGCGGCTTCACATTAGGAGAGTGGCGATACGCTGCGTAACGCGCGTGAGGTCTGATTTGCGATACTCGCGACCGACTGGTATCGAGAACGGGAATGCGAAGCACGAGCGTCGGCATCGCCGTCGACACCGGAACCGACATCGCCATCGAAAGCGCCGACGTCGTCCTGAAGTCCGGCGACTTATACGGGGTGCCGAAGGCGATCGCCCTCAGTAAGGCGACGATCCGGAACATCAAGCAGAACCTGTTCTGGGCATTCGCCTACAATATCAGCCTGGTCCCGGTCGCCGCCGGCGCGTTCTACCCGCTAACGGCACTCTGCTTTCGCCGATCCTCGCGGCCACTGCGATGGCTATGTCGAGCGTTTTCGTCCTCGGCAACGCCCTGCGGCTGCGGTCGGTTAATCCCGCCTGAGAACACCAGAGGCGTCCGGCGATGCCGGACGCCTGTAACGAAAGGGTGAACCATGAACATTGGTCAAGCTTCGAAGGCGAGCGGCGTCTCGTCGAAAATGATCCGCTATTACGAACAGACCGGGTTGATCAGCCCTGCCCTTCGGACCGCTTCCAGCTATCGCGTTTACGGCGATAACGACATTCACACGCTTCGGTTCGTGCGCCGCGCCCGCGACCTCGGCTTCTCGGTCGAACAGATCAAGGAACTGCGCACCCTCTGGAAAGATCGATCGAGGACCAGCGCCGACGTCAAAGCGGTGGCCCTGGAGCACATCGCCGAACTGGAGCGCAAGATTGCCGCCACTCAGGAGATGGCGAAGACACCTAAACATCTGGCCAACCACTGCCACGGAGAGATGACCGGCCGGATTGCCCAATCATTGAAGAGATCGCCGGCTCGGCGGATGGCAAGAAGCCCAGCGTCAATGCGCGGTTCGGCCTGAGCTCCTTGTGACGTGAGTGGAATCGGCGTCCGCCTTCTGTCGCGAGAGGAGGCATCGTCATTTCGGAGGGAGAACACGATCCCGAACGAGGAGGAACGTTCTTACCACGCAGAACCACAGCACGGTTGCCATAGCGAAGCACGTGACCAACGAAACCGCCCTGAAGGTTCTCTTCTCCAAAGATAAGCCTGTCGATATGGAAGACCTACTTATGGGTCAGATAGAGGCTGTAGGACAAGGTGGCGATGGTCACGGCACCCGGAATCGGCCACCGTTTCAGAACATGCTCCAAGTCGAGCATAGCGCCGAGAACAAGTGCGATACCGATTGAGACAAGCGGGAATCCTGCAACCGCACCAAGCTGCGCCTGAAAGACGAGAAAGAGATTCGTTCCCGCAAGTGGACCGCGAATCGAGAACAGCACAAGTGCGGCCACGACCAGGGCAACACCGGCCGGCAGGGCAACATGTGGAGGCGCACAACGCTTGCAGAGTTCCGGTTTGAAAAACCGCGCCGCGGCAAGGATCACGCCGAACATCAGGCCGTCCAAGCGGGTGTATGTCGGATAGTACACGTCCCTGAGATACACGGCGAAGGCATCCCGTAGCTTACCGGCGTCAACGAGCACTCCGACCTGGCTTTCCCAAATCGTGAATCGAAGGATCATCCCCGCAACCACCATCGCGGCTGCGATGATAAGCGTCCAACGCGTGCTAATCCGATGATGCAAGAGCAAAACGAGCAGCGGCAGAAACAGATAGAAATGCTCTTCGACACAAAGCGAGCATGCCTGCGTAAAGGCTCGGCCAACGCGCGGATCGAAGTCGAAGTTCACGCTGAAGGTCGCGAAGCTCCAGACCGGTTGCATGGTTGGGGCGTCCCGGAGCACCGGGAAGATGGCATAGAGGCCGAGCACCATGAAAAACGCCGGGAAGATACGGAAGGCGCGGCGGAGATAGAAGGATTTGAGGACAACGCCTCCCGTCCGCGAGACCTCTTTGAAGAGTTGAGTCCCGATGAGAAATCCGCTGAGCACGAAGAAGATGTCGATGCCCAGCCATGCATAGGTGCGGACGCCGACTAGAAAGGATGGAGTCGCCTCGACGGGGAGATGGACGAGCATGACGAGAAGGATCGCCAATGATCGAAGAACATCAGGGCCAACCGCCCTGGATTGAACCTTCTCTGCGGTTTGAAACGAGAGACTTTGCGCTGCTGGGAAATACGCAGAACTTGAAGCGACAGTAGTGTTCACTATGACGATCCGAGGCTGATCCTGAAGGAGTTTAGACCACGCCTAGGTAGGTGTCAGGGACAGTTTTATCTGTCTTTTTTCGGATCGAAATAGGCCGTTTCAGCTCGACAAAATTAACCTAAATATTTCGTAAACTCTGAGGTGTTGCAAAACGCCTGATTAAGAATGCGGGAGCAAGACGGCAAGATCAGAGACGGACACATCGCGATGACTAAGGAAAACGATTATCCCGGCATGCCGCGCTGGGTGAAAATATCCGGGATTGTTGTCACTGTGCTGGTGGTGCTGGCGACGATGATCGTCGTCTTCGACATTGGCGGTCCCCACGGTCCCGGCCGCCACATGTCGCCTAACAGCGAAATGCCGCCAGCAGGTGACCGCCCATGACGATGGCTCCAGGGCTCCGCAAGTTCACCCTCGTCGTGCACGTCATCTCCTCGGTCTCTTCGCTCGGCGCGGTGGCGTGCTTCCTTGCGCTCGGACTTGTCGGCCTTGGCGGCGCGGATGCCCAGACGACACGAAGCCTCTATGTGGCGATGGAAGCCATCGCACGGCTCATCATTGTCCCGCTGGTTTTCGCCTCGCTCGTCACAGGACTGGCCCAGGCGCTCGGAACCACCTGGGGCTTGTTTCGCCATTACTGGGTGCTCGCAAAACTCCTGCTCACCGTCATGGCCGCTGTCGTCCTGTTGCTGCAGATGAACATAATAAACTATGTCGCGGCGGCGGCCGTTGAAGGCATAGCGGGAGCCGATCTTCTCGGTCTGAGACGCTCACTCGTGATCCACGCCGTTGGCGGAATAGCCGTACTGATCACAACGACGGTGCTTTCGATCTACAAGCCGCGCGGTCTGACGCGATACGGTTGGCGAAAGCAGCAGAGCCAACTCCGCGAGCGGCCGTAGCGATACGAGTTAGCTTCTAGCCTCCGGTTATTCGTCCTTCGTGCGAAACTTGGCGTGGCAGGAGGTGCAGGTCTGCAGCATCAGGTGAAAGGCATGCTCGGCGGGCATCGAAGCGACGTCTCGTGCGGCCTGAGTTTTCTTCGCAAGAGGCCCGCCCATCATCGCATCGCCGCCCTGCATGCGCATCTGAGGACTGAGGGCATCCGGATTGCGATCTGCTGCCGCTGAAACCGCGGAAGCGTAGACGCCAAGGTCGGCGGCGAGCTTGTCGAACTGCTCGCGCTCAGCTTCGATGCTGGCGCTGGCCTTGGAACCCGGCGCGGTGACGGAACCCGCGAAGAGAGACGACAAGCTTTTCGCCGAATGAGACTCGATGTCAGCGGCGGCCTTGAACGCCTTCGCGTCATAGGCCGACGATCCCTTGAACATGGCATTGATGGTCTTGGCCGCCGCCGCCATTGCCTTCATGTCCTGTTGTCGTTGGGCAACCCTGTCCGATTGCAGACCCTGGGCCGCCGCAACAGAGAGCGCTGCCGCTGCGCTCGCCACTAGAATGAGACCATATATCTTCACCGCCCTCGAACCCATTCAAATAACATTCCCCAAGACGTCGACTGCGTTGGCCAAGATCAAGATGACCGTTTCGACCTCGCCGCAATGTGAGCACCACAGCCTCGAGCGAAATCAAGAGCGATGTTGTTCGTTTTGGGGCGTGACATTAGCCGCCGCGGCTATGCGCTCAGCGTGATCGGCAATTCGCTCAGGCTGAGCACTCACAGACATGAAACTGTGATCTACGCGGCTGAGCGGATGGGTTCGAAGCCGATGTCGAGAACGGCATTGAGCTGCCGGTCCATGAAGCTCTGGGGAATGCGGCTCACAACCATATTGCGAAGCGGAACGACGAGCGGATTGCTCCATTGCGCCACCCGCGCATAAAGTCGGGACGCGTTCGCTATGCGCCGCGCACGATCGATCCGGCGTACGTCGTATTCGCTTAAGGCCTGCTGAATGGGAAGCCGTCCGAGCAAGGCCGCAAGAACGGCGGCATCCTCGATCGCGAGGCCGGCCCCCTGTCCGAGGTCCGGCGTTACCGCATGGGCTGCATCCCCTAGCAGCACGATCTTACCCTGCGTGAACGAGGGCATCGGCTCGAGATCGAGGATGTCGGTCCAGATCAGCGAGTCCGCAGACGTGCGATTGAGCACCTCCGGGATCGGCTCATGGAAGTCCGCAAAGGTGTCCTTAACACGCTCCAGATCGAGCTCCGCCAGGGCAGGATCATCCGTCCTCTCGGCTCCACAACAGGCAAACCAGTAGACTCGTTCGCCTGGTAATGCGGCGAGGCCGAATCGCTTCCCCGCACCCCAACTCTCGGTAAGGCGAGCCTGATTCATGCCACCAGGCACGCCCGGCGAGATCGCCCGCCAGCACGTGTAGCGGGCAAAATGCTCACGCGATTCCGGAAATTGGGCCTTACGCACTGCAGAATGAATGCCGTCGCAGGCGAGGACGAAATCAGTCTCGACTGCTTTGCCATTTGCGAAATCCAGCACGATACGATTGTCAGCCTTGCGTGCGCCGACGCACTCCATACTCGTCCGGATCATCTTTTCAGGGAGTTCCGAAAGAAGCGCCTTGTGGAGGTCGCCTCGATGGAGCACGGCCATCGCCAGATGTCCGTAACGGCGCCCGAGTTCCTCGAAGTCGGTCGATTGCAGGCGCCGTCCGCCCCGGTCCAGCAGCTCGAGCTGCTCGATCGGCTGGGCCGCGGCAGTAACCGCGTCATAGAGACCAAGCGTGCGAAGGGCGCGAAGCGCATTTGCGCTGAGACTGAGCCCCGCTCCGAGCGGTTCGAGCGTCTCTGCCTGTTCGTAGATTTCTGTATCCCATCCAATGAGACGTAGGCCCTGTGCCACCGCCAGTCCGGCAATACCGGCGCCAACGATCACTGCGCGCATGCTTGTGTCCTTTCTTCATCCGGTATCGCAAGGTGTTTGCGCTACCGGATGCCTAGCGATGCCGTCACGCCTTGGGGCGCAGCTCAGTTGTGGCCCGGGTCCGGATCCGCTCGCCTGTGGGATCTGGGCTACGCCGCCATCTTGCGGCAGCTCTCGGCGCATCGGCGGCAGGCATCGACACAACTCTGCATGTCACCGATCCGCTCGCAGTCGTCGGCGCACTGGGCGCAGATTTCGGCGCACTCTCTGCAGACGTGCTTGTGGTGCTCGGACCCAATGAGCATAAAATGCGCCGCCGTCCGGCAGATCTCCGCACAGGCCGAGATGAGCCTGAAGTGCTTGGGTTCTGTATGCTCGCCACCGGTCTCCAGGCAGTGCTGCATCGCCGTTGAGAGGCATTCCTGGTAGCAGGCAAGGCACTCGGCAATACAGGCTTTCATTTCCGGCGATTGATGATGATGCATGGCAAACCTCCTTTCGAGAGACTGAAGGGCTCACTTCGCGTGTTGCTTGACCCACTCGGTCATCTCTTCGATTTCCTTCTTTTGGGCTGCGATGATCCTCTCCGCCATCGACTTCGCCTGCTGATCGTCGCCGTACTTCAACTCGACCTCGGACATGTTGATCGCGGCCGTGTGGTGGGCGATCATGCCGCAGACGAACGCTACGTCCGGATCCTTCGCCATCATGCCCTGCATCATAGCGGGTTCCGTCTCCCGCATTCCTTCCATCATTGCTTTGTGGTGTTCGGCCATCTGGCCCATGTCGCCACCCGGCATCTGCATCGTGCCGCTCGCAGACGTCTCGGATTTGCAGGCGTCCGGCATTGTCATTTGGGCGAAGACCCCCGTCCCGGCAGTCAGGCTGAGTGTGGACACGGCCGCAGCGGCCACCGCGATCTTGAAGATTCTATTCATTTCATTCTCCTGTCATCTCACGATTGAACTTGCTTGCGTCTGGTCAGGAGAAGCGAGGTTTGGGCGGAGGGTAGAGCGCCCGCACCAGCAGGAACGGCCGCGCTACGGCAAGAAGCAGCGGCGCGGTGCGCGAAAACTCGTGCAATGTTTCCAGTGGCGGCACCTGCAGGATCAGGCAGCAGTGAAGTTTTAGGCAGCAAGGTCCGGAGTGGAGCGCCTTCTGGGATCCGTGGTAATCCGACGCGGCTATTGATGGGCACTGGTGGTCCGCCTGGAAATGTGCCGCCGCCGCAAAACCATGGAGGTTCACCATGGCGAAGCATAGGATGACGATCCGGATGAACCGGAATATTGCTCTCAGGAGGGGCATCGAACCGGATTCCCTTTCGCCGGCCAAACCCGCCCTGTCGACGAAAGTTCCCGTAAAGGCTGTGCGAAACAGGATCAGAAGCCTATCCCCGCCTTCGTTCCGAGTGTTGCGGCCGCCAGCACAAGGTAGCGTCCTGTCTTTGCGACCGTCACCAGAATGAGAAAGGACCAGAGCGGCTCCCGGAGCACTCCGGCAAGCACGGTCAGGGCATCGCCTAACAGCGGCGTCCAGGAAAGAAGCAGCGACCAGCGGCCATAGCGTCGATACCATGAGCTGGCCCTTTCCAGGGAGGAAGCTTTGACCGGGAACCAAGGCCGGTCGTGGAATCGGTCGATCAAAAGTCCGAGAACCCAGTTGCAGACAGCGCCGAGGACATTTCCGACGCTTGCAACGGCGACAAGTCTAGTGGTGGAGAACTCTCCGGACAGCAGAAGGCCCACGAGCACTGGTTCCGACTGAAACGGCAGCAAGGTTGCCGCACCGAAGGCGACAGCGAACAATCCAAGATACGCGCTTAACCCTAGCATCGGGCCGGATCCAAGCTGGGTCTTTCGGGTTCTGCGGTTTGATATCTCGATGCGAAACTTTCTTTGCTCCGCAAACGCAAAAAGCCCGTCGGTTCCTGGACATCGTGCGCCACCAGGCCGATGCTGTCATTGGTCTGGAAGCGCCCGCAGCTCACCACTCACCTAGCCCCGCTACGCATCGAGGCAGCGTTCATGAACTCTTGGAACATGCGCGGACGATGGGCTGTCTTGGGTCCTCACGAACCATGGCGCCCCTCTTCCGCTATGTCACTAACGGTCAGGTAGTCATCCGGACAGACGGGAATGGCCGCTTCAACCTGGAGGCCGGGGATCTTGCACTGTTCCCGCACGGTACAGCCCACCGCGTCGGACACTCGATTGCAACGCCGGCGTCCCCCGTTGAGTTCTCTGCTGCTCGCCCGGCAAATGGGCCGCTTGTTGGAAAACTGGCGATGGATTGATTGCGGTCGCCAAGAAGAACGGTTCGGAGAAATTGCCTTCTGATAGCGTAACCAAACTTTCATATTTCCATCATGCAGATTGGCAAGGACTGTCACACTCAACTGTTAGCAAGCGCCCGGGTTCATTCGTGCCACCGATCCTGGTGTCCGCCAATCTGCAAGGAGCGTTTTGCAATGAGAGTCTCCGTCACTACGTCCGTTCTTATCGGCCTGATGGCAAGCGTCGCGCTTCGCCCGTCGGCGGCAGCAGCAGCCGAAAAGACTAAATTCGAGTTCTGGTACGGCCTTTCGGGTGATCTTGGGGAACGGGTCCAGGATGCCTGCAAGAAATTCAACGAGAGCCAGTCCGAATTCGAGATCGTCTGCACCTCTCAAAACGGATACGACACGACCCTGCAAAACACGATTGCCGCTTACCGCGCCAAGAAGCAGCCTGCGATCACCCAGATCTATGATGCCGGCACTCTGGATATGATGCTGTCCGGCGCATTCGTGCCCGCCAAGAAGCTGATGGCCGACAATGGCTACACCATCGACTGGAACAATTATTTCGGCGGCATCGCCAACTATTATGCAACGGCAAAAGGCGAGCTGAATTCCTTCCCGTTCAACTCCTCGACCGCAATGTTCTATTACAACGTCGACGCGTTCCAGAAGGCTGGCATCGATTTCAAGCCGGACACCTGGGAACAGGTCGAGGAAGCGGCCCGCAAACTGAAGACAGCCGGCTACGAATGCCCCCTCGCGTTCAATTTCGACACCTGGCCGCTGATGGAGCAGTTCTCGGCCATCCATAACCAGCCGCTCGCCACCAAGGCGAATGGCTACAACGGGCTGGATGCCGAGCTTGTCGTCAACAAAACCAAGTTCGTCGATCACGTGAAGTTCTTAAAGAAGATGGCCGACGAGAAGCTCTTCGTGGTCAAGACCAAGCAACTCGGCATGGATATCGTCCCCGCCTTCACGTCCCAGACCTGCCAGATGATACAGACCTCGATCGCCGACCATGGGACGATCGGAAAGACCCTTCCTGAGGGTGTAAAGTGGGAAGTTGCCATGTTGCCCGTATGGAAGGGCACGGAGCGACAGAATTCGCTCGTAGGCGGCGCATCGCTCTGGGTGCTCGCCGGTCGTCCGGAAGCGGAATACAAGGGCGCGGCTGCTTTTCTTAACTACCTCGCCACGCCAGAAATGGCTGAGTGGTGGTCGACGGTGACGGGCTATATCCCGGTGACCAAGACCGGTTTCGACGCCATGAAGGCCAACGGGTTCTATGAGAAGGCGCCCTACAAGGGACGTGAGCTCGCCCTCCAGAGCCTGTCCTTCACGCCGACCTCGGAGAACACTCGCGGCATTCGCCTCGGCGGCTTCACGCAGATCCGCAAGGAGTTCGCCACCGCCCTCGAAGCGATCTTCATGCAGAACGCAGACGTGCAGGCCGAGCTCGACCAGACGGTTGAACGCGGCAACGCTGTTCTGCGCCGTTTCGAGAAGACCTACGCCGGACAGACGCTGAACTAACATCTGATCCGTCCGGAGCCTACCGCAACATCGGCAGGCTCCGATTTCTATTTTTGCGCATCGGAAATTCGACACATGGACAAGCGTGCGGCCTTTCGCAGCTGGTGGCTGCCCAGCTTATTCGCCCTGCCACAGATCATTTTGATCCTGCTCTTTTTCTATTGGCCCGCAGTCGCCGTGTTGCGATGGGCTTTCACGCTTGAGCCGCCATTCGGGGGGGCCGCTGAGTTCGTCGGCTTTGCCAACTTCCAGGAAGTGTTCGCCGATCCGCTCTACTGGAACTCCGTTGGCGTCAGCCTGGCATTCGCCCTCTGCGGCACGCTTGCCACCATTTTCGTCGGTCTAGTTCTGGCCCTTGCGGTCGACCGGCAGTTGCCGGGCTCCGCGCCGTTCCGGTTCCTATACATTCTGCCTTACGCGATTGCGGGACCTGCGGCAGGCATGGCATTTCGTTTCATCCTGTCGCCGGAGCGCGGGCTGATGGCATCCGTCAACGCCGCTTTTCCTGATTTCTGGAACCCGGCCAAATACGGCAGCCATGCCCTTATTCTCGTCATTGTCGTCTTCGCCTGGAAGTGGGCCGGCTACACCTTCATCTTCCTTCTCGCTGGCCTGCAATCGGTCCCTCGGTCGCTCATCGAAGCCGCCGCGATGGACGGCTGCGGCCCCATACGCCGCGCGGTCGATATCCAGATACCGCTGCTGGCGCCAACACTCTTCTTCCTGCTGGTCATCATGATGACCGAAGGTTTCGTCGGCGCCGATACGTACGGCATCGTCGCCCGCACGACGGATGGCGGCCCGAACCACGGCACGGATGTGATGGTGTACCGCATCGTCGAGGAGGCGTTCCGCGGCTTGAACTACTCCGGCGCGTCGGCCCAGAGCCTCGTGCTCATCGGCCTGATCATGATCTTCACCTTCATCCAGTTCCGCTTCATCGAGCGCCAGGTCCATTACAAGTGAGGCTCCCATGATTCAGCGGACCCCTTTCGCCAACGCCCTCACCTATGGCGTGATGATCTTCGGCTTCCTGCTGCTGATCGGCCCGTTCATCGTCATCGTGTCGGGCGCCAGCCAGACATTCCAGCAGGTCAACGCCATACCCTTCAGTTTCGTGCCACAGGACCGCCTATTCGAGAACATGGGCGCCGCCTGGTCGCGCGCGAACCTCGGAACGGCGATGCTGAACAGCTTCGTCATGGCCAGTCTTGTCACGGTCGGAAAAGTGGCGCTGTCGGCACTGACGGCCTTTGCCATCGTGTTTTTCCGAACGCCGCTGAAAGGCTTTTTCTTTTGGATGGTGTTCATCACCCTGATGTTGCCGCTCGAGGTGCGCGTCGTGCCCACCTATGCGGTCGCTGCCGATCTGTTTCAGCCGGTTCGATTTCTGATCGCCGCCGTGACCGGTTTCGAGGTTTCCGTCGATTGGAACCTTCTTAATTCTTATGCCGGCCTCACACTGCCGTTGATCGCGACGGCGACCGGGACATTCCTTTATCGCCAATTCTACCTGACCCTGCCCGACGAACTGGCCGAGGCAGCGCGCATGGACGGGTCGGGCGCGATCCGCTTTTTCATCGATATGCTGCTGCCGCTCTCGCGCACCAACATGCTCGCGCTGACCACCATCATGTTCGTCTATGGGTGGAATCAGTATCTCTGGCCGCTCCTGATGGTGACGGACCCCCAATACAAGACCACGATGATGTCGCTGGTTGCGCTCCTGCCGTCTGACAATGGCACGCCGGACTGGAACGTCACCCTCGCCGGATCGCTGATCATCATGCTGCCTCCGCTCATCGTCGTTGCCGTCCTGCAGCGGTGGTTCGTGCGCGGCCTCGTGGCCACGGAAAAATGACCCCGCTTTCCCCAAACAGAATAAACAGAGAGGTCCGCGCCCATGGCTGACATCGCAATTCGCGCCGTGCGTAAATCCTACGGAAAGAACCCGACCCTGCATGGAATCGACCTCGCCTTTGCGTCGGGAGAATTCGTCGTGATCCTCGGTCCGTCCGGTTGTGGGAAATCCACGCTTCTGAGGATGATCGCCGGGTTGGAGGACATCACCGCAGGGGAGATCGCCATCAACGGGAAGGTCGTGAACAAGCTCGAGCCGCGCGAACGCGGCTGTGCCATGGTGTTCCAGAACTACGCCCTCTATCCCCACATGACCGTCGCAGGAAATATTGGGTATGCCCTGAAGGTGGCCGGGGTTGCAAAGGCGGACCGCCTGCGCAGGATCGAGGAAACAGCGAAGATCGTCGGGCTTTCCGATTATCTCGATCGCAAGCCCGCAGCACTTTCCGGCGGTCAGCGGCAGCGCGTCGCCATGGCGCGTGCGATCATCCGCGAACCGAACGTCTTTCTTTTCGACGAGCCGCTGTCGAACCTGGACGCCAAGCTTCGCGTCACCATGCGGGCTGAGATCCGGAAGCTGCATCAGCGTCTCTCGGCAACGTCCATCTTCGTCACACACGATCAGGTCGAAGCTATGACGCTGGCGGACAAGCTGGTCGTGATGAACAAGGGCGTGGTCGAACAGGTGGGCCAGCCGCTCGACATCTACCATCGTCCGGCAAGCATTTTCGTCGCATCCTTCATCGGTTCGCCCGCGATGAACCTGTTCGATGCCACCATCGACGTTGACGAAGCCTGCCTGGCATTCGGCGGCACGAAAATGCCAATAGACAGGGCGCTTGCGGCGCGCCTCGGCGCAAGACAGGTCACGGTGGGCATTCGCCCGGAACAATGTGTCGTTGCACCTGAAGCGAAAGGCGTCTCGATAAAGGTGGATTTCGTCGAGGAACTCGGATCCGGCCGCGTCATCCACTCGGAACTGAATGGCCACCCCTTCGCCGCTTGTGTCGACGAGCAAACGCGCGTCCGGCCCGGCGAGCGAACCACCTTGGAGCTACCCCTGGCGCACTTGCATCTCTTCGACCGGGAGACCGGCCGACGGATCGAGATCGATCTGGAGCCACGCGCCCTCCGCAGCTCCGCCAGCCAACCGACGCTTCAAGCAGTCTGATCACTCGAATAAAGAAGGAGACACCGTGATGAACGACATCATTTCTGCCGTAGGGTTCTGCAATCGAACGGGCAAGGGCGATCTTTCGAGCCTTGATTCCTCCTTGCGCGAAGTTGCCGAGACGGGAGCCGACGCCTGCGAGATCGGAATCTATGGCGAGGAAATCGTCAGTGGCGGTCGCATAATCGAAGACCGCGTTCAGCGGGTCGCCGAGATCACGAAGCAGTACACGTTCAAGAAGCTTTCGCTGCACGGCCAGATCGTATCCAACTTCATGGATCGTCAGCACCACCATCTGCAGAAGAAGGTCGTGAGGGCGATGCTCGAGCTGTGCGACCGGCTCGGCGCGGGGATCCTCGTCCATCATTCCGGCGCAGCGCAGCTTGCCCCCGAAGAGAATTCCGCTGATCTCGACAAGATGGAACGCGATGCCCTCGCAGAGATGGCGGAGATCGCAAAGGGATACGGGGTACGCATCGCGCTCGAGAACATTTTTACGACGGAAAGCGGCCAGTATCGACAAACACCCACCCAGGTCGCCGAAACTGTGCGAGCGATCGGTTCGAACAACGTCGTCGCGCTCATCGATTTCTCGCATGCCTACATCGAGGCCACGCACCGCGGGCTCGATTTCCGTCAAGAGCTAAGGGCAATGGCACCCGTGACTGGCCACCTGCATGTTCACGACAGTTTTGGACGGCCCTATTCTATGAACCGTTTCTATCATCCGGCCGAGGCGACCGCGCTCGGCATCGGAGATCTGCATCTGCCCATCGGTTGGGGCGACATCGCCTGGGATGACATATTCTCCGAGGTGACCTTCCTTCCGGATACGACGCTGATCATGGAAATCGGCGCCGAGCGTTTTGCTGATCAGCAACCGGCGTGCCTGGAACGGGCAAGGCGTCTGGCGGCGGCGGTGGGACTTAGATCCGCCGCGTAGCGAGCGCCGCAGAGCCGCTGCACGTCGCGGCCTGTCAATCGGCCCCAAATTCAACCCTTATCGGAGTGCGCCACTTGGGGTGGACAGGTTGGGATGAGGAATTGACCGGCAGACCGGGGTTCGGAAAGAAGACCCGGCAGTTACAGCATCGCATTTAAAAGCGCCGGAGCTCCTCGCCGGCGAAAGGTTGCATTGCGTCGCAAAACGCTACGATGTGTCGCGCAACCTTGTTCGCATGTGGATCCGCAAGTACGCCCAAGGCGCCTCTGACGACGATGCGCAGGCCGCCGACCTGTGACACCGGCGCGCCTATCCGATCGAAGTCGCAAGTCGTGATGAACATACTGCTACATCGTGGCATCGATCTTCGTGGCAGCGAAGCGTTCACGAAGCCACTTCGCGGCCGGCCCGCACGCCCGTTGCTTGTGCCAGATCATTTCCAGCGCCGCCGAGTTTCTCGCCATTTTGCAGGAGGAAGGTCTTGTCAGTCTGCCAGAGGCGTTGGCCGGACGGCTCAAAGGAGAGAGGGGGCGTCATTATGGAAGAAGCTGAACGCCGCGCAGCTGTCGTGCTCTCTTTCGAGATAACGAGTTTGCGTATCCCGATCGCCGAGATATTGCCCCTGAAGCAACTCTCGCCCGCCGCCGTGAGATCGGTTAAGTACGCTCAGATCGCTGCCTCGATTGCGGAGGTCGGGATCATCGAGCCACCGGTACTGATCCGCGATCAACAATAATCGACACTCTTCCACCTGCTCGACGGACACACTCGCCTCGATGTCTTGAAGAAGCTGGGCGAAACCGAGGTTGTGTGCTGGTCGCGACCGAGGATGAGGCCTTCACCTACAATCGCCGAATTAGCCGGTTAGCAACGATCCAAGAGCACAAGATGATCCTTAAGGCGATTGCAAAGGGTGTGTCGGAAGAGCGCCTTGCGCGCGCCTTGAACGTCAACATCACGAGCATCCAACAGAAGAAGAGCTTGATCGCAGGCATATGCCCGGAGCGACATTTTAAAGGACAAGTATGTGCCCGTGAACACGCTCGGCCAACTGAAAAAAATGAAGCCGATGCGCCAGATCGAATCGGCCCAATTGATGACCGCGATGAACAAATACACAGTCACCTACGCTCGTTCGCTGGTCGCAGCCACGCCGGTGTCGATGCTGGTTCGGCCGAAGAAACCGATACGGGGCCTCCGCGAAGATCAAATCGCCTTGATGGAAACCGAAGCTGCCAGTCTCGACCGGGAGTTCAAAACGATCGAGCACGACTACGGCAGCGATCACCTCGATCTGGTTCTCACGACTGGTATATTACCCGACTGCTCGGCAACGCACGGGTCGTCCGCCATCTTGCCCAGCGCTTTCCAGAGATTCTGCAAGAGTTTCAGAAGATCACCGAGACGAGGAAAGTAGCCTAGATATTGGTCGAGCTCAGCTCAAGTTGAGGTTTGCCTTAGTCACGTAGATGCCATGCAGTTTTGCCTGCGCCCAGCTTTCTCATGTTCCCTCTCTGTCACTTCGTCGCAGCCTTACTAAAGAAAATCTTGTCAGACTAGAAAGACGCAACCCTCCAGTAAATCTCTGTCACTCGAAACTTCGCTCCAACCCGTTTGCACTGGACGATGATGTCGATCGCTATCTTCAGCAGGCTTCGGATCTCGTCCCTGCGCAGATCTTGTCCCCCCTTTGACTCTTTCACCAACAGCGCCAGCTGTTCGAAAGCCAGCCTCGCGGAATCGGCATGCACCGTCGTGATCGAACCGGGATGTCCGGAATTTACATTACGGACATAATAGAACGCGGTACCGTCGCGGAGCTCCTGCAGAAGGATGCGATCAGGCCGCATGCGCAGACAGGACTCAAGGAGCTCCTTCGCGCCGAGCTTCGCCAGCCCCTGACCTCCATTCGAGTAGAATAGTCGCACATGGTTCGGTTGTGGGATGACGAGTTCGGGCGTGTCCTCGATCGATATGATCCGCTCGTGCTGAGGGATATGCTGGACCAGCGCTTTCGACAGGGTCGTTTTGCCCGACCCGGTCGCGCCCGAAATGATGATGTTCTTGCGCGCCAATACGGCTTGGCGCAGAAATTCCTTGTAATCGCCCGCATCGTAGAACTCGGCCAGCTTCAGATCCGACGAACCGTCTTCCTTGCCGTCCGCCGTGACCTCCGCAAACAAGCCGCCCTTGCCCAGTTCGTCGAGCGTCAGTGTTACGGATGACGGCTTCCGGATGGTGATGCTGACCGTATCTCTGCTCGTCGCCGGAGGGATAACGATCTGGATGCGCTCCTCGTCCGGCAGGGTGGCGGAGAGGATCGGGCGCTGCTCGTCGATCGCTTGGTTCGAATAGGTGGCAATGGCACGGGCGAGCCGCATCAGCTTCTCGAATGTAAGTGAGGGTGTGTCATGCCTCGCCCAACCGCCAGCGCCTTCCGTCAGCACTTCGCCCGGACGGTTCACCACGACTTCATAGAAGCATTTGTTTTGGAGAAAGCGCGAGAGGGGCGAGAGAAGCTCGCGCACAACACTGGCATCAGGAGCTTCCACCATCGGCCGACGCACTATTTAGTCACCATGGTCGACCAGGGCACGAAACCCCCGACCGCCGCCCGATCATAGATCCGGTTGCGCGGCTCGGTCACACGCAGGCTGTAGACTCCAGAGAAATCGACGTCACGGGCAACGAAAATCGAGACGAGGTCACCCTGATGCTTTTCGAGTGTTGGCGGGATATTGATCGACTGTTCGACAGCGATCGCTGCGGCCTCACGGCCGGCGCTCGTGGTGTTTTCAGCCTGATTGTCGCCAATGCGGCTGCCTATATAGGAGGATGCATCGCCGACGATAGATAAGAGAAGCGCGCTGCCGAAACGCTCCCACCAATGCGTGTCGCGGTAACCATCCAGGCCTGCCCGCCCAAGCGCGTCGGTCGCCGGCGAGGCAAGTGTGATAATCACGCCTTTCGGTGTCTTGGCCCTGTTCCACAGCACGAACAGACGCTTCTGTCCTCGGTTCAGGCCACCCCTGTACTCGCCAACTACCTGCGTGCCCTTTTCCATTAGTACGACGCGTCCATTGTCAGAAAGTACATCGCGATTGATGACGCAGACTGCAAAGCCGGGCTGGTCTGATGCAAGCGCTGTTTCGAGCACGCAAGGGATTGTTGTTCCCATTGCTACGATGAAGTCGCGGTTTCCAAGCATGCCGGCGCGTGAACCTTCCAGTTGCGTCGGCGTCATCAGTTGATCGAAACGCTCGGCTTGGTCCTCATCGTGAGCGTTGAAACTGCTGAGCCGACCTTCGATGGGTAGATAGCCTGCCTCGAGGTCGCCCGCGGCGTCCGTATTGTGTCGCCGCGCGCCTGTGGCCTGCTGAGCGCTAAAGGCGATGACCGGCGCCCGACGCGCCGATTCAAGCAGCGGATCCTCGGCGGGCATTGGCTTCTCCATCGCGACCGGTGTCGGCAGTTTGACCTCGGGCAAACGGGGCACGACCTTGGGTTCTTCCTTCGCGGGTTCGAAGCTTGTCGTCTGGCGAATAACGACCCGTTCGGGCTTCGCCGTATCCGCCTGACCCTCCTCACCCCGCATCGACCAGAGGGCAAAGCCGATGAAGGCGACCATCGCGACGGCGACAGCGACGCGTTTCACCAGCGGGCTTCCGTCGCGCAGTCGGCTGGAGACTGTTTCGGCGCGTTCGCCCGGGATCCGATCTTCCAATTCTTCTGCCAATTTCCACTCCTATTGCTTGGCACTTGGCGCCGGCTCCTTGACGAGACGCTCGACAGAGGGAGATGTCGTATTGGTGCCGGGATTGATCCCGACCTGGTCGTAGGCTTCGTTGAAGACGCAGAGCACGTCCCCCGCCCTTCGCAGGATGAACTTGCGGCTGATTGCGTGTACGAGCACGAGGTCGCCATCGACCGATTTCGCCACCAAGCTTTCGGTGCCGTCGGAATTTTCCATGAAGATTGCCGGCATCTCCTGGTTACCCGAGAAGGCGAAGGTGGTGATCTTGCCATTATCGTAGACGGCCTGCGGCTCGAGCGCGGTCGATCCCTGCGCCGTGTAGTTCCAATTGCGCGGCCCATAGGCTTCATGCAGTGCAAGCACCTTGCCTGCCTCACGTGTCTGCGCGGTTCTGGCCCGCGCGGCCGCCTCCAGGCGCCGTCGCTCCGCCTCGTCGGCCGGATAGCGATATTTCACGTAGAAATAGGTGTTCTGGCCGGCCGCGACCGATCCGTCCCGCACGGTGAGTTCCATCTGGTAACTGCGTGTCGAGCCGTCCCGCCGTGTCGTAACCACGGAGATGTTTGTGACTGGTTGGTTCTCGCGCGGTTTCAGGAAGAGGATATTGCCAGCTGGCGCCACCTCCCAGGCAACGCTGTTGCCGAGCGCAACATGGGCAATCTCCTCGTCGGCGGCGAACTCAACTTGTACGGAGGAGCGAAGCGATCCGACGATCTTCGTGATGTTGTAAGGCTGATAATCGATGAAGCGCACGCGATTGTCATGGGATGCGGCGCGCGGCGTCTCCAGTGCGGATGCGGGCGATGCAAATCCGGCGCTGAGCAGCAGAAGGGTAAAAAGATGTTTCAATTGATGGCCTCCGGATCGGCCCTGTACTCGCTGACGACGAAGCCAAGCGGATTGGTGAGCCGGTCTGTCGCGGACATGGGAGCGTTGACGTAGTCGAAGGTGAGTGTCGCTACCCAATGGGTCGTGCGAACCTCTTCGCCGCGCGTGACGGTTCTGATATAGCGGACCGAAGCCACATGCGGGTTGATCAGCGCGATCGAAATGATGTTGATCCTCGCTGTGGCACTGCGACCGAAGGTGTTTTGCGGCGATTGAGGGTTGCTGCCGCGATAAAGGGCCGCAAAGCGCGACTGTTCGCTCTCGGCTGACATCAGAGCCACCGTGCGGAAGTTCTCCTCCGCCTCGCTCCAGACATAGCCTTCGCGCCCCCGGACATATCTGGCGGCGAAATACTTCGTTACTGCTTCATCATATGTGCCCGATGTCGAGGAGAGCGCGGACACGACATCTACGATGCCGGTCGAGTTGTCGACCCTCACCACGAAGGGCTCGACCGTTTTTAACGGCGTCAGCGCAACGACGGCAATTATCGAGGCGGCGGCCAGCATACTGGCGACGATTGCCGCAAACCACGCGATGCGGGCCGAACGCTCGGCCTCGATCATACGGTCCTGATCGAAACGACGGGCGTTGTCGAAGTAGCTCTTGAGAGCGTCGGTGGTGACCATGGCCCTAGGCCTCCCCACAGCGGCTATACGAGCTGTCGAAATTGTCGAACGCCGCTGGCTCCTCTGCCGTCTGGTGGGCGGCGTAAGCGGACGCGTGTTTTGCTGGGCCGTCCGGCACAAAACCCGAATGCTGGCGCACAAGCACGTGGTTGTCTTGCCATTGCCACATCGACCGATTGAGCGGCCGGCGCGAATAGCCGTCGCATTTTGCCAGAGGATAGGAGAGCGATGTGCAGCCGCTCAAAGCGGATGCCACATACAAGAACAGTACTGAACGGAACATGTGGAATTTGCCTCTTGTCGTTGCAGTCGCACTCATCTCCGGCGGGAGGTGAGGCTACGACCGGCTGCGCTGCCTCCGAGACTGGCGGCGCGGGCGAAATGGGATGCGCTGCGAGCAAGTGTGCTCTCACGGACCGCACGGGTCGCGCCGTAACCATAAGTCAGGGATGCGCCGCCGGCGGCGAGCGCGGAGGCGATGCCGGGAAGTTGATAGAAGACGTAAAGCGCTGCCAGGCAGATGGCGCAGAGCGCGGTTGGCCGCATGAGCACGTCGCTATAGCTTTCGATCGCCGTGAAGGTCGTGTCAATGCAGGTGATCAGCAATGAGCCGATTGCGACGACGAGCACCTGCAGGATTACGAAGTTTACGAGCTGGCCGATCCAGGCCTCGGTGAAGCGCCTTGTCGACTGGAACATTGCGAGTGCGACAAAGACCGGACCGAGAGCGAGTACAATCGCAAGCGCGAGCCGCGCATATAGCGAGACGATGTAGCCGATGGCCGCTACGACGAAGCTCGCGCCGATGACCAGCATGCCGCCGATACCGGTAGCGATGTCAGCGGGCCAGGTGGCACGCGACCAGATCTCCTGGGCGCACGCCTGTCCCTTGTCGAGCAGACTGTCGAAGGTCGACGCGCTCGGTGTCGAACCAGAGTTCAGCGCCTGTGCGATTTCCTTTGGAAGGGCCTCGAAGAAAATGTCGCTGATAAAGGACTGGTAGTCACCTGCGTTCCTCACCAGCATCAGGATAATTGCGAGTTTCATTGCGCGGAATGCGAAGTCCATGAGCGGGTCCTGAACCGATCCCCGGATGACCAGAAAGCCGTAAAGCACGATGTAAAGCGTCAGCGCGGCTGTCATCGGACCGGTGACCCAGCCCGCAATGTTCGAGGTCCCCGAAGAAATGAAGTTTTCGAGCGGGGCCTTGAACCGCCCGTCCACGAAGGCAAAGACCTGATACATGCCTCAGCCTCCGAGTGACTTCCTCATGCGCCCCAGACGAGCCTTGAAGTCTGCGGCTTCGGCGTTCTGGCAATTGGGCGTGTGGCCGAGTTCACCCGGGTTATTGCGGCACTTGCCGATCAGCTCTGTACGCAGGGCGTCGTCGGCCACAAGTTCTTCGACGGTATAGACCCGGTCGGAATTCGAGCAGGCCGTGAGGACGGCCCCAAAGACAAAAGTCAGGAAAATTCTCATTGCAGCGCCGCTCCCATAGTATCCATGCGTTTGCGCCAGTCTTCGGCCTTGCGTTGCTCATCGACCTGTCTTTGAGCCTCCTGCATCATGCGAAGCGCCTGCATCCGCAGCATGTCGTTCTGAAGAAAGGCCGCTTCGGCCTGCAGACGTGCCTGCAGGTCGGCAATCTCCTTGGCGTCGCTCGCCGACGAGATCTGTCGGCGCAGCTGGTCGATGCCGTCGATACGTTTTGTAGCGGCATCGAAGATCTGCCGGCCGAGGCTCATCTCACCGGCATTCCGGTTCTGGAGACGTGAAAGCTCCTGTGCGTAGAAGTCGTTGGCGCTAGTTCGGTAGGTGGAATTGTCTTCAAGGAACTTGGAGGCGGCATCTCCAAGGACACCTGAGTGAGCCCCTCGAAGAAGACTTGCGACCGCTTGGAAATCCTCGGGCAATGCCTGGCGGATCGACGGATCGTTGAGGAGGCTCGCGACATCCGCCATGTTGGTAAGCTTGTTGAGCGAGCCATAAAGCTGCTCGGCTTGCTGAAGCTGCTGGTTCAATGTGTCGAGCTGCGACTTCAACTGCGCAATGCTCTCGATCTGTTTGGCGACCGCGGTCTGGTCGATGACCGGTATGCCCTGTGCGCAGGCAGGGCCGTGAGATAGGAGGGAAACGGCAAGCGCCGCATGAAGGGTTGTGGGTCGGATCATCTGCCTGCACTCCTTCGTTGCTGGAAGATCGAAAGCCAGTCCTCGCAGCGTTCGCCGAGCTCGGTGCGGATCGCATCGGCGAGCTCCACATTTGCCGTTCGGCCGGAGAGGATGGCGAGCTCGTCGTCGAAGCCGCTCAAGTTCAGTTCGGCGACGACACTGTTGTGTCCCTGCTTGACGATGAAGCGGCGGCTTTCTTTGGAAAGCTCCCTGCTAACGAGGTTAAATTCCCGCTCGGTGAGCTTGAAGCCGCCGACATAATCGGCGCGATCGCCACGCGGGTTCGGCAGGAACACCTGGGTCGGGCATTGCTCAACGATGGTATGGCCGATCGGCGAAGCAATCGCGTCCCGCGGACTTTGCGTTGCAAAGAGCATCAGCCCGTTCTGCTTGCGGATCGTCTTGAGCTTGTTTTGGGCAAGGTCTCGAAACCCCTCGTCGGAGAGCGCTTTCCAGAATTCATCGACGACGATAATGATGCGGCGACCGTCGATCAGCTGTTCGACGCGATTGAAGAGATAGGCCATCAACGGGTCACGGATCTCTTCGTTGTCGAGAAAATCCGTCATGTCATAGCCGAGGAATCTCGCGCCAATGCCGATATTGTCGGCGTCGTTGTCGAACACCCAGCCGAGCGCCCCTCCCTTTTCCCATCGTCTGAGCCGCGCGGCGATCCCTTCCGGGTCGGTGTTGTTAAGGAAGGTGCGCAACGCGCCGATCGTCCGACGTTCAACCGGCAGGTCGGCAAGGCCATCGATCGCAGCGGCAATGTCGCGCAGCTCGCTGACCGACTGTTCGCACGTCGTGGAGCCGACCAGCTTGCCGACCCAGCGCGCCAGGAAGACCTTGTTCTCCGCTGTCAGTTCGAGCGCCTTCAGAGGCGCGCAGCCAGTCGGAGCCCCATTCGTCAGCGGCAGGTAGGTGCCGCCTGCGGCCCTGACGAAGAGGTCCGCCCCGCGGTCCTTGTCGAAGAACACCATGTGCGGGTTGTGCTTTTCGAGCTGTGAGAGCAGGAAATTCAAAAGCACGGTCTTGCCGGCCCCTGACGGTCCGCAAACAAAGGTGTTGCCGAGATCGCCGTGATGGAAGTTGAAGTAAAACGGCGAGCCGGAGGCCGCCTTCAGCATGGCAACTGCCGGTCCCCATTCGTTGCCGTCCTTTTGGCCCATCGGATAAGAATGGAACGGTGACAGAGCCGCGAAATTGCGCGACGTGATGGCGCCTGATCTGGCGCGATAGCGGAAATTGCCCGGCAACTGCGCCCACCAGGCCGCCTCCAGCCCAAGATCCTCGCGTGCGACGACCGCGCCACCAGTGGTGAGGTGCGCACGGGCCTTGGCGAGATTGTCGGTGAGTTCCTTTACCGAGGATGCGAAGACGGAAAGCGTCAGGTGATGCTCGCCGAAGACGAAACGGTTGGATTCGAGATCATCCATTGCCGCCTCAAGTTCCTCGACCTGCGAAGCGGCCTTGTCGCCGGCGCTGACCATCTGGTTCTGCTTGCGCCCCATGATAGTACGCGCATCAGCTTTCGACATGAAGGCGAAGGATTGTGTGAGGATGAGTTCGAAGGGTGCCGTGAGCACACCGTCGAGCATGCCGGTACGGGTCCTTGCCGGATATTCCTTGAAGCCGAACATGCCGGCGTAACGGCTTTCGGCCTCGTGACGGATTTCGATCGTCTCACGCCCGAAAATCACCCGGTCGGAATAGATGGCGGAGGAAATCCGCCCCTCCGTCAACGGAACCGGCTCGCGGCGCCCGCTAAGGATCTGATGCAAGACCTCGCTCGGTTCCGAAAACAAGATGCCGTCCCGCTCATAGAGCGAAAGGACACGCGGTTGAAAGCGCTCGAGACCCGCCGTGACGTCGACGACCTTGTCGCCGAGACGTTTCAAGGCGTCCTCGTCGAGCTCGACGCCGGTGCGGCGCGCCTTGAGCAGCCGGGAAAGCAGGTTTGTGATCTTTTCGGCCGGATCGCGGTTCGGATGCCAGATGAGCGTCAGATAGAGATCGTTACGGAAGAGATCCTCGCTGAGCATGCGGTCGCGATATTTGGCGTCGAGCGATGCGAAAAATGGCGTCGTGAACCTGCCCGCCGGATAGTCGTTGTCGTGGCGGCGAACGACGTGCGTCCAGATGGCCAGCCGCTCATCGGCAATGTTTCTGTAAAGCGTGTTGAGATCGCGGTTGAGGGCGGAGAGGTCGAGAGTGTCGGCCGTTTCGAATGATACCCCCTCCAGCGCCACCATCGTCATCAGCGCCCGCGAACCGAGCGCGATCGTTGCCTCATCCACATGGCGGATATAGGGAATGAAGCTCTCCGGCTCGAGCTCTCGGGATTTGATGGCGACGACATTAGACAAGACCGAGATCCCTTTCGTCGTAGCGCCTCGCAAGCTTTAGCGGCGTCACAGTACTACCGGCCCAGTAGGCGCCGTTTCGTGAGCGACCGCGCGTTTCGAGCCGGGCGACAAGGATGCGGAACATGTTGTGGTCGTGCCTGATGAGCGCCCGAAAGAGCAAGTGAACGACGATGCCGACTAGCGCGTAAGCCACCGAACCCGCGACGATATAGAAGATCGTCGTCAGCATGACGTTGAAACCCATCGCCTCCATCGTCACGCCGGCGACCATCGCCGGACGCGTGCAAGCGAGAAACAAGGTCTCTTCCTCTGGAGAGTGCTGCTCAGCCATGGCCGTCAAACGCCGGAAATTGTGCTGACGATTTCGGAGGCGCCGAAAATGATACCTATGCCGAGGACAACGTAGGCAGCCTTGCGCAGGTCGAGGTAACCGAACATCCAGGCGATGCCGACGATGATAACGGCGATCGTCGCCAGCAGCTTGGCCACGTTGCCAGTCAGCATGCTGACGATGTTTTCGAGGACGTTCTCGATTCCGCCGGTCGCCTGCGCAAGTGCTGGCTCGATCGCGCCGATCGACATGACGGAAGCCATAAGGAGGGCGGCGGCAACGCGGCGGGCTACGGCCTTGTATCTCATTCAGATTGCTCCGGTTGTTCGTTTTGGAAGACGAGGACGGAAGATCTCCGCCGCGATTTGAAGACATCCCAGGAGGGGACGCTTACCACCTGGTCATCAGGTTGAACTGGATCACCATCAGCGATCGGCTGAGCACTCGGAGGTTCGCCATCGGCCCCGGGTTCCGGGACGTCCTCTCCTATCGTCAGCGTAGTGAGCCGCGCCGAGAGCCGGCTTGCTTCGCTTTGGACCTGCTCGTCATATTCGGCCATCGCCCCGACCGCAGGGTCCTTACGGCCGTAGTAGGATTGCAACATCACATGCTCGGCCCGCCCCGACGTCGCGCCGGCGCGGATCGCCATGCGATAGTAGCCACCGAGCAACGTCGCGGTCGCCTTGAGATTGAGGCAGGGATCGAAGACGTCCGAGATCGTGAGACTCAGCTTCTTGAGTTCGCTGAAGCCGATGCCGCCGAGACCAAGCTGAACATCTCGGCCCTCGGCGATGAGCGAGATCGCGGCCTCGATCGCTTCAGCCTTGGTCGCGGGTTGGTCCGCGAGCGGCCCACTGTTGATGCGGACTGCGAACGGTTGGAAATTGCTCTCCACGCTGACCACGGCGGCGATTGTTTCGACCGCTATGCCGGGCGCGCATGTCTGCGCGAGATCGGTGAAAGCAGCGGGCATTGCTTAGTACCACACTCTTTGGCTTCCGATCCCGTCGATCGTGACATCGACGTAGTGGGGCTGCGAGCGTATACGTGGCCGCGTCGTCACGTTACGCCGGCATTGCCGCTCACCTCCGCTCCAATGCCATCTGGAAGAGCCAGTCCCGCCGCTGCTGGAGCGGCAATGACTGTCCGAGACGATTTGCGGCGTTGTGGATATGCAGCTTGCTTGCCCTCTCCGATCGCCATATCGCGTCGTCAGCCTGAAGCCGTCATCGCAATAATAGGGCTCATAGCCCGGTCGAGACGCATGGAAGCCAACACCGCTGCATGTCGGGAACGCATGTCCCTTTGCAAGTTCCTGCCACAGCTTTTGGATGGGAGGACGGCATGCTTCGTATTGCGTCGGCCCGCCGGGATTGGAAAGACATAGGACAACCCGGCACCCCCAATCATCGGCGCGCGCATTACTCCCTGAAATGAGATATGATGGTGAGGCAGTCAACAGAGCCAGAACGGCGAGAAGGTTTTTCATGAAGACGACCCCTCGTAATAGCGGTACGGCACGATGTCTCGACCATCGCCCCTGCCGTGCATCCAATTTACTACCTTATATTACGCAGTTAAATAAATGACAAGAGCGCTTCACGTTCAGTGGCACAGCCTTGCCTTCTCTGCCTTCATCTTCCATGAAATCTTCGACAATCCGCAGGAAGACGAGACCCCTCAGTCGCGCCTGAAGCAGATCGGCATGATGAGCGTCCTGTACATCATGAACCAGGGTCACCAGAGGCTAACGCTTTCAAATATCATAGAAAATACAGGCCTTACGCGCACCGGCGTGACCGAGACGATCGATCCTTTGGTCAAGCGCGGGCTGTTGACGGAGACGTTTGTGAAGAACTCGATGGGCCGTGGCAAGGCGCGGCAATTCGAGATCGCGCCGGACATCCTTGAGAAACTCCGCAGCCTAGACACTACCAGAAATTCCGCTCCGGCTCCGCATTCCGACGATGAAAGTGAAGAAAACAAGTCAGCTTGATTCGCTCGGTCGCCGCAATCGTCAGGCGTCGTGCGACTTCGGGTCGTGCATTTCGCTAATCGGGAAGGCCGGTCATCTGTGACTGCCACCAGACCATTGTGGTTCCTGTTTTCCCAGCGTCGTCCGAGGCACTACAGCGCCGCACGTCTTATCGGGCGCGATCAGACGCGCGAAGGACGCTCGCGTCACGATACGCTCGACCTCCTCGACGCGCCGACGCTTGTGCCCAGCAAGACTGCCGGCCCCTCGGTCTCCTATATACCTGCCTGGCGATACTGCCCATATTTCGCCCGCTATCTTGTGATTGTACTTGGGGTTTCCTGTGCAGAAGCGGAGCGTACAATTGCAAATAAAATTGTCCTCATTTAGTTAGAACCGTCTGTGAATTCGAACGCTCAGACAGGGGCCTCTTCTTTCCTCGCGAGAGAAGGGGTCCTCTCTTATGCCCCCCGATCCCGAGAAATTGTGGTGCGTTAATCAGCTGAGGCCATTCGAGCCGGACATTTTGCGGCATTGGCTGGGCAATCAGCCTTTGAGACGAACGAGGGCTCTCCGTCGCAGCGAATTCATCAGCGCTGCAATTATGGCTACCGCCCGCGCTTCAATTTCTCTTGTTACGACCCTTTTCTTCATTCGGATTAGACGACCAACGAACGACAGTTAGTGAATATCGTGTTACGAGAAAATTTGCGGAATCTTATAGTCCGGATCTACTGGCGTTTCCGGCGCACGCTCCTGAAGCCCGCAACCTGGACATACAAATGAACAAGACCACATGAACGGTGTGCGCGATCTGGTGCAAATCGCAAAGGCAGTCCGGTTCGTTCGCCTGCACATCCACAAAACTTATCCGCCGCAGCACTGATTGGAACTCGGAATGCATCGGAAGGTGATACCAGCGTTGGCTGCAACCAGCCTAATCCTCTGCCAAAGCGAAGTTTCCACAGCGGCGGACGGAACGGTAGTGGAGGTCCTTCGCCACCCGCCGACACAAGAATCCGCCTTCAAGGACCGTTCCATCAAGGCAGCTCAATCGGAGGCTCCGAACGCGTCGGTCGCTCAGAGCCGTACTTCAAAGCCGCGCTGCGGCGAGGCCGTCGTCACCGCGCTCTTAGCGTCTGGCTCTGAGCCCATTTCCTTGGCCTGCAGCGTCCGTTTGTCCTCCGCGAATGTCATCACTCACCCACTTGTCTTCGAAGGAAGCGGCGCTTCCGGATCGGTGCTGGACTGCAACGGAGCCACACTCGACGTAAGCGCGGGGCGCTCCCGGAAGGAAAAGACCGCCATCGTCATTCGCTCGAGAAGAGCCGGTTCTGGGACTTGGGACGCGCCTTCTGGCGTGACGATCCGCAATTGCAAGATCAAGGGATTCGTTCGCGTTTATGGACTTGGTGAAAACGCCAACGGTGAGGCAATGAGACTGTCGTCCCACAACACCCATCACACGGCATTCGCTCAAGCATCCGCGCCGAAGGACGTGCGTATTGAAAAAGCAGCCTTCGATGCGCCCGGCGGCATTCCTTTTTATATAGGCCCCGGGGTAACGGGGGCAGCGTTGGTCGACTCCAGGATCGACGGCACCTCGACGTCAGTCGCGGTCTACCTCGACGCTGAGTCCGCCAACAACACGATCAGCAACAACCTGTTCACGATCGCTACAGAGAAACGCGAGTTGATTGCGATCGACGGTTCAGCCCGCAACAGGATTACCAACAATATCTTCGAGCAGGCCGACAATGGCGGCATTTACCTTTACCGAAATTGTGGTGAGCGCGGGGTCATTCGATACCAGAAACCGCAATACAATCAGATCATTGGCAACACGTTTCGCTATCGATCGTCGTACTTCCTAAAACCGGCTGTCTGGCTAAACTCTCGCGACGGCAAGCGCAACTATTGCTTCAAGGACCCCGCCTTTCCCTTTGGTAGCAGCGCGAGCAATTTGGACTTCGCCCGGCACAACGTCGTGCGTGACAACAAACTTCAAGGGGACCCGAACGGTCTCATCCGGAATGACGATCCGACAAATGATATCGGTGGCAATATTGCAATAGTCGGACGATGACGATCATGCACAATTGTCAGCCTCGATACCCCGACCGGTAACGCCGACGTCTTCATCTATCGTCTCAACCAACAGGTTTGACATGGACTTTCTCGCATCTGAAATGCGGGAAAGTCGCGACGGCCCGCCGTCATCCCCAGCGCACGAGGCGCGGCCTCTCTTCGAACCACGCCAGCGTCGACTGGAGGCCACCTTCTGGAAAACCATAGCGAATCAACCGCTTTTGAAAGACGGAGGGCACATGAAGCGCTTCTTTCAAAGTCTTCTGGCGCTCAGTGCGCTTGCTGTCGCTTCCATCGTCGTCTTGCCAAGCCTCGTTTCAAGTGACTGGATTCGCGGCGAACTCAGCAGGCAGCTTTCTGCCGCGACCGGCAGTTCAATTTCG
>NZ_JADYVE010000033.1 GCF_020193655.1 Ensifer sp. IC3342
TCTGGATATCTGGTCAGCAATGTCCCGACCCCGAGGCGCTCCGCGAGTTCATTTTCCCACGTGGGATCATGGCGGCCGGCGAGCTTAGCGTGGAAGGCTATGTTCGCCGCCACGTCCAGTGAGGGGACAAGGTTGAACTGCTGAAACACGAGGCCAACTTCGGTCCGCCTGTAGGCGGCGCGTTCCCGGTCGTTCAGCTTGGAGATGTCTCGGCCCCCGATCACGATCTCGCCTGAGTCCGGGCGGTCGAGGCCGGCTACGAGATGCAGGAGGGTGCTCTTTCCGCTACCAGACTCCCCTGTCAGGGCAACGCTCTCTCTCGCGCCGAGATCGAGATCGATCCCTCTCAACACTTCAAGCCGCCCTTCGGCAGTCTCATAGGATTTCCTAAGATTGCGGAGAGCGATCACCATGGCGGCCAAGATCACGACAATGTCACATATGTAACTCTCCACGACCGCTTGGAAAGGCCCACGCTGAGGAGATGCGAATGCTGACCTGGTCGTACATGTCGAGTCCCATGATTTTCTCCTTTCGTTGCTTGGTCCCGAAGGACGCGGCACGAAAGGCCGGGCGGCATCGACCGCCGCCGTCATGGCCAACACGGGCCTTCGCCGGGGCGTCCGCCTGCGAAGGCTGGCGCGGGCAGGCCATTGACGGCAAGGTGCCGTCCGGTAGAGACGCGAGAAACCAAGGGACGACAACGCGAAGGAGCCTGGGACTGACCTCGTTTTGCACGGAACCGTTCCCGGTCACGGGGCGCGGCCAGTGAATGACGACGCCACACTCGCACGTGACAACGCATTGGCCATTGGCGCCGGTCACACTTTGCTCGCCGGCACAGCTTTAGGGCCGAGAATATTCTCAGCGTGCCTCCCAGCGCGACGGCGGCTTCAAAATCGTGCCGCGGAGCGTCACATAATTGACGCTCCGGACGCAGTGGCCCGCATACGCGATCATCGCCGTTGCCTGCGATCGGACATAGGGCAATAACATCTCGGAGCTCGATGATAACCCTTTTTCTTGAAAGCATCGGTGACGACCTGATCGGGCCGCACGCTTAGCTCTGTGACCGCTGGATTTTCGGAGCAAGACCACGCAAGACAAGGTCGCCGCGCCGGGTTTTGAAGTGTGGCCGACAAGTACAACCGGTGTGCAACTACGATAAGATGCTTGAGCGTTTGAAGTTCCCGAGGTCCTATGTCCCAAGTCGACTGGCTGAGCCATCTTTTGCAAATGATCACCATCACCGGCCAGCTGGAGGTCCGCTGCGCCTACGGTGCGCCGTGGCGTGTGGCCTGGCCCCGGTCCGCGGCGCACGAGATTCCCTACCATGTCGTGCTCATGGGCCGAGCCATTATCGAGAATCCGGAGACGGAGACGGCCAAGGAGCTAGTGGGCGGAGATATCGTGCTGTTGCCTCACGGGTCGGCGCACGTGCTGCACGATGGCAGCGGCCAGGCGCCGGGCCGTACCTACCAACGCCGGGGCTCCGCCGGATGGACGCTCAGCGAGAATGATGGACAGGGCGAGCCTCTGGATCTGCTGTGTGGGCGATTTTTCATCGGGCCGCCTCATGATCGGCTGATCCGGAATTACCTGCCCACGAATCTGGTGGTACGGGCGATGGACAGCCATGGTGAGGAGGGTATTGGGTCCGCTTCGAGCCATCTGGCCAGTCTCGTAGCACTGATGCGGATGGAGTCCGCCGGCGACAAAGCGGGAGGACGCGCCATTCTCAACGCGCTGTCTTCGGCGCTGTTCACGCTGGTACTGCGCGCGGCGAGCGAATCCGAGCGAGCCCCTGCAGGCTTGTTGGCGCTGGCCGGCCATCCACGACTGGCCCCGGCCATTTCAGCATTGTTCGCCGATCCGACGCGGCCGTGGAAGCTGACCGATCTGGCCGACTTGTGCAGCATGTCGCGCGCCACCTTCATGCGGCACTTTCAGGACAAGCTGGGACGCTCGGCCGCCGACCTATTGGCGGATATCCGGATGAGCCTGGCCGCCAATGAGCTGAAGAAGCCGGCAATGACCACCGAGGCCGTGGCCGAGTCGGTCGGGTATCAATCCCTATCGGCATTCCGGCGTGTGTTCACCGAGCGGATGGGGATGACGCCGGGGGAATGGCGCCGACTGGCGCACGAGGGCGCGTAGGCGCGCGTCGCTTTCGGTGCGGTTCTGAGTGAGGGGTTAGGCGCATCGTTGTATCGCGGTAGCCGCTGCTTCACGAACGGCGTTGAATTGATCCTTTCGAGCACTTTATTGAGCTAATTTCGTCTCGAAAATAGCATCTGCTGGTTCTAATTTGAGGCTCGTAACCACCTGATGAGGACGAGCCATGACCAACCCCGTAATCGAAACCATTTTGAGCCGCAGTGCCGCCAAATATTATGACTCTGCCGCTACCCTGAGCGACGATCAAATTCGTGAGCTGGTGCGTATCGGCACCAGCGCGCCAACATCCTTCCACTTGCAGAACTGGCGCTTCATCGCCGTACGCACGCCTGAAGCCAAAGCCCGGTTGCTGCCGATCGCCTGGAACCAGCCTGCGATCAGCGACGCGGCCGTTACTTTCATCATCGTCGGCCAGCTGGCCGATGCCAGCACAATCCCACAGCGCCTGGCACCGGTAGTGGAAGCGGGCATCATGCCGGCACACTTGGTGCCGGAATGGGAACTCCCCGCCCGCGGTCTGTATTTCGAGCAGCCGCAGCGCCAGCGCGACGAGGCAGTACGCACCGCCACCTTTGGGGCCGCGGCGATAATCTACGCCGCCCGCTCGCTGGGTCTGGGTTCGACGCCGATGATCGGTTTCGACGCCGTTGCGGTGCACCGCGAGTTCGGCCTGGCCGAGGACGAAGTGCCGGTCATGCTGTTGACCGTAGGGCCCGAGCGCGCCGGGAACTGGCCGCAGAAGCCGCGCCTGCCGGTGGCCGATGTGCTGGACTTCGCATAACCCTTTTTCAATTCAACAACCTATGGAGATTACAATGGCAAGAGCTGTAGCCTTAACGCCGGACCAGGTGCCGGCCGAATCGAAATCGACCCTCGATGCGTTCACCAAGAACATCGGGTTCACCCCAAACATGATGGCGACCTTCGCGGCGAGCCCGATCGCGTTCAACGCATGGGCCACCCTGCTCGGCTCCTTGAGCAAGGCGCTCGACGTGAAGACGCGTGACAGCATTGGCCTCGCTGTCTCCGAAGTGAATGGCTGCAACTACTGCCTGACGGTTCACAGCTTTACGGCCGAGCATATGGCCAAGCTGCCGGCCGATGAAATCATTCTCGCTCGGAAGGGCCATGCCAGCGACCCGAAGCGGGACGCCGCCGTCCAGTTTGCGCGCAGAGTCATCGAGGCCCGCGGCAACGTCACTGACGCCGATCTGAAAGCGGTCCGCGATGCCGGCTATACGGATGCGAATGTCATGGAGATTGTCGCGCTGGTGGCCATGTACTCCCTGACGAACTTTTTCAATAACGTGTTCGATCCCGAGAAGGACTTTCCGACCGTTACACCGGCCGGCTCGATGAACTCTATCCGCTCGCATCGGTCATCTCCGAGGGTGCTGGGAGGTGTCATCTGATGCAGGCGTAACGCCAAAGCCCGGATGCACCCAGGAAAGAGTCTTGGAAACGCATCCGGGCTTTTCATCTGAGCCGACAAGTCTAGGAGAAGAAAGTGACGCTCAATCATCCAATTTTCGCGCGCTGGCCGGCGCAGTACCCCGATCGGCTGCAACTCTTTTCCGCCCCGACGCCCAACGGGGTGAAGGTCGGCATCATGCTGGAGGAGACGGGCCTCGCCTACGAGCCGCACCGGATCGACATCATGGCGGACGAAGGCCACGCCCCGGCCTTTCTCGCGCTCAACCCCAACGGCAAGATTCCCGCGATCTACGACCCCGACGGGCCGAGCGGCACGCCGCTCGCGCTGTTCGAATCGGGCGCGATCCTCCTCTATCTCGCCGACAAGACGGGCCAATTTATCTCGGCCGATCCGAACACCCGCTACGAAACGATCCAGTGGGTTATGTGGCAGATGGGCGGGGTCGGGCCGATGTTCGGCCAGGTCGGCTTCTTCAACAAATTCGCGGGCAAGGCCTATGAGGACAAGCGCCCGCGCGACCGCTACGCAACGGAATCAGCGCGACTGCTCGGCGTCCTCGACGAACGGCTTGCGGGTCGCGACTGGGTGATGGGCGCTGACTACAGCATCGCCGATATTTCGCTGCTCGGCTGGGTGCGCAACCTGATCGGCTTTTACGAAGCGCGCGAGCTCGTCGGCTTTGACCGCTTTCTTCATGTGCAGGCGTGGCTCAGCCGTGGCCTCGCCCGTCCGGCGGTGCAGCGCGGGCTGGAAGTGACGGCGGCCTAGAGGCTGTTATGGACTTGTGAGGAACTCCCTCGCAAGCCTTACATCTGACGTATCCGATGAGGCGCTTCCGGCGCACCCCGCCGATAGCCGAGCGTCTCAAGCGATCGGATCCACTCCTCCGGCTAAACCGGTGGAAATGACGGCGAGAATACCGATCTCGGGCTTTGCCGCCAGTCCAGGTACGGCCGTGCTTGCGACATAATGCATTTCGACCATGGCCGCTCCAAAGATCGGCGTTAGTCGTGCAGTTTCGTCCGCATACTTTTGTGGCCACTGCGAATTATAGGGCTGCATCGTGCTCGCTCCAGATGTGGATGTTTCAGAACCCGTCCGCGATCCTGACACCGGCCATATGATCTCGTCTGTGGTGGCCGCAGCTTTGTGCATAAAACCGCGCGGCCTGCTGGCAGATCGTCAGGCCAGAAAGGTCAATGCTTTGAAGCAGGGCTCGACAGTGTTCGCCATAATGCGTGGCTTGGCCATGCGCTTCAACGGCATCTTGCGCAGCAGGAATTCGGAGGCATTGGATGAATGGATCGACGATGCCATTGACACCGAGCTCACGGCAATCATGCGTTTCGCCAGCGTTTTGCGCCGGGATATTGATGCCGTCAAAAATGCAATCGAACTCCCTTGGAGCAACGGTCAAGCCGAAGGGCAGATCAACCGCCTCAAGATGCTGAAGCGAGCAATGTACGGTCGCGCCGGTCCAGAACTGATGAGGGCGAGAATGCTGCCGCTGAATCACAGAAATTGAGGATGAACCCATTTAACTTCTGTGGTTGCCGTCCGTTGTGCAAGTAGTGTCTGACCCTTTTTGCCGTGTGATCGAGTGCGGTCTTCTGTCAGGCCTTTTATTTGCGGCACTTTTAGAAGCCGCAGGCCGGTATGGTGATCTGCGGATCGGGTTCAAATCTGCCAAACGAGCTCTAGGCCCTCAGTTAAACTCTGGTTTTCCCGCTCCAGATCTGTTCGATCATGTGCCCATTCAGGTCATCGACTTCTCACACCTCCTTGCCAGTCCTGGTTACCCGCGGTGGTTTCTTGTCACACCACCACAGCCAGAGCCGGGTCTCGATAATCTTCCTGCTTCGTCAGCATGGCCCATATTTCCCGACCCATCTTGTTCGCCAGTGCGATCGCCACCAGCATGCGCGGCTTCCTCGCGAGCATCCGCGAAAGCCACGATCCTTGCGCTGGCGGTTTGCGACCCGCCCAACTCACGCGGGCCATTGCCCCGATGATCAGGAGCCTGCGGATGTCGGCCTGACCAGCCTTCGACACCCGACCGAGCCTTTCTTTCCCACCAGAAGAGAACTGTCGTGGAACCAGGCCGAGCCAAGCGGCAAAGTCCCGACCGCATCGGAAGCTCTGCATCGCTGGCGCGAAAGCTTCGACGGCTAGGGCGATCAGCGGCCCCACACCCGGCATGGTCTGAAGCCGGCGCGCAGTTTCGCTCTGCCGCGACAGCTCAGCGAGCTTCTTCGTCTTCTCCGCGATCCGGGCCGTCTTCTCGCTGATCTGAGCCAGAAGGTCGCGGCACTCCTCCCGCACAAGCTCGGGCAGGCAGATCTCAGCATCCTCGACAATCGCCTCAATGCGCTTGATGTGACCAATCCCCTGCGGAATGACCTGCCCATATTCGTAGAGAACGGCCCGCAGAGCGTTCACCAGTTCCGTTCGCTGATGAACAATACGCTCGCGCGCCCGAAACAGAACCGCCCGCGCTTGCTGATCAGCGGTCTTCGGCTCGACAAAGCGCATTTCAGGCTGACGGGCCGCAATGACGATTGCCTCTGCATCGGCCGCGTCGTTCTTTTGCCGCTTCACGAATGGGCGCACATATTGCAGCGCGATTAGCTTGACGGCATGGCCCAGCTTCACAAGCTCGCGCGCCCAGTGATGGGCGCTGCCGCAGGCTTCCATAACGACAAGCGCCGATGGCTGCTCCGACATGAACCGGAAGAACTGTCCGCGAGACAGTTTCTTGCGATACTTCACATCGCCTGTCATCGATGCCCCATGTAGCTGGAAAACATTCTTTGCCAGATCCACCCCGATCCTTCATCCGCCGTCCTCTCTGTTCTGTGGCCTACACCACGTCACCTTGGCACATTGCGATGCCGTTAGGGGAGGACGGCAACCACCCCATCTGCCAAGCGACAGCGAGATCGTGCGGTCGGTCCGCACCTTCCTTGACATTAACGATCCTGAGTGTGCTCATGCCCATCGGAGCTTGAGCGCGGCTTACGGCGCAGGTGACTTTCCGCCCGCGGAGCGCGGATGGCATGCCGTTCTCTGCCGGATCCGTCCGTGGGCTGCAGCATCTTGCGATATTCGTCCCGTTTCTCGTGAATGGACGCAATCACCAGGCCCATCGGAATGCCGATGTCAACGAGCACTGCTTGCGACAGCTGGAGGCTGGCTTCGATGGTCTCCGGCACTGCATCCGTGACTTTCAGCTCGTACAATTCAGTTGCTTGCACCGCATCCCGCGCGCGGGCGACAATGGTCAGATCCGGCCGCTCCGATCGCGCAACGCGGACGATAGACTCGACCGCGTCGGCATTGTCCAAGGTCACGACAAGCGCGCGGGCACTCTGAATTCCACAACGTCGAAGCAGCTCGATCCGGGTGGCATCGCCATAATAGATCGCATGACCGCGAGCTCGTTCGTTGGCGACTAGCACGGGATCGGCGTCGATTGCCAGGAACCTCAGTTCGTGCCATGTGAGCATCTCGGCGACCAATTGTCCGACGCGCCCATATCCGACGACGAGCACGCGCTCCAGACCGTCGTCATGCTGGGGCGTCAATCCTGCGAATGCAGCTTCATCCATACCGGCAGATGCCGCACCGCGGGCCAGCATGCGGATCAGCAGAGGGATTCCAACCATCGTCAAAGTAGCCGCGACCGTAGCAGTGGCGCTGGCTTCATCAGGGACGACGTTGCCCGCCACAGCCGCACCGATAAGGATCAGTGCGAACTCGCCGCCGGGGCCGAGTACAACCGACAGCTCGCCGGCACCCCGGTTCGGCAAGCCCATCAGACGCGCGATGGGGAACAGGACAACTGCCTTGATGGCGAAGAAGCCGATCGCGACACCCGCTGTAGGGATCGGGTTGGCAATGATCTCCGAAAGATCCAGACGGGCTCCAACCGAGAGGAAGAAGAGGCCAAGCAGAAGTCCCTGGAAGGGCTGGATCGTTACTTCGATCTGCCGGCGATACTCGGTTTCAGCAAGCAGCAGGCCGGCGATGAAGGCGCCTAGAGCCATGGACTGACCGCTGAGCGCTGTGACAAGGCCAGAGCCAATCACGACCAAGAGGCATGCAGCGACGAACAACTCGCTGCTCTTTGTTGTCGCGACCAACTTGAACAAGGGGCGAAGAATTAGGCGGCCCAGCCCGGCCATTGCCAATAGCGCGATTGCGGCAGGAGCCAGCGCATACAACAACCCGGCGCCGAGCCCCGTCCCTCCACGTGCACCCAACATCGTCACCATGAACAGGAGAGGCGCCACAGCAAGGTCCTGGAAGAGCAGCACGGCGAAGCTTGCGCGTCCAACCGTGGTGTTCAGCAGTTTGCGCTCTGCAAGCGATGGCAGAATGATAGCCGTCGAGGACATCGCGAGTGCGCTGCCCAGCACCACCGCGGAAGCTGGAGTTTGACCCAGCAAGTCGGCGACGGCCGCGAGGACAGCTGTCGAGGCGAGAAGCTGCAGTCCCCCTAGCCCGAAGACGAGTTTGCGCATTAGCAGAAGGCGGTTCCACGACAGCTCGAGCGCGATCATGAAGAGGAGGAATGCTACGCCGAACTCAGCCAGATACGCGATCTGTCCAACCTCTGTTATCGATATCGCAGAGAGCCACGGTAAATCTCTCGCGAGAGCTCCGAGACCGAAGGGACCAAGTATTATGCCGGCGGCCAGAAATCCAAAGACCGGGCTCAATTTCAGCCGCCCGAACAGAGGCACAATGACGCCGGCCGTCGCTAGAAACAGCAGAAGCTCCTTGTAATTTTCTGGTCCTGGCGTCATCGACAGCTCACAAATTCTACGCAGAGCGCAAAGCCCGCACCGCCTATTACTCCGAGCCGATGCGCACCACCGCTCGTCACACTTCGCCTCCTTTGACCGATTCTACTCTCATTTCAGGTGATAGTGTCTCCGCTGCGGGCACCCGGCCAGCGGTTCGAATCCCATCAAGGCGGTCAGATCGAAAACTTCCCGTTCATAGCCTTTCCGTTTGGCCATCTTGAAGGTAACGATACCCGACGAAGCTGCATCTCCGTGTGGATGGAAAGCAGCAGGCGTTCTCCGCCCTGGAGATTGCCGGCGCGGACTGGTATGGCAGGCAGATCGAACGCGAGCGCTACCAGAACACGCTCTTCGTCGATCTTGACGAAATGCACCAACTCGCCGTCTGCTCGGCCTGTTCGATACCACCGCCTGGTATGGCGAAGACGCCCCGAAGGCCTAGGCCGAGCGCGCCAACAAGGCACGCGCGGAGGGCATGGGCGCCCAGGCAAGAACATCCGCATGGGTGGTCAACTCGCGGACCTCGTCGGCGAATACAGTATCCGCCGTCGGTCCGTTTGCGCTGTTGCCGTTTGAGGTGGCTGTGTTCATAGGACCTCCTCCGGCGCTGCCTCCACATCGCCTTGGCTCACAGACTTTGCGCCTTTGTTGCAGGAAATGAATTTACCCCCGCACCGGATTGCTCGCAACGTCGCGAGGATCGCCGCGATCTAGTACTGCAGTTGTAGATGACTTCGTTTTCTGTAGTGGGCGAGATGGCCACCTAATCCTCAGGACCTACACCACCTGACAGCACACGATCGCGTCCTTCGGCACAGCAGCCACCCAGCGGGTCCCTTGTAACGCGATTTTTTGGACCTATATTGCAGCGCAACATCGCGACCGGTCAGGCCGACATATCGATGGCTGCAGGCTCCCTCTTAGAGAAAAGCGCGCGCTCCTGGCGCATTATCGAAAGAAGTCATTTCATGGCAAATGCTATGAGCAACCTGGACGTTGCCACGTGCCGAGGCCGCGCCGATATAGGTTGCGCTCTCAAGCAATCTCGCCAGGCAATGGGCTATAGCGTTGAGGACCTCTCCTTGACCTGCGGTCTCACTGGCGCCGAAATTACAAGGATTGAACTGGGTGCCGATGTCGACCCCGCCAAGCTCAGGCGCATCGCCACTGCACTCCAAGTGCCAACCTCCAGGTTCCGCCTGGCTTAGCAATATAGGGTTCTCAGACCTGATCCCTTCAGTAGTGCAAAGCGTGTAAAACCGGCAGGCGACATCGAGGTAGCGTAGCCCGCGCGCGGCTATCCGCGGAACTCGCGCCTCAGCGGTTTCTTTGCCCCGACGCCAGTGGTGCGACCTCGCTATTCGGCATCAATTCGTTCAAGCATCTTCTTGAGCCAAAGGTTCTGTGCACGAAGCTGTTCAGCCAGTAACCACTTGAGGCGCTTGTTGTCTGCGTCCAGGGTGGCAAGCTCGCCGAGGGAGATCGGATTGTCGACAGTGCCGGTCTGCGCCTTTCGATCCTCGTGCCCAACCTTCGAGTTGAGCGAAATCGTCTGGGCAGGCGCGCGCCTCGCGCGCTTTCGAGGAGTGCCGGTTGATGTCGTTCGACGCTGCGATGTCGGTTGGGTCTTCTGTACTTGCACAACCGCTTCGGCCGGATAATCGGCTCATGATGCTTCGAGATTTCGACCTCTGCGCCGTTGGCAGATGCTATCGCTACTAGTGCAACGTCGACAGCGGCGGCGCGTTCGTTGACAGAGTCTGCATTGATCGGATCAGCCGGCCTGATTTCACCCGAGTCAGGCGTTCCAGGTCCTTCATTTGAATTGAACAGATGCGGCGCCGTCTCTTCCACTTCACGGGCCAAAGCCTTGAGATCCGTGTCTCCCCAGATGGAGTTCGTCTGGGCCTTTGGCTGTCGTCGCCCCGACCTAAATTCAACAACGAATCTCCGTTGTGGAGTCTTCATCTACTTTCGATCCCAAGCAAACCTTGAAAAATTCAACGCCGACTGGCGCCGCTGCAGTCCTGCTGGCGCACCAATACAGCCCCTCATCGCGCGCTTCAACTGCTCGCCAACCGCGCAGCTGGCGGGCCTTTCGGCCGGCAACAGCAGGGCTTCGTTTGCCGCGACAATGCCAAATGGGGAGCAAATATAAGCTTCTGGTGTAATACGGAGGCCGCCGATGAAACGTCGCCCCGCGCATTCCCGGTCCTGGTTAGTCCAGACCGAGCCTCTTGCGCAGTTCGGCATTTTCCGCGCGCAGCTTCTCCGCCAGTAGCTTGCGGAGCCTCTGGTTTTCCTCTTCGAGCTGGACAAGATCTGCCAGCTCATCGCCGGCCGGTAGGGGCTTGGTGCTCTTAGTGTCCTTTTGCTCGACAGGCTTCGCAGCACCTTTCCAATGATAGTAGGTTTGCTCTGATATGCCGGCGCTCTTGATAGAGTCCTTGAGGGTGCTGCCGTCGCTGACTTGCGTCGCGATCAGCCTCAACTTCTCGCTCTTCTCTTGCTCGGTATACCCCCTGCGTTTAGCCGCCGGCGCCTTTGATTGAACTGGTTCGGAAGCCGCCTTCTGAGGCCGTGGCGACCTCCGCTTCTTGGCCGTCGGTGCTTTCACTTCTGCGTCCGTCGCTACAGCCGCAGCAACCGGTCCCGCATTACTCTCGTCAGCCATCAGCAATTCCCTCCTTTAGTCATCGCCTGTTTTCGGCTGAGTGCTCCACAGAGTCAACACAACCATCATAGTCCTGCTTTACAGATAGTTGATGTTTGGCTTGTGCCTGGAGCCTGACGATCGACGGTGAAAGGCTGCCAGCTCTCACCTGAAATAGAGGGACGCCCTGCTTGCGACTATCCTCCAATTTGGCGATCGTTGGCGACCCCTACAGGTTTAGCGCAGGTTCGGCGCGAGCCGCGAACCGTATCGCACTATGATGCCGCAGGGCACCGCCTTCGAGAGATCACGCCGTCCGCCACGGTCAAGGCGATCGTCATGCTTCAATTGCTTGGCCAGCTCTACTTCTCATTTTCTACCGACGCCAGTTGGACGCGCAATATAAATCCCGCCGATGAATTCGTTTAAAAGTAATACTTGAAAATAGACTCGACCGAAAAGTCGTTCTCTGCTTCTATCTTGGCGTAATGTTTCCGAGTAGCAAGGGCGTAGCAAATGGCATACGATTGGGACGGAAAGCGCACACGTCGGCTCCAAATGCTCAGGTTCATGGGAGCTCTGGCTATACCTGTTCTGCTATTCGGCTCCGCCATTGCGGCACTGCAGTGGACCGATACGGATGGTCGGACCGTAAGGGCGGCTTACCTTCGATAGATCTCCAGCAAAGCTGCACCCTTTTCAAATCAGACTTAAACGCAGGGGCCCAAAGGGTCTTCCGTCGCATCGTGGGGCGGAGGGAGGGGGAATGATGAATTCAGCGGAAACCATGAGTTTCGATCCAATTGGGCCTGACGAGTTGGAGATGATCGGCAGGGCCTTCCTAGACGAGCTGCAAAGGCGAGCTTTGTCACGCAAGTCTAAAGAAGCTGAAGCGCTCGCCGCAAAGCTGATCAACGCGTATCAAGCAGGGATTCGCGACGACTTGGGCTTGAGTATTGTCGCTGGGCTGTCCTGAGGCGCAGCGCGCGCATCGAATACACACTGAGCCGATTAATGGCTGCCTGCTCGCCAGACTTTCGCACTCATTCAATTGAGCGGCGCGAGGGCTTTGCCGCCAAGCCAAGATGACGCAAGTGGGAGCGCCGCCAAGCTCACGAAACGTCGAATCGCTCAAGCATTTTCTTAAGCTGAACGTTCTGCAGAAGAAGCTTTTGAGCGAGTTGGGTCCTCAACATTTTGATTTCTTCGTCGAGTGTTGCCACTTCGTGGACGAACAGGTCACGTGAAGACGAGGGTTGCAGGCCTTGATGACGCTTTGGGGCGACAGCGCTCTGCGCAGCCACTTGGGCGTTGGCTCTTTTCCCGCGTTCTCGACGCTTGATCCGCGGTTTGCTTTGCGACTTTGTGCTTGCCGGGCTTTTCGGAACCAACGAATTCGCTTCAGCACCCGATTGGTCGGTTTGATGACGCGGTTGAGCCTCTTCAGCATCGATCGGCGGTTTTAACGCCTGCGTGGCATCGTCATCGCCTTTCGCCTCGCCCGATGCCACCGACCCTTGATCAACCGAGACGTCTTCATCGTGAGCAGGTGGGCTGGCAGCTACCGTCGAAGTGGGCGGAAGTGCGGAGGTATGCTCCGCTTCGCTCTCGAGAGCCCTGGACTCGGTGTCATTCCTAATCGAACTCTCTTGCGCTGTCGCCGATGGTCGCCGCAACGTCAATTGGGCAAGCAATTTCCACGGTGTTTTCATAGTGTTCCCACCTTGAGCAAGCCGGACTGTGATCCTGCTGCAGCTGTTGCTTCCTCACCACTTTCGAGACGGCAACACCATCGAGCCTGCGCAACCGGCTTGCCACGGCCTACGTGGCAAGGCCATCCCCATCAAGCCTTGTACCGATCAAACGCCGTCAGCCTTTTGACCGGTGGGTCGGCCTCTTCCCACTGGTAGATCTCTGACCTCAGGAAAGCGAGCTCCGCAGCGCGCTGCTCCTCGTCGATTTCGATCCACCAGGATTTCGGACGGCCATCGCTGCCATCCGACCAGCGGTATCCCCGAGCCTTTAGGTGATCTTTCATGTCGAAGGGGCTGTGCTCGGCGAAGATGCGCACGCGCGAGCGCTGACTTGTCTTGAGAAGTTCCGCAAAAGCACTTGGCTCCGTCACCCCGTCGCCGCCGGCGAGCACCTCGAGCAGAGCAAAACAGTCGTCGACGGCGCGATGGCCATCGTGGAAATAGCCACTTTGACCAATCAGATAGCCGAGCTTCGTGCCCTCGAAACCGCGCGTCGCCCAATCGACCTCCTTGACGGAACAGGCCCATGCCTTGCCGGAAAACATGTTTGAGAACGCCTCGCAGAACGGACGATCGAAGCCGGCATTGTGGGCGATCACCAGGTCGGCCGGGTCGAGCAACGCTCGAAGCGACCCGACATCGATCATCTGCCCGGCAACCATCTCGTCGGTGATTCCTGTGAGGCGGGTGATTTCAGGGGGGATTGGGACGGTTGGCTGCTGCAGGCCGCCGTAAATGCCCGTGACGTCGCCGATATGGCCCTCGTCGTCAAAGGTGAACGCAACTGCGCCGATTTCGATGATCTCGTCCTTGCTGTAGTCGAGGCCCGTCGTCTCGGTGTCGACGATCACTCCGATGCGAGGAAAGCCCGGCCGCGGGACACCGACGATCTGGCGGCTGACAAGCTTGCGCAGCACGCGATAGCTGCCGCTCTCCTCCAAACGCCGAGCCATGCTCTCGTCATCGAGTGGCCTCCGTCGCCGTAGCTTCAAGGGTCCTCGCGGCTTCACAACGACATCGTCGCCTAGCTCGGGCGGCGAGGCAAACATATCTAGCTGAGATGTCATCGGCCTTTAGTGTCCTCGGGCTTCGGCGCACCATTGCGGTGCGGATCATGCGTCAGGATAGAAACCGAGTAGGACTCTGGCAATGCGAATGAGGTCGGCAGAACAGGACACACAAGCCAGGATGCCCGGAAATCTGTCAAAAAAGATGCCCATCCTCCGGCGCCGCCTCTCGCTCGCTATGGCGCTGTCGAATGGCGATCAGTTCGGCCCAGAAGGCTGGCGCGCCGCTGATTCCTCGCCCGGCCGCATCATCGAATACGCCGAGCCGGAATTGAAGTGCTGGATGCCGATGCCCTCGGCCAATCTCAATCGCACCTCGATGCCCTCACCCTGGGAAGGCGACGACGAGCGAGAGCTCGACGGGTCAGGGATTTAAGAACTCGGCCGCCATGTTGCGAAGATGGTACGCAGCGAGTGGCAAAATCCGACGCGACGGCAGTGCACCCCGGCGACCTCTGGGACTCGCGGATCGTCCAACAAAATCGATCAGCGTCTTTTACCTTCGGAAGTGCCATGCGAGGGCTCGGTATTTCGGTGTACCTCTCGAAATCCTATTCATGATGACTGCGTTTGGCTGACTTCCTCGTACACGACGGGGTCAAAAGAACTTTTGAGACGTGCGCTTGCAGCCTGTGGAACGCCAAACCTCAATCCGATGTAAAGGTCGCCTTGAGCGGAACAGAACCGCAGCCAGTTGTTGAGGCGGGTGAACTCCCTAGCTGATCACTCTAATGAGCGCACCAGGCCGGCTGCAACGCTGCCCGAACCCGTTCGAGCGCGCGGCTTGACCGTAAAAAGGCTCGCCGCAAGAGGCTCAGCATAGCGCTCGCGATCGGCCGGGAGCCGGGACCGAAGCCCCGGCAAGACACTCCGTTTGATCGAGGGGTCGCACCAGGTCCCTCTCGGCGTCTCGCCCCCTCGCCTGTCGGCCCTGACCAGCGACCTTGCTATAGTTATGATGTCGTCCGGTGCGGCTGTCGGTCGTCCTTGCTCCAGGCGACACCAAGCCCGATCCCGAAGTCGACACCCCTCACCTTCCTCCGCTCGAAACTTCGGCTGGGCAGATCGAGCGTCCTTTCCGGCGCTAAGCTCAATGCCAAGACCGTGGAAACCAGCGACTCCAGCGGGAAGATATCGTCGCAGGTTTGCATTATCCGGTTCAGATACCGAGAAGTCCTTGTGGGGACTTCACGCTTTGAAATGAACGGTCACTTAAAATGACTTCCCATTACGGGTCAGTACCGTCATGTGATTATCGAAGCTCGTCTGAGCCCCCGCTCGACGACTAATGGAAGAGCTGACTGCATGGAAAACCCGGTCGCATTGAATCGCATCGCCGAAAACAGCGTCTTTCGTAAAGGTGATGTTCTCGTCCTCTTCGGCGAACTATTCGGTCGCGGATATGCGACTGGCTTGCTCGACGAAGCCCGGCGGGCTGGAATGGAGATCGTGGGCATCACGGTCGGGCGGCGCGACGAGAACAACGCACTGCGGCCTCTGGACGCCGAGGAACTCTCTGCCGCCGAGGACCGCCTGGGCGGCAGGATTATCAACATACCTCTGATGGCTGGCTTCGATCTCGACGCTCCGGCAGGAGGCCCCACTCCGACGGATCTCCTCGCAACAATGACGCTGGAGAGCTGGGAACATGACAGGCTCGACTGGGACTACATTGAGCAGTGCCGGGACATCGCCACCTCACGGTTCACGGCTTCGCTTTCACAGGTCATGGCCGTTCTCGACGGAATGATTGCCGACGGCCGCAATGTCTTCTTCGCCCATACAATGGCCGGAGGCATCCCGAAAGCGAAGGTATTCCTGGTTGTTGCCAATCGAATCTACAAGGGACGTGGTCCCCGCCACATGTCGTCGCAAGCGCTGCTCGACAGCGATATGGGCAAGCTCATCCTGCAGAATTTCGACGAAGTCACCGCAATCACCTTTCGACATCTTATCGACTTCAGCGCGGCGATCCGTGAGCGCGTGGAGGCATCGGGTGCTCAGGTACGGTATACGGCCTACGGTTACCATGGAACGGCAGTCCTGATTGACGGGAGCTATCGTTGGCAGACCTACACCAACTACACCCAAGGTTACGCCAAGATGCGGCTCGAATGCATCGCGCAAGAAGCCTGGGCAGCGGGTGTCAAGGCAACCGTCTACAACTGTCCCGAAATCCGAACCAATTCGTCCGACGTATTCACGGGTATCGAACTTCCCCTGATACCGCTGCTGCTCGCCTTGAAGAAAGAGAACGGTGGCCAATGGGCAGAGGACCAATGGCAGGCATGCCAGCAGCTTCTGGCAGACGGCTTCACGATGAAGGATGTGTTCCAAAAAATTACCGATATGCAGGCCAACAAGGTCATGCGTCCGTTTTACGATTTCTCGGCGTGGCCCATGGCAAACAGCCAAGCACAGTCCGATCTGACCATCGGCACGTCCAACGAGATCACGCAGATGCATCGGGACAGCAAGGCGATGATCAGCGACCTCCTGAGTACTCTCGTGGTGGAGGCGACCGGGCAGCTAATTTTTGGCGAGTCCTCAGATCCCTCCGGCCCCGTCCAGTGGCTCAACCACGATATCGTGGCGCGCCGACTTAACGCTTCCCACCTGCAAAGGAAGTCTCCCGCGCCGTTGATCGCGCAAGGGGCGAAAGACTCTCAGCTCGAGATGGCCTGACAGCTTCCCAGCCTAGCTTGGAAGCTAGTGTCTCTCAGGGGCCAAAAGGATACGAAGGTCCGGCGGGAGTGCGCCAATTGCGATTATTTTCCGACTGCCGCAGACTGCGGAAATGTCCAGCTTCTATCCAGTACCTGTTGTCGGGGGGGTAGAGACGAGTGATGTAGTTCCAGCACCCTCCGTCCATCCCCGGAGGCAAAGCCGATGCCGTTGCCGGTCGAGGCAGGCGATACAGCGAGTAGGCGCGGTCGCAGCTTTAAGCGATGTTGCCAGACCATGGGTCTCGAACACCTAGGTGGCCCCGTCCCAAGGACACGTTCCGGACGATACAATGTGCGATCTTTTGAGCACGGAAGGTACATTCTGTTTTCAAGTGTCGCTCGAGAGCAAACGGAGGCATTGCGGCCACCGCCTCGCGCCTATAGGTTTTCGGCCCATCGTTCATCGCTGAATTCTGGAGATCAAATCATGGCGAACGGCACAGTCAAATTCTTCAACAACGAGAAGGGGTTCGGCTTCATCACGCCCGAGAATGGTGGAAGCGACGTGTTCGTCCATATTTCCGCAGTGCAAGGTGGCGCTCTGAGCGACGGTCAGCGCGTCAGCTACGACTTGGGTCAGGATCGCAAGACCGGCAAATCCAAGGCAGAAAACGTCCGCGTGCTTTAATACATTCTCCGAGCGCCTCGGCAGACCCTGGCGCTCGTATCTCCCTTATCACGCCGATCTAGCGTCCTAACTGACGTCAGCGCCCGCGGTAACCTTTGAAATCACGGTCTTGAAGGGAGCCGAACCGCGGACCCTGTTTGTCAGAGGCTCGCAGTCGTAAGCGAGATTGGCCAAATGCGCGCCGCGACGCTCGGCTGCGTCTGATTAAGCCGGCACCATGATCGTTCTCGACTAGCGCTCCACGGTCGATCGTACCGTAAAAGCCCTGCGCCGACGGCGCGGACATCAACGTCAGCCATTCGGCCAGCATCCCGGCCGACTTCGTCCCCTCCATCGAGGCAGAGGGTTTCGATACCAATTGCACGGTCACTTCATGCGACTGATGGAACCTTGAACTCCCCTTTTGCTGGACGGGACCCTGGCACGTATTAGCGCGATCAGGCGCCGCCGCCCGCGCGTCATCTCATAGGCAAGCGCGTCCGCGGCTCCGCAACAGCCCCGGTATAGGGTCGGTGAAAAAGTGTGGCCTAGCGGGACGGGTTGACGCATTGGTTTCCAAACAGCGCATCGTCCGATTTGTCGGCTGAAGTCCAACCGCCCACAATAAGACATGCTTCCCGGACGACGAACCATGCTGAACTTCATCGCTTTCGCCCCTTCGCACTTCGAGCGGGCTTCACACCGAAGCCGGCATGGTGAAAATGGGTGGGAATGCTCGGCGCCTTCGCCTCGACTGACAATCCGCTCGCCATGATGCCGGGCATGCCGGCGGAGACGGGGGAAACCGAAGGCAATGTTCGCAGGCTGCAGCTTCCCCTCGCAAATCTGAGAGGAACGAGAAACCCAGTCGAGAACGGCCGGTTTGCATTCAACTCTACTATTCACCGATAATGTGATGTCTTCGGCACGACCGCCATGTTACGAGGCCTCTGAACAACGCAATGAGATGCCCCAATGTTTCCCTGGATTCACCTTGATCGCGCGACCATTCCCGGTGATGTCGGCGAGCTGCGCCTGAAGCAGCGCGGTAGCGAATTTTCGATCATGCTCGGCTCGACGGAGCTCATGAACAGTAGGCTAAGCGGCTCGGAAGAGGCACTGGCAGCGCTTAGCTGCGAGCGGATCGCGGGCCGGAAAAACCCCAGCATGCTCGTTGGTGGCCTCGGCATGGGGTTTACATTGCGGGCCGCTCTGAACGTGCTTCCTCAAGACGCCCATGTCGTTGTCGCCGAACTCGTTCCCGCTGTCGTCGAATGGGCGCGCGGACCTTTGGCAGATCTCCACGACGGCACACTCGACGATCCACGTCTCGATATCCATCTCGGTGACGTCGGCGCGCTCATCCGGTCGAAGAAGGCCGCATATGATGCGATTCTGCTTGATGTCGACAACGGCCCCGATGGGCTGACGCGCACCTCCAACGACAATTTATATAGCCACGACGGTCTTCGGGCCGCCAAGGTTGCCCTCCGCCCAAACGGTGTGCTTGCCGTCTGGTCATCCGCGCCGGATCGCGCTTTCACGCGCCGATTGCGTGAGGTTGGCTTCGCCACCGACGAAGTGAGCGTGCGCGCCAACAGTAAGAACGGTGGTGCCCGCCATGTATTGTGGATGGCGACCAGGCGCTAGCACCATCTCAACAACATCATAGTCAGGACGACAATTTGAAGAACTCTAGAGACAACCAGCTTTCCGACCGTCGCGCGGCCGCAGCCGATGCGAAAGCAGCTCTGCTGAAAGCCTACCATGCTGCACGGATATCCGACGAGCCAGCCCGAGCAGCACGTCAAGCGGAACGCGCATCCATTGCCGCAGCTCGAGAGGAACGACGCCTCGAGCGCGCGCGCGTAAAACTGGAAGAGCAGGCACGTGCCGAAGTGGAAGCGGCTGAACTACAAGCGGCTGCGCATGCTGCCGCGCTGGCAGAAGCGGAAGCCCACGAGAAAGCGGAAAAGGAGGGTGTGGCCCGCGTGATCGAGGACGAGGCGGCGCGAAAGGCCGCACGCGATCTGCGCTACGCCAACCGGAAAGCTCGACGAACGTAGTTTCACAGGTAGACATGACATCTCCGAAGAAACCTTACCTTTCCGAACGCATCAACTTGGTTCTCCAGACGCTCGGGACATTACCGGAAGACGCTACCTGCCGATGAACTCGATGAACGCAATCGCCCCCAGCGGCGCCGATCGTGAAAAAGCCTGGCTTAAGATCCTATCCGCCTATCGCAAACCCCATCTTGGCCGAAGCACGTTCGAGCTGGCCGTGACCCTCGTTCCGTTTGCTCTCCTGTGGGTCGGCGCATGGGCTTCGATGCACTTCGGTTTTTGGCTGGGCATGATCCTCATCATTCCTGCGGCGGGATTTCTCTTGCGCCTCTTCATGCTGCAACATGACTGCGGCCATGGCTCCTTCTTCGGCCGGCGCCGCTTGGATGACTGGACGGGCCGGGCAATCGGCGTGCTGACATTGACACCATACGACTACTGGCGTCGCGCCCATGCGGAACACCACGCCTCGGCCGGCAATCTCAACGAGCGGGGTGTCGGTGACATCACGACGCTCACCGTCGCGGAATATGAGAGGGCGACGCGCTGGCAACGGCTCGGCTATCGCCTCTATCGCCACCCACTCGTCATGTTCGGCATCGGCCCCGCCTGGCTCTTCATTTTCAAGCAAAGGCTGCCATTCGGCATGATGAGGTCCGGAGCGCTGCCATGGATCTCGGCGATGGCGACGAATGCCGCCATCGCCGCGCTCGCCGCCCTGCTTGTCTGGATAGCCGGCCCTGTTCCGTTCCTCGTGATCCATCTGCCGATCGTGCTCATTGCCGGAGCGGCAGGTGTCTGGCTGTTCTACGTCCAGCACCAGTTCGAAGACACCCATTGGTCGAGGCCCCCGGAGTGGACGTTCCAGTACGCGGCCATGCACGGCGCCTCGCACTACGACTTGGCCCGCCCTTTGCGTTGGCTAACCGGCAATATCGGGATGCATCACATCCACCACCTCTCGAGCCGTGTTCCTTTCTACAGGCTTCCAGAGGTTCTGCGTGATTATCCTGAACTGGGAGACTTGGGACGCATCACGATCAAGGAGAGTCTCGGCTGCGTGAAGCTCATTCTGTGGGACGAAGCATCACAACAGTTGATTTCGCTGCGGGAAGCAGAAGCGCGCCGCATCGCCAAAAGGGCCGGAGCGGCTGCCATCCACCGGAATTCAATATTTCTTTTCACGAAAACTGGCTTGATGCGCTTGAATCACGTTGACGACCGCGCTGGTAGGGACGAAATAGCGCCCGCACGCTCAGCGACGGAACCTCCTTTGAGCCTATGCCGTTCTCGCTCACAACAAAAGGAGAATGATCATGGCAATCAAGGACACGAACGCGAAACCGGAGCAGACGAGTCCCGCCGATGTCCATCAACCTGCGGATCGAAAGAAACATCAGGACGAGGAGTCGATCGCGCCGCCGACAGTCCAGCCACCAGGCGCGAAGGACACGAGTGAGAAACCAAAGGTGAATCCAGTTACGGGGGGAACGCTGTAATGCCATCAGGTGTTTGCCGGCTTTAGGACCTGCGCAGCCGACAGGCGTCTTGGAACGAATCCGTCTCATAAGCGATTGACCGGCGTATTGCGTCACATGGAGGCTATCTTGAAGCGACGCGCCGAAAGCCGAAGCCGGATCTATGGCAACAAGGAGCGAAGTCGGGCAGCCTCCGCAATTCAATTGTCCGAAATCGGCGCGCTGGAATCCGCCTTCCCCACTTTCATTGAGCCCTGCCATCCGACGCTGAAGAGGCGGCCGCCGGGAGGGCCGGACTGGGTTCATGAGATCAAGTTTGACGGCTACCGAGCGCAGCTACACATCGATGGCGGCAAGATCACAATTTTCACGCGCACCGGGCTTGATTGGACGAAGGAGTTCAAGTCAATCGCGACGGCTGCGGAGGGCCTCGCTGGCCATGACGCGGTGATGGATGGAGAGGTCACGGTCTTTGGCAAGACTGGGCTTCCCGATTTTCAGGCACTTCGGCGAGCGCTCGCGAAACGCCTCTCTCCGCATCTGACGTTTCAAGCGTTCGATCTGCTCTATTTGGACGGATACGACCTCCGACGTATACCGTTGATCGAGCGCAAACGAGTGCTGCGCGAGCTACTCGGAGATGCTGCCGGCACCATCGCCTATGTCGACCATCTCGAGCTTGATGAAGGAGAAGCGATTTATCGGCACGCCTGCGAGATGGGCCTGGAGGGAATTGTCTCAAAACGAAAGGATTCGCGATACCGATCGGGGCGGCAGGAAATCTGGACAAAGACGAAGTGCACGAAGCGCGACGCCTTTCCGATAGTCGCCTTCGTGGAAAAGCTCGGCGCGCACCCACGGAGGATCGCCTCGCTTTATCTCGGGCGCTGGGAGGGCGATCTCCTCGTCTATGCGGGCAAGGCCCAAACCGGCTACACCCTAACGGCGGCACGCGAGGTGCGGGAGCGGCTCGATCCCTTTATAATCGGCAAAAGCCCCCTCTCCCATCCGATCAAAAGGCCCAAAGCAACCTGGGTGGAACCGCAGGTCTACGCTGAGATCGACTATGGTGAAGTGACGGACGACGGCCTGCTGCGCGAACCTGTGTTCAAAGACTTGCGGGATGCCTCGCCAGATGCCGCGCAACCGCGACCAACCGCTGGCACCGCCGCGGTCCGAGTGCCCCGCGAAAACATATTGCAGTTGCTGCCGGACGCCGTTGCGCCTTCAAAGGAGGAGCTTGCCAACTATTGGACGCGCGTCGCCGATCGGGCGCTAGGGTTCCTCGGCGGCCGCCCATTGAAGCTGGTGAGACACATCCACGGCACCACGTTCTACCACAAGGGACCGCTGCCACCGAGCCCACCCGAGGTCCACCAGCTTCGCATCGAGAAGCGCGAAGGCGGCGAAGGGGTGCGGCTATGGATCGATGACCTTGCCGGATTGTTGGGGCTCGTCGAGATCGGCGCGGTAGAACTGCATCCCTGGGCGGCGACCGTCGACAATATCGAACACGCCGACACGTTGATCTTCGATCTCGATCCAGGCGAAGGCGTATCGTGGGAGTTCGTCGTCGCAACCGCCTTGCGGCTGCGGGAACTCCTCGAGGCGGAGGACTTCAGAACCTGGCCAAAACTCACCGGCGGAAAGGGCGTTCACATCATGGCCCCACTGCCGGCGCAGATGACCCATAATGCGGCCCACGCCTATGCCAAACGCCTGGCGCAGCACTTCGCGGGCACGGACCCCGACCGCTACATCACGTCGGCACAGCTTTCGCACCGGCCAGGAAGGCTCTTTCTGGACTACTTGAGGAACGGCCGCGGCACCACAGCCGTCGGTACATACTCGCCGAGGGCCCGATCAGGATTTCCGGTCGCGGCTCCGGTCACCTGGCGCGACATCGAGCGCGGGATAAGACCGGATGCGTTCACGATGGAACCGTCCGCCAAAGCGTCGCGACGTCCTTTAGCGCGCACTCAACTCACTCGCTCGGCGCAGTAGATCCTCCGGGCGAGCTCCTGGACTTCGCGCGCCTCGCACAAGCCAACAAATGCAGGTCGTCAGAGCGCGGAGCTCAGCGCGCTTGAGCTGTGTATCGGTGAGCCAAAGACTCATCAGATTCGCGGATCCTCCCGGCCCACTTGAATCACGATGGCGTGCCCGAGGGAACCGGGAAGTCCGCGACGTCAGCACTGCGCCGATATCGTTGAAAAACTCGCAGTTTGAGCATCCGCGACGCTCTGCACGCGGTTTTTCGAAGAGTTGGCAAGGTGTCTCTCGTTGTGATGCGGTGGGATGGCTCCAGGCCACCGGCCGTTATGCAGCCATGGCGGCGGATGGGAGGCGAGAAGGTCTAAGCTTTGCCAGCCTTCTGAGGTTTTGTGCCGTTGCTGCGAGCAGGAATTCATCGCGTGCACCACATGGACCGCGCAGTCTCAACCTGGCCATCCGCAGGATGCGCTTGAGGTGAGCGAAGAGCATCTCGACCTTCTTGCGACGATGCCGTGAACGCTCGTAATCGGGCGTGCCGGCAATGGCTCTGGCGACGTCACGGGCATCCTCATTGAGATCACGAGGGACTTTGCGAGCAACTGCATTCGGACAGCAGCGCTGTTTGAGTTCGCAAGTGTCGCAGTTCTTCTTGCTGGCCCGATAGAGCCGGGTGCCCTCACTGGTGATGCCCGATCGGGGCGTCGCGTAGGTGCGGCGGAACTGAACCAGCTCCTTGCCCGCCGGGCAGATGTAGCGATCCGCCTCGCCATCCCAATTGAAGTCGGCACGCGAGAAAGTCCCGTCTGTCCGGTTGGACTTATCGAACACAGGAATGTGCGGAGCAATCTCCTTTTCCTTGACAAGCCAGACCAGATTGTCAGCGGAGCC
>NZ_JADYVE010000034.1 GCF_020193655.1 Ensifer sp. IC3342
CGCCCTGCATCGTTCGCGACAATGCAGGATGCGATAAAATCGCGCTCGTCATCCATCACTCCTCGTTTTGACACGAGGGGTCAGTTCTTCGCTTCGTTAGGGGGTCAGTTTTTCATTTCGCCCGACAACCGTCCGTCGGGGGTCCAGATGTAATCGCCGGTGACACTGATGTGCTACCAGCCGAGTGGGGTAATGTGCTTGATGACGTTAGGCGGCGTGGAATGCCCTCCCGGTTGAGCTCGGCGAACGCCGGTTCGAGATAGAGCAGGTTCCAGCGGACGATGGCGTTGATCAACAGGTTCACCCCGGACGCTCGGTAGAACGGTCTCTCGAAGGTACGATCGCGCAATTCTCCGAGACGATTGAAGAACAGCGCGGGCCTCGCTCCTACTCTGTAGCTAAGTCCGCGCCCGGTTCCGCAGATCAAAGGCCAGAGTCGAAAGAGGGCCTTATACGAATAAACCCCTCTTCTCGGAATTCGGCAGTGTGAGGCACGCCCATCATCAAAAAGGTTGTTGTCGGGACCTCCGCGGTTGGCATAAGGCCGTTGGCTCTTAGCATGTTCATCTGGTCTTCTGAGGCCGTATGAGGAGCTAAGAGCCAGTGGTCCCACGCACGAAAACCGCAATTCATAACGAAATCTTTAAGTTCAGCCGGTGCCGCCCCTGTGGACGAGGACGGCCCAGCCTGAGATGGCCCAGCTTGCGGTTCCACGGCATGCTGCCATATCAGATCTTCATCGTATTCGGGCACGTCCTGCAGCGTCCGAGCAAGCGGTTGCTGCTCGCTAGGCTGGGGAGACCTTTCCCTATCAGCGACCAATGGGGCAGGAGAGGCTGTAGACTGCGTATACAGGTCCTGCCAATCAAACGATGATGGGTAAGGATTCGCCGAACTCAAATACTGCGAGTAGGGATGCCCGGTGTCCAAATATGGCGAATACGCTTGTTCCTGCGGCACTAGTGAGTCAGCAGCTTGCGGTTCAGCGGCATGCTGCCATATCAGATCTTGATCGTATTCGGGCACGTCCTGCAACGTCCGAGTAGTAAGCGGTTGCTGCTCGCTAGCCTGGGGAGACCTTTCTCTATCAGCGACCAATGGGGCGGGAGAGGCTGTAGACCGCGTATACAGGTCATCTTGCCAATCAAACGATGATGGATAAGGATTCGCCGAATCCAAATACTGCGAGTAGGGATGCCCGGTGTCCAAATACGGCGAATAGGCTTCTCCCTGCGGCACTAGTGAGTCAGCAGCCCGTGGAGGAGGGCTATACTGAAATCCGCTCAACTGGTCTGCAAATGCCCTTTCGTTGGCGGCTGGTGGAGAGCCGGGCCGTGGGCTAGCGTTTGATGGGTTGATTGAATTGACATCCATCCTGTTTCTCCTTCGAACATGGAGCGCCTCGAGCCTTTCCGATGCGATGGCGGCACAATCCGCCCAGCAATGGTAAGAGAGATGCCTTTCGAGAAGCTGACAATCAGATGGACCGAATGCCAATAAGACCGCACTGATGTCCGCGGGACGTCACGTCATACTGCCAGATTTATTCTGGACAGGCCGACGCTCGCGCACGAAGCTGTCTTGGCGCGGCGCGTCAAAAGAAGGGTCTCCTGTCGCCGCGGCGCGGTGAGCACCGATTCCTCCGGCGTTGTCACCTGCTAGCCTGAGTCTCTCAAATAAGAGATGCATCGACCGAGACTCTGAAAAACGCTTTAGTTACCGAGGCCTACCGGTTTCGCCAAGGAGGTTCGATGCAAACACACTGTGTGTCCACCCAGCTCGATTTGAAGACGTCGACAGCCACAAAGTGGTCACTGGTTGAGTTCCGGGCTGAAGCGGCGACCGTGACGGCGGCGGGCATGCCGCGGCCTGCGTCTCGCACGACGCTCCGGCAGGTGCCGCCACAGCTTGATGGCCTGGCCGTCTGCGGAATAGGCGAACTTGTAGATCGTCTCATAACTGACGCAGATCGGATGGCGCTCCAGCCGCATGCGGCCGGCGATCTGCTGTGGCGACCAGCCATTGGCGCACATGCGAGAACCGGGCGAGCTTGCGTAGCCGTCGCCGACGCTCCGTGGAGATGTCGTTGGCGATGCCGCTGTAATAGCCGCTGTCTTCGGGAAATTCGGCGTCATGAAAGGTGTTGCGCTTCAGTTCGCGATAGAACGTTGAACGATGGCGCCTGAGTTGCCGGGCGATCTCGGCAATCGGGAACTTCCGTTCGAGAAGCTGATGCAAGCGTTGGCGATCGGGTAAGGGTGAGCTGCAAATAGCACTGCGACATGCAAGAATCTCCAACGGGCAAGTCATTGTTTTTATTGCCATGTCTCACTTGGAAATAGAATGCACCCCGCTACACCAGAAGATCGCATAATGGAACACTCGACCTAGCCGGGCGGGATGCATTTACGGAGCCGTCTCGGGCGCGGACCCCGATGTGGAATGTGTGGCGGGGTAGGGACCCCGGATATTGCTAATCAGCTGTTGCGGCTCGCTTGAAGCTCAGCAAGGACGGCGGCAGCGATTTCGGTCGCCTCAGATGCTTCCGCGGTCGCCACGTCCATTCCGTACGCTGCGCGGTTCATCGCGTGAAGGTCGTTTCGGAACCGCTCGGCAGTTTGGGGCGCTAGCCCGAGTCGCTGGAGCTCCGTTAACGCCGGTTACTCGCCCTAGGCCTGGTCGCAGTTGCGGGGCGCCGATATTGGCCAGCAAGGGAATGTCTGGGGCAGGCGGCGCCGCGCGCGCGTCGGCCTGCGGGATTGCAGGCTCACGCGCTGCGAACCGACGCACATGGCGATCCACAAGGCTTGCGCTGCCTCGCTCAGATGCCGGTTGATGGGCTCGGCGCGTGGCATGCCGTCGGTCATGGAGCTGATCAGCAGCGGCGCGCGCATGGTCTTGCCCAGCAGCGAGGCGCACAACAACTCGGGCAATGCGCAGTGTTCGAACGGATGTACTCCCAGCCGGCGGCGACCGTGGCCGGTGCCGTTCGCCGATCCAGCACGATGTCCAGATGGTCGTCCTTGCGCCGCCTCCCGCGCGTTCAGGCCGGCGCACGCTAGCCTCCCCTCGCAGCGTCGCTGCGGTAGCGGCTGGTCGAGGTCTGGTAATACTGCGCGCGTATGGCCGTCATGGCCTCGATCAACGGTCCCCACGGCGCGGGAAAGCTTTCTTCTGCCATCACCCGGTGCAGCATGCGCGTATGGCCGGCCAGCTCGTCGTTGAGGAACTCCACCACAGGCATAGCCGGATAGCGCTGCAGCAGCAGGATCGCCGCGTTGTCGGCCTCGCCGGCCGACGTGTCCTTGTCGCGTCCATGCAGATCGTTCTGCAGGCGCCCTATCGCGGAGATGAGCCGCAGGACCTGCCGAAACGCCGGACGCGCGCGCAAGGTGGCCATGTCCAGCCCCCACAGCAACGACAGGCAACAGAACACGTTCGCGTAGGCGATCGAATCGATGCCGTTGTGCAGGCACTCGGCGTAGGACCAGCATTCCGCCCTTGCCGCCTGCGCGTGCCCGGCGCGCAGCGCCGCGCAGTAGCACCGGGTATCGTCGAGAAGCTGAGCATAGTCGCGACGATCGTAGGCGAGCGCGGCCAGCGAAGCGCGCAGCACCGCGCAGCCCTCGAATCCGGGGAGCGCGCACGGCACGCCCTGCCCCAGCGCCCGCTCCACTGCGGCGAGCTGCTCCGGCGCGATCAGGCCAAGGTCGTTGCAATCGTCGAGCCAGAACAGCAGCGCCAGTTCGCGATAGAACGCCACGATCAGCGTTTCGTCCTGCGGATCGCGGCCGGTGCGGGCGCTGGTCTCGCGCAGGCTCGGTTGGATGCGCTGCAGGATGTATTGGCCGCCTTTGACCGCTTCCACCGCATGCTCGTCGGCGAATCCGGTCAGGGAATGCCCCCACTCCAGCACCTGCTGCAGCGCGCGTTCGGTCTGGATCATGGCGCCACTCCTGCTCCCTCGGCCAGGAGGCGCCGCCCCCAACGAAGCGCGAGCCACAACCCGGCGAGTTCCGCCACGCGCACGACCCGGGTGGGGCAATACAGTTCCTTGCCGATCCACAGCGGCATCTGCGGCAATGCATGTGCCGCGTGGCGGGCGAGCATCCACTCCAGCGCACGCGCCGCCGCCTGCGCGATGCGCCGGCGCCCTGTCGGCTCTTCGCTCCCGTCCATCACGTGCAACGCGAACAGCGCATAGGCGGTTTCCTCGAATGTGGACGCGCGACCGGCGCCCCAGCCGCCGTCGTCGCGCTGCGCCTGCAGCAGCGCCGCCAGCGCGCGCTCGTCGCGCCACTGGGGCTTGCCTTGCGCCAGCGCAGCCACCGCATGCGCGGTGGGGTACAGCCACGAAACGTGCCATTTTTCGTTGTCCCATAAACCGTGCGGGTTGCGATTGGCCTCGACGTAGGCGGTGGTGCCAGCGGCGGGCTTTCCCAACAGTCGCAACGCATGCAGGGCATGGATGTTGGTCGACACCGAGACATTGCGCTCGCCGGGAAAGGTGACGAACAGCTCGCCGATTTCGAATTGGCGCAACGCATCGACTGCCGGGTCGCGGCCAGCAACGCGCAGGACGCACAACGCAACGGCGGTGTCGTCCGCATCGGCCGCGAAGTGCAAGGCGGGGCCCAGACCGCGCACGCCCAGGCGGGCGTCGAGCTGCGCGACGATCACGCGCACCGCCTCGGTGAGCGCGGGGTGCGCGAACAGCCCGGCCAGATGCAGGGTGTACAGCGACCAGCATGGCTCGAACACATTGATCGGCCAGACGTTGGGAACGACACCTTCGATGCCGCTGCGCGTCGCCCGCGATGCCACCTGTAGATACGCGTCGGCGCGCCCGACCTGCGGCGTGCTCCCCTGTGTCACGGCGTGCGCACGCCACGCGGCGGTGGCCGCCGGACTGATGCCGATGCTGCCGTCGTCATCTGGGCATGCGGCGGTCGGCAACGTCCCCCAGGCTTCCCAGGAGTGCAGCAACGGATGGCCGCTCGGCAATGTCGCCACCGCCCCCAGCCTGACCAGGCACGCTTGCCGCAACGGCAACAGCGCCGGGTGGCGCGGAAACGCCACGCCGCTCAGCAAGGATGCGGCCTCGCCGCACAACTGCGGCAGGATCAGCTCCGCGCCGATCGGCGCGTCTTCCGGCACCGCATGCGCGTAGGGATCTGGCTGGCGCTCGAGGAACCGGGTTGCAGCCTGAACTGCGTCGGCGGCGCCGGGAAGAGGATCGGCCCGCTGCAATGCCAGCAACGCCGCCCACGTGGGCGCATGGCGGAACAGCGGGAAATCCGCGCTTCCCCATCCGCCATCGGCCTGTTGCTGCGCGATGAGCCACGCGTATGCGTCCTGCCGACCGGTGACGTTGCCGTGGAACTGCAGAGCTCGCGCCGTGTCGTAGACGGACGGACCGACGCTGCCGCCGTCGCTCATCTCGCTCAGCAGGTGGCGCAGTTCGGAAAGGATCTGTTCGGACAGCGTGTTCACGCGGGATGTTCCTTCTGCAGAGGGTTGACGAGAACCAGGATAGGGCAGACGCATCGTCGCCGCAGGCCCGTCGCGGCCGATGCGGGCGCCGGTCCGCCGCATAGGCTTTGCGCGCGGCGCGCCGCGTGCGCCGTGGGCGTGCTGGCCAACCGCTGCGATCGGCGCCTCGGACTCGGACACAGTGCTGCATGCACCGCTGCCGCAAGCCGGTCGCACGACTCCATGCGGACGGGCGCGCTCATGCGCATGGCGCATGCTTGAACAGATACGCGTTGGCCCGCTGCAGCATCTGCGCCAACCGTTCCGCATGCGGCCCCAGCGGGGCGATGGCCTCCCCAGCTTCGCGCAGCAGATCCAGCGCGAACTGGCGCGCTGCCTGCAGCCCCATGATCGACGCGCAGGTCGGCTTCTGCGCCGCCGCGTCCTTGCCGGGGGTCTTGCCCAGCGTCGCGGTATCGGCTGTCGCGTCGAGAATGTCGTCGACCACCTGCAACGCTAGGCCGAAACAGGCGCTGTAGCGATCGAGCGCACAGTACAGCGCAGCGTGCGCGGCACCCTCCGCGATGGCGCATAGCGCGCCCATGCGAACGGACGCGCGCACTAGCGCTCCGCTCTTCATCCGGTGCATCGCCACGATCCTGTCCAGCTCGACATGCTTTCCGACCAGCGACAGATCCATGGCCTGCCCGCCTGCGGCACCCTCGGCGGACACCGCCTGCGCCAGTTCGCGCACGAGCGCGATACGGTTGTCGCCCGGCGCATCCAGGCTCGCCAGGGTCAAGAAGGCGTGCGCCTGCAGCGCATCGCCGACCAGGATCGCAGTGGCTTCGCCGAACTTGACGTGCACGGTCGGAAGGCCGCGGCGAAGCACGTCGTCGTCCATCGCGGGTAGGTCGTCGTGGACCAGGGTACAGGCGTGCATCATCTCGATGGCGGCGCCGACGTCGTCGAGCGTGTGCGCCGGCGTGTCGGCCAGTGCGCCGGCAGCCAGACAGAGCAAGGCGCGGGTACGCTTCCCGCCATGCAAGGTGGCGTAGCGCATCGCCGCTATCAGCTCGGTCTCACCGTCGTCTTCGGCGCAGAGAAGACGCGCCAGAGCCTGTTCGACCCGCTTTGCGCCGTCCTGCATCCAGATCTCCGGCAGCAGCCTGCCGGATGCGCCGCGCGCCGGCGCGCCCAATCCGCCGAGCGCGGAGACGCCAGTTCGGTCTTCGTGTAGCGTGGAACCAGTCTGCATGTTGTTCATGTCCTTGTACCTGACAGGAGACGGCCACGGCGAACGGCGAGCCGCCGCGGTGTTGCCGGTGTCGCACCGAGCCGCGCGCCGAGTACAGCAATGCCGCGCGTCGCCGGCGCCGCTGCCTCGCCACACGGGGCATGCGATGCCAGCTCATGAGAATCCAATGCGGGTTGTCATGGACGGATGTGCGGTCGGGTAATAGCGCTGGCCTTTTTCGACGCCGCTCAGCAACCTCGGCCGTACCCCGGCCTTGTGCATGGTCAGCGCCAGGGCGATGCAGAACTGCACCAGCACCAGCCATACCAGGTGGTAGCCGATGCAGACGTGTGGGCCGGTACCGAACTGCAGCATGTCCACCGGCCGAATCGGCTCCGTGCGTTGCAGCCACCGCGCCAGGCGGAACTGATCAGGCGCCTCGTGCAACAGCGCCGAGGTCGAGAAATGCAGCAGCGGGATGCACAGATGGGTGCCCGCGGGAATGCGACGTTGGCCGAGTTGCAATTCCTGCAGCGCGCGACGCGGCAGGAGCGTCGTCGCCGGATGCACGCGCAGCGTCTCGCGGAACAGCGCCTCGGCGACCGGACACTGCGCCAGGTCCGCGTGCCGGGTCGGCACCGCGCCCACGCGTTGCGCCTCCTCGACCAGGGCGTCCCACAGCACAGGCTGCCGCGCCAGCTCGATTACCATCCAGGCCATCGTCGAGGCGGTGGTGTCGTGACCGGCAAGCAGCAGCAAGCGGATGTTGGCGACCAGGATGTCATCGGAGAGCGCATCGTCGCTGCGATCGAAGGCATTCACCATGTCGTTGATCAACCCGGTGCGCGCGGCATGCACGCGCGCGTCGCGGACGAACTGGCGCAACTGCGCGTCGATCCAGTCGCGGGCGGCGCGGCCGCGCCGCAAGGGCAGTCCGGGCAGGTCGACCGGGGGCGCGACGATCAACTGCAGCAGTTGCCGGTACTTGCGATGCCATCTCGGCAGGTCCTGCGCAGGGATTCCCATGAGGCTGAAGATGAGCTTGAGCATCAGGTCGCCGGTTTCGCGCAGGATGGTTATGTCGCCGCGGTCGCGCCACGCCTGCACCCGCGCCCGGATGACGGGCGCGAACAGGTCGCCGATGCCCGCCTGGGTCAGCCCCTTGGGCAGGAACGCCGCCTTGATCGCATCGCGCGCCTGCCGGTGCGCGCCGCCGTCCTGGGCGACCAACGTTCCGCCAAGCAATTCGGGCGCGATCTCTTCGATCAGCGCCGAGGACACGTCCTTGTGCCGGAGCAGTGCGAACGCATCCGGATCCACGCAGGTCATCAGGTGTCCGGCGGGGCCGAAATCCAGCCAGAAGTGGCTGCCCAGCGTCCGTTCCGCGCGCCGCAGCAGGCGCGGCAGGTCGCAGACGATGGCGGGAAGATGTCCGACCAGGGGGAAAGCGCCGGGCACGACCGGGATGTCGTACCGCAGCCGGTGCCGACGGTTCAGCGGGTTGAGCAGCATGTCCATCAGCAGTGCACCGCTTCGGCCGTGTCGCCGGCGGCCCGCACGGCGCGGCTGTTGCCACCGTCGGCGTACGTCGGCACATGCGCCAGCATGCCGCCGTCGATGCACACGACCTGGCCGGTGATCAACGCAGCATCGTCGGAGAGCAGGAACGCCACCAGCGCGGCGACGTCCTCGGGGCGGCCGACGCGCGGCAGGAGCTGATGCCGGCGCAGATGTCTTTGCATGCACTCGTCCAGCTTGGCGAGGAGACGCTCGGTCATGATCAGACCCGGCGCAACCGCGTTGCAGCGGATCTGCGCATGACCGTACTGGGTGGCGAGCGAGGCCGACAGCATGTTCATCGCCGCCTTCGACGCGGCGTAGGACGTCTGCGCGGTGTCACCGCTGAGCCCCTGGCACGACGACATGTTGACGATCGCGCCACCGCCGCGGGCGATCATCCGTGGGATGGCCTGCCGGCAGCAGAGCAGCGTGCCGCGCAGATTGGTCGCCATGGTCTGATCCCAGACCGCCAGGTCCAGGTCGAGGATCGCGCGGTCGCGCGGGGTCAGATGCATGGCGCTCGCGTTGTTCACCAGCAGGTCGACCCCACCGAAGTGCCGCTCCGCCGTCTCGAATAGCGCTGCCACCGCCTGCGCATCGGCGATATCGATGGCTAGGGCCAGCGCGCGGCCCGCTTCGGCCGCGATCTGCTCGGTGCAGGCGATGGCCGCCGAGCCATCAATGTCGGCCACCACCACTCTGCCGCCCTCGCGCGCGATGGCGAGGGCGCATGCCTTGCCGATGCCGGCGCCGGCGCCGGTCACCACGGCCACCTTTCCTTCAAACCGTCCCATCGTGTCCTCCTGTGTTGCGTTGGTCTTTCGCGGCATGCCGCTCGGCCTCCGCCGGACAAGGCGCAGGGTCGGCGCCGGCGCGCTCGTCATCGCCAGCGTCGCTTTCGATGACCCGAATGGCGGCGACTGGGCACTGGCTGGCCGCGAGCCGCACGGCGGCGTGCAACGTCCGCGGGACCGTCGCCACGCACACTTCGGCCACTCCGTCCGGTTCGCGCTGGCGAAATGTGCCCGGCAGCGTCAGCACGCACTGCCCGGTGGTTCCGCACAGATCCTGGTCGACCACGACGCGCATCTCAGCCCCCCTTTGCATGCAGCCGCACCGGCAGCGCGCGGAACGTCCTAAGGAACGCGGAGGGCTCCCGGGTCGGCTGCTCGGCCAATGCCAGCGTGGGGAAGCGCGCCTGGATCCGCGGCAGGCTCTCGGCCAACTGCACCCGGGCCAGTTGCGCACCGAGGCAGAAGTGGATGCCGTGGCCGAAGCTCAGCATGATCTTCCCGTCGGTCGACATGCCAGGACTGGTGCCGTAGAACCGCGCGGGATCGAAGCGGTCGGGATCGGCGAAGGCGTCCGGGTCGCGATTGCCAGCCGCGATCAGCACGCGCACGTCCGCGTTCTTCGGGATGACCACGCCGCCCAGTTCGATGTCGCGCTGGGCGATACGCGGAATGGAGCTGAACATGGCGGGCGCGTCGCAGCGCAGGACTTCTTCGACGAATGCCTCCACCCCCACGGCGTCTCCCTGCAGCCAGTGCCGCTGTTCGGGATACGCCAGCATCGCCAGGACCGCATGGTCGATGGTCGCAGCTGTGGTGGCGAAGCCGCCCAGCAGCATGCCCCAGAGCATGCTGATCAACTCCGCATCCGACAGCGTGTCGGCATCGTCGTCGTGTGCGCCGACCAGCATCGACACGATGTCGTGGCGGGGATCGGTGCGCTTGCGCTGTATGTGGTCGCCGAAGTAGGCCTGCACCCTGGCGCTGGCCGCGTCCGCCGTGGCGAGCTGGGGATCGCTGGCGTGCGGGCCCAGGCCTTCCAGAATGGCGCCGATGCCGGCGGCGAGCCCGAACATGTCGTCCTGGGGCATGCCGAACAGTTCGGCGAAGACCAGCATGGGCAAGGCCAGCGCGAATTCCCGATGCACGTCCACCGCCTCCCCGCGCTCCAGCGCGGGCGCCATGCCGTCCAGGCGCGCTGCGACGATGCGCGCGATGCTCGGCCGCAGGTTGTCGATCTGGCTTATGGTGAAATCGCGCGAGATCAGCCGGCGCAGGCGCGTATGCGCCGGTGGTTCCTTCATCGCTAGCGTGGACGCCAGCAGATTGAGCGACAGGCTGGTTGCCGCACGCGGGAAATAGCGCGCCAGTTCGCCCGGCACCGGTCCCCGGAAGGCATCGCCCGTGGCCTTGAGCGCCCAGTAGATGTCGGCGTGGCGGCTCAACAGAAAGAGGCCCGACGCCGCGCGATGCACCGGATCGTGCTCGCGCAACCATCGCATGAACGGATACGGGTCGTGGATGCACGCTGGCGACGCCAGTTCCGCGAAGGCGTCCCGGCATGCTGCCGTGGTTTCTTGCACGTCCATCTTGGTTACCTGTTGGCTGGCTGATCTGACCGGCGCGCCAGGCGCGCCAGCAAATTGCTGAGTAGATCGCGATTCCCGGCGGCGTCCGCGCATCACCAGAGCACCGGGAACTCCTCGAACCCGCCAGTGATGATCTCCTTGCGCAACTTCAGTTCTTCGGGCGACACGGCCAGGCGCAGCGCGGGAAAGCGCTGGAAGATCGAACCGAACACCACCTTGAGTTCCAGCCTGGCCAGCGCCACGCCGATGCAGTAGTGCGGCCCGTGGGAGAACGCCAGGTGCGGGTTTTCGTCGCGTCCGATATCGAAGATTTCCGGGTCGTCGAAATGGCGCGGATCGAACGACGTCGCCGGCAGGCCGACCAGCACCTTGCTCTCCGCGGGAATATGCACGCCCGCGATGGTCACGTCGGTCCTCAGATAGCGCATGATGCCGTCCCAGCCCGCGCCCGGCGGGTACATGCGCAGGATTTCCTCCACCGCCTTGTTGACCAGAGTCAGATCGCCGACCAGGCGCTCGCGCTGTTGCGGATGGCGGAACATGGCCAGCAGGCCGAATTCGATCTGCGCGACGGTGCTCTCGTGCCCCGCCACCAGAATGCCCGCCGCCAGGCCGACCGCCTCTTCCTCGGTCGCCTTGTCCTGGTCGACCGCGGCGAGCAGATCCGTCAGCAGGTTGTCGCCCGGATCCTGGCGCTTGTTCCGCATCTTGCCGCGAATGTAGGCGCGCAGTTCTTTCCAGGCCCGGCGCGACGCGCTGCGCGGGCCGCTTTCATGCTGGTGCGTCATCACCTCGTCGGACAGGCCGGCGAAAAAAGCGTGATCCTCGTAGAGCACGCCCATCAGCGCGCTGATGACCATGGCCGGAAGCGGAAAGGAGAGGTGGCGCCGCAGGTCGGCGGGCTGGGGCTGGGCCGCCAGCGTCTCGAACAACTGCGCTGCGATCACCTCGACTTGCTGCGCGAGCAGCTTCACCCTGCGCTCGCTGAAGGCCGGCGCCACGATCGTGCGTAACCGGGCATGCTCGCCCCCCTCGTGCGAGACCAGCCACCCCGGCGAACCGAGAAGCACACAATCCGGCGTGAATGCCGCCGGTGGCATTCCCGCGGGCCGGAACGCCGCGTCGGACAGCACCGCCTTCGCCTCGTCGTAGCCTGTCACCCACCAGCCTTCGTGCCCGGACGGGAAGCGCACGCGGTGGATCGGACCGTTGGCGCGTAGCGCCAACATCGTGGGCGAGGGCTCGATGTGATCGACCCGCCACATCGGCAGCGTCGGCAAGGGTTGTTCGGACATGGTGGCACTCCTCTAGGCGATGGAAGGGCATGCCGGCGTGTGCCGCCGCACAACTAGGGCAGCAAGAATCGTACCAACTGCGCAGAGAGCGCCTCAGATAAACTGCACTGCACATCATTCAGTGTCTTAACTGAGCCCGGCACGCCCTGGCCGAACATCACCATGTCGCGCACGAGACAAGCCGACAGTAAGTCGACGCAAGGTATGTCGGTCGCCTTAGCTTGGCGCAGAGGTGGATCGCGATCCTGTTCCGCTGACGCAGGCGCTGTGCGCATCTATATATGGACCCCGCCCGATTGCAACAGCCGGCCGGATCAGGATCGATGGTCACAACTGCTGACGTATATCCGGCTTCGTGATGCGGCTGGACAACGTCTTCGCCGCGAGCCTCTATGGGTTTTCGCCCGCTTCCACCTCAAAGCCCCCATAACATTGGCTAACGCCATGCCGGTCCACAGATCAGGTTCGGGAAGCGACGGGGTGACCGTTTCGCCATCTCCTGCCATTTGCTGCAATTGCGGGGTGGGACCTCCTTTCCTTATCGGCCGCTTCGTTTCAGGCCGCCTTCACCGACAGCGGGCTCGTAAGCCGTGTCGCCCGAGAGCATGGCCCACACGATCCGTGCATTCTTGTTGGCAAGCGCAACCGCCGCGACGTTCGGATGCCGCCGTTGCCGCATCTTGCCGAGCCAGAGGCTTCGTGGGTCCTGCTTGCCGCCAGCCCGGCTTAAAGCGGCGCGAGCGCCGGGGATCATCAGTGTACGCAGATAGCGATCGCCGCGTTTGCTGATGCCGAACAAGCGGGCTCGCCCCCCACTGGATCGCTGCTTCGGCACCAGGCCAAGCCAGGCCGCGAAATGGCGGCCCGATTTGAAGTCGGTAGGTTCTCTCATCGAGGAAACCAATGCGGTGGCGGTGATGACACCAACGCCGGGAATACTCATCAAGCGCCGGCAGGCATTGCTGTTCCTCGCGACGGCAATCAAGTCGCGACCGATCTTGAAAAGTTTGGCACTGATTTCGCGAAGCTGGTTCACAAGGTATTGCAACGCATGCCGAGCGACTGCCGGAAGCTCATCGCAATTGGGGTCTTCTATCAACGTGGTCAAGAGACCGATTTTGTGTGACCGATCGGGGCCGATGATGCCGAACTCCGCCAGATGTCCTCGGATTCCGTTGATCAATTGGGTGCGCTGGCGAATGAGCATCTCACGAACCCGGTGAATTACCAAACCTCCTGCTGCATCTCCTCCTTGATGGGAACAAAGCGCATTGTTGGGCGGGTGACTGCCTCGCAGATGCTTCAGCATCAGCAGCATCATTCTTGTTCGTTTTGGCTAAGCCGTGAACCCATAAACACATGGTGAATGAAAAGCGGTGAAAGCGATCATCGTGGTTAGGCCTGCGAATTCAGACCTTCGAGGCGTAAACTGCTCGAAGAAGACTATCTCCATACCGCTCAAAACATAGGCGACCCAATCGGCGATCAGTCGTTCGTCTGGCGTGACAGCGCGTCGGTACTCGACCGACCTCAAGACACTCCCATCGTCTTTTGTAATTTCTGCAAAAGTCCTTTTCGGGGTTCCGTCGAAAAAGTAGAGATACATGTATGCAAATACAATAATGTGTCGCTTTCCTAATAAGCGAGCACGTTTGTCTATTGCATTTACTGCATATTGCACTGCATCAAAATCAGCAGTTCTTACCGCGCGCTCAAGACGAACGAAGCCCAAAAATAGGTGCTTATTCTCAATTGTCACGAGTCCGTCTGGCGTTCGATCAACGCCATGGGTAATCAGCTTTTGCTTCACAAATTCATAAATCGAGCCCTGCATAAGGCATGCTTACACCGTGAGGATCGGTGTCGCTAGGGTCGCGCCCATTGGTGGGTTTTGAATTGTCATGGAGTTTGGTTCACAACCTGGCATGAGCCGATATGATTTGACTGACTTCGAGTGGGGCTTGATCGAACCACTTCTACCCAACAAGCCGCGAGGCGTGCCACGAGTTGATGATCGTCGCGTGTTGAACGGCATCTTTGGGTTCTCCGATCTGGAGCCCTTGGCGTGATGTCCCTGAACGATATGGAGCATACACGACTTGCTATAATCGCTTTAGGCGCTGGACGGTGGCTGGAGTTTGGGACAAGTTGATGGATGCCGTAACGAGCCCATCGGATGATAGTATCACGATGATCGATGGCACTTCCGTTCGCGTGCATCATCTTGCGGCCACGCTAAAGACGGAACATCCGGATCGTTGCCTTGGACGAAGCCGGGGTGGCCTCACGACCAAAATCCATGCCGCCACTGATGGCAAGGGGCTGCCAATCAAGATTGCCATCACGCCTGGTCACGCCACGACCTAACGGCAGCGAGCAAGCTACTTAATGATCTATCCCCGGGCGGCATGCTTCTTGCTGACAAAGCCTACGACGCTGATTGGCTCCGCGCAGAAGTGAGAACGAAACGATCTTGGGCAAACATCCCGCCAAAATCCAACCGTAGTCGTCTTCAGCCCTTGGCTCTACAGAAAGCGAAATCTCATCGAGCGGTTCTTTAGTAAGCTCAAATGTTATCGACGGATCGCAACTCGATATGACAAGTTGGGCACGAATTTCCTCGCTATGGCAAAGCTGGCTTGTGTCCGTCTCACTCTCCGTCATTACGAGTCCACGGCCTAATCCTCAGGGGGCCATAATGCGAAGGAACGCGCAGATCGCCTGGTTGTCGGCGTTTCCGCCCGCCAAGCTAAAAACGCTCTGCATAATGCTCACCTCTCCGTTACTTGACATATGGTTTGACGTACTGCGCCGGCAGGAGGCGGATCACCGGCCGACCGAAATTGTCAGCAGGGTGAGCCTGAAAAACAGATTTTGCGATATCGAGACCAACAACACTGACGCGAGCTTCCATAATGAACCCTCTGATTGAAGCGCCACCATCTTCCTCCTCGCCGGGCTCCGGCGGAAGGGGGCGTCCATGCCATCATTCGCGGCGCAAGTTCTTCGTGCTTGCCGACATCGCCAGCAACGCCAAACGCGGAAAGAATGCTGCCGCGATATCGCCGGTGGCACTGGAGGCGGTCAAGGGCATTGACGCGCTGTTCGACATCGAGCGCGACATTAACGGTCTTTCAGCCAACGAGCGGCTGCAACGACATCAGAAGGATAGCCGTCCGCTCGTTGATGAGCTTCAGACCTGGCTTCGAACTGAGCGAGGCACAAGTTCGCGCAGCTACCCGATGCGTTCCAGTTTCTGCGGGCGCATGAACTGACATTGGTGTATTTGCATCCGGCGAACGGCGCCTGCCTGCAAACCGCCTGCTATTTACTGTGCCGGATGTGAGTGCAGACGCCGTCGGCGTCTGCGCTGCAGCTAGACTCGTTTGCAGCGTTGCGCATCTTGCGATCGCGTTAACTCCCGCCCCTGTGGCCTAGAAAATGATGGTCTCGCCCTGACGATCAGCCTGCGCCTTGCTGTAAGTAACGAGATGGCTTGTTGAACCCACTCGGTTGACGAGACGTATTTCGCCGCCCTTGTTGGACAGTTGGACGGAATGGCGTGGCAGCAAAATGGTGCTCGCCATGCCAGGCGCGAGCGTGACATCCTTGATGCCGAAGCGATTGCGCATTTTGTCGACGAGGAACCAACCGTCGAGCGAGACCGTGTCGATCCCGGTATTGACGAGGGTCACCGTCTCCTCGCCATCGTCGCGCCCCATCGGATTGATCAGCGCGGCTACGATCTTGACCGATCCACTGACGACACCCGGCGTTTGGCCTTCGGAACCGCCGGGTGTAGCGCCGCCCGTCGGCTGGTTCCCGGCCGGGCCGAGATAGACAGGGTAGAATGTGCGAACGAAACGCTGGCTTTGATCGAGGAACAGCTTCATGTCGTAGCGTGCACCGTTGATCACGGCTTCCTTTGGCGCGCGGGCGCCGCGATGGGCGCGGATCGCACCCATGGCCATCAGGCCTTCGACGCTGCAGCCGACGAAGAAGCCGCCGATAGGCTTCGTCAGCGGCCGGGTCTTGCCGGCGTCATAATCGGGTGCATCCCAGCGGTAGGAGATCGTCACGGATTCCGGGAACTGCTCCTGTCCATCCTTATAGTGGCCACGCAGGTAGAGAATGCGGTCGTTCTGAAATCCGGGGAAGCGATTGCGATCGATCTCAGAGGCGAGCCCGTCATCGAGGTGGTACTTGTACCAGAAGTGATAGCCTTGGACCTTCGGGCCTTCCTGCTCGCCGACGAAGACGTGCTCGAAGCCGGAGAGATCGCGGTCGCCGCTCTGCGAAAAGCGACGAAACCATTGTTGGGTGAGCGTCGCATACCAGCGGTCGCGCGAGACGGGTGTGCCGGTTTCCTCCGAGATATAGGCCCGCGCCACTTGCATCGGTGCGGTGTCGATGACGGCTTCGAGAAGCTCGTGCACTTCAGCGCGCTCCTCCGGGGTCTCGACCTCCGTTGCCCGTTCGTCGAGAGCGTAATTATCGAACAGTGCGCGAACGAGATTGTAGGTCGTTTTCTTGTGGTTCGGTATCTTCACCTCAGAAAGGACCTTGAGGTCGCCGGCGGCAATGCCGCCACCGCCGGTGTTGACCACACGAACGTAGCCCGTTTCCGGCGATGCGTCCGCCCCGGCCAGAATAGGTTTTATGCCATTGCCGCTTTGGTCGGCATCCCAGATTTGCTGATAGATATCCATGCCCTGTGTCCTCAATCGTGTTTAGATTTTCCGGGTACTCTAGGGTCGGGTGTTAAAAAGCTGATGACAACGGCCGACGGGAGGCAGTCCGCGACCTCGGCTATTCCACCGGTCTTTCGCATCCGGCCGGCTACACAAGATATGGCAGCCATGTTGAAATGTCCGCCGCTGAGCAAAGTTAAAATGTCACGCGCTGAGGCAAGCCCCCGACCAGACCGGCTGGGCCGGGCTGCAAGGGAAGGGAGGGGGCGGGTGAAGGGCACCCTTCGGCTTTAGCTTTCTCAGTTCCAATTGGTGCGTTCCTGGTAGACGTTGCAGGTAGCTGAATGTGCAGGGCCAGGATCTCGCGATGCTTCCGGAAATCAAGCTGATGGGTGACGTCGATGTAGCCGCTTTGTCGCCACTGCTTCGCGGCATGGCCATGACTGTTTCCTACGCCGAGACCCAGGGAGGCATCGGTCTGACCGCGTCGGGGGCGATGAACCGCAAGTTCGTCCACTGGACCGCTGTTCACTTCGATTGGCCCGGCCACACGTCGGACGACCTATACAGCATCAACAAGGTTCTCAACTAAGCCGATATGCCGCCGCTTTTGGTCGTCCGTGACATGCTCAAGTACTTGCGGCTTCTGCGGCGGCGAAAGGACGTACTGGTACCAACCAAACGCGGCCGAGACTTTCTCGCGAAACCGCAGGCCTTCTTCGATCTGAGCGCGACGGATTACCTTTATGCCTATATTCACCACGGGCAGACGCAGGAGGCTGTCCGCAATCGGATGCATTGGTGGCACATCTTTCTCAATCTTATCAATATGAAAGCAGAAACGGGCTGTTCGTTGGACGAACTGGCGAACGAGCTATACCCGAGCGAATCGTACCCGGAGCCAGCAGAAATGACTGTCGAAACCTGGGCGGAAAGGTCGGCGCTCCGCTACGATATCATTCGCCCGCTGTGCTGGCTGGGATTGCTGCACGAAGATCGCGAGGGCTGACTATTTGGCAGCACGGAACCTACCACAAGACACCGTTGTGGCCCGCCTGTTTAAAGCTGGACTCCGACATGCATTCCGAGTTTATTCTCCATTGAACTGTGCCGGGTAGGGTTGCCCTTGCTCCACCGCATTTTGCTGGGAAAGCGCCTGCCGCCGCCGAGCAATGATCGCGGGAATGAAATCCGTCCGCTTACCCGGCTTGCGACCGCGCGGCGTGTAGCCAATCTCCTCGCTGTTGGTCTTCACCTTCGGCGCCGGCCGCTCGTCCTGGCGCGCCTTGATGTAGGCCAGGACATCGGAAAGCCGCTTGTTCTCGGTGATCGCCGCATGCGTCACCCGCTGGTCCTTGTCGAACACTCGGTAGGGCAAGGAATGGCCTTTCCAGCGCACATCGAGCCGGCCATCGGCAAGGGCGTAGGTCTCGACATAGCGTCCGACCAACCCACGCGTCACCTCGTTCTCTTCCAGCATGATCCGCTGGCGCTCGTAGGAGAACGTCAGTTGCGCATAACGCTGCTCACGTTTGCACAGGACCTCGCGCAGCCGATCCGGGGCAAGGTTCAGCGGCCGATGCAGATTGTCGGAACGGGCAGGGGTAATGGCGAATTGCCGGTTATAGCGCTCCATGAACCGAGGCAGGAAAGCGTTGCCGTGGTCCATGCCGCAGATGCCCTCCAGACGCAGATCCTTAATCAACCGACCCTGTAGCGTCCGGTTCATCCGCTCGACCCGGCCCTTCGCCTGGCTCGAGTTTGCGCAAAGAATCTCGATGTTTAGCTCTGAAAGCGCACGCCCGAACTGCGTCATGCCCTGACCGCCCTTGGCGTCCTTCTTCGCCACCCGGAACACCGAATGCTTGTCGGAATAGAAGGCGACCGGAGCACCATGCGCCTTCAGATAGAGCTCCAGCGCCTCGAAATACGTAAAGGCGCTTTCCGATCGTACGAAGCGCAACTGCATCAGTTTGCCGGTCGCATCGTCGATGAACATCAGCAGCGAACATGGGTCACCGCGATCTTCGAACCAGCGATGCTCGGAACCGTCGATCTGCACCAATTCCCCAACGGCTTCACGACGCAGCCGCGGCTGATGAAAGCTGCGGCGCTGCTGGCGCGACAGCCACAGGCCGGCCTCCGCCATCCATTGGCGCAAGGTCTCGCGCGACACCGTCAGCCCGTCGCGCTCGGCCAGCTTCTCGGCCGCCAGCGTCGGCCCAAAGTCGGCATAGCGCTCGCGCACGATCGCCATGGCATAATCGCGCACGCCGTCTCTGATCCGGTTGTTCGACGGTCGGCCGATCGCTCTGTGGCGGATCGATGCCGCACCATCCCACTTTCAGGTGCGCAAGGGCTTGCTGGCGCTTGGCGATGACCACCGGATCTTTGGTAAAATCCGTCTTCCGGCCAGCAGGCGACGAAGCTGCGTGATATTGGTTAGCAGCTGCATGAGGCGTGGCGGCATTGGCGCCGGAGAGATTCGCTTCGCACCCTGCCGTTTGCGGGGACATGTACATGCGAGCAAAGATGAGATGTATGAAACGCGAGGAGCTCGCCGTGGCTGAAGTTCACCACAAGCGGCTAACGGCAGGAAGCGTGTCGAAAACCTCGTCCGCTGAAATCAGCGGCATCCCGAGATCCAGCGCACTCGCTGCCAACAGACGGTCGAACGGATCGCGATGCTCCCACGCAAGAATTGCCCCCTTCAAACAAATTTCCGGCGCTAGGGCGGCAACTCTGCCGCCCTGCTGTTCCAGCAAACTGGGCAAATTACTGACAAATGGCTCCATCTCCGGCCACTTGCCGATGCGTACCTTCTGCCCGATCTCGAACAAACTGATCGGGCTGACGAAAACGTTGTCGGCCTCCGTGATGAGAGCGGTTGCCTTGGCAGATAGGCGCGCATCGCCGGTCAGCGACCATGCCCATGTATGGGTGTCGAGAAGTACAGCCGTCACGCTTTGCCTTCCCAAAGGGCCAGTTCATCCTCACTCATGGGCTCGAAGAAATCCGGCCCGTCTCCTGTAATCTTGCCTTTCAGCAGTCCGATCGTGAACTTGTTTTGCGGGATGGCAACAATCCGGGCAACAGGCGTCTTGCCCTTGGCGATGACAACTTCTTCGCCAGCCTTCGCCGCCTCGATAAGTTTGGACAGGTTCGTTTTGGCGTTATGGATTGTAACCTGCATTGGGACCTCAATTAGCTAACTTGGCTATACTTAGCGTTTTTTACTCCGGAAATCTAGCCACTCGTAGCCTGTGCAACGCTTCACGTCGCCAGTCTTCCTTCCAAACGTTGACGTTTGACCAGCATCCCAAGAGGCGACGACTATCGCACTCTAACTGGCTCATGTGTCGCATCTCTAAAATGCCGTGGAGAATCTAATCCAAGTGCAACAATAACGAGTGAAGGGTAGGGGATTACCCGCATTCACGCAAATGTCGCTGTAGAAGGCGATCGGCTTGCCCCATTGCTGCAGATACGCCTTCGTCGCATGGAGGTAATCGAAGGTGTTCTCCGATCCGGCGAACCGCAGATGCAACAGCTTGCCGGTGGCGTCGTCGATGTAGACCAGCAGGGCGCATTTGGGACCGCGGTTCTCGAACCACCAGTGATGCGACCCATCGATCTGAACGAGCTCACCGAAACAATCGCGCCGGCCGCGCGGCTGGAAGACACGCTGCTTGCGCTCGCGTCGCGAGACCCAGATGCCGGCCTCGGTCATCCATTGGCGCAGCGTCTCCTTGGCGACCGAAATGTGATGCAGTTCAATCAGCTTCTCGCGAGCCAGCGTCGGACCAAAATCCAGATAGCGTTCGCGGATCAGATCCAGCGCCGCATTGCGAAACTCTTCGCTGTGGCGCCGATTGCTTGGCCGCGATCTCTTCTTTGAAACCAGACCGGCCGCACCGGCCCGGTCATAAGCTTGCAGAAGCCTGTGCACCTGGCTTCGACTGAGGTCGAGCAGCTCCGCTGCCTGGACAACGCTTAGGCGCCGATCATTGATCTTCTGAATGACTTCGAGGCGATGCAATTCTTTCTGCGACATGGTGATCAAACAGGACATCACGACTCCGAACGCTCATGGTCTCCACCAGGCTGAAGGTCGTCATCCTTGCTCCCAACGTTGACGTTGACCAGCGCGTCGAGAGGCGAGAGTGTCGCATCTCTAACTGGCCCAACTGTCGCATTACTAAATAGCCCTGTAAGTTCATGCCGAACTGCGACTTACGCGTGTGAGGCTAACCGACACGTCGCATTTGCGCGAGCAGTTTCTTGCGGAAGACTTCCGCGGGCGTTCGGTAGCCGAGGCACTTCCGCGGTGTCGAGTTGAGCCGATCGCAAATGTCCTTCAGTTCGCCGTCGCTGATCGACAGGGGATCGACCTCTCTCGAAAGCCATTTGCGAACCCGGCCATTGGTGTTCTCGACCGTGCCTTTCTGCCAGGGCGACTGCGGGTCGCAGAACCACGTCTGTGTTCCGATGCCAGCCTGCAGATAGGGCCATTCGCTGAACTCAGTGCCGCGGTCGAAGGTGATGGAGCGTCGAGCAGCGTGGGGCAGGGGTTGGAGCACCTCAATCAGCCCGTCCATGATCGGCTTAGATTGCCGGTCGTTGTTGTGCAGGAAGACCGCAAAGCGGCTGACCCGCTCGACCAGTGACGTCACGTTGGCCTTGCCGAACTTCTTGCGAAACTGAATGAGATCGCACTCCCAATGGCCGAACTGCTTGCGTTCGGCGACAGTGTCAGGACGGTGAAGGATGTTGAGTTCCGGGCTGAAGCGGCGACCGTGACGCCGGCGGGCATGCCGCGGTCTGCGTCTCGCTCGACGCTCCGGCAGGTGCCGCCAAAGCTTGATGGCCTGACCGTCTGCGGAATAGGCGAACTTGTAGATCGTCTCGTAACTGACGCAGATTGGATGGCGCTCCAGCCGCATGCGGCCGGCGATCTGCTGTGGCGACCAGCCATGAATGATCCGTTCGATCACCGATTGGCGCACATGGGAGAACCGGGCGAGCTTGCGCAGCTTGGCTCTGCGCTCACGCGCCATCTCGTTGGCGGTGACGCAATAGTAGCCGCTCAGATCCGGCAGCTGCGGGTCTTCAAAAGCATTCCGCTTGAGCTCGCGGAAAATCGTCGAGCGATGCCGGCCAAGCTTCTCGGCGATGACGGTGGCGCTCAGGCCGGCTGCTCGCCAGCGGGCGATCCTACGACGTTCATCCATATCGATCTGGGAGTAGGTGCGTCTCATCAGCCATTCCTTGCGAGTGATAACCCATTGGTATCTATCGCAAGTCGCACTTCATCCTTGAACCCACCCCGCTACAATAACATATCGCATAACATACCTTATGGAACTGCAGTGCGGTTTCATCCGTGTTGCTTTTTGCGCTTAAACCGCTGTTTAAGCCGCCGTGAATTCCTCGATAAAGTGCGGTTTCGGCTGTTGCTTTTCGGCATGGACATCGCGTTTGC
>NZ_JADYVE010000035.1 GCF_020193655.1 Ensifer sp. IC3342
TCAGGACGTGCGTGCCGCCTTCCGAGCGACGCTCGACCGTAATCGCCCGCGTGCTGAGATCGATGCAAGTGATCTTTGCGACATAGGTCAACTGCACGAGGTTGAGGCGCTTGGCTATTCCCGGGCCGACCTGGGCGGTGTCGCCGTCGATCGTCTGCTTGCCTGTGAAGACGATATCAGGCGGACCAAAGCTGTTGCCAATCTTCGCGATTGCCTGGGAAAGAGCAAATGACGTCGCCAGCGTGTCGGAGCCGGCAAAGTGCCGGTCGGTCAGCAGTACCGCGCGGTCTGCGCCATAAGTGAGCGCCTTGCGCAGCGATTCCTCGGCCATGGGCGGACCCATGGTGAGCACCGTGACCTCGCCGCCATGGTGGTCGCGCACTTGAAGGGCCTGTTCGAGAGCAAACAGGTCGTAAGGGTTGATGATCGTCGGCACGCCTTGGCGCATGATCGTGTTCGTCACCGGATGGACGCGTATCTGCGCCGAATCCGGGACCTGCTTGATACAGACTACGATGTGCATGAGGTCTCTTTAGCTCCGATCGCATGTGAGCATGACGGTTCGCCTTTCTTCCAAGCACCAATCATGCCAACCGGCTGTGGTCCGACAAGCCCATGAAACTCAAGCGATCTTCGCTTCACGACATGCCGGCCGCGTGACACTGTTGTCGACTTCAGGACAACGAATTGTCGCAACCGCGCCACACGTGTCGCTTCCCGACGGCTTTAAAAAGGTACAAAGGTGCGGCCAGGCGCACGGCCCTAGCTAGTCGGGTCGCGCGCCTCAAGCACCTTAAAGATCCGATGTGAAAACGGCGCGGTGGTCGCAAACTGCGCACAGGCGCGTCGAGCGCACCACTCGCACCGGCGGCGGCCACCACGGCGCCGAGACCGGAAAAGCCTGCTCGGCCAGTTTTTGCCGCATCCGCTTCATGATGGGGAGTCCATGAGGTATTTAGCACCTTCGGTTCATAGGAAACGCCGAGGCTCTCCAAGACGTCCTCGGCACCCGACAGAGCCTTTACGCGGGCGAGAATGTCAGTAACATGAGCGGCAAAGGTTTTGTCATCACAAGACACTGCATGTGTCCATTTTAATCCGGTTCATATCCTGCCGCTGCGACGTAGTTGGCGCATTCCTGCGGTTCGAACAGTCTGACGATGTCACCGGCGGTGTGCCAGAGGGCATCTACCGGTCGCTCTGGCCTGGCTCGCAACAGCGCCTTGAGTTTGGACCGGGTTTGTGGGTTGATGGAATATCACTTCCTGCTCCTGATTAACCAGCCCGCCATGATCAGATACGCCGCTCAAGGGTCGGCGAATACCGACCGTCTCAGGGGCGCCGCCGCAGCTTCGCCGACGCTGGTCGGATGAGTTCAAAGCACGGCCGGTGGCTGAGGTGTTGAAGCCGGCACGAGCCTCTGGGCGATCGGATTGAACGAGATGCTCAACAAGACAGATGCCACGATGCGGATGCCTGGCCCAGTTGGCTGAGTAGGCTTCTACGATGCGGTTCAGGTAAAGTCCTTTAACAGTGTGTTGACGCGCACGCTGGTTGGTGCCGGCAATCAGCTCCTGAGCATGTCAACCCAACTTGGCATCAAATTCTAAGCCTGATGGAGACATTCGGCCTTATCCAGCCCAAAGCAACGGGTCGCGTGGTTGCGAGTTTCTGACGGCAATCCCAGGCATCGGCGCCGTTACGGCGGCGTCCCTAAATCGCAGCGGTTAAAGAAACTTCCGACGTGGCGCTCGGTTAGCGCCCGGGACTAACAACGAGGCCCATTTCTTGCATAAGAGGTAAAAACCATCTGCGGGAGCTGCTTTATGAAGCAGCGGCGGTGCTTCTCACGAGCGCCAGTGCCAGAACCGAACTCTGCTGGACACGGGAGAGCTTGCCGTCGCTGCGTGATTAGCGACCAGGGCAGCGAGAACCAGAGGCAAGAGAATTCCGCCGCCGGAGGATAAGATGTCCTTCGCAGGACGACGGATGGGTAAGTTCGCGTGGTTGTCTGTTGCGGTCGTTCATCGCGATCAAGTCGCCGATTAGATTGTTCCGCCCCATTCTTCTGGTCCACAATGGGAGGGAGCCCGGAGAGAAGCGCGATACTGCGAAGACATCAAGCACCATAAGTACGAATAGTCAGAAGGTGCTTGACCTCACCACGTCCAATAGAGAAGACTCGGCAAACGCCACTGGACGCGGTGGTCCACTTTTGGCTACCAGGCTGGCATTGTTCGGCACACTACATTGTTGGAATGCTGACATAGCTGGTTCGATCCATACCCCTGAGTTTAAGCCGTTTTTTATTAGGCACGGACGTTGCTCTTGAGACGCCTCACGAGCGAAAATTGTGCGGAGGATGTGGAAATGTCAGAACCATGCTTCATGCCGGGTCCAGGCCGGCCACCCTACCGCAGAACCCTTCCAGATGGTAGTGGACGCGAGGACGGTGTGGCTAGTGGACGAAACCTTCGGGGGCCTGCCGCGCGGTCCGGACCTGCAGGAGCGCGTGAGGCCGCAGGAGCCGGAGCGGACCGTCCTGCTCACCGATCCGCGCGTGACCGTTCGGGCGTATCTGCTGCCTCGCGAAAACTTCTCGTCGTCACCAGATGTTCGATCCCGGGCTCAATGCGGAGTCAAAGGAGCAGCGGGCAGGCGCGCATCGCGGCCTTTCCCCGTTCGACGGCAGGAATGACGGAAGTGTCCCGGCGCAACAGGCGCGATGCTCTCTAGCACGACCGCTCCTGCGACGCAGGACATCTGCTGCCAACGACACTGCTTGACCCCGCAGCAGTGGTCTTCGAGTAACTCACGGAAACACATCGACACCAACCCGCTAAGCTTCCCGGTTGAGGCGTAATCCGAAAGCGCTTAGGGTGGCCTTCGCCGACGCCCAGATGACTCAATTGAGTTTCTGACTTTCAGTTGAGCTATACTAAAGGAATGTCCGGGACGTGGAACTCATATCTCCCGAAGAGCCATAAGATAGCCGGATTGAGGAGACCAATATGCTGAGTATTAACTCTGAAACAACAAGACGTAAGCCAAACTCGGTGGATGCCCATGTTGGCCGGCGAATTCGCCAGAGGCGTTTATGGCAGAACATGTCGCAAGCCACTCTTGCCGAAGCTATCGGGGTGACGTTTCAACAGGTCCAAAAATATGAAAAGGGTGTGAACCGCGTCGGTGCGGGCCGGCTTCAGCAGATTTCGAAGGCTTTGAAAGTGCAGCCTTGCTACTTCTTTGAGGATACGCCTGACAAAAACCAGTCGGACGGGCAGTCCGCTGCAAATCAGACTGAGATCCCACCCGAAGTGGTTGAATTCGCTGCAAGCGAGGAAGGGATCGAGCTTATTAGAGCCTTTTCTCGCGTGGGCGACAATGATGTACGCCGGCGAATCGTAATGCTGCTCAAGTCTCTGAGCGCACACGAGTGGTGACTGGCCCGCTTCTGTGTGGAGGCAGAGTGCTGTCTAACGTCAGACGGCCACCACAACAGTGCGCCAACCCACACATGGCTTGGTGCATCCACACAGCGCCGGTGATTGCCATGCGAACAAGCGATTTCTCGAATCCGGCCGAACGCTGCATAATGCTGCCAGCACCTTCGTCCGCATCGATGTGCTCGCTGTTTCGTTCCCCCTGGTTGATGAGGCGGCTTAGACGAAGACGTGAGGAGCCGGCCATAACCGCAAACGCACGCTGTGCGCCTATATTGAGAATGCTTTCTAAAGAAGGAGTGATAGGAATGCCTGACCACCCTTACATACACACCGGCACAATTATCAGCGATGGCGCAGACCAACCAGTGGACGCGGACGGCCTAAAATGTGCTTTGCGTAGGATGAGCGGTGGCGTCAGCGTCATCACGGCAGGGAAGGGCGAAGACCGTACCGGAGCGACTGTTACTTCCGCGACGGCCCTGTCGATCGAGCCCCCGTGCATGGTCGTTTCCCTCAACCGCTCCTCCTCCACATGGGCTGCGGTTGCGCGCTTCGGCCATTTTTGCGTGAACGTCCTGGGCCACACCCACGAGATACTCGCGAATCAATTCTCCGCTCAAGGCGGGCTGAGCGGCGCGGAACGTTACCGCGGGTCCGGGTGGACTCAACTCATCAGCGGCGCGTCCGTCCTTCGGGATGCTGCGGCGGCCATCGATTGCGTGTTTGAGGAGGCCATAGAACGGCACAGCCATGTGATTGTGCTCGGCCGTGTTGTCGGCATTTGCACCGGTAACGGTGGTTCATTGGTCTATCATGACGGCCGGTACTTTGCATTGCCGAGTGGTGCTATACGCAAATAGCTCTGGGGTCACCACACCGAACTGAACAGCCATTGAACGATTGCGCCGCGCCTGTCTATGATCTCAATCAATTCATCTGTAGTTCGTTCGTGCTAGTTTGCACGCAGCTTTAGCCGCCGACCACGATCGGGCTTGGAAGAGAACGATGTTTGCTACACCGTTTTCACCGGCGAGAGCGGCAACAAGAGTCAAGCCGACCCGGATCTCCTATTCTGAGAACTCAGAACGGGAGATCGAAATCTTTTCATTTGTAGCCTGCCGCGGAACGAGCGAGCGCTGACCTGAAGTTATCCGGGTCCGCTGCGTGAGCCCCGAATACGACCGGATCTGATATCAACCGACGTCAGAAGCCATGGATGTTGGAGGAGAGAAAATGCGCACATTGCTTACTCCCTGGCGCGGTGTCGCTGCGGGCTTCCTGTTGAACGGGATCCTCTTGGGGACCTGGGCTTCTCGCGTTCCCGCCATTATGGCTCACTTTCACGTTGACAAAGCGAACTTCGGGGTTTTGCTGCTACTCCTAGGGTTGGGCGCATTGATTTCGTTCCCTCTTGCCGGAAGGTTGTCCGATAGCTTGGGTGCAGTGCGGGTCGCCCGAACGATCGCTATCCCGTTCCTAGTTTCGATTGCCGCTCTAGGGTTTGCGCCGACAATACCGCTGCTGGCGATCGCCCTTTTTTTCTTCGGCATGTGTCATGGCTCCATTGACGTAGCGATGAACAGTTGGGCGAGCGAAGTAGAAAAACACATGAAGCGGTCAGTGATGTCGTCGTTTCACGCCATGTGGAGTGTGGGGGCTGTTCTGGGCGCAGCGGGCGGTTATGTTGCCACGGTCCTTCAGACCCCAGTATACGTCCATTTTATTGTTACGGCCGTGATGACCGGCGGGATGCTCGGACCCTTCCTTCTGCTCGATTGGCAATCAACTATCCGGGCAGTAAGTGGTTCAGTGGGATTGTCGTTACCTACCAGCGGTCTTTTTCTTGTGGGCCTCATTGCTCTCGCATCTGGATTAGGAGAGGGTACAGCTCTCGACTGGAGCGCGCTATATTTGCGTGATATAATCGGGACCGAAGAATCTGATGCCGCCCTGGGGTACACGGGCTTTTCTGTAGCCATGGTGGTGATGAGGCTCAAGGCGGATTCTCTTGTCACGCGATGGGGATCCGCCACTGTCACACGCATAAGCGGCTTCTCGGCTGTCTTTGGCATTTTTCTGATCGTTATCGGTGAAACCTTGCCGTTAGTCGTGGCGGGCTTTGTGCTGATGGGGGTCGGCTATGCGGCCGTCCTACCGTTAGCTTTCAGTCGGGCAGCAGCCGATCTTGTAGTGCCGGCGGGGAAAGGCATCGCGTCCGTCGCAACCTTCGCATATGGCGCAATGACGTTAGGCCCCGTTGCAATTGGACTTCTCGCCGAGGCAACCACAATGCGTGTCTGCTTTTTTTTTCGTCGGACTATTCGCAGCGCTGGTGGCAGTATTGGCTCCAGTGCTCAAGCAATAAGTGAAATCCTCGCCTGCTCCATGACATCGTGATAGAGCTCCGCATTTTGCCTTCGCCCGCTTCTGCAAGTGGCTTTAATCAAGGACTGCGGGCTCCGCAGGCTGGACTGGGATCAGGAACACCCAACGTGTTGCATTAACGGACCTGGGTACAGCTTACCTTCGGCCTGAGCGACGGGATGTTACTTGACGCGAAAGCCTTGATATACTTTCCGCGTGGGACGACGAAGCTTGGAGCATGGGCAGCCCTCTATGCCGGAGCTGGCGTTGCAATCACCGCGCCACGGGATACCCTTCCGAGTCGGAAGGCAACGTCGATCTCTCAACGACGTCCGCTTTGCTCAACCAGCTGAAGCGTCTCGCACACGCGCCCCCAGGCCGGGGGACCATTAAAACAACTCTGATCTCTGCGTCGTGGAAATGCTCAGCGGAATCCAAAAGCTGAGACCCGATTCAATTCGTCCACGTCGATTTCTTGATATGGACCCGGCACGTCTCTGCGGCGCATTAGGTACTACCATGAAATCGTTTCTCCCGGCGTGCACCAAATAGTCAGCTAGATCGTGCGGATCGGCACTCCCTTGCCAGCGTGCGTTAAGGTCGTAGGTCCTCAATCCAGGGCTCAGGCCGCGCGCGCTCAAGAAGAGAGCCATGGCAGGATTCGAGCCCAAGACATGAGCAATCTTAGGCGCTAATCGACATTCTTATATACATAGCATCAATAGCTGCGATGCAAACAAATGATTTTACTGAATAGATATAGGGGTAATAGAAGAAAGTCCATTAAGTCGGAGCCAGTGAATGGGCGGCACTGTTAATCCCACTCGCGTTGACTGTCGGATAAAGCGACTATCCTCTGCGACTAAAAGGGAGAAAACTATGTCTGATGCAAAACTGCAAAGCGTACTTTCGTCTCTTACGGACGTGTACAGAGACCTAAATTCTGTTCCCTCCAGTCCGGCACCCGATGCCAGCTATGTCAAGCTCAATACAAACGAGAATCCATTCGCATTGCCGGCCGCGGTAATGGAGAGCGCTGTTGCTGCTCTCAAGCGGCAGTATCTGTATCCAGAGGATGACAACATCAGCTTGAGGGAAGCCGCCGCTGCGTCCTATGATCTTTACACGGATCAGGTTATCGCCGGCAACGGTTCGTCCGAGCTTCTTTCGCTCATATACAAAGCATTCCTGGACCCGGGTGACAGTGTCGCGATGTTGTCCCCTGGCTTTGCATTCAATCACAAGCTCGCGCTGTTGCAGGGTGCTCGATTGCTTGAAATCAAATGGGGCGAAACGTGCTTGTTGCCGATACACAAATTGCTTTTCGGTCCTGCAAAGGAGGCCAAGTTCATTCTGCTGGCCAATCCGAACAACCCGACCGGAACCTTTGTCCCGATTGCAGATATTGAAAGCCTGGTCGCACAATCTGACCGCTTGATCGTCCTAGATGAAGCCTATGTGGACTTTGCGCCTGACAGCGCTCTACGTCTCATTGACCGCTATTCGAACCTCCTGATCTTAAGGACGTTTTCGAAGAGCTATGCAGCGGCCGGCATTCGCATTGGCTTCGGCCTCGGTCATCCTGAGGTTATAGGCAGGCTGCGCAATATCCAGAACATGTTCAACATGAATGTGATCGGCCATGCGGTTGGTGTCAGTATCCTTGCCCACCGCGCCGCCTATGATGAGAACCACAGCCATATCAAATATGAGAGAGAGCGGGTGAGCGTCGCGCTGTCGCAACTTGGGTTCTCTGTAACGCCTTCCCATGCGAACTTCTTGCTGGCGCGGGTGCCAGCAGGACGGGACGGCGTTTGGTGGCACGCCTGTTTGAAACAGAAAAAGATACTCGTGGCCGTCCTTCCTGATAAAGGTCTGGAAGATTGCATTCGCGTTAGCATCGGGACAAAACCAGAAATGGATGCGCTTCTTGCAGCTGTCGAGGACATTTTGGGAGTTGAGACGTCTCGAAGATCGGCGGTATAGCAACTTCAGGCTCTGCTCTTTCGTGCGTGGAAGAGACGGTGGAAACAGCAGAGCTGCGACTTCAAGAATTGATCCCCCCGCAGCGTCGACCAGCCCAACCACCCCGTGGAGGAACGAGAATGAGCTGCATAGGCGGTCGCCTGCAGATGTCGTCGGGCAAGCCGTCCCTCCATTCAAACTGCAATATCTGGGCAAGGCTGCTGGGGCGGGGAAATTTCGTCTGCAGGTGCACAGGAACTGTTGAGCAATAGCCGAGCGTCCAAGGACGTGGCCGTTTCGGCGGCTTCAACGATCCGGCTTCCGCCGGCCTGAAACAAAAGCAGACCTCGCCGTGAGTAGCGATGTGCGGCGAAGAAAGGCCCCCCGTCTTACTTCGCTTGAATCGCAGGTCCGGGGGCATCCCGGGATAAAGTCGGAGACGATTTAATGAGAAAAGCCCTTCCTTCGAAGCTAGCTTTCGGCATATTCGACCATTTGGACGAGGACGGTGGTGACATTGCACGACAATACGCAGACCGCCTCACGCTAGCGGAAGCGTGTGATCGTCTCGGTTTCTACGCTTACCACCTGGCGGAGCACCATTGTTCGCCGCATGGGAGAAGTCCGTCGCCGAATCTGTTCTTATCGAGCGTCGCGCAACGCACCCGTCAACTTCGTCTTGGCCCCCTGACCATGCTGCTTAGCCTTTGTCATCCGCTGCGTGCGTTTGAGGAGATCTGCATGCTTGACCATTTGAGCGGTGGTAGGGCCGAGCTAGGCATAGGGCGCGGCTCTCTTCCGATCGAGCTAGGTTACTTCGGGATCGATGCGGACGCGGTGCCTGGGCGTTATATCGAAGCCAGCGAAATTCTAATGGAGGCGATGAGGGGCGGCACTCTTTCCTACCGCGGCGACCACTTTGAGCTAAACAATGTCCCCTTGACCTTGCGGCCTCATCAACGTCCGCACCCGCCGACTTGGATCGCCACCAACCGACCGGAGTCTGCACGCTGGGCCGCTGCAAACGACGCGAATATCGCGTCTGTAGGTCCGGCCTCCTTCGTTCGCAAGGTTACTGACGCCTTCCGCTCCGAGGAAGGACACAACTCTGACACGAACAACCAAGCGTCTTTTCTCGGATTGCTTCGCATGATTGTGGTCGGGCAGTCTGCAAACCATGCCTATGCGCTTGCGGCTCCTGCATTCGAACGATGGCTTAAAAGTTTCAAATTCCTGTACGACCTCCATGCGATTCCAGTTCCACCAAATCTGCCCCTGACCTTCGATGCCGCAATCGGAAGTGAATTGTGCGTGATCGGAACGGCGCCTGTTGTGCGACGGGCTCTGCTTGATCAGCTGGAAGAGGCGGGTGCCAACTATCTCCTTTGTCAGGTCGCTTTCGGTGATCTGCCTTTGGATGCTTCGCTGTCCACAGCAATGACAATTCAATCCGAACTAATGGATCGAGTTGGCTGAGTGCGATAGTGCCTGACGAAGCCAGGCGTATGTAAACGCGACGTGTTTCTGTCGTATCGGGCGCACCTCCATTTTGCCTAACACACCAAAAAGCTGGTCATGGCAAGTACTTTCTTCCAGAAGGTGTTCTTGTCGGTCTTGAGAATGGTCATATGTCTCCCTTTAGTAGGTTGGTGTTGCCTCCTTATCGATGCGCCGCCAAGTTTTCATAGCCGCTTATCTGTGGCGTAAGGCTAGTCAAGGAACGCGCGCAGTAACTTCTGCGAAGGTGTTATTTAATATAGCTGCACAATTCGTATCCGTTGGCATAGTAGTCGTCACGCGGAGAATATAACCCCAGATTACTAGGAAGAGGTAATATGGCCGAAATCGACGCAATATTGATCACAGACGTAAACGGAATAGGGACGACCGCGGATGATCAACTAGCGTTTGTCAGTTTGGTTGCTGATAAAGGGGAAACAACCACAGTGGCATTCGGTCCAGAAATTGGCAGCAGAATAGCTACCTCGTTCATGGCCGCATGCGGCCAGCTCCAACATCAAATCGCTACGAGAACGGGGATGGAGGAAAGGAAGTTCAAGCCCTTTGCTGCAGCCGGCTTCAGCGTCAGAGCTGGTCTGGCCGCCGATGGCTCCAATTCGGGGATGTTATCAATTTCAACCGTAGCGGGCGCCGAGGTTCATTTTATAGCAACGGAACGTTCTCTTCGAGAACTCGAGGAGCAATTAACGTTGTTGCTCGAACAATTGCGGTTACGCCCGCGACCGAATTAATGCAAGTGTAGCGGTATCAAGCACTCTCATGACCATCATGGTTAGCAAGGCCTGGCAGGTATAGATATCTCGGCAATATTCACCCGGGCATTCGAACGGCAATCGTTTGGGACGAGCGGCGCTGGCTGGCCATGTCGAGTTCAGATTTTCCGCTACGGCGAATATGCCCGGTGTAGGGACTGGGAGCGGCGGCAAGCTTCGGCGTGACCTGAAGCCCGCGTGACCACCTCCCGATAGGCATGGCTGCTTGCTACCGGAGCAGGCAACTTCGCTCGGAATCTGATCGAACGGGAAGTCTCCTGCGCCGCATGTCAATCGCGCCCATACTGATCCTCAATCAACAGTGCGTCGCCCTGCACGTCTTCGCTGCTACAGCGCCGCGCGTCTCATCAGACGCGCAAAGGACGCTATAGCCCTTTGAGTGGCTGCATGTTTTTTTCCTTAAACCGGCTACGGTTTAAGGAAACATGCAATAGTGTGCGGCAGCCGTCAGCTATTGAATGGAGTCTAACACTTGGTGCCCGTCCATCATCACCTCAGGCAGACAAGCGGGCATCCTTCAAGCAGTCGGCTACTAAGGTTACGCTGCGGCCAGACTGTCTTGCTGACCTATCCCCTTCAGCCTAGCCAGAAGCCTCGCGGTGCGGCTACGGCTGCACGTCGGGTCGTCGACATCGGGCGACGCTGGCTGAAGTTACTTGGCTGGTGGCGTGAGCCCACTGCCATAATTGTCGTACCAGGCGCAACTCCACCGCTACCTTGCCTGGATGCGCGACGAACGCACTTGTTGTTTCTTAGTGGCGGATCGATCTCCCCGTTGTCCACCGGTCGCCGGCCGGCAACTGCTCATCGTCTTTCCCTCCCGCACCCCGCAGCCGACTGTGCCGATAGGCTGCACCAGCGTGCGACCACTCTTCCATATCCTCGATGGCCTCCATCCAAATAAGCGATTTTACATATCTGCTGAGATTTCCCATTAGAAAAGCATGTATGTCGGGTTAAATTCAATTGGGTCAAGGATAGCAGTAGACGCGGAGCCTGCTCCTCACACGGCTGCCGCATCAAGTGGTACGGGCCCTCGGCAAACTGCGCTGATCCGAAGCCGCAATCTCTCAATGAATCCTTCCGTGGCACCCGCCTCCTGTTTGAAACCGCTGAGCCCCGGTTCGCCCTCAGGGGCCGTGTCAACCGTATAATCGCACTAAGGAGAAACACCTATGAAGCATATCGTTGCAACCTTATTCGCGATACTGTTTGCTACAGCTGCCAATGCTGACGGCGATAGTCATGTGCTGGCGAGCTTTCACGAGGTTGAACTCGCGCTGACTACTGGCAAACCGGTGAATGTGAGGGTCGACTTAGGTTTGTGCACTCCGGCGACCGGCGATACACCGCCGACGAAGACGCGTGGAGGCATTAGCATAGATGGCTATAGAATCACATCCGACGGCACCCTCGCGTTTGCAGATCAGCATTTTACCATTGATCGTGACGGTAAGCCGATTCTCCAATTTCTTCGTTACCGGATCCGGCCGGACGGTGGCGCCGAATTCACCATGGCCGTATTCAATGTGCCTAGCTATGAGCGAAAAGGTACCAGCCTGGCCTACAAGTGCTCGATTGGTCGCGGATTGAGCTTCTTCTCTCCACGGTTATCGGCAAGTTGAAGCGCGATCGTGAATGGTTCGGGTGGTCGTCGGCTTGGACGGGCGGCTGAAGGTTCCCCGTGCCACTCGCCCGCGCCATTGCAAGTATCGGCGACCACGGGCTGATACCCTTAATGTACGCAAACATGAAGGAGCTTCGGTTTGATGCGGCTGATGTAGTTTGGAGAGCCGCCATTGCATTCGATCCGGAGAGGAAAGCCGTCATCCTTGTCGCCGGAGACTAGTCGGGGAAGAATGAAAAGAAGTTCTTACAAAGCACATTTGGCAGAGAGTTGGAGAAGAAGGAGAAAAAGTAATGGCTAAATCAGCAAAAGACGTTTTTGCCGAAACGATGACTCCCGAAATGATCGAGGCTTCCGACCTAAGGGCTAAGGAATTGCTGGAGGAATATGACACGCTTCAAAAGCTGCGGAAAGCGCTCGACCTGACGCAGGAGCATGTCGGAAAGAAGATGGGCAAAAAGCAGGTTTCGGTCGCACAGATTGAAAAGCGCTCTGATTTTCTGCTTTCAACGCTCCGGGACTACGTGGAGGCTCTTGGCGGAGAGCTGGAGCTGGTCGTTAAGTTCAAGGACCATGCTCCTGTTCGATTGGCGGGTATCGGCGAGAAGATTTTTTCGGAAGTTCCACGAAGGCCGAGCGGCTCCCGCGGGACTGCAGCTTAGCACATTGGGAGAATGGCAGCAAAAGCAATTCCCCGTCTCCTGCATGACAGGCCCCCGCAACGGTCTTGTAGACATTTCAACTGCTCAAGAGCGAAGCCGGCTCAAACCGCGATGTCTCCTCATGGACGCAGGAGGGCCGACGACCGGCTGCAATTATCCGAAATTGCACCCACTTCAACCGGGTAGCCGCTTTTGGTGGTCTTTGCTGTTGTCTAATGCCGGACAAGTCCCCACGGCGCTCACGAAACCTACGCCGGCCTGTTGCTTTGCGGAAGTGGGGTACCGTCCATTCTTTACATGTCGCGTGGCACGGCACCGCTTACCCAGTTTAAACCGCCTTTTTTAGACCCATCACCGTTCCCCTTCATCGTACGGGCTTCCCAGTGGGAAATTCAAAGCCTCTCGCGTTGAGACCATGACCGCTTTAACGGAGGTCAGGCTGGGACGCAGGTCTTCGGATCGGACATACAGAGGCGCACTGCTGCATCTCAAAAAACACCCTTGCATTCAGTGCACTTGTCAACCGTAGGAGGCAACTTCGCCCGGAATTTGGTCGAGCGCCAAGCCCTGACCACGGTTTGCGCCGTGCAGGCCGAGGGAATCGGCGCGGCACTATCGGCATAGACGCATTCCCTTGGGATCACATATCCGCGCTGCTTGGTAGCGACTGTGATGTCCATTATGGTCTCTCTAGGCTTTCAATCGCAACATAGGGCTGGTCTTTCGACGCTTCCATGCACCAACGTGCCAACCACATGGGGTTTAATAACAACCTACTAGCTATTTTATTCCAGCGCGTTCCGGAGCCCCAACCACTTTGTCGGGTTGAGGAGATCTCTGTGTGGCAACCGTGCCGCAGTCACTGATTTTTGGGTGGCTGCAAGATTTCGTCCAAGGTTACGAATATTTGGACTGGCGCAGCAGCCTTCGCCGGGTCGCGGTCCTCAAGCACCTTGAAGACACGATGTTTAAGCGGCGACGAAGTTGCAAAGTCTCCATAAGCGCGCTCAAGCGCGGCGCGCGCAAGGCTGGCGGCCGTTCCGGTACGGCGATCGGAAAAGTCCTCCGAGGCCAGATACTGACCCATGCGCTTCATTATGTGGAGCCGTGAGGTATTTAGCACCTTCGGGTCATAGGTGACGCCGAGGACCTCGAAGAATTCCTCGGCAGCCGACAAATCCTTTAGCCGAGCGAGAATGTCAGTGCCATGAGCGGCAAAGGTTGCATCATCACAAGACATTGCATTTCTCCCTACTGATCGCGGAGTAGCTGCTTTCGTTCCAACACATGATCGCGGCCAATCAGCCTATGATGACTCTGCGAAGAGCTGTGATCGAGATGCCAGCAGTGAACGGTATTCGGACGTTGCAAAGAGCTGAGATATGTGCCGGGCATGGCGCCTACCCGACAAATACTGAACAAGAGTCACGCAGCGTTTTCACGATTGTGGGTATCACCTGCAGCACCCGATCTATTTCCTCTTCACAGTTATAGCCTGACAAGGAGAAGCGAACTGCGCCGATCGCCTGGATGTGGGGAGTGCCCATGGCTTTTAAAACATGGCTCGTCGATAAAGAATGTGAGGTACAGGCGGAGCCAGATGAGCAGGCGATGCCTTGGCGATTGAGCAGAAACTGCATGGCGTCTCCGTCGACGCGTTCAAAGGCAATGCTTGTTGTGTTGGGCAACCGCGTCACCGGATCGCCCATGACGAAGACCTTGGGGACGCGCTCGATAAGTCCTTTCTCCAATCGATCGCGGAGTGATCCTATTATCGCATTTTCCTTGTCCATGCACTCCAACGCGAGTTCCGCCGCCTTGCCCAAGCCTACTATTCCTGGCGTGTTCTCCGTGCCCGCGCGCCGGTCGCGCTCCTGGTGCCCTCCCTTGATGAGGGCGTGAAAGGGTACCCCCCGCTTTATGTAGAGTGCCCCGACGCCCTTCGGGCCATGGAACTTGTGCGCGGAAAGCGACAACATGTCGATTGCGGTTGATTTCAACTCAATCGGGAGCTTGCCGACTGCCTGCACTGCATCGGTGTGGAAAATAGCGCCGACTTTTTTTGCCATCTCAGCAAGCTTGACCACAGGAAAGATCGTCCCCGTCTCGTTGTTCGCCCACATGATCGAAACGATTGCTACACGGTGGGTAAGGGCGTCGTGATAAGCCTCGAGATCAAGTCGACCCTGGTGATCCACCGGGATCCTGTGCACCTTGGCACCGCGTGTCTTCTCTAGATGAGCGCAGAGCGTCAGCACCGCCGGATGTTCGACCGCCGAAGTTACGATCTCAGTGCGCTCAGGCATAGCCTCGAGCCCCGAAAGGATCGCCGCATTGTTGCTTTCGGTCCCGCCCGAAGTAAAAGTGATCTCTGGATCGAACTCTGCACCGACCAGCGCTTGCAACTGCCTGCGCGCCGCGTTAATCGCTGCCCCGGCAGTAGCACCAGCGTTATGCATCGAGGAGGCATTGCCAAACTCATCTGTGAAGAATGGCAACATCGCCTCGAGAACTTCGGCATCGACGCGTGTCGTTGCGTTGTTGTCGAGATAGATAGGCCTCAAGATAATTCTCCAGCTACCGAAACGACGAAAGACTCATAAATGGCGGCTGCGGCAATGAAGAAGTGCTTCTTGATCGCCTCTCCATGATCCAGCACTACAGTTCTTCTGTGCGTGGCGGCGTGGCGACCAAATGGTTGCCGCGGGCTCATCTCTCCTGCGCGTTGGAAATGTCGAAGACAAAACCGGGTGAATCCAGCCCCCCGGGGGGGGGGGGAGTCTAGGGCCAACCCGACCACATGGCCCGAGTCGACTAATATCTTGACCCTTCTCAATAACAGTATCGCCCTCGCGCGGCTCGATCTCTAATCCAAGATGGTGTATGCGCAGCCGTCCGCTTGATACGCGCAGGCCATCGGTCGGTTCAAAAACATGGGAAAGAGCGAGCTTCACCACGCTGTTCTTTCGTTGAGGGCTGTCATGGATAGTTTCTCCTGGTTCGAAAACGCGTTTGAATATCGGTCAAGCACAAAACGTACCAATGGGAAAAACGGTTCTGAAACAACACCGAACCTCAAAATTGATATGACATTTGTCCCGCCCTGTCGGAGATCGGACATTGTCGAATGGCATGAAATCTGAGTCTGTGCTTCAAACAGGATGTTTGGAAGGATCGGGCGGTTCTCTTCCGTGATGATTTCGAGGGCCCATACGGAGGATGCCAGTCATCGGTGCGATTTATATTCCACAAGTTCCGCATTTCGGATTGAGACGACGGTCGGGCGTAAACTGAAGGCACCCGGCTTAGCCAGAGCTCCCACAAGTGCACGTACACCGAACTCTAGGGCACCAAGGACTGGCAGCGCTCTTCGACCACCACACGTCGGGAAAGCCGAGCCCGTACTTTGGAAGCTCTTGCGGCCGGGCCAGCTTGTCCCAATAGGCGATCTGGGCGATCAGCTTGTAAAAGAGCGGAATGACGTAATTGTGGGCGAGCAGCACGCGGTCGAGCGCCTTGGTGGCGGCAACCAGTGTTTCGCGATCGTTCGCGAAGATCACGCGCTCGATCAAGGCGTCGACACCCCGGTCAGCGATGCCGGCATAATTCCGCGAGCCCTCGCGCGTGGCGGCTGCCGAGCCCCAGTAATCCCCCTGTTCGTTCCCAGGGGTCAAGGTCTGGCCCCAGACTTCCCAGGTCATGTCGTAGTCGAAGGCGTTGTTGCGTTTGGTGTATTGCAACGGATCGACGATAGTTACGCGCACCTCGATGCCAATACTTTGCAGGTTTCGGACATAGGGCAGTACCACGGTCGTCTCAGCGCGATCGTTCAACATGATCTCGAAGCTGAATGGCGTACCGGTTGTCGTATCGATCATCCGGTTACCTTTAAGCTCGAACCCAGCCTGCTTCAGTAGCGCCGTCGCCTTGCGCAGGTTTTCGTGCGCCTCTTGGGAGGTCGTACTGATAGGGTTCCTGAAAGGGGTGGTGAACACTTCCGGCGGCACGAGATCCTTGACCTCGTTCAGGATCTCCAATTCCTTGCCTTCCGGCAGTCCGGAGGAAGCTAGGTTCGTACCGAAGAAGAAGCTATTGATCCTCTGATAATGAGTGGAGATGGCGGAGCTCTTCGCCTGCTCGAACTCGACGGCCTGGAAATCGAAGGCATAGTTCAGGGCCTTGCGCACTCTCTCGTCGTCAAAAGGTTTGCGGCGCATGTTCGGAACCAAGGCCTGCATGATGCCCATCGCCCGGAAGGGGTTCGGCACCTCCTCCCGCTTCACGCGGCCGCCCATCGCTGCCGGAAAATCGTATCCGATCGCCCAGCGCATGCCCTGGTCTTCGAGCCAAAAGTCGATATCGCCGGAACGGAAGGCGTCGAACTCGACGTCACGATCGCTAAAAAAGGAATAGGAGATCGAATCGAAATTGTTCTGCCCGACATTGACGTTGAGCGCGGCGCCCCAGTAATCGGACCGGCGCTCATAACGGATGGTTCTGCCGGGGGAGAACGAAGCAATGCGGTAAGGGCCTGACCCCATGACCGGTTCAAGCGTCGTTCGCGAAATGTCGCGCGGCTTGCCGTCCGGTCCGGTGCCTTCCCACCAGTGCTTCGGCACAATCAGGATCTGCCCGAGAATATACGGGAGTTCGTGGTTGCCCTTCTCGTCGAAGTGGAACGTGACGTCCCGATCCCCTGTCTTCTCCGCCTTCACGACATGCCGATAGTCGCTCTGATAGAGCGGGTTCAGTTCCTTCGCCTTATCGAAGCTGAAGACGACGTCTTCCGGCGTCACCGGCTTGCCGTCGGCCCATTTCGCTTCCTGCCTCAGCCGGAACGTGGCCGAGGAGATGTCGTCCGGGAAGGAAACGCCTTCGGCCAGAAGCCCGTAGGCCGTCGAAATCTCGTCCTCTGACGGTTTCATGAGCGTGTCGAAGACGAGCGCCAGGCCGGCGGCCGTTTCGCCCTTCTCCAGCAGAGGGTTGAACGTGTCGAAGGTGCCCGTCTGGGAAAGCCTGAGGTCTCCGCCTTTCGGTGCCTCGGGATTCACATAGTCGAAGTGGGCGAAGTCCGGCGGGTACTTGAGATCTTCGACGAGCGACAGTCCATAGTGCCAGACCGGCTGCTCTTGGGCCGCTGCGGTCGGCACCAGCAGCAAGGACATTGCCATAAACGCGGTCGCAAATTTCACTCTTCCATTACCGCCAATGTCCAGCATCCCGTCTTTTCTCCTTGTATTTACCCCTTAGCCGCCACTTGTTTTGTGGGGCGGCCTTCGTCCTGCAGCAAAAATGGTGGCAACTGATTGCCAGTGGGGCGGCGCCAGTTCGTCGCAGGATCGGCATGTCAGGGCCGATCGTTCTTAAGTATGGGCAATTCACACTCTCAAAAAATCGATTTTTTAAATTCTGTTCATTGAGTTTATAGATGTACTGCTTGTGACTGACAGGGCCGGGGGGCTGTATGTCGAGCAAGAGCTCGCCCCATCGACCGTACCCGCTGCTTTCGTCAGCCTCACTGGCCGAGGCGATGATCGTGGCATCGACAAGCGTGCCGGTCTTCACTTGGATCGCTTTGGCCTTGAGCTGGCGGGTGTTCTCGTCGAACAGCGTCTTGTCCAGACCATGGGCCACAAGGGCTTTTCGAAACCGCACGAAAGCCGTTCGCTCCGGTTTCGGCTCTTGAACCGAAAACCCGCAGAACCGTCGGAACGATCCTCTGTCGTCCAACGCTTCGGCAAGCTTGACGTCAGATAAGTCATACCAGATCGACAGCAGCATCGCCTTGAACGAGGCAGCGGCGGCCAGGCAGGCTCGCCCTTCGCAGAGCAGGAAATCACACAAAGGGCCTGATCGATCGGCACTCAGTCAATCAGTTTGGCAAGCGCATCCAAAGACGAATGCTGGCCGCGAGTCAACGGTAAAACCAACTTCTCCTGACCAATGCGCCGACGTGACATCGCATCCCTCAATCCATTGTACTGATTGAGAGAATCACAGATAAACACGCCAGACCAGACACCCGGGCACAGGTCTCATCGTGGGACCGGTGCGCATAGTCCACGGCAATGGCGGTCGCCATCGCCGACTGAGGCGGCGCAGCGGTCCAGCTATCATTGCGTGTACGTCGGCCTGAAACTATCCATGATCGGGACATCGCCCTGTGATTTCCGGCAGGGTTGAAGGAGCATCGCTCACCGAGCGCGCTTTTCTTCCGAATGTGGCGGTTTCCACGGCCCCGCAGCCGTGATTTGCCCGTCATTTAGCGACGGTGAACCGTGGCGATGTCCAGGCCACGCGAGCCATTCCAGGCGGGGGAGCAGCATCTGGCTCGCCCTCGTATTTATTGCGCTCCACCGTTGGTCGCATGCATGATCCCGTCTCGGCGCCGCGTCGGTCCATAAATTCCAAGCTGTCGAGTGAAGCGGCCTGATGCATCCGAAATGTGCATAGGGCCTATCAGATCAATCGATTACTCCCATGGTCCGATGAGGGGTAAACGAGATGGTGTTGATGCGTTAAATCATTAGGAGTATCGGCAATGCTAATCCATGGTGGTCCACGTGACAGCAGCCTCGTCGGGAGCAATGGTGACGACGTGCTCTTTGAGCCCACCGGCAATGACTGGATCGGCGGTGCTTTCGGGAACGACTCCATCTCGGCGGGCGAAGGCAATGGCCATGTCTTCGGCGAAGAGGGCAACGACTACCTTTATGGCGACAATGGCCCCGAGACCGCGCGTGGCCGGTCAGGACAACGACAAGCTCTACGGCGGTCCCGGCACGATGTCCTCTTTGCCAGTGACGGGAGGGATCATCTGACCGGCGGCGAAGGCCAAGACACCTTTGTGTTCCAATCCCACAGCCCGGTTCCCGGGATCGACCCAACGAGATGGCCGAACCCGGGCTACACGAACATCTTGGATTTCGACCCGACCCACGGTACTTTCGCGTTCGATGCGGTGGGCTATTACAGCGACGGTACCGGCGCGAACTTCGTCAGCCACGCCTGTTCGCATTCTGGCCATCCCGTGGACGCCTTCCACAGCGGCGCGGCCTCGGATGCGAACGGCGAGCACGTCGTGGTAGTCACCGACAAGAGTTTGTACTCTGGCGATGGCGCTGCGAATGCGATTGCCGGCGAGACCGCCGGAGACATCATTGTCTACCACGACGACCTGACCAAAAGCGCAGTTCTGGCCCATGTCACCTCCGAGAACCACGCGGATGAGTTCGCACGCCTCGCCAACGTGCATAGTGTGGCCGATCTTGTCGCCCTCAGCCTGAGCGCGTGGGACTTCACCTTCGTTTGAGCAAAAAAACGTACGAAACTCAGCCCCGCGGGCCATGGGGCAGAAAAGCCTGCGTGGCGCAAAGGGTATCCCTCCGATGACGCTTGCAATTACCCACATCTGAGCGTCGCTGCTATTTCGGTTCCGAGGCGAATGTCAGTCAGCCGGCTGAGGCCGCGCCAGACGACCGCATTTCCCGGTGGCGGATCTGATGTTCTTGCAAGGTAACCACCTAAACGAGCGAGTTTGGTGAGATAGAAGATCAGCGAGCCCGGCGCCGTCTGTCGGTTGCCTGCATTGCTGACCATTTGATCGAGAATTTCAATTTCCTGTTCGGTGAGTGCCGCAGTTGGCGGTGTTTCGGGCGCGGTGCGCGCGAGCATTGTCGACCAGAGCACTCTCCAGCTCATGATGCAGAACACGGCGACGAGGTTTGCCAGTCGATCGGCCATTCGTAGTCTTGCGTCTTCAGCCCGGCAACCGGACTTGAGGATCTTATTGAAAGATCTCAATCTTCCAGCGCAATGCATACCATCTGTTTTTTCCGACTGCCTCTTCGCAGCTATTCACCTCAAGGTCGGTCTTCCACTCGATACGCTTGCGCCGCCCGGAGGGTTAGGCTCCACCGCATGAACGACGGTGAGATCCAATGCAGGATATCGCTTCTTCTTGCCGATGGGCGGGAGCACCCGATCCGTCTGAAGCGGACCGATGGCCTGGCCCGCTGCACCTGGCGCGGGGTCGACCACTTCGACACCTCCATCTGGTCCTCGGTGGTCGCCTCCAATCTCGCTCTCTTCGCCCGCCTCAGGCCGACCTGACGCCGGTCATGACGTCACGTTCAGGGAGCACGCCACGAGCGCCGGCCGACACCCCACGACCGGCCAAATCGCCCTTCGACCAAAACCTATAAGCGCTGTGCCACCACGCGTAAAGAGAGGATACATGCTGCTTCGCCGTGGTGACGGTCATCCCCGCCTTGATGAGGGCCTCCTCAAGGCTCAAGATGACGGGAGCATCCTCGGAATAGAGAAGCCGCCTGTCCCACTGCCCTCGTATCACAATCCCCGTTGACTGAGCCGGCTGCGGAGACGCCGCATACAATTAACTGCACTGCCACAAAGCCATCGATCTACATGAATGGATCGTGATCTCATCGATAGCACTGCTGAATCGCGCTTAGTTCTGACCATCATTTTCTCACGCAGCATTTTGAGCATCTCTGGTCCAGCCCGCTCGACGATGAGTACTCCGGCTTTAGAGGGGTCCGACGACTCACTGCCTCCCCGAAGATGGGGATCACACCGTGAGCGCCGACCGAATCGACACGTGATGCCGCGACCTGAGCGCTGCCTGATCTGCAAACGAGGAGGCACGATGGAGCTCGTAACATTGATCCTGATTGCCCAGTGTGGCTAGCATGAATCGTACGACACCGTCATCCGGCAACTCCATTGAACAGGCAAAGCCTTCGCCGAGCACCACTTCAACAACTACAGCGGTCCGATCGCCTTAGTTGATGGTGACCCATTGCGCCGGCTTGACTACGCCCATTCGCCTTGGCACGGCGGTTTTCGGACGCTTTCGACAATTGCTGGTTACGATTGTCGGCTCCGCGACACAGGCTTGCTTTTAAGTGCGGGTGATCGCTCTTTGATCCAAGCGGCTGAGAAATCGGCAAAAATCGATCGCCGTCGTTCCGCTCCACCGAG
>NZ_JADYVE010000036.1 GCF_020193655.1 Ensifer sp. IC3342
CGAACGACTTCGGCCCGCCAGTCTATGTCTTCGATCCGCATGTTACGGACTTCGCCCGCACGTAGCCCATAGGTGGCGAGGAGTTGTAATATCGCATGGTCCCGCAAACCGGCGGCCGTCGTGTCCAATCTTCGCCGATCCCTGTACTGGCGCTCGGATAGGCAACAGGTCTGGCGCGAACTCCCCACGGGGCATCGATTACGGCCAATCCGACGGGGCACGCGTCCCCCTCAGGTGCTCGAGGCACAAGGGCATGGATCGCTCCCGACGAATCGGCTCGGTTCAGGAACGCTACGCCAATTCGGGCCTCGCTCATGGCGCACGCCACGTTCCGCTACGCTTCACATCGCGCGACCCACGGCGAGTATCCTAAGGTACCGCAGGAGAAGGGGTACAGGGATGGAAACTGGCCATACGTGAAAATCTCGGGCGCGGCGGGGCGCATCGCCTCCCTCGGCGTCGTTTTTCGCCGTCGGCTCAACAGTGACGGCGGGCGCGAGGTCTTGGGGAGCGAGAGGCACGCCCCACGCGGAGCCGATCTGGGCGGAGTTCCTGGGAAACTCAACGCTAGGCCTTAGAGCCGTCAGGCTCGTGGTCCGATGCCCATGAAGGATCAAGGCCGACATCTCCAAGTTTCTGTATCGGCGACTAAGGCAGAGGCGCCGACAGCACCGGACCAAGCTCCACCGCGCCAACCGTCGAACGTCTTAATGGCGAGATCACCTTCGCCAAGACGACGCCATCGTCAGCCTCGTCGGCAGGCTGCTGCTCGGTGAAAACGCTGCTGGTGAGCCTTTGTGGGGGTACGGCCATGGTCAAGGGCAGCGCGACCTCGACGACGGCTACGAGTCCGCTCCGGCAACCGACCGACCGATTCGCAATCCCGCAGAAGACGCTCTGCAACAGAGACCGCCCCCAGGTTTGTCGGATCCGCGACACAATACATTCAGTTTTATGCGCTGTCTGCCGTTTATCAATCAAAAGTGTGCAGAATAAAGAATAAACGCTTGGGCAGCTATGTTGTAAAGTTGGCACGATTTTTGAAGGTGTCTGCAAGGTCGGGGCAACTGGGACAGAGTAAGAGGGCAGATCAATTCCGAAGGTCAGCCGTCTTCCGCCCGAAGGGATGGCAATGGTTTAGGCTATCGGAAAGTGAATGACAGCGTGCTCGAACATAAGAACCAGCACTCAAAGTACCGTCTCAAGCGACAGAGTCTACCTGAAGCCTTGGCAGATTCGTTGCGCGAACGCATTCTCAATGGGGAATTCATGGAAGGTGAACCCCTCGTCCAGGAGGCAATTGCAGCTGAATACGACTGCAGCCGGATGCCGGTGCGCGAGGCGTTTCGCCAGCTGGAAGCAGCCGGACTGATCGTGTCCAGGATTCACAAGGGTGCGATTGTTACATCACTGCCAGCAGAACAGATCATCGAGCTCTTCGAACTGAGAGCAATGCTGGAATGCGACATTCTGAAGCACTCTCTAGCCTGTCTATCGGACGAAGACTTGGCTCGTTCTGAGAGAATTCTGGAGGAGCTCGAAAACGCCTATCACAGGAGGGACAAAGAGAAGGCAGGTGCTCTGAACTGGGAGTTCCACCGGAGTCTCTATTTAACAGCGCCGCGCACCCAGACTCTGGCGCTTATTCAAGGCATCAACGTCCAGACCGAGCGCTATCGTAGACTTTGCCCGCTTTTCATGTGTGGTCTTCAAGAAGCAGAACAAGAACATCGACAAATCTTGGCGATGTTCAAAATCCGCGACACCGACGTGCTCCAATTGATGAGAGATCACATCATCAGAACAGGCCATCGTCTTGTCGAAGCCCTCGTGCAGCGCGACGAACAAGTTGAGACGAAGCTTCAATCAAGATGAGACTCACGCGCCGATTTTGCGTCTGGTGATGGACCGGTACGTTGGGTTCTCGGAAGAACGGAGAGCCCCTTGTGCCCGGTCGTAACCGGCCGACAATTTCGCCCTGACGCGAGCGATGAGTTCTTCGTCGTCGACAAAGCGACAAAGCTGTCGAGGAAGTCGTTCCATTCCAGATGTCATGGAAGTTGCGTCGTCAGTCCGCCGAGCCTGGGTGAACTGGGCGCCGTTATGGGTCAGCACGGTGTAGGTGGCATAGGGAACGGCGGCGACCAGATTGCGCGGGAACTGCGCGCCGGCCATCTCTTGACTAACGCGGCAGTTACCTAGGAGCACCGATGCCATCCGCTTCGCCGCGGTGTGCTAAGGACGCCCTAAAGGGAGAGGACGAATTTAGATATTGTCTTGTGCAACCGGCACCAAGCCGCGTCAGCACCTCCTGTGGACTGACGCCAGCGGCCGCTGCAAGGTCACCGACAGTAAAGTCCTCATCAAGCAATTCCACAAAAGCGCCTGGGCCACAAAGTGCCTTAGGAAGATCTGTTATATCTATCGTTATGTATTCCATAGATATTCTTCCGATTACAGGAGCAGAATATCCGGCAAATCGAACGGATAGCTTATTGGCGCAGCTCCATGGGAGGCCATGCTTGTAGCCGATCCCGGCGACTGCTACGCGACTTGCTCGGGCCGTACGAAACGTCGCACCGTATCCGACTGCCTCGCCCGGCGGCACATTGCACACATCAAGTATTCTTGCCCTCAATTTGGTAACTGGCTGCAGCGGATTTGGCTGAGCGCCAGCTGTATTGATACCGTACAGTGCCGAGCCCACCCGCACCATGTCAAAATGGTAGGGCTTTCCTAACCACACACCAGCAGAGGCAGCGAGGCTGCCGCGCGTGGGTCTAAGCAGATCACATATTGCCCGAAATCGATCCCTCTGCAAAATATTCGTCCCGTCCCAAGCGCATTCGCTGCATGCGAGGTGACTGAGTACGACCGAAGGGCGATGTCTCTCGAAAGTACGCAACACACACTGGCTTCGCACATCGTCAATACCGAGCCCAAAGCGTGAGAATCCAGTTTCCACATTAAGAAAATACATTTGCCGGTTACCTTCTGTGCTGATAGCATCCAGTTCGCGGCAGTTATTCACGACAGGTATTAGACGATGCGCTCGATACCATCTGCCAAACTTATCAAGCTGATCGTGAAATACTGCAATTTCAACTCCAATAAAGGAAGACCTTAGAAGCAGCCCTTCATCGAGATTGGCGACCAAAAGCAGATCGCAGCCGGCATCTATGAGCGCCCTTGCAATGTCTACGATGCCAAGCCCGTAGGCGTCGCTTTTGATGACAGCAGCAACCCTGACGCGAGGCCCAACTAGAGTCGAGACGGTCCGGAAATTCGCCTGTATTGCCCCCAGGTTGATTTCTAATACAACGTCTTCAGCCCGTACTAAAGGCAACATGGGATGCTCTCCTAAAATGTTTTGATCCCCGCTTCTGAGCCGCCCGTGCGCGAAGTCGCCATTTACGCGCCATACCAATAAAGCTCAGGTCTATTAGAGGCTATGCGGGTTGGGCTCGGATGGTGGCAGGCAAAACTCCAACACAATAACACCGGTGTCGCTTTTGCCACCGTGAATTGGTGGTAAGCGGCCGTTGAATAGGGATGCGGGGCCAGCGGCACGGCTAGTGTCTCGACGCTCGCCAAGGATGACATTTGCGTGTTCGAAGTCGGGAAAGGCAAGCCGAAATGACAAAAGCAAAATGATCGAGCCGTTGGCCTGCGTTCGTGATCCCAGTTCGTTCATGTCGGTGTACTCGGAAAGAGAAAATCTGTTATTCTTCGCCATTGACCGCCCGTCATGCACTACCCATTGTCCCATTGTCCGGCGAGCCTCTCGCTCAGGTCGTGCCCCCTCAGGAGCGGAACGACGTTAGCTCAATGGTGTCGATGAGCCACTGTGCCTCCACGGTGTCCGTTTACCCTTGTCTCGCTTTTGCTTTCGCCATGACGCAAAGCAATTCAAACATGAGATTGGCGGCCACAAGCTGGGTGTGTCCGGTCACATCGTACATGGGCGCGACTTCACAGATGTCCGCCCCGATGATCTCCCGCCCGGTAAGCGATCGAATGATCACTTGGGCGTCGCGTGGCGACAGTCCCCCGATCTCAGGCACACCCGTTCCGATTGCGCTGGCAGCATCCAAGCCGTCGATGTCGAACGACACATATGTTGGACCATCGCCCACGATCCGGCCGATCTCTTCCATGACCTTTGTACGCCCCAGCTCTTCATACTCGTCGATCGTGATCACCCGCATGCCAACAGAATGGCCGTATGCAGTGTCATCCTCGCCGAGCTGGCTGCCACGCAAGCCGATCTGGATCATGCGCTTAGGGTCGACCAAGCCCTCCTCGACAGCCCGCCTCCAAGTCGTCGCATGGTTGATCTTCGAGCCATGCACCTCGTCTAAAGTGTCAGAGTGCGCGTCGAACTGAACTACGCCTAACGGTTTATCCCGCGCGATCACGCGTAGAATGGGAAGAGGGATCGTATGATCGCCACCAACAGACAGGGGCCACGCCCCCGCGGCATGGATCTCCTCGAACGTGACTTGGATAAGATCAATACTCTTCAGGGCCTCATGCGCGTTGACAGCCGCGTCACCGACATCCGCAACATTCACTAAGCTAAATGGGTCGACCTTGGTCACAGGGTTGAATCGCCGGAGAATGCGTGAGGCTTCGCGAACCGCAGCAGGCCCGAGCCTCGCGCCCGGCCTCACATTGGACCCGAAATCGTAAGGAACGCCTACGAGGGCAATGTCCAGCCCGCAACCAATTGGCATGCGCCGCGTGCGCATAAACGTGGCGACGTCGGCATAGCGCGGTGTTTGGCTACGATCAACCAGGGGCCAGTCCTGCTCGCGCAACCTGGGAAGATTTCTGTTTTCGGGCATTGCGAATCTCCTGAAAGGTAGGATTGCGGCGAAGCTTTGGATTTGCTGCGATGGCTCCGTCGCGGTTTTCGTCTGCTGTTGCGAAATAGTCTCGCCCCCGTGCAACCCGGCATGCATGTCCTGTCTTCTCCAGAAGTCCTGCAGGCTGGTCGAAAGGCATACTGCCGTTCCCGACAGGACTATGGAAGCAAGTTGATGCCGCATTGGCGCACCGTCTGCGCTGCACTACTTGTCCGCACCGGCGGTCCGGAGCGGCAACCCATGGCCTAACGTAAGACATTCTTGTTCAGCTTCATACACAAGTGCTAGCGGACAGACCCATTAAGGAACAGCAATCGTCGAAACACTGCAACTCGACCGATCTTATTCTTGCTCCCTTCGTCAGTCTCCGAAGAGATCGGCAACGACCCGCCGATTTCGCTGATGAAAGGCTCATCGGCGGCCCCAGCTCGATCAGCGAACGGCTCGGGACGATCCCACGACGAGGACCACCTCCGCCGGGACAGAACTAACTTCAGGTTGGATCATTTTCTAAAGTCAAGGTCGTGCTCCTAATCGCCAAGAGCCGGAAACGGCGTGATCGCCCACTGGATTAGGTCGACAGCACGTTGAAGTATTGCCTCAGTTTGAGCAAGGTTGGCTGAAGCGGCGACGACATGTCCGATGCAGTCTCGGTAATCTCCATACCTCACGATCGGCGTTTTCGCTTCAACAAACAATTTAACCTCGGCTACACCTGGCACAGCAGCCGCCCGCCCGTCCCCAACGATCCAATCGAGGGTGCCCTCGCGATCCGGAACCAAGTACCGCACGGCCGAAGTTTGCGAATGCCTTCTACGCAAATTGCAATCATCGCCGATGAGAAGCTTGATATGCTCCGTGATAAAATCTACACCGTAAGCCAGCTTTACCAATTGAGGATCCGGCGCTCCGGCAAGTCGCGGATTGACTTCAATCACGACTGGGCCTCGCTTCGTCCATCGGAATTCGATGTTCGAAGGCCCCCAGCCAAGGCCGAGAGCTCGCAAACAACGCGACGAAAGTTCGGTGAGATGCTCATGCTCTCCATCGCTTAGATGAGCCGGAATGGTCGTCTGTTGAAAGACGAAATGTGGTAACTGTCCGAAGACAGTGCCTGCAATCCCAACCACCTCATCTCCCATTATCTCGGCGCAATAAAAGTCCCCTTGTGCAAATTCTTCGACCAGTACTTTCGACAAAGACTGCCACATGTGTTCGCCGTGCAATAGATAGGCAGTATGTTCGGCCAACTCATCCATATTGCGGCACAAGCGGACACCCATGCAGCCGTGGCCTTCGGCTGGCTTGAGAATCACCGGTAGACCTATCTCAGCGGTAGCGCTTTCTACGTCCTTCGCATTCGCCGCCACGCGATAAGCTGGTACTGGAACGCCGGCTTCCGCGAGAAGATGACGTTGAGTGAATTTGTCGCAGCATCGTTCAATGGCAGCTGGATCCGGCCCCGCTAGGTCGAAGTGCCGGCAGAGCTTGCCAACCGTCGCATAGGTCCGCTCATCAAGGGTCGTAAAGCCAGTAATGCCAGCAATGTCATACGTGGCAGCTAGCCGGGAACATTCGCGGATCAGCGTATCGAGATTGTGTGTGTCGACGCGGATTGCCTCAAGCCTTTCTTCTGCAAGATAACTATATTGTCCGGGATCAGTCGACAGCGTAATTGGATGAAGACCAAGACGCTGGGCAGCTTGGGCGTATAGCAGACCATTGCCCCTTTGATAGCCTTCGACGAAGATGAGTACTCTTCTTCCCATTGCGCTTGTACCTGATGATGCGTGCTGTGCGCGGATCCGATCCGGTTTTTCAGAAATGGCCTGACTTCATACTTTGCCGCGGCAAACATAACATTCTCAGCGATTTGCCCAAGTAAAGATTTGGTAACGTTTTAGAACACTTGGCAGGCCTGCTGACGCGTCCGACATCCGCGAGGCGACGATTGCCAAGCTTCTCAAGCGCCATCGCATCCGCGCTTCGACGCCCGCCGTGTGCTCGACATATTGCGCCAGCCGCCACTCAAGGTCGCCGCCGGAACGACCGAATCCGCCAGCGCCCACGTCACCACGCTGATTGCCCGCATCCGCCTCGTGAACCGGCAGCTCAAACAGGCGCATCATCGGCTCGATGGCCTGACCGCTAGCCTCGGTTCAACCGCGGAGGGGAAGCCGGGGCAGAAGAAGCAGCATGACGTGGAGATCCTCGCATCCTTGCTGGGAGTGGAAGGATCGTCCTCGCCACGCTGCTCGCAGAAGCATTCGATCCCCTGCAGCGACGTGACTACGCCGCCTTGCGCAGATTGACAGGAGTCGCGCCGGTCACCAAGCGCTCGGGCAAGAGCTGCATCGTCGTCAGAAGACAGGCCATGACCGACTGGCAAACGCCATTTACCATTGGGCGCGCGTCGCCGTTCAACACGACCTCAGAAGCCGTTTGAAACACGCCGCCCTTCGAAGCCGAGGTCACAGCCACGGTCGCGCCCTGCGATCAGTCGCCGACCGTCTCCTCGCCGTCGCCTGCGCCATGCTCAAGACTGGCACCACCTTCGAACCCTCTCTGGCCGCTCAAAAATGTGCTTGTTAAACGGTGGGGCGTCCCCCCCTGCCTTCTTGAGTGCCGCGCGCAAGCGGCCTATGTGGAGTTCCAGCGCAGACTTGCGCAGAGAACTTTCGCCTCTATACTGGGCAGCCGTGTTTGAGAATCAACAGGTATGGCGTCTGAACCAAAGCCGTTTCGGCAGCGCCTCTCCAGTACTCACTCCGGGCGACGGCAAGGCCCCTGTTTTTAATGGCGAACTCCAAGAACCACCGTAAGCTCACGTCTGCTGCAGCGATCAGTACCGCGGGGTTGCCGAGCTTCCGGACTTCCCTATCTTAAAACTAAGCGTCGATCGTAGCTTCCTGACCGTGACATCCGGTCATGAGGCATCTTGATAAAGATCCTGCTCGAATTGGTATCGTGAAAGTTATGCACGCACCGTGCCAGAAGCAGATATTCTCTCACCTGGTATCGTTGAATTGGTGGATAAGTGAGCACATCTATTGCGAGATCGCCGAACTCCTCAACCAGCAAGGATATCACCCAGGCGAGGCCGAGCGCCACGGTCGCCACGACGCCCGCTTCACGCCCTTGAGGGTTGGCTATCTAGTAACTACTTTGGCGGATTCGATTTCCGGGAAAACTGATTCGGTGGTTGGTGCTGCGACAGGGCGGCGATGACCATGGGTCGAACGGCCGGCAGTGTCGGCTTAGGCGGGCCGTACCTCGTCCTTTTTTCCCGCTTTGTCTTGTTGAGGCGCTGATTTTGAAGAAAGGTGATCGAGGCCGAGCTCTTCCTTCATCTGCTGATGGGCCTGCTCACAGAGCCATCGCGCTTTGATGGCAGCCGCGAGAGCTTTCAAGGTCGCCTTGGCCGGCAGATGGAGAGATAATATTTGCGCTCGTCGTTTGAGCGCCATGCACCAACGAGCCACGCCTCTTCGCCCGGCATGTGCTGCTGTCCCTTGTCGAGGATGCGTTGCGGGTTGCCATCAGCAATCCGAATGCGTAGAGCAGCGAAGCGTGCGGTCAATCTACCTTTCGTGCCGTGACGCCAACTGACCTTCTTCCAGGTGGTTCCTTCCAGGATCGTTTCGGCTGCGGCCGAAAGGGTGTGGGGGATCGAATGCTTGCGCGGCCTTCCATGGCCGGCGACAGGAAAGATCAATGCAACATCATGACGGGTCCGCCGGGCGCGCCAGCCTCTCACAGGCGCCGCCGCCGTTGGCGAGGCGGTCGGCGCCGTCATCGGCCGCCGCAAGGTCGGCAAGCACTTCTGCTGCACCATCACCGACACCGACTTCTCGCAGGCTGAAAACCATCGATCGACATCCGGCCGATCCGCCACTGGACGGCCGAACGGGTGCGGCTGGGATGAAAGCCGTAATGACGCGCGAGATCAACAAGCGCACGGTTATAGACAATACCTTCTGTCTCGCCTTCGCCGATGACCGCGGTCTTCATCCGAGCGTAAAGGATCTCGCGCGGAACGCCCCCATGGCCTCGAATGCGGCGACGTGGCAACGCAGTACGGTCGGCAGGTTGTGATGCCATGACGAAGCGCGCCCAGGTGAGTCGGCTGTAGCCCAGCACCATGGAAAACAACCAGAACATCCTCGGCGTTGTCGGTTCGGGTCGGTGAAGATGACATGAAACTGGGCAAAATCGACCTGCGCCTGCTCGCCCGGCGGTGTCTCGAAGCGAACTTCAAAACCTTGTTCGCTCGGCGGCCGAACGCGCAGTCAGGCCGGGTTAGGCCTTCACGCGCTCGCGAAGATAGGCCGCGAACGGGTCGACCACCGTCGCTCTCGGTTTGCGCGGTCCATAGACCGGAGCCTCCAGCCCCGTTCGATGTACTTGCGCACAGTCTTGCGATGATACCAGCCTGCCTGGCGATCGCTGATACCGACAGACGTTGCCGATGTAGATCCAGGATCATCATCACCTCCCTCGGGTGGATCACCGAAATCTCCCCTCCGACCATCGGAAGCAGTATCGGTCACGGCGCAAACTGATGGCGTGGAACGGCCTCCGAAACGTCGTCGAAGGTGCCTATTGTGGCGATGCCAATCGCCACGAAACAGAAGGAGCCGTTCTATGGAGAAGATCGCCACAATCGGTCTCGACCGCTAAATCGATCTTTCAAGTTCACGGCGTTTCCGAAGACGGCCACGTCGTTCCGCCGAGCCTTGCGGCAGTCGCAGATGTTCGATTTCTTCCGCAGCCTTGAGCCGCGCCTCGTCGGGCTCGAAGCTTGCGCGAGCGCTCATCACTGGGCGAACGCCATCAGTCAGTTCGGGCATACCGTCAGGATGATACGGCCGGCCTACGAGTAGGCGTATGTCAAGTAATGCTCACCTCTCCATTCCTTCACTAGGACTAACCCGCTCCGCTACGCCGGAGCGGCAAGGAGGTCACGTTTCAGTAGGAGCCCCAACTGCGCGAGGATGGGACGGCTGTTTGCAGCCCATTCCATCGGACAGAGGAGCTCGTCATGACCCCACTTCGCCAGCGCATGAGCGAGGACATGCAGGTGCGCAATTCTCGCCCAATACCCAGCTCTCATATCTGCGGCAGGTGTCGCTGTTTGCACGATACTTCGGCAAGTCGCCGGACTTGCTCGGCCGCGAGGAAATTCGGACCTATCAGGTCTATTTGGCCAACTAGAAGAAGCTGACGCCCGGCTCGATCCACATCGCCATTGCGGCGTTGCGCTTTTTCTTCAACGTCACGCTCGAGAGGGACTGGGCGCCTGAAGAGGTATTGCCGCTTCCCAAGAAGCCGCAGAAGCTGCCGGTCGTCCTCAGTCGGGATGAAGTACAGCACTTTCTCGGCTGCGTGGCCGATCTCAAACACCACGCCATTATGACGACGTGCTATGCCGCCGGCCTGCGCATTTCGGAAGCGGTGCAGCTGAAGCCCACGGATATCGACAGCCAGAGAATGGTCGTCCGTTCGAGCACGGTAAAGGCCAGAAGGACCGCTATGTGATGCTGTCGCCCAAGCTCCTGGAGATCCTGCGCGACTACTGGAAGATGCGGCGGCCGAAGGCATGGCTCTTCCCCGGCGATCGCGCCGACCAGCCGATCACCCGGGATGCGGTTGGGCAGGCCTGTGCGAAAGCGCACAACCTCTCGCGCTTGTGCAAACCGGTGACGCCGCACAGCCTGAGGCACGCCTTCGCCGTTCATCTCCTGGAGGCCGGCGCCGACGTGCGCTCCATTCAGCTGCTGCTCGGCCACCGCAGCCTCGCGACCACCGCCCATTACCTGCGCATCGCCACCAACAAGGTCTGCGCCACCTCGAGCCCCTTCGAGCTCTTGCCACGTCCAGCGCCCCCCTTTCCGGCGCCCGCCAAGCCTGAGTACTTCTGAGCGCGCGCCGATGCCCCGTTCGGGGCCGGAAGTGGCGGATATCTTCCGTCGCTACGGCGAGGCCTATCGTGCCCAGCACAGGTCGCTGTCGGCAGCGCAGCGCCGCGTCATGACGGCGATCGAGTTATGCCGCACGGCCGCGCTCGGTGGGCACGTCGAAGCGTGCGATCAACGCGGCCACCGGCGCATCGCCTTCAACAGCTGCCGCGACAGGCATTGTCCCCGCTGCCAATCGCTGGCCCGTGCGCAATGGCTGGAGGATCGTCGCGCCGAGCTTCTCGACACACAGTCCTTCCACGTCGTCTTCACGCTGCCGGAGGCCATTGCCGCCATCGCCTATCAGAACAAGGCGCTCGTCTACGGCCTGCTGTTCCGCGCCACCGCCGAGACGCTGCGCACCGTCGCTGCCGACCCCAAGCATCTCGGCGCCGAGATCGGTTTCTTCGCCGTGCTGCACACCTGGGGGCAAAATTTGCTGCACCATCCCCATCTGCACTGCGTCGTCCCGGGTGGCGGGTTTTCGCCGGACCGCACGCAATGGATCGCCTGCAAGCCGGGCTTCTTCCTGCCGGTCCGCGTGCTCTCACGCCTGTTCCGCCGCTTGTTCCTGCAGCATCTGGAGAAGGCCTTCGACGCCGGCAAGCTCCAGTTCTTCACCGACTTGCAGCGCCTCAACGAGTGCAAAGCCTTCCGGCGCTATCTGGCACCGCTGCGAAAGACCGACTGCCGAGTAGGTGGGGGCGTTCCCGCCCCCACCCCTCACAGACCCGGACGTGCAGTTTTCCCGCATCCGGTTCCTCATGGTAGAGTTTAGCTCACGGCAGCAAATGAATGAGCAATTCTGGCTGGCGGCAGCGGATGGCGTTTCAGGATCTCGTTAAGGCGGGTCCATCGGAACACGCTTTGACGGTCTCGCCGAGATAGCCATTTCTGCCATATCCTCACGACCTGATGATCGCAATCGCCGAGCATTTCCTCCGACGCCATAGTAGGCGAAGTGCCCCCGCATCATGGACGAGAGATGGCGTTGCTGATCGCGGATCGACCAGTTCAGTTGTTTCCGGCACCAGTCACTCACCGCTGCCAGCGCACGAGCAAAGCGGCCTTTGGCCGTGACTTGCATCACCATGTCTTTTCCTCTGCGCGACCGTCCCCACACGTGGGTCAGGCCGAGAAAGTCGAAGCTGGTGCCATCCGTCTCCGGATGCCGTGTGCTCTCCGTCATTTGCGGGCGAAAGTCGACGAGGCGCGTCTTGTCCGGGTGGAGCGTAAGCCCGTACCGTCCGAGACGTTTGCCCAGAACTGCCAGGACACGTTGGGCGTCGACGATGTTGTCGAACGCCATGATCGCATCGTCAGCATAGCGGGCAATGGTGCAGCCCCCGCGAAGCCGCGGCCGCACCATCCTGCACATAGTGCAGAAAAATGTTCGAGAGGCAGGGCGAGACTACGCCTCCTTGCGAGGATCCTTCTGTCGTTCGGCGCAGGAGACCGTCTTCGACGGCCCCAGCGTTCAGCCATTTATCGATCATCCGTCGGATGACGCCGTCCGTGACTCGCTGGTCGAGGAACGCCCGGAGGTAAGAGTGCGGAATCGAAGTACTTCTGTATGTCGAGATCGATCACCCAATAGAGCCGCTTTGCCCACAGCACGTTCTGCATATTGCGCAGCGCCTGATGGGCCGAGCGACCCGGTCGGAAGCCATATGAGCAGGGATAGAAATCCTCCTCATAGACAGCCTCTAGCACCATCGTGATGGCACGTTGCGCCACCTTGTCCTCGAAGGTTGGAATACCGAGCATCCTTTGCGACCCATCTGCCTTGGTATGTACGCCCTTCGGACCGGCGGCGCACGATATCGGCCGGACTTGATGCGATCCACAAGGTCCAGAAGTCTGACCTCAAGGTTCACCTCGTAATCCGCCGCCGTGACGCCGTCGATGCCGGGAGCACCATCCTTGCGGGTCAGCCGGTAGGCCTCCTTCATCCAGTCCAAGTCGATGACATGGTGGAGCGAGCATAGTGCCACACCCCGTTTCGTCCTCGCCAGATTGGCTATCCGTTGTCGGTTCGTAGGCAGGTTTGTGGGGTCCAGAGTCCCCTCCCATGTTTCAGGTCAACGGTTCTCTACACATGACGCCTCCCTTCGCTCCGTCGGGTCCGGTGAGCCCAGTTCCCCGCCATCGCCGCTACTATGAAGGCGCTACGACTTCCCGTTCACGCACTCCTGCTGCCTTATGGTTTCGGTCGCAGGTCCCACACGCTCCTCCCGTATTCGTGTTCGCCGAGGCGCTCCCGATGAGCGCGGACGACGCTCATCGAGCCGGGACCGTGGTCAGCCGGCAGCCCCGGTTCCGGCGTACTTCGCTTGTGGACGTAAGCGGGATCTCACAGGTTCCCTGGCGATCCATCCCATGCCTTTGCCCTGCTCCAAGACCCCGGGCGAGCCGCTAGAACCTCGCCTTTGACGGTCCTGACGATGCTGCCCCCGGCCAACCCACGCCGAAGGCCTCCGCACGCACATAATGTCGAGGCTGACATATGGCTTCAGCATCCGCTGTCTACGCTTCACGAGCGACGTTGCCGCCGCCCATGCAAGACTCGCTTCCGGCTGGCGGGCTGCGCCTTTGCCGGGAGGGGGTCGAACCCTCTGGATCGCTTCGGAAGGTTTCAGGATCTACATTCCATTCTCCTTCCCAGGGCTTATCCTGTCGCAAGGGTGGTCTACGCCAAGCCGCCCTTCGCGGGGCCCGAACAGGTGCTCGATTACGTCGGCCGCTACACGCATCGTGTCGCCATCTCCAACAACCGCCTCGTCGATATTGAGGATGGCGCTGTGCGCTTCCGCTGGAAGGATTATCGCACGGTGATCGGCAAAAGGTCATGACCGTCTCGGCCGACGAATTCATCCGCCGCTTCCTGTTACACGTCCTGCTCCAGGGCTTTCATCGGATCCGCTATTACGGTTTCCTTGGCAATCGGTATCGCCAACAAAAACTTGCCCCTTGCCGCGACCTGCTCGGCATGCCGGTTTCCGCGCCGTCGGAGAGCCAGGCTCCGAAGGAGTACCGCGACCGCTACGAGGAGCTCACCGGGCATTTCCCTCCGGCAATGCCCGGCCTGTCATCAAGGGCAGATGATCACCATCGAGACCTTCCAGGGAGTGAGCGGCGGACATCCGCGACGTTGGGATACGTCATGAAGAAGCGCAGCACTTTCATCGTCACCCAGTTGCACCGCTCGACCGCAAGACAGGTCGGCCTCCGGAAGGTGTGTGCCGATGCGGCCGCCAGCCCCTCGCGGGAGGCTACAGCACTAATCGCCGCCCTTGTCGAACACCAAATCCGTGTTGCTTTCGTCCCCTGCGCCCCGGCAACCGCCGCGTCGACACCGCCCAACAATGCTTTTGCGTTGGAGGGGCATCATTCAATCCCCATAGAACCGCGCGCGCCCGCGGCTCAGCCCAACACGTTTTTAGCTCACCGTCGCCGGAGGCCTCAATGCACCCGGCAACGTCGATATTGGCGACGCCAAGCTAAAAACGCTCTGCATAATCGTCAGATGGCAATAATGCGAAGGAGCGCGGGACTGGTGCAAAAAATCCATACGCTTCCGCTGTTTGGCGCCGTCGTTGCTCTGCATTATTTTCCAGCAAACCTCTGCGGTCATTCGACCAGCAGAGGAGTTATGGATGTCGAAATCTGAACGAGAACTGATCCCTGAACTCAAAGCCGTACTGAGCAGTCGCCGCTACAGTCCGGTGGTGATCGGAAATTACTGCGCCTATGCACAGTAGTTTCTCGATTACTTAGGGCATCGAGGAATTATGGTCGCAGATGTGGGTCGCGCGATATCTGTGCCATGCAGTCGCGCTATTACAGAAGCGCCGCGGTCGAAATCTCGGCAAGCGCTGGCACGAAATCCCGCAGGCGGGTATTCACGCTCTGCTGCGGCTTGTGCAGGATCAGTGGCCACCTGCTCCGAAAGCAACTTGCGCCGCCGACGCACTGCGGTTTGCGATCTGCAACGAATACGAAACCTGGCTTCGCGAGGAGCGTAGTCTTTCTCGGGCGAGCATCGACGCGTTCTTGTGGGAGGCAAGACACTTCCTGGGCTGGCAACTGGAACGATGCGGAGCCGAAGGCCTCGTGGAAGTGAGCTTCGGCGACATCGACTGCTATATGGACGTGCGTGCCTCGAAACTGACGCCCGGTTCGCTGAAACGCGCAGCGGCGCGGCTTCGCTCGCTGCTGCGTTATCTCCATAGGACAAGGCTCATTGGAACGGACCTGTCGCCGCATGTCGCGGCGGTGGTTCTGGTAAGTGCGAGCATGGACAAAACGCCGGCCGGCTTGCGGGACCATGCGATATTACAACTGCTCGCCACCTACAGACTGCGATCACGAGAAATCCACAACATGCGGATTGAGGATATCGATTGGTGGACCGAAGCCATTCGTGTCCGTCACAGCAAAACGCAAGCCTACACGTTCCTTCCCTTGACGGAGCCGGTTCGCGAAGCAATCCTTGTTTATCTGCGCCGGACGGCCCGCGACAGATGCCAGGGAACTCTTCGTTCGCACGCGTGCACCCCATCGCAAGCTCGACAAGCTATACAGCATGGTTCGACGGCGGCTACGTGACGCTTGCGTCAAACCCCGGGGCAAGTGTGGACCTCATATCTTCCGCCACGCGCGCGCGACCGAATTGTTGCGCGCCGCAGTGCCACAAAAGATCATCGGCGATTTGTTGAGGCATCGATCGATTGCGTCGACGGCTCCCTACCTCAAGCTTGCGACCGAGGATCTCAGGGCATCGCTCTTGATTTGCCGGGAACGGAGGCGTCGGCCCCAGCATCGCCGCAACAGTTCGAGCGACGATACAGGATCCAGCAGTCTTCCGAACGAGACGTGATCTGGCCGCCTGGATCGTTGGTACGTGCTTTATAAAGGCGTTGGACAGGCAGTGTCGCAGTGAATACAGGTTCAGCTCTTGAACAGCTTCCGCATTTGCCACGGTCGCGGTCGAGGTCATCAGCGAGAACGACACGACACAAACCGCCCAGATTTGTCTCCCGACAGCGATCAGCTAGCGGCACGTGTCAAGCAGTTCGTAAAAGAGACAATCGGCCGGGCGCTCAGGTCCTATCGAAGAGAGGCTTGAGCAGCACATCGTCCTGTGCGGGAAAAGTTTGCCGTTCTATCTTGTGATGGGTTTTTGGTGGGCAATCGCCTCCGTGCAGTGCTTCGAGGCGCGCCACAATCTCAGCGTCGGCACGCGTCTGCCTTTGATTGTGGCGCACGTAATCAAGCCATGTCGCTACGTAGTAGCTCTCGGTCCATATATGGGGCTCTTCCAAGTCGCGGAGAAGCGCCCATTGTTTAGCACCATCTCGAAGTCGAGCTCTTCTCCGCAATGCCATTACGCTGAGGAACTCAGCAATATCTTCTTGACTAATGCAATAATCTACTGTCACCGAGATCGGTCCGCTTCGCGGTTGCAGATCGAGTCGCAGCACCGGCTCAGTGAATTTATTGGTCGGTTCAAGATTGAGCGTTTCAAAGTCCGGTTGGGGAAGGAAGATGCCAATCAGCCCACCCATGGTTATCGCAAGACTTCCAACTAGCAGGGCACAGGTAACACCCTTCGCCTGGGCCAGCTCGCCCCAGAGCCAGCTGCCCGCGGCCATCCCGCCAAATGTGACCGTTTGGTAGAGTGACACGGCTCTTCCGACGATCCACCGCGGCGTCGAAAGCTGAACCGCTACATTGAACAGGGACAATGCCTGTACCCACGCTACACCAGCAGACATGAGAAGCAGGCAGCTCAGCCAAACGTGTTCGCTCCACACCAGAAAGAAGCAGCTGATGGCCAGCGCAAAAAAAGCGGCGCGAATGACCCACTCATTGCTGAGGAATTCACGAATCTGCCCTATGAGAAGCGCCCCGCAAATTCCTCCAAGGCCGAAGAAGCCAAGCATGACGCCGTAGGTCGTGGCAGTGCCCTCAACCTGATCTCGGGCAATGAGGGGCAGCAGAGCCAGAATGACGACGGCAGTAAGACCGAAAACGAGGCTCCGATACATCACCTTAAGTAGGTTTGGCGACATGAGCACGTAGCGGAAGCCCGCGGCTATCGCACTGGTGAAACGTTCCCGTGGGAGCGACTTTTGCGCAGCTTCCATCTTCCATCGCCAGAGCGCTATGATCAGGGCGAAATAGCAGAAAACATTGAAGAGAAAAGCAAAGGCCGCACCGGCTGTTGCAACGATTATACCGCCAATGACCGGCCCGGTGCCGCGCATGAGATTGTAGCTCATGCTGTGGAGCGCGACCGCGCTCGGCAGGTGTTCACGGGGGACTATGTCTCCCATCGACGCGTGCCATGGTGGGTCATGCAGCGCCCAACCGCAGCCGATCAGGAAGGTCAGGCTCAACAGCATCCAGGGCGTCACTGCCCCCGCATAGGCGAGAAATGCCAGGGCGGCGGATACGCAGAACATCAGCAACTGCGCCGCCAACATGGTCTGCCGACGATCAAAGTTGTCCGCAAGCGCTCCTGCTACTAGTGAAAAAATCATGACCGGTAGTGTGGTCGATGCTTGGACGAGCGCCACCATTTCATCTGACCTGGTAATGCACATCATCAACCACGCAGCACCTACCCCCTCAACGAGGCTGCCAAGGTTTGAAACAAGGGAACCTATCCATAGGGAACGGAACGCCTTATTAAATAGTAGAGCGGCGATGTTCTCTTCGGCATTTTGGGAGGACTTTGGCACGAGTTTCATTTCGAGGTCTTCACCGGCCGGATAATGCCGGCATTGTTAATCAGGACGTTCACCGTGCCAAACGCTGCAACTACGGCGTCTGCGGCTTCCTGGCACGAGGCGCGGTCAGACACGTCGCAACCGACCCTGATGTGCTTACGTCGGCTTGCATTTGGCAGCGCGGCTGCGGCCTCGCTGGCAGCATCGATATCCAAAATGGCGGCCCTGGCCCCATGCTCCGCGAAGAGTTCAGCAGTAGGAGCGGTCAATGCCACGCTTGTTCGTCCGTGCCATGACATCCACATCTCCTCCACAAGTCCGGCCCTTGTGGCGAATGCTCCTTGGTCGCGCAGATCCAGGAGCCATTACCGGCCGAGATCGAGTTTGGCCGTGTCTGCTCCCAGCAAGCAGCGCCGCCGCCTCTCAACAGAAGGTTTCAAAGTTCATGCCAATTTGGCTGACGGCGCTAAAGAATGGGTTTCATACTTCTTTTCAGCTACTTAACCCGATATGCAAACAAACCTGTTGAGCGAGGCTCGTGTTTGTCCGATCGGCAAAGCGACAGAATTGTCGGATAGCGATCGAGCTCAACGAGTGTGAACGAACCCGCCTACCGTTTGTGCAACGCTCTTGGCAATATGCCGGAGAGAACATTCGCATCATTCCGGTGATAGGTATGGAGCGGCATGGTCGACACCCTCTGACTTTATCGCTCGTTTAACGGTCGCTTCCGGGCGGAATCTTCAAACCAGCACCGGTTTCTGACCCTTGCGGCGCCCGCCGAAGAGATGGAGGATGATACCGATCTGTAACGAAGAACGCCCTCATGGAGCGATCGCCAGCATGTTGCCGATCTCTTTGGCATCGGGAAGCGCAACCAGCCCGCCTTGCTGAATGGGGCCGCAAAATCTAGGATCCCGGTGGTTCTGAAATCGGGGGGGATCAAGACTGCCAAGTTGCCGCTGTGAAGTTCAGTGGACGATCAAGTGTTGCCTCGGCGTGACGACCGCCGGTCAGCCGCTCGACCACGTGCTCTATCACTCCGGCTGGTCTGGTCAGGCTTCGACCGCGAACGCAACCCCATCAGCTGGATGAAACCGCAAGCACCCAAGTCCGGAAGCGAGCCGGCCATCGTACTCACTTTGGTCAAATGCAAGACTTCGCCGACGACCGGAGTTTTCCGGACAGAAACTAGGAGACGTCGAAACGCACAAGCATCTTTTTAAGCTGGCCGTGCTGCAGATGAAGTTTTTGAGCCAGCAGTCGTCGCAGTTCTTTGATCTCCTCGTCGAGGATTGCCACTTCATCGAAGAAAGTATCCCCGGAAGAGGAGGGATTTACGTCGTTTGTGGCGACAGCGCTCCGCGAACCCACCTCGGTGCGTCCGTGGTTTTGTTGGGGCTCTGTGCTTGTCTCGCTTTTTGGCCCGATGCACCCCCCGGCACCCGATTGATTGGTTTCACTCGGCGCAGTGGTTTTAGCCTCTTGAATGTCAATCGGCTGGCTGATTGCCTGCGTGACACCAGCGTCGTCTTGCCCGTCGAGGTGCCGCCAGCGACCAGGATGTTCTTGCGCCGTTCGACCGCGAGCCTCATTACGTCGGCCTGGGCCTCCGTCATAATGCCGGCGCCGACATAGTCGGCGAGCGTGAAGACGGCGACGGCGGGTTTGCGGATCGCGAAGGTGGCGGCAGCGACCACGGGCGGCAGTAGGCCTTCGAAGCGTTCGCCGGTTTCCGGGAGCTCGGCCGAGATACGCGGGCTTCCAGGATGAACCTCGGCGCCGACATGGTGGGCGACAAGTCGGACGATACGCTCGCCGTCGGCCGCAAGCAGCGTTTCACCGGTGTCGGAGAGACCGTCCCTCAGCCGGTCGGTCCAGAGCCGGCCGTCGGGGTTGAGCATGACCTCGACGACGGCGGGATCTTCGAGATGGCGTGCGATGGCGGGCCCCAAGGCCGTGCGCAGGATGCGCGCGCCCCGCGAGATCGCTTCCTGGTCCTGATGGGTATCCCTACGGTGACGGCCGCCTTGCTGAGATGGCCTGAAGGCTGCAAGTCCTAGTGCAAGCACTAGGGATAGTCCTATGACAAAGCAGCTTGTTGAGGTGATTACATCGGTCGAGCGTCGTCGACGCTGGTCTCGAGAGGAGAAGGAGCGGCTGGTCGCGGCAACGCTCGAGCCGACCGCCAGTGTTTCGGAGATCGCGCGCTCGGCGGGGATCCACGTGAGCCAGCTTTTCCGGTGGCGTAAGGAACTCTGCCAGATCTCCGCGTCATCGATCCCGCAACTCGTTCCCGTGGAGGTCGTCGGGACGTTGCCAGAGCCGCCGACGCCGGCATCACCGGAGCCGCCGCCGGCCCCTCGCTCGCGCAAGAAAGCAAGCATGGTGATGATCGAACTTGGCGGTGGCCGTCGCCTGCGGGTCGAGAGCGACATCGATACCGAAGCCCTGGCCCGGATCCTCGATGTGCTGGAGCGGCGATGATACCGGTCCCGAGCGGTGTAAAGGTCTGGCTGGCCACTGGCTACACGGACATGCGGAGAGGCTTTCCCGGTCTGTCGCTGATGGTACAGGAGACGTTGAAGCGCGATCCGATGAGCGGCCATCTCTTCGTCTTCCGGGGCCGGAGCGGCCAACTACCGACATTCTGCATACGTTTCTCGCTCTTCGACGATTGCCTACCCTTGGCACCCGCTGTTCGGGAAGAAGGTGCAGGTCTCGCCGTTCAGGCGTGGCAAGAGTTTAACCTGCATCT
>NZ_JADYVE010000037.1 GCF_020193655.1 Ensifer sp. IC3342
CAGATGGTTTCAGGAGAACTTCAGCGAAGGCGACACCGTGCATGGCAGTGTGGTCGATCCGCATACAATAGCGTTACTTGCCGGGTAGCCGGGGCATTGTTGGCGCGACGAGCGGTTGGAGGCGTTGTCGCACTCGTTGAGCGGGCTAGGCTGCTGCAGGTCGCTACTACCGGCCGCCGAGCGTGCGCTTTTGCGCATCCACGCATCCGCCGCGAGACCTACCGCTTCCACCGATCTCGGGCCATTGGGAATGTGAAGGTTCGACCCATTGCGGCAGTCTGGCAGGCCAAGCGCGTCGGCAGGTCTTGCCCCCCAAAAACAGACGCTGGCGCTTGAGAGCACAAGTCTCATAGGCCAGAATGAAGCTGCGAGGACGTAAAGGCGATGTCCTCGCGGTATCATACGATCTCAATTTCCTTGACGTTAAGCCCTCTGGGGTTACGCAGCACCATGCCGCACAGGCTCGCCTCCCGACCTACAAGGCATGAGCTAATTCTCGTCACCGCTGGTCAGATAAGCTATTCTCTTCGTTCTGCGGAAGTTGATTGCGGATTGTTGGCATGCCGATCGGTGAACCGGTGGGATGGTCCTCGCTGAGTTCGTCGCTGGAGAGCCGAGGGGGCGGACATGGAGGTCTCAGGCCTCAGCTTCAGACGTCAAGTAAATCTACTGAAGCGCGAGCTCGCCGAGGCGAACGAAAGGCGGGCTGCGACGAGCGAGATCCTGCGTGTGATCTCAACCTCGCCCGACGACGTGCAGCCGGTGTTCGACGCGATAGCGGAGAGCGCAGCAAGGCTATGCGCGGCAGAGTTCTGCTTCGTATTTCGGTTCGACGGAGAGCTTTTACATCCGGTTGCTTATCACGGCATTTCGCGCGAGGGCATCGAAGCGGTTCGTGCCAAGTTTCCGCAGCAACCAAATAGAGGCAATGTCACGGGCCGAGCCTTTATCAGCGGCGTCGTCGAGCAGATCCCCGACGTTTTTTCCGACCCTGACTATAAGATGCTCCCGCTGGCGAAGATCGTGGCGTACCGCAGTGCCATTGGCGTGCCGCTCTTGCGGAACGGACTACCGATCGGATCGATAGCCGTCACTCGAAGCGTAGTCGGATCCTTTCCCGAGCGGCAGGTCGAGCTCCTGCGAACATTCGCCGATCAGGCGGTGATCGCCATCGAGAACGTCCGGCTGTTCGACGAGGCGAAGGCGCGCAACCGAGAGCTCACCGAGGCGCTTGAGCAGCAGACTTCAACGAGCGAAATTCTGCGCGTCATTTCGACCTCCCCCACCGACGTGCAGCCGGTATTCGACACGATCGCCCGTAGCGCCGCCCGCCTCTGCGCTGCTCGGCTCTGCCATGTTTTCCGATACGATGGCGAGCTCCTGCACTTCGTTGCGCATCACCGGGTGGACCTTGCAGGTGTGGAAGCGGTACGTGCGATGTTTCCGGCCCCGCCCGATCGAGGCACCGCCGCCGGACGTTCAATCCTTAGCCGATCTGTAGAGCAGATAACTGATCGATTCGTCGATTCCGAGTATCGAGCTCATGAGACGCTGAGCGCCCAAACGGCGAACTACCGAAGTTTGGTGGCAGTGCCGATCATGCGCGAAGGAAATCCGATCGGAAGCATTGTCGTGGCACGGACGCAGCCAGGAGTATTCCCCGATCGCCAGCTTGAACTCCTCAAGACCTTCGCCGAACAGGCCGCCATAGCGATCGAGAACGTTCGGCTATTCACCGATTTGGAGAAACGGAACCTCGAGTTAAAGGAATCCCTACAGCAGCAGACTGCGACAGCCGATGTTCTCAAGATCATTAGCCGCTCAGCCTTCGACCTTCAGCCCGTTCTCGATACGCTTGTTGAATCGGCCGTGCGGCTTTGCGAGGCTTATGATGCGGCTATTTTCCTGAAGGATGGAGAGACACTCTATCTGAGGGCACATCACGGGCCGATACCGATCGATTTCACTGGCTGGCCAGTGTCACGCGACTGGGTTACGGGGCGGGCAGTCCTGGATCGAAAGCCGTTGCATGTGCCCGACCTGACCGCCGAGGCCGACGAATACCCTGACGGCTACAGCATGGCCGTCCGGATGGGTCATCGCACTATTTTGGCAGCACCCCTGCTGCGGCAGCAGGAAGCAATAGGCGGTCTCGTCATACGCCGGACTGAAGTCAAGCCATTCACCGAAAAGCAGATCGACCTGCTCCAGACCTTTGCAGACCAAGCGGTCATAGCGATCGAGAACGTGCGGCTGTTCGACGAGGTGAAGGCGCGGACGAGCGAACTCGCGGAGGCGTTGGAGCAGCAGACCGCCACTGCAGACGTGCTGAAGGTTATCAGCCGTTCCGCTTTCGATCTGCAAGGAGTTTTGGACACCCTTGTATCGTCGGCAGCCCGTCTTTGCGACGCGGACATGGCGACGATGACCCGGCCGATGGGTGACGCGCACTATCCTGTCGCCAGCTATGGTTGGTCGCAGGAATTCGGTCAATATCTTCGGGCACTTCCGCTGGAGCCTGGGCGTGGCACCATAGTTGGGCGAACGCTGCTTGAAGTCCGGCCGGTTCAGGTCGCCGACGTTCTCGACGACCCGGAATACGAGCTGCTCGAGGGGCAAAGAATTGGCGGTTTTCGCACGGTACTCGGGGTGCCGCTCTTGCGTGAAGGAAGCCCGATCGGCGTTCTGGCGTTGACCCGCTCGACCATGCGGCCATTCAAAGAGAAGCAGATCGAGTTGGCATCGACCTTCGCCGACCAGGCGGTGATCGCAATTGAAAATGTTCGACTCTTTCAGGAGGTGCAAGAGAGAACCGAAGAGTTGTCGCGCTCGCTCAAGGATCTGAGGACTGCGCAGGACAGATTGATCCAGACAGAGAAACTCGCCTCGCTCGGGCAGCTTACCGCCGGGATCGCCCACGAGATCAAAAACCCGCTGAACTTCGTCAACAATTTTTCGGCGGTCTCCGTTGAACTGGTCGAGGAACTGCAGCACGCGCTCGACGGCGCGGTGACCGACGGCCCGGTGCGCAAGGAGGTTGACGAACTCGCCACGATGCTCAGGGGCAATCTCGAAAAGATTATTCAGCACGGCATGCGTGCTGATTCGATCGTCAAGAACATGCTCCTGCATTCGCGGCAGGGAACGGGTGAACACCGCTTGGCCGACATCAACGCTCTCGTGGAAGAGAGCCTCAACCTCGCCTATCATGGTGCCCGTGCCGAAAAGCAGGGCTTCAATATAACACTGCATAAATCGTTCGATCCGGCCGCCGGCGAAGTTGACCTTTACCCCCAAGAGATCACACGCGTCCTTCTCAATCTCATCTCGAACGGATTTTACGCAACGAGCCGCCGCGCGGCTTGCGACGATGATGACGGTTACGAGCCGACGCTGGCGGCGATCACCCGGAACCTCGGCGACAGTGTGGAGATCATTATCCGTGACAATGGCCCCGGCATTCCGGCCGATGTGAGAGAGAAGATGTTCAATCCCTTTTTCACAACCAAGCCTGCTGGCGAAGGGACAGGACTCGGGCTGTCGCTCAGCCACGATATCATCGTCAAACAGCACGGCGGTTCGATCGAGGTGCAGACAGAAATCGGTCACTACACAGAGTTTCGAATTCAACTGCCTCGGATTGCCGCCGCGACCCCAGCTTCGGAGGTCGGTTCATGAGCCTTCTCATCTTGGTGGTCGACGACGAGCCGGACATCGAGCATCTTTTTCGCCAGCAATTCCGCCGTGATTTAGGCAACGGGCGGTTCCTGATGGAGTTCGCGCGATCAGCGAGAGCTGCCCTAGATCGAATCGCCGATGCGAGGGACGTCACACTCATTCTCATCCTGTCGGATATCAACATGCCGGGCATGAGCGGACTGGAGTTGCTGCCGAAGGCGCGCAGCATACGGCCGGACGTGCCGGTAATCATGATCACCGCCTATGGCGATCCGCAGACGAGAAAGGAAGCGCTCGACGGCGGCGCCGAAGCACTGCTGACGAAGCCGATCGACTTCGCCGCACTAAGAGCAGAAATAGACACGCGCATTGGGCGCCTCACATGAGCATCCGCATTCTCGTCGTAGACGATGAGCCAGATTTGGAGATCCTTCTCGTCCAGAAGTTTCGGCGAAAGATCCGCGACGGCGCATTGCGTTTTCTCTTTGCCCGCGATGGCGTTGAGGCGTTGACAATACTTGCTGACCACGGAGACGTGGACGTGGTGCTGAGCGACATAAATATGCCGCGCATGGACGGCCTTTCGCTGTTAGCAGAGCTTCGGGAGAGGGGCGAGAACCTCTCCACGATCATCGTCTCCGCTTATAGTGATATGGCAAACATCCGGACCGCGATGAACCGCGGCGCCTATGATTTCGTGACAAAGCCGATCGATTTTCTTGATCTGGAAGCAACAATCGAGAAGACAATCCGACACGTGGAGACTATGCGAGCGGCGCAGCGCAGGCAGGCGGTGGCCGAGCAGGCGCGCGCGTCGCTCTCCCGCTACTTCTCACCCAATCTCGCCGACCGGCTGGCAAGCAGCGCCGACGCGCTCGAACTCGGGGGTACTCGAAGGGAAGTAGCTTCACTCTTCACCGACTTGACCGGCTTCACCGCGCTCGTAGAGGCGATCGAACCAACCGTGCTCGGACCGCTCCTCAACGACTACATTGTGGGAATGACCGACATCGTGTTTGCTCATGAGGGGACCGTAGCAAAGATAATTGGCGACGCACTCCACGTGCTTTTCGGAGCTCCCGTAGATCAACCGGACCATTGTAGCCGCGCCGTAGCCTGTTCGCTGGAACTCGATGCCTTCGCGTGCTCCTTCCGCGAATATTGGAGCAAAAAAGGAATACCGCTCGGCCATACCCGGATCGGCGCGCACGCCGGAAGCGCTGTCGTCGGCAACTTCGGGGGAGCAAGATTTTTCGACTACAGCGCCTACGGCGACACCATCAATGTCGCCGCTCGCTTGCAAGCAGCCAACAAAACCTTAGGGACTCGTACCTGCGTGAGCGGCACCATCGCCGCCAAAGCGCAGGGCTTCTGCGGCCGCCCTGTAGGTGATCTCCTCCTCAGGGGCCGGACCGAGCCGATCCGTGCTTTCGAGCCACTTGATTTCAAAAGATGCGCCAGCCCAGAAACGCAGGCGTACTTAATGGCGTTCGAAGAGCTGGAGGCGGGCGACCGCCATGCCGTTGCTGCATTTGCTGCCCTGGTCGGCCGTGACGCGGAGGACCGGCTCGCCAGCTTTCACCTGAAGCGACTGCTTAACGGCGAAACGAGCACGATGATCACGCTGTGAAAAATTGTCAGCCAGAGGTCAAGCCAGCCAGATTATTGCCCCGTTGGTCGGCAGCCAAAGCCGCTGCCGACCATTCCCGTTCTTATTGGCTCCGATAGCGGACGTCCCTCTATGGCGCTTCGCGGCCTCCGTAGACCCTTTCCGCCTCGGGGTATTCGAGGCCGTATTGCGCTCGGCCGCCGAGTTTGAAGTGGTCGTCTGGACACTTGGGCAAATCGCGCCGCTTGTCTCCACCGATCTAGAAAGCCGGGGGGCATCAAATCTGCCTTCGACTACGCCATGTTCAGCACGATGAAGCGCGCCGCCGCAGTGGGCACAAGCCCGAACCGCATCACGCTGTTGCGGGATGCCGATGGTGACGGCGTGGCCGAAATACGCACGGCATTTCTCGACCAACTCAATCAGCCGTTCGGCATGGCGTTGCTGGGCGAGAGGTTGTATGTCGGCAACACGGACGGGGTGGTTGCGTTCCCGTATGAAACGGGCGACACGCGTATCAGCGCGGCAGGGCGAAAGCTTGCGGACTTCAAGGCCGGCGGGCATTGGACGCGGAGCCTGCTTGCGAGCCGCGATGGACGAAAGCTTTTCATCGGCGTCGGTTCGCTCAGCAACATAGGCGAGCGCGGCATGGCGGCAGAGGAAGGACGGGCCGCCATCCACGAGCTTGACCTCGAGAGTGGTGAGCGCCGCATATTTGCCTCCGGCCTGCGCAACCCGGTGGGCATGGCGTGGGAGCCGACGACAGATGCACTCTGGACGGTGGTTAATGAGCGCGACGGCCTGGGCGACGAGACGCCTCCCGACTATCTGACATCAGTGCGCGACCTCGGCTTCTACGGATGGCCCTATTGCTACTGGGGGCAGATCGTGGACGACCGGGTGCCGCAGGACCCGGCGATGGTCGCGACCGCCATAACGCCGGACTATGCATTGGGCGGGCACACTGCATCGCTCGGGCTTTGCTGGCTTCCCGCAGGCACTCTGCCCGGCTTCCCGGACGGTATGGTCGTCGGGCAGCATGGCTCCTGGAACCGCAGCACGTTGCGCGGCTACAAGGTTGTCTTCGTGCCGTTCGTGAATGGACGTCCAGCCGGGCCGCCGCGCGACATTCTGAGCGGGTTCCTTTCGCCTGACGAGCGGGCGTCCTATGGTCGGCCGGTTGGAGTTGCCATCGGCCCGGACGGCTCCCTGTTGGTGGCGGACGATGTCGGCGATGTGATCTGGCGCGTGACAGGCGAGGCGGAGTGCGGCTGAACGCGCAACGGCTGCCGCGCACCACAGGGGACGTGGCGTTGCACGCTACCGAGCTGGTGGCCCACGCACCCGATCACCGACGGCGGACAGGCGGTTCTCCGTCGCGCATTTTGCTGGCTGGCTGACCTGTAACACTCCCCAACCTGTGGGCTGAATCGATGTATGTCGGCGTCGCGGGCATAGGGCCGAAGACCTGCTTCGAACCAGGGCGGACATTCGAGTTCGTTGACGCTATGGCGTGAGTCGACCCAGTGCTGCCATTCACAGGTAGAGGTCGGAATTTCCGGTCCTGACTGCCAAAGCAGCGCACGAGCTCAGGCAGGTTCGGAGAGATCGTAATGCTCCCACAATTATCTAGACTCTCGCAAAATAGGTGCCACATTGTAAGCATGAGCGGCGGGAACGACAGCGCGGGGAATGCGGGTGACGCAGGGCAGCGCTTCGGTTTGGCGGGGCTTGCCGAAGCGATCGTCGAGACGCTTGACCAGCCGCTGCTGATCCTCACTTCCAATCTCACCACCGCCGACGTCAACTCCGCATACTGCGAAACGTTCGGGGTCACAGCCGAGGAAACGCGCGGTCAGCCGATATACCGGCTGGGCAATGGGCAATGGGACATTCCCGAGCTACGCCGGCTTCTGGAACAGGTCCTGCCCGAGCGCACGCTAGTGAAAGGCTACCGGATCGAGCACAAGTTTCCCAATATCGGGAGGCGAGTGATGATCCTGAACGCCCGAAGAATAGAGGCGAATGATGGGCGGCCGGCACTGATCCTGCTCACAGTCTCTGATCGCACGGAAGCCGAGCAAGCCCGGTTCGAACTCGAAGGCCATCGGGAGTTCTTGGAAAAGCTGATTGACAGCGTTCGCGAAGGACTGCTGGTGCTCGGCTGGGATCTGAGAGTGGTCAGAGCGAACCAGACCTTCTATGACCTGTTTCAGGTCTCCCCCGCCGACACCGAAGGGCGGCTGGTGTACGAACTCGGAAATCGGCAATGGGACATTCCGAAACTGAGGGAGCTCCTGGAAGACGTTCTCCCCGACAACAATGCTTTTGATGATGTCGAGGTAGCGCATGAGTTCGAAACGATCGGACGGCGCATCATGGTCCTCAATGGCCGCCGTCTCGATCATCTCGACCTGATCCTGCTGGCGATACGCGACATCACCGAACAACGTCGAATGGAAGCGCAGCAGCGGACAATGATGGGCGAGCTGCATCACCGGGTGAAGAACGTCCTTTCGAGCGTGAACGCGCTGGCAAAGCGCAGCCTCTATGAGAGCCAATCGCTTGATGCGTTTCGCGATAGCTTTGCAACGCGCCTGGCTGCCCTCGCCAGAACCCAGGACCTGCTGATGCGCGCGCCCGATTGCGATGTCCTCATGGCGGAAGTTCTGCGCTTGGAGTTGGAGGCCCAGGGCGGCCATGAGGGAGAAAACTATCAACTTAACGGTCCAGACGTCACCCTGTCGCGTGAAACCACGCAAGCGTTCGCCATGGCCATCCATGAACTGGCCACCAATGCCGTAAAGCACGGCGCCTGGGCCTCGCCCGAAGGCCGGCTGAAGGTAACTTGGACAGCACACCGAAGAAAGGGCAATGGAACACATATCAGTTTTCGCTGGCGAGAGAACCGCCGGGAGATCGACACCGCCCCCGCTCGCAAGGGCTACGGCTCGCAAGTCTTGGAGGGCGTGTTTAGCCATTCTCTGGAGGGCACGTCCGAATTGACGCTCCATCCCGACGGTGCCGAGTTCGTTGCGGACTTCAAACTGCGGGATTAGGTTTTCGCTTGCTGCTTGCCCAATGACAAGGCGGTGGTGAGCTGCGTCGACACCTGTTCACGGGAAGAACGACCTCTGCGGTCATCGGTGAAGGGCGCGATGAACGTCTTGGTCGAGCCCGGTCCAGTCGTTCCCGCCACGCTTCGCGGACGACCGCTGTGCGCCCCATATCGGCCGTTGAGCAAACTATAGCCGCATTCCCAGAAGCGGTCGCCGGATCTTGTCGCCGAACTGTGCGACACACGCTCAAACTAGGCACAGACCAAATTATTCTCTATATAGACATAATGAATGCCGCTGTGCTGAAAAATGGATAACGCGGGACTGTCTCTCGACAGGATGCGCACGTTTGTCCGCGTTGCCGAACGCGGCAATCTGTCGATGGTCGCGCGAGAACTCAGCGTCGGCCAATCGACGGTGACGCGGCATCTCAATGAGCTTGAGGAAGCTGTCGGCGTACCACTTCTCAGCCGGACGACGCGTCGCGTGACCCTTACGGACGAAGGCGGCCGCTATTACGCGAATTGCCTTCAAATTTTGCGCCTGGTCGAACAGGCCGCTGAAGAAGCGCGAGATGCACGCCAAGCTCCCGCAGGTGCCGTTCGGCTTTCGTGTACAGCGGCGCTCGGCGTGATGCACATCACCCGCCTCATTTTCGAATTCCAGGACAAGCACCCAGACATCAGAGTCGACCTCAATCTCACCGACGAGCGTATCGACCTGGTTCGCGAAGGCATTGACGTGGCATTGCGTCTTGGGCCTCTAGCCGATAGCTCGATGAAACTTCATGCTCTCGGAGACAGCCATCGCTTGCTGGTGGGCGCTCCAAGTTATTTGTCTGTCTACGGACGGCCAGAGCGTCCGGCCGATCTGTCACGCTATGAAAGCGTGGTGATGTCCAATGTGGCGGGGAGCGATCAAATCATTCTCTCCTCTCACGATGGGACTAGTCTGATGGTACCAGTCAGTGGGAAGTTGCGTGTCGATCACGGACTTGCTGCGCGCGAGGCCTTCGCCGCCGGACGCGGCATTGGCCCTGCACACCTTTGGTTGGTCCACGATCTTCTAGACAATGGTCAGCTCGAGGTCCTTCTTGGGGACTATGGCCTTGCCCCGGTCCCTTTGAGCTTGCTTATCGTTCCGGAGCGTGCAGCCATTGCCCGCGTTCGGCTTCTCGTCGATTTTCTCGCCGCCGAAATTTCCAAATTGCCTGGAATCCGGAGGGCGTGATTTAGAGCCCGAAAGATCTCTTATCGCCTCGCCACCCCGTGGAACGCAGGTACTGCTCCCAATTGAGCGTATCGGGGTTCAGGCGGCGGCTCCACTCGAGATCGTGCTCTTTGCCGAAATAGCCATATTCGACCGCATACTCAACCATCCCTAGAATTTCTAGAACAAGCAGTTCGTTGGCGGCGAACTCTGGAAAATATTGCAGCAGGCCACCCCTAGTGAAAGCGTTTCGATATTCGGCCTTGAGGCCGGTCACGCGCTGAAAGGTTTCGACCATTTCGCGCGGTGAGATGATATCGCCAACGATCGGGAGCGTTTTTCCATTGTAAAGCTCGGTGTTTGAGAAAATTTCAAGAACCACCGGCCCGGTCGCCGTCAGCGGATCGACAAAAGGTGCTCGGAAATTTTCGGGAAGATAGACCGGCAGCAAGAGGGTGTCGCCCTCCATGCGCGGCACATAGTACTCGAGAAGATTCGTATAGAAGAACGCCAGCATTATGAAGGAATGGGAGATCGGCAGGCCACTAATGTAGTCTGCTACACGCGCTTTGTCGGTAAAATGCGGAGCATACTTGGTCCCGCCGGTGATCTTGTCGACACCCTCAAGGGTGCTAAAAACAATATGCCCGACGCCAGCCTCAACTGCGGCATCCGCCAGTTGCCTGCCGAGAGGAGCCTCAATTGTCGCCGGCGGAGCGATGGGCGGCGTCATCAGGAATGCGCCATCCGCGCCTTTAAACGCAGCAACGAGGTCCTTTTGAAGGCCGAGTTCGAGCGGGACCCTTACGATTTCAGCGCCGAGCTTCTCCAGGCTTCGAGCCTCTAGCGAATCCTTTTTCCGGGTAAGCGCGCGTACGCGGAAACGTTCACTCTGGAGGAGTGTCGCGGCTACGCTTCGCCCCTGTTTGCTGGTTGCACCGACAATCACGATAAGTGGCTTTTCAATTGTAGACATAGTTCTTTAAATCCTTTTCTCTGTCACTGACGGTCGACTGCGCAGCCAAGCATCCTGCCGCGCGAGAGTCTGTGGGGCACGGGCAGATTGCTCCCTGCTTCGATGTGGATGCGAGCCGCATGCAGCAACCAACGGCCCTTGGCTTCTAGGACGCACCAGTCACAGCGACACCGCCCGATAGCCCATCCCAATGACGGGCACTCTATCCGACCAAACTTTGTTGCTCCAGATGTATGCAATGCATAACATAATGCCAATTTACGGATAAGTTATGCCGGCCTTCGGTGCAAAATCGCGAGACAATTGCTGCTCTATCCGGAAAATCCGAGAAAAGCCGTTTCCGCTGCAAAAGCAAAACGTGTGCAGCGGCCATGGGTGTTCCAGGATGGCTGGATCAGAACGTTAAAACCTTATTGACGCCCAGACGAATGACCGCATACGGGCCGATTCCGGACGTCGGCACACGACGGTTGCATGACCGCTTTCGTTTTCTACGTTCCAGAAGCGGACACTCCGCAGACGGCCCCCTTCTTGTGCCATGCTTTAGTTTGTCGCACGAGGCTGACGACCGCAATCACGGCGGCATTCGGTCGAGTCAGACTTTTTTGACGCCGGCTTCCACAAATCGCAGATGGCGATGACTCTTTTCACCTCCTTGAAACGTCGTTGTTGCGACCGTCGTCGAGCGGTCGAAACCGACCCGAATGAGGACTGAGAAATGGATCTGGAAGGAAAGCGAATTGTGGTCGTCGGCGGGAGCCGCGGCTTGGGGAGGGGGCTCGCCGAGGCATTCGTTGCTCGCGCGGCCGAAGTCACCGTGGTCGCCCGAAACGCGACGGCCGTGCAGGGGCCGGCTGAGCAAGCGGCCGTCACCGCCATATCGGCTGATGCAACTGATGCCGACGCGGCGTGGCGGATCATGGAGCAGACGCGACCTGATGTCGTCATCATGAATGCCGGTGCGGAACCGCCCATGGAACGGATCGACCGGATTGGCTGGGAGGCATTCACGACCAACTGGAATGTAGACGTCAAGGCCGCGCTGCATTGGGTACAGGCTGCCCTGACCTTGCCAATGGCGCCGGGCGGGCTCGTCGTCCTGGTCTCCAGCGGAGCCGCCGTGCAGGGGTCGCCGCTATCGGGAGGTTATGCCGGCGCCAAGCGCGCGCAGTGGTTCATTGCAAAATATGCCGATGGCTTGTCGGCGGAACTCGGCCTGGGTTTGCGGTTCCGGGTCATCGTTCCCCGGCAGATGTTCGTTGGAACCGGTGTGGGCGATACCGGCATCGGGGCCTATGCTGCGAAGGCGGGTCGGACATTTGCCGAACAGGCCGCCACCTGGCCGGACATGACGCCGCGGGCTTTCGGTGATACGGTCGCCGAACGGATCGGCAAGACGGGCCTCGCCGAGGCCATGGTCTATGCCGTGCGTGGGGATACGGGTGTGACGGTCATCGAATGACGGAAGACGCAGCTTTCGGGGCCGAAGAGAGGAAAACTCTGCTCGCAGACCTGGCCAGGGAAGCGGACGCGCTTCGCCCCCAACTGCATCGCTATGCTGCTCGTCTGGTGGGTTCGGTGATCGACGGCGAGGACGTGATTCAGGACGCGTTTGCCAGGGTATTTGCGACGGCTGCCTCGATCCCGCCGGGCACGCCGCTGCGACCTTGGCTATTTCGCATCGTCCACAATCGAGCCATAGATGCCCTGCGCCAGCGCAGTACGCGCCGGTCGGAGCCGCTTGAGATGGCCTTTGATCTGGCCGATATCAGCGCCGTCGGCCCGGAGGACGCGCTGATCCGGCAGGACACGGTGCGGGTCGCCCTGGGTCATTTTGCAGAATTGCCGGTGCCGCAACGCAGCGCGGTGATCCTCAAGGATGTGTTAGGAGAGTCGCTTGCGGATATCGCAGCGCTGCTGGAACTGAGTGTCGATGCCGTCAAGGCCCATCTGTCGCGCGGTCGGGCGAGATTGCGCGCGATCTCCGACGTGCGGTCCGAGGTTGCGCCGTCGCCAAGTCCCGAGGCCCTGAACTTTGCAGCGCTCTTCAACGCCCAAGACTGGGACGCGTTGCGTCGCTTGCTGGCCGACGACGTTCGGCTTCGTCAGGCGCGACGGCCGGAAATCTCGGGTGCCGCCGACGTCGGTCGATTTTTCACCTATTATGCCGAATATCCGCCGGTCAGGGTCGAACCGGCCTGGCTGGAAGGCCGGGAAATATTGCTGGTATCGGCCGAACCGTCGGGCGGTCCTTCCTATTTCATGCTGCTCGAATGGCGGGGGCAAAAGATAAGCCTGATCCGCGACCATCGTTATGCGACCTATGTCATGGATGGTGCTGATGTCATGCCGGCCGCATCGCGGTGACCGATACTGGTCGAGACGAGCTTTCTCGCGGTCCGCTATGCGCCCCCATGTCAGTCATAAAGGAAAAGTTAGTCTGCGCCAGAAGCTGACGTTCATTCAGCCCCTTGCGGCCATTTGCTACGGCAGAGCTCCGCCCCTGCAGGGCATATGTGTTTTAGGAGGTGATGGCGCGGGGAGGCTGGAAAGTAAGACGGTCAGTCCGTTTCACTAGGAGAGAAGAAAGCAGAGCCTGCGATGGTTCCGACCCGGGATTGGGACCTTTCTGTTGGCCTTTGACGGAATGCAGGCGGTGATGCTGCGATCAGCCAGCGCCTTTCGAAACCAGTCGGGCGTCGTATCCCTTGTCTGCAAGCATTGCTTGGGCCTTGGGCAAGGCTTTCAGCATAAGAGCGGCCCCTCTGAAATCGCTCGTCTGGCCTTCGCTTAGCAACATGATCAAAGGTCGGCCCTGGCCATCGCACACTGCGTGTAGTTTCGAATTCAAACCACCTTTGGTCCGCCCAATACGTCTGGGAACGTCCCCTTTTTTGACAGGCTGGCTGCCGTCCGATGTGCTTTCAAATGGGTAGCATCGATCATCAATTGTTCCGGCTTGCCGCGTCTGGCTGCGAGTTCGGCTAAGATTCGACTGAACACACCAAGCCTGCTCCATCGGATGAAGCGATTATAAATCGTCTTGTGGGGACCATATTCTTTAGGCGCGTCGCGCCAACGCAATCCGTTCCGAATAACGAAGACAATACCACTGATGATCCGGCGGTCGTCCACTCGCGGAATACCGTGCGACAATGGAAAGTATGGCTTAATGCGGCCCATCTGCGCCTCAGACAACAGCATCAAATTACTCATGGCAGCGCCTCCTGCGCAACCATTGAATCAATCCGTCGATGACGCCGCAAGTGGCAAATGCCACCGTCCCTGTTGGCCCAAGCCAGACATCGGGGTAAACTGGACACCGTACTTCGCTTCTCCTTTGAGGTGGTGGGGTAGCGGATGCCCGTCTCGGCTTACTTCAAGGCAGGTTTGTTTGTAGTCGCGGCGGCTGCCGCATTGTTCGCAGCGGCCGGTACGATGGCTGTCCCGGGCTTTTGGGCCTATCTCGCAATCTGGCTGTCGTCATGATCGTTTCGTTCGCGGCGCTCGATCCGGACCTCCTGCGCGAACGCATGCGGCCGGGTGGCAAGAAGCCGCCGCTCTCGCTGAGGATCTTCTCGCTCGTTCTGTTCATGCACTGGATCGTTGCCGGGGTTGACCGTGGCCGTTTCCATTGGAGCGACAACGTGCCCGATTGGCTTCAGGGCGTTTGCCTGTTCACGGTCGCGGCCGGCTACGCCCTTGCACTATGGGCTATGCGTGTGAACCGATTTTTCTCCTCAGTCATTCGCATCCAGGCCGACCGCGGCCAGCACGTCGTCAGCACGGGACCTTATGCCCTTCATCCGCCACCCTGGCTACACCGCTGGATTTCTGATCATAGCGGCAAGCGGACCCGCGCTCGGATCGTGGCTTGCGGCTGCGCTTGTTGTGCTCTTTAGCCTGCCGTTTCTGCTCTACCGCACCATCACGGAGGACCGAATTCTTCGCGCGGAGCTTGCGGGCTACTCGGATTACGCCGCGCGTGTCCGATGGCGGCTTCTGCCGGGTATTTGGTGAGACCAAGCCTCCTTAGGAAGCGGAAGCGTGCTTCGAAGGTCGTCGCGGCCTGCCAATGCAGCTAATTTTTGCCGTGGTCGCTTAGGCTCTCGTTTTGGTTCCGATTTCTGAATTGGGGCTTTTGAGACCTTGGTCTAAAGCTCAAAATGGCGGGAAGTTGCCGTTCGTGGCCAATTCCGAAAGCGATGGCTCTTGGCAGTTGATGACAGATTAATAGGTCCTGACCCTAGCCAAGGGAGAACTTATATCATTCGCCGAGAGCACCCGGAATCTCCGGTTTTGACCCTTGCACGACGCCGTCCACGGTGCCGGCCTAGAAGTCACAGGCAACCTGGCCTGATCGAGCTGGCCTGGCTATGGCTGCGCCACCAACCACACTCGACACTGACGCGCTGGGTTTAAGGAGCGCATCGCCCGCAATGGCAGCCGGTTCAAGAAGGCGATGATCGTCGCGCTCGCCCGAAAGCTGCTAGTCGCACTCTGGAAGTACGTGACCGCCGGCGTCGTCATCGAGGGCGCGGACATAAAAAATGTCTGGCCACTATAATCGTCAGCCACGAGTTGCAGACCTTCCCTTGGATCGTGATCGTCCATTCAACCGTCACCGTCGCCTCCTTGAGCAAAGCGACGGTCATGGACCAATTGGGACCTAACAGTCCGTGCTCAACTCCGGAGAAGTCACCGGACTCCTGCTGCGGCTCGACATTCCGGCTTATATGCCAGCGCCCGGCTCGCAGGTATGTCTTCCGTCCGGACCATAGATCTCTAAATCGGGCGCTCCGCGAAGACGCCGATCATAGCCAGGCTGTGTAGGATCACTTGCAGGCCGAGAGCGACCTGAGTAACGCCAAGAACAACGGCAAATACCTGAAGCGCCGTTCCAACAAATTTCAGGATGGTTTCGGCAAACAGCATCGCCGCCCAGTCCAATGCGAGGATGAGCAGCACAATGCCGCCTACGGTCAACTCGGCGTCGTATCGATTCCCGGCGAGCGTTGCGAACACGATCACCGCTGCAATCCCATACGGCGTGACTATCGTCGGGAACGCCAGCGGCGTGAAGGCCAGTTTGAGATCGGGCGGTCGGCTGACCGGTTTCGGGGGATCTGCGGTGCCTGCAGATTGCTGCAGCACCGTTTGCAGAGCCACAAGAAACAGAATCACGCCGCCGGTCAGGGCGAGCACCGGCAGCGAGATCTCGAAGTTCTCGAGCATGCTGCGTCCGAGCACACCGGCAAGGGCAAGCGCGGCTGCGGAAAACAGAATCGCTCTTCTCGCCAAAGTACGGCGAAAGGCGGGATCGGAACCCTGCGTTATGGCCACGAACGGAACCAGAATCTTGATCGGGCCAAGCATCAGGAACAGCATGAGAAAAATCTTGCGTGCACCAAATTCCGGTCCCTCGGGCACCGTTCCGGATGGCACTTGCGCGAATGCAGGCATCGCGAGGAGCACCGAGAGCGCCGCCATCAGGCAAAGCGACGTCAGGCGGTTTCGGCCGAACCGTCGCGGCACGAAAACTTTTGGATCACCGTTGCAGTCGCAGGTGGCAATCGCCATTGCTCCACCAGAATCCACGCATCTACTGTCCGGATGGACGGACGCCGTCACAAGCGGAAAAGCCAGTAGAGAGCACTCGCTATCGTGATCGCTAGCCAATCGCGACACGAACGTCGTGCGTCAACCCGTCGTCACTAAGTGGAATGATTCCCTCGGCAAGAACGGTTCCGTCCAATATAACGGAACGAACTCCCCGGCCGGCTTTCTTTGAGTTGTCGAAACGGATGCGGTATGTCGCCGATCCATGCTTGTAGCTCAACTCGTAACCTGACCAGCTTGCCGGAACACAGGGCTCAAACCGGAGGGTCTGGTCTCGTCGGCGCAGTCCAAGGATGGCTTCCAGCGCCACTCGATACAACCAGGCGGCTGATCCGGTGTACCATGTCCAGCCACCACGTCCGGTGTGCGGTGGTGCGCCGTAAACGTCGGCGCTGACGACATAGGGCTCGACCATATAGTGCTCGGCGTCACGCTGCGTCGAAGCGTGATTGATCGGATTGATCAGGCTCCAAAGCTCCAAGGCCCGATCGCCGTCTCCTTGCAGTGCCGACGCGAGCACGAACCACGCGGCCGCATGGGTATACTGTCCGCCATTTTCTCGTATGCCGGGAACATAGCCCTTGATGTAGCCCGGCTGCAGGGACCCCCTGTCGAACGGCGGGTCGAACAACTGGATCAGCTTGTCTTGTCGGCGGACGAGCTTTTGATAGGCCGCGCTCATCGCCTTCGACGCGCGCTCCTCGTCGGCCGAGCCGGAGATGACGGCCCAAGCCTGCGGAATGGCATCGATCTGGCACTCGTCGTTGGAGGATGAACCGAGAGGCGTGCCGTCGTCAAAATAGGCGCGGCGATACCAGGCGCCGTCCCAAGCGTGTGCTTCCAGGGCGGCGCGCAGTTCCTCGGCGCGTTCGAGGCACCACTTGGCACGGCCTTCATCGCCGCGCGAAGATGCGGTCATCGCAAATGAATTCAGGACCGTCAGAAAGAACCAGCCGTTCCAGACGCTCTCTCCCTTGCCTTCGGCGCCGACCTTGTTCATGCCGTCATTCCAGTCGCCTGTTCCCATGAGCGGCAGTCCGTGTCGGCCGAGCCGGAACCCGTGCTCCAATGCCCGGACGCAGTGCTCGTAGACGGTACCGGCCCCTTCGCTGAGAACAGGAACGCCGAAATCCTCTTCCTGATCCTCCTTCAATAGTGGTGATGCGATGAAGGGCACCCGCTCATCAAGCAGGTGGGCATCGCCAGTAATCGAAACATAGTGGTGAACCACGAAAGGCAGAAAATACAGGTCATCGGTCATGCGCGTGCGCACCCCTACGCCGGACGGAGGATGCCACCAGTGTTGGACGTCGCCCTCCGTGAATTGGCCGCCGGCCGCCCGCAGAATCTGCGAACGAGTCTCATTCGGCGCACTGTGCACCAATGTCCTTGACCGGCGGCAGGGGCTTGGCGGCAGTCGGCTTTAGCGCATACCAGTATGGCCCCTGAACACTAAAGGGGCACAGGTATACGGTGGAAAGATCAAATCATGAACAGCGGCCCGCTTCCTGGCTCCAGTCCCGCGCGAAATCGAAGGCCGCAGAGGGTGGTGAACGGACGCTCCTCGCGAATGCGTGGATTGACAGCAATGCGCCTTCATATCGGTCGTCAAAGCCACGTTAAGCAACTTATGAAAGCGGACTTCGCAAGCGCTGCACCGGAACTTTGCGGCTGCCGAACAGTCTCTGCGAACTTCGGCCACCGCTTAACCGGCGGTTGAAGCCGAAGTTTATGGGCAGACGGTCGAGAAGGCGTGTTCGGGTCCATTCTTTTGGGTTGGCAAACCACGCCCACTAACACCAGAATTGGATCCGCTCTGGGGAGGCTGGACGATCAAAAGACGAAAACCTAAAAGAGATTAAGCCCAACCCGCCTCTTGAAGGAGGAGAAAAAATGAAACGCATCGAGATGGAGGTGAGCGGCGGCTGCCAGTGCGGTGCCGTGCGCTACCACGCAACCGCTATGCTCGACAATTCGCATCTCTGCCATTGCCGCATGTGCCAGAAAGCCTCGGGCAACATCTTTGCCGCGCTCGTCGCCGCGCCCGATGATGCGCTCACCTGGACACGCGGCAAGCCAAGCGTCTGGAAGAGCTCGGAGCTTGTCGAGCGCGGCTTCTGCGCCAATTGCGGCACGCCATTGTTTTTCCACCACCTCGAAAACGGTCGCACCAACCTGATGATCGGTTCGCTTGACGATCCGCACGCCTTCTCGCCGCTTGCCAATACCTGCACCGAGAACATGGTGGCATGGTTCGATACGATCACGGGCATAGAAAATACCGGTGCGACCGAAAACAACGGCGCCGACTGGGCCGCGGCAATCAAGGAGAGCAACAACCAGCACCCCGATCACGATACCACCTCATGGGCCGTGAGGGGGCGTGATGGCTGAGTCCTAATCCGGCAGCTGCCAGCGCGGCGCTGTGTCCGTTGCCGGTATTCCGAATAGCCGTCGTGCCGGAAACCAACGACAGCAACGGCTTACTTTCAAGATGATACGTGGAGGATACCTGAGCGTCGGCTCTTTAGCTAACTCGTGCCTCGAAGCAGCCCGTCAGCTTCCGGCCCCAATCGCGACATTTGGAGTTCGGCGCGACGAGGACGGTTCCTGACAGATCTTGCTCGATCCAATCGGCGGGACGGACGGCAAGGAACCACCTCTCCCCGATGCTGAAGGCGAATTCTCGACCCGTTGCTGTCGTTCAACCGTCTCGCTGTGGACGACAGTTCCCTCCCTGAAAACGGGCCAAAGACTAGCAATTTCTGGAACGTTCGACGGTGGTCAGAACGTCGTCTCGGGATGACATCCCGAGTGCGTGCAATTCACAGAGGCTACTCTAGGGAGCTTGTCTCGCGCTCCGCCACCGCCGTACCTTCGGCCACGCGGTCGCTGGGATGCAGTACGACCCGGTCCCCAGGCGAAAGCCCAGATAACACCTCCACCAGTTTGCTGTTCCTCTGTCCAGTGCCCACGACGGTGGCACGGGCACGACCGTCCTTGACCGCAAAGACGGCCCAGTCGCCCCCCCGCCGGAACAGCGCGCTCACAGGTATGGCCAGGGAGTCTTTCGATTCATAAATGGCCACATGAACGATGACCCGGA
>NZ_JADYVE010000038.1 GCF_020193655.1 Ensifer sp. IC3342
TTCTCGTAGATCGACTTCGGGAACGGGTTCGGCTTCTGGAACACCATGCCGACACGGGCCCGCAGTTCCACGACGTCGATCGACGGATCGTAAATGTCGTCCTCGTCGAGCGTGATCTTGCCGGAAACGCGGCAGTTCTCGATCGTGTCGTTCATACGGTTCAGCGTGCGCAGAAACGTCGACTTGCCGCAACCGGAAGGCCCGATGAGCGCCGTCACCGTATTCTTGCGAACGTTGAGGTTCACGTCGAAGAGTGCGCGTTTCTCGCCGTAATAGACGGATACGTCCTTTCCGACCATTTTGAATTTTGCGTCGCTCATCTTCTGATCCAGCGCCTTTTCCACTGCTGCTTCGGACATGATGTTCATTTCTGTCGCTCCCTACCAGCGGCGCTCGAAGCGCTGTCTGAGATAAATCGCGATCCCGTTCATGAGCACGAGGAATGCCAGCAGAACCAGGATTGCAGCGGAGGTTCTGGACACGAAGCCACGTTCGGGGCTGTCGGCCCAGATATAGATCTGTGTCGGAAGCGCGGTCGACGCCGCGAAGACGCCTTCGGGCGGACTGGTGATGAAGGCATTCATGCCGATCAACAGCAGCGGCGCGGTTTCACCGAGCGCCCTCGCGAGCGAAATGATGCTTCCCGTCATGACCGTCGGCATCGCGAGCGGCAGGATATGGTGAAAGATCATCTCGTGCTTTGACGCGCCCACGCCCAACGCCGCTTCGCGAATGGACGACGGAACCGACTTCAGCGAGACGCGGGTCACGATAATGAGCGTCGGCAGGGTCATCAAGGCCAGCACAAAACCACCCACCAGCGGCGCGGAGCGCGGCAAACCGAGCCAGCCGAGGAACACCGCAAGGCCGAGCAGACCGAAGACCACGGAAGGCACCGCTGCGAGGTTATTGATGTTCACCTCGATGAGGTCGGTGACCTTGTTCTTCGGGGCAAACTCCTCGAGGTAGATCGCGGCCGCGATGCCTATAGGGAAGCTGATCACGAAACACACGAGCAGTGACCAGAACGAACCGGAGATCGCACCGGCCAAGCCCGCGAGTTCAGGGAAACGGCTGTCGGCGTTGAAGAACAGACCCCAGTTAAATGGCGTCGAGATTATCCCATTGGCGACGAGCTGATCGTACATGCCGATCTGCTTGTTGTTGATGCGCCGCTGATTCTCGGGAACGTCACGGCTGATTCCGCCCTTCACCAACTGGTCGACCGGATCCGCCATCGGGATGGTGAACGTGCTCTTTCCTGTCAGCCTGCTGGGGTCGGCAACCACCGCATCACGTACCAGAAACGGTGCCGACGACGTGAACAGCTCGAAGAACTTGCGTTCGTCGCTTCTCGACATGCCGGGAACCTGGGTGCGCAATGCGCCCCGGACGATGCCCCGCCAGTCGGCCTCGCCGATGTTGGCCGGATCCACCTTTGCCGTCGAGAGGTCAATTTCGATGGTTGCGACCGTCTGGGTGAAGGCCTTGTAGCCCGTGAAAGTAAGCGAACCAACCAGGATAGCCAGGAAGCCAAGGGCGAACGTGATGGCGATAATGCCATACACCTGCAGCCGCCGGTCCGCCGCGTAGCGGGCCTTGCGTCGGGCTTTCATCTCGTCGGAGTGCCAGTTCACCCCGGTCGAGGAGATGCTTTCGGTCAGTGCTGCGCTGGACATCAGTATTTCTCCCGGTACTTCCGCACGGTGCGCAGAGCGATGAGGTTCAGGATAAGCGTTACGATGAAGAGGACGAGGCCCAGTGCGAAGGCGGCCAATGTCTTCGGGTTATCGAACTCAGAGTCGCCGATAAGCAGCGTGACGATCTGCACCGTAACCGTGGTCACCGCGTCGAATGGATTGACGGTCATCTTCGCGATAAGGCCTGCAGCCATCACCACGATCATCGTTTCGCCGACGGCGCGGCTGAGCGCCAGCAGAACACCACCTACGATGCCAGGCAGTGCGGCCGGGAGCAGTACTTTCCGGATGGTCTCGCCCTTTGTTGCGCCGAGAGCGAAGGAACCCTCGCGCATCGCCCTCGGCACAGCCGCCAATGCGTCGTCGGAAAGCGAGGAGATGAATGGGATAATCATCACGCCCATAACCGCGCCGGCGGCCAGAGCGCTGTTCGGCGACGATTCGATGCCGATGCTTAGCCCGAGGCTGCGGACTGCAGGAGCAACGGTCAGGACAGCGAAAAAGCCGTACACGACGGTCGGTACACCGGCGAGAATTTCGAGCAGCGGCTTCACGACCGCCCGGAAGCGCTTGTCGGCATACTCGGTGAGGTAGATTGCGGAAAGGATCCCGGTCGGGACCGCGACGATCATCGAGATCAGCGAGATCACGAAGGTGCCGAAAAGAACCGGGATCACGCCGAACGCCCCCTGTCCCGCCACCTGGTCAGCACGGATCGCGATCTGCGGCTCCCAGCGCAGGCCAAACAGGAATTCCGTGATCGGCACCTTTGTGAAGAACTGGATCGCCTCGAACACGAGCGAGGCGATAATGCCAAGCGTCGTCACGATCGCGACCAGCGAAGAGAACATCATGAAATAGGTGACGGACCGCTCGACGCTGTGCCGCGCCCGGAAACGGTTGTCGACGACTTTGTAGCCGAGGAAGGCACCGATCGCCATCATGGCGGAGATGACAGCGACCATCGCGACGGCCGAAATCTGCTGAAGCGATTTCAGATGCGTGACGGCAGCCTGGATTTCGGGTGTCGGCTCCTTGAAGATATTGCCCGCTGCCACCTGGCGAACCTCGCTCATGATGAGAGAGCGAGCGGTAGCGTCGAGGCTTTCCGAGCCGGGAAAGCTCGCGATGACAAGTTGGTTGATCACGCTGTTCTGGCCGGCCAGCCACAACAGCAGGAATATGAAGGCCGGGACACCGGTCCAGATCGCGGCATTCAGACCGTGATAGATCGGCCGCGAATGCGTCTTTTCAGAAGCTCCGTTCTGTGTGGCGCGAGCGCGCGCAGAACCGACAAAACTCATGACAAGCGCTGAAAGCGCCAAAGCTGCTAACAAATATCCGGACATGTGGCCCCCAGAACCAAAGGTGGGGCTGCCTACCACACCAGATAGCCAGCCCCAATGCCTGAAGTTACGATCCGAGCTTCTTGGCTTCGCTCACGGCCTTCTGGACTTCCGAACGCTTGGCGTCGTCGAGAGGCGTCAGGCCACGTTCGGCGAGATAGCCGTCCGGACCGAGTGCGCCGTCAGAGACGAACTCTTCCAGGAACTCCTTCATGCCCGGAATGACGTCGCGGTGCGCGTTCTTGATATAGACGAAGAGCGGGCGGGCGACCGGATAGGAGCCGTCCTTGATCGTGTCGAACGAGACCTCGACACCGTTGATCTTCACGTCCTTCAGTTTGTCGGAGTTCTCGTAAAGGAACGAGTAGCCGAAGATACCGACCGAATTCGGGTCGGATTCAAGACGCTGCACGATCAGGTTGTCGTTTTCGCCGGCTTCGACGAACGGGCCATCCTGGCGCATGCGCGAGCAGACCTCGGTCCACTTTTTTTCATCGGCCTTCTTCAGGTCAGCCATACCCGGCAGATTTTTGCAGCCGTCATGCATGACGAGCTCGACGAAGGCGTCGCGCGTACCGGAGGTCGGAGGCGGGCCGAAGGCAACGATGTTCGTATCCGGAAGGGAAGCGTCGATGTCGGACCACTTCTTGTTCGGGTTGGCGACGAAGCCGCCCTTACCGTCCGGAAGCTCGGCCGCGAGGGCCTTGAAGATCTGCTCTTCGGTCAGGTTCCAGTCGGCTTCGTTAGCGCGCGAAATTGCGATCGAGAGGCCATCGTAGCCGATCATCGCTTCGGTGATATCGTTCACGCCGTTATCAGCGCAAAGCTTCACCTCGGATTCCTTGATAGCACGCGACGCACCCGTGACGTCAGCGAAGTCTTCACCTACGCCGCCGCAGAAAGCCTTGAAGCCGCCACCGGTTCCGGTGGATTCTACGACTGGAGCTGCCTTGCCGGACTTGTTGGCGAACTCTTCAGCAACAGCCTGCGAGTAGGGGAAGACCGTCGAGGAACCGACAACCTTGACCTGATCGCGAGCAACGGCGACGCCAGCGGTGCTCAGCATAATTGCGACGAGTGCGCAGCTTCCTAGATACTTCTTCATGGATCATCTCCCTGGAATTCGGATTGACGCTTCGGCGTCGTCCCCCTTTAGTCCCTCCACATAACAGTTTTGTGACAGTTTTGTTTCATATCTGACACCCAGCGAATTCCAGGGTTTTCTTATCGGTCGCAGGTTTCCGTCGCAGTGTGGTTTTGCCGCCAATTATGATAATCAAGACATAATAATATTAAAGACTTAGCTCTCCACACAAATGGAGAGTCGTGCCCAGGTGGCTGCACTTAGTGTCAGATGAAGCCGTCGAGGTCGGCTGACGGAGTAGCATCTACCGTCCTCCTCATCCCGTCGGATCGCATGGCTGAATGCAGACGTGAAGCGGGCCGCGAAGGGCGGCCCCGCAATGGATAGCCCAGCACAGTAGCAAATGACAAAGCCACTTGGACCACGAAGACGACGACCAATATCATCAAGATGGCGACGTGTGTTTTTGTCAGCATCTGAAAACATCGATCGATTTCTGATAGCGGCCGAACATATACCGTCGCTACGGATGGAGGCACAACCCTTGACCACCGAAGCGAAGATGCAAGCTGGTACTTCCGTACCCTCAGGCACGCTGCATGTACCCCTTGAAGCTCAAGAAAGCGCCCAGCATACCGATTATCAGCGCCACGACGATGGTGGAGGCGCGGCCGCCATAGATCGTCGAACCTACCGCAATTGCGATGCGTGGCAAGACGATGCGGATGATGCCACCAATTATCATCAGCCAGCCCAACACTGTGATAATCACACGCCAGTCCAACCGCCATCTGTTGTGCAGGTTGATGATCGCGAGGCCGGCGAGCAGCGACAGCAAGCCGGAGAGGTAAAACAGGATGCCGGGGCGCAGCGCCTCCGCGATCATGGTCTCGTACATGCGGTGATTGATCAGCATGCCGAACGCGACCGCGATGAATGTCGGCCCCACGATTCTGGCGAGAAATACCGATCGCTCCAAGAGGTACCTCTGCTCGCTCCGTCGCCCGATTGAAATGTAGTTGAGGAGCCAGTGCGTCAAAAAGCAAGCGCCGAAACCTCGCGTCCGGTGCTTCGTGTGGTCGTCCATCGAAATATATCTGATTTCGTTGGAAATCACGAACCGATACCCTAGCTTTTGGGTAATGGCGTGTGCTGCGTGCGCTACGGGTATCACCGAATCGACGGAGACTTCGATTAACGTTCCAAACCAGGGAGCGCGAACCGTGTCTTTGTCGATCTTGCCTAGGCGCATAGAGTCCACCCTCCGTCAATTCCTAAACAGCGAGGCCTCTGGCGGCCTGGTGCTCATGGCTGTCGCCGTGGCGGCGATTCTGACCGCGAACTCACCCGCGGCGGAAGACTACTTCCATCTGCTCCACGTCTACATCGGCCCGTTGACGCTGCAGCACTGGATCAATGATGCCCTTATGGCAGCCTTCTTCTTGCTTGTCGGTTTGGAGATCAAGCGAGAGATGCTGGACGGCCAGTTGTCGAGCTGGAGCCGACGCATCCTTCCGGGAGTTGCAGCCGCAGGCGGCATGCTCGTTCCTGCCCTCTTCTATATCTTCTTCAACAGGAATGATCACGCTGCGCTTCAAGGTTGGGCGATCCCGACGGCAACGGACATTGCGTTTGCTCTCGGCGTGATCTCGCTGTTCGGCAGGCGGGTTCCAGCGTCGCTCAAGATTTTCCTGGCAGCGCTCGCGATTATCGACGATCTCGGAGCCGTCATCGTTGTTGCACTGTATTATGCGGCCGAGCTGAACCATACCGCACTGGGCGGGGCGTCTGTTGTGCTCGGTCTTCTTTACGGCCTCAATCGCGCAAAGGTGAAATCGCTCTGGCCTTATCTCATGCTGGGTGGCCTTCTCTGGGTGCTGGTTTTCGCCTCCGGTGTGCATGCCACGATTGCGGGCGTGGTTCTCGCCTTGACGATTCCGCTTAAGTTGACACCCGGCACGCCCGAGGCCATTTATTCGGAATCCCCGCTCCACAAGCTAGAGCACTACCTCCAAAAGCCCGTCGCGTTCGCCATCGTGCCGATCTTCGGTTTCGCCAACGCGGGCGTGTCTTTTGCCGGAGTTTCGACGGACGTGCTTGCCGAGCCGCTCACGATGGGTGTTGCGGTGGGGCTGATGCTTGGAAAGCTGGTCGGAGTCTTGGGGACCGTCGCTCTGCTCGTGAAACTCGGTCTTGCCCGTCTTCCGGCCCAAGCGAGCTGGGGCCAGATGGTGGGTACTGCCTTTCTTTGCGGTATTGGCTTCACGATGTCGCTGTTCATCGGCTTGCTTGCTTTCAAAGATCCGAGCGTTCAGGAGCATGTGAAGATCGGAATTTTGATGGGGTCGATCGGGTCCGGCGTTCTTGGTGCTCTGTTCCTGACACTGTTCGGACGGCGGACCTCCAAACGCAGGGCCTGATCTGGATCGCGTGGCAGCTGGTAATTGCGTTCATGGCGCGAAGTCCCCGAAATTTACCCTTCTCAAATCAGGAACGGTCATTACGGTACACACGCATTGGAAATGCTCTGCGATTGCGCTTACAGGCTGGGAGTCTCTCTGGCCGAAAAGCGATAAGGGGACAATAGAATGACCGCCGACCGACTTCGTTTCGTCCTCTTCCTCAACGGTATCTTCATACTGGCCTTGGCAGTCGCCATGCTCGTACCGGCAATCGTGGATTTCGCCGTGGACAATGTCGGCGATGCCATCACATTCGTGAGCAGCGCCGCCGTCAGCGGCGGTCTTGGAGCTATGCTTGTTGCAGCCTTCAAGGAAGATCAGATCGACCTCACCGACCGCAGGACTGGCCTCCTCATCACCGTCAGTGCCTGGCTCTCGGTCTCAATGGTCGGAGCTATTCCGCTCTATAGCTCGGGACTCAAGCTCAGCTGGACCGATGCGGTCTTCGAGGCCACATCGGCACTAACCACGACCGGTTCTACAATCCTGGTGGGGCTTGACAACATGCCGCAGGGACTCTTGATCTGGCGGTCTCTGCTGCAATGGCTCGGTGGCATCGGAATCATCGTCATGGCCATCAGTTTGCTTCCCGCCTTGCGGGTCGGCGGCATGCAGCTCTTTCGCTCCGAGTCGTCGGACGTCTCCGAAAAGCCTTTCCCGAAGGTCCGGCAGATCGCTCGCAACATCCTGATCGTCTACGTCTCGCTCACCTTGGCCTGCGCCGTTGCACTCGATATCGCCGGCATGTCGACATTCGATGCTATCAACCACGCGATGACGACGATTGCGACAGGCGGCCTTTCGACCAAGGACGCCTCGATCGGCTTCTACAACTCCCTCGCGATCGAAGTCGTGACCATCGTTTTCATGGTTTCCGGCGCGCTGCCACTTGCCTTCTATGCCGTATTCCTTGTGAACCGCGGCAAACGCAGCGCCATTGAGGGGCAAATAATACCCTTTCTGTTCATCGTCGCGACGGCGATCCTCGCCTGCACAGCCTGGAACGTCAGCCAAGGCATGTCGCCACCCGTCGCCCTGCGGCTGTCTGCCTTCAACGTCACGTCGATCGTGACGGACACCGGATTTGCCACAGCCGACTTCTCCACCTGGGGAAGTTTTGCGATTGGACTCTTCTTCATGCTTTATCTCGTCGGCGGTTGTGCCGGCTCGACGGCAGGCGCCATAAAAATCTTCCGCTGGCAAATTCTGGTCGAGGGTACGGGACGGGCCCTTCGCCTGATGCTTTATCCCCAGGCAATCGTGCCGGTGCGCTTCCAGGGCAAGTCCGTCGACGAAATGACAATCAGCAACGTCCGCAATTTCTTTTTCCTCTACATCATGACTTTGTTGCTTATGTCGCTCCTCGTCATGACCACGGGCCTCGACTATCTTTCGGCCATTTCTTCGGTTGCGCAGGCGATGGCGAATGCAGGACCGGGCCTCGGCCCTATCGTCGGACCGGCAACGAACTTCGCCTCGATTCCAGACCCGGCCAAATGGCTGATCGCGTTTGCAATGGTCATAGGGCGATTGGAACTTTTGACCTTCCTCGTCGTCCTGCAGCCGTGGTTCTGGCGCAGGTGAGCAACGGTGTAGCCGAGATGTTCAATATACGATGGCGCTGGAAGCGCGCCGGGTAGTTTCAAGGCGCTCATGGAGGAAGAAGACGCCCGGGCGCATCGCGGCCATCCTCGACAGTTCTTGAAGTTCGCAGTCGCTGGCATGCGACTTGCCTTGCTCGTTCCCTTGGCTTCAACCTGCGGACCGAGCTTCACGGCCACCCGGGAAATGCTGACGGTCGAGTGCCAATGTTAAGACACCTCGAACGATGTCGATGAGGGTATCCGGTGTCGAAGGACGGCCGCCGGGATTGAATGCAAGTCCAATGACGGCGCACTAACCCGTCAACGTTTTCACCGGCCAAAAGTCAAAGCGCGAGGCCGTAGCCGGGTAGGTTTCGGCGCGCATGAAAGTGCCCATCTCCAACGCGGATCGCGCCGCTTCGAATTCAGCCTCCCGCGGCTCTATCTGCCCCACTGTGTTGACGGAAACCACTTCTCTCCCCCGAGACGAGCATGACGACGGCGGGAACTCGGAAAAGGGCTGCAAGAGCTTCGGTAGTTGTGGAGACGATCGCCTCCGTATTGACGGGCCGTGACAACGGCACGGCTGTAGTTTTGCAGCACCGTCTCCTGAGACCACAACAGTGCCGCGTCGGCCGCTCGCCGCCGGGAGGTATAGGCAACACTACTAACGATAAGCCCAATGACAAAAAGCAGGGCTATCGCCCAGATATTCGCCGGATCATCGACGAGCAGAGTGTAGCGGGGCTCGGTCAGGAAAAAGTTGTAGGCGAGAGCACCAAGCACGGCTGAGCAGAGCGATGGGCCCAAGCCGAAGCCCACGCCTGCGACGACCACCGGCACGGCACTACCGCAGGTGAATAGCCGAAGATTGCGATGAAGCGCAGTGCTAGTCAGAGGGTGGTGGGTCCTGTGGTAAGTCCCCTCTGAAATTCATCCAACAACAATTGCTCTCGACCGAGATAGCGGGGCGAGAAATGCATGGGAACGCATCTTGAAACGCGTGCGGCTGCGGCGATGCTTCCCGCCTGCAATGCGGTCAGATGCCTCTTGGATGCTGCTATGGCCTTGTCTTCATCGAGGAAGCCGGCCTCGATGAAGAGGTAATCCGACCCTTCTGCCAAGGCGAGCAAACGCGACTGGTTCGCCTCGGTGAATGCCAGGTCTGTCGCGTAGCAGATACGCTCTCCTGGACCGGTGACGAGTGCCTTGGCACTAAGAAGATCACCAAGTTTCATGTCGGCGCGCCCTGGAATTTTGACGATTGCGCCCGGATCCGCGTGAGACCGCACGAGTTGTTTGGCCGTGGTCAGCCAAGGCCCAGTCGGGAGATCAAGCTCATTCAACCGTGCCTTGCGCACGTTTACCCTTATGCTCTCCTGAAACGCGAATGCCAGACATGGGATTCCATGATCGAGCTCGACCGCCTCGACGTGGAAGTCGGGCTCCACCAAAAGACGCGGGGACGCCAACGCGACCGCCCCGAGCGGCTCGCGACCGAATTTATTGCGTGCCTTGAATCGCGACCGCGCCAGCCCGTCCCTGAGGTCCCACTCTGCAGCGATGATGGAGAAATCCCCTGACGTCTCGTCGAGGAGATTCCACGTGTAGCACCGCAGCTTTGCCTCGACGGCATCCATCAGACCAGGAGGACCGAATATTTGCAGGTCTGCCGTCCGGTTAAGGAGGAAACGGAGAATCCTGTCAAAGCCCGCAAAGTGATCCATGTGCAGGTGTGACACGAATGCCTGGCGGATCCTGGAAATTGTACCAGCCGGAAGAGGAGTCAGGTCGCCGAGATCGAAAAGTATGGCGCGCGACCCGAAACTGAAGTCAAGCAGGAGGCCTGCATCGCCGAAAGGCTCATTGACCAACCTGGGTTGAACAAGAAAGACCACATGCTGCTCCGCAGAATGTGAAGAGCTCCGTCCGAACCAACCGGATCTCTTTCCTGATGAAATCTTGGGGTCGTGCATTGCCGCAGAGCCACAGTTCTCAAGCCACCTCACGCCCATCTGCATGCCTCTGTCAACCACTCGGCAGCCAAGCCCTGATCGTACGTGGACCTTCACCTCAGGTCACGGCTCCAATGGGACTCGGCTCTACCTCTGCAGGCCGGGGAACCCCGAGCCGCGCACTGCCGAAATCCGGTTGGAATGCTATCGCGGCGTCCCGGTAGGAACATCGCGAAACTGGCGAGCAATGCGGAGCGGACCGGTTTTATCAAAATTGACAAGTCGGTGCTTTACCCGGTGGATCAGCTCCATCAATGGGACAAAAGAAACAAGGTGGCATGCCGTGCGTCGAACCGGCTAATCAAGCACTCGCATGAAGGATAGTAATGCTCACAGTCTGTCGCCCGATCGCGTCGGCTTGCCACATCCTTGACGTGAGCGACAGATTGAGATTGATGCCCTCTCCCGTCACTTCCCTGTCTTATCTGCCGACAGATCAGAACGAGTAGTAATTCGATAGCTCGGCTTTGATCGCCTGCGGAACGTCATTGCGCCTGCAGACGCTCTGCCGAGAGTACATTGCGCACCTTCGCCTAAGGTGAAGCTTTGATGGAGAAACTGAAAAACAGCTGAGGACGTCTGTTACCAAACTGACATAGGAGCGCCCTAAAGAGTGCGCCAAAGCGGCGCTGAGCGGGGCGGGTGGCCCATTGGCATGGCGCAATTCAGACTAATGCCGGGGCCTTGTTTCGATGAAGATTATTCAGATCAGCGACACCCATCTCAGCCCATCCAAAACCCATTTCAACGACAATTGGGACCCCGTCGCCCGCTGGATCGAGACGATCGGGGCTGATCTCGTAGTCCATACCGGCGACCTCACGATCGACGGTGCGGACCAAGAGGAAGACATCATCTTCTCCATGAACCTCATGCAAAGGCTGCCGGTGCCGGTGCTGATCGTACCTGGCAACCATGATGTCGGCCACCTGCCCGGTTCGGACCAGCCGGTCGACGCCGTCCGGCTCTCCCGCTGGCGCAGACTTGTCGGACCGGACTACTGGATATCGGACCATGGCAATTGGCGTCTGATCGGGCTCAACAGCCTGCTTTTCGGTTTCGAGGACGAGGAAGAGGAGCAGCAATTTCAATGGTTGGAGCAGGCGCTCGCGAGCCGCGAGGGCCGCCGAATCGCGATCTTCGCTCACAAGCCGCTTTTCGTCGACGATCCGGCTGAAGGCGACACCGGGTATTGGAGTGTCCGTCCGAAGCAGCGCCAGCGACTCTACGAAGTAATGACGGGGAACGACGTCGCACTTCATGCGAGCGGTCATCTGCACTGGGCCTGGCGGGGCCGGCACGGCGGCGCGGACCTCGTCTGGGCGCCGCCGACCTCCTTCATCATCGATGCGCTGGAGCGGGAGATGCCCGGCGAGCGCCTCGTCGGTGCGGTCCTCCATCACCTCGGCGAGGAGCGGATCGACAGCGAATTCGTCGCGATGCCTGGATTGACGCCTCACGTCATCGATCATGTGATCGAAGAGATCTATCCGCGCCACGCCAAGAAACTCGCGGAGGCGGCGCAATGAGCATCCTTTCGCTCCACAACATCACCAAGTCCTTTGGCGGCAACGCGATCCTCAGGGGCGTTAGCCTCGAGGCGGGCGAAGGCGAATTCATCGCGCTCGTGGGGCCGTCCGGCTGCGGCAAGAGTACCCTCTTGCGCATCGTCGCGGGGTTGGACCACGCAGACAGCGGCGAGATCGTCATCGGCGGTCGCGCTGTCTCGGCGGTTGCCGCGGCCGACCGCAACGTCGCCATGGTGTTCCAGTCCTACGCCCTCTATCCGCATCTGACCGCCGGCCAAAACATCGCCGTGCCGCTCGCCATGCGCCGGCTAACGGCGGCCCAGCGCCTGCCTTTCATCGGCAATCTCATGTCCGGCCAGCGCCAGATCCGCGCCGATATCCAGCGGCAGGTCCGAGAAATGGCGACCTCCCTGAAGATCGACCATCTGCTCGACCGCAAGCCCGGGCAGATGTCGGGCGGCCAGCGCCAGCGTGTTGCGCTTGCCCGCGCCATGGTCCGCCGGCCGAGCGTCTTCCTGATGGACGAGCCGCTCTCCAATCTCGATGCGAATCTGCGTATCCACGCCCGCGGCGAGATCGTCGAGCTTCACCGCCGCGCCGGCGTGCCGACGCTCTACGTCACCCACGACCAATCCGAGGCATTGTCGATGGCCGACCGCGTCGCGGTGATGATCGGCGGCAATCTTCTGCAGCTCGCGTCGCCGCAGGAGATCTACGACGATCCCGCTCATATCGAGGTCGCCCGCTTCCTCGGTCAGCCGCGCATCAATGTCATGGAAACGCGGATGGATGCCTCCGGCACGGTGCGCTTCGGCGCGCTGACGCTGGCGGCCGACTGTGTCTCTCCGAGAGAGACACCGGTGCTGATCGGCGTGCGGCCCGAATTCGTCCGTCTCGGCGCAAGGGCGGACGGCATACTCAGGGCTCGCATCGAGCGGACCGAGTTCCTCGGCTCCGAGGTGATCGTGCATGCGCGCCTCGACGCCATCGGCGAGGCAATCGTTGCCAAAGTCGGACCTGCCCAAGCGGCGACGCTTGTGGTTGGCATGCCGGTCTCCGTCGATATCGAACCGGATCGGGCGATGCTCTTCGCCGTGACCGGCGAGCGCCTCAGGGCGAAAACGGTCAACGTCGCTTCGGCGCGGGAGAAGGCCCGTGGCTAACGTCGCGACCGATATGCCTATCCTGGCTGCTGACCGGCGCGAGGGACGGATCGCCTGGCTGCTTGCCGCTCCGGCGATTACTCTCCTGTTCCTCTTCATCCTGCTGCCGACACTTGCCGTGGTCGTCCTTGGTTTCACCGATTTCGAGCTCGGCTTCGGCAGCTTCCGCTTCGTCGGCTTTGAGAATTATGCGGAGCTCATCGGCGACCGCACCTTCCGCCGCTCGCTCCGGAACACCGCCGTCTACACGGCGATTGTCACGCCGGTCTCGATCGCGCTGGCGCTTGCGATTGCCCTCCTGATCGAGGCCGAGACACGCGGGAAAGTCTTCTTCCGCACCGTCTATTTCCTTCCGGCCGCCTCGTTGCTCGTCGCCATGGCGACCGTCTGGCAGTTCCTCTTCCATCCGACCATCGGGCCCATCAACGCCTTCCTTGCAGAGTTCGGCATTGCCGGACCGAACTGGCTCGGCGCATCCGGCACGGTGCTCTATGGCCTTGCGATCATCGGCATCTGGCAGTCTGTCGGTTTCAACATGGTGCTCTTCCTCGCCGGGCTCACCGCCATCCCGCGCGACCTTTATGCCGCCGCCGAAGTGGACGGCGCCAGGTCCTGGCTTGACCGCTTCCGGCTCGTCACCTGGCCGATGCTCGGGCCGACAATGCTCTTCGTGACCACGATCAGCATTATCAATTCCGTCAAGGTCTTCGAGACGGTGAAGACGCTGACCGAAGGTGGGCCGAACAAGGCCTCCGAGGTGCTGCTCTTCACCATCTACCAGGAGGGCTTCGTCTACCTCCGGGTCGGTTACGCGTCGGCGATGACGGTCGTCTTCCTCGCAATCCTCGTCGTCCTGATGTTCCTGCAGTACCGCGTCCTCGACCGGAAGGTGCATTACGCATGACCGCCCACAGCATCACCATCGGCCGCATCCTGCGCTTTTGCCTCCTGTCGCTCGGCGCGCTTCTCTTCCTCGCGCCCTACATCTTCATGATTTCGACCGCCGGCAAGGCCCAGAGCGAGATCTTTTCCTCCTCGCTCTCGCTGGTCCCCGAACAATGGTCCTATGTCGAGAACTTTGTGAAGGCGCTGTCGCGCGTCTCGATGCCGACGCTGCTTTTGAACGGCGTCATCGTCTGCGCGTTGATCTTCCTCGCCCAGGTCGTCGTCGCCATCCCCTGCGCCTACTCCATGGCAAAGCTCAAGTTCCGCGCCGCGCGCTTCATGATGGTCCTCGTCATGCTGGGGCTGCTGGTACCGATCCATGCGACCGCGCTGCCGCTCTATGTCGCCTTCGACCGGCTCGCCGTGCTCAACAGTTATGCCGCGCTGGTTGCACCCTTCTCGATCTCGGTCTTCGCGATCTTCCTGTTCCTGCAGTTCTTCCGCGCGATCCCCGACGACCTGATTCACGCCGCGCGTCTCGACGGCATGTCGGAGGTGGGCATCGTCGCGCGCGTCGTCGTGCCAAACGCCTGGCCGGCGATCACGGCCTTCGCGATCTTCTCGGTGGTGGCGCACTGGAACGACCTGTTCTGGCCGCTCGTGGTCGTCACCAACCAGAACTACGCCACCCCGCCGCTCGGCCTTCTCTATTTCCGCGCAGCCGAAGCCGGCGACGACTACGGCGCACTGATGGCCGCGACGCTGATCATCACCCTTCCCCTCATCGCCGCGTTCCTGATCGCGCAGAAGCGCTTCGTCGAGGGCATCACCATGACCGGTCTCAAGGGCTGACCGGTTTAAACCAGGAGAGCGTCATGAAACATTTCAGGCAACTTCTTGCCGCCGCGGCGGTGTCGATGACCTTGGCCATTCCGGCTCACGCCGAAACGGTGCTGACGGTGCACTATCCGATGCCCGGCTTCTTCAAGGACGTGATGGATACGATCTCGAAGAAGTTCATGGAGGAAAATCCGGACATCAGGATCACCTTCGCCAATCCCTCCGCCACTTACGAGGAAGGCATCCAGACGATCATGCGCCAGGCCGGCACGGCCGAGATGCCCGATCTCACCTTCATCGGCTTGAACCGCCTGCGCATGGTCAACGAGCGCGATATCCCGGTCGATCTCGGACCGTTCATCGCGAAAGACGGCAACATGGCCGAACAGGGCTTCTCGGAGAATATCCTGAAGCTTGCCCAAGTTAACGGCAAGCAGGTCGGCCTCGCCTTCGCGACCTCGAATCCGATCATGTACTACAATGCTGATCTCGTGCGCAAAGCCGGCGGCGACCCGGAAAATCCGCCGAAGACCTGGGACGAGGTGATCGCGCTCGGCGGCAAGATCAAGGCGCTCGGCGACGGCGTCGAAGGCATCGACTTCCGCTGGCAGGGCGACGACTGGATGTTCTCCGCCCTCCTCTTCGGCGCCGGCGGGCGCATGCTGAACGAAGACGAGACCAAGGTCGCCTTCAATGGCCCGGAAGGCCTGAAGGCCATCCAGGTGCTCGATCGCATGATCAAGGAAGGCGGCCTGCCGGTGTTGACCAAGCAGGCGGGCGAACAAGCTTTCGTCGCTGGCAAGGTCGGCTTCGCCTTCCAGACGACCGGGGCGCTCCGCAACACGATCAAGAATGTCGGTGGCAAGTTCGAGCTTCGCACGGCGCATATTCCGCTGATCGACACTGTGAACGGCAAGCTGCCGACGGGCGGCAATGCCGTCGTTATCCTGACGCGCGACGCTGAAAAGCAGGAAGCTGCTTGGAAATTCGCCAAGTTCGCCGCCGGCCCCTACGGCGCCTCGATCGTTGTTCCCGGCACCGGTTACGTGCCGAACAACGAGCTCGCCGCCAAGTCGCCGGAATACCTCGCGAACTTCTATAAGGAGAACCCGCTCTTCCGAGCCGGCCTCGAGCAGATGCCCCGGATGATCCCGTGGTACGCTTTCCCGGGCACCAACGGCGTCAAGGTCACCCAGACGATCGTCGAGAACCTGTCACGTGTCGTCGAACAGTCGGCGACGCCCGAGGAGGCGCTCGACGATGCCGCCGCGGAGGTGGAAAGCCTGCTGCCCAGGAGCTGACGGGGCACAAAAACCGCGAAAAGGCCACCCGTTGGGAGACCGCCGGGTGGCCTCGTCGTCTGTAGCTAAGAAACGGTTCGGACGGTCTCGCCCAGATAGAGCCGGTGGTCGAGGCAGAGATGCCGGCACTCGGAAGCATTTTCGGCGATGTCGAGCAGCATCGCGGCAGCCGCAACGCCCATGTCGGTGTCGGGCATCGCCATGGTCGTCAATGCCGGGTTCATGAGGCGACCGATCGCAATACCATCGAAGCCCGCGACCGAGACGTCGCTCGGCACCGACAGGCCTTCCCGGCGAAGCGCCGCCATGACGCCCACCGCCAGCAGATCGTTTGACGCGATGATCGCAGTTGGGCGGTGTCTCTCCATGACGCCGGCGAGCTCCAGATGCTCGTAACCGTGAACGAATGGGATCTCCATCGCCGGGAACGGCGCGTGTCGGGCGTCCTGCATCGCCGCACAATAGCCTTCGTAACGCAGGCGCGCGCGGTCGGAGGAGGTGAAATAACCGGAGACGAACAGGATGCGGCTGTGCCGGTGTGCCAGGATGTGGCGAGTAATCTCATAACCGGCGCGGTGATTGTCGACGGTCACAGCGGCGGGAAAGCGTGCAACCGGTCGATTGTTGAGGAGGATCGTCGGCGGCAGGGCTGCCGATAGCGCCTGGCTGGTCTCGGCATTGCAGAGCGTCAGGATCAGCCCGGTCGGCCGCTGCTCCAGGAGCGCGGCAACCGCCGCGGGTTCCGAGGCCGGGTCATAATTCGACTGAGCGATCAGGACTCCATGCTTGGCAGCCTGCAGGCGATGCTGGATGCCGGCCAACGAGGCGGCAAAGACGGGATTGGTCACGCTCGGCACCAGCACGCCGACGACGGGACGGTTACGAACGCCAGCGGCACCGGCCGAAGACGGCGGCCGGTAGCCGAGCTCGGCCGCCGCCCGGCGCACACGGCGCACCATCTCGGCGCTGACTGGTCCGTCGCCCTTCAGCACGCGGGAAACCGTTGCCAGCGAGCAGCCGGCATGAAACGCGATCTGTTGCAAGGTCACCATCCATTCCGCCTATCGCGATTTCATGACAGCGGATTGATGCTGGAAAATGAAGGTCCCCGCCAGTCGCTATCTCCCATCCTCAAGACCCTACCAGGGCTTGCCGGAAATCGACTATCCCTTCCACGATCGCGATGCGCTCGTCACCAATTGTGGCCGCATCTGCATCTACCGCAAGAAGATCAACATCTCGACGGTGCTGGCCGGCCAGAAACTCGGAATCAAGGAAGTCGACGACGGCATTTGGCTCTTCATGCACTTATGAGCTCGGATATATCGAACTGTAGCAAAGGACCTTGCAAACCATCGACAACCCGTTCGGCACGAGGTTGTCACTCATGTCTCAGGTACGTTCTGTCACCTATGTCTCCGGCTGGACACACAATCATCCCTCGCCTTGAAAGGATTCGATCAGATCCTGCAATCAAGGTCGCCCGAAGGCACCCGAGTGGAAGTGGTGTGGTCAGCCTTGCCAAGGATCAACAATAACGACGCCAGTGCCCTCGAAGTCTCGAGTGTTTCGCGTCACGACGATCATATCGTGGACGAGAGCGGTCGCCGCAATCAGCGCGTCGGCCTCGTTGCGCCGGTCGTGGATGTGCAGGTGCGCGCGACGGGTCGCAACCGCATCGTCAACCGAGAGGATAGGGCCGGCGAATTCCGGGCGCACATAACTGTCGAGCCAAGCACGCAGCCGAGCGCCTTGTCCTGCGTCCCGACGCTGGACCCCGAGTACACCGCGTTCCTGTTCAAGAATCGTGATGGCTGAAAGGAAGAAGCGCGTCGCATCTTCCGCTCCGATCCACGCTGCCACGTTGTATCAGCTCCAACGCAGGCGTCGTGAGTGACAACAAACTTCAAGGCGATCCGAAAGGTCTCATTCGAAACGACGATCCCCTGCCGGGAATAGCTCGAGCTCCACGCAACATTTGCAAAAGGGCACCTTCTGGAAAACCATAGCGAATCAGCCGCTTTTGAAAGACGGAGGGCACATGAAGCGCTTCTTTCTAAGTCTTCTGGCGCTCAGTGCGCTTGCTGTCGCTTCCATCGTCGTCTTGCCAAGCCTCGTTTCAAGTGACTGGATTCGCGGCGAACTCAGCAGGCAGCTTTCTGCCGCGACCGGCAGTTCAATTTCG
>NZ_JADYVE010000039.1 GCF_020193655.1 Ensifer sp. IC3342
CGACAACGATGCCGATGAGGGCGATGGCGGCGACGAATTTCAGGTAGTGGGCGACAATGCTGGTATTGAAGTACCCGAGCGCCTTGAGCAGGCCGATCTGCTCCCGTTCGAGCGCGACCAATCGGCTGAGCGTCAGGTTGACGAGGAAGGCGCTGACGACGAGGAAAATTGGCGGCAGCGTGCGGCTCATGTTCCTGAGCATGTCGAGGCCGTGATCGAGATAGGCATGAGAGGTCTGATCCTTGCGCCCGTGCGCCGCGCCGCCGCCATAGGGCTCGAGCAAATCGTCGAGCACATCGATGACCTCCGTCTCCACGGCATCCGGCATGAGCTTGAGGCTCACCGAGGAGAACGCGCCGTCCAGGCCGTAGACCTCGGCCAAGGCCCGCTCCGACATCCAGATTATTGCAAATCGGCGATCGTCGGGCATCCGGTCGCCGGGCCCGATCGCGTAGACATATTCCGGTGACAGCGCGATGCCGACGATCGTAAGCTCACGCTTGCGGCCGTTGAGCGTGGCGGAGAAACGGTCGCCCGGTCCGAAGCCGTGCGCCTTTGCAAAGCTCTCGTTGACCACCACCTCGTCCAGATCGTTCGCGTCAGGCAGGCGGCCGGCTCGCATATAGAGGCGGTTGAGCAGCGGAGGACCGCCCTCCGGAAGCGAAATGAACCGCCCGGTCGCGGGTTCGCGGTAGTCCGGGATGTCGAGAAGCGCGAGCTCGGCAATCCGGGCCTCGACGACGGCAACGCCGGAGATCTCGGCAATCCGCGTCACGAGCGTCTTCGGAGCCCGTGTCACCTCCGCGAAGACGTCAGCGAACTCGTACCGTTCATAATAGGCGGTGCGCGTCTCATCCAGTGACCGGAACGATCCGGTCGACAGCACGAGGGATGCGACACCGCCGGCGAGCACCAGGGCGATGGCGAGGACCTGACCCCAGAGCCGCCTCAGATCCCGCTTCAATTTGGTGTCGAGAGTGGCCATGCGTCACCACGTCAGTGCCTCGGCGGTGAGCCGCCGCTCATTTACCTGAATTCTCGAAATCGTGCCGTCGGCAAAGAAGAGCACACGGTCGGCGACCGCCTGGATGCTGGCGTTGTGGGTAATGATGAGCGTCGTGGTTCCGAGTTCGGTGTTGACGTTGACCAGCGCGTCGATCACGCGAATGCCCGTCTTGGAGTCCAGCGCGCCGGTCGGCTCGTCGCAGAGCAATACCTCCGGGCGTTTGGCGATCGCCCGAGCAATGGCCACCCGCTGCTGTTCTCCCCCGGAGAGCTGTGCGGGAAAGTGATTTCGCCGAGCCTCAAGTCCGACCAGCGCCAGAGCCTCGTCGGGTCGCATGGGATTGGGTGATATCTCTGTGACCAAGGCGACGTTCTCGTAGGCGGTCAGACTCGGTATGAGATTATAGAACTGGAAGACAACGCCGACGTGCTCACGCCGGTAGAGCGTGAGTCCGCGTTCGCCGAGGGCCGTAAGCTCGGTGTTTCGGAAGAAAAGCTGTCCGCTTGTCGGGCGATCAAGGCCGCCCATGATGTTCAGCAAGGTCGACTTGCCGCTCCCGGACGGACCCAGCATGACTACCAGTTCACCCGCCCCGATGTCGAGGCTGAGGTCACGCAGTGCCTGCACGGCAACTTCACCGGTCAGGTAGGTTCTCGTCAGGGACCGGGCGCGAAATATCGTCTCCGTCATCGTCTCCTCCGGGCGCGCGCGGGACGCAGGAGCGGTCGTCGTAAACCCGCATGCGCCTCAGCGGACGTCGGGTGCCCCGCGATGCTCCAGACCGCGCTTGTGTGCGCCATGGCCGCCATGACTATGATGAAAAATATGCAGGAGGGGACAGGCAAGGACGAGCAGATAAGGAAGATAGCCGAGGGCGTGCAGGCGATGCTCGGAGACGAGAAGAAATCCGCCGATCAACAAAAAACCGATCAGCACGATCCCTGTCTCGGAGCGCCAGAAGCCTGCAGGCTCCGCAACGTCTCTCTCATGCTCGCCGTGCAAATCCGGCGTTGGTTGCCGCTCTTCGCTGCTCATCGGAATGGTCTCCTTATATCATGCCCATCATCGGAGGCACGAGCAGTCTGTCAGCCTTCTGTTTCTGCGCTCCATCGAACGACTGATAGAGAGGCGCGAGAACAGCCTTCAACTTGCGCATGCTTTCGAGGCGGCTGCTCAGAATGCCTTCCCTCGCTTCGATGCGCTGCAGTGGGGTCGCGGCGGCACCGCCCTGCCCGTTCATCGCGCCTGACATCTGCATCATGCCATCCTGTAAGCCGCCGGCATTGGCGCGCAGAACCTCGGCGAAGGCGTTCCAAGACGCCTCCTGCTCAGGCGTTATCTTGAGCTCCGTCTTCAGGAACGCGATACGTCCCTCGACGTGTTCGGGGGCCATCATCTGGGCCATCGCACCCATGCCGGTCTGCCCCGCAGATGCCTGGTCGCCCATCATGCTCATGGGGTTTTGTCCGCCGGCCATCATCCGCATCATACCGGCCATCATGTCACCGCACATTATTCCGCCTGGCATCGCGGCGACCGGATTCGCGGCGGGAACCGCCGGCTGCACAGCTTTTTCGCTGATCTGCCCGCCTGTGGCCTCAGGGTGGTGCGCGTCTTCTGCAAAGCCTGGCGTGCCAAGCATAAGCATTGTGCTCGCCAGCAGGATCGTCCGCAGTGTCGCCATTTCGCCTCTCCTAACCTTCGGTAAAGGGCTGGTCTTCAAGGTACGACGGCTGGGACGATCCACATTGACGCAGATCAAGTTCGCCAAGCACCGCCAGCTCCGTATCTCCGGCGAGCCCTCGCGGTTATGTCCGAAACACCTGCCGGCGATCGATCATGATCCCCGACAACACGCAGACGGATGATACTGCGACGCCTGCTTGGCGATATCGTTATCGTTAGCCAGTCCGCGGCACGCGCCATGGCGCGCGGGGGTGAGACTTGCTGAACGCCCAACCCCTCGCTCGATACGCGTTCAGTCGGGGACCACACGCAACCTGTTCCTTACGCCCCCCACACCGCCGACTGTCTCGGCAGCGACACGGGCGGCCTCGCGTTCTGCCTGGCTGTCGACCTGTCCCAACAAGCTGACGTTTCCATTCTCGACCGTCACGTCGATGGCCCGTCTGTCGAGCCCGAGATCGGAACAAAGCCGCGCCAGGACGGCACGCCGCATCGCCTCGTCACCTCCGGCTACCGCATCAGGCACGGCGGCAGCGATCGCCCGAAGAATGTCGCTTCGGCTTATGATGCCGACCATCTCTTCAGCTCGCATGACCGGAATCCGTTTGATCTGGTTGGCAGCCATTATCGCGCCAATGCGGCCGAGAGGCGTGTCTTCATCAACCGTGACGACAGGCCGGGTCATCACGTCACCGACGCGCCAGCTATATCTATTGGTGAAGGCCTCCGGTTCCGTTCTCTCTCGCAGGGCGCTGGGCCATGCCGCCGATCCCAACTCCGCACGCCGCAACAAATCGCCCTCCGATAAGATGCCGACCAACTTGCCGTCGTCGTCGCACACAGGCAGTCCGCTGATGCGGTTCTCAAGCATCGTGCGCGCAGCGGGCGATTGATCCCGGTCAAAGGATTGGGGCCGTGACGATAAGATGACTGGACCGGCTTTGATCGGCGAGGCCCCAGAACGTGCAGCGGTCCTGGCGCACCCCTCCCGGCAGGGGCAATATCGAGGCTAATTCCCGGTTGGGTTTGATCTCGCTCAATGATCGATCCACTCAGATGGAGACAATCCATTTCATGAACCGATCGCGCCCAGCCGCTCGTATCCTCTTAGCCCTGCTGTTTTTCAGCTTGACGGCGGCTTTTGGCGTAGCGATCGCAGCCTCGAGTCCCACAATCTCGCGCGGCCACGTTGCGACGGTCGCCGACCACGTCATGGCGGACGTCCCCACATTGGATATTCATAAGGATTGTGACGAGGACGGCTGCAGGTCCATTTCCGCCGAGCCGTGTTGCATGCCTGCCTTCGGTGCGCATTACTGCGGGTTTGGAGCGGTGTATCAAGCTGATGGCTCCGCCATCCCCGCGCTTCAATCTCGCCGCCAGAGATGGGGCTTTCCATCCGAGCAAACCGGTGCAGGGCTTCACCCCAAGGGTGAACTGCCTCCCCCCAAGCATTTCGACTGACCAGGCGCTCGAGCGCCACCGCCACCGCCTCGTTGTCCTTCCGGACCGGAGACGGCCCCAGTGTGCTATCCGCCGCCAGGCGCGCACTTCATGCAAAGGTCGCAATGCAATGCCCCTTTCTCTTTCGTTCTTCGGTGCCGCAGGCACCGTCACCGGATCGCGCTACCTCCTCGATGATGGAGAACGCCGGGTCCTTGTCGACTGCGGCCTGTTCCAAGGCCACAAGGAACTCCGGGCCCGGAACTGGGAAGCCTTTCCCGTGCCGCCCTCGACAATCGATACGGTTCTGCTGACCCACGCCCATATCGACCACTCCGGCTATCTCCCCGCCTTGGTGCGGGACGGGTTTGCGGGGCGGATATATTGCTCCCACCCCGGCATGGAGCTGTGTGACATCCTGCTCAGGGACAGCGCCTTCCTGCAGGAGAAGGACGCCGCCTACGCCAACCGGCACGGCTTCTCGAAGCACTCGCCGGCTAAGCCCCTTTATACGGTGAAGGACGCCGAGGCAGCGCTCGCTCGAATGATGACGGTTCCGTTCCGTCGTCGGACGGACCTCGGCGGAGGTCTCGCGGTGACGCTGCGCCACTCTGGGCACATCCTGGGGGCGGCGACCATCGATCTCGAGTGGAACGGCACGCGGGTCGTCTTCTCAGGCGACCTCGGCCGTTTCGACGACGAGGTCATGCTCGATCCGGAAACGGTGGCTGCGGCCGACTATCTGGTCGTGGAGTCCACCTATGGCGACCGCCGCCACGACCGTGGAAATCCGGAGGATGCGCTTGCCGAGGTCATCAGCGGCACCACGGCGCGGGGCGGCACCGTCGTGATCCCGGCATTCGCCGTGGGGCGGGTGCAGGCGCTTCTCTATCACCTGGAACGCGCGATCGCGGCCGGAAAACTGCGCCCCGTCCCGGTGTTCCTCGACAGCCCCATGGCGATCAACGCGAGCGAGTTGCTCTGCACGCACCTCGACGATCACCGCCTGCCTCGCGACGCCTGTGTCCGTGCGTGCGACATCGCACAGTATGTGCGGGACGTGGAGGAATCGAAGGCGCTCACACACAACCCGGTGCCCAAGGTGATCATCTCTGCGAGCGGCATGGCTACTGGCGGCCGCGTCCTCCACCACTTGAAGCGCTTCGCCCCCGAACGCCGCAATGCGATCCTGTTCGCTGGCTTCCAGGCGGCCGGAACGAGGGGCGCGGCCATGGTGGGCGGCGCTCAGAGCATCAGAATTCACGGAGAGGAAGTCCCGGTCCGTGCCGAAGTCCACAACCTGTCGATGCTGTCCGCTCACGCCGACGCCGATGAGATCATCAAATGGCTCGGCGGCTTCGCGGTCCCGCCTCGCGAGACGTTCATCTGCCACGGAGAGCCCAGCGCCTCGCAGGCGCTGCGCAGCCGGATCGAGACCGAGCTCGGCTGGAACTGCCGGGCCCCCGTCTATCTCGAGAAGGTGGTGCTGCGATGAGACCCGTTCCTTCAAACTCATCCGGCGGCGCAACGGCGCTGCCGCGGCTCAAAGCAAAGCGGCTCGGTGTTCTAACATCGGACGATCCGGTGGTGTTCATGCGCGAGGACTGCCATGTCTGCCGTTCCGAGGGTTTCACCTCGCGATCGAGAGTGCTGCTGGCCTCCGGCGGCAGGAGCGCCATCGCCACGCTTTATCAGGTGTCTTCCGACCTCGTGGGTATGGGCGAGGCGGGACTTTCGGAAGCGGCCTGGCAGCTCCTCGATGTGCGCGAAGGCGACCTGCTCGCCGCGAGCCATCCCCCGCCGCTCGAGTCGTTCCGGCACGTTCGCTCGCGGATTTTCGGGAACAGGCTCACTGAAGCGCAATTCCGAGGCATCATCGGGGACGTCGCCGCGAGGCGCTACTCCACAGTGGAGACGGCCGCCTACCTTACATCCGGCTCGGCATTTCCCCTCGATGAGCAGGAAACGGTCGCCCTGACGCGCGTAATGGTCGACGTCGGCGAGACACTTTCTTGGGGGCGGTCTCCCGTTGTTGACAAGCACTGCGTCGGCGGCCTGCCGGGCAACCGCACGACGCCGATCGTCGTCGCCGTGGCGACGGCTCTAGGGCTGATCATGCCAAAGACCTCTTCGCGAGCGATCACGTCTCCCGCGGGAACCGCGGACACCATGGAAAGGCTCGCGCCGGTGGATCTCGATTTAGCTACGATCAAGCGCGTCGTCGACAGGGAAGGCGGGTGTATCGTCTGGGGCGGGGCTGTCCGGCTCAGCCCGGCCGACGACCTGTTGATCAGAGTGGAACGGGTGCTTGATCTCGATTCCGAGGGGCAGCTCGTCGCGTCCGTTTTGTCGAAGAAGGTGGCAGCCGGCGCGACGCATCTGGTGCTGGACATTCCGGTGGGGCCGACCGCAAAGGTGAGGAGCCAGGAAGCGGCGGAGGCGCTGGCGGCAAGACTCACTGCCGTTGCGGCAAAGTTCGGTATCGCGACGGCTGTTGTCCTTTCGGACGGCAGTCAACCTGTCGGACGCGGCATTGGCCCGGCCCTCGAAGCGTGTGACGTCCTCGCCGTGCTGCGACAGACACCGGGATATCCGGCGGACTTGCACGTGCGGGCCTGCACTCTCGCCGGAGCACTGCTGGAATTGGCGGGAAGAGCCGCCCCCGGCGAGGGACAAGCGATGGCGGCGCATACGATCGCGAACGGCCAGGCGTGGGCGAAGTTTCAGCGCATCTGCGACGCCCAAGGGGGCCTTCGCGTTCCGCCGACGGCTGCATTCACTCATCCTTGCCTCGCCCCGCAAAGCGGCCAGATCGCTGCCATCGATAACCGGAGGATCGCTCGCGTCGCCAAGCTCGCGGGCGCGCCCGCTTCAAAGGCGGCAGGCGTCGAAATGCATGTGAGGATGGGCGACGAGGTCTCGGCGGGCCAGCCTCTCTTCTCGGTCCACGCCGAGTCGGCCGGGGAACTCGAATATGCCCTCGCCTACTTCGACGCCAATCCTGAAACCGTTCAGGTCGGAGCGCCCCGCGATCCGGAGGAACGGCCATGATTGGAAATCATCTGCGCTCCCGCAGCGGCCCACAGCTTACAAGCCAACTGAGGAAACCTACTATGAAACGCCGTGACTTTCTCGCCGCCGCTCTCTCGGGCGCGGCCGCCCTATCCCTGCCATCCATGTTTGCACCCCCTGCCCTCGCGGAGAATGGTACGGCTGCAAGAACCCTCCGCGTCATCCGCCGCACCATCGAGGTGAACGGCAAGTCGGCGAGCGTCTTCGGTCTCCAACAACCAGACGGCTCCAGAGGCCTGCGCTTCAAAGAGGGCGACGCCTTCAATGTGATTCTCGAAAACCGAACTGCCGAAGACACCATCGTGCACTGGCATGGCCTGACGCCGCCCTGGCAGAGCGACGGGGTCGCCGGAGCGCCATTGCCGTTGCTGAAGGCCGGAGAGACTCGCTCCTATAACTTCCCCGTCGGCCGTGCAGGCACCCACTGGATGCACGCGCACACCCTGCAGGAACAGGCACTGATGGCCGCTCCCCTCATCGTCGCGGGACGGGACGACGAGGGGCAGGACGAACAGGAGGTGGTGATCCTTCTTCACGACTTCTCATTCAAAACGCCGGAAGAACTGCTGGCCGGGCTGACGAACGGCCCTCTGGCGGCGCACGATGCGGTCAACATGCACGGATCTCAGCATGGTGCGCCGAGCATGTCAGCCATGGACATGCCCGGCATGCCGGCCATGGACCTCAACGATATCGAATATGACGCCTACCTCGCCAATGACCGCACCCTGGATGACCCGGAGGTCGTCGCGGTGGAGCGCGGCGGCCGAGTGCGCCTCCGGATCATCAACGGGGCGACGGCGACGGCTTTCACAATAGACACGGGAGACCTCCGCGGAGAACTGGTGGCGGTGGATGGCCACGAGGTGAAGCCAGTCAAGGGAACGCGTTTCCCAATGAGCATGGGCCAGCGTGTCGACCTCAGGCTGGAACTGCCGAGGGAGGCGCGGTCATTCCCGATCCTGGCGCTTCGCGAGGGTGCGACCGAACGCACAGGAGTCGTGCTGCGGACAACGGGTGCCAAAGTCTCCAAAGTCAGCGTGACGGGATCGGAGCCCGGCCCTGTTCTTGACCTTACGCTGGAATCCGGCCTCGAGCCGCTTGCTCCTCTGGCCTTTCGCAACGCGGACCGGTTGTTCACGATGCGGTTGACGGGCGACATGGCGGCATATCGCTGGGGACTGGCAACAACCGAACCAATAGAAGTCGTGTCGGGGCAGAGGGTTGAGGTCACCATGATGAACACGAGCATGATGGCGCACCCCATGCACCTTCACGGCCACCGATTCCAGGTCGTCGCGATCGACGGTCGGCGCATCGGTGGTGCGGTCCGGGACACGGTGCTCGTGCCGCCGGCGAAGTCGGTGACGATCGCGGTCGATGCCGATAATCCCGGTCAGTGGGCGTTCCATTGCCATCACCTCTACCACATGGCTGCGGGCATGATGGACACCTTCGGCTACCGAGCCTGACTGCTGGGAGGACCTGACACGATGAAAACCGTGACATTGAAGATCGCCGGCCTGCTGAGCACGCTAGATTTCAACGCGGTCGTGAAGCGGGTGGAAGCACTGCACGGCGTGCGGTCGGTCGCCATGAACGCCGGATCGACAAGTGCAAGCGTGACATTCGATGAAGGCCTGACGGACGAAACCGCACTCGCACGCGAGATCGAACGCTGCGGTTTCCATTGCCGCGGCGAATCCCTGCCGCACCACGTCTGCAAATCCAGGATGCATACGGATGCCGCCACGAGCCATGTCGCTCCCACAGGTGTCCCACACGATGCTATCGCGCACGAGATGGGCCACGGTGCGGGCATGGACATGCAGGAGATGGTGCGCGACATGCGCAATCGTTTCCTGATCAGCTTAGCGTTCACGCTGCCGATATTCGCCATGGATCCCATGGGCCTGGTCGATCCGCTGTTCGAGCCACCCTTCGGCCTGAGCATGGACTCGGCGATGTTCATCCTGGCGAGCCTGGCCATCCTTTATCCCGTCTGGCCGTTCCTCGTGGCCGCCTGGCGGGCGCTCAGGAACGGCGTCCTGAACATGGCCGTGCTGGTAGTGCTGAGCGTCGGCACCGGCTACCTCTTCAGCGTCGGAACGACGTTCTTCTTCGAGGGGCAGCAGTTTTATGAAGCCGCATCCGTGCTGCTCGTCTTCATTCTGCTCGGGCATTGGCTCGAGATGCGCGCTCGAGCCGGAGCGTCAGCGGCGATAAGGGCACTGCTCGATCTGGCACCGCCGCGGGCCACCGTCCTTAGGAACGGCAGAGAGGTCGAGATCCCGACCTCGGAAGTGGCACTCGCAGACATTGTCGTCCTTCGTCCCGGCAACAAGCTCCCCGTCGACGGCGAGGTTATCGAGGGAGAATCGACCATCGACGAGTCGATGCTGACCGGCGAGTCCATGCCCGTAGCCAAAAAGGTCGGAGACCAGGTGATCGGGGCGACGATCAACAAAAGCGGGACGCTCAAATACCGCTCCACCAAGGTCGGAGCTGACACGGCTCTCGCGCAGATCGTCAAACTGGTGCAGGAGGCACAGAACTCGAAGGCCCCTTCCCAACTGCTGGCCGACCGGGCGTCACAGTGGCTCGTGCTCGCCGCCGTGCTCGTCGGATTGCTGACCTTCGCCGTCTGGTTCTGGGTGCTGGGACAGCCACTGCTCTTCGCGCTGACCCTGACCATCACCGTCTTCGTTATCGCCTGCCCCGACGCGCTCGGTCTCGCCACCCCCATGGCTGTCATGGTGGGCACCGGCCTCGGCGCTGCGAACGGCATCCTGTTCAAGAACGCCTCGGCGCTCGAGGAGGCAACGAAGCTCGACGTGATCGTCTTTGACAAGACCGGGACGCTGACGATGGGCCAGCCCAAGGTCATCGATGTTCTGCCGGACACCATGATTTCCCCGGACGAACTGCTCGGCATCGCTGCCGCGATCGAAGGTAATTCTGATCATCCGATCGCACTCGCGATCCTCGAACGCGCCGGGGACATTCCGAGACCCGAGATTGCGCACTTCCGTTACATGGACGGCCGAGGGGCCAGTGCTGAGGTGTCCGGGCTGCCCGTGCTGGTCGGCAACCGCCGCCTGATGGACGAAAACAACATCGAGCTGGGAGATCTGGGGGCTCGGGCAGAGGCTCTCAAGGGGGAGGGCCGAACCGTCACCTACGTCGCACGGAACGGAAAACTCGTCGGGTTGATCACGGTGGCGGACGCCCCGCGGCCGAACTCAGCCGCGACCATCGCGAAACTCCATGAGCAGGGGGTGAAGGTCGCCATGCTCACCGGGGACAATGCGGGAACCGCCCAGCGTATCGCCGGATTGCTCGGTATCGATATCGTGCTCGCGGACGTGCTGCCCGCGCAGAAGGCGGACAAGATCAAGGAGCTGCAGGCACAGGGGTTTAAAATCGGCATGGTGGGCGACGGAGTCAACGACGCGCCGGCCCTCACGCAGGCCGACGTGGGCTTCGCGATCGGCGCAGGTACGGACGTGGCGATCGAAAGCGCGGACGTCGTGCTGATGAAGAGTGAGCCCTATGACGTAGTCGGGGCGATGACGCTATCGAGGGCGACGCTCCGCAAGATGCATCAGAACCTCTGGTGGGCGGTAGGCTACAACGTTATCGCCTTTCCGCTCGCCGCGGGCGTCTTCTATCCGTTCGTGCTCAGCCCACAGGTCGCGGCGCTGGCGATGTCCGGCAGCTCGGCGCTGGTCGCCGTCAACGCCCTCCTGCTCAAACGCACCAGGCTGGACGGAATCCGGGCTCCAAGCCCCGAGGTGGCCGGGAGTGCCTTGCTAGAACCGGAGACCGCATGATGGCTGAGAAAATAGCCGACCGCCCCCTGCTGTTTGCCCTTCCCGGCAATGAAGACTTCGCGTCACGTCTGGCGTCGGCTTTGGAAGCCGAAACAGGCGAGCTGGAGACCCGGAGCTTTCCCGACGGCGAAACCTACCTCCGTCTGGCGACAAGCCCGGCCGGACGCAATGTCGCGATCGTCTGCACCCTCGATCGGCCGGACCCGAAGTTCCTCCCCCTGGTTTTCGCGGCCTCAGCCGCGCGGCAAGTCGGGGCAAGACGCGTCGGTCTGATCGCGCCCTATCTCTGTTACCTGCGACAGGATAAGAGCTTTCAACCGGGGGAAGTGGTCTCCTCCGCGACCTTCGCTCGGGCGCTGTCGCGCGAAATCGATTGGCTGGCGACGGTCGATCCGCATCTGCACCGCTATGGTTCGCTCGACGCCGTCTATACCATACCATCGAGCGTGATCGCCTCGGCCCCGGCCATCGCTGAGTGGATCAGGCACATGGTTGAGCGCCCGCTGTTGATTGGCCCCGACATGGAAAGCGAACAGTGGGTTTCGATTGTGGCGAAGCTGGTGGACGCACCGTATCGAGTGTTGCGCAAGGAGCGTTTCGGCGACCGAGACGTTCGAATATCCCTGCCGGATATGGATGAATGGCGGGACCGGACACCGGTGCTCGTGGACGACATCGTTTCTTCGGCGCAGACAATGATAGAGGCAGCGCGCCGGCTCCGATCCATTGGCCTACCGCCGCCCGTCTGTGTTGCGGTCCATGCACTCTTTGCAGAGGAAGGCTTCGCCACTCTCAGGAAAAACGCAGCGCGCATCGCCACCACGAACACGGTTGCGCATCTCTCGAACGCGATCGACATCTCAAGTTCTCTGGCAGCCGGCGCAAGGAGTTTGCTGCACAGTCGATGATCAGTCGCGACAGGAGCGCTGCGTACGGTTAAGCGGGAGCATTTGACAACGATCAATGCCACGTTCCCTCGGGGGAATAAGCTCAAGCTTCCTGCGGTCCGCTCGTGAGGTGCACAGGGCACCGGGAGTTCGTTCCATGCAGTATGACCAAACCATATCTCCCCATGTGCATCCGGCCCATGCCGCTGGCAGCGACGCGCGCGCCAAAGATCCGATCTGCGGAATGATGGTGGACAAAGCGACGGCGCTGACTTCCGAGCGTGGCGGACGCACTTACTATTTCTGCAGTCAGACCTGCCTGCGGACCTTCGAGGACCCGGAGCGCGAGCTCAAGTCCATGCGCACCAGGGTCGCCATCGCCCTCACAGGGGTTCTCGCGCTCGCCATTCTCAGGGCGGGCGCCTTCATCGCGCTCGCGGCTGGTGCCACGCTTCTGACCTGGGTCCCGATCCCGGCGCTGCCCTGGTTCACCTGGGGCGTCTGGTTGTTTATCCTGGTGACGCCGGTACAGTTCATAGGCGGCTGGAGCTTCTACGTCGGTGCCTGGCAGGCCGTCCGTAGCCGGCTGATCAACATGGATTTCCTGATCGCGCTCGGCACGACGGTCGCCTACCTTTACAGCGTGGTGGTGGTCTTCGCGCCCGATTTTCTCCCGGTCAAGGTCGAAGAGCGCGACGTCTATTTCGAGGTTTCAGCCGTCATCATCGCGTTTGTTCTCCTTGGCAAGTACATGGAGGAGATCATCAAGAAGCGGTCGTCGGCTGCCGTGCGCCGGCTGCTGGACCTCAGGCCTGCCGTTGCCCACGTGCTGCGCGATGGCGTCGAGACAGAAATACCAGCCGAATCCATCATGGTCGGCGAGACCGTGATCGTCCGGCCGGGCGAGCGAATTCCGACAGACGGCGAGGTCCTGGAAGGGCAATCCTCGGTGGACGAGTCCATGCTCACCGGCGAATCCATGCCAGTTGAGAAGTCTCAAGGTTCGAAGGTCATCGGAGCGACGCTCAATCGCAGCGGCATGCTGCACTTCCGGGCCACGCACGTCGGCAAGGACACGGCGCTTTCCCAGATCATCAGGATGGTCGAACAGGCGCAGGCAAGCACAGCTCAGGTGCAAAGGCTCGCCGATCAGGTGACACGCTACTTCGTGCCGGCGGTCGTGGGGGTGGCATTCCTTGCCTTCGCCGGCTGGTGGGCCGCGGGCAATTTCCCGCAGGCGCTTCTTGCCTTCATCGCCGTCCTTATCATCTCTTGCCCCTGTGCGCTCGGCGTCGCAACGCCCGCGGCGCTGATGGTCGGTGTCGGGAAAGGCGCTGACGCCGGGATCCTCATTCGCGGTGCCGAGGTGCTCGAGCGGGCAAGGAAGCTCGCGGTCGTCGTCTTCGACAAGACGGGCACGCTGACGCGCGGCGAACCGAATGTGACCGACATCGTTCCGCTCGACGGCAACAGCGAAGCGGAGGTGCTGGCAATCGCTGCGGCGGTTGAGGTCGGTTCCGAGCACCCGCTAGGCGAGGCTATCGTGCGTGCCGCGAGCCATCGGCAGTTGATCTACCCCGTCGTTACCAACTTCGAGGCCGTTCCCGGAAAGGGCATCAAGGGAAATGTCGACGGGCGGCGCGTTGCTCTCGGCAACCGGCAATACTTCCGCGATGAACGAATACCGATCGCCGCCGCGGACCAGATGATGAAGCGGCTCGAGGAGGAAGGCAAGACCGCCATGCTCGTCGCTGCGGACGGTACGGCGATTGGCATCATCGCCGTCGCCGACACGCTGAAACCCGAGGCGAAAGAGGCTGTGGCCGCGCTCCGCAGCGAGGGGATCGAAGTCATACTCCTCACCGGAGACAACGAGCGCACCGCGACGGCGGTCGCCCGCCAGCTCGGCATCGATCGGGTCATCGCCGAGGTGCTTCCCGGTGACAAGGCCCGCATCATCAAGGACCTGCAAGCCGGCGGCAAGATGGTCGCCATGGTCGGTGACGGGGTAAACGACGCGCCGGCACTCGCCACAGCTCAAATCGGCATCGCGATCGGCTCGGGGTCAGATGTCGCCAAGGAAACCGGCGGGATCGTGTTGATCAAGGACGACGTTCGCGAAGTCGTGATGGCGATCCGACTCTCGCGTGCAACCCTTCGCAAGATCAAGCAGAACCTCTTCTGGGCCTTTATCTACAACAGCATCGGCATTCCGGTTGCAGCCCTCGGCTTCCTCAATCCCATCATAGCGGCGGCGGCGATGGCGCTCAGCTCGTTGTCGGTGATCGTCAATTCCGCACTGCTGAAACGTGCGAAAATTTCGCTGGTTCGATGATGGAGAATCGACATGAGCACGCAATCGCTTCAACATACCCCGACGTCCACGCACCCTGCCGCAACGCGATCAAGGGCTGGCCTGTACCGCATGGCATGGGCATGTCTACCCGTGATGTTGGCTTTGGGCGGACTGATCCTCGTGCTGTTCGGCGTCTCGTGGTGGACGCTGCTGACCGCCATCTTGCTGCTGGGATGCCCCGCGGCGATGGCGACGGTCACCTATCTCAGCCTGCAGCCGCTGCCGCAGCCCGAGCAGGAGAGTGATCGCAATGACTCCGACTGGTGACCGCAGTTGCTTGTGCACACTCTGCCCGCAACGAAGAGGCCATTCGTGATGGAGGACAAATCGATCGACGAGCTTCGACAGCTTCAGCGCGAGACGTTCGACTACTTCCTCAACGAGGTGAACCCGGCGAATGGCCTGATCCTCGACAAGACAGCGGCGAATTGGCCGGCCAGCATCGCGGCTACGGGGCTCGCCCTCGCATGCTATCCCGTCGCGGTCGAGCGCGGACTAATGAGCCGCGAAGCGGCTGTGACGCGCACGTTGACGACCCTCCGGTTCTTCCTCGGCAGTCCTCAAGGATCCGAGCCCGATGCCACGGGGTACAAGGGCTTCTACTATCATTTTCTCGACATGGCGACAGGCCGGCGCGCCTGGCAGTGCGAGCTGTCGACGATCGACAGCGCCCTGCTCCTGGCTGGTGCCTTGTCGGCTGCGATGTATTTCGACGCGTCGGACGCTCGCGAACGGGAGTTAGGCGAGATCGCGGACGCACTCTACCGCCGGGCCGATTGGCAGTGGGCGCTGAACGGCGAAGCGACGGTAACGCACGGCTGGACACCGGAGACCGGCTTTCTCAAGTACCGTTGGGAGGGCTATAACGAGGCGCTGCTTCTCTATATTTTGGGGCTGGGATCGCCGACCCATCCGCTTCCGGAATCGAGCTACTCCGCCTGGACCTCGACCTATCGGTGGGAGAGTTGCTACGGCTACGAATATCTCTACGCGGGGCCGCTCTTCACGCACCAGCTCACTCACGTTTGGATCGACTTCCGTGGCATTCAGGACGCCTATATGCGTGACAAAGGCATCGACTATTTCGAAAACAGCCGCCGCGCGACCCATGTTCAGCGGGCCTATGCGGTCGCCAATCCCCGCAAGTTCGAAGGCTACCGCGAATGCTGCTGGGGGATAACCGCAAGCGAAGGGCCTGGTCCGGCAACGCTCAAGCTGAAAGGCATCGAACGAGGGTTCTACGACTACGTCGGCCGCGGCGTTCCCTATGGACCGGACGACGGCACGCTTGCGCCCTGGGCTGTCGCCGCGTCGCTGCCCTTCGCGCCGGACATCGTACTGCAGGCCCTCGACTACTGCATCCATCAGGCGAAACTGAAGATGTTCAACAGATACGGGTTCAAGGCAGCCTTCAATCCCACCCATCCGGGCGAGCCGGGCAATTCCTACGGCTGGTGGGTGTCGCCGTGGCACTTCGGACTCAATCAGGGTCCGATCGTGCTGATGATTGAGAATTATCAGAGCGGCTTGTTGTGGGACCTGATGCGCAAATGCCCCTACGTTGTTGCTGGGCTGCGACGCGCCGACTTTCGCGGCGGCTGGCTTTCAGTGGTGTAATCGCCGCTTCCCGCGGGCCGCGGCGGTTTCTTGATCAGCATCAAAGCCGGCCGCCCCAGGTTCGGTAGCATTGGAGAAGTTTTGACGCAGTTCTTCAATCATCCGCAAGACTGCACCCGATAAGATGGGAGGCTACGATGCATGACAATGTTCCTGCCTACGGCCTTTGGTCGCTGGTGATCGTCAATTCCGCGATCTTCATCATCTTCGCCTTCTCTTTCTTTCACCCGCAGACAAAACGCGACTGGCGGTCGTTCGGTGCCTTCAGCGCGTTTGTCGTCGCGCTGTTCACGGAAATGTACGGCTTTCCGCTCACGATCTATCTGCTCTCCGGTTGGCTGCAGAGCCGCTATCCCGGCATCGACTGGTTGTCGCACGATGCCGGACACCTTCTCGAAGAGCTGTTCGGCTCGAGGACCAATCCACATTTCGGTCCCTTCCACCTCCTGAGCTTCGTTTTCATCGGCGGCGGTTTCCTGCTGATATCCGCAGGCTGGAAGGTGCTCTACGAAGCCCAGAGCCGGCGGACCCTGGCCACGACGGGGGCCTATGCACACGTTCGCCATCCGCAATATGTCGGCTTCGTGCTGGTGATGCTGGGCTTTCTGCTGCAGTGGCCGACATTGCTGACGCTCGCGATGTTCCCGATTCTGGTCTTCATGTACGTGCGGCTGGCGCGTACGGAAGAACGCGAGGCCATCGCAGAATTCGGACCCGCATACGAGCAATACATGCGCGAGGTGCCGGCCCTCATCCCGCGTCTCGGCAGCTTCACGCGCCTTTCGAAGCCGAATGCCGCGGGGCGGAAATAACAGAGCTGACGCCGCCAAAGCCGGATCTTTGAGGAGAACGGCCATGATGCAGTCAAGAGGTCACAGGTCTGAAGCGACCGCAGTTGCTCTGACGCGCGACGATCGGTCGGTATGGCGGCGATGCCTGCTGACGCTGCTCGCCATCGCGTTAATGTTCGCGCTCGCGACATCTCATGCATCGGCCACGTCCGAGGATGAGAACTACCGGATCGTCGATGATCTGGCCGTCTACCTCGGCGTTCTGCCCGCGGCCATGGTGCGCGGCCATCCGACGGAGCATCCTGAAGCGAGCATGCACGATGGCGCTGCAGGCGGAGTGCACCAATACCATATTGTCGTGGCGCTCTTCGACGCGCGTAACGGGGCCCGGATCGAGGATGCCGAAGTGACGGCAACCGTCTCGGGCTTGGGAGGTGTCGGCAGGAAAACGATCGAGCTCCGGCCGATGGCGATCGCCGAAACCATCACTTACGGCAACTTTGTCACGCTTCTGGGCACCGACCGCTACGACATACAACTCCAGATCAGCGTTCCCGGCCGGGAAGATCCCTTTCAGGTCGCTTTCGAATATCAGCACACGAGATGAGGCACGGGGCAACCGATTGACATGTTAGATGCCGATATTCCGCATGTTTCACATTGTGTTCGTGGCCATGGCGTTCGTGCTGGAATGCGCTCTGCGCGGCCTTCGCCTTCTCCCATCGAGCCCGCCCTCCTCCGAACGATTTCGCCTCAGTCTCGAACGCC
>NZ_JADYVE010000003.1 GCF_020193655.1 Ensifer sp. IC3342
GTGAAAAGCGCCGCTCCGGCCTTCTGCAGAAGGCCGGAGCGGCGCTCGAATCCAACGAAACCGCAAACCAATGAGGGGGTCAGTTCTTCAATTCGGCAAAGGGGTCAATTCCTCGATTCGCTTGACACCCCGCTCGCAAGGGCTTCGGCTCGCAAGTGTTGGAGGGCGTGTGTAGCCATTCTCTGGAGGGCACGTCCGAATTGACGCTCCATCCCGACGGTGCCGAGTTCGTTGCGGACTTCAAACTGCGGGATTAGGTTTTCGCTTGCTGCTTGCCCAATGACAAGGCGGTGGTGAGCTGCGTCGACACCTGTTCACGGGAAGAACGACCTCTGCGGTCATCGGTGAAGGGCGCGATGAACGTCTTGGTCGAGCCCGGTCCAGTCGTTCCGCCACGCTTCGCGACGACCGCTGTGCGCCCCAAGTCAGACACTGAGCAGAGCACGTTGGTATCCCAGAAGCGGACATGCATAGATGCCGCCGAGCTGCAGGTTTGCGCCACTTCCAGACCTTACCTCGGAAGCTGCGATCGACGCGTTTCGACCCAAGGCAGTCGTTGCCGTAGCGCATCACAGACGGCAACTGCGGATGCGGAAAGCAGTCACTCGACGGATCCTTGAGATTGACGCCGCGCGTTAGATGCGGACCCCCACCGACCTATCTATTGGGGTAAGTCGCGCGTCGCCATCGGCCTCGCCCAGAAAGGCGCAAATCTCTTCGACAAACCGCGGAAATGCCGGCTCGTGGGAGAGGATGAGGTGGTTTTTGCTTTCGAGCGGAACAAAGCGGGCGTTTGGAATCGCCTGGGCGAGCCTCAGCCCGTACTCAAAGGGAACACGCGCATCCCCGCGGCTGTGCAGCACGAGGGTCGGTACTGAGACGCGCGGCAATAGATCAGTGACGTCGATATCGCCAAGCACGTACAGCAACCGCATCGCGGTCTCCGGAGAAATAGAAACGCGCTCCAGTTCGTTGAACCACCGCATCTCTTCAGGTGTGGCTTCCGGAATAATGGTTGAGGTGAACATTTGGCGAGAAGCCGGATTGTCTCGCCCCCATCCCTCGCGAATGAGCGCAATCGGCGTCTCGGTCCAGGCAACATCGGCGGGGCTGCCACGCCAGCGCCACCCCAGGGCGAAGCCACCGAACAGGATGAGCCCGGACACCCGCTCAGGATGGCGAACGGCGTATGCAATCGAGATCGGCGCTTCTTGCGACACGCCGAACAGGGCGAAGCGTTCGAGCCCGAGTTCGTCGACCACCGTCTCCAGATCATGCACGAACGCTGCGAAGGAAAACTCCGGAAAGTCGCGGCTAGACAGACCCGTGCCGCGCTCGTCATAGCGTATAAGACGACAACGCGCTGCCAGATGCGTGAATAGAGGCGACCAGATCGGACTCTGCCAGTCGAACTCCAAATGGTTCAGCCAGTTCGCAGCCTTGACCAGGGGCGGGCCGCTGCCGGCCGCTGCCACGGCGAGACGCACGCCATCCAATGTTCGGCAGAAGGTTATCTGCTGCCGCAAATTCGCGCCTGTGTGCAACTGGTCAATTGCTACCGCGCCGGCAGATGTCTTCTCAGCTCCGGTCGCCTGCTCGTGCGGCTCGCCGACGAACCGAAATCCTCGGCGTGGGACTGTTCGAATGAGCCGCTGCTCCTTGCCAGTGTCACCAATCGCCCGCCGCGCCGCATTGATCCTGCTGGTGACGGCGTCATCCGATACCGCCCGCCCGCCCCAGACCGCCTGAATCAGTTCGTCCTTGGCGGGAAAGCTCGCTGAGAATCTCAGGACCGCCGGCATCGACCCGGCCGTCGTCACCAAGATCATTCCCCGACGATAGCCTGGGGATCGATATGGAAGGGGAATTCGGCGTGATCCTGTCCGACGTTCCGATGGGGACGACGACTGGGACTGCGCCGGCACATGTGCGCTTGCTCGTACAGATCAATGATTGGTCACTCCGTGTCCTCGGCCCGCGCGAGATGCGCGCGGGCGGTTTTCTGGGGCGTGGTCTTGCTCATACGTTGGCCAACCACCTCAGCGGGCTGTCTCAGCTTGTGCTGATCGATATCGGACTTTCCGCCGGACTGCCTTCCGGCTCTGAAGCAATCAAGGGCGATCTCGCCGATGCCTCCTTCCTTGAGGCTCTGTTGGACCCGGGCTTTGATCTCGTCTTTCACTTGGCAAGCGTTCCTGGCGCGCTTGCCAAGCAAGCGCCAGATCTTGGCTATCACGCCAATCTGATGGCGCCGCTTGAGCTCGCCAAACGTCTGTCCGCCACTCGGCCCCGTGCACGGCTCGTCTTTGCCTCGTCCCATCGCCGTCTATGGCGACCTCGCCGGCCAGACTGTGACGGAGAACACGTCTCTCCGGCCGCTTCTGAGCTATGGCGCGCACAAGCAGATGACCGAGATTTTCCTGTCCGACATGACGCGGCGCGGCGCGCTTTCCGCGATCAGTCTCCGCTTTCCCGGTATCGTTGCGCGTCCGCCGGCGCAAGGCGGCCATGGCTCAGCCTTCATGAGCCTTATCTTCCACAAGATCGCGGCAAGCGAAGCTTATGAATCCCCGTGCCGGCAACGGCATCGTGCTGGTGGATGTCGCGATCGGCGGCAATATCCGCGCTGCTCCACGCTGCCTCCATTCGCCTCGCGTCCCCACGGTCGTCCAGCTTCCCGTTCTGCATGGCACCGCCGGTGATGTTGCCGCGGCGGTCGCGCGCGTGACCGGGCGACGCGCCATGATCGAATGGGGCGACGATGCCAAGCTCACACGCCTCTTTGGCGCCATGCCCCCGCTCGACGCCCGCACTTCACTAAAACTCGGCTTTCGCGCCGATGAAAATATGGACGCCTTGGCCCGTGCCGCACTCACAGGAGACCCATCATGAAGATCATCGATCTATCGGTTGCAATCGAGAACGACGTTCCGGCCGATCCTCCGGGCCTCGGTCCGAAGATCACCTATTCCGGTCACAAGGACGGTGCCGAGGAGATGGCCCGTTTCTTCCCTGGCCTGGACATAGCGGAGTTACCCGGTGCTGAAGGCTGGGCGGTCGAGCAGTTGACCTTGACAACCCACGCCGGCACCCATCTCGACGCGCCCTGGCATTTCGCCTCCACGATGAGCGGCGGGGAGCGTGCCTGGACGATCGATGAAGTCCCCTTGGATTGGTGCATCCGTCCGGGCGTGAAACTCGACTTGCGCCATTTTGCCGATGGCCATGTTGCGACCCTGGACGACATTCGATCGGCCGTCGAGCAAACGGGCCATACACTCCAGCCGTTCGACATCGTTCTCATCAATACGGCGGCCGGCGCTGCCTATGGTCGGCAGGACTATATCGGTCGCGGCTGCGGCGTCGGACGCGAGGCGACGCTATGGCTCCTGTCTCAAGGCGTGCATATCACCGGGACCGACGCCTGGTCGTGGGATGCCCCGTTCCGCAATACCGCCCAGCGCTTTGCCGAAACGCGGGACGCGAGCCTCATATGGGAAGGACACAAGGCTGGCCGCGACGGCATTTTCCTGCACATGGAGAAGCTGACGAGACTGGACGAGCTGCCGGCCACAGGCTTCACCGTCTCCTGCCTTCCGGTCAAGATAAAGCGTGCTTCCGCCGGCTGGTGCCGCGCCGTGGCGCTCTTCGAATGACCCGGGCGGGATCTTCTCACCATGCAGCTTGACCTGATGTCGCCCCGTTTCGCATAAAGCCTGGAGCTTCAACCAAGGCGCCCAATGGAGACGGCAAGCGGGGATGCAGGAAACAAAAAGGAAGCCCGGACTGCGGGAACAGAATAAAGAAGAAAAGCTCCGGCGCATCAAGGAGGCGGCGCTCGACCTCTTCGTCTCGAAGGGTTTCGACGACACGACGACCCGCGAGATCGCCAGCAAAGCCGGCGTCGGCATGGGCACGGTCTTCGTTTATGCTGAAACCAAGCGGGACCTTCTTTTCCTGATTGTCAACGACGGCCTTGAAGAGTGCATCGCCGAAGCAAGCGCTGCAATCAGGCCCGAAGACTCCCTTCTTCAAAACCTGCTCAGCGTGCTTCGCCTGCACTACGAGTATTTCGCCCGAGTTCCAGTCCTGTCTCGGGCGGCGCTCCGCGAAATGTACTTCTATCAGTCGGGCAAGCAGGCGGAACGGTTCAATCGTACAAGGGACAAGCTGAAACTCCTGCTCACCCGGCTCATTTCCGAAGCGATGGAGAAGGGCCTGGTTTCTTCAACGGAGTCTCCGCAGATCGTGGCGCAGGCCATATTCGCCATATATCAGGTCGATCTTCGAATGTGGCTTTCCGCCGAGTCGCTGGATATTGTAGCCGGGTTGGACAGACTGCGTCGCCAGATTGACGTCGTGATGCGTGGCCTTTCACCAGATCCAGCCGTCCTCAGATTGGACGCATGACGCTCGGATTGGCGCGCGGCTAGCGCCGACTTCCGCAGGTTCCAACAAAAAATGAAAAATTGAGCGCGCTCAAATTGACAAGACCGGCGTTCTCCGGCATTTTTTGAGCGCGCTCATTTTCTTGAGGAGGTTCAGAGAAAGATTGGGCCGAGACGCTTGGCTGCGTCTGAGCGTTGCGATGCGGCCAACCCTCATTCGGGAGGAAGGATGCAGGTCGATTCCATAGAGCAAGGGCGCGGCAACCCGTGCCGGGCAGTGGCAATTGCGATCGCGCCGAACGGCGGCCGCAAGACGAAGGCAGACCATCCGGGCCTGCCGATTTCCGCTGCGGAACTTGCCGACTGCGCCGAATCCTGCCTCGCCGCGCAGGCCAGCATGATTCACGTTCATGTTCGCGATGCTGAAGGCCGCCATTGTCTCGACGCCGATCGGTATCGGGAAGCGATTGCCGCGATCCGCTCCCGGGCCGGCGACCGGTTGATCGTTCAAGTGACGACCGAGTCCCTCGGTACCTATTCGCCGACAGAACAGATCGCTCTCGTTCGGGAATTGCGCCCCGAGGCTGCGTCCATTGCTTTGCGGGAGATCGTGCCGGACGCCGCGCATGAAGCGGCCTTCGCAAATTTACTCTACTGGATGCGACGCGAGCGCATCTTTCCGCAGATCATCCTCTATGACCGAGCGGACATGGAACGGCTGGTCGAATTTCACCGGCGCGGCCTTCTTGCCGCCGAGGAGATTCCCCTCCTCTTCGTCCTCGGCCGATATACGACAGACCAGCAAGCCCAGCCGGCCGATCTCATCGAATTCCTCGCAAATGCGCCGCATGGATTCACCCATTGGACGGTTTGCGCCTTCGGTCGGCAAGAGGCCGCCTGTGCGGTCGCCACCGCATTGATGGGAGGCAACGTCCGAGTGGGCTTCGAGAACAACCTGCATCTGCCGAACGGCGATGTCGCAGAAAGCAATGCCGAACTTGTCTTGGCCGTAACGGAGCACCTGCGCGTGCTCGGACTACCTTTGAACACAGCCGACATGCAACGAGAGGCGCTCGCAAGGATCTGGTGATCCACCGACGCCTCTAAGAGATGGAGACACATAGATGACGATAATGGCCACGGCGGGCGAACTCACCGGACCACGATCGCTGGACAATGCCAAGGCTTGGATGCGGGATCGGCTCGCCAAACGGATTCATCCGCTTGGATTGACCGAGCCTGAGGCAACGTTCGAGACGATCGAGGCCTTGCAGGGACTGGACGGGGCGAATTGGGCGAGCGCCTGGATTGGCACGGGCAACCGCTTCATGGCTCTGGCCGAGGAAAGAAGCCGCGCCGGTGATCGGGCGGGCGCACGCGAAGCCTATTACCAGGCCTACGGCTTTTATTTCCTCGGCCGCTTTCCCTGTCCGAACCACGAAGCGAAAGCGGAAAGCTACCGGCTCGAACTTCAGGCCTATGAGCGGTTCGGCGCGCTGGCCGATCCGCCGATCGTGCCTGTCTCGCTTCCCTTCGACGCGCCGGGTGCTCTGACCTCCGAGATCCGCTGCTACCTCCGCATCCCCACGGGCGCAGAGCAGCCTCCCGTGGTCATCATGTGGGGCGGCGTGGACGCCTGGAAGGAGGAGATGACCGAGCTTTCCAACGCCTTCGTCGCGGCGGGCATCGCGACGATCGCGATGGACAATGTCGGAACCGGCCAATCGCCGATCAAAGCGCGCCGCAACGGCGAGATCCAGTTCCTTCCCGTCATTCAATGGGTTCGTGAGAACCGCCAGCTCGACGGGCGGAGAATCGCGCTGATCGGCCGGTCCTTCGGCGGCCATTGGGCAACCAAGCTCGCGCATATGATGGCCGACGATATCCGCTGTGCCGTCAACTGGGGCGGCGGCATTCACTACATGTTCCAGCCCGACTGGGTCGAGCAGTCCCGCTATCCCGACAGCTATCTCATGGAACTGGTGGAAACGCGCAGCCGCATGCTGGGTGCGACCAACGACGCGGAATATGTCGAAGGCTTTCGAGAACTTTCCCTCCTCGATCAGGGTCTGCTGTCAGAGCCGTGTGCACCGCTGCTGCTCGTCAACGGCAAGGAAGACAAGCAGTGCCCAATCGCCGATATCCATCTCCTTCTGGAGCATGGCAGCCCGAAGTCGGTCCGGCTCTTTCCGGGCGGGCACATGGGTTTCGGCCCCCATACCGTTCCCACGCTCCTCTCGTGGGTCCTCGAACAACTGCGCTGACAAAGGAGCCGTTGATGAGCAATTGGCGACAGATGATGCCGACCACGGAGGCCTACCTCCTCGATAAGGTCCTCTACGAACTGCACCACAAGCCGGATGACCTTGCCGCCTACAATGAGGACAAGGCCGCTTATCTCGCCCGTTTCCGGCTGACGCCGGAACTCGCCGAAAAGATCTCCAGCAACGACGTGGCCGGGCTCTACGAAGCCGGCGTCAACCCGTACCTCCTGCGTGCGCACTGCATCGGCATGCGCATTCCGGAGGATGTTTCGCTCGCGGCACTCAGGAGCCTGATGAAAGAAGGAGACGACAAATGGCTGAACTGACCGGCATTTACACGGCAAGCCACACGCCGGTCATGCTGAATTTCCCGGATCGCATCCCTACGGAATTGCGGACGGAGATTTTCGGCGCCTATGAGGCGATGGGACGCGATTTCGAGGCTGGCAGGCCCGACGCTTTGGTCGTGCTCTCCAACGACCACCTGCATAACTTCTTCCTCGACAATTTCCCCGCGCTCTGCATCGGTGTCGGCGAGAGCTATGAGAGCCCGATCGAACATTGGCTGAAGGCAAAGCGCCGCGTCTTTACCGGCGACCAGGCCTTCGGCGCCTATCTCCTGCAGGAGGCGCTGAAAGCCGATTTCGATCCGGCCTTCTCGATGGAAATGGTGCTCGACCACGGCTCGCTCACACCGCTCGAGCTCGCGGGGCTCGACCCCGATCTTCCGATCGTGCCGATCCTCTTCAACTGCGTGCAGCCGCCCATGCCGACCATGCGGCGCTGCTACCAGTTCGGCAAATTCCTTGGCGAGGCGATCCGCAGATATGACGGAGCGGAGCGTGTCGCAATCCTCGCCACCGGCGGCATCAGCCACGACATCGCCACGCCCAGGATGGGCATGGTCAATCGCGAGTTCGACGAGAGGCTCCTGCAGCTTATGGAAGCAGGCGACTCGGAGGCGGTCGTCGCCTATGCCACCAACCAGGTTCACACCGCCGGCAACGGTGCGGAGGAAATCCGCATGTGGATGGCAGCGATGGGAGCCGCCGCCGGGCTGCCTTTCAAGCGCGCCTATTACAGGGCCGTCAGCGACTGGTACACGGGCATCGGCATAGGCCACTTCGGCGAGAATTCCCTGGCGACCGTGGGTTCCATCGATGGCTGAACACCGAACTGCCCTTGTCATAGGAGGCGGGATCGCGGGCATGTCTGCTGCCATCGCACTACGGCGTGCCGGCCTCGCCGTTGACCTGATCGACCGCGATCCGCATTGGCGGGTCTATGGCGCCGGGATCACCATTACCGGCCCCACGCTGCGCGCCATGGGAAAGCTCGGCATTCTCGACGAGGTCCTGCGGCAGGGCTACGCCGCCGACGGCATCGACATCCGCTCCGCCGACGGCAAGCCCATGTTCAGCATCGAAACGCAAAACGAAGCGCTGGGCGACATCCCCAGCGCAGGTGGGATCCTGCGCCCAACCCTGCACAGGATCATGTCGGAGGCGCTTCTTGCCCTCGAGCCCCGCGTCCAACTGGGTGTCACCGTAGAGGCGATCGAATGGCAGGGCGCCAGGACCGGCGTGACGTTCAGCAACGACCAGTCTTGTGCCTACGATCTCGTCGTCGGCGCCGACGGCATCTATTCGCAGATCCGCCAGCATCTCTTTCCTGATGCGCCGCGGCCGCAATATGCGGGCCAGCTCTGCTGGCGGCTGATGATGGAACGGCATCCCGACATCGAGCGCCGGACCTTCTTTCTTGGCGGCCCCGCCAAGGTCGGGCTCAATCCCGTTTCCCGGGACCAAATGTACATGTTCTACCTCGAAGCCCAACCGGAGCCGGTCTGGCGCGAAGAGGAAACCCAGCACTCCGTGCTGGGATCACTGCTCGAAGGTTATGGCGGGGTATTGAGCGACGTGCGCCACCATCTCGGCGCGGCCTCCAACATCGTCTGCCGGCCGCTCGAAACGGTTCTGGCGGGCGAGAACTGGGTGCGGGAAAACGCCGTGCTCATCGGCGATGCGGCGCACGCAACCACCCCGCAACTCGCGTCTGGCGCAGGCATGGGCATCGAGGATGGCCTGGTGCTGGGTGAAGAGATCGCCCGGCACGAGGACGTGCGGCAAGCGCTTTCGAGCTTCATGCGCCGCCGCTACGCACGCTGCAAGCTGGTTGTCGATTCATCGCTCGAAATAAGCCGGCTCGAGCGGGAAAGGTCGGCGCCGCTGGAGCAGACGAAAGTGGTCGAAAGGGCCCTCGCCTCCCTCAATCAGGAGTTCTAGGGTCTTCATGTTCGTCGCGATCAACGACCACAATCTGCACATCGCCTTGCACGGCAACGAAGCCGATCCCGCAATCGTACTCCTGCATTCGCTCGGTACCTGCGCGGATGTCTGGGAAAAGCAGGTGCGCGAATTCAGCAGATCGCACTTCGTGATCTGTCCCGAGTTCCGGGGGCACGGCCTGAGTGAGGTCTCCAGGACCCCGGTCACCATCGAGGCGCTGACCGACGATATCGTCGCGCTCCTGACGCTGCTCGAGCTGCGATCGTTCCATCTCGTCGGCATCTCGATCGGCGGTCTGGTCGCGCAACTGGTCGCAGGGCGGCTTTCTGACACGGTGCAGTCTCTGCTCATCCTGGATTCAAATATCGTCAGCCTGGCGCCGCAGCTCTGGAGGGAGCGCGCGGCAAAGGTCCGCGCCGATGGGCTGGCTTCGATCGCGGAAGGTATTCTCGCGCGCTGGATGACCCCGGCGGCGCGTAAAACAGCCGAAGGGCGCGGCCTTGCCTCCATGCTCGACCGGACGTCCCCGGAAGGCTACGCGGCGGGTTGCGATGCACTGGCGGTCGCCGACTGCCGCGAGAACGCGCCTCGCCTCACCATGCCGGTCACGGTTGCCGTCGGTGAGTTCGATGAGGCGACACCGCCCTCCGCATCAAGGGCGCTGGCTGACGCCATTCCTGGCGCATCCTTCCATCTGATCACTGGTGCCGCCCACATCCCGTTGTCCGAACAGGCGGAGGCGGTGAACCGCCTTATCCGCGAGGCAATCTCGCACCATGAGCAGCCGGTGCAGAAGAGAACGGCTGAAAGCTGAGGCGTGAAAACGACGGTAGGTGGCCGGACCGCAAGCTGAATGAACTGAAATGTTGTAGCAATGGCCAATGGGAGGGAAATCATGACCGACGCGACCGTGGACAAAGTAGCCGGGAGGAGCGAGGGGAAGGCGTGGTCTGCGACGGCCGCCGCGACCGTAGGGCTGGTCTTCGGACCAAGCACGCTTTTGCTTTTCTTGTTCGGCGTTTTTGTCGAACCGCTGTCCCAGGCGTTCGGATGGTCGAAGCCGGCCATTCTTTTCGCGGCCACGATCATCTCGCTGATGATCATGGTAATATCCCCGGTACAAGGCATGCTCATCGACCGGTTCGGCGCCCGTCCGATTGTTCTGGCCTCCTGTTTGACATTCGCCTGCGGCCTGCTCGCAATGTCCTATATTCCGGGAAATATCCAGGTCTTCTACTTCATGTACGCTCTGCTCCCGGTCCTGGCGGTGGGGCTCTGGCCCGTTTCCTATCTGCGCGTCGTCAGCACCTGGTTCGACCGACGGCTGGGCCTGGCGATTGGCATTGCCAATGGCGGGATCGGCCTTGGCGCCGCGATCCTGCCGCCGATCATCACCTATGTTATCGCCAACGGCTCGCTGCAATGGGCTTATGTTAGCCTGGCGATGATTGTTACCGTCATCGTGCTGCCCTTGAACGCGTTGTTCCTGCACGATGCGCCAACGGCCAAGGTCGCGCGCCCCGCTCATGATCGCGCCGCGGCCAGCGCCGATTTTCGCCGCTTCGTGACGACGTCGAGCTTCGTGATCCTCGCCGCTGCCTTTTTCCTGCTCGGCTTCGTCAATACGGGGCTCGTCACCAACCAGATATCGCTCCTGATCGACGGTGGTGCGACGCCGCAGCATGCAGCACTGGTACAGTCGGTATTCGGCATCGCCGTTCTGATCGGGCGGTTCTTGACGGGGGTCCTCCTCGACTATGTTTCCGCAAGGCGATTGATGAGTCTCGTGTGCCTGGGAGGCGCCGTTGCCTGCGTGCTCTACGCGCTTGGCCCCACAGGCTATGTCGCCTTCGCCTGCGCGATCCTGATTGGCATGGTCTATGGCGCCGAGTTCGACGTCCTGAGCTATCTGATCAAGCGCTACTTCGGCCTTCCGACCTTCGGCCGGATCTACGGCTCGATCTTCGCGATCTTCCAATTGGGTGCAGCGCTTGGTGCAACACTCCTGCCGCTCAGCCGAGCGCAGTTTCAAAGCTACGGGCCGGGGCTCACGCTCTACGCCGCGGCGCTGGCGGTCAGCTCCGTCTTGTTCCTGTGCCTTGGCGGCGGCCGCGTCGCGCGCGAAACCACCGAGGAGAAGGCCGCGCTACTGTGACAAACTGACAAGGAGCGGCGCTGCGAGCGGGAGCTTGCAGCGCCGCATCTGGGACCTAGCCTACCTCACGTCCATGCAACCCATTAGCTGCTTCAACACACTTCGGGAAATCAGGCTTTTCCGGCCAAACCGGCCAAGGTGGCAGCAGCACCGCATCAGGCACTATTCCGAGCAGCCGGCTGCCAAAACGCGTTCCAATGATCGATCCTGCCACCGCGATAAGCAGGAATATCTCCGTGCGCCCAGAACGGCGAGGCTCGCGGATGTTCCGAGGTTTGGCGAACAGCAATGGGTCCGCATGTCGATGACCCTTCGTGCCAAGCGCAAATCAAAACAGCTCCCAGAAGAGCCGTACTTTAGTCCTCACACCGCGGGCGCAGCGCGATAAGTCGCGAGCTTGTACCCGAAACCCAAAAAGACGACTCCGGTCGCGCCTTTCAATAGCCGTTGGAAGCTATCAGTCCGCGTGACTTTGGTCAGTTTCGCGAAGAGAAGGATGACCAAGCTAAACCAAGAGATGTTCACAGCCGAATGAATGGCAACAAGCGCATAAGCCGAAGCGATGGGATGCCCGTCGTGAGGAATGAACTGTGGGAAAACCGCCAAATAGAACATGGAGACTTTTGGATTCAACCCGTTCGTCAAGAGTCCTTCGAGATAAGCTCGTTTGAGAGAGCGAGGTCGACGGGCGGGCGCTGCGATGTTCGAGCGCGCTTTGTTGGCAAAGGCCTCGTACAGTGATTTAACACCAATCCAGCACAGATATGCTGCCCCAATGTACTTGATTACCGCGAAGGCGGCGGCTGACTGCATAATGATGACGGAAAGCCCGAGAATCGACAGCGTTCCATGGAGCCAAAAGGCTGTAAAGAAGCCTGCAACGTTAGCGAAACCTGCCAGGATGCCAGAAGTCGGGACCGTCTTTGCGATGAGAGCGCCATTTGGTCCGGGCGACGAAACCAGAAAGAACGTCGCAAGCGCGAATGCCGCCATTTCTGAATAGCCCATTTCAGTGCCCCGCCGCGTGGATCATCCCAGTACATGTATTGCTTAGGCGACCGCACGCCAACTGGCTACTGCCCCCTGGGCTCGAATACCCAAAATTAGTCGGTCATTTTCGCCGTCGAGTAGAGCATCAAGCGCGCATGTTCTCGCATGTCCGCAAATGGGGCGCCAACACGCCCGTCCGGCAGATGATATGAAGGGCAAAGTCCCACCCACCTGAGACGGAACCGGAAAGATCGACCCCTTGCGGCCGTAGGGGACGAGGACCGGGAATGGCTGCTTTGAGCCCGGTCCAGTCATTCCCGCCACACTTCGCGAACGACCGCTGTGCGCCGTCTTCTCGGACGTTCGATGATGAATTGCTAAATCCCGATAGCTGCCATCCCAGGCGCCCAACTTATCCGCAGGACAACGCGTCTTTGCCTGGTGACGAGCGGCTCCTAAGCTGTTCAAACTCGGACGTCTGCAACCCTCTCCGCAGCCGTTCGATCTATGAAAGCGGCTTGGAGCATAGTCAGAACCGCCCGAACGGCCGGATTGGAGCGCCGACTCTCAGGCCAGAGCGCGGCGATGTTATTTCGCTCGACAGCGAATTCAGAAAGCAGGGCGATCAGTTCGCCGCGCTCCACATAGGGTGCCGCGATGAAGGAGGCGCAGACACCAATTCCGCCACCGGCCACTAGGGTCGCAACCACCGCATCGCTGGAGTCGATAAGGATACCGGACGTGGGCAACATCTCGATCTCCTGACTGCCAATCCGGAAGGGCCAACGAAAGACCTGGCCGGTATTCTGATAACGCAAGTTGACGGTATCGTGCCCTGCCAGATCGTTCGGATGGGCAGGCGTGCCGCGCGCTCTAAGATATGCCGGCGATGCGAAACAGCCGAGCCGAAACGGTGCCAGCCTACGCGACAACAGTCGGCTGTCTGCGAGATCACCAATGCGTACGGCAATATCGATCCCCTCTTCGATGAGGTCAGTCACTCGATCGTTTAGCCGTAGATCGACGACCAGCTTTGGATATTGCTGTCGGAATGCCGGTAATGCGGGTGCGATCACATGGAGACCGATCGGCAAGGATGCGGCCACACGCACGGTCCCCGCGGGTTCCGAGCGCGCTGTCATAGCGATCTGCTCGATTTCTTCTGCCTCACGCAGGAGACGCAGGGCTCGCTCGTGGAGTTCGCGTCCCTCCGCAGTCAGCGTCAGCGAACGCGTCGTGCGGTTGAAAAGTGAAACGCCCAGATGTCGTTCAAGCCGCTGGACGCTTTTGCTAATTGCTGACGGCGAAATCGACAAGGATCGCGCGGCGGCCGTGTAGCTGCCGAGCGATCCGGCGCGTGCGAACGCGATCAAGCCGGTGAGGCGATCTAAGGCGATATGTTCCATCACGGCACTACTGAAGCGACATTGGCGAATATTGTCAACCTAACGGCTCGACGATTACATCACCGCTCGAACGATGAGAATCCTGAACGGAGACGATAAAAATGCGCGAAGTGATGAAGGCGGTCCGCCAGCACGTTTTCGGTGGTCCCGAGGTGTTGGTCTACGAAGATGCCCCCAAGCCAGAGGTGAAACCAGGCGAATTGCGCGTCCGCGTGCACGCCGTCGGCCTCAATCCTCCCGACTGGTATCTGCGCGAGGGGTATAAGATGCTTCCGCCTGAGTGGCAGCCACCGATATCCTTCCCCGTTATTCTGGGGACCGATATCTCGGGAGTCGTCGAAGCGGTAGGGGGCGATGTCCAAGGCTTCAGCGTCGGAGACGAAGTTTATGCGATGGTGCGGTTCCCCGAGGGAATGGCTGGCGACAGTCGGGCATACGCCGAATATGTCAGCGTTCCCGCTTCTGACGTTGCGTTGAAGCCTGCTGGGATCGACCATGCGCATGCGGCGGCTGTGCCCATGGCGTTGCTTACCGCATGGCAATTCCTGGTCGATCTCGGACATGACGAGCCGAACCCACTCCAGCCGAAGCGGCACATACCAGTTTCGCTCGGGGGCAAGACCGTCCTCGTTAACGGCGCCGCTGGTGGTGTCGGGCACTTTGTTGTGCAGATCGCAAAGCTGAAGGGCGCTCGTGTCATCGCCGTCGCGTCCGGCAAGCACGAGGCATTCTTGCGTAACCTCGGTGCCGATCAGATCATCGATTACACCCGGACAACGCCGGAAGATGTGGCGCGCGATATCGACCTTGTCGTGGATGCCGTGGGCGGTCCGGATAGCGGCCGCTTCCTGCGCACGCTGAAGCGCGGCGGGGCCTTGTTCCCTATTTTCTCGCTTGGTTTCACCGATCACGAGGAAGCGGAACGGATGGGCGTCACTGTATCGAGTACCCAAGTCCGTTCCAGCGGTGCGCAACTGGCGGAAATAGCGCCTCTGCTCGATCGAGGCGAAATTCGGGTCGCTCTGGACAGCAGCTATCCTCTTGCCGCTGCAAGCAAGGCGCATGAACGGGCTGCGCAAGGCCATATCCAGGGCAAGATCGTTCTCATGGTGGCATGATGACCGATGCCAAACTGTGCTTTGGGACGGTGGCCTGGTTCGAGATGGTGGGCATGGCAATGTGCGACGCCGCCTCTCGGTTAGGGCTGTCGCCAACCCTGACAATGTCGCTGGTCGAGCATTACACCGACGGAAGCAAGCTGCCCACAGGGCTACTACAGGGCCTCCGTTTCGAGATCTCGGCAGGCGTTCCGTCCTTCAGGGTGGGTGTCCTGCCGGGCGAACGGGGCGATGTAACGATCGAGATCACGAGTGCAGCCGCACACAAACTAAACAGTCTGCACAACGCCGATCCCGAGTATCGCGCCGCGATCAATGGCTTCCTCAACTCAGGCGAGATGCGGGTGGACGGCGATCCCGCTCGACTGGGCGGTTGGCTGGAAGTGGTTCACGATCGCATCGTGGCCAATACCCGCTAATCCGGCTTTCGAACGCCTTTAGATAAAGACTTGAGGTCCCTTAAGAAAGCTCCGGAACCCGAGTTCCGGAGCTTTTTTCCCTATTTTCCGGTGGCCAGCGCTGGATCGTGTCTCATCTGATTGGGCAGGAATGGCATTATGTCGGGTTTGACCTTGGAAAAAACTCAATGTTTTCAACAGAAGTTTTTAGAACTGTGCCTTCTACGAGCGGGCTGCTCGCGAGAGTGCTCGGCGCCGGCTCGGCTCGCATCTATGTCAGGCATATCAGCGCACACACGGTAAGATCACGAACCGGTCGAAATGGCGACCTTTGAACCTGAAACGCTCCCTGAAATAGAGGGCCCCTTATGTTCCGACGAGTGTTGCGCCCGGTTTGCGACATCAGAACCCTAGTGCTAGCACCACACGTTCAGTCGCGGCATTTGATGGGGCGGATCCAGGATGAATCTCTCTAGCTCCGCAGTCCAGCCCTTTCAGATGAATTCATAGGGGGTGTCTGGGCTGCTTTTTCAGCATCTATTTCTCCTTCAAGTCTTTCTCGCAGCGTGGCCATGACGCGATGCGCCGTCCTGATTTCATCCAGTGAAAGGCCCTCTGCCAGCGTATAGACCTTCGGATTGTAGGCGTTGATCGCGGCTTCATAGGCCTGGCGACCTTTGTCGGTCAGCACCACCAGATGCGCACGGCGATGATGCGGGTTGGGCTGGAACTCGATCAGCCCTTCTTTGTGCAGATCGTTGACGATACGCTGCACGTTCTGCCGGTTCGCGCCAACATTGCGAGCGATCCAAGCCACCGGCTGCGACCGTTCCGAAAGGACGATTGCGCCGAGAATCTGCCACCGCGCGCTTGTCAGCCCGAAGGGTGCAACAAGCCTGTCGCCCCAAGTAAGCGTCAGGTTGTTCGCACGAAACATCGTCAGGATCAGATCGGTCAAGGCTTCGGCCTTCGGAGTCGCGTCTGCCATGCTCATTTGTATCCATTCATCCATATTGACATTATAATGCCAAATTGTTATGTCTTCATCATATCGAATTGACACTATAATGACAATACGGCCGGTCAAGGAGACCGCCATGCCAAGGATCATCCACCCGATCGCCGGTCTGATCGCCATCCTGACAATCGTGACCTTCTGGCTCTCGACGGCGATTTCTGAATTGCTCCTCTCCGAAACTGCCGCTGTAACCGTTAAGACGGCAATCCCGTGGGGCTTCGTCGTGCTGATCCCTGCCCTGGCGGCAACAGGCGGAACAGGATTTGCATCGGCTAAAGGGCGGCGAGCCGGACTGGTCGGCGCGAAGATCAGGCGTATGCCACTAATCGCCGCGAACGGCGTTCTGGTCCTTATCCCGGCCGCGCTGTTTCTTGCCTTCAAGGCCAGAGCCGGACAGTTCGATACCGTTTTTTACGCGGTGCAAGCGCTCGAACTGGTAGCAGGTGCGGCGAATATCACTCTTCTCGCGCTTAACATGCGTGACGGCTTGAAGATGAAAGGTCGGCTTCGTCGTCCGCGACCGCAGAGAGAGGTTTGACCTAGGACGGTCAGGCCGTTCTTGTTGCGATAGTTCGCCTCATGCCAGATTTCGGAGCAAGACGTTCGGCCTCTGCTTCGCCATCTGTGCCGAGCTTCTGCACCCAGACGAAGTAGCGAGCCTGGCTGACGGGTCCGGAGGCGGGTTTCGTGACGGGTGCGATGCATACGATCGATGGCGCCTTTGGCGCCTGATGGGACAAGGCGCCGGTGATCCCGGCGCCGAGTTTCGCGGGTTGACAGCTATCCGCCTCGCTTCCCGAAAAGCCGAACGTCGCGTAACGGCCCCCTCACTGTTCTCTCGAGTTCTTCTCGCGGCCAATGTTGGTCAAAGGAGAACAAAAATGGGTGTTGCACAATATGATCCAAACGCACTGGGACGACCGGCTTGGAACGCGGGCCGAAAGGTCGGCGTCAAGAGGCCCTAAAAGCAGCGCCAGATTTGGGCGATCCGCTTCTTCCTCGATCGGGAAAGACGCATGAGAGATCGCGCGCTGTTTGATCTCGCAATCGACATTAAGCTCCGAGGCTGCGATCTTGTTAAGATAAAAATCGGAACCCTCGTCACAGGTCAAGAAATTCGAAGCCGCGCCATGGTCGTCCAGCAAAAGACCGGTCGTCCCGTACAGTTCGAGATCACGGCCGAAGTCAGGGCAAGCCTGCTTGCATGGCTTGAACGGAGAGGCGGAACAATTGACGACTACGCCTTTCCCAGTCGAGTTGATCATGCCGATCATCTCAGCACTCGCCAGTATGCCCGATTGGTCGATGAGTGGGTGACTGCAATTGGGCTAAGACGCGAAGACTACGGCACACACTCGCTTCGACGCACGAAGGCCGCGATGATCTACAAAGCGACGGGCAATGTTCGTGCAATCCAGATCCTGCTCGGACATACCAAGATCGAGAACACAGTCAGGTACCTTGGTGTGGACATCGAGGATGCGCTGGAACTAGCGGAGCATACAGAGATTTGACCGAGTGCGGCCCCGCACCCCCGCGGGGCCGCACCTATTGGGAGAATGTTTCCGTTTTAGCAGTTCGATCGAGCGGCTATGCGCCCTCATGCAGGTCGACCACAGCAGCCAGTTAAGTGCTAGAAGCGGTCGGTCTCCCATGCGAATGATCACGCCCGGAACCCGCCAATCGGAAACCTCGGCTCGCCTTCGGGGATGAGCGTTTCGGCCAACAGCGGGCGTGATAGGGACGGCCTCAAGCTGTTACCGCGAATGTTCTTGCTCCAAACTTTTGATGGTCAGGTTATATCTGCCATCAAGCGGATTTTGCCGCTACAGGTCATGAGGCATGTACGCGGAGGTTGGTATTTGAAACTATTGCTGGTCGAAGACGATACAGAGCTTGCGCAGTGGCTGATCAAGGCGCTGAAGCAACGCTACGAGTTCATGATCGATTGGGCCGATGACGGAACGGCTGCCGACCAGCGACTCCGGCAGGAGGAGTTCGATGCCGTCATCCTGGACCTGGGGCTGCCGAGGATGGACGGACGTGCTGTCCTCGCCGCAATGCGTGCTCGAGGGGACACCACACCCGCTCTCATTCTGACCGCTCGAGACACGTTGACCGAACGTATCGGAACGCTACATGAAGGCGCGGACGATTTCTTGGCCAAGCCGTTCGCGATCGAGGAGCTGGAGGCTCGGCTGGTGGCGCTGGTGCGCCGCGCCCATGGCCGCAACACGGGCACCTTCTCCTGCGGCGACCTGACCTACTACTCGGCCGAGCAGCGGTTCACCCTGCGCGGCGACCCGCTCGACCTTACGCCCCGCGAGCATTCGCTGCTGCGCATCCTCATACAGCATGCGGGAGAGCCTATGTCGAAGCAGAAGATCATCGACAGGATGTTCTCCTACGATGCCGATATCCAACTCGAGGCGATCGAGGTCATCGCCCATCGCCTGAGGAAGAAGCTTTCTCACTCGGTCCAGATCAGGACATTGCGCGGGCTGGGATATGTGCTTGAGGCAGGTGCGGCATGACCGGCATCGGAAGGCAAGCTAAGGCAGGACGTCGTTTGGCGGTCACCCTTGGCCTTTGGATTGTTCCGGCTATCATCATGGCCATGGCGTCCACGCTCTGGTTCAGCGCGACAACAGTCCAGGAGATGGCCGACAGCGCCTACGATCGATCGCTTGCCGGAGCGGTCAGGGCGATCGATGCGAACATCTCCACCGAGAGCGGCGGCGTCGGGGTGGAACTTCCTTACAATCTCTTCGAGTTCTTCCAACTGACGGCACAGGGAAAGGTATATTTCAACATCTCGACGAGCGACGGCCTCGTCCAGATCGGAGATGTCCTCCTGCCAGAGACGCCGAACCTCATTCCAGGTGAGCTTCGCTTCCATGACGGCAACTACTTCGGCGAGGTCATCCGTGTCGGAGCACTCAGGAGACCGCTCGATCCTGCCAAGCCCGGCGGAACACAGATCACCATCCAGGTTGCCGAGACCAAGCTGTCGCGAGCCACGTTCCAGAACGAGTTGATCATTCGAGCGATCCTGCGCGACGTCCTTGTGGTGGCGGTTCTGGGTGCGCTCATCGGCATTGGTGTCTATATGGCGCTCAAGCCACTCAACAGGCTGCGTCAGGCCATCGACGCTCGCGAGCCGGACGATCTGAAGCCGCTTGAAGTCGCCGATCTACCCAAGGAGGTTCGGCCAGCCGTAGAGGCGATGAACCGCCTGATGGAGAGGAATGTCGAGCAGGCGGAACAGCAGCGGCGCTTCCTGGATGATGCCTCGCACCAGCTCAGGACTCCTATGACTATCCTGCGCACCCAGATCGATTACGCGCTGCACCAGACGAGCCTCGACGAAGTTCGCAATGCCCTGACGTCGTCGAAGGACGTACTTGACCGCTCGATCCGCACGACGAACCAGCTTTTGGCGCTCGCGAAGGCTCGAACCTCTCAAGGCACGGAAACCTACCCTCAAGGCTCGATAGACGTCACTGAGACGGTAGCCGAGACCATCAGGATGCTTTGGCCTCGTATCCGCAGCCGCCGGATGGATTGCGTGGTCGACGCTCCCGAGGTGGGTCTGACCGTCCGCGCTAATGAAGGACTCCTCCAGGAAGCTATGATGAACATCCTCGACAATGCGATCAAATATTCCCCCGTGGGAAGCCTGGTGACGGTATCGCTTCGACAGGACGACGCAATGGCCGTAGTGGAGGTCATGGACGAAGGTCCGGGCATGGCGGAAGACGAATTGCCCCATGCTGGGACGCGCTTCCGCAGCGGGCGCCGTGCGGCAAGTGGCAGCGGTCTAGGGCTAGCCATTGCCTTGACTGTCGCGCGCGCCAGCGGAGGCTCCATGGAGGTTCGGAACAGGACGGACCGAAGTGGTCTCGTGGTCTCCCTTCGCCTTCCCATGGAGATTGAAAGCCAGTTGAAAGCTTGAACGGGATATATGGCGTGCTTCGCAGATAGGAGGTCTGCGTCCGTCATCTGGAGGAGACATCAATGACATTCGTATTCCGCGCCGCCCTTGGCGCTGCCCTTTCCGTTTCCGGGGTTTCCATGGCTCCGACCATCACTCATGCCGAGCCCAAGAATCCGGAATGCATCGCTCCTGCCCAGCCCGGCGGCGGCTTCGACATCACCTGCAAACTCGCGCAGGCGACGCTCCAGCAGTCCGGGGCGTTGAAGTCCCCCATGCGCGTCTCGTATATGCCGGGCGGTATTGGGGCTGTCGCCTATAATGCCATCGTCGGTCAGCGTCGAGCCGAGCCGGATGTCATCGTGGCTTTCTCCGCCGGATCGCTTCTCAACCTCGCGCAGGGCAAGTTCGGCGCTTATTCCGAAAAGGACGTCCGCTGGCTTGCCAGTGTCGGCACCGACTACGGCGCCGTCGTCGTGCAGGACAGCAGCGAGTACAAGTCTTTGGCGGACCTGATGGCGGCGATCAAGAATGACCCGACGTCCGTCATCATCGGGGCTGGAGGCACGATCGGCAGCCAGGATTGGATGAAGGCAGCGATGGCAGCTCGCGCAGCAGGCATAGACTACAAAGCGATGCGCTTCGTAGCCTTCGAGGGCGGCGGAGACTGCGTGACCGCTCTTCAGGGCGGGCATGTCCATGTCTGCATGAACGACGTCGGCGACAGCCAGGCGGCGATCGATGGCGGCGCTCCCCTCAGGCTTCTCGCAATCTTCTCCGAGCAGCGCCTTCCCGGCAAGCTCTCTGAAGTGCCTACGGCCGTCGAACAGGGCTTCGACATCAAGTGGCCGATCGTGCGCGGCTTCTATGTCGGTCCGGAGGTCAGCGACGCGGACTACAAGTGGTGGGCAGACGCCTTCACCAAGACCATGCAGTCTCCTGGTTATGCTGCCGAGCTTCAGAAGCGGAACCTCTTCCCTCTCCCGATGACGGGCGAGGAAACGAAGACGTTCGTCGAGAAGCAGATAGCCTCCTACAAGAAACTTGCCACCGATTTCGGTCTGGCGACGACCAAATAAGGCTTGCACCATGACCACCGACCGCCTCCTGGGAGCGACCGCAATTGCGGTCGCAGCGATCATGTTCGTCTTCGCGTACGGGCTTCAGGCTCCCTTTGCCTACGAACCTGTGGGGCCCCGCGCCTTTCCCCTAATAGCTGCGGGCATGATCGCGCTCTGCGGCGTCATCCTGGTTTTGAAGCCGGGAGAACCCTCCGCCGAACCGGCAGGTCCCATCGGAGCGCTCGCTGCTCTGTCTGGCGGCCTCGTCGGATACGCGCTTCTCTTCCAGCCGCTTGGCTTCGTGATCGCGACCACGATCTTCATGATCCCGATCGCTATGATCTTCGGAGCAAAGTGGTGGCAGGGCGCGATGACGGGCGTTGTGCTGGCAGTCTCGTCATATCTGCTCTTCGACCGCATGCTGGAGGTCGTCCTTCCCATCGGTCCATTCGGAGGCATTATCTGATGGATACCCTCAACTACCTCATGCATGGCTTCGGCGTTGCGCTTGCGCCCATCAACCTGCTTCTGGCCACTCTCGGTGCCGTTGTCGGCACCATGGTCGGTGTTCTTCCGGGGCTTGGGCCGATCAATGCCGTCGCCATGCTTGTCCCCGTCGTGTTCGCGCTTGGCCTACCTCCGGAAGCCTCGCTGATCCTGATGGCAGCGATCTACATCGGCTCCGAATATGGCGGCCGGATCAGCGCCATCCTGCTGAACGTGCCCGGCGAAGCGTCGGCCGTGATGACCGCCCTGGAAGGGTATCCACTCGCACGTCAGGGGCAAGCCGGTATCGCCTTGTCTCTTTCCGCCTGGACCTCCTTTGCCGGCTCGGCCATCGCGACCCTGGGCATCGTCCTTGCCGCTCCGGTCCTTGCTCAGTGGGCGCTCGCCTTTGGGCCGGTCGAATATGTGGCCCTCATGGTCTTCGCCTTTGCCTGCTTGACAGGCCTTCTCACGGATCAACCCGTGAAGGCGATGCTTGCGATCGGGTTAGGTCTTGCAGTCTCTACGATCGGCATCGATGCCAACTCCGGCGTCTATCGCTACACGTTCGGCTCGCCAAACCTGGTCGATGGCGTCCAGTTCGCCACCGTCGTGATCGGCCTCTTTGCGATCAGCGAATTGCTGATCATGCTCGACACGATGCATGGTGGGGCGGCTGTTCGTATCGAGCAGCTCGGCCGCTCGCTCTTCAACCGTGTGGAGATGCGCTTCACCAACATGGCCACCCTGCGGGGATCGCTGATCGGGTTCTTTGTGGGCATCCTTCCGGGAGCTGGAGGTACTGTGGCCTCCGCGCTTGCCTATACGACGGAAAAGCGTGTGGTCGAGAAGAACGATCCTGAGGGAAGCCGCTTCGGCCAGGGCGACATGCGCGGCCTTGCCTCGGTAGAGGCGGCCAACAACAGCGCTTCCAACTCGAACTTCATTCCCATGCTCACGCTTGGCATCCCGAGCTCCGGCACCACGGCAATCATGCTCGGCGTCCTGACGCTCTACAACCTGACGCCCGGCCCGGCGCTCTTCCGCTCACAGCCAGATCTGGTCTGGGGTCTCATCGCCTCGCTCTTTATCGGCAACTTCATCCTTCTGGCGATTAACATTCCGCTGGTTGGTGTCTTCGCCAGGATGCTCTCCGTACCCGCCTGGGTTCTCGTGCCGTTTATCGTCGTCGTCAGCGCGATCGGCGTCTACTCAGGCAAGTCGACAACCTTCGATCTCCTGCTGATGGTTGGCCTCGGCGTGGGTGGATACCTCCTCCGCCGTCTCGGCGTGCCGATGGCACCACTCATTCTGGGCCTCGTGCTCGGAAAAATACTGGAGCAGAGCCTGCGGCGGGCCCTATCTCTCTCCGCTGGAGACGTCGCAATCCTCTGGTCTAGCCCGATCTCGATCGCGTTGTGGATCATGGCTGCCGCCGTTCTCCTTGTCCCGCTCCTTCTGCCGAGGTTCACGAGGTGGCGGCACAAGACAGCACTCCAGGTGGATTGATCACAATGAACTATCTCGTTTCGAGTAAGCAGGACGATATTTCGGCAGGCGAGAGGCTGCACATGCTTCTGCGCGGGCCTGACATCGTGAGGATGCCGGGCGCGCACAACGGCCTTGCGGCTCTCCAGGCGAAGGCAGCAGGCTTTAAGGCGCTGTACCTGTCCGGCGCAGCGATGAGCGCCTCCATGGGGCTGCCCGACCTGGGCATCCTGACGTTGGACGACGTCCTGTTCTTCACCCGTCAGATCGTGCGCGCCTCGGGACTTCCATTACTGGTGGATGGAGACACAGGCTTCGGCGAAGTCCTGAATGTCATGAATACGGTGCAGCGTCTTGAGGAAGTCGGTGCGGCTGCCATCCAGATCGAGGATCAGGTGCTGCCGAAGAAGTGCGGTCACCTGAATGACAAGAAACTGGCAACGTCCGAAGACATGGCCGCCAAGGTTGCTGCGGCAGCACGGGCCCGACGTTCGCTGGTAATAGTCGCACGGACTGATGCCGTCGCAGATGAAGGAATGGAGCGGGCGATTGACCGCGCCCGCCTCTACGTGAAAGCCGGAGCCGATGCGATTTTCCCGGAGGCATTGACGACCGAAGCCATGTTCGCTGAGTTCGCAGCCGCCATGGGCGAAGTCCCTCTTCTGGCGAACATGACGGAGTTCGGCCGTTCTCCTCCCATGACAGCCAACGCGCTGCAGTCGCTCGGCTATCGAATCGTCATCTGGCCACTGTCGTCGCTCCGCGTCGCCAACCGGGCGCAGCAGGAAGTCTACGCCCAGCTCGCACGCCACGGTGCCGTAACGGATGCGATCGGGAGGATGCAGACGCGCGCCGAACTTTACGATCTGATCGATCTTGCAGGTTATGAAGCCCTTGATGCCACCATCATCGCGAGCAGCCTGCCGCAAACGAAGTCGAGTCTCTACGGAGACAGCAAATGAATGGTATCAAGACCAGCGATCGCGAGATGATCCATGAATTGGTCGTCGGATCTTTGTTGCCTTCGACACGCGAGACTCGTTCCTGCTGACATCCACGCTGGCTCCCAGTAGTTTTCGTTGACTACGCGTCCTCAGGCCGAGAACTGCCCGTGGTCATACCGATTTCGTGGCAAGGCGCAAAGGGGCGGCCGATACTTAGACGAAACACCACAGCTTCTCAAACCTGCCCCCAAATGAGCCGATTTCCGGCTTCCGCACGGACGCCTCGGATGTCAGCCTTTTGCGTTGGCAGTTTATCAGCAGACGGTCTGGAGGCGGCCCCAGTGGCCGCCAGCAGCTCACGGCGGAGATCATTTCCGCTTAGCGCCCGCATGTCGGCCATTGAGGTGATCTTTGCTGTTGCCCGATAGCAGACGTTGCTGGCGACCACCCTGGACATCATAGTTGCGCCATTTCCGGGCCTACGCACACCATGTCGACAAGGTCACGTCTCGGCCTAATATCCGTCATTAAGCCTGCCTTGCTGACGACGGACTTTGATGTTTGAGCGCTGACCCAGAACCAATCGATCGCCGCTTTCTCTAAGCAGGCCCGAGGTGTAATCTATTTAGCCTTTCGGGGGCGCAGCCATGTTTCGAATCCTGTTTGTGGTGGCTGTCTTACTCGCGTCGGCGAGTGTCGTCGCGGGTGAGTCCTTGTTTGACGCCGTGAAGGCCGGCGACACGGCCAGCGTCGAGCGCCTGCTGGCGAGCGGAGCCGAGGTCGACAGCCGTGATCGCGACCAAGCCACGCCGCTGATCGCTGCGTCGTTGAGCGATCACCCGGCGGTCGCGGAGCTGCTGCTCAGCAAAGGCGCCGACGTGATGGCGCGCAACGCCGGGGGCTTCACGCCGCTCCATGCGGCGGCGTATTCGGGCAGCGTGCGGATCGCAGAACTGCTGTTGGGCAAGGGCGCTGTTCTCGAAGATGCTGCCAACAAGGCGGGCGTGACACCGCTGATGGTCGCCGTAGAAGAGAACCGCGTCGCCATGCTTGAGCTGCTGATCGCCCGCGGCGCCGATGTCAACCGGCCGGAGAGTCTTCACAGGTACACGCCGGTGACGCGCGCCGGCTTCAAGGGTCATAGAGACATTATACGGGTGCTCAAGCGCCACGGCGCGGCCTGCCCGCCTGCCGAGGTGATAGGCGCCTCGTTGTGCATCGAGATGAGTGACTGAACGGAGGACGGAGTATGTGCGAAGCACTCCAAAAGTACGGCGCGACCCCGACTCGAGGATCAGCATTTGTAGCGACATTCTCGATCGCCTTGATGGTCAGTTGCGTTCCTGCCCTCGCCGCCGACCAGGTCAATACCGGCTATTTCGGCGGTGTCGCGATCATGGGCTACGATCCGGTTGCCTACTTCACCGAAGGCCGGGCGATGAAGGGCTCCGAGGAGTTCTCCTACGACTGGCTGGGGACGCCGTGGCACTTCGCCAGCAGCAGGCACCGTGAGCTCTTCATCGATGAACCCACCAAGTATGCGCCACAATACGGGGGCTACTGCACCGGGGAAGTGGCCTTCAATGGTGCCACGATCAATATCGATCCGGAAGCGTGGGCGATCATCGACGGTAAGCTGTACCTGGCTTACAGCAAGGAATTCATGGCCGAGTTCAAGGCCCGCCCGAGCGACCTCTTGGCAAAGGCCGAGGCGAATTGGCCCGCCGTCGAGACCCAGCTAGAGCAGGACGGATTCCGGTGATGCGCAGATCGAGGTGCCACGTCGAGACAGGCAGCGGACCTACTCGGCGGGCGAAAAATGGAAGAGCGTGAACGCGTTGACATAGGTGTATTCGGGTTTGCCCGGGTCATGGGTTCGCCGATAAACCGGGCCGCAGCGGGGCCGCCCGAGTAACACGTTCTCGCTCTGCTCGCACAGCATGTCCCGATCGACGAAGGCGGTCCCGGTTGCGATCTGTGTCGGGGTTCGGAAAGCCGTCTTGCCATCGCGGCCAAGTTGCAGGAGAGCCGGATCGCCCGCGCCTGTCTGTCCCTGCCATGTCCGCCCGAAGGCCAGGCGGGAGATATCCGCCCCACTCAGCCTGTCGCGATCCTCGCCGCGGAAGTCGAAGGGCCATTCGGGAAGGCCGGCGTCGCGCATGGCTTCGAGGACGCGCTCGAGGTCCTGACCATTGCGAAAATGGGCATAGAGAACGCGCCAGGTCTCGACGGAAACGACGGGGACGGTACGGCGGGCTTCCCCCGCCGCGTCGCGGGCCTCGCTCAAACGACCGGCGCGAGCGTAGGCCGCGGCGAGTAAGGCATGAGTATCGATGAGGCGCGGTGCCTCGGCGCGGGCGCGCTTCAGCGTTTCAATCGCCCGGGCGTAATCCCCATGCAATAGGAACGCCAGTCCCGCGACCAGCCGTTCGCTCGTTGAGAGGCTCGGGTTGAGCCGCTGCGCGGTCTCGATTGCAGCGACAGCCTCGGCGTGGCGGCCGGCGAAAGTGAGGACGAGGCTCAGCGCCGCATGGGCCTCGGCGTCGCTGGGCCCCAGCGCCACGGCCCGCCCGGCGGAAGCGAGTGCCTCCTCGTATCGGCGATCCACGACCTGAAGAATGGCGAGGATGCCATAGGGCCGCGAGGATTCCGGGTTCAGCTCCAGCGCGCTTCCGGCCTTCTCATACGCCCGTCTCCTAGCCACGGGGCCTGGCAGAACGTTGTCATAGTCGAGGCGCCAGACATAGACCGCGGTGCGCGCATCCGCCGCATGCGCCTCGGCGAAGGAGGGATCGAGCGTGGTCGCTTTCGCGTAGAGCTGCAACGCTTCCCGCAGCAGGCCGGTTCTCTCCGCCTGCTCGCCGCGGAGATAGTAGTCATAGGCTTCGAGGTTCGTGGTCGGCGGCCGCGCCAACTGACCTTGCTCCGACGCCGTCGGCTGCACCCCGAGAGCCTCGACGATATGGCGGACTACTTCGTCCTCCACGGCGAAGACATCCGAGGCGCTGCGGTCGAACTCCTCGGCCACCAGATGGTCGCCGGTCGCCGTATCGATGAGCTTAGCATTGACATGGATCCGGTCGCCGCTTCGCCGGACGCTGCCTTCCACCACATAGCGGACACCGAGGTCGCGCGCGATGTCCTGCACGACGACCGGCCGGCCCTTATAGGTGAAGACAGAATTGCGAGCGATGACGACCAGTCCCGACAGCTTGGCGAGGTCGGTGATGAGATCGTCAGTGATCCCATCGGCGAAGTATTCCTGTTCGGAGTCGCCGCTCAGGTTTGCAAACGGCAGGACGGCGACGGACGGCCGCTCAGGCGGCATAGACATCTGCCAGACCACGAACATCGCGACGGCGGCGGTCAACACCGCTCCAGCCACTGCCAAGATCAGGAGCCGAGCGCCAACCTTGCGCGTTGTGCCGGCAACTCTTCCCGCTGCCCCAGCATCGAGTAGGACGCGATAGACGCGCACCGGATCGGCGATGTTCTTGAGGTGTTGCTCACCGAGATAGGCAAAGCCCACATCGGCCTTGTGAATGGCTTGATCGAAGGCGGTGCCAGAGATCATCACGCCGCTGGGATCGGCGATCGTCTGCAATCGGTCGGCAATGATCACGCCCTCGCCGTGGATGTCGTCGCCCTCTACGATCACGTCGCCAAGATTGATGCCGATGCGAAACGCAAGCCGACGGTCGGCCGCAACGCCGACGTCGCGCTCGGACTTGGCGCGCTGGACCTCAACCGCGCAGCGCACCGCATCGACCACGCTGTGGAACTCCACCAGCAGCCCGTCGCCCATGGTCTTGACCAGCCGGCCATGGTGTGCGGCGATTCTCGGCCCGAAGACCTCGCGCAGATCGGCTTGGAAGCGGGCACGCGTGCCTTCCTCGTCGGCTTGGCTCAGGCGGCCATAGCCCACGACGTCCGCGATTAGGACGGCGGCGAGCCGACGCTCCATACCTAGTCCTTCGTGAGAGCGACCACACGGCTATCCACGCAAGGTTACGCCGAGCGATTGGCAAACGCGAGTGCGCCGAAGATTGAGCTGAAAGATTGACGCGGTTTGTAGGTTGATACTAGCGGACGTAGTGGTCAGCGCTGCCTTTTCGATCTCTGTGTGAGAAGGTCGGCTTAGGGTTCGTCAGTCAGGGACCTCGGACCTACCGGATCGAATGTCCGCTATCGCTTTTTTGGACGCCAGAAACTGCCGGTGGGCCGTCGGCCCCATTTTCACCCTCAGCTAATGGCGCCTGCCCACGTCTGCCAAAGTTGACACGGTGAATGCCCATGCGCAAAAAGTCCTCGGTATCGGGAGGCGACTGCGCATGACGGATTCGCAACTAACTGCGGAGGTTCTCCTGAACCTCGGCTTCGTCGACGTAGGCAAATGGCAGCCGAAAGGAGATTCCATTGCCAGCGAAGGCGACACCGTGCATGGCAGTGTGGTCGATCCGCATACTATAGAGTTACTTGCCGGGTAGCCGGGGCATTGTTGGCGCGACGAGCGGTTGGAGGCGTTGCCGCACTCGTTGAGCCGGCTAGGTTGCTGCAGGTCGCTACTACCGCCGGGTTGTTACAGAGGGCTCAGCAGAAGCTGATCCAGCTTGCCGCACCGCTCGTCATTCCCCCCGAAGCGTACGGCGAGTAACTGCAATTGGGCTGCGACGCGAAGACTATGGCACACACTCGCTTCGACGCACCAAAGCCGCGAGGATCTACAAAGCGACGGGCAATCTTCGCGCAATCCAGATTCTGCTCGGACATACCACGATCGAGAACGCGGTCAGGTAGCTTGGTGTGGACATCGAGGATGCGCTAACTAGCGGAGCATACAGAGATTTGAAAGAGTGCGGCCCCGAACCCAGCGGGGCCGTGCCTCTTTGGGCAAATGTTTCCGGTTTTCGGCGGCGACGACACTGGAGGTAGTGGTTGCGCCATGAACGGACATTCCTGGTTCACAAGTTCATTTCGCGGAATGCCGCAATGGAACGGACCGCTCTGTATGACAAGATCGCCGCTGCATCGGTCCGGCATCCGGCAGCAAACGTCACCAGACTTGAGCCACGTCTTCCACCGTCTGGACGCCGTTACTCGCGATGAGCCAATCGCGGGGAGCATTTCAGCGATAGCTCAAGCGACCTTCGTGTTGGCAACTTTGTCGGAGAGGCCGCGAGATGGGCTTCCACGCAGCACAATTCCGAAAGTCGTCGCGACATGCTGCCGGGAACGCCCCTCACCGATAAGCGATCGGTTCTCGAGGTCAATCCAACCCGTCAATCCAGGCCGGCTCGGGCAAGTCCCTCGATCAGGCGCGCCCGATCCTCGGCGCGGACGAAAGAAGATGTTGCTCCGACCGCGTCCCGGGAGATGTCAGGGACGAGCGACTTGAGCCGTCCGAGCAAGTCCGTGGCAGCCTCCTGGTTGTCCAGAAGTCCGGCACAGGACGTGCCGATGACCAGCGGAACCGCGTGGCCGGACCGCAAGCGATGCGCCTCCCGTGCATAACTCAATCCAAGCTCGTAATTCGCGCCCTGGAAGTAAGCCATGGCGTAGTAGAACTGAAAGTCGCCGAGAAAAGCTTCGCGCGGGCTCAGTCTGAGGGCGTAGTCGATGCAAGGAATGGCGTCCGCCGCGCGGCCCCCGTTGGCATGCGCAAGTCCCAACTGGCCGTGTGCAAACGCGGAGTTGGGGTTGATCGCGACAGCCTGGCTGATCGCTGCCATCGCCAGGACATTGTCACGCGTCGCAAAGGCTATCATCGCCTGCGCAAGGTAAGCCCACGGTTCCTTATCGTCCGCGGCAATGGCTTGTTGGACGATATCCCTGGCAAGGGCCAGGGCGTATCCCATGTCCTCCCACCCCTGGAACGCGCGCCACACCGTAATCCAACCTTTCATGGCGAGCGCCTGGGCATAATCGGGAGCCAGTCCGATTGCCCGATCGAGCAGGGGGAGCATCTTCCGGCTGCTCTCCTCAGACAACTGGGAACACAGGAACACCGCCCGCACGACGCATTCCCAGGCATCAAGGCCATGATGCGGCTTGGGGCTTTCGCGGGCATGCTCTGCCGCCAGGAGTTCCGGCCCGATGCGGCCGACGACGCTTGCGGTGATTTCGTCCTGAATGACGAAGATGTCGCCGAGGTCGCCGTCGTACCTCTCGGCCCAGAGATGGGCTTCGGAGGCCGCATCGATGAGCTGCGCGGTCACCCTCACGCGGTTGCCGGACTTGCGGACACTCCCCTCGAGAACATAGCGGATCCCGAGTTCGCGCCCGATGGCGCGCACATCCACGGGCTTTCCCTTGTAGGTGAACATCGTGTTGCGGGCGATCACGAAGAAGCCCTTGAGCTTGGATAGCGCGGTGGTGATGTCCTCGGTGAGGCCATCGCTGAAGAAGTCCTGCTCCGGGTCGGCACTCATGGTGTTGAACGGCAGCACGGCAATGGATGGTCGGTCCGGAAGTGCGGGCCTGGGCGATGCCGTTCGTGCGGTCGTCCCTTCCAGAAGGGGGCGGTACAGTCGCACCGGCCGCTCCATGTTCTTGAGCGCGCGTTCGCCGAGGTACTCGTAGTCGCAGTCAAGCTTGCCCTGGAGGTGATCGTACGCCGTGCCGGAAATGCAAATGCCGCCTGGATCCGCCAAGGTCTGGAGGCGGGCCGCGATGTTGACGCCATCGCCGTAGAGATCCCCATCAACCTCGTGGATCACATCACCGAGATTGACGCCGATCCGGAAGATGATACGTCGGCCCGTTGGGATATCGGTCTGGTTCTCAGCAACCCCCTTCTGGATGGCGAGCGCGCACGCGACGGCATCGACGACCGAGCCGAACTCCACGAGCGCACCGTCGCCCATCAGCTTGACAATACGGCCCTGATGCTCGGCCAGCAGCGGATCGATCACCTCCCGGCGCAGAACCTTCAGGGCCGACAACGTCCCAGCCTCGTCATGTTCGACGAGGCGGGAATAGCCGACGACGTCAGCGGCCAGGATCGCGGCCAGCCGCCGCTCCGCTCTTGCAGTCGCCATGGCTGTCTCCCCCTCAGGAGATCCGCCGGATGAAGCCCAGGCGATTGACGCGACATGCACCATCGGGCTGCCCGACACCGCGACCGTGCTGGTTCATGATACCACTGAGACGGTCATGTGGCGACGCTTCACGAGAGTGCCGCCTTCAACAGGAACAGGATCCGCGAAGCGGTCAATGCAAGGTCTGTTGCGGTCCAATGGAAGGACGGCGTCATTCGAAGGAAGGTCCGTTTTCGGGACTTCAAACCCACTTGCGCGCTGAACTTGCCGAAGCGGTTTCTTCCGTCGTTGGCGGTGGGAACAATCGCTCCGTCAGCCACGTGTCTCAACCTCAGGATGGTCCGGAGTGGGTCAGGTCACGACGATGCCCACGCCGACCTGAATGTCCGCAACTAAAGACCTGCGGCCGGAAGCTGCCAGTCCGCTAACGGCCCCATTTCGGAAATGATGCTTCGCGCCTTCTCTATTCAGCCGTCTAGGCAAACTTTTCCGTCCCCCGGAACCGGACATCGCGGGGAAGAAAATGTAGGTCGTGGTTGCGCCAAGTTCAGACCTTGGCATCGGGCGGCCATGTGTCCGGTTTTCGTGTTGCACCGCCTAGCAGCGGACGGTCGGCAGTCGGCCCCCTTAACCTTGAATTAACGCATTCATCCAGCGGCCAATGGTGGCCGAAGGAGAACTCAAATGGGTATGGCACAATATGATCCTGCTGCACTGGGTCGCCCGGCATGGAACGCCAGCCGGGAGGTCGGCGTAAAGAAGCCGCTGAAACAGCGGCAGATTTGGGCAATTCGTTTCTTCCTCGATAGAGAGGGCCGGATGCGAGACCGGGCGCTATTTGATCTCGCGATCGACAGCAAGCTACGAGGCTGCGATCTCGTGAAGATCAAGATCGGAACTCTCGTCACAGGCCAGGAGATCCGCACACGAGCAATGGTCATCCAGCAGAAAACAGGGCGCCCTGTACAGTTCGAGATTACGGCGGAGGTTAGGGCAAGTTTGCTCGCTTGGCTTCAGCGAAGAGGGGGCACTATAGATGACTTCGCGTTTCCGAGCAGAGTCGATCATTCTGATCATCTCAGCACCCGGCAATATGCCAGGCTGGTCGATGAGTGGGTCACTGCGATTTGGCTGCGTTGTGAAGATTACGGCACGCACTCTCTTCGGCGCACGAAGGCTGCGATGATCTACAAAGCCACCGGAAACCTTCGAGCGATCCAGATCCTGCTCGGCCATTCCAAGATCGAGAACACGGTCAGGTATCTCGGCGTCGACGTTGAGGACGCCCTTGAACTTGCCGAGCATACAGAGCCCGTACTGGGCGATGCCGTTCGTGCAGCGGCATCGTCAACTCGAGGGAGCGGCTACGCGCCTCCAACTCGGTCGCTCAGGTAGCGTGACCAAACTCCTAAAAGCGGACACGCCCCAAATGCGGTCAAAGCTCAGCGCCATATCCTCTTGCGCCTGCTCAGTCGCGTCTGCGGTCATCGCCGGCAGTTCTCTGATTGTGGTGGAATCCATCGCTACTGTACCTCGGTCTGTTCTGAAACCTTGCCGGCCGGACTTTCTCACCGAGTCCGCCAGCGGCGAATTGCGTTGGCAAAGTCAGGCCCGGCGCTAAGCCCCAAGCTGCGCCGACCACGGTAAAAGCTCAGTAAGCGTCCGGCGAGGTGATTTGGCGGCAGGGTGAACTTCGGCTGAAGTCACGGTATAAGGACCCTCAATAACAATCCGACGTTGGCGATATCCGACTTCGAACTGATGAGCGTCTCGATGAAATGGACGAAGTTAAAGCAGCTTATTGAAGCCCGTTTTGCTCCAGAGGCTAGCGGTCGGGTGCAGATTCATACGACGCGATACCGCCATGCATTCTCGGTGCTGAGCGCGTCACCTTAGAAATCATTATCAACGAAGGCCTCATCAAGCCTTGTGTCGAACCCGCCAGGAACGGGATTGGTCGCTTTTTCTCTCGCACGGAGGTCAACGAGCTCTTCGTCTCGATCATGCCCCGAACGCCCCTATCAGATACCGATGGGCTTTTCCGCTTCAGGTCAGCGGTCAGAAGGTCGAAAGCTAAGCAGAGCGAGGTGCTTCGACTGCTAATGGCTGGAAAGCTCCAGCGCGTCGGCATCGCCGCCGAAACTCACGGAATCCAAGCGTTACTGTTGGACCCTAACGAGATCGCAAATCATACTACCCTTCCAGAACATGGCTGTCTGTCTTTCCGTCGAGCCTCGGAGGAGCTGGCGACTACCAGCACCGTGGTGAAGGCGTTGGTCGTTGGCGGATATCTGAAAACTCGAGTCGAGCGATGTGCCCGCACCCGCATTCCAAATGAAGTCATCGATCCGTTGGAGCTCGAGCGATTTCGCTCGGAATTCATTTCACTCGACCAGTTCGCCAACGAACACAAAGCCGCTCGGCGGAACCTCAGGCAAACTCTATCTGAGATCGGCGTCGAACCGGCATTTCCGCCAGAAAAGGTACGCGCTACCTTCTATCGCCGCGCAGACGTCAGTGGTTGGTCTAAATCGGTTTAGCCTGTCCCAACCCAATTTGGTTGTAACTGTCAAAAAGGCTTTTGCCCTCTCAACTCATAGGATCGCGTGCATTGGGCATGGCGTCGGTCGGGAGTGCGTTCGCGACCAACGACTTATCTCGCCGATGAGCTTTACGTGCCGGCAGCAACTCAGGGAAATTCGCCGCAACGTCTTTTTGTGTCAAATCGATCTGTCATTGTGTCATGGACAGTGGCGCGGGCCTACTCGAAAGCACGCGTTTCCAGGCCATATTGTGTCAAACTCATTGTCGCGCCACATGGGTGCCGCCGGTGCCTCGCAGCAGAAGAAAAGGAAAGTCAGAGAGCGGCCATTTGGCCGCTCTTATGCGTTATATCGCATGTCTGGTAAGGATTATTTGCGACACTGACGTCGCGCGGCTCCGGGACGGAGCTGAACAGCCTCTGCCGGCAACGAATGCTGCCCTAGCCCAAACTCGCTGAATGGAGGTCCCCGCCCCTAATCCGCACGAGCCGTGGAAGGGAAACGACAATGAGCGATATCGACGGCAAAGAGTTCGTTCTTGCAGGCGTCGTCATGAAATGCCTGCTGTCCGGAGGACAGACGGCGGGGCAGTTCTGCCTCTTCGAGAACAAGAGCGACGGAAACACTACGACGCCGATCCATGTCCACGCCAAGGACGACGAGACGGTTTACATCATCGAAGGCGAAATGACTGCGGTGATCGACGGCCAGCCTCGACACGTGACAGCAGGCGAGAGCATCTTCCTGCCGCGCGGCATTCCGCACCAGCTCGTGAACAAGAGCGGTAATCCTTGCAGATATGTCTTGATCGGCACCCCCGCTCTGTTCGACCGGTTTATCGAGCAAGCTGGCCACGAACTTCAGCCGGGCGAAGTCGCCGAACCGCCGACACCCGAGGAGATCGAGCGCCTGCGCGAGGCTTCGCCAAGGTTCGGCATCACTTTGCTCTCGGATTGGCCCCAGCCCAAGTGACGCAGCGTCCTGGGCATTAAGACGCCTCTGACGAAGAGGCCAATCTCGCTCACCTTCGGGTCGCGAGGGGCGATGCTGGTCTCGATGCCCCTCCGGACCAGAATCAGTGGAACGATCCGTCGCCTCGCGAAACTCGGTGCTTTCGAAACCAACCTACGGACTGCCGAAAGCCGTACCACTCCCACAACACGGCGCTGTGATTCACAGCCCGGATTTGGTGCACAGGCACTGGCGTGCCCCGCGGATTTCTCTTATACACTTCAGCTAATGGGGTCGTAGCTCAGTTGGGAGAGCGCCGCAATCGCACTGCGGAGGTCGAGGGTTCGAATCCCTTCGACTCCACCAAAGCTTTCCTGTCCAGCCCGGAGACATACGTAACAGAACGTACCTAAGACATGGGTTCTCGCACCGACGGCGCAGGTGCCCCGGAACGTCGATATGGCTCGACCCTTCGAGTTTCGGGCGCGGCTCTTCTGTAAAAGCTCGACTTCGAGGGCTTCAGCGAAAGCGCCTTTCTGGCCAAATGTCGGCTATTGCGGTCTGACAGGCTTTGGCGATTTGCCTGATCCCGTGTGGCTGCCGTCGGCGACTCTGCCGATGCGTCCCAACAATCACCGCGGCGGGACGATGCCTTGGTAATACTCCCCTTCCCCTCCGACGTAGACGGTTTGGGAGCACGCAGCGAGAGTGGCGACTGCGAGCAACAACAGGATCTTGCGCATAGGCCTCGTACTTTTTGCTAACGGATTGATGATCATTGATATTCCGGCATTGGCGCGGGATCAATTCCCCTACCGGTGATCGCAACCCATTCTTTCATATGTGCTCGGCTATCGGCGACGCGAAGACTGGCCGGCGAGGTATTACCGCTGCGACAAACGGAGCGCATCCGTTCGACAGACGCGACAAAAGGGGCAGGAAGCCGGCCGACGAGGCCTCCTGCTTCGCTACTTCCCTGACGCGAATACTGGTAACGTCCTAGAACTGGGTTGGTGGTACGATGCCCGGATAGTAGTCCCCTTCCCCCCGTTCGTAGCGGTCGATCATGGTCGACCTTGAGGTTTGTGAACACGCGCACAGTGCAGAAAGCGCTACCAACAACACGATCACGCGCATAGACCTTCGTCCTTTCCTGGCTGAGTGACGTCCCCCGATGCTCTTGCATTTGCGCAGGATCTGGCGGCCTTTTCTTCATTGCGACTGTGATTGTACTATGTTGCTCAACCGAAGGTATAGAAATATTTGCGGCCGAATGAGGCGGAGCGTCGCAACGACGCTCCAGATTGCGATGGCCTATTTTCCCTCGACTTCCTCCGCCCAGCTCTTTGCACCACTCTCGCCGTTGAGGAACGGCAAGGCCGTTTCCAAGAGCTTCGGCGAGACGAAGATGTCGTAGTGCGTCAGATCGGGCAGGATCGCCAGCCGGTTCTTCGACATGTTCTCGCGCATCCAGCCGGCATCCTTCAGGCCACCGCCGAGCTTGTGGTAGAAATCGACCACATGCTCCAGCCGGAACATATCGCTGTCGCCATATATGAGCATGACCGGCATGGTGAGCTTGGCCACCGCTGCGGATCCGTCGTAATCGCGTCGCATCAGGTCGCCCATCGCGTCAAGCAGTTTCGGGAATTCCGACACATCCGGTGCGACGGCAGCGTAGGACTTGTACATCGGCGTTTCCTTCATCATCTCGGCCGCGCCGGCGCCGACCTGGGCCTGTGCCGCGATCATTTCCGGATAGAAGCCATCCTTGGCGTAGGGCGTGGAGACCAGCACCAGTCGCCGCACGCTCTTTGGCTCCTGCGCTGCCATCTGCAGGGCGACGCCGCCGCCCATTGAATAGCCGAGGACATCGACCTGTTCGTAGCCGAGCTCCTTTACGAGCGCGCCCATGTCTGCGCCCATCGCCACGAGATCGATCGGGCGGTCGCCGAGCGGCGTACGGCCGTGCCCTTGGAGATCGACGCCGATCACCTGGCGGCTCTCGGCAAGTTTTGCGAGATTCGGGCCGAACATTTCGATGATCCCGAGACCGCCATGGAGCAGCAGCACCGGCTCGCCCTCGCCATAGATCTGGTAATAATAGTTGATGCCGTTGACGGTGAGGTGCCCGCTCTTCTTCGGCGCCGGGGTTGCCGCCCGCTCCGTTGTCGCGTCATCGGCGGCGCTTGTCGCGGGCGTGAAAAATGCGCCTATCGCCGCGACGATCAGGGCTATCAGGGTTGCTTTTGGCATGTCTTGTCCTCCGGTTCAGGGGTCGCCAAGGCGACGGGTCATGCCTCAAGGACGGCCCGGCCGATAACCTGCCGACAGCGCAGCGGAAATTATTGCCGCGGGCTGTTCCAGTCGCCGCAAACGTTCAGATTTGCATAAAATCCGCCCACCCGATTTCACCGCCTGGCAAGCGAAATCTGGTACAGAAGAAGGATTGTTGAGGCACGAAAAGGCGCGTGGGCGCCTACGAGGCGGGATATCTTGACCCAGGTCGTCTCCATCTCCGCGACAACGGCGGCATACGCGGCGGAAGCCGTCAAGCCATCGGCGCGCGTGCGTGGCGACGGCCCGACCGATGAGGCGATCACGCTGCTTTCGGCGCGCAAGCAGGAACAGGCCGCACCAGCGCCAACTGCGAAGGTCAAGGGTGCGCTGCCGCTCGGGCTGATGCTGATCAGTGCCGATGGCCGCCCGCCGCAAGAGACGCAGGCTGAGGCTTTGCGCCGCTATCTCGAATACATGCAGGACGATGAACGCGACGAGGAACAGGAGAGCCGGCAGGAGGAACCTGCCGGCGATGAGAAGGAAGGCGACGACGAGATCGCCGCGATTCTTGATCAGTTCATCCAGGAATCGTGACGGTCTACAGCGCCGTGCGCCCATCGGATGCGCAAAGGTCGCTGTAGCACTTTGAATAGCTGCATGATTTGGTCCCTAAATCGTTTCCGATTTAAGGAATCATGCAGCAGGCCGATCCTAGTTGTGTTTGTGGCCACCGACGGCGGCGCCGACTGGCAGGACATACTCGACCTTGCCGGCCTTCTCGAAGGTGAGCGTCACGGGCACGGTGCCGCCCTCAGCAAAGGGCTTCGTCACCTCCATGAACATAAGGTGCAGGCCGCCGCTCTTGAGTTCGACGGTCGCGCCTGCAGGAATGACGACGCCGTCCTCGAGCTTGCGCATCTTCATGACGTCGTTTTCCATCTTCATATCATGCAGCTCCACCCGTCCTGCTGCCAGACTTTCGACGGCCAGAAGCCGATCGTCGGCACTGCCGGTGTTTTTGACGACGAGGCCGCCACCGCCGACCTTCGCGCCGGGCAACATCGCCTTCACGGCACCGCCGGAGATTTCGAGGTCGCCGGCCTCGACCGGAGTGCCGGCCGTCTGGTGACTGCTATGCTCGCCATGTCCCTGCGTGTTGCTTGCGAGCGTCACGGTTACGGTCGGTGCAGGACTCTTGAGACCATGGGTGCTCTGGCCCGCGGCCGCCACCTGGTTCCAGGCCACCTTGTCGTCGGTTCGGCGCGGCACCTGGAGAACCGCCTCGAAGGTCGTTTCGGCTAGCGCACTGCCCGTTTCGAAGGTGGCGCGCGCGTGCGCGATGTTTGCGGCGGCAAGCGTCAAGCCGGCGGCAAGCAGGGTGAATTTGGTCTTGGTCATGTCGTAATCTCCGCACCACGCGGGCCCCGGACCCTTGTGGTCAACGCCGCCTTGGCGGCTGAATGGAAAATGAAATGCGTCAGGAGAAGCTTACGACAGCTGTTGGCGGACCGCGTGACGGCGGCAGCAGCCGTAATGGGGTAAGCGCCGCTTCGGCCTTGATGACCGGTGCCTTGGCAAGCCAGTTGCCGCGTTCGGCGGGTGCGCTTTCTTGGGGCGGCGCCGGCAGCAGCACCGATCCGGCCAGGCGACAGGCTTCACAAACGGGGGCGATCTGAGGCGCCTTGTCCTGTCCGGCATCATGATCGACGCCGTCCGTGCCGAAGCAGATATCTGCGAATGTGCCGTCGGGTAGCAGATAGTCGGCAGTGGCCGCTGGGCCCAGCGTCTTCGAGAAAGCCGGCTTGTGGGCGAAAGACAGGAAAACGAGCGCAAAGGCGGCAATCAACCGCACCGCAATCCGCCATTTTTCCACGCGCCTTGCCATGGTTCCCTCTTGGTCAGCCAATTCGTTATCTCCAGCCGACCAGAATTGCAAAGGCCGAATTGCCGCACGCTTCTGACGGCGTGATGAAGCTACCGCGACAAAAATATGTTCGGTCGCGACATAGGCTCTTGCCAAGTTCCGGGCTTCGCCGTTATCTGGAGACGATCTTGTTGGGAGAAACCGGTTCAATCCGGTGCCGAAGGAGCAACCGCCCCGGAAACTCTCAGGCCAAAGGACCAGCAAGGTGCCGGTAGGACTCTGGAGAGAAGCGGTTACGCTCGCCGAAGGGATAACAATCTCAGGCAAAGGGACAGAGGGGGCTCAAATTTCTCGGCGTTTGACGCCGGTAGTGTGAGCCGGCGCGGGATGCGCCAGACCTGGAGGCCGGATTTGGAAGATATTTCCCATTTGAAGCACACGCCGCTGCACGCGTTGCACCTTTCGCTCGGTGCGCGCATGGTGCCCTTTGCCGGCTACGACATGCCGGTGCAATACCCGGAAGGCGTGCTCAAGGAACACCTGCACACCCGTGCCGCAGCGGGCCTCTTCGACGTATCGCATATGGGCCAGATCGTCGTCCGACCGAAATCCGGTCGCATCGAGGACGCGGCGCTGGCGCTCGAAAAGCTGGTACCGGTCGATATCCTTGGCCTGGCAGAGGGCCGCCAGCGCTATGGCCTTTTTACCAATGATAAAGGCGGCATCCTCGACGACCTGATGATCACCAATCTCGGCGATCATCTCTTCCTCGTCGTCAATGCCGCCTGCAAGGACGCGGATTTCGCGCACCTGAAGAAGGGTCTCGGCGATACCTGCGAGGTCAAGATGCTCGATGACCGCGCGCTAGTTGCGCTGCAGGGGCCGCGCGCGGAAGCGGTGCTTTGCGAACTTTGGGCAGACGTCGCCTCCATGCGCTTCATGGATGTGGCAGAAGCCGATCTCCACGACGTGACCTGCATCATCTCCCGTTCCGGCTATACCGGCGAGGACGGTTTTGAGATTTCCATCCCAGTCACATCGGCGGTCGACGTTACCCAGCGCCTGCTCGAGCATCCGGACGTCATGCCGATCGGTCTCGGCGCGCGCGATTCGCTTCGCCTCGAGGCGGGTCTTTGTCTTTACGGCAACGACATTGACACTGGCACGACGCCGGTCGAGGCCGCGCTCGAATGGGCTATCCAGAAGAGCCGCCGTTCGGGCGGCGACCGCGCTGGCGGTTTCCCGGGTGCCGAGCGCATCCTCGCCGAGTTCGCCAATGGAGCCAAGCGCCGCCGTGTCGGGCTGAAGCCCGAAGGCCGTGCGCCGGTTCGTGGCGGCGCCAAGGTTTACGCGGATGCCGAAGGCAAGGTGGCCGTCGGTACTGTCACCTCCGGCGGCTTCGGCCCGAGCGTCGATGGCCCCGTTGCCATGGGCTATGTGGACGCCGCCCAGGCCGGAAATGGCGCGAAACTTTACGCGGAGGTGCGGGGCAAATATCTGCCGCTTGCCGTCACCGCCCTGCCCTTTGTGAAACAAACCTACAAACGCTGATCAGGAGAGAGCGCCAATGCTGAAATTCACCGAGGAACACGAGTGGCTGCAGATCGAGGGCGACGTCGCGACCGTCGGCATCACCGAGCATGCAGCCGGGCAGCTCGGCGATCTCGTCTTCGTGGAACTGCCGGAAGCCGGTGCCTCCTTCGCAAAGGGCGATTCGGCCGCGACGGTCGAATCCGTCAAGGCGGCCTCCGACGTCTATTGTCCGCTCGACGGGGAGATCATCGAGGTCAACCAGGCGATCGTCGACGACCCGTCGCTCGTCAACAGCGATCCGCAGGGTGCCGCCTGGTTCTTCAAGCTGAAGCTCGCCGATCCGAGCGCGGCCAACGCCCTTCTCGACGAAGCGGCCTACAAGGAGCTCGTCGCCTGATGAGCATGCCCAAGGACTTCACCTTTACAGACTACAAGCCTTACGACTTCGCCAATCGACGTCACATTGGCCCCTCGCCCGCAGAAATGGAGGAGATGCTGAAGGTCGTCGGCTATCCGAGCCTCGACGCCCTCATCGACGATACGGTTCCGCCCGCCATCCGTCAAAAGACGCCGCTCGTCTGGGGTACGCCGATGACCGAGCGCGAGGCGCTTGACAAGCTGCGCGAAACGGCGAACCGTAACCAGAAACTCGTCTCGCTGATCGGACAGGGCTATTACGGCACCATCACGCCGCCGGTCATTCAGCGCAACATTCTGGAAAATCCGGCCTGGTACACGGCCTACACCCCCTATCAGCCCGAAATCAGCCAAGGCCGACTCGAGGCCCTGCTCAATTATCAGACCATGGTCTGCGACCTGACCGGCCTCGATGTCGCTAATGCTTCGCTGCTCGATGAGGCCACGGCGGCCGCGGAAGCCATGGCCATGGCAGAGCGCGTTGCGAAGTCGAAGATGAAAACGTTCTTCGTCGACGAGAATTGCCATCCCCAGACGATCGCGCTCCTGAAGACCCGCGCAGCACCGCTCGGCTGGCAGGTCGTCGTCGGCGATCCCTTCACCGACCTAGATGCCGCCAATGTCTTCGGTGCGATCTTCCAGTATCCGGGCACCTATGGCCATGTTCGCGACTTCACTGCGGTGATCGCCAAGCTGCACGAACAGGGCGCGATCGCCGCTGTTGCCGCCGACCCGCTGGCATTGGCGCTTCTCAAGTCGCCTGGTGAGATGGGTGCCGATATCGCCATTGGCTCGACGCAGCGCTTCGGCGTGCCGGTTGGCTACGGTGGTCCGCACGCGGCCTATATGGCGGTCAAGGATGCCTATAAGCGCTCCATGCCGGGCCGCCTTGTCGGCGTTTCGGTCGATTCGCGCGGCAACCGCGCCTACCGTCTGTCGCTGCAGACGCGCGAACAGCATATCCGCCGCGAAAAGGCGACATCCAACATCTGCACCGCGCAGGTGCTGCTTGCCGTGATGGCGTCGATGTATGCCGTTTTCCACGGCCCGAAGGGCATCAAGGCGATTGCGCAGAGCGTTCACCAGAAGACGGTGCGTCTCGCCATGGGGCTGGAAAAGCTTGGCTACACCGTCGAGCCGGACGTTTTCTTCGACACAATCACGGTCGACGTCGGCAAGCTGCAGGGCATCATCCTGAAAACGGCGGTGGCCGAGGAGGTGAACCTTCGCAAGATCGGCAACACGAAGATCGGCATCAGCCTCGACGAGCGCTCGCGGCCGGTGACGCTCGAAGCCGTCTGGCGCGCCTTCGGCGGCGACTTCAAGGTGGAAGAGTTTGAGCCGGGCTATCGCCTGCCGCAGCCGCTGCTGCGCACCAGCGAATACCTCACCCACCCGATCTTCCACATGAACCGCGCCGAAAGCGAAATGACGCGCTACATCCGCCGCCTCGCGGACCGCGACCTCGCGCTCGACCGCGCGATGATCCCGCTCGGCTCCTGCACGATGAAGCTCAACGCCACGGCGGAAATGTTGCCGATCAGCTGGCCGGAATTTTCCGAAATTCATCCCTTCGCTCCGGCGGACCAGGCGCTCGGCTATCGCCACATGATCGAGGACCTGTCGCAAATACTTTGCGCCGTCACCGGCTATGACGCGATTTCGATGCAGCCAAACTCGGGGGCGCAAGGTGAATACGCCGGTCTTCTGACGATTCGCGCCTATCACATCGCCAACGGCAACAGCCATCGCGACGTCTGCCTCATTCCGACCTCGGCGCACGGCACCAACCCGGCCTCCGCACAGATGGCCGGCATGAGGGTAGTGGTCGTCAAGGTCAGCGACATCGGCGAAATCGACATGGACGATTTCCGTGTCAAAGCCGAGCAATGTGCCGACAATCTCTCCTGCTGCATGATCACGTACCCGTCCACGCATGGCGTGTTCGAGGAAAACGTGCGGGAAGTCTGCGAGATCGTACACAAGCACGGCGGTCAGGTCTATCTGGATGGCGCCAACATGAACGCCATGGTCGGCCTTGCCCGGCCCGGCGACATCGGCTCCGACGTCAGCCACCTGAACCTGCACAAGACCTTCTGCATTCCGCACGGCGGCGGCGGCCCGGGCATGGGACCGATCGGCGTGAAGGCGCATCTTGCGCCCTTCCTTCCGGGCCATCCGGAAACGGACGGTCATGAAGGCGCGGTGTCTGCGGCTCCCTTCGGTTCGGCTTCGATCCTGCCGATCTCGTGGAGCTACTGCCTGATGATGGGTGGCGAGGGCCTTACCCAGGCGACCAAGGTGGCAATCCTCAACGCCAACTATATCGCCGCGCGGCTGAAGGGTGCCTATGATGTGCTCTACAAGTCGGCCAAGGGCCGCGTCGCGCATGAATGCATCATCGACACGCGTCCGCTCGCCGACAGCGCTGGCGTAACCGTCGACGATGTCGCCAAGCGTCTGATCGACTGCGGCTTCCATGCGCCGACCATGAGCTGGCCGGTTGCCGGCACGCTGATGATCGAGCCGACCGAGTCGGAAACCAAGGCCGAACTCGACCGCTTCTGCGATGCGATGCTGGCTATCCGCGAGGAAGCCCGCGCCATTGAGGAAGGCCGGATGGACAAGGTCAACAATCCGCTGAAGAACGCGCCGCATACGGTCGAAGACCTCGTCGGCGATTGGGACCGGCCCTATTCGCGTGAGCAAGCCTGCTTCCCGCCGGGCGCCTTCCGTGTCGACAAATACTGGTCACCGGTCAACCGTGTCGACAATGTCTACGGCGACCGCAACCTCGTCTGCACCTGCCCGCCGATCGAAAGCTACGCGGAAGCGGCGGAATGATGTGAGGAGGCGGAGCGTGCCTCGTGCACGCCCGCCAGCACGTCAAACGACATGGCGGTGTTGAGAGCGACAATGCCGGTGGGTCCCAGTCCTCAAACCGACATGCGGAATATTTTCTGTCGTAAATGTCTCTCGCGAAATTCCAACTTTTTGCGAGAGACTTCGGCCTCGGCGATTTTGTGCGAAACTTGGTAGTTTCGCATAGGAAAAGCCGCGTCGTCTATTGCGTCAGGCGATACGCGCCGCTTTCCACAGCCTTGCTGACCGCACCAAGAACGTCCTCCGGAGTGTGCGCATCGATCGGCAGAGCATGCCGTTCGAACTGGCCTAGCGATGAGAATTGCTTATGGAGTTCCGTGATTGGACCGGGATCGGTCAACGAGTCCCCGCCGCGCTCCTGGCACCGTCGGATAGCGACATCGAGGGGTGGACGAAGAACCACGTAGTGAACCGGCACGGCGATTTCCTTGAACGGAGCGAGGAACCACGGCCCGACAATGCCATCCACGATCACAAAATAGCCGCCGCTAGCATAGCCTTCAGCGGCCTGCGCCAGAACATCAACAACGACGGTGTTCTGATCATGAGCTTCCGGCAGATAGGGTTGGATCGCTCCATTCTTGATGAAATGCCAGAAGTCATCGGAATGAAGATGGACCTTGGATGATCCGCGTTCTCGGGCGAGCGCTTGTGCTGTCGTGGTTTTTCCGGAACCGGGAGGCCCGGTCAGTATGAGTATTTCGCCCGAGTGATTCATGCGCGGCAATTTAGCATCTGGTAGGACAATTGTGTGCCCTGGGTCGCAACCCTTTGTCGCAAGCCTCGCGATTGAAACGACGGTTTCCGAATGACTTCGAGCAAAAAGGCCCCTGCAACGCGCACGCTGCAAGCGGAATCGCCTCCATCACATGCTCAGACCCCACATTTCGGTTAGGGCCCGGTTGGAGCCGGAGCCGAGCTTTTTAGTTTACTGCGTTTGCGAAGTAATCAGTTCGCGCGAACGACGGCATCGCCGCGGGCGGCCAGTGCAGCGAGGTCAGCCGGCTTGAGCTCGACGGACTCGCCGCAGCCGCAGGCGGACGTCTGGTTGGGGTTATGGAAGGTGAAGCCCGAGCGCAACGGCGTCACTTCGAAATCCATCTGAGTGCCGAGCAGGTAGAGCACGGCCTCGGGGGCGACCCAGACCTTTGCATCGAGATGCTCGACAAGGTCGTCCTTGCTGTTGGGCTCGGTCACCAAGTCGACGGCATATTCCATACCGGCGCAGCCGCCCTTCTTGATGCTCAAGCGGATGCCCTGGGCATTGCCTCCCGCATTCTCGACGATCGTCCGCACGCGGCTCGCGGCCGCATCGGTCAAGCTCATCACGGCAAAGCCCATCGGCTTCTTCTCCTTCATATCACCGGGGTAAAGGCCCGGCGTTTTCCAGAATCTAATGTAATGCCCGCGTCTTAACGGATCAATATCAGGGCCGAAGCTCAGTACCAGCCGAGCGCGACCTGCGCCTCTTCCGACATGCGGTCCGGTGTCCACGGCGGGTCGAAGGTCATTGTTACCTCGACACCAGAAACGCCCTCAACGGCGCCGACAGCGTTCTCGACCCAGCCCGGCATTTCACCCGCAACGGGGCAGCCCGGAGCGGTCAGCGTCATCTCGATCTTCACCATTCGGTCGTCTTCGATGTCGATCTTGTAGATAAGGCCGAGTTCAAAGATATCGGCCGGGATTTCCGGGTCGTAGACCGTCTTGAGCGCCGCGATGATGTCGTCGCTGAGGCGCGCCAGTTCCTCGGCCGGAATGGCCGAGTGAACGATGCCTTCGCGGACATCGATCTTTTCTTGCGTTGCGTCCAGACTCATATCCGTCTCCCTGGGCAGGCTCCGCGAAAGTGTGCCACACCTTTACGGCAAGAACCCGCGACAACCATATCTTGAACAGACACTTGACAGCGTCTGTTCACGCAAAAAACTTCCGCGCGTGCTCCAGCGCATCGGCCAGCGCATCGACCTCGGCCCGCGTATTGTAGAGGCCGAACGACGCACGGCATGTGGAGGTGACGCCAAAGCGTTTCAAGAGCGGCTGCGCGCAGTGCGTCCCCGCTCTCACGGCGACGCCGGCGCGGTCGATCACCATCGAAACATCGTGTGAGTGAATGCCGGCGATCTCGAAAGAAAAGATGCTGCCCTTGCCGGGCGCATCGCCGAAGACCCTGAGCGAGTTGATCGACGAAAGGCGCTCGCGCGCATAAGCGGTGAGGTCCGCCTCGTGTGCCCGGATCGCCTCGCGTCCGACCTTCTCCATATAGTCGAGCGCATAACCAAGCCCAATCGCCTGCACGATCGGCGGCGTCCCGGCCTCGAAGCGGTGCGGCGGATCGTTGTAGGTGACCTCATCTTCGGTCACCACTTCGATCATCTCGCCGCCGCCCATGAAGGGACGCATTTCCTTCAGGCGATCCATCTTTCCGTAGAGCACGCCCACGCCGGAAGGACCGTAGAGCTTATGGCCGGTCATCACGTACCAGTCGCAGTCGATGTCCTGAACATCGACCGGCATATGCACCGCACCTTGGCTGCCGTCGACCAGCACCGGAATGCCGCGCTCGCGCGCGATGCGGCAGATTTCCTTCACTGGCACGACCGTGCCGAGCGCGTTCGACATGTGGGTGATGGCAATGAGCTTTGTCCGTTCCGTCAAGCACTTGACGAAATCCTCGATGTGAAATGCGCCGTCGTGATCGACGGGCGCCCAGACAAGCTTCGCACCCTGGCGTTCACGGATGAAATGCCAGGGAACGATGTTGGAGTGGTGCTCCATGATCGAGAGCACGATCTCGTCGCCCTCCCCGAGTTTCGGCATGCCGTAGCCGTATGCAACCGCATTGATCGCCTCGGTTGAGGACTTCGTGAAGACGATGTTCTCGGCCGATGGCGCGTTCAGGAAGCGGCGAACCTTCTCGCGCGCCTGCTCATAGGCCTCCGTCGCGGCATTCGAGAGGAAATGCAGGCCGCGATGGACGTTGGCATATTCATTGGCATAGGCGTGGGCGACCGCATCAATGACGAGTTGCGGCTTTTGCGCCGATGCGCCGTTGTCGAGATAGACAAGCGGCTTGCCATAGACTGTCCGCGAAAGGATCGGGAAATCCTTTCTGATCGTTTCGACGTCATAGGCCGGCACCGGCACAATATGTTCCATGTCTTTCGTCCAATCAGGCGTGTTTTTCGAGCCAGGCCGAGATTAGGCCTTCCAGCGCCTCGACCAACTCCTCGTCGTCTTCCAGCTCCTCAACGATCTCCGCAACAAAAGCGTTGACGAGCATAGCGCGAGCCTTCTTCTCCGGGATGCCGCGCGCCAGCATATAGAAGAGTTGGGTATGGTCGATATCCGTTACCGTCGCGCCATGACCGCACTGGACGTCGTCAGCGAAGATTTCGAGCTCCGGCTTTGACGAGAAATCGGCGTCGTCGGACAGGAGCAAAGTGTTGCAGGACATCTTCGCGTCGGTCTTCTGCGCGTCCTTCGCGACCAGGATCTTGCCTTGGAAGACACCCTTCGCGCGGTCGAAAACGACGTTGCGGATGATCTCCGTCGAGGTCGTATGCGGCACGTCGTGGCCGAGCGTAAATGTCACGTCCGTGTGGCTTTCGCCGCCGAGGAGGTTAATTCCGCGCAACGTGAGGTCAGCGCCCTCGCCGCTCGTCTTGCCGTGGATTTCCTGGCGCACCAGCTTGCCACCGGCGTTGATGATAAATAGATGCAGCTTCGCGTTCTTGCCGAGGTCGAAACGGATCTGGCCAAGATGCGTATCGGCCGAACCTTGCTGCTGCAGAATGATCCAGATCACATCGGCGCCCTCGGCGAGCGTGACATCGCTCACCGAAGAAACGAAGCTCCCTTCCGCGTTCGTCGACAGATGCCGTTCGATCACCGTCGCCTTGGAGCCAGCGCCGAAGGACACGGGAAACCGCGTGTGCGCCTGGCCATGGCTCTGGACGGCCTGAATCTCGAGCGGCGCTTCCAGCTCGGCCCCTTCCGCAATCTCGATTTCGAGACCGCCGCGAACGAGCCCACCATTGATACGGCCGATTGCGTCATCCGAGCCGAGCACGGCGAGGCCGGCTACCGCCGAACCGTCAAGCAGGCTTTCGGTATAGGAGCGCGCCGTCACACCCTTGGGGAGGCTCTTGAGGTTGGCCTGGCCGCTGCGAACAGCAAGTACGGACGATCCCGGAACGACGGCTTCGACCCTCTCGGCAAAGGCGGACGGATCGGCGGCCGGCACCGCGCGCAGCAACGTGCGCAGGTCCGTATAGTGCCAGGACTCGATGCGGCGCGTCGGCAGCCCGGTCGTCCGCAGTTCATGAACGAGCGTGTCACGGAGCGACAGCACGGCGCCGTCGCCGGGCAGATCACCGATCTGCGCGGTATAGGCATCGACCAGCGCCGTTTCGGCGGCCGTCATCTTGATGGCCTGTTGCATATTCATTCGAACACTCCTTCAACAGGCGTCAGGCTGCTGCCTCGATGAGATCCGCATAGCCCTTGGCTTCGAGTTCATGCGCCAGCGTCTTGTCGCCCGACTTGATGACCTGGCCCTTATAGAGCACATGGACGGTATCCGGAACGATATAGTCGAGCAGGCGCTGGTAGTGCGTGATCACGACAACGGCGCGATCAGGCGAACGCAGCGCATTGACGCCGTCGGCGACGACTTTCAGCGCATCGATGTCAAGGCCCGAGTCGGTCTCGTCGAGAACGCAAAGCTTCGGCTGGAGCAGCGCCATCTGCAGGATTTCCGCGCGCTTCTTCTCGCCGCCGGAGAAGCCGACGTTCAGTGGCCGGCGCAGCATTTCCGGCGCGATCTTGAGGTCGCCGGCTGCCTCCTTGACGAGGCGCATGAATTCCGGTGTGGTCAGTTCGTCTTCGCCGCGATATTTGCGCTGCTCGTTCATTGCCACCTTCAGGAACTGCATGGTGGCAACGCCGGGAATCTCGACCGGATACTGGAAAGCGAGGAAGATGCCCTTCGCCGCACGCTCGGAAGCGTCGAGCTCAAGGATGCTTTCGCCGTTGTAGAGGATGTCGCCTTCGGTCACTTCATAGTCTTCGCGACCGGAAAGCACATAGGACAGCGTCGACTTGCCGGAGCCGTTCGGTCCCATGATGGCGGCGACTTCGCCCGCCTTCACGGTCAGGTTCAGGCCGCGGATGATCTCGGTGCCGTCTTCGGCGATGCGTGCATGTAGGTTCTTGATTTCAAGCATTTACTGTCTCTCAATCTCTTCTTCCAAACAGGAAGCGGTCCAATGTGTCACTCTTGACGTTGGCGCTGAGCCAAAAAACGAGAGCCAAAAGCAGTCCGGAACAAATGCCTATCCCCTTTGCCACTGGCCGATCTACGATCAGACCAGCGACGCCAAGGAAAAGACCGGCGACGGAAACGACGATGGTCATCACCATCACTTTCATCCCCGCCGACAACTCCTTCTGCTCGGCCAAACGGTTTGCCCGGATTAACCCACCGAGCCTTCCAGCGAGATGCCGATCAGCTTCTGCGCTTCAACGGCGAACTCCATCGGCAACTCCTGAATGACTTCCTTCACGAAGCCATTGACGATCAACGCGATCGCCGCCTCTTCCGGAATGCCGCGCTGCAGGCAGTAGAAGAGCTGGTCCTCGGAAATCTTGGACGTCGTCGCCTCGTGCTCGAACTGCGCCGTCGAGTTCTTCGCCTCGATGTAGGGCACCGTATGGGCACCGCACTTGTCGCCGATCAAGAGCGAATCGCACTGGGTGAAATTGCGGGCGTTTTCCGCCCTGCGGTGGGCCGAAACCTGACCGCGATAGGTATTGTCCGAAACGCCGGCGGCGATACCTTTCGAGATGATGCGGCTCGACGTGTTCTTGCCGAGGTGGATCATCTTGGTGCCGGAGTCGACCTGCTGGTGACCGTTGGAAACGGCGATCGAGTAGAACTCGCCGCGCGAGCCGTCGCCACGCAGGATGCAGGACGGATATTTCCAGGTGATCGCCGAGCCAGTCTCGACCTGCGTCCAGGAAATCTTCGAGTTCTTGCCGCGGCAATCGCCGCGCTTGGTGACGAAGTTGTAGACGCCACCCTTGCCGTGCTTGTCGCCCGGATACCAGTTCTGCACCGTCGAATATTTGATCTCGGCGTCATCGAGCGCGATCAGCTCGACGACCGCGGCATGGAGCTGGTTCTCGTCGCGTTGCGGCGCGGTGCAGCCCTCGAGATAGGACACATAGGCGCCCTCGTCGGCGATGATCAGTGTGCGCTCGAACTGGCCCGTGTTCCTCTCGTTGATGCGGAAATAGGTCGAAAGCTCCATCGGGCACCGCACGCCCTTCGGCACATAGACGAAGGAGCCATCGGTGAAGACGGCGGAGTTCAGCGTCGCATAGAAATTATCCGTCGGCGGCACGACCGAGCCGAGATACTTGCGGACGAGTTCCGGATGCTCGCGGATAGCTTCCGAGATCGACATGAAGATCACGCCGGCCTTCTTCAGCTCTTCCTTGAAGGTCGTCACGACAGAGACGGAATCGAACACGGCATCGACGGCGATCTTCGACTTCTGGACCCCGGCAAGAATCTCCTGCTCCTTCAGCGGGATGCCGAGCTTCTCGTAAACCGCGAGCAGTTCCGGGTCGACCTCGTCAAGGGAGCGCGGTCCCGACATGCTCTTCGGCGCGGCGTAGTAGTGAATCTCGTTGAAGTCGATCTTCGGATAGCGAACACGCGCCCAGCTCGGCTCGTCCATGGTCAGCCAGCGGCGATAGGCGTCAAGACGCCATTCCAGCATCCACTCCGGTTCGTTCTTCTTGGCCGAAATGAAACGAATGATCTCCTCGGACAGGCCCTTCGGCGCCTTTTCCATCTCGATATGCGTTTCGAAGCCGTATTTGTACTGGTCCACGTCGATCTTGCGGACCTGATCAATGGTCTCCTGCACGGCAGGCATGTCGTTCTCCAATCTTGCCGGATCCAAGGTCCGGCAGCTTGTCAACACGATGCGAACTTTGCGCACCGCTTATGTAATGGCTAAAAGGCGCTTTTCACCCCGTTTGCCAAGCGGAAATTTGCTTTTCCGCAAATTCGTTCAATCGTTTTGCCTCATGCGGCCTTTCCGGTTGAGCGACGGCGGGCCGCCACTTTCGCGAAGACGGTCGCGCAACGCTCGATTTCGGCCTCCGTCGTTGCCTCGCCTATCGAAATACGCAACGCGCCTTGGCGAGGATCGTAGCCCATCGCCGTCAGCACATGGCTCTGCCCGACCTTGCCCGAGGAGCAGGCAGATCCCGCCGAAAGCGCCACGCCTTCGAGGTCGAAGGCGATCTGGCCGGTTTCAGCCTTCAGGCCCGGAAGCGTGAAAAAGGTCGTGTTGCCGATGCGAGCAATATCGCGTCCATGAATCACCACGTCCGGCGCCGACGATTGCATTTCGGTCTCGAGCCGCTCGCGCAACGCGGCAATGGCGGCCATACGTCCGTCTATATTGCCGGCAACCACACGGGCCGCTGCTCCAAAGCCGGCAAGTGCGGGCGCATTTTCCGTACCCGAACGGTGACCTTTCTCCTGTCCGCCGCCGTGGATCAGCGCCATAGGCATCATGACTTCGCCACGCGCGACGAGCGCTCCTGCACCTTTCGGCCCGCCGATTTTGTGCGAAGAAACGATGAGGAAATCCGCGCCCAGCGCCTCGATCGACAAAGGCAGACGTCCCGCCGCCTGTACGGCATCGACGACCAAGAGGCCTCCGTGAGCGCGAACGATGGCGGCAACCTCGACGATGGGCTGGACGATGCCCGTCTCGTTATTGGCAAGCATCACGGCGACCATCGGCAGTCCGGCCTGACGATCATGGGCAGCAAGCAGTGCTTCCAGCGCCGCACAATCGACGACGCCGGCGCTCGTCACCGGCACCTCGCAAACGTCTTCGCGCGCGAAACGCCCGCCCTCGCGCACTGCCGGATGCTCGATCGCCGACGCGTAGAGCTTAGCGATCCGGAGCGGCGTGCGCCCCATGCGGAAATCCGGGGTCAGCACCATATTGGCGGCCTCGGTCGCGCCACTGGTGAAGGTCACCGAGGCGGCTTGCGCACCGCAAAGCGCAGCGACATCACGGCGCGCGCTTTCGACAAGCGCGCGCACCGCTCTACCCTCGCCGTGAACCGACGACGGATTGCCGACCTGATCGAGCGCCGACAGGAAGGCCTCGCGCGCTTCAGTTAGAAGCGGCGCCGTGGCGTTCCAGTCCATATAAATGCGCGATCCCGACATCGTTTCTTTCGTTAGGACAAGCGGCTCGGCCGTTACAATCGGTGCCGTTGCATTTTCCTTGAATTTTCCGCGCCGCTTGCCTTATGAGACGAAGCACAAGGCGGAATGCCCGCACCGAAGTTTTGAACGGTTCTAAACTAGGTTTTAGAAAAGCTGACTGCTTTCGTCAAGACAAGATCGGCACTGAAACCGCAATTCGAACCAGAAACATTCCCGGAGAGCCAATGCCCGAGATTATCTTCAACGGACCAGCCGGTCGACTGGAAGGTCGTTACCAGCCTTCGAAGCAGAAGAGTGCCCCGATCGCCATCATCCTGCACCCGCATCCCCAGTTCGGTGGCACGATGAACAACCAGATCGTCTACCAGCTTTTCTACATGTTTCAGAAGCGCGGTTTCACGACGCTCCGGTTCAATTTCCGCGGCATCGGCCGCAGCCAGGGCGAGTTCGATCATGGTGCCGGCGAGCTTTCCGATGCGGCCTCTGCGCTCGACTGGGTGCAGAGCCTGCATCCCGATTCGAAGAGCTGCTGGGTTGCCGGTTACTCCTTCGGCGCCTGGATCGGCATGCAACTCTTGATGCGCCGCCCAGAAATCGAAGGCTTTATGGCGGTGGCGCCGCAGCCGAACATCTATGATTTCTCGTTCCTCGCCCCTTGCCCCTCCTCCGGCCTGATCATCAACGGCGATGCCGATAAGGTGGCGCCCGAGAAGGACGTCAACGGCCTCGTGGACAAGCTCAAGGCGCAGAAAGGCATCCTGATCACCCACAAGACCGTGCCCGGCGCGAACCATTTCTTCAATGGCCAGATCGAGACTCTGATGGCCGAGTGCGAGGACTATCTCGATCGCCGACTCAACGGTGAACTGACCCCGGAGCCGGCCGCCAAGCGCATCCGCTGACATATCGGCCGGAGCTAAACAGTCCTCGCGTGCGGTTCAGCAGGCGGGGACACGCCTGCAGCGCCGCGAGTCTTCTCAGACCCGCAAAAGATGTAGCACTTTGAATTGCTGCATGTTTTTATCCTTCAATCGGCTACGATTTAAGGAAGCATGCAGCAGGTTACATTGCGTCTAGTTTCGTCCTACCCAGTGCGGTACTACAGGCTTGACGACATGTTCTGGCGTTTCGGCGCACTCCACCCTGTTCCGTCCAGCGGCCTTGGCGGCATAAAGCGCCTTGTCCGCCCGCTGCATGGCCAATTCGAGCGGCTCATTTGCGACGACCACTGTGACCCCGAAGCTGGCGGTAACTGTCGTCTTTTCAGGCAGACCATCAATCTGCATCGATGCCATCGCCGCGCGTATGCCGTGGGCGAGCACACGTGCCTCCGACAGGTCCGTCAGGGGGAGAAATACGGCAAATTCCTCGCCTCCGAGGCGTCCGGCAACGGCTCGGCTCGGCATCAGATCGCGAAGGAGGCGGGAAAACTGTTGGATCACCTCGTCCCCTGCATGGTGGCCGTAACTGTCGTTCACCCGCTTGAAATGGTCGAGGTCGGTAAGGATGAGCGCCCCGGGGTTGCCCGCGCCGCGCCTTTCCAGCATCGGAGCAAGACGCTCCACGAAGCCCCGGCGATTGTAGAGTTCAGAGAGTGCGTCGATTTCAGAGCTCGCCCGCGCGTCGTCGATGATGTCCTTGACCATAACGCCGAGCATCGCCAGGCCGGTTCCGACGATCAGCATCGCGCCAAGAGCCTGCGAAATCAGCGCGAACGGGCTGGAAACATAATCAGCTGCCGTTCTTCCGGAGCCGGCGGCCACCGCGGCGTAGATCTTCGCAAGATAGTAGACCGCGCTCAGCACCAGAAGACAGAGCAGAATCCGGTCGGCGTAATTTTGCCGCCGCGACCGGATGATCGTCGAGGCGCACCACGCCTCAATCAGGAAGAACGGCATCTGGTAAAAGAAGGCATGCTGCAAGGTGCCGCGCGGAAGGTCGTAGATCAGGAGATCGACGATGACCGAAGCGACGAAGAAAGCGGCAAGCAGCGCCGGCTGCACCGGCACCTGATAATGCAACCCGAGCCCGACGCGAAGCAGGCTGAAGCCCGCCAGGACGCTGGCGAATGCGGCTATCGCGAACAGGCGGGGAAGACCGCTGAAGGGCAGAACGGCTTCAAACACCGCCGACAAGGAGGCGACAACGAAACAGGCGGCGATCCAGATTGCTGGCCGGCCCGAGCGACTCTTCGCCGCGACAATGAGAAATGCGACCGCAAAGATCTGGGCGACGATGAAATTCACAGCCAGAAGGGAAATCGCACCACCCATTCGACAGCTTCCGAAGAGTTCCGATTGCGAATCACGGATCCGCATAATTCTCACACACCGAAAGCTATCCTACCGGCGGAGTGCAAAGAAATAATTAGAGCAAAACCGGTAAAAGTGCGCTGTCAAGGCCGTTCGACGTGCCTTGTCGCTTGCACAGCTTCGGCATCTGCCGACTTCGACGCAAATCGACCACCACTCACCGGTCGATCGACGCCGGTCGTTTCTGGATAGGTCAACGGCAAGCCGCGCAGTGATCTCACAGCCAGATAGGCCCACGCTTCGGCCTCCATCGAATCACCGTTCAGTTCCAGCGCTTCAGCGGCAAGCACCCGGCCGTGCGCCGCGCCGGCGAGCTTCGTCAGATCCTTCATGATGATCGGGTTGTGGCGGCCGCCGCCGCAGATGACATAGGTTGCCGGGGCGTCCGGAAGATGCCCTGCCGATTTGAGAATGGCTGCGGCGGTGACATAGGCGAGCGTGCGAGCGCCGTCTTCCAGGCTAGCGTCGATGCCCGAAGGAGGCGCGAAGTCGTTTCGGTCGAGCGAGCGGCGTTTCTGCGCGGTGAAGAACTGATGAGCAAGATAGCGATCGGCGAGTTCTGGCACGATAGTGCCTTCGCTTGCGATCATGCCGCCCTGATCGTAGGGCACACCGGCATGGGCCTCCACCCATTGGTCGATCAGCGTATTGCCGGGACCGCTATCATAGGCGACGATTCGCCTGTCGGCGCCAACGAAAGTGAGGTTGGAGATGCCGCCGATATTGACGAAGACAACCGGCGCGTCGATCTCCCGCTTGTCCGACAAGCCGTGCGCAAGCGCGGCGTGGTAGGCTGGGATGAGCGGCGCTCCTTGGCCGCCGTGAACCATGTCGTTTGCCCGCATATCGTAGACGACGTCGATTCGTGTTTCGCGCGCCAGCAAGTCTCCATCGCCGATTTGCACCGTCAAAGCCTCGTCGGGGCGGTGCAGAACCGTTTGCCCGTGGAAACCTATTACATCAATATTCTCCGGCAACAGATTGTTTTCATGCAGGAATGCTCCGACTGCCTCCGCGTGGCGCAACGTCAGGTCTCGCTCCAGTTGGGCGAGTGTCCCTGGCCTTTCCGTCCGCACGGCGATCGATTTGGCGTCTTCGAGTCCCTGTTTCAGGCGCGCCCGAAAACGCGCATCATAGGCGTATCCGGCCGAGGGGCCTCGCTGCACGACGTTCCCGCCGTCGGTCTGGAGCAGCGCGACGTCGATGCCGTCCATGCTCGTGCCGCTCATCAGGCCAATTGCCGTCAAGAGCTTTCCCATTGATTTACTCCGCGCCGGTTGCCTCGATCGATGCGACAGAAACCAGGCATTCTTCCTCGTCCCGCCAACGGCGTTCATAACAAAATGCCTGCCAACCAAAAACGTGCACTTTCGATAAAACAATGATAAACGCCGGCCGCAGACGCCCTACCCAGCCGAAAGAAAAAGGTCATGTCCGAGTTCAAGTCCGATTTCCTCCATACGCTCAGCGAGCGCGGTTTCATCCATCAGACCTCCGATGATGCCGGGCTCGACCAACTGTTCCGTACGGAAACCGTGACTGCGTATATCGGCTTCGATCCCACCGCGCCGAGCCTTCACGCCGGTGGTCTCATTCAGATCATGATGCTTCACTGGCTGCAGGCCACCGGGCACCGGCCGATCTCGTTGATGGGTGGCGGCACCGGCATGGTCGGCGATCCGTCCTTCAAGGACGAAGCGCGGCAACTGATGACGCCGGAGACGATCGCGGCTAACATTGCCAGCATCAAGACTGTGTTTTCCAACTACCTGAAATACGGCGACGGACCGACGGACGCATTGATGATCAACAATGCGGACTGGCTGCTTGGCATCAACTACCTCGAGTTTTTGCGTGATGTCGGCCGCCACTTCTCGGTCAACCGCATGCTCTCGTTCGACAGCGTCAAGATGCGGCTCGATCGCGAACAGTCGCTCTCGTTCCTCGAATTCAATTACATGATCCTGCAGGCCTATGACTTCGTGGAGCTTCACAAGCGCACCGGATGCCGGTTGCAGATGGGCGGCTCGGACCAATGGGGCAACATCGTCAACGGTATCGATCTCGGCCACCGCATGGGCACGCCGCAGCTATATGCCCTTACCTCGCCGCTTCTGACGACCGCATCCGGCGCCAAGATGGGTAAGTCTGTCAGCGGCGCGGTCTGGCTCAACCCCGATATGCTCGGCGCATACGACTTCTGGCAGTACTGGCGCAATACCGAGGACGCGGACGTCGTGCGCTTCCTGAAGCTCTACACGACCTTGCCCATGGCGGAGATTGACCGTCTGGCGAAGCTTGGCGGTTCCGAGATCAATGAGGTCAAGAAGATCCTCGCGACGGAAGTCACCGGCTTGCTGCATGGGCGCCCGGCCGCGGAGCAGGCAGCCGAAACGGCGCGCAAGACCTTCGAGGAAGGCGCCCTTGCCGAGAATCTTCCATCGATCGAGGTCCCCGGCTCCGAACTCGAAGCCGGCGTCGGGCTGCTGACGCTCATCGTGCGCGCCGGCCTTGCGGCTTCGAACGGCGAAGCGCGGCGTCACGTCCAGGGCGGTGCTGTGAGAATCAACGACGAAGCGATCAGCGACGAACGTCGAGTCGTGGCCTATGGCGACATCGCCGGCGGCGTCATCAAGCTGTCGCTCGGCAAGAAGAAGCATATCCTCGTGCGGCCCGCCTAAGCCGTATCGCAGCGACACGAAGAACTGAGCGGGGTGGGAAGTGCGCAGCTTCCCATCCCGTTCGCATTTGCATTTGCCGTGGATGACTGCGCCCCATCGGTTCACGGCACGGCTGCCGGGATCGGCGCCGATCGTCTCACTGGAACTCGAAGATGCTGCGGAACACGCCCGGCGCGATGATCGACAACGGGTTGATCGTAAGCTGCGGTTGCGTGAATTGGCCGGTCAGCTTGAAGGTAATGCCGAGCAGGCCGCGATCGCGGCCATTGCCAAGCAGGACTCCGATCAGCGGTAGTTCGCCGAACAGCCGGTTCAGCCCGTAGGCCGGCATAAAGGTACCGGTCATGTCCATCCGGTCCCGCGAGTCGCGGACGGTGCCCTGAAATGTCGCCCCGACGTCAACGCCGCGCAGGACGCCGCTTTCGACGCGAATCGTGCCCTGATCGAGGTAGAGTTGAGCGAAACCGCGGTCGAACTGCGCCGTGCTCACGTCGATATCACGCCGAACCGCCTGGTTGAGGCTGCGGCCATCTTGTCCCGCCGGCGTCGAGACCATGGATTGCAGCCGCTGTTCGCCGACTAGCGAGAATTTCCGCACATCGACAGCACCGCGCCAGGAACGCGCGCCACGGTCCCGCAACCGCAGATTCATCAGGCCGCCGCGCATGTTGCGATAGATATCGGCAAAGCGCGCCAGCGAGCCCGCGTCGCCGGTCGTCAGCTCCAGTATGTTGTCGGCGCCGGATTTGGCCATCTTGGCCACAACCGCTTGCCCGCTGCCGGTCACGGCAGAAAGGTCGATGTCGTCGATCTGTTGCCCACGGGCCGAATAGAGGAAACGCACACTTGACAAGACTTCGCCGTTGAAACCCGTGACCCGGTCAAGCCGGGCACTAAGCTTGATATTGCTGCTGTCAGCCGAACCAGATCCGGATTTCGCTCGCATCAGCGCCGGCCTGATGTCCGCGGCCCCCCCGGTCAAACCAACGGCATAACCGCCCTTGCTGCGATCGATCGTGACGGCGAAATCGTCTCCGTTGGCAAGGCGCACACCGCTCAGTTCGGCCGATGCGAGGCCTGCCTCATCGACACGTAGGCGGCCGGAAGCCCCGAACCCGTCGCCCGCGATATCGAAATCACCGATCTCCGTCACGCCATCGGTTGCCTTGACGGTGAATTGGGCCTTTGCGGGGATGCCTGCCCCCTTGCTCCAGCCGATCCAGGGCAGCGACAGCGAAGCCTTGCCGAGGTCTGCCTTGACCGATTGGCTGCCGTCTTCCGCCAGCGAAACGTCGACGCCAACCGGCCCGCTGACGATGCCCGACAACGCCGGAGCGATCTTCCGACGGGCGGCGTCGTCGAGCGTCCCGGAGATTTCGCGTGTTCGCTTCACGTTTGCTTTGCTGTCCACCGGCTCTGTCAGTGCGATCCGCATCTTGGAACCGTCGATCAGTGCATCGGCGTCAAGCACCGCCTGGGCGTTGTCGATCCGCATTGTGCCCGCTAGATTGGCGATGGAACGACCGGAGATGGGCCGGTTGATCGTCACGTCCTGAAGCTGCATCTCCGCCTGCCAGAGAGGCGACGGCGGCTTCTGATCCGAAATCAAGCCGAAGCGTGCGCCCACCAGGGCCGTCATCGGCCCGGTGAAATCCTCCGGCACGAATGGCGTCTTCTGGAGGGCACGGATCGGTTTGTAGGCGACAAGCTCGGCAATCGCGTCGGCTTGCCCGCCGACTTCGATTTTCATTTCCGCCATCAGCGGCTTCGAGTAGACGTCGGGAATGATGAAGTCGCCGCCGTTCAACGCGACAGAGCGGCCGGAGGGGAAATAGGCGGCACCTCTTTCGACGTCGACGACCATGCGCTCGCCGCTGAGCTTGAAGCGCCCCGACGTGTCGCGAAGCGGTGGGATCTCCCCCGCGATGTTGATGCGGGTGTCGTCGATGGCGAAGTTGATGTTGAGCTCATGCTCGTTGAGCCTGAAGTCGCCCTGATTGTTGGCGATCCGTCCCTCGGCTATCGAAACCTCTATCCGCGCGTCGGTCACCGTGCCGCCGAAGAGATTGCCGATTGCCCAACGTCTCGCTCCCTTGGCGATCCACCAGGGCCACAATTGCTTCACGGCGGTGGAATGCATCTGTTCGCTAAGGGCGACGAAGCTGATCTGCGGCGAGGTCTTGCCGAACGCGACCGAAAGCGAACCGGCCATGGAACCAAGCGGGCTCGATATCGCCAGTTGATCGAAAATAAGCCGGTGGCTGCCGGCCTCGAACCGTCCGCTTGCCTTGGCGTCGAAGGCAAGCGGTTTCTCCTGCATATCTTCAGGGTCCGTGCTTGCGTTCTGTAAGAGAAGGTCGACGGCGAAGCCCTTTTGGCTGGCTTCTGCAACCTTATCGAGATCGATGAGGGCGCCCGTAAAAGGGAAGCTCGAGCGTCCGATCTTGACGACGGACGGCAATATTTCGACCGAGGCGCGGTCAAAATCATAGGAGACGTTCAGTTCGGACGGGTTGAGAGTGGAAACAAGGCCACCGGCATGAAACGAACCTTGCGATGTCCTGACACCGACTTCCAGCGCCGGCTTCTGGCCGTCCGCCGCACGGGTGGCTTTCAGGCTGACATCCGCCGCCGCTTCGACGCCGAAGGCTTGTTCGCTTCCCGATTTACCATGATAGAGAAAGGGGGAGAGCGGCAAGGCGCGGACGGTCCCTTCGAAGCCGCCGATGCGGCCGTGCTCGCCGAGAGCTTTGGCGGTCAATTGCGCTTCGATCCCGTCGATCGCGACAATTCCATCGACGCGCATGGAGCTATTGGGGTCGTGGGTGAACTCCAGCGTTTTCACTTCGACGGGAACGACGCGACCACGTGATCCCGTGACCGACAGGCTGAAATCGGAGAGCAACACCGTTTGTGTCGCCCTGCCCGCGGTCAGCCGCGACATGCGGTCCGCCTGCGCGAACAACTTCTCGAGCGCATCGCCGACGTCGGCGATGCGGATCGTGGTAAGGTCGATCGGTTCGCCGCGTGGCAGCAGCCCCGTATCGAGTTCGCCTTCTTCTGCCTCGAGTCGCGACACGGCTATGCGTCCGGTCATCAGGGCGAAGGGATCGAGCGCTATCGAAATTGCGCCGAGCTTGGCTAGGTGGCGGCCCGACCCACTTTCCTTGAGTGTCACCCCGCGCGCCTTCAGCGCAAGCGCACCACCGCTCGTCATGCGGAGCACCGTGCTTTCGACGTCGGCATTATAGTTTTCGCCAAGAGCAGCGTTCAGCGCCGTACGTGCCCGCGTGTTGAGCGGTCCGTCGACCAAGCCGGTTTCGATCATCGCGACTAGGGACGCCACGGCGACGAATGCGAGCAGCGAGCAGCACAGTATGATCTTGCCGATAAAACGCAGGGCGCCGCCCGGCCGAGGCGCATGCACGATAACCGGATCGTGGGCTTGCGCCGAAGGCAGCTCGTGCAGTGCGATGATGTCTTCCTTGCGAAAGCAAACCCTTTCGCCGCGGATATCGCTCATCGGTGCCGGCGCCCTCCACCTAAGTGCGGCATTGCATACTTCCTTGTAAGGCCAGTCGCCGCGCGCGAGGGCCGGACCTTTGTTCACCCATGTAGATCACAATTTGTCGAGCCACGTCACCACGCGTGCCTACCGATGCTGTGGAAAGGCTCGCTATCGCCCCGGTTTTGCACGACGAAACGCCGACCAGACTCTTAGCCCCAAAGGCCGTCCGCAACCTGTCAAATCTATCACAAATGCGCTGGACGGCCGTCGTCGATTTTCGATATGCCCTTAGCTGCCGAATGTCTGCAAAACTTGGCGTAAGAAAGGTTAAATCATGGCACGATTGGGACTAGGTGATGTCGCCCCGGATTTTGAGCTTCCTCGCGACGGTGGCGGTTCGATCTCGCTCTCTGCCCTTCGCGGCAAGCCGGTGGTGCTCTTTTTCTATCCCAAGGACGATACCAAGGCCTGCACCGAGGAAGCGATCTCCTTCTCCGGGCTTGCCGACGAATTTGAAGCCGCGGGCGTTGCTCTGATCGGTCTCTCGCCCGATTCGGTCAAGCAGCACGACCGCTTCGCCAAGAAGCACAATCTAACCGTCGCTCTGGCGGCGGACGAAGACAAAAACGTCGTCAATGCCTATAGCGTCTGGGTGGAGAAGAGCCTTTACGGGCGCAAATACATGGGCGTCGAACGCACGACATTCCTGATAAACCCCGACGGGACCATCAACCGGGTTTGGGAAAAGGTCAGGGTTGCGGGCCATGCGAGCGAGGTTCTGGCGGCCGCAAAGACGCTTTGAACCGATGGGGCCAGGATGACCGACTTTCCGCAGTTCCACAGTTTGCGAGGCGCTGCCGTCGAGGCGATTCGCTCACCGGACCTTCACCAAAAGACCGAGCTCGCGCAGGAGGCGGCGCGGCGTTGGCAGGGGAGAAGGCTGTCGTTGCGCTCCCCGCTGGATCGTGCGGTTCCTGAGCGGCCAGGCCGTCCGGCGAAGCCTGTGCTCACACCGCCGACCCAGGTCAAGCGGCGCTCGCTCGGCTCATTGAAGGGGCGCATCGCTCTGCTCCATGCGATCGCTCATATCGAATTGAACGCCGTTGACCTGGCGCTCGATATCGTTGCCCGCTATGCCTCGGAACCGGTGCCGAATTCGTTCTTCGACGGATGGATGCAGGTCGCCTTCGAGGAGGCGAAACACTTTCGGATGGTCCGGCAAAGGCTGAACGACCTTGGTGCGGACTATGGCGACCTGCCCGCGCATGACGGGCTGTGGCAGGCAGCGCACGACACACGGAACGACCTGACCGCGCGGCTTGCCGTCGTGCCGCTCATCCTCGAAGCCCGCGGTCTTGACGTCACGCCGGCTCTGCAGGCGAAAATGCGCGAAACCGGCGATCACGAGAGTGCCGCCGTTCTGGATGTCATCTACGAGGACGAAAAGGGTCACGTCGCCATCGGCGCAAAGTGGTTCCGCTTCCTTTGCGCCCGGCAAAAGAAGGATCCGGCCGCAACCTTTCAGGCACTCGTGCGGGCGAACTTTCGCGGACCGCTAAAGGCTCCGTTCAATGACATCGCGCGTGCGGAAGCCGGCTTGACGCCGTCCTTCTACCGCTCGATGGCGGCGTCCACCAACATCTGAAGCCGACCTTCGCGCAAGGGTTTATTAACCCTAATAAAGTGTAATCGCTCCGGGGCAACGCGAGCTAGTTCGCATCCGGCTGGGGGTGATGTGGTGTCTGTTCGTTCGGCAAACGGCGCCTTTCGTGAGCGCAGGCAAAACCACGTGCTTATCCTGGCGAGCGGCAATAAGGTGCGGCACATGACCGTTCGCCCGTGGATGGCGGCGCTTGCTACCACCGTTATCGGGGTGTTCAGCATCGGCTACCTAGCAGCCACGACCTATCTGGTTCTGAGAGACGACCTGATCGGCGGCACGATCGCTCGCCAGGCTCGTATGCAGCACGAATACGAGGACCGAATCACCGCGCTCAGGGCGCAGGTAGACCGGGTGATGAGCCGGCAATTGCTGGACCAGCAGGTCGTCGAGGAAAAGGTCGAGAAACTCCTGCAGCAGCAGTCGGCGTTATGGTCGCGCAGCGACAAGTTCGGTGCCTTGGCGGCAAGTGCCGATACTTCCGAAGACCTCGCTGAGGACGCATCTCCTGTGGTTGACCCCCTCGCTTTCGAAAAGCCGGCGGATGGGAATGGTGGCGTGAAGGCAATTGAAGAAATCATGGGCTTGAAAGGGCAAGCCGGCGCAACGCCGATACGCCTCGGTGCCCTCGCCTACGCACCTCCCCTGCCCGAGAGCAGCGAAAGGGAAACTCTCTCGGATCGAGCGGACCGAATCTTTTCCAAAGTCACGCTTTCGCTCAAGGATGTCGAGCGCGAGCAGATGGCGCGCATGGAGAATCTGACGAGCAGGGCGAACCGGGCAGCCGAAGCGATCAGGACGATTGTCGAACGGACCGGCGTCACCCTGTCGACCGGCGCGACGGAGGCCTCTGCAAACGAGACCGATGGAAATGCGGTCGGTGGGCCGTTCGTTGAACCGCAGGAAGAGGACCCGTTCGGGAAATCGCTCGCCGCACTCGATAGTGCGCTTCTGGAATTGGAGGAAACCCGCGACGCCGCCCGCAAGCTGCCGCTCGTAAGTCCGGCGCCCACCAGCGACGTCACGAGCAATTTCGGCAACCGGCTAGACCCGTTTCTCGGGCGACTGGCGCTCCACGCGGGGATCGATTTTCGGGCACCGATCGGAACGCGGATTCGCTCGGCTGCCGCGGGGACCGTCACAACGGCCGGGCCGACAGGCGGATACGGCAACATGGTCGAGATTGATCATGGCAACGGCGTCGTAACCCGTTATGCCCACCTGTCGGTCATTCTCGTCAATGTCGGCGATCATGTGCGAGCGGATGACGTCATCGCCAAGTCTGGAAGCACCGGACGGTCGACGGGTCCGCATCTGCACTATGAAGTTCGCTTGAACGGCCGCGCCGTCGATCCGGTGCGTTTTCTTCTTGCCGGCACGAAGCTCGCGGGCTTGATGAACTGACGTTTACGGGCGCCAACATTGTCTCCTTCCGCTTGACAAGAAATGGGAAGATTCGCACTCGTTTACCTTTCACCGCTTCAACGTGCTGGATTTCTTGACTTTCGGCGCCTTTCGGCTTAAGAGCGCCGCCACGTGGTGGCGCATTTTCCATCGATCGATCAGAGTTCTATTGAACCGGAACGGAAACAGTTTCCCCTTTGACCAATTTTGCTGACCTTGGCCTGAGCCAAAAAGTTCTCTCCGCCGTTACAGATGCGGGCTACGCAACTCCTACACCGATCCAGGCCGGGGCCATCCCGCCGGCGCTGCAGCGCCGTGACATTCTGGGTATTGCACAGACTGGAACCGGCAAAACGGCGTCCTTCGTTCTGCCGATGTTGACGCTGCTGGAAAAGGGTCGCGCTCGGGCTCGTATGCCGCGCACGCTGATCCTCGAACCGACACGCGAGCTTGCGGCCCAGGTCGCGGAGAACTTTGACAAGTACGGCAAGAACCACAAGCTCAACATCGCGCTTTTGATCGGTGGTGTTTCCTTTGAGGAGCAGGACCGCAAGCTCGAGCGCGGAGCCGATGTGCTGATCTGCACCCCCGGCCGCCTGCTCGACCATTTCGAGCGCGGCAAGCTGCTGATGACGGGAGTCGAGATCCTCGTGATCGACGAAGCCGACCGCATGCTCGACATGGGCTTCATCCCGGACATCGAACGCATCGCGAAGCTCATTCCCTTCACGCGTCAGACGCTGTTCTTCTCGGCGACAATGCCACCGGAAATCCAAAAGCTTGCCGACCGCTTCCTGCAGAACCCGGAGCGTGTGGAGGTGGCCCGTCCCTCCTCTACGGCGAACACCGTGACGCAGCGGTTCGTTGCCTCGCACGCCAAGGACTATGAAAAACGCGCCGTCCTGCGCGATCTGATCCGCTCCCAGGACGAATTGAAGAACGCAATCATCTTCTGCAACCGCAAGAAGGATGTTGCCGATCTCTTCCGTTCGCTCGATCGCCACGGCTTCTCCGTCGGCGCTCTGCATGGCGACATGGACCAGCGTTCGCGCATGGCGATGCTTGCCAATTTCAAGGACGGCAATATCAAGCTACTCGTCGCTTCCGACGTTGCTGCGCGCGGGTTGGATATTCCGGACGTCAGCCACGTCTTCAACTTCGACGTCCCGATTCACGCGGAAGACTATGTTCACCGCATCGGCCGCACCGGTCGCGCGGGTCGCTCCGGCGCTTCCTTCACACTCGTCACGAAACGCGATACGAAATTCTCCGACGCAATCGAGAAACTGATCGGCCAGAAGGTCGAATGGCTGAACGGCGATCTTTCCGAGCTTCCGGAACCGATGGAAAGCCATGACACCGGCCGCAAGGATCGTGGCCGCGAACGTCATAAGGACCGCAAAAAAGATGTGGAACGCTCCGGCAGGGGCCGTTTCGATCATAGATCTGATACCGCCTATGCCGATAGTGCGGCTGAACTTGAACCAGTCGCAGAAAGGGCGGAAGCCGTGAAACCGGAACGCAATGCAGACAACGGGCGCGGCCACGCCGGCCGTAACGATAGGCCGGGCCGGACACAGAATGCCGCCAACGACGACAATCGCGACCGCCGCAACCGGCATCGTCGCGATCATGACGACGGTCCGACGCCCGTCGGTTTTGGCGATGAGATCCCGGCTTTCATGCTGATCGCCGGCAAGGCCTGACCTTCGGCCCCATGGCTCTTCCTGGCGTCGATTTTCCCGGTGTTGGTTGCGGCCTCGCGATAATGCGCGACGGCAAGATCCTGCTTTGCCGCCGCCTCAAGGCGCCAGAGGCGGGTCACTGGAACATCGTCGGGGGCAAGGTCGACCATATGGAGCGCGCCGAGAATGCGGCGCGCCGGGAGGCGGAAGAGGAAAGCGGCCTTTCGATCCATTCGACCCGTTTTCTCTGCATCAGCGAGCAGGTGATCGAAGCCGACCAGCAGCACTGGATTTCGCTCATCTACGCAACGGAAGATTTTTCGGGCGAACCGCGCCTCACCGAACCGGACAAGCTCTCCGACATCGGCTGGTTCGACCTCTCCGCCCTGCCCCAGCCGCTGTCGCGTTTCGCCGCGGATGCCGTTCGAGCTCTCGGCTAGCTGTATTTTCTCGTCCTAAGCGCCGCCGCATAGGCGATCCTCACCCAGCGGGCCATCTCGTCCGGATCGTCGAGTGCCGGATCAGGAATGCTCCAATACGGCATCTTCACCAGCTTGCCTTTGCCGTCGTAGGCCCATTGGCGGCAGCCCGCCTCCTCGTATTCCGGTGCTGATTCGGCGTCGCCCTTGAGAAGGATTTCGCCGTCGACCTCGAGCGCGAAAATGACACCTTCGAAATAGATGCCTTTGCCACCGAACATGCGCCGGATCGTCACCGGTCCCAGCGTTTCGAACATCTCCTCGATCGCGGCATTGTCCATTCTTCACTCCTTCAATACGCCGCCTGCGGCGATGATCGCTTCCGGGGTGTCGAGATCGAGGCGCGCCGCTTCGCCGAGCTCGACGTCGATGACCGGGAGCCCGCAACGCTCGACAATGTGGCGTGCTCCGACATCACCGACGAGCTGCCTGACCGCGGCGAAGGTCTCTTTCGGCAGAATGACCGGATTGCCGCGCTGGCCTTCCGAGACCGCGCGCACGACCGCTTGGCGGCCTTCGTTGTCGAAGACTTCGATCATCTTGCGCAGGTGATGGGCGGTAATACCCGGCATGTCGGCCAGCATGACGAGAACGCCGCCCGCTTCCGTTCCGAGCGCGGTTACGCCGGCCACCAGCGAAGAGGCCATGCCGGCCGCATAGTCCGGATTCGAGATAAACTCCACAGGCAGGCCGGTGAGCGCGGCGCGAATATCCGCTTCGCGGTACCCGGTTACCACGACCACCTTTCCGGCGTCGGCGGCGAGTGCCGTTTCGACCGAGCGGCGGACCAGTGGTACGCCGTCGAACTCGGCCAAGAGCTTGTGACCGCCGTTCGCACCCATCCTGCTTGCCCGACCCGCAGCCAGGACGACTATCCGTGCCGGACCTGGCGGTGGACTGACGCCTTGCTCCCGCGGCTGCGGCCGCGTCGGGATCTCCTTCAGCAGGCCGCCGACACCGAGGCCGGTTATATCTTCAGAATTCGGCCATTCGCCGGCCAGCAGGCGTTCGAGTACCCAATCGAATCCGTTCTCCCTGGGGCTGCGTGCGCAACCCGGCGCCCCGACGACGGGAAGTTCGGCAATTCGACCCAGGACCAAAAGATTACCTGGATCGACCGGCATTCCGACATGCTCGACGACTCCGCCGACGCGCCGGATTGCCGCCGGGATCACGTCGTCCGGATCGGCGACCGCCGACGCGCCGAAGATGATGATCAGATCATGGGCAGGCTTGAGATCTGCGATGGCAGCGGCAACGGCGTCTTCCGAATGCGCTACGCGACGTTCCGTGACGAGATGGCTTCCGGAGCGCGAGAGCCGGGCAGCGAGAACCGTATTTGTCTTGTCCATGACCTGCCGCTTGAGCGACGGCAACTCGGTTGCGATCAGCGCCGCGCGGTGCGGCATGAAGGGTTTTACCTCGAAGGCTGCCTCCGCCCGCAACATATTCTCCGCTTGCTCGACGAAGTGCTCCGGTACCGCCAGCGGAATGATCTTGATCGTCGCCACCATCTCGCCCGTTGCGACCGCCGTGTGATCCGCGAGGCAGGCGAGCGTGATCGCCGGATCGATCCGGTTCACCCGGTCGACGGCGGCGCGGTTTGCGACGAAAAGACCAGAGACGGTGGCGTGGATGTTCACCCGGCCGGTAGCTGCTTGTGAAAAGCGCAAGTGGTCGGGAGCGATCGCTGCAGCGATACGCGCCGCCGCCTCGTTTTCGAGCAGATCATCCGCATCGAGCTGCGCGACGATGACCTCCTCCACACCGGCTTCGGCAAGTGTCACGATGTCCGTCTGGCTCAGCCGGTGACCTTTCGGCAACCGCTGCGCTCCGGCTTTCATTGAGTGCGCAAGAACAGCGCCTTCGGCATCGGCGATTTTTACCGGACCGAACTTCATCTTGTACCTCCCGCCTGGCCGCCCGGGTCACGGCGGCGCAGGGATTCGATGATCTCGGCCAGGACGGCGACGGCGATTTCCGAGGGGCTCGCCGCGCCGATGTCGAGGCCGATCGGGGCTTTGATCCGACCGATGGCCTCGGCGGGCATGCCTGCGTGTCCCAGTCTTTCGATGCGCGCCGCATGGGTCTTGCGGCTACCGAGCGCGCCTACATAGAAGCATCCCGCTTCCAGGGCCGCCCGGATCGGATAATCGTCGATCTTCGGATCATGCGTGAGCGCGGCGACTGCCGTGTAGCGGTCAAGCGGCCTCGAGGGCAGAATGTCTTCCGGCCATTCCGCCAGGAGTTCGACAGCGCCGAACCGCTCTGCTGTCGCGAACGCCGTGCGCGGATCTATGATCGTCATGTCGAATCCGGCGACCGCCGCCAGTTCGGCAAGCGCCTGGGAGATGTGAACGGCACCGATCGCAACGATGCGCGGGGGCGGCAGATGAACATTGATAAAAAGCGATCGTCCTTCCACCGCCGCAATGCCGGCGCGTCCTGAACGCAACGCATCGACGATCAGGCTGTCCCATTTCCGTGGAAAGCTCGCGCCTTCCAGAAAGACCTGGCTGGCGCCGTCCGAAAGATCGGTCACGACCACAGCCGCCCGTCGCGCGGCACGCGCCGCATTGATTGCCTGGAGGGTCGAGCGTTCCATCGTTAGCCATCAATTCTTTCGACATAAACCCGAATACGGCCGCCGCAGGAAAGGCCGACGCGCCATGCAGTCTCGTCGGCGACACCGAATTCGAGGACCTTGGGGGTTCCGGAGTCAATGATCTCCATTGCCTCGGCGATGACGGCGCCTTCGACGCATCCGCCGGAGACGGATCCTTGGAAGTTTCCTTCCTCATCGATCACCAGATGGCTGCCGATCGGTCGCGGTGCCGACCCCCAGGTCTCGATGACCGTCGCAAGCGCCACTTTGCGTCCGTCACTGGACCAGGTTTCGGCGACCTCCAGCGGGTCGAGGATGTTGGGCTCTTTGGACATGTTGATACCAGTCGTTTGTGTCTCATGCCGCTCGCGTGTGCAGGAAGCGCCGCGGATCGGCGTCCTGCGCCCCCTGACCGGACAGCGATTTCACCAGTTCGGCCACTGACTCAAGATTGTGCACCGCCCGGAATTCGTCAACATGCGGCAGCATGGCCCGGACGCCCCGGGCGCGCGCCTCAAAGCCGTCGAAGCGCAGCAGCGGGTTGAGCCAGATCAGGCGCCGGCAGGAGCGATGCAGGCGATCGATCTCGACTTCGAGTTCTGCCGTGTCATCGCGTTCAAGACCGTCGGTGATCAGGAGGACGATGGCGCCCTGCCCGAGCACCCGGCGCGACCAACGCCGGTTGAATTCGCGAAGCGTTTCTCCGATGCGGGTGCCTCCAGACCAATCCTTGACCGCCGCCATGCATTCGTCGAGCGCTTCGTCGGGATCGCGGTTGCGCATCTGGCGGGTGACATTCGTCAGCCGCGTCCCGAAAAGAAACGTGTGAACACGTTGCCGCTGTTCCGTCAGCGCATGCAGAAAATGCAGGAAAATCCGCGTGTACTGGCTCATCGATCCGGAAATATCGGCAAGCACGACGAGCGGCGGATGAACGAGCCGCGGTTCGCGAAAGCGTGGCAGAATCAATTCGCCGCCAAAGCGCATCGCATCGCGCATGGTCGCGCGTGGATCGATCCGTGCCGGCCGATGGGCGGAGCGAAAGCGTCGGGTCCGCACACGATCCAGCGGCAACATCAGCAATGACAAGGCCCTCCTGGCGTCGGCGATCTCCGCTGCGGTCATCTGCGCGAAATCCGCCTTGCGGAAAAGCTCGCGACCCGAGACCGTGTAGCGGGCATCCACCTCGATTTCCGGTTCGCCGTGCGGCGAACGGGAATCGTCCCTTCCTGCGAGCAGTGCCTCACGGAGTCGCTCCTCGCCGGCGCGCCTGCTCCGATCTTCACCCTGCCGCTCCGGCGCAGTCGGCGACAGAAGCGCGATCATCTTCTGGACGAGGTCGCGCGAGCGCCAGAACAGGTTGAACGCTTCGTCGAATAGAACCTGGTCTTCATGACGCTTGATGAAGGTGCATTGCAGGGCGGCGTAGAACTCACTGCGGGAACCGATCCCGATCAAAGTAACGGCGTTGATGGCGTCGGCAACGGCCGCCGGGCCGATTCTCATTCCCGCCCTTCGAAGCGCGCGGGCAAAGAAGACGATGTTGTCGGCAAGTTTGCCATCGCTGAGCGCGATCGGAGAAACTGCCGTGCGATCTACCTGCTCGTCCACCATGACGGTCAGCCCTGCGCCAGGAGTTCGGCCTTGACCTCGGCAAGCAGCTTGCGCCCCTCCGCGCCCTCGATCCGGGCGATATCGTCCTGGTATTTGAGCAACGTGCCGAGCGTGTCGGCGATCGTTTCGGGATCAAGCGCTAACCGGTCGAGTTCGGTGAGCGCCGTCGCCCAGTCGATCGTTTCCGCCACGCCGGGGTTCTTGAAAAGATCGATCGCCCGCAGTCTTTGGACATAGACGACGATTTCCCGCGATAGAGCTGCGTTGCAGCCGGGCACCTTGCGCCGGATGATCTCCAGCTCCTGCGCCGCGTTCGGATAGTCGACCCAGTGATAAAGGCAGCGTCGCTTCAGGGCGTCATGAATTTCGCGGGTGCGGTTGGTCGTGATGATGACGATCGGTGGCTCGTCCGCCCGGATCGTCCCGAGTTCGGGGATGGTGACCTGAAAATCGGAAAGCACTTCCAGAAGAAAAGCCTCGAAAGCTTCGTCGGTGCGGTCGAGTTCGTCGATCAGGAATACCGGAGCCCGACCCGTGCCGGCGGATATCGCCTGAAGCACCGGACGCCGGATGAGAAACCGTTCGGAGAAGATGTCGCCTTCGATCCTTTGGCGGTCGACCATGCCGGCCGCCTCCGAAAGGCGTATCTCCAGCATCTGCGCCGGGTAGTTCCATTCATAAACGGCAGAGGAGACGTCGAGCCCTTCGTAACATTGCAGCCGGATCAGGGGGCGATCGAGCGAACGCGCAAGCACTTTGGCGATCTCGGTCTTGCCGACGCCCGCCTCGCCCTCCAGAAACAGCGGGCGTTTCATTTTCAGGGCCAGAAAAAGCACGGTCGCAAGCTGAGTTCCGGCGAGGTAATTCTGCGCCTCCAGCATTGCCAGGGTCTCATCGATGGATTGCGGCAGCTTTCCCGTCTCGTGCTTCGCCATGTTTCCTCCGTGGCCGGAGAAAACTTATAGCGTGTGATATCCCCGGTCCACATAAATGAGCGGCGGTTGCTTCTCCCCGAGGTGCAGATCGACGACTTCGCCGAAGAGGATCAGATGGGTCGCCATGATCTTGACCTCGATGAGCCGGCAGTCGAAGGCGACAACGGCGTCGGTTAGGATGGGCGCGCCGGTGGCAAGCTGCGTCCATTGGCCGAGCGCGAAGCGCCGGTCCATGTCGAGCTGATCGCGGCCGGAGAAGGCGTGGGCGAGCGCCCTGTGCGGCTCGCCAAGCACGTTAAGCGCAAAAGCACCCGAGCGAGCGAAGATATCGTTGCGCGGATTTGCGGCATTGAGGCAGGCAAGGATCGTCGGCGGATCATCAGACACGGAGCAGGACGCCGTGATCGTGACGCCGCGCCGCGCACGCCCATCGGCCGTGGTGATGAGCTGCACATGAGCGGACATGCGGCTCATCGCGTCGCGGTAACTTATCGGGTCCAGTCGGGTCTTCTCCAACACATCTCGCTCCGGATCGACGTCTTGCACATACATAGACTCTCACGGAAAATATGAAACCCGGCCGCGCGAGATTCTTGCGAGGCAGCGGCATAGTCATGGCGTGATCGGAATGACGAGCTCTTGCGGTGCGATCTTTTCCTTTGACGGAGAGAGACACATCCTTAAAACATGGCGTCGTTGCGGGAAAAATACATGTTTAGATTGATTGTTAAGAGCATCGTCGTCGCCGGATTGATATCGGCCTCCCCTGCCCTTGCTGCAGGCCTGAAAGTTGCCGTCGTGGCTCCCATGGAAGGGCCTTTCGCTATGCTTGGAAAGCAGATGGCGGACGGCGCCGCTTTTCAGGCGGACGAGCGCGGAAGTCAGATTATCCCGATCGCCGAAAGCTGCGATCCCGCCGGCGGAGAGGCGCTGAAGAAGGCGCTGCTGGCGAGCGGTGCGGAGGCAGCGATCGGCTTTCTCTGCACGGAGAGCCTCGAATCTGCCCTGCCCGCCCTTGCCGAGGCACGCATTCCTGCCATCACGCTTAGCGTCCGCTCCAACATTCTGATGGAGGACGCGCTCAAGAAGAACTGGCCGTTTTTCCGGCTGGCGCCGAGTGGAAAGGCCGAAGCCGCGGCAATCACCGATGTCATCGTCGGGAACTGGAAGGGCAAACCGCTCGCGCTCATCGATGACGGCACTATCCATAGCCGGGAGCTTGTCGAAAGCGTTCGAAACGCGCTTGCCGAGATCGGCGTGACGCCCGTGTTCACCGACACCTACCGCCCGGCGCAGGAGCAACAGGTTGGCCTCGTCCGTCGACTGGCGAAGAGCGGCGCCACCCACATTTTTACCGGAGGCGACCGCTACGACACCGCCGTGATCGCGCGTGATGCCAAGGCTGAGAAGGTCCCGATAACCCTGCTTGGCGGCGACGTGCTGAACGCCGCCGACCTTGATGTGCCGCTCGAGAATGGAGTGCTCGCCGTGACGATTCCGGAGGCGTCTCGATCGAGCGAAGCCGGAGCCGTCGCCAAGACGATGCGCGCAGGCGGGATCGAACCCGAGGGTTATGTCCTGCCGGCCTTTGCCGCCATGTCGCTGCTCGAACAGGCGAAAGACCAGGCTGCCAAGGACGGAAACGCGCTTCCCGAAGCCCTGCTGAAGGGGCCCTATGCAACAATCCTCGGGCCGATAAAGTTCAACGATAGCCACGAGAGGACCGACACGCCCTACCGGCTGATGGAATGGCAGGACGGCCGTTTCATCGCCGCCGTGGGCGCAGGCGGTGCGGATTGATGCGCAAGGGGCCGAACAATCTGATTACCGATGTTGCTGGCCTTTTCGTCGGCAACGCCGAAGACCACCGTCTGAAGTCGGGTGTCTCGGTCGTGCTTTGTGAACAGCCGGCAACGGCAGCGGTTCAGGTTCTCGGCGGTGCGCCGGGCACACGGGAAACGGATCTGCTCGCGCCGGAAAATACCGTCCAGACGGTGGACGCCATTGTGCTCTCCGGTGGCTCGGCCTTCGGTCTGGACGCCGCCTCCGGCGTACAGGCCGCGCTTCGGGAGATGGGACGCGGCTTCGAGGTCGGCCCCCACCGCATTCCGATCGTCCCGGCGGCAATTCTCTTTGATCTCGTCAACGGCGGCGATAAGAATTGGGGACGCTTTTCGCCCTATCGCGACCTCGGTTACGACGCCCTCCGGGCTGCCGGTGCCACGTTTCTGACCGGGACAGCCGGTGCCGGTACGGGCGCACTGACCGCTACTTTCAAAGGCGGCCTCGGATCGGCGTCGACGGTGCTCGCCAATGGCATCACGGTCGGCGCGCTCGTCGCCGTCAATGCGCTCGGTTCGGCAACGATCGGCGGCACGCGCCATTTCTGGGCCGCGCCTTTCGAGCTTGACGACGAGTTTGGCGGACTCGGCTATCCGACCCCTATGCCGCAGGATGCGGCGCTGCCGCGCCTCAAGTTCCGCGAGAGGCAATCGGCCTCTGCAAATACGACGATCGCCGTCATCGCCACCGATGCAGTGCTCAGCAAGGCCGAGGCGAAGCGGCTGGCCATCGCCGCCCATGACGGCTTTTCTCGCGCGCTGTGGCCGTCGCACACGCCGCTCGACGGCGACCTTGTCTTCGCGCTGGCGACAGGAGCGAGCGGCAAGGCCCCTCTGCTTGAAGATTTCATCGATCTTGGCGCTGCCGCCGCCTCGACGATGGCGCGCGCGATCGCACGCGGCGTTCACGATGCGGTTGCATCCGACAACGATATGAAGCCGTCCTGGTTTCAATAGAGCGGGATGAGGAAAAGTGTGCGCGGTTTTCGCCCGCATCCCGCGTCTCAACTTATTGGGATCGATTACATTTATGACGTTAGGTCGATTCGACCTAAAGTCATCGCGATCTAGAGCATCCCCCTTTCAGGTGGCATCACCGAAAGCGGATAAGATGCTCTAGGATCAAAGTGCTAGAGCGTCTAGGCGCTGAGCCGCAGGCTTGCCTCGGATGTTGTTTGCGCGTCGGCGGAATGCTATGGCGCGGGAAACATCGGAGCCTGTCATGACCCATCCCATTCGCATTGCCCCGTCGATCCTGGCGTCCAACTTCTCGAAGCTCGGCCAGGAGGTTCGCGATGTCGTCGAAGCCGGGGCCGACTGGATCCATCTCGACGTCATGGACGGCCATTTCGTGCCGAACATTACCTTCGGCCCGGACGTCATCAAGTCGCTGCGTCCGCATACGAGCGCAACCTTTGACTGCCATCTGATGATTTCGCCCGCCGATCCCTATCTCGAAGCCTTTGCCAAGGCCGGCTGCGACATCCTGACGGTGCACGCCGAGGCCGGCCCGCATTTGCACCGGTCGCTGCAGACGGTGAAGTCGCTTGGCAAGAAGGCCGGCGTCTCGCTCAATCCGGCAACTCCGGAAAGCGCTATCGAATACGTGCTGGACACGGTCGATCTGATCCTGGTGATGACGGTCAATCCAGGCTTCGGCGGACAGAAATTCATCCACGCCACGGAAGAGAAGATCCGGCGGATCAAAGCCATGGTCGGCGACCGGCCGATCGAGATCGAGGTCGATGGCGGTATCACGCCGGAGACAGCCGCGCTGCCCGTCAGGGCCGGTGCCAACGTGCTGGTTGCGGGCTCGGCCGTCTTCAAGGGCGATTCCGTCGAGACCTATCGCACTGCCATCGAGGCGATCCGCAAATCCGCCGAGCAGGCGCGCGGATGAGCAAACGGGCGGTAGTCACCACAACGCTTCTGGCAGCGGCGACGATTGCGGCCGCTGAGGTGCGTGCTGGAGACTTTGCCGCCCTGCAGCCGATCGGATTTTCGTCTGATGGCAACGTCTTCGCGTTCGAGGAATATGGCGTGCAGGACGGTTCCGGCTTTCCCTATTCGACGATTTACGTCCTCGATACGCGCAAGGACGCCTTCCTCCCTGGCGCACCTGTCCGCGCCGTCATTGAGAAAGATGGTGGTGCACTGCACGAAGCGCGCCGTGAGGCGCACCGCCGTGCCGCGCCGCTGATCGATGCCTACCGCCTGGCGGACGCGCCTGGGATATTGGCTGCATTCAATCCGGTAACTGAAACAAGCAGCGCGGCGCACACCCTGAGCTATGATGCCTTTCCGGCCAATGAGCCGTTCCGCAAGAGTTATGCCCTGACGCTCGAGGAGAAGGGCTTCGAGCCTCAGGGCGTTTGCAGCAGCTTCTTGAAGGAGGTCAAGGGCTTCCGGCTGGTGATGACGGAGCAGGCCGGGAAACCTGCACAGGACCTGTTGCAGGAGGACACGCGCATCCCCGAAAGCCGTCGCTGCCCGACAGGTTATCGCATTGGTGGCGTCGTAACCCACATAAACAATGACGGATCCGAAGTCCACGTGGTGATGATCCTGGTCAAATCGCTTGGTTTCGAGGGCTCAACCGATGGCCGCTGGATTGCGCTACCGGCCCGGCTTCCCAAATGACGAGTGACGAGCAGGCCGCCAAATCGCCAACGCTCCTTTCGGATGTCGCACCGTCGAAACGATCCCGGTTGGTGCGTTCTCTTCCCAAGCCGCATGAAGTGCTGATCGGTGCCCCCGGCTGGGCTGGGGCAATGGCGATATCTGCCTGGCTTGCGCTTTGGCTGCGTGGCAACGACGCGGCCTTCCACATCAATGACATCTTGCTGCTCTACGCGCTCGGCGGCCTGTTGGCGTGGCCGCTTTCGCTTTTTGCTGGGCGTTTTGCGGCACAGGAGCGAGCGGTCGAGACCCGCTTCTCGGCCTTTCTCCTATGCCTCATCGCAGGCACGGTCGGTACGACGGCATGTCTCTTCGCCTTCGACTACCGGATATTCTACGCGCAGTGGCATGCGGCCACGGGCACGCGCACATGGCTCTTCCAGTTCCTGTTTACGTCGCTCGCCGCGCTCTACCAGTTTCTGGTACTGGGCGTTCGGCTCTACCTGCCGCTTGGAATTGCCCCCCTTGTCGCCGCCAGCCTTTGGCTTGCGCGATCGGACATGCGCCAACGGCGTTGAGCTTGATCGACATCTTTGATAGAGGCACAGCCATCCTCCACTGACGACGAAAGCTTAAGCCCATGATCCCCCGTTACTCCCGGCCGGAAATGGTGGCCATATGGTCGCCGGAAACGAAGTTCCGCATCTGGTTCGAGATCGAGGCGCATGCCTGTGATGCCCTCGCCGAAATCGGTGTCATCCCCAAGGAAGCGGCGAAGACGATCTGGGAAAAGGGCGGCGCCGCAAAATTCGACGTTGCCCGGATCGATGAAATCGAGGCCGTCACCAAGCACGACGTCATCGCTTTCCTTACCCATCTTGCGGAATTCGTCGGGCCCGACAGCCGTTTCGTCCACCAAGGCATGACCTCGTCGGACGTGCTCGATACGTGCTTTAACGTGCAGCTCGTTCGCGCGACGGACCTGCTGCTCGCTGACCTCGACAAGCTGCTTGAAGCCCTGAAGCGCCGTGCTTTCGAGCACAAGGATACGATCACCATCGGCCGTTCGCACGGCATTCACGCCGAGCCCACCACCTTCGGCATCAAGCTTGCGCTTGCCTATGCGGAATTCGATCGCTGTAAGCAGCGCCTCATGGCCGCACGCGAAGAGGTCGCGACCGGCGCCATTTCCGGTGCTGTCGGCACCTTTGCCAATATCGATCCACGGGTCGAGGAGCATGTCGCAAAGGCACTCGGCCTGAAGCCGGAACCGGTCTCCACGCAGGTCATCCCACGCGACCGCCATGCCATGTATTTCGCGACGCTCGGCGTCATCGCCTCCTCGATCGAGCGTCTTGCGACGGAAATCCGCCATCTGCAGCGCACCGAGGTGCTGGAAGCCGAGGAATATTTCTCCCCCGGCCAGAAGGGCTCCTCGGCCATGCCGCACAAGCGCAATCCGGTATTGACCGAAAACCTGACCGGCCTTGCCCGCATGGTCCGCGCCTTCGTCGTGCCGGCCATGGAAAATGTGGCGCTCTGGCATGAACGCGATATTTCGCACTCCTCGGTCGAGCGCATGATCGGACCGGATGCGACAGTGACCCTCGATTTCGCCCTCGCGCGCCTGACCGGTGTGATCGACAAGTTGCTCGTTTATCCCGAGAACATGATGAAGAACTTGAACAAGTTCCGCGGTCTCGTTCACTCGCAGCGTGTGCTGCTCGCGCTGACCCAGGCCGGCGTTTCACGCGAGGACGCCTACCGGCTCGTCCAGCGCAACGCCATGAAGGTCTGGGAACAGGGCAAGGATTTCCTCGAGGAGTTGCTGGCCGACACCGAAGTTCGGGCCGCACTTTCGGAAGAGGAAATCCGCGAGAAATTCGATCTCGGTTACCACACCAAGCACGTCGATACGATCTTTAAGCGTGTTTTTGGCTGACAGGAATAGGACAGGCTGCTGCATGATTCCTTAAATCGGAATCGATTTAAGGACAAAATCATGCAGAAGCTCAAAGTTCTATAGCGACCTTTGCGCGTCTGATTAGACGCGCGGCGCTGTAGTCTCGATGCGGGACATGGTGATGTTGTGTATGCCTACAAACGCTCGCATTCGGTGCATTTTGTTCGAGTGCGGGCGAGCTTATTAGCAAGTTGTTCAGAAGTAGTGTGAGAGCTTCCATATCTGTCTAATCAGGTTTCGGGGAAGCCATGACTTACAGGGACAGTGTTCAGCGCGCATCGCCGCGCACGCAGACGAAAATAACCGGTAAGGTTACCTGCAAATTCGGATCGAGCAACGGGGTTGTCAGGGACCTTTCTGACGAGGGCATCTGCTTCCAGTTACTTTTCGACATCGGTGCCCAGACCGGACAGGAAGTCACGATTCAGAGTGAAGAGCTCGGCTATCTGACGGGGATAGTGCGCTGGTATCGCGGCGACAAGATCGGCATCAAGCTCAAGCTCTCTTCGAACACCGCGGCGCAGATCTCATCCTACTATAAGTTCTTCCGCCAATGACCGCGCCCTCGTCGGGCGGCGAAACGAAGAACTCTCGCAAAAACAATCGCGGCGATCTTGGGTCATTCAAGATCGCCGCGATGTCATTGGAGGACCTGCCGTTCAGCTTTTGCGGCCAGCCGGCTCCGGCTCCACTATCTTGCGATAGAGATGCCATGTGGCGTGGCCAAAGATCGGCATGATTACGGCCAGGCCGACGAAGACCGGAATCGAGCCGATCACCAGTCCCGCTGCGATGATGAGGCCCCAGCAGGCGACCGGCACCGGATTGGTAAACGTCGCGCGGATGGAGGTCTCGACGGCCGCGACGGCGCCGACGTCTCGGTCAAGCAGCAGCGGGAATGTAACCACGCTGATGGAGAGCACGATCACGGCGAAGACAAAGCCGACGGCGTTGCCAACAACAATGAGGTTCCAACCCTCTGGCGTGCCGATAATGCCGTTCCAGAAGGCCGAAATCGAATTCGGCGGCACCGTTCCGAAAATTCTCTCGTAAAGCGCCTGGGCAACCAGAAGCCAGGCAATGAAGATAATGAACAGCATGGCGGCGACCGCCAAGATGGAAGGCAGCGCGGGCGAACGGTAGAGCCGCAAAGCGTGCGGCCATGATGCATCCATGCCCAGCTCACGGCGCCGGCTGATCTCGTAGAGGCCGATTGCCGCGACAGGACCGATGAGGGCGAAGCCGGATGCAAGCGGATAAAGCAACGGCAGCATATTCGCGCCCGCGCTCCAGGTGATCAGTACCGCACCGGCGATGGGGTATATCAAGCACAAGAAAACATAATGCGACGGCTTCTCGCGAAAATCATCCAGCCCGAGACGCAGCGCATCAAACACATCCGCAATGCCAATCTTTCGTATAGCGGGATGCGAGACTCTCGTATTCGCCCCCGACAGAACATGGAAGGTTGTCATGGCTCACACTCCTCAACGAACCAGAGCGGCCACGGACCCGCGACGGCGGCAAAACTATCCGCTGTCAACCGCGACCGGCATCCTGGATTATACAGAAAATGCGGCCTCTGTCGCCTGTGCCTTGACTTCGGCGCTTTTCACCTCCAAATCGCCGCAATCATGAAGGTTTCAGAAACTGACATCCTGATCGTGCCGGGCTATACCAATTCCGGCCCGGCCCATTGGCAAAGCCGCTGGGAACGAAAGCTCTCGACGGCGCGCCGTGTCGAACAGGCCGAGTGGTCGAAGCCTGTGCGAGAGGATTGGGTGGCGCGGATGGTCGAGGCAGTGAATGCCGCGCAAAAGCCGGTCGTCATCGTCGCACATTCCCTGGGGGTCGCCACGGCGATCCATTCCCTTCCCTATTGCGGGAAGAAGATCGCAGGCGCTTTCCTGGTCGCACCGCCGGACGTCGCCAATCCCAAGATCCGACCGAAGCACCTGATGACCTTCGGCCCCTACCCACGCGATCCTCTGCCCTTCCCGTCGCTGATGGTGGCAAGCCGCAACGATCCGTTCGGATCCTATGAGCACGCCGGAGACATCGCCAACGCGTGGGGCTCGTTGTTGATCGATGCCGGCGAAGCCGGTCACATCAATGCCGAATCCGGCCACGGCCCGTGGCCCGAGGGCACGATGGTTTTTGCCCAATTTCTCAGCCGCCTCCGGTCATAACGGTCATTGGCGGAACCGCGCAGCATTAATCTGAATTTCATTGCTGGGAGATCATTATAGGCTGGCAATTCTCAGGATCCGGGATAGATGACCGAGCCGCGGGAACCAATCGACACCGGCACTGAGCCGACGACACAAGACAGCTTGGCGGGCGCAATGGATCATGTCCCGGCGGGCACCATTCTTTTTGATGCGGACGATGTCATATGCGCGGCCAATGCCCTAGCGCTTCGGATGCTTGGGCGGACCGCCGAAGAAGTCATCGGTGCACCGATCGCCGCATTCATTCATGGCGAAGATCTTCCAACAGTCGTTGCATTCGAGGGCGCCGAGGACCCGGCGGTCGTCCGTCTTCTCGGTGCATCAGGCGCGCTTTCCATGCTCGTTTCGCTGGGCCGTCTGCCTACAGCACAAGGAACCAGAGCGACAACGATAGTGACGATGCTTCCGGCCGATAGCCTCGTTTCCGAAATCGCAAGCCTGCGCAAGGACGAGACACGTTGGAAGTATGCCCTTGAAAGCGCGCTGGAAGGTGTGTGGGATCATGACTACGAAAGCGGCAATCTGTTCTATTCCTCAACCTGGCGACGTCTACGAGGACTGGCGGATGACGCGGAGGTTGATGGCACGCTGGAGAAATGGATCCAAAACGTCCATCCGGATGACCGGGCGCACGTTCTCGCGTGCATTGAACGCCAAGATTCGGGCGAGGCTCAGTTCAATACATTCGAGTATCGTGAGCGCCATGCGGACGGACGCTGGATCTGGATCGAGAGCCGGGGCGCATCGGTCGCTTATGGCCCTGACGGCAAGCCGTGCCGTATCATCGGCACCGATACCGACATAACCGCGCGCAAGGAAGCGGAGGCCAGGCTCGAGGAAGTTTCGCGCCGCCTGCAACTGGCGCTCGATATTTCGAGAATTGGCGTCTTCGAGCACAATCTCGACACCGGCGTCTCGCTCTGGGATGAAGCCATGTTGAAGATGTATGGCCTGGACCCTGCCGGTAAGGCGCCCTCCTCGGCCGGTTGGGAGAGCTTTCTGCATCCGGAGGACAAGTCTGCCGCGATCAAACGCGTCAATGACGCGATTGCCGGCGGCACGCCTTTCACCAACGCGTTCCGCATCATAAGGCCTGATGGCGCCGTCCGTCACATCCGCTCCAACGCCGCTTTCCATACCGACCTCGATGGTGCAACGAGGCTCGTTGGCGCCAATTGGGACGTGACCGATGATATCGCCCTGCAGGAGGAGTTGAGGCGGGCAAAATCCTTTGCCGAGGCGCGCAACTGTGAACTTGAGGCGGCGCGCGTCAGCATCGAGTACAACGCGCTGCACGATCATCTGACGGATTTGCCGAACCGCCGCTATCTCGATCGAATCCTGACGGATGCACGTGCCGTCAACGCTATTCTTCATATCGACCTGGATCGCTTCAAGCAGATCAACGACACGCTCGGTCATCAAGCCGGCGACGCCATGCTCGTTCATGCCGCGACCGTGCTGAGGTCACACGCCGAGCGGGACGATTTCATCGCGCGCATCGGTGGCGACGAATTCGTCATCGTATGCCGTAGCGGCCGGGATTCGACGCAACTGGCAGAGCTTGCCGGGCGCATCATTCAGGCGTTCCGCCGTCCCGTGCCCTATGCCGGCCAATTGTGCCGCCTTGGCGCAAGCATTGGCGTTTCGCTGGATGAAGGCAGGCTCACCGATCCCAGGCAGCTCCTGATGGACGCCGACATCGCGCTTTATCGCGCCAAGAGCCTTGGCCGCGACCGCTTCGAACTCTTTTCCGACGAGATGCAGAACCAGATCCTGACTGCGAAACGGATTGGCGACGAGCTGCGCGAGGCCCTCGAAAAAAGGCAGTTCGTTCCCTTCTACCAACCCCAGTTCGACGCCCGCACCTTGGCGATCACGGGCGTCGAAACCTTGGTGCGCTGGAACCACCCGGAACGCGGGGTCCTGGCGCCCGTGCACTTCCTCAAGGTCGCCGAAGACATCAATCTGCTCGCAGCAATAGACCGGATGGTGGTCGAAATGGCCTATGCCGACTTCCGCTCTTGGCAGCGGCGGGGGTTCGCCATCCCCAAGCTCTCGGTCAATATTTCCTCGCGTCGTTTGCGCGACCCTCAACTCGTGTCCGACCTGCGGAAAATGAACATCCCGCGCGGCGTCATGTCGGTCGAACTGCTCGAATCAATCTTTCTCGACGAGTTCGAGGACGAAGTTGCGGAGACGATCGCGGCCTTGAACGAGCTCGGCATAGATATCGAGATCGATGATTTTGGCACCGGTCACGCGTCGATCATCGGGCTCCTCAAACTCAATCCGGCGCGCCTCAAGATCGATCGCGCACTGGTAGGGCCGGTCACGGAAAACAGCAAACAGCAAAAGCTGGTGCGCGCCATCATCGATATCGGCCATTCGTTGAACATCAAAGTTGTTGCCGAAGGCGTCGAAACCTGGGCCCATGCCGCGCTTCTCGCCGATCTCGGTTGTGATGTCCTGCAAGGCTATGCATTGGCCAAGCCAATGAGCCGACAGGATTTCGAGACGTTTGCCCAGGAAGGTTTTGATGTGCCGCGCAGCTTTTCAGAGGCGCGTAGGATGCGGTGAGCATCAAGGCGCCGCAAATCCGAGTGAAGCTTCGCCCGATGCAAAAAATGCCGCCCGATTTTGCTGCCGGGCGGCGTTATGTCTCTTTTCGCTGGCTGCGAGATCAGTTGTTCTGAAGCTGCTCTATTGCTTGGGCCAGAAATTCCAGCATCCGCAAGCGGATTTCGTCTTCCGACTGCGCGATGCCGGCAGCGTCGAAGTCGGCCTTGAGCTTGCGTACCACATCCTCGTGGCCACGCTCCTCGAGATCGGCGGTGACGATTTCCCTTGCGTAGGCTTCCGGATCGGCCTTGTTCAAGAGACCTGCGGCCCAAAGACCGAGCAGCTTGTTGCGCCGTGCTTCCGCCTTGAACTTCAGTTCCGCGTCCAGCGCAAACTTGGCTTCGAAGCCCTTCTCGCGATCCTGCATCGTGGTCATAAACTAATCTCCCTCAGAGTTCCTTGCCGGAAACAGTTACCGCCATAAACCAAAACGCCGCCGAAAGTGCAATGCGAAGTTTTCGTCTTTGGTGACTTTCATGATACCCTAATCTAAATCGGGGGACGGGAAGATACGCCGATTGTGAAATGCGTTCTTTTCAGATATGGACCCGCTGAGAAAATTCCAATTGCGCGACCCAAGAGCGCCACCAACCACAGAGATAAAGTCCATGAATCGTCGCCGCCGTATCTACGAGGGCAAGGCCAAGATCCTTTACGAGGGTCCGGAACCGGGCACGCTGATCCAGTTTTTCAAGGATGACGCGACCGCTTTCAACAAGAAGAAACACGATGTCATCGACGGTAAGGGCGTGCTGAACAACCGGATCTCCGAGTACATCTTCACCCATTTGAATAAGATCGGCATTCCGACGCATTTCATCCGCCGCTTGAACATGCGCGAGCAATTGATCAAGGAAGTGGAAATCATTCCGCTCGAGATCGTCGTGCGCAACGTCGCCGCCGGTTCGCTTGCCAAGCGCCTTGGCATCGAGGAAGGCACCGTGCTGCCGCGCTCGATCATCGAATTCTACTACAAGGCCGACGCGCTCGACGACCCGATGGTGTCCGAAGAGCACATCACCGCCTTTGGCTGGGCAAGTCCGCAGGAACTCGACGACATCATGGCGCTTGCCATCCGCATCAACGATTTCCTTTCCGGTCTCTTCCTCGGCGTCGGCATCCAACTCGTCGATTTCAAGATCGAATGCGGACGCCTGTTTGAAGGCGACATGATGCGCATCGTCCTTGCCGACGAGATTTCTCCGGATAGCTGCCGCCTCTGGGACATCGAAACCAAGGAAAAGATGGACAAGGACCGGTTCCGCCGCGACATGGGCGGTCTCGTGGAAGCCTATCAGGAAGTGGCGCGCCGCCTCGGCATCATCAACGAGAACGAGCCGCCGCGCGGCTCTGGGCCGGTGTTGGTCAAGTAATTTCAGGGATAAGCAAAGTGATCAAAGCACGTGTAACCGTGACGCTCAAGAACGGCGTTCTCGACCCTCAGGGCAAAGCAATCGAGGGTGCGCTTGGGGCGCTCGGGTTTGACGGCATCGGCCAGGTTCGTCAGGGCAAGGTCTTCGATCTGCAGATCGAGACGGCAGACAAGGCCAAGGCGGAAGCCGACCTCAAGGCCATGTGCGAGAAGCTTCTGGCCAACACTGTCATTGAAAACTACACCATCTCCCTCGCCTGACGGCGGGGGAATGGTTTCCGCTGGTGATCCGCGGGTTGCCTGCCTTAAGCCTTTTTGGCGGCCCAGCCGGATTGACAGACCAGCACGACACTGCGCATCGAAATCGCCTCGAACTGCTCAGGCGTCGAGGCCAAGGCAAGGTATGAACGTCCCATGAAGTCCGCCGTCGTCCAGCTCCCCGGTCTCAACCGCGATCGCGACATGATCGCTGCGCTCACCAAGATCTCCGGCCATAAGCCTGTGACCGTTTGGCAGACGGAGACGGAAATTCCGGACGTCGACCTGATCGTCATACCGGGCGGCTTTTCCTATGGCGACTACCTGCGTTGCGGTGCGATCGCCGCGCGCATGCCGGTGATGCAGGCGATCAAGGCGAAGGCTGATCAGGGCGTCAAGGTCCTCGGCGTCTGCAACGGCTTCCAGATCCTGCTTGAAGCAGGGCTCCTGCCCGGCGCGCTGATGCGCAATGCTTCGCTGAAGTTCGTCTGCCGCGAGGTCAAACTGGAAATCGTCAACGCGGACACCGCGTTCACGCGCGCCTATTCCAAGGGCCAGGTGATCCGCAGCCCCGTCGCGCACCATGACGGCAATTATTTCGCCGATGCGGAGACGCTGAAGGCGATCGAGAGCAACGGTCAGGTCGTATTCCGTTACGCCGAAGGCACCAATCCTAACGGATCGATCAACGACATTGCCGGCGTGATGAATGCCAAGGGCAACGTGCTTGGGATGATGCCGCATCCGGAAAACCTGATCGAGGCGGCACATGGCGGTTCGGATGGGCGCGGAATTTTCGCTTCCGCCCTCGCCGTAATCGCTGCTTAACCATCGCGCTGATAGAAGACGGCCTCCCGCCACCCACCGACGATCGAGACCGCCGATGCCTTCATTCTCCTCCGCACGCCTTCCGGTGCTTGCCTGCGCCCTTGCCGGTCTGACGCTTGTCGCTGGCTGCCAGTCGGGGAGTCCGGCCGCGCCGCCGGCGAGTTCCGCCGCATTGCCGACGATGGAGCGCGTCGCGCTTGGCGCCAATGGTTGCTGGTTCAAGTCGGGTGACCCGGCCTTCAAGGCCTATCGCCTCGCGCCGGAACTCAACTCCTTCTCAGGCCGTCCGCGCATCCTGATCGTGCCACGCAAGTCGCCGGAGGCGCGTCCGCTCGCCGTCATCCAGGCCGAAGGACACCCTGCCCGCCTGCAAGCTTTCGGTCCGCTACTCAGCGAGCCGGTTGGCGCGCGCATGACGACGGACGTCCGCCGTTGGGCGGCCGGCGACCAGGGGTGCAACTGACGTTGCGTGCCGGCGGCAGGAATTCGGTCCGCCGCGCAACCGGTCTCGACATGCCTTCCGCCGTGAGTTTCAAGCGTTGAGCTGCCTCTCAAACGCGGCGTCAGGAAGCTGATGGCTCCGCGCCATCGTAACCTTCGACAATCGCCAGATCCATGACCGACTTGCCCTGCCGTAGCGCCATGGCTTTCGCGTATTCGGGGGAACGATAGCATTCCAGCGCCGCGCTATAGGTTGGGAACTCGATCACGACAATGCGCGAGCGCAGCTTTCCTTCAGGCACCTCGCATTGGCCGCCGCGAGCAAGAAAGCGCGCGCCGTACTTTCGAAAGACGTCAGCGTTCTCGGTTTTGTAAGCCTTGTATCCCTCCGGATCGGTAACATCGACGGACGCCACCCAGTATCCCTTTGTCATCGCTGCTCCCCCAGTTGCTGTAGGACGCTACAATACCATTCTGGCGGGTGCGACGATATACACATCGCTAGCGCCAGAACGGGATGGTTGCCTCCCGTCGCGCCTCCGCTTCTGTCAGGCCGATATCCTCGAGCAGGTGCGCGCTCAGCTCTTCGAGGGCAAGGCGGCTGCGTCGCTTCGCGGCAAGCGCGCAGTAAAAGCGCCAGAGCCGCCACAGCACATTCCCCTCTGATCGCTGTAGATCATAGTCGAAGCGTGCCTCGCGAGCCGCAATTTCTCGCCGCGGCGAAAGATGAATTGTGTGAATTGTATTCATTGTCTACACCATTGCGTCGCATTCCTCGATTGAGTCAGAGATAATTGACATGGCCTGCGATGCAATATAGACAATTGTCACTATGACAACTTGGTTGCCCGACATTCAGCAGGGCCAAGGCCCTCTCTACGCTCGCATCGCCGATCAAATCGAACAGGCGATCGGGAGCGGGACCTTGCCCGTGGGAACGAAGCTTCCGCCGCAGCGCAATCTTGCCTTCGACATAGGCGTGACGATCGGCACGATCGGGCGGGCCTACAACATTGTCCGCGAACGAGGACTTGTCAGCGGCGAAGTCGGCCGCGGCACCTATGTCCTCGATCGCCCGGAAAGTCGCCCGCCCGAACAGGCCGATCCTTTGACGACCTCGCTGGCTGGAACGCGGCCAATCAACGCGCCGGCAGGCAAGTTGCGTTTCGATAGCACGGCTGCGCCCGACGTCGGCCAGGGTGACATTTTGGCGAAATTGCTGGGTGACATAAGCCGCGAGCACCATGCGGACATTGCGAGTTATGCCCGCAATTTCCCAGATGATTGGTTCGAGGCAGGCTGCCAGTGGCTCGCGCGCGGCAATTTTCGGCCGGCCCGCGAAACCATCGTGCCGACGCTCGGCGCCCATGCCGCCGTCATTGCCGTAATCTCCGCCGTCACCTCCCCCGGCGACCGGATCGCGTTCGAAACATTGACTTACTCACAGGTCAGCCGCAGTGCGGGCCTGATCGGCCGTCGGACTGCCCTGGTGGAAAGCGACGAATTCGGCCTCGTTCCGGGCGACTTCGAACGCGTCTGCGCCCAGCAGCATCCGAAACTCGCCTTCCTCATGCCGAGCGCGCAGAACCCGACGGTCGCCGTCATGCCCTTGGACAGGCGCAGGGCCGTCGCCGAGATCGCGCGAAAATACGGCGTCTGGCTGGTCGAGGATGAAGTCTATGGTTCTATGACGGGCGATCAGGTGCCGTTGCTCGCGGAACTGGCGCCGGAGCGGACCTTCCTCGTTGGCGGCTTGTCGAAGTCCGTTGCCGCCGGCGTGCGCGGCGGCTGGGTCGCCTGCCCGCCGAATTTCAGCCAACGAATCCGCATCGCGCACAAGATGGTGAGCGGCGGTCTTCCCTTCATTCTCGCCGAGCTTTGCGCGCGCCTGGTTCTTTCAGGCGCCGCATCCGCCTTGCGCAACCGCGCCGTCGAGGAAATCACCGCGCGTGAAACGATGGCGCGCGAAATCTTTTCCGGACTCGATTTCAATTCCCACCCGAAGGTGCCCTTCCTCTGGCTGAAACTGCCGGATCCCTGGCTTTCGGGAACCTTCAAGCAAGCGGCGTTGCAGGAGGGCGTGCTCGTCGACGACGAGGACGAGTTCAAGGCGGGGCGCGCGGAGCGCGCCTTCCATCGCATCCGCGTCGGCTTTTCTTCGCCACCCGAGCGATCCGAAGTGCAGAGAGGATTTCAAATCCTGCGGCGGCTACTCGACAGCGGCCGCACCGGCTACGACAGCTTCGACTGAAATCATTTTTTGGAGATGACTTTCGCGCAAGCCACGGCAATCTGTTGCTGTGCTGCGTAAAATTGATTCGCTTGAAGGATTTTCGCATGGCGCATCCACGCTCGTTCGCAGGCCAGGGCAACTTTTCCCATGTCGCTGTCGCCCTGCTCGCTTCGACCGGACTGGCGGCGAGCGCATCTCAAGCGAATGCGGCAGAAGGCATTTTCGATGAAATGCGCTTCGGCGCCACCACATCGATCGGGGACGGAGACAATCACGAGAGCGGCATCTTCCCGACCTTCACGATCTTCTTCGATCCTCTCGGGGCCGACAGGGCCACGGGTATCGCGGAAAAGATCCTGCGGCCGCGAATTCATGCGGGTGCGTCGATCGCAACGTCCTCCAGCGGCGTGAACGAGGCCTATGGCGGTCTTAGCTGGGACGCTGCTCTCACTGAACGGCTTTCCGTCGAACTCGGAGTTGGCGCCACGGTCCATGACGGCGATCTCAACGATGACGGCACGAGCGGGCCGAAGCTCGGCTGCCGTCTGCTGTTTCGCGAATACGCGGCGGTCGGCTACCGTTTCGACGAACATTGGAATCTGTCGGCCACCGTCGAACATGCCTCGAACGCCAATCTTTGCAGCAGGCCCAACGATGGCCTGACGCGCGCGGGCCTGATGCTCGGCTACAAGTTTTGATGGCACGAATTTCCCGCGTCTGCCTCGGCATGCACACTTCCGAGCCCTGTTGATCGACCTTATTTTTCTGTCGCGCCACGTCGCAGCATAGGCTAAAGAAGCCGCAAAGCGCCCCCTATAGCGCCGCGCGTCTCAATCGACGCGCAAAGGTAGCTGTAGCACTTTGAGTCTGTTGCGGTTCGCACGCGCCGTGTCCCTGTGGAAGGGTTGCGCGCCGCCCGAAGGATTGACGGTCGACGATGACGATTTCCAACACCCGCCCCATCACCCCGGACCTTATCGCCTCCCACGGGCTGAAGCCTGATGAGTACGAGCGCATCCTGAGCCTGATCGGGCGCGAGCCGACATTTACCGAACTCGGTATTTTTTCCGCGATGTGGAACGAGCACTGCTCCTACAAGTCTTCGAAGAAGTGGCTGCGGACACTTCCTACCAAGGGGCCGCGCGTCATTCAGGGGCCGGGCGAAAACGCCGGCGTTGTCGATATCAACGACGGTGACTGCGTCGTCTTCAAGATGGAGAGCCATAACCATCCCTCCTATATCGAACCCTATCAGGGGGCTGCGACCGGCGTCGGTGGCATCCTGCGCGACGTCTTCACCATGGGCGCCCGTCCGATCGCCGCGATGAACGCGCTGCGCTTCGGTTCGCCGGATCACCCCAAGACCCGCCATCTGGTGTCCGGCGTCGTGGCTGGTGTCGGCGGCTACGGCAACTCCTTCGGTGTCCCGACCGTGGGCGGCGAGGTTGAGTTTGACGCGCGTTACAATGGAAACATCCTCGTCAACGCATTCGCCGCCGGCCTCGCGAAGAGCGATGCGATCTTCTATTCGAAGGCGGAAGGTGTTGGCCTGCCCGTCGTCTATCTCGGTGCCAAGACCGGTCGCGATGGCGTCGGTGGCGCCACCATGGCCTCGGCAGAATTCGACGAGTCGATCGAGGAAAAGCGCCCGACGGTGCAGGTCGGCGATCCCTTCACCGAAAAATGCCTGCTCGAGGCTTGCCTCGAACTGATGCAGACGGGCGCGGTGATCGCGATCCAGGACATGGGGGCGGCAGGCCTTACCTGCTCTGCGGTCGAGATGGGCGCCAAGGGTGATCTCGGCATCGAGCTCGATCTCGACAAGGTGCCGGTGCGGGAAGAGCGGATGACCGCTTACGAGATGATGCTTTCCGAAAGCCAGGAGCGCATGCTGATGGTGCTGCGCCCGGAAAAGGAAGAGGAGGCCAAGGCGATCTTCGTCAAGTGGGGGCTCGATTTCGCGATTGTCGGCAAGACCACTGACGATCTGCGCTTCCGCATTCTGCACCAGAGCGAGGAAGTGGCAAATCTTCCGATCAAGGAACTCGGCGACCAGGCGCCGGAATATGACCGTCCCTGGACGCCGGCAACGACCCCCTCGCCGCTCGCCAGCAACGACATCCCGCAGGCAGACGTCGCCGAAGCGCTTCTGAAGCTCGTCGGTTCCGCCAACAATTCGTCGCGCCGATGGGTGTACGAGCAATACGACACGCTGATTCAGGGCAATTCGCTGCAACTGCCGGGCGGCGACGCCGGCGTTGTCCGCGTCGAAGGCCATGAGACGAAGGCGCTGGCCTTCTCCTCCGACGTGACGCCGCGCTACGTCGAGGCGGATCCCTTCGAGGGCGGAAAGCAGGCCGTGGCCGAGTGCTGGCGCAACCTCACGGCAACCGGTGCGCTGCCGCTCGCTGCGACCGACAACTTGAACTTCGGCAATCCCGAGCGCCCGGAGATCATGAGCCAGTTCGTTCATGCGATCAAAGGCATCGGTGAAGCTTGCCGCGCGCTCGACTTCCCGATCGTTTCGGGCAACGTGTCGCTCTATAACGAGACCAATGGCCAAGCGATCCTTCCAACCCCGACGATCGGCGGCGTCGGTCTCATTAAGGACTGGTCGAAGATGGCGCGCATCGGCTTTGCCGCCGCAGGCGAGACGATCCTGCTTGCCGGCGCGCCGGAGAGCTGGGGCGGCCATATCGGCCGGTCTGTCTATATGCGCGACATCCACGGCCGCACCGACGGGCCTGCACCGCATGTCGACCTCGCGCATGAGCGCAAGGTTGGCGATTTCGTTCGCGGCTTGATCGAAGCGGGCCCTGCGACGGCAGTGCATGATTGCTCGTCCGGCGGCCTCGCACTCGCCGTGGCGGAAATGGCGATGGCGTCCGCAATCGGGGCGACGATCGATGCCCCGGCGGGGCATGATCCCATTCCTGTTTTCTACGGGGAAGACCAGGGACGCTACGTCGTGACCGTTGCTGCCGGCAATCTTGATGCGGTGCTGGAGCGCGCGAAGGCTGCGGGCGTTTCGCTCCCGGTCATCGGCAAGACCGGCGGCGACGCCGTCAAGCTCGGTGATGCGCGAGCGGTTGCAATCAAGGACCTGCGCTCGGCGCACGAATCCTGGTTCCCGGAATACATGGGCGGCGATCTCGCGCCGGACAATTAATGCATGTCGCGCAAAAGTGCGCAGCGGTTTTGCGGTAACGACATGCATGAAGACAACGCATGTCGCGCAAAAGTGCGCAGCGGTTTTGCGGTAACGACATGCATGAAGACAACGCATGTCGCGCAAAAGTGCGCAGCGGTTTTGCGGTAACGACATGCATGAAGACAATGATCTAAAGCGTGTCGCGTGAATTCTTTTTCACGCGACAGGCTTTGGGCGCGGAGACCTTGGGAACTGGCCGATTCAGTATTTGCTTTCAGCACCTGAATCGTGGTTCCCTGAAAATATGAAAGGCGTCGGCAGCGCTGTCGGCGCAGAATAAAAGGGAGTTGGCGTACCATGCCCATGACACCAGGCGATATCGAAGACTTGATCAAGGCCGGGATCCCCGGTGCAAAGGTCACGATCCGCGATTTGGCCGGTGACGGCGACCACTATGCCGCCGAAGTCGTGGCCGAGGCGTTTCGCGGCAAGACCCGCGTGCAGCAGCACCAGATGGTCTATAACGCATTGAAGGGCAATATGGGTGGCGTGCTTCACGCACTCGCCCTCCAGACCAGCGCGCCGGAGTGACCCGGAATGGCGGATCTGATCAAGGAGCTCGTCAGCGGTGTTGTTGACAGCGCGCTGAAGGAGATCCTGAAGAAGACCGGCGCAAGGCGTACCGCGACGAAGCGGACGAAGCGCCGGACCAGGAAAGCCGCGTCGGGCGGTCTGCTCGCGGAGATCATTGAAACCGCGGTACGCAAACCGGCCAAGAAACAGGTAAGTCGTCGCCGCACGGCGGCCGCGAGGAGCAAGCTGCGCCGCCGCTCCTCGTAGCGAGTGGTATCAAGGCCACATTTTGAGGACCATCAATATTTGTTGCGATTGGGTGGTGAAAATCACACGCACGCATGCTATCTAAACCCCAATCGACATCCGGTCCTTGAAGCCGGCGCAGGAAGGAAGACAAAATGAGCGGAATTCACGATTTCATCGATAACGAAGTCAAGACGAACGACGTCGTTCTCTTCATGAAGGGCACGCCGCAGTTCCCGCAGTGTGGCTTCTCCGGCCAGGTTGTCCAGATCCTCGATTATATCGGCGTTGACTACAAGGGTATCAATGTGCTTGCGGATGCGGATCTTCGCCAGGGCATTAAGGACTATTCCAATTGGCCGACCATTCCGCAGCTTTATGTGAAGGGCGAATTTGTCGGCGGCTGTGACATCGTACGGGAGATGTTCCAGGCCGGCGAATTGCAGTCGCATCTTCAGGGACAAGGGATTTCTGTGAAGGGTGCCGCCTGACCCGTAAGGCATCCTTTCAAATATCGGGAAAGGCGGGTGACCGCCTTTTTTGATTCTGAAGCTATATTTCGACTGCCTAATTTCTAATGTGCTTCTTGAGCGGCCACGCAATTTCGGGCTGCAGGGAAGGCTTCTCGATAGTCTGATATAAGCTGCCCGCGAGGGGCACCTTTCCATTCAAGGGCATAAGAAGCGGACACCGCTTTACCCGGACCTCCGCTCGCCGCTCGTTCTGACGAGTGAGCGCGTCCTACCTCCACACCCGACGAGACGACCGGCGCTCGCCGGGCGCCAGTCCGTTCGGAGCCACCAACCGCATCGTTCAGGCCGGACGCGGCCCGCACCAGATGCGGAGACTCAAAGCGTTGCAGCCCTCTCCCGCTCGGGAGAGCAAATAGTTTTCAAGACCCGATTGCCATACCCGGCATCAGCAGGACAAGTGACATGACGAGGCCCATTGATCAGACCGCCACTCTCTCGGGACTGACGAAGTTCCAGTTTATCGCGCTGATGGCAATGCTGATGTCAATCAACGCGGTCTCGATCGACATCATGCTGCCGGGCCTGCAGGAGATTGGAGCGAGCCTCGGCGTTGCCGACGAAAACGACCGGCAGTTTGTCATCACTGCCTATCTCATCGGCATGGGCTTCGCGCAACTGTTCTTCGGACCGCTTTCCGACCGCTTCGGGCGAAAGGGGCCGCTTTTGGGTGGGCTGGCCTTGTACGGCCTCTACGCGCTGGCAATCGTTTTCGTGCCGACCTTCGCCGCGCTCCTGTTCTTTCGGTTCGTGCAGGGTGTGGGCGCGGCCGCAACCCGCGTCATCACCGTTTCCGTCGTGCGTGACGTGTATGGTGGCCGCCAGATGGCGGAGATCATGTCGCTGGTCATGATGGTGTTCATGATCGTTCCGGTTATCGCGCCGAGCATCGGTCAGCTGATCATGCTCTTTTCGGAATGGCACATGATCTTCGTCGTGATCGCCCTGTTTGCAGTGACCATCGCCGTGCCGGTGGCCCTTCGGCTTCAAGAGACGTTGGCACCGGCTAATCGGCGCGCCTTCACGGCTTCAGTGATACTGGATGGATTCCGCATCGTGCTGACGAACCGGTTGGCGCTTTTTTACACGCTGGCGACCTCCGCCCTGCTCGGCGGCCTTTTCGGTTTCGTGAATTCGGCCCAACAGATTCTTGTGGGCATATACGGGCTCGGCATCTGGTTCCCGGCGGTTTTCGCAGCCTTCGCCGGCATGATGGCGGTCGCATCCTTCACCAATTCGCGCCTCGTCCAGCGATTTGGCATGCGAGCGCTCTCGCATGCGGCGCTTCTCGGTTTCACCCTGGCAAGCTTCGTCTGGGTCTCCCTGTCGCTGATGGGGCCGCTGTCGCTGCCGCTCTTCATCATTCTGCACGCCGCGACGATGTTCCAGTTCGGCCTGATCGCGGCGAATTTCAACGCCATGGCGATGGAGCCGCTTGGCCATGTGGCCGGAACGGCCTCCTCTGTGCTGGGCTTTACCCAGACGATCGGCGGCGGGATCATCGGTGCGTTTATCGGCCAGGCCTTCGACGGCACCGTCACGCCGCTTGCCGCAGGATTTTTCATTGTCGCTATTTTCGCCCTCGCCTTCGTGCTGATTGCGGAGGGTGGTCGGCTTTTCAAACCGCACAATCCGGCGGGTTAGCCCGAAATACGGCATGGAGGCGTCCCTCGCCTTCGCCGCGGACGCGCCGGTCCCATATCTCCTTCCAAGCTCATATTACCGGATATCGACAATGTCTTCCGTCTCAGAACGATCTTCCATCCCCCAACAAGCCGAACATGGCGATGGGGTTTCGGGCGCGGCACGCATCCGTATGGGTGTCGCAGAGTTCATCGTGACAATCGCGCTCTTGACCGCGAGCGTCGCGCTTGCGATCGACAGCATGCTTCCCGCCCTTCAGAGCATCGGTCAGTCGTTCGGCGTCGCAAATGCGAACGACGCTCAGCTTGTCATCGGCATCTTCCTGCTCGGCTTCGGCCTCTCGCAGATTTTCTTCGGCAGCCTTTCCGACGCCTTCGGTCGGCGCGTCGTACTGCTCGGCGGCCTCGCCTTCTTCACGCTCACCTCATTCACAGCGTCGCAGGCCTCGAGTTTCGAAGCGCTGCTCGTGATGCGCTTTGTCCAGGGGATCGGTGCAGCCGCCATCCGCATTACGACGATGGCAATCGTGCGCGATTGTTTTGGCGGCCGCGAAATGGCGCGAGTCATGTCTTACGTGATGATCGTCTTCATGATCATCCCGATCGTCGCTCCGTCTCTCGGCCAATTCGTGATCGTCTCCGCAAGCTGGCACTGGATCTTCATCCTGATTGGCGGCATTGGTGCCGTCCTGTTTGCTTGGGCGCTCACCCGGATGAGGGAGTCCCTGCCGGTAGAGGAGCGTCTGCCGCTTTCGGCCGGCGCCGTCCTCTCCGGCTTCCGCACCGTACTGACGAACCGCATAACCTGCGGCTACATGATCGGGCTTACGCTCTTCTCTGCCGTGATCTGTGCTTACATCGTCAGCGTTCAGCAAGTCTTCGGAGAGGTCTACGGTCTTGGCGATTGGCTGCCGATCGCCTTTGCAGGGACCGCGGGCGGCATTGCAGTCGCCAATTTCGCCAACGGCTTCTTCGTCCGCAGCTTCGGTATGCGCCGCATCTCACATGCGGCGATGATCCTCTTCACGTTGCTGGCGTCGATCGGTCTCGTGCTGTCGCTCGCCAGCACGCCCGCCTTCGTCATCAGCTATCTGCTTTTTTCGATACTGCTGATGTTCTTCGCCGTCATCGCCACGAACTTCACCGCCATCAGCCTTGAGCCGATGGGACACCTTGCGGGGACGGCAACCGCGATTACCGGATTCGTATCGACGACGGGCGGCACACTACTTGGCGCCGCCGTTGGCCAGCTCTTCAACGGCACGCTGCAGCCCTTATTCGGTGGCTTCGCGCTGTTCGGTTTGCTCACCATTCTCGCCACGCTCTGGGCGGAGAACGGCAAGCTCTTCACGCATCCCGGCGACAAGGACATGGGGCACGAGCACGGCAGCCACATCTAATGCTGTCGCCAACCGCGCACTGAAAACAGAGGCGTGGCCGGCTTGTACATTGCCACGCTCTCAGTTCACATCCAGTGGCGGCCCGGTGAACCGCAGATTGTGCCGGCCTGCGGCCTCCACGATTGCCGGCATATCGTCGGGAATGGAGAACTGGCCCGCCGCCATTTCCGCGAAGAACTCCTCGAAGCCGCCGGGCGTCAGGATCACGAGATGGCGGCAGGGAATATCCCCTACGACCTGGAAAGTATGCTCCGATCCACGAGGGACAAACATCGTCTCCCCCGGTCCTCGCATGAGTTCTTCGCCTTCCAGCCAGAATTTGCACCGGCCCGTGAGGATCACGAAGATCTCGTCTTCGGCCTCGTGGACGTGTCGTGGAGGTCCGCTTCCGATTGGAGAGAGGCTGTCAACGATCGACATTTTGCCGTCGGTCGCCTTGGTGGACAGAATTGTCCTGTATGTGACGCCATTCCAATCGATGGCATCGGCGTAAAAGATCTCGTTGTGCATGCTTAGCTCCATCAAAGCGTTCTTGTTGACCGAGCTTAAGCGGCGGGACACTGTCGGTCCAACCGATTGTAGAGATACAAGCTATCGTGAAAGTCAATTTCGCAACGTTCGACCTTAACCTGATGCGCGTGCTCGACGCCATTCTGCGCGAGGGTTCGACTGTTCAGGCGGGCAAGCGGCTGAACATGTCCCAATCGGCAGTGTCGGGCGCGTTGGCCAGATTGCGGCACGCGCTGAAAGACGAGCTGTTCGTCCGCCATGGCAACCGTCTGGTTCCGACCGACTATGCAAGGTCGATCGAATTGCCGCTCAGGGAGGAATTGGACCGACTTGCAGTCCTTTTTGCGCCACCAAGCACGTTCGATCCCACGACGGCGGAGGGAACCTTTCGTATCACGGCAAGTGACTTCTTCGCCGAGATGCTAATGCCGGCGCTTGCGGACCTGTTGCGCAAGCAGGCGCCCAATATCAGAGCGCAGCTCGTCGATCTTGTTCCCAACAGCTATATCGACAGCCTCGAGACGTATCATGCCGATTTGGCCTTGATCCCGAACCAGCCTGTCCCAGACTGGGCCAGCAGCCACCCGCTCTTTTATTCGACCTTCGTCGTGATCACGCGACGCAGCCATCCCCAACTGACAGCGGCGGGGTTAAGACCAAGCGAAATGGTTCCGATGGACCTGTTCTGCGAGATTGGACACGTGCTTTTCTCGCCTGAGGGAAAGTTCTCGGCCATGGGCGACGCGGCGCTGGCCAAGGTGGGCCGCCGCCGAAAGGTCATGATGACCTTGCCGGTATTTTCCGGCGTTTGCCGCGCAGTTGCGGAAAGCGACCTGATCGCGTTGGTGCCGCGTCAGCTGGCCGAGCGGGTCGCCCCGCAGATCGGCCTGGACATCTACCACCCGCCGATGCCGATTGTTCCGCCCTTGATCATTGCGGTCTGGCACCGACGTTCGACGGCCAGCCCGCTGCACAGATGGATGAGGGAGAAGATCATCGGGTTGATGCGCCCCCTCAACGAAGGCGAGCGGACGGCCATCACCTAGATGTCAGACGGTGAAAACCTCTCGCCGCAACGCGTCCCAGCTCTCCTTGTCGGTTGCCAGAAGCAGGCCGCCGTTCGTGTGGGCGGGCAGATAGCGCGAGCCATCGAAGCGCGCTGCATAGGCGCCCGCCTCTTCGGCGATCAACGTACCGGCCAGATGGTCCCACGGCATCAGCTTCTGGTACATGAGGAAATGCAGATGGCCGCCGGCAAAGATGCGATACTCGTGCGCTGCACAACGGTAACTGGTGGCGATCCTGACCTTGGCCAAATTGCTCATGACGATCCGGCGGTCTTCTTCCTTGTAGAAGGCCGTTGAAGCACCGCCGACCATGGCCTCGAGCGGCACGCCCGCAGTCACCGCCAATTTCTCCTGCGATCCGTCGGGCCGGCACAACCATGCGCCCGCCCCCTTTTCCGCAATGACCCAGTCGTTGCCGAGCGGATCATAAATGATGCCGGCAACGGTCTCGCCTTTGGCGACCACGCTCGCCATCACGCCAAAGAGCGGCAAGCCGGCGGCGAAATTGAAAGTTCCGTCGATCGGGTCGACGACGATCGCCAGATCAGCATCGGCAAGCTTATTGAGCAGCGCCGGATCGGCGGCGACCGACTCCTCGCCGATGAATACGGCGCCGGGGGCGATTGTGTCGATCCTGGCCTTGATCAGCCTTTCCGCTGCTTCATCCCCCTCGGTGACGAGATCGATCGCCTCCGACTTCATGCGCACATCGCCTGAGCCTAGATTGCGGAATCGCGGGAGGATTTCCTTGACCGCCGCCTCCTGCAGAAGATTGGCAAGCGCGGCAATGTCGACGGATTGGCTCATTCTTTGGGCTCCGGGGAGAGGGATTGGAAATCGAAAAGCTTTGGGTCGAGCAGGTGCGACGGGTTCACGTGGCCGAGCGCCCGCAGCATCGTGTCCTTGCGGCCTGGCATGCGCCGCTCGATGTCCGCAAGCATCGCCTTCATCGCATTGCGCTCAAGACCATCTTGCGAACCGCAGAGGTCGCAGGGGATGATAGGAAACTCCATCGCCGCTGCGAACTTCGCGAGGTCGTCTTCCGCCGCATAGGCGAGCGGTCTCAACACCATGAGATCGCCCTCGTCATTGAGAAGCTTGGCCGGCATCGATGCGAGACGCCCGCCATGGAAGAGGTTCATGAAGAAGGTTTCGAGAATGTCTTCGCGATGATGACCGAGGACCAGGGCATCACACCCCTCCTCCCGCGCGATGCGATAGAGATTGCCGCGTCTCAGCCGCGAACAGAGCGAGCAGTAGGTCGCGCCGGTTGGCACTTTTTCCTTCACGACGGAATAGGTGTCGCGGTACTCGATCCGGTGTTTCACGCCGATCGAAGTCAGGTATTCCGGCAAAATGTGCTTCGGAAAGTTCGGCTGGCCCTGATCGAGGTTGCAGGCGATGAGCTCGACCGGCAGCAGCCCGCGCCACTGCAGGTCCATCAGCAGCGCAAGGAGGCTGTAGCTGTCCTTACCGCCGGAAAGACCGACCAGCCAGCGTTTCGCGCCTTTCAGCATGGCGAAATCGTCGAGCGCCTGACGCGCCTGCCGCAGCAGGCGCTTGCGAAGCTTGTTGAAGGAAACGGACGATGGCATCCGGGCAAAAAGCGGATGGGCACCGGCGTCGAAGCCGGCGTCTTCCTGATCGATGGCGATGTTCGTCGTTTCGTGCAGCGACGATCGTGCGAGTTCCATGGCGGCAGTCTCGGATTCTGCGGGCGGAAATGTCCGGGCCCAAGGTCTGAACTGCACTTGCCTCGTTCAGTGCCGAAGATCAAGTGTAATCGGGCTATCAGCGGCATGATTTGGTGGCGGTTGCCCCTCACCCCCTAACCTGACGGGGAGATGGACTGAGGCGCTGCTCCCGGACGATCAGGGTCCAAACACCGACCAGCCGGTGCGCGCCGCAAGCATTTCGAGCGCTAGCGAACCGAGCAGCGAATTGCCGTTCTCGTTGAGTCCCGGTGACCAGACGGCGACCGAAGCCTTGCCTGGCGCGACAGCCATAATCCCTCCGCCGACGCCGCTCTTTCCTGGCAGGCCGACGCGATAGGCGAAATCGCCGGAGCCGTCGTAGTGCCCGCAGGTCAGCATCAGTGCATTGATGCGGCGCGCACGTTGACGCGAGACAACCGAATGGCCTGTCAGGGGGTTGACGCCGCCGGCCGCCAGGAACAAGCCGGCCTTGGCGAGTTGCACGCAGGTCATCGCCAGCGCGCAGTGATGGAAATAGACGCCGAGGACGTGTTCGGCCGGATGATCGAGCCGGCCATAGGACCGCATGAAATTGGCAAGAGCAACATTCCGGAACCCGGTTGCTGTCTCCGAGCGCGCCACCTCGTGGTCGATGACGATCGTGTCGTCGTCGGCAAGATAGCGGACGAACTGCACGATTTCGCCGATCAGTTCCTTCGGCGTATGACCTGCGAGGATGAGGTCGCTGATGGTGATTGCGCCGGCATTGATGAAGGGATTGCGCGGCTTGCCGCCTTCGTGCTCGAGTTGCACGATCGAATTGAAGGCTGAGCCGGACGGCTCGCGCCCGACCCGGTGCCAGATATTCTCACCATGCTTGCCGAGGGCCAGCGTCAGCGTGAACACCTTGGAAATGCTCTGAATAGAAAACGGCACCTCGGCCTCGCCAACCCGATAGATCTGACCGCCCGTCGTGACGATTGCCATGCCGAAACGGCGGGAGTCGACGCGCGCGAGTTGCGGGATGTAGTCGGCCACCTTGCCTTCGCCAAGCCGTGGCGTCAGCTCACGGTAAATCTCATCGATGATCGCCTGCAGATCCTGCGGCGCTTGCTGCTCCGGCATGCGGCATCCCTCGACACGGATTGATCGGCACATCGTACAAAAAAGCCGCCCGTCTCCGGGCGGCTTTTCGAAAGCTCACAAGGCCAGAGCCTCGGATTAACGCGAATAGAATTCGACGACCAGGTGCGGTTCCATGACGACCGGGTACGGAACATCGGTGAGAACCGGAACGCGGACGTAGGTGGCGAGCATCTTGTTGTGGTCGGCTTCGATGTAGTCCGGAACGTCACGCTCAGCGAGCTGTACGGATTCGAGAACCGAAACGAGCTGCTTGGACTTTTCCTTGACTTCGATAACGTCGCCCGGCTTGCAACGGTAGGAACCGATGTTGACGCGAACGCCGTTGACCTTGACGTGGCCATGGTTGACGAACTGGCGTGCAGCGAAGACGGTCGGAACGAACTTGGCGCGGTAGACGATCGCGTCGAGGCGCGACTCGAGCAGACCGATCAGGTTTTCCGGGGTGTCGCCCTTGCGGCGCGAAGCTTCGGCGAAGATCGCACGGAACTGCTTTTCACGGATGTCGCCGTAGTAGCCCTTCAGCTTCTGCTTGGCGCGCAGCTGCACGCCGAAGTCGGAAAGCTTGGACTTGCGGCGCTGGCCGTGCTGGCCCGGGCCGTATTCACGGCGGTTGACCGGGGACTTCGGACGGCCCCAGATGTTCTCGCCCATGCGGCGGTCAATTTTGTACTTGGACGATTCGCGCTTGCTCATCGCATTTCCTTTCAATCGGTTACACCGGCTTGCTGCCAAGCCGGCTCAAGGAAACACGCCCTCCTCTGAACCCATTTTTGAGTTCTGACAGGCCTCTCACGATCACGCGGACGCAAGAAACCACGGGACATGTCAAATGAAACACCGGGCATCGCTGCCCGGCGTTGGGCGGGTCTTTACGCACCGGTCGCTGATTTGTCAACGGAATATGACAGGAATATAGCGATTTTCGCTAGGTTGCCATCACTCGGCGGCTGCCTGTTCCCCGTTGCCGATATCCGGACCATTCGCATCGCCCGGCGCGGTTTCGCTCCCGAGGTCCGGAAAAGCAACGATACGCTTGCCGGAGAAATCCGCATGCACTACGACCAGCCCATGCTCTTCGAAATAGCCGAGCAACCGCCGGGCACGGCGAGCGGAATGGGTTCCATAGGCGCGTGCAATCATCGCGTCCGAAGGACACGGCAGGCCGCGCACGGCAGCCTGCGCCATCATCAGAAACACCGCCTGCAAATCCTCGCTCACGCGGTCTGCAAGCCGGAGCGCCGATGCCCATGTCTCGGTCTGAGCCGTCTCGGCATCGACGCCCGATCGGGCCACGGCCATCTTGCGGCGGAAGGCGCTTAAAGAGAGCGCGGGGCCGGGCACGCGGCGGATGCGGCAGCGAACGAGAAAATCCTGGAAGAGTTCGGCGTCCGGCCGGAACGCGGCGTCCGGATTAGTCAAAATCTCCGCGAACAGGCTGTCGAGCAGCGCGTCGCGCTCTTCCACCGACATTTCCGGCGGGGCGGGCTTGGTCTCCACCGGCACCAAAGGCTCTGGGCGAGGCCGCGACAGCTCGGCCAGAATGTCGGTCGCTGGGCGCGGCTGAGGACTGGGCCGGCGCATGATAGGCCGCGTCAACTCTTCCGGATCCGGCGTGAAGATCAGGTCCTCGACATCCTGCGGCGCTTCCGGCAGCGGCATGAGTTTCGGGCTGGTGGAGCGTGCGGAGGTCTCGACGGAGCCGATTGTCACCTTCAGCGGCCGACGCGACAGCGCGGGTCCGAGCGCGACGAAAGAGCCGCGTTTCAGGTCGCGGAACATCTCGGCGGTGCGGCGGTCCATACCGAGGAGATCGGCGGCGCGCAGCATATCGATATCGAGAAAGGTGCGCCCCATGAGGAAATTCGAGGCCTCGGCCGCGACGTTTTTAGCGAGCTTCGCGAGGCGCTGCGTGGCGATGACGCCGGCAAGTCCCCTCTTTCGGCCGCGGCACATCAGATTGGTCATCGCACCGAGCGAAACCTTGCGGGCCTCTTCCGAGACATCGCCGCCGACCGATGGAGCGAACATCTGTGCCTCGTCGACGACGACCAAAACCGGGTACCAGTATTCGCGATCCGCATCGAACATGGCATTCAGGAAGACGCCGGCGCTGCGCATCTGCTGCTCGACATCGAGACCTTCCAGCGAAAGCACACAGGAGACGCGATGCTGGCGGATGCGCGTCGCGATGCCGATCAACTCTGCGTCCGTACGCTCGCCTTCGATCACCACATGGCCGAACTTGTCGGCGAGCGTGACGAAATCGCCTTCGGGATCGATGATGCATTGCTGCACCCAGGGCGCGGACTGTTCGAGCAGACGGCGCAAGAGATGCGACTTTCCGGAGCCGGAATTACCCTGCACCAGCAGGCGCGTCGCCAGAAGCTCCTCGATATCGAGCGAGGCCGAAGTCCCTTCGGACGTCGTTCCCATGTCGATGCCGACTTTCATTCCCACCTCTTCATTACATTTTGATTCGCGTCACCGCCGGCCGCCGGAGCGGTGCACAGGTAGCATGGATCGCCTATCGGCAAAGGCCAGTGATTGCGACAACCCACAGGGAATACTTTGTGCAAAGCTCTTGAGTGCCCTCAGCCCACTTGCAATGAAGAGTTGAGAAAGCCGCAGCAACCACTATTGTGCACAGCCATACGTCCTATAATGCGTGAGTTTCGACGAACTGCTACAGACTGCGATGGGTCAGAACGAGATTAAAACCCAATTCGAAATGCATGAACTCGATGAGCGCATGCAGGAGGCGCACAAGGACGCTTATCGAGTCCAATCGAAGAAGGAAGCAGCACAAATGAGGTCGCGCACCGTGGCACTCGCAAGTGCCCTGATTGTGCTTCTCGCTGCACTTTGGTTCTTGTTCGGGGCTTCTTAAGAAACAATCGGCTCGTTGGGCTTCGCCCGTTCTCGGAGAACTGTGTCGGATAAGACCGTCAGACCAAAACCCTGCATCAGCCGTCTCGTGGCAAAGTCCGGCTTTCCCGAGGTGAATATCGCGGGATCAATACCGTTAAGCGGCTCGAACCCGTTCGGCACCGGCACCAGCGAGCAGGCGCGTCGCGCAATCGCCTCGGCCGGATCGAGCCAGTCTACCGGCCACGGCGCAAGCCGCCGGAAAACATTCGCCATGAAGGGGTAATGTGTACAGGCGAGCACCACGATATCGGTCTTTTCCCCATCTCTTTCGACGAAGCATGGGGCGATCTCGGCTAGGACTGCCTCGTCATCGAGCTTTTCGCCGCGGATATAAGCCTCCGCCATGCGCGCCAGGTTTTCCGAGCCGACGAGCCGGACATGGCATTGCGATGCGAAGGACTGGATGAGATCACGCGTATAGGCGCGTTTGACCGTGCCGGGTGTTGCAAGGACCGAGACCAGACCGGAACGCGTACGCTCTGCCGCCGGCTTTATTGCCGGAACCGTGCCGACAAAGGTCATCTGAGGATAGGCGGCGCGCAGATCAGCGCCGACGAGGGTGAAGGCGGTGTTGCAGGCGATGATGCAGATTTCCGGGTCGTGCGCGGCGAGCAGTTCGCCAAAGAGCGTGATCACGCGCTCCTTCAGCGCCTCCTCCTCCCAGCCGCCGTAAGGAAAACCGGCGTCGTCGGCGACATAGATGAAATGCCGCTCCGGTATCAGCACGCGCGCCTCGCGCAGCACCGTCAGCCCACCAATCCCGCTGTCGAAGACGAGTATGGGTTTCAGTTCACTCGTTGTCACCGCCGCCTTGCACCTTCCTGTCGCGCCCCGCCGGTGCACCGGAGCCGCGCGGATTTTCGCGCGTAAACCGGTCGAGCGAAGAGATGACGCCGCGCAGCACCTGGATTTCGGATTCGGTAAAGGATGGTCTCGTCAGAACAGCGCGGAGATTTTCGACCAATTTCGGCTTTTTGTCGGCGGAGCGGAAGTAATTGCGCGCTTCCAGGGCGTCCTCCAGATGATCGAACAAGCCCTGCAGATGTTCCTTGGTCGCCGGGCGCTGTGGGATCGCCTGGAACGACGTTTCCTCTTCCGATTCCATGCCGGTCTTCATCCACTCATAGGACATGAGCAGCACGGCCTGTGCGAGGTTCAGCGAAGCGAAGGCCGGATTGACCGGGAAGGTCACGATCTCGTCGGCCAACGCCACTTCCTCGTTGGTGAGGCCCGTGCGCTCGCGGCCGAAGATGATGCCGACCGCCTGCCCGCTCTTGAATCGTTGGCGCAGCGTGCGTGCCGCGATGATCGGTGAGCGCACGGGTTTGTAGCCATCGCGATCGCGGGCGGTCGTGGCGTAGACGAAGTTCAAGTCCGCGATCGCCCCCTCGAGCGAGCCGTAGAGCTTGGCGCCATCGATGACGTGGTCAGCGCGGCTTGCAGCGGAGCGCGCCTTCTCGCTCGGCCAGCCATCTCGCGGATTGACCAGGCGCAGCTCCGACAGCCCGAAATTGGCCATGGCGCGAGCCACCATGCCGATGTTCTCGCCGAGTTGCGGATAAGCGAGAATGATCGCCGGACCTTCCGTCAAGAGTTCGCGCTCGCTGTTGGTACCTGCCATGCCTTAGCCTTCGCCTTCTGTTCGGCGCTTCCCTCGCACAATTGTTCGCGAAATTAAAGTCTGGTGTCGATCAGCCTTGACGTCGACCAACCCTCAGCGACGTGAAGGTGCTCCAAGTTGGGCGTCGTCCTTGGAGATCGGCAAGTGGCGTTCGACAGGTGCGGGCACCCGGCGGTCTTCATAGAAGTAGGCAGCGCCATTCTCGCGGACCTTGCTCGCGATCTTCAGGTTTTCTCGATCTGAGTGACGAATTGGGTCGCGTCACTATCGGCCGCCGCCGGCACTCGGCGGGCGGAGATCCGCCTTCTGCCTTTCCGCGCAAGGGCGCTGCCGGACACCGCCGTCGTCCTTTGGCATATCTTCTTCCGCGATCTTTTCAAGCACGGATGCCCGGTCACCGAATGATCCGGTCATGCGCGCGGAAGGCCTGAGGCTGCGGTTTCTCCTCCATCCAAAGTTTCACCCAAGCATGCTTTGCCTTGCCGGTTCACAATGCTATAGGGCTCTGGATTTCTCCCACCGGGGGGCATCGCGTCCGATGCTCCGCAAAGCTACGAGGCATACCCATGGCAAAGATCAAGGTCGCCAATCCGGTCGTCGAACTCGACGGCGACGAGATGACCCGCATCATCTGGCAGTTCATCAAGGACAAGCTGATCCACCCCTACCTCGACCTCGATCTCGAATATTATGACCTCAGCGTCGAGAACCGCGACGCGACCGAAGACCAAGTGACAATCGACGCCGCCAACGCGATCAAGAAGCATGGCGTCGGTGTCAAGTGCGCGACGATCACGCCGGACGAGGCCCGCGTCGAGGAGTTCAAGCTGAAGAAGATGTGGAAGTCGCCGAACGGCACGATCCGCAACATCTTGGGCGGCGTCATCTTCCGCGAGCCGATCATCTGCAAGAACGTGCCGCGCCTCGTCCCCGGCTGGACCAAGCCCATCATCGTCGGCCGTCACGCCTTCGGCGACCAGTATCGCGCCACCGACTTCAAGTTCCCGGGCAAGGGCAAGCTTTCGATCAAGTTCGTCGGCGAAGACGGCCAGACGATCGAACACGACGTTTATGACGCGCCAGGCGCCGGCGTTGCGATGGCCATGTACAACCTCGACGAGTCGATCACGGAATTCGCCCGCGCTTCGTTCAATTACGGCCTGCAGCGCAAGGTTCCGGTTTATCTCTCGACCAAGAACACGATCCTCAAGGCCTATGACGGCCGCTTCAAGGACATCTTCCAGAAGGTATTCGACGAGGAGTTCGCCGAACAGTTCAAGGCGGAAAAACTCTGGTACGAACATCGCCTGATCGACGACATGGTCGCTTCGGCCCTCAAGTGGTCCGGCGGTTATGTCTGGGCCTGCAAGAATTATGACGGTGACGTCCAGTCCGACATCGTCGCCCAGGGCTTCGGTTCGCTCGGCCTGATGACCTCGGTGCTGATGACGCCGGACGGCAAGACGGTTGAGGCGGAAGCCGCGCACGGCACGGTGACCCGCCACTACCGCCAGCACCAGAAGGGCGAGGAAACCTCGACCAACTCGATCGCCTCGATCTTCGCCTGGACCCGTGGCCTTGCCCATCGCGCCAAGCTCGACGGCAACGCCGAACTCGCGAAGTTCGCCGACACGCTCGAACGCGTCTGCGTCGAAACGGTCGAATCCGGCTTCATGACCAAGGACCTGGCTCTGCTGATCGGCCCCGACCAGCCGTGGCTCTCGACCACCGGCTTCCTCGACAAGATCGACGAGAACCTAAAGAAGGCAATGGCCGCCTAAACTGGCCAAAGCCACAGAAAGTCTTGGAACCCGGCCACGCGCCGGGTTTCTTGTTTTATTGGTCCCGCGAGCGGATGGGGGCAACTGCATCGGTGGAACGCATACGGGGCTCGTTCATTTTCCGATCGAAGTTCCCAACCATGGGCAGCAGCGGATGGACCAAGCGGAATCAAAACCGGTACGACTCGTCGCCTTCGATATCGACGGCACGCTTCTCGGCGATGATGGAGCTGCCAATCGCTTTCGTTTGGCCTGGGCGGCGCTCGACGAGAGCGAAAGGCCGCTGCTCGTCTACAATAGCGGCCGACCGATCAATGACATATTTTCGCTCGTCGATGTCGATCAGTTGTCCCCGCCTGACTACGTGATTGGCGGAGTCGGCACGATGATAGCTGACGCGCGCATAAGAAAACGATTGCAGGCGTTCACCGAAGCGCTTGGACCTTCTATCGACGTCAAGGCCGTCACCGCGGTCATGGAGACCGTGGAAGGCGCGGTTCCGCAGGCGGCCGTCGACCAGCATGCTCACAAGGCGAGCTGGCGGCTACCCGACGCACGAGAGGAGGAGATCGGTGCCATCGCGGAACGGCTGGCATCCGCCGGATTGGACGTGAAGCTCATCTATTCCAGCAGTCGGGATCTCGACATATTGCCGCGCGCCGGCGGCAAGGGCCGCGCGCTTGCCTGGATCTGCCGAGAGCTTGCGGTCGATCTCGAAGAAGTGGTCGTCGCCGGCGACACTGGAAACGACCGCGAAATGTTCGACATCCCGCGTGTGCGCGGCGTGGTGGTCGCCAATGCGCTTGCCGAACTGCGCCAGTCCGTCGGGCACAAGCGGCGGCATTTTCTCGCCCGCAGCTCGCACGCCGACGGCGTGCTCGAAGGGCTGCGCCACTGGGGCGTCATCGGGTAGCTCCGGTCCTTCGGCCCGCCCTGCCGCGCCATACCGCCAGTTATTTCAGCGGAAGAAAGATTTCGGTGACGAGTTCTGTCGGCGGGGCTTCCCGTGGATTGTTGAGATATTTCTCGAACATCACGCTGTCGCGAATTGCGCTACCGGATTGCGGCAACCAGGTCGCGTAGAGCCACTGGTAGGCCTTCGGCATGTCGGCGTAAGGCCCTTTGTGGCGCAGCACCGCATATTGGCCACCCTCGATTCTTTGCGGCGCCAGTGGCGCCTCGACCGGAAACTCAGCGGGTGTCGTAACGCACGCAAAGGAACGGAGCTTGTCCGTGTCTACCGGGTCGGGGTCGTCCAGATAAATGCCAATCATATCCATGCCCGGTCGGAACAAGTTGCGCGCAAACAGCGTCCCATAGAGCTTCTCGAAGGCCTGGCCGATGGCCATATAGGAGCCAGTGTGGGCCACGCCGGCAAGCGCAAGCGGATCGACTCCCCGTAAGGTGACGTCATACATATCAGGATTTCCTTCCATCGAAGTGGTTTCGAAGGCCTTGTGGCTCCCTTCATTCCTGTAGCGCGCCGGCGGTAGGCCATAGACGGCCTTGAAAGTGCGATTGAAGGACTGAACATTCGGGTAGCCCGAGCGCCGCGCGATTGCTTCGACTGGAAGAGTGGTCTGGACGAGGTCAGCGGCAGCCTGCTGCAACCGCAGTCTCTTCACCGTTGCGGCCAGGGTTTCTCCGTGGACTGCACGATAGACCCGATGCCAGTGGTGCGGCGACATGCAGGCAATTTCCGACAGCCGATCGAGATCAAGTTCCTCGTCGAGATGCGCATAGATGTAAGCGGAGACGCGGTGGAGCCGCCTCTCATGGCCCGCCCATGCCGTTTCTTCATTCATGCCGAACCTTTCGCGTTTCGCTCGGAAATCGACAAAGCATAGATGGAATTGACAAATCCTGCGGACCTCACGCGCTGGATCGCGACTGCTTGTTCGGCGTAGCGACTCGTATAGTCTGACCGTGTCCAGTACGCGGTGCCCGCAATAGTGGAATCCCGAAAGTCTCGTCGATGCCCGATTCTCTCGTCCCCAAAACGGTAAGCGTCTTCACGGAAGGATACGACGGCGCTCGCCTGAAGGCGGACGCCTTTGCCGGGTTGACTGTCGCCATCGTCGCCCTGCCGCTGTCCATGGCCATTGCGATCGCCTCGGGCGTTACGCCAGATCGCGGGCTCTACACCGCGATCGTTGGTGGTTTTCTGGTTTCGCTCCTCGGCGGAAGCCGCGTGCAAATTGGTGGCCCTGCCGGCGCTTTCATCGTGCTCGTGGCTGCAACTGGTTCCAGGCACGGCCTCGACGGCCTGCTTCTGGCAACGGCGATGTCGGGCGTCATGCTCGTCGCCGCAGGCTACCTGCGGCTTGGCAACTACATCAAGTTCATCCCCTATCCGGTCACCGTGGGCTTTACCGCCGGGATTGCGGTGATCATCTTCGCCAGCCAATTGCGCGATCTTTTCGGCCTCACCCTGAGCGGCCGTGAGCCCGGGCCCATCATCGAGAAACTTGCGACGCTTGGTCTTGCCGTCGGTACGGTCAGCTGGGCAGCAGTTCTTACGGCGGCGCTAACGATCGGCCTCATTCTCGTGCTGCGCAAGCTGCGGCCGCATTGGCCGGGCATGCTGATTGCTGTTACCGCCGCTTCTGCCTTCGTCGCTCTCCTGCAATTGCCGGCGGAAACGATCGGAACGCGCTTTGGCGGTATTCCGCGCGGGCTGCCTTCACCGGCACTCCCGCCCTTCTCGCTCGAGAAGGCAGCCGCCGTCTTTCCGGATGCTGTCTCCTTTGCGCTCCTCGGTGCAATCGAGTCTTTGCTGTCGGCCGTCGTCGCCGACGGGATGACCGGCCGCCGGCATCGTTCGAGCATGGAATTGATTGCGCAGGGGATCGCGAACTTCTGCTCGGCGCTCTTCGGCGGCATCTGCGTTACCGGGACGATCGCCCGCACGGCCACGAATGTGCGTGCAGGCGGAACCAGCCCGGTTTCCGGCATGCTGCATTCTCTCTTTCTCCTTCTATTCATGTTTCTCGCCGCTCCGCTCGCCAGCTACATCCCGCTCGCGGCGCTCGCCGGCGTGCTCGCCGTCGTTGCCTGGAACATGATCGAGAAGCCGGCGTTCATGGCGCTCATGCGATCCTCCTACGGCGATGCGGTCGTGCTTCTGGCGACCTTCATCATCGTCGTCTTCCGCGAACTGACGGAGGGCATCGTGATCGGCTTCGCCCTTGGCGCGGTACTTTTCATCGACCGCATGGCAAAGAGCATCTCTGTCGGAGAAACAAAACCTCTGGAAGCTCTGAAGGAGGAGAATGGCGAGGAAGAACATCCGGTCGTCGCGGACGATCCGGACACGGTGATCTATCGGATCTCGGGCATTTTCTTCTTCGGCTCGGCCGCAACCGTCGGCACAGTCCTCGACCGCATCGCCGACCAGCGCCGGAACTTCATTCTCGATTGCTCGGAAGTGCCCTTCATGGATTCGACCGCTGCGAATGTCATCGAGGGGACGCTGCGGAAGGCCGAGCGGACGGGCGTGCGTTTCTTCATCACCGGCGCCAGGTCGCAGGTCCGCCGCACGCTCCGCCAGCATGACGTTCGCCCGCCGCGTGTCGTGATGCGTGCCTCGGTTCAGGCGGCGCTCAAAAGTATCCGCAACGAAAAGGGCGAATGAAAAAGGGCGCCGCAGCGCCCTTCCCCCTGTTCAATCAAGCATGGGTTCAGCCGGCAAGCGCCACAGCGACCGCCTCGATCGCTTCGGCTGCACGGTTGCCATCCGGTCCGCCAGCCTGGGCCATGTCTGGGCGTCCACCGCCGCCCTTGCCGCCGAGTGCAGCGGAAGCGACGCGCACGAGATCGACGGCGCTGACTTTTGAGGTGAGGTCGTCCGTGACCGCCACCACCGCGCTCGCCTTGCCGTCGCCGGAAACACCGACGAAGGCGACGACGCCCGAACCCAACGTCTTCTTGCCGTCATCGGCGAGGCTCTTCAGGTCCTTCGGCTCGACGCCGGACACGACCCTGCCAAGGAAGCGGACGCCCGCAATATCACGGGCGGCATCCGCCGAACCGTTCTGGCCATCACCGACGAGAGCAAGCTTCTTCTTAGCCTCGGTCAGTTCCCGCTCGAGCTTGCGGCGCTCGTCGAGCAGGGCCTCGACCCGTCCGAGAACGTCCGCCGGCTGGACTTTGAGCGCGGACGCCAGCGTCTTTACCCGTTCATCCTGCTCGTTGAGATAGGCGCGCGCCGCCTCGCCCGTCAGCGCCTCGATTCGACGCACGCCGGCGCCGACCGCACTCTCCGAAACGATCCGCACGAGACCGATGTCGCCGGTCGCCGACACATGCGTGCCGCCGCAGAGTTCGACCGAATAGGGTTTTCCGGCTTTCGAGCCGCGAACGCCGCGGCCCATCGAGACGACGCGGACCTCGTCGCCATATTTCTCGCCGAAGAGCGCCATGGCGCCTTCCGCGATCGCATCGTCGACGGTCATCAGTCGCGTCGTCACCGGCGAATTCTGAACGATGATCTCGTTCGCCATCTCCTCGACGACCTTCAACTCGTCGGCCGTCATCGGCTTCGGATGCGATACGTCGAAGCGCAGCCGCTCCGGCGCGACAAGCGAGCCCTTCTGGGCCACATGCGTGCCGAGCACTTCCCGCAGTGCCTCATGCAGCAGGTGGGTTGCGGAGTGATTGGAACGGAGCCGGCCGCGACGCGCATGATCGACGGTGAGGGCAGCCGCCTCGCCGGTCTTTACGCTTCCTTCGGCGACAACGCAGTAGTGGACAAAGAGCCCCTCGCCGCGCTTCTGTGTGTCGGTAACGATCAGCTTGCCGGTGTCGGTCGCGATGACGCCGGTATCGCCCATCTGACCGCCGGATTCGCCGTAGAAGGGCGTCTGGTTCAGGATCACCTGGACGTTCTCGCCCTTCGCAGCGGATTCGATTACGCCACCATCACGGACGATCGCCTGGATTACGCCTTCGGCGGCCTCGGTGTCATAGCCGAGGAATTCTGTCGCGCCGTGCCTTTCCTTGAGTTCAAACCAGATCGTCTCGGTCGCGGCTTCGCCCGATCCAGCCCAGTTGGCGCGTGCTTCGGCCTTCTGCCGTTCCATGGCCGCCGAGAAAGCATCGGTGTCGACCGTGATGCCTTTGGCCCGCAGCGCGTCCTGCGTCAGGTCGAGCGGGAAGCCGTAGGTGTCATAAAGCTTGAAGGCAGTCTCGCCGTTGAACTGATCGCCCTCGGAAAGATCGGCCGAGGCTTCGGAAAGGAGGTTCAGACCGCGCTCCAGAGTCTTGCGGAAGCGCGTTTCTTCCAGCTTCAGCGTTTCGGAGATCAGCGCTTCGGCGCGGGCAAGCTCCGGATAGGCGCGGCCCATCTGCTCGACGAGCGCCGGCAGGAGCTTCCACATCAGGGGTTCCTGCGCGCCCAGCAACTGTGCATGGCGCATGGCGCGGCGCATGATACGGCGCAGCACGTAACCGCGGCCTTCGTTCGACGGCAGGACGCCGTCGGCGATCAGGAAGGCGGAGGAGCGCAGATGGTCGGCGATGACGCGGTGGCTGGCGCGGCGGTCGCCCTCCGCCTTCACGCCCGTTGCTTCTTCGGAGGCCGCAATCAGCGCGCGGAAGAGATCGATGTCATAGTTATCGTGCTGGCCCTGCAGGACGGCCGCGATGCGCTCCAGGCCCATGCCGGTATCGATCGACGGGCGCGGTAGGTCGATGCGCTCTTCCTTGGTGACCTGCTCGTACTGCATGAAGACGAGGTTCCAGATCTCGATGAAGCGGTCGCCATCTTCCTCGGCGGACCCGGGCGGCCCACCCCAGATCTGCTCGCCATGATCGTAGAAAATTTCCGAGCACGGGCCGCAGGGGCCGGTATCGCCCATTGCCCAGAAGTTATCGCTGGTCGGGATGCGGATGATGCGGTCATCGCTGAACCCGGCGATCTTTTTCCAGAGGCCGAAGGCTTCTTCGTCGGTATGGTAGACGGTCACCAGCAGGCGCTTGGCGTCAAGTCCGTATTCCTTGGTGATGAGGTTCCAGGCAAGCTCGATCGCGCGTTCCTTGAAATAGTCGCCGAACGAAAAGTTGCCGAGCATTTCGAAGAAGGTGTGGTGCCTGGCGGTGTAGCCGACATTGTCGAGGTCGTTATGCTTGCCTCCGGCGCGCACGCATTTCTGCGCGGTCGCCGCCGTCGAATAGGGGCGCTGCTCAAGGCCAGTAAAGACGTTCTTGAACTGCACCATGCCGGCATTGGTGAACATCAATGTCGGGTCGTTGCGCGGCACCAGGGGGCTCGACGGCACGATCTCGTGACCGTTCTTGCGGAAATAGTCGAGAAACATCGACCGGATTTCATTCACGCCGCTCATCTTGCGTCCTATCTGTGCACCGTACCCGGTCGCGACCGCATTTTTATCGGGCCGCGCACCGCTGTATTCAACCCCGCGTCTATCCGATAGACACACCCGCCAACAACGTCAGTCGCTGGAACCACAGGCTTTTATCTTCCGCGTCCCACGCTGTCCAGACGGCAGCAAAAACCGGCCGTCAGTGACGACGGCCGGTCTCGCAATGTTCCGATGCCTAGGTATTACATTTCGCCCGCATCATCACCGTCGCTCTCCGGTCCGCCGTTTTCGAGGAACCGATCGGCGATCAGGCCGGCATTCTGCCGCAGGGCCATCTCGATCTCACGCGCCAGGTCCGGATTGTCGCGCAGGAACAGCTTGGCGTTTTCGCGGCCCTGGCCGAGGCGCTGGCTGTTATAGGAGAACCAGGCACCGGACTTCTCGACGATCCCTGCCTTGACGCCGAGATCGATGAGTTCGCCCGTCTTCGAAACGCCCTCGCCATACATGATGTCGAATTCGACCTGCTTGAAGGGCGGCGCCATCTTGTTCTTGACGACCTTGACGCGCGTCTGGTTGCCGACGACCTCCTCGCGTTCCTTGACCGAGCCGATGCGGCGGATATCGAGGCGAACCGACGCATAGAATTTCAGCGCGTTGCCGCCCGTGGTCGTTTCCGGCGAGCCGAACATGACGCCGATCTTCATGCGGATCTGGTTGATGAAGATAACCATGCAGTTGGACTTGGAGATCGACGCGGTGAGCTTGCGCAGCGCCTGGCTCATCAGGCGCGCCTGCATGCCCGGCAGGCTGTCGCCCATCTCGCCTTCGATTTCGGCTCGCGGCACGAGGGCGGCGACCGAATCGACGACGAGAACGTCGATCGCGCCAGAACGGACCAGCGTGTCGGTGATTTCCAGCGCCTGTTCGCCGGTGTCCGGCTGCGAGATCAGGAGGTTTTCGAGATCCACGCCCAGCTTGCGCGCATAGACCGGATCGAGCGCATGCTCGGCATCGACGAAGCCGCAGATGCCGCCCTTCTTCTGTGCCTCGGCGATAGTCTGCAGCGCCAGCGTCGTCTTGCCCGAGCTTTCCGGGCCGTAGATTTCAATGATGCGCCCCTTCGGCAGGCCGCCGATGCCGAGCGCGATGTCAAGGCCGAGCGAGCCGGTCGAGACGGTTTCGATCTCCACCACGCTGTCCTTCGATCCGAGCTTCATGATCGATCCCTTGCCGAACGAACGTTCGATCTGGGAAAGAGCCGCTTCAAGTGCCTTGCTTTTATCCACGGATTTGTCCTCTACGAGCCGCAAAGAGTTTTGTGCCATTTGGTCCCACCTTTAGGTTATTGAAGCTATCGAGGCAATGAAGCCGCCGCAGGAGTTTTTGTACATGTTTTGTTCTGCTTTGGCAATAGAGTGGCAACCAGTTGAATTGTAATGGCTATTTACGTTGCGTTCGTTTCTTGTTCACGGACATTGTACCACATTTTCACAGGGCCTTGCAGAAGTGCGGCCAAGCTTGGCGATACCGGTGCGATTCGCGACCGTGCCGCGTTTGTGATTTTGGATTGAAGCAGTCCAAAGAGGAGCTTTTATGAAGAAACGGGAAATCGCCGTGTTCGGCGGCGCCCACATCGACCGTCGCGGCCGCATCAGCGGCGTCACCGCTCCCGGCGCGAGCAATCCCGGCTCGTGGTTCGAGGAAGCGGGCGGCGGCGGCTTCAACGCGGCGAGAAACCTTTCCCGCCTCGGGCACAGCGTACGAATGATCAGCCCGCGTGGCGGCGATGCTGCAGGCGAGACGGTGGCGGCTGCCGCGGCCGCAGCCGGTGTAATCGATTGCCCCTTTACCTTTCTCGACCGGAAGACGCCGAGCTACACGGCGATCCTTGAAAACGACGGCAACCTCGTCATCGCGCTTGCCGACATGGAGCTCTACCAGTTGTTTTCGCCGCGCCGGCTGCAGCAGCGCGCGATCCGTGAACTGTTGGCGGCAAGCGATCTGGTGCTGATGGATGCGAACCTGCCCGAGGAGACACTCTCCGCGCTGGTCAGCGTGGCGTCCAGGGGCGACCGGATTGTCGCCGGCATCGCCGTGTCACCAGCGAAGGTAACGCGGTTCAGGGAATGCCTCGGCGGGCTCAGTTTCCTGTTCATGAACGAAGCCGAAGCGCGTGCCCTGACCGGGACGGACGCCGCAGAGGCTGCAGACTGGCCATCGCTCTTGCGCGAGGCCGGTCTGACGGGCGGCGTCGTAACACGCGGCGGCGCCGCCGCTGTCGCCTTCGACCGTGACGAGGCCTGCCTCGTCGTGCCACCCGCACTCCCGGCGCTAGCGGACGTCACGGGCGCGGGCGACGCATTGGCGTCTGGATTCTTGGCGGCGCGGCTTTCAGGTCTCGATCTTGCCGACTGCCTGCGCCATGGCATTGCCGCCGCGGGGATAACGCTCCGCTCGCCTTTTTCCGTTTCGCAAGAATTGTCTCCAAGCAACCTCGAAGAGGCGGTGGCTCTTGTGCCGGCGCCGCAAATGCTGTCATGAGAACCGTTGAACGCCGGGCGGGACGAAAGCGCGCGCAGCATCTGTCCGCATCTCGCTCCGAACCTCTTTGGAAACGATCTCGATGATCCTTGGTTGATTAAAACCCAACGTGATCGCGATTTAAGGATAGATTCATGACCAAACCCTCCTCCCCGTCTCTGCCGATGGAATTTTCCGATGAAGTCGCGGCCGCCAGCGCACGCGGCGCGCCAATCGTCGCGCTGGAATCGACGATCATCACCCATGGCATGCCCTACCCCGGCAACCTCAACATGGCCCGCAGCGTCGAGGCGATCATCCGTGAACAGGGCGCCGTGCCCGCAACGATTGCGGTCATTCACGGTGTCCTTCACATTGGCCTCGACGACGCGAAGCTGGAAGCACTTTCGAAGACGGAAGGCGCCATGAAGCTCTCGCGCGCCGATCTTGCCTTCGCCATCGCCGAACGGCGCACAGGCGCCACGACCGTGGCGGCTACGATGATAGCCGCGGCGCGCGCCGGCATCAGCGTCTTTGCCACCGGCGGGATCGGCGGCGTTCACCGAGGCGCGGAGCAGAGCTTCGATATTTCCGCTGATCTCGACGAACTCGCTCGCACCGGCGTCATCGTTGTCTGCGCGGGCGCCAAGGCCATTCTCGACATTCCGAAGACGCTCGAGGTGCTGGAGACACGCGGCGTTCCAGTCGTCACCTATGACAGCGAAAGCTTCCCGGCCTTCTGGTCGCGCGATTCCGGCATCAAGAGTCCGCTGATGCTGAACAGCCCCGCCGCGATCGCCAATTTCCAGAAAATGCGCGACCTGCTCGGCATCGACGGCGGCATGCTCGTTGCCAATCCGGTTCCCGAAGAGAGCGAAATTCCGCGCGAAGAGATGGAAATCTACATCACCCGCGCGCTCGACAATGCCGCGAGCGACGAGATTGTCGGTAAAGCCGTCACGCCTTATCTGCTCGACAACCTTTTCCACATGACCGACGGCCGCAGCCTCGAAACCAATATCGCACTCGTGGAAAACAATGCCCGTCTTGCCGCCGAAATCGCCGTTGCACTGACGGCGAAGTAGGCCAAACAAACACACTCTTCCTGGAATTACTTAAAGAAGGCCCGGCACTAGACCGGGCCTATTCACGCCCGGGTATCGACGCCGATCAAGAATCCAGCATCTCGCGAACGGCCACGGCCAGTTGTTTCAGCGAGAATGGCTTCGGCAGGAAACCGAATTTCGCATCGGCCGGGAGGTTGCGCGCAAAAGCGTCTTCCGCGTAACCCGACACGAAGATGAACTTCAAGTCCGGGTACTTCTTGCGCAGTTCGCGCAGCAGCGTCGGCCCATCCATCTCCGGCATCACGACGTCCGATACGACGATGTCGACCGCGCCGTTGAGTTCGTCCATGATGTCGAGCGCTTCAACGCCCGATCCGGCCTCGTGGACGGTGTAGCCGCGCGTCTCGAGCATGCGCTTGCCGCCGCGGCGCACCGCTTCCTCGTCCTCGACCAGGAGCACGACAGCGGAATCGCCAGTGAGGTCCGCAGGCTCCGGCTCCGCCTTGGGCGCAGGCGCCACGACCAAGTCGCTGGCGGCCGGCATCGGCACTTCGGTTGTCGACGAGGCCCCGGCTGCGACTTCCTCGCGGATTTCCTCGACATGGCGAGGCAGCAGAATGCGGAAGGTGGTGCCCTTGCCGACTTCCGACTCCGGATAGATATAGCCGCCCGACTGTTTGACGATGCCGTAGACCATCGAAAGACCGAGGCCGGTGCCCTTGCCGACTTCCTTCGTTGTGAAGAAGGGCTCGAAGATCTTGTCCATGATCTCCTGCGGAATGCCGGTGCCCTGGTCGGCAACCTCGACCATGACGAAGTCGTCCTCCGGCAGTTCCCGGCGTCCGAGTGCTGCCACTTCGCTCGCCGGCAGATTTCGCGTCCGCAGCGTGATCGTTCCGCCTTCGGGCATGGCATCCCGTGCATTGACGGCAAGATTGAGCAGGACCTGCTCGAACTGGCCGAGATCGGTCTTCACCGGCCAGAGGTCTCGGCCGTAGTCGACCTCGACCTTGACATTGGTGCCGGTCATCCGGTCGACCAGCATGCGCAGATCGCCGATGACGTCGGTGAGGTTGAGCACGGTCGGGCGCATCGTCTGCTTGCGCGAGAAGGCGAGCAGTTGCCGCACGAGCACGGCGGCACGATTGGCGTTGCGCTTGATTTCCATCAGGTCGGCGAAGGTCGCATCCGCGGGCCGCGCGGAGAGCAAGAGGTGGTCGGAGGAAAGCAGGATCGCGGTCAGCACATTGTTGAAATCGTGGGCGATGCCGCCTGCGAGCGTCCCCACCGCATTCATCTTCTGCGTCTGCGCCATCTGGGTCTCGAGCGCCTTCTGCTCCGTGATCTCCAGCGCATAGATGATCGCCGCCTCCTCAGGCGCCTGATCGCTCTGATCGATCACGGCGTTGACGTAGAAGCGGAAATGTCGTGCCTCGTCGTTCGGATGCAAGGCGTCGATCGGCGCGATGTCGCTCTGCCGGTCCTTCGCCGCCGCAAGCGCTTCCTGCAAGCGGCCTTTTTCGGATTTGTGGACCACCGTTTCGATCAGCGCGCCGCGCTCGACGTCGTCCTGCGAAACGAGACCTGCAAACAGCTTCAGGAAAGGAGCGTTGGTCCTCAGGATCCGCCCGTCGCCGTCGACGGAGGCGATCGCCATCGGCGTGTTGTTGAAGAAGCGCGTGAAGCGCATGGCGGCGTTGGAGGCCGACTGATCGCCGTCATCGTCTTCGCGCGACATGACGATCGTCCGGCTTTCACCAGGCGCACCGTCACGGGTCGACGAGACACGGTGGATCAGACGCACCGGCAGGCTCTGGCCATTCGTCTTGCGCAGGTCGAGATCAAGAACTTTCGTCTTCTTGAGGCCCGGCTCGGCCTGGACCGACTGGACGAGCGCGAGCCCCTCGCCCGCAACGACATCGGCAATAGTGGTCGAACCCGGCTGGAATTTGGTGAGGTCGATGCCGAGCCAATCGGCAAGGGTGGCGTTGATATAGAAGATCTCGCCTTTGCGTCCGGCGGAGAAGAAACCGGCAGGTGCATGATCAAGATAGTCGATCGCGTTCTGCAGTTCCTTGAAGAAACGCTCCTGGTCGTCGCGTTCGGCCGTGATGTCGGCGATCTGCCAGAGATAGAGCGGGTTTCTGTCGCTGTCCTCCAGGGGCAGGACGCGAGCCTTGAGGCGGAACCAGTGGGCCCCGGAGGCGATCGACGCGCCGTTTGCGAGCGGCTTCAGCAGCCGGAATTCCTCGTGCCCCTTCTTGCCTTCGTGGAGACCGTTGGTGAGCCGATAGATCGCCTCGGTCGCTTCGCGATTCCTGGAGAGAATGGTCTCGAGCGACTGGACGCCGGCGGCGCTCTTGGCGCCGGTCAGCGCGCCATAGGCGGCGTTAGCATAGATGATCCGTCCCCTGCGGTCGGTGACGATCGTGCCATCTTCGTGGGCATCGAGGAAGGCACGCGCCAGCTCGTCGGGACGCGTCTGCGGCATGACTTCGATGAAACCGATCACCGACGAGACCAGGAAGAAAATGCCGACCATCGCCAGCACGCCGAGGATGCCAAGGACGATTTCGTTCTCTAGCTGGTTCTTGAAGACGACGAAGGCGGCTGCCGACGCGGTGAGCACGATCGCCAGCAGGATGATCCGCAAGACCGTACCCGGCCGGACGCCGCGGTCAACAACCGGCATCTGGTAGTCACCTGACTGCCGCAATTTCGTCATCGGTCCTCACCTGCCGCTGCGGCCGCGCGCGACCACACTGCTATCATACACAGCGCCGTGCCCCTTGTTCAGGCGCGCAAGGCTCGCTGCAATCCCTTGAGTTGCTGCATAATCTATCCCCAAATCGATCCCGGCTTAAGGAATCATGCAGTAGCCGGTGTCCGACCAACGCTTCGCGAAATCCGCAAGTGCCTTTCCCGCGTTCGGATCATCGAACTGGAATCATCTTTAACAATCAGAGATAACAGCAAAAAGCGTCTCTGCGGAAGCATCCCGGTCAATTCACAGGGAATGTCGGGCGCAAGCTTGTCCCGGCCTGAAAAAAGCCGTCAAATATTGACATGCGGGGCAGGCAGAAGGAGTTCAGCCTATGATCGAAACCATTGTCGGGGACAACGGCAGCCGATTCATCATCGCCGCCGCAGCCGTTGCCGTCGGGCTCTTGTGCCTTGTAGCCGTGCTCTGGATCATGCGCCACAGACCCTCCTCCCCCTTTGTGCGCGGCGGCAAGAACAGGCAGCCGAGACTCGCCGTCCTCGACGCCGCAGCCGTCGACGCGCGCCGCCGCCTCGTGCTTGTTCGCCGCGATGACGTCGAACATCTCATCATGATCGGTGGCCCGACGGATATTGTCATCGAAAGTCGAATTGCGCCGGACGGGGCTCCAGCGGCACAGGTGAGTGCAGCCGTTGCCGCAGAGCAAAAGGCCGCCGAGGCGCCGAAGGCCCCGCCGCGACCTGAGCCGAAGCCCACCCCCGCGCCGGCTCCGGCGGAAGCAACAGCGCCCGCCGAGGAGCGGCCTGTTGCGCGCATGGAAGAGCGGGCGCAGGCAGCGGCTCCGCGAGTGGAGCCGGAACCGCCCATCCGCCTTGCCGCCGAGCAAAGACCCGCGACCGCGCAACCATCCCAGCAACAGCCGCCTGTAAGGGTTTCGCCGCCCGTGTCCGCGATTCCCACCGTTTCCGCCATAGAACGTGCGGAAGATATTTTCGACGTTGCCCGCGAGCGGGTGTTGCCAGTGGCGCCGCGGCGCGAGCAGGCGCCAATGCAATCGGGCTCAATGCAAGGTGCCTCCGTGCCGACGGCGCAAACACAGACGACGCCGATTCAACCGGCCGTGTCGGACAGAGTTTCGGATTTCGAGCGGATTCTCGATGCGGAGATCAGCGGCGATCTCCAGCGGTTGACGCCCTCTGTTGCGGCCCAATCGGAGAGCCGACCGATTGCGGGCGGCCGCCAGGAACCCTTGCTCGGCGGTACACCGGACAATATCCGCAAGGAGCCGACGATCGAAGAGGAAATGACCCGCATGCTCGCCGACATTTCGGCCGGGCGTAAGCCCTGAGCGCGGTGGAAACCACGGGAGGTGGTTTCCGGTTTGGCGGCGAACGATCGGGATGATCCTGGATCGTCAGTCGGTATGCTCGCCCCACGCAACCCTAAAAAGAAAAACGGCGCGGTTAACCGCGCCGTTTTTCAGATCAGGAGAAACCTGAATCCGTTATTCGTCTCGATAGACTTTCTCGCGACGTTCGTGACGCTCCTGCGCCTCGATCGAGAGGGTTGCAATCGGCCGGGCGTCCAGACGCTTTAAACCGATCGGTTCGCCCGTTTCCTCGCAGTAACCGTAGGTTCCTTCGTCAAGCCGCTGCAGTGCAGCATCGATCTTGGCGATCAGTTTCCGTTGCCGGTCCCGGGCGCGCAATTCGATGGCCCGGTCTGTTTCGGAAGAAGCTCGGTCCGCAAGATCCGGATGGTTGGCGCTCTCCTCTGCCAAGTGATCCAGTGTCTCGCGGGCCTCGCGAAGGATATCATTTTTCCAGGCATTCAACTTTGCACGAAAATAGGCCCGGTGGTTGGCATTCATGAATTCCTCGTCCTCGGAGAGAACAAAGGTACTAAGATCGATCTTCTCACTCAACGCGATTCTCCTGAAGAACATCTCATTGCGGCGGTGTATAGACCTATGGAAGCTCCGATTCAAGCCTTGTGCCGGACACTCAACCGCATTTTAGTAATGCTTGCATTTCAGGCTAACTGACGAATATTTCATCAAAATTACACACGAAGTCTTGATCGCCGATTAAGGTCGGTCGGTTTACCTGGAATCCGCCGGCCGACGCCGGCAACATTTCAGATTGCGACATCTGGTGTGTCTTGGGCGTCAATTCAAGAAGGCCGGGTTCCACCGAAAACGTAAGCCGACGGCTTGATCTTTGCTGTGACAGCGGGACAAGGTACCCATCCTGCCGGACTCGCGGCTGGATCCGGCCTGCAGCGCTGCGCGTCTTATTCAGACACGCAAAAGGCGCTGTCGCAATTTGAATTGCTGCATGTTCTTAACCTTGAATCAGCTAGGATTTAAGGGAACGGCAGTAGACAGATGCCTCGAACCTCGGGCGACTTGATCGCCCCGGACGATACATGCAAGACAGCGTCGCCCCGCCATTTCGTCTCTTCCTTCTCCGCCACGCCCGCTCGGGCTGGGCGTTGCCAGGTCAGCGGGACTTCGACCGCACGCTTGACGACACCGGCTTCGCCGAGGCGGAACTGATCGCCCAGAGTGCTGCCGAGCATGGAATTCGACCGGAGCTGATCCTGTGCTCGACGGCGGTGCGATGTCGCCAGACCGCCGAACCGTTCCGTCGCACGCTCGGCGAAGACATCGATCTTCGTTACATCGATGCGCTTTATACGGGATCGATGAGCGTTTACGCCGAGCTTCTCGAAGCAAATTCGAGCCTGGGCTCGCTGATGCTCATCGGTCACAATCCGATGATCGAGGAGCTGTTTCGGCGATTGCTCGGCAATGAAGCGGCGGACAGGGTTCTCGCGGACGGCTATCCCCCGGCCGGGTTGGCAGTCGTCGACTTTTCGGCGCCCCCGAGCGCCAGCGCCAGATGGTTGGCGAGACTTTCCACGCTGTTGCTCCCCGTGCCGGAGGAGCCGGGAATATCGTGACGAAATCCTGCCCGCCAACCGAAAATCCGTCTATGTCGTTGCAGTGGCGGAAAGATTTCCTATATCGCACCACGGTCAAAGCATGTGCGCGGCGTCTTTAATGGCTGCAGGTGAGCAGACGATTCTCATATCGACGGAATCAATCCCGAGGAACGGATAGACTTGGCGCCTATTTTGAGCAGCTTCAAAGATGATGCCCTGATTGCGCTGGACAATCTTGCCGATCGCGCATCCGGGCTCGTCAATCCCGCAGTCCGGCTCGGAGTCACCGGCCTGTCGCGTGCCGGCAAGACCGTTTTCATTTCCTCGCTCGTCCATAATTTGCTGAATGGCGGTCGCCTGCCGGTGTTCGAACCCATTCGATCCGGGCGGGTCTCGAAGGTCCGGCTTGAGCCGCAGCCCGACGATGCGGTGCCGCGCTTCCAATATGAGGATCACATCGCCGCCCTCGTCAGAGATCGGGTGTGGCCGGATTCGACGAGGGCGATTTCGCAGTTGCGCATCACGCTCGACTACGAAAGCGCCAGTGGCTGGAACCGGATGTTCTCGCCCGGGCGGCTGTCGATCGACATCGTCGACTATCCGGGAGAATGGCTGCTTGACCTGCCCCTGCTTGCGCAGGATTTTCGCCAGTTCAGCGAGACCACGGTGCGGCGCGCGCGCGCCGGCACGCGCGCAGGCCTTTCGCGCGAATGGCTGGCGCTTGCATCAGTGAGCGGTGCCACCGCCGCAGCGGACGAGGGCAGCGTCCGGCGGCTTGCCGAAAGCTTCACGGCCTATCTCCAAGCCTGCAAGGCCGACGACCGATCCCTCTCAACGCTACCGCCCGGCCGTTTCCTGATGCCCGGAGATCTCGAGGGATCGCCGGCGCTGACCTTCTCGCCGCTTCCGGATCTGCCTACGGGCCGCGCGCCGAAGGGATCGCTCTGGGCGATGATGGAGCGCCGGTACGAGGCCTACAAGACACACGTCGTTAGCCCTTTCTTCCGCGAGCACTTCGCCCGTCTCGACCGCCAGATCGTGCTTGTCGACGCCCTGCAGGCAATCAACCGCGGGCAGGAAGCGTTGAGTGATCTCGAACAGGCACTGGCCGACGTGCTCGCCTGCTTCCGTCCCGGCACCAATTCCTGGCTTTCGGCGCTGTTCACACGCCGCATCGATCGAGTGCTAATCGCCGCGACCAAGGCCGACCACCTGCACCACGAGAGCCACGACAGGCTCGAACGGATCACCGCCCGGCTTGTCAGCCGCGCGGCCGAGCGGATCGGCATGAGCGGCGCAGGTCTTGAAGTGATGGCGCTTGCATCCGTCCGCGCGACGCGTGAGGCGACGGTGAACCACGACGGGCACACGCTTCCGGTGATCGTCGGCACCCCGATCGCCGGCGAGAGGATAAATGGCGACGTATTCGACGGAGAAAGAAAGACAGCGATATTTCCCGGTGACTTACCGGAAGATCCTGAAGTTCTTTTTGAGCCAGTGGACGGGCATACGGCCTCGAAACCCACGGAAGCGGAGCGCGCGATGCCTGAGCTGAACTTTGTGCGCTTCCGTCCACCGCATCTGGAAGAGACTCGCGGCGGATTGAAACTCTCGGTACCACATATCCGGCTTGACCGTGCGATGCAGTTCCTGCTCGGAGATCACCTGGCATGAGCGACGATTTCAAGAACCGTGGGCGCAGGCCTGCCGCCTTCTCCGTCGAGCCCGACGGGCAGGCCGAGCGCAAGGAGCGACAGCTACAACGGCGCGCGCCGGCAAGCTTCAGCGAGCGGGTCGTTATGACACCTGAAGCCGAAGACCCGTTTATCGAGACAACTGCGGCGATCGAAGCGCTCAACCTCCCGGAAGCTGTCCCGCGTCGCCGCCGGTTTTCCTTCGGCAAAGTGGCGGTGGGCGCGCTGGGGATACTGCTTTCGCTTGCCTTGGGATTGTGGATCGATCGCCTGGTTCGCGATCTCTTTTCCCGAGCCGATTGGCTTGGCTACGGCGCGATTGCTGTCGTCGCGATCGGCGCCCTCGCCTTCCTGATCGTCATCGTGCGCGAACTCCTAGGTATGATGCAGCTGACGGCGATACAGCAATTGAAAATAGATGTCGGCGAAGCTGCGGCCAGCACCAAGACCGCGCGCGCCGCAACCGCGAGGCTCGTCCATCTGCTGGCCGCCAATCCTCGTACGGCAAAGGGCCGGGCGCGCCTGGCGGAAACCGAGGGCGAGATCATCGACGGCCCTCATCTCATCGAACTGACCGAGCGGGAATTGCTGACGCCGCTTGACCGCGAAGCGCGCTGGATCATCCTGGCCGCCTCGAAACGCGTGTCGATCGTCACAGCCGTCAGTCCACGCGCGCTCGTCGATCTCGGCTACGTCCTTTATGAATCGGCCCGGATGATCCGTGCGATGGCGGAGCTTTACGGCGGTCGCCCGGGCACACTCGGCATGCTGCGGCTCATGCGCGACGTCATCGCGCATCTCGCCGTTACCGGCTCGATTGCCGCCGGCGACAGCCTCATCCAACAGATCCTCGGCCACGGCCTCGCATCCAAACTCTCCGCGCGTCTTGGCGAAGGGGTCATCAACGGACTGATGACCGCGCGCATCGGGATAGCGGCGATGGATCTTTGCCGTCCCATGCCGTTCCGTGCGCTGAAGCGACCAGGAATCGGTGACTTCCTCTCCGACCTCGCGCCCGGTGCATCGTGTTCGCAAGATCGAACCGAGAGCTGATCGGCGCTAATCTCATAGAGGCCTGCGCACGTGCCGGCGCAGGATCACTTCATTGATGGGAACAGTGAATCTAACTCTTTGAAACGACGCAATTCGGGGCGGAAAACTGTTTCACGCTTTTCCTGGAATTGCCCCTATATGCCCGCATACCAGTCGTAGCCGAGGTCCTCCCAGAAACCACCGTTCCCCTGCCCGTACCGTGCGAGGTCGGAGGCGACTTCGATCGAGCGAACGTATTTCGCCATTTTGTATCCGAGCTTGCGCTCGACCCTTAGGCGCAAGGGTGCGCCATTCGCGACCGGGAGAGGTTCTCCGTTCAAGCCATAGGCCAGTATCGTCTGCGGATGGCGGGCGTCCAGCATATCGATCGACTCGTAATAGGTGACTTCCCCGGAGAGGCCGAGATTCATCGTGTCGAAGCATCGAAAAACCACGTAGCGCGCCTCCGACTTTACCCCCGCTTCGTCCAGAACGGCGGCGAGCGGGACGCCCGTCCACTTGGCGATGCAACTCCAGCCTTCGACGCAATCGTGCCGGGTGATCTGCGTGCGTGACGGCATGTTGCGCAACTCGTCGAGCGAAAGCCGCAGTGGCCGGTCGACAAGGCCGCCAACGTCCAAACGGTAGCCGGCGAAGCCGGCATCACGAAGCGTGATGTATGTGGCGTCGGTCGGGTCGGTGGAGCCATTCGGCCTTTGCCCCTGGCGGATCTCGCTCTCCGGAAATTCTTTTGCCAAGCTGTCGGCACCGATCAGGAAACGCTGGACGCGATAGGTCAGGCCATTCGCCTTGGCCATCGCATCACGCACGGTTTCCCCGCTCGACAGCATGCCGTCCAACGCATCGCATCCAGCAAGGGGCAAGGCCGAGGCTGCGACACCCGCCGCGGTCAAGAGCCGCCTACGGTTGATGATGATCCGGCTCATCGTTCAGAACCTCGCTCTGCTGCCTCGCGATCGATTCGGTACCGCCCGGTCACCATGGAACGCATCTCATTGATCGGTCCGGCGGCAAAGACCATGAAGATGTGGATGGCAAAGAAGCCGACGAGCAGCAGCATGGCAGCAAAATGGATGGTGCGCGCCGTCTGGCGACCGCCGAAGATCTCCGTGAGCCAGGGCACGGCAGCGTTCATTCCCGGTGACATCGCCAGCCCCGTCAGGATCATCAGCGGGAAAAGCACCAGAAGAACAATCGCATAGGAGATTTTCTGGAGACCGTTGTAGGAGCGACCGTGATGGAAACGGAACCGCACGTGCTCGACGAAACTGCCCGGCAAGCCGCGTATATCCGAGAAGGTTGGCAAGATATCGCCCCGCAGATGGCCGTTGACCAGGCTCGCCGCAAACCATGAGAGGAACGTGGCCGCGAACAGCCAAGCGAAGAAGAAGTGGACGACCCTGCCTGTCGCAAGATCGTGGTAGGAGGGCACGGTCAGCCAGGCCGGGAACGCCTGGTACGCGCGGCTGTCCTCCGGTCCGCTGACACCGAGCAGGCCGGTGGTGTCGATACTTCGGCCGAACAACATCGTCAGGCCTTCGGCACTGCCGTCGGCTCTCCTGACTGCGCGGATCGACAGCACGCTGTTGTCGAATGCGAAGCCGGATTGCTCGCCGATATAAAGCGATGGGTGGGCGTTGAAGATCTGCAATCCGCTGAGGACCAGGAAAAACAGCGCGACCGCCCATGTCCAGTGCGTGACCCGCGTCATGAGACCGTGCCGACGAATCGTCGTCCGCTGCAAGTGAGTGTCGCGCCTCTGCTTGTCTATCGCTGTCGCCATGTCCGAGACCTCCGCGATATGACAATGACGTAACAGGCACCAGTTGAGTTTCAAAAAACACGTCTGCACTCATCACCGCAATTCCCGGTGAGGCCTGCGTGAGCCGCCCGAATGGCCCATTTTACAGGGAGATATCCGGGCGGACTGGCATGTATATGAGCAATAAAGAAACCGTCCATTAACCATTTCAGCGCAAATGTGGTTACCAGTTTCGGACGTTGACCCATCAAGGATCGATTATGTTCTCGCGCCCTTCTTTGATCGTTCGCGGCGTTGCCGCTTTTGCGCTTGCTGCCACTGTCGGCCTTGCAACCCCGGCGTCTTCCGGCGCCCGCGACAAGGCCTTTTTTGAGAAGGTAGCCGGCCAGTGGAAAGGTCCCGGCGAGATCGTTGCCGGCAAATACAAAGGCACGAAATTTACCTGCGACCTCACCGGGGAGCCGACATCTGGCGCAGATGCCGGGATCAAGCTTGACGGTTTCTGCCGGGTCGGCGTCTTTAAGCAGCCGATGTCCGCCATGATCACGCAGAAGGGTAACAGCTATACGGGCAAGTTTCTCGATGGCGCCGACGGCAAGGGGCTGGATGTGGTCTCGGGCAATGTCGCCAAGGACAAGGTCGTCGTCGGAATCAACCGCAAACAGCTTAATGGCGCGATGATTGCCCGTCTCCAGGATGCGGAGACTATGAATATCACGATCTCCGTCAAGGTCGAGGAGACCATGATCCCGGTCATTGGCGTCAACCTCAACCGACAAATGGACAATATCGCCGTCGGCTCGATCAAGTAGCGAAGGAATTCGCCCGGCCTTGGCGCCGGGCGTGTTCAACTGCGCCTGCGCCACCAATTGGCGTCGCCGTCCGCCACCTCAATTCCAGTCACATCGGCATCGTTCAGCCATTCGCGGACAGTACGCCCTTCTATGGAAAGGTCGGCCGCGAAGTCGGCAAGCGGCATCAGGACGAAACCGCGCGCCGTCATGCGAGGGTGTGGCAATTCCAGCTTTTCGCTCACTGAGCTCACTCCGTCGAAGGTCAGCAAATCGATATCGATGGTGCGCGGCCCCCAGCGCTCCTTGCGAATGCGCTTCATCGCCCGCTCGATATCAAGGCAGGTGTCGAGCAGCGCCTCGGGATCGAGCGTCGTCTCTACCTCGGCGCAGGCGTTGAAGAACCAGGCCTGATCGGTCTTGCCCCAGGGGGGTGTTCGGTAAAGCCGCGACACAGCGGTGACTTTGCAATCCGGTCTTTCGTCGAGTGCGCGCAACGCCTCCGCCATAGCCAGCGGCGGATCACCCAGATTGCCGCCGAGACCGAGCGTCGCGCGCCGCCGGGCCTTATTCTGCGACATGCTCGACCGTGACTTCGACATAATCCAGCACGCCCGGGACCGGTGCGTTCGGCTTGCGGATGGAAACCTTCGCGCGCCGGATTTGCCGGAAGCGTGCGCAAAGGGTCTTTGCCACTTCAAGCGCCAGCGCTTCGATCAGGTAGCGCCGGCGACCGGTGACGATTCTCTCGATTTCCGCAAAGGCGATGCCGTAATGCACGGTGTCATCGATGCAATCTTCTGCGAGCGCCGTGCCCTGCTCCACCTCGAGTTCGGCATCAACGAAGAAGCGCTGCCCCAGAAACTCCTCCTCGTCGAGCACGCCGTGGCGGGCAAAGAAAGCGCAATTCTTCAAGGTGATAATGTAGGTCGCAGTCATGGCTTCGTATCCCGTCGGCTGTTCTTTGCGGCCAGCATAGCATCTGTCATTACCAGTGCATCCCTGTTGATTGCGACATCATGCACTCGAAATATTGCAGCGCCCGCGGCCCTGAGAAGCGCGGTCGTCGCCGCCGTTCCGACGTCACGCGCCGGTGCATCTCGTCCCGTGACCGCGCCGATGAAGCGCTTGCGCGACGTTCCGACCAGGATCGGCAAGCCGAAGCGATGCAACTCGCTGAAACGTGCCATCAGTTCGAGATTTTCCTCGGTATCCTTGGCAAAACCGAAGCCCGGATCGAGTACGATTTTCTCCTGTGCGACACCGGCGCTCGCTGCGATCTCAAGCGATCGTTCGAGGAAGTGAAACTGATCGTCGATGACATCATCGAGCTTCTGCCTGTCGCGGCCCGTGTGCATGATGCAGAGCCCTGCACCCGTGGCAGCCGCGACATCCGCGATCGCCGGCTCGCGCTGCAGACCGTGCACGTCATTGACGATGTGGGCGCCGGCTTTTACGGCGAGCCGCGCCGTTTCGGCGCGGTAGGTGTCGACGGAAATGATTGCGTCGGTTTCGCGAGCTAGCCCGGCGATCACCGGAAGGATGCGCGCCTGCTCCTCCTCGGCCGTCACTGGCTCGGCGTCCGGACGGGTGGATTCTCCGCCGACATCGAGGATCTCCGCGCCCTGCTCCACCGCATGTAGACCGGCAGTGACGGCCGCAGCGGCATCGATGAAGCGCCCGCCGTCGGAGAACGAATCCGGCGTGACATTGATAATCGCCATCAAAACGCCACGGGGCCCTAGTTCGAGACTGCGCCCGTGCGCCAGTTTCCAGCGAGACACCTGAAATGGAGTGTTCGTCATGTTCTCATGATCCCGCGATGCCGAGAGGCGTGCCACATTCGTTGGCCTCACCAAGATAGATCAGCCTGTTCAATATCAAAGAGTTGCGAAGCTTTCTTCAAGATACTCCGGGACTTTCGAGCGCCATCTCAGTCGATTTGTGTTGCGCTCGGGCTGGCTATGCCCCAAGCTTCAACGAAGTTCAACCAAAGAGAACCACGCATTGATGCTCCGAGTCCGCGTTCCGCTGAAAGCCGCTCTCGTTGCGCTCCTCGTCGGCCTGCCGTTGGGGAGCGCCACGGCAGAAACCGTGTTTAGCAAGAGCTTCACCTACTTTTCGATCGGCGGTCGCACTGCCGCCGAACTCGACAAGGCACTTGCTGCGGCCGGCCCTGTGATGACGAGCACAGGCGCGCGCCATCCCGGAGCCACGCGGATCAAGTTCGGCGGCACGATCACCTATGTCAGCCGCGGTGGGCGCTGCGCCATCGGTACGGCGCGTGTGACACTCAGCACGCGTATCATCCTGCCGCGTTGGAAATATCGCAAACAGGCGGGGCGTGATCTCGCTTTGGTCTGGGACACGCTCGCAAGCGACATAAAACGCCACGAGGAGCGGCATGCGGAGATCGCCCGCAATCATGCGCGCCAGATGGAAAAAGCATTTCTCGCCCTGAAACCGGAAGCGGATTGCGAGCGGATGCAAGCTAAAGTGGCTCAGACAAGTGCAGCCGAAGTCGAAAGCCACGACAAGGACCAGGCACGCTTCGACCGCACCGAGGCCGCAAACTTCGATCGTCGCATGATCCGGTTGCTGCAATACCGGCTGGATAGCCTCAAGGACGGGCGCTGAGGCCTTCGCCTCCTGCTCTCCGCGGGCATTCACAATGCGATTGCCCGCGTTGTTCAAGAAGCAAAATTCGCCAAGCAAAATTCGCGCCCCAAGAACAGGGTGACTATAGCCTGGCAGTGCGCAAAGCGACTGCTCAAACCCACGGTATTTTATTGGCGAATTCTAACGATGGCAGTGGGACGCCGACTCAGCTATATTGTTACTATGAAGTGAGAGGTGGAATTGAAGTTCAACCTCTCGACGAGATGAATGTTTAGCTGTCGGCTGATAGTTAAGACGTTGTACTCGTATGTGGTTTTATTTTGATTTCGCGTCGTTGCTTTGGGTTTAATACAGCGCAGAAGCAATGAAGCAAAAACAGGTTCTCCTGGCGTGTCCTGGTGCATCAGATGCTCCCTCCCTCATCTGTATGCGATACGCCCTCCTTGCCTCGCTCGTCGACGACCAGCGAGGCATTTTTTTGCTGCGATCTTTGCGCGTCTGGTTAGACGCGCGGCACTGTAGAGCAGCCGCCGAGAGCGGCCCCGGGATCAGGCCTGGCGTTCCGGAACATGGACGACCAGTCCGTCCAAGGCCTCACTCATCTTGATCTGACAGGAAAGCCGCGACGTCGGACGCACGTCATAGGCGAAGTCCAGCATGTCCTCTTCCATAGCCTCGGGCGCGCCGACGGCAGCCGCCCACTCGTCGTCGACATAGACATGACAGGTCGCGCAGGCGCAAGCGCCGCCGCATTCGGCTTCGATGCCCGGCACAGAATTGCGAACCGCATTCTCCATGACCGTGGAGCCGTTCTCGACATCGAGTTCGTGGCGCGTGCCGTCAAAGGCTACGATCGTAAGTTTTGTCATTTCACTTTCCGGAATGGATTGGCAGGGTGGCCGCCAGCGCAAGATCCTGCCCAGCAGGCGGCGACGGCGCGAATTCAGCGCACGTTCTTCCAACAAATTGGCCAGCCAGTCAACAACAGCCGGTCATGCCTCGTAGCATATGCTCGTCGGCGCGGCCACGAAGGGTGTCTAATACGGAAGGGCCTCTAATACACTAGGCGCCAACACTACGTGCCATAACAAAATTGAAGTCAGCGGCAAAGCTTCAGGATGAAAAGCTCGGTCACGAGCACGGCCGCGCTGAGCGCACCGGCAAGGATCGGGTTTCCTGGTTCGCGCTCGATCGCGGCGGCCGCCGCTGCGACGTCGACGGCTCCGACAGCGAGCGCCGCGCCTTTTAGGCGATGTGCAGCCTGGACGCGCCGATCGGCGTCAACGGCAGCGATTTCGCCCACAGCTTGTCGCGCCTGCCGCGCAAACAACTGCAGAACCTCGATCTCCAGTTCCTTGTCCCCCATCGTCTGCTTGCCGAGCTGGGCGAAGTCGATAGGCTTTTTGCCGAGGGATGAACTTTCCTGGTTGTCCGGTGCCTCGAAGGCTATCTTGAGTGCCGCCATGGGTCGGTTTCCTATCAATAGGTGTCATGTTCGCCGGCGTTGTCGCGCCGCATAGAGTATGCGTGGATCATCGGCCGGCGCCGCTGCCATCGGCTTAAAGCGCGATGCAAGTGGCGCAGGAATCTGAGGAAATGGTTAACGGACGTTAAACGCGCTGATTTCCTTAGCTTTTCCCACCGGAAAGCGGTCATTCTGTTAAGAAATCATTAGGATTTTAATGAATGCGGATTGCGCTTAATTGTAAGAACCTGGCTAATGTGTCACTACGATACGGTCAGGAACGTGTTTGCGTACGAAAGTGGCAACTGTTCCGGTGGAAAAGCTCTGTGCTCGGTGCCGAGAGGCCTTAGTTCCGGCTATCCATCGAGGCAATGGAATGGGTGAACAGGCAGGGTATTGCGCAGATGTGGCGCGTGTATCCTGGTGTCACCGCCCTGTTTCGGATGTCTTCGGGATCGCCCAAGCGGCGATGCGGAAATGGCCATCGGCGGGCAATAGTAGTGAGGCGTATCCCTATGGCGACGAAAAAGAGCAGTGAGTCGATCGACGAAAAGGCGTTCCAGGCACTGGAAGCGGCCCTGAAGATCGACTTTGACGACCTTAAGTCGGCTCTGAATGACAAGACTTCCTTGGATGAACCGGAGGAAACCGTGTCTGAGCCCAGCAAGCAGGCGGCCGCAGCATCTGACCACGCGCAGGCTCCAAAGGCGCAGCAGGACGCGCCGAAGGTGGTACGCAGCCTCGCGCCAGAGCCCGCTCCGAGGCAACCGCCGCTTTCGCCGGCAAATGACGACACGCGCCGATCGCCTGCCGCAATGCTGCGTTCCCTCGAAGTCCGCACCAGCCGCGTGGCAATCCGTACCGCTGCGCTGGTGTCGCTGCTTTGGGCCTTCGCCGGTGTCGCCATCGCCCATCTCCTCTACGCACCGCAGATCTGGCAGATCCGTTCGCTTCCCGACCTCGCCGCGACGCCGGGTGCAATTGGTGTTCTTATCGGCATCGCCCTCCCCGTGATGCTGTTCTTCTCCTTTGCGATCATGCTTGCGAGAGCGCAGGACCTGCGCAATGCGGCGCGCTCGATGGCGGAGGTTGCCCTGCGCCTTGCAGAGCCGGAAACGACCGCCGCAGACCGGGTGATGACGGTCGGCCAGGCCGTCCGTCGCGAAGTGTCGGCAATGAACGAAGGTATCGAGCGTACCATCGCACGCGCGACGGAACTCGAAACGCTGGTCCACTCCGAGGTCAACGCGCTTGAGCGCAGCTATAGCGAAAACGAACTTCGCGTCCGCACCCTCGTGCAGGAACTGGGACTCGAGCGGGAAGCGATCATCGGGCACGCCGACAGAATTCGCACCTCGATCGCCGGTGCGCACACCAAGCTGAAGGATGATCTGGAACTTGCGAGCGAGGATATTGCCTCGCGCATCGCTTTGTCCGGCGAAGCCTTCGCCTCCTTGATCGATACGCGCTCCGCCGCCCTCAGCGAAAGGTCGGAAAACGCGTTGCAGACCATCAGCACGATGCTGTCTACCCGCACCGATGCGCTCCTTTCCGGGCTCACGACGGCTGGGGTTGCGCTCAGCAATGAATTCGACGCGCGGCTCGACGCATTGAGCGAGACCCTTGAGAGACGCGGCGAGCAGCTGCTCGGCCAGTTCGAGACCCGCGCTTCGACCCTCGATGCCAATACCGAAAAACTGAATGCCGCCCTCAACGAGCGTGCGCGGCAGCTCAACGAAACGTTGATTGCACGGACCCGTGATCTCAACGAAAGCCTGAGCGTCGGCCAGCAGGCGATCGCCGGCGGGCTCGACGACATGCTTGCCTCGCTCAATGCCGCGCTCGACGAAAAGGGCGCGAGCTTCAGGCAGAGTCTCAAGACAAGTGCCGACGACGCGATCATGGATCTCGATCTTCGCGGCGGTTTCTTTGAAGAGAAGCTGCAGACCACGGTCGGTCAGTTGGCGACGGCCTTCGACGAGCGCTTCCATGAATTCGCAAGTGCGTTCGACAAGCGGGCGAGCCTGCTCGACACCAAGTTGATGGAAAGCCTGCACCGGATCAACGAGACCGTTACCGGTGGCTCGGAGGCGATCGGCAGCGCACTCGACAGCGGTGTCGAGAAGATCGGTTCGGCGCTTTCCGACCAGTCGCTGACGCTTGCCACGACGCTTGGCGCGACACAGGATTTCATCGAGGAAAGCATCGGCAGCCGTACGTCCGAGCTCAGCAACCTCATTGGTGGTGCGCAGGACCGCATCGAGAGCGTGCTTTCCGAGAAGACCGGTTCGCTGATGGGCGCGCTTACCGAAGCACAGGAACGGATCGAGAATGGCTTCGGCCGGCGCGCCGATGCGCTTGCGGATGCGCTCACGACCAGCGAGCAGCGCCTGACCGAGGGGCTTGACTCGCGTACGTCCGCCTTCATCGACGGTCTGCAATCCGCGCATGCGCGGATAGAACAGACACTCACGGGCACGACCGACGAAATTACCAGCGCGATCGCGGCAAGCCAGCATCGCCTGGACAACACACTCTCGGAGCGCACCGCTGCCATCTCGACCGCCCTCACCTCCGGCGCGAGCCTCGTCGAGGACGCGGTCGCCGGTACGGCCGATCGACTGGAGCGCGTCCTCTCCGAGCGCGGACAGGTGATCTCCGAAACGCTCAGCAGCCAGACCCAAGCGCTCGAAGGCGTGCTGTCGCAACGCGGCGCGGCGATCACCGATGCGCTCACCAACCAGACGACGGCGCTCGATGGCATCCTTTCGGAGCGCGCGACGCAGATCAACTCGACGATATCGGCCCGCGCCAATGAAATGGCGGACACTCTCAGCCGCCACGCCGAAGACGTTGCAGACAACCTGACGTTCCGCGCGATGGCTGTTGCCGAGACGATGACGGACCGCGTCGGTGAGATTGAGAACAAGCTTTCGCAAAGCGTATCGGAGGTGGCCGAGAACCTCGGCAGCCGCGTCAGCCAGATCGCCGGCACGCTCACCGAAACAAGCGCCCGTATCGCCGAAGACCTGAGTGGCCGCGTCGGCAAGATTTCGGACGCCTTGACTGGCACCAGCGCCGAGATCGCGGAAGCGCTCACTGCCCGCACGTCCGAGGCGACCGCCTCGCTCGCCGGCAAGGCTGCGGAAATCGAACAGGCGCTTTCCGGCAAAACCGAGCATCTGCGCGACACGCTCACGACGACGCATGATCAGATACGGGCGACCCTCGACGATCGGATCCACGCAATCAATCTGGCCGTCGGCCAGGGCCGCGAGCAGCTTGAGGATCTGCTGTCCGATCAGTCCATGGCGATTGCTGCGACGCTCGCAACCAGCGCCAGCATGCTGGAAATGTCGCTCGAGGAGCGACAGGCGTCGATTGCCGGCGTCATCGACCGCAGCGCCGAAGCGCTCGACGCGCGCATGCGCTCCACCACCGGCAATATCGCGGAGCGCCTTGCCGAGACGGCCGACCAGATCAGCCTTGCGGCCGACACGCTCACCAATCGCGTCGACATTTCGATCAACGGCATCAACAGCCGTTTGGACGATACCGGCGCCCGCATTGAGGCGAGCCTCGGCACGTTCGAAGATCGCGTTCAGGGCAGCGTTGGCAGCGTCAACGCTTTCGTCGATGAGACCGGCGCGCGCATCGAAACGAGCCTTGGTTCGCTCGAGGAGCGTATTCGCGGCACTGTCGGCACCGTCAGCGGCATCGTCGACGATACGGGTGTCCGCATCGAGAACCGCCTCGGTGCTGTCGAAGAGCGTATTCGCGGCAGCGTCGGTAACGTGAACGCAATCGTCGACGACACCGGCGCGCGCATCGAAACGAGCCTTGGCTCGCTCGAAGAGCGCATTCGCGGCAGCGTCGGCAATGTCAACGCGATCGTCGACGACGCTGGCTCGCGCATCGAAACGAGCCTCGGTTCGCTCGATGAGCGAATTCGCGACAGTATCGGCAGCGTCAACGCCGTCGTCGACCATGCCGGACAGCGGATCGCCGATAGCCTTGGCGAGCGCGCCGGCGAGATCGATCGGATCAGCGAGACCGCGGCAGCCCGCATCTCCACGGCGATCGAGGCCGGTACGGGCCGTATCGAAGAGCGGCTCGGTACGATGGACCGTGCGCTCAACATCGGTCTCGAAAACGTCAACCGCACGATCGAAGGCAAGGCAGCCGCCCTCGTTACCAGCTTGCGCGGTGCGGTAAGCAGCGCGGCGCAGGAACTCGACGCGGAAGCTGCGCGTTCGGCCGACCTTTTGTCGAAGGCCGGCGCGGATTTCGCCGACGCGCTTGCCGCCCGCAACGCCGAATTCGCCAATTCGATCGAGCAGACGGCATCGGCCACGGCCGCCCGCCATGCTGATCTCGCCCGCTCGGTCTCAGACGCCGCGGATACGGCGACCGCCCGGCTTGCCTCCACCCATAACCAGGTTGCGAGCCACGCCCAGGGCATCCAGCAGAGCCTCTCGGATGCGGAAAAGGCGCTTGAGGCTCGCGGCCACGCCATCCGCAGCACGCTCGACGAACGCACCCGCGAACTCAATTCGATGCTCGCCGGCCGCTCGCTTGAGCTGTCCCGCCTTCTCGACGAGCAGGCACGGCCCGTCATCGAGCAGTATGCTGCAACCGGCAAGGAAGCCGCCGAGCGGATCGCTGCCCTCACCCAGGAAAGCGCGGATCGCCTGCGCGCCGAAAATGCTGCGCTCATCAACGCGATTACCGAGCGGACCGACGAGACGCTCAATGCCATCACGCTGCGCGCAGAAGAGACGGCCAAGGCCATGAAGATGGTCGAGAACCGGCTCCAGTCGACGGCAATGGGCCTTATCGACCAGCTCGCCGCCAACAATTCGGCGATCGCGACCGTTATCGATCAGGCGAGCAACAATCTCGGTGACATGGATCAGCGCCTCGAGGCGACGGCATCGAAGGTCTCGGAAACGACACGGCAGGCATCCGACATGCTGTCGAGCTCCGCGCGCCTCATTGAAGGCCGTGTCGACAAGTTGTCCGACATCGCTGGCTCGACGCTTTCTCAGATCGGTGGGATCGTCGGCCGCTTCGAGGATCACTCGAAGGTTCTCGGCCAGGCGTCCGACCTGTTGGCCGCCGCCCAGTCGAACCTGGTCAGCACGCTCGAAGAGCGTCAGGGCGCATTGCGGACGCTTTCCGTCGGCCTGGTGCAGCGTTCGGAAGAAATCGAACGCACGATGCGGGCACTGGAAGGCTTCGTCGATGGCGCCTTCCAGCGCGCCGAAGAGCGCTCCGGTCAGGTCGCCGGCAATCTTCGCAGTGGCATCCAGTCCTCCTTCGCTGACGTCGGCCGGCTGCTTTCGAGCACCGAACAGCGTGCGAACGAGGCTGCCGAAGCGATGCGCAACGCTCTGGCGCAGGCTGGCGAGGAAGCAGGCGCGTCGGTCGAAGGCGTCCTTGCGCGCGCCGAGGAACGGACTCGCCAGATCGCCGATAGGTTGCGCTCGGGCGTCGAAACCTCGTTCGCGGACGTCAACAAGACCCTGTCGCAGGTGGAGGGGCGCGCGCTCAGCGCCTCCGAGGCACTTCGCCAGGCGATCGCCAAGGCAGGCGAGGATGCCGGTCAATCGATCGAGGGCGCCTTTGCAAACGCCGAGGAGCGTTCCAAGGAAGTGGCATCTCGGCTGCGCGGCAGTGTCGGCGCCTCGGTGTCCGACATCGAGCGCATGCTGGCAGAAAGCGGCAAGAAGTCTGACGGCGTCGCCGCTCAACTGCGCGAGGCTGTCCGTCAGGCGATTGATGAGGCGATCAACCGCTTCAGCGGTGCGACCGACGATATCCGCCGTTCCGCCAACGAGATCCGCAAGGAACTCGACATGACCCGCGAGGAACTGAAGCGTGGCGCCTTCGACCTGCCCGAGGAGGCAAAGGAGAACGCATCAATGATGCGGCGCGCCGTCTCCGAGCAGATCAAGGCGCTGCAGGAGCTTTCTGAAATCATCGGCAAGTCCTCCACGCAGCTCGAGGTCGCGCAGCCGGTTCGCCAGCAGGCAGTCTCGAATGTTCCAGCCCCTGCCGCCCCTCGCCCGGCTGTCCAGCAACCGGTCGCGCAGGAGCGGCGTGAGCAGCCGGCCCCAGCACCGGCTCCCGCACCGGCGCCGGCTCCTGCCCTGCGTGGTAGCCTTGGGCTGGAGCAGGCCACACGCCCGCAGCCGCCTGCCCGCCAAGATGCGGCCGAGGACCGCCCGGAAGAAGGCGGCGGCTGGATGCGCGATCTCCTTCGCGCGGCCTCCCGTGAGGAAGCGCCAGCCACCGCGCGCCAGCGGCCGGCGGAAAGCCAGCCTTCGGTGCGCCCAGGCGATAACCGCAATCCGCGCCATGTGGTCGAGTCGTTGAACTCTCTCTCGGTCGACATCGCCCGGGCCATCGACCACGACGCGTCGGTGGATCTCTGGCGGCGTTATCAGCGCGGCGAACGCGATGTGTTCACGCGCCGGCTCTACACGCTCAAGGGCCAGCAGACATTCGACGAGATCAAGCGCAAGTATGATCGCGAGCCGGAGTTCCGGACGGCGGTAGACCGCTACATCGCCGATTTCGAAAAGCTGCTCGCCGATGTCGCGCGGAATGATCCCGACAAGCGCATCACGCAGACCTATCTGACGTCGGATACCGGCAAGGTCTACACGATGCTCGCCCACGCAGCCGGTCGCTTCAACTGATCCGGCAGAGAACTCCTGCCAGGCAACGGCCCCGTCGAAAGATGGGGCCGTTTTCGTATCTGCCGTATCGCAGGCGACCGCACAGATCCGCGCAGGCGCGAGCGACGCGGCATCGGCAGCGTCGATCATGGTCCGGTACAGTCGATCGCCCTCTTTTCAGCGCGCTTACTTGAAGTCGGCGTCGTGGGAAATAGTCAGCACCCGCAAGAGACGGCGTCGCTCGCCAAAAGAGAAAGCAGAGTCACCGAGGCGGACGACCCCGGACGGCGGTCCTTAAATCGGCTCCGATTTGAGAACAAAATCACGCGGCAATTCAAATACTGCAATGAGCCTTGCGCGTCCAATAAGGCGCGCGGCACTCGAGGAGGCCGAAATGAAGCCGCGGATCAAAGTCCTTACCCTTGGCGTGAGCGATCTCGAAAAGTCTCTTACCTTTTATCGCGACGGAATGGGACTGCCGACGGAGGGGATTGCCGGCCAGCAATTCGAAGATGGCGCAGTGGTGTTCTTCCATATGGGCGAAGACCTGATCCTGGCGCTGTTCCCGACGACGTCACTTGTGAAGGACGCGAAGATAACCGCGCCGCCAGTGCGGCTCGGTGCGGTGTCGATCGGGCATATCGTCAAATCGAAAGAAGAGGTCGATGCGGTCATGAAGCAGGCCGAGAACGCCGGCGCAGTCATCACCGATCCGGCGCATGAACGCTTCTGGGGAGGGTATTCGGGCTACTTCCACGACCCGGACGGCCATCTCTGGGAGATCGCCTGGAACCCGCAATGGACGGTAGCCGATTGAATGCTGAGCGCCGAGAGAGGCCGGCAGCGCGTGAACACTACCAGAGCAAAAAGAAAGGCCCCGGTTGAACCGGGGCCCTCGAAGTTCCGCTGATCGCTCCGGCCCTTGCCGGGTTTCGATCAATGTTCCTTGTTTGCGTAAACCGACTTCTTCGTCAGGTAGATGAGGCCGGTGAAGATGAGCAGGAACACCATCACCATGAAGCCGGTGCGCTTGCGATCTTCGAGATGCGGCTCAGCCGCCCACATCAGGAATGCCGAGACGTCTCGGGCGTACTGATCGACCGTCTGCGGCGTGCCGTCGTCATAGGTGACCTGGTCGTCGGAGATCGGCGGGGCCATTGCCAGCGCTGCCGCGTTCGCGAAGTACGGGTTGTAATGCGTTCCCTCAGCGACCTCAAGGCCCTCCGGAGCCTCCTGATAACCGGTCAGCAGCGCATGGATGTAGTCCGGGCCGCCTTCCTGATAGGGCCAGAACATGTCGAAGACGAACTGCGGGAAACCGCGCTCGATGCCACGTGCCTTCGCGATCAACGAAAAGTCCGGCGGCGCGGCGCCGTTGTTGGCGGCAGCCGCTGCTTCCTTGTTCGGGAACGGCGACGGGAAATGATCAGACGGAACGGCCTTGCGGGAGAACATCTCGCCGTCCGCGTTCGGTCCGTCCTGAACTTCGTAGTTTGCCGCGAACGCCTTAACCTGGGCCTCGGAATAGCCGAGATCTTCGAGGGTACGGAAAGAAACGAGGCTCATCGAGTGGCAGGCAGAACAGACTTCGGTGTAGACCTTGAGCCCGCGCTGCAGCTGGCCCTTGTCGTAGTGGCCGAAGAGGCCGGCAAAGGTCCAATCCTGCTGTTCCGGCTTGTGGATCGGGAAGTGCGGCGTGCCGCTGGTTGCATGCTCCTCCCCGCCTGCCGGTTCCTGGGCAACGGCAGCGCCCAAGCCGAGACCGGCGACGACAGCGAGTGACAGAATGCCTGTAACAAGCTTATTCATTGTTGTGGGTTCCTTATCAATCACTGTTCTGATCAAGCGCGTACGGTTGCCGGCTGCGCCTTCGCATTCTGCTTTTCCAGCACCGCTTCGGTGATGGAGTTTGGAATGCGCTTCGGCGTTTCGATCAGGCCGAGAACCGGCATGATGACCAGGAAGAAGGCGAAGTAGTACAGCGTGCCGAGCTGCGACATCACGACATAGAGGCCTTCTGCAGGGCGCGAACCCAGCCAGCCGAGCATGATTGCGTTAGCCACGAAGATCCAGAAGAACAGCTTGTACCACGGACGGTAGACGGCCGAGCGGACCTTGGACGTGTCGAGCCAGGGCAGGAAGAACAGGACGAGGATCGAGCCGAACATCACCAGAACGCCGCCAAGCTTGGAGTCGATCGGTCCGATGTTGAAGGTGATGGCGCGCAGCATCGCGTAGAACGGCAGGTAGTACCATTCCGGAACGATGTGTGCCGGGGTCTTCAGCGCGTCAGCCGGGATATAGTTGTCCGGGTGGCCGAGGAAGTTCGGCATGTAGAAGACGAACCAGGCATAGACGATCAGGAACACCGATACGCCGAGCGCATCCTTCAGCGTTGCATAGGGCGTGAAGGCGACAGTGTCGGTCTTCGACTTCACTTCCACGCCCGTCGGGTTGGTCTGGCCGGTGACATGCAGAGCCCAGATGTGCAGGACGACAACGCCGGCGATCATGAAGGGCAGCAGGTAGTGCAGCGAGAAGAAGCGGTTCAGCGTCGGCTGGTCGACGGCGAAGCCGCCGAGCAGGAACTGCTGGATCCACTCACCGACCAGCGGGAAGGCCGAGAAGAAGCCGGTGATAACGGTCGCGCCCCAGAAGGACATCTGGCCCCAAGGCAGAACGTAGCCCATGAAACCGGTTGCCATCATCAGAAGATAGATGACGACGCCGAGAATCCAGAGGATCTCGCGCGGTGCCTTGTAGGAACCGTAGTAGAGCCCGCGGGCGATGTGGAGATAGACCGCGATGAAGAAGAACGACGCGCCGTTCGCATGCAGATAGCGCAACAGCCAGCCGTGGTTGACGTCGCGCATGATCTTCTCGACCGAATTGAAGGCGACGGACGTTTCGGCCGCATAGTGCATGGCCAGCACAATGCCGGTCAGGATCTGGACGATCAGCATCACAGACAGCATGGCGCCGAAGGTGTAGGCGTAGTTCAGGTTGCGCGGAACCGGATAGGAGACGAACGAGTCGTGAACCAGGCGCGGCAGCGGAAGACGGGAATCAACCCACTTCTCGATGCCGGTCGTTGGCGTGTAGGTTGAATGATCAGCACTCATTATCAGTAGTCCCCTCAACCGATCTTGATAACTGTGTCGGAAACGAACGAGAAGGTCGGCACGGGGAGATTTTCCGGTGCCGGGCCTTTGCGGATACGGCCGGCCGTGTCGTAGTGCGAGCCGTGGCAGGGACAGAACCAGCCACCGAAATCACCGGCCTGACCGAGCGGAACGCAGCCGAGATGGGTGCAGGAACCGATCATGACGATCCAGTTTTCCTTGCCCTCGCCGGCCGAGCGGTCGAGATCGTTGGCCGGGGCGTCGGAAGCGAGATTGGCGTTGCGCGCAACCGGGTCCTTGAGATCTTCCAGCGGAACGGCCTTGGCGTCTTCCACTTCCTTATCCGTGCGGTTGCGGATGAATACCGGCTTGCCGCGCCATTTCGCCGTCAGCGACATGCCGGGCTGCAGGCTGGAAACGTCGACCTCGATCGAAGCGAGCGCGAGCGTCGATGCGTCGGGGCGCATCTGGTCGATGAACGGCCAAGCGGCGGCGGTGGCGCCGACGACGCCGGCCATGCCCGTGGCCAGGTAAAGGAAATCGCGGCGAGTGGGCTCGCCCAAGGTCTCGCTTGAAGTGTCGTGTTCGCTCACGGCTAAACCATCCTCTCACGCAAATGTTGCGGAAACCGCATCCGCCCCGGCGCGATTCCTGTTCAGGCCTTCGCCCAAGCCAAGGAACCACGCCCTCTAAACTCGCTGGCGCCCTAGCCGGCCTGCCGAGACAAGCATGGACCGGGCACCAGTATCCGGAAAATCATGCGCTCGCACTGCACGCAGATTCCCCGTCAATCGGGCGCGTTCTATGCCTGATCGCAAATTATGTCCAGCCTTGACAAGGGGATGTGGGCAGATTGTCGCGGGGAAAGGCGCGACCAATTGGCACAAGGACTTGACGGGTTTGCGGGCCGTTTCGCGGGACGTGTCCCAGACGGCCCGTGAGCGACATTGAAGCGACCTATTCCGCCGCTTCTTCGCGCGCCAGAAAACCGCCCGACTGACGCGACCAGAGCTCGGCATAGAGCCCGCCGCGCGCGATCAGTTCCCCATGGGTGCCATCCTCGACGATGCGTCCCCGATCCATCACGACAAGCCGGTCTAGTGCTGCAATCGTGGAGAGCCGGTGGGCGATCGCAAGCACCGTCTTGCCCTCCATCAAGCGCTCCAGATTCGACTGGATGGCGGCCTCCACTTCGGAATCGAGCGCGGACGTCGCCTCGTCGAGAACGAGGATCGGCGCGTCCTTCAGCATGACACGGGCAATCGCTATTCGCTGCCGTTGGCCTCCGGAGAGCTTGACGCCGCGTTCGCCGACATGCGCGTCGAAACCCTTTCGGCTGCGCTGATCCTGCAGGTTTACAATGAATTCGTACGCCTCCGCCTTGCGGGCTGCTTCAATCAACTGCTGTTCAGTCGCGCCGGGCCGGCCGAAGAGGATGTTGTCGCGGATCGACCGGTGCAGAAGCGAGGTGTCCTGGCTGACCATGCCGACATGGGCGCGCAAGGATTCCTGACGGATCGCGGCGATATGCTGGCCGTCGATCAGAATGCGGCCACCCTCGAGGTCGTAGAAGCGCAGCAGCAGGTTGACGAGCGTCGACTTGCCGGCTCCGGACCGACCAACGATGCCGACCTTCTCGCCCGGCCGAATGGTGAGCGAGAAGTCGTCGATGACACCGCCGCCTTTTCCGTAGTGGAACTTCACGTGCTCGAAGCGGATTTCCGGTCGGTGTACCTTAAGGTCAGGCGCACCCGGACGGTCCACAAGCCCGATCGGCTCGGAGACGAGCTCGGCGGAATTCTGCATCGTGCCGATATTGCGCATGATCGCGTTGAACTGTGACATCATGCGGCCGAGAAGCATGTTGAGGCGCAGCACCAGCGCCAGCGTGAACGCAACCGCCCCGGAACTGACGGAGCCGGCAAGCCACAGATGGATCGAATAGACGGCGATCGCCGTAATCATGAGACCTGACAGCAGCGCCAACGACGACCGCACGGCCGTCAGCAGCCGTGTGAAGGGGATCACCGCTCCCTGGAAGCGGTCGAAGCCGGCGCGAATATAGCGGTCGTTCTCCTCGTCACTGCCGAAGAGCTTCAGCGTCTGGATGTTCGAATAGGCGTCGACCATGCGGCCGTTGAGCATCGACGCCATCTCGGCCGTCTCGCGGGCATGCTTGCGCACACGGGGGACGAAATAGCGGGCAAGCGCGAGGAAGACCACAATCCAGAACGCCACCATAGCCGCGAGCCGCCAGTCGAGCTGGGCGATCAGCGCCATGGTCGAGGCCGTGTAGATGACGATGAACCAGACGACCTGCAGGAGCGAGACGATGAGGTCGCTGGTGGCTTGCGCGCCGGACCAGACCTTCGTGACGATGCGGCCGGAAAAGTCGTTCTGGAAGAAGGTCAGAGACTGGCGCGCCACGTGGACGTAGGATTGCCAGCGCACGAGGTTGAGAAAGCCGGTGATGATCGCCTGTTCCTCGACGAGCGCCGCGAGCGCAACCGCAAGAAACCTGAACACCAGCACCGTCAACAGCATGAAGAGCAGTTCTGGTCCATTGGTGGAAATCAGACCGCTCCACCCGGCCTCCGGCTTCACCGTGTCGAGGACATCGACCAGCCGGCCGACGAAATAGAAAAGCCCGGCTTCCAGCATCGCCACCAGGCCGCCGAGCACCGCCATTGCAACAAACGGCCCCTTCGCCTGGCTCGCGTAGAACCAGGCGAAACCCCATAGCGATTTTGGTGGCTGCAGCCTCTCCCGCGGCGCGAACGGCTTGATCCAGTTCTCGAAGATGGTGACGATCGCGCGCAGCATGGCTTCCGATATAGGTGGTTGTGAAGCGGCGGCAAACGATTTCAGATGCCGGCTACATTACAAATGCGTGAGTTTTCGCGCACCATGCACCCCGACGAGCGCGAGAAAACGCTTTAACCAATTGCTATCAAACGACAGGAGCGGCGGATTACTCCGCCGCTTCTTCTTTCTCCAGATCGTCGGCGATGAAGCCGCCGGACTGGCGGGACCAGAGGTCGGCATAGAGCCCGCCTTTGGCGACGAGTTCTTGATGCGAGCCGGTTTCTACGATTCGGCCGGCCTCGAGGATCACCAGGCGATCCATCTCGGTCAGTGTCGAAAGCCTGTGCGCAATCGCGATCACCGTCTTGCCTGCCATCAGCGCGAACAGGTTTTCCTGGATCGCGGCCTCCACTTCGGAATCGAGCGCCGAGGTTGCCTCGTCAAGGATCAGGATCGGTGCGTCCTTGAGGAAGACGCGCGCGATCGCGATGCGCTGGCGCTGGCCGCCCGAAAGCTTGACGCCCCGCTCGCCGACCTGTGCATCGAGACCGCGTCTGCCAAGGCTATCCTCCAGCGTCTGGATGAAGTCCCAGGCGTTCGCCTTCTTCGCCGCCGCGACGATGTCCGCGTCGCTTGCTTCCGGATGCCCGTAGGCGATGTTGTCACGGATCGAGCGGTGCAACAGCGACGTGTCCTGCGTGACGACGCCAATCTGCGAGCGCAGGCTATCCTGGGTGACGGTGGAGATATCCTCGCCGTCGATGAGGATTGAGCCGGACTCCAGATCGTAGAAGCGCAGAAGCAAGTTCATCAGCGTCGTCTTGCCGGCGCCCGACCGGCCGACGAGGCCGATCTTTTCGCCGGGGCGGATGTCGAGCGACAGCCGGTCAATCACCCCCTTCGCCTTACCGTAGTGGAAGCGGACATTGTCGAAGCTGATCGCGCCTTTGTCCGCTTTCAGCATTGTCGCATTCGGCCGGTCGACGATATCGTGCGCCTTGGTCATCATGCCCATGCCGTCATAGACCGTGCCGACATTCTCGAACAGTGCCGAGACCTCCCACATGATCCACTGCGACATGCCGTTGATGCGCATCGCAAGGCCGACCGCGATGGCGATCGCGCCCACCGAGATCGCGCTCGTCAGCCACAAGTGGATGCCGAGCGCACTGATGGCGAAAAGCGCGAGGCTATTGTTCGTGTAGACGAACACATGAAACAGCGTGACCTTCCGCATCTGCCGGTGAACGGTGTCGAGGAACTCGTCCATCGCCGCGCGGGCATAGGTTTCCTCGCGGCCCGCATGCGAGAACAGCTTGACCGTCCCGATGTTGGTGTAGCTGTCGACGATACGGCCCGTCATCATCGAACGCGCATCGGCCTGCTCCTTCGAAATCCTCTGCAGCCGCGGCACGAAATAGGTGACGATGGAGATATAGACGACGAGCCAGGCAGCAAGCGGCAATACCAGCCGCCAGTCGGCCGTCGCCACGACGATCAGCATCGTCACAAAATAGCTGACGACATAGACAAAGACGTCGAGGATCTTCATCACGGTCTCGCGCACCGCAAGCGATGTCTGCATGACTTTCGTCGCCACACGTCCCGCGAACTCGTTGGCAAAGAAGGTCATGCTCTGGCGCAAGAGGTAACGGTGCATCTGCCAGCGCGCGATCATCGGGTAGTTGCCGAGCAGCACCTGATGCATGACGAAGGAATCGAGAGCGACCAGACCCGGCAGGCCGACGAGGACGAGCGCCGCCATCCAGAAGAGCTTGCCGCCCTCTGCTGCCAGGAAGTTTTCGCGGTTGGCGCTGGAGAGCCAATCGACCATGTTCCCGAGGAACTGGAACAGCGCCACTTCGCCGATCGCGATCAGCATCGTGGAGACCGACATGATGAGGAGCCATGGAACCGCAGGCTTCGTGTAGTGCCAGCAGAAGGCAAACAGGCCCTTCGGCGGGAGCGTCGGCTCTTCCGTCGGATAAGGATTGAGGCGGGATTCAAACCAGCCAAACATTGTCGAGCTCCTTCAGAGTATTTTGAAGGAAGGCGGGTCGCCCCGCATTCTTATCTTGAAAAATCGAAACCGGAAATGGGCCCGCAAAACAGGCTACGACCTCCGGAGGACCGGAGCGCGCGTCAATCGATCGATAGAAAGGAAAGGCGCGGAACCGGTCAGACCAGGAAGGACCCGGCCCAGAGGCGTGTCATCACGGGAATATGCATGCATGCCTCCATCGGTTCGCGTTGAAGATGAGCGAGCTTTAAACCCATTCGTGCGCCCGCGCCAGATTGTCGCGGGTATTTTCTTGCCCATTTTGTAATCATCGTGCCGGCTGTTGCCGATACGGCACAGATTAGCGAGCGCAAAACCAGCGATACGAAATGTGTTCTCCCATGGCGAGGCCAAGGGTGGATCGCGGGACAATTCACTGTCATAGAAGCCGTCGCTTTTCCACGCTCGCTTACGTTCCGGTGAAGGCCCATGAACAATCTCCGCATCGCGCTCTACCAGCCCGACATTCCGGGCAATACCGGCACGATCCTGCGGCTCGCCGCCTGTCTCGGCCTCGCGGTCGACATCATCGAACCAGCCGGCTTCGATCTGTCGGACCGCAACCTCAAGCGCGCTGGCATGGACTACATTCCCGCCGTCACCCTCACCCGCCACGTCAACTGGGAGCGCTTCGAGGCTTGGCGGGAGACCACAGGCAGGCGGCTTGTGCTGGCCTCGACCAAGGCCGCGCAGCCTTATACGCGCTTCAGTTTCCGCCCGGACGACATTCTGCTGTTCGGACGTGAAAGCGCTGGCGTGCCGGATCACGTGCACGAGCGAGCCGATGGCCGTGTCGTGATCCCGATGGCGCCCGGTCAACGTTCGCTCAATATCGCCATCTCGGCCGCCATGATCGTCGGCGAAGCGATCCGCCAAACCGAACCTGACTGACCGGGCCGCGAAGAACATCATGCCCTGTCCTCTTGTTGCTGCGGCCGCACGGCGAGCAGCATCCGGCTTACGAGCGAGATCAGGGCGAGCGCACCGAGCAAGGCGCCAGCGCCGGTGAACGTGGCCGGATAGCCCCAGTCGCGGACGAGCGGCTGGCTCGCGAGCGGTGAGATGAATTGGCCGGCAAAGATGCTGGCTATCAAGGCGCCCGAAAGTCGCCCGCGCAGGGCCGGCGGCGCGATCGCCAGCAGCGAAGCCGATAGGTTCGGCGTCATCAAACCCATGCTGATCCCGGTAATCGCCGTGGCGGCAAGGATGCCGGCATAGGATTGGGCGCTCCCCAATCCGATGTAGCCGGCGCCAAGTGCTGCGAAACCGAGGGCAAAGACGCCCATCCGGCCGATGTGGCCTCTCACCCGCGAAAAGGAAAGCGCCGCCATCACGCCAACGACCTGCCCTGCCCCGATTGCGATGCCGGCGCGGCTTGGCTGCGCGATACCGAGGCTCTTCAGATAGAAGGGGAGCTGTGTCGGCAGCATATAGAAGATCGCGAAGTGCAGGCATGCCGCGAAGAGCAGCAAGACGAGTGGCAGTGCGAAACCGTGGCGTTCTTCCTGTTTGACATCCGCAACCGGCGAGGCGCGGTGTCTGTGCGGCTCCGGGATCAGCGTCAAGACGGCCGGCAATAAAGCAAAGGCCAGGCAATAGATCGCAAAGGGCCCGCGCCAATGGATGTCGGCGAGCAGACCACCGCCCGAAAGGAAGATGGCACCGCCGATACCGACGAAGGCGGCCTGAAACCCCATATAGCGGTCGCGCGCCACCCCCTCGAAGAAGTCGCCAACCAGAGCGGTTGCCGTCGTCATGATGCCTGCGACGGAAACGCCAAGGATCGCGCGGCCGACGAGCAAGGCCGGCAGGCTGTCAAGAACGAGGCCGGACGATCCAGCGAGCGCGAAGGCGACAAGCGAAACAAGCAGCAGCCGCTTTCGACCGAACCGGTCCGCAATGACGCCGGCGACGGGCGCGAGCCCGGCGATAAAAATCGCCGGGAGCGTCAACATCAGGCGGCTGAGCAGCGCTGCGCCCTCGGACCCGGCGAAGCGAGCCTCGATGCCGGGCAAGGATGCGGAGATTGTGGCGCCCGACATGATCGTCAACGCGCTCACGCACAGAAGCGTGAGATTGCGCCCCCGGGTGCCTGGGGAAAGAACCCCCTGCGCACCAGTCGCAATGTTGAAGGTCGGACCGCTCATGCTGCGATCTCATTGTAAGGTGTTGTCTTGCGGGCGGTCTTCAACGTCCGCGCCCACCAGGTCAGCCGATCCATCATGAGGAACAACGGCGCACGCATTTCGTCGGGCTTGTAGAGATTTCCGGCCGCATCGAACTTCGACCAGGCTTTCGGGATGCTGATGCCATCGCGCAGGGTAACCGCATGCAGTTCCCCGAAAACCTGACGGAGCTGCTCTACGGCCCGGATGCCACCGGATGCGCCGCCATAGGAGACAAAGGCAACCGGCTTGGCATGCCACGGTTCGTAGACAGAATCGATCAGTTCCTTCAACGCGGCCGGATAGCCGTGGTTGTATTCAGGCGTGACGACGATGAAGGCATCTGCCTCGGCAACCTTTCGCTCCATCCACTCGGCCGGATCGACCGCCTTTTCGACGCCACGAGAGGTCCTCAGTCTCACCGGATCAATTATCGTCAGGCTGAAGACGCTGGATTCCGAAAGTTCACGGATAAGCCAGCTGGCGACGGTATCGCAGAATCGGCCCTGCCGTGCGCTGCCGTAGATCACAGCGAGGGTCATCTTCTCTGTCATGGGGAATCAGCTCCTTGTTGTCGGTATCAGGGAGCTCATGCTATAGAACCTCAACCATAGTTGAGGTCAATAGTATCCCATGGAAAAAGGCAAAGTCGGTGATATTTCGCGGGAGTTGACCGTCGGCGAGGTTGCCGAACGCAGCGGTCTTGCAGTCTCCACGCTCCATTTTTACGAAACCAAAGGGCTAATCAGAAGCAATCGGAGCCGCGGCAACCAGCGGCGCTATCCACGTGCAGTGCTCAGGCGCGTGGCCGTCATCAAGGTCGCTCAGCGCACCGGCATTCCGCTGGCGGAGATTCAGTCGGCGCTTTCGGTCTTGCCACACGATCGACCGTTGACCGTCGAGGACTGGGCGAAACTCTCCATCACGTGGCGGCACCAACTGGACGAGCGCATCGCCAAGCTGACGGCGCTGCGGGACCATCTGACAGGGTGCATCGGCTGCGGCTGTCTTTCGATGCGCGAGTGTCCCTTGCGCAATCCATACGACGTACTCGGCGACGAAGGAGCAGGCCCGCGCCTTATCGATCCGATGGATGGAACGAATTAACGCTGCGCCGGCCTCATGCGGTCGAGAGCAACCATGCTTACCAACGTGCCGAGGGAGCAGAGAAGCGCGATCGACAAAGCCCACCAATTTCCCGCCGTGCCGAGAATGAACGAAAAGAAGGGTGGTGCGGTGGCAAAGGCGAGATTGAGCGGGAGACCAAGGCGGGCCATGACCGAAGCGTATTGTCCTGAGGTGACGAATACGAGCGGCATCGTCGCACGGCTGACCGACATGGCGCCGCTCGAAAGGCCATAGAGCACGAGAAACAGGATGATCGACCACTCGGCTCCGTTGCCGAAAATCAATGCCAGCAGCGCGAGCGGCATGATTGCTGCCGCGACGAGGCCGGTCGTCAGGCCATCCCAGCGGTTACCGCCCAGAAAATCAAAAAGCCGCGCGGACAATTGGACGAAGCCGATCGCTGAACCGAAGCCGACGGCGAGATAATCCTGCACCGCGAAGCTGCGGAAAAGGTCGATCACCACCAATTGGAAGCCCCAGGTCACGAAGCCGTTGAGCGCAACGGCGGTCGTAATCAGCGCTGTGACCAGCCGGTTGCGCCCCATTTGCTGCTGGGTCGAAACCTCCGGCGTCCGGCTTTTGGGCGCGCTCACATGTGCCACGGTTTTTGGCAGCGCGAAGAAATGCAACGGCGCGCAGACAAGCAGCATCACCGCACCGTAAAGGACAAAGGTGCCGCGCCAACCGAACAGGCCCTCAAGATAAACAGTGGCGGGCCAGGCAAGGCTCGGCGCGAGTGCCATGGCGAGCATCTGCGCCCCGATCGCACGCCTGGCGCCCTCTCCCGCCACTTCATTCAGGAAGACATGGGCGGAGGTCGTCAAGGTTGCCGCGCCCGCCATGCCAAGGACTGCCCAGGCAGCAAAATAGGAAAACGTTCCTTCCGCTCCTGCAAGGAGCCAAAGACCGGGTGCGGCGAAGAGCGAGCCGAGCGCCAACACCCGCCGGGCACCATGGCGTGCATAGAACGCGGCGAGTGGCGGCGAGCACAGTGCCATCGCCACCAGCATGACGGTGGGCCCAAGATAGACGCTCGACGGGTTGAGGCCGAGATCGCCGGCCATTTCGGCTGCCGTCACCGAAACGGCCATGAACATGGCGCCCCAGGCAATGATCTGCGTTGCGGACAGAATGGCGACTGAGCGGAAGACGAGCATGAAATGACGACGCCGGGATGGGTGATGACGGAGCGGCCCAGAGTTGGTGCCGCCCGATCTTGTAGCGTATTGGTTGCGTTATGGCGACCACGTTTTCCCGAGCGCCTTTGCGAGCCCATTGCGAGCGGAATATGCGAAGGAAAGTAGAAATCTATTTTGCGCAAAGCGCCGTCGATGGGTGATCAGTCGGCGCTTGGCAGCCGGCGCATGGTGAACTCGATCTCATCGCCATCGAGCTGGCGCCAGCTTTCCACCTCGGTCCAATAGGCCGCCTTGGGCCAGGTCTCGAACCACTCGCGCGCCTTGGCGCGGGCCGCGCTTCGCTCAAGTCGAAAAGTCTCTCTCACGAAGAGCTTGTCGCTCCGTGTGGGCTTCTCCCGGCGGTGCCGGGCAATCTGACGCCGCAAGCCTTCAAGCGGCGGTCCTGCGGGTATTCTTGCCATGGGCCATACCTCTGCAAGGAAGATAGGATGACTCCCTCGTGATTGCCAGCCCCGCTCCCGGCCGGGCCTGGACCTGGTCGGACCAATGCATGATGGGGATCGGCTCAGAGAGATCATTCTCATCTGGGGTTATTCCTGCGATAGACTATTGATGGGGTCGCGCCGCCGTTGCCATTCGGGGAAAAATATGGACTGTGGCGAAACCACTCGAATCGGCGGCTTCTCCCGCGCGAGAAGCCGCGAATGGAAGCTAAATTCCCATGGAAAGACCGCAATTGCCGCAGGGACTGCCTGCTGACATCGAAGACAAGAAAGCCGAGGCAAAGGCCTGGTTCGAAAGCCTGCGCAACACGATCTGCGCGGCCTTCGAGGCGCTTGAGGACGATTTGGCCGGTCCGCTCTCCGACCAACCTCCAGGCCGCTTCGTCGGCAAGGACTGGCTGCGCGAGGAGGGGGCCGGCGGTGGCGGCCGGATGTCGATGATGGAAGGTCGCGTCTTCGAAAAGGTCGGCGTCCATACATCCACCGTGCATGGCGAGTTTTCGCCTGAGTTTCGCGGCCAGATTCCTGGTGCGAGCGAAGATCCGCGTTTCTGGGCGTCCGGCATTTCGCTGATCGCCCATCCGGTCAACCCCAACGTCCCCGCCGTGCATATGAACACCCGCATGGTCGTGACGACCAGTCACTGGTTCGGCGGCGGCGCCGATCTCACGCCGGTTCTCGATCGCCGACGCGTTATGACCGATCCGGATACGATGCTCTTCCATCGGGCGATGGAGATCACCTGCAACCGACACGCGGTCGCCGATCACGCAAAGTTCAAGGCATGGTGCGACGAGTATTTCTTCCTGAAACACAGGAACGAACCGCGCGGCACCGGTGGCATCTTCTACGACTGGCTGCACTCACCCGATGAACTGGGCGGCTGGCAGGCCGATTTCGCCTTTACCCGCGACGTCGGCAAAGCCTTCTCTCTTGTCTATCCGAAGATTGTTCGGGCGAATTTCAACACCTCGTGGACGGAAGAGGATCGTGACGAGCAGTTGGTCCGTCGCGGACGTTACGTCGAATTCAACCTGCTCTACGATCGCGGCACGATATTCGGCCTCAAGACCGGCGGAAACGTCGAATCTATCCTCTCCTCCCTGCCCCCGGTTGTGCGCTGGCCTTGAGGCCAAGCGGGCGTCGCCAGAGCGCCGCGCGTCCAATCGGACGCGCAAAGGTCGCTGTCGCACATTGAATTGCTATAGCGTCGAGCGAGACCGCCTGAACAAATTCCCGCGACCGGCGTTCTTTCCGCGAGAGGGAGAGGAGGACCCGCGCATGATTTTCAAGAAACGGACGTTCTTCGGCGACGCGCCGGAGAGACAACCGGCCGAGCACCCCGCTGAACTCGAACGCCGCGTTGCGCACTATCTTGCGGTCTCGCCTGGGCTCGACGCGATCGACGTCACGGTCACGTGTAGGGGCAACACGGCCGTGCTCGGTGGAACGGTGGCGACCAGCGAGGAAGCCGCGCGCGCGGAGGAAGCGGCAGCGGCGGTCGAGGGCGTTGCTGAAGTAATCAACCAGATCGAGATTTCGAAAAGTGGCACTGGCTGAGCGCCGCACCAACGGAGCTTAGCTTTTGAGCGGCGAGGAGCCGAAATTCGAAGCTCAGATCGAGCTGAGGGTCCAGCCGACGATCTCCTCGGCGACCTGGGCAAAAGCCGCGTCGAGGGCGGCGACGAAGGCGGAGCTGTTCGCGCCTCGCGCAGGCGCAGCCGCACGGAAGGCCCTCTGCGTCCGGACAGTGCCGTCTCGATCGTTGAGGAGCTTGGCGTAGATCTCGACAACCGCCGTGTCGGGCCCTTCCGTGGAGATTTCGAAGGAACGGATTTCCGTGATGAGCTGGTAGTCTATCGCGAGGCCCTGCCCCGGCTTGCCGACGCCCCCCACCTTCCCGGTGTTGTCGAAGGTCTGGACGAGCTTGTCCTGCACCATCCTCGGGAGCCGGTCGCCCCATTGCGCCCTGGCGAGATATTGAAGCTCCGATCTGGACAGCCGGATCACGATCCGATCGTTGTTGATGGTCTGGAGCGCTGTCGGCTCGGGCACGAGGATCTGTCTGTTGGTCGATGCCTGCCCTTTGATAACGGGCGCGGTTGCCAGACTGAATGTATCGTTGACGGCGGCGCGCGTGCCGCAACCCGCGAGCGCGATGGCTAATGAGAAGATTACGGCAGACCGGGTCGCCCTCCCCCTACGCACTACAAGCCCCCGAAAATCCATACCGCAAATATCCCCATCCACTCCGGCGCAATCCAATCTACCCGTCGGGTGCATGCCGTATGCAACACTCGATCGACGCGAATCACCGCCGCGTGCGGCCATCATACTGCTTTACCGTTTCGCCCCCGAAAAGCAGCCTCTGTGGATTTCTATCGAAGTTTGAAATCGTGCTCTCCAGGCCCTGCACCGTACGGCGCGTCTCGGTGACCAGCGCCTCTACGTCGCGCAATCCCGAATTCGAGAAGCGCTTCAGGTTCTCAGCGATCGGACCGATTTGCGCATTGAGGTTGTCAGCCATCCGGCGGAACGCCTCGAGCGTCGAACGCGCCTGGGCCGAAAGCGACGGTGCGTTGGCGTCACCCAGGAAGCCATCGATTTTCACCAAAATGCCGTCGACCCGGTTCGAGGCTGCGTTCAGCTTGTTCGACATCTGGGTGAAATCGGAAATCGTCTGATCGATATCCTCCTGCCGTGCGGAAATCTTCGCCGCGAAATCCGATATCCGCGCGACGGTCTGGCGGGCATCGGCGCTCGCGGCCGCGATGTCGTTGACGACGAGTTCGACCTTCTGAGTATCGACCGACGCGACCAGCGTATCGACGCGTTTCAGCGTCTGCTGGGCGTTCCTGCCGACCTCTTGATAGGTTTCCACGGTGCGCCGGAAGGCGGCGATCGTCTCGGAAACGCCGCCAGAGGCGTTCTTGAGGTCGTTGCTCACCTGCTCGACATTGCTGACGATGCGGTCGATTTTCTTCGGGTCCACCGATTTGATCAACGCGTCGGCGCCCGCTAGCGTCGTGTCGAGCTTCTTGGATGCGGCGCTGACCGTTGTCGAGAGTTCCCCGACACTCTTCAGGAAATCGTCGATCGCACCGGAATTGTCGGCAAGCGCCTTGGAGAAGCGCTCGGCATTGCCGATCGTCGTGGTGAGCGGACCGCGTACGTCCGTGACGAAGCCCTGTATGTCGCCAATGGCGCCGTTCGCGCGGTCGAGGATCGCGTCCGCGGTTGCCAAGAGGCTGGTAACGCTCGATTGATCGGCGAGGATGCGCGCCTGCGTTCCGTTTTCAAGGGCGGTTTTCAGGATGTTCTCGTCGCCTTTGTTGCCGCCACTGAGTTCGATATAGGCAGCACCGGTCAATCCCTGCACCTCGAGCGTTGCTCTGGTGGATTTCAGCACGGGTGCGTCGGCGGAAACCTCGGTGATGGCGAGCGAAAACCGCGGATCGTTCGCGTCAATTGCGAGGTTGCGGACAGTGCCTACGTTGATGCCGTTGAAACGCACCGGCGAGCCGACCGAAAGTCCATTGGCCGAGCCCGGAATATTGACGATAAGGTCGACCATCTGGCCGCTTCGCCCATACTGCGACATCCAGTAGACGAATCCGAATGCAGCCGCGATGACGAGCACGGTGAAGAAGCCGACAATGGCATAGTTCGCTTTGGTTTCCATGGCTCCGACCACCTTCGCAACTTCAAGCCGCTCATTCACACTGCTTCGACAAGCGGGCTTGCCCGAAGCTTGTCACCACGCGCCGCTTGAGCATCAGTCGTGCTCGCGAACGATCGACCTTGCCCGTTTGCCCCGGAAATAGGATTTCACCCATGGCTCTTCACAGGCGAGCATATCCTCGATCGTGCCGGACACCAGAACGCGTTTCTTTCCGAGAACCGCAATCCGGTCACAGACCGAAAACAGGCTGTCCAGATCGTGAGTCACCATATACACGGTCAATCCAAGCGTGTCGCGCAACTTGGCGATCAACTCGTCGAACTCCGCAGCACCGATGGGGTCGAGACCCGAGGTCGGCTCGTCGAGAAAGACGAGATCCGGATCGAGCGCGAGCGCCCGAGCGAGTGCGGCGCGCTTGATCATACCCCCAGACAGCTCCGACGGATACTTATCTGCGGCCTCCGGTGCGAGGCCCACCAATTCGACCTTGAGCCGCGCAAGCTCGTCCATCAGGTCCTGCGGCAGATCGAGATATTCGCGCATCGGCACCTGGATATTCTCCCTGACCGTCAAGGCGGAGAAGAGCGCGCCGTGCTGGAAAAGAACGCCGAGCCGCATGTCGAGTGCCATGCGATCGGCCTCGCTCACCTTGTCGTATTCGGCTCCAAGGATCTCGATCGTGCCGGAACGCTTCGGCAAGAGTCTCAGCACTGTGCGCATCAGCACGGACTTGCCGGTACCGGACGCGCCGACGAAGCCCAGAATCTCGCCGCGCAGCACTTCGAGATTGAGCTTGTCGAGAACGATGTTGTCGCCGAAACCGACGGTAAGGTCGCGAACGGAAAGCACGGCTTCGCGCCGTTCCGCCGCGTTGTCAGGTTGTTTTTCCATGACTGCCTGAACCATGTTCCGTCCGCCTCAGAAGTCGATTGCCGCATAGAACATGGCGAACAATCCGTCGATAAGGATCACGACGAAGATCGATTTGACGACCGACGACGTCACGCGACGTCCGAGTGACTCGGCGCTGCCGCCGACCTTCAGCCCCTCGACGGCGGCAACGACGCCGATGATCAGCGCCATGAACGGCGCTTTGATCATGCCTGCCGCCACCGACGAGAAGTCGACTGCTTCCTGCAGCCTCGAGAGGAATGTCGCAAACGTGATTCCCGAATAGCCCCAGGCAACGAGGGCCGCACCAGTCAGCGCCGCGAAGTTCGCGATAATCGTCAGCAGCGGCAGCGCGATCGTCAGCGCCACAAGGCGCGGAAAGACCAGAACGCCGACGGGGCTCAGGCCCATGACCTTCAGCGCGTCCACCTCTTCACGCATCTTCATCGAACCGATTTCGGCGGTGATCGCACTGCCCGAGCGGCCGGCAATCATGATTGCGGTCAGGAGCACGCCGATTTCGCGCAACTGCAGAATGCCGACAAGGTCGACGACGAAGATCTCGGCGCCGAAGGACCTCAGCTGGAAAGCTCCCTGCTGCGCGATGATGGCGCCGATCAGAAACGACATAAGCGTGATGATCGGCACCGCCATGACGCCCATGCGGTCGATCTGATGCACGATCGCGGCCGGTTTAACGCCGGCGTGGCGCCCAAGCTTCAACTGGGCGCCGCGCACGGCCGAGCCGAGAATGAACATCGCGGCGACCGTGTCGGTCCATATAGACACGGTTACCTCGCCGATCGGCGCAAACAGCCGCTGGAAAAGCGGAGCCCTCGTAGTGTCGTGCTCCGGCGGGCGCAACTTTTCCGGAAGTGCCTGCACGAGTTCGACATAACGCTGGCCGCCACTCGCAAAATGCACTTCCGCACCCGCCTCGCCGCCAATCCCGTTCATGAAGCGGCGGATGATCCACGCGCCCGCCGTATCCATCGCCGTGACGCCGGAAAAGTCGAACTCATGTCGTCCCCCCGAGGGGCGACCAAGCTTCTTCAGCTTCGCGGCCATAGCCTCGGCTGTCTCATGTCGCCAGTTGCCGCTGAAGACATAGCGCCGGCCTTGTACGCCGGCGCTCTCCTCGAGCGTTACATCTGCAGCGATCTGGGATTGGGAATGCGTCACGTGATCTTGGTCTTCCCGGTTGGCCCTTGCATAATTCCTTAAACCAGATTCGATTTAAGGACCAAATCGTGCAGAAATTCAAAGCCGTAATGCGCGCTTTGTGCGACTGAAAAGCTACACTGCCCAAAAGAGTTCCCAAAAAACGTAGAACGTCATAGCGGGTGATGGCGGAGATGTCGCCCATCAACCCGGCGGAGAAGATCCAATGCCACTTTCGCTTACTGCAACGGTCCAACATTTTCCGATCGCCGGCGCCTTCACGATTTCCCGCGGCTCGAAGACGACGGCAAGCGTCGTCACCTGCCAGATCAGCGAGGGCAACGTGACCGGTTGGGGAGAATGCGTGCCTTATGCCCGCTATGGTGAATCGCTGGAAACGGTCCTGGCTGCCATCGAGGCCGTGCGTTCGTCGATCGAAGCGGGGTTGACGCGCTCTGATCTCCAGAAGGCGATGTCACCTGGCGCCGCTCGGAATGCGGTCGACTGCGCTCTTTGGGACCTGGAGGCGAAACAAGACGGCAAGCGCGTCCATGAACTCGCCGGCATTGCCACTCCCGGCCCTCTGACGACCGCCTACACCCTCTCCCTCGGCGAACCGGAGGAGATGATGAAGCAGGCACAAAAGTTTTCCCATCGCGCGCTGTTGAAGGTGAAGGTCGGCACAGCCGACGATACAGCGCGCATTCGCGCCGTGCGTCAGGGGGCGCCGGAAAGCAAGATCATCCTCGACGCGAACGAAGGCTGGACGGAGGACAATCTTGCCGCTCATTTCGCGACTTGCGCCGAAAACGGCATCTCTCTCATCGAGCAGCCATTGCCGGCAGGCCGGGATCAGGCGCTCGCGTCAATCGCGCGACCGGTTCCGGTCTGCGCCGACGAAAGCGCGCACGGAACAGACGATCTCAAGGGATTGGCCGGACGCTACGATGCCGTCAACATCAAGCTCGACAAGACGGGCGGGCTGACCGAGGCGCTACGCATGCGCGCCGCCGCCGAGGCGCTGGGGTTCAAGATCATGGCCGGCTGCATGGTCGGCAGTTCGCTCGCTATGGCGCCGGCGATGCTCGTTGCGCAAGGTGTCGATTTCGTCGATCTCGACGGCCCGCTCCTGCTTGCCGAAGACCGCAAGCTGGGCCTGCGCTACGAAGCCTCCCTCGTTTTTCCTCCTGAGGCTAGCCTCTGGGGCTGAAGATACCAGCCGGCAAAGGCGAAACAGCAGCCCGTGAAGGCGACGGCCGACATCGAATAGAAGCCGTTGACGCCGAACCACGCGTAGAAATAGCCGGAAAGGAACGTGAAAATCGCCGTGAAGAAGCCGGTGTAGAAGAAATAGAGGCCCTGTGCCGAAGCCTCCTGCTCTTCCGCAACCCTTTCCACCAGCTTGTGCTGCATGCCCGTATGCATGATCGCATAGGTGAAGGCGTGGAAGCACTGCAGGACGAAATAGCCAGAGAAGCCAAGATCCATCGGGAAGATCAGCCAGCGCACGACGGCAAGTCCGCAGCCGGAGAAGATCATTGTCCATACGCTGAAGCGCCGGATGATGGCCCTGGCGAAAACGAACATCAGCACCTCGGCTGCCACGCCGGCGCTCCAGAGCGCTCCGATCTGCGTGCCGCTGTAGCCGATATGCTGCCAATAGATGGCCGAGAAGGCGAAGAGCATGGCATGGCTGCTGTTGACCAGCGTGACGCCGATCAGCAGCAACTGGAGGTCTGGCTGGCGCAGCGATTTCGGCGGCGGCTCGGTCAGCGCCGTGATCGGCGAAGGGCGGCGCGGCCGGCCGACGCGCGGGGCCGCCAGGGCCATAAGGACCATCAGCCCGAAGCCCCCGGCCATCGCCGGCAACACTATGGGGCCGCCAAATCTGCCGATCATCCAGCCACCCAGCATGGTCGCACCGATAAAGGCGACCGATCCCCAGACGCGCATATGAGCATAGTCGAAGCCCCAGCGCCTCACGCCGGAAAGCGCGATCGCCTCGACGATCGGCACATAGGGCGAATAGACCGCCGATTGCAGCGCGTAAATGACGAGCACCGGCCAGAAGCTCTGCGCGTAAAAAAGGATGAAGGCCGTCGCGAGGGACAGGACGGCCGACCAGATCAGCACGATCACCCGCTCGCCAATCCGATCCGCAAGCAGACCTGCGAGTGGCGCGGTAATGACGCGAATGAACATCGGAACGGCGAGGACGACGCCGATTTCGAAGTCGGTCATGGACAGGGTGCTGAGCCAGACCGGAAAATACGGCATGGCGAAGCCGTTGACGATCAACGGCGCACAAAAGAGCAGCGCTATGCGGAGCGCGAAACGACGCGGCGGAGGCCCCACGTTCGAGGGCGCGGATGAGGGAATCATGGAGTGACCTGATGGCTGTAGGCCATCCTCTAGCACAACCGCGCCGCAGCTCACCATAAGCTAGTTTTCGCCACAGGCGCGTCGCGAAAAACAGCCGGGGAAATGCGAACCAGGTTAGGCCGCCTGCGGTGCGAGGACGCGTGCCAGCATCTTTTCGGCCTCGTCCGAGCTTTCCACCTCAATCATGCCGCCGCGCATCCGGTGCCAGGTGATAAGCTCCATCCTGCCGTCGTGATGCTCGGCGATCGCCGTGCAGCTTTCGACCCAGTCGCCGGTGTTGATGTAGCGGACATCGCCGATGTCCTCGATCACCGCGTGATGAATGTGGCCGCAGATGACGCCCTGCGCGTCGTGGCGACGCGCCTCCTCGGCGACGACCTTCTGGAACTCGCCGATGAAATTCACGGCGTGTTTGACCTGCAGCTTTGCCCAGGACGAGAACGACCAATAGGGCATGCCGAGACGGCGGCGGATCGCCGCCAGCCCGATATTGATGGCGATCGCCGTGTCATAGGCCCAGTCGCCAAGATAGGCGAGCACACGCGCATTGCGCACCACCACGTCGAATTCGTCGCCATGCAGGACGAGATAGTTGCGTCCGTCCGCGGCTTTGTGCATGTGGCGCTGGGCCACCTCTATGCCGCCGAAATGCACGCCCGGGAAATCCCGCATGAACTCATCGTGGTTGCCGGGAATGTAGATGATGCGGGAGCCTTTGCGGGCCTTGCGCAACAGCTTCTGGACCACGTCGTTGCAGGGTTGCGGCCAATACCAGCTGCGCTTCAGGCGCCAGCCGTCGACGATATCGCCGACGAGGATGATGGTCTCGGCCTCGTGATGGCGCAGGAAGTCGAGCAGGTAATCGGTCTTCGCCGCCTTTGAGCCCAGATGGACGTCGGAGATGAAGAGCGTCCGCAGTTTCCGAACCGAGTTCTGTTGGGATACCGATGCCGCGGTCATGCCAGCCTCGTCTTGGTTGAGCCTCTTGATGCCCGTCAAAACCAGACTCGTGTTTCAGGAAGATGACACGGCGTGTGCATGCGACAATCCGGGTGCCGGAAAAGAACCGCGGCGAAACTGTACGCCGCCCGCAATTCATGCCAAAAGGCCCCGATCAAGAACAAGGAATGCAAGGCATGAATACGGGCGACAAAGTGAAACCGGTTCCGGCAAGCGGGGACATCGATCAGCAGGCACTTTTCTTCCATCGCTATCCTCGCCCGGGCAAGCTTGAAATACAGCCGACCAAGCCGCTCGGAAACCAGCGCGACCTGGCGCTGGCCTATTCGCCCGGCGTTGCCGCGCCCTGCATTGCTATCAAGGACAACCCGGAAACGGCCGCCGATTTCACCGCACGCGCCAATCTGGTCGCGGTAATCTCCAACGGCACGGCCGTTCTCGGCCTCGGCAACATCGGCCCGCTCGCCTCCAAGCCGGTCATGGAAGGCAAGGCCGTGCTCTTCAAGAAATTCGCCGGCATCGACGTTTTCGACATCGAGATCGACGCGCCGACGGTCGATCGCATGGTCGATGTCGTCTCGGCGTTGGAGCCGACGTTCGGCGGTGTCAATCTCGAGGACATCAAGGCGCCGGAATGCTTTGAGGTGGAGCGGCGCCTGCGCGAAAAGATGGAAATACCGGTCTTTCACGACGACCAGCACGGAACCGCGATCATCGTTGCTGCCGCCGTTCTGAATGGCCTCGAACTTGCCGGCAAGGATATTGCCAAGGCGAAGATCGTCACCTCCGGCGCGGGCGCGGCGGCGCTTGCCTGCCTGAACCTCCTCGTTACGCTCGGCGCCAAACGGGAAAACATTTGGGTTCACGATATCGAGGGTCTCGTCTACACGGGACGCGAAGCGCTGATGGACGAGTGGAAGGCCGTCTATGCGCAGGACAGCGACAACCGCGTGCTGGCCGACAGCATCGGCGGCGCCGACGTCTTCCTCGGTCTCTCGGCCGCCGGCGTCCTCAAGCCCGAACTGCTAGTGCAGATGGCCGAGAAGCCGCTGATCATGGCGCTCGCCAACCCGACTCCGGAGATCATGCCGGAGCTCGCCCGCGCGGCTCGCCCGGACGCCATGATCTGCACCGGACGATCCGATTTCCCGAATCAGGTCAACAACGTTCTCTGCTTCCCGCACATCTTCCGCGGCGCGCTGGATTGTGGTGCGCGTACGATCAATGAAGAAATGAAGATGGCGGCGGTGCGGGCAATTGCCGGACTTGCGCGCGAGGAGCCTTCGGATGTCGCCGCACGCGCCTACTCGGGCGAGACGCCGGTCTTCGGACCAGACTACCTCATCCCCTCGCCGTTCGACCAGCGGCTGATCCTCCGCATCGCTCCGGCCGTCGCGAAAGCAGCCGCCGAAAGTGGCGTCGCGAGCCGCCCCATCCAGGATTTCGACGCCTATCTCGATAAATTGAACCGCTTCGTCTTCCGCTCCGGCTTCATCATGAAGCCGGTCTTCGCGGCGGCGAAGAACGCGGCGAAGAACCGTGTCATCTTCGCGGAGGGAGAAGACGAACGCGTGCTGCGCGCCGCGCAGGTGCTGCTCGAGGAAGGCACCGCCAGTCCCATCCTGATCGGCCGCCCGCAGATCATCGAGACGCGCCTGCGGCGCTACGGCCTGCGGATCCGCCCGGATGTCGATTTCGAGGTCGTGAATCCTGAAGGCGACCCGCGCTACCGCGACTACGTCGACGATTATTTCGCGCTCGTCGGCCGCCGCGGCGTCATCCCGGAAGCGGCCCGTACCATCGTGCGCACGAACACGACGGTGATCGGCGCTCTCGCGGTCAAGCGCGGCGAAGCGGATGCGCTGATCTGCGGCGTCGAAGGACGCTACAGCAAACACCTGCGCGATGTTTCGCAGATCATCGGCAAGCGGGCGGGCGTTCTCGATTTCTCCGCGTTGAGCCTGCTCATCTCGCAGCGCGGTGCAACCTTCTTCACCGATACCTACGTCAGCTACAATCCGAGCGCCGAGGAGATTGCGCAGACGACCGTGATGGCAGCTGGAGAAATCCGCCGCTTCGGCATCACACCACGTGCGGCACTCGTGTCGCATTCGAATTTCGGCTCGCGCGACTCCGAAAGCGCTTCGAAAATGCGCGCGGCGCTGCATCTCGTACGTGAACTCGCACCCGACCTCGAGGTCGACGGCGAGATGCACGGCGACTCGGCGATCTCCGAGATCCTACGCCAGCGTGTGATGCCGGACAGCGCGCTGAACGGCGAAGCCAACCTGCTCGTATTCCCTAACCTGGATGCAGCCAACATTACGCTCGGTGTGGTCAAGACGATGACGGACAGCCTGCATGTCGGGCCGATCCTTCTGGGCTCCGCCTTGCCGGCGCACATTCTTTCGCCTTCGGTTACATCGCGCGGCGTGGTCAACATGGCTGCTCTTGCGGTCGTCGAGGCAAGTCATCCGGTATGACGGAGGGGCCCGGTCGGGCCGCCAATCGAGCGGCCCGCGACGTTTACCCGATCAAAATTCAACCATGAATTTAGAAAGGGCAATAGTTTGCAGCGTTTACGAAATATTGCACTAGACAAAGCATGCCCCCATTACCATGCTTATCTAGGGGCAAGATTCGGTGTTGGGCATGACGGATCAACAGGCTGTCCTCGATCTATTGGACATTGTGGAGTACGGGGGCTGCGCTGAACCCGAGCAGTTCTTCGCGTTGATGCGCCGCACGTTCAAGATTGCGCATCTGCTATATCTGGAAGCGGAGCCCCTCGCCGACGGCCTGAAGGTCTGCCGTCTGCACCACACGTTCGGCGCCTATGCCGCTGAAATCTATGTCTCAAAAGGCCTCTACCGCATTGATCCCATCCTGCGGCTTGCGCTCGGCGGCGTTCGACCTGTCGAATGGACGACCGCCCGCCGGCGCTTTCCGGAGTGCGAACCGCTCTTTCAGGCCGCGGAGGAAATCGGGCTTTCGACGGAAGGCGTCGCGCTGCCGCTGCCGTCACCGGCCGGACGCATGGCGCTTCTTGCCATCAACGCCAACATGTCGCCCACGGAATGGTCCACCTACCGGCGCTGCCATCTGCGTGACTTCCAGCTGGCCGCCAACCTCTTCCACGCATCGATGTTGGAACATGCGGCTATGGCCGGCGCGATCGATGAGCGCGACATGCGGCTGACGGGCCGCGAAACCGAGGTACTGACCTGGTCGGCGGCCGGCAAGAGTTACTGGGAAATCGCCACAATACTCGGCATCTCCGAGCGTACCGTCCGCTTCTTCATGACCAATGCGCGTCGCAAGTTGAACGTTGTCTCCAATACGCAAGCCGTGGCGCAGGCGGTTCGCCACGCACTGATCCCCACCATCTGACGGGTCAAATTAACCATTACCGTCTCCCCTCGAACAAAAGCCCCGCAAATTTAGTAGGAAAAATTCGCCTTTTGAACTGTCACTATCGACAGTTACATGTGTCAGTTGAGCCTGACAGCATCTGCCCATCGCGCAAAAACGATGGAGCGAAAGATGATCAGGATTGTGAACGGTAACGCTCGCGGACAGCACCCGCGGGCCATCGACGAAATGTTCCGGCTGCGCAAGCGCGTGTTCCATGACTTCCTCAAATGGGACGTGAAGACGGACGGCGAGTGGGAAATCGACCATTACGACAAGGCGAACCCCCTCTATGTGATGTCTTACGCGCCGGATACCGGAAAGTTGCGCGGATCGCTGCGGCTTTTGCCGACCCTCGGGCCAAATATGCTGGACGACACGTTTCCGATCCTGCTCGGCGACAATCCCGAGATCCGCAGCGCCTCGGTGTGGGAATCGAGCCGCTTCTGCATCGACCCGGATATTTCGCAGGATCGTTCGTCGAATCAAGTGACGGTCGCCGCTGCGGAACTCATGTGTGGCGTGGGCGAACTCGGCCTTGCCTCCGGCATCAGCCATATCGTCACCGTCACCGACGTCTTTCTGGAAAGAATGTTTCGTCGGATGGGGTGCCCCGGGGAACGCATTGCCGACCCGCACCGGATCGGCTCCGTCTTCGCCGTGGCAGTGGCGTGGGAAGTGACCCAAGAGCTGCTCGAAACGATGAAGCAGGTCGCCGCGATCGAGGGCACCGTGCTCGAGCGCCCGATGTCTCTCGAAACCGCACGGGCGGCTTGACACTTCTTGCCGGGCCGCGAAGCGCGGCCCGGGCCCTTCCGTCGCTCGCTGTTTGCCATGTTAACCCAAAACTTCGCCTTGACGTTGCGCTGTTACGTCAAGGCCTTATGATATGGCGAAACAGGGGTTGGCGGTCGTGAATGTCCTCGAAGAAGGGATCGCGCGCCAAAGCAGAAGAGACAAGCGCCAGTGTCCCGGAGTTTCGTGTCCCGGAAGCTCAGATGTGCGGCGGTCGCCTTGCTCCCGGCGCTGCTGGCGATGGCTGACGGTGCGTCGGCCTCGACCGTTTGTGAACGTCTAAATGCACGGCTCGCCGATCTTTCCACGGTCGTAACCCCAACGGCCAATCTGCGGGATTTCACCGGCGCCGTCTCCCGCCAGAACATCGAGCTTCGCCGGGCGAAGAACGAGCGACGCCGGATGGAGTGCGGTACCGGCAGTGTCGTCGTCATCGGCGGCGACAACGACGAGGCATGCGCGGTGTTGGATGAGACCATCGCCCGCATGGAGGATAACCTTCAAAGGCTGAAGGCGCACCGCCGCTCGTTGATATCGAGCGACACGGGCGACACGCGCCGGCGCATTCTTGCCGCGCTGGAACTGAACGGCTGCTATGACGAGGCCAACGAGGCCCTGGATCCAATCGAGGAGCAGGATAAGTTCGCCAGTGCCGCGGTCGACGATGCCGAGCTCCCGCGCAATATCCTCAGGGATCTCCCGCCGGACAGCGAAGATTATCCGCTATTAAGTGACGACAGCGATATGCAGGATTTTCCGTTGCTGCACGAGGAGCCCATGGGCAGCCTCAGGACAATGTGCGTGCGCACCTGTGATGGGGCCTTTTTCCCGATCTCCTCAAATGCGACGCCGGCAGATTTTGCCCGTGACGCCGAGCTTTGTCAGGCGCGTTGCCCAGGTGCGCAAACGGAACTCTACTACCATGTCCTGGCGACCGAAGAGAGCGACCAGATGGTCTCGGCATTGACCGGAAGGCCCTATACCGAACTGCCGACGGCCTTTGCCTACCGGGCGCGCGGCGTCGGCGCGCCAGGGATTTGCGGCTGCCGGATTCCGAATGGCGCGGTGACACAAAATGGCGGCAACGCGACGGCAGGAAGCAAGCCGTCGGTCATCACGATCAATGGCGACCGGAAACCGGCTGCGGAATCCGCACAAGCAAAGCCCGTGCGGGAAAGGCCCTACGACCCGGCGAACAGCAAGGTTCGTGTCGTCGGCCCGACATTCCTGCCACAAGAGAAAAGCGCGATCGACCTGAAGCATCCGCTCGGCCCGGGCTACCAGCCGATCCAGGGCAATTGACCCCATCAGCCTCAGAAATACCGCTCGGCTGACCAGCCCGCATGGTCGCAAAGCAGTGCAGATCTTCCGACTATCATATTGAATTGAAGCGATTCATCATCTTGGAACGCCCCACGATTCCTCGAAGACAAGATCCTCGAGCGGCAGGCGCTGACGCCATCCCTTCACTGCGAGTTCCGGCTGCTGATAGAGCCTGTCGACAAATCCGAGGCAGAGCCAGGCGACGATTTGGATATGCTCCGGTATGCCGAGGATCGACTTGATCTCCTGCTCGTGGAAAATGCTGACCCAACCGACGCCGACGCCTTCGGCGCGTGCCGCGAGCCACAGGTTCTGGACCGCACAGACGGTCGAATAGACGTCCATCTGCGGATTGTGCGTCCGTCCAAGCACGACCGATCCACCGCGCGTGCGATCGCAGGTGATGCAGATGCTGAGCGGCGCCTTGCGGATGCCTTCCAGCTTCAGCGCGCGGTATTGCGCCTGTCTCTCGCCGGAGAACATCAGCGCCGCTTCCTCGTTGGCGCGCTCGAACGCCTTCCAAACCTTCTCTCGCGTCTCGTTCTGACGGACGAGTACGAAGTTCCAAGGCTGCATGAAGCCGACCGACGGCGCCTGGTGGGCAGCACCAAGCAGGCGGGCAACGAGCTCGTCCGGCAGCGGATCTGGAAGGAATTCGTCACGCACGTCGCGGCGTGTTTCAATGGCGCGGTAGACGGCGGCACGCTCGTCCGGCGAAAAGGCTCCGGCCGCCGTCAGGCAGCCGCTCGGGTCAGGCAGCATCGTTCGATCCCCAACAATGCACAACCTCCCGCCGTCCGCGCGGGGCCGGTCTATCTCGCCAGGCCGGTCTTCTGACTCTGGTTCATCCGGTCGCGCCGCCTTCCCAAATCACTTGAAGAGATTCAGTGGCAGTGTCCTGAGTAAATTCAGAACTTGTCTTTGCGCGACCGTCCCCATCACAGCGTTGGGCACGTTCCGGACTTGCACCGGATTCCCGATTCTCCCGCCGTGGCGGGCACCTGACGGCCACATATGGGCACAGCCGCTGGCGAAAGGCAAGACGAGCCGAACAGCTCGCTTACCCTTCGCACTGCATGGAGAACCGGCGCCGCGTCAGAGTGGCGCCGTCGGATGGGGGGAGCCGTCGTAGGCGCCCCAGATCGATTGGTCGAAGCAGATCACCGAACCGGTCATCAGACCGGATTCCGCCGAGGAGAGATAGGCGCAGGCGCGCGCGACTTCGGCTGGATCGACAAGGCGGCCGAAAGGCTGGTTGGCTGCCGCCTTTTCGAGCCAGTCTGCCGGCGCGTCATGATATTCGCGCTGGATGCGATCCTCACCTTCCGACGCCATCCAGCCGATGTTGAGGCCGTTGACGCGGATGCGGTTGCGCAGGAGCGCGTAGGCCGTGTTCTTGGTCAGCGTCTCCAAGGCACCTTTCGACGCGCAATAGGCGGCAATAAAGGGCTGGCCCGCCTTGGCCGACATCGAACCGATATTGACGATCGTGCCCTCGATTTTTTCGCGCCGCATTATCTTGACCGTTTCCTGCATCAGGAAGAAGGGCGCGCGCACGTTGACCGCGAACATGCGGTCGAAGAGTTCTGGCGTGGTGTCGAGGATCGTGCCGCGGTCGGTAATTGCGGCGGCATTGACCAATGCGTCCACTCGGCCGAATTCCCTGTCACATGCGGCAACAACCTTGCGGGCGTCGTCGACCCGCTCGAGATCGGCCGCCACGTAAACCACCTTGGTGCCGGTCGCCTTACCGATCTCGGCTGCTTTTGCCTCGCCTTTAGCGGTGTTGCGCCCGCAGATGACGATGCCGGTCGCACCCCGTTCGGCAAAGAGCGCGGCGATCGTCGCACCGAGCCCTTGCGTGCCGCCGGTCACGATTGCGATCTTGCCATCGAGACGGCCATAGTCCGTGCTCATGGATCTCCTCCTTTATTGCGGTTCCAAGCTCCCGCATTCGAAGCCTCGGGAGCATCGCGGCGTTCCTCAGCTTCTCTTTTTCTCCGCCTGCGCGGCCAGCGCCTCCACGAAGGCCTTAGTCTCCCAACCGGCCGCCAGTGCTTCATGCATCAGCTGTGCTTGCGTCTTCGGCGCCAGGCCACCGAGCGGCGGGTCGCGATCGAGATTGGTCGGGAACGAATACCCTTCGGCGCAGGAAGCAATCGCGTTGGCAATCTCGCCAGCCGAGAGCCTTCCGTCCGCCGCGAGGGCCTTCAGGGCCGGATAGAGCATCGCGCACATTCGCTCTCGATCGACCGTTTCCATCGCGCGTCCGAAGGCGGAAGAGACCTGGAGGAGATTTGCGACGCGCTTGATGCCTGCCGAACGGTTGGTGCCCGCCGCATGGAAGAGCGCCGGATTGAAGAACACCGTATCGCCCTTCTCAAGCGGAAGCTGGACGTGGTTCTCGTCGAAATATGCCTTGAACTCCGGCCTTTTCAGCGCGAGATAGCCGGGCACATAGCTCTGGCTGTAGGGCAGGAACAAGGTCGGCCCGCTTTCGAGCGGCATGTCGCAATGGGCGACGGCGCCTTGCAGCGTCAGGACGGGCGAGAGCTTGTGCACATGTGCCGGATATTGCTCGATGACCGCCGATGTCTGGAAACCGAGATGATAGTCCCGATGCGCCGACTGCGCCGCGCCGCCCGGATTGACGCGGTTGACCTGTGCGGTCATCTGGTAGTACGGCCCGAGCCAGGCTTCGCTGACGAGCGCGATGACCGCGTTGCCGTAATAGGCCGCGAAATTTTCAGGAGAGCGCAGGCAATGTTTCTCCAGCGAGTTCCAGATGCGGTCGTTGGCGCCGGGCTTGGCGAAGTGGTCGCCGCCGCCACTGTTCGTGCGGTGTTGCTCCTCGATGATCTCGTCAAAGATACGGCTTGCCTCGTCGATAATTCTCGTATCGGCGAAGGCGCGCTTGAATACCGCAACGCCCGGTCCCTCGGCCAGGACCTCGCAAATCTCCGCCAGAGCCGCGCGCCGGCCGTCATCCGTCCTGCAATCGGCAACGAGGCTGGCGCTGTCATAGATCAGGACGTTCTTCTGGCAATCGGCCGCATGCGGATAGTCGGCCGGATTGGTGCGCCGCTCGACCTGGGCGCGGAACGCCTCGATGCTGCAGGAATCCTCCGTCAGCCAAACGCGTTCGACGCGCCTCCTCACCGTGTTGTCGGTCTTCATCGGGTCTCCTCCTCGAGAAAATGCGATAGCGACTATACGTCTCGCCCGATCCTGATCACGCCCTACGATCTGCCGGCCTGAGGCGGTCAGGTGGCGTCCATGCAAGCAGAATCACTCGGGCTGATATCGCACGAACGCAAATGCCTCGCCCGTCGGCGACCAGTTCGGGACATTCATCGTCCCCTGCCCGCCGAAGAGTTCGAACAGCACCCGGGCATTGCCGCCTTCCGGGTCCATCAGGCGAAGCCTGACGTCAAGGTCGCGCGGGTGGTCGAAGACGTCGCCGTCATAGGAGAGCACCAGCAAGTGCCGGCCATCCGGCGAGGGGTGCGGAAACCAGTCACCATAAGGACTGTCGGTGATGCGTTGCACATCGCTGCCGTCGGGGCGAACCCGCCAGATCTGCATGCGGCCGGTGCGGCTCGAATTGAAATAGATCCAATGTCCGTCCGGCGACCAGTCTGGCCCGTCATTGCGCCCTTCACCGTGAGTCAGGCGGCGCTCCTCGCCGCCTTCGGCAGGGATCGTGTAGATGTCGAAGACCTGATCGCGGATACCGCAATAGGCAAATGTCCGCCCGTCGGGCGACCAGCCGTGCCAGTAGGACGGCAGGTTCGGCGTCACCAAACGGGGCACACCGCCCCCGATCGGCAGGACATAAATCGCCGACTTGCCGAATTCGCTCTTGTCGCTGATGACGAGCGATTGGCCGTCCGGGGAAATGCCGTGGTCGTTGTTGCACTGACGGGCAAAGCCGGTGTCGATCTCAACCGGTTCGGAACCGTCGAGCGCAAGACGATAAAGCCGGCCGTCGCCGTTGATGATCAGATGGCGGCCATCCGGCGACCAATTGGGCGCCTCGACCAGCCGCTCCGTCTGCCAGACTGTACGCGTCTCGCCGCTGCCGATGTCGAAGATCTCCACCGAGCTGCGCATCACTACCCCCTGTCACGGAAGCGATTGGTAATCGGATAACGCCGGTCGCGACCGAAGTTCTTCTTGGTGATCTTTACGCCCGGAGCCGACTGCCGGCGCTTGTATTCGGCGATGTAAAGCAGGTGTTCGACGCGATGGACGGTCGGTTCATCGTGCCCGCGGGCGACGATTTCCTCCGTGCTCATCTCCTTTTCCACCAGGCATTCCAGAATGTCATCCAGCACCGGATAGGGCGGCAGCGAGTCCTGGTCGGTCTGGTTCGGCCGAAGTTCGGCGGAAGGCGCCTTGTCGATGATGTTCTGCGGGATGACTTCGCCGGATGGCCCGAGCGCGCCCGGCGGTACCGCGCCATTGCGCCAGCGCGAAAGCGCATAGACCTGCATCTTGTAGAGGTCCTTGATCGGATTGAAGCCGCCGTTCATGTCGCCGTAGAGCGTGGCGTAGCCGACCGACATTTCGGATTTGTTGCCGGTCGTCACCACCATCGAGCCAAATTTGTTGGAGATCGCCATCAGGATCGTCCCACGCGTACGGCTCTGGAGATTTTCCTCGGTGATGCCGGATTCGGTGCCCTCGAACGCATCGGAGAGCGCGTTGAGGAAGCCCTCTACGGGCTCTTCAATCGCGACGATATCGTAGCGGCATCCGAGCGCCTTGGCACAGGCCTCGGCGTCCTTTAGCGACTCTTGCGAGGTGTATCGGTACGGCAGCATGACGGTGCGCACCCGCTCCTCGCCTAGCGCGTCGACGGCTAGCGCTGTGCAAATTGCGGAGTCGATGCCGCCCGAAAGGCCGAGCACGACATTCTTGAAGCCGTTCTTGTTGACGTAGTCCCTTAGCCCCAGCATGCAGGCGCGGTAATCCGCCTCGTCGCTTTCCGGTATGCGTGAATTGAGCCCGTTCTCCGCGGTCCAACCCTCCTCGCCTCGCCTCCATTCGGAGATTGCGACCGCTTCCTCGAACTGGCTCATCTGGAAGGCGAGTGACTTGTCCGCATTGAAGGCGAAGCTCGCACCATCGAAGACCAGCTCGTCCTGGCCGCCGAGCTGATTTGCGTAGATCATCGGCAGGCCCGTCTCGATTACCTGCTTCAGGACGACCTGATGGCGGACATCGACCTTGCCGCGGTAATAGGGCGAACCGTTCGGGGACAGCAGGATTTCGGCGCCGCTTTCCTTGAGTGTTTCGCAGACGCCGAGATCGCCCCAAATGTCCTCGCAGATCGGTATGCCGATACGCACGCCGCGGAAGTTGACGGGACCGGGCATTCCACCGGCATCGAACACCCGTTTCTCGTCGAACTCGCCATAGTTCGGCAGGTCCACCTTGTCGCGGATCGCAATGATCTTGCCTCCGTCCAGGACCGCGATCGAATTGTGACGGAGCGCGCCGGCCTGACGCGGAAAGCCGATGACGACGCCTGGGCCTCCATCTTCCGTGTCGGCGGCGAGCCTCTCGACGGCCTGCAGGCAGGTCTTCAGAAATGCCGGTTTCAGAACGAGATCTTCGGGCGGGTAGCCGGAAATGAAGAGTTCGGTGAACAGGAGCAAATCGGCGCCCTGGCGCGCCGCGTCCGCGCGCGCCTCGCGTGCCTTCGCCAGATTGCCGGCGATGTCGCCGACGGTCGGATTGAGCTGGGCCACGGCAATCCGTAGCGTTGAGGGAGCGGCTTTCTGTGCAGTCATGAGCGGGGCCTGTGGTCTTTTCTCAGCGAATACTTCTGACGTACGCCCTGTCTTACCGCATACCGCGGGAAAAAACCCACAGCCAATCGCAATCAACTCAAAGATTCCGAAAAATTCTGCATTTCCCGCCCTTTACGCGGCGAGACTATGATCTTTTCGCGTGCGTGGAACTCGCGGCCATCCAAGCTGGTTTAGCCATTCATCCCCCGTTCAAGATGACAGTCGTATGACAGTTGGACGAAAGATTTATGAATTTGGAGACGCCGTTGGCCAGTATCGATTCCGCCGCCGCGAGACGCTCCCGGACCTTCATAGATAGGTCTGGGTCCTCCGTCAGAAACGCCAAGGCGCTGGCCGGCACGCGCAGCGCGTTCTTTTCTCTTTTTATCGCTGCCGCCCTCGTATTCGCGGTCGAACTGATCGTGCGCCAGTCCTTTGGCGAAACCGTCGCCTATTTCATCGATCCCATGCGTCCCGCCTGGACGACCATCGCTGTTTTCTTCCTGGTTCTGCTTGCGGTCGATGCACTCTTTGGTCGCGAGCACAAGGCGGCCCTCCTCGTCGTGCCGCTTGCGATTCTGCCGGCCTTCATCAGCGAGCAGAAGCAGGTCTTCCTCTCCGATCCGCTTTATCCGACCGATTTCCTTTTCGGGCGGCAGATCATGGAGTTGATGCCCGTCCTTGTTAAGGACCGCCCGTGGACCGCCGTCGCGGTCGTGGTCGGGCTGATCGCTATGATCGCCACCATCGGCCTGCTCCTGCGCTATGCCTGGCGGAACTTTCCTAAGCTGACACGCAGGGAGCGTGTCGTTCGGGTCGCCTTTGCCCTGCCGCTGCTCGTCGCCTTCTGGCATATCATGGACTACAACCAGTTCTCGTGGATCCGCGACCGTTTGCGGGTCATCCCGATCATGTGGGACCAGACTGAGAACTATCGCCACAACGGCTTTGCACTCGCCTTCGCGATCAACCTGCCGATGGCCAATGTCAGCGCGCCGGCCGGCTACATGGCGGATGCGATCGACCGCATTCCGGTCAAGCCGCTGCCGGCCGGAACGACGCATCGCAGCAAGCCGGACGTGATCGTGGTCATGAGCGAATCCTTCTGGGATCCTACTCGCCTGCCCCACGTGAAGCTTTCGCCCGACCCGATGCCGACGGTCCGTGAAATGCAGGTGGGTAACGTCTTCTCGCCGGAATTCGGCGGCATGACCGCTAATGTCGAATTCGAGACGCTGACCGGCTTTTCGAATGCCTTCCTGCCCTATGGCAGCATTCCCTACCAGCAATATATCCGCAATCCGATCCCCTCGCTCGCAACCTTCTTCCGCAGCGAAGGCTACGTCTCGCGCGCCATTCATCCCTTCCAGGGCTGGTTCTGGAACCGCACCGCCGTCTACAAGGCCTTCGGCTTCGACACGTTCCGCTCGGAGGAGAACCTGCCGGCGATGCAGAAGCGCGGGATCTTCGCTTCGGACGAATCGCTGATGAAAGAAATCATCCGCCAGGCGGATGACATGGAAGACCCCTTCTTCTTCTTCACGGTGACCTTGCAAGGCCATGGTCCCTACGAGCCTAACCGCTACGCGAAGAACACGATCAAGGTCGAAGGCAATCTCCCCGACGGCGACCGTCAGGTGCTCGCAACCTATGCCCAGGGCATCAAGGAGGCGGACGATAGCCTGAAGATGTTGATGGACTGGGCGAAGAAGCGCGACCGCGAGACGATCATCGTGCTCTTCGGCGATCATCTTCCGCCGCTCAACACCGTCTACACCAACACCGGTTACATGAACGACGTGACCGCCTCGCGCAAGGGCACGAAGGAACAGATGAAGGCGCAGCACGAAACGCCGCTCGTCGTCTGGTCGAACAAGACTGGCCCGAAAAAGAACATCGGGACGATCAGCCCGGCTTTCCTTTCCTATCAGATCCTGAAGCAGGCCGGCTACGAGCACCCCTACTACACCGGCTTCCTGGGTAAGGTTTACGACCAGTACCGTGTCATCGACCGCTATATGGTGGTCCGCAAGAACGGCAAGGATATCGCAGAGTGGTCGCGGCGGCCGAAGATACCCGCGTCGCTACGCGATTATCGCTTCCTTCAGCACGACATGATGTTCGGCAAGCGGTTCAGCACGGAACGCTTCTTCAAGTCCCACGCCGAACTCTTCCCCGTCGGTTCCTGAATCCCGACGGCCGGGGCGCAAACTGCCCCGGTCGTCGCCGTCCGGCCGTGCTCGGCGCGACACTGGGCAAGTCGCCTTTCGCGCGTCATCGGGTCGCTGACAAAAACCGCTTCACAGTTTTTCCCGCACCGTCCTAAATAGCTTCCGAGCCATTTCCGGAGGCCAACATGCCGCATCTCAACGAAATTTCCCAAATCCTGTTAGGCAAGCCCAGTAGCCAGTTGAGCGAAATCGAACGCCGCATCCTGAGGCATGCAAAAGAGCGGCGGCCTCTTTCGACGGATACGCATGCGGCGTTCGACACCAGCCTTTCCTTTGGCGCCCGGCTTGCCGATGCCATCGCGCGCATCGGCGGGTCCTGGACCTTCATCCTCGGATTCTGCGCCTTCCTCGTCGCCTGGATCGTCATCAACTCGATCCTTCTCGTGCGGGGCGCATTCGATCCCTACCCGTACATCTTCCTCAATCTGGTGCTTTCGATGCTTGCGGCGCTACAGGCGCCGGTCATCATGATGTCGCAGAACCGTCAGGCCGAACGCGATCGCTTTGCCGCGTCGAAGGACTACGAGGTCAATCTCAAGGCCGAAGTCGAGCTGATTGCCCTCCACCACAAGGTGGATGACGTGCTGCTCCGCGAAATCTCTGAGCTGCGCTCCGAGCTTGCCAACCTCAATCGTCAGATTGCGCAGTCCATGCCCGCGACTGACCGAGGACAGGAATGGACGGGGAAATAGCGCAACTTATTGGGGTATGAAAAAAATTAACCTTTGAGGCGCACCCTGAAAATGCAGGGTAGCAGAGATGCAGCGCCATTATTGTTCAAGACCGTTGCGTTCTCCATTCTGAAGAGCCTGGGACCAGGCCCCTGCAAGCGGCCCGCGATCAAGCGGGATCACGAGAACATGACGAGCTCTCCATTAACTTATTGCGAAACATTCGCCGCTGCGACGTTAGCGGCGCGTGGAAGTTCGCCTGAAACGAACAATGAACTTGCACGTTAAGCGCAAGGTTGAAATGCTAGCGAATTGCCAGAACAAGGCTGTGTGTTGCCCGGAACACGCGTCGATGGCCGTGTTTCGTTGCAGCGCAAGTGGGGACATACGCGCAAATGCAGCGGGTTGCGGGAAAGGAAAACGTTAAGCAAAAGAGCCCACCTGGTTTCACGGTGGAGGCGTTGCTGCAAAATCCGGAATTTCGACCAGCCTTGCAGGTGGGTGCGCGCAACCTCATCTCACTGAACGATCTCTTCCCGCGCGTCGCACGCATGGTGGCCGCCCACCAGAAGTGGATACTCACGCAGGCGGCCTATGCCCTCCACCTCGAACGCGACCGCAACGATCCCGACTCCGGCGTCACGGCGGCGCGCTTGCTGAAACTGATGCGCGAAACTGGCGGGGCGAGCCGGAACACCGCGACTGCATTTCTTGCCGAACTGCTCGCCTATAAGATGCTCCGGCCCGCCAGCGGCGGCCGAACCAGGAGGACGCGCCCGCTGGAGCCGACGGAAGTCAGCCAGCATGCGATGCAACTCTGGTTCAAAAGCCAGATGAGAACGCTCGACCTTTTGGATGGAGGGACCAGGGTCGCGCGTATCGACGCCGACATAACCATTTTCGAACGCGCTCAGCCGATTGCCGCACGGCGTCTGCTTGCAGACAGCAAGTGGACGCAGCCACCGCAGGGGGTCGCTGTGTTCGTGTGGTCGGAGTCTGGCGGCGTACTGCTCGACGACCTGATGGCGCGCCCGTCAAGTCTTGTTCCGGAGGACGGAAGGGTATCGATCAGCGTCAACCTAGCGGCACTCGCAGAGCACTATGCCATATCGAACACCCATGTCCGCCGTCTGTTTTCAAACGCGGAGAAGTCCGGTTTTATCGGCAGGCCCGATGATGGCGCGCGCGGCCAGTTCTGGCTAAGCGAACGGTTGGTCGAGGAATATGCCTTCTGGCAGGCCGTGAAGTTCGAAGCCTTGGCAAGCGCTTTCGACCGGGCAGCGACGACGCCGGGACAATAGGCAAATGTTCTCAGGCGCGGCCCCGGTCAAACCTCGGCAGTTCGTCCACGATATCGTAGTAGTCACCCTTGTCGGCGCAATAGATATGATAGCCTGGTTCAAGCCGCGTCGGCGTCTCGAAGGTACCCGCAAGAATTGACGTGTAGTCGAGAGCGTCGGCCTTCCAGAAAAGCGCCGATCCACAGACCCGGCAAAAGCCGCGCTGCGCCTCGGGGCTCGAACGGTACCAGGTCACATTGTCCCCGCCTTCAACATCGATATCGTCGTTCTGCACGTTCGTGGCGGCATAATAGAGGCCGGTTTGTTTCCGGCACTGCGAGCAATGGCAGAAGATGATCTCCCTCAGCTTCCCGCGCGTCTTGAACCGCACGGCGCCGCAAAGGCAGCCGCCTTCATGAATTTCCATTGACGTCCTCCCGTCGTTCAATTCGCACTCGAATAAAAAACCGGGCCAGCTTTATCGGCTGGCCCGGCCCTGTCAAATTCAGACGACGCGCCGATCGTTCAGAAATTTTGAACTAGGCGGCCTCCGTCCCCGATCAGCCGTTGACGACCATCTTCTTCTCGTCGCGGCCGCCCTTCATGCGCTCAGCGAGCAGGAAGGCAAGTTCAAGCGCCTGATCCGCATTCAGACGCGGATCACAATGGGTGTGGTAGCGATCGGCAAGGTCGTCACCAGAAAGCGCACGGGCGCCGCCGGTGCATTCGGTGACATCGTTGCCGGTCATCTCGATGTGGATGCCGCCCGGGTGCGTGCCTTCGGCGCGGTGAATCTGGAAGAAGCTTTCGACTTCCGACAGGATCCGTTCGAAGGGCCGGGTCTTGTAGTTGTTGAGCGTGATCGTGTTGCCGTGCATCGGATCGCACGACCAAACGACCTTCTTGCCCTCGCGCTCGACCGCGCGGATGAGGCGCGGCAGATGCTCGGCCACCTTGTCGTGACCGAAACGGCAGATGAGCGTCAGGCGGCCCGCCTCGTTTGCCGGGTTGAGAAGGTCGATCAGTTCCAGCAAACCGTCGGCAGTCAGCGACGGGCCGCACTTGAGGCCAAGCGGGTTCTTAATGCCGCGGCAATATTCGACGTGCGCATGGTCGGGCTGACGCGTGCGGTCGCCGATCCAGATCATGTGGCCCGAGGTCGCATACCAGTCACCGGAGGTCGAGTCGACGCGGGTGAGCGCCTGCTCGTAGCCGAGCAGCAGCGCCTCATGGCTTGTGAAGAAATCGGTCTCGCGTAGGCTCGGGTGGTTTTCCGAAGTGATGCCGATCGCCTTCATGAAATCCATGGTCTCGGAGATCCGGTCAGCGAGCTTGCGGTAGCGCTCGGCCTGCGGGCTGTCCTTGACGAAGCCCAGCATCCACTGGTGCACGTTCTCGAGGTTGGCGTAGCCGCCCATCGCGAAGGCACGCAGCAGGTTCAGCGTTGCAGCGGACTGGCGGTAGGCCATGATCTGCCGCTCCGGATTCGGCACGCGGGCCTCTTCCGTGAATTCGATGCCGTTGATGATGTCGCCGCGGTAGCTTGGCAGCGTCACGTCACCCTGCTTTTCCACGCCTGAGGAGCGCGGCTTGGCGAACTGGCCGGCGATGCGGCCGACCTTGACCACGGGCTGCTGTGCGCCGAAGGTCAGGACGACGGCCATCTGGAGGAAGGCGCGGAAGAAGTCCCTGATGGTGTCGGCGCCGTGCTCGGCAAAGCTCTCCGCGCAGTCGCCGCCCTGCAGCAGGAAACCACGACCCTCGGCAACATTGGCGAGCGCAGTCTTCAGACGCCGCGCCTCGCCGGCAAAGACGAGCGGCGGATACTTCGCGAGGCGTGTTTCCACTGCCTCAAGCGTTGCGAGGTCCGGATAATCCGGCACCTGCTGAATGGGTTTCTGCCGCCAGCTGTTCGGAGTCCAAGTCTGTGCCATTTCCATCACCTGTTGTCTGACGCGGGAGACCCGCGCACGTCGCGCCTGCGGTTGTACAACCGCCCGGTATTCGGATTTCCATGATCCCAGCCGTCGCGCCCGCCCCCCGAGCCGATGACTTCGCGGATGCGGGCTTATAAACGTTAACGTGGGGCTTGGAAAGCCATTCTACCAGAAAACATCGGTGGCCGCGTTGCCGCTGGCAAGCAGGCTCAAGCGACCCGTTCGCCTTTCCTGATCCGGTAGGAAGGCTGGTACATGGTCACCAGTTCCTCCGCCGCCGTCGGATGCACGGCCATGGTGCGATCGAAGTCGTCCTTGGTGCATCCGGCCTTGAGCGGAATTCCGAGCAACTGCGCCATTTCGCCGGCATCGTGGCCGAGGATATGTGCACCGACCACCTTACGGTCGGCGGCGTTGACCACAAGCTTCATGATCATCTTTTCCTTCCGTCCCGAAAGGGTCGCCTTCATCGGACGGAACTCGGCGCGATAGATTTCGAGCTCATCGAATTTGCGCGCGGCGTCTTCTTCCGTCATTCCGACCGTGCCGATCTCCGGCTGCGAGAACACGGCCGTCGCGATCAGGTCATGATCCGGCGACGTCGGGTTGTTCTTGTATTCGGTCTCGATGAAGCACATGGCCTCGTGGATCGCCACCGGCGTCAGCTGTACGCGGTCGGTCACGTCGCCGAGCGCGTAGATGCCCGGCGCGCTTGTGCGCGAGAAGGCATCGACAATGATTGCGCCGCGCTCGTTGACCTTGACGCCAGCGGTTTCGAGGCCGAGCCCTTTGGTGTTCGGCACGCGCCCCAGAGCGAGCATCACTCGGTCGATGACAAGTTCGCCGTGCTTCATCGTCTGAGCGACGCGTCGGCCTTGCGCATCCGTCGATACCGACTGAATGATGTCCTCGCACAGGATGCGGATGCCCTTCTCTTCCATCGCCGCGTGCAGGCCGCGCCTGAGGTCCTGATCAAAGCGCGAAAGAATTTCCTTGCCGCGATAGATGAGCGTCGTCTCAACGCCCAACCCATGGAAAATATTGGCGAATTCGATGGCAATATAGCCGCCGCCGGCAATGAGGATCGATTTCGGCAGTTCGGCGAGATCAAAGGCTTCGTTGGAGCTGATGCAGAGTTCGTGCCCCGGAAGCGCGTCGTGCGGGCTCGGATGCCCGCCGACTGCGATCACGATGCGCTCGGCCGTGACGGTCTCTCCGCTCGCCAGCAGCCGCACCGTGTTGGGCCCTACGAGTTCGGCGCGAGTATTGAGGATTTCGGCGCCGGCATTCGCAAGCCCCTTGCGGTAGAGGCCCTCCAGACGGGAGATTTCCTGTTCCTTGGCCGCGACCAGCTTGGCCCAATCGAAGCGGCTTTCGCCAACCGTCCAGCCGAAGCCCGCCGCGTCCTCGAAATGTTCCGAATATTGCGAGGCATAGACATAGAGCTTCTTCGGCACGCAGCCGCGGATCACGCAGGTGCCACCATAACGAAACTCCTCCGCAATCGCCACCTTCTTGCCGAGCGCCGCTGCGAGACGCCCGCTTCTGACGCCACCCGAACCACCGCCGATCACGAAGAGGTCATAGTCGAAAGCGGTCATGGCGAGCTCCTGGTGTGAAAATCGTATCAGTCGACAATGTCGGATTGGAGGATGGACGGCATGAACCCCGCCTCACCCTTCGCCACTGATATAGTATTGCGGCGCAAAAAAAGAAAAGCCCGGATCGCTCCGGGCTTCGTCGATCTGTGGTCGGCCTTGCGGCAATTACTGCTGTGCCGGCGCAGCGCTGCCAGCGTCGGCTGCAGGAGCGCCGCCGATGGTCGTATCGAGCGACTTGGTCGCCTCCTGGGTCAGGTCGCGCGAAACGCCGGCGGCCCAGATATCGGCTGCCTTCAGCAACTCGCGGGAGGCGATCGGACCATCGTTCAGCAGCTTCTTACCGGCGGGCGAGCTGTAGAACTCGGTGATCGCGTTCAGTTCCTCGACCGAGAAGGTCTTGGCGTAGATGGTTGCGGCCTCGCGCTCCAGATCCGCACGCCGCGCCGCAAGGGCGAGCGCCTTCTCGTCGACCGTAGCGGTGATCAGTTCCTGGTGGTTCGGCGAGGACTGGATCAGCGTATTCTTCAGGCGCTCGGCGAGACGCGGCAGAATGTTGTCGAAGGTGTTGGTCACGCCGAGCGCCGCGATAGTCGCGCGGGCGGCCTTAATTTGATCTTCCGTCACGTCCTGGGCGCGAACCGCCGGAACCGAAACCGAAACGAGAACGGCAGCAGCTGCGAAAGTGCGGGCAAGACCTGTGAGTTTGTTCATTGTTATCCATGCTCCTGTGTTGGCACCTGTCGCCCGGCCGATCGCCGCCTCCAGGCAGACATGTGCGGAAACCTATTTTTCTGCGCCGTCCGCGACGCTTATCGAAGCGGCGGGTCGGCTCAGGACGCCGTCAGGGTACGGGCTCCCTCCGGACCGGCGATGATCGCCAACGACGCAATCCCGATAAACAGCCCGTGCTCAACCACCCCGGGGATGGCGTTCAGCTCTGCCGCGAGCGCATCTGCATCAGGAATACGGCCAAAAGATGCATCGAGAATGAGGTGTCCCCCGTCGGTCATATAGGGGCCGTCGCCCGACGCGCGAACGACGATATCGCCCGTCATTCCCATCCGGGACGCCACCTTCTCTATCGCCAGCCGCGTTGCGACCTGCCCGAACGGATTCACTTCGATCGGCAGCTTGAAGGCGCCGAGCACGTCGACAACCTTCGATTCGTCGGCAATGACGATCATGCGCTTGGAGGCGCTGGCGACGATTTTCTCGCGCAGTAGCGCGCCGCCCCCGCCTTTGATCAATCTCAGCTTCCCATCGACCTCATCGGCACCGTCGATGGTGAGATCCAGCTCCGGCAGTTCGTCGAGCGACTTCAACGGCACGCCGAGTTCGAGGCAAAGCCTCGCTGTCCGCTCGGACGTCGGCACGCCGGCGATCTGAAAGCCCGCCGCGACCTTTTCGGCGAGCAGCCGGACGAATTCTTCGGCGGTCGAACCGGTACCTATTCCAAGCCGCATGCCGTTCTCGACATATTCAAGCGCCGCCGCTGCGGCCTTGATCTTCATTTGGCGGGCGTCCATGCGCCACTCGCTCCCTCGTGATCCTTCACGATGGCGAGGCCAAAGCAGGCCAGCCACCGTCTATTTTCCGCTGAGACACTTACACGCCCGTCGCCGCAAACAAAAGGCCAAAATAAGAGCGGTTTGCCGGATTCCAGCAGCGGCCTGCGCTGATCCGTACCATTGCATTCCTCGCCCACTTCGCCTACCCGAACTGCTATCGTTTTCGCAACACGAGGTTCCCGGTGTCTCCTCCCATTGTCGTCTTCGATCTCGACGGTACGCTTGTCGACACCGCTCCGGATCTCGTCGCCAGCCTCAACCACGCAGTCACACAGGCTGGCGTCGAGCCCGTCACCTATGCCGACCTGACCCATCTCGTCGGTCACGGCGCCAGGGCGATGATCGAGCGCACGTTCGCGCTGCGCGGCAAGGCACTCAGCGAAAGGGACCTTACCTGGCAGATGAAGGAGTTCGTGGACTTCTATCACGGCTCGATGCCGGGGGATTCGGTACCCTATCCGGGCCTTATCGCGGCACTCGATCGCCTGCAGGATGCCGGACTGAAGCTCGCTGTCTGCACCAACAAGCCGGAAATGCTCGCAACGCGCCTTCTGGAAAGGCTTGGACTGCTCGGCCGGTTCGCAGCCATCTCGGGGGGTGACACCTTCGCGGTTCGCAAGCCGCATGCGGAACATCTGCTTTCGACGGTCGCCAATGCCGGCGGCATCGCCGAGCGCTCCGTGATGGTTGGCGACAGCCTCAATGACATCCTTGTCGCACGGAACGCTTTGGTGCCGTCGATTGCCGTACCGTTCGGCTATTCCGACGTGCCGGTCGAGAGCCTCGCTCCCGATCGCATCATCCAGCATTTCGATGAGCTGACACCCCACCTGGTCGAAACACTTCTCATGCGAAAGCGCAAATGAGAAAGGGCCGCTTTTGCGGCCCTTCCCTTTATCCCTCGGCGCGGCGAGCGTTGCGTGTCGCGTCCAATGCCCGGTTCATATACATGTCGCGATCGTAGACATCGTTGAAATATTCGACGGTGCCAGTCTTGTTGGGCCATGCGGTAAAATAGGAAACATAGACGGGCACCTTCTGCGGCACCTGCAAGGCCTTGTTGCGGCCGCTCGCTATTTCCTTGCCGACTTCGTCGATGCTCGTGCCGAGAACCGCAGCGGCCATGCGGCGCGGATCGGCGAGCCGCACGCAGCCGTGGCTGAGCGCCCGCTGGTCGCGCTTGAAGAAGCTCTTCGACGGCGTGTCATGCATGTAGATCGCGTGAGCGTTCGGGAAGAGGATCTTCAGTTCGCCAAGCGCGTTGTCGCTGCTCGGCGGCTGTCGCACCGCGACCGAGGAGGTCGATCCGTACCAGTTGACGGCGGACGAAGGCACGACACGGCCGCCGACCTCGACCTGATAGCCCATCCGGTCGAGATAGCCGGGGTCGCTTCTGAGCTTCGGCAACATCTCGTTGACGATGATCGACTGTGGCACGCCCCAGTAGGGATTGACCTCGACGGTCTGGATCTCGTCCTGGAAGAAATAGGTCTGGTTCGTCTTCGAACCGACAACCACGCGCATGGAGAACTGTTCCACGCCCTGGTCCGTGTAGGAGGCCGTGAAGGCGGGCTGGTTGATAAAGACGTAGCGGCTGCCCAATCCATCCGGGAGCCAGCGCGCCTGCTCCATCGCGATTTCAACCTTATTGATCTTGCTGGCGGTCGTGTCGCCGCCCGTCAGCGCGCGGATCGAGGCCTCACCGACGACGCCATCGGCCTTCAGGCCGTGTTCCTTCTGGAAAGCCTCGACGACGGGCACCAGTTCGGCCGTATAGTCCGGGGTTCCCTTATAGCTCGCAAGCACGACCGCATGTTCGGACTTCAGAGATTCGGAAGCCTTGAGTTTGATGCCGGCGATGACATTGGCCAGTTCCGGGCTGCTCTGGCCAGGCTTCAGCAGTGTACCCGGAGCGATTTCCACACGTGGGGTCGCGTCCGTCTGCGCGCGCAGGCGTTCCAGTTCCGCCTTCAGGGTCAGGAATTGTGCGCTCTTTGGATTCTGACTTTCAATCAGTGCCGCGACGTCATCGCTTCCCGCAATCTTGTCAAGGAAGGCGAAGAGATCGACGCTTTTGCGCTTGAAGTCGTGATAGCCCGAGATCCTGTTCGGATCGATGCGGCCACGGACCGTGTCCTGCACATAGGTCAGCGTCGCCACGGACATCGCTAGTTCGAACTGCACGAGTTCCTTTTCGCGGGCGATCATGTCGCCGCGATCGAAAGTGTCCGACGGCACGTCAACCGCATAGTCCTGCGGATCAAGGCCGACCTTCGCGGCTTGCGCGAGCACCGCAAGAGCCGACTTGGCGCGGGCGCTGACGCCGGTACCATCGATCCACATGAAGTCCGTCCGGGCGCCATAATAGTTCTCGACCGCCTTTGCGACGGCGTCCGTAGCACGGACGTTGATCTCGGGCAGGAACTGCCGCGCATCTGAGAGCGGCGGGCGCAGTATCGGGGGCAATGCGCCGTTCTGCACCGAACCGGTCACGACGGGATCGATCAACCGGTCCGTAGCGATCCGGCGCAGCGGTTCGGCCTTATAGGTATAATACCGCGGTCCAGTGACGCGCGGCGGTTTTGCCGTCCGCGGATCGATCTGCTGCGGCATGATCATGCCGACGCCCGGCAGCGGCTGGGCAGGCTGGGCGTGCTCCGGCGACGTTCGCTTCTTGCCGCCGCGGATGAAGTCCATCAGGGTGAGCGCCGATGCCGGCTGCACGTCGATGGTTGCAACCGCACAACCACACATGAGCGCCACAATCGCTGCCGATTTGATAATTTTCATTAGAACAAAGATCCCCGTATTGCGTTGTCGCCGAATTCGGCCGCTGCCAGATTCTCGCCACGCCCTCGTGCTCCCCGACTTATAGAAAAGGATGGTGAATGAAAAGGAAACGGCCCGGCGCCACTGGAGCGAAACCTCGTCAAATCCGTCCCAAAAAACGTCGGCCCATTGCTGCCGAAACATCATAAAAATTTGATTCGTTTTCATTTTGCGTCCGTCGAGCGCGCGTCGGTGTTTCCCAGGGCACAGCCGGCCCTGTAAAAGGAAAACGCGCAATGTGACGGAAAGGTCACAACTCTTGCGACCCGCGGGTTTGTCGATCACCGTTCCCGACGGCAACGCCAACCTGTTGACGCACCGCAAGAATTCAAACGATTGTAGGGCCGGAGATGCCTTTGCCGCCCCTTTACAAGCTTGCTCCGCCGGGGCAGAGAGATGCCCGGCAACCGGGGTGGACGACCGGCTGGGAAGCGTTCTCGCCTCGGCTTCATGAACCGCAGACGAAGGCAGGTATCACGATGACATCGACCCGCACGGAAACAGATACGTTCGGCCCCATCGAAGTGGCGAGCGACCGCTACTGGGGGGCCCAAGCGCAACGCTCGCTCGGGAACTTCAAAATCGGCTGGGAAAAGCAGCCTGTCGCGATCGTCAGAGCCCTCGGCATCGTCAAGCAGGCAGCGGCGCGCGCCAACATGGCGCTCGCCCGCCTCGATCCGGCGATTGGCGATTCCATCGTCAAGGCGGCGCAGGAAGTTATTGACGGCAAGCTCAACGATCATTTCCCGCTTGTCGTCTGGCAGACCGGTTCCGGCACGCAGTCGAACATGAACGCGAACGAGGTCATTTCCAACCGGGCGATCGAACTGCTCGGCGGCGTCATGGGCTCGAAGAAGCCCGTTCACCCGAACGACCACGTGAATATGAGCCAGTCGTCGAACGATACCTATCCGACGGCCATGCACATCGCCTGCGCCGAGCGCGTCATCCACGACCTGCTGCCGGCGCTGAAGCATCTGCACAAGGCTCTCGAAGAGAAGGTGAAGGCCTTCGATCACATCATCAAGATCGGCCGTACCCACACGCAGGATGCTACGCCGCTGACGCTCGGTCAGGAGTTTTCGGGTTATGCCGCGCAGGTCGCGTCCTCGATCAAACGCATCGAGATGACCCTGCCCGGTCTCTGCGAACTCGCCCAGGGCGGCACTGCGGTCGGCACGGGTCTCAACGCGCCGATCGGTTTCGCCGAGAAGGTTGCCGAGGAGATCGCCGCAATCACCGGCATCGCCTTCACCTCCGCGCCGAACAAGTTCGAGGCGCTGGCGGCTCACGATTCGATGGTCTTCAGCCATGGCGCGATCAACGCCACCGCGGCCGCGCTCTTCAAGATTGCCAATGACATCCGCTTCCTGGGCTCCGGACCGCGCTCCGGCCTCGGCGAACTGGCGCTGCCGGAAAACGAGCCGGGCTCTTCGATCATGCCGGGTAAGGTCAATCCGACCCAGTGCGAGGCGCTCACTCAAGTCTGCGTCCAGGTGTTCGGCAATCACGCTGCCCTCACCTTCGCCGGCAGCCAGGGTCATTTCGAGCTCAACGTCTACAATCCGCTGATGGCCTACAATTTCCTTCAGTCGGTACAGCTTCTCGCCGACGCAGCGGTCTCGTTCACCGACAACTGCGTCGTCGGAATCGAGGCGCGCGAGGACAACATCAAGGCAGCGCTTGACCGCTCGCTGATGCTCGTCACCGCACTGGCGCCGAAGATCGGCTACGACAATGCCGCGAAGATCGCCAAGACTGCACACAAGAACGGCACGACGCTGCGCGAAGAGGCCGTCGGCGGCGGCTATGTGACGAATGAAGAGTTCGACGCCATCGTTCGCCCGGAAACGATGATCAGCCCCGCCTGATCGATCTCGATTGCCGCGGCGCGGTACCGGCGCCGCGGCACCCCTCGCCGCCCTCATTAGCACGGGGCTACTGCGTCCTTTGCGCGTGTGACAAGACGCGCGGCGCAGCGGGCGCATCAGCCCGAAATTGGTCGAATTGCATCGATGCGCTCAAGCAATTGTTAAGACTTCACAAATCATTTCCCCCTAGAAATAACCAGACATTAGAATTGAATAATTAAAGGAGGTTTGCATATGCAAACGGCAACCTCGAGTAAGGCGCCGCCGCCGGATATCGCCGCGCAGATCACTCACGCCATGCGGATGATGGGGGTGGCGCCAATACCGCGTAATTACGAGCTTTATTACGAAGCCTATCTCGGCTCGAACCCGCAATTGTCCAAGGAGCTTGCGGCGCTTGGCAGCCGCGCGAGTCAGGAAGAGCTCGACGCGATCGGCGCACAATATTTCAGCCATATACACCATCCGAGCGGCATAGAGCGAGCGCACAACACGCTTGCCGCAAAGCTGACCGAGCTCGTCAACCTCTTGAAGGACGAGCAATACGCGCTCGAGAACTACAACAAGGTTCTCGATGAAGCCTATCTCAACATGACCAACAAGAGCGCTGCGAGCGCCGACATCCTGCGCCACGCCATCAGTATCCTGACCGAGGCAACCGTCGATACGATGAACCAGGGCAAGGAGCGCGTTCAAACCGTCGTCCAGAAATCCTTCGAAATGGAGGTCATCCGGCAGGAGCTCGATGAATACAAGCGCATTGCCAACACCGATTCACTGACGCGTCTCGCCAACCGGCGGGCCTTCGACGACGCTCTGGCCGGCGTCTACAACAGCGAACATCTGCGCAATTTTACCGGCCTGCTCGTTGCCGATATCGACCATTTCAAGAAGGTCAACGACACGTTCGGTCATCCGGTCGGCGACAAGATTCTTGCCACCGTCGGCAATGTCATCCGCGCCAACTTGCGCCGGGATGCGTTCGTCGCGCGCACCGGCGGCGAGGAATTCGCCGTCATCCTCCATGACATCACGCAGGAAGAATGTCTGCAGGCGGCTGACCGGATCCGGACTGTGCTTGCCGGCACGCCCTTCAAGAACTCCAAGACGGGCGTCAATTACGGCCCAATCACCCTCTCCGTCGGCGTCTGCATGGCGACCGAGGCAGACGATCCGGTCGATCTCTACAACAAGGCCGATGTTGCCCTCTATTCCGCCAAGAATGCCGGCCGAAACCGGACGGTGCTCTTCGAGGAGGGAATGCGCAAGGATTCCGGCCGCAACTGGCTGATCTATCGCCGGTAGGCATCACTCCGGTACCGGCTCGTTGTCGGAAGGATCGGCCGCGCCTACCACATCGTCTTGGCGGCGCGCCCGGGCCATTCCCGGTCGTAAGTTTCGTTGTCGAAATCGGCCTTTGCCGCCTTTAGTAGCGTGCCCGCTGTCGGCAACGATGCCGGGTCGACGAAGCGACCGGAATTCCAAAGTTGCGAACGGATGAGCGCCCGCGCGCATTGGAAATAAACCTCTCCGATCGTGATCACGATCACGCTGCGCGGATGCTTGCCCTCGACCTCGAAGGAGCTGGTGAGCGCCGGATCGACGCTGACGACGGCCGTGCCGTTGATGCGCATCGTCGTATTCGACCCGGGCACCAGGAACATCAGCGCCACCCTCGGGTCGCGGACAATGTTGAGAAGCGAATCGACGCGGTTGTTGCCGCGCCAGTCGGGCATCAGTACGGTTTTGTCATCCGCGACCCGGACGACACAATGATCGTCGCCACGCGGCGAGCAATCGAGCCCCTCCGGCCCGACGGTCGCGAGTGCGGCGAACGGCGAGGCCTCGATCATTTGCCGATACTTCGCAGTCAGCGCCTTCGTCACTTTGACGATCGAGGCCTCGCTTGTCTCGCCGTAGAGTGCCTTCAGTTCCTCGACCGTTGTGATAACTGTCATTCCATCCTCCGTGACGCCTGCTCTTGCATGCGCTTTCAACGGATAGCATGACGTCTTGATGACAGCATCAAGCGATTCTCTTCAAGTGAGCAGCTTTCCTGCCTTCACCAACGAAGGCCTTGATCCTGTCGATGACCGGTTCGGCGGAAACGATGCGGCGATGGCCAAAACCGTTCGCCCAGTACATTTCGACATTCGGTCCGGCCGCCGCGTAGCGGCGGGCGTGGGCAGCGGAAACCTCCTTGTCGTCCTCCGCATGGATGACGAGCACCGGCTTCCTCAGCATGCCGAGAATGCGGGCTGCGTCAAAACCTTCGACTCGGCGGCCGGACAGGCGTTCGACCATGCCTTCGAAGGCAGCCTGGGCTGCCGGCGCGAGAGCCATCATCTTGCCGAAACCCCTGAAGAGCCATGTCATTTCGCTCGGCGCACCGATCAGAACCAGTTTTCCCGGAACCCGCGCCGGGACGTCGCAGACGACGGCGCCGGCCGCACAGGCGAGGCTCGCGCCGCCGAAGGAATGGCCGATCGCGATGTCGAATCCATCGAAATGGCGCCAGGCCGCATCGATCACCCGCACCGCCTGGGGCATCGTCAGCGACCGCCCCGGCGAAGCGCCGTGCCCCGGCCAATCGAGCGCAACCACCTCCGCACCGGCAGCATGCAGGCCATCGATCAAGGTCGCGAGATAGGCGCTGCGCGATCCCCAGCCATGGGCGAGCAGGATGCGCGGGCCTCCGGCCGGACGCGGCGCGAAATGATGCGCGACAAACCAGCCGCCAGCGTAAGAAAGAGAGACCTTTCGCGAGCGCTCCATGGTCGACGCCGCCGCCTTCAGCAAGGCCGCTTCCTTGGCGCTTTTCGGCTTGCGGCCCGGTGTGAGACAGAAGACTCTGAAAGCGACCCTGCCTGCAGCCTCGGTGGAGACGGCAGACACGGCCTTCAATGTCGCACGGATGACCTTGACCCCGAAGGATGCCATAGTGAAACTCTCTTGATATGTTCAACTATGAACATCATTGTACAACGATGAACAAAAAGCAAGTGACAGCAGAACACCATCACTTCCCCTGGGATCATCCGCGCTTCCGAAGCTGGATCGCCGTCGCCCGCGCGTGCCAATTGATGCAACAGACATTGACGCGGGAACTCGCCCACCTCGACATCAAGCCGCCGCATCTCGATATCCTGATCAATCTCTATCGATTCGACGGAATCACGCAGCAGGAACTCGCACGCAAATTGCTCGTCGGTCGCTCCAACATGAGCATGCTGCTGCCGCAACTCGAGAAGCGCGGCCTGATAAAGCGACGAGGCGACGCGCGCGACAAGCGCGTCTTGCGGCTCTCGCTGACGCCGGCCGGCCGTACCCTCACCGAGGAGGCTATGGAAATCCAGACGGCGCTTATCGAAAAGTCGCTGACAGGTTCGCCGATCGAGGACTGCATGACGGTCGCGCAGTCGATGGAGCGGATCATCGCCACGCTGTTGAAGGAAGACGGTGATTGATAACGCGCGTCCTGCGGCGCCGCGTCAACTCGGACCAAAACGGACGCCGTAGCCCTTTGGTTGCGTGTTTGATCCCTAAGCCGAGCCCGACTTAAGGAGACATGCAGTGGTCAGCGCGGCTTTTCCGACTTGTCGCGCGACATACCCTTTTCGGCCAGCTCCTGCTCATAGGCAGCGAAGAGTTCCGCGCCCTTCTCTCCCAATTCGCGCAGATAGCTCCAGGTGAAGATCCCCGTGTCATGGAAATCATCGAAGCCGATGCGCACGGCGTAGTTGCCGGTCGGCTGCATCGAAATGATCTGGACATTGCGCTTGCCGGGCACGGTCACCCGCTGGCCCGGCCCGTGCCCCTGCACCTCGGCCGACGGCGAAAGCACGCGCAGCAGTTCCGCTGACAGGTCATAGGAGGCGCCGTCATCGAAAGTGACGGTGAGGCGGTGACGGTCTTTCGATACACGCAACTCAGTCGGCCAGAATTCACTCATGGTACTCACTCCGCATTCGTCCGCTGAGCACTACTCCAGATCATGGCCAGGGCCTATCAAATTCGTCTGCAGGCCAGACGTTCGCCTCTGAAATGTAAAATGAAGAATGGGCTGAGAAAGTCGAAACATTTTCAAATCTTTCGAGCCTATCCGGCGCCACTGCCGCTTCTTCCCTCGGATTCGGCCCGCGAGAGCTCCGCTCGACCGCCGCTTCACCGAAATTTGCGACAGTATGCGCCTTGACGCCACGGTTTTTGCCCACGACATTGAAAGCAGTGGGAGAAAAGCCTTGAATAATGCCGCGATAGACAGAAACGGCGCACAGCCGCTCGACAATTCGACGACGCCCATGATCGACCCTTTTGGTCGGACGATTACCTATCTGCGCGTGTCAGTCACCGACCGCTGCGATTTTCGCTGTACCTACTGCATGGCGGAGCATATGACCTTCCTGCCGAAGAAGGATCTGCTGACGCTCGAGGAGTTGCACCGGCTCTGTTCCGCCTTCATCGCGAAAGGCGTGCGCAAGCTCCGGCTCACCGGAGGCGAGCCGTTGGTGCGCAAGAACATCATGTTCCTCGTTCGCGAACTCGGTAAGGAGATCGAGGCCGGCCGCCTCGACGAGCTGACACTGACGACCAACGGTTCGCAGCTTTCCAAATACGCAGCCGAACTGGCCGACTGTGGCGTGCGCCGTATCAATGTTTCTCTGGATACCCGCGACCACGACAAGTTCCGCCACATTACCCGCTGGGGCGAGCTCCCGAAGGTCCTCGAGGGCATCGATGCGGCCCAGGAAGCCGGTCTCAAGGTGAAGATCAACACGGTCGCGCTTAAGGGCTTCAACGACGCCGAGATTCCCGAGTTGATCCGCTGGGCACACGGGCGCGGCATGGAACTGACGCTGATCGAGACGATGCCGATGGGCGAAGTGGACGAGGACAGGACCGACCACTACCTGCCTCTTTCCGAGATGCGCGAGCGTCTCGAAACTCAGTTCACGCTCAAGGATATCCCCTACCGCACCGGTGGGCCTGCCCGCTACGTCGAGGTGGCCGAGACCGGCGGGCGCCTCGGACTGATTACCCCGCTCACCCACAATTTCTGCGAAAGCTGCAACCGCGTCCGGCTGACCTGCACCGGCACGCTCTATATGTGCCTCGGCCAGAACGACGCGGCTGATCTGCGCGCTGCGCTGCGCTCGACCGACGACGATGCCTACCTCTCTCGTGTCATCGACGAGGCGATCTCCCGCAAGCCGAAGGGTCACGACTTCATCATCGATCGCGAACATAACCGCCCGGCCGTGGCGCGCCACATGAGCGTAACCGGCGGCTAAGCGGTATAGAGGTTGTATGCATAATGCCCCTCATCCGCCTGCCGACACCTTCTCCCCGCTTGCGGGGCGAAGGGACTAGCTGCAGCGTCCTGCCCCTTTGTTGGTCGAATGTAGTCGGTGGCCTCTAGGAGACAGATCCCCTCTCCCCGCCCGCGGGGAGAGGGCTAGGGGTGAGGGGCGATTCCCGACGAAGCTCGTTGCATGCGAAAATTCCGGGCGGAAACCCGCCTTTCCTGAGGCGGTCTTAAGCGGCGTAATTCGAGCCGTACCGAACCTGGCCCTGGTCGCCCATGCTGCTGGTGCCGGTCTTGAAGCGTTCGATCTTCTCGTTGAGCGCTTCCACCTGCCGGCGCAGGCCATGGATTTCGGCCGTGTTCTCCTCCACCATCGCAGCGTTCTGCTGCGTGATGAGCTCAACCTCGTGGACGGCCGAATTGACCTCGCTGAGGCCCCTGTACTGGTCAGCGGCGGAGGCCTCGATATTGCTGACGAGCCGGTGAATGGTGGCGATATGGTCGTTGATGACCGTCAGCGCTTCCCCCGTTTCCTGCACCAGCGCCACGCCGCTACGCACCTGGGCGGAGCTTGCCGAGATCAACCCTTTGATCTCGCGGGCGGCTCCCGCGCAACGCTGCGCCAGTTCGCGCACCTCCTGGGCGACGACGGCGAAGCCACGGCCCGCCTCGCCGGCGCGAGCCGCCTCGACGCCCGCGTTCAGCGCCAGAAGGTTGGTCTGGAAAGCAATCTCGTCGATCACGCCGATGATCGTGCCGATCTTCTCGGACGAGCGATTGATTTCGGCCATGGCATCGATCGCCTTGGCGACGACCTGGCCGGAATGCTGCGCATAATTGTTCGTCTCATCGACCGATACGGTCGTGCTGCGGGCGCTTTCGGCGGTCGAGCGCACGAGTTCGGTGAGCTGACGGAGCGCGCGCGAGCTCTCTTCGAGAGCCGCGGCCTGTTGCTCGGTACGGCGGGCAAGATCGTCGGCCGAAGCGGAGAGATTGCCTGTGCCGCCGGAAATCTCTTCTGCGACGAGCCGCACATCCGTGAGCGTCGCACGCAGCGCCTCGACGGCGTTGTTGTAGGTGCGGGCCATGATGACGTAGTCGGCCGGCAGATCTTCCGCCATGCCTTCCTCGAGATTGCCGGCTGCAAGCTGGGCGAGAACATCGGAAAGGGCGTTGAGCGCCTGCATCTGCTCGGCTTCGATGCGTGCGCGTTCCTGCGAGCGCCTGGCCTGCTCCTCGGCAGACAATGTCCGCGCGGCTTCAGCCTCGCGCTCCAGCCGCACGTTTTCAAGTGCGTTGTCGCGGAAGACGGCGACCGAGCGCACCATATCGCCGATCTCGTCGCCGCGGTTGCGACCTTCGATCGCCACTTCGAGATCGCCGTTGGCAAGCCGCGTCATGGTTTCGGTGACGCGTTTCAGCGGGCCGCGCAGCGTCTCGACAAGCATCAAACCGCCGATGATCGCCAGCAGCGTTCCGGCAACCATTGCGATGATCGAGGCCGTCGCCGAGCGCTGGCTGTCCTGCTTTCCAGCTTCCTGTGCACTACTGACGAATCTCTCGAGCGTGCGGCTCGCATCGGCGACCAGCGTCGCTGCCTCGCTCTTGGCGGTCAGCCAGCGGCCGCCAACGTCAATCAGCGCGGCCGTGCCCTTGTCGATGTTGTTGAGCGAGGGACCAAGCTTTGCCGGCAGATCGCGGAGTGCTGCGTTCTTGCCGCCGAGCTCGGAGAGCTTCCCGGCTGCCTCGCGTACGGCCTTTATATCTGCAATCACGAGATCACGGCTTGCCGCATCGAGCGAGCGGTGCAATTCGCTGATATGAAAGCGGGTATTGTCGAGGCCCTTGAAAGTATCGCCCATCAGGGCGATCAGCGTCTTCAGCGTCGAGATTTCCCCATCCATGCCGACGAAGCGCTTGGCTGCAGTGTCCGAATTCTTGACTGCCTCCTTGGCAAAATCGGCCTCGTATTTCGAGAGCTTGCTGAGAATCGGTACTAGGGCGTTCTTTTTCGCCTCGTTCTCCTGGGCGCCTGCGAGGATTGTCTGAATCTTCAGCGCCTGTTCCTTGAGTTCGCCGATCGGTTTCCGGACCTTTTCGGAAGCGATCTTCTCGGCTTCCTCGATCTGCTTCAGCAGATGCGGCAGCAGCTTATTCGCCTGGTCGATCTTCGCGTCGGGATTGACGGCCATGGTTACCGGCAGGCGGAATTTCTTGATGCGTTCGGCGACGCCCTGGTAGGCGGCCGCATCGAAGAGCAGCGCCTTGGCAAAGGCTTCCTTTTCACCCGATTCGCTCCGGATGATATCGATCTGCTTGTAGGCGCTGTTGCCCGTCTTCGTCATGTCGGCAAGCGCCGCTTCCAGCGACGTCGTTACCGTGTCCTGCTCGACCTTGACCGCCCAGAGCTTGTCGGTCTGGCTGCGCATCTGGCCACCGAGTGCAACGACAGAGGCGATCTGCGCCCTGTCCGCGTCACGCGCCAGCAGCGATTCGAGAGTTCTGACCCCCTCTTCCTGCTCGCCAATCTCCTTCGAAAGGACATCGCGCGTTTCCCCGCTCGGATTGTCGGCGAAGGCCTGCACGGCACTACGCAGAGCCTGAAAATCCGAGAGGTTGTTGATCGTTTCGCGGGTGACGGTCATGTGACCATTGAGCGTACGAGCGGTGAAAAAGCCGACGAGACCAATTCCGGCGATCAGAGCCACGAGCGGAACCACGAAGAGGAGGACTTTTGTGACGATGCGCAGGCGCTGTAGAAGGCGATCGATCAAAGACATTGCGGACCCCAGGTTCTTATTATGAGGAACATGCCCGCACGGTGGCTTCTCTTGGCGGAAGTGGTAATGCCGGCGGAAGCACCTCCCAGGCTCCGGCGGACATTTCTCGGATCGACGGCGTTGCAAGATTCAGTGACCGTGATCCACCGATCGCTTCATGCGATTGCACTGCGGAATCGTCGCAACGATAGGCAGCGAAACTTAAGATTCCGCGAATAAAGCTCCGAGGCCGGCGATTGTGCCCCTCGGATCTCGCGTCGATGCGGTTCGCCCCTCAGATGGGAAGCGATCTTGCACAAACGATGCTTGAGTTTGCGGGGATTGGCAGTCAATGCTTGGACAGGGCGCATCTCCATGGGATGGATTCGCCTCCCCGCCAAACATTGGCCTCGGCCGAAGGCCATCAGGAAGACGAATGCATTCATCTGCCAATTTCCGCGGCATCGTTTTCATGTGCCTTGCCATGATCAGCTTTGCCTGCAACGACGCGCTCGTAAAATCCGTAACGGGCGTCATGAATACCGGGCAGATCATGTTCGTCCGCGGGTTGCTCACTACTCTGATGGTGCTGCTGTTCGCGTTCCACTTTCGCGCATTCCGCCCGATCCGAACGATCCTGCGTCCAGCAATCATCCTGCGTATCGCCATGGAGGCGCTGGCTTCGATCACTTATATTTCGGCGCTTGGCCAGATACCGCTCGCAAACGCCTCGGCGATCATGCAGGCGCTGCCGTTGGCCGTGACGCTCGGCGCCGCGCTTTTCCTGCGCGAACCTGTCGGCTGGCGTCGCTGGGCGGCGATCGCCATCGGCTTCCTCGGCGTGCTGATCGTGCTGCGGCCCGGGCCGGAGGGCTTCACCCCGGCGGCATTAATCGTCGTCGCCTGCGTCTTCTGCACCGCGACGCGTGATCTTTGCACTCGCCGCATCGGCAGCGACGTACCGTCGCTCTTCATTACGGTCACCACCGCCATGGTAACGACCTTGGTCGGCGCCCTCCTGATTGTGCCGTTCGGCGGCTGGCAGCCGATGTCGACCACCTCGCTCACCCATATTGCCGGTGCCAGCGTGCTCCTGATGCTTGGCTACCAGACGATCGTGCTCGCGATGCGCGATGGCGACATCTCGGCCATCGCGCCGTTCCGCTACACGAGCCTGCTCTGGTCGATCGCAATCGGCATTTTCTTCTTCACGGAAACACCGGATCGCTGGATGCTGGCGGGGGTTGCCGTCATCGTCGGATCCGGCCTCTACACCTTCTACCGGGAGAGCCTGCGCGGAAGGAAGGCCGTCGCCCGACGCTCCCTTGCCGGCCCTCTCGAATAGAGGAACGCGTCGATGGTCACGAATGCGCCAGAAGCACCGAAACGCCCGCCCGCCGTTATCCTCGGTGGCGGGCGATCGTCGCGCATGGGTCGCCCGAAGGCCGGCCTCGTACTCGATGGCCGGCCCATCCTCGACCACATCGTCGAACGGCTCGCGCCGCAGGTGGGAAGCATCGCGCTCAACCTCAATGCCGATCCCGGCATCAACCTTCCGCCCGGTCTTGCCGTGGTTGCCGACACGGTGCCCGGTTACTTCGGCCCCCTCGCCGGCATCCTCACCGCCATGCGCCACGCTGCAGACGTTGCGCCGCATGCTACCCATGTTCTGACCGTGGCGACCGACACGCCATTCTTTCCCGACGACCTCGTTGGCCGGCTCTCCTCCGTGCCCGACCTGCAGGGGAAGATTGCCGTCGCTTGGTCCGATGGGGAGATGCATCCCCTTTTCGCGCTCTGGCCGGTCGCGATCGCCGATGATCTCGAGGCCTGGATCCGTACCGACGCCAAGTTGCGCGTGCGCGCTTTCATTGCGCGCCATCCTTCGGCAGCGGTAAACTTCCCGATGATCGCGACAAAGGCTGGTCCGCTCGATCCCTTCTTCAATATCAATACGCCGGAACAGCTTCGAGAGGCCGAAGCTTGGCTGCAACGCCTCAAGGATCCCAAACCATGACCCAACCCAGGATATTCGGCATTGCCGGCTGGAAGAACTCGGGCAAGACCGGCCTTATGGTCCGTCTCGTCAGCGAAATGACACAGCGCGGCTACGTCGTCTCCACCGTCAAACACGCCCACCACGACTTCGACATCGACAAGGTCGGCGCCGACAGTTACCGCCACCGGGAGGCGGGCGCACATGAGGTCACGATCGTCTCCTCGACACGCTTCGCGATCATGCACGAGCTGCGCGGCGCGCCGGAACCGTCCTTCGAGGAAATTCTGGCGCGACTCGCTCCCTGTGATCTCGTGTTGATCGAAGGTTACAAACGCGAGCCGATCCCGAAGATCGAAGCGCGACGGAGGGATTCGGCCAACCGCGAGCCGCTGGCGCCGAGCGACCCGCACATCGTCGCCATTGCCGCGGATCATCCAGTGACCGATACCGATCTTTCGGTCTTCGACCTCGACGACACGGCGGCGATCGCCGACTTCGTCGAAAAGGTTACGGGGCTGCGTGGCTGAGCCTGCGGATCGAGCGCTTTCCGCAGCGGCTGCTCAAAGGCATTACAGGCCTTGACGCCAGACATAGGAAAGGGCCGGTCTCCCGGCCCCGTCCATTATCAAACAACGCTGCCGCAATTACCGCTGGGCGACCGGCCGCACGAGCGGCGTCACGCGGCGAATGGTGACGCGGCGGTTCTCCTGCTCGGCTTCCGGTGTGCGCACCTTGAGGAAGCGCTCGCCATAGCCTTGCGTGACGAGGTTTTCGGCCGGGACCCCGTAGACTTCGGTCAGGAGCACTGCGACCGATTCCGCACGCTCGTCGGAAAGAACCAGGTTCGAGCGGTCGGAGCCGACTGCGTCCGTGTGGCCCTCGATGAAGAAGGTCTCGCCCGGATCCTTCTCGAGAATCTTCGACATCGCGTCCGCGACGCTGCGCAGCGTCTTGGCCTGCGACATCGACACCTCGGCGCTGCCCGTTTCGAAGTGGATTGTGTCGAGGTCGATGCGGCGAACCTTGTCACGCAGGCGGGCGGAGTTGCGCACCTCATCGATCGTGTAGACGCGCTCGACGCGCTCGACCGGCGGCTCGGACAGGAACTCGTAGTAATCCCGATCCGGATCATCGGCGTAGTCGACGATATAATCCTCGACCGGTATCGTCAGGCGCATCGGCGGCAGTTCGTAACCGACGTCGACGATCGCTGGACGGTCCCGATCCACGTCGTACTCGGGCGCGTAGATCATCAGATATTCGTTACCGTCGCTGTCAACGCGCGAGCGCTGCACGATGTCGCCGTAGCGGTTGTAGATCGTGACGATTCGATAACCATCGGGGCGGACGATCGTCTCGCGAACGCGGTCGCGCGGCAGTTGGTCGTAGAAGGTTTCCTGCGAGTCGCGCCGCAGCCGCGGCCGGTCGTCGCCGCGAACGAAAATGCGATCGCCGACGCCGAGGATCACGCGGTCTTCCACTTCTTCGACGACCTGCACCTCGGTGACTTCGTTCGTGTTGACGGTCGTGTTGTTGATCACCGTGTTGTTGACGATCGTGTTGTTAACGATGTTGGTCGTCTCAGGCACGGCGAAGACCGGCGCTTCTTCGATGCGCTGTCCCTCTTCCTTCAGATTGGCCTCGATCCTCTGCGGAAGCAGTTCCCGGACCTCGGTCGATATTTCGGCCTGGGCTGCGGCATCGTCGGTCGGCGGCGCTACGCTCTCTTCCTTGGCGCGCAATTCCTCACGCTGCTTGCGCCGCGCCTCGCGCGCACGGTTGCCGCCGACATTGTCGGCATCCTTGTCGCTGTCGAGAATGGCTGCACCGTTTTCGACCGGAAGCACGACCGTGTCGTCTGTTGCCGCCGGGTCCCTGGCGATCTTGACCTTCTCTTCTTCCGTGCGTTCATCCACGACTTCCGGAGCGGGCTGGGCCTGCGGCTGTTCGCCCGTCTCTTGCTCTGCCGTCGCGGGTGGCGCTACTTCAGGAGCAGGCTGCTCGCCCTGGCGCTGTTCTTCAGCTTGCTGCTGGCGCTTCTTGCGCGGAGCCTGTTGCTCCTCGGCCTGCTGCGGAGTGTCCTCCTCGGTGGTGGGTTGCTGTTCTTCGGCCTGCTGGCGCTTCTTGCGCGGAGCCTGTTGCTCCTCGGCCTGCTGCGGAGTGCCCTCCTCAGTGGTAGGTTGCTGTTCCTCAGCCTGCTGCTGGCGCTTCTTGCGCGGAGCCTGTTGCTCCTCGGCCCGCTGCGGAGTGCCCTCCTCAGTGGTGGGCTGCTGTTCTTCGGCCTGCTGCTGACGCTTCTTGCGCGGTGCCTGCTGTTCCTCGGCCTGCTGCGGAGTGCCCTCCTCAGTGGTGGGCTGCTGTTCTTCAGCCTGCTGCTGACGCTTCTTGCGCCTCGGAGCCGGCTGCTCCTCGGCCTGCTGCGGAGCGGCCTCTTCAGCGGCGGGCTGCTGTTCTTCAGCCTGCTGCTGACGCTTCTTGCGCCTCGGAGCCGGCTGCTCCTCGGCCTGCTGCGGAGCGGCTTCTTCAGCGGCGGGCTGCTGTTCTTCAGCCTGCTGCTGGCGCTTCTTGCGCCTCGGAGCCGGCTGTTCCTCGGCCTGCTGCGGAGCGCGCTCCTCGATGGCGGGTTGCTGTTCTTCAGCTTGCTGCTGGCGTTTCTTGCGTCTCGGGGCCTGCTGCTCTTCGGCCTGTGGTTCCTGTTCAGCCTGCCCTTCAGATTCCTCAGCCTGCTTTCTGCGCTTCTTGAGCAGCAGCAAATCCTCTGGCGACGGCTGCTCCGCGCCTTCCTGAGCGACTTCGAACGGCGCCATCAGGCTCTCGGCAAGCGCGGGCTGTACGGCAAAGGTCGCCGCGAATACCGGCAAGGCTACCGTTGCGAAAAGTCTGGATCGAATCGACATTGTCTTCCTTCCTCTTATTGGGAGGTCCGGCTCGCTGCGCATCCTGTCCGATCGAACGGTCACGCCTGCGAGACTGATCCCACAGGGCCATGATCCGCGGTTTCCGACTTTTTTGTGGTCAGTCGCATTCGTAATCGCAACGCTAAAGTCACGGATCGGTTCCGCCTCAAGGGCTATCGGACGCTACATTAACCTCGCCTGAACGGGCCGTTCATCTTTCTCCCCGCCATGGACGACGACGAATGACGCGCGATTGCGCTTTCGCGGTGGGCGATGGCGCTTTCCAGTTGATTTTTACCGGAGAAGTACGAATATCCCGCCAACCGTGGCGTACGCCCCGGCCCTATTTGGCATCCGCGAAAAAGAAAAAACCGGGTGCCAGCCAACAGAGAGGATAATCATGCGTATTTCCAGACGGCTGACAGCCGCCGCATCGGCTGCCCTTTTCGCGCTCATGGCAAGCACGGCCATGGCAGAGGGCGAAAAGATCGTCTTCGGCACCGAAGGCGCCTACCCGCCCTTCAACAATCTCGAGGCCGATGGCACGCTGACGGGCTTCGATGTCGACATCGCGAAGGCGCTTTGCGAAGAGATGAAGGCTGAGTGCACCTTTGTGACGCAGGAGTGGGACGGCGCCATTCCGGCGCTGATCGCCAAGAAGTTCGATGCGTTCATCGCTTCCATGTCGATCACCGAGGAGCGCAAGCAGAAGGTCGACTTCACCAACAAGTACTACAACACGCCACCGGCGATCGCCGTGCCAAAGGATTCGTCGATCACCGAGGCGACCGAAGCGGCGCTTGACGGCAAGTTGCTTGGTGCGCAGAGCTCCACGACGCATTCCAACTATGCCGAAGCGCATATGAAGGGCGCTGAGCTGAAGCTCTATCCGACCGCGGATGAATACAAGCTCGACCTCGCCAACGGCCGCATCGACGCAGCCATCGACGACGTTGTCGTGCTCTCCGAATGGCTGAAGACCGAGGATGGCGCTTGCTGCAAGCTGCTCGGCACGCTGCCGATCGACCCGGTCATCAACGGCGAAGGCGCCGGCATTGCCGTGCGCAAGGGCGACGACGCACTGCGCGAGAAGCTCAACAAGGCGATCGACGGCATCCGCGCGAGTGGCAAGTACAAGGAGATCAATGAAAAGTACTTCCCGTTCGACGTTTACGGCAGCTAATCTACGCCACTACAGCGCCGCGCGTCTAATCAGACACGCAAAGGACGCTGTAGAATTTTGAGTTGCTGCATGTTTTTGTCCTTAAGTCGGTTACGATTGAAGGAAACATGCAGTAGGCGCGGTTCTCGCGCCGATCATGCCGGGGAAATCTCGGTTGATGAAAAAAATGCAACGGCGGATGGCTTGCCCTTCCGCCGTTTTTGTTTGACAAGAACCCTCTCAAATAAGTGCAATTGGCGCAAAAAAGAACGCTACAAGGGGAATATATTGGCATGAGCGGACTGTTCGCCGCCCTTTTCTCCGTTTTTGCCTGGATCGGGTCGATCATCGATCCGCTCTGCGGTCCGGTCGGAGTGTTTCGTTGGTTCGGCTCAGGCACGCTTCTGGCGTGTGGCGACGCCGGATGGGGCGACGAGATCGCCTACGGATTCCTGGTGACGGCGAGCCTCGCGATCGCCACCCTGCCCGTCGGGCTCGTGGCCGGCTTTTTCATCGCGCTCGCCAAGCAATCGAACGAAAGGTCGCTGCGCCTTGCGGCCAATATCTATACGACGATCTTTCGTGGCCTGCCCGAGCTCTTGACGCTCTTCATCGTCTACTACGGCCTGCAGATCCTGGTGCAGCAGCTCCTTGCCTCCGTCGGCTACGAGGGGCCGGTGGAGATCAACGCCTTCTTTGCAGGCATGATTGCACTCGGGCTGGTCTTCTCCGCCTATTGCTCGGAAGTGTTGCTCTCGGCCTTCAAGGCGATTCCGCATGGACAGTATGAGGCCGGCGACGCGCTCGGCTTCCATCGCGGCAAAACGATGCGATTGATCATCCTGCCGCAGCTCGTGCGCATCGCGCTTCCGGGCCTCGGCAATCTCTGGATGGCACTGCTCAAGGACACCGCCCTCGTCTCAGTCGTCGGCCTGCCTGACATTCTCCGCCAGACGGGCGTCGCCGCTCGTGTCACCAAGCACGCGTTCGAATTCTTCGGCGTCGCCTGCATTCTCTTCCTGATCCTGGCGATGATTTCATCCGTTGTCTTCTCGGCGCTCGAGCGCTGGACCAAACGCGCGGAGATGAGCCGATGAGCATTACCGAAACCATGATCCCGCCTCAGGCACCGCCACCGGCCCCGCCGAGGCCCTACACTCTGTCGCGCTTCATCGGCAGCGTCACGCTCGGCGTCTGGCTCGCGCTCGCCGTCGGCATCTTCCTCACCGTCGTCAACGGCTGGGACCCCGAGAAGTTCTCGAGATACGGGCCGAGTTTCGTATCAGGCCTCGGCGTCACGTTGATGCTCGTGATCTCTTCGATCGTCATGGGCGCCATCCTGTCGCTGCCGGTGGCGATCGGGCGGATGTCGAAGAACAAGATCTGGTCCTGGCTTGCCTATGCCTATGTCTATTTCTTCCGCGGCACGCCGCTGATCACCCAGCTCTTCCTCGTCTACTACGGCCTCGGCAGCTTCCGCCCGCAGCTTGAAGCGATGGGTCTCTGGTGGTTCTTCCGCGACGCCTGGAACTGCGCGCTTTTTACCTTCACGCTGAACACCGCCGCTTACCAGGCCGAAATCCTGCGCGGCGCCATCCAGAGCGTGCCGCGCGGCCAGCACGAAGGGGCCGCGGCCCTCGGCCTCTCGCAGCGTGTCGCATTTTTCAAGATCATCCTGCCCCAGGCGATGATCGTCGCCCTCCGACCCTATGGCAACGAGATCATCCTGATGATCAAAGGCTCGGCGATTGTGGCGATCGTGACCGTCTTCGACCTGATGGGCGAGACGCGCCGCGCCTTCTCCCGCACCTTCGACTATCAGATGTATGTTTGGGCCGCGGCCCTCTATCTGCTCATGGTCGAATTGCTGCGTAACGTCTGGGCCTTGCTGGAGGCGCGACTGACGCGGCATCTGAAGCGATAGCGGAGCGACTAAAAGGGCGGCAGCCCCGGTCGCTTTCCGCGTTCGCGGCGCTGCGCAACTGGATCGCCCGGTATTCGAAGGCTTGGCAGCACTTATCGACGAGTGCTACCAAGCCTTTGTTATTATGCGGGAATTTCATTTCTGCACAAACATTAGGGCTTGATTAATAGATCAAGCGTTTCATCATAGTGACCAACCTTTGCGAGAAGTGAGGTCCCCATGACGAGTGAGATGGAACTGCAGCTCAAGGGTTACGGCCTGACGACGGCCCAGATTCTCTACCGGATGCCCGACCATCCGACCTTCCTCCAGACTTATATCTGGCAGCACTACGACATCGCCCCGGACTTCCCCGAGATGCGCCACTTCCTGAAGTTCTGGCAGGAGAAATTGGACGGACCGCTGCATTCGGTACGTTATGTGCATCGCAAGCTGATATCGGCCAGCGAATGGCGGTCGCTCAAGGGAGAGTTCATTCTCCATTGAGGCGGGCGAAGGCCGCACTGAATTCTAACCGAGCATCCCTTTCGGATGCAGTTGCAGCAGTTGTTTTTGTTGCTCTCAAAACGTGAGTTTCTCACAGCGGCAAAAGATGCGTGCGTCTTCAGACGTGCACCTCGCCGTGGGCGAGTTCACCCTCGTGCTCTTCTTTGTGCAGCGACGCGTAAAGGACAAGAACGTAGAAAAGCGCGACGCCGATCATCACCGCCCAGCCCGGCACAGGCCCAAGCGCGGCATGCTCAGTTAGGTCAGCCCAGGAACGAACGTGCCCAAAGGGTTCGCCATTGGTGGAAATCTTCGGCGACGAGATTTTCAGTGCCCAGGCCAAAAGCACGATCAGATACATCCAGCAATAGTTGCGCTGAAGCCTCCGACAGACGGCCTCGCGGTGGCTCATCAGGAAGGCCGGTTTCCGCAGGCTTCTAGCGATCGACACGGACCATTTGAGGCTTGGCGTCCCTTCCGGCGAAAGAATCTGAGCGAAATAGCCACGCTCGAGCTGGCGCACGCGAGCGCGGTAGACATCGAAGAAGCGATAACGCCTTGCCTCGATCAGCAGCAGCAAGGTGATCAAGAGCATCGCGAACAGCAGTACGCCGTGATGCGAGGACGGCGTCGAGAGCGATACGGAAAGCATCGCCGCGACAACGGTGATCGCCCAGTTCGACGTGCGGTCGATGCGGTCCCGCCATCCGGCCATTCGTCCCATTTCGCCGCGATAATAGTGGACGATCGTGTTGATCGTCTCTTGCGTCGTCTGCGGCAGAGGCGGCCCCTGCCGCTCGGCCAATTCCGTTTCCGTTTCCAATGTCAGCGGGCTGAGTTCAGCGGACATCGGCGTTCCCTCCCGATTTCGTTGTTGAATTGATGATGACTCCTTTCCAGCCGTGGATAAATCCCGCGAGGCTTGCGCACAGTCATTTTTTTACCGAACGCTAAATGTTCGTTTTTTGTTTCGTACGAGCCGGTCGGCGAATGGATCGCCACCGCGCGAACAGCGCATTGCCAAAGCCCGCGGACGGTCGTAAGAAGCGCCCATGACCCAACAAAGCAAGAAGATCGACGAAGAAGCCCTGGCGGAGGCGTACAACCGCGCGCTTTCGTTGGAGAAGTCCGGTAATCTCGGCGCAGCCGCAACGGCTTACGCGGAAGTCCTGGCGCTCGACCCGGAGGATCACGGCGGCGCCGCCGTTCGCCTGGCCTCGATCGGACGCGGCGAAACGCCGTTGAAAGCGCCCGACGCCTATGTCGCGACGCTCTTCGACCAGCATGCCGATGTTTTCGAGAATGTCCTCGTCGACCAGCTCAATTATTGTGTGCCGCTGCTGGTTCGCCAGCGCCTGCAGGCGCTGGGGCTCGGCCCTTTCCAGCGCGTTCTCGATCTCGGATGCGGCACGGGTCTGACCGGCGGCGCGCTGCGCGACATGGCGGACGACATCACCGGCATTGACCTATCCGAAAACATGGTCGAGATCGCCCACGAAAAGGATATCTACGAGACGCTCTACGTCGCCGAAGCGGTCGACTTCCTGGACGACAACGACGAAGCTCCTTTCGACCTGATCGTCGCGACCGACGTGCTGCCCTATATGGGCGCGCTCGAAGCGCTCTTTTTCGGCGCCGTCGACAATCTCGTTCCGGGAGGACTGCTGATCTTCTCCAGCGAAACCCTTCCGGCGGAAACTTTTGCCGGCCGCGATTACATGGTCGGTCCGCATCAGCGCTTTGCCCATTCGGAAGCCTACCTGCGCGATCGCCTGACGGCGACCGGTTTCGAAGTCATCGAGATCGGCGACATCACCGTGCGCATGGAAGCAGGCGAGCCGATCGCCGGACAGTTGGTGGTCGCGCGCTTCAAGCCCTGAGACAAGCGATCGCGAACCTGCCGAGGTGCCGGGGAGTGTGCCGCGCCCCTTTTCCCCACGCCGGCCATCGGTTACACCTGCCCTAACGCAAATGGGAGTCTGCAGGAAATGGCCAAAGTCGCATTCATCGGTCTCGGCGTCATGGGTTATCCCATGGCCGGTCACCTCAGGGTTCGCGGCGGACACGAACTGACCGTCTATAACCGCACCGCAGAGAAGGCGCAGAAATGGGCAACCGAGTTCGGTGGCCGCACGGCGGCCACGCCAGCGGAGGCAGCGGACGGCCAGGATTTCGTCTTCACCTGCGTCGGCAACGACGACGACCTTCGGTCCGTGACAACCGGCAAGGATGGTGCCTTCGAAACCATCAAGCCGGGCGCAGTCTTCATCGACAACACGACGGCCTCAGCCGAAGTCGCCCGTGAGCTCTACGGTGCGGCCCGCGCGAAGAGCGCCCATTTCATCGACGCGCCGGTTTCCGGCGGACAGGCTGGCGCCGAAAATGGTGTGCTGACCGTGATGTGCGGCGGTGACGAAGACGTCTTCGACAGAGCCAAGCCGGTGATAGACGCCTATGCCCGCATGGTCGGTCTCATGGGCCCGGCTGGGGCAGGACAGCTCACCAAGATGATCAACCAGATCTGCATTGCCGGCCTCGTTCAGGGGCTCGCCGAAGGCATTCATTTTGGCAAGAAGGCAGGCCTCGACATCGAGAAAGTCATCGACGTCATATCGAAGGGTGCTGCCGGATCCTGGCAGATGGAGAACCGCCACAAGACCATGAATGCGGGCAAGTACGATTTCGGCTTCGCCGTCGACTGGATGCGCAAGGATCTCGATATCGTGCTGGCAGAAGCGCGTCGCAACGGCGCCAAGCTCCCTGTCACTGCTCTGGTCGATCAGTTCTACGCCGATATACAGGCGCTCGGCGGCAATCGCTGGGATACCTCGTCGCTGCTCGCGCGGCTCGAAAAATGACGCTTTCGCCCGCGTCCACGGCCGGCGAAATCATCAAGCACATGCGGGCGCTCGGCTCGACGGAGAACGTGGCGGGCATGGCGCGGTTCGGCATTGTCACGCAAACCGCGCTTGGCCTCTCCAATGTCGAGCTGCGACGCATTGCCCGGCACGTGAAAGTCGACCACGCCCGGGCAATGGAACTTTGGCAATCGGACATCCGCGAAGCGCGTCTCCTCGCTGCCTTCACGGCCTCCCCGAAGGTGCTCTCGTTGAACGAGGCGCGGGAATGGGCGGGCAACTGTAATTCCTGGGAGCTTGCCGATACGGTCGCAGACCTGTTTGTCGCCGCTCGCTTCGAGCGGACGCTAATTCCGGAATTCGCCGCCGACGAACGCGAATTCGTCCGTCGCATCGCTTTTGCGATGATCGCGACGGCGGCCGTCCACATGAAGAAGGAGCCGGATTCGACGCTCCTTGCTTGGCTGCCGCTTATCGAGGCGCATGCCGCCGACGAACGCAATTTTGTAAAGAAGGCGGTCAACTGGGCACTGCGGCAGATCGGAAAACGCAGCGCTGCCTGCCACGGACCCGCAGTCGCATTGGCGCAAAAGCTCGCCGCGAGCGACAGTCGCGCGGCGAGGTGGATCGGGAAGGACGCGGTGCGCGAACTTCGAGGCGATCGCGTGCGTATCAGGCTCGGGATTCAAGCCTGACTGCTGGCTATTCCTCGCTCGCCTTCTGGTCGATCACCATGTAATCGAGCGGCAACTCGGTCGTGTACTTGATCTGCTCCATGGCGAAGGCCGAGGACACGTCGCGGATCTCGATCTTGGCGATCAACCGCTTGTAGAACGCGTCATAGGCGGCGATGTCCGGTACGACCACCCGAAGCAAGTAATCCACGTCACCGCTCATGCGGTAGAATTCGACGACTTCCGGAAAGTCGGCGACCACTTCGGAGAAGCGGCGCAGCCACTCCATGGAGTGCGAATTGGTGCGGATCGAAACGAAGACCGTCACCTTGGTGTTGATCTTCACCGGATCGAGCAACGCCACCCGGCGACGGATCACGCCGTCCTCTTCCATTTTCTGGATACGCCGCCAGCAAGGCGTGGTCGAAAGACCGACCTTCTTGGCGAGGTCGGCGACGGCCAGAGTCGAGTCTTCCTGCAGAAGGCGCAGGATCTTGCGGTCTAGGCGATCCATTAAAAGTCCTCTCGAATATTTTTCCCTTCATAGCGTGAATTTCGTGAAGATAAAGAAAATTGTTTCACTAAATCAACCGAGCGACACGGTTACGCAGAGACGGCAGCAAGTCCGTTTCAAACCAGGGATTTTTTCGCAGCCAGGCGGTGTTGCGCCAGCTCGGGTGCGGCAGCGGCAAGACGGCCGGGCCGTTGTTGCGCATGACGTATCGTTGCCAGTTTTGCACCGTCTCCGTCATCGAATCCGGGCACTCCGGCCCGAGATGCCAGCGTTGCGCGTAGTGGCCGATCGCGAGTACAAGCTCGATCTGGGGCATGGCGTCCATCACCCTCTGCCGCCAGAGCGGCGCGCATTCCCGCCGCGGCGGGAGGTCGCTGCCGTGTCGGTCATAGCCCGGGAAGCAGAACCCCATGGGGACGATCGCGAATTTGCTCGGATCGTAGAAAGTCGGCCGGTCGACAGCGAGCCACTGGCGCAGCCGATCACCCGAAGCATCGTTGAAGGGCAGTCCGCTCTCGTGCACGCGCAATCCGGGCGCCTGGCCGGCGATCAATATCCGCGCGGAATCCGAAATAACCGCCACGGGCCGCGGCTCGTGCGGCAACCGATGTTCCTCGCCGCGAGTCGGGCTGTCGCGACAGATGCGGCATTCGGTAATGGCTGCGCGCAAATCGTCGAGATGACGCGCGTCACTATCCGCCATAGACGATCCTCCTGAAAATCACCCGGACCTGCTCCTCCAGCCATTGAAGAACGAGTCCCGACCAATCGCCTGTGTCATGCGGCATTTCCTCCACGCCACCATTCGACTGGCGCCATGCTTGCGGCCGAACGAAATCACCGCTCCAGATGCCGACGCGGCCCTCGCGCGCCGCGTCTTCCTCATTCTGGTAGCGGCCATAACTGACCGCATGACCGGAGAGAACCATTTCGCGGCCGAGATCGCGCTGTCCGGCCTCGCAGACGCCGAGGTCGCGCCCATAGCGGTCGTGGCCATGCAGGCGGCAGGAGGTCGCAAGCCCGCTGACAAGCGTCTTCAGACGCTCGCGTGCTTCCTCGCCGCAATTCCATGTCGCTTCGCCGCGCCGGCAGGCCTGGCCGATCTCGGGCGCGTCGATTCCTTCGAGCCGGATGCGGCGCCCACCGAGCCTCAGGCTGTCGCCGTCGCTTGCCGTTGCTGCGCCCTGCAGTTCGCCTGTCACCGTCCGTTCCGGCGGCGGCAGTTGCGCGGCGACATAGGCGCCAATGCTGAGCAAAATAAGGAAGATCCAGCCGCCGACGATTCCGCCCCGCCCCTCGGAGCCTCTCCTCGGCTCGGCGGCCGCTGAACGGCCAAATCCGAACCGCCGCCTTGGCGCAGGCGACCCTGCACCCGCGCCGTTGATGATCCGGAACTTCCACTTTCCCGACCTCACGCACGCACCTCACGACTCGACACTGCCAGTCTCATTCTGCCTCTCGAAAAAACGCAATCACGCCACAATGGTTTTCGAATCCTTGCCGGGCAGCAACTTCTTAAGGATTGCATCCTAGACTGCAAGCTGGAGACAATCCCTTGATCAAGAGCATGAGCATCGTCGCCAGCACATCGACAGATAAGATCATCGTCGACAAGTCGCGCAGTCACCGAAACAAGGCCGTTTCGAAGACCGTGCGGGCGACGCGCGAGCGCTTGCAGACCGGTTCGTCCGCCCCGACCGGCTTCGAGCGGGAAATGCTTCTCTTGCACATCGATTCCGTCCTGCATGGGGCGATTGCCCTGCCCTTCCTCGTCGCGCTGATTGCGGCCACGGGCGTCTACCTTACCGGCGAACCGGACATCCTCGCCTGGGCGTTGGCGACGCTTTCCGCGCATGCCGTGATCATATTCCTTGCCCGCAAGGCGAAGCGGGAGGACATCGGTGCCGACAAGGTCGCCGTCTGGCGCCGGCGCTTTCTCGTCGGCCAGCTGTTGATGGGCCTTTGCTGGGCCATTTTTGCCACGCAGGACTGCGCCGCCTGCGGCGATATCCGCTTCGGCTTCTTCGAAGGCACTGTCCTGCTGGTTGCGCTCGCTGCGACCGCCATGGGCACGTTCCTGTTGCGCAACGCGCTGCTCTACACGTTTCTGCCGGTTGTTGCCGCGCTCGGCTTCTCGTCGGCGACAACAGGCGATCCCGTCCACATCGGCCTCACCGGGATCCTCTCGCTTTCGCTCGTCTTCCTCGTCTTCATGACTGGCCGGATGAATCGCGCCAACGTTCATATTCTCTCCGTCCAATCGGAAAAGGACGACCTCATCGCCGAGCTCGAAGTGGCGAAATCCATGTCCGACGAGGCCCGCCGGCGCGCCGAGGAAGCCAATCTCGCAAAATCCCGTTTCCTCGCCTCGATGTCGCACGAGTTGCGCACGCCGCTGAATGCCATTCTCGGCTTTTCCGAGGTGATGTCGACCGAAGTGCTCGGGCCGCTTAGCAACCCCACGTATAAGGAATATACGTCTGACATCCACCGCTCCGGCGAGCACCTGCTCAACCTCATCAACGAGATCCTTGACCTCTCGCGTATCGAGGCGGGCAAGTACGAGCTCAACGAGGAAGCCGTGGTTCTCGTCGAGATCGCCGAGGATTGCATCGGCATGGTGCAGCTTCGCGCCCGTTCGAAGAACATCACGATCGTTGAGCAGTTCGAACAGGGCATGCCTGCCGTTTGGGTCGACGAGAAGGCAATACGTCAGGTGACGCTGAACCTGCTTTCGAACGCGGTCAAATTCACGCCCTCGGGTGGCGAGATCACCGTCAAGGTGGGCTGGACCGCTGGCGGCGGACAGTATCTGTCGATCAAGGACAACGGGCCTGGCATTCCGGAGGAGGAAATCCCGATCGTTCTTTCCGCCTTTGGTCAGGGCTCGATCGCCATCAAGAGCGCCGAGCAGGGCACCGGGCTTGGGCTGCCGATCGTGCAGGCGATCCTCGCCAAACACAATGGCCAGTTCATCCTGCGCTCGAAGCTGCGCGAAGGCACGGAAGCCATCGCCATCCTGCCGCCCCGCCGCGTGCTCGAGAGCCTTCCGCCGGTCGAGGACGTCCCTGCGCCCGCGCGGCGGCGCAAGAGCTTCGCGTGATCTGCGCGCAGGTCAGTTCAGGAACCCGGCCAGAAACACCACGTAAAAGGCATAGACCGCATTAGCGAGGATCAGGCAGAGGCAGGCGAAGGATCCGAGATCCTTTGCGTTCTTGCCCATTTCCGAGATTTCCGGCGAGACGCGATCGACGATCTCCTCGATCGCCGTGTTGATCGCCTCGAAAGCCATCATGAGCAGGAACAGGATCGCCATCGCGACGTATTGAAACAGCGTCGCACCGGCGATGAAGAAGGCGACCATGGCGACGGCAAATGCGATGAGCTCATGGCGGAACGCCGCCTCCCCGATCAGCCGTTTTGCCCCGCCCAGCGAATAGCTGGCAGCGGCAAAGAGGTGCCGAATGCCGGTATGCTTGTCGACAGCTCCGGAGCGGCCGTTGCGCGGGGTCGTGTTGTTGGCGTCCATTTTATCTCGACAGGTTCAAAACTGCGGAAGCTACGATATCGCGATTGAGGCGAATACAAGGCGGCCCAGATTTGAGACCTGTCACCCATCATCGTCACGTGCCAACGGATAGGCGAGCCGGTTGTTCCTATCAAGCCCTCCGCGACGGAGCCTTCGGGGTTCGACAGACCGTCGACAGCAACGGTGCCACGTGCTCGGCCCCCACGCAAGGTTGCCGCAGGAAACCGTGAACCGGCTGAACGCGGTAGCCTTGATGCCCCTGACGGCGCGCTTACTCTTTGTTGCTGACGCCGGCCTGGGCGAAGGTCGCCATTCCGCTGTGGCAGGCGGCGGCGGCCTTGACGATGCCGGCGGCAAGCGCGGCGCCCGTGCCTTCGCCAAGCCGCATGCCAAGCGCCAAAAGCGGCGTCTTGCCGAGCTTCTCGATCGCGCGCATATGTCCCGGCTCTCCGGAAACATGGCCGATCAGGCAGTGGTCGAGCGCCGACGGGTTGGCGGCCTTGAGGATTGCCGCCGCGGCCGTCGCGACGTAACCGTCGATGATCACTGGGACTTTCTGCATGCGCGCGGCCAGGATCGCACCGGCCATCGCCGCGATCTCGCGGCCGCCGAGACGGCGCATCAACTCGAGCGGATCGGAGAGGTGGTCGCGATGGAGCGCCACCGCCTTCTCGACCGCGGCGATTTTGCGCTTCAGCACCTCGCCTTCCGAGCCCGTTCCCGGCCCGACCCATTCTTCCGCCGTGCCACCGTAGAGGCCGAGATTGATCGCCGCCGCGACGGTCGTGTTGCCGATCCCCATCTCGCCGATGCAGAGGAGATCCGTTCCGCCTGCGACCGCCTCCATGCCGAAGGCCATGGTCGCCGCGCAATCGCGCTCGGAAAGGGCAGCCTCTTCGGTGATGTCGCCGGTCGGATAGTCGAGCGCAAGGTCGAACACCTTGAGGCCGAGATCATGGCTGACGCAGATCTGGTTGATCGCCGCGCCGCCAGCCGCGAAATTCTCCACCATCTGCTGCGTCACCGAAGGCGGATAGGGTGTCACGCGTTGGCGCGTCACGCCGTGATTGCCGGCAAAGACCGCGACCAGAGGCCGGGTCACGGCAGGCGGGCGCCCGGTCCAGGCTGCAAGCCAGAATGCGATTTCCTCGAGACGCCCAAGCGCACCCGGCGGCTTCGTCAATTGCGCATCCCGTTCACGCGCCGCCACGAGCGCCGCCGAATCTGGACCCGGAAGGTTGCGCAACAATTCGCGGAAATCATCGAACGGAAGGCCGCTGGCACTCATGGAGAATCCTTGTAAGAAGCGTCGGTTGGCGCACGTCATAGAGCGTGGAACCGCTTCCGGCAACGGCATTTGCGCCAAACGCTGTCGCCAGAGCATGATCCGACGAGGCGCGACGATTCGGTCCGCTGCATGTTTCCTTAAATCGTAGTCGATTTAAGGATAAGAACATGCAGCGATTCAAAGCACTACAGCGTCCTGTGGGCGTAAGCCGCGCGGCCGCTGTAGATGGGCCGCGGGAGGGGCAATGGCATATATCGGTGATCTCTGGGACGACGTGGCGCGGGCGGTTGCCTTCCTCAGCCGCATTCCCGTGCCACAACGCCATTTCGTGAGCCATGACGGGCGGCTCAATCGTGCCGTACGCGCCTTTCCCCTTGCAGGTCTTTTGATCGCCCTGCCCGCGGCGGCTGTCGCGGCGCTCCTCGCTGCGCTTCAGGTGAGTTCGCTCTTCACCGCCTTCCTTGTCGTTGCCGTGCAAGTCCTTGCCACCGGGGCCCTGCACGAGGACGGGCTCGGCGACACCGCTGACGGCTTCGGCGGCGGACGCGACCGCGAAAGCGCGCTCGCGATCATGAAGGACAGCCGCGTCGGTACCTACGGCGCCTTGGCTCTCACGCTGTCCGTCGGCCTGCGTGTCTCCGCACTCGCGTCCTTTCTGCCACTCTTCACGCCGATTGGTGCAGGGTTCACGCTCTTAGGCGTGGCGGCGCTCACCCGGGCGGCGATGGTCTGGCATTGGTCGCGCCTGCCGCCTGCGCGTCGCGACGGAGTGGCTGCATCGGCGGGGACGCCCGATCCGAAAGCGACCTCCACCGCGCTCGGCTCCGCTGGTGTTATCGCGCTGCTCCTCTTCTATACGGCCGGCGTTCCCGCGATCGCGGTGCTGCTCGCGCTTGCCGCCTTCGCGCTCACGGTAAAGGCCTTCGGAAAGATCGCATCGCGCAAGCTCGGCGGCCATACCGGCGATACGATCGGTGCGACGCAGCAACTGACGGAAATCGCCATTCTTGGCGCCCTTGCGCTGACGATCTGAAAGGCCAATATTATTACGAAATCCGAAGTGAAACGGGATACTGGCCGCGAACCACTTCCGGCAAAAAACGGAGTAAGCCCCGACCGTGGAGTCCCCCTGTATTCTCGTTTGTTCGATCGACGAAAGAACCGGCTACTGTTTCGGCTGCGGCCGCACGCGTGAAGAGATCGGTGCCTGGACGCTTTACACCGATGCGGAGCGGCACGGCATCATGGTGGCCCTGCCCGCACGGCTCGACACGGTGGAACGCAAGCCGCGACGGGAGACGCGCCGGTCGCGTATGGCGCGGGAACGAAACGGCGCATGAATCGTCTGATATTTTTGCTGGCAATCCTCGCGGTAGGCCTCGCGCTCTTGATCTTCAACCACGAGAGCGGCCAAACCTTCGGCATCAACAACGATGATTTCGGGAGGCTTGTCGCCCTCGGCGCCATCGCCGCACTCCTGAGTGCCGGCATCCTCCGCAGCCGCGGGCGCCTGGGCGAAGGCCTGCGCCTGATCTTCATCTGGATCCTGATCGCCCTCGCGCTGATCTCCGTCTATGTCTACCGTTTCGAACTGCAATCTGTCGGCGACCGGCTACTGGCGGAGCTCATGCCGGGACGGGCGATGGTGATTACCGACAGCGAGGGACAGCAGGAGGTGGTGCTGCAACGGCGGCTCGACGGTCAATTCGCGGCGGATGCCGTTATTAACGGGCATGAGGTCAGCATGCTGGTCGACACCGGCGCAAGCAGCATCGCACTCACCTATGAAGACGCCGAAAGGATCGGTCTCGATCCGGCGAACCTCAGCTACACGGTAACGGTAATGACGGCGAATGGCCGGGCGCTCGCCGCTCCGGTCACCTTGCCGGACATTGCCATCGGTCCGATCGAACGCCGGAATATCCGGGCTATGGTCGCGGCGGAAGGAAGGCTCGACCGCAGCCTTCTTGGCATGAGCTTCCTGTCGACCCTCGACTTCCTCCAGATGCGCACGAACGAACTGAGACTGCGCGACTAGACTAATCTAGCCGTCAGTTTCGAAGCTTGTAGCCGGTCCGGAAGATCCAGGTCAGCACCGACATGCAGATCGTCAGGAAGACGAGGATGATGGCGGCGCTCGCGACCGGATTGACGTCGGAGATCTCGAAGAAGCTCCAGCGGAAGCCGCTGATCAGATAAAGCACCGGGTTGAAATGGCTGATCGCCCGCCAGAACGGCGGCAGCATGTCGATCGAATAGAAGCTCCCGCCAAGAAAGACGAGCGGCGGCACGACCAGCATCGGGATCAGGTTCAATTGCTCGAAATCCTTGGCCCAGATGCCGATGATAAAGCCGAACAAGCTGAAAGTTATCGCCGTCAGCACGAAGAAGAACAGCATTACAAAAGGATGAGCGATCGAAAGATCGACGAAGAGCGAGGCTGTCGCGAGTATGATCGTGCCGATCATCAGCCCTTTGGTTGCCGCCGCGCCGACATAACCGAGCACGATCTCCACCATCGAGATCGGCGACGACAATACCTCGTAGATCGTGCCGGTGAATTTCGGGAAATAGATGCCGAAGGACCCGTTGCCGATGCACTGGGTCAGAAGCGTCAGCATCATCAGGCCGGGCGTGATGAAGGCGCCGTAGGAAACGCCGTCGATCTCCTGGATTCGTGCCCCGATCGCCGCGCCGAAGACGATGAAGTAAAGCGACGTCGATATGACGGGCGACACCACGCTCTGCAGCAGCGTGCGGCGGGTGCGTGCCATCTCGAAGAAATAGATAGACTTCACCGCTTCGATGTTCATTGCCCTGCACCCACGATTTCGACGAAAATGTCCTCCAGCGAACTCTGTCGCGTGGAAATGTCCTTGAGCCTGATGCCAGCCTCGGCGAGCGCGGCGAGCAGCGCGGTGATACCGGTCCGTTCCGCGCTTGTGTCGTAGTCATAGATCAGGCAATGCCCGTCGCCCTCGAGCGTCAGGTTGTAGGAGGACAATGTATCGGGCACGCGTTCCAGCGGATGCGCGAGATCGACGCGCAGTTGCTTGCGGCCGAGTTTCGTCATCAACGCCGCCTTCTCCTCTACCAGCAAGATCTCCCCACCGTTGATCACTGCGATCCGGTCGGCGATTTCCTCTGCCTCTTCGATGTAATGCGTCGTCAAGATGATCGTCACGCCCGAAGCGCGAAGCCCCCTCACAACGTCCCACATGCTTTTGCGCAGATTGACGTCCACGCCGGCCGTGGGCTCGTCCAAGAAGAGCACACGCGGCTCGTGCGACAGCGCCTTGGCGATCAGCACGCGCCGCTTCATGCCGCCCGAAAGCTCGCGCAGCATGTTGTTCCTCTTCTCCCAGAGCGACAGGTCCTTCAGCACTTTCTCGATATGCGCGGGATCCGGCTTCTTCCCATGCAGTCCGCGCGAGAAGGATACGGTATTCCACACCGTCTCGAAGGCGTCGGTGGTGAGTTCCTGCGGCACCAGGCCGATCATTGCCCGGGTCTGGCGGAAATCGCGCACGACGTCATGGCCACCGACAGTCACATGGCCCCCGCTGGCGTTGACGATGCCACAGATGATCGAAATCATCGTCGTCTTGCCGGCCCCATTCGGGCCGAGCAGAGCGAGGATTTCGCCTTGCTCTATGTCGAGGCTGACACCTTTCAGCGCCTCGAAGCCCGATGCATAGGTTTTCGACAGATTGGAAACGGAAACGATGGGCGCCATGCAGAGGGATCCGAAAATGGTGGAAGAGCGGCGGGATGCCGCTCTATATGGGCCAATTCGCGCGGAATTGCAGCCACCGAGCGCAAATTTAGCTGTGACGCTCCGTCAAACGCGGGATTCGGGCTGGCTTACATCACGCGCTGCCCGTGCCCTTCCGTCATTATTTCGCCCCCTCACGGCAAAAGATTTCGTAGAGCGCCATCACCAACCGCGCGGCCTTATCCTCCGCCAGCCGATAGAAGATCTGCTTTGCATCGCGCCGCGTCGCGACGATGCCGGCCTCGCGCAACACCGTCAGTTGCTGCGACAGGGTTGGCTGATGTATGCCCAGCATCTCTTCCAGTTCGCCGACGGAATGCTCGCCCTCGACGAGCGTGCAGACGATCATCAGCCGGTTCTGGTTCGCGAGTGTCTTGAGCAGCGCCGCGGCATCGCCCGCTCGCGTACTCATGTCGGGACGGACATTTCGAAATTTCATTACCGTTCCCATGTTCACCTCCTTCAGCTCCACGCCGCTCCCTTGAGCGCGTTAAGCGGAAATTTCAGATAGCGCGCGCCGTTCGCTTCCGGCTCCGGCAGACGACCGCCGCGAATGTTTACCTGCAGCGCATGAAGGATCAGCTTCGGCATCGGCAGCGTCTTGTCGCGCGCCTGACGCAGCTCGACGAATTGTTCCTCGGTCACGCCTGCGAGATGGTGATTGCAACGCTTCTGTTCTCCGACCGTGCTTTCCCAGCGCGGCTCACGGCCGTTCGGCTGGTAGTCATGGCCGGTAAAGACCCGCGTTTCGTCCGGCAGGGCGAGGATCGCGCTGATCGAACGCCAGAGCTGACGCGCGTCGCCACCGGGGAAATCCGCCCGCGCGGTGCCGCTGTCCGGCATGAAGATCGTATCGTGCACGAAGGCGGCATCGCCAATCACATAGGTGACGGAAGCGAGCGTATGGCCAGGCGAATAAATAACCCCTCCCTCGATCGAGCCAACCGAGAGGCGCTCGCCGTCAACGAAAAGATGGTCCCATTGCGATCCGTCGGTCGCCAATTCTGGCCAATTGTAGATCCCTTTCCAGAGCTTCTGGACGCGTATTACCTCTGATCCGATGCCGGTTGATGCGCCCGTCCTTTCCTTTAGATAGGCGGCAGCCGAAAAGTGATCCGCATGGGGATGGGTATCGAGGATACATTCGACCGTCAGGCCGTTCTCGACAATGTAGTCGAGGATCCGATCGGCCTGCACGGTCGCCGTCGCTCCCGACTTCTCGTCGAAATCGAGGACCGGATCAATGATCGCGCAGCGCTTCGTCTGCGGGTCCGAGACGACATATTGGATGCTGCCGGTGCGGGCCTCGTAAAAGCCTTTGACATCTGGTCTTGCAGTTGCTGCTGCAGGCATCGTTGCCTCCATTTGGGCCATCAATATACAATTAGATATATTATATATTAGTAACTTCAACTGTTTCTTGGAGTTCCAAGAAACGGAATTATCGCACAGCTTTTGTCATACGTGCGATGTCTGTCACGCGGCAATCGAAGATGCTGCGCAAGCCTCGGCTCGGGACCGCGGCACAGAAGAAATCGTGCAGTAATTCAAGATATTACGGCGACGTGCTCACATCTGAAGACGCGCTGCAACAAGCAAGAAGTGACCACCGTGTCCAACCTAGCCAAGAAGGCTGTAGAAGAACCGGGCGGCGATGAGCAACATGAAGATGCCGAAGCCTGCCTCGAGTTGTCGCCTGCCCATGGCGTGGGCAAGCCGCACGCCGAGCGGCGCGACAAGCAAGGTTATGGGGATGATCAGCGCGACCGCAATCCAGTTGATGAAGCCGGTCGACAGCGGCGGAAGGCCCGGCGCGCGCCACCCCGCCCAGACATAGCCGAAGAGGCCCGGAATCGAGATCAGCACACCAACGCCGGCGGAGGTGGCCACAGCCTGGTGAATTGGTCGGTTGTGCAGCGTCATGAAGGTGTTGTTGAGCACGCCGCCGCCGATCCCCATGAGACCGGAAAGAATGCCGATCCCGACGCCGACCAGCCATTTGATCGGGTTCTTCGGCAGGTCCGTGCCGATGTGCCAACTCGCACGGTTGAAGATCATCCGAAAGGCCAAGGCGAGCGCAATCACCGCGAAGATCAGGCGCAACGTCTCGCTGCCGACATGGGCTGCGATCACTGAGGCGAGGATTGCGCCGAGCGGCACCGCCACGATCCAGTTTCGCAACAGGTCGATATCGACCACGCCGCGACGGTAGTGCGACAGGAACGAACGGACCGAAGTCGGAACGATGATTGCAAGCGACGTGCCGACGGAAAGATGCATCCTGACCGCGTCATCGATGCCGAGCAGCCCGAACACCTGATAGAAGACCGGCACGAGGATCGCCCCGCCACCGATGCCGAAAAGGCCGGCGAGCACGCCGGCAACGACGCCGGCCGCCGCCAGCGCCAATGCAAACATCATCAATTCCGAGACAGGCGGCATGAAGAAACTCGATTTTGCGGGAATCCGGCGAAGAAGAATCCGGATCGGGGCTGCGTGCCTATCACTGTCATGAAACGGTGATGCTTTTCAATCACTTTCACCCGACGTGGAGCGTCCTCGCTCCCCGTGATTTGCACCCCGGAGCATCCCCCTATTCTCCGGTGTTTGGCCGGCTTTCCCCGCCGGCCTCTTTTTTTGCCGTCCTCGCAATTCCAGGAAAGGTGTATAGCGGTTTTCCGTCGGGAATTGCGAAAGCTTCAAGGTCAGTCGCAATGCCGATAGCCGGACTTGCGCGTTCTCAGGTCGAAGTGAAAGTGGTCCTTGTGGAACGGATCGCTGCCGGGGCCGAGCACAGTGTTGAAATACTTGCAGCTGTCGGAGCGGACGGCCTTCAGCAGGCCGCGTTCGCGGAAAGCGAAAAAGCCTTTTCTGCGAACATCGATCTCCTTGCCGTTCTTCAGGACGAATTTGCCGACATCGATGGCATTGCCGCGCGCATGTTCGGACATCGGGTTGCCGCGGCGCGAATTCATCGTGCGGCAGGAATAGCCGCCGAGCGGCTTGATGGTCTTGACACCGGACCAATAGCGGTAGCGCGATGATGGAGCGAGCTCGTATTTGACCCACTTGGCGAAGGCTTCGGTCACCTGGCAATTCAGCTTTACCGCGGGCTTGACGGCGATGTCGCCGGAAAGGCCGCTAAGCTCGATCGGATAGTCGATGCCGCAGGACGGCCCGTTGCTGATGCGCGGGACGTCGCGGAAGACGACGCCGAGCTTCTTCAGGCGCTGGCGGCAGGCAATTTCCGAGCGAGGCATCTCGCCGGTAAATTCCGGGGCGGACATCGGATTGCGCACACGCGGCAGGAAGGCGACCTGCTGCGGCTCCCGCGTGGGTCGGACACGCCGTTGCCGCTCGATGTAACGCGGCTTTTTCGCTTCCTCTGCCGAGATCTGCTCCGGCGCCAACGGCGGCAGGTCAGGGTCGTAGCCGAGGTTCGGCTCGGATGCGGGGGCTGGCCCCGGGGATCCGCCGAGTTGATGCACGTTGTCCTCACCGATGCCGGCGACCACCGGCTGGCTGGCGCTGCCTTCGGCAATCTCGTTGCTCTGCTCTTCGGCTAGCCCGACGACGGGCTCAACCCCGAGCATCGCGTCCATATTGACCCCTTCTGGGGGTATCGTCATCGGAGCAGCGCTTGCCATCTGCGTTTCCGCAGTCGGCATCGGCTGGCTGTCGATCATCGGCAGATCGCGGCCCGCCTGTGCGCCGGGATCGGCGGCGGCGACATTTCCGGTGGAGGCTGCAAGCGGTTCGCCAGAAGGATAAGCGGCCGCCATCTCCTGCCTTGGCCGGGCGGCGGTTCGCACCGGCGCTATCGCGCTGACACGAGCGCCACTGTCGACCCGCGCCGACGGCGCAAGCACATCGGTCGTGCAGGCGACCAGGGAAGCGGACAGCACCATCGCGGTCAACGGTCGACGGAGAAGAGAAACACACGCCATACTCACTGCCGCCTTCATCCACGACAAAACCGAAGCCTTATCGATGCGCCGCCGTCCCTAAAACCGTGGCTGCCGCCTGTGTCGTCAAGCGGGCGCACGGTCGAAAAAATCGGATCTCGGGCAGACTTTATGCAAACACGGTAAATGAAGCCTTTCCGGAAACGCGCCATATCGGGCGGTCGGCCGCCGCGAGCCGGTAGGAAAAGGCCCGCATCCATTCGAACGCGGGCCTGAAATTGTGTCAAAGTTCTTGCCGGGATGTCAGCGGCATTCGCCGCCGTGAACAACGCTGAACCCATCGGCACGTGCCTCACAGGCATTCGGGAAGGTGCGCATGCGCCCGGCGCGGACGCCGCAGACAGGGGCGAATTCCCCCGTGCAGAATTGCTGCGCTGGCGGACGGACGCTGCCGACGCGGCATTCACCCGGCGCGATTACCCTGAAACCTTCCGCACGTGCCGTGCAGGCATTCGGGAAGGTCTGCCTCCGTGCGCCGCGCTGGCCGCAGACAGGCGCGAATTCACGCGTACAGGCCTGTTGCACCGGCGGGCGACTGGTGGCGCGGCACTCACCACGGTGCACGACCCGGAAGCCGTCGGCTCGCGCCAGGCAAGCATTCGAGAACGTTCGCAGTCTGTTGCCACGCTCGCCACAAACCGGCGCGAACTCCATCGTGCACATTGGCGGACCCGGGCGCATGGGGCCGGGACCGGGTCGCGGCTCCTCCACGACCACCGTGCATGCCGAAAGGAAGCCTATTGCCATCAGGATGACAGCGGAGGGCCGCGAGATGAAAAGCTTGAGTAGCGACAAAGGTATACTCCTCCGGATCTACGCAATTCCGGACGGAAAACCGTTACGCATGTTTCCTGGAATTGCTTTACAGCGCCGCGCGTCCAATCGGACGCGCAAAGATCGCTGCCGCATTTTGAATTGCCGCATGAATTTGTCTTTGAATCGATTCCTATTTAACGATGCATGCCGTAGCCCAAGCGGCTGGCCTGCCACGGCCCATCTTCTCCCGCACGCCATCTGACGCCGCCAGCGGCATTACGTCAAGTCCCGCGAGTCGCGTGCCGTCGCCTACAACCGCCGATAGGATTGGAATGGCAAAAAAAGCCCGCGTCCGTTTGAGCGCGGGCCAGTCTTTGCAGAAAGTCTTCTTCTCAGTCAGGCCGCCCGACCGTAGGCCGAACGACGATTCTCCTGCAGGCAGAACTTCTCGAGCAGCGCCTTCAACTCGCGGCTCTCCTGTGCGAGCGTCTGGCTTGCAGCGGTGGTTTCCTCCACCATCGCGGCGTTCTGCTGGGTCATCTGGTCCATGCTGTTGACAGCCGTGTTGACCTCCTGAAGGCCCGTCGCCTGCTCGCGGGCGGCCGTCGCGATCGACGCCACCTGCTCGTTCACGCGATTGACCAGGGTTTCGATCTCCATCAGAGCATCACCGGTGGAGCGCACCAGTTCGACCCCGGCCCCGACTTCCTTGACCGAGGCGCTGATCAAATCCTTGATCTCCTTGGCCGCACCTGCCGAGCGCTGTGCAAGCTCGCGCACTTCCTGGGCGACGACGGCAAAGCCGCGGCCCGCCTCGCCTGCCCGCGCCGCCTCGACACCGGCATTGAGGGCAAGCAGGTTGGTCTGGAAGGCGATTTCGTCGATGACGCCGATGATCTGGCTAATCCGGCTGGAGGACGCTTCGATCCGCCCCATGGCGTCGATCGCATTGCGAACGATACCGCCCGACTTCGCAGCACTCGCCTTCGTCTCGTTGACCATGTCGCGCGCCTCGTGGGCACGGTCGGAGGCATGGCGAACGGTCGAGGTGATCTCGTCGAGCGCTGCCGCGGTCTCTTCGAGGGCAGCCGCCTGCTGCTCCGTCCGGCGGGAAAGGTTGTTGGCCGCCTCGGAAATATCCCCGGCGCTGCCGTGGACGACCTCGGTCGACTGCGAGATGGCGCCGATGACATCGCGAAGGGCCGCTACGGCCGTATTGAAGTCCTGCCGCAGCTTGGCATATTCCGGAGCGATCTCTTCGACTTCGGCTGTCAGGTCGCCGCTCGCCAGCCGCTCCAGCGCCGCGCCGATCGTGTCCATCGCGTCCGCCTGCGCCTCGGCGGTCGCACGCTGGTGCTCCTCATTGCTGCGCCGTTCGGCATTCAGCCTGTGCTGCTGTTCTTCCTCGCGCGAACGCAATTCGAGCCGCTCCCTGACCGAATCGCGAAGCACGACCAGCACTTTGGCCATCTGGCCGATCTCGTCTCCGCGATTGGTTTCCGGTACGTCGGAGGATAGATCCTCGTCCGCAATGGCACGCATCGAGACCTTCAGCTTCTCGACCGGCCGCACGACGCTGCGCACGATCGCCAGCGCTGCCATCAGAATCGCCAGCGCCGCTGCAGCGAGAATGCCGGCCATCTGCCAGGCGCGCTCACGGAACATCGCGGCGAGATCGTCGGCATAGACGCCCGTACCGACCACCCAACCCCAGGGCTCGAAGCCGGCCACATGCGAGTATTTCAGCACCGGCTCGTCGGCCCCGGGCTTCGGCCAATAGTAGTCGACGAAGCCCTTGCCATGAGCCTGCACCGTCTTGACGAATTCGACGAAGAGATACTTGCCCTTCGGGTCCTTGTTGGCGGTGAGGTCCGCGCCGTTGAGCTCCGGCTTGATCGGGTGCATGACCATGGTCGGGTGCATGTCGTTGACCCAGAAATAGCCGCTGCCCTGATAACGCATCGCCTTGACCGCTTCGAGCGCACGCTTCTGTGCCTCCTCGCGCGGAAGCGTTCCGGCCGTCTCCTGCTTGTGATACGCATCGAACACCGTGATGGCATTCTCGTTCATTGCCGCAAGCATGGCCTTGCGTTCTGCGACTAGCTTGTCCTGCGCCTGCACGAGACCAAATGTCAGCGCCGCCGCCATTGTCAGCAATGCAAATCCCACCAGCGCGTAGAGACGCGCCGAAATCCGAAATTTTTTCATCCCCAGCCTCCACTTTGAGGCTGCAGGATAGGAGCAGGTCTTTGCAAAGCTCCTAACAACGGATGACCAAATTTCGCAGTACTCAATTAACGATTTGAAAATCACTGAAGGCCTTCACGAGCACGCTCGCTCGAAACGGAATTGTCGGAAGGCACTCTTTCCTTGCCGACCGACCATGCGGTAGATCTTGTTCGACAACAGGGAGACAGGCTGATGACCGAAGCGATGAAGCCGAACGGCGAGCTTACCTTGCGCACACTGGCCATGCCTGGCGACGCCAATGCCGCTGGCGATATCTTCGGTGGCTGGGTTATGGCCCAGATGGACCTTTCCTGCGGCATTCGCGCGGCCGAACGCGCAAGGGGCCGTGTGGTGACGGCTGCCGTCAAGGAAATGGCCTTCGCGCTGCCGGTGAAGATCGGCGACACGCTTTGCATCTATACCGACATCATCAAGGTCGGGCGCACGTCGATGACATTGAAGGTGGAGGCCTGGGCACAGCGCTACCTCTCCCATGTCATGGAGAAGGTCACGGACGCGATCTTCGTGATGGTGGCGCTCGATTCCACCGGCAAGCCGACGCCGGTGCCGGAAGAATAGGCAGGTAGATGGACGCGCCCGCGCCAGATCCGGCGATATTTTCCCATATTCGCATCGTCATGGGCATGATCATCAGCCTCAGCCTGGCGCGGCTCCTGAGCGGCGTAGCACTTTTCGTCCAGCACCCCGGCAAGACCAAGGTCTACTGGATCCACCTCGGCTGGGTCTTGTTCATGTTCGTATTCCTGCTGCATTTCTGGTGGTGGGAATATTACCTGCACTCGCTCGCCGTGATCGATTTCAGCGTCTATCTCTTTGTCATCCTCTACGCCTGTATCTACTTCTTCCTCTGCGTGCTGCTCTTTCCGACCTCGCTGGACGAATATGCCGGCTACGAGGAATACTTCCTGTCGCGGCGGGCGTGGTTCTTCGGATTCCTCGCTGTCGCCTTCGCGGTCGACCTCCTCGATACCGCTCTCAAGGGCAAAGCTCATTTCGAAAGCTACGGCCTCGAATATCCGCTGCGCAACGCGGCCTATATCATCCTATGCGTCGCCGCCGCGTGGACGCCGAACAGGCGTTTTCACGCGATCTTCCTCGTCGGTGGTCTACTCTACCAACTGATCTGGATCTATCGCGCCTTCGACCTGCTAGCCTGATGGCGGACGGATCGAGACAGGCGATTGCCCCTCACCCTAGCCCTCTCCCCGCGCGCGGGGAGAAGGTGCCGGCAGGCGGATGAGGGGCGTCGCGAACCAACCTCATCCTTTGAAAATGAACGAGGCACCGGCTGCGATCAGCACGAAGCCGATGAGTTGGTGCCAGCCGATCGACTCCTTCAGCCAGAAGACCGAGAAGATGACGAAAACGGTGAGCGTGATCACCTCCTGCATCGTCTTCAGCTGCGCCGCCGAATAGACCGAGTGGCCGATGCGGTTCGCGGGTACGGCGAGCCAATATTCGAAGAAGGCGATGCCCCAACTCGCGACGATGACGATGTAGAGCGGCGAGGACGTGAACTTCAGGTGGCCATACCAGGCAAAGGTCATGAAGACGTTGGAGACTAGCAGAAGCAGAACCGGCCAGACGTAGGCGGGATTGATGGCGAACGGCATGAAAACCTCGGGCGAGCGCGAATCGTGCCGGAGATTTGGCCGATGACGATGGCTGTTGCAAGCGCATTCCGTCGCTCCGACGAGTGTTCTTCTGGACGGCGCTCCATCGAGGTGTGCGGAAAACGATCGCGGCACGCGGCTCTACTTCGCGCGCAAGCCCGAGTCGAGTTCGCCTGCGTCAGCCGAAAGACCCCGCATTCGTTTCCCGTTTGTACTCATTCCCCCTTCACATTCGGCCTGACTCTGTCCATATTCCGGCCATGGCCCAAAATCCGAAGAACCCCGCGAAGAAATCGTCAACACCCAGCGGTTTCGAAGAAGCCCCGCAGGCGCCGCTTTCCGGCACGCCGCTGTCCGGCAATGTTTCTGACTGGGTGAAGCAACTCGAGGCCGAGGCGGAGGCAAGCTCCTTCGAGAGCCAGCGTGAGCTCGCCTCCAAGGCAGGCAAGCATCGCAAGAAGGTGGAGATTGCTGCGACGAAAACAGCAACGGACAAGGCGGACAGCCCGCGCAGCGGCAAGGGCAAGGCCGAGACCGTCAGCGGCAAAACCGCCCGCGGCACGTCGATGGGCGGCAGCCATGATCCGAAGACGCGCGCCGCCGCAGGGCTCAATCCGGTAGCCGGCCTCGATGTCGCGCTGGAGGATGCCGACAAGCTGACGGTCGGTTCCGGCGTCACCGCGACCGTCGAAGCGCTCGCCAAGCTGATCGAGAGCGGCAACCCGCTGTTCAAGGACGGCAAGCTCTGGACGCCACACCGCCCGCTCCGCCCGGAAAAGTCGGAAGGCGGCATTTCGCTGAAGATGGTGACCGACTACCAGCCCTCCGGCGACCAGCCGACGGCGATCGCCGATCTCGTGGACGGGCTTGCAACGGGTGAGCGCAATCAGGTGCTGCTCGGCGTCACCGGCTCCGGCAAGACCTTCACCATGGCCAAGGTGATTGAAGCAACGCAGCGCCCGGCCGTCATCCTCGCGCCGAACAAGACGCTGGCCGCCCAGCTCTATTCCGAGTTCAAGAACTTCTTCCCGGACAACGCGGTCGAGTATTTCGTCTCCTACTACGACTACTACCAGCCGGAGGCCTACGTCCCTCGCTCGGATACCTATATCGAGAAGGAATCCTCGATCAACGAGCAGATCGACCGCATGCGCCACTCGGCGACGCGTTCGCTGCTCGAGCGCGACGATGTCGTCATCGTCGCCTCGGTCTCCTGCATCTACGGTATCGGCTCGGTCGAGACCTATACGGCGATGACCTTCCAGATGAATGTCGGCGACCGTCTCGACCAGAGGCAACTCCTCGCCGACCTCGTGGCGCAGCAATACAAGCGCCGCGACGTCGATTTCCAGCGCGGCTCTTTCCGTGTGCGCGGCGACACAATCGAGATCTTCCCCGCCCACCTGGAGGATGCCGCCTGGCGCATCTCCATGTTCGGCGACGAGATCGACGCGATCACCGAGTTCGATCCCCTCACCGGTCAGAAGACCGGCGACCTGAAATCGGTGAAGATCTACGCCAACTCGCACTATGTGACGCCGCGACCGACGCTGAACGCCGCCATTAAGGCGATCAAGGACGAACTGGTCTTTCGGCTCGAGGAACTGGAAAAGGCAGGCCGCCTGCTGGAGGCGCAGCGGCTGGAGCAGCGCACCCGCTACGACCTTGAGATGCTCGAAGCCACCGGCTCCTGCCAGGGCATCGAGAACTATTCGCGCTACCTCACCGGCCGCAAGCCGGGCGAGCCGCCGCCGACGCTGTTCGAATATATTCCCGATAACGCGCTGATCTTCATCGACGAAAGCCACGTCACCATTCCGCAGATCGGCGGCATGTATCGGGGCGACTTCCGCCGCAAGGCGACGCTGGCCGAATATGGCTTCCGTCTGCCCTCCTGCATGGACAACCGGCCGCTGCGGTTCGAGGAATGGGACGCGATGCGCCCGGACACGATCGCCGTCTCGGCGACGCCGGGCGGCTGGGAGCTGGAACAGTCCGGCGGCGTCTTCGCCGAACAGGTGATCCGCCCAACCGGCCTCATCGACCCGCCGGTGGAAGTGCGTTCGGCCAAGACGCAGGTCGACGACGTGCTCGGCGAAATCCGCGAGACGGCCGCGGCCGGCTACCGCACGCTCGTTACCGTGCTCACCAAGCGTATGGCCGAGGACCTCACCGAATATCTGCACGAGCAGGGCGTGCGGGTGCGCTACATGCATTCCGACATCGACACGCTGGAGCGCATCGAAATCATCCGCGACCTCCGCCTCGGCGCCTTCGACGTGCTGGTCGGCATCAACCTTCTGCGCGAGGGCCTCGACATTCCCGAATGCGGCTTCGTCGCCATCCTCGACGCCGACAAGGAAGGTTTCCTGCGCTCTGAAACCTCGCTGATCCAGACGATCGGCCGCGCCGCCCGCAACGTCGACGGCAAGGTCATCCTCTATGCCGACACGATCACCGGCTCGATGCAGCGCGCGATGGAGGAAACCGCCCGCCGTCGCGAGAAGCAGATGGCCTACAACCTCGAAAACGGCATCACGCCGGAATCAGTGAAGGCGAAGATCTCGGACATCCTCGATTCGGTCTACGAGCGCGACCACGTCCGCGCCGATATTTCCGGCGTCTCCGGCAAGGGCTTCGCCGACGGCGGCCACCTCGTCGGCAACAACCTCCAGGCGCATCTCAACGCGCTCGAAAAACAGATGCGCGACGCCGCCGCCGACCTCGACTTCGAAACCGCCGCCCGGCTTCGCGACGAGATCAAGCGCCTCAAGGCCGCCGAACTCGCCGCACTGGATGATCCGCTAGCACGCGAAGAGGCGCGGAGCGCCGAGAGCCGCAAAGGTGCAGCAGGCTCAACGGGAACTCCGCCAGGCTCGGGCTCGACCCGGGGATCCACTGCGAAGGAATCCAAATCCCTCTTCCAGAAACCCTCGCTCGACGACATGGGCCCGGGCACCGACACCGAACGCCCGCTCTTCCGCAAACCCGACCTCGACGAAATGGGCCGCGACGTGGCCGTCCCTGCCGGCAAAGAGCAATCGCTGTTCCGCAAGAACACGCTCGACGAGATGACCGTCGGGCGGACGGAAAAGCCGGTAACAGGAAAGCTGCCGGAGAAACCGCTGATCCGGGCAAAGCCGGGGGTTGGATCTTATGAGGATCCGGCGGAGGAGAACCGGCGCAAGGGGCGCACGAAGGGCAAGACGGGGCGGCCGGGGCGTTGATCTCGGGGCAATCCCGACGCAATGCCTCTCGGGCAGCCTGTACCTGTATCGAGCGCTTAGCTTCCCACACCGTCATCCTCCGTTTGTGAAGTTGACATTGGGTGGAGGAAAAGGCTGACATGTGACAAATGATGGCGCCGCCCGTTCGATTCCACGCCCTTGGGGGGAAATAAAAATGCCGACTCTTGCCGAATTGAAGGAACGACGGGCCGAAGGGAAGGGTAAAGGCTCGCGGCTCGAAAAATTGCTATTCCGTCTGGAGGCTCAGCGCATCTGCTTGGAATGGGCCTTCGGAGAGATAGCCGGCCGGCCGGGCATCGTGTTCGAGATGGGGCTGGGTCACGGTCGCACCTACGATCATATTCGCAACCATCTTCCAGAGCGCGAGATCTATGTGTTGGATCGCGAGATCGACTGTTTCGCCGACTGCACGCCGCCAGAAAATTACATGCTTCTCGGTGAGATCGAGGACACGCTTGCTGCCGCTGCCGCTCGCTTTGGCAGACAGGTCATTCTGGCGCATGTGGATATGGGTTCATATGTCGAAGCGAATAACATTGCGACAAGAGCCAAACTGAGTCGATGCCTCCCCGCGGTCCTTGCGCCGAACGCCATCGTCCTGTCAGATTTGCCGCTCGAACTGGCGGGCACGCGTCCGCTACCGCGTCCGCCAGGCGCACCCAGGGACACCTATTCTCTTTACATCAATGGGCCTCACACGCCGATTTGACGCTCGAAGTACCAAGCCTTGTTCGGGTCCTTCACTGGACCTTCGTTGGGATGGGTAATTTCTGCTGACAAGCGGCGACGATGGCTGACGGTCGAGCCGTTTGTCGCCCTCATCCTGTGAGTTGCGCCGCGCCTGCGGTGCAGAAGAGTCCTTTTAGCCCAACGACTTGGACTAGCCGGATTCCTGTGAAAGGGCGAACCGGCGCTGTAGTGACCGCTTTTCGGCACAAAGAGGACTCGTCCGCCAGCTGATTGACTGACAACGGTCATCGTTCCTACTCCGCCGCCCTCGCCTTCACCTCGATCGCCTCCAGCTCATACGAATACCCTTCCAGCATCGTGTACGCCTGCTCGATTGCCTCGATCTGCGCTTCGGCGTTCTTGATCGCCTCGGCGATCGACTGGCTGCGGGCGCGGAGCATCGAGCCGAGCACGTCGGTTTCCGGCCGCCGACCGAGGCGGTCGAGGTGTTTGCGGACGCGGGAACGATGGCGTTCGAGTTCGAGGATGTGGAAGCGGTTCTTGACGATGTCGTCGGAGAGTTTTCGCCGCATGGCCGCGACCGGGTCGAAGCTGCCGGGCTCGCGCTCGTCGAGGATGAAGTCGTTGACCAGCGCTTCGAGCATCATCAGGCCCTTGAGGTCCTTGGGGTCGGCGAGCTGCGGATCATAGCCGGTGTCGTCATAGACCTTGCGGCGCACCGGATCCTTGAGCAGGTCATAGGCCGCCTGCAGCTTGCCGAACTGCTCGGCATCGCCGCCACGGTCGGGATGCGCGGTCTTCACCGCGCGGCGATAGGCGGTCCGGATCGCCCGCTCGTCGGCGTCGCGCTCAATACCAAGGAGGACATAGGGATCGATCACGCCGGGCACCTGTTCTTCATCAATGCAACATTCCTCTCGGTTCAGACCTACCGGTTCGCTGCGCCGGCAGCAAGCCCATGGCGGTCGATCCGTCGCCGCCACGCTCAGCCGAGCGTCGGGACGAAAATGTGGTCAGAAAGAGGCAATCCACGACATTTCCGGGGCGAGTTTGAGGTGCGGGAAACCATGCAAAGGGCCGGAGGCAAGGCATTGCGGCAGGCTTCAGTGGCTCCGGAAACTCCGCTTGCCTTTTTTCGCGAATACTGCCACTCCTATATTTGTTCGGGCGATTTCAATCCCGGAGACTGGACTTTCGTTTGAGCCCGGCCATTCCGCCGGGACTGCCGCAAGCGGCATCGTTGACGTCTTTTCCCCGATATCGTGACCACTCGACGCCTTTCAGTGCCTAAGGCGCTGAAGACGACCCGTTCGCATCCCTTCGGGGGCGCGAGCACTACCTGCAGCAGCCGATGCGTGTTATTGAAGCGCTGGGTTGCGGCAAAAAACAGACTGAAGGAAAAGGACTTCTTCCATGGCCACCAAGGGCACCGTAAAATTCTTCAACCAGGACAAGGGTTTTGGTTTCATCACGCCGGAAGGCGGCGCGAAGGACGTTTTCGTCCACATCTCCGCCGTTCAGGCCGCTGGCCTCGCAACCCTGAAGGACGGCCAGCAGGTCTCCTTCGACACCGAGCCGGACCGCATGGGCAAGGGCCCGAAGGCCGTCAACCTCCAGGCTCTCTGAGCCGGACGTTTCGGTTGGAATTTAAAGAACGGCGCTTCGCAAGAGGCGCCGTTTTTTTAGGTGACGTTCGGCAGAGCCCCTCATCCGGCCTGCCGGCCACTTCTGCCCCGCAAGCGGGGCGAAGGGGACTCGTGGCGCCCACTTAAGTCCCCTCAGGGTAAGGGCAAGCGCCGACGTCGGACAACTATCGATGACGGCGCGCGCTCGAAACGGCGCCCCCGTGCGCTCCCTCATTCCTGTGCCTGTCACAGGAATCCAGTGCGCCCGAGTCCTTGGGAAGATGCTTGAGCGGACAAAAGCCGATCCCTCTTCTCAACGCGGAACGAGTTAGTCACAGCGCGGACGCGCTATGGCTGGATTCCTAACAAGCACAGGAATCAGGAGCGGGATGGAAACGTTGGGCCAGAAAAACCGTCCAACCCTACTCCGCCGCCTGGCGTGCCGTCGCGGCCTCGAACACGGCGTCGAAGGCGGCGTGGATTACCTCCGGGCCGGCGCCCTTGCGGGTGGCGTCGGCGGAGAGGAGCTGGCGGTAGCGCCGGGCGCCGGGCCAGCCCTGGAACAGGCCGACCATGTGCCGGGTGACATGGACCAGCCGACCGCCGCTCGCGATATGGGCCGCGGCGTAATCCGCCATGGCGTCGCGCACGTCAGTCCAGAAATCGAGCGACAGGCGATGATCGCGATCATTGAAGGCATGCCGCTCGATCGGTTCGGGCGCTGCGCCGGTCGTAGGATGGGCGAAATAGCCGTCGGCGGCGGTCAGCAGGCCGCTGTCATGATAGGCGGCACGGCCGAGCATGACGCCATCCAGGTCCGGCCCGTTTTCGGCTTCGACGGCAGGCTCGACGGCCGTTCCGGCCGGCAGCAGGCGATGATCCAGATGCGAAAGCGCCTGATCCAGAGTCTGAAGACCGCCATTGAGACCGATGAAAAGATTCGGATTTTCCGCCTTCAGCCGATGCACGAGGCCATAGTCGAGCGGCGGGATCTCACGATTTTCTCGGGGGCTCAGACCTTGCAGCCAGGCCTTACGCGCATGCACCCAGACGGCATCCGTGCCGGCATCCTTCACGCGGGCGACAAGGTCGCGCAGCGCCCGCTCGGGATCCTGGTCGTCGACGCCGATGCGGCACTTGACCGTGACGGGAATTCTGACGGCCGCCTTCATCGCCGCGACGCAGTCGGCGACGAGAGCCGGCTCCTGCATCAGGCAAGCGCCAAAGGTGCCCGACTGCACCCGATCTGACGGGCAGCCGACATTCATGTTGATCTCGTCGTAGCCGAAGCCTTCACCGATCCGGGCGGCCTCCGCCAGCTTTGCGGGATCATTGCCGCCAAGCTGCAAGGCGACCGGGTTCTCCGAAGCGTCGTAGCCGAGCAGTCTCTCGCGATCGCCCCGCAGGATCGCGTCGGCGACGATCATCTCGGTATAAAGCAGCGCATGGCGCGAGAGCCGCCGCGCGAAGAAGCGGTAGTGCCGGTCAGTCCAGTCGATCATCGGCGCCACGGCGAAGACCGGCGCCTTGAAGTATCGGGAATTTCCCGGATTTTTTTCAGCCATTGGCGGCAATTCTCTCATGTCTATCGGGTTCGCACGCCCCTTTGGGCCGCGCCGGATCGCTCGCGGCCGGCGCTATATCGAAGCGGCATTGCAGAATTAGGGCGAGCCCTTATACCGCGCGGATGCGCATATGGCGAGACTGCCGCCCTCGCCGTTCCAGCGACGCCGTCGCGCCATCGGCAAACAGCCGCCTTTCTGCACGTCGATGATCTCAGTGCACGAACGCCGCTAACCACACAACGGCTGAAACCATCTCGCCATCGATCACGTATTCTCAAGCAAAAGCACTCACCGTGATGGAACCACCCGAATACTCCCGGAGTTGTTTTTCGGAGCGAGGAAGAACGATGTCCAAAGCACTTGCACAAAACATTTGCCCCGATCATCGCAACCGCGATCTCGAATGCCAACGCGCGATGGATGACGATTTCAAGCTGCTCATCGCCGTTGCCGAAAATGAAGGCTGGACGTGGCAGGAGATCGCGCTGGCTTTGATGGAACTCACCGAGGACTACGTAGTGGCAATGCGCCTCGAGGCCCAGATGAGGGAAGGCGCCTCAGCGGGAGTGCCGATTTCAAAGATGTTACATTGAACTTATCGCGGTCCTCCGTCAGTTCCCCGACGGCTGACCTGATGGGGTGGCGCCGCCCCTGAACAACGCGAAGAGTTCTGCCGGGCTTTTCGGCTCGTTCGCGTGAAGTCTCACCGATCCGTCTTTCCCTACAACCACGACGGTGAAGTCGCGAACCTCGTTGACGTCGAGGTCCTCGCGGATCTGGCGTGCGTCGAGGTCGCCGCCGGCACCGTACAAAGGCATTACGGAACCGTCCCTGACACGCAGGACGACGACATCGTTGCGCGCAAGCTCGCGGTGCTTCGCAAGTAGCAGCTTCTCCTGACGTGCCGCTTTCTCGTTCGTCAGGTCGCAGAAGATGACAATGACACGATTCCTCCATTCGAATTGCGCGAGGCTGCTGCCGGCGTACTGCGACAGGGAAGGCTCGCCAAGAATTTCGGCCACCAGCGATTTTGTCCACATTGTTCCTTCCTAACACGACAGAAGACGCCGCGCCGTCCCAACTCGGCACGACCGACCACGATGAACCCGTCAGGGGATTCCACTCCAGTTCGCCGACGTCCAGGGCAATCGTCCGGCCGCTCCCCTCAGAGCCTACGGAAGCGAAACCCATGTGGAGCGCGATGGTTCCTCCGGCGCGTGAACCTCTGCAAAATAGCGGACAAACCGGAATTCCTGCGCTACATTGAAGCGCTTGGCTTACCGCGCCATGCGTGTTGTCAGACGCGCAAAGGACGGGGTGCACTGTGAATTGCTGCATGTTTTTTTCTTAAATCGGTTCAGATTTAAGAAAGATGCAGTGGGCGCGCGTCCGAGGAGTACGGAACCTGGGCCCACTTGACGACGTTGTTGTTCATGATCTCAAGGAGGGAGAAGCATGCATCAAGTGTTGTGGAGCCATCCGATCGAGCTTGGTTTGACCCGTAACGACGTGCGCATGGTCAAGGGACCGTCCGACGCGCTGAGATGCTTGGCGGACCAGTGGCCCCACCGTGGACCTTACTACGTCGCCGCCCGCAGCGCCTGCCGCGCAGCAATAGAGGGTCGCCGTACCGTCGAGGAAGCCCGCAAGCTCTTCATTTCCGCCGCCAAGGAGGCGCATCTGGAGACGCATTGAGGCACCGGCACGCGACGCCGGATTTTGCTTGCATCGGCGAGGTGTTTTTTTGCGGTAGCCTGTTACCGGCTCCGTCTATTCGCGTACGTTATCTGCTTCCGACCGAAGCGATCGCAGGCGGAAATCGCATTCGCATATCTCGAAATGACACAGAAATTTTCGCGAAACTGCCCGATTTCTGTCGCGAAGCGTTCATTTCTCTCAGATATATTCTGAGGTGCCTCACAAAAACCAATTTCGGAGAGCTTTAGTCCACACCAAGGGGAAAAAATAAGACGGGAGAGCCAGCATGAGCGAGAGTCATCTCTATCGCATAGTCGAAGTCAGCATGAAGCGCGAAAGTGGCCGCAAGGACATCGGCATCATGACGGTCCGACAGGCCCTTGAACTTCCCGAAGTACCCAGCCTTGAATACAGCCATCCAGAACTCAACTCGCGCTCGGATGGCCGGTTTCTGACACGCGACCAGCTTAAAGCCTACGTGCGCTGCGCCTGATTGCAGCGGCCGTGTCGAACCATCGGCATAACTTTGCCTTTTGCGGCAGCCCTTTCGGCTGCTAACGTCCAGCTTCAGATTCGCCGCAGTGCTGCGTGTCTCCTGATACGCAAGCTCGCTGCGGCGATTTTCGCCGCCTGCGTTTATCGCGGTCGCTAGAAGGGGACGATCATGGAAACAGTCATACCGCCCTCGCCGCCCGTGCTGCTGCCGAGTTCCCGCAGCCTCGTGGGCTTTCCGGTCCGGCGCGTCTATTGCGTCGGCCGCAACTATGCGGCCCACGCGATCGAGATGGGGCATGATCCCGACCGCGAACCGCCCTTCTTCTTCCAGAAGAATCCGGACAACCTACTGCCGCCGGGCGAGGATTTCCCCTACCCGCCGCGCTCTTCTGACGTGCACCACGAGGTGGAACTGATCGTCGCGCTGCGCAGCGGCGGCGCCGACATTCCCGTCGAGGAGGCACTCAACCATGTCTATGGATACGCCGTCGGCATCGATTTCACGCGCCGCGACCTGCAGGCAGAAGCCAAGAAAGCCGGCAAGCCCTGGACGGCAGCCAAAGCCTTCGAGCATTCCGCACCGGTCTCGGAGATCGTGCCGGCCGAAGCGATCGGCCACCCGGGCAACGGCAACATCTGGCTGAAGGTCAACGGCGAAACGCGCCAGCAGGGCGATCTCGACCAGATGATCTGGAAGGTACCCGAAATCATCGCCGAGCTTTCGACGACGTTCACGCTTGCGCCGGGCGACGTCATCATGACCGGAACGCCCGCAGGCGTCGGCCCGGTTCAGCGCGGCGATGTCGTCACCTGCGGTGTCGATGGCATCGCCGCGCTCTCGGTCACTGTGGTCTAACCTGACACCAGGAAGGAAACTCGCATGCCGCTCTTCGCACTTGGACCGCTGCGGCCGCAACGGCCGGCGGAAGGCAGCTATTGGGTCGCCCCCGACGCCAACCTCATCGGCCAGGTGGAAATCGGCGAGGATGTCGGCATCTGGTTCGGCGCGACACTGCGTGGCGACAACGAGCCGATCCGCATCGGCGCGCGCACGAATATCCAGGAAGCCGTCATCATCCATGTCGACCCCGGTTTTCCGACGACCATCGGAGAAGGTTGCACCATCGGCCATCGGGCGATCATCCACGGCTGCTCGATCGGCGACAATTCGCTGATCGGCATGGGCGCGACCGTGTTGAATGGTGCGCGGATCGGCAGGAACTGCCTTGTAGGCGCCAATGCACTCATCACGGAAGGCAAGCAATTTCCAGACAATTCGCTGATTGTCGGTGCGCCAGCCAAAGCGATCCGCACGCTTGATGACGCCGCTGTCGATAAGCTGAAACGTTCCGCCGAACATTATGTGAAGAACTGGCAGCGCTATGCCGCCCAGCTCACGCGCCTGGACTGACGCTCACGCCGGTCCAAATCAAGCGGCGCAGCTTTTGCAGTGGCCGCGGATCTCGATCGTCGTCTTTTCGGTCTTGAAGCTCTGCGCGCGCACGAGTGCCGAAAGGCGATCCTCGATCGCTGCGTCGTGGAACTCCGTCACCTGACCACAGCCCTCGCAGATCGTAAAGGCGGTGACGCCGCGATCATGCTCGTGCTCATGCGGGCAGGTGCAAGCCACGAAGGCGTTCAGGCTTTCGAGCCGATGGACGAGGCCGTACTCCAGCAGCTTGTCCAGCGCGCGATAGACCTGCAGCGGCGCACGAAAACCCTGGTCACGCAGCTTGTCGAGAATGGTATAGGCGCTCATCGGGCCTTCCGAATGGGCCAGCGCTCCCATGACCAGCGACTGGTTTTTCGTCAATTGCGGCGTGCCCATCAATGATGCCCTCCGTGCGAAGAATGTGATGCGCTTTCAAGCCTTCTGCCGACCGGCACGAGACTCAGCACGAACAGCGCCAGCGCCGCGACCACAATAGACGGTCCCGACGGCGTGTCGAAGTGGAGCGAGCCGAAAAGACCGCCGGCCACGGCGAGCGCGCCGATCAGGGAAGCGAGAACGGCCATGATCTCCGGCGAGCCGGCAAAGCGGCGCGCGGTCGCCGCCGGTATGATCAGAAGCGACGTGATCAACAGGATGCCGACGATCTTCATGGCGATGGCGATCACCAGCGCCATCAGCAGCATGAAGAAAAGCCGCGCCCTCTCCGGCTGCAGCCCTTCGGCCTCCGCCAGTTCCGGATTGACGGTCGAGGCAAGCAGCGGCCGCCAGAGATAGACGAGCGCGAAGATCACCAGGATGCCGCCGCCCCAGATGATGTCGATGTCGGCCTCGGAAACGGCGAGGATATCACCGAAGAGAAAACCGACGAGATCGATCCGAACCCAGGTCATGAAGGCAACGATGACGAGGCCGATCGACAGTGCCGAATGCGAAAGTATGCCGAGCAGCGCATCTGTCGACAGCGCACCGCGCTTCTGCAGGAAGAGCAGCAGCAGCGAGACGATGGAGGCGACGATGAAGACGCTGACCATCAGGTTGAGCTCGAGGAGCAGCGACAGCGCCACGCCGAGCAGCGCCGAATGCGCCATCGTGTCGCCGAAATAGGCCATGCGCCGCCAGATGACGAAGCAGCCGAGCGGGCCTGCAACCATGGCGATGCCAATGCCGGCGACAAGCGCACGGATGAAGAAATCGTCAAGCATCGCGCTTCTCCGCCTGTTCGAAGCCCTGGAGTCGCGTGTGATGGCCGCAGCCGCAGTCCGGATCGTGATCGTGCACGTCCTCGGTTTCATCATGGTGATGATGCCCATCGCCCGGGAAGCAGCTTTCGGTAATGCTGCCATCGGCATGCAGCACGCGGCCGTCCGGCAGGTGCGTATGGTCGTGATGATGGCTGTAGAACGCGAGCGTGCCAGCCGCCCGCCGACCGAACAGCTTCAGATATTCCGGGCTGCGGCTCACCGCCTGCGGCGTGCCGCGGCAGCAGACATGTCCGTTTAGGCAGACGACAGTATCGGTCTCGGCCATGACGATGTGGAGATCATGCGAGATCAGCAGGATGCCGCAGCCCGTGCGGTTACGGATCTGCTTGATCAGTTCGTAAAGCGCGATCTCGCCGGAGAAGTCGACGCCCTGGACCGGCTCGTCGAGAACGAGCAGATCGGGTTTGCGGGCGATTGCGCGGGCGAGCAGCGCGCGCTGGAACTCGCCACCCGAAAGATGCTGCACCTCGGCCTTCGCCATGTGCAGCATGCCGGTTGCGGCGAGCGCCTCCTCGATCTCGCGCCCCTTCAACGGCCCGGTCAGCGTCATCAGCCGCTCGACGGTCAACGGCAAGGTCCAGTCCACGGCGAGCTTCTGCGGCACATAGCCGACCTTGAGCCCAGCGACCCGCTCGACATGGCCCTCGTCCGGCTTCAGCACGCCGATCGCCGTCTTCGCCGTCGTCGATTTCCCCGAGCCGTTCGGCCCGATGAGGGTGACGATTTCGCCGCGGTTGATCGAAAACTCGACGCCGCGCACGAGCCATCGCCCGTTCCGGCGCACCCCGGTATTGTTGAGGCTGACGAGAGGCCTCGTTTCTGGCGATCGGTAATTCAGCATCAAAAATTTCCGGTTTGATGGTTGCCACTGGCTATCGCACACGTTATAGCATAACGCAATTGATGTAATAACATTACATGGCAACCCTGCGCAACACCCATGCACAGAGGCTGCCGGACATTATGAACCTGTAAAGCTCGGAGACCCCGATGAAATCGACGCCTGCCCTGCTCTTTGCATCGACTGTTCTACTCTCCTCTCCCGCCTGGGCGGATGCACCCCATGTGGTGGCTTCCATCAAGCCCGTCCACTCGCTGGTCGCGTCGATCATGGAGGGGGTTGGAGAACCGTCGCTTATCGTCGAGGGCGGCGCCTCCCCGCATACCTACAACATGAAGCCGTCGAATGCCGCGGCCCTGCAGGAGGCTAAGGTGGTGTTCTGGGTCGGGCACGGCCTCGAAGCTTTCCTCGCCAAACCGCTCGAAGCGCTCGGCAGCGGTGCCAAGGTGGTGGAACTCGGCGAGGCGCCCGGCCTTGAGAAGCTGACGTTCCGCGAGGGCGGAGCGTTCGAGCCTCACGCCGACGACGATGAAGGTCACGAAGCCGACGGTCACGGTGCCGAAGAAGCCGCCCATGATGGCCACGAACATGAAGAGCATGCCGCTGAACAGGAGCCGGCTAACGATCACGAGCACCACCATGCCGAGGGCGAGTTCGACATGCATATGTGGCTCGACCCCATGAACGCCAAGGCAATGGCGACCGAGATCGAAAAGGCGCTCTCCGAAGCCGACCCCGACAACGCCTCCGCCTACGAGGCCAATCTGGTCAAGCTCAATCAAAGATTGGATGCACTGGACAAACACCTCGCCGAGACGGTCGCGCCGGTCCAGGATAAGCCTTTCGTCGTCTTCCACGACGCCTATCAATATTTCGAGCGTCGCTACAAAGTGCGGGTCGCCGGCTCCATCACCGTCAGCCCCGAAGTGCTTCCCGGCGCCGAACGGCTTTCCGAAATCCGTACCAAGATCAAGGAGCTGGGCGCGACCTGCGTCTTCGCCGAACCGCAGTTCGAGCCGAAGCTGATCAACGTCGTTATCGAGGGCACTCCAGCCAAATCGGGAACCCTCGACCCCGAGGCGGCAACGCTTGATGCCGGGCCGGACCTCTATTTCCAACTGATGGAAAACATCGGCGCATCCTTAAAATCCTGCCTCGCTTCGCCGAGCTAAAGCAGTTCTAGGAAAAGCGTGTAACGATTTTCCGTCCGGAATTGCGAATTCCAAAAGTCGTCCTCCCAAGACGGCGAAGGCGGGCTGCCAAGTCCGCCTTTTCTTTCCTGCCTCGTCGTTATGATATAACATACGGAAACCAACAATGGAAAAACTCCCCGTCACCGTCCTTTCCGGATTTCTCGGCGCCGGTAAGACGACACTGCTGAACCATGTGCTTTCCAACCGTGACGGCCTGCGCGTCGCCGTGATCGTCAATGACATGAGCGAGATCAACATCGACGCCTCGCTGGTCCGTGAGGGCGGCGCCAATCTTTCGCGTACGGAGGAACAGCTCGTCGAGATGACCAATGGTTGCATCTGTTGCACACTTCGCGACGATCTCCTGCGCGAGGTGCGCAGCCTCGCCGAACAGGATCGCTTCGACTACCTGCTGATTGAATCGAGCGGCATTTCCGAGCCCCTTCCAGTCGCGACCACATTCGACTTCCGCGATGAAAATGGCGAAAGCCTCGCCGATGTCGCCCGCCTCGACACGATGGTGACAGTGGTGGATGCCGCCAACCTGCTCGCCGACTATTCCTCGCTCGACTTCCTCGCCGATCGGGGCGAGACGGCGGGCGAAGGGGACACCCGTACGCTGGTCGATCTGCTGGTCGAGCAGATCGAATTCGCCGATGTCGTTGTCCTCAACAAGGTGGCAACGGCGTCGGCGGAACAACTCGACGCCGCGCGCAAGATCATTGTCGGTCTTAACCCGGACGCGAAACTGATCGAAACCGATTTCGGCAGGGTGGAACTGCGCGAAGTGCTCGGCACCCGCCGCTTCGATTTGCTCAAGGCTGAGCAGCATCCACTCTGGTACAAGGAACTCAACGGTTTCAAGGATCACCTCCCGGAAACGGAGGAATACGGCATCCGTTCCTTCGTGTATCGGGCGCGCCAGCCCCTCGATCCGATGCGCTTCCAGGCCTTCCTGAACCAGTCTTGGCCGGGCGTGCTACGCGCCAAGGGCTTCTTCTGGCTGGCCACCCGCCCCTATCACGTCGGCGAACTGAGCCAGGCGGGACCGCTGGTGCGCACGGGCAAGATGGGCCTCTGGTGGGCGGCGGTGCCCAGGGAGCAATGGCCACGCGACACCGGCTTCCTCAAGGCGATCGCCCCCTATATCGATCCGGTCTGGGGCGACCGGCGGCAAGAAATCGTCTTCATCGGCGCCGATCCGATGCATGAGACGACACTTCGCGCCGAGCTCGATGCCTGCCTGATCAAGGAAGACGCCTTTCGGCCGGAGAGCTGGCGCGATCTGCCGGATCCCTTCGCAAGCTGGACGCAGCGGGCGGCCTGATGTCGGGCATGCCGTCGCGACGCAGACTCCGCTTCGTTTGCACGGCGTTGAACGCAGCGGGGCGGCCCGTGCCGATGTTCGACCCGTTCTTCGACGAGGAAGCGGCGGCGGCACCCTCGGACGAGCAAGGCTCAATCGAGCTGTCGCTTTTCGGTCCGCGAGAGCAGGAGAACTTCCCGAGTCTCCTCCCATCGCGCACGGCGCCGCCTTTCTGAGGTCGGGCCTCACGCACGAGTTCTTAAATCGGTATCGATTTGGGGACAAAATCATGCGGCGATTCTAAATGCTACAGCGACCTTTTGCGCGTCCCAAAAGACGCGCGTCGCTGTAGTCGGTCGAAAACGAGGCGGCCCGACAGGCCGCCGCCTCTTCAAGCTGGGATTAGTGCGCTGCGGCGAGCCCGACGATCACGCCGGTCGCGAGGCTGATAAGCAGGAAATCATTGTCGACGCGCACCCATTGCTGGCCGCGTGGCGGTGTGCGCAGCTTGTAGCGGCGGTAGTCACGGACGTAGGCCATGCGGCGACGCTCGGTCGGGCTCAGCCGATGGCCGCGAGCCCAGCGATGCTTCTTGATGATCACCCGCTTTTCCACCGTCTTCTCGACGCGCTTATGTACGTGGCGGTCGACAGACTTGGATCGGTAACGGTCATGCGCCTGCGCAACCTCGAAAGATCCGGACGGCTGGGCGAGAGCCATGGGGCTTGCCAGGAAGGAACTGGCGACCAGGGCAATGATGAGACGTTTCATGAGGGGCTTCCTTTTGTTGTCTGCCCCTCGAAACTAAAGTTCCCTTCCTGAACCGAAGATGAAACGTCGCGTTACATTTATGTAATGATAACTGTAGTTTATGATTGTTTCCTTATAAATGGAATTCATTCAGACAAGCGCCTGATAACGAAAGTGATCGAAATCGGCCGGCAGTGCGCTGCCTGAGGTGTCGAAGGCGAACATGCCGGCAAAGGCGCCGGTGAACGAGCCGTGCTCGCCCCGCCCACCTTCATCGGAAACCACGCCGGCGTCGAGCCCCGGACCGATCGCCTGCCAATCGTCGTGCTCCGTCGCTCGCCAGAAGAACTGCAGATCGTTGTCGCGCACTTCCATCGCGAGGTGGATCGGTCCCTCCGGAACCGCGACGCCGCTGACCGCCGGGAACTCCAGGCGGCCATGCGGAAAATCGCCGGGGCATGAGAGGATGGTGACGACCCGTCCGAGCTTCTCGTGCCAGCTGACGCCCAATGCATGGAACTTATGCCTGTTGTAGTAATGCGTCAGGCCGGCCACCTGCTGATAAGTCTCGGGTGCAAACTCGACGACGGTCTCGGCCCGGAACGAATGGTGCTCCTGCCGCCGGGCCACCAGCGCCTGCTCGAACCAACTGCCGATGCTTTCGCGCCCGAACAGCCGGAGATGCCCTTCCCGCCACGTCAGCGAAAAGATGCGTTCGGCCACAGGCGTGCGCAGCCACTGGAACTCGGAGGGCAGCGCGGCCTCGTCGAAATCGGTTTCGACCACGCCTGGTTGCGCGACGGCGCTCGCGCCTGCCGGCGCCGGAACGGTGATGTCCGGGAGCGTGCCGCCGTTTTCGAGGTAAAGCCAGCCATCCTCGCGCCAGACGCACTTCTGGATCGCCGTCTCGCGGCCGAGAGTGCAGCGCCGTTTCGGCGGCAGTGGACGACCGCAAAGGTGGGTATGATAGGCCTGCCCGTCCGGCGTCTCGACATATTGTCCGTGCCCTGCCCGCTGCAGCGCGGCTTCGGGATGATCCTTCGAGGTAATGAGATGGGTATTCGGATGCGTCTCGTAGGGGCCGTCGATGATGCGCGAACGCGCCATCGTCACTGCATGGTCGTAGCCGGTGCCACCTTCGGCGACCGTCAGGTAATACCAACCATCGCGCTTGAAGAGATGCGGTCCCTCGACCAGGCCGAGCGAGCTGCCGGCGAAGATGTTCTTGACCGGGCCGACGAGCCGGCGCGTGCGCTCGTCCCACTCCTGCAGAAGAATGCCGTCGAAAGCCGGGCTCTTCGGCGCGCCGCCGAAGCTTTCGGTGCGGTGGTTCCACTGCATGTTGAGGAACCACTTGCGGCCGTCATCATCATGGAAGAGCGAGGGGTCGAAGCCGGAGGAATTGACATAGACCGGATCGGACCAGGTTGCCTCCACGGCTTCTGCCGTGACGATGTAGTTGTGCGCGTCCTTGAAGTTGCCGTCGAAGCGCTTGACGTCGGTGTAGACCAGCCAGAACAGCCCGTCGGAATAGGACAGGCACGGCGCCCAGATGCCGCAGCTGTCGGGATTCCCGCGCATGTCGAGCTGGCTTGCCCGCTCCAACGGCCGGCGCACGAGCCGCCAATTCACGAGATCGCGCGAATGGTGGATCTGCACACCCGGATACCATTCGAAGGTCGAGGTTGCGATGTAATAGTCGTCTCCAACGCGGCAGATCGACGGGTCTGGGTTGAACCCCGGCAGGATCGGGTTGCGGATAGTCGCGACCATGGCTTGCCTCTTCCCTGTATCACGATGATTTTGGGTGCAATCGACCCAAAGTCATGAACGTGATCGATTCCTATAAGTTAGAGCGGGATGCGGGCGGAAAACCGCTCACACCTTTCCTCATCCCGCCCTAGATTCTCGGCGAGTGCATCCAGCCTGAAACTCCGAAGCGTTTCAAGCCCCCGTCACGCGGTGCCTGTGCAGGACGGAGCAAGCGCATCGTCATGTTCTCGAATCGCCTGAGCATGGCTGAAACCGGTGTCCATTCTGTGGAAGGCATATGGAGATCACCACGCTGCTGTGCCTAAGTCTTGGGCATTTACCGTCGGCCCCTGTTCGACTTTCGTCTGAGACCCCGCCGCTGTCCTGAAAAAACAGGCATCAGACTTGAAAGGAGGCTTGAAATCGGCACTGTGACTGTGCTTGGCGAAAGATAAAAACAGCCATTGCGGGGAGGAACTTGATGAAACCGTTACTCGGCTTCAGTCGGTTGATTGACACCATCACCGAGAACATCGGCAAGGCGGTCGGCTGGCTCATTCTGGTCGCCGTGCTCGTCAGCGCGGGAAATGCCGTCATCCGAAAAATCTTCAACATGTCGTCGAATGCCTGGCTCGAGGCACAGTGGTATCTCTTCGGGGCTGCCTTCATGTTCGCTGCCGCCTATACGCTCAGCCAGAACGAACACATTCGCATCGACGTCGTCTACGGCGGTCTCTCGCGCCGTGTGCAGCATTGGATCGACCTCTTCGGTCACGTCTTCTTCCTGATGCCGTTCGTGCTGCTTATGCTCTATTACCTCGTTCCCTACGTCCGGATGTCCTATGTATCGGGCGAAGTCTCGTCGAGCGCAGGCGGCCTCATCATCTGGCCGGCAAAGGCCATCCTGCTCATCGGCTTCATCCTGCTTGCCCTGCAGGGTGTTTCGGAAATCATCAAGAAAATCGCGATCATGACGGGAAATATGGACGATCCCACCCCCTATGTGCCGACGCACGCGCCGCTTGAGGAAGCTCCGGAGGTGCGCTCGTGATTGAGTTTATCGCCGAAAACCTGGCACCGATCATGTTCGTATCGCTGATCGTGTTCCTGATGCTGGGTTACCCCGTCGCCTTCTCGCTCGCCGCCAACGGTCTCCTGTTCTTCATCATCGGCGTGGAACTCGCGCCGCTTTCGGATTCGATCAACCTCTCCTGGCCTCTGCTCAACGCGCTGCCGGAACGGTTCTGGGGGGTGATGTCCAACGATACGTTGCTCGCCATCCCCTTCTTCACCTTCATGGGCATCGTGCTTGAAAAGTCGGGCATGGCCGAGGACCTGCTGGACACGATCGGCCAGCTCTTCGGCCCGGTCCGCGGCGGTCTTGCCTACGCGGTCATCTTCGTCGGCGCGCTGCTTGCGGCAACCACGGGCGTGGTCGCGGCCTCGGTCATCGCCATGGGACTGATTTCGCTGCCGATCATGCTGCGCTACGGCTATGACCGGCGCGTGGCGTCGGGCGTCATCGCGGCCTCCGGCACGCTGGCGCAAATCATTCCGCCATCGCTCGTTCTGATCGTTCTTGCCGACCAGCTCGGTCGCTCGGTCGGCGACATGTATGCCGGCGCCCTCGTTCCAGGTCTCGTGCTGACGGGCCTGTACATGAGTTACGTCGTGCTGATGTCGTTCCTGAAGCGCGACTCCATGCCTGCGCTGCCGCTGGAGGCCCGCACACTTGGGTCCGGCGTAACATCGCTTGCCATCGCCCTCGTGGTCGCGGCTGGCATTGCCTACGCAGCTCACGTCTATCTTTCACCGACCCAAGGCGAAAATGCGGACATTCTCGGAGCAACGGTCGGCGTCGTCTTTATCTATGTCGTCGCGCTGGTCGACAGGGCGCTCAAGATCAATGCACTGTCCCGTTTGGCCCAGCAGGTCATCATCGTCCTCATTCCGCCGCTGGCGCTGATCTTCCTGGTGCTCGGCACGATCTTCCTCGGCATTGCTACGCCGACGGAAGGCGGGGCCATGGGCGCAGTCGGCGCGCTGATCATGGCGGCTGCCAAGGGCCGGCTGAACCTCGATGTGGTACGTGGGGCGCTGGCCTCCACGACGCGCCTTTCCGCCTTCGTGCTGTTCATCCTGATCGGTGCGCGCGTCTTCTCGCTGACGTTTTACGGTGTGAATGGGCATGTCTGGGTGGAACACCTGCTGACGGCGCTGCCGGGCGGCGAAATCGGCTTCCTGATTGCGGTCAACCTGCTCGTCTTTTTCCTGGCGTTCTTCCTCGATTTCTTCGAGCTCGCCTTCATCATCGTGCCGCTGCTCGCACCGGCGGCCGACAAGCTTGGGATCGATCTGATCTGGTTCGGCGTGCTGCTCGGCATCAACATGCAGACGAGTTTCATGCATCCGCCCTTCGGCTTTGCGCTCTTCTACCTGCGCTCGGTCGCAGCCAGGGTGCCCTACCTCGACAAGGTCACCGGCAAGGTGACCCAGCCGGTGACCACCGGCCAGATCTATTGGGGGGCCGTGCCTTTCGTCGGCATCCAGATCCTCATGGTGGCGCTGACGATCGTGTTCCCGCAGATGGTCATGCACTACAAGGGAAGCGGCGCGGCGATCGATCCGTCCACCATCAAGATCGAGGTCCCGGGCTTCGGAACGGGTGGCGGCGGACTGACGCTGCCCGACAACGGCGGACTCGGCCTCCCGGGCGGGCTGCAACTGCCGGGCGGCAGCCCGTTCGACAACGGCCGGCAGCCGGCCCAGCCGAATAACGCGCCCGCCCAGCAGAACAAGCCGGCGCCCGATCTCAGCGCACCGCCGTCGTTCAATTAGAGCGGCGGAAGCTTTGGCGTTTTTTTGCCCCTCATCCGTCTGCCGGCACCTTCTCCCCGTCACAACGGGGAGAAGGGACTCGCGGCTACCAAGAGGCTCGTCTTCGCCGCTACAGCGCCGCGCGTCTGATCAGACGCGCAAACGATGCTGTAACACGTTGAGTTGCTGGGACACGCGCGCAAAGCGTGCCCTCTCCCGCGCGCGGGGCTAGGGTGAGGGGCAGAATCGCCCCTGCCCTTGGCTTATCGCTTAAAGAAAAACCCCGGGGGCAAGCCCCGGGGTTTTCCGTTACTCGATGATGATATGATGAAGCCGTTCAGACCTTGCCGTTCCGCTGCTGGATCATCATGAAGGTGTCGTAGTTATATTCGGCGATCTGCGCGTTGAGGTAATACTCGGCGCGGAAGGCCTTGATCGAATCCCAGATCTTCTTGAAGGTCGGGTTCGACGCTTCCATCTCCGCATAGACTTCGTTCGACTTTTCGAAGCAGGCGGACAGAATTTCCGGGCTGAACGGGCTGAGCTTTGCGCCAGCAGCCACCAGACGCCTGATGGCGGCCGGGTTCAGGTAGTCGTACTTCTGCAGCATGTTGGCGTCGGTCGCCTGGCAGGCGGTGCGCAGAAGCGACTGGTAGTTTTTCGGCAAGCCCTCGAAAGCCGCCTTGTTGAACATGGCATGCACCGTCGGGCCGCCTTCCCACCAACCGGGATAGTAGTAATACGGCGCCACCTTGTAGAAGCCGAGCTTTTCGTCGTCATACGGACCGACCCACTCTGCGGCGTCGATCGTGCCCTTTTCGAGCGCCGGATAGATATCGCCGCCGGCGATCTGCTGCGGCACGACGCCGAGCTTTTCGACGACCTTGCCGGCAAACCCGCCGATACGCATCTTCAGGCCCTGCATGTCCGCAACGGTGTTGATCTCCTTGCGGAACCAGCCGCCCATCTGGACGCCGGTGTTGCCGCCCGGGAAGCCGATGAGGCCCTGCGTGGCGAGGAACTCGTTGAAGAGGTCGATGCCGCCGCCGTGATAGTGCCAGGCGTTCATGCCGCGTGCGTTGAGCGCGAAGGGCACGGCAGCGCCCAGCGCCCAGGTCGGGTCCTTGCCCCAGTAGTAGTAGGCAACCGTGTGGCAGGCTTCGACGGTTCCAGCAGCCGCAGCGTCAGCGGCCTGCAGACCGGGAACGATTTCGCCGGCAGCGAAAACCTGGATCTGGAAATTGCCGTCCGTCGCTTCGGAAACGTATTTCGACAGCACTTCACCGCCACCGTAGATCGTGTCGAGCGACTTCGGGAACGACGAGGCCAGGCGCCAGTTGATCTTCGGGTTTGCCTGCGCGATGGCCGGCGATGCGAGCGCCGTGGCGGCAGCCGCACCGAGGCCGCCGATGCTCGCGTGTTTGATGAATGAACGGCGATCCATAATACCTCCCTATTTCCCGCCATGACGGCTACAGGCGCAATCGCGCCTGCGACACCGTTCGTTGAGCCCTTTCCTCGGTCCGCACCAGCGCGGGGAGAGCTCACACCTCCTCGTTTTGCCAGCCGGCGTACGCAAAGCGTCTCGCACGTGGGACCGGCACAACTGCACCATACATATTCACTAATGCATGTCCAGCGACGGTTTTCCGGCGCCCTCTTCGACTTTTGTCTAAGACGCCGGAGATAGGTCAATATTGCCTAAAATCGAGGCAAATCAATGAATTCGGCTGTTTCAGAGCTCCGCCGACTTGGCCCAGAGGTTGATATCGGCCTCGCGTGCATAGAGATCGATCTCGGCGAGCTCTTCCGCCGTGAAGCTGTCGTTCTCGAGTGCCTTGACGCAATCGACGATCTGCGCGGACCGGCTCGCACCGATCAGAGCCGACGTAACGCGGCCGCCGCGCAGCACCCAGGCAAGCGCCATCTGTGCCAGTGTCTGACCACGCCGCTCGGCGATGCCGTTCAATTTGCGGATGTTTTCGATGATCGCCGGGCGGATGAAATCCTTGTTGAGGAAGTGGTTCTGGGCTGCGCGGCTGTCCTCAGGGATCCCGTTCAGATACTTCGTCGTCAGCATGCCCTGCGCAAGCGGCGAGAAGACGATCGAGCCGATACCGAGATCTTCCAGCGTATCGACGAGGCCGTCGTCCTCCACCCAACGGTTAAGCATCGAATAGCTCGGCTGGTGGATCAAGCATGGCGTGCCGAGATCCTTGAGGATTGCCGCCGCTTCGCGGGTTCGCTGCGAATTATAGGACGAGATGCCGACATAGAGCGCTCTGCCCGAACGGACGATATGGTCGAGGGCGCCGCAGGTCTCCTCGAGCGGTGTGTCGGGATCGAAGCGGTGGGAATAGAAGATGTCGACATAGTCGAGGCCCATGCGCTTCAAGCTCTGGTCGCAGGAAGCGATCAGATATTTGCGGCTGCCCCATTCTCCATAGGGCCCCGGCCACATGTCGTAACCGGCCTTGGAGGAGATGATCAGTTCGTCGCGCAGGCCGGCGAAGTCGGTGCGCATGATTTCGCCGAAGGCCGTCTCTGCCGATCCGGGCGGCGGACCGTAATTGTTGGCGAGGTCGAAATGGGTGATGCCGAGATCGAAGGCCGTACGGCACATGTCGACCTTGCGATCATGCGGCGTGTCGCCGCCAAAATTGTGCCAGAGGCCAAGCGAGATCGCCGGCAGCTTCAGCCCGCTCCTGCCGCAGCGGTTGTATTTCATCGTCTCGTATCGGTTTTCCGCCGGTTGCCAGGCCATTTTCGTATTCCTCTGTTTCGGGTGTGTGCTTGGATATCCCTCTCCGCCCCTTCGCCACAAGTGGGAGGGCTTGTCATGCCCGATCTTTTGCCTTTGTGCGTCTGGCCTCCTGAGGTGGGGCCGCGGCGAAAGTGAAACGCCGCAGCCCTTTTTCTTGGGTGTTCCTCGTACGGGGATTTCTTATTCAGCGCAGCAGCGCCTGTGCCTCTTCGATGCCGAGCGCGGCCGGCTGCGTGCAGGTCGTCGAAAGCGTCACGAACCGCCCCTCCTCGCCCGACTTAAGGATCGACACCATTACGTCGACGCCATGAAGCGCCCGGTCGAGCGAGCAGCGCGCGTCGCGGCCGTTGAGGATGGCATCCGCCATATCCGCGAGACCGGCCGTGCGGTAGTTGGCGATCGGCCCGGCCGGGTGATCCCAGTTGTTGACCGCAAAGGGATGCTCCCACATCTCGAGGGGCTGGATGTTCTTGTCACGCCCGCTCGCTTCGACCGTACCGCCGAAGAAGTTGGGATCCGGCACGAACAGCGATCCTTCGGTGCCGTAGAGCTCCATGTGGGCGTGGCGATGCGACCAGACATCCCAGCTTGCCGAAAGCGTGATCGTCGCGCCGTTCTGGAATTCGAGCAGCGCATGGATGTTGGTCGGCGTCTTTACCGGGATGACCTCGCCATTGCGCGGCGCGCTCGTGATGGTGCGCGTCTCGCTTGCCATCGAGGAAAGCGCGGCAACGCGTTTCACCGGGCCGATCAGGTTGATGAGGTTGGCGATGTAGTAAGGTCCAAGATCGAGCACCGGACCGCCGCCCGGCAGGAAGAAGAAATCCGGGTTCGGATGCCACATCTCCATGCCGGGGCTCATGACGTGGCAGGTTCCCGAGGTGACCCGACCGATCTTGCCGGCGTCGATGTAGTCGCGGGCGAGCTGGTGCGCGCCACCGAGGAAGGTATCCGGTGCGCAACCGACCGTCAGTCCCTTCGCCTTGGCGATCGCCTTGAGTTCCTCGCCCTGTTCCAGCGTCAGAACCAGGGGCTTTTCGGAGTAGACATGTTTTCCGGCTTCGAGGATTGCCTTCGAAACGGGGAAATGCGCGTCCGGGATCGTCAAATTGACGATGATGTCCACTTCCGGATTGGCCAGCAGCGCCTCGATGCTCTGCGCCGTTACGTCATATTCTGCCCCCCGCGCCTCGGCCGCTGCCGGGTTGATGTCGGCGCAGGCGACCATTCTGATGCCCTTGAAGAGCGGCGCGAGTTTGAAATAGGTGGTGGAGATGTTGCCGCATCCGATGATGCCGACGCCAAGTTCCTTCGTCTTCATGTTTTATCCGTCACTCAATAGGATTGGATGGAAGCCAGAGAACGTTCGGCGAAGCGCCGGAAGTCGCTGGGGTTGTCGTGTTCGGCGATGAAATATTTCACCGAGGTTGCAGAGAGCGCCTTTACGATCCCCTTCCAGTCGATCGTGCCGTGGCCGACATCGGCCCAGCCGTCCTCATCCGTCTTCTCGCCCTTGGGCGCGATGTCCTTGACGTGGACCGCGGTGATACGGCTGCCGTATTTCGCGATCCAGGCGAACGGATCGGCGCCGCCGCGCACGATCCAGGCGATATCCGCTTCCCAGGAAAGATCCGGGCCGCCGGCGAAGATGTGATCCAACGGTATGGAGCCGTCCGCAAGGGCATGGAATTCGAAGTCGTGGTTGTGCCAGCCGAAATCGAGTCCCGCATCCCGGAAAGGCTTGCCCGCCGCCTGCAGCCGCGCACCGAAGGCGCGCCAGCCGGCCGCATCGCTCGGACGCTGGTCCGGCATCAGGTAAGGGCAGTAGATTGCGCGGATGCCGAGCACATTGGCGATCCGCAGCACACGCGCCGGCTCCTGCTCCAGCATGTCGATCCCGAAATGCGCGGTCGGCATGGTGACGCCGTTGCGTTCGAGGCCGCGCTTGAAATCAGTGACCTCCTCGTCGGTCAGCGATGCGTAAAGCGCGCCGTAGCCCTCGACCTGCGTATAGCCGGCCTTGCCGACGGCCGCGAGCACAACAGCGAGCGGCGGAAAATTGCGGGCGCTGTAGAGTTGGAAGCTAACGTCTTTCATCAAAAGTCTCCTCGTTGAGTGCGCAGGAATGGGTTGTTGGGAGCAGGTTCGGGCGTATCAACCTGTTGTCTTCAGCCAGGTGTCGTAGTCCGACACGAGCAGGTGGAGTGGATGTTCGTCCTCCTCGATTGCGGAAAAGCGGCCCACCGGCTCGCGGAAATAATTGTCGGTAAGGTCGTCGTTGACGGTCGACACCTCGCCCATCAACACGTCGCCTCCTTCCGCCCAAAAGGCATGCCAGTTTCCGGGCAGCAGAGTGACGCTCTCGCCGGGTTCAAGCTTCAGGAGCTCGCCCGCCTTCAGCCGGCGCAGGCGCGCGTCGCACGCCACTTCGACGTCGCTTTCCTCGTCGACTGACCCATCGGGCAGAGAGTTGTACATCTCGAGCACCAGCGTGGCGCCGCCGCGATTGATGATGTCCTCCGTCTTGACCGCGTGGCGGTGCAACGGATTGACCTGGCCAGCGCGCGTGATCATCAGCTTCTCGGCATAGACCATGCCCTTGCCGGTGCCGAGATTGGCTGCAGCACCGTTCCTCACGGTGAAAAGGACGAGGCCGAACTCGCCGAAGCGCCCCTTGCCGTAATCCGTGATGTCCCAACCGAGCCGCGCCTCCAGAATCGTCGGGCTGTCGGACGCGACCCGCGCCTTCAACTCCTCCGGCGACCAGTAGGCAAAAGGCGGCAGCACGAAGCCGTGACCGCGCATGAAGGCGTCGCTTTCGCGGATGATCTCATTGACGTGACTACGTTTCATCCGCTCACCCCTTTCCCTGGCAGGATTCGAGGTCATAGGCGATGAAGCTTGGCACGATGCCTTCGGCGAGCGGCGCCTTCGGCATGAAGCGGATTACCTTCGTCTCGCCGGCCGTCAGGTCGAAGGCATTGTCGGAATAGCGCCCCTCGACATCCCCCTCGACCATCACGTGCAGCGCGAGACCGCTCGCCGCGACAATCACGTCGAAGGCGCCATCCAGTCGCGGCACGGTCTCCAGCGTTAGGCCGGGTGGCGAAAGATCGAGCGCCTTGTAGGTGCCCTGCACATGATGTCCCTCGCCGCCCATGCCGTTGGAGGCTTCGAACGACCAGAAAAGCAATGTTCCCTCTGGGACGTCGCCGCTCGCGATGGTGACGAGCGTGGCGGCGCGGTCCGGCACGCAGGCACCGGCGGCCGCTGCCAGCGGGCGACGCTCGCCGTCGAGTGAAACGAGGAAGATCTGGAGCTCGACCGTCACGGTCTCGGCGGTGTCGTTCACCATCGAGAAGCTGATTTCCTTTCCGTCCGCAGAGGGAATGGCGGCGATGGCGACCGGCTGGAAGAAGCGACGGGCCATGTAATGAATGGCCTTCCAGTTGCCGCCGTAGTCCAGGCTCGACCAGGAGGCGACCGGCCAGGTGTCGTTGAGCTGCCAATAAAGCGTGCCCATACAATGCGGTTTCAGCGATCGCCAATAATCGACCGCAGTGCGGATCGCGAGCCCCTGCTGGATCTGGCTCAGATAGACGAAGCTCGGGAAATCCTTCGGAAAGCGGAAATAGCGGAACATGGTTCCGGCGATCCGCTCGTTACCGCCGGCATTCTTCTGATGCGCCTCCATCACCGGCGAGGCGATGTTGAGATCGCGCGTCTCGGCGAATTGCCGAACGATCGGCATCGAGGTGTAGGACTGGAAACCGAATTCCGAGCAGAAGCGCGGGCGCACGGTGCGATAATTGTCGAATGACTTGTTCTCGTGCCAGACGGACCAATAGTGCATGTCGCCCGCACCGTCCGCATGCCAGGCATCGCCGAAATTGAGGTAGCCGACAGATGGGCTCGAAGGCCACCAGATCGCTTCCGGGCAGGCCGCCTTCATCGCCGTCTCGATCGTGCGGTTCAGCCGGTCATAAGCGACGAGGTAACGGTCGCGATCCTTGCGGCTTTCTTCGAACCAAGTGAGCGCGCCGACAAGCTCGTTGTCGCCACACCAAAGCGCAATCGACGGGTGGGACGACAGGCGCTTGACCTGATAGTCCACCTCGGCCGCGACGTTGTCGAGGAAGTCCGGCGTTGAGGGGTAGAGATTGCAGGCGAACATGAAGTCCTGCCAGACGAGCAATCCCAGCCGGTCGCAGAGATCATAGAACCAGTCGGGCTCGTAGAAGCCGCCGCCCCATACGCGGATCATGTTCATGTTGGCATCGACGGCGGATTGCAGCAGATCTTCGACCCCCTTCGACGTCACGCGCGACACCAGCGCATCTGCCGGGATCCAGTTCGCTCCGCGGCAGAAGATCTCGCGGCCGTTGATGCGAAAGGCAAAACGGCTGCCCGCCTCGTCCTTGTCGGTAACGAGATCGGTCGTGCGGAAACCGATCTGGCGTGTCACGCTCTCGTCCGGCAGCTCGACGTTAAGGATGGAAAGCGCCTGCTCGCCGCTGCCTGCCGGCCACCACAATCTCGGCTTTGCGACCGTGAAGACGTGGGTGATCCGGGTCTCGCCGGCGGCGACCGCGCAGTCCAACCGCTCCCGCATGCCATCGAGTTCGAAATGAATGGGTACGATGCCGGGTTCGCGGGCAAAAAGTGTGACCGTCACCTGCAGGTCGATCGAGCCGTCGGTAAGCCAAAGCTGACGTGTGGTGACGTGTTCGATGCGCGCTGTCTCGAGCCGGCGAAGCGCCAACGAGCCGTAGATGCCGAGCGGCGCGATGGCGATGTTCCAGTCCCAGCCGAAATGGCACTGGGGCTTGCGCAGCATGTTGCCGTTGGCGATTGGCGAATTCCCATCGTGATAAGGCACGTAAAAGGGCTGCGCCGCTTGCCGGCGCGCACCCTCGGCAATCGAGGAATGCAGCACGATGCGGATGCGGTTCTCGCCGACGACAAGTGCGCTTGATACGTCCGGGCGATAGCAGCGAAAGCAATTTTCCGCCTGCAGCACCAATTGATCGTTGACGAAGACCGAGGCGATCGTGTCGATGCTTTCGAAATCGAGATACCAGCACCCGTCGAGATCGTCCGCATCGATGACGACCGTGCGCTCCAGAACCCAGTCCTTGTGTGCGACCCATTGCACATCAGCCTCGTTTCGGCCGGCATAGGGATCCGCGATGATTCCCGCCTGCTGCAACGCGCTATGCACATCGCCCGGAAGCGCAATGGTAAGCGCGTGGCTATTGTCCGTCGAGGCAAGCAGCCAGTCACCGGACAAGTCGATGCGGATAGCGTCGCGGTTCAAGGTTTCGGGAGGCATTTCCTCAATCCATTTATAGGCCGGCGGTCGAGGGCCGACATCATTATCGTTTGTTGCGACTATCGTTTATTGCGGGCCCGGACGACATCGCCCGGGCTCGTTATTGGTTCTTAAAGACGGTTTTCGCTGGCAGCGTCGAAGATTGAGGCGACCCCCATGTCGAAAGAAAGGCGCACTGCCGTGCCGGGCTTGTAGCGCCGTTGGCCGGCGATGCGCACAGACATCGATTGACCGGCCAAGGTCAGCCACAAAAGGTTATCGGCGCCCATCGGCTCTTCGATGTCGACGACAGCCTGATGTGCTGCATCCCCTGCCCCGGCTTCGTCGACCTTGACGTGCTCCGGCCGAAGCCCGAGCACGACCTTCTGGCCCGGCTGCAACCTTGTGCGCGCCGGATAGGCCGTGACGTCGAAGGCCACACCGCCGGCCTGCACGAAGCTGCGGCCGTCCCTGGCGGCGACCTCGCCACGGAAAAAGTTCATCGATGGCGAGCCGATGAAGCCGGCGACGAACAGATTCTCCGGCGCGTTGTAAATGGTCATCGGATCGGCGAGCTGCTGGATGACGCCACCCTTCATGACCGCGATGCGGTCGGCCAAGGTCAACGCCTCGATCTGGTCGTGCGTGACATAGATCATCGTATTTTTCAGCGACTGGTGCAGGCGCTTGATCTCGACGCGCAATTCCGAACGCAGCTTGGCGTCGAGGTTCGACAGGGGCTCGTCGAAGAGGAAGACATCGACGTCGCGCACGAGTGCTCGCCCGATCGCCACGCGCTGGCGCTGGCCGCCGGAAAGCTCGGCAGGCTTGCGCCTCAAAAGCGGCTGGATCTGCAGGATTTCCGCGGCTCGTGCGACACGCTTGTCGATTTCGGCCTGCGGCACCCTGGCAACCTGGAGCCCGAAGGAAAGGTTCTTCTCGACCGACATCTGCGGGTAGAGGGCGTAGGACTGAAACACCATGCCGATGCCCCGGTCCTTCGGCTCCTCCCATGTGACATTGCGGTCCTTGATGAAGATCTGTCCTTCGGAGACGTCAAGCAGGCCGGCGATGCAGTTCAAGAGCGTGGACTTGCCGCATCCGGACGAGCCGAGCAGGACAAGGAACTCGCCATGATTGATGTCGAGATTGAGCTTGTCGAGAACGGTGACGGCGCCGAAGTTCAGCGACAGGTCCCTGACTGAAACACTGGTCATGCTTGCTTATCCTTTCACTGCGCCGGCGGCGATGCCGCGCACGAACAGCCGGCCGGAGATGAAGTAGATCGTCAACGGCACGAGGCCGGTCAGCAGGGTCGCCGCCATGTTGACGTTGTATTCCTTCACGCCCTGCACCGAGTTGACGATGTTGTTGAGCTGCACAGTCATCGGGTAGTACTCCGGTCGGGTGAAGACCACGCCGAACAGGAAGTCGTTCCAGATGCCGGTCACCTGCAGGATCATCGCAACGACGAAGATCGGCAGCGACATCGGCAGCATGATCTTGAGATAGATCGTCCAGAATCCGGCGCCGTCGACGCGTGCCGCCTTGAACAGTTCCTCGGGCAACCCGGCGAAATAGTTGCGGAACAAGAGGGTCAGGATCGGCATGCCGAAGATCGTGTGCACGATGATGAGGCCTGTCAGCGTTCCGTAGACGCCCATTTCCCTGAGCACGATCACGATCGGGTAGATCATCACCTGATAGGGGATGAAGGCGCCGACGATGAGGATGGTGAAAAACAGGTCGGCCCCTTTGAAGCGCCAGTTGGCGAGCGCGTAGCCATTGATCGAGGCGATCGCGATCGAGATGATCACCGAGGGAACGGTGATGCGCACCGAATTCCAGAACCCGCGCGAAAGCCCGTCGCAATTGAGGCCGGTGCAGGCCTGGGCCCAGGCCTTTACCCAGGGCTCGAAAGTGATTTCGACCGGAGGCGCGAAGATGTTGCCGACACGGATTTCTGGCATCCCCTTGAGCGACGTCATGATCATCACGTAGAGCGGTAGCAGATAATAGAGGGCGACCACGATCAACGTACCGTACACGACGATGTTGCGGCGGGAGAGTGTCCGGCGCGGCTTGGGACCGCGCGGGCCGGACGTGATTCTGTCGGGAGCCGCTTCGTGCTCGGTAACCATGCTGTTGTTGGCGACGAGATTAAGCACGCTTGCGACCTCCTCCGAATTCCAGATACGCCCACGGCACGATGATGATCGCGACGGTCACGAGCATCATGGTGGAGGCGGCAAAGCCCTGGCCCAGGTTCTGCGCCTGGAACATGTAATCGTAGACGTATTTGGCAGGCACTTCGGAGGCGATGCCGGGGCCGCCGCTCGTCTGCGCCACGACGAGGTCGTAGACCTTGACGATGCCGCTCGCGATGATGACGAGCGTCGTGATGAAGACGCCGCGCATCATTGGTATGATGACGAGCACATATGTCTTCCACATCGGGATGCCATCGACCCGCGCAGCCTTCCAGATATCCTCGTCGATGCCGCGCAGGCCGGCAAGCATCAGGCACATGACGAGGCCGGTGCCCTGCCAGAGGGCCGCGATCAAAATGCCGTAGATGACGATGTCGGAATTATAGAGCGGGTCGAAGTTGAAGCTCGTCCAGCCAAGGGACCGTACGATCGACTGTATTCCGTACTGCGGATTGAGGAGCCACTGCCAAACCAGGCCCGTGACGATGAACGACAGGGCGAAGGGATAGAGCATGATCGTTCGAAATGTATTCTCGAAACGGATCTTCTGATCCATCAGAGCGGCAAGCACAAAGCCGATCACGAGGCTGAAAACCAGTGAGAAAAAGCCGTAGATCGCGAGATTTTCGATCGAGACGAGCCAACGCGGTGCCGCCCATAGCCGCTCATATTGGTCGAGACCGACGAAGGAAAGCCGTGGCAACAGCTTCGAGTTGGTGAAGGAATAGAGAACCGTCCAGGCTGTGCCGCCGACGAAGATGACCACGGCTGTCAGGATCATCGGAATAGAGGCGATCTTCGCATTCAGGTTCCGCAACCACTGATTCGGGCGAGCCGAGCCGCGTGTTTGGCCTGTCATGTTTGCTCCTCCGGAACTGCAATGTATTCGATGGGCGGTACTCGCAGCAAAACACGCCGCCGATACCCGGCCGCCTCACCATCGTAATGGCCCCCTGCTCGGCATTCCGCGTTCAAGCGAACGTATAACGAACGCTCAGAACACCTTGATTCTGGAACATCTTGTCCGCGTTCGTCATTCAGCTCGAAGGCGGGATGCTCCTCTTGTGCCGACGCCAGCAGGCGTCGTCACGGGTGCCCGGCGCGAACGCGTCGTGCCGAAGGGGGCATGAGAGCGGCCCCGCGAATGCGCGGGGCCTTCAAGCGGCAACTATCAGTCTGCCGCCGCGATGATCTCGGCGAAGCGCTTCTGCGCATCCTCCGGCGTCATCGACGGGTTTGCGAAGAACTCGGAGAAGAGATCCTCCTTCTGCTTCTGGCTGTCGGCAGACAGGAGCTGGTCGGTGCCCTTGATCACATTGCCCTTGGCAAGGATCTCGAGCCCCTTTTTCATGCAATCATTGGCGGTTGCCAGGTCGACGTCGCCACGCACCGGCAGCGAGCCCTTCTTCAGGTTGAAGGCAACCTGCGTCTCCGGCTTCAGCAGGGTCGATGCCAACGCCTCTTGCGCCTTCGACTTTTCCTCATCCTCCAGCAGCGGGAAGTAGAATGCGTCACCGCCGGTCGAGATCACCTCGTTGACGCCAAGCCCCGGAAGGCAGGTGTAGTCGACGCCGGCCTTCTGGCCAGCAAGTTGGAATTCGCCTTGGGCCCAGTCGCCCATGATCTGGCCGCCGGCCTTGCCGGTGATGACGAGGTTCGTTGCCTGGTTCCAGTCTTGGACGTTGCTGCCCTTCGACATGCGGCGGGCATCGTCGGCAGCCTTGAAGACCTTGGCGATCTCCGGCCCGGCAGCCACTTCCTCGTCCTTCTGGGCGAAGACCTTCTCGAACGTGTCTTTCCCGGCGATCGCCACCATCAGCACGTCAAACGCACCGGCCGCCTGCCACGGCTGACCACCGACGGCAAGCGGCACGATACCGGCCTTTTCCAGCGCCGGTGCTGCCGCGACAAATTCCTCCCAGTTCTTCGGCACGGGAACGCCAGCCTGCTTGAAGGCCGCATTCGAAAGCCACAGCCACTGCCAGGAATGGATGTTGACGGGCGCGCAATAGATCTTGCCCTCGATGGTGCAGGACTCAAGCAGGCTTGCCGGCTTGACGATCTCCTTCCAGTTCTCGCGGGTGGCGAGATCCGTGAGGTCGCGCATCAGGCCCGACTGCACCAGTTCCTCCGCCTGACGGCCGTGGTTGAACTGGGTCGCAGCCATCGGATCGCCGCCGGTGATGCGGCTGATCATGATCGGACGCGCGGTCCCGCCCGAGCCGGCGATTGCACCGTCGACCCACTTGTTGCCGGTCGCATCGAAAGCCTTGGCCAGTTCGGCGACCGCCGCGGCTTCGCCGCCCGAGGTCCACCAATGCGTGACCTCCAGATCGGTGGCATTGGCCACGCCGAATGGCAGGGCGACGGTTGCGGCCAATGCGGCGGCCATGGAACGCAATTTCATGAGTTCTCCTCCCTCACTGTAACGTTGCCGTAAAAACTTAGTTCAAACAATTTTCCGAAGCAACACCCACAACGGACAATTCCAGACATTATTTCGTTTACGCCTTATGCGTGTAAAGGCCGCGCGTTAAAAGAAGACGATAGAGAACCGCGGCGTAGTCGCGCGACGTTCCAGTTCTAAGTCATAACGCATTGATTCGCAGACGCTTTGGCTCAATATCGATCGCCAAGCACTTGGGCTTCGCTTCGCAAACGCAACATCTCGCTTCGCGACTGCGGGATTCAACCAGATGGTTATGTTCTTCGCAGTGCAGCAACGAAAATGCTCGACATCGCCACTGTATCGTTACAGATTTTGTCCCGCGACACGGCTCCGACAAAACTGGTCACCGGTTACAATTCGTATATAAGGCGGGGACCGAGACGGATCGGGCGTGTTCGTATCGAAGCTGCGGGTCAAAGCGGGGGCGCTTGACCGTGGCGGTTCGCGCAAAGGTCTCAAAAGGGGACAGGGCTGGTGACGGGGATGGACGGCAAGACGAAGAACAGGGCGGCGGCAGTGCCGCCACCGGACGGCGCTAGGCCGACGCTGAAAACGATCGCCTTCATGACCGGTCTTGGGATCACCACGGTTTCACGAGCACTGAAGGATGCGCCCGATATCGGCGCTGAAACCAAGGAAAGGGTGCGCCTCGTCGCCAAGCAGATCGGCTACCAGCCGAACCGTGCCGGCGTGCGCCTCAGGACCGGCAAGACGAATGTCATCAGCCTCGTGCTGACGCTGGAGGAAGAGATCATGGGCATCACTAGCCCCATGGTCGTCGGCATCACCGAAATTCTCGCCGGCACGCCGTATCATCTGGTGGTCACCCCTTACAGCTCCACAAAGGATCCGCTGGGGCCGATCCGCTACATTCTCGACACGGGCGCCGCCGATGGGGTAATCATCTCGCGAACTGAGCCGCACGACCCGCGTGTGACACTGATGACCGAGCGCCACCTGCCCTTCGTCACCCATGGCCGCACGGAAATGGGAATCGTCCACCCTTTCCATGACTTCGACAACGAGCGTTTCGCCTATGAGGCGGTGCGCCGGCTCACCGAGCGCGGCAGGCGGCGGCTGGTGCTGTTGGAGCCGCCACCGAATCTCACCTTCCACTCCCACATGCGCACGGGCTTCGAGCGCGGGCTTAAGGATTTCGGTGCGGAAGCGGTGAGCTTCCACCATGTCAACATCGACCACAGCCTCGTCGCCATCCGCGACGCCTTCGAGCAACTGATGCGCTCGGTTGACGCCCCGGACGGCATCGTTTCCGGCAGCGGTTCTGGCGCGATTGCGTTGATCGCGGGGATCGAATCAGCCGGAAAGAAGGTCGGGCAGGATGTCGACATGGTCTCCAAGGTGCCGAGCGACTTTCTGCGCTGGCTGCGCCCCGAAGTCATGACCATGTACGAGGACATCCGGCTTGCCGGTCGCGAGCTCGCCAAGGCTGTGATCGGCCACATCGAAGGCAAGCCACCCGAGACGCTGCAAAGCCTCAGTCAGCCGGAATTCCAGCGGCCCATGTCGAAGTCGCCAAAGGTGTAGCAGAGACGGCCGACAGAACCTCGCTGCGCCACCCGCGTTTTGATTGGTGCGACGCCTTACTGCCCCGGAAGCGGTAGACATTCCATGATTTCCACGGAGTCACCTGGGAAGATCGTGAAATGCGGATGATTCTCGAACAGCCTTGCGGCAGCTTCGTGCGATTCCGCTTGAACGATCACATAACCGGTCATGCTGTTCTTGATGTCGGAAATCCCTTCCGGGCACACGCGCTTCGTCTTGCTGAGGGGGCTGCCCTGCTCGATGATCGAGGCCCCATTCACCCTTCCCCATTCCATCCAGGCCTCGATGCCCGCAACCTCACGCGCCTTGCGCTCTTCGTCGCCCATCTTTCGCCACTGTGATCGCTCGAGCGCGGCTTCCGTTCCCATGTAGATGGCCAGAAATCTCTTCATCGATCGCTCCGCCTCTCCTTTGGTTAAGCCGCCCTCTGCGGGCAATCATACAATGAGAGTGTCGCGGCCGGCGAGATTTTGGCCACCGATCTCGGTAAAATTGAGCACTGGGACAACCTCCACCATTAATGGTATTGTAGGGCCCGAAAGCTGTGTACGGGGGTGCATCATGACAGCATACAATGTAGTTCGTTTCCGTGCGAAGCCTGGCTCGGAGGACGAATTCGAGGAGTGGTTCCGTAAACTCCGTCGCGATTTTGAGGGATTACGGAAAATGGCGCTCATCAAGACGGGCGAACGTTCCTACTGCTCGATCGGCGAATGGGAGAGTTTCGATCATATCGTTGCTGCGCGGCCCAAAATGATCAGCAATCTGGACAAGTTCCGCCACTCTCTCGAGGCGCAGGGAGAGGGCATAGATGTCACGGATGCCGTTTCCGGTGAGGCAATCTACGAGAGCGCGCCGACCAAATAGCGACGAAGGCGCACTGAGGAGATCCACCTGCCTCTGCTGTCGCGGGCCCGATTTCATTTGCAACTCTCGCCTACCGCGCCGGCATGTCGCGGCAGGCGCCGAGATTACGCGCCGATAGTTGGCCAGTATTTGTCGTCGGTGAAATCACCGGGAACAGGATTGAGCTGCTCGAGTTTCTCGGCGACGAATTCGATCTGCATCTTCAAATATTGGATGGACCTGGGGATCGGCGAGCCGGTTGCGAGACTGCGAACCCGCCATTGCTCGTAGCCGGTTGCCATTATGCGTCGCTCCGCTTCGGCACGGATCGTCGGCCTATCGGCCGACATGGCTCCATTGGCTTTGCCGCCGTCGATGACTTTGAACTTCATACCGGTATTTCGATGAATTTTCTGATTGGAACTTAGGAGCAATTCCGTCGGGAATTGCGCAGTTTCAAAAGCTTCGAGGGGCGGCCGCGACGCCGCCCCATCCTTTATATGAAGATCGATACGGCCTATGCGTTCAGTCCACTGCCCCATGGGCCGTGGTGGCTGTCGGCGCCGTCGACGCGGTCGAAGCCGTGGGCGCCGAAGAAGTCGCGCTGCGCCTGAATGACGTTGGCCGTGCCGCGGCCGCGGCGGTAGCTGTCGAAATAGCCGAGTGCGGAGGCGAGCGCCGGTACGGGCAGACCGCCGAGCACGGCGGCGGAAACGACGCGGCGAAGCGCCCCATCTGTCTCCTTAACCATTGCCGCAAAGGCCGGCGTCACAATCAGGTTGGCGGCGTCCGGCGCCTTGGTAAAGGCGGTGGTGATCTCGTCGAGGAACTGCGAGCGGATAATGCAGCCGGCGCGCCAGATCCTGGCGATTGTCGGCATCGGCAGGTTCCAGCCGAACTCCTTCGAGGCGGCCGACATCACAGCGAAGCCTTGCGCATAGGCGCCAATCTTGGCGGCGAGCAGCGCATTTTCGAGGTCCTTGAGGAAGGCGCCCCTGTCGGCCACCGTGAAGTCGCCGACCGACGGCAGACCGAGGATCTTCTCGGCTGCTTCACGTTCCTCCTTCATCGAAGAGATGCTGCGGGCGGCGACGGCCGCCTCGATGCCGGTCGCCGGAATGCCCATATTCTGCGCCTCAATGACCGACCATTTGCCCGTGCCCTTCTGGCCGGCCTTGTCGAGGATCAGGTCGACGATCGGCTTGCCGGTCAACGGATCGGCGGCTTTCAGCACCTTTTCGGTGATCTCGATCAGGTAGGAGTTGAGCCGGCCCTTGTTCCAGGCGCCGAAGACCTCGCCGATCTCGGCGGCGCTCATCTTCAGGCCGTCGCGCAGGATGCCGTAGATCTCGGCGATCATCTGCATGTCGGCGTATTCGATGCCGTTGTGGATCGTCTTGACGAAGTGGCCGGCGCCGTTTTCACCGAGCCAGGCGACACACGGGTCGTTCTCGTATTTCGCGGCGATCGAAGTCAGCACCTTCTCGACGCGGCGGTAGGACTCTTCGGTACCGCCGACCATGATCGACGGACCGTGACGCGCGCCCTCCTCGCCGCCGGAGACGCCCATGCCGATGAAGGTGAGGCCAGAATCCTTCAGCGCCTCGAAGCGGCGCATCGTGTCGCGGAAATTGGCGTTGCCGGCGTCGATCATGATGTCGCCCTTGGCAAGGTAGGGCTTCAGGATTTCCATCTGCTGGTCGACGGCTTCGCCGGCCTTGATCATGATGATGATCGGCCGCGGCGGGCGGATCGCTGCGACAAACTCCTCGATCGTCTCGCAGGGAACGATCTGCTCCTTGAGCGCGCCGGCCTCGGCATAGAACTTGCGCGTCGCCTCGACCGTGCGGTTGAATACCGCGATCTTGTTGCCCTTTTCAGCGATGTTGAGCGCGAGGTTCGACCCCATGACGCCGAGGCCGATAAGCCCGATTTCCGCCTGTGACACGTGATTGCCTCCGTTGGAAGAAGAGCCGCCGCGATCGGAACAAACGCGCGGAGAGCCCCTCGATATTGATCTGCGCATGTTCGGCCGCTCCGGAAGAGGCTGGGCGGCTGGGACATGCGGCGGCGGAGGTTCTTTTGGCACCCAAATCGATTTACGACAAGCCACTCGTGATAAAATCAGTCCTTTTCAGGCCTGCCGTCGCCATCATCGAGGACACGCCAGGAGGCTCCATCCAGGTCCTCGTATTGCCCGCTCTTCAGCGCCCAGAGAAACGCCGCAAGCCCAAGGCCTCCGAGGAAGAGCGCGATCGGGATGAGATAGACGAGTGTGTTCATGGCACGCTCCTGGCCGGCCTCAGGCCCGCCGCATGCGGCGGCGATGCTGGAGCCGTGGCGGTTCCGAGCCCCTTCAGCCGCAGAGCATTGAACACAACGATCAGCGACGAGGTGGACATGGCGACGGCGGCAACGAGCGGCGTCGCATAACCGAGCATCGCGACTGGCACGGCGATGACGTTATAGCCGATCGCCAGCCCGAAATTCTGCCGGATCAGCCGGCCCGCGCGACGCGAGGTCTCGATGGCGAAGGGAACGGCGTTGAGGCTCTGATGCATGAAGACGAAATCCGCGGCCTGCCGGCCGACATCGGCCGCGGTCGCCGGCGCCATCGAGACGTGGGCCGCCCGCAGGGCCGGCGCGTCGTTAATACCGTCGCCGACCATCAAAACCCTGTGCCCGCCTTCCGCGGCAGCGGCACAGGCCTCGACCTTGCCGCGCGGCGAAAGCTCGGCGCGCCATTTCGCGATACCGAGCCTGCGGGCCAGTGCGGCGACGACCGGCTCGCGGTCGCCGGAAAGGATGCCCGTCGCAAGCCCCAGACGCGAGAGGGCTTCGACGCTTTCGCGGGCGGCGGGACGCAGCCGGTCCTCGAAGCGGAAGCTGGCAAGTTCGCAGCCGTCGAGCGACAGGATCGCTTCCGACTGGCCGCTGGCCGCGGCCGCATCGCCGCAGGCAAAGGCGCGACTGCCGAGCCGATAGACGCCGTCGCTCGTCTCCGCCTCGATGCCCGCGCCCGGTATTTCGCGGATCTCGCCGACGAGCGGCTGCACCGCGCCCGACACCTCGTGCAGCGCTATCGCTATCGGGTGACGAGAATGAACAGCGAGTGCGGCGGCCGTCACCAGCGCGGCGCGATCGATCTCGCCTGCATTGACTAGCCGCGGCTCGCCCATGGTGAGCGTGCCGGTCTTATCGAGCAGCACGGTGTCGATTTCGGCAAGTCGCTCCATCGCCGATCCGTCCTTGACCATGACGCCGTCCTGAAACAGCCGGCCGGCGGCAACGACTTGAACCACCGGCACCGCGAGGCCGAGTGCGCAGGGGCAAGTGATGATGAGAACCGCAACCGCGATCAACATGGCGTGGCGAACATCGCCCTCAATCAGCATCCAGCCAATGAAGGAAAGCAGCGCCAACAGGTGGACGGCCGGCGAGTAATAGCGTGCGGCACGGTCGGCAATTCGGCGATAGCGCGCCCTGCCCCCTTCGGCCGCCTCCATCAGCCCCGTGATCTCGGCCAGGAACGAGTCACGCGCCGCTGCCGTCGCCTCGAGCATCAGCGGGCCGGTGAGATTGAGCGTGCCGGCCTGCACGGCGTCACCCGCGTTTACCGCGACCGGCGCGCTTTCGCCATTGACGACCGAACGGTCGAGATCGCTCGCGCCCGAAAGCACGCGCCCGTCGACCGGGATGCGCTCGCCAGCGGCGACCAGCAGGCGCTCGCCGGGCCTGATCTCGTCGACGGGTCGATAGTCGCGCGAGCCGTCAGGGTTGACGACCGTCGCGCCGCGCGGCGAGAGCCGGGCAAGTCCGCTGATCGCCGAGCGCGCGCGCCCGCGCATCATGTGATCGAGCGTGCGGCCGATCAGCAGGAAGAAGAGCAGCGTCACAGAGGCATCGAACCAGGCGTGCGCGCCATGGCCGATCGTCTCATGGAGCGACATGCCGTAGGAAAGCGTCACCGCGAGCGCGATCGGCACATCCATGTTGGTGCGGCCATGGCGAAGCGCATTCCAGGCCGACTGATAGAAGAACCGTCCGGAATAGATCATCGCCGGCGCCGCGATCATTGCAGAGATCCAGTGAAACAGGTCGCGGGTCGCTGCATCCGCGCCAGACCAGACGGAAACCGACAGCAGCATGATGTTGGTCGCCGCGAAACCGGAGACGGCGACGGCACGGATCAGTTGCTTGAGGAGGACGTCGCCCTCCTCTTCGCCCGCGGCGAAGAGATGCGCTTCGTAGCCACAATCCCTGATAGCGCGCGCGATATCACGCGGGTCGCTCCGCCGGCCGGCAACCTCCTCCTTCCAGACGACGGACACACGCCGCGACGAGAGATTGACGCGCGCCCGCTCGACCTCGGGCCTCTTGCGGAGCGCCCCTTCGATTGTCGTGATGCAGGCACCGCAGTGGACGCCGGGGACGCTGAGATCGGTCTGGCGCAGGCCCTCTCCAAGCGCGCGGCTCGCGAGCCACAGTTCTTCAGAAGCAGGTAGCAGCCCCTGTCCTGTCCGTTCGATGTCCAGCGCGCCTTCGACGCCTGTAGCGCAGCAACTCATTTGTGCTCTCCTGGCACCATGAAGCGAATGGCCTGGCGATAGACGACTTCCTCGCCCGCCATTGCCGTAATGTCGGCGATCCACTGGCCGGGCTTCAACGCCTGCGCGGCAACAAAGGCGCCGGGAGCCTGGCTATCGAGTTCGACGCGCACGTCCTCATGTTCTTCGACGGGGCGCTTGAATACTGCGACCACCCTCTCGGCCGTCCGCTCCGCCTCGCCATTGCGCGTCAAGGTATAGCGGATGGTGTCTGCATCGGCGGCAAGCGCGCCCGCGATGCCGCTCGCCGCAAAAGCACGCGTCTGGGCTACCTTGCCGTTGAACTGCTGGCTGGCGATATAGGTGTTCTCGACGACAAGGCCGCTCCAACTACGGCTGGCGTTCCAGGCCATGACCAGATTGACGGAAATGATGGTGCCGAAGAAAAGCCCCATCACGCCCACCATATGCCAGCCAGTAAATCCCCGCGGCGCGCGCTGCTCCTTTCTCATCTTGCTGCTCCAGGACGGTTGAAATTGGCCTGATAGACGTCACGTTCATGACTGGACGGATCTTCGGCCCTCAGTATGAAGCCCTCGTCCGCCTCGGCAAGATTTTCCTTCGGCAGGGTGACGAAAACCTTGAGCGCGGTGACCTTGTCCGGATCGACGCCGACCGTAAAACGGCGACCGTCACCCGAAGCCTGTCCGGCTATTCGCATCGTCGCTGAAGGTATGCCGTCGAGCGTCAGTGTAATCGTGCGCTGCTCCGGTATCATGTTGAGAAGCTTGACCATGTAGCCATTGCGTATCGAGCCGTCCGATTCGATCACGAATTGCGGATTGCGGTCGTGCAACACGTTGAGTTCCAGTCGGTCGCGCGACACCAGCGCATAAAGCAGGCCGATGCCGACCAGCGTCCAGACACCGAAATAGAGAAGCACGCGCGGCCGGAAGATGATGTGCCAGTTGAAGTGGCGCACCTTGTCGACGAAGGCGCCGTCCGCGTCGCGCACGCGGGTCGGGTCGATCGCCGTAGTACCGTTGTTTGTGGCGAGTGCCATGTTCGACGCGTAGTCGCTGAGCGTTGCGTAGGCGATCAGGCCGCGTTCACGCCCGAGCTTCTCCATCACGCCATCGCACGCGTCGATGCAGAGCGCGCAGGTAATGCATTCAAGCTGCTGGCCGTCGCGAATATCGATTCCCATCGGACAGACGGCGACGCAGGCGTTGCAATCGACGCAATCGCCGACCACCTCACCGGCTGCCGCCGCCTTCTTGGCATGGCGCGAGCGCGGTTCGCCGCGCCAGTCGTTATAGGTGACGACGAGCGAATTCTCGTCCAACATCGCCGCCTGGATGCGCGGCCATGGGCACATGTAGGTGCAGACCTGCTCGCGCATCAGACCACCGAACACATAGGTCGTCGCCGTCAGGATCGCGACCGTAATGTAGGCGACCGGTGGCGCTTCCAGCGTGACGAAGCTCTTCAGCAGCGAGGGCGCGTCGGCGAAATAGAAGATCCACGCGCCACCGGTGGCGATCCCGATCATGAGCCATATCGCGTGCTTTACGACTCGTTTCCAGATCTTGTCGAGCGTCCAAGGCCCCGCGTCGAGGCGCATGCGCGCATTGCGGTCGCCCTCGATGAAGCGCTCGACGACGAGGAAAAGATCGACCCAGACGGTCTGCGGGCAGGTGTAGCCGCACCAGGCACGCCCGACCGCAGTGGTGACGAGGAAGAGGCCGAATCCCGCCATGACGAGCAGACCGGCGACGAAGAAGAACTCCTGCGGCCAGATCTCGATGAAGAAAAAATAGAAGCGACGACCGGCAAGATCGACAAGCACGGCCTGGTCCGGCGCATGCGCACCCCGATCCCAACGGATCCACGGCGTCAGATAATAGATGCTCAGCGTGACCAGCATCACCAGCCACTTGAAGCGGCGAAAGCGGCCCTCGGCTCTCTTCGGAAAGATCTTGCGGCGCTTTTCGTAAAGCGGCTTGCGCATATGCGCGGCATTGACCGGTTCGGCTTCGAGCCGTTCGACGGACGCAGCTTTGGTGACGGGCTGGGGACGCATTTATGAGAATCCGAAAATGGCTTGCTATCGACCCGCGTTTTGCCGGATCTGACGGCGCCAAACCTTGATCTGCGTCAAGTTTGCGCCCTATTGCCGCACGGTGCGTCGAAACGTCCAAATCCGCGCACCACTATTATTGTCGGCACGCTTTGGGCCCCATTCCCAGTATAAGGTTAATGGGGATTGAGCTCCGAACGACGGATCACTTCGCATGAAGGAAATCACGCAAGAGCCGCCCGACTGTCCCGGCCTCGCCCAGAGCCGAGGCATCTATCGTGAGCAGGCGTCATCCGGCGCATTAGCCGGCGACGTGAAGTGCTTCTGGACGCATCACTTGCCGGAGCCAGCGCGGGTGGCGGTGGTGCCGGATGGCTGCGTCGACATCATCTGGATTTCCGGCGGTCTTGCGGTGGTCGGGCCAGACAAGGTGGCTGCCTTTCCCCAGCTCGTCGCCGGCGAAACTGTCGTTGGCGCCCGCTTCCGCGTTGGTTCGGCCGCCTCTTGGCTCAACACCCCGCTCGACGGGATCACCGGCAAGACGGTTCCGCTCGATGCTTTCTGGGGTCGCGCGGCGCGCACGCTGGAGACCCAGATGGCGGAAGCAACCCATGCCGCGGCCAGGATTGCCATTCTCCGGACGACCCTGCAAAGCCGACTCCCGGCGGTGAAGCCGCCATCGGCCGAGATCGCCGCCTGTGTCTCGCTTCTCCAAAGCCACCGGTTGAGCTCCGTCGAGCCGATCCACGCGCTCGTGCAAGAAACCGGAACCAGCGAACGGACGCTACGTCGTCGCTGTCGCGAGCATTTTGGCTACGGCGCCAAGACGCTCGACCGCATCCTCCGGCTGCAGCGCTTTCTCGTCGCCTGTCGGGCCTCGCCGCAATCCACATTGGCGACGCTCGCACTCGATGCAGGCTATGCCGATCAGGCTCATCTCAGCCGCGAGGCAAGGCAACTGACGTCATTGACCCCCCGCGATATTCAGAAGCAGCTCGCATACGTGATGCAGGACTTTAGAAAAAGCAGGCAACCCATTTATCAGGAACGGTGAATTCTCAAGGCGCCGCTCGGAACAACCTCGCCGTTGACGGAGGTTGGCCGTTTCGTTCAAGACGGCTCCCTCGGAATGTGGTAGCCGTGGCGCCAAAGGGAGTGAACGCATGGCAACCATGGCGGCAAAAATCATCCACACATCGATCGCGCGCGACTGGCGCGAAGTCTACGCCTTTATGGCCGATCACGAGAAGATGCCACTTTGGGCCGCCGGGCTTTCCACGGGACTCACTCGCGACGGCGACGAATGGATCGCGCCCGGTCCGCTTGGCAACGCCCGCGTGCGCTTTGCGCCGGATAATAATTTCGGCGTGGTCGACCATCTCGTGACGCTCGAAAGCGGGCTCAAGGTGCACAACGCTTTACGCGTAGTCCCGAACGGCGACGGCGCCGAGGTCATGTTTACGCTGCTCCGGCAGCCGAACATGAGCGACGAGGAGTTCGCCGCCGATGCGGCGGCCGTCGAAAAGGACCTCGCGATGCTCAAGTCCATCATGGAATCCAGATAGCGAACAGGAGGAGCGGGACGCAGATGAGTAACAAGGACAACGATCGCCGCATCGACTACATCGAGTTCAACGTAGCGAACATCGAGGCGAGCAAGGCCTTTTACGGCGGATCCTTCGGTTGGACCTTCACCGACTACGGCCCGGAATATTGCGAATTCGCCGACGGCCGCCTGAAGGGCGGCTTCACGACGCTTGGTCCGGTCAGAAGCGGCGGGCCGCTCGTCATCGTCTACGCCGATGATCTCGAAAACGCAGCACGGCGAGTCGAGGCAGCCGGGGCCAAAATCGTCAAGCCGATCTACTCCTTCCCCGGTGGTCGCCGCTTCCACTTCGCCGACCCGGACGGATACGAGCTCGCGGTCTGGTCGGCCCAGTAAGAGGGATACTACTCGCCGAACCGGATGAACAGCGCGCTGACGAGGCCGAAGACGACGATGCACTGTAGAATGAACATTGGCCACTCTGGTGACATCTCGATTTCTCCTCTCGAGCATCACTAAGGTACCGCCTTCCGGCGCATAGCCAGAACGCCCAGCCCCAGCGAGGGTTCCCATTGATGATGGACCGAACCGGCAACAATAGCGAGTCCAACCTCCGAGTGACCTTGACAGCAAAAGGCCCCGCGTCCTTGTAGGACGCGAGGCCTCTTGCCCTTCTCCCCCCAAAATGGGCCCCCTTATTCCCCGCCGCCAAGCGAGTGAACAAAGACCGCAAGCTGCTTGACCGTCGTATCGCCGATGCGAGGCAGCCAGGCCGGCATGACGCCGTGTTTCGGAGCCTTCATCTGGTCGATAATCGCCTGCTCGCCCTCGCCTTTCAGCCAGATGGCGTCGGCAAGATCAGGTGCGCCCATCTCGCGGCTCCCTTTCGCGTCGGCGCCGTGGCACGAAGCGCAATTGTCAGCGAAGAGCTGTTTGCCCGGCTCGACCAGCGCCGGGTTCGACGGCGTGCCGGTGAGGCTGACGACATAGGCCGCCGTCTGCTTCATCTGCTCGTGGTCCAGCATCTCCGCCAAGGACGGCATCTCCGAGACGCGGGTCTCGCCGTCGGCGGCATGACGAATACCGTGCGCGATCGTCTGGTAGATCTCATCCGGCTTGCCGCCCCACAGCCAGTCGTCGTCGTTGAGGTTCGGGAAGCCTTGCCCGCCGGCGGCACCCGAGCCATGGCACTGCGCACAGTTGACCTTGAAGGCCGAAGCGCCGGCGGAAACAGCAAACTGCTGCAATTGCGGATCCGCAATGATCTCGTCGAGCGTACTCGAAGCGATCCGCTCCAGGTTGCCGGCCTGTGCCGCCTTGGCGTTGGCGAGCTCCACGCTCACCTCGGAGCGGCTCGAATAGCCGAGCACACCCTTGGTCGCTTCGGTCAGCATCGGCCATGAGGGATACGCGATTGCGTACCCGATTGCCCAGATGATCGTCGCGTAGAAGGTGTAGACCCACCAGCGCGGCATTGGGTTGTTAAGTTCGCGAATGCCGTCCCACTCGTGACCGGTGGTTTCGACGCCGCTGATCTCGTCAATGTGTTTGTCCGCCATGGATCAGTCCTCCTTCAGAGGTATGGAAGCGGCCTGATCGGCGGCATTCTTGGCGCCCGGCCGGAAGATGAAAGCGACGACGCCGAGGAAGAAGAGCGTCATGGCGAGGAGGCCCCAGCTGTCGGCGAAATGACGCATGAGCGTGTAGGTTTCCATGTCAGCCCTCCTCAGCGATAGCCGGTAGTGTCGTCGTAGCTGGAGAAGTCGACGAGCGTGCCGAGCATCTGGAGATAGGCGATGAGCGCATCCATCTCCGTCAGCCTTTGCGCGTCACCGTCGAAATCGCCGAGCTTGGCCTTCGGGTAGCGCGCCTCGACGCCAGCCGTGTCGGCATTGGGATCGGCCTGCGCCCTAAGGTCCTGAGCCGCGTTGTCGATCATCTCGTCCGTATAGGGGACACCGACTGCCCTGTTGGCCCTGAGGTTCATGGCAACGTTCGTCACCTCGAGCGGCGTTTCCTTGAGGAACGCATAGCTCGGCATGACCGATTCCGGCACCACCGAGCGCGGCTCGATCATGTGCTGGACGTGCCACTCGTTGGAGTAGCGATCGCCGACGCGGGCGAGATCCGGTCCGGTACGCTTCGAGCCCCACTGGAACGGGTGGTCGTACATCGACTCCGCGGCCAGCGAGTAGTGCCCGTAGCGCTCGACCTCGTCGCGGAAGGGCCGGATCATCTGGCTGTGGCAGACATAGCAGCCTTCGCGGATGTAGATGTTGCGTCCGGCAAGCTCCAGCGGCGAATAGGGCCGCATGCCTTCGACCTTCTCGATCGTGTTTTCGAGATAGAAGAGCGGCGCGATTTCCACGATGCCGCCGACCGAGACAACGAGCAGCGAACCGACCAGCAGGAGCGTGGCGTTACGTTCGAGTATGGCGTGTTTGTCGAGAATGGACATAGGGTAATGCCCTCCTATTCCGCTGCCTGCGGCGCTGGCGCTGCACCGAGGATCGGGGCTTCGTCGCGTACGCGTCCGAGGATCGTCATTGTTACGTTGAAGGCCATGAGCAGCGCTCCGGCGAGGAACAGGCCACCGCCGACGGCGCGCAGCACATAGTAGGGGAACATCGCCGCGACCGATTCCGCGAAGGAATAGACGAGGAAGCCCTGGTCGTCGTATTCGCGCCACATCAGGCCCTGCTGGATGCCGGCGACCCACATGACGGCGGCGTAGACGACGATGCCGAGGGTGGCGAGCCAGAAGTGCCAGTTGACCATGCGCACGCTATACAGCCGCTCGCGGTTCCACAGCTTCGGGACGAGATAGTAGATCGCGCCGAAGGTGATGAGCCCGTTCCAGCCGAGCGCGCCGGAATGCACGTGACCAATCGTCCAGTCGGTGTAGTGGCTGAGGGAGTTGACCGTCTTGATCGACATCATCGGTCCTTCGAAGGTCGCCATGCCGTAGAAGGCGACAGCCATGACCATCATGCGGACGATCGGGTCGGTGCGGACCTTGTCCCAGGCGCCCGAGAGCGTCATCAGACCGTTGATCATGCCGCCCCACGAGGGCATCCAAAGCATCACGGAGAAGACCATGCCGAGGGTCTGCGCCCAATCGGGCAGCGCCGTGTAGTGGAGGTGGTGGGGCCCCGCCCAGATGTACATGAAGATCAGCGCCCAGAAGTGAATGATCGACAGCCGGTAGGAATAGATGGGGCGATTCACCTGCTTGGGGATGAAGTAGTACATCATCGCCAGGAAGCCGGCCGTCAGGAAGAAGCCGACCGCGTTGTGCCCGTACCACCATTGCGTCAGCGCATCCTGGACGCCCGAGAAGGCCGAATAGCTCTTCGAGCCGAGGAAGGAGACCGGCACCGCCAGATTGTTGACGATGTGCAGCATGGCGATGGTGACGATGAAGGCGAGATAGAACCAGTTCGCCACGTAGATGTGCGGCTCCTTGCGCACGAGGATCGTGCCCAGGAAGGTGATGAGATAGGCGACCCAGACGATCGTCAGCCAGAGGTCGACATACCACTCCGGCTCGGCGTATTCGCGGCTCTGGGTGATGCCGAGCAGGTAGCCGGTTGCCGCCAGCACGATGAAGAGTTGATAGCCCCAGAATACGAACCAACCGAGATTGCCACCGAAGAGGCGTGCACGGCTGGTGCGCTGGACGACATAGAAGGACGTCGCGATCAGCGCATTGCCGCCGAAGGCGAAGATGACGGCCGAGGTGTGCAGCGGCCGCATGCGGCCGAAATTGAACCAGGGCTCGATATTGAGGTCCGGAAAGGCAAGCTGCAGCGCCACGACGACGCCGACCAGAAAGCCGACGACACCCCAGAAGACCGTGGCGATGACGCCGTATTTCACGACCTCGTCGAAATATTCCGACCGCGGGGGTGCCGCGCCTGCGACAGCCGGGCGGAACTCCATCCTTTGCAGGAGCACGACCGTGCCGCCAAGCAGCACGAAGAACAGCACCCACATATGCGCGCCGAAGAGGCGGTCCTGGGCGAAGCCGGCCCCAACCAGCGCCAGGAAGGCGCCGAGCCCGAGCACGATCATCTCGAATGTATATTTCATGGTTGGGTCCCCAACTTTCTCAAATCGCTGACGACGGCGCACCGAACGACGCGTGCCACCGCAACCTCCCCTGATCTGGCAGAATCGCTCATCGTCAACCTTGATCCAGATCAAGGCTGGTCCTGCCGCGTTGACGCATCTTGCGAGCGTGGAGCGCTGCACGTGAGGCGATTGTGGGAAGGGCCGGAGCGCATGAGAGTAAAGATCAACGGCCGAACGCTATCGAGCGGGGCGCGGCCCCCTGTATCAGGAGAGCCGATGGAACCGCTGGCCTGGCTGGCCGGCGCTCATCGTGAACAGCTGGCGCTCTGCGACAGTCTCGAAGCGATTGCCGACAGCCTCCCGGAAGAGATCAACCGCGAGACCTGCGCCTACGCGGCAAAGGTGATCGGCCCGATGATGCGGGCTCTCCATGCCGGCGAGGAACAGCGGGTTTTTGCCTGGATCGAGCAACGTTTTGCCGACGACGCTTCCGTGCATGCCCTGCTGGAGCGCCTGAAATACGAGCACTGCGAAGACGAGTGTTTCGCCGAAGAACTGACCGAAATGCTCGACCGCCTGGGCGCGGCCGACCGGACCGTCAATGCCGAGACCGCCGGCTACATGCTGCGCGGCTTCTTCACCAGCGTGCGACGGCACATCAGCTTCGAGCAGGAATGCCTTCGCAGCATATTTGTCCGGCGTCTAGGCGAAACGCCCTGCTAATCCTCTCGCAACAAGTCTGCTACTGCATGTTTTCTTAAATCGTTGCCGATTTAAGGACAAAAACATGCAGCAATTCAAAGTGCTACAGCGACCTTTGTGCGTCTGAAAAGACGCACGGCGCTGTAGAGCTCAAGCCAATTTGGAGTAGATATCGAGTTTGTCGCTGGAGACAAACCCATTACGACGGTAGAACTCGGATACTCTGCCCGAGCGTTGCGATACAAGCCATACTTTGTGACATCCCGCCGCTTTTGCCGCCTCGACGATGGCGCCAAGCAGTGCCGTTCCAACACCGGCCCCCTGCTCGCTTGGAAGCACCGCAACCTCCTCCAAGTACAGCAGCTGGCCCGCATAGTGTCGATGTCGCGTGCCGATTGTAATCCCAACGAGATTATCTGCGTCCCGGGCAGCTAACGCTATTCGCTTTGGCGCGGCCAAAAGCTGCGAAACACGTTCAGTTGCGGCTTCGATCGACCAGTCCTCATTCCAAGGAGGCGCGGCATATGCGCGAGAAATGATGGTTGCTGCCGGTTCGACGTCTGCCTCGCTCATCTGCGTGATCAAAAACGACATGCGTTCAGATTTCATCGATGACCTTCCACACTATGTCTCTCGAACATCAGCGATGTGAGCGTTTCGAAAGGACGGCTCCGGCCGTCTGCAATCGATCGTGCGCAGCATCCGTGATGTGCAAGAGTCGCAAACATCTCGAAATCGTCGCCCGATTTGCTTCCGACATCTACCCTAACGTTAGCTAGCTCAGAAATGAACGCAGTTGTTGAAGTTTATGCGCAGTTGGAACACACTGCCGCTGATACACAGTCGGCAGTTTGCCGCCGGCCTGGGCACATCTTCTACATCGTGTCGCGCCGTAAAGGACAAGATGGCTTTCTTTCTGCAGACCTTTGGAGGCTTGAGGCTTGTCGACTCGGAAAGCAACCACGTTGCTTTTCCCGAAAAGGGGTTGCTGCTTCTCGTCTATTTGCTCACGACCCCAAACGGTTCTGCGTATCGTCAGGAGCTAGCTACATTTTTGTGGAGCAACGAGGATAAGGCCGTTTCGCTTTCGAACTTGCGTAAGACCGTTTCGAGAATAAAGACTCGCCAAAATGAACTCGGAGCGCAGTTCCTTTCCTTCACGGAAACCATGATTTACGTTGACCGGGCGTCTTTGTCCTCCGATGTCTTGTCGATTGACGAGGAGAGTGTGGCAGAGCCCGTTTCCCAGCTCAGGCACCTCATGGGCCTACTGAAGCAGCCTTTCATCGGCACGGTTGACTGCGATAGCCCCGATTTTAAGAGCTGGCTTGCGGAGCGCAGAAATCAGCACAAGGGTCTTCTCAAAGATGCGCTGGAAAGAGCGGCACCCTTGGCCCGCACCCAAGCGGAATCTGAAGTCGTCAACGATGCGGCTATCCTCCTCTTCCGGGCCGAACCCGCGGATCCAGATACGCTCCAATTCCTCGTAAAAATATTTGGCGCGGAAAGAGAAGTTGAGGACCTGCGACGGTTTTTTGAGCAGAGGAGCAGTTCAATTTCGCGGCGCATCGATGCTCTTAGCTCCGCCATCGATAAGAAATCGGCAAAAATCCCCGCTAAGGCACGAGCGCACGCATCTGATGCCGGCATATCCGGCATCAAAGCAGCAATTCCTCGCCTTGTGTTGCTGCCTCCGACCAATCAATCCAGCCGTCCCGACGCCGGCCTCATCGCCGCATCGTTGATCGAAGATATTACGATCGGATTTTGTGCCCTCAACAGTCTCCAGGTTATACCCCCCCATTCAGCCGTTCGAATTGGCCACGATATCGAAGACCAGGTTGCGTTCTTCGAGCACCATTCGGTCACCTACGTTCTTGACACCCGGATCAGCAGTCTGGGAGACGAAGTGACGTTATTCGCCCAGCTAATCTTCCTTCCCGATAGCGAGGTTATCTGGGCGGAGAGATTCGGCCTCGGTCATCTTGACCTTGTTCGCGATCGCAGAGTGATTTCGCGACGCATCGCACTTTCTGTTTCCAGTGAGATCGAGCAGCATGAAACGACACGCTCCTATCTTGAACTGAATCCGATTGCGTACCATCGATATCTCGTCGGCAGACCTCACCTGAATCGACTCACGCTTCCAAACTTGCGGCGTGCGCGCAAGGAGATGAAGGCCGCGCTGCAAGCAAGTCCCGATTTTGCACCGGCGCTGAGCGCCATGGCCCGAACCTATTCAAAGGAGTGGCTGTTAACGGCACGAGGCGATATCGACCTTTTGAAGACGGCGGAGACTTTCGCAGCGCAGGCCATGGGAGCGCGCGCGGACCTAGCCGATGGCTATCGCGAATATGGCGTTGCCAAATTGTTGCAGGGTGCATTCGATGAAAGCGCTGAAGCGATGGAACTGGCAGAGACGCTTGGTCCGCATTATGCGGATGTCATTGCCGATCACGCGGATACGTTGGTTCATTGTTCGCGCCCTGCTATGGCGTTGCAGAAGATTGAGCGCGCGATCGAGTTTAACCCTCTCAGCCCGGACACTTATCTCTGGACCGCTGCGGGGGCCAGCTACGCTCTCAGCCATTTCGAGGCATCGCTGGATTATATTAGCCAGATGGAAGATCCCAGCTTGGCGGACAGGCTTTCAGCCGCCAACTGGGCGATGTTGAACCACATGGATAAGGCGCGCTTTTTTGTGCGCAGAGTTCGCGAAGCCAATCCCGCTTTCGACGTCGACAAGTGGCTGGCCGCCGTTCCAACTAAGGAGCGATGGCACAAGGAACTCTACCGTGAAGGACTAAAGAAGGCAGGATTTTAGACCGCAGATCTGCAACGGGGGAAATAGCGCAATGGCTAGAGTTGTTGTGATCAGGATAGCAGATGAAGAGGGGCTGTGGGTGGTCGATCTGGATGCTCGCAGTGTCGTGCCTCTCGATCCGCCCAACGCAGGGGGGCTCAAGGCGGTGATGGACCATCGTGCGAGCGGCACGATCGTAACGAAGGGCGTGGACGTGGCGGTGGTCGTTAAGTCCGCGGAGGCCGCATTCTCAGGTCACTATGATGGCTAGCCCATACATCCAGCACGGCCCTTGAAACCGGCAGCGCCGTCGCCGCGCTGCGTTTCTCTTGCCGTGGATTATCGATGTCCTGGAGGCATGACGCCGACATCGGCGCGCTACAGCCCTGCCCTCAGCGCTCAGGCCGCAATCGCCCGGCGCCGGTCTGCATGTTCCTGGATTACCAGGATCGCGCCGATGAGCTTGCCGTTGCTGGACTGGCACGGTGTCATGCGGCAGCGAACGACAACGGTGCGCGCATCGACGGTCTTTGCAAATGTATAGTCGACGACTTCGCCGCTGAAGCAACGGTCCAGATAGGCCTTCACGCGCTGTTCGAAGCGTTGGAGACCGATGAACTCGACGATATGCCGGCCGATGAGGTCCATCGGCCGGCTTTCCAGATGGCTCGCATTCGCCGGGTTGGTGTAGAGATACCGGTAGTCCGGCGTGATGACGGCGATCCGGTCGGTAAGGCAGTCGAGAATCGCTTCGTTAAGCAGTCCCTCGTCGGCGATCCCCTTGCTGGGTAATCTCGCCGGGCGCTCGAGATCAAGACCGGCGAGATCCGCCAACCCGGTCGCCGCGAAATACCGATCGATCAGCGATTGCAGCAACTTCGAATGGCGTAGCACGCAGGCCATGTCTGCCGCCTCGGCGCGCAAGATATCGATAAGGAAGTGGAACTGCAGGCGGGCATCTTCGACGCTCACGGCCTTCTGCTCGTAAACTGCTTTCAGGATGGGATCGAGCTCACGATCCAGAATCCCGATCAGATGTTCGTCCGCCACTTTCACGGCATACTGCAACTGTGAATACTTGAACCAGAACAGCTCAATCAGTGCGTTCAATTCGAATCCCCATTCCCCCCACGGCCAAGCCGCGTCGATGCACTTCAAGACAGGCGGTGTTGCAGACAGACTCAGATTTTGACGATTTCCCCTCAATGCACGCATAACCGCGCTGCGCTCGTCACCCAAAGCGCTTGCAGTAGCCCCAAACCACAACGATGAGTTTACACGCATTGCCGTATCGTTCAACAGCAGAAAGCCGGAACCATCGAGTCCCGGGCGTCCCCGGATGACGGCGAGATGTTCTTTCACCCCCTCCGACTGAATATCACTGCTGGCGCGCGTGCTGGACCGGCGCCACGAGGCCCGTTTCGAGCCGCTGCTGGCCAAGTCGCGAGCGACGCTCCCGTCCGCGGCAGGTGACACCGTGACACACGTTTCCTGGAATTGCTCTAAAGACTGCGCTTGATGTTCCAGCGATCGTGATACCAGAGCCACTGGCCCGGATATTCACGGACCCAGCTCTCGACCTTGTCGTTCAGCATCTGCGCGGTCGCATTGACGTCGACGCTGCCATCCGTCCTGCGCGGGATCGTAATCGCCGGTTCGAGCTCCAGCCGGAACCGGCTGCCGGGCAGACGAATGCAGCGGGCCGGATAGACCTCGCAGTTGAACTGACGGACGAGCTTGGCGAGCAGCGGATTGGTCTGCACGTCTCGGCCGAAGAACTTCGTCTTCAACCCCTTGCGAAACTTCTGGTCGACGAGAACGCCGACACCGCCGCCGCGCTCAAGCTGGCGGGCGAGCGCGAAGGAGGAACCGGCATGCGAGGGCACGAGATTGCCCATCCGCGCCTTGCGGAACTCGAAGACCTTGTCGGCCATGTAGGGGTTGTTCGGCGGGCGGAAGAGGACCGTGACGTCGAGGCCAAAGGCTGAGCCGGCTACGGGCAGCATCTCGAAATTGCCGCTGTGGGCGGTGAAGACGATGAAGGGCCGCGGATTGTCGCGCAGGTTCAGGAACAGCGGAATACCGGAGACCTCCACCCTGCCCGGCTCCGGCCGGTATGGATCGAAATCGAAGAGCTGGTCGAGGAAGACGTATTCCGCCGCCATCCGGCCCATATTGCCCCAGCTCTCGAGCGCGATCTCCTGAAGCTCCGCCTCGCTCTTTTCCGGAAAGGCGTTACGCAGATTGGTAAGCGTCAGCTTGTAGCGCCCGGTCTTCGGGCCGATCCACCGGGCGACGCGATCCATAAAGTTGATCGCTGTATCCGCCGGAAAGAGCTTAAGCACCGTCAGCAGCAGGAATACGAACTGCGCAATCGCCCATTGCCGAAAATGGTTGGCGGCCAGCACCAGCCGTGTGATCAGCATCCGCACGATGTTCAGTCCATCCGAAGGATGATCTTGCCGAAGACCTGGCGCGATTCCATGCGCTCCAAGGCGCGGTCGATATCGTTGAAGCCGACCTCCGTATCGATCACCGGATGCACGAGGCCGCGGCCCATCTTCTGCATCGCGTTCGCCATGTTTTCCATGCGGCAGCCGAAGGAACCGAGCAACTTCAACTGCTGCTGGAAGAGCATCATTAGGTTCATGTCGGTCGAAACGCCGGAGGTCGAGCCACAGGTGACGAGACGCCCGCCCCGCTTCATCGACAGCATGGAGCCTGCCCAGGTGTCCTTGCCGACATGTTCGAAGACGACGTCGACGCCCTTCTTCTTGGTGAGTTTGCGCACCACGCCCTCAAAGCGGTCGGTGCGGTAGTTGATCACATGATCGGCGCCGAGCGCCTTTGCCTTCTCGATCTTGTCGTCCGAGCCGACGGTGGTGATCACCGTGCAGCCGATCTTCTTGGCAAGCTGGATCGCCGCCGTGCCGATCCCGGAGCCGCCGGCATGGACGAGAATCGTTTCGCCGGGTTCAAGCTTGGCGTTGTCGAAGAGCATGTGCTCGACCGTGCCGAAGGTCACCGGTGCGAGCGCAGCACCGATCGCATCGACACCCGGAGGCGCCGGAACGAGAAGGCGCGCCGGGAGGTTCACCAGTTCCTGCGCGAAACCGTCGAGGTGGAAGCCGTGCACGCCGCCCACATGTTCGCAGAGATTGTCGCGACCCTCGCGGCAGGGGCGGCAGAGCCCGCAGGTGCGCGCGCCGTAGATCGAGACGAGTTGGCCGGGCAGAACATTGGCGACGCCGGGACCGATGTTCTCGATCACGCCCGAGGCTTCCGCGCCGATCACCAGCGGCATCTTGCGCTTGGCAAAGGCCATGCCACGCCAGCCCCAGACGTCGATATGATTGAGCGCGACGGCCTTGACGCGGAGCGTGACTTCACCGGGACCCGGCGCTTCCGGTTCCGGAAGATCGGTGATTTCAAGCTTGCGGTCATCGAGCAGTTGCAGGGCGCGCATGATGTTTCCTTTGCCGAAGGCGGCATCGAGTCCAATAGTTTTGGAGCAGGAGGCGGGCGGAAAACCGCCCACACTTTTCCTCATCCCGCCCTATTCGTTGTGGGCCGCGTGTCTAAGCCGGCTCAGCGGTCATGACAAGGCTGGCGTTCTGACCGCCGAAGCCGAAGGAGTTTGACAGCACGGCAGTGACCTGCTGGCTGCGCTTCACGTTCGGCACGACGTCGAGAACGATCGCCGGGTCGGGATTCTGGTAGTTGATGGTCGGCGGCAGCGTACCGGTCAGCATCGTCTGGAGCGAGAAGACCGCCTCGACCGCACCGGCGGCCGTCAGCGTGTGGCCGATCATCGACTTGTTCGACGAGACTGGGATCGTCGGCAGGCGCTCACCGAAGACGGACGACATCGACAGGTATTCCATCTTGTCGTTCTCCGGCGTCGAGGTGCCGTGGGCGTTGATGTAGCCGATGCCGCTCTCGTCGATGCCCGCATCCTCGAGCGCGGCGCGGATCGTCGCGATCGCTGGGCCGCCATCCGGAGACGAGCGTGTGCGGTGGAAGAGGTCGGCCTTTTCGCCGCAACCCTTGAGGATGCCGTAGACGCGGGCACCACGGGCAATGGCCGCTTCCAAAGATTCAAGCACCAGCGTCGCGGCGCCTTCCGCAATGACGAAACCGTCGCGGTCCTTGGTGAAGGGTTTCGATGCCTTCTCCGGCGGATCGTTCTGAGTCGAGAGCGCAGAGAGCAGCGAGAAGCGGATCAGTGCTTCGGCGCTGACCGAACCGTCGGTTGCGACCGTCAAGGCACGATCGGTGCGGCCCTGGCGGATCGCCTCGACACCAAGCTGGATCGCGGTCGCACCGGAAGCGCAAGCCGTCGAAAGCGTTACTGGCAGGCCGCGCGTGCCGAAGCGATCGGCAAGCCGCTCCGAGATCGAACCGAAGAGCACCGCCTCGTGAAACACTGGATCCGCCTTCTGCCGCATGGCAGCAAGGAAACGGTTATAGGCATCGCCGGGCCGCTCGGAAGGCGGCGAACGGTCGGCAAGCTCGAAGCGTGCGCTCCATTCCGGCTCGATCGGCGGAGCAGCGAGGAAAAGCGGACCATTGAAATCGCCGGAAAGGCCGGCCTGCGCCAGGGCCTCCAGCGTCGTTTCCCGTGCCATCGCATAGGAGCGCTCGACCGCATTCTCGGCCGGCAATTCGATAAAATCGACGGTGCCGCTGATGCGGGTCGAAAGCCCCTCGGTCGGGAAGCGGGTGATCTTGTGAATTCCGGAAACGCCGCCGGAAAGCGCCGCCCAGTTGTCTTCGAGGCCCTGGCCAAGCGAGGTGATGACGCCCATGCCCGTAACGGCGACGATCGGGCGGCCGAGATGATCCGTATATGCCTTGCTCATGGTTCGAGCCCCCTTATTCCGCAGCAAGCACGGCGACGCCTTCGCCGCGCGCGTGGCCGATCGTCGTTACGATGGCCGTCTTGGCCGGTGCCGTCATCACCGCCTCGGCCTCAGGATCGAAGGGCGGGACTTTGGCAGCGTGGCCGAGCGAAAGCGCCGCGAGCGCCAGGCCGACCGGAAACTGTGCCTCGATGCCATGCCCGAGGAGACCGCCATAGGCGCGAACAGGCCTGCCGGCGAGTGCCGTTTCAAGGAAGGCCTTCTCGCGGCGGGCGAGATCGTGGAAGCCGGAAGTGCCAGAAAAGACGACGGTCGACTGCGGCTCGAAGGCGGCCGCTGGTGCCGCGAGATCGGCAAGACGTGCCTCGATCCGACCGTCCTGACGGCTACCGCGATCGCCGCCGATTGCCTGGATCGAGGCATAGATGCGGGCGCCGCGCGCCTCGGCATATTGGCGCGATTCGAGCACGAGGAAGGCGCCGACCGAACCGAGGATGAGGCCGCCGCCGTGCTCCGGTTTACGCGACCAGATCGGATGCCAATCGCCGAGCGCGCAGCCCTGGATGGCTTCGATCAGAAGGATGATGTCCATACGCTCGGCCGAGAACGCGCCGCCGACGAGCGTATGCGTCGACTGGCCGGCCTTGATGCGCGCAAACGCAGTTTCGAAAGCCGAAATGCCGGCAGCCTCCTCCCCCATGAAAGTGCGCGATGAGCCCGTCACCTTGTGGACGATGGAAATATTGCCGGCGAGCAGGTTGGAAAGCTGGGCCAGAAAGAGCGTCGGACGCAGTTCGGTCGTCAGCTTCTCATTCAGGAGCTGCTCGCGGTCGTTGCGCTTCAGTCCCTCGTCGACGATCAGCGAATCGACGTTGATGTCGCGCTCGCCACCGCCAGCGGCCACGATCATATCCATGCTGCCGCAGGCTTCGAGATTGTCTTTGAGCCCCGCGTCGTCGAGTGCCAAGCCGGCGGCAAAGACGCCGAGACGCTGCCAGTTTTCCATCTGGCGCTGGTCGCCACGCTTGGCGATCTGCTGGGACCAGTCGATCTCCGGCAGTGGATGGACCGGATAAGGCGCGAAGCGTTCGGTCTCGATGCGCACTTTCGGCGGCTCGGCGGCGCTCAACAGCGCGACATGCGGCTCGACGCCAACGCCCTGGCTCGTCACGATGCCGACGCCAGTGATCACCACGTCGTTTGCGGATTTCGTCATCTTCACTTCTCCGAACCGGCCGTCGCGGCCAACAGTCCAAGCTCTTCGGCGCGCTTCCGAACGATATCGCCGAGCGGCACCTGGTCGAACGGCATCGTCCTCAGCTTCAGCTGGGCGTCGCATATCTTCTTGCCGCCCGAGGTGATCTTCGCCTTGGTCACGGCAAAGCCGGACCCTTCATGCTCCAGCAGCGCTTCGATCTCAAGCTCGGTGGAAGGCTCTACGAAGGTGCGCATCTTGGCGCCGTCGACCGACATCAGGAAGGGCATCGCCGCAAATTTCGTCGCAGCCAACACGAGGAAGCCCGAGGCCTGCGCCATGGTCTCGATCAGGAGCACGCCCGGAACCAAGGGATAGCCCGGAAAATGCCCCTCGAACACGGGGCTCTTTTCCGGAACGACGGACCGTGCCGTCAGGCGGCCCGCCGCAAGATCCACCGTTTCGACGCGGTCGATCATCTGGAAGTATTCAAGGAGCATGAAGGCTGATCCCCGTTGGTTTCGGGCTCAAGTAAAAACGCCGATGCCGCCTGTCAAGCGCGGGACGCGACAGGCGGCATCGTGAAACGGGTCGAACCGCATGAGCGGAAGGTCAATCAGGATTTAGATCACGTGATTTTGGTTTGAAAAACCAAAATCATAAACGTGATCGATTCCAGCAAAGTAAAGCGGGATGCGGGCGGAAAACCGCTTCACACTTTTCCTCATCCCGCTTTGGCGGCCCGAAGTTCATCGATCTTCGCACAGAGGTTCTTCAGCACGAAGTATTCCTCGGTCGACACCTTGCCTTCGTTGACTTCCTGGGTCCATTGCTCGAGCGGGATCTTGATCCCGAATTCCTTATCGATCGCAAAAACGATGTCGAGGAAGTCCAGGCTGTCAATGCCGAGATCATCGATCGTGTGGCTTTCCGGCTTGATCGTCTCGCGATCGATCTCGCTGGTTTCCGCAATAATATCGGCGACCTTGTCGAATGTTGCTGTCACGCGCATACCTCTTGAAAATCGAGTCTTGGCGATCCCTATAGAAAAATGCACGGCAAAAGCCAATGCCTCTTGGCTTTTGCCATAGCGATTGCCGTGGCGATTAAAAATGCGGTGTTGCTAAACAGCGACCGAGTGGCGGCCGCGCCCGCTCGAAAGATGGGCGTCGAATGCGGCTGCAACTGAGCGGGCGAAGGGCCGTCCGCGCACTGTGAGCTTGAACACGCCAGCCTCTATCGTCGAAAGGCCGTCGGCATCGCGCGCACGAAAGCGCCGTGCCTCCTCGATCACCGAGGCAGCGAGCGCCGGGAATTCCGCCTCGATGCGCGCGAAGGAGAAGCCGAACTCACACATGACGAGCGAGATCACCCGTGCGCGCAGCCGATCCTCCGCGGTCAGCGCATAACCGCGAACGGCGGCAAGGCCGCCCTGCTCCACCCGGCGCAGATATTCACCGGTCGCCGGCATGTTTTGCACATAGCCCTGGCGGAACTGGCCGATCGCCGAAGCGCCGAGACCGATCAGGGTTTCAGCAGTGTCGTCGGTGTAGCCCTGGAAATTTCGCCGCAACCGGCCTTCCCGACTGGCGACGGCGAGGGTGTCGGAAGGCCGCGCGAAATGGTCGATGCCGATGGCCTCGTAACCGGCGGCAACGAGCATCTCCGTTGCCCGCGCCATCTGAGCGTAGCGCGCGAGTACGCCCGGCAGGCTCTCCTCCGGGATCATCTGCTGATGCTTCTTCATCCATGGCACATGGGCATAGCCGAACAGCGCAACACGGTCGGGGCCGAGCGACAACACCGCCTCGATGGTCCGCTCAAGCGTCGCCATCGTTTGGTGTGGCAGGCCGTAGAGCACATCGCAATTGACGGAACGCACGCCGCGCGCCCGCGACGCCTCGATCGCGTCGCGCGTCTGCTCATAGGTCTGGATGCGGTTGATGGCCTTCTGCACGACCGGATCAAAATCCTGGATACCGAAGCTCGCCCGGGTCATGCCGATCGCGGCCAGCGCGTCATGGCGCGCCTCGTCGAGGTCGTTCGGATCCATCTCGACGCTGATCTCGCAATCTTCGACAAACGTGAAATGCCGCGAGAACCGGCTCTTAAGCGCGACGAGATCGTCCGGCCGGACGAGCGTCGGCGAGCCGCCGCCGAGGTGCAAGGCAGTGACGCGTGCACCGCCTGTCACCCGTTTACCGATAGCCTCGATCTCCCGATGAAGGCCCGTCAAATAGTCGGCCACCGGATCATAACGCAGCGTCTGTTTCGTATGGCAGGCGCAGAACCAGCAAAGGCGGTCGCAATAGGGAACATGTGCATAAAGCGACAGGCTCTCGCTCTCGCCGATCGCGCCAAGCCAGCGCTCATATTCCTCGTTGCCGATCGCTTCGGAAAAGTGCGGCGCCGTCGGATAGCTGGTGTAGCGCGGAACCGGCGCCGCATATTTGAGAACGAGTGCGTCTTCCATCTTTCTCTCCAAGCAGGTCACGAAGAGATACGCGGGAGTGGCGCGGGCGCCTTTGATTTTGATCAAGTGAGCAGCGGAAACACTCAAAAATTGACAATTTGCAATTTTGTCTGAGACATAGTTTCGCGGTTCAGGAATTGGCAGCCGTCAACTCTTGCTTTGCCGGCGTCAATCCTCTTTGGTCTTTTGGGCACACAAGCGGGGCATGGAAGAATTGCAAATCGTGAGCGAACAAAGCCGCAAGGACATCCATAATTCGGACATTCCGGTCGTCTGCGCCGCCTGCGAGGCGCGGCACGGCGGCGTCTGCAGCACACTCACGCCGAGCCAGTTGACCGAACTCAGCCGGCATTCGACGCGCCGGCGCGTCGATCCCGGCAGCGAAATGGTCGGCCAGGGCGAGACGACCAACAATTACGCGAACATCATTCGCGGCGTGGTGAAGCTCAGCAAGATGCTCTCCGACGGCCGCCAGCAAATCGTCGGCCTGCAGTTCGCGCCCGACTTCATGGGCCGGCCCTTCACCCGCGAAAGTGCGCTCAGCGCCGAGGCGGCGACCGGCATCGACATCTGCGCCTTCCCGCGTGCGGTCGTCGAGCGCCTGGTCTCGGAAGCCCCGGGCCTCGAACATCGGCTGCACGAGCAGGCGCTGAAGGAACTCGACGAGGCGCGCGACTGGATGCTGACGCTCGGCCGCAAGACCGCGCAGGAAAAGGTCGCGAGCTTCCTCTACCTCATCGCCACCCACATCGATCCGGAGCACGGCGCCGCAAGCGAATTCGACCTGCCGCTGTCGCGTACCGATATCGCCGACTATCTCGGCCTTACCATCGAAACCGTAAGTCGCCAGATCACCAAGCTGCGCAAGGACGGCGTGATCCGTGTGGAGAACAGCCGTCGGGTGATTGTGCCCGACATCGACCGATTGATGCGCTTCGCCGGCATGGATTGATGCAACGGCACCGCGTTGCATCCCAATCAGCCCTCTATCTGTAGGCGCCTGCCGCTGCCAAACGCGGATCATCGAGAAGAATTGCGTCTGGTGCTATCGTTCGCAGCCTTTCAAGCCCTTCCCGGTCGACCTGACCGACAGGAAACGGCGGGTACTCGGCACGAGGGATCGTCCGCGGTTGACCAACCATTACGGCAAGACGCATGCCCGCGTTGCGCACGGCTGCAGCGCGTTCCGCCGTCGCATCACCCTGCCACAGCCTAAACCAGCTTGCTCCCGCTCGCCGCGCCTCAGGCGCAGAGTCTGGCTTCTCCAGGAAGGCAAGAACGGCGATATCCGCCATTATATCTTGAGCGGCACCAATAAGCCGAATGTCACGCAATCCAAGCAGCGTTCGCTCAACCGCGTCCATGAGCACGATTTCGCCGATCACCTGACAAAGGTGCCGTTCCTCCATCAGCTTGACGTCGAGCAGAATGCCCAGTGGATGGGAAGCAGAAAGGGCGTCCCTTAATACCATTACCGCCGGCACCAAATTCCGGAGTGTCGCCAGATCGAGATCTGCCACGGCACGCGTGTCACCGCACAGCCGCCGAAGATCGGCATCGTGCACGCACACAAGGGCTCCATCTCTCGTTCGGCGGACATCTGTCTCGATAGCATCGGCGCCGGCAGCCGCCGCTGCACGGAGCGTGCCGACGGTATTCTCGTCGCCTAAGGCTGCGCCCGCGCGATGAGCGATGATCAGCGGCCTGCGTCTGGATGCCTTGTTCCACATGCCGTCACCACTCTGGGACAAACGGGATCGGAGAAATAGAAGAAATCTAGAACAGCGACGCAACCAGCGCGGCGACAGCAAAGACCAGGATCATCGCCGAGCAGGCTCCATAAAAAAGGGAGACGGCGGCATCGATATCCTCCGGCGTCGCGATCGATCGGCCGGGCTCGTTGATCATCGGCTCGTCGACCTTCACACCCCCATAGGTCCGCGGCCCGGCAAGTTGGATATTCAGCGCCCCCGCCATGGCCGCCTCGGGCCAGCCGGAATTCGGCGAACGATGGAGGCCGTGGTCGCGCCGTGCGACATCGATTGCCGCCCGCGCTGCTTCCGCACCCCGCTTGAAATAGGCTCCTGTGGCAACCAGCAGGATCGAGAGGCGCGCAGCGGGCCAGTTGGCAAGGTCGTCCAGCCGTGCCGAGGCCCAGCCGAAATGCAGATATTTCGGGCTCTTGTGGCCAATCATCGAATCCGCCGTGTTCAGCATCTTGTAGGCGAACAGGCCCGGAAGCCCGGCGATTGCGTACCAGAAGGCGGGCGCAACGACGCCATCGGAGAAATTTTCCGCAAGGCTTTCGATGGCGGCCCGGCAGACGCCCGGCTCGTCGAGCGTCTTCGGATCGCGGCCAACGATCATCGACACGGCGGCCCTGCCGCCTTCAAGCCCGTCTTGACGCAGAGCGTCCGCCACACGCTTCACGTGATCGGCGAGGCTCTTCTGTGCAAGAAAGACGGCAACGACGATGGCTTCCAGCACGAAGCCAATGGCACCCAGCACGTCGAACAAACGATGAAAGACGACGCCGACCACGATGCTTGCCGCGAGCAGGACGAGGATCGCCGCCAGCCCCCTCATCTTCAGGGCGGCCGCTCCCGCGCTGCCGCGATTGAGCGCTTGGTCGAAAAGCCCGATCCCCTTGCCGAAAAAGACGACCGGATGCGTCACGCGCTCCCAGAGCCAGTCGGGATCGCCAATCAGACGGTCGATTACCAGTGCCACAACGAGGATGAGGAAAATTTCAAAGGTCAATTACACACGTGTCCGCTGCAAAGCTTCGGCAAGGCGCCGATCGCCGTTTTCGTCCGGGGTGAGTCCGATCCTGAGCCAGTGCGGGTCGTAGTCGAACTTGCGCGTCAGGATGTGCGCTTCGCAAAGCGCGGTATGAAGTTCGCATGCCCACTCGTTCTCGACCAGAGTGAAAAGGCCCGTGCCGCCCGCAATCTTCAGGCCGGCCGCACTGAGTACCGTATCGAGCCCGGCCTTGCGTGCGGCGATGCCCCTTGCGGTTGCCTCGGTGTCGCCTTCCATGAGTTTCGCCGAAACGGCAAGCGCGGGGCCCGAAACCGCCCAGGGACCAAGCCATTCGCGAAACGCAGCAAGCACAGAGGCGCGAGCGATGACAAAGCCGAGCCTCAGCCCTGCGAGGCCGAAGAACTTGCCGAAGGAGCGGAAGACGATGAGATTGTCAGAGGTCGCTGCGTAGCGGGCGACGCTCGCATCCGGCTCGAGGTCGCCGAAGGCCTCGTCGACCACGAGCAAGCCGTCATGCGCTCTCATGGCCCCCGCCATGGCAAGGATTTCCTCCGGGGACAAGAGCCGCCCGGTCGGGTTGTTGGGGTTGACGACCACGGCGAGACCGTGCGCGGCGGCAAGGTCGTCGGCGCGCAGGACGGGATCGACCGCGAAACCGGCAACGGAAAGCACGCGGGCGTATTCGCCATAGGTGGGCGCGAAGACGGCGACACGTCTTCCGGCGTCGACGAGCCGCGGCAGCATCTGGATCGCGGCCTGGGTGCCGGGCACCGGCAGGGGCATGGCATCACCGGTGCCATAGTAGCAGCGCGCGGCAAGACGCGCCGCCTCCTCGACATGTCGGTCCGGGAGGCGATGCCAGACGCTGGGATCGATTTCCGGCAACGGAACCGGGCACGGGTTGATGCCGGTCGAAAGGTCGAGCCATTCGGCTGGCGTACCACCGAAACACGCGGCGGCCTCGGTGATTCCGCCGCCATGAAGGATGGGCGCGCTCATTGTCTGCCCGAAAGATCGATGAGATGCATGAAGGAGCCGGCGACATTCCTGCGCCGGAGCCCGGCCCGGCCGAGATTGTTGCCCGCGGCGTCGTGGACCGCAAAGAGCGGTTCGGCCGCCCCTTCGGATACAATAGTTGCGTAGTGGAACTCGTGCGCCGTCATCGGTCCATCGAAAAATGCGTTGTCGAGCGGCGCGACGCGCCGATAGCCGAGATGCCGCTTGCGCTCGGCAAAGCTGGTCACCAGTGGCAAAAGGCCAAGCATTTCGTAGCGCCTGCCATCCGCGGCGACAAGCCCTTCGCCGAGGGTCATGTAGCCGCCGCACTCGCCGAAGATATGCACGCCCGCCTCTGCGGCGCTTTGCAAGCCCTTGCGGAACCACGTCGCCCCGGCCAGTTTTTCGGCGTGGAGTTCGGGATAGCCCCCGGGGAGATAAATCGCGTCCACGCCGCCTTCGGGCGCTTCGTCCTGGAGCGGCGAGAAGAAAGAAACTTCCGCACCCTGCCCGCGCCAGCCGGAAACGAGGTGCGCGTAGCAAAAGGCGAAGGCGACGTCGCGGGCGATGGCGATTCGCTGACCGAGCGGCTTTAGAGTGGTGATTTCGGATTTGGCCGCCTGCGTTGGCGAGAGTGTCGGAGCAGCCAGGATCCCGTCGAGATCGCAATTCGTCTCGATGAGGTCCGCGGCGTGGTCGATGAAAGGTTCAAGGCTCCCATGTTCGCCCGCTTGCACCAGGCCCAGGTGACGCTCCGGAAGCTTCAGTGTGCCCTCCTGTCGAAGCACGCCGAAAATCGGCACGCCGGCCCGGTCGAGCGCATCGCGCAACATCATCTCATGGCGGTCGCTGCCGACCTTGTTGAGGATGACGCCGGCGACGCGGATATCGTCGCGGTAGTCGGCGTAACCGCGCACCAGCGCCGCTACCGAATGGGACATGCGGGCGCAATCGACGACGAGAACCACGGCGAGACCGAGCGTCGCGGCGAGATCGGCCGGCGCGCCCTTGCCGTCGGCGGCGCCGTCGTGAAGCCCCATCATCGCCTCGACGACAAGCGTGCGACCACCGACCACCGCCCGTTCAGCATTGGCGACAAGCAGTTCGGGGCGCATCGCCCAGGGGTCATAGTTGAGGCAAGGTTCACCGCTTGCCGCGGTGTGGAAGGCCGGATCGATGTAATCGGGCCCGGCCTTACCGGGTGCGATGGGGATCCCGCGCCGCCTCACGGCCCGCATAAGCCCGAGCGTCACCGTCGTTTTGCCCGCGCCGGAACTCGGGGCGGCAATCAAGAGACCGCTCATGCGCGATCCCGGAGAACGCGGTCTGCAAAGGGGTCCACCGCCAGCACGCGGCCATCGCGCGCCCCGAGCCAGTCGAGAGCCGCGCGCAGGCGGACGACCTCGCCGACGATGACGATTGCCGGCGGCTCGAGGCCGGAGGCGGCGACATCGGCTTCGGCGCGCAAAAGGGTCGTCTCCAGCACCACCTGCTCAGGCGTCGCGGCATTGCAAACGAAGGCCACCGGCTCTTCCGGCGAGCGGCCACCGGCGATGAGGTTGGCTGCGATCTGGCCGATATGCTTCATCGCCATGTACATGACGATCACCGGCGAGCCCTTGGCGATGCCTTCCCAATTGATCCGATCCGGCACGACGCCCGAGGAATCATGCCCAGTCAGGAACGTGACCGCATGGTTCACCTCGCGGTGGGTCACCGGAATGCCGGCATAGGCAAGCCCGCCGATGCCGGCGGTGATACCGGGAACGATGCGGAACGGAATGCCATGCTCGACGAGCGTCAAGGCCTCCTCGCCGCCACGGCCGAACACGAAAGGATCGCCGCCCTTGAGGCGGAGCACACGGTTTCCGGCGCGCGCCAGTTCGACGAGGCGCAGCGAGATATCGCGCTGCTTCGGCGAAGGTTTGCCGCCGCGCTTTCCTGCGAATTCGAGCGTTGCATCGGGTTTCGCAAGTTTCAGGCAGTCGCCATTCACCAGCGCATCGTGAACGATCACATCCGCATGGCGTAGCGCATTGGCGGCGTGCAGCGTCAAAAGCCCGGGGTCGCCCGGCCCAGCCCCGACCAGCCAGACGGAACCGGGTTCCAGTTCGGGCAGACCGGCGAAAATTGCATCCGTCATGGCATAATCCTTGAAGTCTCGCTGGACAGCAGACCTGGCGCAACCTGCGAGGCAGGTAATTCACTTTGATAGAAATCGCCGATAGAGCATTGAATCTGCTCTTCAAACGAAACATACAGACGAGCAGATAAAGCCATCAGGCGGCCCCCGCACGCTTCGTTCGCGTCGAGGCTTCTCCGGCTACGCGCGCGGGACCGGCAATTGCCGCTGTGGCGCGGACCGAACGGATTTTCGGGACGATCAGCACCGCATCCAGGCCCGCGCCGGCGAGCGCAGCACCTTCCGCCACGCCGTGGCAGCCGGTATGGGCAAAGACGATGTCCGAGGGGTTCTGCAGCCGCGCGGATTCCGCCTCCAGCGTGGGGGCGTCGAAGAAGTGTACCGGCACGGACAAATGACAGGCGGCGGCATGGATTGCAGGCTCCTCGGCACGGGCATCGAGCGAAGCGACCAGAGCGACATCACCCCGGTCGACGCCAGCCTCGGCAAGTGCCTGTTCGGCAAGTGCAATCACTTCCTCGGGCTCCGCGTTTCGCTCGCAGCCGAGGCCGAGTACAATTTTGGTGATAGTTGGTCCATTGACCGAAGGCATATGCTGTACGGCTCCCCTGCAGCGCCACGCATCCGCCTCGATACGCAAAGCTGCTCTGTGATTTGCTGCACAGCTTCCGGAAACGTCCGGATACGGGCAGCGGTCGGCGTTCCATACGAAGCGCCGGCCTGGGCAGATAGCCGCACCGGTCTGGACAGCACCGGATCGAGCCCCCTGCATGGGTCGGCCGCACCGGACGCTCTTACAGTCCGCTCGAAGCAGACGCCGTCGCATGATCGTCATTTTTACCGGAGCCCGTCGGGGCGGTCAAACCGGATTACGCCACCGGTATGTCGCAATCGGCGCAGAGTGCCGGGCGGGGCGCGAGCGCGAACGTGGCAGCGGTTCGTGGAAAAACCCGCGGTGCGCCCTTTGCATTTCCCGCCAAGCTCTGACACAAGGCGGAAACCATTCCGCTGCCACTCCGCTTTCCTGAGCCCCCCGTGCACGACATCGCCCTTCACATCCTGCTCTTCCTCTTCGCCGCCGCCTTCATTGCAGGATTCATCGATTCGATAGCCGGCGGCGGAGGAATGATCACCATTCCCGCCATGCTGATCGCCGGCATTCCGCCGCTCGAAACACTCGGCACCAACAAGCTGCAATCGCTCTTCGGCTCCAGTTCCGCAAGTCTCGCCTATGCGCGGCACGGCCATGTGAGCCTGAAGGAGCAATTGCCGATGGCGGCGATGGCGGCGTTTGGCTCCGTTCTCGGGGCCCTGCTCGCGACCCTCGTTCCCGCCGACGCGCTGAAGACCGTTCTGCCCTTCCTGCTCATCGCGATCGCTGTCTATTTCGGTTGCAAGCCCAATATCGGCGACGTCGAAAGGCATCACCGTATCTCGAAGCTCGCCTTCACCCTCAGCTTCGTGCCGCTAATCGGCTTCTATGACGGGGTCTTCGGTCCCGGGACCGGATCCTTCTTCATGCTCGGCTTCGTCATGCTCGGCGGCTTCGGCATCATCAAGGCGACCGCCCACACGAAGTTCCTGAATTTCGGCTCCAATCTCGGCGCCTTCCTCGTTTTCCTTGCCTATGGCGTGGTGCTCTGGAAGGTCGGCCTGACGATGGGCGCCGGTCAGTTCCTCGGCGCGCAGGTCGGCTCGCGCTTCGCGATGGCGAAGGGCGCCAAGATCATCAAGCCGCTGCTCATCATCACCTCGATCGCGTTGGCGATCCGGCTGCTTGCCGACCCGGCGCATCCGCTGTGGATCTGGCTGGGCATGTGACGGTTCTGCGGCCGCGCTAAAACACCGTCAGCAGCAACGCGCTCACTGCGGACAAGCCGGCCCCGAGCTACTGCATGTTTCCTTAGATCGTAGCAGTGCTACAGCGTCCTTTGCGCGTCTGATAAGACGCGCGGCGCTGTAGTTCATCAGGGCGCGGCGAACACGGCCGAATGCAGCGCCCAGGACTGCCAAGTTTGAACCATCAGAACTCAACGCCCTTCTGCGCCTTGATGCCGGACCGGAAGGGATGCTTCACGAGTTCCATCTCGGTCACCAGATCGGCGATCTCGATCAGACCTTCCTTGGCGTTGCGGCCGGTCAGCACGACGTGCGTCATATGGGGCTTTTCCTCTTTCAGGAACTGCACGACCTCGGCGATATCGATGTAGTCATAGCGCAACGCGATGTTGATTTCGTCGAGCAGCACCATGGAGTTGCGCTCGTCGCGGATCAGTTCCTTGGCCTTTTCCCAGGCCTTTTCCGCCGCAGCCACGTCGCGCGCGCGGTCCTGCGTTTCCCAGGTGAAACCCTCACCGAGCGTGTAGAACCGGCAGATGTCGCCGAAATGCTTCTCGATCAGCTCGCGTTCGCCAGTCTGCATGGCGCCCTTGATGAACTGCACAACGGCGCAAGGCATTCCGTGGGCGATGTGACGGAAGATCATGCCGAAGCCGGCGGTCGACTTGCCTTTGCCCTTGCCTGTGTGGACGATGATCAGGCCCTTTTCGTCCGTCTTCGTCGCCATGATCTTTTCGCGCGCGGTTTTCTTCTTCGCCATCTTCATGGCGTGGCGAGCTTCGTCCTTTTCCGGCCCGACTTCGCCGCTGTTTACTGTTTCATCGCTCATGGTGTTCTCTCCCTATTCGTTTCCGGTACGCAGCCGAGGGGCGGCCGCTTCACCGGACAGGCTGTTCAGTTCAAAACGTGCCGAGTTGGAGCGCGGATTCCAGAGGCCGCGATCGATCGCTTCCAGGAAGCGTTCCGACATTTCGGCAAGGGCGGCCGGGTTCTTGTCGCGCAGGAAATCAAGGACCCTCTCGTCGGTGATGAATGCGCGGTAGGCGGCCTCGAAATGATGGTCACGGACGGCGCCGGTGGTCGCGGCGAAGGCGAACATGTAATCGACCGTCGCGGCTATCTCGAAGGCGCCCTTGTAGCCGTGGCGCATGACGCCATCGATCCATTTCGGGTTGACGACGCGGGCACGCACGACGCGGCCGATCTCTTCCTCCAACGAGCGGATCACCGGCTTTTCCGGGCGCGAATGATCGTTGTGATAGATCGCGGGGCGCCGGTCGCTAAGGTGCTCCGCCGCAGCACTCATGCCGCCCTCGAACTGATAGTAGTCGTCGCTGTCGAGCAGGTCGTGTTCGCGATTGTCCTGGTTCTGCACGACGGCCTCGATCGACCGCAGCCGTTCCTCGAAAAGTCCGCGCTCGGCCTTGCCGTCCTCGCCGGCGCCATAGGCATAGCCGCCCCAGGTGAGATAGGCATCGGCGAGATCGTCGCGCTTTTCCCAGCCCCTCTCGTCGATCAGCGCCTGCAGGCCGGCGCCGTAGGCTCCGGGCTTGGCGCCGAAGACGCGATAGGAGGCGCGCCGCGCCGCTTCCTTCGCCTGGACGCCCTTCTCTTCGAGTCGCTTCGTCTCGGAACGCATGCGTGCGGCGATCATGTTGTCGGCGTCATCTTCCTCCAAAGCCCCGACAGCGCGGATCGCCTTGTCGAACAGAGCGATCTGCTCCGGAAACGCGTCGCGGAAGAAGCCGGAAATGCGGAGCGTGACATCGACGCGCGGACGACCGAGCACCGCCAGCGGCACGATCTCGTAGCCCGTTACACGGCGCGAGGCCATGTCCCAGACCGGCTTCGCGCCGATCAGCGCCAGCGCCTGGGCGATGTCGTCGCCGCCGGTGCGCATGTTGGAAGTTCCCCAGGCAGTGAGCCCGAAAGAAGACGGCCATTCGCCATGGTCCTGCAAATAACGGCGGATAAGCAAGTCGGCCGATTTTTTGCCGAGTTCATAGGCCGCCGGCGTCGGCACGGCGCGGCTGTCGACGGAATAGAAATTGCGACCGGTCGGCAGCACGTCCGGCCGCCCACGCGTCGGAGCGCCGGACGGCCCGGGCGCCACGAAGCGGCCGTCGAGCCCTGTGAGCAGGCCCTTGATTTCCGCTTCCCCGGAGCCTTCGATCGCGGGTTTTAGCCGCATGTCGATCTCGTCAAGCACAGCGCGGGTGGCCGGCCAGTCATCAGGACAGGCGATGTCGCCGGAGACCAGCTTCGCCGCGAGGAGTTCGACACGCTCGACCGTATCGCCGGCCGTGCGCCAGGGTGCATCCAAGAGCGAGACGAGAAGCGCGGGTCTCGGGCCGGTCCACGGTGTAGACATGACGCAGTCGAGGGGATCGAAGGGTTGTGGCTGCGGTACTTGCGCCGAAGCACCTAGCCCCAAGTCTAACGCAATGGCCCGCTGCAGGCTCTGGTCACCGCCCTCGCCCAGGCCGCGCGGGACGCGGGCGAGCGCCACTGTGAGGTCCGTCAGCAGACGCCCTTCCGGCGCCACGCCGAAGATGTGCAGTCCGTCGCGGATCTGCATCTCCTTCAAGTCGCAGAGATAGGCGTCGAGCTTTTCCAGCGCCTTGTCGTCGCTGTCGGCCTTTTCGATCCCGGCATCATGGTCGAGGCCGATGTCGCAGACGAGGTCGAGGATCTGTCGGCTCAACAGCCTGAGCCGTCGCGGGTCACCGCCCGCCGCCTCGTAATATTCGTCGACCAGTGCCTCCAGATCCTTGAGCGGCCCATAGGATTCCGCCCGCGTCAAAGGCGGCGTCAGATGGTCGATGATAACGGCGCTGGTGCGGCGCTTGGCCTGTGTGCCCTCGCCCGGATCGTTGACGATGAAGGGGTAAAGATGCGGCGTCGGGCCGAAGACCGCCTCGGGATAACAATTCTCCGAAAGCGCCAGTGCCTTGCCGGGCAGCCATTCGAGATTGCCGTGCTTGCCCATGTGGATGATGGCGTCGGCTTTGAAGACATGCCGCAGGAAGGCGTAGAAGGCGAGATAGCCATGCGGCGGCACGAGGTCCGGCGCGTGGTAGGTTTCCTTCGGATCGATGTTATAGCCGCGCGCCGGCTGGATGCCGACGAGGACGTCGCCGAAGCGCGCGAGTGGCAGCCCGAAGGCGCCGTCAAGGAAGGATGGATCGGCTTCGGGATCGCCCCAGCGCGCCGTTACCTCCTCCTGAATCTGCCGCGGAAGAGAGCCGAGGAAGTCTTGGTATTGCGCGAGCGAAATGACCTCGCGGATTTCGCGGTCGCGGCTTGCCGCATTGGTCGGCCCGGCCATCAGAAAACGCATAAGCGCGTCGCCGTCCTCGGGAAGGTCACCGACGGGATAGCCTTCCGCCGCCATTGCCTTCAGAACCTCGATGGTGCCGGCCGGCGTGTCGAGGCCGACGCCGTTGCCGAGGCGTCCGTCGCGGTTGGGATAATTGGCCATGACGATGGCAACGCGGCGCGCCTCGGGCCTTGCCCGACGCAGCCGCGCCCAGTTGGCGGCAAGCCGCGCGGCAAAGCGGACGCGATCGGCAAGCGGTTCGTGGCCGACGATGTTGGCTTCCACCGCCGGATCGTAGACGGACGCCGCTTTGAACGAGACGGCACGGGAGAGAATGCGGCCATCCACCTCGGGCAGTGCGACGTTCATGCCGAGATCGCGCGCCATCAGCCCCTGCGGCGAAGCCTCCCAGGCGGCGCGAGAGGAACCGGAAAAGATCACCTGCAATACTGGCGCGCCGGTCGATTCGAGCACCGTCGGCTGACGATCGGCACCGGGCGCGGAAACCGCAAAGCCGGTTGCGTTCATCACCACGTCCGGTGCGGATTCGGCGAAGATCGCCTGCAGCGTGCCGATCGAGACCTGATCCTTGAGGCTCGAAACGAAGACCGGCAGCGCCCGCATGCCTTCGACAGCAAGCGCCTCGATCAAGGCCTCGACGGGTTTCGTTTCGCCGCTCTGGACGAGGGCGCGGTAGAAGCAGATGGCAACGGTGGGTTTGCCGGCATCCGCTTGAGGGATACCCCCCACAAGGGGGGAGATCGGCAAGCGGCGGCCGCTCGTTTCTCCAACTCCGTCGCTCGTTTCCTTAATGCCGTCGGAAATGGCGCCTCCTTGAGCAACCGGCCGCTTCTCCGTGATTTCGACCGCCGTTAAGGAACCAGCTTCAGCATCCCGGTTCTCCCCCCTGGTGGGGGGGATGTCCGGCAGGACAGAGGGGGGTGTTCCCGGCAGACCCGCAATCGCACGCCACCGGTCAACTCCGATCACACCCTCGCCCGGCCACCAGATGCCTGCCTTCAAAAGCGGCCTTGCCGGCTGCGGCTTCTCGCTGCCGGCAATCAGCGCCTCGGCATAGTCGAGGAAGAGCCCGGCATTATCGGCGCCGCCCTCGGTGAAATAGGCCCAGACGCGCTCGCGGTCTTCCGCTGATACCGTGGAAAACGGATGGAGGCCCGGGTCCGGCTTGTCATCGCCTGGAAGCACCGCAATCTGGAACTTGCCCATCACCGCCGCCGCATGCAGCGCCTCCAGCACGTAGCGGAAATAGCTGGCGCCGCCGAGCGGGCGCACGACGATCAGCTTCGCATGCCGCGCCGTGCGCTCGACATAGGTGTCGACCGACATCGGATGCATCAGGTTCATCAGGCTGGCGATGCGCAGCGTTTTCGCCCACGTCCGCCGCCCGTAGGCCGCGGCAATCGAGGCAAGCTCGGTGTCGGCGGCCGACAGGAACAGGATGTCGGCCGGGCTTTGCCCGAGATCGATCGCCTCGTTGCCATCGGCGATCGTGCCTTTCTGGGCGAGAAGCAGATGCATTTTCTATCCGATCACACCAACGCCGAGATCGCAGCGCGTATGGCGGCCTCGTCCATGTCGTGGAGGCCGATGACGACGAGGCGCGTGCCGCGCGCTTCGCCCGCCGCCCAGGCCCGGTCGTAATATTGATCGATACGGCTGCCGACCGCCTGGATCAGGAGGCGCATCGGCTTGCCGGGAACGTCGGCGAAGCCCTTGAGGCGCAGCACATCGTGCTCGGTGATCACGCCCTTCAGCCGGTCGATGAAGGCGGCCGGATCGCTGACTGCTCCGAGTTCGACGACAAAACTGTCGAATTCGTCGTGGTCGTGCTCCTCGCCGGCCTCGTGCTCCATCTCGTGATGCGACTTGCGGTTGGCGATCTCCCCCTCGGTGCCGACGCCGAGGCCGAGCAGAATGGCGGCGGCCACCTCGCCGTTCTTCGCCTCGATCATCGTCGGCTTGCGGCTGATACGGGAAGCCACCTCGTCGCGCACCGACTTCAAGCCCGAGGCGTCGATCAGGTCGGTCTTGTTGAGAACGATGAGGTCGGCGGCGGTGAGCTGGTCCTCGAAAAGCTCTTCGAGCGGGCTTTCGTGGTCGAGGTTGTCGTCGTTGACGCGCAGCGCATCGACCTTATCGTGGTCGTCCGCAAAGCGGCCGGCGGCAACCGCCGCACTGTCGACGACGGTCACGACGCCATCGACCGTCACTTCGCTGCGGATATCCGGCCAGTTGAAGGCGGCAACCAGCGGCTGCGGCAGGGCGAGCCCCGAGGTTTCGATAACGATGTGGTCGGGCCGGTTCTCTCGCTCGAGCAGTTTCGTCATGGTCGGGATGAAATCATCGGCGACCGTGCAGCAGATGCAGCCATTGGTGAGTTCAATGATATCTTCCTCGGAGCAGGCCTCCGCACCGCAGCCCTTCAGCACATCGCCGTCTACGCCGAGATCGCCGAACTCGTTGATGATCAGCGCGATGCGCTTGCCGTCGGCATTCTGCAGCAGATTGCGGATCATCGTTGTCTTGCCGGCGCCGAGAAACCCGGTGATGACGGTGGCCGGGATCTTGCCCTGCTGGGCCTTTGCGAGTGTCATGGATCAACCCTTCATTTTCAGCGGCAATCCGGCCGCGACAAAGTAAACTTCGGCGGATTTCTCCGCTACGATCTGGTGGAGGCGGCCGGCATGGTCGCGGAAATCGCGCGCCATCCGGTTTTCCGGAACGATGCCAAGGCCGACTTCGTTGGAAACGAAGATGAGGCGCGCCCGCGCCTCGGGCAGGAAGGCGGCGAGCGCCGCGAATTCGGCAGCCATGTCGCGCTCTTCCATCATCAGGTTGGTGACCCAAAGCGTCAGGCAATCGACGAGGATCGCGCGCGCCGGATCGTCGATCCGGCGAAGCAGGGCGACGAGATCGAGAGGCTCCTCATGCGTCGTCCAGCCTTTGCCGCGCCGCGTGTCCTGGTGATGGCGGATGCGATCGCGCATTTCGTCGTCCCAGGCCCGCCCTGTGGCGACGTAATGCATCGGCAGCCCGGAGGCTTCGACGAGCTTTTCCGCGAAGGAGGATTTGCCGGAACGGGCGCCGCCAAGCACGATAATCGGCCCGGCACTGGAAATGGACATGCGGCCAGCCTCAGTTCACCGACGGCTTCGACCGGAAACGGGCGTGCAACACGCCTGTCGCGCGTTCAAGAGAGAATTCGTAAGCCACGACAACCTCCGTGCTGGCATCGGGGATTGGTGCCCCCTTCGGGCGGAATGCCCTGACGGATGGCAGGTCTCCTGGCTCACGGCGTCACGACTTCGAGGCGGCGTGCGTTCAAACCATTGCTGAACACAAGCGCCGGAAGCCGAACGGGTCCGCCTCGCCTTCCCGGCATATTCGGTATCGTGAAAGGCGGACGATTCGTAGAAGAAGAGGCGTCCAGCCCGGCTGATCACGATGCCATGCCAGTGGCTTTTCCGGCCTGAAGTCCAATCCCGCGAGACTGCCCCATGCAGCTCGTCGGGAAGAGGCGACAGATCCGATGGCGAACCCTGACCGTTCTACAGTCGCGGGGTCGGCTGTGATAAGGGCGCCCGGTGTGGGTCCGCCCCGTCACATTCCCATTTACTCCCCCGCTCCGCTCCGGCGCGGGGGAACCATCCATTGATGTTAATTATGAAGCGGCCCCGGCAAAGTCAATCGACGGCCTGCGACATACGCGGCCCTGAAAACGGAAAACCGTCACACGCTTTTCCTGGAGTTGCTTTAGGCAACGAGCGGGAATCCCGCCTTGCGCAGCCCTTCGATGAGATGCGTATAGTGGTTGGGATCCACGTAGGGTGTCAGGATCTTCCAGTAATGGGCGATGTCAGCCGGCACGTTGGCCATGATTTCCGGAATGAGTTCGCGCGCCTCCTCGTCGCGGCCGAGTTGTCCGAGGCTTGCGAGAAGCACGACCCGGTTGAAGTAGGCGCGACGGAGTGAAATGCCGCGTTCCGAATAGTGCAGCGCCTCCTCGTAATTGCCGAGATGATAGTGGGCAAGCGCGATGTGGTTGAGGAACAGATAGGTCAGCGGATCGTGCGGACTGAGCCTCAGAGCCATGTGGAGCGGGTCGAGCGCCTCGGCGAAATGTCCGGCGAAAATCCGGGCCCAGCCAAGTCCCATATGCGCAAGCGCCAGATTGGGGTTTAGGTCGATCGCCCGCTGTGCCTCCTCCACGGCCGCGGGCGCGCGGTGCGCCACGAAATGCGCAAGGCACATTGCATAGTGTGAATAGGGGTCGCGCTCTTCTAGCATGACGGCACGTTCGGCCGCCGCATAGAGTTCGGCACTGTCGCGATCGACATCGTCGCTGAAGCCGTGGAAGCAACGCGCGTAAAGCGTGCGGGCGAGCATCATGTGTGCGCGGCCGAAATCAGGATCGAGAGCGATAGCCCGGCGATGCCACATTATCGCTTCGTTGAAATGCTCGGCGGTGTCCTGCGCATTGTGCAGCCAGGTGCCGCGCATGTGGCATTCATAGGCGTCGAGATTGTGTGTCGGATTCAGAAGAGCGCGCCGGCTCTCGCCCAAAAGGATTTCCGGTTCGATGGCGCCGACGACGTTCTGCGTGAGTTCGTCCTGGATGGCGAAGATATCCGCAAGTTCGCGGTCGTAACGTTGGGCCCAGAGGTGGACGCCTGTTTCGGCTTCGATGAGCTGACCGGTCACGCGTAGGCGCATCCCGGCGCGGCGCACGCTCCCCTCGACGATGTAGCGCACGCCGAGATCGCGGCCGACCTGCTTCACGTCGACGGCGCGCCCCTTGTAGGCGAAGGACGAGTTGCGGGCGATGACGAAAAACCAGCGGTAGAGCGAAAGCGCGGTGATGATATCTTCGGTCAGCCCGTCGGCGAAATATTCCTGCTCCGGGTCACCCGACATGTTGACGAAGGGAAGGACGACGATCGAGGGCTTGTCCGGAAGGACGAGCGACCCGCCGAGCACGCCGGCCTCGACCGGGTCCTCGCGACGCCAGTCGACCCTGTGCACCGGCACGGGACGCGGAATGTTCTTGAGGTTGCGGTCGCCGAGGTGAATCAGCGGAAAATCGAGCTTGCCCTCGATCTGGTCGTGAAGCGCGCCCGAAATACAAATTCCTCCCGGCAGCGCGACTTCCTGCAGCCGGGCAGCCACGTTGACGCCGTCGCCGAGGAGATTGTCGCCTTCGACGACGACGTCACCGAGGTTGAGGCCGATGCGGAACTCCATCCGGTGGTCGGGAGGAAGGTCGGCATTGCGGCGATAGAGCACGCGCTGGATGGCGACCGCGGCGCGCACCGCCTGCACGGCACTGTGGAACTCCGCCACGACGCTGTCGCCGGCCGAACCAAAAATGCGCCCGCCATGTTCGGCGACGAGATCGCGGATCGCGACACTGTAGGTGCTAAGCGTCGCAAGCGCCCCCTCCTCGTCGGCAGCGACAAGCCGGCTGTAGCCAGCGACGTCAGCGGCAAGGATCACTGCGAGCTTCCGTTCCACGGGGAGAGCCGCTCCTGCGGCGTATGGCCAGGATATTTCAACCGTAGCTTAAATGCCGAAGCCGGAGAAGCAACAAAATGGCGCTGAGCGGCCTGGCTCTTCGGCTCTTTTCCGCGGCTTCACGCGGTCCTGTGCCCGCCGCCGAGCAGCCGGTCCAGCCAGATAGGATCGAGCACCGCCTCAAGTTCGCCGGCGATATCGTCGAGCGCCGCATCGACCGACCGGCGATAATTGCCTCCGCTACCCTCGATGCCGAAGCTTTTGAGCAGTGCGACCCGGTAGGGATCGCTGGCAAAAAGTCCGTGCAGGTAGGTGCCCATCACCTTGCCGTCGGCGGACATCGCCCCGTCACGGCGACCGTCGATCGAGACCGGCGCGCGGTCGCAATCGGTGCCGGTGGTCTTGCCGAGGTGGATCTCATAGCCGTCGAGCGGCACGTCATGTTCCAGCGACCAGGCGCGGCTGTTGCGCACGGTCTTTTCCGGCGCCATTTCCGTTTCGACCGCAAGCAGGCCAAGGCCGGCAATCTCGCGTTCGCTGCCTTCGATGCCGAGCGGATCGGTGACGCGCGCGCCGAGCATCTGGTAGCCGCCGCAAATTCCGATCACCCGGCCGCCGCGCCGCAGGTGGCGCTCGAGGTCCCGGTCCCAGCCCTCGGCGCGAAAATCCTTGAGGTCGGCAATCGTCGATTTGGAGCCGGGAATGACGACGAGCCCGGCATCGTCGGGAAGCGGTGTGCCGGGCCTGACGAAGACGAGATCGACCTCCGGCTCGGCCATCAGCGGATCGAGATCGTCGAAATTCGCGATCCGCGACAAGACGGGCACCGCGACCTTCAGCGCCTTGCCGCCGCCGCGTGCAAGCTTTTCCAGCACGACCGAATCCTCGGCAGGCAGCCGCGCGGCACTTTTCAGCCACGGGACCACGCCGAAACAAGGCCAGCCGGTGAACCGGTGAACCGCTTCAATGCCGTCGTCGAAGAGCGTCACGTCACCACGGAACTTGTTTATAAGATAGCCGCTGACCATGCGCCGGTCCTCTTCCGGCAGGATCGCGTGCGTGCCGACCAGCGAGGCGATGACGCCGCCACGATCGATATCGCCGACAAGCACCACGGGGACACCTGCTCGCGTGGCAAATCCCATATTGGCGATGTCGCCGGCTCTCAAGTTGATTTCGGCGGGCGACCCTGCGCCCTCGACGATAACGAGATCGGCGCCGGCGGACACCAGTTCGAAGCTTTCCATCACCGCACCCATGAGCTTCGGCTTCAGCGCCTGGTATCCCCTGCCCTTCGCCTGCCCCGCCACCCTGCCCTGCAGAATGATCTGGCTGCCGATATCCGATTGCGGCTTCAAGAGTACCGGGTTCATGTGAACGGAGGACGGCACGCGAGCGGCCAGCGACTGCAGCCACTGCGCCCGGCCGATCTCGCCACCGTCATCGGAAACGGCGGCATTGTTCGACATGTTCTGCGGCTTGAAGGGCCTGACCTTCAAGCCGCGATTGGAGGCGAGCCGGCAGAGCCCAGCCACCAATACCGATTTTCCGACATCCGAGCCGGTCCCCTGCAGCATGATCCTCTGTGTCATGCGACCTCCCGTAACATCGAAACCATCGCCGGCAAAGGCCTGTTTTCGACGGGATCCACCCTCATTTCGCCATGCGTGATCACAGCTCGTTTCGGACGCTCATGAAGCTTGTCCTAAATCGCGACAAGACTTGCGAAATTGCGACATGTGATGGCGACATTGGCATTTAAATTCAACCCGCTCGCGCCTATATCGACGGCATCGAAACAATCCCGGTAGAAAAGTCATGCTGTTCGTCTTCAGCAAACCCAATTTCGTCCAGATCGCCTGGAACTCCAAGGCGCCGTCGAGCCAGTCCCGCGTGCGCAATGTCGAGATGGATGCGCCTCGCGGCCCGCTCGGTTTCATCCGCACGTTCAACATTGGATAATCAGGCGGTTTCCCGCTTCGGGCCGCTCCTTTCGGGGCGGCCTTTTTTTGTTTGCCGGTTGAGTGAGCCCACAAAGCGAAAGCCGCACCCGACCTCCTGCGAGGGGATGCGGCCGCCAAAATAACGCATGGTCTCTCCGGTAGAACACACCGGAAATTGCTGCACTCTTCGTGTTCGAGAGCGCCTCCCCATACACAGCGCGGGATGTTCCAGGGTCCGGTACGCAACACCTGATCCGGACCTGCGACAGTCGCCCGCCGCAGGCAAACAATTAGCCTGACATCGTTACCGGATGGTTATTGATGGCTTAAGCAATGGTGAATCGCGATTTTTTTTGATTTTTTTCGCGACATCGTCGGGCGAATACCGGACGCAATCGCGATAGGAAACGTCCCGATTAAAACAGGCGTCGGGGAGACATGGCTCCCCGAGCCGCATTTTGCGGCAATTCTGTCGTAAATGCTCAAATTTGCGGCCAGACAGAAAGAAGCGCCGCGCACGACGACGGCGCCGTCCCACACGGCCATCCGATTGAAGAGGTTGATTTCTCTTCGGGAATACTTAGGCTTGCCACAGCGGTGAAGAGGAGATCCAGCCGGCGACAGGGTTCCGCGGCCAGAATTGGAAAGAGCTCCCACGCTGCCGCAGCGGGGGCATGATGGGCCTGCCGATGTCGAACCTCAGGCTGCTCACTGAATAGTCGGGTGTCGGGACAGCGGTGACCCGCACGGCACCCTCGATCGTTGGCTGCACAAAGACTGGGAGGTCTTGCAAACATGAAGAAGCTCCTCGCGTCCACCTTTCTCGCCGTGGGCCTTTACGCCGTGGCGGGCTCGGCGCAAGCCGCGGAATGCGGCGAAGTCAGCATTGCCGAAATGAACTGGGCCTCGGCGGGCGTTGCTGCCCATGTAGACAAATTCATTCTCGAAAACGGATATGGTTGCGCTGTGGAGCTCGTCACGGGCGACACGATGCCGACCTTTGCCTCGATGAACGAGAAGGCGCAGCCCGACATGGCACCTGAACTCTGGATCAACTCCGTGCGTACACCGCTTGACGCAGCGATCAAGGAAGGCCGGCTTATCCAGGCCGCGCCACTGCTCAGCGAGGGCGGTGTCGAGGGCTGGTGGATACCCAAGTTCCTCGCCGATGCGCACCCGGATATCAAGACGGTGCAGGACGCTCTGAAACACCCGGACCTGTTCCCTGCGCCGGAAGATCCGTCCAAGGGCGCAATCCACAACTGCCCCTCCGGATGGAACTGCCAGATTTCCACCGCAAATCTGTTCAAGGCGCTCGAAGCCGAAAAAGCCGGATTCGAACTGGTCGACCCTGGCTCGGCCGCCGGCCTTGATGGCTCCATCGCCAACGCCTTCGAGAAGAAGACCGGCTGGCTCGGCTATTACTGGGCCCCTACCGCCATTCTCGGCAAGTATGAAATGACCCGCCTCTCCTTCGGTGTCGATCATGACAAGAAGGAGTGGGACTCCTGCTCTGCCGTTCCCGATTGCCCGAACCCGAAGGTCAATTCCTATCCGGTCTCGGATGTCTATACGGTCGTGACGAAGTCCTTCGCGGAGAAGGCGGGCGTCGCCATGGATTACGTCAAGGTACGCAAGTGGGATAACGGCACGGTCAACAAGGTTCTGGCCTGGATGGACCAGAATCAGGGCACCAACGAGGACGCGGCCAAGCACTTCCTCCAAGAGTTTCCCGAGATGTGGACCCAGTGGGTCAGTCCCGAGGTGGCCGAGAAGGTCAAGGCAGCGCTCTGAGAAGAAGTGTTGGAGTGGACGGCTGCCGGGCTCTCGGCCGCCGCGCTCGCGCGGCTCGGCAAGCATTTGCCCGCCTGACTGGGCCCATAGCGGCGAAGTGCTTACTCTAACGTCGCAAACAGTAAAGCGGGATCGTCGTTCCACTGTCACATTTCTTACGCCGGGACACAAAGACGTCACAAACAAGTCTGTGCAGGACGGCCGCATGCGGTCGTTCCAAGACGCAGCCGGCGACATAAGACTTCCGGACGGAAGGGGAAAAACATGGCTATCTGCAGTTTCTTGCCGGAACTGCTTTGCAAGTTCCCGGCCATCGACGATGGCACCATTCGCATGGCGCGCAAGAGCGTAGACGACGGGTTCAAGGGATTCGTGCGCAGCTACGGTGATGCGATCGATGCAGTGGTCCAGCCATTGCAATGGTTCCTGAACTACCTGGAACGGGCGTTCGTCAGTTCGCCCTGGTTCCTGGTGCTGATCATCATGATCGCCGTTGTCTATCTCGGCAGCCGTCACGTAAAGATCACCATCGGCACGGCGCTGTCGATGCTGGCGATCGGGCTCGTCGGGCTCTGGAACGACACGATGATCACGCTCGCCATGGTCACCGTCTGCACGCTGATCTCGATCGTGATCGGCATCCCGATCGGCATTCTGATGGCCCGCTCCGACCGCGTGCAGGGCCTCGTCAATCCGATCCTCGACGTCATGCAGACGATGCCGAGCTTCGTCTATCTCATCCCGGTGGTGATGATCTTCGGCATCGGTAAGGTGCCGGGGCTGATCGCCGTCGTCATTTACGCCGTGCCGCCAATGATCCGACTCACCAATCTCGGTATCCGGCTCGTCGACAAGGAAGTACTGGAGGCCGCCGACGCCTTCGGCTCCTCCGCCTGGCAGAAACTGAAGAACGTGCAGATGCCGCTGGCGCTGCCGACCATCATGGCCGGCATCAACCAGACGATCATGATGTCGCTGGCAATGGTTGTCATCGCCTCGATGATCGGCGTCGGCGGGCTCGGCAAGAACGTGCTCCAGGCGATCGCCAACCAGTTCTTCACCGTCGGTTTCCTGAACGGCTTTGCCCTCGTCGGCATCGCTATCATTTTCGATCGTACCAGCCAGGCCTTCGGAAGGCGGCTGCAAAAGCATTCGGAGGTTATTCATGGCTAGTCACGCAATCGAGGTAAAAAACCTCTACAAGATCTTCGGCCCCCGCGGCGAGGACTTCGTCGATGTCGTCAAAAAGGGCATGGGCAAGGCAGAACTCAACGAGAAGCACGGTCATGTGCTCGGCCTGCAGGACATCAATATCCTGATGCCTGGCGGCTGCATCACAGTTGTCATGGGTCTGTCCGGTTCCGGCAAGTCGACGCTGATCCGTCACATCAACCGGCTGATCGACCCGACCGCGGGCGAGGTGCTCTATGACGGCACCGACGTCTGCAAGATGAGCGAAAACGACCTCCGCCAATTCCGTCGCCACAAGACGGCAATGGTGTTCCAGAAGTTCGCGCTGCTGCCGCACCGCACCGTCCTGGAGAACACGATATACGGCCTCGAAATCCAGGGCATCGAGCGGCGTGAAAGCGAAAAGCGGGCGCGCGGCTGGATCGAGCGCGTGGGGCTCAAGGGGTTCGAAAACCACTATCCGAACCAGCTTTCGGGCGGCATGCAGCAGCGCGTGGGCCTCGCCCGGGCGCTCACCAACGACGCCGACATCCTGCTGATGGACGAGGCCTATTCGGCACTCGATCCGCTGATCCGCATGGACATGCAGACGGTGCTGCTCGACCTGCAGAAGGAACTGAAAAAGACCGTCGTCTTCATCACCCACGACCTCGACGAAGCGCTGAGGCTGGGCGACAAGATCGCGATCCTGCGCGACGGCCGCGTCGTACAGCAGGGCACGGGCCAGCAGATCGTGCTTTCGCCGGCGGACGACTACATCACCGCCTTCGTCAAGGAAGTGAACCGTGGCCGCGTCGTCCATGTCGAGACGATCATGCGGCCGCTCTCCGGCAATCCGGAGGGCGTGTCGCTTCCGGCCGGCATGGTTCTCGAAGCGGCTGCCCGCACGATGACTGGCGCGCATGTCGCCGCGGCCCACGTCGTCGATGAGAATGGCCGGCCGATCGGTGCAATCGACCTGCAGACGATCATAGCCGCCATGGTGACGCCGACGAGCCACGCCGACCGTCAGGCGGCGTAGGCCGGATCGCATCGCGTACAATAGACAGGGCGCTCGCGAGAGCGCCCTTTTTCCTACGCAGCCGAAGCGAGCTTGCCGCTGATGAAGCGGAATTCCTGCGTTTTGCCGCCATAGCCATAGGCTGCTGCGGAGACTTCGTGAACGAGCACATAGCTCTCCGGATGCACTTTTCCGAGGAGTTTCCCGAAGCCGCTGTAGATCGCTTCGATGTAAGCGGCCATTTCCTGCTTGGTGTTGGTGCCGTCCACGACCTTGATGTCCAGCCAGAAGCTGCTGGTCTCCTGCGACGCGATCGACTTTCCGCCGGCGAACCAGTGCCGTGGGTCGACATAACCGACCGCAACTGCGGTGACGGTCGGATCCTTGCGGAGATGCGCTTGCGTCAGTTCGCTGATCTCCGCCGCGATCCTTGCGGACAGTTCCGGGTCCGGGCGTCCCGTGACGGTGGCATTGATGATGGGCATGGCAAGCTCCTTTCGATTCCATTTGTTCTTCAGGTTCAGCTTGCCATCGCCAACGCATCAATAAAATCAAATTGTCTTGCATAAATACTTCGATATCATCGAAGCATGAACGCAATCGATCCCGATCTCCTGCGCACTTTCCTCGCCTTCGCCGAAGGCGGTTCGCTTGCCCGTGCCGCGACGGCCGTCAATCGGTCCCCCTCCGCCGTGACGGCGCAGATGCAACGCCTCGAAACGCTGATCGGAGAACCGCTTCTGGCGCCGGCCGGGCGCGGGCGCGCGCTGACGCCGGTTGGCGAGGAACTCGTGGGTCACGCCCGCCGCATCCTCGACGCCCATCGCGACGCCTGGCTCAGCCTCCGGGGTGCGCGCGCCGACGGGCGGATCTCGCTCGGCAGCACGCAGGATTTCGCCGATACGACGCTGCCCGAGCTATTGCGCCGCTTCGCTCGCGCCCACCCGCGGGTTCGCCTCGACCTCAGGATCGGCAGGTCGAAGGAACTGACGACGACCTTCGATCAGGGCCAGCTCGACATTCTGCTTGCCATGCGACAGGCGCCTGCGGCCGACGAACTGCTCGTGCTGAAAGAAAAGATGATCTGGCTTTGCGCCGACAAGGGACTGGCGACGGTCGACGCGGAAGTGCCGCTGGCCGTGCTCGACCCGCCCTGCGGCTTCCGGGCAGCGGCGATCTCGGCGCTCGAAGCGGCAGGCCGCCCCTTCCGGATCGTGGCGACGAGCCCAAGCCTGTCGGGCCTGCGCGCCGCAGTCATGAGCGGAATCGCCGTCACGACGCGCACGGCGCGGTTCCTGGGGCCGGGAATAGAGCCGGCGCCCGCGCATCTCGACCTGCCGCCCCTGCCCGCAGCCGAATTCAGCCTGCGCTTGCGTGCGCACGCGGACAAGCCCGCGGCCGATCTCGCCGCTCTTCTGGCGGACGATTTGCCGTCGAGAGCCACCCAGACGCAAGTGTAACAGCTCTATTGAAGGTGACAGCGTTCGTTTGCGCGTCCGATAAATCGCGCGGCGCTGCAGATCGGCTTTCCGACTTTTCCGCCGCGTGATGGCAAAGTCGGTTGCAATCACATAAAGATATCTTTATATCTTGTTGCAATTTCATTCAGCCGGGAAAAACCGATGTCCGCTTCCGCCAATGCCCTTTCCGATCTCCTTGCCCAGAAGCGCGTTCTGCTTGCCGACGGCGCGACCGGGACGTCGCTCTTTGCCATGGGGCTGGAAGCCGGCGAAGCGCCGGAGCTTTGGAACGAGGCAAAGCCGGAGAACATCACCAAACTGCATCAGGATTTTGTTGATGCGGGCGCCGACATCATTCTCACCAATTCCTTCGGCGGCACGCGCCATCGGCTGAAGCTGCACCAGGCCGAGGACCGCGTCCATGCGCTGAACAGGCGCGCGGCCGAAATCGCTCGCGCCGTTGCCGACAAGGCGCCGCGCAAGGTCATCACCGCCGGCTCCGTCGGCCCTACCGGCGAACTGCTGATCCCGCTCGGCGCGCTTTCCTACGAGGATGCCGTTGCAGCCTTTGCCGAGCAGATCGAAGGCCTGAAGGCGGGCGGCGCGGAAGTCGCCTGGATCGAAACCATGTCCTCGCCGGACGAAATCCGCGCGGCCGCCGAGGCCGCCACCAAGGTCGGCCTGCCTTACGTCTATACCGGCTCGTTCGATACCGCCGGCAAGACGATGATGGGTCTCCACCCCAAGGACATTCACACCGTCGCCGGCGATATCGGCGAGGGCCCGGTCGCCGTTGGCGCCAATTGCGGCGTCGGTGCCTCCGACATTCTGTCTTCGCTGCTCGACATGACCGCGGCGGACCCGGAGGCGACGGTCGTCGTCAAGGGCAATTGCGGCATTCCGGAATTCCGGGGCTCCGAGATCCATTATTCCGGCACCCCGCCGCTGATGGCGGAATATGTGCGGCTCGCGGTCGATGCCGGTGCGAAAATCATCGGCGGCTGCTGCGGCACCTCCTGCAACCATCTCGCCGCGATGCGCCTTGCGCTCGACAATCACGCTAAGGGCGAACGCCCGACGCTCGACGTCATCGTCGAAAAGATCGGGCCTCTGCGCAACAAGACCGCCAACGAAGGCGCCTCCGCACCGACCCGCGAACGCGGCGGTCGCCGGCGCGCCTGAGACGGCGAACCTGCACAGCACGAAGCGACAACGCTCCGGAGCGCAATGGCCGGAGCGTTTTTCTTTTGCTGTCCGGCAAAGGTCATGCGTCGCGCCAGCGTCTCACGCACATCGGCAATATCAAGCTGCCAGCGGTTTTCCGCCTACAAGGGCATGCCGGTCATTGCCGCGGCGATCGTTCCGGCAACGCTTGCAGGCGCCGGGTCGCTGCCCTATCCCGGGGAAACGTTTCGATTCGAGGGAGACGATTCATGAACGCCGGGCCAGCCGCCTTTCCGGACAGGGACACGACCGCCGCGAAGCTTTCGAGCTTCGGCGAAGCGGATCAGGCTTTCGTCAAGCTGCTGATGGAAAATCCCGAGCAGGACGAAAACCTCATGGAGGGCCTGCACCGTTATCTCGATTTCGCCGCCCAGGCACGCCTGCTGAATTCGCTGAAGCTGGAGAAACTCGGTGAATGGCTCGGCAACGAGGCGCCCGCCCGCCTGCAGATGCGCCTCATGGAAGCCGCCCGCTCCAGCCAGCACCCCGCCTACCAGGCGTTCCGGGCGGGGCTGGCGAAGTCCGGCGGCTTGCAGCGGGCTTACCCGAACGCTTGAGCGCTGCGAAACCTGATCGGCTTGAAACGGCGAAGACCGGGAGCCGATACCCCCCTCTGGCCTGCCGGCCCTCTCCCACACAGGGGGGAGATTCGCTGGATGCGCCGCCTGTGCGCCAGCCCATCTCCGGCTGAGAGGCTGGCGCGATCGAGAAGAGGAACCGAGGAGCTCGTGTCTTGCCGATCTCCCCCTTGTGGGGGAGATGGCCCGGCAGGCCAGAGGGGGGTGCCTCGATTGGCCGCCCTGAGATGCTTTCTAGCACCACCGAGGTCGAACTCCGCTCTAACGGCAACGCTCGTCATCCAGCCTAAGGTAGGCAGCCGCGCCTACTCTTTAGCGCCAGAAATCCCCTTTGCCAGCCGCACCAGATTGACGAACTCGGCGCGATAGCCGAAGGGATCGGCGCCCTTGGCGCCGGCCGCGAGATCAGCGATCGCCGCATAGGAGTAGTCGGCAAGCGCCGTATTTCCCGCAAGCTTCTGGCCGAAGGCGGCGACGGCTGTGGAGAATCGGACGTCTGCCGAGGCTTCGCCGAGCGAGGCCAGCGCATTCGCCTCCGTGACCGGCGTGGTGATCAACTCGCTCTTGCCGCTATCTGGCTTCTTGTAGCGGATCTTGAGATAGGCGAGTTCGCCAGAATGCGCAGGCGCATCAGCTTCCGGCTTCTCCGCGGCCGCATAGCGCAGGTCGTCGTTGAGGACCGCCGGGCTGCCCTTCGGCGTCACTTCGTAGATCGCGGTGACGCTGTGGCCCGAACCGATATCGCCGGCGTCCACACGGTCGTTGTTGAAATCCTCGCGTTTCAGTTCCCGGGTCTCATAGCCGATGAGACGATACTCCGCGATCGCCGCCGGATTGAACTCCACTTGCAGCTTGACGTCCTTGGCGATCGGGAAGAGCGACGAGCTCGCCTCCTCGACCAATGTCTTCTGGGCTTCGGCAAGCGTGTCGATATAGGCGGCAACGCCGTTGCCGTTTTGGGCGACCGCCTGCATCAGCGCGTCGTTGTAGTTACCGCGGCCGAAGCCGAGCACCGAGAGGAAGATGCCGCTCTTGCGCTTTTCCTCGACCAGCCGCTTCAGTTCATCGTCGCTCGACGGGCCGACATTGAAGTCACCATCGGTCGCCAGCAGGATGCGGTTGACGCCGCCCTTGACGCGAGCCTTTTCGGCCAGTTGATAGGCCGCGTCGATGCCGGCAGCACCGGCCGTCGAGCCGCCCGGTGTCAGCGTATCGATCGCCGCCAGGATCTTCGCCTTGTCCTTGACCACCGTCGGCTCGAGCACGGTGCCGGCGTTCCCGGCATAGGTGATGATCGACACCGTGTCTTCCGATTTCAGCTTGTCGACGAGCAGCCGGAAAGCGTTCTTCAACAGCGGCAGCTTATCCGGCTGGTCCATCGAGCCGGAAACGTCGATCAGGAAGACGAGGTTGGCCTTCGGCGCCTCCGCCGGCACAACCTCATAGCCCTTGATCGCCACATGCATCAGGCGCGTACCGGCATTCCACGGGGTCGGCGTGACGGTGACCATCGCCTTGAAGGGTTCCGCAGCCGAGGCCGGGCGGGGCCAGGCGTAGGGGAAATAATTGATCATCTCCTCGACACGCACGGCATCTGGATTGGGCATCTCGCCCGCCATCAGCGAGCGGCGAACGAAAGAATAGGAGGCCGTATCGACATCAGCGGAGAAGGTCGAGACCGGCTCGCTCGCGACACTCTTCACCGGATTGGCATCGGCGTTGCCAAATCGCTCGCGGTTTTCGGCCGGCGGCGGAAGAATGTCGCCCGGTGCCGTCGGCGCCGGCAGGATCTCCATGCGCCCGCGCGCAGCAAAGCCGACCGTTCCGCCGAGCGTGCTCATGGGAGCCGCGGTATCGGCGGCCATTCGGCTCGCCATTGCGTCGGCTTCCGCGGCCGCCGGCGCTTCGCTATCCACTTCTTCCGCAATTTTTGCAACAGCCTGAGCCTGCGAGCGGGCGAGCGGCGCGGCGTCCTCCGCGACCGGCTTCGGTTCGGTCTTTGCGGCAATCTCGGTTTGCTGCTCGTGCAGCCGATCGTTGCGGACGAATTCCAGCGTCAGGAAGGCAGCGGCGGGCACGACGATCAGCGTTGCCAGCGCCGATCCAGCAAGCAATTTCCGGTTCATGATGGGACTCCATATCCGGTTGAGGATGGAGCTTGGACGACCGCGCATTGCCGTTCCTTGGGCGGCACCCGAATTTTCCGCCGCCTCATCATAGGCTTCCATAGCCGCGGCGAGCGCGCGCGCCCGCGCCTCGCTCGAAGGCGTCGGCGGCAGCTTTCCGGCAAGCTTTTCGAAATCGTCTGTCATGATCACACAGCCTCCTTGCCGAGCATTGTCCGCAGACGCTTGCGCGCCTCATGGACGTGCCAGGAGATGGTCGCCTCGGAGCAGCCGAGCACGTCTGCCGCGGCGGCATGGCTCAAGCCTTCGGCGTAGACGAGCAGGACGGCATCGCATTGCTTCTCCGGCAGCGCCCGGACTGCCGTCCAGAGCGCTTCCTGGCGGTCCTCGTCCTGCCCGTCCGGTATGCCCTGCGCCACTTGATCCGACGCATAGGCCGCGATCTTGCGCTCGTCACGCACTCGACGGCGGCGATGGTCGCGCGCGGCGTTGAGCGTCAGCGTATAGAGCCAGGTGTGGAAACGGCTGGTGCCACGAAAGCCGCGAATAGCCGAGCCGAGGCGAATGCAGACATCCTGCGCGATATCCTCCGCATCGGTCACGTTGCCGGACCAGCGCCAGGCAACCGCGTGGACGAAATCATAGTGGCGCTCGACCAGAAGGCCGAAGGCCTCCCTGTCACCCCTCACCGCCCTTTCAACGAGTTCCGCGTCCAAGTCCGTGCCCGCTTTCGACCTGTTTCCCCGTTAGACGTCCGTCGGCGACCGTTCCTTGGGCTGCGTTGAAAAAAATTATCGCGGGAACGAAGCGACGACGGCGATAATCGGCCCGAGTGGGAACAACCGATCGTGACGATTGATCTCCGGTGCATAGAGGCTCGAAATCGTGCCGTCGAGAAAGAGCGCATTCGGGCAATCGAGCGCGTCGCGAAATAGCGTCGCAAAATCATGGAAGCGCACCGGCCGTTTCGACACCGCGAAGACGACCTCGCCGCCTTTCGTCACGCCGACGCCGTTGCGGGTTTTCAAACTATCGCTGTTCGGCAGGAAGCGCGGATGCAGCGACTCGTCGATCACCAGCATCGGCCCCGACTGCGTCGCAAAGCGCGGTTTGATACCGGCGGCGTGATAGGCCTCCGCCGCCATCACGCCCGCCTTGCCGTCACCGATGTAGAAGACGCCGTTCGGTAGCAGATGGAAATTGCCCCATCCGGAATTGGTATTGAGCGACGCCTGCTCCATGCCCTCCTCCACGTGCAGCCCGACCGGCGACAGATCCTCGTGATACATGCCGCCATTCATGGCGAAGATAAGGTATTCGTCGCGGTGCCGCAGTTCGAGCGACAACGCCTTGAAGGATTTGAACGGCACGCCCGCGTGGTCCTTATTGTAGAGGCGAATGTCGCTCGCCGCCGGGTCGAATGAGCAGACGACATAGTCCTCGCCGAGATGCTTCACGTCGCGGCAGGCAGCATCTGCGGCGTCAGCCGGCGAGGGTTTGGCAAAGCCGGCCGTCAGGATGGCGGCGCCGACGAGGAAGGCTTTCGGAAACAGTGGCATGGTTCGCGACTCGAAGCGGATCGTGACGTAGCATCGCATGGATTGCGGCGAAAATTGCAGCTTGCGTTCGCGATCGCGGAAAGCCCCTCATCTGCCTGCCGGCACCTTCTCCCCGCAAGCGGGGCGAAGGGACCCTCCGCGGCGGCTCGCTCGGCTAGCCGAACTGGAAGAAGGGACAAGCCGCGCGCCCTTTTAAGTCCCCTCTCCCCGCGTGCGGGGAGAGGGTCAGGGTGAGGGGCAATCCGGGTCGGCTACAAACTCAGCGCCGCCATATGGAAACGCAGTTGCTGACCCGAATAACGATAATCCCTCCCCACCGGACAGGCATCGCGCGAAAGGCAGCCGTGAGCGAGACAGCCGGCCGCCCCCGCCTGCGCCCTCAAATGGGCACGACAGCGCCCGACATCGAATGTGCGGGCGGCCAAGGCGTCGGCCGGACAGGTGGAGATGCACGACTTTTCCACACAGGCATCGCAAGGATGGCCAACTGAAACTTTTCCCGTCGGCGGCAGTACCCGATCAAGGCCGAGCGCGCCGCGATAGCCGTGCCACAGGCCGTATTGCGGGTGAATAAGGATCCCGAGCGGCGAAGGCCTTAGCCCCTCCGCCCGTATGGCCCACTGCTGGAAGGGCTGCCAGGGCGGATCGGACGGGAAATAGGCCGAGGCGCCGGCCCCTTCCGCGACAGGCCGGATCACCCGCTTCGACCAGTTGTCGAGCGGATCGGCTCCGCCGCGGTCCGGTTCGCGCTCCCTCCAGCGGGTGAAAGGCTCCCAGAGCGAGCCGCCGACATTGCCGATGAGAACGACGCTCGCCGCGGGTTTGCCATCCGCGAGCATCGGGCCGACCTCGCCATCGGCAAAGTTCACCGTGCCGCGCAAAAAAAGACCGTGCGGCGCGAGCGCCGCACGGATTGTTTCAAGCAATTCGTCCGCCGATGGAACCGTCATTTCGGTTTCGGCCCGTGTAGTTCGTAATGCGGGCGCCAGACGTCCTTCTGGATCATGTCGGCCACCTGCGCCCTGCCGCCTTGCTCCCTGGCTCGCTCGGGAGCCTTTCAGGTGAAGGCGTCCGGCATGGAGTCCTTGCGCTTGGCGATATAGTCCTTCAGGGCCTCGTCGATTGCCGGATCGAGGTAAGGCGCCTCGTAATGTTCGAGCCAGCTGCGCGCGAGCGCGTTGGCACGCTGTTCGATCCGCTTCTCGCCTTCGATTTCCCACTGCTCGAAGGAATTGTTGTCGGCGAGCGGCGAGCGGTAGAAGGCGGTCTGGAAGTTCGCCTGGGTATGGGCGCAGCCGAGATAGTGGCTGCCTGGGCCAACCTCGCGGATCGCGTCGAGCGCCTGCGCGTTTTCGGAAAGGTCCACGCCTTCGGCCATCTTCTGCATCATGCCGAGCTGGTCCTGGTCGATCATGAATTTCTCGTAGGACGAGACGAGACCGCCTTCCAGCCAGCCGGCCGCATGCAGCACGAAGTTGGTGCCGGCAAGCAGCGTCATGTTGAGCGTGTTCGCAGACTCGTGCGCGGCCTGCGCATCCGGAACCTTGGAGCCGCAAAGCGAGCCGCCGGTACGGAACGGCAGACCGAGGCGGCGGGCGAGCTGTGCCGCGCCGTAGGAGACTAGCGACGGTTCCGGCGTGCCGAAGGTCGGCGCACCCGACTGCATCGAGATCGAGGCGGCAAAGGTGCCGAAGAGCACCGGCGCACCCTTGCGGATGAGCTGGGTGAAAGCCGCACCCGCCAGCACTTCGGCGAGAATCTGCGTCAGCGTGCCCGTGACGGTGACCGGGCTCATCGCGCCCGAAAGGATGAACGGCGAAACCACGCAAGCCTGGTTGTGGCGGGCATAGACCTTGGCGGCACCCAGCATCGTCTCGTCGAAGACCATCGGCGAGTTGGCATTGATGAGGTTGAGCGTAACCGTGTTGTTCTCGACGAAATCGTCACCGAACAGGATCTTTGCCATCGCCACCGTGTCTTCGGCGCGTTCGGGCGCCGTTACCGAGCCCATGAAGGGTTTGTCGGAGTACTTGATATGGCTGTACACCATATCGAGGTGGCGCTTGTTGACCGGGATGTCGACCGGCTCACAGACGGTACCGCCCGACGAATGCATCGACGGCGCCAGGTAGGCGAGCTTCACGAAATTGCGGAAATCCTCGATCGTCGCATAACGGCGGTTGCCGTCGAGATCGCGCACGAAGGGCGGGCCGTAAACCGGCGCAAAAACCGTCGCCTTGCCGCCGATATGGGCGTTGCGCTCAGGATTGCGCGCATGCCATGTGAAGTCCGACGGCGCGGTCTTCAGAAGTTCGCGGCAGAGCCCCTTCGGGAAGTGAACGCGCTGGCCGCGCACGTCGGCGCCGGCTGCCTTCCAGAGATCGAGCGCTTCGGCGTCGTCACGAAACTCGATGCCGATCTCTTCGAGAACGGTATCCGCATTGCGCTCGATAAGCTGCAGGCCTTCCTCGTCCAGCACTTCGTATTCGCGAATCTTACGCTGGATATAAGGCAGAGACGGTCCCGGGCCGCCGCCGGTGCGCGATGCCCGGCGCGCCGCCGCTCCCCGTCCCTCGCCACGCGCGCGGCGTCCGCCGCCTTCGACCGCGCCTTGTTCTGTCACGTCGCTCATTCGCTCATTCCTCTCCCGCCGCGCCTCTTCGATTGGGTAAGGGACACGGCAACGCTTTGATTAAGTGGCACATATTCCTTCCGAAGGTCGAGGCCAACGGTCGAAACCATGCACCGGGATCGATTTTTGACTAATGCTACCAAGCCGCCGGACCGGTACGGGTCTCAATGCGCCAACGCGTGGCGCATCTCAGACACTCGCATGAGGGCTCAATGGTGATGGTCGGGCTCACTCATAGACAGTCTTACGTCTTGCAGGAATCGCACAAACGAACCCAGCAAAAAACACAAGGCCACAATGAACAGGACCGCTGCGCCCGGCTCATGGCGATAACCTAAAAAGGCAACCAGAAATCCCATCAGCAAAAGGACAGTGACTCCTATTCCGCCGAATACCGCCAAATGCAGCGCATTGTGCAACAAAGCCTCGCGGCGTTTCAGGCGAGCGATGTCGGCCTTCAGCCACACCCTTGAGATGTCGTCGTCGGAAATCTGATTAAGGCTTCGGATTCGGTCCGTTACCCTTGCCATTCGACCGACCAGGATCGTCACCAGTGCCGCAATGGCATTAAGCAGAAACGCTGGTGCCACCGCGTGGGAGATCATGGTTGAAAGTTGCGCGGCGTCCACAGATAACTCGGGGCGCATTTCAAACCTGCCTACGTCTACCATACCGGACTCGTCGCGCCGGAGCATGCCACCGATTGAACTTTGCGGCAATTCGGCCCTTGTGCTCCGCGTCGCACCGGCAAGGACACATCGTCGCCGCGATGGCGCTCGAGGCGACTCGCTCGCACCACGGTCTTGTTACATTGTCGCGGCAAGCGTAGGCTGAAAATGCGAGGTGTCATCGGATCTCGCGCCTGGCTTTCGCTGGCCGTGGGGGAAACGATGGAACCAAGGATCGCATCCGAGTCCAACCTCATCTACCGCCTCGCCGGTCGCGTGATTGGTTTCACCCGTGCGGGTGTCCGCTACATCAGAGGTCCGCGACGCCTATGAGTGCCTCGGCTCAAGCCCTGCGCGACGAGCCGCGGTGGGCTCCCATGGTCGCGATACTCTCCGTGTTCGGCTTGCTCGCAGTTTTACCTCACCACGTTTACGTGATGCCGGCGTGGGTGTCCTATGGGGTTGTGCTCGCGGCACTTATTCCCATGGCCGTCGTCACATTCAGGAATGGCAACATTCTATGGCTGCGAATTGAGCGAGCGGCGATTATGTTGCTTGCGACGGTGTATGCCGCCAACACGGCTGCGGAACTCGCCGACATGATCGGTATCATTACGCTTCATCCGCCGGAAACCCGTGCGGTTTCGCTACTTTCCTCGTCGCTTGCGATTTGGGTCACGAACGTTCTCACGTTTTCGCTGATTTACTGGCAAATCGATCGAGGAGGCCCCTACGGTCAGGTGCGCGGGGCGAACCAGAAACCGGATTGGCTCTTTCCGCAGGCAACGGCACCCGAAGAAACCTCACCCGATTGGCGGCCACTGTTCCTCGACTACCTGTCTCTCGCGTACAATATGGCTGCGGGATTTAGCCCAGCCGACGTGCTGCCGTTAACGCGACGGGCGAAGATGCTGACGATGCTCGAAAGCGGGATCTCGCTCTTGACCCTGGTCATAGTCGCGGCCCGCGCGGTCAACGTTCTCCCGTAACCGGAAGATTTCCTCCCGTCGCACCACGCGAATGGCTGATATAACGGCTTTGTACTGTTGCATAATTTTACCGGTGAACCGATTCACGAACGCGGAATTATGCGATAGGGACTAACCAAGGCATGGCTTGAACGGAGGCGCCGTCGTTTTTCATCATATGCGACGTCGCTTTCGAAAGGAGATTTTTAGGCGTCGACCGCTAAGGATTGGGCGACGCGCCCGGATTGTGCCCAGATCACGGCGCCAAGACTACCGTGCCAGGAACCGAGGAACCCTATTATGGCAGACGATGAAATCATTCTCGCGGACCTTTCCGATGAGGAACTCGTGCAGCAGATGCATGACGACCTTTACGACGGTCTCAAGGAGGAAGTCGAGGAAGGGACGCGAATCCTCCTCGAACGGGGCTGGACGCCCTACGACATCCTGACCCAAGCGCTCGTCGAGGGCATGCGCATCGTCGGCATCGACTTCCGCGACGGCATTCTCTTCGTGCCGGAAGTTCTGCTTTCGGCCAATGCGATGAAGGCCGGCATGGCGATCCTGCGTCCGCTGCTCGCAGAAACCGGCGCGCCGAAGCTTGGCAAGATGGTCATCGGCACCGTCAAGGGCGACATTCACGATATCGGCAAGAACCTCGTCGGCATGATGATGGAAGGCGCCGGCTTCGACGTCGTCGATCTCGGCATCAACAATCCGGTCGAGAACTACCTGGAAGCGATCGAACGCGAGCAGCCGGATATCCTCGGCATGTCGGCCCTGCTGACGACCACCATGCCCTACATGAAGGTCGTTATCGACACGATGAAGGAAAAGGGCCTGCGCGACGATTACGTCGTTCTCGTCGGCGGCGCGCCGCTCAACGAGGAATTCGGCAAGGCCGTCGGCGCAGACGCCTATTGCCGTGATGCCGCTGTCGCCGTCGAGACTGCCAAGGACTTCATGAAGCGCAAGCACAATCGACTGGCAGCCGGCTAAGACCGGAAGGTCTCATTAAAAAAGAAGCCGGCTGCGTGGATGAACACCGCAGCCGGCTTTCCTATATTCAGGGGCAGCGAGGAATGGCGCCGTTCGCAGGCGCGCTTCCCGTCGGAGCCATCAGTTGGCGGCCTTGGCGACCCTATGGCCGGCGCCCTGTGTGGCGTTCACGGCATTTGCCGTATCCTGTCCCATGCCGCGGATTGTGTTGGCGCAGGAACTCAGGGTTGCCAGCGCTAACAGAACGGCGCCGATCGTTGCGAGAGTTTTTGTCGTCATGACCATGATTCCTTCATGTTGCTGCAAGGCGGAATAAAGATGGAAAACAGACCGTCGGCAAGAGAACGTGCACAGCCGAAGAAAGTTCACGTCATTGGTTGTGGAGCGATCGCGCGTGAAATCCTCGCCATCTGCGAGGCAAACGGGCTCGATCACATCGATCTCCATTGCCTGCCCGCCATCTGGCACAACACCCCGGAAAAGATAACGCCGGGCCTTCGCGAGGCGATCGCCCGGGCGCGTGAAGAGGGCTTCGAGCGCATCTTCATCGCCTATGCCGATTGCGGCACCGGCGGTGAACTCGACCGACTCTGCGGGGAGGAAGGCGTGACACGCATTCCCGGCCCGCACTGTTATTCCTTCTTCGCCGGCAACGCCGATTTCGCAAAGCGCTGGGACGACGACCTCAGCGCCTTCTTCCTCACCGACTTCCTCGCCCGCCAGTTCGAGGCCTTCGTCATCGAACCGCTTGGCCTCGACCGGCATCCGGAACTGCGCGACATGTATTTCGGTCACTACCGCAAGCTCGTCTACCTCTCGCAGGTGGAGGACAAGGCGCTACAGGAAAAAGCCCGCCGCGCCGCCGAAAGACTCGGCCTCGAATACGAATATCGCTTCACCGGCTATGGCGACCTGACGCGGTCGCTGATCGACGCTTGAGTTTTGGATCGAATTCAGGCCCGCTGCTCGACGAACACTCCAACGATCCGGCGAACGACCGGAAGCAGCAGCAGCAAACTCGGGAAGGCAATCAGCCAGGACACACCCCACGCATGGGGCCAAGTCGCGGTGAAGTGATCCCAACCGGCATTCGTCAGCGTCGATACCGCCGACACGATTCCGGACATGAGCACCGAAAGTATCAGTGGCATGACGATGACCGCGTAGCGCGAGGGAAGTTTCTTGATTGTCACTGACTTGCGCCCGAGTGTAAGCATTCGAAAGTCCTTCTCATTGGTTGAGTACATCGGTGGGTAAATCTGATCATGCGGCCTGCCGCGCCAGTTCCTCTATATATGCCCGCAGCGACCGCGGCTCGCGGCCGAGTGCTGTTCGGAGCGTCAGACTGTTTCCGCCGAGGCCATAGAGCGCATAATGCTCCTGCACCCTGGACAGGAGCGCCAGTTCCCGATCGGAGTAGCCGTGGCGGATGGTTTTCGCCCAGGCCTCAAAGCTTGGCTCACCGGCCGCGATCGGACGCCCAAGCACCTCGGACATGAGACCAGCGATCTCTTCCCGGGTCGGCCGGCCTTCCGCGGCGAGCTCCAGCGTCGCATAGGACAAGCCGTCGCTCGTGAGCGCAATCGCAGCAACCTCCGCCACATCGCGATAGTCAACGCGCGCGACCTTCGCCGTCTTTGGAAAGGGTTCGGAAAAGACGCCGGTTTCGACGACCGACGGCCAGGCCGATGCAATGTTCTGCATGAAGTTGACCGGGTGCAGGATCGTGTAATCCAAGGTGGAGGAATAGAGCGCATCCTCGACCGGTATCTTGCTTGCATGGTTCTTAAGACGCGTGTTCGTCGGCTGGGCAACAGAGGAGAAGACAAATTTCTGGACGCCTGCCCTCTTCGCCGCCTCGATCAGTGTGATTCCCAGCGCAGCCTCGTCCGGCGCGAAGGCGGGTCCGATGTGAAAGACGCCATCGACGCCACGAACGGCTTCATCGAGGCTTTCCCGGTTTCGCAAATCACCGGTCACCGCCTCCGAAATGCCTGAGCCTTTCGCGGCGCCGACCTTGGCAGGATCACGGATGAGAGCGCGGACTCTTGCTCCGCGACGTGCGAGTTCCGGCACGACTAGACCTGCGAACCTGCCGGTCGCTCCAATCACGAGCACGGTCGGATATGTAGCGGTCACTTTGCATGCTCCTAGCAAGAGTGCTTCTGACACCGGGAAGATAGGATCTTGCCATTCTGCGAGACAATATCGACAATGCGAGACACACCATCTCGAAAATCGGTACAATCATGGACAGGTTGGAAGATTACGAGGCCTTTCTGGCGATCGTCGAACATGGAAGCCTCACGACTGCCGCACGGCGCCTCAACCGGTCGCTTCAGTCGGTGAGCCGATCGCTGGCCGCCCTCGAGGCGTCGGTCGGCGTCGAACTCGTACATCGAACGACCCGCCGCTCGACGCCGAGTGAAGCGGGCATGACCTTCTATCAACGCATCAAACCGGCAATCGAAGAACTTGAGCAAGCAAAGCTTGAAGCCGCGAACGGCCGGATACAACCGTCCGGCGTTCTCCGGCTCGGCGCGCCGGTGCTTTTCGGGCCGGAATTCCTGATGCCGATTGTTGCCCGTTACATGCACCGCTATCCCGATGTCGAGGTGGACCTGCTGCTATCGGATGCCTTTGTGGACTTGGCAGCGGAAAACATCGATCTGGTGGTCCGCATCGGCGAATTGCCGGACTCTAACCTGCGGGCGAGACGACTTGGGAAACTGCGGCGCGTGGTGTTCGGCGCCCCCTCCTACCTCGATCGGCATGGCCGCCCGCGTCACCCTTCCGACCTCGCCAATCATCATTGCATCCTGCGCACTGTCGGCCAACGCTTTGGCGAGTGGATGTTCGAAATCGACGGAAAACCGCGCGCGGTGAAGGTAACCGGTCCTTTGCGTGTCGATTCGATGATTTCGATCTACGCAGCCGTATCTCAGGGTCTTGGGCTTGGCTATTCTCCCCTGTGGCAGATCAGGCGGCTGGTCGATGAAGGACAGGTCGAAATCGTACTTGAGTCATTCGAGTCGGTGCCGGTGCCGATCCATGCTCTCTGGAAGGAGGGGCGATCGATGCCCGCCAAGGTTCGCGCCTTTCTTGACATGCTGGCGGCGGACCTCGATCTTCGCGACCTCTGAACAGTGGGCGGATACAGTAACCGCGAACCCTCCATCGAGCCCTCGGCCCCGCGGGATACACTGAGGCTTAAGCCTCATGCGCTACGGTTCGGCCTCATGACGGCGGAGGCAGGCCGATCAATATCGCGGTTTCCTCGCCGCAATGGTATCATCCGCCGCTCTCTGTCTGTCATGGCTTGCAATGCCGAATCGGATAAACAGGGTGAGAAAACTGGGGGAACACAATGTCACAAGAGCGCTATGAACTCGTTCTCGATCCGACCGACCATTGGACGGTGTGGGACAATGTGACCGGCGTGCCGGTGGTGTTTGCCGATCAGATCCTCGGAGGCCTCACCGAAGAAGAGGCAGAGGCCGCGCTGAGGGTGCTGGTCGAGCTTGACCGAAATCGCGCGGCGACAGCCGTCGTGGATGCCGCGTAGCCGCAAGGAAAAGCCGCTGCATGTTTCCTCAAATCGGATCCGATTCAAGGAGAAAAATGTGCAGCAATTCAAAGTGCCAAGGCGTCCTTTTGCGCGTCTGAATGAGACGCGCGAGGCCGTCGTGCACCGACACAGCGATTGTCGGGCGCACCCGTTCCGCGCCATGTTTTTGACCAGCGAGTGGGGGAACATGACGGGCTTCGCTACAGCCTCCATGATTGGAGAAGACCATGAACCGCAAATCTCTCGTCGTCGCCATTGCGACAGCGCTCCTGGCGGTTGCAGGATGCACGACCAGCCAAACCAGCCAGAACACAGCCCCTCCTCCGCCCAGTCAGGCCGGCGGCAGCGCGGGTTCCTCCGGCGGTGGCGGCATGGGCGGCGGCGGCCAGGGAGGCGGAAGCTCTGGCTATTGACGGCGCCGGTGAGACTCCCCTGCATGTTTCCTTAAATCGCCCTGATTCAGGGATAAAAAGTGCATCAATTCAAGGCGCTACTACGTCCCCCTCGCGAGACGAGCGGCGCTGCGTGACCTGCATCACTCCATGAGCGCCACAACGGCGAACACGAGCATGGCGACGATGATCGCCAGCACCACGATTGATAGCAAGTTCGCGTCGCGCATGTTCAGAGCCCTCAGGATCTAAACGGGTGAGAGAGCCCGCTGTTCCGTAAGCGACGACGTTCGGTCCCCACTTGATGAGCGCTCGAAATAGCCCGCAGTTCGCCGCCAAGCATTTGTACCGGGCCGATCACGACGAATGCGCGCCCGCCCCGGAACACGATTGGGGAGCGTCGTTTTTGGACATATCCGACGTCGTGGCAAGGTGAGCGACGGCGGATGGACATGCGCATTGTCGGGTCTAGAGGAGAACAGGAATCCCCATGGCAGATCGCATCACCGTCTACTGGCGCGACATTCCCGCCCAGGTCATCATCAAACAGGGTCGCAAAAGCGCCAAACGCGAGCTGTCGCTGCGCTTCACCGAGGCAATCGACATGTGCGCGATGCGCACCGGCGCCGCCGAAACCGACGATTATCTTGCCGAATGGCGCAAGGCCGATCCGATCCCGGTCTCCGACGACTTGGAAGCGGAAGCCGACAAGGCGGCGGCGGAACTCGAAACCGCCTACACCAAGGAGCGGCTGGTCGCGCTCGTCAAGGCTGGAGGCCGGGACAATGCCTGATCCGAAAGTCGTTACCGGCAACGCCCAGCCGGCCAAGAAGGCGGCATCGGGCGCCTATATCCCGACGAACGTGTCGCCGAGCCGCCGCTCGCGCCACAAATACACCGTGCGTCTCTGGGCCGTGCGCAACTCGCGCTTCCTCGAGTGGTTCTACAACCGCTTCGCCGACATGTTCCTGACGCTGCATCCGCTGTGGAACGCGATCGGCTACGGCCGGGTTGAAAGGCCGGTGACCTTCGTCGAGCGCCACGTCAAAGGATTCCTCTTCGATTGTCGCATGTGCGGCCAGTGCGCGCTGTCCTCGACCGGTATGTCCTGCCCGATGAACTGTCCGAAGCAACTCAGGAACGGCCCCTGCGGCGGCGTGCGCGCCAACGGCAATTGCGAGGTGGAGCCGGACATGCCCTGCGTCTGGGTACAGGCGTGGAAGGGCTCGCAGAATATGGTGAAGGGTAACGCAATCATGAATGTGCAGAAGCCGGTCAACCAGTCGCTGCGCGAAACATCGTCCTGGTTGCGGGTGACGGCTGAGGCCGCAGCCGCCCGCGAAGCGGCGAAGAAGGAAGGCCAGCAGCAATGAGCCCGGATATCAATCCTCACGATCCCGGTGCGCCGCTCGATCCCTTGCCCGGCCATTCCTCACGCGGGCGGCTGGAGCGCGTGCTGCGCCGCGGCGAGTTCGCCGTGACCGCCGAACTCAACCCGCCGGACAGCGCCAATCCTGAGGACGTTTACGAACGCGCGGCGATCTTCGACGGCTGGGTGGACGGCATCAATGCGGTCGACGCCTCCGGCGCCAATTGCCATATGTCGTCGGTCGGCATTTGTGCGCTGCTGACGCGCATGGGCTATGCGCCGATCATGCAAATCGCCTGCCGGGACAAGAACCGCATCGCCATCCAGGGCGACGTACTCGGCGCCTCCGCGATGGGCGTGCAGAACATCATGTGCTTGACCGGCGACGGCGTGCAGGCCGGCGACCAGCCCGGCGCCAAACCCGTCTTCGACCTTGACTGCATGTCGCTGCTCGAGACCGTCCGCATCATGCGCGACAACTCGAAGTTCCTATCCGGCCGCAAGCTGACGACGCCCCCGCACGTCTTTTTGGGCGCTGCGATCAACCCCTTCGCGCCGCCTTACGACTTCCGCCCGTACCGGCTCGCCAAGAAGATCGAAGCCGGCGCGCAGTTCGTGCAGAGCCAGTACTGCTTCGACGTGCCGATGTTCCGCGAATACATGAAGAAGGTGCGCGATCTCGGCCTGCACGAGAAGTGCTTCATCCTCGTCGGCGTCGGGCCGATGGCCTCCGCCAAGACTGCCCGCTGGATCCGCTCCAACGTGCCGGGCATCCATATCCCGGATAGCGTCATTACACGCCTGGAAGGTGCGCAGGACCAGAAGAAGGAAGGCAAGCAGCTCTGCATCGACATCATCAACGAGGTGAAGGAAATCGAGGGCGTGTCGGGCGTCCACGTCATGGCCTATCGCCAGGAGGAATATGTCGCCGAGATCGTGCATGAATCGGGCGTCCTGAAGGGCCGTAAGCCCTGGAAGCGCGAAAGCCTGCCGAGCGATGCACTGGTTGCCGAGCGGCTCGAACATCTCCGCGAGGGCATCGAGGAGAACCAGGAGAAGATGGCGGAGGCCGCGGCGCACCACCCGCACTAGGGTGCCGAGCCACTTCCGTTCGATATCAGAGGAAAACCGGCGCTTCGGCCAGTCCGGCGCCTTACAAACGAAGACGGGGCCTATTACATAGCCCCACGCTCAGGATCAAAGGATCTTACATGACCCGCACCATCGTCGCTTCCGCCACCCGCGAAATCGTCATCGGCTTCGACCAGCCCTTCTGCGTCATCGGCGAACGCATCAACCCGACCGGCCGCAAGAAGCTCGCCGCCGAGATGATCGAAGGCAACTTCGAGACTGTGATCAAGGATGCGCTGGAACAGGTCGCCGCCGGCGCGACGATGCTCGACGTCAATGCCGGCGTCACCGCCGTCAACCCGAACGAGACCGAACCGCCGCTGCTCGTCAAGACGCTGGAGATCGTGCAGGGCCTCGTCGACGTGCCGCTGTCGATCGACAGCTCCGTCACCGCCGCGATCGAAGCGGGTCTCCGCGTTGCCAAGGGCCGTCCGCTGGTGAATTCGGTCACGGGCGAAGAGGAGAAGCTCGAAGCGATCCTGCCGCTCGTCAAGAAATACGACGTCCCCGTCGTCGCGATCTCCAACGACGAGACCGGCATTTCCATGGACCCGGACGTCCGCTTCGCCGTCGCCAAGAAGATCGTAGAGCGCGCCATGGATCACGGCATCAAGCCGCACGACATCGTCGTCGATCCGCTCGTCATGCCAATCGGCGCTCTGGGCGATGCCGGCCGGCAGGTCTTCGCACTGCTGCGTCGCCTGCGTGAGGAACTGAAGGTCAACACCACCTGCGGCCTCTCCAACATCTCCTTCGGCCTGCCGCACCGCCACGGCATCAATGCGGGCTTCATCCCGATGGTCATCGGCGCCGGCATGACCTCGGCGATCATGAACCCCTGCCGCCCGCAGGAAATGGAAGCCGTGCGCGCCGCCAACGTCTTGAACGGCACCGACGCGAACTGCACCAACTGGATCATGACCTATCGCGACCACAAGCCGGCCGAAGGCGGCCATGCCGTGGCTGCTGCTCAACCGGCCGGGGGCGGCGGCGGACGGCGTGGTGGGCGTGCAGCCCGTGCGGGTGCTGCCGCAAGGGCGGAATAATCATGGCAAAAGGCGCCTCCATCGTCAGGGATCTGACGGCACTCTGGTTCCAGGCGCCGATGGTCATCGCGGCGCGCACGCAAGCGATGGCGATTGCCGCCATGACAGGCTCCGCCACCGACCACGTGGAGGCGAGCCGCATGGTAACGGAGAAGATGGCGGCGGCAGCCGAAAGCGTCGTCGCCGCCAATGTGGCGCTGATGAAGGAAGGCATAGGCGCGGCCGCGGCTCTTCTCGGCGGCAGGATGCCGGCGAGCGGCCACAAGCGGGTGACGGCGGCCGTGCTGCGCCCTTATGCCAAGCGCGTGCGGGCCAATGCCCGCCGGCTCTCGAAGTAATCCGCTGGCGAGGCAGAAAGATGCTGAACGTGTCCTCGAAGGAAAACAAGGACGACCCGCTCGTGCTGTTCATGCCGTCGGGCAAGCGTGGGCGCTTCCCGGTCGGCACGCCGATACTCGACGCCGCGCGCTCCCTCGGGGTCTACGTGGAAAGCGTGTGCGGCGGACGCGCGACCTGCGGACGCTGCCAGGTTTCCGTCCAGGAAGGCAACTTCGCCAAGCACAAGATCGTCTCGTCGAACGACCACATTTCGCCGATCGGTCCGAAGGAGCAGCGCTACGCCAGCGTACGCGAACTCCCCGACGGCCGCCGTCTTTCCTGCTCCTCCCAGATTCTCGGCGATCTCGTCATCGACGTGCCGCAGGATACCGTCATCAATGCCCAGGTGGTGCGGAAGGCTGCAACCGACCGGGTGATCGAGCGCAATGCCGCCGTCCAGCTTTGCTATGTCGAAGTCGACGAACCGGACATGCACAAGCCGCTCGGCGATCTCGACCGAATGAAAGCGGTTCTCGAGAAAGACTGGGGCTGGAAAGACCTCCTTATCGCGCCGCATCTGATCCCGCAGGTGCAAGGCATCCTGCGCAAGGGCAACTGGGCGGTCACCGCCGCGATCCACCGCGACATGGATTCGTCGCGGCCCTTCATCGTTGGCCTCTGGCCGGGCCTCAAGAACGAGGCCTATGGCGTCGCCTGTGACATCGGCTCGACGACGATCGCCATGCATCTGGTGTCGCTCCTCTCCGGTCGCATTGTCGCCTCCTCGGGCGCGTCGAATCCGCAGATCCGCTTCGGCGAGGATCTGATGAGCCGTGTCTCCTACGTGATGATGAACCCGGATGGCCGCGAGGCGATGACCAAGGCGGTGCGCGAGGCGGTGAACGGCTTGATCGGCAAGGTCTGCACCGAGGGCTCGGTCGACCGCCACGACATCCTCGACATGGTGGTCGTCGGCAACCCGATCATGCATCACCTCTTCCTCGGCATCGATCCGACCGAACTCGGCCAGGCCCCCTTCGCGCTCGCCGTTTCCGGCGCGCTGCAATATTGGGCGCATGAGATCGACATCGAAATCAATCGCGGTGCGCGGCTCTATATGCTGCCCTGCATCGCCGGCCATGTCGGGGCGGACGCCGCCGGTGCGACCCTTTCGGAAGGCCCCCACCGGCAGGATAAGATGATGCTGCTTGTCGATGTCGGCACCAATGCCGAGATCGTGCTCGGCAACCGGCATCGCGTCGTCGCCGCATCTTCGCCGACCGGTCCGGCTTTCGAGGGCGCGGAAATCTCCTCCGGTCAGCGTGCCGCCCCCGGCGCGATCGAGCGCGTGCGCATCCACCCCGAGACGCTGGAGCCGCGCTTCCGCGTAATCGGCGTCGACAAGTGGTCGGATGAGGAGGGCTTTGCGGAAGCCGCCGCCGCAGTCGGCGTCACCGGCATCTGCGGCTCGGCGATCATCGAGGTCGTCGCGGAAATGTACCTGACCGGGATCATTTCGCAGGACGGCGTCGTCGACGGCGCCATGGCCGCGCGCTCACCGCGCATCGTGCCGAACGGCCGCACCTTCTCCTACCTTCTGCATGAGGGCGACCAACGCATCACCGTCACTCAAAACGACATCCGGGCGATCCAACTCGCCAAAGCCGCGCTCTATGCCGGCATCAAGCTCTTGATGGAAAAGCAGGGTGTCGACCATGTCGACACGATCCGCTTCGCCGGCGCCTTCGGCTCCTTCATCGATCCGAAATACGCTATGGTGCTGGGCCTGATCCCGGATTGTGACCTTACCGAGGTGAAGGCGGTCGGCAACGCCGCCGGCACCGGTGCGCTGATGGCACTCCTCAATCGCGGTCACCGTCGTGAGATCGAGGAAACGGTGAGGAAAATCGAGAAGATAGAGACGGCTCTTGAATCGAAGTTTCAGGAGCACTTCGTCAACGCCATGGCGATGCCGAACAAGGTGGATCCTTTCCCGAAACTCGCCACAGTCGTCACGCTTCCCGAGCGCAAGGTACTGGCGGACGATGGCGAAGGCGGCGGGCGCAGGAGGCGCCGCAGCCGGGAATAGGCGCCGGCTCCGTCTCGTCCGCCTTGGCTCAGCGAACGGGAGAATGAACCCATGGACAACGACAATCCCAGCCGGATCGTCCTTCTGAACGGCGCCCCGCGTTCGGGCAAGTCGAGCATCGTCGCCGTGATTCAGAAGACGTTCGACGGGGTCTGGATGAACCTTGGCGTCGACGTCTATATGGAGCGGATCACGCCTCGTCGGTTTTGGCCCGGTATCGGGCTGCGGCCGGGCGGCGAATTGCCGGAGATAGAACGCCTGGTGCCGGTGTTCTACGCGGCCCTCTACGAATCGATTGCAGCACACAGCCGCCTGGGCCTCAACGTCGTCGCCGATGTCGGCCATCACGAAGCTTATGGCGAGCCGCGACATATCCTTGCCGATTGCGCGCGCCGTCTCGTCGAGCTACCGGTGCTCTTCGTCGGAGTACGCTGCACGATCGAGACGATAATGGAGAGGCGCAACCGCGGCCAAGCGGGCCGTGAGGGCCACTATCTTGCCGGTACTGAGGACGAGCCCGTGCCGCAACCGATCCTGGCCTGGCAGCGGGAGATACACCGCCCAGGTATCTACGACCTCGAAGTGAGCACGTCATCGGCCACACCGGAAGAATGCGCCGCTCTCATCCACAAACGGCTGCAGGACGGGCCGGTCGTGCCAACGGCATTTCAGAAATTGGCAGCGATGAGCATGTAGTCGCGCACGAGCCCGCCGGACGGTTCCGACTTAGCGCTCCGGTCCGGACGTCCCGAGCGGCACCGTCAGCCCGACCTTCACCCGGTCCATGGCAACAAAGGTGCGGAATTTCTTGACGTTGTTGTTGCCGAAGAAGAGGCGCCGCGTCAGCGCCTCGTAGTCGGCCATGGTCGCGACGACGATGATCAGGATGAAATCCGCCTCGCCGGTGACGTAGTAGCATTGCTGCACCTCCGGCGCGGCCGAAAACTCCGCCTTTGCGGCATCGATCAATTCGGCCGTCTCACTGATCACCTCGACCTCGACGAAGATCGTGATCGGCCGGCCGACCTTGACCGGATCGACGATCGCGCAATTGGCCGCGATCACACCAGCCTCCTCCATGCGCTTGATCCGCCGCTGTACCGCCGGCGCCGAGAGATTGACCGCCTCGCCGATCGTGCGCTGCGGCGTAGCATTGTCCTTCTGGAGGATCTTCAGGATTGCCAGATCGAAGGAATCGAGAGCGATTTCGGGAGTGGTTCTTGCCAACGGGAGAAGACTCATGAAACAAACTTGCATTTTGAGGCGCAGAATACAGCGCAATTTTCGCGCGCTGTGCAATATATATTCGCCCACCTGAGAGGTTGAGGATCGGATCCGTGCGGAAAAACCCGCACACATTCCCCACCTCGCGACAATGAACGAGGGCGGCCATGTTTCTGCTGAATACCCATCCCGACCATAACAGCCCGCTCGACCCCGTCGATGCGGAAACACTTGGACAAGGCGGGGCCAAAACGGTCGAGCGCTTCCTCGCGCATCGCGCCAATCATGCCGAGACGCCGCTGCATGCATTGCCGGCGCTCGCCCGCGAACTTGGCGTCGGCGCGGTCCATGTCAAGGATGAGGGCCATCGGCTCGGGCTCGGCAGCTTCAAGGCGCTCGGCGGAGCCTATGCCGTGATCCGGCTGGTGCTGGAGGAGGCGGAACGGCGCCTCGGGCACCCGGTCGATATCGCCGAGCTGCATTCGCCGGAGGTGAAGGCGGTGGCGGCGACGATGACCTTCGCCTGCGCGACCGACGGCAATCACGGCCGTTCGGTGGCGCAAGGGGCCGAGCTTGTTGGCGCCAGGGCGGTGATTTTCGTACATGGCGGTGTCAGCGAGGCTCGCGTGGCGGCGATCTCCCGCTTCGGCGCCGAAATGGTTCGCGTAGATGGCACTTACGACGATACCGTCGCCGAAGCAGCGCGGGTTGCGACCGAGAACCGCTGGACGATCGTCTCCGACACGTCCTGGGCGGGATACGAGCGCATTCCCGGATTGGTGATGCAGGGCTACACAGCGATGGTCCGGGAGGCGTTGCGCCGACTGCCGGAGCCGCCGACCCACGTCTTCGTGCAGGCGGGCGTCGGTGGCGTCGCCGCAGCCGTCAGCGGTCATCTCGCACTTGCATTCGGCGACCGACGGCCGACCTTCACCGTCGTCGACCCTGTGCGCGCCGCCTGCATCTTCGAGACTGCGCGTGCCGGGCATCCCGTGAAGATCGCCCATGGCGAGCCGACGGTGATGGCCATGCTCGAATGCTACGATCCCTCGCTTGTCGCCTGGCGGGTGCTCAAGCACGTCGCCGACGTCTTCATGACCGTCGACGAGCAGGACGCCATTGCAGCGATGAACCTGCTGGCGCGCCCGTCCGGCAACGATCCGGCGATTGTCGCCGGGGAAAGCGGCGGCGCGGGACTGGCAGGCCTCATTCGGGCGGCGACCACCCCTGCCATCCGGGCAGCGATCGGCCTCGATGAAACCTCGCGCGTCCTGCTTTTCAACACCGAGGGTGCCACGGATCCGCAGCGCTACGCCGAGCTTGTCGGCATGACCCCGGCGGAGGTCATTGGTCGCCGGCAGGCGCAAGGGGTGACGGCATGAGCGCCCTTTCCATCAATGCTGAGCGGCTCCTCAGCCGCATCCGCGCCCTCGGCGAAATCGGTCGGGACGGCGATGGCAGGCTGGTGCGCCTCGCTGCCTCGGACGCGGATGTCCTGCTCGATGTCATCCAACGCCTAGCCGCTGAAGGAAAGATCCGATGACCGATCTCACGATGCTCGAAAGGGAAATGACGGAATGGCGGCGCGATCTTCACGCCCATCCGGAGTTCGGTTTCGAGGAGAAGCGGACCTCCGCCTTCGTCGCGGCGAAGCTCAGGGAGTTTGGCCTTGATGTCGCCGAAGGCATCGGCGGCACTGGCGTCGTCGGCACGCTCCGTCGAGGCAGCGGCAACCGCGCCATTGCGCTTCGCGCCGACATGGATGCGCTGCGCATTCCGGAACAGGGAGTGGCCGAGTATCGCTCGCAAAACCCGGGCGTGATGCATGCCTGCGGCCACGACGGCCACACGAGCATGCTGCTTGGCGCCGCAAAGCTGCTCGCCGAAGACGGCGGCTTCGACGGCACCGTACGATTCATCTTTCAGCCAGCGGAGGAATGGGGCAAAGGCGCACTCGCGATGCTCGACGATGGCCTGATGGAGCGATTCCCCTTCGAAGAAATCTACGGCCTGCACAACATGCCGGGGCTTCCGGTTGGCCATTTCGAGACCCGTGCCGGCGCCATGATGTCGGCGGAAGACAATTTCGAAATCGTGCTCAAGGGGGTCGGCGGCCATGCCGCGCGTCCGCACGCCAGCAATGAGGTGCTGGTCGCCGCCTGCGCCCTCGTCACCAACCTGCAGACGATCGTTTCGCGCCGCTTAAGTCCCGCCGATATCGGCGTCGTCTCGGTCACCGAACTCATCACCGACGGCACCCGCAACGCCCTGCCCGGTCTTGCTCGCATCCTTGGCGATGCACGGAGCTTCCGGACGGAAGTGAGTGCCGAGATCGAGAAGCAGATGCGCGTAATCGCGGAAGGCACGGCACTGACCTACAACGTCTCCACCGAAGTGACCTATACGCGCGAATTCGTACCCCTCCTCAACGACGCGGCCTTGGTGGAGGAAGCCTTCGCCGCCGCAAGAACCGTGTTCGAACCGGATCATATCGCCACCGCCCGCGAACCGATGACCGGCTCGGAGGATTTCGCCCGCTTCCTCGAACACGTTCCCGGTTGCTTCGTCTTCCTCGGAAACGGACGCGATTCCGCACCGCTGCACAATCCGACCTACGATTTCAACGACGCCGGACTGGTTCACGGCGCCCGTTTCCACGCCGCGATCGTCAGACAGCGTCTGCCGGTGAAATAGAACGGTACAGGCAAACTCAATGGGGCGCCGTGATTGACTTCGTCTGGCAGTAACGCAGGCGCCGCAATCGCGGTGGCGCCACTTCCGTTGCGCGCAAGCGTCTCCCGCGCCCAAGGACTTGGGCGCTCCTGGATTCCTGTGACAAGCACAGGAATGAGGTGCGTTCAGCTACCGCTGGTCGACCGACGGCGGCCCCTATTTCTCCGGCATGCCCGCCTTCTTCATGCCTGCCGCCATGGTCTCGCGGAAACGACTGACGTCATGCAGCGAGGGAAGCGCGATATATTTGGCGATCGTGTAGTCGGGCTGAATGGCGAGAAACCGCTCGGCTGCCCAATGGGCGGTCTTCATGTCGTCGTTCATCGCGGCCCAGGCCGCCAATTGACGGTAGGCCCAGGTGACGTTCGTATGGCGCGTAACCACGTCCCGGGCGATCGCGACCGCCTCAGAAAACCGGCCGGCGAGCGCGTAGGCCGCCCCTAGCCCCATGCGCATGTTGAAGCCGAAGGGATCGAGCGGGCTGAGCCGCATCGCGCGCTCGAACCGTTCCTGCGCCTCGGCTGCCTGGTCCTGATAGATCCCGACCCAGGCGTACCGGGTCCAAGCCCATGCATTGTTCGGATCAATGGCAAGCGCGCTTTCGATGAGTGCTGCCGCCCTTTGCTGATCGCCAGACAGGCTGACCGCTGCCCCGCACGCGGTGAGCGCCGTCGGGTCGTCCTCGATGAGGCCGGATGCCCGATCGACGGCATCAAGTGTCGTCTGCAACTCGGCGGCCTGGTCTGGTGACCAGAGATAGGTGATGTTCAGCGCGTGGCACCAGGCAAGCAACGCATGCGCGCGGCCATATTTCGGGTCGAGTTGCAGCGCTTCCTGAAGCGTCTTCATCGCCTCCGCGATCGCAACGGCGTTCTGGCCCCAAAGCTTGGGGAAGGCGCGCATTACCAGGTCGTAGGCTCTGAGGTTTGCGGGCGGCTTGCGCGTCGCGGATTCAATCTCCGCGTGACGGACGGCCGGATGGATGGCGCCGGCGACCTGGGCCGCGATCCGGTCCTGGAACTCGAAGAGGTCCGCACCCGCCCCCTCGTAGCGATCCGACCACAGTTGCTTGCGCGACTCCGCATCGACCAGTTGCACGGAAATGCGCAGACGATCGCCGCCGCGCCGAACCGTGCCCTCCACCACATAGGAAACGCCGAGCTCGGCTCCCACTTCGCGCACATCGATGAAGCGGCCCTTGTAGGTGAAGGCCGACTGGCGGGCGATCACGAAGAAATCGCGAACGCGCGACAGCGCCGCGGTGATCTCTTCGACGACACCATCGACGAAATAGTCATCCTCCTCCCTGCTCAGATTGTCGAACGGCATGACGACGACGGAGGGCTGCTCCCTTTCGCGTGGCACTGCGGCATGGGCATCCTTTTTCACGGCCGTGACGGGAGACTGCTGCGGCGGCGCTTCCGGAGGCGTTTCGATCAGTACCCGCGTCGCCGCCTCCGGCTCGACGCCGAGTTCGCGTTGCAGCGCTTGGCGGCAGAGGAGGTATTGCCGCATGGCCGCATTCGCCTGCCCGCGATGCTGGTAGATCCGGATCATGGCGCGGTGCGCTTCCTCGGCGGCGGGCTCGGAGGCCAGCAGCCGTTCCGCCAGGTGCTCGCAGGCCTGCTCGCCCGCCGTGTCGCCGCCAGCCTTCAGATCGCGGCTCAGTCGCTCGACGAGCTGCAACGCCTTCTGCCGGTAGTTGCTGCGGTGCGGCTGGAACCATTGTTCGAGCTCGTCGGGAATCGAGGTCTCGGAGAGGAGATCGCCGCGGTAAAGCTCCGCCGCAGCCGCAAGATTACCGATCCCGCCCTGTTCGATCAGGTGATCGAAGACCCAGAGGTCGGCCTCGCTTGAGCCGGCGGCAAGGCCGACCGTCTCAAGGTCGGACTCGATCTCGATCGCTGCGCGATTGCCGGCCGGGAAAGCGTGCCTGATGTCGACGAGCGCCTGGCGCAGGCTGTTGCGCGCTTGCGCCTCGCCACGCCCCGGCCAGAAGCTATCGGCCACCAGCGCTCGTCGCACGCCGCGGCGCCCTGCCAACACCAGGGCAGCAAAGACGAGCGCGGTCTTGCGCGTCGTGAACCGAACCGGTTGATCCGACGGCGAAACGACGGTGAGTTCCCCGAGCAACCGAATGCGCATGCGCTGGCTCCATTCAGAAAATACGAGCCACGTTAGCATTGATTGCGCTCGATTTAACGCAGATTTAGCGCTTGTCCCCTTCGGCCTCACCCGCATTTCACTCCCGCCTGAACAGCGGCAAAGCGCGGCCGTGGCAAGCTCCCTCCATCAGTTCGAAGATGGAGGCCGAAATGGCTACGACAGACTATCACTCCGGATACGCAGCCCACACCGGCGATATCGTCCACGCTCTGAAAGAGCGCCTCGCCTCTGCTGCAGCTGACTTTGCAAAACAGCGCCGGCACGCGCGGACACTGAGAGCGCTTAAGACCCTCAGCCCCGACGAGCTGCAGGACATCGGCTATCCGGCAGACGCGCTTGAAGCAAAGCCCGCGATCGACATCAAGGCGGGCCTGATGACCACCTTGATGTCCATGCGGTGAGTTGGGCGCAGCCGAGACCTTACGCCACCTTGGCGGCATAGGAGGCGAGCAATCCGCCCCAGCCGCTCTCGGAATCGAACATGCCGTGCATCTCTTCGGCCTTCGCCCCGTAATTCGCAAGGTGGCGGTGTTCGAGGGTCACTGTCGTCTCGTCGCCCTTTGCCTCGAAGAGGACTTCCACCTCGGTGTAAAACGCCGGATCGAAGGTGAAATCGGCATTAAGCTGCCAGGCGAAGAGGATGCGGTTCGGTCGATCGCAATCGATGACGCGGCCCCAGTCGCACTCCTCGCCGGCGTTACCGATTTCGTACCAGCGCCCCCCGGCAACGGCCTCGACGACCACCGTCTTCTGGCCGGATTGCGACACACTATGGCCCTTGATCCACCAGGTTCCCATGCCGCTGACGAAGACGTCGAACGCCTTTTCCGGCGACGCGCGCACGGTGACGGACTTGCGGACCGGCGTCGGCTCGATCTTGTTCATGTTGCTTTCTCCCGTTTGATAATATTTCAGGATTCGTCCGCCGTCTCGACCGCGGCCTTGAAGGCTGCGAGTTGCTCGGTCCAGAAGCGGTCGAGCCACGCCCGCAGCGGCCCCAGCCCCTCCGGATCGATCGAATAGATCCGGCGTGCGCCCGAAGGCTCGTCCCTCACAAGCCGCGCTTCCTTCAGAACCTTCAAATGCTGCGAAATCGCCGGCTGCGATACTGGCATCGCCCGCGCCAGTTCGGCGACCGACTGCCGCCGCCCAGCGACGCGCTCGAAAATCGCGCGCCGCGTCGGGTCGGCAAGGGCTGCGAACAATCTATCTTCATAAGTCATGACTTATTATAAGCCGAGACTTATTTCTGTCAATCTGAAGACACGCAGCAAAAGCCCGGAAAACGAAAGCGCCGCGCATTCGATCGAATACGCGGCGCCCCGAACGCGACGCTTCTATAATTTGAGCGGATCTATTGCATCTGGAGCTCGGCAAAGGCCGCACGCACATGATCGGCGACTGCCAGCACCGGCGCCGGCGCATCCTCTATGACCTTGAGCCCGATGTCGTAATGGCCGAGATCCGGCAGCCCGTCGTGTTCGCCGAGCTGGACCATCTCGCCGCGGACGAGGTAGCGCGGCAGCGGCGCGATGGCGAGGCCCGCGAGCACCGCCGCCCGCTGCCCGGTCGTATAGGCGCTGAGGAACGCGACGCGGAACTTGCGGCCGGCCCGTGACAGTTTCTCGACGGCGTCGGCGCGCCAGACGCAGCCGTCCTCCCACATCGAAACCGGCAGAGGATCGCGCAAATGCGCATTGCCGCATTTCGCGCCGGCCCAGACGAGCTTTTCCTGCATCAGGATTTCCGTGCCCTTCGGCACATCGTCAGTCAGGCTGTTGAAGATGGCGATGTCCAGCCGGTGCTCGTCGACGCGCTTGCGCATGGCGTTGCTCATGCCGATCGATACGTCGACGGTGACATTCGGATAGGATTCGGCAAAGCGCTTCAAGACGTCCGGCAGGATCCGCTCGCCGACATCCTCCGGGGCGCCAACCCGGACCACACCGTTCATGTCGGGCAGAAGGAAGCGCGACACCGTTTCATTGTTGAGCGACAGAAGCCGGCGGGCAAAGCCGAGCAGCAGCTCGCCCTTCGGCGTCAGCGACACCGAGCGCGCGTCACGCAGAAAAAGTGTGCAGCCGAGCAGTTCCTCGAGCTTCTTGATCTGCATCGAGACGGCCGACGGCGTGCGGTAGACCGTCTCGGCCGCGGTGGTGAAGTTGCCGGTTTCGGCAATGGCGACAAAGGTCTTCAGGACATCCATCTCAAGCAACGGAAGCGCGTGGCGCAACATCATGTTCATGGCGGCATCCTCATTCAGAAAATCTGAAAGATAGCATTAGTTCATTTCGTTTGATTGAACATCAAGCGTGAGCGATAGTCAAGCTGCAAGGAAGATCCAGGGCCGTTCATGCTTCTGGACTGGCAGCGCGATCTCAAAAAGGAGGAAGCTCATGTCCGCGTTGACACTGGTGATTACGCCGCATGGCAACGCCGCATACATGAAAACCGACGGGCAGATGGCCGCCGCCACCGCCAAACGGGATACGGTCGTCCGGCTTCAACCGGAAACCGTGGCGTTTACCTCGGGCGATAACGACATGGTCCTCGCCATCTTGGCGCATGTCCGGTCCCTCATCGACCGGATCGCCACGAGGCGGCGCGCCAACAACATCGCCAGGAATCGGGTGGAAACCCGCCGTGAATTGGCGAGACTTCCCGCGAGGGTCAGGAATGACCTGTTACTCATGGAACAACATCCGGCGACGCCTTCGGATAGAGTTGTTGTGTGAGGCGGCAACCGATCACCATGTTTGATGGAAAACATCAAACATATTCGTTTGAATGATGAATGAGGTTGCGCCATATCTACCATCATGGTCGCGACCTTTTGAGAAGCTCAGAAGGAACCAGAAATGTCTACGAACCAGTTTTCATCGTCGAGCCACGGGCTGTCCGCCCTGCCCGGTCTCTTTAACCTGCGCGCCCGCGCCTGGGCCGCCTGGAAGCGGCACCGCAATGAAGTCGTCCTGGAAAGCCTGTCCTACGACACGCTGAAGGATATCGGCTTCCCGTCCGCGGACGACGAGGTGCACGAGGCCCATAAGACAGAACAATGAGCGCCGACGCCAAATATCCCCCCGCCCGATGTCGGGCAAGACTTGACCTCTAAAGGGCATTCCCCAACGGAATGCCCTTTTTCTTTGCGGGTGCCGCGAACGATTTTCAGTCATGCAGACGGGTGACGATCTGCGGCGATAGTTCCCTGATCGGCTCTCTCCGGATGGCCGCCGCAAAATCGGCTTCTTTCCTCACATCCATCAGGCCTCGTCCTTAGATCGGCTACGAGTCAAGGAAACATGCAGCAGGCGCTCGGGCTGGCTGAACACCACGCGGTTGCGGCCGCCTTCCTTCGCCCGATGCCGTGATGCCAGTGCCAGCCGACGCTGGTCGTGATCCTGATTTGCCTGCCTTCGACCTCGATACCCGCTCGCTGGACATTCTGTCGTATACGCTCCGCCAAAAGCCTTGCGTTGCCGAGTTCCGTGTTGGGCAGGAAAACGACGAACTCCTCGCCGCCTATTCGGGCAACGACATCGCTTTGCCGCACCGTTTCGGGCAAAAGGCGTCCCACGGATTGCAGCACGATGTCGCCGACGCAGCCGCGGCCTGCCGCCGTCTACATCGCCATGCGTCTTTTCAGACGCACGCGGACGCTGTAGCACTTTGAAATGCCGCATGTTTTTGTCCTTTAAGGAAACATGCGAGAGGCCGGCGGAGCGCGGAAGTCATGCCGCCAGGCGTTCGACTTCGACCGTCACATGGGAAAGCTCGTGCAAATGCGCGAGCTTGTCTCTGTAGAGCGACGGGCTTTGCGGGTTTTTCGTCACCAGTGAGACGATGGCGCCGTGATGGCCAGGGCCGAGCTGCCAGACGTGGAGATCGGTGATGCGGTCGCCGTCCTTCTCGATCGCGGCGCGGATCTCCTCCGGCAAGTCCTCGCCGGCCGGAAGGTAATCCAGAAGGACACTGCCGGCGTCTCGGATCAGGCCGGCCGACCAGCGGGCAATCACCAGGGCGCCGACCATACCCATCAACGGATCGAGCCAGGTCCAGCCATAGAGGCTTCCCGCCGTCAGCGCGACGATCGCCAGAACCGAAGTCAGCGCATCCGCGAGCACATGCAGATAGGCGGCGCGCAGATTGTTGTCGCGGCCGTGACCGGCCGCTCCGTGCGCGTGGTGATGATCGTCGTGATGGTGATGATGATGCGCGTGATCGTCGGAGAGCAGCCAGGCGCTGGCGAGATTGACGGCAAGGCCGAGCACGGCGACGGAAATCGCCTGCGGGAAGCTGATCGCAACCGGGTTCAGCAGGCGGAGAAGGCTTTCCCAGCCGATCAACAGCGCAATCAGCGCCAGCACGATCGCGCTCGCAAAGCCGGCGAGATCGCCGAGTTTGCCGGTGCCGAAGGTGAAACGGCGATTGCGGGCGTTACGACGGGCGTAGAGATAGGCGAGCGCCGCGATCAGCATGGCGGCGGCATGGGTCGACATATGCCAACCATCGGCAACGAGAGCCATGGAGCCGTAATACGTGCCCGCTGCGATTTCCGCCACCATCATCGCCGCTGTCAGCGCAATGACGAGCCAGGTGCGACGCTCGTTGCGCCGGTGATTGTCGCCGAGAAAGACATGATCGTGCCCGGTCGAGACGGAAGCGTGGGCCTTGCTCATTTCAGGTATCTCCTGACGACTTCGATCAGCTCGTCGGCGCCCTGCTCGCGGGCGCGCTGTTCCTGCTCAAGATCGTCGCCCGCCCCCGGGGCGGCAACGTGCTCGCGAATATGATCCTCGATCAGTTCGACAGTGAGGCCTTGGACGGCGCCGCGCACGGAGGCCACCAGATTGAGAACTTCGCCACAGGGGCGCTCGGCCTCGAGCGCACGTTCGATCGCCTCCATCTGGCCCTTGAGGCGACGGACACGGGCGAGCAGCTTGGCCTGGTTGCGGATTGTATGCATAGTATAGGGGAGTACCCTATATCGGCCTGACAAGCAAGCGTACCGGAAGTGGAGGTGCAGCCGTACAAGGGCGGCTCGGCTTATATCCGGCAGCCCCAAGGTCGCGATCCAACTTTGGAGACCACATGGGCCTTGTCAGAAACCGACACCGCTGACACCTCCTGCGAGGAGGTCGCAATCAACAACACTGCAACCTGGAGAGGCAGGCACAAGCGCTGCTCATCCTGCGCGGCTTTTGCCAGATTGCGCCACGCGTTCCGGACATTCTGTCGCTTTCTCACAAACTTGCCGGAAAGCCGCGCAAAATGGCCGGATTGCTGCCATGTCGCAATGAGAAATATCTTCCCAGTCGCGGCTTTCCATGTCAGTGTCGCAAATTGACAAGCCGAGAGACCCGATCCACGCGACGAATATGTGCAGCGTAGAGCCTGGGAGGACTCATGAACAAACCGTTGACCAAAAAGCGTTCGCTCGTTTTCTTTCTGGTGCCGAACTTTTCCATGCTCCCCTTCTCGGCGGCCATCGAAACGCTTCGCATAGCCAACCGGATGCTCGGCTACGACGCCTATACATGGCGCCTCGCCTCGACGGATGGTCAGAAGGTCTTTTCCTCCGCTGGCATAGCGCTCGAGGTCAATGCTTCGCTTGCCGACGAACGCAAGTTCCTCGCCGGAGAGAACCGGCCCTCGATGGTGCTCGTCTGTTCCGGTGTCTATGTAGAAGACTTCCAGAACAAGTCGGTTAACGCCTGGCTGCGTGAGGTCTATAATCGCGGCGTCGCCGTCGGCAGCCTCTGCACCGGCGCCCATGTGCTGGCGTCCGCCGGCCTCTTGACCGGCAAGCGCTGCGCAATCCACTGGGAAAACCTGCCCGGTTTCTCCGAAAGCTTCCCGCAGGCTGAGGTCTATGCCGACCTCTATGAAATCGACAGCAACATCTATACCTGCGCCGGCGGCACCGCCTCGCTGGACATGATGCTGAACCTGATCGACCAGGATTTCGGCGAGAACCTCGTCAACCGGGTCTGCGAACAGGCACTGACCGATCGCGTGCGCGGGCCGCATGACCGGCAGCGCCTGCCGCTCAGGGCCCGCCTCGGTGTGCAGAATTCCAAGGTTCTGTCGATCATCGAGTTGATGGAGAGCAATCTCGCCGAGCCGCTGTCGCTGCTCGAGATCGCCGAGAACGCCGACCTTTCGCGCCGTCAGATCGAGCGCCTTTTCCGCCAGGAAATGGGTCGTTCGCCGGCGCGCTATTATCTCGAGATCCGGCTCGACCGCGCCCGTCACTTACTGATCCAGTCGTCGATGCCGGTGGTGGAAGTGGCCGTCGCCTGCGGCTTCGTCTCGGCCTCGCACTTCTCCAAATGTTATCGCGAACTCTACAACCGCTCGCCCCAGCAGGAACGCGCTGAGCGCAAGCTGACGCTGCAGATGGCGCGGTAAATCTCCGGCTGGCAGTCAATGGGCAGAGTCAATCACGGCGCGAACGCGCCGTGGCTGGATTCCTGTGATAAGCACAGGAATGAGGAAATCCGGGAGAGCGCTGCCGACAAGATCGAAACTGATCGGATGCAGCGCGCAAATTGCCGATTTTTGGTGCAGCGGCGGGCTGTCGCGATTGCGTCTTGCTCTACGCATTTTCCTGGAAAAGCCTTACGACGCCAGCGAGTCGAGCAGCGTCAGTTCCGACATCACCCGGTTCCGCCCGGCATGTTTTGCCATGTAGAGGAACTGGTCGGCCGCGTGCAGGTAGTTGTCGAAGGCTTCCTGGGCCTCAATGGTCGCGAGGCCAATCGAGATTGTGATCGTCAGTTCCTCGTCGTCTGCGACGATTTTCGACTTTTCCAGTTCGAGCCGCAGCCGCTCGCAGAAGTCATAGGCACGGCGCGCGTCCAGCCCGTTGAAGAGAATGCCGAACTCCTCGCCGCCGAGGCGCGCCAACAGATGCTCCTCTCCGACAATTGCCTTCAGACGCCGCGCCACGTGTTTCAGCACGATGTCCCCGATCTCGTGGCCATAGGTGTCGTTGAGACGCTTGAAATGGTCGATGTCGAGAACGGCGATCGCGGTGCTCTCGCCGCGCCTCAGGCACTGCTCGACGAGCCGTGGGCCGGTGAGAAAGAAGTGGCGGCGATTGTAGATGTTCGTCAGATAGTCGCTCGCCGCGAGGCGGCGCAGCGCCTGCAAGCGCTTCTGCATGGCGGCGGCCTGCCCCACCCGTGCGCTGAATTCCACCTCCAGGAATGGCTTGCGGATGAAGTCCACCCCGCCCGCCTCCAGGAAACGCGCCGCCAGACGGGCGTCACCGTGATCGGAGAGGCCGATGACCGGGGCGGCTTCCTCGCCCTGGCGGCTGCGGATCTCTGCGATCAGTCCCGCGCCGGCCATATCCTCGAGTTCGGTATCCGTGACGATCAGATCAATCGCCTCACCGGCGTCGAGCAGCCGCAAGGCTTCGCCAGCCGCCGACGCCTCAACGACCGAAAAGCGCTGCCGACGCAGAAGACCGGCGAGATCGTAGCGCGACGCCTTGTTGGGATCGACAAGCAGCACCGTCGTCCGGCCCTCGGTCAGCGCCCGGTCGACGGCGGCGATCAGCCGCTCGATCGATTGCGGCTCGTGCTTGACGATGCAGCCGAGCACGTCCCTGCCGAGGATCTCCTCCCGCGTATGGTCGTTGAAGGCGGCTGTAAAGACGATCGCCGGTACGTTGCTGGCGAGAACGAAATCGAGCGCCTCGCAGTTCGGCGCGTCGGGCAGATTTAGGTCGAGCACTGCCAGGGAGAATTCGTCAGGCCCGGCAGCTAGCTCGGCCTTCACCGCTTCGAGCGTTCCGCAATGCGTCACCCGTGCGCCGAGCGTGCTTTCCAGCCCGTATTTCAACGCCGTCGCGAACATGCGCGAATCTTCGACGAGCAGCAACCGCTTGTCGCGATGCTTCTGCACGCTGTTCGCCTGCCCCGACGTGCGACGTAGTCTCACGGTCCCAGCAACCCCATCCCTACAGAACCCGTATCTCGCCCCAAGATGCCGGATAACTGCAACCAAATGAATTCATGCACGGTTCCTGGTTTTCGGCGATTGAATCGTCTCCGATTCAAGCAATCGTTCAGTAATTCATGCACTGGCCGCAGGCGTGCTTCCCGAGAATGACGCTGGCCAAAAACAATTGCCCGGTACACGCTCATCTGCCGAGTTGCCATTCGACAGGGTCCGTCACCGGGCTTCCCCTTTTCTTATTTGTACGGATTGAAAGGCCTGTCGATTGCGATTCCGTTAACACAGCAACCGGCAGTCCCGAAATCCACAAGCACGCAAGCCTACCGCGAGACCTGAAAGGAGTACGCCTTCAGGCCGGGACTTTCATCTTCCCGCTCAGGGTGCGGATCTTTGTCAGCGTGTCGAGGTTCTGGTTGACGCGGCAGTAGAATTCCTCGTTGACGAAGGGACGCACAACAAAATCGTTGCCGCCGGCCTTGAGGAAACGTGCGGAAAGCAGCCGGTTCGTCGAGGACGAGACGCCGATAATGCGCAACTGATGCGGGCCATGAGCCGCACGGATGCGTCGCGTCAGCTCGAAACCATCGATGTCCGGCATGTTGTAGTCGGTGATGACAAGCGCGATGTCAGGATTGTTCTTCAGGATCTCCAGCGCTGCGGCACCGCTCTCGGCCGAGCTGGTGCGGAAATTGTAGCGCTTGAGCTGCGTCGTCAGAAGCGCCCGCGCGGTCGGGCTGTCGTCGACGATCAGCACGTGATGTTTCTGGTTGGTCAGAAAGCGGCAGACAGACTCCGCCAGCATGTCGACGGCGAAGACGCTGTCCTTGATGACATAATCGACGATGTCCTTGGCCAGGATCGCTTCGCGCGTCTTCTCCTGAAAAGAGCCGGTGAAGACGATGGTCGGCACGCTCATGTCGATCAGATAGTTCAGCGCCTCGCCGTTTTCCGCGCCGGGCAGATTGATGTTGGAGATCGCGAGCGAAGCCGGAAAGGAGGCGTTCTCGACGGCGAACTGCAAATCCTCGTAGTCGCGGCAGACAATCACGTCGATGTCGAACAACTCCTTCAGCCGCTTCGAAACCATCGATGCAAACAGGTTTGAGTCCTCGGCAAGCACGATGCGGTGTTCGCCAAGGGATTCGCCGGAATAGTACATTCCGGAAACGCCGAAAAATGACATTGATCGCCTTTGAGAAAGAGTGTCCCCGAAACGCATGCTAGGGGGAAAACACTTATCGCGTGTTAATGCCGACCGGCTCCTGCTGCATGTCTTTGTCCCTCAATCGGCCTCGATTGAAGGACAAAGACCTGTTACAATTCAGTGCTACAGCGACCCTTGCGCGTAAGACGGCGGTGCTGTTGCTGCAGCAATCCCCCTCTCCAAAAGCATGATTCACCTCTCACCTTGGAGGCTGTGAGTACGACGGTTGCCGTATGCGTCGGAACGAATATGCGAATTTTCTCATTTGATATTCTGCGTCACGATAAGCTGCGGTCGTTCTCGAAAACCGTGTGTTGGAAAGTCGGGAGAGAACCATGTCGTCAGCCAGAGAGCAGCGCCCGCAACTTAATCGGGCAAGACGTCACTTCCTCGGTCTGGCCGCCGCGACAGGCGTCAGAATTGCGGCAATGGGCACGCTTGCCGTGACGACGCTCTTCCCGTCTTCAACAGCCCATGCCCAAGCGGCAAAACCGGGAAACGGACCGAAACCCGGCAGAGGGCCGGGAAACAACCCCGGTAAAGGGCAAAAATGTCTTCTCCGCGGCACTTCGGTCATGACCCCGGGTGGCGAGGCCCGGATCGAGGATCTTCGGATCGGTGATCTTGTCGAAACCTTGCAGGGCGAAGCCCGCGCGATCAAATGGATCGGCCGCCATCTCTACCGGCTGAGCGGGTCCAGTTGGAACGACAGTGTCGTGCCGATCCGCATCAGGCGGCATGCCCTTGATGAGCATACGCCGCATAGGGATCTCTATCTCTCCGCCGGCCACGCCCTGTTCATCGATGGCGTCCTCATCAGGGTACAGTATCTCGTCAATGGGACGTCGATTGCACCCGCTCTTCCGACGGAAGAGCAAGAGATCGAGTATTTCCATATCATGCTCGATACCCATGACGTGATCCTGGCGGAAGGCACCCCCGTCGAAACGCTCCTTCTCGAGGCCGGCATACACGAGGGTTTTACAAATTTCGCGGAATTCGCGCGCCTCTATCCTGCGCCGCAGCCTCAGATGACACCCTTTGCGCCGATCGTCGGCTATGGTGGGCGCGCGCATCTGAAGGCCCTGTTGCGCCTTGCAGCAGGCCGCTTCGCTCGTACGCGTGCGCCGATCGACGAGGCCTACGAGAGAATCGCCGCGCGCGGCGAAGAGCTCGTCGGCTGATTGGACGCGCGGCACCCTCTGACGGCAGGTCGGCTTAATCCAAGAACATCGCCATCTAAGCGAAGATGATGTCGTCCGCCGAGAGGTCGGACAGCGACATGTTGTCGAGGAAGAGCCCAAACGTGCTGGAGCCGTTGAAGGCGATGTAGAGCCCGTCGCCCGTCTCGGTCGCCGCCGCAACGAGGTCCGCAAAGCTGTCGATTCCCGTAGCCGTCGACGCGTGGCCGATGAACCGCAGCACGTCGCCATCATCCGCGTCAAAGTCGGTGATATGGTCGACGCCGCTGCGGGAAGACGTATCGGACGACCACAGGAAGCTATCGGCACCCGCACCGCCCGTCATCACGTCGTTACCGACACCGCCCCAAAGCAGGTCGTTGCCCGCCCCGCCGTCGAGGTGGTCATTACCGCCGTTGCCCGTGAGGTTGTCGTTGCCTGCGAGCGTGCGAATCGTATCGTCGGCGGCGCCGCCCGCCACCTTGAACCTCTCGATCCCGCTGAAAAACAGCGTCGTGCCGAGCATACCCGTCGCGGCATCGAAATTGGTCACCCATGGGAGTGGCGCGGTGATGTGAAGCGTATCGTTCCCGTCACCGCCATTGATGAAGCCGGCGGGAGAATGCACGAGGATCAGATCGTCGCCCGCCCCGCCATCGATGATCGTGTCGCCATCGTCAAAACTCGTGCCGGAGTCGTGGATCTCGTCGTTGCCGGCGCCGCCCATCAGCACATCGTTGCCGCCGTCGCTGACCAGAACGTCGTCGCCGGCACCGCCATAGAGGGCGTCGTCGCCGCTTCCGGACACGAGGTGGTCCCTGCCGCTGCTGCCCGCAGCATAGTTGTCGCCTTCGCCGAGATCGGCGTAGAGCGAGGAGAGATTTCCGCCGATCAGCGTATCGTTGCCGCTGCCAAGGTGGACGTGGGCGGCCTCAATGTTGCTGATCAGCGTGCCAGTCGAGGCAAGGCCCCGCGCGAAGTCGACCGTCAGGTCCTCGGTCCTCTCCTCATCGATCAGGGAGAGCGTATCCCAGCCGTCCCCGCCGTCGATCACCGCGGATGAAAGCGTGGTCGTGACCTTGTCGTTGTCGTTGCCCGCGAAGATGCGGTTTGCGCCGCTTCTGTCTACGATGATGTCCGCGCCGTCGCCAGTCTCGAGCGTGTCGTCGCCCAGCATGCTGGTGCCGTCGTCGCCGTCGGTGCCGTAAGGCCCGATGATGTCGTCTCCGGCGCCGGTCGAGATGATGTCGTTGGTCGTGGCACCGAAGATGCGGTCGTCGCCGCTTGCGGTGGTCAGCACGAGCCGCTCGATCCGGTTGAAGAATATGTGTTCCCAATTCGACCTGTCGTCGTAGCCGATGATGCCATGACCGTGTTCACCGCTAAACCTGACGGCCGTATCGACGTTGGAAAGGTCGATCGCGAGCGTATCGAACCCGGATCCGCCGGTGATCGCGCCGCCAGTGCCGATCAGGGCGATCTGGTCGTCGCCCTCGCCACCATCGAGACGGTCGTAACCGTCCCTGCTCGTCAGGCGGTCGTCTCCTGCACCGCCGTCGACCAGATCGTCACCCTCACCCGCATCGATCTCGTCGGCACCGATGAGGCCCCAGATGCGATCTTTCTCGTCAATTCCTAGTAACGCGTCATTTCCGACAGTGCCCACAATAGTGGCCATGTTGAGCTCTCCCAACCCAAAAATATAACCGCGAGAGCTCATTACTGTATTTTCAGTTGTAATGCTACAATGAATTGGGAAATACCATTGAAAAACAACACAATAATTACTTTACTTCAAAATTACAATTAGTATTGCCAAATATATACTTATTGAGTGCCCTTATCGCCGCGCGGCGCACTCAAGACCGCCTGATAGCAAGATTCTTGGGTAGCTTTTCGCCGAAGTCTGCAAAGCGCCGATCAAATCCCCTGACCACGCGGCGGATTCCGTATAGAATAGCGCGATGAATGAAGCCCAGACTCTATTCGATGCGCTGCGCCAGTCGGTAAAGCCGAAAATTGTGGATGCCTTCGAGCGGTTGGTGCGGGATGCTCCGGACCGCAAGCTCTGCCGCATCAACGCGCTTGCCTTCGCAAAGGCCGAAGGGCTCGACGAGGAACAGACGATCGCTGGCTTCCTGCATGCGTCCCATCACGGCATCTTCGAATTGTCGTGGAATGTGCTCTGCCCAGGCTGCGGCAGGGTGCTCGACGCCAATACCTCGCTCAAATCCCTGCAGAACGAAGAATATATCTGCGCGCTCTGTGCCGCCGGCTACGAGCCGACGCTCGACGAAATGGTCGAGGTGACCTTCACGGTAAGCCCGCGGGTACGTCACATAGAGGCGCACAATCCGCATGCCTTGCCGCCGGCCGAGTATTTCCGCCAGATCTACTGGGGCTCGGGCGTCGACCTGCCCGACGAAGGCTTTGAGGAGAAGGTCGACGAGTTCATGATCGAGGCGCTGGAATTGCCGCCCGGCGAGAAGGCACTCATTGCGCTGCAGCTTCCGGCGGAGTTCGTCATTATCTTCGAGCCGGTCACGCATGCGGCGCAGTTCCTGGAGGTGGCTGGGGAGCCGACCAAGGAGCGAAGGAATCTCGCGCTTGTCTTCGATCGCGGCCATCGCCACAACGAGACCTTGCGCCTCCAGCCGGGACCGCTGCGGATCCAGGTGGATAACCACGCGGAAGTCCGCACCCTGCCGTCGGTCTGCATCGCGAACGACGCGCTCCATGGCATGCTCGGCCGCCGCCGGCCATTCCTGACGGCCAAACGCCTGCTTTCCAACCAGACGTTCCGCGACCTCTACCGCACCGACACGATCGACGTGGACCAGCGGCTGAAGATCACCAGCCTCACCTTCCTATTCACCGACCTGCGCGGCTCGACCGAGCTTTACGAGCGCGTCGGCGACCTTGCGGCCTTCGATCTGGTCAAGACCCATTTCAGGGTCCTGAACGAGATCGTCGCGGCCGAGGCCGGCGCAGTCGTCAAGACGATCGGCGACGCGGTGATGGCGACCTTCCCGACACCGGACCGGGCAGTCGCGGCGGCGATGCGGATGCGCGATGCGATGCGCGAACTCAACGAAGAGCGCGGCAGTGAGGACCTGCTGCTCAAGATCGGCATCCATGAGGGGCCGTGTATCGCCGTCAACCTGAACGAGCGCCAGGACTATTTCGGCCAGACGGTCAACATCGCCTCGCGCGTCCAGCACCTCGCAACCTCGCGCGAGATCTTCGCCACCGGTTCGGTGGTGGAGGACCCGCGTGCCTCCAGCCTCCTCAACGATCGCGGCCTCAATCCCATGTCGCACAATGTCACGCTTCGCGGCATCAGCAACGAGATCAGCATTTTCGCGATCCCATGAACGGGCGCCGTTCATCGCCAATTCAGGCGCGGTGGCTGAATATTGCGGCGACGGAAGGAGAGCGATATGCGTATAGAGCTTGTCCTGCTTGCGGCCGTGGCGATAACTGCCGGCACGGCGTTGGCCGGAAGCCAATCGTCAAATTCGAGTTCGAACAGTTCGGCCAACAACGGCGTCGTCAACGAGCGGGTCGTTGAAACTCACTGCGAAGATGGCCGTTGTCAGCGCTACCTTCTCCACCGGGTATACCGCGACGACGACGGCGAGCGACACGATCGCGAACGCTACTAAGACGACGATGACTGAGGTCTCGGTCTGACCACCAAGACCTCCACGAGGTACACCATGCGTTCCCGTACAGCCTCATGCGCCTGCGGCCAGCTGCGGATCGACGTTCAGGGCGAGCCGCTTGGCGTCGGCGTTTGCCACTGCTTCGCCTGCCAGCGCCGAACGGGCAGCGTCTTTGCGGCGCTCGCCGCCTTTGCCGCCCCCTACAAGGTCACGGGCACCGCAACCGAATACGTCCGCACTGGCGATCAAGGTGCACGATTCAGGTTCCGCTTCTGCCCGGTCTGCAGGACGAACCTCTTCCACACGGAGGAGGGCTACGAGGAATCCTCGGTGGCGGTCGCCGTCGGCGCCTTCGCCGACCCCGCCTTTCCGCCACCCGAAGATTCGGTCTATGACTGCCGTCGCCATTCCTGGGTACAGCTACCGCCGGGGATCAGGACCTACGAAAAGGATCCGACTTAGATCATTTGCCGCAAAGGTCAGCGTCCGAGATTGTCGGCGGCAGCGATGATCTCGGACGCGGTGGGGAAGGTGCAGAGGCCATCCGGCCCGTCGCGCGCCTCAAGCTGCGCCCAGCGGACGATGCCGGCCCCGTCGACCAGGAAGTGTCCGACGAGCTGCGTGCCGTGCTTCGCAAAGATCGCTTTGTCGGTGTCGTCCAGCTCAAAACCATCCTTGGCGTTGAGCGCATCATTCGCTTCCATCGGCTGCAACGGTTGCGGCAGTTCGCCGGTCGGATTGATGCGCGCCTCTTGGAATTGCTCGACCTTCGCTCGCGACGGCCATTCCGCCGATTCTTCGCTGCCATCGGCCAGGAACTCGACCCGCGGCACGCCGAAGGCCCGGTGCGTATCACATCCCGGATCGCAAAGAAGGGTTACCGGCGTCGGCTGGTAGCGATGATAGAGGCGCGCGCGCTCGACCGGCGTGTTGATCACTGCGAGCGTCTCCACACCGGTGGCGTGAAGCACCGGCTGGACGCGAGCAAGCTGCTTCACCTGACGCCGGCAGAACGGGCAGTGCAGCCCGCGAAAGAAGCCTATCAGGAACGGGCGACCGCGCAGGCCGTCGAGGGAGACAATTCCCTCGGCGTTGGCCGCGGGGAGCGCGAAGGCGGGCGCCGGATCGCCGGGCTGCAGCGGACTTGTCATGTCAACCATCGGACCGTTCTCCTGTCCTCTTTTAAGTCCGCGGCGCCGCGCCGCGCCGCTCGAGTGCGGTCTTGCGGATGATGTCGGCGATGTCCGGGTTACTGACTGACAGCATCTGGAAGTCCTCCGCGTGCAGCGAAAGCAGCGAGACCTCGGTCGAGGCGCTCACAGTCGCCGAGCGGGGCTCGCCGCTGATCAGCGCCATCTCGCCGAAGAAGCTGCCGGGACCAAGCTCGATCGGGGCCGGCGTCGCAACGCAGACCCGGCCCTCGACGATGAAGTACATCTGGTCGCCCGTCTCGCCTTTGCGGCAGATCACGGCGCCGGCCGGCACGAGGCGTGGCCTCAACGCTCTGACGATCTCGACGAGCGCGGACGAGCCGAGGTTCTGGAATAGCGGCACGCCGGCGACCAGTTGCCAATTGCGCACGAAGTCCTGACGGCGGATTTCCGCATAGAAGCCTGTCGCAAGGAGGCCGGCCCAGAGCGCGAAGATGCCGATGCCGCACATCATGACCAGTCCGGCCAGCACACGGCCCGCAAAGCTCTGCGGAATCGCGTCGCCATAGCCGGTGGTCGACAGCGTGACGACGGCCCACCACATCGCCTGCGGGATGCTGCCAAATTTGTCCGGCTGGACGTCGCGCTCGATGAAATAGCCAGCCAGTGCCGCAGCGAACAGCACGAGGCCGAAGACCGATGTGACGCCGATCAGGTTGCGCGCCTCGTTGCTAATCACCCTGCCGATCAGCCGGAAGAAGGCGGAATTTCGCAGCGGCTTCAAAAGCCAGATCGCGCAGAAAAGCTCCTGATCGCGCGTCGAGGCGAACAGGAAGCCGGCAAGCGGCACCAAAACGGCCAGCACATCAATGGCGATCGCCGGGGTGCTGTCCTGCGGACCTTTCGCACGCCGCAGGACCAGCGTCTCGACCAGTTGCAGGAGATAGATACCCCAGATCGCCACGAGCAGGAGCTGCAAGCCGAGCCTAATCCGCTCGGTGATATCCGGTGTCGTGAGGACGGCGACCGCCACCAGCCCAATCGCGGCGAGCAGCCCGTTGAACGGCGCGGAAATTCTCGAGAAAGGCCGTGCCGACATCAATGCCCCCGGAGCGCCGAACGACTTTGCTAGAATAGGACGCCTTGGGGCCGAGCGCAAAGGGTAGTCGGCGGTCTCTATCGCGTCAGCCGCGCTTCGGTCCAGCCCAATGCCTCGAGGTCTTCGACGCGCGCCTCGCCGTCATCGGCGAGGATGAATTCGTCGATCTGCGGCGGCGGAACGCTTGTTCCCGAAAGCATCGAGTGGATCTGGCCACGGTGGTGCTGGCCGTGCATGAAAACGTGAAGCAATGTATCGGCGACAGTTTCGCTAAGCGTCCTCTCCGGCCAGGGAATGCTGATCCTGCGCGAAAGCGCCTCCGCCGTCAGGCTCTCGCTGAAGTCGACCAGCCAGTCGTCGACCTCAGCGCGCTCTATCGCGAATTCGGCTGCCGTGCTCCGGCTCCCCGGCGGTCTCGCCAGGCCGGGCCGTTCGCCGCGCAACGTGTCGATGTAATAGCGATCGGCATTCAGAAGATGGACCATCGTCTCCTTGAGAGAGGGGAAGAAGGACATTCGCGGCGCCGCCCATTCACCGGGTATGAGCGCCATGCAGGCGCGATCCAGCCGCGCATTGGCAAGGCGGGCGTTGCGCGCGAGTTGGCGGTAGGGCCGGCATATCAAATCCTGCGGAAGGGTCATGGCGCGCATAGTGAGGTGATTGCGACGACGCGTCCAGTCGTCAATTGCCGGCACGCAGTGCAATCGGAATAGGCAGCGTGACTGGAGCGTTTGAAACGCTCCAGTCCTTTACGACAACGCAGTTTCCGAACCGTGGCACGGCAACCTATAGCCGGGCCTCGAGGATCAGATTGAACGGCGTCTCCAACGCCCGGCGGAAGCGGCTGAAGCCCGCCTTGCGGAACACGTCCGCCAGCCTTGCTTCACCAGCCTGGGCGCCGAGCACCAGATGGCCGCCATCCGAAATCGCGTGGGCGCAGCAGATCGTCGTCGAGGCCGCGTAGTAGATCCGCGCAACCGGCGAGACATTGTCTTCGACCCGATCGTTGGCGAAAGGCTCCACCAGCATCACCGACCCCTCGCCTGCGATCACCTTTGCCGCATGCGCCGCGGCGCCGACCGGGTCGCCCATATCATGCAGGCAGTCGAAGAAGCAGATGAGGTCATAATCCGAGCCGGGATAGCTGTCCGCCCGCGCAGTCGCAAAGGTGACCCGATCCGAAACGCCTGCCTCCGCTGCGACCTTACGCGCCTCGATGACCGACTCCGGATGGATGTCGAAGCCATGGAAGCGCGAGGCCGGAAAGGCTTTCGCCATCAGCACCGTCGAATGCCCGTGCCCGCAGCCGATATCGGCCACACGCGCGCCGGTCCTGAGCTTCTTCTCGATGGCGCCGCCGAGAGCCGGCAGCCACTCGGCGACCAAGCTTGCCTTATAGGCATTCCTGTAGAAGGCGGCGACACCGCAATAAAGCCGCCCGTCGTGGTCACCCCAGGCAATGCCGCTGCCGGTGCGGAAGGCCTCCACTGCCTTGTTCTCGTCCGCCCACATGGACGCAGGAACGGCCCAGGCATGGGGGATGAAGACCGGGCTGTCCTCCTCGGCCAGCACAAGCGCTTGCTCCGGCGAGAGCTCGTAGGTGCCGCTGCTCGCATGATAGGTCACGTAGCCGCCGGCCACCTGCGAGCCGAGCCATTCGCGCACATAGCGCTCCGCGCAGCCGGCCCGTGCCGCCAGTTCGCTTGAAGTGAGCGGACCGGCTCCGGCCATCGCTTTATAGAGGCCGAGGCGGTTGCCGAGGCTCACCATCACGCCGCCGTAACCAGCCGAGAGATCGCCGATCGCCCGCGAGACGAGCGCATCGAGCTTCGCCTGGTCGATCCTGTTTTCTACCTTCTCCATCTTTCCTGCTCCTCTCTTCCACCTGAAGGTCTAAGGATTTGCAGAGGATCGCATCGGCAGCGACCAAACGGCAGAGCGGGATTGTCCGAAACAGGGCCGTTTGCGCCACGCCCCCTCCCGCGGTAGAACTCATTTGCAGATGGGGCGCCACCTGTCCAATGGATTCGAGATGCCGCGCAACACCCCCGAGACCGGAACGCACCCACTTCACGTGAGCCTCGTCGCCATCCCCGAGGCAGTGGTCTCGACGCTGAGCGGCATCTTCGACGTCATGAACGCCTTTGCCGTGCTTCCCGGTCACGCGCAATCGGCGCCGCCGTTTCGCGTCGAGATCGTGGGGCTGTGGCCCGGCCCGCTGGAGCTCGCAAGCGGCGTGCCCGTGATGGTGCAGCGCGGTATCGCCGCCATAGAGACGACCGACATCGTCATCGTGCCCTCGGTGCTGCTCGGACCGAGCGGTTGGCAGAAGGGGCGGCATCCGGAACTGGTCGATTGGCTTGGCGCCATGCATCGCCGCGGCGCGCTTTTGTGCTCGGCCTGCTCGGGTATTTTCCTGCTTGCCGAGACTGGGCTTTTCGACGGCGTCGATGCGACAGTGCATTTCGGCTATGCCCAGGCCTTTCACACCGCATTCCCAAAAGTGACGATCCACCCCGAGCGCGTTCTGGTCGTTGCCGGCGAGCGCGAGGAACTGATCACGTCGGGCGCCTCCATGACCTGGCACGATCTGGCGCTCTATCTGATCGCCCGCCATGCCGGCGCAACCGCGGCGCAGGCCGTCGCGAAATACTTCGCGCTGCAATGGCATCAGGATGGGCTCGCGCCTTACATTGTCTTCGAGGGGCGCAATGACCATGGAGACGTCGCAATCCAGGCAGCGCAAGAGTGGATCGCGACGCATTTCTCGGTCGCCAATCCGCTGGAGGAGATGGTCCGGCGCGCCGGGCTTGCCGAACGCACGTTCAAGCGCCGCTTCACCGGTGCGACCGGCTTAAGCCCGATCGCCTATGTTCAGCGCCTGAGGATCGAGGACGCCAAGCGCCGGCTCGAACGGACGGAAGCCCCGGTCGACGAGATCAGCTGGCAGGTCGGCTACGAGGATCCCGCCTTCTTCCGCCGCCTGTTCAAGCGCGTCACCGGGCTGACACCGGGAGGCTATCGCCGGCGCTTCATGATTCCCGACTACGCGCGGCCGCCGCGGAAGGAATAGGTGCGGAAGTTCGCCGCTGACGATGCGCGTTAAATTTTTGCGGAACGTGTCGGTTTCATCTGCTTTCGGTCGTCCTCGATACAAACACAAGGATCACGAAGGAGAGCGTAATGAGAAAGATCGTTGTTGGTGCGTTTGTAAGTCTCGACGGAATCATGCAGGCGCCGGGCGGGCCGGAGGAGGATCCGACCGGCGGTTTCAAATTTGGCGGCTGGGTGGCCCCCTATTTCGACGAGACGATGGGTGCGGCGGTGGACGAGATGTTCGCCAAGCCGTTCGACCTCCTGCTGGGCCGGAAGACCTATGACATTTTCGCGGCGCATTGGCCCTATGCCGGCCCCGAGGATCCGATCGGTACCTTGTTCGATCGCATCACCAAATTCGTCGCGACGCGCAATCCGGATTTCAAGCTCGGCTGGCAGAACAGCCAGAGCCTCGGCAGCGACGTGGTCGCCGCGCTGAAGAAGATGAAGAGTGAGGACGGGCCGGACCTCCTGACGCAGGGTTCGACCGAGTTGCTGCAGACACTTTTCCGCAATGATCTGGTCGACGAGATGTATGTGAATATCTTTCCGGTCGTGCTTGGAAGGGGCAAGAAACTGTTCAGCGACGGCGCCTCGCCGATGGCGCTGAAGCTCGTCAGTTCGAAGGCTTCTGGCTCCGGAGTGACCGTGAACAAATACGTCCGCGCCGGCGAGATCGTCACCGGCTCGTTCGAATTCGAGCAGCCGACCGAGGCGGAACTGGAGCGGCGCAGGAATCTGACTTGAGCCGGGGCGTGTCAGCCGCGCCGACCCTTTTGGGGACCGCTTAGCCGATGACGCAAGCGGTCCCGCCGTGGCGAGATTCCGCCGGATATCAACGATTAGCCATGATTTCCGCCTATGCTCTCCCTTTGCCGAACAACGGAGGTTACGATGCAAATTTCGGAAGCCATGCATTCTGGAGTACGTTGGATCTCGCCGGATACGGACCTGCGCACGGTGGCGCACATCATGAAGGACGAGGATATCGGCGCCCTGCCCGTCGGCGAAAATGATCGCCTGATCGGAATGGTCACGGATCGCGACATTGCCTTGCGCGCCTTCGCCAACGGCCACGACGTTTCTTCGCTCACGGTGCGTGATGTGATGACGAACCAGATCGTCTTCTGCCGCACGAGCGAATCCCTCGAAGACGCCATCCGTCTGATGGAGGAAAAGAAAATTCGGCGGCTGCCGGTGATCAACGAGGACAAGCGGATGGTCGGCATGCTGTCGCTCGGCGACATTTCCCATAGCAGCAGCCGGGAATTGACGGGCGAACTGCTCAAGGCCGTCAGTGGCCATCACGCCTGATAGACGCCGCCTTGAGGTGCAGCGGGAAGAGACGGCGCACGGTGCCGCCTCTTACACAAGAGAGATGGTCCCGCCATCGAACGACAAAGTTCTCTCGCGCCGCCGAAGCGGCGCGGGCGGGCTTCTGTGACGAGCACGGGAATGACGCGTCTTTTGGCGCCGGATGGCCCGTTGCCGACGCGGCAACACCGTCAGACCGAGCAAGGCGCGGCGACGATCGCCCTATTTGACCAACATGGAGCCGTTGAGGATTTCGATCGTTTCGTCGCCCTGGAGGCCGATGCGGTCGCCGCTCGGGGTGGTGACGAAGCAGCCGCTCGGGCAGATCATTTCCGTCGCGCCGGAACCGATCGCAACTTCCATCCGGCTCTCACCCTCGACGACGACCAGCACGGCGGTGTCGCCGTCCTTGTTCGTCACGGACGCAGCAGAAGCCGCTCCCGCCACGAGAATGCCGGAAAGCACAGCAATCAGAATTGTCTTCATCGCCCACCGGCGCTGCCTGAGCGCCGCCCCTTTGCTGCCGGTCGCCGCGTCGTATCGCAAGCCCGGCCCCCTCTTCAGCCCGCGCCAGCCTAAACCGGAGCGAGACGAATTGCATGCTTTTTATCTCCGGACGGCTGAATGCCTGCTGAACGGCGGCGCGAGCCGTGGATTCATGCCTGTGAGCCGCCCATGCGGCGCTGCGTCGCCACAGCGGGGTCGACGAATTTCCGTACCATATTGATTTAACAAGGATTTTTTTACATAACCCGAACGGATTAGGAGACACCCCGCCCTATCCCATGGTAAAAAGTTAAACAACTGCGAGCGGGGCAAAAGCAGTGCCTCTAAATATTTCAGCAATTCCCCGCTCTGGCGAGTGATCACGCAGAAGGACTGCGGATTGTTTCAATCCTAAGTCGCCGTGATCCAGGAGGGGTGCCATGTCCTACTTGCGTGGCGCTGCAATCGTTGCACTTGGCTTCATTTCTTACAGTCCGGTGTCAATGGCCGCGGAAGCGATTGGCGAGGCGGTTCGGATCAGGACTGAAGTCAGAGGTGCGAGCGGTCCGCTGGCGGTCAAAGACCCGGTCCACCGGGACGAACGGATTCTGACCTCGAAATCCGGGCTGGGACAGTTCGTGTTCCGCGACGGTACCAAGCTGGCGGTCGGCTGGGGCTCATCCGTCGTCATCGACAAATTCGTCTTCGACGACTCCAACAATTTGCAAAAGCTCAGCCTGAGGGCGACGAAGGGCACGTTCCGCTGGGTCAGCGGAAAGTCGAAAAGCACCGCCTACGAGATCCTGACGCCGGCTGGAACGATCGGCGTGCGCGGCACCGCATTCGACTTCTATGTCGGCGGCGACGGAACGACTGCGCTCGTTCTGCTCAACGGCGCGGCCAGTTTCTGCGGCCCAGGCGGCTGCAAGCAACTGACGCGACGTTGCGACTGCGTGATCGCCAACCGCAACGGCAACATCACTGACACGCGCCGCGTCAACCGCCGCATCCTGGAGACCCTCGGAAACGAGGGAGCGTTGCCGTTCCTTTCCGGCAACCAGCAGCTTTCCGGCGGGTTCGGCTGGGTCGGCGGCGGCTGCAGCCTTCGCGCAGCGCTCCCGATTCCGCCAACGCAGACCGAGCGCTTCACGCCGGAACCCGAGAAAAAGCAGGCCCCGCCGCAGAAGCCGCCTAAACCGAACAAGCCGGAAAAGCCGCCGCGCCCGGATAAGCCGGAGAAGCCACCACGCCCGGAGAAACCCGAGAAGCCACCGCGGCCAGAGAAGCCGGAAAAACCTCGGGAACCGGAGAAGCCGCGTCAAGAACAGGACCGGCCGAGAGAGGGCAGCCGCAACAACGGCTAATGCATGTCGCCCAAAAGTGTGCAGCGGTTTTGGGACGACGACATGCATAAAGACAACGACCTAAAGCGCGTCGCATGAGTCCGATTGAACGCGACGCTTTAGGGGAGGAAAAGGCTGCAACGGTTTTCCGCCCGAACTTGCGATTACGGTTCAAGGAAACATGCAGCACCTGATTGGGCTCATCCCGATTTGCCGTGATCTGCGAAGTGATCGGCACGGCGCGATATCCGGCGATAGAATTCCGTCAGCCCCGGGAACGTCGCGGCTTTGAGCTTCGCCGTGTTCAGAATCTTGCGGTTCGGCACGCGGGACCGCAAGGCGTCGATAAGTTTCAAGTGCAGGCACCGCAATTCGGCGAATTCGGCGGAGGCCCCGAGTTTTTCATCACCGACGACGGCGAAAAGCCTTGTCCGCGTGCTCTTGCCCTTGAGCGCCAGCATCCCCGCTTCGAGCAGAGCATGCCCCGGCAGCAGCTTCGCGGCCTCCTCGGACACCAGGATGTCGAAGTGGACATCCTTGCAGGCGGATTCTATCCGCGCTGCGACGTTGACAGTATCGCCAACGGCCGAGTAGTTGAAGTGCGCCTCGGCCCCCATGTTGCCGACGCAGGCGATGCCGGTGTGAATGCCGACCCCGATCGCGACGCTATGCTCCTTCCCGAAGCCGAAAGCGTCGTCGGCATTGAGGCGCGCCATCGTCTCACGCATGCCCAGCGCGGCGCGAACCGCTTTGCCGGTATGGTCGACGACATCGACCGGGGCGTTCCAGAAGGCCATGATCGAATCCCCGATGAACTTGTCGAGCGTGCCTTCGTTGGCGATCACGTGGCGGCTCAGCGCATCGAGAAGCGTGTTCAGGAAGCCGACGACGGCGGTGGGAGCCAGGCGCTCGCTGATTTCGGTAAAATTCCGGACGTCGACGAACATAACCGTCAGCTCGCGGTCGTCGCCGCCGAGGCGCAGCGCATCGCGCGTATGCTCGATGCGGTAGAGAAGCGACGGCGAAAGATACTGGCCGAAAGCCCTCCGGACCGCGCGGCGCTCCCGGTCGGTGACGAGGAAACGAAACGCCGTGGCGGCGAAATGCGTGATCGATCCGCTGACGATCGGAGCCAGCGGATCGAAAAGAAGCCCGCCATAGAGGAAGGCGAGCCAGGAGGCGACGAGTGCTGCCGCAGTGATGAGCAGTCCGCACACCAGCGCCACCGCGGGACTGACGAAGGTGGTGAGCACCACGAGCAGCGTGCCCGCGGCAGAGATGGACAGAATCTCGAGCCCATCCGCCCAGTCCGGGCGCGAGAGAAAATGGCCAGACAGGATCTGCTCAACGGTTTGCGCGTGCAGCGAGACTCCAGGGACGTTTTGCCCGAGGGCGGTCGTGCGAATATCCTGCAAACCCGCCGCCGACGTTCCGACGAACACGACGCTGCCCTCGATTGCGGCCCTCGCCTCTGGCGACGGCCCGCCGGGCGCGAGCACGTGTCTGGCCGAGACATAGCGTTCGGCCCGATCCGGACTCACATAGAGCCAGAGTTCGCCGGCCGCGGTCACCGGTATCACAAAATCCCCGATCTTGGCGTCCGTCAGCGTATCGGCCACATCCGGAGCGGCGGCGAGCACGTAGGTGGAGGCGCCCTGCGCCACGCGCAGAGCTTCGAGCGCGAGGTTCGGAAAAAACTGTTCGCCGTCGCTTAGGAAAAGCGGGACGGCGCGGACCACCGTCGACGTGGCGCCGGGATTGAGGCTGATGTGGCCGAGGCCGGCGGCATTGGCCTCGAGCTGCGGCCTGAGCGGCGTCGCCGCATCGAGACGTGGCGGCGCGCCGAAGGGGCTTTCGCCGGTAAAGGCAAAGCCGGCCTTCACCGGCGGGCGATAGTTCCCTTCATTGGAAATGCCGAAGCCCAGCACGACGGGTCTGTCCGCGATCGCCTGGGCAAAGATCTCGTCGTTGTCGGGAAGTTGGCGCGACAAGAATGGGTCGATCCCGGCAACGTCGCGGACGACGTTGCGCGGCGACAGGCGATCCGGCTCGGCAAAGAGAATGTCGAAGGCGACCGCCGCCGCGCCCATCTCCGACAGCCTGTCCACCAGGGCGGCGATGCGATTTCTCGGCCACGGCCACTGGCCAAGCTCCCGGAGCGATGCCTCGTCTATGTCGACGATCCGCACCGGCGTGTTCTCGTAGGCGCGCGGCTTGATGCGTTGGTATTCGTCGAAAGTCAGATTGCGGGCGAGCTGCAGCAACGGCGGATCGCTTGCCCGCAGCATTGTCAGCGCCGCTACAATCGCCAAGCCGATAATGACGCCCACCTGCTGCGCGCGTGTCATGCAGCGTCCGCCCCCCTACAGCGTCCTTTGCGCGTCTTACGAGACGCGCAAAGGACGCTGTAGCACTTTGAGCTGCTGCATGTTTTTGTCCTTAGATCCGCTACGATTTGACGAAACACGCAGTAGCGCGGGGCAAGCTTACTGCATAATCCGGCAAATCGGAATCGGATAGATTATGCGGGGATTCAAGGCGTTAGGATCGCCCAACACGCGGCGTCTATGCGCGCGCCACCACCTTATCAAGTCAAGTGAGCGGCGATGCACGGCCACGAGTACGCCCCATCAAGTCAGTCGAACCGTGACGCACGGCCGCCCCAACCCTCGCTCACTCCTTTGCTCGTCGCAGGAATGAGAGAGGGCAAGGAACTCACTTCCGCCCCTGCGGGTAGATCGTCTCGCCGCGCTTCAGCATTTCGACAAAGGTCTCGATCTTCTTCTTCCGCCCGGCTTCCGTCTTCATGTTGTGGGTACGGAAGGCGAGCGCGAAGCGGTTCTGCTCGCTGAGCTTGGCCAGCATTTCCCTGGCCCTGGGCTCGGCGTCGATGGCGGCCTGCAGATCGTCCGGGATTTTCATGTCCTTGCCGCTCGCATAGGCACGCTCCCAGCGCCCGTCCGCCTTTGCCGCCTCGACCTGCTTCAACCCATGCTCGGTCATCCGACCTTCCTCGACCAGCCGGGCGACATTGTCGACATTGATCTGGCTCCAGGTGCTCTTCCTGCCGCGGGGCGTGTAGCGCTGCAGAAAGCTCTTGTCGTTGAGCCCCTTGCGCAGTCCGTCGATCCAGCCCCAGCACAGCACGACGTCAATCGCCTCCTTGGGCGTGATCGACTTGAGCCCAGATCCAATCTTGTGAATCTTGATCCACACCTCGTCCGCCGTGTCGTGATGTGCACCCAGCCAGCGGTAGAAGCTCTCGGCGTCTTCGAATTCGCGAATTTTTCCCGGATCGACCGTTACCGGTGCCATCGGCCGACCTGCTTTTTCGCTGCTGCCATGTTGCATGTCACCTTCGCCAAAATCCGGGCGCCGCCATCATCACGCAGCGGGCGAAGAAGTGCAACGCGTACAGCGCTGCGCGTCGTATCAGACGCGCAAAGGACGCTGTAGCGCTTTGAATTGCTGCATGTTTTTATCCTTAAATCGGCTACGATTTAAGGAAACTGCAGTAGTGGCTATAGCCAATACAGTCGCTTGGCGCGGCAGGCTTTTCCCGCCTAAGATCGCCCTACTGCATGTGTCTTTTGCGCGTCAGATAGGACGCGCGGCGTTGTAGGTGCGAGAGAAATCGATGGACGATCTTCGAATCCGCAGGATCACCGATTGGCTGGTCGAACAGGGCCTCCTCGGCCTCGACGAGGCCGGACTGGTGAGGGGATTTTGCGAGCGCTGCTGCCGGCAAGGTCTCGATCTCGTCCAGGCGGCGATTTTCCTCGACACGCTCCACCCCGTTCTCGAATCGCGCGGCTTCCTCTGGAACGCCGAAGAAACGGATGCGATCAGGCACCGCGAGTTTTCGCGCCACCAGTCGGAGGACAATTCCCGCCTGTGGCAGGTCAGCCCCTTCAAACACATGCTGGAGAGCGCGCTCACGGAAATGCATATTCCGCTCGACTACACGGGAGAGCCCCGCTTCACGATTCTCGACGATCTTCGTCTTGAGGGACACACTGACTATTTCGCATTGATCCATCGACTGAGCGGCAGGGATGCGATCGGCGAGATGGACAGCCTCTATTCGCGCTGGTCGACCAAGGCTCCGGGCGGCTTTTCGAGCGACGACCTCCGGGCGCTGCGCAGCCTGGTGCCGGCGCTGGCGCTCGCCATCAAGGCCGCTTCGCTGAAGTGGGTCGCGCAGTCGCTCGTCGAGGTCTATCTCGGGCGCGACGCGGGCCACCGCGTGCTCGAAGGCCGGATTGCCAGAGGCAAGGTCGAAAGCATCCACACGGTGCTGTGGTACTCGGACATGGCGAACTACACGGCCCTTTCCGAACAGGTCCACAGCAGCGATCTGATCCCCTTGCTGAACGATTATGCCGAGGCGGTGATTTCGTCGGTTCACGCCGCGGGAGGCGACGTGCTGAAGCTCGTCGGCGACGGGACGCTCGCGATCTTCACCGGTGCGGACCGAAGCGAGGCTGCGCTTGCCGCGCTCAAGGCCGAGGCCGAACTCGAGGAAAGGATCGCGACGCTGAATGCAGCACGGCTGGCGCAGGAGACGGCAATCACCTCGGTTTATCTCGCCCTGCATGTGGGCGAAGTGTTCTACGGCAATGTCGGAAGCGACGAACGGCTGGACTTCACCGTCATTGGTCCGGCCGTCAACGAGGTCTGCCGGATCGCCTCGACTTGCCGTCTCGCCAACCGGTCGCTGCTCGTTTCCTCCGCCTTTGTCGAGCTTCTACCGCCGGCGGAGAGATCGGGCTTCGAGACGATCGGTTCGTTCCATTTGAAGGGTGTCCGCGAACCGCGGGACTTGTTCGCGCGCTCATAGACGACGCAGCGTTCGGCCGGCGGCTACGATTCAAGGAAACATGCACCGGCCGAACGCGTCTTCTGTCATCAGGCGAGCATATCCTCAATCCGGATCGGCAGCGTGCGCACCCGTTTGCCGGTCGCATGGAAAACCGCATTGGCTATGGCGGGCGCCATGCCGACGAGTGCGATTTCGCCGAGCCCCTTGACGCCGAGCGCGTTGACGTGCGGGTCCGCCTCGTCGACGAAATGCGCCTCGATATCCGCGATATCGAGATTCACGGGCACGAGATAGTCCGCCATATGCGCATTAACCGGGCGGCCGTCGCGCTGATCGAGCACGGTCCGCTCCATCAGCGCCATGCCGATACCGCCGACCATGCCGCCGGTGCACTGGCTTGCTGCCAGGCGCGGATTGACGATCCGACCGGCCCCGTAGGTACCCAGCGCGCGACGCACCCGGATCGTGCCGACATCGGGATCGACCGCCACCTCGGCAAAGACCGCACCGAAAGCATGCATGGAATAGCGATCCGCGATATCGGGGTCACGGCTGGTGGACGCGTTCGCCTCGATCGGTCCGCCGGCGCTCGCCGCGATTTCGCCATAGGCCTGGCCGGGCACGGTGTCGCCGCGGCGGCGCAGGCGCCCTTCCTCCCACGTGACCCCATCGGCCGACGCGCCGAAGACCGGCGAGCGCTGGTCGGCGATGGCGCGCCTTGCCGCCTCTTCCTGCACCGCGATGCAGGCGGCACGGATCGCCGAGCCGACGGACGCCATCGTCCAGGACCCGCCATGTGAGGGAGCCGGCGGAAAGTCCGAGCGGCCAAGGCTGAAGCGGACGCTTTCAATCGGCAGGCCGAGCGTCTCGGCGGCGACCTGCGTCATCGATGTGTATGTCCCCGGTCCCATGTCGCTCGCCGCCACCTCGATTTCGGCGGTACCGTCGGGAAGCAGGCGCGCGAGCGCGCTCGAGGGAGCGTGAAACGCCGGATAGCTCGCGGACGCGACACCCATGCCGATCAACAGCCGCCCATCGCGCATGGAGCGCGGTTTCGGATCGCGTTTCGACCAGCCGAACCGCTCGGCACCGGCATCGTAGCACTTCATGAGGGACCGGCTTGAGAACGGCTTGTCTGTGGCCTCGTCGATCTCGGGCTCGTTCAGCCGGCGCAGTTCGATCGGGTCGAGGCCGAGCTTGTAGGAAAGCTCGTCCACGGCGCATTCGAGCGCGAACACGCCACTCGCCTCGCCCGGGCCGCGCATATAGGTCGGCGTGCCGGTGTCGAGCGGCAGGATCCGGTAGCGGGTCCGCACATTGGGGCAGGAATAGAGAAAGCCCGAGACCGAAGTCAGCGCCTCGATGAACTCTTCGTAGCGGCTCGTTTCTCCGACGCCCTCATGGACCAGGCTCGTCAGCCTGCCGTCACTGGTTGCCCCGAGCGCGACGCGCTGGAGCGTGCGGGGACGATGGCCGGTCGAATAGAACATCTGCTTGCGGGTCAGGACGAGCTTGACCGGCCGACCCACCTCACGCGCCGCAATCGCGGCGAGCGTGACATGCGGCCAGGTCCTGAGGCTGGTCCCGAAGGCGCCGCCGACGAAGGGACAGATCACCTGCACGTTCTCGACCGGCAGGCCGAAAATGGCCGCGATCTCGGCCTGCTCGTTGACGACATACTGGCTCTTGCTCCAGAGCGTCAGCCGGTCACCGTTCCAGGCCGCGATGGTGGCGTGCGGCTCCATCGGATTGTGGTTTTCGCGGGCGATGTCGTAGCTCTCGTCGACCTTCACCTCCGCGCTCGCGAGTGCGGCGTCCGCGTCGCCACGCTCGGCATCGGCATGCGCGCGGCCACCCCGTCTCGTGGCCTCCGGAATGACGGCGCTGGCGAGCAGGCCCGTCGGGTCGACGACCGGCCGCTCGGCCGCGTAAGCGACACGGAGTGCCGCGGCGGCGCGTTCGGCGCGGTCGAGCGTATCAGCCACGACGACCGCCACCGGCTGGCCCCAGAAGCGGACCTGGTCGTCCTGAAGCACATGCAGGCGTTCGCCGATGGCGGGGTCGATCGAGCCCTTGTGCTCACCATAGGCAAGCCGCGGCGCATTGAGGTGGCTGATCACCGCGATCACGCCGGGCATGGCGGAGACGGCGTCCGCGCCGATCTCGATGATACGGCCGAGACCCGCCGTAGCGCTGACGATCACCGCATAGGCCTGGCCCGTCTGGTTGAAGTCGGCCGCGTAGCGCGCGCCGCCGGTTACCTTGGCACGGCCGTCGATGCGGGGGAGCGGTTGTCCAATGACGTTCGTCATGCCATTTCTCCTACAATTTCGAGCGTGCGGACGATCGTCCGCTGCAGGAGTTCCACCTTGTAGTGATTGCCGGCGGCAGGCCGTGCACCGTCCGCCGCCAGCCGCGCAGCCGCCTCGAAGGCCGGTCGGCCCGGCTCCTTGCCGATCAGCGCCGCCTCCGAGGCGCGCATCCGCCACGGGCGGGTTCCTACCCCGCCACAGGCGATCCGGACCGAGCGGATCACGCCGTCCTCCGTTTCCATGGCAACGGCCGCCGAGACCAGGGCGAACTCGTAGGACTCCCGGTCACGCACCTTCAGGTAGCGCGCGCGACGGCTGTGCGGGCCGCCGGGCACCCGCACGTCCAGGATCAGCTCGCCCGGATTGAGCGTGTGTTCGAGATGAGGCGTATCGCCCGGCAGCCGGAAGAGCTCCTCGACGGGAAAGATGCGCTCGCCTTCCGGCCCGCGCACGCGCATCGTCGCATCGAGCGCAATCAGCGCGACGGCAACGTCCGACGGATGCGTGGCGATGCAATGGTCGCTGACGCCGAGTATGGCGTGGCCGCCATTGAGCCCATCGATCGCGGAACAACCCGAACCCGGCTCGCGCTTGTTGCACGGCGCATCGAGCATGCGGAAATAGGGACAGCGCACGCGCTGCAAGAGGTTTCCGCCGATCGAGGCGACGTTGCGCAACTGCGGGGATGCGCCTTCGATCAGGGACTCGGCGACAAGCGGCTGCAGTCGCAGGGTATCGGGATGGGCGGCGACCTCCGTCATCCGGGCAAGCGCGCCGATGACGAGATCGGAGCCTTCGACGCGAATATCTCCGAGCGGAAGGGCATTGATGTCGACGAGCCGTTCGGGGCGCTCCACCTCCTCGCGCATGAGATCGATGAGCGTCGTCCCGCCGGCGATATAGCGCGCGCCCGCAGCCGCGGCGGCAATCGCCTCCTGCTCACTGCGAGCCTTTTCGTAGCTGAATGGCAGCATGGTCAGGTCCTCCCGGCGGCATCGGCGACGGCGGCGACGATGCCCGGATAGGCCCCGCACCGACAGATATTGCCGCTCATCCAGAACCGGATCTCCTCCGGCGAGTGCGCGTGACCCTCGGCAATGCAGCCGACGCCGGACATGATCTGCCCGGAGGTGCAGAAGCCGCACTGCAGTCCGTCGTGCTCGATGAGGGCCGCCTGGAGCGGATGGAGCTCGTCGCCTTTCGCCAGCCCCTCGATCGTGGTGATCTCGGCGCCGTCATGCATGACGGCGAGCGTCAGACAGGAATTGATCCGCTTGCCATCGACCAGAATGGTACAGGCACCGCAGGCGCCCTGGTTGCAGCCCTTTTTCGTGCCGGTGAGGTCAAGCGTTTCGCGAAGGACGTCGAGCAGCGACTGGCGGGGATCAAGCTCCAGTTCGCGTAGCTCGCCGTTGACGGTCAGTCGGATGCGCGCTGGCGTCACGCTCGTGCCCTCCTGATTTGTGGGTGCGGCGGCCGGTGATGCGGCCTGCGCCGTGCCGGGTGGAATGGCCGCAAGCGTCGCGGCTCCTGCTGCCACTTGTAGAACGTCGCGTCGGGAAAATGCGTAATGGACGGTCTCTGCTCCGCCCGATCGCGCTTCCTCGCTTTCGGGTTTGTCGTGTTCGGGCATGGTAACGCAGACTCCTTGCTGGGGAACGGCGTGTTCGCTCTTTCAGGCGATTAATCGATTTACGGGAGTGCAGGCGCCAAGCTTATGCAGGCGCGCCGAGCGCGCCAGCGCCCGTATTGCTGCGTTTTGAACGAAAGTGCTATGTTTTTGCGGGGCGCCCAGAATAACAACAGCACCGGACCTCGACCCGAAATTCCTCTCAATGGGAGTTCACGAATGGCCGGCGGTGCATATGGTAAGCGCTTGGGCGAGTCTGTCGGCGCTGAGGCGTCGCCGAGTATTTTTGTCCAACGGCTTCAAAGAACGGATTTCGCTGCCACGCGCATCAGCTGGGGCAAGAGGGAGAGCGGACGCCTCGGCCGGATCGAACGGGACGACGGCTATCTCGTCTGCCTGCAGCTGCTCAATCTTGAGCCCCATCCCTATTGGGTAGAGGGTCGAGCGGTCGCGATTGCGCCGATCAGAAGCGGGCAATTCACGCTTCTAGACCTGAACTGCGAGCATTCCTCCGTCCTCGCCGACCCCATCGACTGTCTCGCGATCTACATATCGCGCCATGCGCTCGACAGGATCGCCGGGGAACGGGGCGCTTCGCGCATGGGCACGATCGGGATAGCGCCGGGCGTTCCGAACGATGACGAGGTGGTGCGCAGTCTCGGCAGCAGCCTCCTGCCCGCATTGCAGAACCCCGAACAGGCCAATCCGCTGTTCCTCGATCACATCGGCATGGCCTTGCTCGCCCATCTTGGAACTCGCTATGGCGATATGCCGGCTGCACACAGACCAAAGCGCGGCGGCCTCGCCCCCTGGCAGGAGCGGCGCGCCAAGGAGATCTTGATGGAGCATCTCGACGGCAACATCGCGCTCGAGGAACTCGCGCATGAATGCGGCCTCTCGCGCAGCCATTTTGCCCGCGCCTTCAAGGAGACGACCGGCGCCCCACCGCATCGGTGGCTGCTGGCCCGGCGCATCGAACGCGCCCAGGACCTGCTCTTGAACTCGAATCTCTCGATCACCGACATCGCCAGTAGCTGCGGTTTTGCCGACCAGAGCCACTTCACCCGGCTCTTCGCCAAAATGGTTGAGACAGGGCCCGGCGAATGGCGGCGACGCCGGCGGTGGTAGCGAAGCGGGCGAGTGCGCCTTCGGTTTCGCGGCCCGATTACTCATCGAGCAAACCCAGCCCCGCCGCTCATGGCGCCGGCGGCACAAGCATGAGACGCGGCCGCTCAGTTCGCGGCGAAGCAGTAGAAAAGGCCCTCGCCGCCGGTGGTCTTGAAGGCCTCCACGGTGCAGCCGCCGCGGGTCTTGTGCGAGGAATTCCAGGACTTCGCCGCTGCGGATTCGTCGAGGCCCGTGCGGTCGCTGTGGCCGACGACCGCCGCCCCCTCCGCGCCGCCCATCGTCCAGTTGCCGCAGGTCTCCGCCGCAGCCGTGCCGTCCGGGTTCGAGCCGGTCAAGATGTCGTGGCGATTCGGTGTGTCGCCGCGGCCGTTGATGACCTCGCCCTTCTCGTTGAGTGCCGTCTGCTTAATGAGATTGTTCTTGTCGCTGTGCAACGACGCGACGTCGTCGGCGATCTTCTCGCCCTTGGCGTTGTACCACGGGCCGTTTCCGATGCGGTCCTTGGCGTTTTCCGTATCGGTGGAAAGGTAGGCCTTCCAGGTTTTGCCGGTTGAGCCGCTGGCCGTCGCGAGCCGCGCGCAATAGGCATCGGCCCCCGCAAGGCCACCAAGATCGCCGCCCTTGCCGGGATTGGCACTGGTGACGAAGAAGCTCATGCTCGTGTCCTGAGCATTGGCGGACACGACCGAACAGGCCAAGGCGGCCGCGACAACTGCAACTGCGCGTTTCATAATCTCCTCCCTGATGCAGGCTTCAAACCCGCAACGAAAAGCCTATGGTGGCAAAGATAGGAGTAAAATCAAAACCTTGTGATAAGGTTTTGAAGGGGTGACGGGTGGCCGCCAGCGGTTCAAATTTCTTTCATGCGGTTGTGGAACAGTCGCGAGATAACGCGGTTGAGGGTGAGAACACCGGAGAGATGACATGGACAAGTCGAAGGACACTGCAGGCCCGGACTGGCTCGAAGCCGAGCTGGCCGATACGATCGACGAGGGCTATGAGCTCGAGCTTTCCGAGCCGGCCCTTTCCGAAGAGATCCGCAAGATCTACCGCAAGGCACACCCGGATACGATCCCGCGCCTCGATTATTTCCGCGCGCTGCTCAAGCTGCAGGCGGAATTGATCAAGCTGCAGGACTGGGTCGCCTACCACAAGGAGAAGGTCGTCGTGATCTTCGAGGGGCGCGACTCCGCTGGAAAGGGCGGCGTGATCAAGCGCATCACCCAACGGCTCAATCCGCGCGTGGTGAGGGTCGTGGCCCTGCCCGCCCCTTCGGATCGCGAAAAGACGCAATGGTATTTCCAGCGTTACGTGCCACATCTGCCCGCCGGCGGCGAGATCGTGCTCTTCGATCGGTCTTGGTATAATCGCTCCGGCGTCGAACGCGTCATGGGTTTCGCCACCGAAGAGCAGGTGCAGCAATTCTTCGACGACGTGCCGGAGTTCGAGCGCATGCTCGTGCGCTCCGGCATCCGGCTGGTCAAATACTGGTTCTCGATCACGGATGAGGAGCAGCAGATGCGATTCCTGGTGCGCATCCACGACCCGCTGAAGCAGTGGAAGCTGTCGCCGATGGACCTGCAATCGCGGGTGCGCTGGGAGGCCTACACCAAGGCCAAGGAGGAGACCTTCGCCCGCACCAACATCCCGGAAGCGCCGTGGTACATCGTCGAGGGCAACGACAAGAAACGCGCCCGGCTCAACTGTATCGACCACCTGCTGCAGCAAATCCCCTACGAGGATGTGCCGCACGAGGATATCACCCTGCCCGAGCGGGTGTTCAATCCCGACTACGAGCGCAAAGTCCTGCCGCCGGAGCTCTACGTTCCGTCAAAATACTGACGCGCCGCCACCACGCGGCTTTCGGACGCGGGAATATGACAGAGTGCCCGCGCTTTCGCGGACACCTCTGTTTGATGTGCGTTGTCGCACCGGATCCCTACAGCGCCGCGCGTCTTTTCAGACGCGCCGTAGCTGGCCTTAAATCGACAACGATTTAAGGAAACATGCAGTAGGGGCTACCAGCTATTGCTGCGCGGGTGCCTGCTGCGTGGGTGCCTGCGCCGGTGCGGAGCTCTGGATCTTTTCCTGGACCTTCTGGGCCAAAGCCGGATCGTTCTGCGCGGCCGTCAGAATGGATGTGTATTCCTCGACCGAGATGCCCTCGGAAGCTTCAACGGCCTGGACCATCTGTTGGCTGGCCTCGTTCTTCAGTTTCTCCTTAGCGGCCTGATCCGGGGTCGATTCGATCTTGGCCGAATATTCCTGCCTGACCTTGTCGACTTGCAGATAGGCCACGGCAAAGGCCTCGATTTTCTCATCGCTTACGGCCGCGCCGCCGCTATCGGGCTGGCCTTGCATCGGCTGCGTCTGTTGTTGCGCTTGAGCCACTTCGAGCGCGAACGCCGGGCTGTAGGTCATCATGCCGAAGACAGCAGCGGTCAACGTTGCAACGGCTTTATAACGAGTGATCATGTTCATTCCTCTGTAACGTGCATGACTTGATCGGCGGCAATGCCACCTGACAGCGCCGCGCGTCATTCCAGACGCATAAAAGGTCGCTGCAGCACTTTCCTGCATGGTTGCGCCCTCGAGCCGGATGCGATTTGAGGACCCACGCAGTTGTCGCTCGTTCCTCGCGTCAACGCGATGACGAGCTGGTTACGATGGACCGCTTAAGAGTGCTCGATGGGGCGGTACCGGGGCGATTTCCTGACAATTGAGCGGCAGCTTTGTGGTCACGGATGCAGGGAGGAGATGGCGTGCACAACGCAGACCTCCGCAATGCGCACCCTCATTCCTGCGACGAGCACAGGAATGAGGGAGCCCGGAGTTAGCCGCAAAGAGCATCATCGCCGAACAATCCTCCGCCGGCTCGATCATGCTCCGCTGCCGTTGCCCAAAACTCCCCGTAATTCCCGTGCTCGTCACAGGAATGCGGTGCGAAGCATCTGCCTCGGAAAAGCGCCGGCGTCAGCCCCTGCGGGACCCCCGCTTCGCGATGCTGCGCGGCGCGGCTTCCGCCGCCTCTTCCGCTTCGGCGGAAGGCTCGGGCTCTGCCCCGAGCGAGGCCTCGGCATCGGCCGGTGCTTCTTCCTCCGGCGTCGTGTCCTCGATCCTGAGCGGGAATGGTGCACCGATCCCCTCGTCTCGGAAGCGCTCGTAGATCGTTATGCGGATATCATTGCGCACGTTGCCCGCCGTCAGCACGTCGGCAACATAGATGCGCAGCTCGAACGTCATGCGCTCGTCCCCGAAGGCAGTGAAGCCGACCGACGGCGCCGGGTTCTTCAGCACCATCGGATGGGCGGCGGCGATCTCCTGCAGCAGTTCGATCACCCTACGCGGATCGCTGGCGTAGGTGACCGTGACGGTGATCTCCGAACGACCGAGCTTGTTGCGGTGCGTCCAGTTGCCGACCGAGGCGTTGATGAGCAGCGAATTCGGCATCATGATCGACTGATGCTGGAAGGTCTCGATCTCGGTCGCGCGCACGGAGATGCGCCGGACGAAGCCTTCGGTCGTGCCGCTGACGATCCAGTCGCCCACCTTGAAGGGCCGCTCGACGAGCAGGATCAGGCCCGAGACGAAATTCGAGACGATGTTCTGGAGGCCAAAACCGACGCCGAGGGAAAGAGCACCGGCGACGAGCGCGAGGCTCGAGAGGTCTATACCCGCCGCCGAGAGGCCGATGAGCCCGGCAAGGCCTACGCCGACATATCCGATGCCGGTGCGGATCGAGTTGCGCACGCCCGCGTCGACGCGGCTGCGCGCCATGACATTGCCGTCGATCCAGCGCTGCACCCAGCGCGTGGCGACAAAGCCAAGCGCGAAGAAGAGAACGCCCGCAAACAGGCCGACAAGCGAGATAGTGATCGTACCGATCCTGATCTCGGTCAGCACGCGATAGGTCCAGGACTCGATATCCGCGATCTGGAAGCCCCATTGCAGGAGGATCAGCGGGATGAAAAACGACAGCACCAGCGCATAGATGCCGAGCCCGGCCGCAAGCCCGATCTGGTCGAGCGCCACCTGCTCCAGATTGTACCGGCGTTCGAGATAGCGCCCCACCCTGGTTTCCGCGAAAGCGCCCTGCTTGGAAACCGACCTGCCGGTGAGAATGCCGATATACATGGTCACCAGGATCGCGCCGGTGACGATGATCTGCGTGGCGATGAAACGGGCAAGACCGACGTAGCCGGCAAGCGCGATTGCCACGAGCAGCGCCCCCAAAAGGAGAAGCGAAATCCAAATGAGGCGCGGCCAGGCCCGGCCCGGCGCGTCGAACGGCTCGTCGGGCCGCAACATCGGCCGGATCCACGCCATCGACATCAGAATGAGGCCGATGATGATCGACGCCACGAAGCTCTTGGCGACGGTGAAGATGACCGGCGAACCGAGGGACTCGCTGATGCTTCCGGCGAGGTAATCGAGGACGTTGACCACCGCCATGGCGCAGATCGAAATGAACAGCATGCGGGCGCCGCGATCCGAGACGCGCACGAGACGCCAATTCGACTGCCGGGGAGACAGCACCGCCTGGGCAAGGCTGGTGATGAACAGCAGCACCACGGCGACCGCCAGCGTCACCGCCAGGATCGGCGCGATATCCGGCCGCAACACGTTGAAGCTGTTGAGGAAAAAGTAGCTCGATGCCGCAAACGCGGTGGCCGAGACCGTCGGGATCACGGTAGACCAGAAGGCGACCGAAAGCTGCCTAAAATAGTTCGGTTCCTCCTCGTCGCCATTGTGCCGGAGGAAGGGCGCGAAGAGACGGCGGCTGCCGGCCAGAAAGATCAGAGCCGCGCAGAGCGAGAGGAAGATCGCGATGAGAAGCTGCACACGCTTGTAGTTCCAGGCAAAGGTCAACCAACTGCCGACGCTGCGTGACAACGCCTGGGTCTCGCCGATCGTCGTCGTGACCGCCTCCGCGAGAGTCGCCGCCGAGACTTCCGTGTGCTTCAGCAGCGTGTTGGAGAAGAGCGCCCGCCTTGTGGCGGTGATGCCGTTGGCAAGCTTCTTCGCCTCGATCGAGAGGTTCTCCGCCCGACCCGTCAGTGCGTTTATCGCGCCGCGCTCGGCGATCAGGCGCTTCCTTTCTTCCGTCACGATCGGCGCTTCCGGCGGTTGCCCTTCGCCGGGCGGCTCACCGAGTTCGGTCAGCCTTCCCTTGATTTCTTCGAGCCGCGGCCGCGTCGCGACTGTGGCAGCGATGATGTGTCCGGAAAGAGCATCGACCTGCACCTTGAGCTCGGCAAGCAAGATATCATCGTCCTTGGCGCCTTCGACGCGCTCGCTGAGCCGCTTCAGTTCGCGGTCGGCATTGGCGAGTTGCTCCTCCGCCTGCTGCAGAACCGGAGAGGCGGCCTCCGCGCCGTCATCGAGCAGGTCCTCTTGCGTGGGCTGGGTTTGTTGCGTCGGCGGTGACGCCGGGGCCGGCTGCGCGGCTTGGGGCGCAGGCTGGGCCGCCGGCGGGGCCTGCTGGGCGCTCGCGGGTCCGCTGCCGGCAAGCGCCATCGCTCCGGTTAGGACGACAAGTGTGACGGCGGTCAATTTTCCAACGAAATGCAATTCGATACCCTTCGAAGCCCCGGATGACGACACGGAATCAGGTGGAGCACTAGATCACGATGATTTCAGGTTGAATCAATCGAAAAACCGATAACGTGCCCGACCCGTAGCAGTTCCCGCTCTCAATCAGATCGCGTGAAAGCCCTGAAGGCCCGCTCTGCATGCGCAACACGGCAAAAAGATGCAGAACCGAGCGGATCTAAGCGTTTTTCTTCCGCAACGAGGCGCGCCTGCTGCAAATGGCGCGCCCGCGAACTGCCAGTGAGATCACAGCCGGTCCAGACAGACTAGCGTCGCATCTTCCCTCCCGTAGCGTAAAGCATCAGGGATGTCCGGTTGCCTCTTTTTTGGGCCGCCAGTGGATCCATTCGCATTAACGCTATGAAATCGAAGTCGAATGCGTATGATGGGGCGTTGGCGTGTTCTGTATTTCGGGGGAAATGAGATGACAGAAGCGTTGCATCCGGCGGCAGTGGATCATCTGCCTGTTTTCATCACCGCGCCGGGACAGACGGACGTCCTGTTCAATGTGATGGTCGTCTTCGTGCTGCTTATGGTCTTCCTAGTCGGCATCTTTTATCTGCGGCTGCACGCGCTTCCCGAACACATGGCACATGGCGCCAGCAAGGCGCAGTTGCAGATCATCGGCGTGCTGGGGCTGATTGCGCTCTTCACCCACAATCATCTGTTCTGGATCGCTGCGCTGCTGCTTGCGATGATCGAGTTTCCGGACTTTGTCTCCCCGATCAAGTCGATGGCCCGCTCGCTCGCCAGGATTTCCCGCCGCGATGCGGGGGCGGGCGAACTCGCGCCGCAGCCGACGGGAGAAACGACATTGGAGCCTCCGCCGAACGTGCCTCCACCGGACTCGCCAAGGACGGGCCCCCAGCAATGGGTCCCGCTCGAAGTCGCGCAGGCTGAGGACGATGACAAGATCGAGCGCAGGAGGTGAACCATGCTGGAATTCCTGATCTGCTCGATGCTCACCATCTTTCCCGACTTTCTCTTTCGCCGCTACGTCCAGGGCAAGCGCATCGGCCGCGAGATCAATCTCTATTCGATGTGGTTCGAGTTGCGCTACGGCATCACCGCCTGCGTGATCCTCACCGTGTCGCTGATCACGATGATCTTCTACTTCCACCCGTCGACCACCAACGTCACCGCCGTCTTCCGCACGGTCACCATCCTGCCCGAGTCGAACGGGCGCGTCGCCGAAGTCTTCGTCGGCACCAATGAGAAGGTCGCTGCCGGAGCACCGCTTTTCCGCCTCGACAATTCCGAGCAACAGGCGGCACTTGAAACCGCACGCCGGCGGGTTGCCGAAATCGAAGCCGAGACGACAGTGGCGCAGAGCGAGCTGGCTTCCTCCGACGGCCTGATCGCCCAAGCCGAGGGCGCCTATCTGCAGGCGCTGAACGAACTTGAGACGCAGGTCGAGTTGAACCAGCGCAACCCCAACATCGTTGCGAGGCGCGAAATCGAGCGGCTGCAGGTCGCCGCCGACGGCCGCAAGGGCGCGCTTGCCGCCGCCGTTTCCAACAAGCAGACGCTCGAGACGAAGATCGCCTCGCTGCTGCCGGCGCAGAAGGCAAGTGCCGAGGCCGCACTTGCCCAGGCGCAGGTGGATCTCGACAAGACGACCGTGCGTGCCGGCGTGGCCGGCACCGTACAGCAATTTGGCCTTCGACCCGGCGACATCGTCAATCCGATGATCCGCTCGGCCGGCGTCCTCGTGCCCGAGGACCGGCGCATCGGCCTGATCGCCGGCTTCGGCCAGATCGAGGCTCAGGTAATGAAGGCCGGGATGATCGCCGAGGCGACCTGCATCGGTAAGCCCTTCACCATCATTCCAATGGTGGTGACCGAAGTTCAGGACGTCATCGCCGCCGGCCAGTTCCGGCCGACGGACCAGCTGGTCGACGTCCAGCAACTGGCGCGTCCCGGCACGCTGACGACCTATCTGGAGCCGCTATTCGAGGGCCAGCTAACCGGGATCCCGCCGGGCAGCAGCTGCATCGCCAATGCCTACACCAGCAATCACGACGCGCTGGATGAGCCCGGCATCAGCACGTGGCGGTGGCTGTATCTGCATGTCATCGACACGGTCGGGCTGGTGCATGCGGCGATCCTCCGGCTGCAGGCGCTGCTCCTACCCGTCCAGACGCTGGTGCTTACCGGCCATTGATCCGGAGGTGACGGGGATGCAACTCACCCTCCCTCGCCTGCCACTGCTTGCCAATCTTGCCGGCTATCAGGTGAGCTGGCTGCGCAACGACGTTTCCGCCGGGCTCGCCATCGCCGCGGTCGGCCTTCCAAGCGCCATCGCCTATCCCGCTATCGCCGGCCTGCCTCCGGAGACCGGCCTTTACGCCAGCATCACCCCGCTCGTCGCCTATGCGCTCTTCGGCCCCTCGCGGCGCCTGATCGTCGGGCCCGACGCCGCAACGATGACGGTGCTGGCCGCGGTGCTCACCACGGTCTATGCCGTGCCCGGCGTCACCGCAGATCGGGTCACGGTGGCCGCGTTGCTGGCGCTCGCCGTCGGCGCCTTGTGCCTGATCGCACGCGCGGTGCGGCTCGGCGTGCTTGCGACTTTCCTGTCGCGGCCGATCCTGATCGGCTTCTTCGCCGGCATCTCGCTCTCGATCCTGATTGGCCAGATCGACCGGGTTACCGGCGTCGACATCAAGGCCGACGGCCTGATCGCCCCTGTCTTCGAACTTGTCAGCAAGCTCGGATCGATCCATTGGCCGTCGTTGCTGCTTGCCGCCGTGTCTTTCGCGCTCCTGCAGGCGGCGCGCATCATGCAATCGCGCATTCCCGGGCCGGTGCTGGTTGTCGCCCTCGCCGTGTTGCTATCGGCCCTGTTCGATTTCGAAGGGCACGGCATCAAGGTGGTCGGCGATATTCCGCGCGGCCTGCCATCGTTGACGCTGCCGCCGGTTTCGGGCCTGCCCTTTCAGGCGCTCCTGCTCGGCGCCGGCGCCATCTTTCTGGTGAGCTTCGGCTCCGGCATCATCGCCGCCCGCAGCTTCGGGGCCAAGGGCGGCTACCTGGTCGATCCCAACCGCGAACTCGAAGGCTTCGGCGCGGCAAACATCGCCGCCGGGCTCTTCGGGACCTTCCCCGTCACCGCTTCGGACTCGCGCACGGCAGTGAACTTCAGCGTCGGCGGCCGATCGCAGATCGCGAGTATCGTGGCGGCGGCGGCACTGATTGCCGTTCTCCTGTTCTTAGGCGATGTCCTGCGCATCCTGCCGATCCCGACGCTCGGGGCGGTGCTGGTCGCAACCGCGCTCAGCCTGATCGATATTTCCGCGCTGAGGGAGATCTGGCGTATCAGCCGCATTGAATTCGTCTTCGCGCTGATCGCGATGTCCGGGCCGATCAGCTTCGGCGTTCTGGAAGGCGTGGTCACGGCAATTGCCGCGACGCTGGTCTACGTATTGCACAAGACCATGTTTCCGCGCGACGCCCTGCTCGGCAGGCTCGCCGGCCATGACGGCTTCTACAAGCTCCACCGCAACCCGGCGGCGCGGCCGGTGCCGGGCCTTACCGTCTTCATGGTCCAGGGCAGCCTTCTCTTCTTCAACACCGACTATGTCCGCGAACGCCTGCGCGCCGTCACCGAGGCGCTGCCCGCCGACACCCGCTGGTTCGTGATGGACGCAAGCGCCATCGCCCAGATCGACAGTTCGGCGGCCGCCATGCTCGATGAGGTTCACGACGATCTCGGCAAACGCGGCATCGCGCTTGCGATCGCCGAGTTGCATTTCGAAGCGCGCGAAATCCTCGAACGAGCCGGCGTGATCGCGAAGATAGGCCCCGGGATGATCTTCGAGGATCTCGATGACGCGCTGGACGCCTTCGAGAGACGCGCTGCGGAAGCAGCCGCGCAGTAGAGCCTTTCTCCACTGCGCCGACATCGCAACTGTTGAAACAAAACAAGCGATTGGAGATGGGAGGATAGCATGGCCAAGAATGGCAAGAACGGCAAAAAGGATAAGGAAAAGAATAAAAACAAGAACAAGCAAAAGGACACGAAGGTCGCCGAACTGCACGAGACGGCAACGAAGTCGAGCGGCGACTATGCCAAGGAGCTCGCCCGGCTTCACGTCGAACTCGCCCACCTCCAGGCCTGGGTGAAGAAGACCGGGGCCCGCATCGTCATCGTGTTCGAGGGCCGTGACGCGGCCGGCAAGGGCGGCGTGATCAAGCGGCTCACGGAGTGCGTCAGCCCGCGCGTCTTCCGCGTCGTCGCCCTGCCCGCTCCGACAGATCGGGAAAAGACGCAGATCTACATGCAGCGCTACATCCAGCACCTGCCGGCGGCAGGCGAGGTCGTGATCTTTGACCGCTCCTGGTACAACCGCCCGGGCGTCGAGCGCGTGATGGGCTTCTGCACCGAGGAGAAGGCGCGGCGCTTCCTTGAACTTGCACCGCGGTTCGAGGCGGCAATGATCGAAAGCGGCATCGTGCTGCTCAAATATTTCCTCGATGTCAGCGAAGAGGAACAGGAACGACGCTTCCGCCAGCGAGTCGACGATCCGACCCGCCAGTGGAAACTAAGCCCGATGGACGTCGAATCCTATCGCCGCTGGTGGGACTATACCCGCGCCTATGACGAAATGATCCGCATGACCGATACCGACTTTGCCCCCTGGTGGATCGTGCCGTCCAACGACAAGAAGCGCGCGCGGATCAACTGCATCTCGCACATCCTCGCCTCGATTCCCTACGAGCGGGTGAAGTTCCCGGAACCCGAGTTCGGCAAGCGGCAGAAGCGCCCGAACGACTACGTCGACGACACTCATGTCCGCCGGACCGTGCCGGACGTTTTCTGAACGGAAGCGCCTGCTCGCCGCATCTGCGTGCAGGCGCCTGCCTGTGGCGCGATTGCGCCCTTTTCGGGCGCACAAGGCGCCGCAACGCTTTGAATCCCGCGTGTTTCCCTAAAGTCGGCTCCAACTCAACGAAACGACCACAGCAGGAAACGACTGCGGCAGTGTTGAAGCCGCAGCCGTTCCGGTGTGCGGGAACATGTCGCGCCTCAGATCGTGTCTGGCGACCAGTCGAGGAAGAAACCGACATCGCCCGGCACGCCGCCGGGGAAATTGATGATCATCGCCTTCAGCTTGTAGCCCTGCGGCTTGCCGAAGGTCTGATAGCGCTCGTAGAACTCCTTGGCCTTGCCCTGCAGCGTTTGCGGCCAGTCGCGATCGGCGTTGTTAATCGCCCGGCCGCTGTCGGTGCAGAGCGAGGACGGAAAGCTGTAGACCATCGCCTCGAACTTGCCGTCCTTGACGGCGTTCTGGACGAGGCGGCGAACAACCGCGATTTCCTGCTCGGTCACGTGCTTCTCGAGGAAATCGGCGGCGAAATCGGCAAGCTTCTGTTCCTGCAGTGAGCGGAGCTTGCGCTCCTTCTCCATTTCCGCCATCTCCCGCTCGAGCATCTGCATGCGGAGCTGTGCGGCGCTGAGCGGCGCTTCGTTCGGTTCGATTTCTTTGTGTTCCGGCATCTCGTTGATCCTCCCTCAAGTCAAGCGAACGCTGTCAGGGCTTAATTGCGAAACTCCTCTACGCTGAAGGCAGACTAACCCGTCGGATCGGGCGTACGTTGAACAAGCTTCGCCTTCTCGCGGGTATAGGCTTTAATGCAAAAAGACAGGTGGCGGCGATATCTCAAGGTCAAAAGCCAAACCTCAGGGCAACAACCATACAGGTGCATCCGTTGGCCGAATAATACACGGCGTCTCACAAGAATGAACTGTCAGATTAGCCGCACACCCTGTAGTCGGTCACACCAATAGGCTTCTCTTCTATTGCTGACTGCAACCGTCACAGGAACTTTTCTGAGAATACTACTGCTCTGCGGGCAGCATGACAAGCACACCAGCGCCATAGAATTCCATGCTGCTTGACGCCCTCAACCGTCAGGATACCCTGACTGTCAAGGATCTCCTGACGGAAGGAGGCGACGGTGAGTGCCAATGGGAGATGTCGGAATCTCGCGCTTCAACGGCGGATCTGCCGCAAGCGAAAATCTATTATTGCTCTTTCTGCCTGCGGCCGAGTGACGAGGTCGCGAAGCTGGTCGCCGGCCACGGCCGCATCTTCATCTGCGACGAGTCTATTGCGACCTGCAACGACTACATCTTGACCGGAAAATCGGACCGGCCGCCCCGCGCGCCGCTGGAGGAAGCGCCGACGGAGCGGCTGCTTTCCCTTTTGAAGCCGATCGAGGAAACGGTTGCAGGCAAGAGCAACCAGCTCCAATCCGCCGTGGAAACACTCCGGTCGCGGCGAGTCAGCTGGGCCCATATCGGCCAGGCGCTGGGGATATCGCGGCAAGCGGCCTGGGAGCGGTTTTCCTAATTATGCCGCCGGGCCTTCGGCCCGTTTGCGATATTCTTCCAAAAGCCCCTCGTAGGCCTCTATAGGCGGCAGCGTCTCGTAGCTGTGGACGGCGGGCGTCGTTGCCCACGCTAGTTTCTCGCTCGTCCAGGTTTCGATGAACGGCGAAAACCAGCTCGGATCGTCGAGCATCGTCGCGCGGACGTTGACGAACCAGTCCATGCCCTCCGGACGCGTGAACATCCAGCTCATGCAGTGCGGGCAGAAATAATGCTGGGTCGCGCCGTGCAGGCCGCCGATCACCGGCTCGCCCTTCGTCACGGCAAAGCCCTCGCTCGGGATCGCCACACTCAGAGAGAAAGCGCTGGCGGTCATCCGCTGGCAACCGGTACAATGGCAGGCCATCGTCAAGAGCGGCGGAGCGCTGACCTTGAACCGCACCCCGCCGCAGCGGCATCCCCCTTCCCAGGGCAGTTTGCTTTCGCTCATGGTTTCCTCCGTTGATGTCAGCGCGTTCGCCGCGGCGCTTAAAAGCCCGCGCCCGGCTGCGCCAGATAGGCCTCCTCGGCCGGTGTCGAAACCCGACCGAGAATGGCGTTCCGATGCGGGAATCGCCCGAATTGCTCGATCACCTGACGGTGGCGGATGGCATAGTCGAGATAGTCGGCATCGCCGAGTTCGGTGAAAAGCTTTACCGCCATCGTCTGGTCGGTCAGGTTTTCCGAATGCTCGAAAGGCATGTAGAAGAAGGCACGCCATTCCTTCGGCACCGCCAGATCCGCGCTCGCGCCGATGGCGAGCTTCGCCTCGCGCAGCGCCAGGCAATCGGTGGCGAAGGCAAGCGGCGAGCCGCGATACATGTTGCGCGGCAACTGATCAAAGAGAAGGATGGTCGCGAGCCAGTGTTCGGGCGTCGCGCGCCAGACGTCGTCAAGCTTTCTCGAAAGCGCCAGATGCGAGGCCTGGAAGCGCTGCACGCATTGCCGGTCGAGCTCCGCACTCGGCGTGAACCATTCGTCGTAGGAAAGCTCCGTGAACCAGAATTTCAGAACCTCTTCCGGCGTACAGATCGCGATCTCGTCAGTCATTCAGCGCCTCTCGTGAACTCCGGCCATCAGATAGGGGCCGATCATGCGGTTTCCACAGCCGATCGGCAACGGCCGTTCCGATCGAAGGCGAAGAATTGCCGGAGGCGCAGTGGCTTCAGTACCCACGAGCGGACCCCCCAACACTCCTCCATCGAGTCAATCGAGCTGTGACGCACGGCTGGAGCGTTCCGCACTGCCGGAACTGCGCACTATCGGCTCACCGCCGCTGGAGCAGCGCCCGCCCGATGGGTTTCGGCGGCTCCGCGCGCAACACCAGCGAGGTCGTCACCGCCCCGAACCTCGCGATGGAGTCGACGATCGTTTCGAGTTCCCCAGGCGACGGAACGAGCACCTTCAGGAGAAAACAATCCTCCCCGGTCAGCCGCAGCACTTCCATGATCTGCGGCATCTCGGCAAACTGCTTGAGACAGGGCCGGATGTTTTCATGCGTCGTGCGCAGCCGGATGACAGCCATCATGCCCAATCCGAGCGCCGCGGCATCGACACGGGCACCGTAGCCGAGGATGAAGCCGCGCTCCTCCAGCCGCTTGACGCGCTCGGACGTTGCCGGCTGTGAGAGGCCCACCCGGCGCCCAAGTTCCGAGATCGCGATGCGCCCGTCCTCTTGCAGCGTTTCGAGGATGGCGATGTCAGTCGGATCGAGGGTGCGATGATTTTCCAAAGTGATATCCGGCCTTTAATTCATCGGAAATTGGAGACGTTTTCCGATAGTTCTGCATTCCACCCGAAAATGAAAGCCGTCATCTTCTCCCCGGACAGCCATAGGAGAAATTATGACGCGCATCATCATCCTGCCGGGGATCGGCGGGTCCGGCGAGGCACACTGGCAAACGCTCTGGGAGCTACAAGATCCGCGAATGCAGCGGTTCCGGCCGACGAATTGGGACGAGCCGGATCTGGCCGATTGGATTTCCGCGCTGGAACGCTCGGTCGTGGCCGCGGACGAGCCACCCATCCTCGTAGCGCACAGCCTCGCCTGCCTCCTCGTCGCGCACTGGCAGCAGGCTTCCGCTCTCCCCGTCGCTGGCGCTTTTCTCGTCGCAGTGCCGGATCCACAGGCCGCCGCCTTTCCAAAGGAGGCGAAAGGCTTCGCGAACCCGCCGCCGGAACCGCTACGTTTCCCCTCCCTCATCGTCGCCAGCGCCGACGACCCCTACAGCGCTCTCCACTACGCCCGCCTTCGCGCCCGCCAATGGCAAAGCCGCCTCGTCAAAATCGGCGCGCGCGGCCACGTCAATGGCGAAAGCGGGCTGAGTGACTGGCCGGAGGGTCTTGGCCTGCTGACCTCGTTTGCCGAGGAGTGTGCGAAGATGGCGGCACGGAGGGTTTGAAAAGCCGGCCTTGTGCTTTACAGGCAGGGACGCGGATTCCGCTGGGCCGCCGACGCGGCGCTCACCCTCGCCGCTTGAGGATGGCGATGAAAGCGAGGCCGCCGGCAAGGCCGGTGACGACGCCGATCGGCATGTCCTCAGGCGTCAAGACGACGCGGGCGGCGAGGTCGGCGATGATCAGCGTAAGCGCGCCAGCAAAGGCCGAAAGCGGGATAACGCGGACATTGTCGCTGCCGGCGAAGAGGCGGACGAAATGCGGGATCATCAACCCGACGAAGCCGATCGCACCGGCGAAAGCCACCATGACGCCGGTGAGCAGCGCGGTGATAACGAAGAGCATCAGGCGGAAGCGGCGCACCGGAATGCCGAGCGTCATTGCCGTCTCGTCACCCATGGCGAGCGCGTTGATTTCGCGCGCCCGAATGGTGAGCCAACCGAGTGAAACTGCGAGCGCCAGTGCCGGATAGATAAGATGCGGCCATTGCGCGAGGCCGAGGCCGCCCAGCATCCAGAAGATCACCGTGTGTACGGCACGCGGATCGCCGAGAAAGATCAGGAGATTGCCAGCCGCCGTCAGCGTGAAGGCGACCGCGACGCCGGAAAGCACGAGGCGATCGGCACCGGTGCCGAGCACGCGGGTGACGAGCGCCACCAGAGCCGTGGCACCGAGTGCGCCGGCGAAGGCGAACAGCGGCACCGTCGCCAGACCGAGGACAAGGCCGGTGTGGAGCAGCGCGACGATCGCGCCGAGCGCCCCGCCGGCCGAAACGCCGAGAAGATGCGGGTCGGCCAGCGGATTGCGCGTCGCCGATTGCAGCACCGCGCCGGTGACGGCAAGCCCGGCACCGACGAGCCCGGCAAGCGCTACGCGCGGCAGCCGCACGTCCCAGACGATGCTTTCGCGCCCGGCCGACCACAGGACCTCGACGCTGCCCGGCACGATCTTCGCGGCAATGATCGACCAGACAGTCGTGACGGGAATCGGCGCCGAGCCAAGCGAGACGCCGGCAGTGACGGTGAGGCAAAGCAGAAGCAGTGCCGCAAGGATGAATGATGCGGTTTTCACGTGGGGTTGGAGCTTTCGGGTTTCCGGGACTTGGCGGAATAATGCCACTTTGGATGCGGCATCATCATTGGAAATCATAGGGTTGCAGAACCTTCTTCATGCGTGTGAAGATGCATTGCGTATCGGGGGCGCGTTCCCCGCCGTCCGGCCGCGGCTGTGTTCGGCAGCACCGCGGTGCGGGCAGCAGGAGTGCCTCCTGCCCCTTCTACCGGCCAGCGGTTCCCGCGCACCTGGTTCCTGTGCTTGTCACAGGAATCCAGCAGCGCCGCATCGGCGGCGCGGGAGACTACGCTTGACGCGATGGCAGCAGCGCTTTCGCCCTCGCACGGTCCAGCCAATCCACTTCCTGTACCGTGGCGCCGATACTCCCTCTGTGGTGGCCGCCCCCACGCTACTGACTTGGTGGGAGACCTGGACGCCACGACCCCTCACATCGCCTCGGCATGAAAACTCTTCGCCAGCCGCCGGATCGCCTCGATGTTGCGCGGGCCCGGCGTCGCCTCGACGTACTCGAGCACGACGAAACGGTCGTTTTTCACCGCATCCACGTTCTTGAAGGCCGGATTGTTCTTCATAAAGGCGATCTTCTGCTCGGCGGTCACCTCGCCGTAGTTGACGATGACCACCACTTCCGGATTGCGGTCGATCACCGGCTCCCAGGAGATCTCCGTCCAGTTCTTCTCGACGTCGTCTATGATGTTGACGCCGCCGGCCGCCTCGATCATCGCGGTCGGGATGCCGTAGCGCCCGGAGGTGAAGGGCTTTTCCTCACCGGAATCATAGACGAAGACACGCACCGGTCGCCGCTCCGCGCCCTTGATCCTGGCAGTGATCTCGGCCAGCTCTGTGCGATAGCCCGTGACCAGCGCTTCTGCGCTCTCCTCGACGCCGAAGATGCGGCCGAGGTTCAGGAGGTCGATGGACATATCCTCCATCGTCGGCTTGCCCTTCGCCATGATGTGGATGCAGCTTTCGGTCAGTTCATAGACCTTGATGCCGAAGGGCGTGAGCGTTTCCGGCGTCACCTCGCCGCCGATCTTCATGCCGTAATTCCAGCCGGCAAAGTAAAAATCGGCGTCGGCGTTCAGCAGCACTTCCTTCGTCGGATACTTTTCCGCGAGTTCGGGCAGCTCCTTGACGCCGTCGCGCAGGCGCTCGTCGAGCGTCTTCCAGCCGGAAACGCCGGTGTAGCCGACCATGCGATCCTGCAGCTTCAAGGCCAGCATCATCTCCGTCAGATTGACGTCGTTGGAAATCGCACGCTTGGGCGCGGCATCAAAGGTGACCTCGCGGTTGCAGCTCTTGACGGTCACGGGATGGGCAAGCGCAGGGGCGGCGGCAAGGAGCACACCGGCAGCAAAAAGAAGTCTCTTCATCGGATGGCTCCTGTGGAACGGGCGGATTGCGCGGCGGGCATTGCGTCGGCCCGCGAGAGCGTGAAGGAAAAGCGGGAAACTTGACCCGCGGTATCGGCATGCGCCGTGGCATGGACGCCGAATGCGGCCGAGAGCGCCGCGGGCTCCAGAACGGTCTCCGGCGGGCCGAAGGCGGCAAGCCGCCCCTCGGTCAGGATCGCGACATCCGTCGCGAACTCAGCCGCGAGATTGATGTCGTGCAGCGTCGTGACGATCGTCAGCTTCAGCGTCTGCAACAGATCGAGGATTTCGAGCTGGTGACGGATGTCGAGATGGTTGGTCGGCTCGTCGAGGATTATGATCCTCGGTTCCTGGGCAAGCGCCCGGGCAATCAGCACCCGCTGCTTCTCTCCGCCCGAAAGCGTGGCGAACTGGCGACGCGCAAGATGGGTAAGGTCGAGATGCTCGAGCGCATGTGCGACACGCTCGCGGTCGCGATCGCTCCAGCCGCTGATCCCCTCACGGCGCGGAATCCGCCCCATCATCACGACGTCCCGGACGCTGAAGGGGAAATCGCCCGGCATTTCCTGCAAGACGACCGCAATCGTCCTTGCCGCCTCGCGCGCACTCATCGCCCAGAGGTTTACGCCGTCGATCTCGACACGCCCGGCAGTCGGCTCGACGGCTCGATAGAGGCAGCGCAAGAGCGAGGTCTTGCCGGCGCCGTTCGGGCCGATTATCGCGAGTCGGCTACCCGGCGCGATCGAAAAGCCGATATTGCGGACGAGTCGAAGGCCGACGCGCGGCCCCCATTCCAGCTTTTCGACGCGTAGGGCCGCGCCTGTTTCAAGGCAGCTCATGACTGCACCCTCCCCGCTCATTGCAGCCGTCCCGCGGTTTCCTCGGAAACGAGGAGCGCCGCCGGAATGCGGGCAAGGCTCTTGCCGGCGAGATCCAAAGCGTGATGCGGAAAAGCGTCAAACGCCTGCCCTTCGGCACAGGCGGCGGCGAAGCTGACGAGATCGTCGATGTCTTCGTCCGGCGAGATGTCACCGAAAAGATAGGTCGCCTTGCCGGTCGCCTGGAAGGCAATGGTGCATGGCCGCGTGCAGGCTGTCATCGCGACGGTACCGGCGATGGAGAAATTCCCGTCGAGCGGCCGACCGAGCGCGGAAACGCTGCGGTTCAGCTCAGCGAGCAGCTCAGCGCCGGGCCGGCATGGCCCTCCCGTGAAGCGGCAATCGGTGCAGAGGGTTATCTTGTGTTGTCGGAAGTCTGAATTCGCCATGGCTTGTCTCCGCCGGGCTGGGCCGGAGAGAAAATGGCGAATATGCAAGGAGACGGTTGCCTGCCAAGCAGAAGCCAGTTCTTTTCCATCGGAACACCCCGTCCGTTGTGGTTGATCGGTTCGATGGCAGGTCTCCTGGCTCGCGGGTCGCCGCGCATCCACGTCTTCCCGGCCTTTCGCCAGTGACATGGTGTGAATGCGCTTTCCGCTCACAGTTGCGGGGGCAGCCACGGTTTCGGCCCCACCTGGGTCGTCCTCACCGTGTTCCCTTTTCAGCCGCTTCCGGATCACGAAAGCAGCACCATCACGCCCTTGGTGGCATGAATCGCGGCGCGAGGCAACCGGCGGATGAGGTAAGCAAGGAGATATCAACATGGGTGGGTGTCTCGCACTGGTGGCATTCTGTTACTAAATAACATAACATAACACAAGGCAGAAACTTCATCACATCGAGTGATTTGTCGCCGTCATTGGCGGCGACCGACACTGCACCGCGCTGTCGACAGTGCCGAACGGCAGAGCCAATCACATTACCGACGCGTCGGTCGCCAATCGTCCCGGACGATCATAGCAAATTCCCCTTTATTCCTGTGCGCGTCACAGGAATCCAGCGCGCCCACCCCTTGGGCGCCGGAGACTCTTGATAGGCGTGCCCCCGAACGCCTCACGCCGAAAACAGGTTCTCGGCCATGAAATCCACGAAGACCCGAAGTTTGGGTGAGAGGTAGCGGCTGGAAGGCCAGAGGATCCGGAACGGGCCCGAATGTTCGACGTGGTCTTCGAGCACGCTGACGAGCGTGCCGTCGCGAAGCTGGCGGCGGATGCCGACGTCCGGCAGGCAGGCGATGCCAAGCCCTTGCTCGGCCATGTAGATCAGCGGCTCGATCGTGTTGACGACCGCCGTCGTCGGCAGGTCGATGTCTCTCTCGCCGCGCTTGAGCGGCCAGCGCTCTAGCTTGCCGCTGGTCGCGTAGCGATGCTGCAGGCAGGCGTGGGATTTCAAGTCTTCCGGTGTACGCGGCACCCCCCTTCGCGCGAAATAGTCGGGCGAGCCCACGAGCATGAGGCGGAAGGTGCCGAGCGAGCGGATCATCAGCCGCGAGTCGCTGACCTCCCCCGCGCGCACAACGGCATCAAAACCTTCATCGATCACGTCAACGAGCCGGTCACTGAAATCGAGATCGAGTTCGATTTCGGGATAGGCGCGCATGAAGGCAGAAAGCGCCGGCATCATCAGCATGCCGATAAGTGGCATGCTGACACGCAGCTTGCCGCGTGGCGCGCCCTGCGTCTGGGCGATCTCCCGTTCTGCCGCCTCGACCTCCGAGAAGATGCGCCGGCAGCGTTCGAGGAAGAGCGCTCCTTCCGGCGTCAGCGTGATCGAGCGGGTCGAGCGATGGAGGAGGCGCACGCCGAGCCGTTCCTCCAGTCGTGCCACTGCCTTGCCGATCGCCGAGGACGATACGCCCAATTGCCGCCCGGCGAGCGTGAAGCTGCGGGCGTCCGCGGCCTGGACGAAAGCGTTGAGCGATCCGAGACTGTCCATCTGCAAACTCCGTTTTTGGATATCCTTGTCCGAAGTGCTCGGAGTTGTAGCGCATTTTTCGGATACATCGGGTGGTTTACCTTCAACGGACGCGGCAGACCGGCCCTTCGGGCGCCTTGCCGTCCATGACCTCACTGAAGGAGAAAGACCATGTCCCAGATTTCAACGGCACCACAGCACCACAACCGGTTTGATTATTCCGCCATCGTCGATCGTCCGCCGCTCCGCTGGCCGGGCGGCGCAAGGATTGCGGTCTGGGTCGTGCCCAATATCGAGCACTTCCTGTTCGACCGGCCCTCCAGTTCCATCACGCAACTGACCGCCGGCTTTGTGCCCGATGTGCTGAATTATTCGTGGCGCGATTTCGGCACCCGCGTTGGCATCTGGCGACTGATGGAGGTGATGGAGAAATACGGGGTCAAGGGTACCGTGGCCCTCAACTCCGACGTCTGCGACCACTATCCGCGTATTATCGAGGCCGGCAAGGCGCTTGGCTGGGAATGGATGGGCCACGGCACCAACAACTCGACGATGATCAATGGTCAGCCAGAGGAAGAGGAGCGCCAGATCGTCAGAACGGTGGTCGAAACGATCGAGCGAAGCACCGGAAAGAGGCCGCGCGGTTGGCTGAGCCCCGGCCTCACGGAATCGCACCGCTCGCTCGACCTGCTCGCCGAAGCCGGCGTCGAATATGTCGCCAACTGGGTCAATGACGAGCAGCCCTACCCGATGCGGGTGAAGAACGGCTCGATGCTGTCGCTGCCCTATTCGGTCGAGATCAACGACTTTGCCGCCTTTCTCGAACAGGGCCAGAGCGGCGAGGCGTTTGCGCAAACGATCCGCGACCAGTTCGACGTGCTCTACGAGGACGGCGCGAAAACGGGCCGGGTCATGGCGATCTGCCTGCATCCCTTCCTTATCGGCCATCCCCATCGCAGCAAACATTTCGAAAGAGCGCTTGCCCATATCACCTCGCGTCGCGAAGTGTGGGTCGCGACCGGCGGCGAAATCGCCGACTGGTACAAGACGAACTATCTGGACCAAGCGACAGCCCCTGTCGACCGTCAATACGCCTAAAGCGCCGTGCGTCCTTTAGGGCGCACGAAGGTCGCTGTAACTCTTTGAATCTAAGCATCGTGCGTTCCGAAAATCGGGTCCGATTTTCGGGCCGATGCGCTAGAGCATTTTGCAGTCAGGTGGAATCATCTGACGTAGCACAAATGCGCAAATACAAGGGGATAGAGCGGCGGCGCGAACGCATGTGAGCGCATCCCACTCTAGTGGAGCGGCCAGACCCACATCAGCATCGGCACGGCGACGAGCACGATGACGGCGGAAAGCGGCAGGCCGAGGCGAGGATAGTCGCTGAAGCGGTAGCCGCCCGGCCCCATGACCAGCGTGTTGCACTGGTGGCCGATCGGGGTGAGGAAATCCGAGCCTGCACCGATCGCCACCGCCATCAGGAAGGCATCCGGCCTGTAGCCGAGCGCTGCGGCAAAGCTCGCGGCGATCGGTGCCATGACGAGCACCGTGGCGGCATTGTTGAGGAAGGGCGTGACCGCCATCGCGGCGATCAGGATGAGCGCCAGGGCGCCGCTCGGTGGCAGATCCGCAGCGATGCCGCTCAGCCAGCCGGCGATAAGGTCCGAACCGCCGGTTGTGCGTAGCGTATCGCTGACCGGGATCAGCGCCGCGAGCATGACGAGGATCGGCCCGTCGACCGCACGGTAGACGTCGCGCAGCGGGATGACGCGGAAGATGACCATGGCGAGCGCCGCCGCGAAGAAGGCGACCGGCACCGGCACGACGCCGACCGCCGTCGCCCCCATGGCGGCGGCCAGCACGATGAGCGGCACCGTCGCGCGGCGGATTGTGCCGAGCAGGATTTCCCGCTGAGCGAGCGGCAGGCAGCCGAAATCCTGCAGGAAGGGCGGCAGGTCGCGACGCGTGCCCTGCAGCACCACGATGTCGCCGGCCTGCAGCCGGATACTGCCGAGCCGCTGCTTCAGCCGTTCGCCCTGGCGGCTGACGGCAAGCAGGTTGATGTTGTGATTGTTGAAGAGCGCCAGACGCTGCGCCGACATGCCGATGAGCGGCGAGCCGCTGGCGATCACCGCCTCGATCGCCTCGATATCGGCCGGCGTCTTGCCGTTGTTGGATGCGGGCAGGCGGTCGCCGGGAATTCTGAGCTTTGCCTGGGAGACGATGCGGTCGAGCGCCGCCGGCCCGCCTTCGAGCAGCAGGATATCGTCGGCCTCGATGATGGCGTCCGGCAGTGGCGCCAGGTGCGTGCCGCGGCGGAAGATGGCGATGACGACCGCGCCGCCGTCACCGAGTTTGACGAGATTGCCGAGCGGCTTGCCGATCATCGGCGAACCGGGCACGACGACCGCCTCGGAGGTATAGTCGGTGATCTCGATCGCCTGGTTGACGGAAACCTGCTGGCTCTTGCGCTCCGGCACCAGCCGATAGGCGAAAAGCAGGAACACCGCGCCGACCAGCGCCACCGACGCGCCGACCGGGGTAAAGTCGAACATGGTGAAGCTCTCGCCTGTCAGGTCCTGCCGCATCCTCGACACGACGACATTGGGCGAGGTACCGACCTGGGTCATCAGCCCGCCGATCAGCGAACCGAAGGCCATCGGCATCAGGAAGACCGAGGGTTGGACATTCGATCGCCGAGCGAACTGGAAGGCGACCGGGATCATGATCGCCAGCGCCCCGATATTCTTGATGAAGGCGGAAAGCACCGTGACGGTAACGACGAGAAGCGCAAGCTGCGCCCTTACCGACTTAAGGTCCGGCAGGAAGCGCTGGATTGCCGCATCGACGACACCGGAGCGGGCAACGCCGGCGCTGACGATCAGCGCACTGCCGACAATGATGACGATATCGTCGCTGAAGCCGTCGAAGGCATGGTCGAACGGCACGATGCCGACCGCGACCGAGAGCATCAGCGCCGAACAGGCGATGATGTCGTAACGGAAGCGGTCCCAGATGAAAAAGGCCATCATGGCGCCGATGACGAGAAACGAAAGCGACTGTTCGGCGGTCATGAGCAGTACCTGAAGCAACGCGGATCGTACGAGGCCTCTACTGCATTTTTCCTCAAATCGAAACCGACTGAAGGAATAAAAACACGCAGCGGCGAGTCCGATCCACTACATCCTCCAAAGCGTCTATCAAATGCAACTGAAATACCGACAGATTCATGTCGCAGCGCCGTGGATCACCAGGAAACTCAACCGAAACTCGTTGGTTCCTTTGATCGTTGTTGAAGAAGGAATATGATACCGCAGCCAGTTTAACGTGTATCAACGGCCCTTCGCGCAACGGAGAGAGCGCAATCGCCGGAGCCAAGGAAAAAGCAGCCATGAAGACCGCCCTGCCCGCGATTTGCGCAGGTCTCCTGCTCGCCGCCTGCACCTCCACCGCCCCGCCGTCGGTCGGCTACTCGCGCAATCTCGAGCCCATTCCGGGCAGCATCACGTATGGCGGTCAGCCGCGCACCAAGCTTACCAAGGCGCCGGTCGGCAGCATCGTCCCGCATCGCTTCCGCGATGACTTCGGTGGCCTGGTCTCCGAAACCTACGTCATCGAGCCCGACCGCTCTCTGCGGCTGATAAGCCGCCGCATCGACTATGATCTTTTGACCGACCGGTAAGAGGAAAGAGGATAACTGCGCGCGTTTTCTCCGCGCCGTGTCTCAAAGTTCTAGGATTTGAAAGGATCGCCATGAAGAATACCTTGCCCGCCCTCTTTGCCGCCCTTCTGCTTGGCGCCTGCACGACGACCACCAGCCGGCCGCCGTCGGTCGGCTATGGGCGCTATCTCGAGCCCATTCCCGGCAGCATCACCTATGGCGGCCAACCGCGCACGAGGCTGACCAAAGCGCCGGTCGGCAGCATCGTGCCGCACCAGTTCTTCGACCAATTCGGCAACCGCGTCTACGAGACCTATGTGATCGAGCCAGACCGCTCGTTGCGACTCGTGGGCCGTCGCATCAACTACGATATCTTCGGCGACATGGACCGTTGATGTTCGGTACGCACAAGGCGACACCGAGGACCGCCACGATGAAACATGCTTCTATCGCCTGTGCCGCCGCGCTCCTCCTTGCGGCCTGTACCACCACGGCACCCGAACTGGAGCCGATCCCCGGCAGCATCACCTACGGCGGCCAGCCGCGCACGAAACTCACCAAGGCACCGGTCGGCAGCATCGTGCCGCACCAGTTCTTCACTGACCAAGGCGGGCTCGCCCGGGAAACCTATGTGATCCAGCCGGACCGCTCGCTGAAGCTGGTGCGCCGCTACATCGATTACGATTTCATCACCAGGGACTCCCGCTAAGGGAATGGCAATGGAAATGCCGCCGGACATCCGATCCTGTTAGTCGGCCGTCGGCTGGAGAACTCCAGGAAAAGTGTTTCACTCCGCTCGCGACAAGGGCAGCGCCTTCGCTGAACCAGGGCCAGTCCCTTGCCGACCGCGCCCGCGTTCCTGCCTCGCTCTCCGTCATTCCTGTGTTCGTCACAGGAATCCAGCAGCGCCGCGTCGGCGGCGCGGGAGACTCTGCTCGACCCAACGACAGCGTATCGCTTTGCTTTGAATTGCAGCATGTTTTCTTTCTTAAACCGGCCAGGAAACACGCCGCGGCTGGGGACGGGAACCTGCGCTTGCGGAGCGCGTTGTCCTGCGACGAGCCGACGTTTTAAAGCGCTTCCAGCACTTCACCCAGGCCACGTCGAGCGATGAGAAAAAGCCATGAGGATTCCCCTGCCCGCGTTGTCGCCTGCCATCCTCTCAGCCATGCTCCTCACTTCCAGCTTGAGCGGTTGCACGGCCACTGCCGTCACCTTCGGCTATTCGCCCTATCTCGAACCGATCCCTGGCAGCATCACCTATGGCGGCCAGCCGCGCACAAGGCTTAGGAAGGCGCCGGTCGGCAGCATCGTGCCGCACCAGTTCAACGATCGCGCGGGGCGCACCGTCTATGAAACCTATGTGGTTGAGCCCGACGGCTCGCTCCGCCTCGTCAGCCGGCGCTATCGCTACGATTTCTTCGACTTCGACTGACTTCCCCACGCCCACAGCGCCCCGGGGCCAGGCCGCCCGTCCGTAAAGAAGGTTCTCCGGCGAAAGCAATCCCCCGCCGTCCCTTGTGAAACGGGCGGTCGCGCCTGACCAGAAGGCATTTCCCCCTTTGTTTTACGAAAAGCCGGCCTGGCGAACCAGTCCTTCACGCCCGCCAGCACTTGCGCCTGGGCCGCGTCGAGCGTCGTGGCGTGACGGAAATCGTCGCTTCCGGTTCCGTTGCAATGCCAGATCGTCCAGGCCCAGTCTCCGCGCGCCTGGCGCTTCAAGACAAAGCCCATTTCATGGTCACCAAGCTTGGCGCAATAGGCATCCGCCCGTTTCTGCACCCATGTCAGATTGATGTCGGCGACAGTCACCATCTCCTTGGTCCCTCCCCCCGGTGAAAAGGTAACCACAATCGCCTTGATCGCGCCCATGGAATTTTAACGAAATGACATGTAGCCGGCTCGATATCCACAGCCACCGCGAACCTAGCTTAGCTCCCGTTCGCGGCAAACGCTTGCCTCAAAGCGGAACACAACCTGGACTACTGCTTTTCCGCGTTTCGAGCCGGCTCGTCGCAACCATGGTAGGCACCGCCGACCGTCTTTCCGGGGGCATTTGCATCCGATTCGGGGGCGCAGCAGATCACCGGCATCGCGACCTACCCACCGCGCAACAACATCAGCATCCGCTTCGCCGCGTCGGCAAAGGTCACCCCGAGCGCCGCGCCGCCAATGCCGATGACGCCGAGCGCGCCCATTCCTATCAGCTTCCATTTCCGCACGTCCTCGGTCACCGGCTTCATATCGGCAATGTCTTCCTTGCTGAGCGACATCGCCCCTTCGAGCGTACCCACCCGCTCGAAAAGTTCGTCCATGCGGCGGATCGTCGAGGCGAGGCTTGCGTCCGACCGGTCCTCGGTCCGCCGAAAATCCTCGCGCAGGTTCTTCACTTCGGCGATCAGCGTCCCGAGCTGCTGGTGAACGCTGCCATCAATCATGGCAGCCCGCTCCCGTCGGTCCATGTCTTTCGCATTCCGCCTTCGTCCATATCGCCGCGGCGCAAAGGCCGACAACGGTGCGGTCAATCCGCCGTTGGTCAGCCGGCGTTGCGCCGCGGGCGCCGGCAAGATCAGTGCCGACGACGCGTCTCAAGCCTGTCACATCGGCCGGACCCGAAATCCCACAACCCGCCAGAACCAAGGCAGGCATCATAAGCGCGACGCTTCGCGTCAGCGCGGTCTGCTGCTTCATCGTTTTGCCTTTCGATTGCATGTCTCACCGACTGTGCCGCCTCCTCGCGGATGGCGAGGACAGCCCAAAAGAGGGCAGCGAGGACGAGCCCGCCGCCAAGGATCCTTCCCCAGAACATCATCACTTGAGACCCAGCGCCTCGCGCACAACGGGCATGGAGGAAATGGCATAGACGGCAAAGCCGACGATCACGGCGAGGATCGCGAGTTGCACCCGCCAGTCGAGCGTCACGAGATTCAATTCCTTCAAGGCCGTAACCACGCTGCCCCCGGCCGTCAGCAGCCAGGTCCAGAAGCGCCCGGATCTCGCGACAGCCTCGCGCTTCGACGCTGCGCGTGATTCCGTGACCGGCGCGGCCGGTTCCTCTTCCAACGGCCGCCGCTCCACGGCCAGCACCTCCCGCAGCACGGCTTCCACCTTCTCGGGCTTGACCAGCGCCTTGTTGAGCCCATCGCCGGCGTAATAGGATTGCCCGCGCTTCATCTGCTGCTGATGCCCCCTGGTGTCGGCCAGGACCGGCAGCGACGCCCACTCCTGCGCCAGCCGCCTGCCGAATTCGACGAGCGACAATTCGCCGGTCACGAAGGCCTGATAGCCGCAGCGCTTCAGCAGGTGAAAACCAAGTCGATCCTGCAGATCCGGTGTGAAGAGATCGGTTCTCTTGATCGAGGGAATTTCCTTCGCCAGGCCGATCAGCGTCGCCCGCATGAATTGATAGGCGCCGGCGGCGCTGGACCCATGGCTCTTCGACCAGGCCTCCTGCGCGTCGACGACATCGCCAAAGCTCATCGTCGTCAACGGCCGCTTCAGCCTGTTCTGCCTGTTGGCATAGATCACGTCATAGGACGCGCGGTCTTTCCGCCCGACCTCGGTCTCCCGAATGAAGTCGAGCAGAATCGCCGCGCCGGCAGGCACGGTTTTGTTCATGGTTCACCTTGTTGCTGAGAGAAAGTCCGCTCGATGGCGGATGTCAGAGATTAATGGCTGCAATCCACATGGCGTCTACCTGCTCGTCGGATAGACCGAGATGAGCGCTTATTGTGGCGATGAGCGTATGCGTTCGATTGAAGGCCGTCGCATATTCCCATTCGATCAGGGTCTTGTCCTTATCCAGCCCCGAGGCCATCGCCACGATAGAGGCCTCGACCTGAGAGGGCGAAATCCCCAGGTTCACAAGTCCGAGACGAAGTTGTCTCGCCGAAAGGGGAAGCATCGACGCGCGAATTTGTTGTGGAGTTGGGGCTACATAGGATTGGATCGGGAACGACGGATTATCTGCAAGCCATTGCCGAATTGTTGGGTTCAACCCGAAGGGATCATTCGGTCGGCTGCAATAGTCAGTATCGTATGATGATCCTTCAATATCCGTAATGTTGCATTTTACCAGAAAGACGTCTGGCTCAGATGTCGCCGTGACAGTGGTAACCGAATTGAGTGATATGTTGGAAACACTGGCGATCATTCAAGCGACCCTTTGGAGAAGAGAGACATTGCTTACGCCATATCCGCGACGTCTCCACGTTCCGGATAAGGCAGCGCCAACACCACTGCCGAGATCGCTGTTAACGTATTGCCCGCTATTAGAGGTGTAGAGCGTGGGAGTTGCACCGGAGTTACGACTTAAAATACTGGGATCAGTACTCAAAATAAGATGCCCCAAGGGAAAATTGGTTTCCCCCGCCGCCGTACCCGTATAAACCTCCGCCGCCGTGAACCCCAGCGCGTGGGTGTGGCTGGTGGTTGTCACACTGTTCGTGGTGTCGTTGGTGATGCTCGACGGCGTGCCGAGCGTCAGTGTTCGGCTTGTCGAAAGGTCGCCGCCTCCGGTCAGTCCGTTGCCGGCGGTCACGGTCGTCGCTGTTGATGCAGCACCCATCGAGGCGCGGGCCGTTGCGCCGCTTTCCGCGACCCAGGTAGTCCCGTTGCCGACGATGAAATTGCTGTCGGTGACCGCCAGGTTTGCAATCGCCGCAAGGCCGGCGTCGTAGGCTTGGACGTTCGTCCCGATCGCAACGCCGAGGGTGCTTCGCGCCGTCGCCGCGTCGGCGTCGTCGAGGAGCGTGCGAGCAAAGGCGGTGAGCGGGGTAGCGGCATAGGTGTCGGCCGCCGTCGTGTAGATCATGCGGTCGGCAGCCGTCGTCAGTCCGGCGATGGATTGCAGGCCAGCGTCGAATGCCTGGACATTTGTGCCGATGACGAGACCCAGCGTGGAGCGCGCCATCGCCGCGTCGGCGTCGCCGATCAGCGAGCGGCCGAACGGCGTCAGCGCCGTCGTGGCATAGGCGTCCGCCGCAGTCGTGTAGATCGTCTTGTCAGCGCCGGTCGCAAGGCCGGCGATCGAGCTCAGCGCCGTGCTCGCGGCCTGCGCGCCGAGTGCCGTGCGGGCGGCGCTGGCGCTGGTGGCGCCGGTTCCGCCCGCGGTGATCGGCCGCGCGGCATTGGCGTCGGCCGTGAGGTCGTCTATCAGCGCGTTATAGGGCACGCTCTGAATCGTCGTGTTCGGCACGCCCTTGGTGCCGGCTGGTGGGGAATAGACTCCGCCTGTTCTTGGCAAGATAGCCTCCATGAAAAAGGCCTCCCGATGGGAGGCCGTTAAAAGGAAATGGATCGGTTTCGAGCGGGATCGCGTCCAGGATGTCGGCGCCTCCGTTGTCGAACTGCAGAAAGCGCTTAAGGATCTCGGGTCAAGTGACGAACCCGAAAAGCACATATGCAACTACCCCGCAGATTACCGGATACAATTTCCCCGATATTCTTACGTTAAATTTGGCAAGCAACCAGTCGATAAGCGTCAGCACGACGTAAATACCGATAGCCGCGTAAATCTTCTGCATTTCGTCTCCGAAGGAAAGTTTGGACACGGGCCCCAAGAGAGATCATCGCAAGCCGCTAAGATCGCCCTTGAAGCCGTTCCGCCCGACGTAGTCGCCAAGTGCCTCAATCATGCCACCACCATAAGCTCCAGTATAGTAGCCCGCCAAACCACCGGCTGCACCGCCATATCGACTCGCCTGCGGACCGTAGTGGCTGCCAATCGTCGCCCCGACAAGTCCACCAATCGCCCCCGCGACCCGCCCGAGATGTGGGTTCTCGCGGAGGCGGCCGCTCTGCGTTGTTTGCTCGCTTGGTTGTTGCTGTGGCCGCGGAGCTTCACGTCGTGGCTGGAAGTGTTCCCAGGCATGGGGCTGAAAGCTGCGAGTATCATACATCTCCGCGCCGGAAGGGGACCCCTCTCCCAGGGACGGGTCGAAATAGAACCGGTGCCCCATTGAGGACCCGGCGTTTGCAGGCAGCAGTCGCTGGTACGGCCAGGGCCTTTCGTTGGAGACAGTAATGCTGCGCGGCGTCACTGGCTGTCCGCGCGCCCCTCCCTTGTCCTGATCCCCACGCAACTGCCTCCGTTTTTCCCCGCGGCGCGGCGCGTCAGCAAAATCTACACGAGCGACGGCATCGCTCAGCGAATGCATCGCGATCGCCTGTGGCTTTCCCTCCATCAATCCTGCTCGGACAAAGTCCGCCTCCTGCCAGCCGCGCGGCAAATTGCCTTTCCTGTCTCTGAGTCTCGCCGAACCCATCATATGCTCCTAACTCGCGACCGCTGGATTAATGGCGGGCCGCCTGATTTTGAGGTACGCGTGTTGCTCCTCGCGACTGCATGTTTCTTTAAGGATAAAAACATGCAGCAAAGTGCTACAGCGTTCTTTGCTCGTCTGATGAGATGCGCGGCGCTGTAGTGGCGAGAAGCTCGCGGAACCGCTGAGGCCTGCCCTCTGTTTCGTCTTCGCGGAGAGGGTGGGCTTCCTAGATCCCGCGCCTAAGTTGGGGAACATCCTTCACCCCTACTTCCGCCCCTTCCCCGCCGCAAAAAGCCGGCCGTAATCCACCCGCCGCATGCCGTCCGGCCCGCGGATCACCGCGTCAGGGCGGGTCTTTTCCACTTCCTGCGCCATCACGCCGATGTGCTTCTGCCCGGAAGCCGGCTCGCCCTTGTAGTGGAACTCGTAGAGATTGTGCCCCTTGAGCCTGCCGACCTTCTCGATGTTCTTCTTGGCGCGGCGATCGGACTTCGGAAGGAAGCCCAGCACGGCATTGATGAGATTACCGCCCGTCTGCTGCCGGGCGTTATAGGCCGCCATCTGGTTCTGGTAGTTCTGCTGCACAAGTCCGGCGTAGTCAACCGGTTGGATGCTCTGCCCCTGCGTCGGCACGAAGCTCGGGTTCGTCACCTGCCCGCCGGACAACAGCGCAGAGATCTCGTTGATCGGCTGGTTGCGCTGGGCATATTGCTCGTTCAGATAGTTGGCGCGGGCGGTGTTCTGGGCGTTGATCCGCGCCTGCTCGGCGTTGAAGCTCTGGTCCTTCAGCGCGTTGTTGGCGGCTGTCGCCGACTGGCTGTTCTGGTGCATCTGCTGCTTGGCGTTGTTGCCGAAGTCGGCGTTCTGCAGCGCCTGGGCATAGGCCTGCGCCTGCGCCGCATTCTCGAAGCTCGCCTTCTGGTTGGCGAGGTTGGCAAGCCGCGTCTGCTCCTGGCCAGCGTTCAGTACCGCCGCGATACGGGCGTCGTTGGACGTCCGGTTCGCCTCATCGATCGCGCGGTTATAAGCCTCCGATCCCGGCTGCAGGCCTTGGTTGGCAAGCCGCGTTTCCAGCGCCGCCCGGTCGCGCTCGAGCTGCGGGTTGAGCCGCGCCATCAGCGCGTTTTCGTATTTCGAGGTGTCGAAATCCGTCTCGTAGCTGCGGTTAATGTTGCCGGCATTGCCGACAGAGGTTGCAAGTTCCGGCCCGCCGGAAAACTGCTGGTATTGCGGGAGCTGGAGCTTCGAAGGGTCGCCGGCCGCCGGCGCCTTTGAAATGTCCATCGGCTTGCCGAGCAAGTCATTGAGCCGGCTCGATTGCGACGTGGCGAGCGTCGCGAGATTGAGGCTCGCCTGGTCATTCTGTTTCTTGATCTTGTCCTGCATCGGCGAGAGCGCCTGCGTCGCCGTCGCGACGGGCAGATCGTAGACGTTCCCGCTCAGGGGATCGGTCCACTTCTGCGTCGTGTAGCTATAGGTGAGGCTGCCGTCCGGCGTCACCTGGTTGACATTGCCCATGTATCCGTTGGCGACCGCCGTGCCGATGTTGGTCGCGGTCTGTGCCGCCGCCGTCGCTTTCGGATCGGGGGGCGTTGGAGCTTTTGACTTTCCGATAGCACACCTACCTTCGATTGACGGGATGCGCCCGCCAGTCGTTGTCTGTCAGAGTGAAGATGATTTCCGCCTCCTCCCGCCCGCGAAGGCGAGGAATGCGGTGGCTCGTGAATCCGAAGCGCCGGGCGATGTCGACCATGCCGCGGCTCTCCTCCGAAACGCGCAGCACCGCCATCTGGCAGCCGATCTCGTCGAAGGGATAGCCGAACATGGCTTTCAGCACCGGCCGCGTCAGCCAGCGTTTGCTGGTGGCGGCGGCCGAAAGCTCGATGACGCCCGCCTCGGGCGAATAGTTGTGGTAGACGACGCCGGCGACGAGTCTGCCCTCCTCCGTCACGCCGAGCGTGGTGAAGTCGGCAAAGCCTCTCTCGCCGCCGTCGATATGGGCCGCGACGAAGCCGGCGATCGCGTCGTTCTTCGCCGGGTCGCCTGCCCCGCCCCAGATGATGTTCAAGCGCTCGCCTCCCCGGCCGCGACCTGCAACGTGGCGAGGTCCACCTCGATCTCGAGTTTCACCGCGCCGCCGGAGGTGATGACGCAGCCGACGGCCAGCATGTCGCCGCTCGCGCGCACGTTCTGGCGAAAATCGTAACGCAGCGCCTCCGAGACGCCGTCCCACCGCGCCACGTCCCAGAGGCCGACGTCCCATTCCGGCGAGGCCGTGTCGCCTTCCGTCACCCGGTCGAAGGGCGGTACCCTCCGGTCGAAGTCGGCGCGGGCGAAAAGCTGCACCTTCGGCTTCGTCTTGGCGCGAAAATACATGTGCGCCATCGTCGCCGCCGTCCGCTGGCCGAACTGCCCGGCCGGCGTGAACTGCGAGAGATAGGTGGCGGCAAAGGTCAGCCCGTCGTCGGTGCCGCCGGTGTCGCCCTGCCAGCAATAGCCCTCGCGTGAGCCGAAGAAGAGCCCGCCCTGCAGCGTCTCGAAGCAGTTGGCCCGCCAGTTGCTGATCGTCGCCCAGCGCCCCGTCAAGACATTCAAGACGAAGGTCAGGTCGCTGACCACGCTGTTGTCGGGAAAGGCGACGAAGACCAGGTTCTGCTCGGCCCAGGGCTTCAGCGTCCAGCCGGATCCGGTGGCATTTGCCGCCTGCCGCCAGTCGTCCTCGATCGGCCGCGACACCGAAACCTGCGTCAGCGCCTGCCGGTCGCGCTGAAACACCTGCGACATCGGCGTCAGCCCGTCGGAGGTCGCAATCAGCACGTCGCCGCCGACGCGGATCCACGCGTTCTTTCCGAGCGGCTTCCCGATCTGGTAGACGCCCTTCAGCGCGAAGTCGCTGGCGCTCGAAGGGTCGGAGCCGGCATAGACGGCAATTTCGCCTTCCGTCGAAACGAAGACGCAGAGATCGGAAAGCCCATCGCCGCTTTCGAGCGACCAGGAAAAACCGGTGATGAGCGACCCGCCCTTCTTCATCACCCCACCAAGCGGGAACACGGCCGCCGCGCCGCCGATCGCGTTTACCGGCAGGTAGTAGGCGTCGAGCGTCGCATTCTTCAGGAAGAATTCGCGGTTTTTGAACAGCCAGCCGTAGTTCAGCTGCGCCATCGTCGTCGCATCTGAAAAGGTGATCGTCGGCGTCGTGGTCCAGGTGGCGCCATCATAGATGCGGCGCGTGTCGGCGCCGTTCAGGCAGACGAGAAACGAGCCGCCGGCGGTCGTGTGCTGGAAGGTGCACCAGTCGCCGCCGGTAAGCCCGCTCACGGCCGGAGCTGTCGTTGCAGGCGGGGCGGCGGGCGCGGTCATGTTATAGATCGCGCTCGCCGTCGCCATGAACAGCTTTTCGTTGCTGCCGAACTTGTATTTGAAGGCGCTGCGGATGGCCCCGCCATCGGCCGCAAGCCCCACCTTGCGCGAGCCGCCGCGGATCTTGCAGCCGGCGAGCGTCGGCAGGAAATTCGTAAGCACGGTCGCCGAGCCCGGCGACTGCGACGCCATGTCGGCGGTGGTCACCAGACCTTGTTTGGGCGCCGGAAAAGTCACCGATTGCGAGGTCTGCGGCCGGCCGATGCTCGCCTGCCCGCGGCTGGTCTGCGGCAGGCGGCCAGGGCGGACTGTCAACATGCGACCTGTCGTCATGATGTCCCCCTGTCCGCATTGATCTCCTGCAGGAGATCTGCCTCGAACTCGGCAAGGTTGTCCTCGAAGGAGAGGCCCTTCTGCCGCTTCCAGCGCCAGATCAGCCCCTTCTTCAGCAACCGTTCGGGAAAGAGCGTCGTGTCGTCGTCGGCCCGGAAAGTACCGCGCTCCTCGTATGGATCGCCGAGCACCCAGTTCTTCGAGACGTAGTCGATCGTCGCGCCGACGGCGGAAGCGGCCGGCGAGAAGAGCATCGTCTTGCCGCTGAGGTGGCAATAAAGTTCGACGGAAGCGACGCCGGCGATGACGGCCCATTGAGCGCCATTGGTGACCGGTCGGAAGAAGCGGCCATCCGCGGCCCGCACCGACCCTCCCGGTGCCAGCCGCTGGTAGTCGGCAGGCAGGAGTTCCGGCGAAGCGGAGACGGCATGCGCCTTCAGCATCCGCTTCCAGTCGGCGCGCCGCGCAATCTCCGCGCCTGCCTCTTCGGCCAGCGCCACCATTGTCTGTGCATTCGGATCGTTCGTCCCGTAGACGCTGTCGAATCGGTCGAGCGAGACGATATCAGAGACTTCGTTGATCACGGTCAGAAGTGTCATGGCGTCAGCCCTCCGATGACGATTTCGGCGTTGCCCCAGCGCAGGCGCTCGTCGGCAAGCCCGAGCCCAGCCGTCGCCTGGCGCTTCAGCGCCTCGGCCGCACCCGCCTTGGCCACATCGCGCTCCCAGACGGCGATCTCCTCGACGAGCGCGTAGAGATAGACGTCCGGCGCCTTTTCGATCAGCCAGTGGCCCTGCGCGGCGGCAGTCAGCGGCGGGATTTTCGCGTAATAGGTCAGGCGGATTTCCTCGCCGCCCTTCGGCCGCACCTTGATGGCGCTGCCGATGATCGCGTAGCCGATCGGCGGACCGCCTGAGGTTTCGTGACTGCTGAGTTCCTGCAGCGGCAGCGCCCGCAGCGGCCGTCCGTCGGCGGCAAGCACCTGCCGCGCCTCCAGGAAATCCGAAGGCAGGCTGCCCTCGCCCTCCGTCAGCGGCACAGCCGCCGTCTTCTCCATGTCGGCGACGCGCACCACGCGGTTGAGCTTGAGCTCGGCCAGCGCAAGGAAGCGCGGGAAGAGATGAGCGATGTCGTCGCGGCCGGAATAGTCGCCGGCGTCGACGAGGAGCGACACATAGTCGGATATGGTCATAGATGTCCCTCGAAGCTGCGCCAGGCGCGGTTCTCGCCGTCGTTGAGCCACCGCTTCACATAGCGGTCGTCGCCTTCGGAATGCGCCCTGACCAGGTTTTCGGAATGCGCGAGGTTGAGCGGGATCGAAGCGACCTTGGTCCATTCGCCGAAGGCGTTGCCGGCGGTGGCATGGCGCGTGAATTCATTCTTGCGGACGAGGTTTTCGACCGGATAGTCGGTGCGCCAGTGGGTCCTGTTGCCGTCCTCCATCACCCAGACGGAGCGGCCAGTCTGAAAATCATAATCGAAGAGCTTCCATTGACCGTCGCGGATCACCATGGTCACTCTCCCGGCAGCGGATCGGCCCGCTCGGCCTTGCCGTTGGCGATCAGCGCCTTGGCCTCGCCGAGGCCCAGGGACATGACGGTTCCGGCCGGCGTCCGCTCGCCGTCGTTGAGCCAGACGTCATAGATCAACCGGACAGGCACCGGCTTCTTTGTTTCGGACATTGTTTTCTCCAATGAAAAAAGGCGGCTCCGAAGAACCGCCTTGGCTGGGTCATTTGTGGTGCGTACGCCCGCTACCACTGCTTTTTTTCTTGAATCGTCGCCGATTCGACGATCGAAACATGCAGCATTCAAACTTGTGCGCCTGATGAGACAGGGGCGCTGTGAAGCGGGACGAGGAATAGTGTGAGCGGTTGCCCGCCCCCAGTAGTGTGGTTTCAGAAGGTTCGAGCACTCGCTGTTTCAACGAACCGAGAGATACTCCAAATTATCAGAGCCCATCACGTTCATGATTTGGATCGATCCGACCGAGTGATCTGGCGCACCGGGCCCCGAATGGCCCCGTCGACTACGAGAGGACGCCATCGCTCTCGCCCGGGTGAACAGCACGTCCCGTCACGGCGTTCCGCAGAGCTCCCTTACGTCGGGCGGCTGCACGCCTGCCGTGTGACGCATCATGGGCCCGATTTCCCGTTCCGCTCCAACTTCATTGCTTGAACAAGTCAGCGGGGTCGGGCAGCGCTTTCATCTCCCCCGTCATGTCGGCGGTCAGTCCACAAAGCACATTCGTGAGATTCGGGTAGTCGAACGGCTCGACCTTGAAGACGCGGTAGGCAAGGTCCTCCTCCGCCGCGTCGGCATCCGCATTCGTCCGAGGGCGCGTTTCCAACACCCACTCTCCCCAGCCGATGCGTTGCGCCGCACCGAGGCTCTCGGCGCGGGTCGAGAGCCAATGAGCCGCGTAAACCGGGTATTCCGTCGTTCGGAATCCCCACCAGAAGGAAACGGGTTTGCCGTCCTTCGTGTGCAGCATCTGGGTATAGCCGACGAGATCCAAGCCAAAGGCTCTGACTGGTTCGGCAAAGGTCACCGTGCTCCCCGAGACCTCGCCGGCCCGACCGTCCGGCGCGGTCACAAACAGGGGCTCGATCGTCACCTTTCCAAAACGCCCTTTAGCTCGCGCGAGCGTGGCAAAGAATTCCGGGCGGCACTGAGAGAATTCCTCGAGCACATCCTCCTCGCTCACCGTCTTCGGCAGAACGAAAAGGCTTGTCGTGGGCGGAAGCCGTTTCCTGCCTGTTCGGTCATCCGTCTTTAGCTCCGGCATTCTGTCTTCCGTCGCATTGCAGAAGACAAAAGAATGCTTGGGGCTGTCGGCCTCGTCGACGAGCAGCTCTCGATAGGTTTCTTTCGGTGTGGCTAGCCTCCCCCAGGTCGCCTCGGCACGTGTCGGCTCAAGGCGGAGTTCAAAAGAATTTGCACCCATTTGAGCAAACTTGGCGCCAGGAAGCCGCGTCTCGATCAACTTCACGACCTCGACCGGTCTCCGATTGACCCGGAATCCCCACATCAGGCCGGGTCCCTCCGCCGCCTCCTTGTGGATCTGAATGTATCCGCTGAGAGGCAGGCCATAGGCATTCACAAAGCCCGAAAACGGTACCAGTCGCGCGTCCGTCCAAACCGGCGCAGTAAAGTTCTCATGCGCCCGGAACTCTTTCGCAGGGAAATCCGCCCGGCGGCTGGCCAGCAGGTCGAAAAATTCGGCCCTGCAGGTCAAAAATGCGTCGAACACCTTTTCGACATCCGCCCGGCTAGGCTCAGCGCCAGCGGCAGGCGCCGCGAATGACAAGGCACCCAGTGCCGCCAGAAAGCGAATGAGACCGACAAACGCCATTGCTCGTGTCTTCACTTCCTGCTCCTGCAACCTATTGCCTGAACAAGTTCGCCGCGTCGGGCAGCGCCTTCATGCCGCCCATCATGTCGGCCGTGACGACGCACAGAACGAGAGATTGATCCGGCTTTCCGGTCGCGTTGATCATCATCGTGCGCGCTGATGCCGTGCCACCCTGCGCGTTTCCCTCTTCGAGGACGCGATAAAATGAACCACCTTGCTCGAAGAACTCCGCCGACGGCTCGCCCAAGCGAATGATCTCGACGAGATCCTGAGGCTTGCGGTCGGTGACGAAGCCCCACCACCAGGCGTCCGGTTGGCCGGTGGCTTTCATTTGCGAGTATCTCAGAAGATGAATCCCGTTGGCGTCGACGGGCGCGGCAAAGGTCACCTGGGCGGTCTCCGTCATGCCTTCGCCTGCGAGATCGGGCGCCGGAGCGACGATCTCGCTCACGCCGAAGGCTGATCCCTCGGCCCGCAGAACCGTGAAGAACTCAGACGTGCAGCCCACGAAGGCGTCAAAAACCCTCTCCGCGCCAGCACCCTCGCCGGCCGCCGACGCCGGCATCGCAAGCGCCGCGATAGCAGCCACGATCAAACCTCTTGTGAAACAACGAGAAACCATAAACTTGTCGCCCTGGCGCACCCATTCGAAACCTGCTGCGCCGCGCCGCCAATACGCCCGTTGCAGTTGAGCAGCATCGCTCGCGCTGCTTGTAGAACGTTACGTGAACGCGTGCAAGAGGACATGTGGTTTTATCGCGACTTTCCGAGGAGGGCCCGCACGGCGCTGTTCTGGCGCTGAAATCGCGGTCGTATCGCCATGCCAACGTTCATCCAAGCCAATGCCGTGCGGCATTGTAGAGGCTATCCCAGCCCGGCACGTTGTCCTGCCAATATCGTGCGAGCGCTGAAACGGGAGCCGTCCGCTTGGCCGGCCACATTTGCTGGGCGCCTCGTTTGTCATGCACGCTCCCCAATGAAGATGGCGGCGCATCGCGCTCCAGGGCTAGCCGCTCCTTAGGGGTATCAAAGCCACGATATCCATCCAGTTCACCGCGCATCTTCGAAACGGCTGCGCGGCCATCGTAGGTAAACTCCGGATTTGTCCTCCGGGGCCCTTGCCATGCACTTCGAGGAATAACTGGGCCGTTCACGGAACGCATATTTAGGAGTTCGTCCTCAGGGACGTGAGGCACCACATTTTCACCTTGGATACGGCCGATGCGGAGCGCATTGTTGATCCCGGGGAGATTGTTCAGATGCTGCTCGCCACCGTCGCCGTAGGGGTTAAAGGAGAACACTGCTCCATTCAGCTTCCTGCGCCTTTCATTGATGTTCTTCTCAAGCGTTTGCGGGCCCATCTTGTAGTACATGACCCCCAACGCGTGTTGCTGCTCCGGCGTCAACCGACGCCATGCCGCGCTGTCGATGTTCTCAAAGAAGGGAGCCGCATTCCTCGTCATCAGGCCAGCCAAAGCCAAGGTTGTTTCTGGTTTGTCGAATTTCAGGAGATCGTCGCGCAACGCATCGTAGTGCCCAAGGTACTTCTTGAGCTCCAATGGATCGTCCTCGTGGGCCGGATGTTGTTCCGCGTATTCATGCAAAAGATCGACGGCAGTGCTAATCCTTATGTTGCCTGGCCCCACGTCGACTGTTGCGGGATTCCCTAGCTTGCCGAACCAGTTTCCCTCCCCCTTCCGAAGAGCATTGTAGTTTTGTTCTATAGCTTCATGGCCGATCGGCTCTTTGTTGAGCAAATCGACCGTAGCCATGACATCGCCAAGCTTTTGACCGATAGGCCCCGTCCCTTTCCAAAAGAGATCAGGGTTGAATCGCGTATCGTGTTCGTTGGCGACGGCGCCGATTAACAATTGGGGCGGAATACCCAGAATCTTAGCAATGCGATCTGCTGCGCGCGCATTGCGAGCGATGAAATCCAACGTCTCCGGTTGGAATTTTGAAGTCGGTTCGGCCATAGAGAGCCCTTTCGGTTAACGTGATTGTTCGACCGCTGTCGACTGCCCGGCTTCAACGACAAAGGGCGGACCAAAGTCCGCCCTTTGTCGTTTCTCACTGCGCTGAAGACCAATTCGCCGCGCCAGCCCGAACAGGTCAGCGTTCGCGCCCACGGCTTTCTCGTGGTGCACCTTCAGCACGCACCAATCGTCAGCTTGCGTCGCTCAACCCGAAGAGGTCGGCCGCGACGCCAAGGCCCTTTTCGTTGTGCACCTTCAGCGTCCCCTCACCGATGATCACACCCTTGTCGGCGTCGCCGGTCTTGGCGACGTCGCGGTCTTCCTGGATTTGACGCAGCCAGAGGAAGGAGAGCATGTCGGTGTCGATGAAGAACGCGTTGCGGGCAAGGCCGGCGTTCACCGCCTGCACCCGGTTCGGATGGATCATCACCGTGCCGAACGGGCCTTCGTAATAATCTGCCGTTGCGACGATGGTGTTGCGCTCGCCGCCCTGCGAGACCGCATAGCGGAAGGGCGCGACATTGCTGTCGGACATGAAGGTGACGAAGACGGATTTGACGTAGGGCGAGACCGAGACATGGCGGAAGTTCGCGCCGTTCTGGTAGCCCTGCTGCATCACCGTATCGAGGATCGCCTTGGTGAAGGGGCGCTGCGTGCCGTCGGTCGGCGCCACCGTCAACCCGGTGGCTGCATTGAACCCGCCGTTGGCGCCGCCGGCCCCGCGCGAGACGTTGGAGGTGAGCCAGGTGCTGAGCGAGCCAAACTCGCGGGTGGCGCCGCTGACGGAGGCATTGGTGTCGGCGATCGCGAATTCCACGTCCTTGCGGATCTCGACACCCTTCTTCAGCTTCTGGTACTTGCGCTTCTGCACGTTGCCGGCCTCGGCCGTCACCTCTTGCGTGGCGGAGATGATCCAGTCCTTGCGCATGATCTGGGTATAGTTACCGAGCCGCGTCGGCGGCGTGATCGCGCCGAAGGCGTATTCCTCGCCTTCCTCGCGGATATTGGCGCCGGGTGCGGCGAGCTCGTCCGTCTCCCATTCCGGGTGATAGGTGGTGCACTTGCCCTTTTCGATCAGCGAATAGATCGGCGTGTCTTCCGGGGTGATGCGCGACACGACGTCGGAAAGCTCCTCGCGGTTGCCGACGGCCTGGGTGGTCTGGAACGTATTGGTGAGAACTGCCATTTTCTGGTCCTTCTGTGAAAATGAGATCGGCCGCCCGCGCCTGGAGTTCACGCGGGAAAGCCTCAATGTTGTTGAAATGATCGGCGTCAGCCCAGCCTACCTGCACGCGGAAAGGGGCAGTTGGCCGAGGCACCGCCATGCTTGTCCTTCGCCCCGCAAGCGGGGAGAAAGTGGCCGGCAGGCTGATGAGGCACCCCCGAGCGGCGCTACTCGAAGTCAACCGCCATCGCGTCGCGGATCGAGCCCGTGCGCGCCAGCCGCTGCATTGCCTCGCGGCTTTCGCGCTGGTGGCGCTGCGCCTGGTTCCTTGCCTTCATGCGTGGCACGGAGGCGGGCGCCGCCGCCACCTTCTGCAGGGCCTTTGCCCGCGACCGTTCGGCGATGAGCCCGAGGCGGGCGTAGTGCGCCAGCTTGAACAGCCGGTGGTCGGCGACTTCGCGCACCTCCTCGTCGGAAAAGCCGAGCTCCCGCGCCGTTTCGAAGGCGTCGGCGAAGAAGGCTTGTCGCCCCTCATCGTTTCCCGTTTCGGGAAACGCTTCGAGAAGCTTGGCGTTTTCCGCCTCCAGCCTCTCCTCGCTCGCCGCCGCCTGAAGCTCGGCCGCGACGCTTGTCGGCGCATCGGCAAGCGCCATCACCTGGGAGAGCTGTTCCAGCCCCGCCTGGTGCAGCGCCCATTGCCGCTGATAGGCTTGCGGATCGTAGAGCCTCAGTTCCTCCGGCGGCTCGTCGGGGATCTGGCCGGCAATGAGCTCGGCAACGGCGTTGGCGGTGGCCGTGACGCGGCTGCTCATGCTTTCGAGTGCCCGCCGCCCGTTGGCGAGGTCCTGGGTCTTGTGGCGGTAGTCGCGATCCCGCATGTAGCCGAGCTTCAGTTCCTTAAGCGGAACCTGCTCGCCGCCCTTGAGGGTCACGACCAGATCCTCGGCTTCGTTGGCCGGCTCCTCGTCGGAAAAGCCCGGCTCGTCACCTTGGGTATCAGGATCGTCATCCTCATCGGCGTATTCCGTGGTCGCTGCGCCCCACGCCTCTTCATCCTCGCCGTCCGGATTGGCCTCATGCGGCTCCCGGAAATCGAGGTCGTTAAAGCTTGCGGGCTCGAGCGATCCGTCAACGGTTTTGCTCCCGCCGAAAGACAGGTTGGCACTATCGTTCATCATGGAATGACCTTTCAAAGCATTTTAAGGCGAAATCGCACAAAAATGCAGCAAAGAGAGAGACTTTCGGCGAAACGGCAGACGACCCTTCGCGAAAGATTTGAGACAATTCAAACGGCTAGATCGGTTTCCTGCATCAAATCGACAAGGAAACCGGCCAACGGCGAAGCGCCATTGGGGCGCCGCCGATGATACGCGCCCAGCGTCACGCCGGCGCGCTCGTTCCCTCGGCCTTGGCTTGCTCCGTCAGGAACCTGAGCTTGCCGCGCAAATTACGGATCGCCCGCGCCTCGGCTGCAAAGGCCGCGCGGCTCTCATGGTCGGTGATCTTCGCATTGACGCAGCCGTTGATCGCCGCCGCTTCCAGTTCGTCCATCAGCCGGTCGAACAGCGGATTGTCGATGAGCGCCCGCGCCGCGGCAGTCCTTTCCTCTGGTTTCATGTCGTGTTGTCTCCCGTGAGAATTCAGACAAGTCCACCGCGTGAGAAAAGAGCGTCACACGGAAGGATTGAGTCCCGTTTTGTTCTGGGCTACCGAGTTGATGGGCAGTTCGCCATCACGTGAGGCGCGGGCCCGTACATCTTGTGCGTCGCATCATTTCCGTAACCGGCTATCAAAAAGGGCGACCGGCTTTGCAAGCAAAAACATCAGCTCCCGCTTGGGCGAAGACACTATTCGGGCTACTGACAGTCGTAGTAACGGCCCGGGCTGTAGAACACTATTTCTCCGACCACGACTACTGGACGACACTCTCTATCCAAATAGTGTCATGCATTGCGCTGTGCTACGTCGGAGATTTTGTATTGGGGGTGCTTTGGAAGACCTTCCGCACCCATAAATAGATGGAAGCGTCCCCTGTTGAACTATCTCCTTACTGATCTGCAAATGCGCTGGCTTGCAACCGGATAACTCCAGCACCTACGTGAGTTAAGCTACCCAGGCCGTCATCGCCGGAATAACCCCAATAGCCGGGATAATCGCGTTCATTCGGTATCAATACGCCGCGCGCGACGGACTCGGGAACCGGGCCATCCAGCTTGGATCCAAGCGCCCGACCAATTCGGCTCCCCACGACACGGCCGGCATTCTTCCCGAATTCGCCCAAGGGCAGTTTTGACCCCAGGTAGCCGCCCAGCCATCCGCCGGCGATCTCGCCCAGAGTTTCATAAAATCCCGCTCCACCCTCAGCCACTTCTATTGGTGATTGCGCAACGTATTGCCTAGGCGCCTCCTCGACTTGGGCAAAAAGCTGGTCGCTTCCTCACCGAAGTCGCGCAGCTCGAGTGGCGCGTGGTGGAAATCGTATAGTCCTTTCATTCTCCTCATCGCCATATTCTCCAACATGCGCGCGGGTCAGTAGCTCTCCGACCATCGCGACATTTTGAGTTTCAATTCGGTGTCGATCTTGCAGGTCCTTAGAGACCCGGTAACGCCCGCGCAGCGGCGGTCCTTTCCTTCTGTTTCGTGTCACGTTGTCTCCCGTGACGATACGGACGAAACTAGCCGTCTCGTTTCAGTGAAGGTCGCCACACGGCAGGATTGATTCCTGTTTTGTTCTGAACTATCTCTTCAGAAGCGCAGCCGCGTCTTTGTGGAGAAGCCCCCGAAACGCCGATGATCGCGAGAGCATTGAGCAGGTGTGCAAGCAGCAAGTTGGCCAACTGGTTTTAGAACATGAGAAAACTATTCCTCGCATTCGATGTTATCCTCAGTTCCGTCCTAGGTATTCTTGACCTTCTCATCTTTGATTTTTTCCTGCATCGGACGGCGCGCGTCATCGTGCCGCTGGTCAGTTTCGGCCGATTCGAAGTCGAGAAAATTTACTCGGCAGACACCGGCTTCAACTGGCTAGGCCTGAAGCGTCTTCCATCCGGTCGCTTCCTTCTCAATTCCATGATGAGCATGTTTGCCGGGGCGGTCTTCTGGCTGCTTTGTCTTGTTGCCTATCTGGCCTTCATGCGCGGCATCTAGCCCGCACACCTCTCCATTCAACTCGGAAAACGAGCGAAACATGAGCAGGAAAAAACTCTTTGCGCTCGATGTCGCTTTCTCCGCGATCACCAATTTATTCGAACTCCTCGTCGTCGAGTTCTTTCTTCACGGAACAGCACGGATCATCGTGCCCCTGTTGAGCTTCGGCAGGATTGTCGTCGGCGATTTCTATCTTGAAGAATCCGGCTTCAACTGGTTCGGACTGAAGCGCCGGGAAGACGGCCGCTAACAGATGAGCTCCGACGCCAGCAAGGTGGCCGCCCTGGTCTTCTGGGTGCTTTGCCTTGCGGCCTATGCGCTTTACGCGCGCGGGTATTGACCGCGTTAGGGTTATTCGCGCCAGTCGTCCTGTGCCCGTCTCAGGGAAACGCGTCCTGAAAACAGGCTCTCCCATAGCGTATCTCTCTCCTGAACACCGAAAGACGCCGGTAGCCGCGAGGTACGCTTCACCGGTGCCATTTTCCGGGTGTTCCGAGGATCGCGTGGGTCACCCTTGTAGGACTCTTCCCAAAATCCCGGATTCTGATGGTACGCATCACGGGCATCGTGCCATTCGATGCCGAAGTCTCTCGCGATGCGATCCGCATAGGCTTCATCCGGGTTGAGGGTGTCGTTGAACATCGAGTTGCGCAATTTCTTGCTGATCTTCTTCAGTCCATATTTGATCAAAAATGGATACATTTAACTCTCCTTGGCGCGCGAAGCCCACGCCGCCACAGCGTGTCGGACGCGGGCGGATACGGGGCTCGTCGCTGTGCTTAGAATGGCGTCCCTCAAGCGTCCCGACCGATGTCGTGGATGCCGCGCTGTTTGGTAAAGTTCCAGCTTTTGGGCTGATTGGAGTGTGCTATGACGGCTGCATCGACGTTCAACGCCAGCACGGGCGACGGTTACGAGCTGCAGATGGGGCGTTGGAGCCGCCGGCTTGCTGTTCCGTTCCTGGCATTCGCCGGGGTCTCGAGCGGTGAACGGGTGCTGGACGTGGGCTGCGGCACGGGCAGCTTGACGTTTCTGCTGTCCGAGCGGCCAGACCTGGCAGCTGTCTGCGGGATAGACTATGCGCCGCCCTACATCGAACACGCCACCCGCAGAAACTCTGATCCGCGCGTCTCTTTCCGTGTCGGCGACGCATGCGCTTTGCCTTTCCCCGACGCGGCGTTCGACCGGGTTCTGTCGCTCCTGATGCTCCATTTCGTTTCCGAGCCGCATCGAGCGGTGGCAGAGATGCGCCGTGTCGCGCGACCTGGGGCGACGGTCGCAGCCACCGTATGGGACGCACGCGGCGGCTTTGTTGCCAATCGCATGTTCTTGGATACCGCGGCAGCGCTTGATCCCGCCGCTGGACTGCTTCGTGCACGCGCCTGCACCCGCCCCATGACACGGCCGGGCGAGTTGGAGTCGGCTTGGCGTAAAGCCGGCCTCACCAACGTTGAGACGGCAGAGCTTGCCATCCGCATGGAATACGCGTCCTTCGACGACTACTGGGCGCCATACCTTGGCAAGGATGGACCGGGTGCCGAATATGTCGCGACGCTCGACGAGCAGGCGCGCGCGAGGCTTCGCGATGCGATCCGTTCTGCCTACCTCGACGGCGACGTTGACGGTCCGCGGTCCTATGTGGCCGTTGCCTGGGCTGTCAAAGGGACCGTGACGCCTTGAGTACGCAAAAACTGGTCAGACGCTCGTAACTCGTCGGACCACAGCCTCTTCACGCGCGGGTTCTTACGCCACCATCCGCCTATTTGCTCGCCCGCTTCGTGCACTGGTTCTCCCGCTTCACGCAGGCGATCTGCGGCGTCGAGCACTCGGCCACACCGTTCACCACCGCGCAGAACGAACACTGGTCGTTGAACTCCAGGCAGTCCGGATTGGCCGCCATGAATTCCTGCAAGCTGTCGCCCTGCGTTTGAGCCGTCGCCCCGCCCCCGGCCGAAAGCGCGGCCGCAGCACTGGCAACAGCGAATGCAAATGAAAGGGCGAACTTACGGACGGCATATCTCATTCCATTTCCTTTCGCGGCGCCGACCAATTTGTCCTTCAAAACTCGTCGATCTTGCAGTCAGTCCACCAGGTTGCGGATCGCGCGCATGAAGACACGGGCGCCGATGCCGATCAGCGCGTCAGGAAAATCATAATCGGGATTGTGCAGCCGCGGATGGTTCTCGCCGGCGCCGAGGAAAAACATCGCCGACGGCGCCAGGCGGCCGAAGAGGCCGAAATCCTCCGATGCCTTCATCGGCAGCGCGCCAGCACCCTGATCGTGGCTGACGCCCTCGTCGTCGAGCGCCCGCCTGAGTTCGTCGACCGCAGCCGCCGCATTGCTGCACTGATGGAAAACGTCCTCGTAGCTGATCGTCGCGTCAAGCTTCGCCGCCTCGGCCTCCTTGCGCACAAGTGCCTCCGCGGCCGCCACCAGCGCCGCCATACGCTCGTCCGTCAGCGTGCGCAGCGTCGCCCAGATTTCCGCATAGCCGGGGCTGATGCCGAAGGCCTGCTCGCCGAGCTTCGCATGTGTCACCGTCACCAGCGTGAAATTCTCGTCGAGCGCGCCGCCGGTACCAAGCGCGGTGAGGCCACCCAGGAGCTTTGCGAGCGCAAAGGTCGGCGCGACCCCGTCTTCCGGCGACGAGGCATGCGCCGTCTTGCCGGAAAGCATGATCTTCATGCCGCGTGACGCGCAGTTGACCGGCCCCTTGGTGAGCGCCACATGGCCGAGTGGCAGCCCGGGGAAATTGTGCAGCGAAAATACGAAGTCAGGTTTGAGCGCGCAAAATTTCGGATCGGCGAGGACCGCTGCCGCCCCTGCTCCGTTTTCCTCGGCCGGCTGGAAGAGCAAGATCGCCCGCCCACGCGCCGGCCGCTTGCGGCCGAGCCCTTTGGCCAGCGCCATCAGGATTGCCATGTGCCCGTCGTGCCCGCAGAGGTGCCCCTTGCCGATAGCCTCCGAGCGGTGCGGCAAATCGGAAACCTCCTCGATCGGCAGGCCGTCGAGCTCGGCGCGGATCATCACCGTCGGCCCCTCGCCGGCCCCCCGGTAGATCGCCGCCACGCCATGCCCACCAAGCCCGGTGACGATCTCGTCGGCGCCGGCTTCTTCAAGCGCCCGCACGACCGCCCCAGCCGTCTCCGCCTCCGCGCCCGAAAGCTCGGGCCGGCGATGCAGCGCGCGCCGAAACGCCGTGATCTCGTCCAGTTCGCCACCGCTCAGAAACATGCCTCAACTCCCCGAATGCACGCACCGCCAAGGGCCTCCGCTTCGTTCTTCCAAGCATCAAGGACAATGATCTTGCAGGCGCGGTCGCCGAGATAGATCGTGCTCAGGAATTCGTCGGCCTTCATTCTCTTACCTAATCGGCCAATGTGCATCAGTCGACGGGCCCGCGGTAAGTCTCTTCATCATAAGGAATTCAAGGACGCCATACGTCAACGCAAAAACGGGATAGTGAAAGTTCAGCCAGCTCAATGCTGAAAAAATCAAGACGCTTCCACAATCGCACCTTGGGAAGGGGGACGAAGGCAAACACGTAAAGAAGTGAAAACAATGCTGCCGCGCCGAAAGTAAAGTGGCGATCGTAGGACCATGCCGCAAATACAAGCATGACAGCGTAGCTGAGGAACAAGCGAACAGTATTCAGAACCGCATACCGCATCGAAGGCCTCGAAAAGGTTTGGCGACAATTAGCCCGACAAAATGCCTGGCAGATTGGCTAACGTTCGTCCAGCAGATTTGCGGCAGATTTACGCTCGGCCTGGCTGCATTCCTCGCAGATACGACTATACCTTGAATCCGGCTAGCGGTCGGATCCTGCCGCCGACCTAGCCGCCCGCTTCGCGCACTCTCGCCCGAAGAGCTCGCGATCACGGCGTTCGCATTCGGCGCGCCAGCACTCGGCGACGATGCGCTCATAGCGTTCGCAAAGGCCGAGCCACCGCCTCGCAGCCTCGGGGTCAGCAATTCCCGGATCGGCTGCCTCTTGGCGGGCCCGCTCCAGTTCGGCCTTGGCCTGGCAGAGACATTCGATGTCGCGTAACTGCGCAGCGAACGCATGCCGCGCTTCTGAGTACGCAATTATTCGGTCTCGACGAGGGACGATGTCGCCGAACCAGCCAGTCCTGGCGGCGTCCTGATCAAGGATACGCCTCCGCTCCCCAAGTTCGCGCAGGTAGTGCTCGTGCTGTTTTTCCAGCTGATGCCAATTCGCCAGCAAGGTCCGCACGGGCTCGTACTCCTCGCACTCAGCAAGCCAGTGCCTCGCAGCTTCTGGATCGGCCCGGGTGCGCTCTGAGAGCCGGCGCCTGAAGAGGCTAACCTCGGTCTCTTTTTCAGGTCGCATTTTCACCGAAAGCCACGGCGGAGGACCGCATTCGCCGGATGCATCCATCTGTTTCATCGTTACACCTCTCGCTTGCGGAGGATAGCGACATCCGCCTACTCAAAGTGGATGATAACCGCGCCGTGACAGGTGGACAAGTCGGTGTGCCAGCACTTCTAGTTGCGGCCGGAAGGCGCTCTCCTTTTGGGCGTCTCTTCCCCGATCCGGGGAGTCAGTTGGTAAGCCATTCCCATTGGAAGGCCCATTGGCAATATTTTGCTGTTGAATTGAATGAATTTACTCACCACCGGATCCGGATTGACATACTCTCGTATGCGCGCCGCCGTTCGTGGGGCAATTGTCTTGATAGCGTTCGGATTGGTCATATACATCCGGAGAGCCTCGGCTATGTATTCGCGTCGTGCCGAGGCATCAGAGTAGCCGTCATGCTGGGGACGCCAGAAATTGCCTTCTGGCGGTTTTCCCTTCTTGAGGCTGTGGTAAATGGCCTCCAATTCCCTCTCCAGTCCTCGATCCGGTATGCGCCCCGCAAGGCGATCGATTATGTGACCATTTTCGTGTGCCAGCACGCGCGTCACATCCTTTGGATCAAGGTCGTTGGCGATTCTGACAGTTGGTACATTTGTCACGGGATCGAGTCCGAACAATCCAGCATTTCCTTCGATCTCGTCCGGTGCGACCAGCTTATATGCTTGTCCGGTGGTCCGCTTGGTCATCCTCGCAAGTTGCTCATGGCTGAGCGTTACATCGGGCTTTCCTTCCCACCGGCGCCCGGCAACGATGCCCGGTCGAAGTTTCCGGCCCTCCAGATCCTCCAAAATCTTCCCGGTTCGGTCAGCCACTGCTCCGAGCGGATAGTCGTCTCTGAAAGGCCGTTGCGGAAAGATGGGAGGATCAACCTCGATCTGGTTGATAGCAGCGTGCGAGCCTTGATAGCCTCTGCGGGGCCGGAATTCGGAAAGGCCGTGCCCTCCTGTCGAGACATCGGCTCCTCGTTGAACGGCTCTTTTGGCTATTTTGGCACCCTTGCCGAACGTTGAAAGGGCACCGCCGGGAACGGCTCCCACAGCATCCCATGCAGCGCCGCTGTAGTTATCGAGTTTGTATTTCCGGTAAGCCTCGTCGGCGCTGAAGACCGCGCCCGCCGGCGTGAAATCGACAGGAGAGACGAAGTCACTGGTAGCAGGAGTGGCATTGCCCATAAGCCGCTCGACACGAGTTCGGGTGGCGAGTGATGGCTTGTCGCCAAAGAAGCCAAGGATCCCGTCTGTCGCGTTGTCGCGCCACGTTGGATGATAGGCCGTCCATACCGCGGAGGGCGCCTGCTCTTCACGAAAATCCCTGAGCTCAAGCGGAGTCGCCGCCGCTCGCGCCGGCGACTGCAATGACAGCGCCCCGCTTGGATCGTAAGCCAGTTTCTTAATCTTCTTCATCACCCCGGTATCCCTCCAATCTGCGCCGTCGTCAGCGGCTCGCCGCCCACGATCTCCGCGGCGTTCTGCTGTCGTTTCAGGTTCAGCTCGGCGTCGATCTGGTAGCGCTTCAGCGCGCCCTTCTGCTGGATCTCGGCAAGCTTCAACTCCCGCTCGATCTCCAGCTTCCGCCGGTCGTTTTCCGCCGAAAGCCGCGTCTTCTCGGCATCGGCTTGCGCCCGCATCTGAAGCTTCTGCATCTCCGGGTTCGGCTGGCCGGCGCTCGCCTGCATCCGCCGCTGGATCTCTTCGGGCGCCGGCTTGGTGAAGTAGAGGTCCGGCGATTTCAGCCCCGCCGCCTCCACCGATTTGGCGATACCGTTGTAGAGGTTGTCCGGCGAGACGTAAGGATTGTCCGGTCCCAGCGTCATCAGCAGCTTCTCCTGCAACTGCTGGATCATCTGGATCATCATCATGTCGCGCTCGCGCGTGCCGGCGCCGAGCCCGGTATTGACCGTCGCGTCCATCTCGGCGTTCCAGTGGCGCGGGTCGAAACTCACCCATTGCCCGCGCAGCCTGACCACGCGCGGCCGGTCCTGGTGCTTGATGACGAGCCTGAGCAGCCCCTTGAACACCCGCCTCAAGCCCTGCGCGAAGGTCCGCACCATCAGCTCCGTCTGGCCGATCCCCGCCTGCTCGATCAGCGCCGTCGCCCGCGCCGTCATGTTCTGAAGCGCATCGGGTGCAAGCCCGCTCGAGGCGTCGGAAATGCCCGTGCGGTCGGTCGCCTCCTGGTCGAGGTAGGAGAGCATCGCGAAGGATTCCTTCGCGACGAACGGCACCATGGTGTAGCCGAGCGCCGCGCGCGCATCGATGCCCTGGCTGACCCGGATCGGCTGCCCGAATTTCGGGTTGAGCACGGCTTCCGGATTGGCGATCGCGCCCTCCTGGACGATCGGTTGCTGGTTGTTCTGCCAGTAGAGATTGTCGAGCGTCTGGCGCATCAGCACGGTCTTCACCCGCTGGATTTCCGCCATGTCGTCGGTGACCGAGCCGCCTTCGCGCTGGTGCGGCCGACGTTCGACGATGAGATCCGCGAAGGGCACCTCGTCCCACTCGTCATTCGAAAGCAGGTTTTCTGCGCCCGTGCCGCCGGCAAAGACGAGCCGGCGCAGTTCCGCAATGCCGTCGTCGTCCGCATCCACCTTCACGTAGAGCTCGTAATAATCCACCTCCTCCAGCGCCTTCGGCACCGCATCCCTTGCGGCGAAGGCATCGCGCCGTCGGGTGAACTCCTCGTCGTCGCGGCCGCTGTCGCCGGTCGAAGCCGGCAGGCCTTCGATCAGGTCGCGGTCATGCCCCATCGCGATGAGATCCGAACGGCGCATACGCGTAGCAATGCCGGTGATCGGACTCTCCTCGATCGAGAGCGCGTCCGGATGGATCAGGAATTCTTCCAGCGGCACCGCCGCCAGCCGCGGCGTACCGCGCTCCACCTTGCGGCGGATCTTCACGCTGTAGCTTGGCTGCTCGACCACACCCTCGAGTGTCTGAATCTTTTCGATCGTCTGCGACTGCTCCAGCACCTCCACCGCGTCATCGCCGACAAGCTGCACCAATGCCGCCTCGTCGAGCCCCGTATGGGTGGAGACCGCGACCGAAACCTTGTTCTCGTACCACCAGCGGATCACGCCGTTGCGAAGCTTCAAGGCGTCGTGCGCCGCGTCCTGCACGGCGTCGTAGCCATCGCTTTCGGGAAAGACGACATAGTTGATATAGTCGGTCGCTTGGCTCGCCGTCGCCTCGTCGCCCTCGTTGACGGGTGCGTATTCCACCACCTTGTCGTTGCCGAGAATGGTGCGGATCAGCGACGGCAGCACCTTCTTGATCGCCGCGCGGCAATCGCGCGAAACCACCTTCGAGCGGTTGGCATCCGCCGGCACGTCCCTCATCGTGCCGTCGTAATATTCCATCGCCTTGATGCGATCGACCGCGAGCACGTCACGATAATCTTCGCAGTCCTTCACCAGTTGGCTGACAAGCGCGGCCAGCCGTTCATCGGTCATTGCAGCCATCAGAAAAACCTTTCGGGCCGTGGAGTTCGATTTTGAATTGTTGGGTGGCAGCCCGCCAGTTCGCGCGAACCGGAGAGAGATGCGTTTCCGCTCGTGGCATGGCAGTAGGAAGGTGGCGGACGACGGGAACGTCGGCTAGGAGTCCGTCACTTTGCGGGGGAATGCCATCTTCGGTAGCAGCCCTTCCCTTCTGCAAAACCTCACATAGTTAAGCCGTTATCGGAAGCTTTCGTCGGGAGTGCGCGTCAATGTCGATCCTCATCAGCATCTTGATCACGTTCCTGGTCGTTATCCTGGTGCTTTATCTTGTAAATCGGCTTCCGTTGGACGCGCGTGCCAAACAAATTGTCCAAGCCATCGTGATCATCATCGGGATCCTGTCGCTGCTACGGTATCTTGCGGTCTTTTGACCGCGCCCTTGAGACGATCGGCACGCCGGCTGATAAGACGCCGAGGTTCCGGCGCAACTTTTCGAGGGGCAAGGCATCTCCTCCCCACCCTCATTCCTGTGCTTGTCACAGGAATCCAGCCAGCCCAAGTCCTTGGGCTGAAATGACTCTTCCGCGCCGCCGACTTGCCCCCCGGATCCTCTGACAGAGGGATGGTGGCAAAAGTCCTCCGCCCAACCCATTGCGTTGCTGTCACGGCCTATAGCGCCGGACAAGACGCGCGGCGCTGCTGCGCTGCATTCGTATAGCTTGTGGGGCTTTGAAAAACGCGCTCGAAATGACCCGTATCGTGCTGAACATTTCGGACTGACCAGCGGGACTTATCTCGACGGAAACGCTGGTTGGCCGCGCGTGCGCCCCGCCTAAAATAGCTACGAACAGAAAGTGAACCGATGGCGGCAGAAAACCGCCCATCACCCGCAATCGCCGGCCATGAGCTGAGGAGCATGGTATAATGCCGTTACGTCACAACGCCTCAACCATTGTTATCCCTGACCAACCATTGTGCAGGAACCAGCTGCACCGATGGCACGTTTTCGTACGAGTATAGAGTGGAGTTCGTTACGATGATTGGAAAAGATTACCGAGGGCCGGAATATCACGCTTCGACCGGCCTGCCCGTGGCCATTCTGCTGCTGTCTGTCCTCGCCATATCGGCATATCTCTTTTTCGCGGGATCGTTGACCAGCGAAGAGCAGGCCTCGGCCAGGGTTTACCTGCCGGCTGCCCAGACGCAGACGCGATGACAGGCCTTTAGGCGCTGCAGCGCCGCGCTTCTAATCAGACGCGCAAAGGACGCGCTGTAGCACTTTGAATTGCTGCATGTTTTTATCCTTACATCGGCTACGAGTTAAGGAAACATTCAGTAAGGCCGAGGTTCTTGCCTCGCCTGCCGCCGAATGCCTCGAAATTCTCACATTCGGTTCCCCATGATGGGGAATGGACAAGAGCGGAATAGCCTTTCTGGCGCTTATACTCATCCTCATCGCCCTCGTGGTGAGCATCTTGGCGCTCAATCCCGACGCGGTGGCGCCGCCAACCAGACCGCCAATCGTTCCGAGCAACTGAAGCAATTCCAGGAAAAGTGTGGAGCGGTTTTCCGTCTGGAATTGCGTGGTTTCGAAGCAATTCCAGAGAAGTGTGGCGCGATTTTCCGCACGGTGGCTGGATTCAAAGAGCCGGATCGCTTGCCTGCCGCAAACTCGATCCAGGCAGCCTACGCCCCCTGCGCGCCGCTTACACAAACAACGGCTCAAGTAATTACGAACACCGGAGGAACGCTCCGCGAACGAAGCATGGACGTCTACTCCCTGTGGGCTAAGCCCTCGTCCGCATCGCAGGAGGCCGAATTACCTCCTCCGGGTAGCGATTATTCGGCAATCAGGAGGAGCCACCGCCAGACACAAGAGGCGGAGGCTGCGTTCGCCATTCCCCGGCCAGGCCGCGCCGACAGATCGGTGCCAAGCGCCTACACGACACTCTCAAACAACCTTCCGATCCGTGAACTTCCACGCCGCAGCGTCCGCCTTCACCCTGGCGAACCGTTTCGTCATCAGCGCGTAGCGCGAGGCCGAGAGGAGGTCGTCGCGTTCCTTGACGACCCGGCCGTCCTTGCGGTGGTAGAGGCGGAATTCCTCGAACCAGTCGGTCAAGGTGGAAAACACCTTCCAGCGCCCGGTCTGCATGCGCTGCAGCATGTCGGAAAGCCCCGCCTCCACGCCGTTAGTGCCGTCGTCGAAGGTTGCCCGCTCGGCAAGCAGCGCCAGCCCCTGCCCGCGATATTGCGCGGCAAGCTGCTCGCCGCTGCCCTTGTCGTGCTGCAGGCCGTCATGCGGCCAGGCGAAGGGCAGCCACGTCCCCCAGGGTTTCAGCGCCGCCGCATGAATGATCGGCGTCGCCTCGCGCTCGCGATAGGTTTTCGTCACATAGAAGACGTCGGCGTCCCGGTCCCAGGCGCAGACTGTCGCCGCGAAGGGGTGGTCCCAGCCGAAATCGAGCCCGCCGATCTGCACCCAATGCTTCGGGATCTCGAAGGGATCGATGCGGATTGTCTCCTCCGCCACCGGAAAGACCCGCCCCGAGCCGAGCGCCGGCACGCCCTTGGTGCGCGCCTCGCGCTCATGCGCCGGATAGCTGTCGATGATCCGCTGCCGCTCTTCCGCCGTATAGTGCTCGGCATCCTCGATCGTCATGGTGATGACCTCGCGATCCGGCGACTTTTCCATAAGATAACGCGCCACGACGCTGCTTAACCCTTTGAGCGGCGTGAAGGTGACGGCGACCGCGCCGCGCGTTGCATTGGTACGGGTGATGCCTTCGAAATAGACATCCTCCGGCGGCTCCTCGTCGAACCAGACATAGTCGACCGTATTGGCCTGCCACTTGCCGCGCCCTTGCTCATAGGCCTTGAAGAGCAGCGTCGAGGCGCCTCCCGTGACATGGCGCACCGTCACGCTGTCGAGCGCACCCGAGGCGCCGGAACGCCGCGTGGTCGCCTGGATCGCCGCCTTCGGAATGAAGCCGGTGCCCCAATCCTCCTCGTTGAGCGGCGGACCGACCAGCAGCCGCTGCACGCCGTCGCGCGTCAGCTCGTAGGATTCGGAGCCCGCCAGCATCACGATCGGCCTGTCGAACCGCCGGCCCGGCCACCAGTCCGGGTAGCGCCCGGTCAGGTGCATCGCCGCTTCCGCCGCGCCGGCAAGCGTCTTGCCGAGCTGGTTGCCGGCCATGAACAGTCGTTCGCGCACCGCGGCACCCGCCGCATGGAATTCGCGCTGCTTGGCATAGGGCCGATAACCGGCGAGAATATTGGTGCGCCGCCGCCGGTCGAGCTCGGCCATCAACACCGCCTGTTCCTTGAGCAAGGCGTGGAGATCGCACGGCTGCCCTAAGGCGCCCGGCATCGCCGCTGCAGGCCCTGTCGATCGGTTTGACATTTTTTCTCCGCCGGTTCGCGCATTGTTCCATCATTGGCTCTTGCCTTTGGCGAGCAGTCGTGGAAATTCCACCGAATGAGAATCAGCCGTACCCTATTGATTACGCTCTGCCTCTCGGCGCTGGCGTCCTCGTGCACCGAGACCGCCGAAGCGCCCGCACCCGTGCGCCGCTCGAAAGTGGCCGCCGCTGTCGTGGACAATTCGCCGCGCCAATGCACCACCCGCCTGACACAGTGCTACTACGGCACCGGTCCGGCCGGCGAACCCTGCTCCTGCTGGTCGAGCGCAGGCGCTCCCGACCATGGCTTGACCACCAAGTAAGCTGCGAGCTCGAACCGTCGCGAAAACTGCCCGGCCGCCCCGCGGCCGGCGATGGCGCCGCACTGCGCCCGCGTCTTATCGGACGCACGGCATTTCGACGCGCGACAGCCGCCATAAACCGGCCGTTAACCATAATTCACGTTACCGGGGGAACATCTCAATCGGCGCCACATGATTAACGTCATCCCACGCTCTGAAGAGACGGACGACAACAACGCGCTTAAAAGGAGATGGAGATGGTCAAAACTGGTCTTGGCGCTTCGATTGCTGCTCTCACCTTCTCCATTGCCGTGTCCGCGGTTCTTCATGTCGCCTTGGCTCAAAATCGCACAGCAGCCGTCCCCGCCGTATCGAGCGAGATAACATCGTCGATCAAGAAATGAGGGTGGTTTGCCCCGTCCGGGAAGGCCCGACAGGACGGAGCAATGGCGCGGCCTCCTGCATGTTTCCCTAAACCGGATCCGATTTAGGAAATGCCGCAATCCGGCAGCCGCGCTGGGCCTTCGTACTTGCCATGCAAACGTCGCAACCCACTGCATGTTCCCCTAGATCGTGCCCGATTTAACTGTAAAAACATGCAGCACTTCAGAGTGCTACAGCGTCCTTTGTGCGCCTGTTAGACGCGCGGCGCTGTAGGCCTGGTTCCGGTTCAGGTTTCAGTTCCCGCTTGCGCTTCCTTCGGTGCTGGCCAATGCTTGAACGGGCCGGCTCAGCGAAGGAGCATCATCATGATCGAAGGTCATTGCCATTGCAGGTCGGTGCGCATCACCGTTCCCGTCCGCCCCGAGACGCTCGGCGATTGCAACTGTTCCATGTGCAGCCGGCTTGGCGCACTCTGGGGTTATTATTCTGTGAGCGACGTCACCGTCAGCGACGAGCAGAAAACGCTTGTCGGCTATGTCCAGGGCGATGCGACGCTCACCATGCACCATTGCGGCCGCTGCGGCTGCACCACCCATTGGTCGCCGCGCGGGCGTAACGCCTCGCGCATGGGTGTCAACATGCGTATGTTCGACCGCGCAGTCTGGGAGGAAATCCCACACCGGTTGATCGACGGCGCAAGCTGGTAACGGCCCTGCCCCATGTACGCTTAGATCCTGCCCATCAGCAGGAGAACAAGCAGCACGACCACCAAGACGCCGAGAATTCCGGAAGGGCCGTAGCCCCAGCCGCTCGAATAGGGCCAGGCGGGAAAAGCGCCGATGAGGAGCAGGATCAAAATAACAAGAAGTACGGTTCCAAGCATTTGCAATCCTCCGCTACGTAATTCGATCCGCGGATGAAATTACGCAGCAATGCAAGATGCCGCGGTGACATTGGCGCATACGCGCCGCCGCAGCAGATGGTTTGTCATTCCTACCGAATGCCCATCACCGCAATAAGTTCCGATTAACCGCGTGGGGCCGGTCACCAAACTCACGGTAATTCTGTGCCGCGCCGCCTCGCCGCCCGAATATATTTCGATTGTATCACTGGTAACAGCGCCAGCGCGCCAAAGATCCTTTGATGCCCTCGTTCTCAGCCCATTGAGAACATGCTAATTTTTCCGTCGGCTACAGAGGGGGAAAACCAATGCCACGTATCGCAAATCTTTACTTCAAGACGGCCATCATTTTTCTGATCGCCGGCATCTCGATCGGGCTTCACATGTCGATTTCAGGTAACCACGCGCCGACCGGTGCCCATGCCCACGCCAACCTGCTCGGCTGGGTCACCATGGCGCTCTTCGGCGTTTTCCACGCGCTCAATCCGCGCAAGGCTGAGAAGCGTCTGGCGATGATCCAGTACGTCGTCTACACCTTTGGCGTGGCGGTGCTGATCCCGTCGCTTTATCTCATGCTTTCCGGAAACGCGGCGGTCGAACCGATTGTCGCCATTTCTTCGCTCATCGCCTTCGCCGGCGTGCTGATGTTCGCCGTCATCATCTTCTCGGGCAGCGAGGCCGCGGTTCCCGCCGGCGTCTCGCGGGTGCGCTGATGCAATCAGGATGAGGTGGCCTCCACCTCATCCTTGCCCAACCTGCAGCAGCACAGGTCTTCCGCACGTTCAAAACTTGCCGCAACACTTTGAATTGCTGCAGAATTCAGTCTACTCCGATCCGGATCGCTGCCCCGCCGGTTGCCGCCTCCGGCCGGGCTTCCGCGCTACCCTGCCCTTCGCCGGCCCTTCGATCAGCGGCCGGATCGTCTGATCGAGCATCCGGATGCGCCTGACAAGTTCCTCATCCGTCAGTTCGTCCAGCGCGTTGGCGTTCGCCGAGAGATCCTTGGGCAGGATCGAGGCAAGGAGCTTCAGATAGGATTCCGGCTTCTCCTCGCGCAGCCGCGCGATCACGTCGACGCCATGCGCCTCGAAATCCGCCTGCACCGCTTCGAGGAAAGCGCCGCCGAGCCGCGTGCGCGAGCCCTTCGTTGCAGGACCGGGCGATTGGCCCGTCTCTTCGGTCGGCCCATCTGCCGCATCGTCCAGGCAAAGCCCTGACGCGCTTGAAACATCGTCTTCGATCACGTCCGTCGCCTCACTCTCCATAAACTTTTGCAGCGTGTGAACAGGGCGCAGGAGTCGCCCACGGAGGTGGCGTGCATCGGCCATTCCCGCTACCCATAATTGTGCCAAGATCGCGACTCAGATTGAATCGCACCCGAGTCACGATCCAGGAAAGCAACCCGCACCATGCTGAAAGTCATCGCCACGACCTTGCTTGCCGCCGCATCGGCCGTTTCAGCCTTCGCAGCCGGGCAGAACGGTGAGCCGCACTATTTCGTCAAGGCCTGGCTGCAGAAGGCGGACAAGAGCTTCGAACACACGACCGGCTGGTGCGACGCCAGCTATTTCTGCACGCTCGATCTCGGCGAATACGTGATCGAACTTAGAGAGGTATCGAGCTTCGGCTATGTACTCGCATTCAACTCTGCGCCATTCGAACCGACGCCCTGCTGTGTCTTCCGAGACGGACGGTCCGAAGCACGACTGAGGAGTGGTAGCCCGCACGTTCGAACTCTCTACTACACGCCTCCCGAAACGGGGGCGAAAGGCGCGGCAGAATTCGGCAAGATTATCATTCTCGTCGAAGACCTGAAGAAGCCCGAGCCGGATTGGTGGCAGGTGAAACCCGTCAGCGCACCGCCCCTTGACATATTGCACACATCGCCCCTCGGCCAAGAGACAAGGTGAACATGGCTGGCCAACTCGCAACCGCGCTTCTCGCCGCCATCTCCGCCTCCTCTGCCCTCGCCTCGGGCCAGACCGGCGATCCAGAGTTTCGTACACGCGACCGGCTGGTGCGGCACCGGCGATCGCTGCACGCTCAAGGTTGGCGAGCACGATATCCGCATCCGCTTCTTCCTGTCGGGTGAAAGCTGCCGCTTGAGCGTGCGTGCAGCGCCCGGCGACCCCGCCGCTTGCTGCGTGTTCGCCAACAGGTCGGAAGAGGTCTTCGTCGGCGGAGGATCGCCGCACGCCGAGAAGCTCTATTTCCAGCTCCCCGACGCGCTCACCGACAAAGGCCGCGTGGAATTCGGCACGCTCTACATCGCACTCGAGGCTTTGCGGTAGCGGCTACTTCATGCCTCCATCGCTCCGAAAGCTAGTGGTAAAAGTCCATCTCACTCCGCCCACTTAAGCAAAGCTTGCTTCAGCGTCATGGACGAGCCTTTGCCGCCGCGGACCTTTCCTTGATCCCACGGGGGTTCGGCGCCGTCAACGAAACGCCCAGACGGCTCGCCGAATTTTTCGAACGTTGGCTCGTGCTCTTTGTAGAGGTTCGGCTCATCTTTGTAGGGTGCGTAGTAGACTCTCTTCCGCTCATCGTCGTCCAGCCTGTCCTGCGTCGCCTGTATCGACGAAATGATGCCATTCAAGGCGGATACGCCGTCATTGTTGGAAACCTTCGGCAGCAGGCGCTCCAGCTCCGTTTTTGCGTCCTCCAGATTCCTCTGCAGACCGCTCAGTCCCACTCGGGGGCCGGGGGCGTAGGCGTCATCGCTCCATGGTTCCTTCGAAAGCCTTCCAAGAGGCTTCCTAAGCCCCTCCTGAGAGTAGGCCTTCCGGCCGTAAAGGGCACCTTGAAGCAAACTCGTAGGCTCTCGCATCTTCCGGGCTGATGTAGCTGGCATTGGACGCGGCCAGCGTGCGCCGTTCAATCTTGCCAGCCGCGGCACCCTGCCCCAACGAACGTTTCCAGTCGGTCATGACCTTCTCCTCTTCTTCCACAGCCAGCCCGACCGTCGCGTTTGCGCCTCTGTGTCAACGTCGTTCAAGCGTCTTGCGCCTTGCGATCGGCCGGGCAGCTGTGGGGCGGCCGGTGACGCTGCCAAGGCCGCAGCGCCGCGCATCCTCTCGGACGCCTCAAGGTCGCTGTCCCGTTCAGGCGCATCACCGGCCGCATACGGCGCCGCGCCGCAGCGTGTGACGCGCGGCGGCTGCCGTAATCCGTTGTTTGGTGGTGATTTGATAAGCTCAGGAATCGAAACGGCTGCGGAAGCAGCCGTCGCATCAGGACAAAATTCCTATCCTTGATTTACGGAATAATCCAACTCACCCGAGGGACGCAAGAGCCGGCAAAGGGAAAAGCGTCCGATCGGCCATTTAGCGACAGCATATTCGCTTGAAGCCCCACTTCCGGAATCGGCGTTGCCCATCCCGAACCTCCACCGCCGGCACGATCGCCCACGGCACGCGCTCGCAAATCTTGCCCAAGCCCTTGCTATACAAACGTATATTATAATTTCCTTGCATAAGACAAAGCCCTCTGCTTCAATCAAAAAAGGTCGATGCTCAAGGGGCTTGGGCATGATTAGATTGGTGGCATTTCCGCAAGCAGAGCGACGGGACGAGACATCATCGCGCCTTAAGGCCGGTGGTTGGCCGTTGTGCACACAGAGGGATGCCATTGCCTGACCTGCCGGTAAAAAAGACGTGAGCGAGGCTAGAAAAACCGGCAAGCCGACAAATATTAATACTGTAAACACCAAGAAATGACGGTGCGGCGCATATTTTTTAGACTTTGATGAGCCCATGGCTCCCGGGCCGATACCGGGGAACCAGACAAGCCCTAACGCATTTGCCTTCCGACAGAAGGAGTTTCAGTCATGCGTAATCACTGGATCTATGTTGCCATCGGATTTCTTGCCGGCGCTGGCCTGTTTCTCACCACCTCCTGGCAGCAGGGCACGCCGCCCGCGGAAATGCCGACGGTAAAGCTAGAAAAGACCGACCGCCTCCAAGGCCCCGCCGTCCAGACCTCGTTCATTATGGAACGCTTCGGCCCCGTGCACTCGGTGGAATAGACGTTACACACCTAATCCCCTGAATCCACAGCGATCTCGCTGGAAACGTCACGCGCATTTCCGGCGACATCGCCGGCCGTTGCCTGCAACCATGAAACGATCTATGAGTTCCCCCACAACGCTGGGGGAATTATGGCGACGATCACTGTAAATAGCGAATACTGGCTTGATATGAGCGGCTACGACTTCAGCTGGCTCTACTACGGCGAATCCTACAAGTACGGAACGACGCAATACCTGGTCGACTACGGCGACGGTGGCGTCGACGCATTCGGCGGCTTCGGCTTTACCTACAGTGGCGGCGTGCCAATCAGCGGCACGGTCACGAGCTATGGCTACTATTACAATGGCGAGCGCGCGTGGATTGCCGAGGGGATCAGCATCTCGGCCACGAGCATCGTCAAAGCAGCAAACACCTATTCGACCGACGATGATCTGGCGGTGATGGCCGCTGCGCTTGCCGGCAATGACACCATCAGAGGCGGCAACTACGCCGACCTTCTGGCGGGCTTCGGTGGCAACGACCTGGTCTACGGCAACGGCGGCGACGACGCCCTCGGCGGTTTCAGCGGCACTGATACGCTCGATGGCGGAGCGGGCAACGACACATTGCTCGGCGGCGTCGGGGCCGACCGGCTTTATGGCGGTACCGGCACGGATACTGCCTCCTATGCCGGCGCTACCCTTGGGGTGGTCGCCAATCTCACCAGCACTGCGGCCAACACGAACGATGCCAAGGGCGACACCTACTCCTCGATCGAGAACCTTCTCGGATCGAGCTACGGCGATGCGCTCACCGGCAACACCGGCGCCAACACCCTCGATGGCGACGCGGGCAACGACACACTGGCCGGTGGCGCCGGTGCCGACCGGCTCTATGGCGGCACCGGCACGGACACCGCCTCCTACGCCGGCGCTACTCTCGGCGTGGTCGCCAATCTCGCGAATGCTGCGGCCAACACCAATGACGCGAAGGGCGATACCTACTACTCGATCGAGAACCTCGTCGGATCGAGCTACAACGACGCGCTAACGGGCAACACCGGCGCCAACACCCTTGATGGCGGGCTCGGCAATGACACGCTCATCGGCGGCGGCGGTGCGGACAGGCTTTATGGCCGCGGCGGCACCGACACCGTCTCCTACGCGGGAGCGACAGCCGGCGTGGTTGCCAATCTAACCAGTGCTACCGCAAACACCAACGACGCCAAGGGCGACACCTATTCCGAGGTGGAAAGCCTCGTCGGCACGAGCTACGCGGACAAGCTCTACGGCAACGCGGTTGCCAACGGGCTGACTGGCGGCGGCGGCAACGATACGCTGACGGGCTATGCTGGCAACGACCTGCTTTATGGTGGCGCGGGCCGCGACCTGCTTTATGGCGGAACCGGCGCGGACCGCTTCATCTTCAAGGCGACGACCGAATCCGCCGGCACGTCCTACGATTCGATCTTCGATTTCCTTGCGAGCGAGCAGGACCGGATCGATCTTTCGGCGATTGACGCCAGCACGAAATTGACCGGCAACCAGGCGTTCAACTTTGTCGGAACGGCGGCGTTCAAGGGCGTGGCCGGCGAGCTTCGTTATGAAAAGCAGGCGTCCGACACCTACATCTACGCCGACGTCAACGGCGACAAGATTGCCGATCTCAAGATCCACCTCGACGACGCCGTCACGCTGACGAAGGATTATTTTGTCCTGTGAGTCGAGGCGGCATCGCCACTGCATGGTTCCCCAAATCGTATTCGAATCTGGGAACCATGCAGCAATTCAAAGTGTTACGGCCGTGCTGGCAGCCAAGCGCGGAGCAATCCACCGCGCAACTGCCGGTCTCAAGCGGCCGTGACATGAACCTTTGTGCTCGCCGAACGTTTCCTTGCCAGCCCGAACGGAGCAATTCCAGGAAAAGTATGTAATGGCTTTCCGCCGGGAATTGCGTGGTTTCAAAGCGGAGGACTGGTTATGGTCCCTGTCCGGTATGCCAGGATGGTCGAGTGGATCGCGGTGATTGCCGCATGCGCTCTGGTTGCGGCCTTCATGGTCGCGACGTTGATCCCGTAATAGACGCCGCCAATCAGACTATGCCGGTAAATTTCCGCTGCTCACGGATGTAGGCGATTGCAGCTACTTCCAGAGCTCTGCACTTTTCCTCAAGCCGGAGCAGGCCTTCATCGTCTTTGTCGGGAGCGCATCGCAGAGCATCGCGTCTCAGGCACGCGTGCTCGTACACCTCGCACAAATGCAGAAACACGAGATCCTGCATCATCCAAGCGCTGTCCCTCAACTCGGGCGCGGCCAAAAGCAGCCTGGCCATTCCTGCCTTCTGCACATCCATGCCGAACGCTCGCATTCCTGGACAAACATGCAGCAATTCAAAGTGCTACAGCGCCTTTCTGCGTCTGATAAAACGCGGCGCCGTAGCAAGTATTAACGACCGGCTCCGGAAGAAGGTTCCAGAAGCACCGCAGACGCGCCCGCAGCCGCGAAGGCCCTCGCTACCCACAGGGCGGGACATCCCGAAGAAGAAAAAGAAATCAAATGGATGTTGCTTGAGACGCCCGGAGCTGCAGCCGACCGCCCGTCATTTGACCACCGCCGCAACGAGAAAGGCGGCAACCGCGCCGCAGAGCACCGCATAGGCGCAGGCGCGCAACATTTTCATTCGGCGCGTTCTCTCGCCGGTCCAATCGTAGCCCATCATGTGCTCCGAACGCCTTACAGCGCCGCGCGTCTCATGTCGCGCAATGCCTGCTGTAATGCTTTGAATTGCCACATGATTCCTCAACCCGACTTCGACTTGAGAAATCTTCCAGTAACTTGCCGGCTTCTTCTTAAGAAATGGAGAATCGAGGCGAGAAAATCTGTTCGACAGTGCCCCACGCCTTCAGGTTCGTTGATTGGCGCATGCAGCCCCTCCCGCCTTGCCTTTCAGCCGCGAATGCGCAAGTTACACTGCAGCGCCGCGCGTCTTATCGGATGCGCAAAGGACGCATTAGAACGGGTCTTGTGTGACGACCTGACAAGAACTTCGAGGAAACCGCTTTGAACTCCGATAACAAGCCCGATGCCACGATCAAGGTCGAGAAGCGATTGAACGGCCGCTGGGCCTTCGTACTCACTTTCCGCGGCGTGACCTATCCGGGTCAGGGTCAGTTTACCACCGAATTGCAGGCCCAGGCCGCCGCCCATGCCGCGATGAAGCTCTTGCAGCAGCGCGGCTGATCTCACTCCGGCAGCCCTGCCAGTCGATAACCGTCCACAAAGTGCCGCCTGAGCTCTTCATCCCGGAATGGTTGTGAGTCGGACCACTGCCGTATCGTGAAGTTCGGGTTGTTCATCATGAACAGCTGCGCCTCTATCCGCGCCTCTTCGAGCCGCCCGAGCCGCGCCAGGCTTGCCGCGAGCAGGCGGCGCGAGGTCGCACGGTATGTTTCCGGGCGACGCAATGTCTGGATCGCCGCCTCGTAGTCGCGGCTTGCATACTGGGCTTGCCCCAGCATCCAGTAATACCAGCCCGGTGGGTGAGGATTGAGCCTAAGGGCCTTGCGGACGTGCTCGATTGCATCGCCGGGCCGCCCCGCCAGCACGATAAGGTCCGCCCGCATCGCCCAGGCGTCGGCATGGTTGGGATCGAGACGCAGGGCAAGATCAAACTCCGCGTCCGACTCCTCCCAGCGGCGCTCGTGCCCGAGAATGATGCCGAGCACCCAGCGGTTGCCGGCGTCATTGGGGTCGAGCGCGACCGCCCTTTGTGCTTCCGCCACGGCCCGCGCCCGGTTGGGATCGATCGGCTGATCCCAGAATTCCCAGCTCAGCCAAAGGTTGAGCGCCAGCAGCCGATGGGCCTCCGCATAGTCGGGATCGCGTGCGATGGCCCGCTGCAGCAGGAAGATCGCCTCCCTTGCGCTGCCGGCCGTCTGCAGGCCGAGCGAACGAACCCGGACGCAGAGATCATAGGCCTCCATGTCGGTTGGCCTGTTTCGCGCCGGCGCGGCCGTCAACCGCCCGACGAGCGCCTCTACGATCTTGCTCGTCACCTCGTCCTGGACGGCAAAAATATCCTCGAGGCCGCGATCGAATCGCTCCGCCCACAGGTGGTCCCCTCCCATGGCGTCGATCAGTTGGGCATTGATGCGAACGCGCCCGGCGGCGCGGCGGGCGCTGCCTTCCAACACGTAACGAACGCCAAGCTCCCGGGCGATACGGCGCACGTCCGTATGCCTGCCCTTGTAGGCGAAGACGGAATTGCTGGCGATGACGAACAGGCCGCTGGCCCTGGAGAGGTCGGTGATCAGGTCTTCGGTCAAGCCGTCGACGAAAACCTCCTGCTCCGGGTCGTTGCTCATGTTCGTGAACGGCAGGACGGCGATGGAAGGCTTGGTCGGCAGCGGCAACGGTGCCTTGGCGGCGCCATAATACCCCCAGGCCGAAGTCTCGATCCGATAGACGGAAACCGGTTCGGCCACGTTCTTGATGGCGTGCGGGCCAAGTTCGTCAAATTCGCAGTAGAGCCGCCGGCGGACCTGATCATGGATGCTTCCGGAGACGAAGATCTCTCCCGGACCGGCCATTGCCTCGAGCCGCGCGGCTATGATGACGCCATCGCCATAGAGATCGCCGCCCTCGACGACGACGTCGCCGAGGTTGATGCCAATTCTCAGAAGAATTTGCCGGTCGACGGCAAGCCCCTCGTTTGCCGCTTGCATCCGCCGCTGGAATTCGATCGCACAGGTCACGGCGTTGACGGCGCTTGCGAACTCGACCAGCACACCGTCGCCCATCGTCTTGACGATGCGGCCGCTATTTTCGCGCACCAGCGGTTCCAGGATCTGCTTTCGGCGTTCCTTCAACGTTGCCAACGTGCCGCTCTCGTCGAGTTCGACGAGGCGGCTGTAACCGACCACATCGGCAGCCATTATCGCGGCAAGACGCCGTTGGGCGCGTTCTTCAGCCATGTCAAACGCCTTCGCAGAACGCCGTGCCCGGAATTGTAGGACGTCCCCTGGAAATGTCTATCAGGCGAATGCGTTCGGCGGCTGGAGCGGGAGAGCGCACCAGATCCCCAAGAGAGACCAAACACCGTTCTACTTGAGAACGCCGAGAAGTTTTATGTTGTAGCAAATGAAAAATCTGATTTACTGCCACCTCGCTACTTGGCTTTTCGGGGGGATATTGCCGATGGAGTGGACGCGCAGGGATATTGTGCTTGGTGGTTTAGCGTCACTCGGCACTGTGGCAGTCCAGAAACCCACATTCGCAGCGGCATCTTCCTATTTTTCCGGCACCGCCGTCGACAATGGCGTGAGCTTCCGAAGCACCAACTTTGCCAAGATCGACCAGAAGTGGCGCCGCCAGGTTGTCAAATATTTCAGCAGCGAGCCGATTGGCACCGTCGTTGTCGATACAAGGCACCATTTTCTCTACCTGATCATGGAGAACAAGACTGCGATCCGCTACGGCGTCGGTGTCGGCCGCGAGGGCTTCAAATGGTATGGCCGCGCCACGATCGACCGGAAATCGCTATGGCCACGCTGGACGCCGCCGCCGGAGATGCGCGAGCGCCACCCCGAACTGCCGGAATCGGTCGAGGGAGGATCGCCAAAGAACCCGCTTGGCCCGCGCGCCATGTACCTGCTTCGCGATGGCGTCGATACCGGCTATCGCTTGCACGGTACGCTGGAGCCGGGCAGCATCGGTAAGGATGCCTCCAGCGGTTGCATCCGCATGTTCAACGAAGATGCGATCGATCTCTATCAGCGCTGCCCCATCGGCACCGCGGTGCAAGTGCTGCCGCACATTGCCGACCAGGCCGAAAGTGCCGCTGAGGTCAGCCAGGCAATCCCGGTCGAATGAGGCCCGGCCGAATGAGGAAAGTCACCCTGATGTCTGCTTTGACCGGATATACGAGGCTGCTTGTCGCCGCGGCCATGCTCCTGACGCTCGCCGCCTGCAATACCACCACTGAAATCGCCGCGTTGGAAGAGCCGACCGCGGCGCCGATCACCGGACAAACCAACGACCCGGCGCCCGGCTTCGAGAATGTCGTGGCCGGCAGCGAAGAGGACTTCATCCTGAATGTCGGCCGGCGGACCTACTTCACGAAGGACTCGTCCGCGCTCGATTCCGTCGCGATGGCAACGTTGGATAAGCAGGCCATCTGGCTCAACAGCAACCCGCGTTGGCTGGTCAAGCTGCAGGGATTTGCAGATGATTCCGGGTCCGCGTCAAACATGGAAAAGCTGTCGCAGAAACGCGCCGACGCGGTGATGGCCTATCTCGTCTCGAAGGGCGTAGATGCCAACCGCCTGTGGGCCAAGGGTTACGGCAACGAGCGCGAGGTCCGCGACTGCACGGACCGCTCCTGCCAGGTTCAGAACCGGCGCGTCGTCTCCAACCTGCGCACCGAGCGCGACACGCTCTGATCGCAGGATGCCTTGCGGATAGGTCTATCGTGGCTCCCGTCAGGACGGCAGCTTTCGCATCTTCACGTCCCGAGAGCCGGCTGTCCGCGGCGAACCAGACCTTGGCCGAGGGCGTCTTGCTGCATGCTTTTGTTCCTGAATCGGATACGATTCAGGAAAACATGCAGGCGCATCAAGCCCAGCCGAGGGACCAGAATGTGAGCAAGCCGAATTACCGGGACATCGCCCTCCATGCCGGAGTGGGAACCGCGACGGTCGAGCGGGTCCTGAACGGGCGTGGGGGCGTCCGCCCGGAACTGGTCGAAAAGGTGGTTGTCGCCGCGCGTACGTTGAACTACCCGCGCACGCTTCCCGACGCCCATCGGGGCCTGCTGCGCATTGAAGTGCTGATGGTGCGCCCCGAAACGACGTTCTACCGGCGGCTCTCCAAGGCATTCGAGAGGATTGCCGCGACCCTCGATCCCCTGGTGATCGTCCACCGCAGCTTCACCGAAGAGATGAAGCCGGACGAGATCGCAAGGCGCATCCTGTCCACCGACCTGCCGCGTGCCGGTCTGATACTTGCGGTTCCCAATAGCCCGCTGATCAGCGCGGCGGTGGAAGCGGTGGTCGCGCGAGGGGTGCCGGTCGTCCATGTCGTAACCCGGGCGTCCGACAGCAAAGGCGAATTCGTCGGAATTGACAATTACGCCGCCGGGAGGACCGCGGCCCACTTCATAGCCCGCATGGCGCGGGCTGAAGGCCCGGTCATTGCGCTGTGCCATCCGATCTATCAGGTACACCGCGATCGCATCCGCGGCTTCTCGGACTACTTTCTTGAACACCCGGGCCCCATCGCCTTCGAATGGCTCGGCTTCAGTCGCGACGAAGAGCGCTACAGCGCGGAAGCATTGTCCTTTGCGCTTGAAGCGTATCCGCATCTCGTTGGGCTTTATAACGTCGGAGGCGCAAACTCCGCCCTGATCCAGGTCCTGCGCCGTCATCGCCGGGGCCGGGACGTGTTGTTCATCGGCCACGAACTGACCGACTACACCAGCACCGCCTTGCGAGAGGGCATCATGGATGTGGTGTTGGATCAGGCCCCCGAGGCACAGGCTCAGCGTGCGCTCGATTTGATCCTGCGTCGCATCGGCTTGACCGCGATCGAACCGGATCGCGCGCCCATTCGCTTCATCACGATCACCGCCGAAGCGCTTTGATCTAATTTGATCAAGGAAGGTTTCGGCGTTCGGAAAGCCTCCTGATATTTGTCAAATCAGGGAGGAGAGACGGAGCGACACCGGATCACGGCGCGAAAACGCGCTCTCCTTTCATCGTGAGAATCTGTGCGGGCGCGACCGCCCGAGGAGAGCGCAATGGACGACCTACAATATGGAACGCGCAACAAGCGCGGCGACTGGGCGCCGAACCAGCCGATCGAAACCGCGCCGCTGTTCGCCTTTCCGCCCCGGCTGATAGCAATTCTGAAGTGGCTGCCACACTACTTCTTTCCCTGGAATGTGGTCTTCGCGGCATCGGCGGTGGCCTACTGGGCATGGGTGATCCCGCCGAAGGAAACGATGCAGACTTTCGCCATCGGCTGGATCGCCTGGCTTTACGCCGTCAACGCGATTTGCGTGTTTTTCTTCTACGGCGCTTTCGAACTCCACCTCTATGTCCTGAAGCGGCAGGAGAACCGCTTCAAGTACAACGGAAAGTTCCCGGCCGAGCAGAAGAGCAAGGCATTCTGGTTCGAGAGCCAGAACCTCGACAATATCCTGCGCACGTTCCTGTCAGGCGTGACCATCTGGACCGCGGTCGAGGTCGCCATGCTCTGGGCCTATGCCAATGGCTACGCACCCTGGCTCAGTTTCGCCGAAAATCCATGGACGCTTGCCGTTGTCGCGCTGGTGGTGCCGATCATTCACGAGTTCCACTTCTTCTGCATTCACCGGCTCATCCACACGCCGTTCCTCTACAAGTGGGTGCATTCGGTCCACCACAATTCGGTGAACCCCTCGCCCTGGTCCTCGCTGTCGATGCATCCGGTCGAGCACCTGCTTTACTTCGGAACGGCGTTCTATCACCTGATCCTGCCCTCCAACCCGATCCTCATGCTCTATCAGCTCCACTATGCGGGCTTCGGAGCGATCCCCGGCCATGTCGGCTTCGACAAGGTCGAGATCGGCGAGGACAAGCTGGTCGATAGCCATGCCTATGCGCACTACCTGCACCACAAGTACTTCGAGGTGAACTACGGCGACGCCCTGATCCCGCTCGATAAGTGGTTCGGCACCTGGCACGACGGCTCTCCGGAAGGCGAGGCCCGCATGCAGGAGCGCTATCGCAAGCGCAAGGAAAAACTCGCAGGCCGCAAGGCTCGCGTTGAAGTCGGGAGGGTCGCCCAATGAGCTGGATCTCAGCCTGCAAGCTTGACGACATCGAACAGGAGGGAGCCATCCGCTTCGACCATGGCGGGCGCACCTACGCGATCTACCGCGGGCCAGACGACAGCGTCTACTGCACCGCCGGCCTCTGCACGCACGAGGCAATCCATCTCGCGGACGGCTTGGTCATGGATTTCGAGGTGGAATGTCCCAAACATTCCGGCGCCTTCGACTATCGCACCGGCGAAGCGCTCAGGCTTCCCGCCTGCGAGAACCTGAAAACCTATCCGGCCGAGGTGGTGGACGGAGAAGTTCGCGTGGCCCTCGGCTAAGAGCATCCCGCTTTCGAGTGGAAAGAGCGAAAGCGGAGAAAGCGGCCTGGAATCAAATAGTTGAAGCGTAGTTCGTGCGTTCGTTCGAACGCGCGGCGCTGCAGGCATGCAACATTTTCTTGGGCCCGGTGGGCCTCCGGGATGCAACTGGGGTGATCCGGCACCCCAAGGGGGAGGATGATATGAAATCGACTTTTGCGGCGGCCGTTCTGGCCGCCTTGATGGCGGGCACTGCGTCGGCCGAGACGATCGGCGTGTCGATGCAGAGCTTCGACAACAACTTCCAGACACTGCTGCGCCAGGGTCTCGATGCAAGGGCGTCCGAGTTGGATGGCGTCACTCTTCAGATCGAGGATGCGCAGGCCGACATCTCCAAGCAGATCAATCAGGTGAACAACTTCATCGCTGCCGGGGTGGATGCGATCATCGTGACGCTGACTGACACGTCCGCGGCCCCCGGCATCAGCGAGGCGGCCCGCAAGGCCGGAATTCCCCTCGTCTACGTCAATCTCGAGCCGGAAAACATCGATCAGCTGCCAGAGAAGCAAGCCTATGTCGGTTCGAAGGAAATCGACTCCGGAAGGCTCGGTGCCGAGGCGGCCTGTAAACTGCTGAAGCAAAACGGAAAGGCAGGCGATGCACAGGTCTACATTTTGATGGGAGACCTCGCCCACCAGGCCTCGCGCGACCGCACGTCGTCGGTCAAGGAAACGCTGGCGGCAGGTGATTGCAAGGGCGTGACCATCGCCGACGAGCAGTCCGCCGCCTGGACGCGCACGAACGCGATGGATCTGACCACGAACTGGGTCACAGCCGGACAGCCGATCGACGTGATCTTTGCCAACAATGACGAGATGGCGATCGGCGCGATCCAGGCGCTCAAGGCCGCGGGCATGTCGATGGATGATGTGATCGTCGTCGGCATCGATGCGACGCAGGATGGCCTTGCCGCCATGGCAGCCGGAGATCTCGATGTGACCGTGTTCCAGAACGCCAGGGGACAGTCGGCGGGCGCCGTGGACGCAGCCGTGGCGCTGGCGCGCGGCCAGAGCGTCGACAAGGAAGTCTGGGTGCCCTTCGAGCTGGTTACGCCCAAGAACATGGCCGAATACGCCAAGCAGAACTGACCCTCCCCGACCGGCGCTCCCTTCCGGTTGCGCCGGTCTTCTCACGATTGGAGAGCACATGGACGGTATCGTCATCATCGGTGCCGGGGAATGCGGCACCCGAGCAGCATTCGCCCTGCGCGAAGCGGGCTATTCCGGATCCGTCACGTTGGTTGGAGCCGAGCCTCACCTGCCCTACGAACGGCCACCGCTATCGAAGCCCATGAACGGCGCGGTGCAGATGAAGCTGATCTGCGCGACAGAAGCGCTGGTGGCGGCCGGCATCGGCTATCTTCCGGGTTTGTCGGCCTCGAAGCTCGATGCCGATGCCGGGACCGTGACCTTAAGCGACGGACGGGTATTGAGTTATGAAAAGCTGCTTCTCGCCACCGGCGCACGTCCGAGAAGGCTCGCTTGCCCGGGTGCGGAGCGTGCGCTCGACTTTCGCACCCATGCGGATGCCGAGGCGATTTTCTCCAATGTTGCGGCAGGCCATCGCGTTGCGATCATTGGCGGCGGTTTGATCGGGATGGAACTTGCATCGGTGCTTCGAGGAAAAGGTGTCGCGGTCAGCGTGATCGAAGCCGCGCCGAAACCACTGGGCCGCGCCGTCCCTCAGCGTTTTGCCGAAAAGCTCCATGCCAGGCACGTTGCCGAAGGCGTGCGCTTCCACCTGGACCGGGGCGTTGTCGCAATCGGCGACGAGGGAGTGACCCTGACCGATGGCAGCATGGTGCCCGCTGACCTCGTCGTCAGCGTGATCGGCGTCTTGCCCGAAACCGCTTTGGCGGAAGCGGCCGGACTGGCCACGGGCAACGGAATTCTGACGGACACCTGTCTTCGCACCAGTGCACCAAACGTTTTCGCAGCGGGCGATTGCGCAGCAGTGGCGCAGCCCGGTGGAGGACACATTCGCTATGAAAGCTGGCGGAACGCGAGGACGCAGGCCGAAACCGCGGCGCGGAACATGGCCGGTGCCGCCGAGATCTTTGCCGCCATCCCTTGGTTCTGGTCCGATCAGTACGATCTCGGCCTGCAGGTAGCGGGCTTGCCGCAGCCGGGCCATCAGCGCGTCTTGCGCTCAGCCGCAGGGGGCGAACTCAAATTTTATCTGGACGACGGACGCGTCGTGGCTGCGGCGGGTCTCGGCCTCGGCAACAGCTTGGCGAAGGAGATCAAACTGGCCGAGATGCTGATTGCCGCCGGCGTCAGCCCCGACCCCGCGGCATTGGCCGATCCCGGCGTGAACCTCAAGACGCTTCTGAAAAACGCGCGGGCCGCCTGATATAGGCGCACAGGCGGACGGTGGCCCTGCTGCTTCGGCAGACGGTGCGCGAGCTACGGGCTGCCGAGGCGGCCGGGGCCGTGCGTTCAAATGAACGCCACAGTGACACGACGATATCCAGCGTCGGCCTCGGCGATTGTGGTGCGGCAAGGCTTCTCCTCCCCGCCCTCATTCCTGTGCTCGTCACAGTAATGAGGGCAAAAGATCATGCACCGTGAATGAACGCACAAAGGACACTCTGGCAATTTTATTCTAGAGGATCTTATCCGCTTTCAATCACCGAAAGCGGGCTGCTCTAGCGTTGGCGCAGCGGGAGGCTATGCGCATCGAGCCAGGTGGTGCTATGACTTCGACGAGCTAAAGGCCCAACCGTTGGCGGGACGAGGCGTGCATGTCGACAGCAATTGCCATTCTCGGCGGCGTCGGGCTGTTCCTGCTCGGGATGACCGTCATGACCGACGGCCTGAAGGCGTTGGCGGGGTCCGCGCTGCGCACCGTCCTCGGCAAGGCGGCGGCGACGCCGCTCTCGGGTGCCCTCTGGGGCGCCGTCGTCACGCTCTTGGTACAGTCGTCGAGCGCGGTGACGATGACGACGATCGGCCTCGTCAGCGCCGGGCTTCTGACCTTTCCACAGGGCCTCGGCCTCGTGTTCGGCGCCAATGTCGGCACGACGGGAACGGGCTGGCTCGTGGCGCTGATCGGCGTGCGCGTCTCGCTCTCGGCCTATGCGCTGCCGATGATCTTCGCCGGCGCGCTGGCGAGGTTGCTGTCGGGCGGGCGGATCGCCGCGTCGGGCGGCGCGCTCGCAGGCTTTGCGCTGGTGCTCTACGGGCTGACAACCCTCCAGCAAGGCATGGGAGGCCTTGCCGAGAGCCTGCAACCGTCCGATCTGCCCGCGGTGCTCGGCACGCCCGGTGTCGGGTGGGCCGCCGGCTCCGTCGGTCTGATGACCCTGATTGTCGTCGGCCTGGCGATGACCGCGGTCATGCAGTCCTCGACCGCCGCCATTGCCGTCACCATTTCGGCTTACTACGCCGGCGCGGTGGGTCTCGAGCAGGGCGCGGCGCTGATCATCGGGCAGAATATCGGGACCGCGACGAGCTCCGCCCTGGCCGCCATAGGCGCCAGCGCGACGGCCAAGCGCCTCGCTCTCGCCTATGTGCTGTTCAAGGTGATCGCGGCGCTCATCGCAATCGTCGCCTTTCCACTCACGGCGGCGCTGATGAGAGCCGCAGTCGCGTCGGTCGACGGGATGACGCTCCTTGCCGCCTATCATACGGCCTATAACGTCGTGGGGGTGGCCGTGCTCCTTCCGGCGACGCAGCACTTCACTCGCATCGTGGAGCGGCTGCTGCCCTCGAAGCAGACGGCGCTTGAGCGCGCGCTGGATCCCAGCACGCTTGCCAATCCGGTGATCGCGGTCGAGACCGCCCGACGTGTCGTGGCGGACATCGTGACGTCAACCGCCGCCTCGGTTTGCGCGGCGCTTGCGGGCGGGGCCGGCCCGACGGCGGAGGGCACGGCGGCGGCCGCCGCAGCGCTCGAGGAGGTGCGGGACTTTTTGTCCGAACTGAAGGAGCCGCCCGAGACGGAGGCCGAGCGGCACCGCATGACGAGCACGCTGCACGCGCTCGATCACGCCTCCCGCCTCGTGGAAGTCCTGGCCGACGATGGGCTGCCGGGCCGCCCGGCCGGAGCCCTCCATGACTTCCGCGCCGCCGAGCTTTGCACGCAGGCCATGCGCGCAGCCCAAGTGGTTGGCGGCTCGATAATCTCGGAAAGCGCGCTCAGCGCGCAGGCCGCACCCATCGGCTGGAGCGTATCGTCCGAGGTCGCCGCGGCGCTCACCGAAGTCGAGGGAGCAGCGGCGAAACTCGACGCCCTGCAGCGCGATTACCGCGCCGCCACCCTCGCCTCCGTCGCGCCGGGAAAGTTGACTGCCGCGGATGCCTTGACGCGGATCGAAACCGCCCGACGGCTCGATCAGATCGTGCATCACGCTTGGCGCTCGGCGGCGCATCTCCTCGGCCGCGGCGCGCCAGACAACGCGCGTGACGATTTGGGCTCGGGGTCCCAAGCAGAGAGCACCTCGGCCGAAAGGCATGAGGACGCGGCGAGCTAGGGCCGCCGCCTCCCCCGCTCAGCTCAGCCTTGCACCTCGGATGGCGGTAACATCCAGCGCCTGAAGGTGCTGCCGGCGCCCATCGCTCTCGGCACTTTTCCGGTGCATATGGCCTGGCACGTTCGCTACCGCCACGACCCGGCCCACAAGTGGTTGCGTTCGACGATCGGCGAACTGGCCGAGGTGCTGACTTCGAAAGAGGCCTGAGATCGCTTTTTCTACCTATCTGCGGGCGCTGCCACTGCTTCCAGGGCGATCGCGACGATGCTGTCGGCAAAGCCCGTGTCAAGTGAGCGATGCCCGACGAGCAGCCGGTAGAAGACGGGTCCGTAAATCATGTCGAGCAGCACCTCGAGGTCTTGCTGCAACACAATCTCTCCCCGCGCTGCAGCCTCGAGCAACAGGGCGCGACCGGCCTCACGACTCGAGAGGATGACCTGGTTGCGGAAGGCCTTGGTGAATTCGCTTTCGGGGTCGGCCGCCGCGAGCGTCATGGCGATTTGGCGCCCTCTGGTCGTCGCAAAGGCCTGGATCAGCGATCGCATCTGCCCGGTGAGCGCCGATCGCAGACTTGTCCCGCCTCCTGCGATGATGCCCGGATCTCGGGACATCAAGGCGGCCATGGCGAGTTCGGAGGCATTCGCCCAGTGCCTGTAGATCGTCGGCTTGCCCACGCCGGACCTTGCGGCAACGGCCTCGACCGTCAGACGGCCAAATCCGTCCTCGGTCAGGATGTCGTGCGCCGCCTTCAGGATCCTCGCCTGGGCCAATTGGTTTGGCGGTCTTCCGCGCCGTTTCGGTGGGCTCATGTGCTGTTGACTCATTCATTTATAAAACGTAACGTAACGTAACTATGCACCAGCGACAAGGGGGCCGCGCATGTCCACCTCGATTTCGTCCCTGACTCCCTATTTCATCGTCAAGAATGCTCGCACAGCGATTGATTTCTACGGTCGCGCCTTTGGTGCCGAGGAGCTCTTCCGGATGACCGACCCGCGAGACGGTCGGATCGGCCACGCGGAACTCAAGATCGGCGAAAGCACCGTCATGATTGCCGATGAGTATCCCGACTTCGGTGCACTGAGCCCAGACACGATCGGTGGCTCTCCCGTGACCTTCCACCTGGCAACCCTGTCGGTCGATGTCGATCTTGCCCGCGCCGTCGCTGCGGGGGCCGTCGTTCTGCGTGCCGCTGCAGACCAAGCCTATGGCGAGCGCGTCGCCATGATCGTCGATCCTTTCGGCCATCGGTGGATGCTCTCGCAGAAGATAGAGGATGTGGCGCCGGAAGAGATGCAGCGCCGCTGGGACGAGGAGACCGGGGCATGAGCCGCGCGGACTGAAAGAGCCGGCATGGCTCCTTGGAGAACAGCGTGGGCGAGGACAGTCTGACTTCCCGAGCGAGCGGTGTAGAATACAGCTCTGAAGTACGGGAGCCCTGTCATGCCGAAGCCAACGCTCGCCGTCATCTTCGCTTCCCTGTTGGCCCTGGTGCTGACGCCAGCCGCAGGGGCTAACCGCGAGACAGCGCTTGACCGCTATGTCGCCGCGGCCGACCCAGCCTACCGGTATGAGCTCGTGACGACCATACCCGGCGAGGGCTATACCGCGCACGTCCTCGACATGACCTCGCAACAATGGCGCGCGGCGCGGGAGGTCGATAAGCCGCTCTGGAGACACTGGCTGACCATCGTCAGGCCTGAGCGTGTCGAGAGCCGCATCGGCGTTCTCGTCATAAGCGGAGGCTCAAACGCGAGCCGTCCGCCGGCGCGCATCAGTCCTCTCCTCACGTCGCTTGCGGTCAAGACGCGCTCGGTGGTGAGCGAGGTGCGCATGGTGCCGAACCAGCCGCTCACCTTCACAGGGGAGGACAGGCCGCGCTCGGAGGACGCGATCATCGCCTATAGCTGGGAGAAGTACCTCAGGACCGGCGATGAGATATGGCCGCTGCGCCTGCCCATGACGAAGAGCGTAGTCCGGGCGATGGACACGGTGACTGCGTTTTGCGCCAGCACGCAAGGCGGCGCTGCGGTCGTCGATCGGTTCGTGGTCGGAGGTCGATCGAAGCGGGGCTGGACCGCCTGGACCGCGGCCGCCGTCGATAAGCGAGTGGTGGCGATCGTCCCGATGGTCATCGACATGCTGAACATCGAGCCCTCCTTCGAGCATCACTATCGCGCCTATGGACGCTGGGCCTCTGCGCTCGGTCCCTATCAGGAAGCCGGGCTCATGCAATGGCTCGGCAGCGCGCAATCGCGCGAGCTCCTCGCGATCGAGGATCCTTACGCCTATCGTGATCGGCTGACGATGCCGAAGATGATCGTCAATTCGACGGGGGATCAGTATTTTCTGCCGGACTCGTCGCAGTTCTACATCGATGGCCTGAAGGGCGAGACCTATCTGCGCTACGTGCCAAACACCGACCACTCCCTGCGCGGCTCGGACGCCGCAGAGAGCAGCCTCGCCTTCTACCTATCGATCATCGCCGGCGTGGAGCGGCCGCGATTTGAGTGGAGCTTCGAAGAGGACGGATCGATCCGTCTCAGGACGCAGACGGAGCCTACAGTCGTGCGACTGTGGCAGGCGGCGAACCCGACAGCGCGCGACTTCCGTCTCGAGACGATCGGGCCAGCCTTCCGCAGCTCGGTGCTGAACGACGAAGGGGACGGCGTCTATACCGGCAAGGTGGCAACGCCAGCCCAAGGCTGGGTCGCCTTTTTCCTCGAGATGACCTATCCGAACGAGCTTGGCTATTTGTTCAAATTTACCACCGGCGTGCGCGTGGTGCCGGATGTTCTGCCGTTCGAGCCGCCGCGCAGGGTGGAAAGCCAAGCACTTCCCGGCAAGGGAGAATGATCAGAAGTTGTCGGCTGGCAGGTAGTCGTGAGAATTTCGAGAATGAGCACTTAATTTGATAATCGCGCCGTGGCCGCTGCACTTAATGTGAGAATCAAGCACTCGAGAATAGGCGTGGCCGTGTCCGCTGTGACCTGGCCACGACGCCGAACAAATGACTGTTTTGCGCGGCCGGAGAATTGCCGCTTTGTCAGATGGGGTGGTTACCGTCACCCTTGAAGCAACTATCTTGGCAGGAAAAGTATCTGAAACGTTCAGGAGGATGCATGACGAAGCATCGCATCTATTCCGTCAGCGTCGCGAGCGTCTATCCCCACTATGTGGCCAAGGCGGAGAGGAAGGGACGCACGAAGACAGAGGTCGATGAAATCATCTGCTGGTTGACGGGGTATAGCCAACAAACCCTAGACGATCAGTTGGCGAAGAACACCGACTTCCAGAGTTTCTTTGCGCAAGCGCCCCAGATGAATCCCTCCCGATCGTTGATTAGAGGAGTGATCTGCGGCGTCCGCGTGGAGGAAATCCAAGAAACGACTATGCGGGAAATCCGCTACCTGGACAAACTGATCGACGAACTCGCGAAGGGGAAAGCGATGGAGAAAATCATGCGAAAATAACCAGCCGGGTTGCTGAGCTCGCCCGAGGCTTGTGCGCGACCTTGAGCGCATCGCAGGATGTCCGCTCGTGGCGCGCTTAGCGCCAATCGGTAATGTGGAACGACAACATTCCACCCACCCACGACGCTGATGAAGGCAAATTTTCGACCCTGTGCAGCCGTCTGATATGCCATAGGGCAAGGACTGCTTCCGCCCAAAGCGCTCATGCTTGACCGCGTCTTGCCGATCGGCTTCCGATAACTCAGGACAGCTATGACGAACCCTCCCGCATCGCCGCGGCGACGACGACGCCGGAGAGGAATGTGAGGGCGGCGACCGATGCGATCGCCGCGGCAAGGCCGAAACGGTCTGCGATCAGCCCCGCCATGAGCGCGCCGATCGCGTAGCCGAGGTCGCGCCAGAACCGGTAGACGCTGAGCGCCCGGGCGCGCCAGGCGGGATGCGCGGCATCCGAGACCGCCGCGATCAGGCTCGGATAGACCATGGCCGTGCCGAGGCCGATGAGGAGGCTGGCGACCAGCCACCATTCGAATTGCCGGGTTAGTGCCGTCAGGAACAGGCCGGCGGCCTGCACCCACATGCCGAAAACGATCAGCCCCTTGCGCCCCCAGCGGTCGCTCAAAGGGCCGGTCGCGACCTGCAGGATGCCCCAGGTCGCCGGGTAGATCGCCTTGAGAATGCCGATCCGCTCGACGCCGAGGCCGAAGGAGGCGAAGAACAGCGGGAAGATGCCCCAGCTCATGCCGTCGTTGAGGTTGTTGACGAGGCCGGCCTGCGAGGCAGCGAAGAGATTGCGATCCCGGAAGGAAGTCAGCGTGAAGACTTCGCGGAAGCCGATCGGCGATGGCTGCTCCGGATGTGACGAAGCCTCGAGCCGCACGTGATCGCGCGTGTCGCGAACGGCGAGGATCGAAAGCAGCGTTCCAAGCAAGGCGTAGCCGATGCCGAGATAGATCGGCGCCGGCCGCAACCCATACTCAGACGCGAGAAGGCCCGTGACGAATGCCGTCAGCCCGACGGCGAGGTAGCCCGCAAACTCGTTCAGCCCCACCGCGAGCCCGCGTGACCTCGGCCCGACCAAGTCAACCTTCATGATCACGGTCATCGACCAGGCGAGCCCCTGGTTGATGCCAAGCAGCGCATTGGCGGCAATAATCCACTCCCAGCTCGGTGCGGCGATGATCATGAACGGAACCGGCAGGCCGAAAAGCCAGCCAAGCACAAGCACGCGCTTGCGCCCCCAATGGTCCGCCAGCTGGCCGGAGACGAGATTGGCAAGCGCCTTCACCACGCCGAAGCTCATGATGAAGGAGACGACAAGCGTCGTCGAGGCGATGTGGAACTCTTCCGCTCCGATCAGCGGCACAACGGTGCGCTCGATCCCGACCATGCCGCCCACAAACGCGTTGATCAGCACGAGCAGAGCGAATTGCGGCCAGTTCTCGGCAAGGCCGAGCCGGATACCGGGCGTCGCCGGCACTTCGCTTTTGGTGGCCATGGTCACGCTCCGCTATGCAGTGATTCAAAGTGCTACAGCGACCTTTGCGTGTCCAATCAAACGCCACAGTGCACGACGCCGCGTAATTCAGCCTCGTCGGTTGCGGTACAGCAAAGCATCTCCTCCCCCCTCCTCATTCCTGTGCTCGTTAAAGTCCTTGGGCCGAAAAGACTCTCCCGCGCGGCAGATTTGGCCCGCTGCTGGCTCCCTGTGACCGGGAGGAGGACGAAAAAAGGCATGCGCCGAACCCATTACGCCACCGCGATCGCGGGACGGCAACTGCCCGCATGGCCGCAAACGACGAGCCCTCACGCGAGACCGATCAGCACGCCGCCGATCGCGGCAACGACGACCACGATCCAGGGCGGACATTTCCAGGCCATGAGAAGGACAAAGCCCAGCTTCAGAAAGGCCTCCGATATTCCGCGCCTTCGTTCGCCTCGACTGCCGTGTCATTCATCGATCATCGCCTCGGGACTCTCGCTACCGCTACAGCGCCGCGCGTCTTATCAGACGCGCAAAGGACGCTGTAGCACTTTGAATTGCTGCATGTTTTTCCTTAAAAATCGGCTACGATTTAAGGAAACATGCAGTAGCAGATAGCGTCCTTTATCTTTGAGACGCAAGGATCTGAAACGAGCGCCAGCAGAAGCAGGCTGGCGCGACGCGTCCGTCATCGTTCATGAAAGATCGCGCGTCGTTGGCGGCGCAAACCAACGTATACCTAGTCTCCAGCCGCCCATTCATTGATTAGATCGCAGCAGCAACCACGTAGAGGAGACACCTGATGTTCAGGCCCATTGCTGCTGCCTTTTCCTTCGCTTTGATTGCTGCCGCACCTGCACTCGCCGACGAGCCGTACAACGCCAAGATCACGACGGTGTTCGATCAGAAGCTGCCGCATGTTCCCGGCAAGAGCATGCGCGGCGTCCTGGTGGAATACGGACCCGGCGGGCACAACCCGTCGCACACGCACGCCAAGAGCGCCTTCATCTATGCAACGGTCATTGAGGGGCGCATCAAGAGCCAGGTCAATGGCGGCGAGGTGAAGCTCTACAATACCGGCGAAAACTGGGTGGAGGCTCCCGGCGACCACCATCAGGTCAGCGCCAATGCCAGTGATACCGAAAACGCCAAAATTCTGGCGGTCTTCGTCGTGGACACGGACGAAACTGAACTGACGATCCCAGACGATTGATCGGAAGCCGGAATTCTTGCCGCCGGCTCTCGGGTGCTTCTTGCGCTGTTCAGCCAACCCGCCTTGCTGAGGTAGGCTGAAGGCTGCAAGCACTCCTGCATGTTTCCTTAAATCCTACCCGATTTAGGGATAAAACATGCAGCAATTCAAAGTGCTACAGCGTGCGTTGCGCGTCTGAAAAGGCGCGCCGCGCTGCAGGAGCGCGAATTGGAGCGAGAGGTACCGCGATGACTACGGTCGTTCTCGAATCCGTGCTGACCTGTCCCCATTGCGGCTTCGCCCGGCAGGAGACCATGCCGACCGATGCCTGCCAGTTCTACTATGAGTGCGCCAACTGCAAGACACTGCTGCGCCCTCGCCCCGGAGACTGCTGCGTCTTCTGCTCGTTCGGTTCGGTGAAGTGCCCGCCGGTACAACAGCAGCTTCGATGCTGCGAATAGGTTCGTGCCTACAGCGCCGAGCGTCTTTTCAGACACCACATTACACGACAGCAGCGTACTGCTGCCTCGTCGGCTGCGGTAAGGCAAGGCTTCTCCTCCGATCCTCATTCCTGTGCTTGTCACAGGAATCCAGCCAGCCCAAGTCCTTGGACTGAAAGGAGTCTTCCGCGCCGCGGACGCGGCGCCGCTGGATGCCTGTGACAAGCACAGGGATGAGGGCGAAAAAAAGCATCCGCCAAACCCACTACGCTACTGTCGTGCACTGTGTCGTCTAGAGACCGACGTGGAGCATGTGCCAATGACTTACTATCGTACGTGCAGTCACTTAGGCCGGGCGCTGCCTTCGTACATGTAGGTCATCGGTTTCGGCCCGCGCATATAGCCGGTCTCGACCCGGTCGACCCGAAAGCCGCCCTCCTCGATCATCGACCGGATTGGACGGTTGAGGTTGCAGCCGCCGCTGATGCGCCGCCAGATCGGGTTAAGGCAATCCTGGCACCAGCGCACGCCGCGGTCGGGCGAAAGCCCGTGCTCGACGAACAGTAGCCTCCCCCCGGACCTGAGCACGCGGCGCATTTCCGAAAGTGCCGCGGCCGCTCCGGGAATGGTGCACAGGGTCCAGGTCGTCACCACCGTGTCGACGCTCCCGTCATCGAGCGGGATTTCCTCCGCGGATGTTTCGATGAAGTTCACCGGGATCGCGGAATGCGGCACGCGGCGCGCCATGGCCACGAGACCGGGCGAAGGCTCGAGCGCCAGAATTTCCCGGACTGCAGGGCGGTAGTGCGGCAGGTTGAGGCCCGATCCGCAGCCGATCTCAAGCACGCGCCCCTCCGCCGCGCCGATCACGCGCTCGCGATAGGGAAGCAGGCGCTCGTTGCGCATGGAAAGATCGCAGAGTTTCGGCAGGACGACGTCGCGGTAGATGCCCATCACTCCCTCCCACAGGCCCGGCGTCTCAAGAGAAGTACGCTGTATCCGTGGCGCAGGATTGCATTTTGTTGCAGAGGCGAGAAATTTGCAAAGCGGGTGTTGGGACCCCCCTCTGCAGTTCTCACCCACAGCACCCGCGCCGCGCGTCTTGTCTCAGACGCACGACGCTGGCGTCACCCCATGTTGGCGACTTCACCCTACCTTGGGCTCGGCCGGCTGCCATATGCTGACCTGACGCGTCTCGGGCATCAGGATCAGCGCGAGCACGAAGCATATGGCGGGAACGATGATCGGGTAGATCAGCGCGTAGCCGATGCTGCCGGTGGCCGCGAAAGCTGCCGAGGTGACGAAGGGCACCAAGCCACCGCCCCAGCCGTTGCCGATGTGATAGGGCACCGACACCGACGTGTAGCGGATCCTGCCGGGGAAATATTCCGCCAGGAACGCCCCGACCGGGCCATAGACCATCCCGACGTAGCACACGAGGATGAAGATGATGAAGATCGCGGTCGGATAGTTGATGTTGTCGGGCTGCGTCACTGTCCCGAGCCAGAGATACAGCGGGTAGTAGGTGATCGCGGCGAGCAACATGCCTCCGAGGATCACCGGCTTGCGGCCGATGATGTCGGAGAGCCACCCGAAGAGAATCAGGCTCGGCGTTGCAAGGAGCAGCGCGGCGCCGACGATGTAGGACGAGCTCAGCGGGTCCACCTTGGAAACCTGCTGCAGGAAGTACAGTGCCCAGAACTGGCCGCTGTACCAGACCACCCCCTGCCCGATCAGCACGATGGTGGCGATCCCGACATATTTGATGTTGGAACTGAGGAAGGCTTCCCTCCAGGGATTCCGGGTCATCTGCCCCTTGGCCTTGATCTCCTGGAAAATCGGCGTCTCCTGGAGCTGGAGCCTGATATAGATGGCGATGGCGACCAGCAGGAACGACAGCAGGAACGGCACGCGCCAAGCCCATGCCTCGAAGACTTCATTGCCGAAATAGGTGCGCGTGGCGATGACCACCGCCAGCGACACGACGATCCCGAGTGTCGGGGAGGTCTGCAGCCAGCCGGTGTAGTAGCCGCGCCGTTCGTCGGGCACATGCTCGGCCACATAGGTGATGGCGCCGCCATACTCGCCGCCGAGGCAAAGGCCTTGGATCATCCGGAGGCCGAAGAGCAGGAACGCGGCGGTGAGGCCGATCGCCTCGTAGGTCGGGATCAGGCCGATCGCGCCGGTGCCGAGGCCCATGCCGCTCAAAGTCATCAGGAACGTGTATTTGCGGCCGACCCTGTCACCCATCCATCCGAAGAGAAACGCCCCCAGCGGACGGATCAGGAAGCCTGCGGTAAACAGCGCAATCGTGCTCAACAGCGCTGCGACCGGGTTCGATGGCTCGAAGAACTTGACCGACAGCACGGCGGCCAGGCTGCCGAAAATATAGAAGTCATACCACTCGATAATGTTTCCGACCGACGCGGCGACAATCACGCGGCGGAAATCCGTCGGGACCTGTATAGCCATGTTTCTTCCTCCCGTTTCAACACATGGCCCCCAAATTTTGCAGCACTCTAACACGAAAATAGCTGATCAAAAACCGCCTATTCTCCAGCAAACGGGATCTCGAAAGTAACGGGATCGTCATTGCGGAATTTTACTTTGTCGATAAATGCCCTCCGGCACCGTTGCTTCGTGGTGCCCACGCTGCAAACAGAGCCGCCACAAACATCAGCACCGCCGCCGCCAGTGGCAGGATGAAGAAGCCGCTTCCGGCATAGGCCGCGCCGAAGCCGATCGTACCGGCGAAGAGAGCGAGATAGGTGACGCCGCTGTTGAGCCCCATGATGGCGCCGCGGCTTGGGGGATCGAGCGCGGTCAGCCGCATGATGAGCACGTTGAGCCCGAAGTGGTTGGCGAGCCCCCAGAGAAAGACCACCGCCAGGATCGCAACATAGGAGCCGCTCGCCGCCGCCATCGCCACATAGACGCCGGCGACCGCGAGAAAAATGAGCGGCAGCAACCTGCCCGCACCGAAGCGATCGATCAGCCGGTCGAGAAAGGCCGCGCCGCCGAAGCCGAAGCCGTAGGAAACCGCAACGAGGCCGTTGGCGCTGACGGGCAGGCCGAGTGCGGCATGGAGATGGTCGCCGATATAGGCGTAGACGCCATAGAACGCCGCCATGAACGCCGCGCAGGCGGAAAGAAGCGGCGCGACGCCGCGAACGCCGAGCGCCGCGAGTGGCGATGTCGCCCTGCCCCCGCCAGCCTGCCTGACCTGAGAATCCCCCGTGACCGCGCCGAGCCGGACGGCGGCGCAGGCAAGAAGGGTTGCGGTGGCGACGACGACATAAACCATCCGCCATCCGGCGAAATCGGCGATGGCGGCCGAGAGCGGCACGCCGGCCACCATGCTGAGCGTCCAGCCGGTCAGCACCAGGCCGATCGTCTCGCTCTCGCGCCCGGCCGGCGCGATGATCGAGGCCAGCGTATAGATCGAGGGAAGCGCGATGCCTGCGGCAATACCGACCATGAGCTGGAAGGCGACCAGCAGCGGCAGCGCCGGCGCGGCCGCGCTGCCGCCAAGCCCGGCGGCAAGGAGGATGAGCGCCGCCGCCAGCATGCGGCGCGGGCCATGGCGGTCGATGAGGCGCCCAAGGAAAACGGCGCTCGCCGCAGTGCCGAGACCGAAGGCGCCCGAGGCCGTCATCACGGCGGGAACGTCCGCGCCGAGGCTCCGCGCCACTTCCGGCGCGATCGGGCCGAGCGCCAGCGAGTTGGAGCCGATGACGCCAATGCACGTGGTCAGCACGAAGGCGAAGGGCGGGATGCGCGCCCTCTCCGCGGATAGTTCAGGAATGGATTGATTGATGTTCGTCATTATCGCATAATCGCAGAACAACATTCGGCAACAAGAGGCGATTTCGGAATGGACCAAAATACAGATGACATTCGGCGGAAGCGCCCCGCCGACCGTGAACTCGACGCGATGGACCGAAAGCTGTTAGGCGTTCTGGTCGAGGACGCCACCACGAGCTACGCCGAACTCGGCGAACGCGTCGGCCTTTCGCCGCCGGCCGCCCACGAGCGCGTGAAGCGCCTCAGGCGCTCGGGCGCGATCCGCCGCGTGGCGGCGCTGGTCGATCCCGAGGCGCTAGGCAAGACCCTGCTCGCCTTCGTCCATGTCGATACGACCGGCTGGGGCAAGACGCCGGCGCTGCTTGCGATCGAGCAGCATCCTGAAGTCGAGGAGATCCACTCGGTCGCGGGCGACACCTGCATGCTGCTCAAGGTTCGCACCGAGAGCACCCATGCCCTCGAAGGGCTGCTGGCGCGCCTCTACGACACGCCCGGCGTCAAGGCGACACGCAGCTATGTCGTGCTTTCGACCTATCTGGAGCGGCCGGTGCAGCCGGGCACGACGAGCGAATGGCCGACCCTGGTCAAAGGCCAGGAATAAGCCGGCCGGGCATCCGGCTTTCGCATGGGCCTGGTGTGTCAGAACCCGCGCCTCGCCGGGCGGGATGCGGGCGGAAAACGCCCTTTTCCTCATCCGCTCTAATCTTCGGAGAGTTCTTCGGCCGTGGCCGCGATACGTGCATTTCCCAGTGAATTATCGGCGTACTTGAAGGCAAGTATGCTGATGACCGAAAGGACTATAACTATCAAAATCAAACGCATTGCGTGCTTACCGGGTTCGTTTGAAAATGGTCTAGCAACAACCGCGGGAGGCTTGTTGTTCCCTGGGTGTCAGGAGTTGACCGATCACCTATCGTATTTGTCGGTTCAGAGCATCCCCTGCCGCGGCGCTTAGTAACTCCCCGCCGACGGCCAGACTGTCCGGCAGGTCGACATCACCGGAAATCGAAGTATCCTTGGCGCCGTCCATTACAGCGCCGCCGAGTCTTTTGAGACGCACGAAGATCGCTGTCCATGCAGCAGTGGAGTGACCGCATGCCCGACAAGACGTCCGTCAAAGCAGCGAAGGTCGCAGAGAAGGCCGCCAAACCCCGGAAATCGGTCGCCAAGTCATCGGCCCGCAAGCCCGCGAATGCCACGTCGAAGGAACATCCGGCGGCGGGCGCTGGGCCGACCCTGCTCTCGGGCGGCAATCCCCAGATCGCCAAGGGCTACGGCGACGCGCCCGTGCAGGCCTATATCGCGGCCATGCCGGGCTGGAAAAGCGATGTCGGGCGTGGGCTCGACGCACTCATCACGCGCACCGTCCCAGACGTGCAGAAAGCGGTCAAATGGAACTCGCCGCTTTACGGAATGGACGGCCAGACCTGGTTCCTCGGCATCCATTGCTTCACGAAATATATCAAGCTGGCCTTCTTCCGCGGCGCCTCGCTCAATCCTCCTCCTCCCGTCGCGTCCAAGATGGAACACGCGCGTTACTTCCACATCCACGAGAACGACCAGTTCGATGAAGCCCAACTCGCCGCCTGGATCAAGCAGGCGAGCGAAATACCCGGCGAACGAATGTGAGCGGGAACGAGCCGCTGTCATGACAAGAGCCGAACTCGCCGACCTCTACCGAGGCTACATTCAATGCCTGAACGACCAGGATTGGCCGAACCTCAGGAGGTTCGTGCATGACGACGTTCATTACAACGGCGAGCGTATCGGGCTGTCAGGCTATCGCCAGATGCTCGAAGGCGATTTCGACGCAATTCCCGATCTCCATTTCGACGTGGAACTGCTGATTTGCGACCCGCCCCGCGTTGCGAGCCGCCTGCGTTTCGACTGCACGCCGAAAGGCATGCTGTTCGGCCTCGCCGTCAACGGGCGGAAAGTCCGGTTCACCGAGAATGTCTTTTACGAGTTTGTGGACGGACGGATCCACGGGGTCTGGTCGATCATCGACAAGGCTGCGATTGAGTCTCAGCTGGAATAATTCCACGAACAAGCGAACGCACCCATCAAGAAAGGCGACCCGATGGACGGAAAAGCAGAAGACAATCCCTCTCGGCTGATCGATGCCAGAATAAAAGAGCTAGGCGATTGGCGGAGCGAAACCCTCGCCCGGGTCCGCGCGCTGATCAAGGAGGCCGACCCTGAAGTCGTCGAGGAATGGAAATGGCGAGGCGTTCCGGTGTGGTCGCATGCCGGGATCATCTGCACCGGCGAGACCTACAAGCAGGTCGTCAAGCTTACCTTCGCCAAGGGCGCTTCCCTCAAGGACCCCACAAGCCTCTTTAACTCCAGCCTCGAGGGCAACACCCGGCGTGCCATCGATATCCGCGAGGGCGAAGAGATCGATGAGGAGGCGCTGAAGGCGCTGATCCGCGCCGCCGTGGAACTGAACACGTCGGCCAAGGCGGCCCGCGCCCGGAAGAAACCGAAGAGCGTTGAGGAGCGTCGTTAATCTCTTGGGAGCGCGTCGTGGGAGCGCGCTAGATTACGACGAGATCTGTGTGGCCGAAACCCTTGGTGTAGTCGAGTACGGAGATGATTGTCGGCGTCACGCGGAATATGCGAACCTGCTCCGCAGTGGGCATCGGCCCTGGCAGCGAGACCTGCTCCGGATACTTCAGCGGCAGCATCCGCAGGACCTTTTCCGCTTCGCTCCGGTCAACAACCGCCTGTGCACGCGCCGCCATGGAAAGGCCGGTGATTTCCATCACCTGCGGCGTGTCATGATCGATGGTCAGGGACACGCGATCGTCTCGCGTCAGGTTGGCCGCCTTTTGGCTATCCAACCCGCAAAGGAAGTAGAGGGTAAGCCCTTCATTCACGTAACCGACGGTGGTTGCCTGCGGCCAACCATCCGGCCTCAGCGTTGCAATGGTCATGATACGGTGCTGATCCAGCAGCGCCAGGATCTTACTTCTGAGCTCTTCGTTCATCACTCGTCTCCGGGATTTGCAGACGGTGACAATCATAGGAACCGTGGTTCGCGCAGCATTGACCGACGTCAACCGCGATGCCCGGCAATCGCGATTGGGCGTCTGACCGTGTCCGCGACGGTCTCGTCGACGCAGGTCACGCGAACCGGGCTGCGCTTCTCGCGCGCGCCTTTGCCGCCTCTTCCTCGCGGTTGCGTGGCGGTTGCGATGTTTCAAGGGCATCGATGAGTTCGCGGGCGCATTGCGCGATTGCGCTCACCGCGTGATCGAATGCCGCTTCATTCCGCTTCGACGGCCTGGTCGTTCCGCTCAGCTTGCGCACGAACTGCAATGCCGCATCGCGGATTTCCTCGTCCGTCGCCGGCGGATCGAAATTGAACAGGGGTCTTATGTTTCTGCACATGGCTTGCTCCCGGTCATCCTCGTTTCCCTCACCTCGATGGGCCTTTCACCGAGCATAAAGACAGAATACGTCATAACAGTCGCAGCATTTGCGCCAAATAGCATCGATTTGCAGCGTTACGGGCGTTTCCTGCAAATCAGATCGACCGCCACGTCGCTAAGCTTGTCGAGCGCATCTCGCGGCTCGCCGGCACGCGCTCGGACGGCGAGCGAATGCATGACGGCCGAGGTCACGGATGCCAAGCCGGCAGCGTTGGCTTCCGGATCGAGCTCGCCATCGGCAATGGCGTTGCGAATACGCTCCTCCAGGACGGCATTGAATGCGCCAAGGCTCTCCTGCAGCACCTGACGGACGGCCGGCCGATGCACGGCTTCGACGGAAGCGGTTCCGATGAGCAAGCACCCGCGTGCCGCGTCCGCCGACGCCATGTAGACATCCGTCGCTTTGTCCAAGACCTCTGCCAGTTCCGTCCTGAGTGACCGTTTACCGCTCAGGATCTCTCGCATAGCATCGACACTGGCGTCGCGGTAACGCATGAGCGCCGCGATATACAGAGCCTCCTTGTCGCCGAATGCTCCGGCGAGGCTCGGACGCGTCATCTGTGTTGCCGCGCTGAGATCATCAAGCGATGTCGCAGCGAAACCGGCCGACCAGAAAAGATCGCTCGCCCGCTCAAGTGCCTGTTCCCGATCATATTGTACCGGCCGCCCGCGTTTCGCATTGGTCATTTATATTCGATCTCGCATAAAAAGATTGACGTCACCAGAATTATATGCGAATTCGTATAAATGTCGAGCAGCAGTCAGGCCCGACCCATTCGAGATCGGAGAAAGCCATGAAACTCTATATCCACCAGGCCGCCTGTTCCCTGTCGCCTCACATCGTCGCGCGGGAACTCGAACTTGATATCGACATCATCGAGATCGACCGCAAAACGCAGAGGACCAGCGACGGCGAGGATTTTCTCAGCCTCAACCCGAACGGATACGTGCCGGTGCTGGAACTGGACGACGGCGAGATCCTCATGGAAGGGCCGGCAATCGTCCAGCATCTGGCCGACACGAAGCCATCCGGCGGTCTCGCGCCTCGCGATGCCCGTGAACGCCGGCGCATCCAGTCGCTCTTGAATTTCGTATCGACCGAACTCCACAAGCCGATGGCCCAGATGTTCTATCCCGAATATGCCGCGGTGAAGGATGCGCTTCGAAAGCATGTCACGGCACGTCTCGACTGGATATCGACCCAGTTTGCCGGAGACTTTCTCACCGGCGACCGCTTGAGCGTCGCCGATGTCTATCTCTTCGTCTGCCTCAACTGGACTCAGTGGAAGGACATCGATCTGTCACGCTGGCCAGGGCTCGAAGCTTTCATGCGCCGCGTCGGCGCCCGTCCTGCGGTGCGTGAAGCGCTGCGGGCCGAACGGCTCGCGCACCGCGCCAATGGCGTGTTCTTCGCACCGCGCACGGCTGCGTGAAGGGAGGTCATGATGACAAGCTTCAAAGACCCGGAAAGTCTCAACACGGCCGAAATTCTGGCACGCTTCAACCAGGTATTTCTCAACCACGACCCTGCTGCCCTCGAGGATCTCGTTGCCGATGATTGCATCATCGAAAACACCCAGCCGGCACCGGACGGCGCCCGCCATGAAGGAAAGGCAGCCTGCATCGAGCTTTGGACAAAAATCGCCACGATGCCCGATGCTTACTTCGAAACGGAAGGCATCATCGCGCGCGGCGATCGCGGCGAAATCCGCTGGCGGCTGATTTGGGGCCCGGAGCACCGCGATTCCGTGCGCGGCGTGAACCTCATGCACGTGCGCAACGGGCGGATCGTGGAGGCGCTGGGTTATGTGAAGGGCGCCTGACCCTCACATGGCCAGCAAGGTTAGCGTCATCTTCGGTCCCGCCTGTCACGGAGAAAGACAGGCGGGATTGCCTTTGGACGGTTAGCCTCTCCGAGCCGCCCGGCGCTGTACCCCCCTCTGCCCTGCCGGCCATCTCCCCCACAAGGGGGAAGATCGGCTGGAGCAACGATCTGCCCACGATGGCTGCGAGCCACGACATCCAAGAAATCAATAGGCCGAACCGTTGGTGGAGCGAGGCATCGCCACTTGCCAATCTCCCCCCTTGCGGGGGAGATGCCCGGCAGGGCAGAGGGGGGTATCGATACCCGTGCCCCTGAGTTCCGGCATTGCCATCCCGCCCTACAGCGCCGCGCGTCTTGTCTGACCCGCAAGGTCGCTGTAGCGAGAGAGACAGGCAGGCGTGCTACCAGCCAGCTAGCCCTCCGCCACCACCAACGACAGATGATGCGGCGCCAGGGCATCGAGGTAATCGCGGGCATCGAAAATGGCGCCCGGCGCCTGAGCCCCGCTACCCCTCACCCTGCCGTCAAGGATGCGCTGAACGGCTTCTGAGATGAGCGGCGCCGAGAAGGCGTAGATGTCTTGCCCCTCAGCCGCGATCCGCCGGATCTGCTCGCCCTTTCGCACGCTCGCCTCGACCAGGAAGATCTGGGCGGATCGGCCCTTCTCGTCCGCGGGCTTTGGCGGCGGTGTCGCCGGATCCCGAACGTCGCTAAGCGCGGTGCGATTGAGATAGGTGCGAAGCTCGGATGACCGTGTATGCCGCGCAATCACGACGATCTCCGAAAACGGCAGCTCGACGACCTTCTGCCGTGCAAACGGCTCCGGGAAGTCCCAGTCGATCTCGGCGGCCGGCTGACGCACCGGCGTAAGCTCGCCATTGGCAACGATCATGCGCGGCGCGGTGTTCTTCTCGCCCGTTATTCGCGTGCCTTGCGTCGGATGCCAGCTGTCGAGCGCGATCCCGACCCTGATCTGGTCGGCGAACTCCCAGCCGCCCATGGCAGCCGTAACGAGCAGGTCGGCAAAGCCGCCATAAAAGCCCATGGCCGGAATGACGAGGACCCCGGCATCGCGCGCCGCCTTGTCGAATTTGTCGTAGATCGCCTGCGCGCTCGGCTGCTCGGCCGTCACATCGAGATAGTGGATTCCCGCACGAAGCGCTGCGGAAGCCACGGCATCTGCGGTGTCGAGAAAAGGGCCGGCGCAGTTGATGACCGCGGCCGCCCCCTTGAATGCCTGATCGAGCGAGTGTGGGTCGTCCGCCGAGCCGCTCCGCACCTCGATGCCGCGATCGGCGAAGTCCGCCAGCTTCGCCACGTTGCGTGCGACGGCGATCGGGGTGATGCCGCGACCCAACAGTTCCGTGACGACGAAACGCCCCGTATGCCCGGCAGCCCCGAACACGGCGACAGCCCGATCCTGCTTCGAAGTTCCTGATATGCGAACAGCCATTGATTTTCCTTCACGCTACAGACCTGTTTGTTCCATCGGTACAAACAAGTCTGTAGCGTGTCAAGCGTGGCTGTGCTAGGTTCCCGGCATTGGAGGTAAGCGATGACGAAAAGCGTGGCCAAACCGAAAGACCACGATGCCGTCGACGTGAAGGACAGGATCCTCGAGACGGCATCGACACTATTCTACGAGCGCGGCGTGCGCGCCGTGGGGGTTGACCTGGTGGTTGAGGAGGCAGGCGTCGCCAAGACCAGCCTCTATCGACACTTCGGCACAAAGGACGATCTCGTCGCCGCCTTCCTCGCGCGCGAGGACCAGGATTTCTGGGGCACGTGGGACCGTGTGGCTGAAAAACATGGCGATGACGCGCAAGCGGAGCTCTACGCGCATCTGGAATGGATCGGCGAGCGGGTCGGACGGCCGAACTATCGCGGCTGCCCGCAGATCAACGTCGCCGCGGAGTTTCCGGAAGCCGACCACCCGGCGCGGAAGGTCGCCGCAGCCCACAAGCGTGAAATGCGGCGTCGGTTGAAGGGGATCGCGGAGCGGCTTAATGTCGGCCGCCCGGACGAACTTGCCGGTCAGCTCGCCTTGCTCATCAACGGCGCATTCGTCAGTTCGCAGGTTCTGGAACCGAGCGAAGCCATTCCGCTCCTGCGGCGAACCGCGCACGCGCTCATTACCGCCGCTGGGTCATAGGAAGGTCGCGGTCCCTCGCCCGGCAGCCCCCTATTCCCTGGCCGCCCTCGCCCTCGGTTTCAACGGGGTGCTGCATTCACCTCCCCATCAGACGTTCGGATCGATGCGGTAGAAATAATCCGTGGCGAGCCGCACCTCGCGGCCGTCAAGCCACCGCTCCCTCCGTGCCACGCGGCTGATGCCCAATTCGCGCAGCTCTCCATCGGTCAAATGGTCGATCTTTCCCCAGATTGCCCGGCTACCTCCCCAGATTCTCCATTGGGTGGCCAAGGTGCTGAGCCTTGCGAGAAGCCGCAGGAGACCGTTCGCCGTGGTGTGTTCAGCCAAGGGCTTGGCGATCCCTGCTTCGCACTCATGTCCCGTCAGACTGATATCGTCGATCAAACGGGGATCGGCATTCGCCTTTTGCTCGCGTTCCGAGCGGGTCGCCGGGCTGTAGTGCCGACGCGTCCGCGCCGCCTGATGCGAGGCCGACGCAAGGGTGAGTGTATCGTTCATGGCAACCTCCATATGCTCTAGAGGTTGAATTCTGCCGGCTACGAACAGCGCCGTAATTAAGCGCTCCCAAATAGTTCTCAAAACTTCCAAACGGGCGCCGCGCATCCAGTCGGACGCGCAAGGTCGCACGCCTGGGCGGGGTCACATCCCGCTCAACAGCCGGTAAGCGATCGTCCACATGACAGCGGCGATCACGCTATCCAGCACCCGCCATGCCGATGGCCGCGAGAAAATCGGGCGCAGCCACTTGGCGCCGTAGCCAAGCGCGAAAAAGAACAGGAACGAGGCGGACATGGCACCGGCGGCAAACAGCATCTCCTCGCCGGGAAAGCGGGTCGCAATGGTGCCCAGAAGGACGACCGTATCCAGGTAGACATGCGGATTGAGCCAGGTGAGCGCAAGGCATGTCGCAAAGGTCGGCCAGAACCTCGAAGAGACTTCCTCCTCAACCGTCAGCGCCCCGGAAGAGCGAGCTGCCGAATGGAGGCTTTTTGCGCCGTACCAGATGAGGAAGGCCGCTCCCCCAAACCGCATGGCGGGGTCAAGCCAGGGCAGCATGGCCGCGATCTGTCCGAGGCTGGTAACGCCCAGCAGGATCAGGATCGCGTCGGACAGGCCGCATGTGAGGCACACGGCGAACACATGCTCGCGCCGCAATCCCTGGCGCAGAATGAAGGCATTCTGCGCACCGATTGCCACGATCAGGCTCAAGCCCATCATCAAGCCAGTCATATAGATCGGAAGGTTCATGCCGACGAAATGCTCCGCGAACGAAAGAATGGGCCTTTCTCTAGCGAACGCCGGAGAGTTAGGATAATTAAATAACGTAAATCCGATTAAGATGAGCTAATGCGATGCTCGATTATCCTGCGCTTCACGCCGTGGCGACCGTCGTCCAGACCGGCAGTTTTGAAAAGGCGGCTGCCGCTTTGAACGTAACGCCCTCGGCCGTCTCCCAACGGGTAAAGCAGCTGGAAGAGCGCCTCGGCGTGGTCTTGATCATCAGGGGAAACCCCTGCACGGCAACCGAAAAGGGAGCATGGCTGTGCCGGCACATAGAGAATGTCGGCATGCTGGAAGGCGAGTTGATGGAGCATCTTCCGTCGCTTGCCGATCCCGACAAGCCGCGGGAGCAAGTGACGCTTCACATCGCGACCAGTGCCGATAGCCTCGGAACATGGTTCCTGCCGGCCATATCGAATTTTTCCAAGCGCTCCCGCTATCTTCTGAACGTCGCCATCGACGACGAAGAGCATACGGCCGAATGGCTGCAGCGCGGCCGCGTGCTCGCGGCGGTCACCAGCCTCGAAAAGCCGATCTCGGGCTGCCGCCGCACGTCACTCGGAGCGCTCCGCTATCATGCGACGGCAAGCCCCGAGTTCATGGCCAAATACTTCGCCGACGGCGTCACAGCAGAGGCGATCGCGCGCGCCCCCGCGCTGACCTTCAACCAGAAAGACCGGCTGCAAAGCCGCTGGATTCGTCAGGCCTTGGGACAGGATCTAACCTATCCCACCCATTGGCTGCCATCGACACAGAGCTTCCTCGAGGCCAGCCTCTCCGGCATGGGCTGGTGCATGAACCCTGCCCTCCTCGCCGTAGAGCATCTCGCTTCCGGGCGGCTCGTCGAACTCATCCCCCAAACCCCGCTCGACGTGCCGCTTTTCTGGCAGATCAATCGGCTTGCCGCCGATCGGCTGGTGGACCTGACGCACGAAGTGGTCGCAACAGCAAAATCGCGGCTTCTCGGGTGAACCTACTCCAACGTGAATGCCCGTTCCGACCGTGATGCAGTATTGGCCGAACTTGGCCGCATCGCCCGGAACGATTTGGCGGCGGTCTCATTGGCCATCCGTCCATCGTCTCTAGGGGGCCGAACGCGGTCACAGAGATTTTTCAGCGGAATTTGCCACGTCAGCCATACGGCCCATGAACGTCGACCGGCTTGTATGCAGCGGTCAGCGTGCGAAAGATTTCGCGGGCGACGTAGTCGGTAGCAGGGGTGCCTGGGCCGGCCGGCTCCCCGCAAAGTGTCAGCGTTTCGTGCAGCCCTTTCTAAAACGCGTCATTCTGACAGGTGGTGGACAGGTATCGAGGACAACATCCCGCCCCCGCGAGCGCGATCTGCTCGTGGTCATTCGAAAGGGAATATGAATGGAAAGGCGTGATTTCCTCAGGGGCCTGGCCTTGCTTGCGGCCTGCCCGCTCTGCGTCAAGATGGCATACGCGGCAGAGGGCGTGCACTGGGGCTATGAAGGCGAAGAGGGTCCTGAGCATTGGGGTACTTTGAGCGCTGAGAACAGTGCTTGTTCGGCCGGCTCGCAGCAATCACCGGTTGACATCCGCGGCGCGATCAAGGCCGAAATCCCAGATCTCGCGGCGGACTGGGCGCGCGGCGGCACGATCCTCAACAATGGCCATACGATCCAGGTGAAGGCCGCCGGCGGTACGCTTCGCCGCGGCGACAAGACCTTTGATCTGGTGCAGTATCACTTCCACGCGCCGAGCGAGCATCTTGTCGAGGGCAAAAACTTCCCGATGGAAGCGCATTTCGTTCACAAGAATGCGGAGACCGGCGCGCTCGGCGTGCTCGGCGTTTTCCTTGTGCCCGGCGCGGCCAACCCGACCTTCGCGAGCCTTGCGGCGAAGTTCCCGCAGAACGCCGGCGAAGAAACCCAGCTCGATGCCGTCGACCCGAAGGGCCTCCTGCCCTCCTCGCTGAAGTATTGGAGCTATGAGGGATCGCTGACCACCCCTCCCTGCAGCGAGATCGTCGACTGGATGGTGGCGATGGAACCGATCGAGGTCGACCCGGCCGACATCAAGAAGTTCACTCGGCTTTATTCCATGAACGCTCGGCCGGCGCTTCCCGGCAACCGCCGCTACGTTCTGAGCTCCAGTTGATCGACGACGGGGGCGCTTCTCCTCACGGCCGCGAGGCCACCGCGGCAAAAGCGTCGCTTTTGTCGCGGTGGCCGTTTGCGTGCCGGCGCATCCAACTCTAAACAACGCTTGCGAGCGGCGCCCACCGCCCCGGTATCACGTGCTTGCCAACACGACGGCGCAATTGTAGCTGATCGCATCTACCGGCGAGGGCGTAGCATGGTTTTAAAGTACAGCGGGTTTCACATCTGGGAGGCGGATGATTGGCAACCGGATGACTTGACCGACTTCGGTTTTTGGATGGACTTCTACGTCGGCGGCGCCAATGGAAACGACGCATTTACCGTCCTAGTTTGTAGTCCGTCATGGTTCGCGCGTGAACGAGGTAGTGAGGCGACGAGCGGTCGCAATGTGATCTTCATGCCACGATTTGATCGAAACGACCTCGACGCTTTCCTCAAAGCCAGATGCGCAGGAGAAAGCGGCAAAAGCGTTGAAACCACAATGCTCAAAATCGATGGCATCGGTGAATGGGAGTATCGCTATCGGAGTTGAGCCTTCGCGCGCGGGTGCGTGTCCGCGATGGGCTCAATCGTCTCGTTCGTCGTGTCCGGCGCCAAGGACCGCAACGGTCGAGAGCCGATCAGCCAGCCGCAAACTTCCACTTCTGGCGCATTCCGGCAGGACGCCTACGACCGCTTTTACCCCCAAAGCGACATCAGGATACCGACGTCCGAATCCGGTGGAAAGCCGACCTCTCCTAACCCATCAGGCGGACGCTTGCCGCACGATCTTCGCGACGAAGTCAGATTTGCCGCCAGTGTAGAATTTCCAGTCGCCGTTTGCCTCTGTCGCCAGTTTGCGCTTCAGAGCGGCATATTCCGCAGCGTCTTCCGGATGGGTACGGAGCCAATCGCGAAACAGCATGCGTTTGACATGCGTGGGGTTCTCCGGCCCGCAGAGGTAGAGCCGGGTGCCATAGGAGCCGTGGCCTGAGGTGAAGGTCCACATGCCATCACCGTATGGATCGCCGTGGAAGGTAAAGTCCGCGAGCGCCTTCACGCGCTCGACCGCCTCGACGACCCTCGCACCGCTACAAAGCACGGCGTCGATGTCAATTTTGGGCTTGGCACAAAGGCCGGCGATCGATGTGCTCCCGACATGATGGATTTCAGCTACCACATCACCGATCACCGCCACGATCCGGCTCTTTTCCTCCTCGAACAATCCCGGCCATGCTGGATCGTAATCTACAACCTTTATCGCGCCCATCCGTGCACTCACTCGGTTCGATTTTGATTGCAGCCTGCCCGATTCGCAGAGTTGATAGAATGCTCAGCCTTGTTGCCGGCCGGATGTCCTGCAGCACTGGAGGGCTGGCTCGATCCCGTGACAAGCACAGGAATGACGATGGGAGGAGACGCCTTGGCCCAACCCAAGCTCAGACTTCAGCGGCGATTTCAATGCGGCGAGTCGCGAGATTAAGCGGGAACATAGGTCAACCTGACCACATCCTCGCCAATCCGATCATGGGTCACAAGGTGGAGCGGCGGCCGAGGCCCGGCGAAATATGGCTTGCCGTGACCAAGCACGACGGGGTGCAGGTAGATCCGATACTCGTCGATCAAGCCAAGCTCGGTGAGGCTTTGCGCCAAGACCGGACCAGCAACTTCGATCTCCCCCTCGCGCTCGGCCTTCAACTCGCGGATCGCGCCCTCAAGGTCATCCTTAACAAGGCTGGCATTGGGGCCGACAGACGTCAACGAGCGCGAGACCACCCATTTCGGCTGCTTCCGCCACGCCGCCGCGAAGGCATGTTCCTCTGCATCCCATTCAGGATGATCGTCGTCCCAGTAACGCATGACCTCATACATTTGGCGGCCGTACACACTGCCCGCCTGCCCCTGAGCCTCCTCGATGAAGTGGCGGAACAGCGTGGGGCTTGGTGCAAACGCCATATGATCGACATAGCCGTCCAGCGACTGGTTCATTCCGAACACGAGCTTAGCCATACCCACTTCCTTTCCTCAAACGGCAATTCGCGCGGATCTGATTGTGTTATGCAATCGGTTATATCGCAATTGGTTTTTATCAAGGGACACCCCCGACCTCCCGACACAGCCATTGCGACGTGAACGGACGGCGCTGGCTGGATTCCTGAGACAAGCACAGGAATGATCGAGGAGAGCCTTGCCGCAGCTACGCTGTAATGCCCATTCCGGCGATCGAGACCACACCATTGAAAATCCACAGCTCCGCCTGGCCATCGACCAGAAAAGTTGATTGATTGACTCTTCTTTACAGACTAAAGCGATGACGAGATTCATCTGGAGGAGATCGCCATGGCGACAGCACGCAAGATCGCAACTCTCTTCGGCTTCCTGGCCGTTCTGGCCGCCGGAACCGCCCAAGCCGAGGACGGCAAGACGGTGACGGTCAAAGACGACCGCGGCGTCGAGGTGAAGGTTCCCGTCCAGCCCAAACGCATCGCCTCGATTTCCTACTTTGCCGACGATGTCGCGCTGGCACTCGGCATCAAGCCCGTGGCCAGCACCTACATGGTGGCCGACCGCGCGCCCGACTTCCTCCTCGGCCTGACGAAAGACATGTCCCAGATCGGCCAGCGCGCCAAGCCGAACCTCGAACTCCTCTCGGAAGCCAAGCCCGACCTGATCGTTGCGATCCGCCGCTACACCGTCGGCAACGCGCCGCAGCTCGAGAAGATTGCGCCCTACATCGCCTACGACATGGAACTGCTCGACGGCAGCGACAAGGAGATCGCCGAGCTCTCCAGGATACTCGGCAATCCCGAGCGCGGCCTTCAGCTTAACAAGGACTTCCGGGCGCATCTGGCCGAAATCTCCGCGAAGGCCCCGAAGGACGTTCATCCGCGCTTTGCGATCATGTGGGGTGGCGAGGTGCCGTTCGCGTTCCACGACGAGAACACGTCGGCATCCATCGTCAAGGCCATCGGCGGCGAGAACATCGCCGGAGCCATGACGCTGGGCGGCGAGTTCGGTATCGACCTCAGCCTGGAGACGATGCTCGAGAAGGACCCGGAGGTCCTCTTCATCTACGACTACGGCCCGGATCGCCCGCATGAAAACAACCCGATCTGGAGCCAGCTCACGGCGGTCAAGAACAACCGCGTCTTCTATGTCGGCGATCATTGGGTCGAGACAAACGGCCCGATCGCGCGCGAGATCGTGCTGAGAGAGGCGGCCCACTACCTTTACCCGGAAGTATTCCCCAAGGCGGACGTGCGGGCCGAGGCCGCGAAGATAATCCCCGCCGAGGTCCAGAAGTAACGAGCTGGCCGCGACGATGATGGACGCACGGAAATCTTCGATAGCCATCTCTCTCGTCGTCGTCGCGACACTGCTGATCATCGTCGTCGGGCTGTTGCCCGGCGCGAAAACACTCTCGATCGACGCGGTTCTTCGAGCGCTGCTTGTCCCCGACGGCAAGATCGAGTCGATCCTCGTCTGGACGCTCAGGCTGCCGAGGAGCCTGGCCGCAGCGGTCGCGGGCGCGGGCCTTGCGGTCTCGGGCTATCTCCTTCAGTCACTGACCCGCAATCCCCTCGCCGATCCCGGTATCACGGGCGTGACCGCCGGAGCGGTCGCGCCGATCGTCGCCTGCTTCGTTCTGCTGCCGTGGGTTTCGTCGCTCTATTACCCCTTCGTCGGTCTTGCTGGAGGGCTTGCGGCGGCGTCGGTGACGTTCTGGGTGGCGCGGGGCGCCAATGGCCGGCCGCTTCACCTCGCCCTTGGCGGCATAAGCGTCTCGCTCTTCCTCGGGGCGATCACGATCTATGTGCTGCTGCTCGCCGGGCCGCAGTCGACCGCCCTCATGTTCTGGATATCGGGCGGCTTCGCGGGGCGGACTTGGTCGCACCTGCTTCACATGCTGCCTTGGGTCATCATCGGCGTGGCTGGCGCTCTGCTGCTGCACAGGGTCATCGCGATGTTCTCGCTCAGCGACCATGCCGCCGCCGGAATGGGCGTGCAGCTCAATCTGTGGAAGCCAATTCTGCTTGTTCTTGGCATCTGTCCCGTGGCGGGCGTCGCGCCCGCCGCCGGGCCGGTCGCCTTCGTCGGACTGGCGGCGCCCCATATCGCCCGGCTGTTGAGGCCGCGAGGAACCGGTTGGGAGATCGGCCTTACCGCCGCCATCGGCTCGTTGATCGTGACCGCGGCGGACCTCACCGCGCGAACGATCGCCATCCCCAAGGAGCTCCCGGTCGGCATCATCACGGCGCTTCTCGGCGGCCCCATCTTTGTCTACCTGATCCAGCGCGGCCGACTTGATTTCACGGGGGAGCGCGCATGACGTCAAACTCTCCGGCGATTGCGCAACCAAACGCCTGGCTCTTGCCCGCTGCCGCTCTCCTGGTTCTGGTCTCCATCGTCGCCGCAGTCTTCCTCGGTGTCGTCGACATCCCCGCTGAAGACATTGTCGCAGTGCTGACCGGCGGCGGTTCGTCGGACGCCCGTGCCATTATCCTCGACATCCGACTGCCGCGGATCGTGACCGGCATCCTCGCCGGCGTCCAGTTCGCGTTGGCGGGCCTCATTCTTCAGACGATCACCCGGAACCCCCTCGCCGATCCGTCACTCATGGGGGTTTCCCAGGGCGCAACGCTCACGGTGACGATCTTCCTGCTGTTCACAGTCTACATCTTCAATCCCGGCTCCAACACGCTTGCCGAGCTCCCGATCGGATGGCTGCCTGCCGCCGGAACGGTGGGCGGGATGATCGCGGGCGGCATCATCTATCTCCTGGCATTCCGCCTCGGCCTCAGCCCACTCCGCATCACGCTCTGCGGCATCGCCATCGGAGCGATCCTGCACGCCCTCGCCATCGGCCTGATTGCCGGCTGGGGCTCCGCGCGCATCGAAATCATCCTCGAATGGCTGTCGGGTAGCCTCTATGCGCGAACCTGGGATCACGCGCGCTTCCTGCTGCCGTTCACGGTCGCGGGTCTCGCCATGCTGCCGCTGATCTACCGCCCGCTCATCCTTCTCCAGTTCGACGCAGCCGTCGCCCGATCCTTTGGCCTGTCCTATCGCAAGCAGTTCTCGCTCGCCCTGCTCATCTCCTGTGCGCTTGCGTCGAGCGCCGTCGGATCAGTCGGCCCGATCGTGTTCGTCGGACTTGTCGTGCCGCATCTGGCGCGGTTCCTCGCCGGGAGGCATTTCCCCCTTGTCCTGCCGCTCACCATCGTGCTCGGCGCTGTCATCGTCACGCTCGGCGACCTGATCGGACGGCTCGCCGGTCGTGCCGAGGAAGTGCCGATCGGGGTGGTCACTGCCATCGTCGGCGCGCCAGCTTTGCTCGCGCTTCTGCGCAAGGTCCCTTGAGATCATGATGCCTCTGTCCTGTTCCCAACTGTCGGTTTTCTACGGTCGCCGGAAGGCACTGAACCGCTTCTCGCTTTCCATGGAGCCGGGCGAGATACGTGCTCTGATCGGCCCGAACGGATCCGGCAAGAGCACCGCGCTTCAAGCGCTTGCCGGCCTGATCGCGCCCGCGGAAGGTCGGGCCGAGATCGAAGGTGTTGCCGCCGCCTCGATGTCGCGACGCGCCATCGCGAAGAAACTCGCCTTCCTGCCGCAGCAACCGACGGCTCCCGATGAGATGACGATTGCCCAACTCGTCCGGCAGGGGCGGTTTCCCCATGTCGGCCTCTTCCGCTCCTACGGCCGGAAAGACGAGGAAGCCATCGAATGGGCGCTCGAGAGCACCGGCCTTACGAGCCTGGCGGACCGGACGCTGCAGGAACTCTCCGGCGGCGAGCGGCAGCGGGCGTGGATATCGGCAGCCCTGGCGCAGGAGGCGGGAATCCTGCTCCTGGATGAGCCGACATCCTTCCTCGATATCGGCTATCAGGTCGAGGTCCTGGACCTCGTCCATCGCCTCAGCCGCGAGCGGGGCGTGACCATCGTCATGGCGATCCATGACATCAACCAGGCCATTGCAGTCAGCGACCGCATCTCCCTTCTCGAGAAAGGCGATCTGCGCTTCGATGGCGAGCCGAGAGCGCTTGCAGAAAGCGGGCTGATCGAGCGGACGTTTCGCGTCAAGGGGCGGTTCGTCGAGGTCGCTCCCGACAAGCCGCCCCACTTCGACGTCGAGCTTACAAAGCTGTCCCGCTATCCCATGTTTCCTTAAATCGCACTCGATTCAAGGACAAAAACATGCGGCGATTCAAAGTGCTATAGCGTCCTTTATGGATCTTAAAACGACGCACGGCGCTGTAGGACGCTTCACCAGGCGGAACACGATCTTTGTCCGGGTGTAGCTACGCTAGACGATGACTTGCTCGCCCAGCTTGTGATGCAACGTCAAGCCTGAGCCGCCAGTGCTGCCCGCACCGCAGCCGTGATCTGATCCTGCACCTGTTCGGTCAGATACGCATGCATCGGTAGACTGACGACCTCGGCAGCAAGGCGATCAGAGACCGGGAGGCCCGTCGGGGCAACCGGGAAGTGCCTGTACGCCGCTTGATGGTGCATGGGTCGCGGATAATAGACGGCTGTGGGAACGCCCGCCGCTGCCAGGAAGCTCTGGAACACCCCCCGGTCACACCTTAGCAGGCGCAGCGTATACTGTGCCCAGACCGAGCTCACGCCCGCCAGAACGTTCGGCACGGTGACAACATCGCCCAGTTGCTCATTGTAGCGGTTCACAATGCGGTTACGGGCCGTGATTTCATCCAGAAATATCTTGAGCTTCTCTATGAGAACGGCAGCCTGAACCGTGTCGAGACGGCTGTTCATGCCGATCCGAACATTATCATGCTTGTCATTCCCTTGGCCATGAATGCGGAGCGAGCGGATGATGCCAGCCAACTCGTCGTCGCTTGTGAATACCGCACCGCCGTCCCCGTAGCAGCCCAGGGGTTTGGTCGGGAAGAAGCTTGTCGTCGTGGCAAGCCCAATTGTACCGACTTGTCGCCCCTTATAATTTGCGCCGAAGGCTTGAGCTGCATCACAGATCAGCCACAGGCGCTCGCGATCTGCAATTGCCTCGATAGCGTCGTAGTCGGCCGGCTGGCCAAAAAGATCGACCGCGACAATGCCGACTCCCCTCAATCCGCTGTCCTTGACCGTTGTTATGGAGGATTGGAGGCTCCGGACATCGAGGTTGAAGGTATCCTCGCAGATGTCGACGAACACCGGTGTCGCACCAAGCCCGGCTATGGCTTCTGCGGTAGCCGCGAACGTAAAGGACGGACAGAACACCGCGTCGCCAGCCCCGACATTTTTCGCCATGAGTACCAGGGTTAGAGCGTCGGTTCCACTGCCGCAGGAAATTGCGTGCCTTGCGCCACAATACGCGGCGAGGTCTTGCTCGAGTTGAGCAACCTCTGGACCCATGACATATAGGCCGCGATCGAGAACGCTGCGGATTGCCTCGTCAACTACCTGTCCAAGATAGCGGCGTTGCGCGCCAAGATCGTTAAAGAGGATCCGGTCTGGCATGGTCGATTCCAACATGAGAAAGGTGTTTGACAGCGCCCGTCCGCCCAGGATTATCCTGGCAGCCACGGCTACTATCCAGCATCATGCTGGCCTGGGCCAAGACTCGCATCACACGTAACCCTTCGTCACCATTTGTCATTGGGTCATGACCCTGCGCAATGCAGTCGATAAAATGCTGACATTCGAGTTTTAGCGGTTCATTCTCCTCAACTGTGACTGGAAGTGGTTCAGCCCGGATCGTTGCCGCTATATCCTCAGCCACATTTACGATGTGCGGATATAGGAGCAATTTGCCTTCCCATGGCGCCCCATCGTCGAGCACGACCATGGCCTCTGAACCGATTACGGTGAGCCGGTGCTCCTTGACGGGATGCAACCACGACAGGTTGACTTGCGCCCGCTCCCCGGCCGGGAAGCTCAGGTGAAGGGTGACCGCGTCGGCTATCGTTTTTCGCAGGTGATAGCCGCCGACACCGTAAACCTCGCTTGGTTCTGCCCCCACGAGAGCCAAGATAATGGAGACATCATGCGGCCCTAGACACCAGAGCACGTCTTCCTCGGACCGGATCGCCCCGAGATTCATGCGGTTGGCCTGAAGCCGCAGGACACGGCCTATAGCACCGCTCGCGATGAGGCTCTGGAGCCGGGTAAAGGCGGGGTGATATTGTAGTATGTGGCCGACCATAAGCCGTCGATCCAAGCGCCGCGCCAGATCGGTCAGCTCCTCGGCATGCTTGAGCTCAAGCGCGAGCGGCTTTTCGACGAAGAGATGCTTTCCGGCAAGAAGGGCGCGCTTGGCAAGCTCGTAATGGGATGACGGTTGCGTAGAGATCGCCACTGCCTGAATCGAATGCTCGGTTAGTACCTGCTCGAAGGAAAGGGCGCGGCTGCCGTATTGGCCAAGAAGGGACGCGACTGCGTCGGTGTGGAGGTCAACGACAGCACCGAGGCAGCCTAATTCAGCAAAGCAGCGGACCAGGTTCTTGCCCCAGGCTCCGCAGCCGATCACCGCAAGCTGAAGGCCCGCCGAAATGCTTGGTAGGTCGAATAAGACCGGATGTTCTTTCGAGTTGTCCCCCATCGCGTCTTTGAATGAGCTTCCTTGATCTAATGCTTAGGCGGGCACCTTCGCTTCCCCTCCGCAGATGAGTACCTCGAGTTCGGGCCTTATCTACTCCGGACTGCAATCATCCGATCGGTAGAACAGCTTGACGACCTTGGCACATTACTAAGCTCATTCTAATAAAGCGCAGCTCTGTTTGCCAAGCTTATTGTGTCCGTCAGGGTACGACACCGGAAGCTTCAGGCGCTTGCGGGCTTGATCTCACGAGTCTGGCGGACCGGACGCTGCAGGAACTTTCCGGCGGCGAGCGGCGGCGGGCGTGGATATCGGCAGCCCTGGCGCAGGAGGCAGGAATCCTGCATGTTTCCTTAAGTCGAACTCGATTTAAGGACAAAAACATGCAGCGATTCAAAAGCGCTACAGCGTCCTTTGTGCGCCTGAAAAGACGCCCGGCGCTGTAGGACGCTTCACCAGGCGGAACACGATTTTGGTCTGGGTATAGTATTCGAGCGCGTCGGCGAAGTCCGGCGTCCAGCCATCCTCGATGAACGGAATGAAGCCGTCATACTCGAGCTTGCGACCGGAGACTTCGAATCCCGCCTTCGCAAAGGCTCGTGCATAGTCCGTGATCGAACGGTCCTGGACGACGGTGTTCGTGCGTTTGGCGACGAGGTCGCGCCATTTCGGCCAGAGCGGATTGTCGGTATGGCAACCGGTGATGGCGTAGTAGACGCCGCCCGGCTTCAGCGCCTTGAAGATATCAGCGGCATGTGCGTCGATGTCCCCGACGAGATAGATCACCTCGTGGCTGATCGCCAGATCGAATTCCCCGACCCATCCCTCAAGCGTTCCGCCGACCGCGTGCTGCACGGGAATGTTGCCCTTGAATGCATCGGCCTTGGCGATCGACTGCTCTGCTATGTCGATGCCGAGCGCCTTGCGGAACGGCCTGATCGCATAGAGATGCCGCAACAGGCCGCCCTGATTGCAACCGAAGTCGAGCACGCTTTTCTCCGAGAGATCGCGCTCGACGATCAGCTCGATGAGATGCCGCCAGATCGGAGCGTGCCCGTCCGACATCCGGTCCTCGGCATCCGAGTCGACATACCAGGTGGTGATGGTCTCGGGGGCTTGGCTCATTGCGCTCTCCAACGCGAATCATGTCACGCCAGTGTCTTAAGCGAGGGCCGGAGATGTGGGTAGCCAAAAGAGCCATCCGTGCCGACAGGCGTGAAAGGAACCGCGTCGCGGCAGTTCCCGCGATTGTGGGCCCCATAAAAGCTGCAACAGGGAGAGCGACCCGATAGGGTGGCCTCCACGTCCGATCGGCCGCCTTTTTGTGATTCTGGTCAACGTCCTGGAGGTAATGATGCTACATCATGTCGAAATCTATGTTTCAAACCTTGATGCTTCGCATGCATTCTGGGCAGGCATACTCGCCAAGATCGGCTACGAAGAATCGGATCATTGGGACAGCGGATTTACGCTCGTCAGTGGCGAGGATGCCTACCTAACCTTTGTGCAGGTTGCCAAGAAGTATGAAACGCATCCATACCATCGATGCGGCGTCGGACTTAATCATCTCGCATTCAAGGTCAAAAGCAGAGATGCCGTTGATGCATTAAGACAATACTGCATTGAGAATAATATTAGCAGTCTCTATGATGAGAAATATCCGTTTGCAAACGGCGGCAACGAGTATTACGCGCTGTTTGTCGAAGATCCGGATCGCATAAAGGTCGAACTCGTCGCGGCCGATTGACCGCGCGCCGATCTTCGAAAATCGGTTGACTCTATGCTCCCCATAAAAGTGGGAAGTGGCTTGATCGAGCGAAGGAAAGTGCTGCCGTCGTTGCGTCGAGACGAATTCCTTATCTCGGAGCGAGGCCATCGAGCAGGAAGTCGAGGCCTTTCCTGAAAGCGCCGTCCCAGTCGTTGTCCAACAGCAGACGAGAGCGTTCGATCGTCGGGTAGTGTTCACTGAGACGTGTAAGGCGCTCCTGCGCCGCGGCCCTGTCGTCGTCGGAGAGGTCGAAGCTTGCCCGGGTGATGGTGGCGCCCATCACGTAGTTCCAGAGCGACCATATCGCGACGTTCAGATCTGCGTCCGCTACACCGGCTCTGGACAGGGTCTTGCTCAGCAGCTCCAGGCGGCGAAGGATGTTCGGGCCGAGCGCCCGGCGCGGCAATAGCGATGCCGACCAAGGATGGCGCAGCATGCTGGCGCGCCAGTCTTCGAGCATATGAACGACTTCCCCGCGCCAGCCTTGAGACTCGACCGTTTGCGGCGGTGCGCGATATTCGAGCACCGAGTCGAGCGCCAGGTCAAAGACCTCTTCCTTGTTGCCGACGTGCCAATACAGGCTCATTGCGCCCGAGCCGAGGCGATCGGCCAGCCGACGCATCGTCAATCCGCCGACTCCCTCAGCGTCCAGCAGCCCTACCGCGGTCGCCACGATCCGTTCCAGTGAGAGAGGCGGTTCCCTCGGCGCCTCCTGCACGGACTGGAGTGACACACCCGTCCGTTGAGACCGCTTGCTCTGAGCGCCGCTACGTTTGGCTGCCATCCGTCTTCCTCGCTAGTCGGAACGTCGATTTAAGCCGGCAACGTGACGAATGTCGACCCTGAGCGGATTGACTCGTACGGTGTACGATGCAATTGAATCGTACACCGTACGAGTCGATCATCGTCCAATCCTGAAGGCCGGGAGCTCACGGTCCCCGGAGCCGAGAGAAAATCATGTCACGCGCAATCAAGCATCTGCTTATCGGAGGGCTAATCATCATGACCATCGGAGTTCCCAAGGCGACGGCAGCGAATGATCTCAAGCTGACCATCGTCAACCCAAAAACGCTCTACGACCCGACGCCGAATGGCTACAGCACGGCGGTGATTGTGCCCCGCGAAGCCCGGGTGGCCTACATCTCCGGACAGGGCGGCCAGGACAGCACGGGAGCCTTGTCGCCCGACTTCGCTGTCCAGGTTAAGCAGGCCTACGCAAATTTGCGCACTGCCCTCGATGCGCTCGGTGCTAGGCCGGATCAGGTCGCCAAGCTCACGGTCTTCGTGGTCGATCACGATATGTCCAAGCTTGAGGTCTTGACCAGGAACGTCAAGGAGATGTTCGGCGAGGCACTGCCGGCGCAGACTCTCATTCCTGTCCCCAAGCTTGCGATTGATCCCATGCTCTTCGAAGTCGAAGCCGTCGTCATGCTGGATTAGAGCAATTCCAGGAAAAGTGTGCAGCAGTTTTCCGCCAGGAATTGCGTAATTTCAAAGAGTTAGATTATTTCACTGTTTCAAGGAAACAGTGAAATTATCTAGCGGCGGCGACGGATCAGGCGCGCAGACGTTCCCCCGAGCGAGTTTCCCTACCCGCGCTAATCGCCTATGCTGGAAAGCAATTCGTCGAGCTGTTCCAGCTGCTCCGGCAATGCGGCCGCCCCGCCCTGTAGTGCTTCCTCAAGCGCCCCCTTGGACGGATAGACTTCGTGGAGATTCAGCAGCGTCTTCCCGCCCTGGCCCTCGAAGGTCACGGTCGTGACCGCGCCTTCGTCGCCCTCGTCGTTGGTCCAGACGATGCGCTCGTTCGGCACCACCTCGAGATACTTGCCGTAGAAGGCCATGGTGTCCGAACCGCCGGCGCCGAATTCCAGCCGATATTTGCCGCCGGTACGGACGTCCATATCGCACGATACGAGCGAAACGCCGGATGCCGATTTTGGCACCCACCAGCGCTGGAACAGCTCGGGCTGGCTCCACGCCCTGTAAACTGTGCTCGGCGGCGCATTGAATGTCCGCGTTACGACGAGTTCGCGATCCCCTTTGCGCTCGACTGACGTGCGGTCCTGCGCACCACCTGCACTGTTAACTTGCTGATTCATCGCTTCCCTCCTGTTTCATTTCGCTGATGATTTCGTCCAGTGCTTCGAAGCGGGCCCCGAAGAGCTTGCGATGCGCTTCGATCCACTCGGCCTTCCATGCGTTGCCGCCAAGCGTCCGCCATTGGCGCATACCGGACGAAACGCCGACGACCGCTCTTGTCCCAAGGCGGTCGTCTTCAGTTTGCGGTCGAGCGCCCGGTTTGCGATGACGCGTCAGCCGCGCCGGGCCGCCTCGATCGCGGCGACGTCGATTTTCCCCATCTCCATCATGGCATCGAAGGCGCGCTTTGCTTCGGCGCCGCCGGCCGCCAGCGCGTCAGTCAGCACGCGTGGAATGATTTGCCAGGAGATGCCCCATTTGTCCTTGCACCAGCCGCACGCGCTCTCCTGGCCGCCATTGCCGACGATAGCGTTCCAGTAGCGGTCGGTCTCCTCCTGATCATCGGTGGCGATCTGGAACGAGAAGGCTTCGTTATGCTTGAACATGGGACCGCCATTCAGGCCGAGGCAGGGAATGCCCGCAACCGTGAAATCGACCGTAAGCACGTCGCCCTCCTTGCCGGACGGGTAGTCGCTGGGCGCACGGTGCACGGCAATCACCCTGCTGTCGGGAAAGATCTCCGCATAGAAGCGAGCGGCATCCTCGGCGTCCTTGTCGAACCAGAGGCAAATCGTATTCTTCGACATTGCGTGTTCCTTTCGCTTTGAAGCCATTCGGCCTTGTTTCCCAGCCACCCTCCGAAATAGGCAGCCAGAGGTTTTTCTCCACTCCGGACATGGCCGTCTCGCCAAGTCGCTCGCAGAGCCGGATGAGGAAAAGCGTGCGCGGTTTTCCGCCCGCATCCCGCGTCTCAACTTATTAGAATCGATCACGTTTATGATTTTGGGTCGATTCGACCCAAAATCATCGTGATCTAAGGACGAATGAAGCAATCGGTTTCCGACAGGGCAAAGGTGGAATCCTGAGAATTTCCGCATTTTGTTCTTAAATCGATTCCGATGTAAGGAATCCTGCAGTGGCCGGATGGCATGGACAGCGGATGGAGGCTGGCTTGCGGGCGGGTATCATTCTACTGTCGGCCGGGATCGCCCTTGCGGACGGCACCGGGATCGCGGGCGTTGCGGCACCTCTGCCACAGATCGCGTCGGACCTGGTGCGCGAATTCGCGGTTCCCGAGGCAACCCAGGGGATCGGCGTGGATGCCAATCACTTCTACGCCGTCGACAACCGCATGATCGCCAAATACGACAAGGCGAGCGGCGAACGGGTCGCTGTTCTCGAAGGGCAGAGGAACGGACCGATCAAGCACCTCAACAGCGCTGTCGTGGTTGACGGAGAAATCTACGCGGCGCACTCGAACTTCCCCGAATGGCCGCCGACCAACTCGATCGAGGTCTTTGACGCCGCAACGATGCAGCATGTCGACACGCTTCCCCTCAGGACCGATCGCGGCTTCTTTACCTGGCTCGATTACCACGAGGGTTCCTGGTGGGGAGCATTCGCCCATTACAACACGGTCTTCGACCGTGGTCCCCTCGCCCATGGAGACAAGGACGAGATCAAGGTCGTCCGCTTCGGGGATGACTGGCAGGTTGCCGAAGCCTGGGCTCTGCCGGATGAAGTGCTCGAGAAATTTGGGGACATGAGCAATTCGGGCGGGTCCTGGGGATCCGACCGCAAGCTCTATCTGACCGGTCACGATGCCGCCGAGGCCTACGTGATGGAACGTCCGGAGACCGGCACCGTCCTGAAATGGCTCGCGACGGTGCCACTGAAGACCACTGGCCAAGGCATCGCCTGGGACCGCTCGACGCCGGATGTGCTTTACGGCATCAGCCGCGGCGAAAGCCGCGCAGACAACCGCGTGACGGCCAACGGTGTGGTGCTCGGCCGGTAAAGCGGCAAGCCGGCCCGCTGGACTACAGCGCCGCTCGTTTTTTAGGACGCGCAAGGACGCAGTAGCACTTTGAATTGCTGCATGTTTTCGTCCTTAAATCGGATCCGATAGCCGGGCCGTGGCGTTATGCCAATTCCCCTTGCCGCCTGTCTGAAGCGCCCGGTATGCGTTCATCCCGCACGTCTGTCGATGTAAGCGCAGAGTCACAGCGTTCGGTACATGACCAACGCGTCGACATAACCCTTTGCGGGGTGCAGGAACGCTCCCGGAAGGCGTCCCACTTCCTCAAATCCGAGGGATCTCCATAAACGCACAGCGCGTTCATTTGTACTAATCACAAAATTGAACTGCATGGCACGGAAACCCCGTTCTCTTGCGCGGTTGAGCGAGTGCGCATGCATCCCTCTCGCCACACCACGCCCGACGGCAGACGGATCAGTCATGTACCCGCAATTGCAAACATGGCTTCCGCCGCCAGCCTGATTTGCCCTGATATAATACGTACCGACGACCGCTCCATTCTCTTCGGCTACAAATGTCTCGCGATCCTTACCGAGCCAGTAGGCGAGCGCTTCATCCCTACTCAAATTGCGGTCTAGTGCGTACGTCTCCCCCGCCCTAATGACGGGGCCAATGATCCGCCAAATGGCATCTTGATCTAGATCGGACGCTCGACGGATTTCCATCCTGCAAATATAGCGGCGAATGAATACTTCCGGCAACGCGACCGCATAGCGCCAATGGCGGAACTTCTATTGCATGTCGTTGTCCCAAAACCGCTGCACACTTTTGGGCGACATGCATTGGATCGTGATCGATTCTAATAAATTGGAGCGGGATGCGGGCGGAAAACCGCGCACACTTTTCCTCATCCCGCTCTAGACGAAGAAAAAGTCGTCGGCGGTGAGATTGGCGGCCTGAACGCCGTTCAGCGTGATCTGGTCGACGGTGCCGTTCAGATGCACGACCGCGTTGCCATTTGCGTCGTCGCTGATATTGGGTTGCAGCTCGGCGAAGTTGGCGTAGCCATAGTCGTTGTCAATCTGGATCACGTCTTTGCTGAGTCTAAAGTCGCCGATCGTGTCGTGCCCACTGCCCAACGCGAACAGGAACTGGTCCGCACCGAAGGAAAACACCGCCGAAAAAGGCCCGGCATCGCCAAACAGCAGGTCGTTGCCCGCTCCTCCAATCAGGATGTCTGCCCCACAGTCGGATCCGACGTCACCTTCGAAGTCACCATAAAGAGTGTCGTCTCCCGAACCACCGTCCAGCCGGTCGTTGCCGCCAAGACTTAGGCGGCTGTCGCCCTCGTCGCCAATGAGGATATCGTTCCCGGAGCCGCCACAGAGCTGGTCATTGCCGCCAAAGCCACCGTCGATGAAGTGGTCCTGGCTATCGCCGTACAGGATGTCGTTTCCAGAACCGCCGTCGAGCCGGTCGTCGCCGCCAAAGCTCCCTTGGGTCGTTGCCGCATCGCCGACGAGGGTATCGCTTCCGGAGCCGCCGCTGAGTCTGTCATTGCCGCCCTGGAAGACGAAAATGCCGCCGCCCCCATCGCCATAGAGAAGATCGTCCCCAGAGCCGCCATCGAGTCGGTCGTCGCCGCCCTCGATGAGCTCCGAATCGAAGGCGCCGTTGCCGACGTCGCCGGAGAGGACATCGTTTCCCGAACCACCCGCGAGCTGGTCGTCGCCGCCCCGGTCGACGAAGCCGGTCACAGTGCCGGCATCGCCATAGAGCGTGTCGTTCCCCTTACCGCCGGCGAGCGAGTCGTTACCACCCTGGGCGCCACCGGCCATAGTGCCAGCGTCGCCGTAGAGCGTATCGTTTCCCTGGCCGCCTGAGAGCCAGTCGTCACCTCCCTTGGCGCAGTCGGACATGCTGTTGGCATCACCAAGGAGCCGGTCATTGCCGCCGAGACCGATCAGCCAGTCATTGCCGCCGCGTCCAAGCCCCGAGATCTCCCAGGCATCGCCAAAGAGCCGGTCAGCGCCGCCGAGGCCGATCAGCCAGTCATTGCCGCCGCGTCCAACCCCCGAGATCTCCCAGGCATCGCCAAAGAGCCAGTCAGCGCCGCCGAGACCGATGAGCCGGTCATTGCCGCCGCTGCCGGCGGCAAGGGGCCCGCCGATCTCGACCACGCCCAATGTATTGCCGCTTGTGTGGGGATCACCGAAGATGAAGTCGCTGTCGGACGTGCCGACGATGAGGTTGTTGATCCCGGGATAAGGCGCGATTCCGCCGATCAGATTCGCCATGATTTTCCTCCCTCAGGCTTCACGCTTTTCGCTTGTGAACTGTCTAGTGGCGGTGATGCTGTGAGGAGATGCCGCCGTCAGACCATGCGTCAGCGGCAGTCGACACAAGATTGCATTCCGCCCAACATGTCGAGCCGCGGTTTGCGCCGCTTTCACGTGTGCTGGTCGCAATTGCCGCGTCGAAACCCACGCTGTTGGCGAGGCCGCGGGAGGCAGGTTGATGCATCAAGCAGAATGCTCCTTGTCCGGGATTGGGACAAGGATATTGTCAGGTTAGCGGGATCGCCTGGGTGCCGGCGGAACGGGCATGCAGCGATCGGCTGGGCGTCGCAGTGGCAACCTCGCGCTAGTGCATGTCAAAACGAGCAGGGTGCGCCACAAGCGTGTCCGATCTTCCGTCAGCAGCCCTTGTGTGAACTCCTGCTCGCCAGCGTTAGGCCGCGACTTCCCGGATCGCTCCCGCAAAGACGGGCAAAGAGCGCTCCACCATGTCGTCATTTGCAGTCAAACTGATCCGCAGACGTCCGGGTAATTGGGCGACACTGCCGGGCAGCACCCAGACACCGTCAGTGGCGAGACGTGCCGCGAAGGCCATGTCGTCCGGTATTGGGGAGCGGGGAATGAGATAGAAGGTACCTTCAGGCACTGGCAGGTCGTATCCCGCTGTCCTCAAGCCTTCGACCATGCGATCGCGGCGCCGCGCGAGGGCTGCTACATCTATGCTGAGCTTCTCGAGATCAGGCAGTGCCCGCTGTAGGGTGCGGCCGGCGAAAGCCCAGCCGTGCGAAACCTGCGCCATATCGACTGCCTCGCGCAGCCTTATGCGATCGGCCTCGGGCATGTCCGCCCCGAGCGCGAGCCACCCCAGGCGCTCGCCGGGCGCGAGCAAGGTCTTGCCGAAGGAATAGGCGATCAGCGTGTGCGGGTAGCTCTCGGCCGGACTGATATGCGCATGGCCGTCAAACACCAGTCGCGCATAGGGCTCGTCAGAAAGGAGATAAATCACCTTGCCAAATCTTTCGGACGCGGCGGCGAGTTTCTCGGCGAGCGCGTCGAGTTGAGCGCGGGGAAAGATTCGGCCAGTTGGGTTGTGCGGCGTGTTGACCACGACCACCCGGGTACGCGCGGTGATCGCTTCCTCGATCCTTTCGAGATCGAGGTCATAGGTTCCCTGTGCTAGATCGACGGCGATGGGTGTCCCTGCCGCGCCGCGAATCTGGGCACCATAGGCGAACCAGCCGGGACGCGGATAAATGACCTCCTCTCCCAACTCGAGCACGGCGAGCAGCGCCGCCGCTATCGCGCCGAACCCTCCCGCGGTGATCGCAATGTCGTCTGAATTATAGGCTCGGCTTCGCGCCTGGCTGAGCGAACGGGCCACCGTCTCGCGTGCCAGCGCTTCATACTTTTTATAACCGAACCAGTGCACATCCTGTGGCTCGACGTGGCGGATTAATGCATCGACAAGTCCACGCAGCGGCATTTCCTGCGGATTGCCGAACATAAAGTCGCAGGCATCGGGCCCGAGGAGTCGCCCTCCAGAACCTTTCGCGCAAAATCCATAACCGTGCGCATTTCCTCGGTGACGGCGAGCATCCGGCTCGAAACGGTGGCGATTGGCACGACGCACTCCCCGTGCTGCAGGCGGCGCATGTCCCCTCGACGAAACAGCCGCCTGCCTACATACCATTTTTAGCCGCATGCGCGTAGCAGATAGTCTGGTCCATTCCGCGTGGATAGCGAGTTTCCCCTTGACGAAGGCAGAGCACCAATCGCCACGCCTATAAAGTCCGCAATGGGCTCAATCGAGCCGTTAATTTCGCCCATCGCTGACGACCGCTTGGGGTCGAGAGCAGAACCCGGCCGTACCACCAGGGCACCCACCAGCGTCGTTGCCATATATCCGCGGTCCGAACCCGGACCGCGAAATCCTGTTGCCAGGAAAACGAGGTCGATTGTCGGGAAACGCGCCGGTCGTTCGTCCTCCGGATGAACACAAAAACCGGACAGAGACCATGAGAAAGACTACCATTGCTCAAGTCACGCTGGACGGCAGCATGCAAACACCAGGAGCCTTCCAATGACCCCCACCATTACCGCCTTTGAACGGTCGCCCGACCGCGGCAAGGGTTTGGCGCGTGACATGCGCGTTCGCTGGGCGCTCGAAGAAGTGGGCCAGCCTTACGACGTTCGCCTTCTTTCGTTCAAGGCGATGAAGGAACCCGCGCATCTCGCGATTCAACCTTTCGGGCAGATTCCGACCTATGAAGAAGGCGATCTCGCCCTGTTCGAGTCCGGGGCGATCGTGCTCCATATCGCCGAGCGGCATGCGGGCCTGCTACCAGACGACGCGAATGCCCGGGCGCGCGCGATCGCGTGGATGTTTGCCGCGCTCAACACGGTGGAGCCGCCGATCTTCGACCGCGCCCTCTGCAAGATCCTCGAGCGCGACAAGCCTTGGTACGAGCAGCGCCTGCGGTACCTAGAGGACAGTATCCGCAATCGGCTGGAGAGACTTTCCGTTCGCCTTGGCGATGCCGAATGGCTCGACGGCGCGTTCAGCGCCGGCGACCTCTTGATGGTGACGGTGCTGCTCAGGCTGAAGGCATCGGACATACTGGACGAATATCCGAACCTCGCGGCCTATGTCGCCCGCGCCGAAGCGCGGCCCGCATACAAGCGCGCCTTCGACGCCCAGTTGGCGGTTTTCACCGCCGTACCGGCCGGCTGACAAAGACCCGCTCTTACGGCGCCGCACGTCCAATCGGACGCGCAAAAGTCGCCGGCCACCGCACATCGCGGCTTCATGCATCATAGGGCAGCCTTATGGTGCGAAGTCTGAGCAGTGCGGAATTCCGGGCGGCTTCGGAATCATCCTCCCAGGGCAGCGGGGGAATAAAGAACGAGACCAGAAAATCGATGAAGGTTCGCACCTTCGTCGAGACGTGATGTGTCGGCGGGTAGATGGCGGAGATCGTGTAAGGGGGCTGTCGATATTCTTGAAGAATCTGGACAAGGGCGCCCTGCCGTAACCCATCGGCTGCGAGGAACAATGGCAACGAGGCGATGCCGAGACCCGCGATCGCCATATCCCTTAACGCCCCGCCGTTATTGATCACGATGCGGCTGCGCATGGAGACACTGACGGGGGGACCTCCCTTCGCCGCCGCTTCGAACTGCCAAAGACGGTTGGCATGAACATAGGCATAGTCGATGCACTGGTGATTGGCGAGTTCGGCGACCGTCTCGGGCTGTCCGTGCGCCTCGATGTATGCGGGGCTGCAAACGACAACACGCGGGCATTCGCAGAGCGTTCGGGCGCGCAGGCTGGAGTCGCGCAGATGGCCGATGCGAATGCCAATATCATAGCCGCCCTGGACGAGATCAACCAATCGATCTTCATAGTCGACCGCCAGTTCGAGGTCAGGGTGTCGTCGCGCGAACTCGGCAATGACCGGCCCCAGATACATAGCGCCGAACGACATCGGTGTCGTGATACGCAACTGGCCGCGAAGGGTCTTTATCCGCTCTGCCGAGAGGCTTTCTGCCGTCTGGTTGATCTCGTTTATCAGAGGCACCATGCGTTCGTAGAAAGCATCGCCATTTTCGGTCGGTCTGACCTGACGCGTCGAGCGCTGGAAGAGTTCCACGCCCAGCGCCGCCTCCAGGTCGCTTATGCGCTTGCTGATCACAGATTTGGAGAGGTTCAAGCGCTCCGCTGCAGCGGTAATGCTTCCCGATTCCATCACGCGGATAAACGTGAGTATGTCATCAAAGCGCCACCTCGTTGTAGCGAACATAGGCTTCTCCGTGCGTCCGTTAGTTTGTCCGCCTGCGGCTCGTGCCCGCTGAGCCGCAGGGGGGGCCCTTCGAGCGCTCTACCCAGAAACATTACGCGCGAATGGCGGGTCGCGCGAACAGTAATGAGGTCGGCGGGCCTGCGGAGTGACAACGACGATGGTGAGGACGACTGCGCCGGTCGCGAGGCGAGAACGTGTGGCGAACGCTTCAAGCGCCGCCGCTGCCACCAGCAAAATTGGGAGGATTTCGAAGCGTATTTGATCTGGCCAGTGTCGTCGCGTGACGACACTGGCCAGTCTGCGACTATTCGGAGCGATCGTAGGAGAACTGGATGCCGGCGGTGCCACCGGTTTCGATGAAGAGGTCCATGAAGGCGGGCACGGTCTCACTGCGCTTCCAGTCGCGCTGGAGCTCGCAGAAGAGCTGCACGGTGGAAATGAGCTTTCCGCCCGCCTGTTCGATGCGCCGCAGCGCCGCCTCATGCGCCGCAACCGAGGTACCGCCGACCGCGTCAACGGGGACATAGACCTCATAGCCTTCGGCCAGTGCGTCGATTGCCGGGAAGGTGAGACAGGCTTCGGTCCAGAGCGCCGTCATGACCAGCTTATTGCGGCCGGTGTCCTCGACCGCCTTGCGGAATTCGACATCCTCCCAGCTGTTGATGCTGGTGCGGTCATAGGTCGGATATTCGCCGAGCACCTTTCGGATATGCGGCACCGGCGGCTTGTTGAGGCCGGTCTTTACGTTCACCGTCGAATGGACAATCGGCAGGCCATAGGCGACGGCCGCCTTCGAGCAGCCGACGATATTGTTGAGCAGCAGCTGCCGGTCCATCGAGGCGATGGAGTTCACCTGAACCGGCTGGTAGTCGATGATGACGAACGCAGCATTCTGCGGGGTGAGGAGGCGGTCCTTGGCAGGATCGCGGATCGGTTCGCTAGCCATGTCTTCTCCCTTCGATCTGTTGTGATCTGCAGAGCCCTGGCCCCATCTTGGGATCATTTTTGTGCAGGAGGGTGTTAAAGCAATCGGGGGCTTTCGAAGGTTAGCAAACCTGCCGGGCCTCTATGAGGCCGCCGTTGCGAAACCGGTGTTTCCCTTAGGCGAACAATCAGCGGGGTGCCCTGAAAAATGGGCTCCGACCTCCCGAGGGGCTGAGAGTCGGAGCCCAGCGAGCACTATGCTCGTTTGTGAAGCAGTCTAGGAGGGGTCTGGGGCAAAATGCGACCGACTGCTTACAGCAGAGACTTATAGTCCGGAAAGAGAATTCGTGATGCCGGGGAGTCACGAACACCGTGTTCACACAGGCAGAACGATTTTGGCTGCGCGACAGCGGCGCGCGTCTAATCAGACGTGCCTATGGAAGTTCGATCTCGCCGTCCACGACGTGGTTGAGGCCGGTGCCCTCCGCCGTCAGCGTCATGCGGACCTTCAACTTCTTGCCGCCGACCTGCCCCTCGCGCACGGCCTCCTCGATCTTGCGCTGCGACGTGACGCCGACCTCCTTCAGGAACTTGCGGATCGACATGTTGAAGGCGTCTTCACTCATGGCGGAACTCCCCTCCTGTCTGCGAGGGATTGTAAGGGAACGCAAGCGCTCAAGGAAGGAGGAAGGGGAACGGTGACCCGCCGTGCATAGAAAAAGACCCCGAGCCGGGAGGGGGCGTCGGGGTCTCTTGATCGGCCCCCTTGGGAGGAGGAGCGGAACCGATCGACTGGCTTGCGCAGCGGGAGGAGGTCTGCGCGTTGATGGTGAGAATAGATGATGCCCCGTCATCCAATAGTTCCCTGGGTAACATCACAGCCTTACCCCTCCCTCTCCTGTTCTGCAGAGCCGGGCGAGGTTTGTTCAAAATTGCCACCGCCGCCCTATACTCTTGCATTATAAGCCGGGAGAGAGTTCATGCGTCCTCTAACCCAGTGCAAAGCGTTGCTGGCCGCGGTTCTGGCGAGCGCCGCCGTGGTTTCGACATCCGCGCCCGCTCAGGATCGCGCCGGCGAGCGTGCAGCGATGATCGAGACGATCAAATCGCACGCCCGCTCGGCGCCGTCGGCGGTCGAGGGCCAGGGCATCGATCCGGCGGTTCTGGCGACGATGGCGAAGGTGCCGCGCCACTTGTTTGTGCCCGAGGAGCAGCGCGGTGCGGCCTATGGAGATCGGCCACTGCCGATCGGACACGGTCAGACCATCTCGCAACCCTTCATCGTCGCGCTGATGACCGACCTGATCAACGCCGGGCCTGGCGACGCTGTCCTCGAGATCGGCACCGGCTCGGGTTATCAGGCAGCCGTCCTGTCGCCGCACGCAGCGAAGGTTTACTCGATCGAGATCATACCGGAGCTGGGCCAAAGGGCCGCCGCCCGCCTCGCGGAGCTCCGCTACGGCAATGTCGAAGTGAAGGTAGGCGACGGTTACTATGGTTGGCCAGAGCACGCGCCCTTCGACGGTATCGTGGTGACTGCCGCTGCCAGTCACATCCCGCCGCCGTTGGTCGAGCAGCTCGCCAAGGGCGGCCGGATGGTGGTCCCCGTCGGGGCTCCCTTCGCAACCCAGTTTCTCATGCTGGTCGAGAAGCGGCAGGATGGAAGCATCACGACCCGGCAGCTGCTGCCGGTGGGCTTTGTGCCGCTGCGGGGAGGAGGCAGGGCCCGATGAGAGCGGGGCGCCTGCTGCCGGTTGGTCTGATATCGGCGGCAACCCTTGCCTACGAAGTGCTGCTGATGCGGCTCTTTTCGATCATTCAGTGGCATCAATTTGCCTATATGATCATAAGCATCGCGCTGCTCGGCTTCGGCGCGAGCGGTACATTCGTTGCGCTGGCCCGCCGCCCCCTGATGCAACGGTACCCGGCCGCCTTCGCAGCTTCGGCAGCTCTGTTCGGGATTACCGCGATTGCAAGCTTCGCTGGTGCCGAACGCCTGCCGTTCAACGCGCTCGAGATCGTCTGGAATCCGCGGCAGCTCGGTTGGCTCGCGGCCAGCTATGCTCTCCTGATCCTGCCGTTCTTTTTCGGGGCAACCTGTATCGGCCTTGCCTTCAGCCGCCATCCTGATGAGATCGGACGCGTCTATGCCTTCGACCTCATCGGCGCCGGGATCGGTGCGCTGGGCATCGTCGGGCTCCTGTTCCTGGTCTTTCCCACTGCGGCACTGCGCTTCGTCGCAGCGCTGGGATTTGCGGCGGCTGCCCTCGCCGCGAGCGGCATTGCTCGCCATGGGCGGCTCGCCGCGGGCAGCCTCGGGCTTGCAGCCGCGGTCATCGTGGTGTGGCTGCCGGCGTCCTTCACGGCCACCGGTCCGCACATGTCCGAGTACAAGGGCCTCCGCATGGCACTCGAAGTCCCAAACGCGCGAGTGGTCGAGGAGCAATCGAGCCCGCTCGGTCTCCTGACGGTCGTCGAGAGCCCGACCGTCCCTTTCCGGTACGCGCCGGGCCTCAGCCTCGCCAACGTGCAAGAGCCGCCCGCACAACTCGCCGTCTTCAGCGATGGCGACAGCATTACGGCGATGACCGCCTATGGCGGCGATCCGGCGACGGTCGCCTATCTCGGCCGGACGGCGGCGGCGCTCCCGTACCGGCTGCTTGCGCGGCCGCGAGTGCTGGTTCTTGGTGCGGGCGGCGGCGAGCAGGTGCTGCTGGCGCTCAACGCCGGAGCCGATAACGTGGATGCTGTGGAAGTCAACCCGCAGATGATCGAGCTCTCTCGCAATCGCTTCGCGAGTTTCGTCGGCGGCATCTTCAACCGACCGAACGTCAATCTGCATCTCGCCGAGGCGCGCGCCTTCGCTGCGACCACCGGCGAGCGTTACGACCTGATCCAGATTCCGCTCCTCGACTCCTTCAGCGCCGCCGCGGCCGGCGTGCAGAGCATGCATGAGAACTACACCTACACCGTCGAGGCACTGCGGGACTACCTGGCGGCACTGAGACCGGATGGCGTCGTCGCCATCACACGATGGCTGCGGGTGCCGCCGCGCGACGTCCTCAAGCTGCTCGCCACTGCTATCGCAGCGCTTGAAGCGGAGGGCGTGCCTGAGCCCGGCCGGCACCTGGCGCTGATCCGGAGCTGGAATACCGCAACCCTCGTTGTCGCCAAGTTGCCGTTCGGTGGCGAGGACGTCGCAGCCATCCGCGGCTTCGCGGGCGAGAATTTCTTTGACATCTCCTGGGTGCCGGACATCTCCGCGAGCGACGTGAACCGCTACAATCAACTCGACCAGGAATATCTCTACGAGGGAGCCCTCGCCCTCCTCAGCCCGGACCGAGCCGACTTCACCGAGCGCTACAAGTTCGATATTGCGCCGGCGACTGACAACAGGCCCTATTTCTTCGACTTTTTCCGTTGGCGCGCCCTGCCCGAACTCCTGACGCTCCGCACCCAAGGTGGAGCGGCGATGCTCGACTGGGGCTACCTGATCCTGGTGACGACGCTCGTCCAGGCCACGATCCTCAGTACCGTCTTGATCCTGCTGCCGCTCTGGTTTCGCCGGCGCGCACTCGGGAGAGCCGTGCCCCGGCTGCGCTTCGGGCTCTATTTCCTGGCCCTCGGCCTGGCCTTCCTCTTCATCGAGATCGCCTTCATCCAGCGCTTCATGCTGTTCCTCGGCCATCCGCTCTACGCTGTCGCTGTCGTGCTTGCGGGTTTCCTTGCCTTCGCAGGTTTCGGCAGCGCGGTCGCGGCACGCTGGAAGGCGGCGGTCGGAGGCGGATCGGCGGTGCGCGCCATCACGCTCGCCGTCGTGGTGATCGGATTCCTGGCCGGCACCTACCTCATCGCGCTGCCCTCGATATTCGAACGGTTGCTGGCACTCCCGGACGCCGCGAAGATCGCAATCGCCCTCCTCCTCATAGCGCCGCTCGCCGTCTTCATGGGCATGCCGTTCCCCCTCGGCCTCAGCCACGTCGGCGCACGCTCCGAGGAGTTTCTTCCCTGGGCGTGGGGCATCAACGGCTGTGCCTCGGTGCTGAGCGCCATTCTCGCCGCACTGCTTGCCATGCATGTCGGCTTCACTGGCGTCGTGACGATCGCCACGATCCTATACCTTGCCGCCCCGGCCTTGCTTGCCGGGTCGCGAGGCTCCAGTCCTGATCGGAACCGTTCGCGAACTAAACCAAGCGCCTGAAGTCCGACCCGGCTGCTGCGCCGCGCGTGTTGTCAGACGCGATAGTGTACGTGATGCGTCAGGACACGGCTTCTGCGTAGCGACGAAGGAACATCCCCGCAAAGAACATACCCATCATCATCATGTACATGGTGATAAAGAGGACACGAAAGAAGTTTGCGAGGGGAGGAAGATGCACTCGATAAAGCTGTTTAACAGGCACGCCACGCGGTTTCGTCACCATCAGTCCCAGGTAGCTAAATAGAACAGCAACCAGAAACTCGACCAGATAGATGTCCATCCAGTCCGGGACTCTTATCCGGCGGGTAAGAGTGAACGCGAATGCTTGATTGGCCGAAAACAATGTCAAAGAGGCCAAAAGACAAACTGATTTTGCGCTTTTCGCAAACCGCTTCATCGTCCAGCCCTCTCCTGTGCCAAGAGGCGATCGGCAAACACCTGCTTGCCGAAGCTGGCCCGAACCTCGTCCTTGTGCTGCCGAATCATCCCGGGGATGAGGAACAGGTCGACGAGCAGCCATACACCCAAGGCGACAATGAACAGAGCACCGATTCCGATGCCCGCGGTGACGGCGCCTATCACGAGCAGGGCAAGCATGCCGACGCCGCTCCCGACTCGCCCCATATAAAAGCGGTGCGCGCCGATACCGCCAGCGACAAGCCAAAGCAGGTAAGCAACGACGGTTGACTTCGCTTCGTTGGTCACCCGCTGTTCGACCAATAGCCGCTCTGCAGTGGAAAGATCCATGCTTGTCCCTACGCACTACAACCGGGAGGACGTAGGTTCGCACAGCGCAGGTTGCAGTCAAGGATTAGGGGCGCCGCCCAAACGGGCTACTGGAGCTCCGTAGAGCCTTTTTTCGTCGTCTATGGCACGATCGATCGCCTCGATACTCATCTGAAATTCAATCACGCCCTTTGCAGTTGCCACGATCTCCCCTGGCTCTTCATTACTGGCAACCGCGCGTCGACGCTCGACCAATTCATGACGCAGTCTCAGCAGGTTATCGATGTGTTCCTTGCTTCTCGCCACGTCATCTCTCCCACCACACTTTATAACCGCATAGATTGGCATGTCGCGAGCAGTAGGCAACAAAAAAGCCGGGCGGAACTCGACCTTCCTGCAGCCATTGCAAGTACGTCCGTAGTCAATGGCCGGAGCCGACGCTCCGGAGCGCCTTTCCAGCGTCTCGCCGTGACCGCTCAAGATTTCTTAATGCGCCGATGCACGCCGTCCAGGCTTTGCGCGAAATGATCGAAGAGCTTGCGATCCGTCAGTTCGCGCAAGACCTGTTCGTTGATCCCGCCGCGCGTTGCATATTCTTCCGCCAGGTGCATGAAGCCTGCGCCCGGCGCCGTTTCCGGTGCGTGGGCGAGCGCCTTGAACAGGGTGGCAATGTAGTCGCGCGCCCTCGCCTCCCCGACGCCGTGGTCTTTCAGCCATCCGTGGATCGTATCGAGGTATTTGAAATAGGTGGCGTAGGTCGCGGTCGCGACGCTCAATGCGTCGAACTCCCTTGCGTCCTCGACCTCGATCGCCTTACCGAGCTTGCCGAACAAGGCCGCCATGCCCGGGTCGGGCGGCAAGATGATTGTCGCGCCCTGCCCGTAAGCGATCATGGGCATCGGAAGCGCTTTCGTCACCTTTTCCGCAGGCGCGGTCAAGGCCGCAATTTCCTCGCGCGACAGCGTGGCGATCAGACTGACGACGTGATGGTCAGGCCGGAACCGCAATTCGGAAAGCACGTCATGCGCAACCTGCGGCCGAACCGCGAGCATGACCGTGTCGCAATTATCGAGAACCGCCTGGTTATCGCTTGCCACGCGCACGTCCGGATAGCGGGAAGCCAGCCCGGCAGCGATTTCCGCATTCCGAGGCGACAGGAGAACGGATACGGAATCATCCGCAAGCGATTTTAGCCCGGTAACAATGGCGGATGTGAGCGCGCCGGTGCCGATGAAGCCGAGTTTCATTTGGTGTCCTTTGCCATCTGGTCGCCGTCGACCGACAAAAACAGCAGACGCATTGTCGGCAAGACCACTGCATCTTCCTTAGATCCTACAGAGCCGCGCGTCCAATCGGACGGCCGCTGTACCCTCCCTCATTCCTGTGCTTGTCACAGGAATCCAGCCAGCCCAAGTCCCTGGGCTAAAGAGACTCTTGCGCGCCGCAGACGCGGCGCTGCTGGATCCCTGTGACAAGTGCTTAGCCCGGGGATGAGGGCGATAAGAAGTACCCGCCAAATCCATACCGCTACTGTCGTGTACGGCGACGAGAAACCTTGGCGTGCCGTTAGCCCATCTGCCTGGGAACAGCACTTGGCGCGAGATCCGCAGGATCTATATAACGTGGGCCGCAGGTGCGGCCGAACCACAGCGCCGCGCGTCTCTTGAGACGCGCAAAGGTCGCTGTGGCACTTTAAATAGCTGCAAACATGCAGCAGGTGATGGAATGAACGACGAATTGCAAGGTCGAGCTGCGCAACCCACAGCGATCCGGGAACGCGCGGAAGCGGAAATGAAAGCACTCGGGATCGATGACGCGTTCATCGGTCGGCTGGTCGACACGTTTTATGGCCGGGTGCGCGCGCATCCGGAACTCGGGCCCGTGTTCGACACAAGGCTTTCGGGGCGCTGGCCGGAGCACATGGATAAGATGAAGAGCTTCTGGTCCTCAGTCGCTTTCCGCAGCGGCGCCTATGGCGGCAAGCCGGTCCAGGCGCATCTCGGCATCGCCAACATGTCCCCGGAGCTCTTCCCGAAATGGCTGGCGCTCTTTGCCGCGACGCTTGACGACATTGCACCCAACAACGACGCGAAAGCCTGGTTCATGGCCACGGCAGAGCGCATTGCGCGAAGCCTGACACTCTCGCTCTTCTACAATCCGGCGCTCGACGACCCGGCACTCAAGCGCTCCTGAAAATGGCACTCTTGCCGATGACGAATGTGCCGTTCGGGCGCTCGGCGGACGACGCCGGTCGATACTGGACCCGGCAGGCCTGCAGCGCCGCGCATCTAATCAGACGCGCAAGGGTCGCTGGTTCCTTAAATCGGAGTCGAAAAGAATCATGCAGTTGGCACGTCCGCTTGCCGGGCCTACAAAGCACACTACAGCGCCGTGCGCCCTTCAGGACGCATAAAGGACGCTGTAACTCTTTGAACCTACGCATCGTGCTTTCCGAAAATCGGGTCCGATTTTCAGGCCGATGCGCTACTGCATGTCGCCTTTAATCGTAGCCGATTAAAGGACAAGAACATGCAGCAATTCAAAGTGCTACAGCGTCCTTTGCGCGTCTGAAAAGACGCGCGGCGCTGTAGGGCTTGCGCCAAACACTTCAGGAGAACTCAATGTTTGACCACGTCAAATTCGGAGTCAGCGACTATGCAGCGAGTAAAGTGTTCTTCCTCAAGGCGCTCGAACCGCTCGGCGTAGCTGTTGTCGCGGAGGGGCCGCCGACGTACGGGGTCGAGCTTAGCCCAAAGGGTAAGGCGTCATTGTGCCTGTACCAAACCGAGGAGAAGCCGGCGCATCTTCACTTGGCGTTCACGGCCGAGAATCGCCAGCAAGTCGAAGCTTTCTATCGCGCGGCTCTGGAGGCGGGTGGCAAAGACAATGGTGCGCCTGGTCTGCGCCCGCACTACCACGCAAACTACTATGCAGCTTTCGTCATTGGCCCGGACGGGCACAACATCGAAGTGGTTTGCCACGAACGCGAGGCCTGACCCGTCCAATCGAGGGGACGTCCACAAGCGGGCCTCGCCTGCGGCCGCCTCTGGCGCGCAAAGCGCCGCCCGCCGCGCCTCCCCGCCCGCTCAGTTAAACGGCGAATTGCAGGCGCGGCGCGGGCCCTCGTGGGGCTGGAAGGTGTTGTCGGTCGACCGGTAGGAGATGTAGCGCTCGCGGCACCAGCGCAAATGGGCATTGGCGTCGTAGCGGATCAGCTGCTGCTGCCGGCGCACGCGTCCGGGGTCGAGCGCCGGCGGCTTCGGCCCGCCGACGGTCGCGCCCGGACCGATGCCAATGTCGTAACGCTGGCCCCGATAGCGCGCAGCGGCGCCGGAGTTCGGATAGCGGTTGACCTGGAAGTCGCGATATTCCCGCTCGATGAAGAGATCGTGGCGGGACATGCCCCGATAGCCGCTGCCGTAGTTTGTGCCATAGTTTCCCCTGAGCGGCACGCCGGTGCAGACGCCGATGCACGGCGTCTGGGCCATAACCGGCGGCACGGCCGAAACGGCGGTCAGGAGCGCAAGCGCGACGGTGGCTGCAATCTTCACGGGCTTCACCTTTCCCTTCCTTCATGAAGGAACGAATTTCACGGCAGGATTGATCCACCTGCTATTATACACCATCGAGCATTGAAGGACGGCGCATTTCCGCAAGTCCTCTCGCATGCGCCGGCTGCAGCATGTTTCCTGAAGTCCCGGGAGGATTTAAAACATGTAGCAATTCAAAGTGCTACAGCATCCTTTGCGCGCCTGATCACAACATACGACAGCGCCCGACTGCTGCCTCGTCGGTTGCAGTACGGCAAGCCTCTCCTCCACCCCTCATTCCTGTGCTTGTCACAGGAATCCAGCCAGCCCTACAGCGCCGCGCGTCTTAGCAGACGCGCAAGTACGCTGTAGCACTTTGAATTGCTGCTACGATTTAAGGAAACATGCAGTAGTCCTTGGGCTGAAAAGACTCCTCCGCTCCGCAGAAATTCAAAGGAGAAGCATCCCCGCGCATTCGCTTGAACGCGCGGCACCTTCAACACGCGGGTTGCCCGCAGCCGCCCTCAATAGTAAGGCGAGACGCACACCCGGCGCGGGCCGTAATAGGGCTGGAACGTATTGTCGTAAGCCCGATAGGACCGGTAGCGCGCATAGCACCAGTTCGTGTGCGCATTGCCGCCATAATAGGTCTGGCGGTAGTAACGCGGCGCGTAGTAACGCGGTGCGTAGTAACGGGGGGCGTAAGCGTAGTAGCGCGGGCGGTAAGGCCGGGCGTAGTAGCCGCCATCGTAATAGCCGCCATCGTAATAGCCGCCATCGTAGTAGCCGCTATCGTAATAGCCGCTACCGTAATAGCCGCTACCGTAGTAGCCTGGGCCGTAATATCTCGGCTGCGCCAGCGCGCCGCCGATGAGCGCTCCGGCAGCAAGCCCGCCGAGCGCCCAGGCCCATTCGTCGTCGTCATTGACCGGCTGTACCTCCGGCACCGCAACCTTCGGGATCGTCGGAGCGGCAATGGTGGGAAACGCCATGGCCGGCGGAACGCTCGTCAGCGCCGTCGCCAGCGACAAGGCAATGATAGCTAGCCTCTTCATTGGCTTCACCTTTTCCTCCACAGCGGCGCGCGCCAAACGTGACGCGCACACGACGCTGCGGAACTATAAGCCTACTCCCTATTTTTGTCCTTAATCGGTTTCAATTCAAGGAATTACGCAAGCGGCAGTAAAGCATTTCTTTCAAACAATCGCCGAATCGCGATGCCACGACACCCGCCGCGAAAGGATCGCGATTTCCTGCTCGCGAAACGGCGGTTCACGCGGCCGTGGCCACACGTACTGATAGAAACAGCCACCCTCGGAGGCGCTCCGTCGGATAGACAAGCAGTAAGCAGTGTTCGGCGCTTGATGCTGTTTCGGCGACCCCCGCGCCCCTCATCCGGCCTGCCGGCCACCTCCTCCCCGCATGCGGGGCGAAGGAGACTCGCGGCGACCACCTAGCGCATCGGCCGGAAAATCGGACCCGATTTTCGGAAAGCACCATGCCTCGATTCAAAGAGCGTCCTTAAGGACGCACGGCGCTGTAAGTCCCCTCTCCCCGCCGGCGGCAGAGGGCGGTGAGGGGCAAAGCGCCGATGCCGGGTGGGGCAGAGCGTCGGCTCCGGCTAAGCGTCGAACGACGTTCTCCGAGACGGCGATTCCAGTGACGAGCACAGGAATGACGATCGATTGGCGCAACCCAAATTCCTCTTTCCACCTGAGCCTCCATATCTCCTACCCCGACGCCGCCGACCAGGCGCGCGCCGCGGCCGCCGGCGAAAGCCCCGGCGGCGACATCATGATCCACGGCCTCCCGAACGGCTGGGGCTTCCTCGGCTCGCTCCACCTTCTCCTCGACTGGACCGACGGCTTCATCGCCGTCACCGACGAGGAAATGCGCGAAATCTGGTCGCTGGTCCCCGACGGCACGCCGATCCGCATCGAGGCGTGAGCGGGCCGCCATCGGGAACGCTCTGGCCGCTGCGGCGTTAATGTCTCAACCGCAGTGTTTGTGCCTGTATGTTCCCTTAGGCCGCGAGCGCTTTAGGGGTAACATGCGGTGGCCTTGCGCGTCTGAAACGACGCTCGGGCGCCGGAGAGAGGGCGCATGCTGCACGGCGTCCGTGCTGTGGCCGGATGCTGAACGGACACAGGAGCAATGCCATGAGAGTTTATCTGAAAACACTTGTCCTCTCGTCCGCCCTGGTCGGCGCAGCCGCACCGGCCTTTGCCGATATGTACTATATCGATCGCACGCCGACAGGCAGCGTCTATTACGTCGACCCGACACCGGATGTCGTCTACGTCGATCCGATGCCCACCGGCAGCATCTATTATCAGCGTAGTTATCGCATACCGCCGGCGAACCTGGGTGCGGCCCGCGATCGCGTAACCAACGAATACCAGGGTAGCCACCAGGGCGACTACTACCTGGGTGTCACACCCCCGCCGACGGCTCCCTGAGGCTGTGGCGCGTCGGTAGCGAAGTTTTCTTGAGGCGCAACCAATTGCGGGCAGTTGCTCTCACCGGCCCGCAATCGCCGGCCCCCCCGAGGCGATTTCATAACGGGAGGCTGAACCGGTGGCCTTGCTGATTTCGTTCTGGAGCTTTTTCCGCAAGGCCAAGGCGTAGTCGTTCGCGGTTGCCGGTTCCAGCGCGAACGAGCCGCTGCCCCCGATGACATTGTCCGTGAAATAGCCGAGCAGGTGGTAGGCCACGCCACCCCTCACCTGTGGTATGGCGATCGCGTTGATGACGTAGCCGCTTCTCAGCGCATCCAGTCTACTCGAGGCAACAGGCGGCCCATAGTTGTTGGTTCCGCTGGCGGAAATGTCGATGACTTTGGCAAGCGCGCGGCCCTTATAGGCATCGAGAAGCGCGCTGCCGGCGGCGATCGCGGAGGATATCGATGTTGCGCAGTAGCCCGCGCAGTCGCCGCCGTCGGTTCCACCCCTTCGGATGGCCTCGGCCGCCATCAACCCATCGGCGCGATTGCATATCACCGTCCACGGCAGCACCGACCGCGCGTCCCCCGGGCTCGACCATTCCAGGTAGGCGATGGCGATGCAGCCGTTCAATCCCGTGGAAATGGCCGCGATCACTCTCGGCTCGGAAAGCGCGAGCGCATGCCCCCCGCGCTGCAGTCTTGCGGTCGACCGATCGATGGAGGCCGAGGCATCGACGGCGAACACGATTGCCGCATCAACGTCGGCGGCAAGCACAGGGCCGCAAGGCGGTCGCGAGCAGCAGCAACAGCAAAACGAGCGCCCGCATGGTGTCTCCCCCGGGGCCTGAGGCGGAATATTTTACGCCCGCCGATCACCACCGCCAAGCGCAACCGGATGACCGTCCCGTCCGTGAGCGCTCCACCCATGAACGCCGATGTACCCTCGCGTCGGTGCCGCTTGAGGTGGTATCTTGAAGGGGTGCAACAAGGGGACGCGTGGAGGGTCACTTGTGGCCGTGCAATGCCTACTACAGAGAATTAGGGAGGAAAGACATGTCGGCCAAAATTCTGCAAATCAACTACAAGCTCAACGGGCCGAGGGCCGAGTATGAGCAAGAAAACCTGCCCTATGCAAAACCCATCGCGGACATACCTGGCCTGCGCTGGAAGGTCTGGATTATAAACGAGGCCCAAAGCGAAGCCGGCGGGATCTACCTGTTCGACGATGACGCCGCAGTGCAAGCCTTCGTGGAGGGGCCAATTATTGCGGAAATGAAAGGTGACCCGACGTTGAGCATCAAGGCGTTTGACGTGATTGGGGAACTTACGACCATTACACGTGGCCCGGTGAAGTAGTATTCTCTAGCACTTTGATTCTAGAGCATCTTATCCGCTTTCAGTGATGCCACTTGAAAGCGGGATGCTCTACAGCGCCGCGCGTCTTATCAGACGCGCAAAGGACGCTGTAGCGCTTTGAATTGCTGCATGTTTTTATCCTTAAATCGGGTACGATTTAAGGAAACATGCAGTAGCGCGTCGTCAGGCTTCGATGCCAATTGAGGTCAGGATCGGAGCGCCTGCTCCAGCACCGCGAACAAGCGGCGCTCATCGGTCGGCTTGCCGGCGTTGTGCGCTCCGGCCAGAACCTCTCCACCAACGAGTTCCGGACTGGTATAAGCGCTTGCCACGACGAACGGTACGTTTTGCGCGCGCAGCGCCTCCGCCACCGGGGACACCTTGCCGTCCCTCAAGGTTACATCGAGAATCGCGACGGTAGGCAATTCGTCGTCCAAGAGTTCAAGCGCCTCCCCCACCGTGGCCGCGGGTCCCAGCACGCACCAGCCGCGGCGCTCAAGCAAAAACTTGAGATCCATCGCGATCAGGAACTCGTCCTCCACGATAAGTACGGTCTTGCGCACGGGACCAGTCTCGAAGTCATGAGATCGGTCCTATCGGGACGACGATCTCGACCACCAAACCTGACTGCGCATAGTTTAGTTCCACGCTTCCGCCGAGTTCGCGCCCCGCGGCAAATTCGATGAGTTGCGTGCCGAACCCCGAGGAGACCGGCGGCACAACCGGGGGGCCGCCGCTCTCCTGCCAGACCAGCCGTAGATGTCGAGCGCTCGCCTCCTCCACCTCCCAGCGAAGGCGAATCTTTCCCTTGGGGGCCGAAAGCGCTCCATGCTTGATCGCATTGGTTGCCAGTTCGTGCAGGATCAGGCTCAGCGACATGAATTGCCTCGACGCCAGCGGCACAGTCGGCCCCGGCTCGACGAGAACGGCTGCTGGATTTTCGGAATAGGGCTCAAGCGTTCGCTCCAGCATCTCCCGAAGGTCGGTCTCGTCGCCTTTCGAGTAAGCCAGATCATGGGCCTCCACGAGCGCATTGAACCGGCCAAGGAAAGCATCGCGGTATTCCTCGCCGGAGCGGCCCTTGACCGTGGTCTGGCGCGCCATTGCCTGGACCAACGCCAGCAGGTTCTTCATTCGATGCCGGAGTTCGCCCAGGAGCATGTCCTGCTCTGCCTCATGCTGGCGTCGCGCTGTGGCATCGACGATCGAGAGCAGCAAGGTGCGGCTGTTGTTGTCGGGATGGAACAGCCGGTGCGCGCTGACGAGCATTGTCCTGTGACCAATGCTCGGAAAGTTGTGCTCAACCTCGTAGTCCACCACCGCCGTGCTCTTCGGGATCACCTCTTCGAGCAGACGCCGCAACTCGGGGATGTCCCATTGCCCGTTGCCAAGATCGTAGAGGTGCTGCCCGATTGTCTCGTCGCGGTCGACTTTGAAGGTCGAAAAAAAGGCCCGGCTGGCGGTCAGGACGCACAAGTTCTCGTCAAGGAGAATCAAAGGATCGGGGACCGTATCGATTATGCCCTGCGCCTCGAGATGGCCTTTCCGCAGCAGGCGATAAAGATCTTCCAGATTCATCACCATCCCCACACGCTGAACTTCGAACAATATTACAACATGCCGAAACGGCAAGCAGGGGGGCCTTGTTCCTGATGAAGGCGGCGAGCGGTCTTGCTTTGCAGAGGCGGCCACATCGGCATGGCGAGATTTCACAGCCGCCACACACTTTTTCCTGGAATTGCCCTACTGCATGTCGCCTTTAATCGTAGCCGATTAAAGGACAAGAACATGCAGCAATTCAAAGTGCTACAGCGTCCTTTGCGCGTCTGAAAAGACGCGCGGCGCTGTAGGTAAGACTGATTGTCGTTCCTCGCCAGCGGTAGCCGCTTTGGCAGGACCGGCGTCGCCTGATGGTCGCCCCGGTCAGACGCTTGTTGCGATCGACACCCGGCAGGGGCAGAACTTGAAGCTCGCAGGTGTCGCGCACACCGTCATCACTCTCCTCGCCCAGGCAATATTTGACATCTGGCGTCACCACGTCGCGGACCGTTGCCTCGGCCGTGATCATACCGACGCGACGGTGAACCTCACTCATGAAGCCAATTTCCTGATCCGCCGATGCGATCGCGGTGTTTCGTGACACCGATGGCGTGTATTCGGACTGACGTTCAAAGGTAACGGGGCCGATCTCCGGCAACATCACGGGTTGCTCGAACGTCTGGAGCGCAGCCGCGGCATTGCTCGCCGTCTGGTAGGACGCACTCGGCCCATTGCCGGCAAGGTTCGTCTGCGTCGACCAGAGGGACTGGCCGTCGCGCCGCAAATGGTTCTGAGCCACCATCACGCCGGTTGCGATCTGAGGCTCCGGATTGACCGCCGGGAAGCGATCACCCTTCTTGACGTAGGAGGCCATAAGATAGGGCATATCATGCCCGCCCAAGCGGGCGCGGCCCACATACTGCACCCGCACCGAAGCCGTGCCGCGGTGCTTCAGGTCCAACATCTCTGCTGCCTTGCTGGAAAGGTCGATGATGCGGCCCTTATGATAGGGCCCGCGATCGTTGACGCGCACGATGAGCGAAGAACCGTTTTCAAGATTGGTCACCCGCACATAGCTGGGCAAGGGAAGGGTCGTGTGCGCGGCGGAAAGGTGATTGGGATAGTAGACCTCGCCGTTTGCGGTCAGCCTTCCGCGGAACGCCGAGCTGTACCAGGAAGCGACGCCCTTCCTGTCGTAGTTCGGGTCTTCCTTCGGATAATAGCGCTTGCCTTTCACCACATATGGTTTGCCGACCACATAACGGCCACCGGCCTTGCGAATATTCTTGCGGTGGGCGGCCCGCGGGCTCGCCTTCACGCTGTATGGCTTTCCGGAAACATATCCTTTGCTGCTACGCGTGTCCGGCGCTTGCGTGGTCGTACAGGCGGCACAGCAAGCGCAGACAATGATAATCGCCAACCATCGCACGCCTTTGACAGCCGTGCCTACATCAATAGCCATCTGCCTTACGCTGGCGACAGCCTTCCGTGCGTCTGCCGCAAACCTCGACACAAACGCTCATGTCGGCGAGAGCGCCGCGCGTTCAAATGAACGCGCAAACGACGCTCCAGAACTTTGAATCTGGAGCATCTTTCTGCCTTCAGTGATTCCACTTGAAAGCAGGATGCTCCAGGTGCTCGCAGTCTGTTGTGCATTGGGTCGAAAGACAGACGGAATAGCAGCCGAGGCACGCGTCGATGCATTGCAGCATTCTGGGACCGTGCCACGAAATTCGCTCCATCCGTGAAATAATTGCCAAATCGGGCCCGATGTCAAAAGTTCCCCTCGGACACGGGAATTTTTGTCAAAGCTGCTCGCCCCTGGGAGAACGGAAGGGCTGGCGAGGCTGAAGCTTGCGTCTGGCGCAGAACTTCGGGGACGGCGATGTTTCATTCTGGCGGTTACGCCTGATGGTTGCGGTTTCGTTGCCGCTCGGTCCGTCTTGCGCAAGGTGGAGAATTTACTATTCTGCAATCTCGGCGTGTTAAAGTCGTTAATTGTTCCGCAGCAGGACGTTGCGGTTCCCGTCGTTTCTCGCTGCCAATGAACGGCGGTGGATGGGGTTCTCAGATTCTATGGAGAGAGACCCTTGACCCAAATCAATTCCTACTTCCAGCAGAACACCGCGCTTCAGACCGTCAGGCTGCTGTTCGGCGCTCAGACATCAAGCGCCTCATCGACATCCGGGGAGCCAGACGCTTCGACTAGGATCACCGAGATCATCCAGCAGAGCACCGCCCTTCAAACCGTCAGGCCGCTGTTCCGTGCTCAGACCTCAATCGCCTCAACGGCATCCGCGGAGCAAGACGCTTCGACCGGAATAACCGAGATCACAACGAAGAAGGTCTCCGTCTCCCCGGCGTTCCACGATGTCCTTCTCTCGTTTGCCGTTGAAGCGGGCCAGGCGGTGGCTCGGAGTAAAGTCGAGGGATCGTTCAATTACGATCCTGGCGTTGAACTCTACAAAGAGTGGGGGAGTTGGACTGCCGATCAGAAAAGAGAGTTCAACGACTGGGTCTCTCAACAAGGGCGCGAATATATTTCGATCTACGGCGCGGAAAGCGCTGAATATCGTGATTTTATTCAGTCTACGCGAACTGTATGGAACGAGAATGATTTAGACAGGGCGCAGCATGAGTACGAAGTCGCAAAGCGTACAATCAGCACCTATAGTGACATACTTTCAAAAGGTTATATCGAAAAGAACGTCGTCGTCGAGCGGGAGGATGGCAGCCGAGTGGTCCAGCGCGGCGCGGATGGCAAATTCCTTGTGGAGAGAATAGCGATCACCGATGAGCATCGAGCATTTTACCAGGAACGGATGGCGCCATCGGAAAAGATCGTCGCCGAGTATCCCGCGAAGATGGAAGATCTGATTTCAAAATTCAAATACACCTACAGCGCCAACGGCTCGTACTCCGGGCTGCGCATGTCCGGCGAGCCGATGGTCAAGAACGCCGACGGTGAATACGAGTGGGGGCAATTCAAAATTTACAATGCCGTGACCGGCCACCTTTCCCAGGAGCTGCGCCCCGACGGGGTTCTCGTGAACTACGACAATAGCGACGGCGTGAGGTACGAGCGACAGCTCAGATAGCGCCCAGAATTTATTTCGGATCTCTCGCGGCCATCTCGGGCTTCACGGCTTGCCGGCGCTAGGGAGCCAAGGCCTCTGTTGCATCCTCGTGAACATCGAGGTTTCGAAAACCCTTGCAGATCGGCGCCCTCTAGTGCGACAACCTGCGCAACATGTTTGCGCATCTTTTCGTATTTAGGTTGCGAAGGGATATATGCGATTCTCATTGCGCACATTTGGCGGCTTGAGACTGCTGGATGAGCAGGATGCGCGGTCGCCTTTCCCGAAAAAGCCCTTGTGATATTGGCTTACCTGTTTGCGGACGCTCGCACTTGATAGACACAGAGATGAGGGCAGCGTTTGCGGCGGCTGAACAAGGCGTCTCCTCTCCTTCCGTCATCCTCGGGCTTGACCCGAGGATCCAAACACAGGCACCGCAATACATCGCACGTGGCCGCTCGATGGTGGAATCCTCGGGCCAAGCCCGAGGATGACGGGAACAGGCCGAGCATGACGAAACCTGCCGGCAAACAACAATTCGATCGAAGCGGGCTGTAATCAAATGACGCGAGGGCGGAGCCCGCCGATCAGGATAATATTCCTATCCCCGCTCAAACGAAGCACCGCCCTCCCCATATTCGCGCAAGCCCTTGTCGAAGAGGAGCACGTTCAGCCCGCGTTTCAGCCAGGCGAGCTGCGGCTCCGGCATCAGCCGCAGGCCCTCGTAGTCCATGACGCAGACGTTGAAGACCGTGGTTTTTACCTGCCGCCCTTCCGCGCATCCGGAAAGCACACCGTCGAGCCGCATCATCCGGTCGGCGGCCTTTCGCGCCATGCGGGCGCGCTCCTCGGTCGTCTCGCCGGGGTGTCCAGCGACGCGGTCGAGCGCCTGGGCGCGCACGCTCGGATAGGGAATGCCGTTCAGGTGATAGTAGCGTGCCATCGCCACGGCATAGTCGTCGCCGGCCTCGCGTTGCTCGGCGGTGATGCGCCCGTCGAGGAACAGGCGGCCGAGCGTGTAGCCGGCGAAGGCGCTCGTCGTGTCCAGCCCGTGCATGCGCTTGCGCGCCGCAAGCGCCACCGCGATCGCCTCCTTCTCGCTCTCCTGTCTCGACCATTCCGGCCGGATCTTGCCGCAGGCGAAGCGCGCTGCATTCACCTTGCGTGGGCGTCCAAGCTGGGCCTTGCGCTTTGCACGCAGTTTCTGGGCTTTGCTCGTCATCTTGGGGTCCTTTCAAAGCGGGGTAGGAAAAGTGTGAAGCAGTTTTTGTTCCACCCCGCGCCAGCAAAGAAGCGGGATAGGAAAAGTTGTTGCCGGTTTTCCGTCTCACCCCGCTCAAACAAAGAAGCAGGGTGAGGAAAAGTGTGCGGCTCTCGGCCCCGGCGGAAGCGGAAGAACATGAATCGATTTCTTAGAAACCACGCGCAACTTACTGAACCACTTGCGCAATCGCCAAGGCAACAGCTCCGCTCAAGCATCCGCCACTCGCCGTTGCACGACGCCGAGAACGGTTGTGTGCTTGCGGCGGAAGATGCGGCCGATCGAGGGCAGCGAGAGGTCCTTGCGGGCGTCATAGACCGCGCGCATACAGGCGTGCCGGGGCTCGACCAGCCTGCGCTCGCGGCGCACGCTGATGATGTCTTCCCAGGTAATCCCCGGGAAACGTTCGAGCACGGCCGCGACGATCTCCTCGACCGCCGGCACCTCCCCGGCCTCCTCGCCCGCCCGCTGCCCTAGAAGCACCTGCGCCTGGGCGATCAGCCGTGCCCCGGCATCGGCAAGCTCCGTCTCGAGCGCCGCAATCCGCCGCGCCTTCACGGCGTTTTCGCTGGCAAGCGCTTGAAGCCGCCTTTCGAGTTCCGCCGCCGCAGCCGCCGAGACAACCGCGTTTGCCGGCCGGACCAACCGTTCGCGCACGGCGCCGTAGTGCTTGTTGAGCCGCGCCAGTTGCAACTGTGTTGCTTCCGAATGGTTCGTCATTGCTTTCTCCTGTTTCCCCTGCCGGCGTGCTACCGGCCTCGTTTCGTGTTTCCGTGTCCCCTGAAGGGCTCAATCATTTCGCCGGCTAAGGAACTTCGCTTTGCCTCCCTCCGCTCGTCCTGTGCGGCTGACCAAGGACACCGTCATCCCTGCACCCATCTCGTGCGGCCCAGCCCAAGACTCCCTCATCCCTGTCCTTCTTGTGCGCCCAACCCCGGCGCTCCCTCATCCCTGTGCCTGTCACAGGGATCCAGCCACGGCGCGTCCGCGCCGTGAATGACTCTGCCTGAATGACGCCGCGAAAGCGGCGCCACCATCCCGCTCCACGCAAGATTCTCCCGCGCCCAAGGACTTGGGCGCACTGGATTCCTGTGACGAGCACAGGAATGAGGGAGGGCGGGTTATGGCTGAGCAAGATCGAGCCAGCCGCGGGCGTGTGCGGCGGTCGATGCTCTTCGTGCGGCCAACCCCGGACTCCGTCATCCCCTGTCCGTATCTCGTGCGACAACCCCATCCTCCCTCATTCCTGTGCTCGTCACAGGAATCCAGCCACGGCGCGTCTGCGCCGTGAATGACTCCGTCTGAACGAACACCGACGCTGCGAAAGCGGCGCCGGCCTCCCGCCACGCGCAAGATTGTCCCGCGCCCAAGGACTTGGACGCGCTGGATTCCTGTGACGAGGACAGGAATGAGGCCCGCGGTGTGAGTGCCAACCGAGGGGCCGTCCGTCATCGGCCCTGCTCCGGCAAGTGCGATGCCGGCAGTACGGCCTTTTGCCCGCCGGCGCCCCGCTCGGCCGAAGGCGCGGCCTCGGCCCGATCCGCGCTTACCTGCGCTCGAAACCGGGCGTGAAGCGCCCGCACCCGCGCCTTGCTTTCCGGCGAGGCCTCGGGTCGCGATAGCGCCTGCAGGGTCTCCAGCGTCGCCCGCGCCCGGGCCATGTCTTCCTGGACGCCGAGCGCCTCCTTGCGGGCGAGCGCGGCGAGCTCTGCCGGCACCGGCATGAAGGCGGGCTTCACGGTGGCATATTCGCCGCGCTTCAGCTTCACGATCGCGGCCATCAGCCCGCATGCCGGCACGTTTGAAAGCGCGAGCACGTATTCGCGCAGGAAGTCGGCGGGCGCGATACTGACCGGCGCCGCCATGCCGCCGCGCTTCAGCGCATCGAGGCACTCGGCCACACGCTCCGGCGGCGCCGGCTTCAGCCTATCGGCGAGTCTCCCAATCTCTTCATTCAAGTTCGAAAGTCGTGCCGGTAAAGTCGTCATCGCCTGCCCGTCCCAATGCCCTATCGAGTTCCCGTTGCACCTCGTCCTGGTGCGCCCTGAAATTGCCCTTCCCACTGCCCGGCGGCGCCAGCCCGCCGAAGGCCCGCGGCCGGCCGGCATTGCGGATCCAGTTGCGCCAGGTCGCCTGCCAGTCGAGCTTGGTCGCCTCGCGCCCGGCCTTGGCACGCCAGTAGTCGCCAAACTTCTCGAACTCGGCCTCCGCCGCCGCCCGGCTGAAGCCTTTGCCCGCCGCGAACTCCCAGTCGGGCACGAAAGCGTCCGGCAGCCGCGTTGCCCGGCGCTTGCGCTCGCCCCGATTGGCGTCGCCGCGATTGACCGGCCGGTGCCCGGCTTCCCGATCCTTGGCCCGCGCTTGCGCCCGTTTCGGGCTTTCGCCACCCCGATGCGCAGCCTCTCCGGGCTTGCGACGCCCGGCGCACCGGTGCTCGGGGTCCGGTTGCTCGCTACACGCGGTGTGCCCGTGCCCCACCCCCGGATGGCCTTGCCGATCCCGATGCTCAGCGCCTGGATGCTCAGCCTGCCGAGACGTGCCTTCCCGCGGTCCAGCCGGAAAGACCCGAGCGACAACCGACCCGGCGTCTATTGGGTTTGGGGTTGGGTTAATTTCTTTAGGGGGTGCGGGGGACCTTTCTTTATTGGGAAGGGGGAAGTCACGCGCCGTCACGTGGCTGTCACCGGCCGTCGCGTGACGCGGGCAAGCCAGCCCCTCGCCCTCCCTTCCCTCCATCTCCTCGCGCGCCAACCTTTGCCGGCGGCGCTGCTGGCGGACGCGGTCGGACGCCCGGCGCCGCTCCAGCGCGTCGAGCGCATGCGCCTCGGCGACACAGACCGCCGAAAGGATCATCTCCGGTGTCGCCCCCGCCTCCACCAGCGCCTCCACGATTGCCGAGATCCGCAATACCGCTCCCCTCATCCTGCCTTCCGCCTTTCACGCGCAGCGCCGCGCCTTGCCGGACGCCGCAACCGCTTGAATTTCCACATCACTCCCCCGGACCGGCGCGCCGCTCCAAGAGATCACAAGAGGTCACGCCTGAGCACACCGCATCCTGCCCCGCGAGGGAGTTCCCCTCGCGGCGCCGACTGCGCCCATCGATGTCCTCGAATTCCCGCTCGTAGCCGAGCCGGCCGGCGGGACCTCCTCCCTCGTCCGCCCGACTAAGCCAGGCGACATTTGGGTGCGAAGCCCTGTCGGTTGAGGTCCAGCCGACAGGGCTTCGCGCTGATCGCCGGGGAGGAGAGCGGCGATCAGTTCCTGCGGGGTGCAGGAAAAGTGCGAAGCGGTTTTCCGTCCGCACCCCGCATCCCCAAGAAACCCCCGGGGTGCAGGAAAAGTGCGAAGCGGTTTTCCGTCCGCGCCCCGCATCCCCAAGAAAGCCCGGGGTGCAGGAAGCGGTTTTCCGTCCGCATCCGGCGCACCCAAGCCGTGCAGGAAAAGTGCGAAACTCCCGCACCGCGCATCCCTATTCTCGGGGAACGTGCGAAGGCGCTTTCCGTTCACACCGCACCCCGAGAAACTTAGGCGCGCGCTTGCGAAGCGGAGTTCCGCCTTCGTCCGCACCTCAAAAACTGGAAGATCGTGCGCGGCGCCCTCTGCTGGCCCGCCCAGACCCCCGGGCATCCGAGGGGATGCCCACAAGACTGATCTAGGGCACCGCCGAAGGCTTGAAAGGCATAGGCCGGACGAAGGTCGGTAAAATCTTACTGTGCCGCCTCTTCATATACGCCTTCCGTTGTTCGCGTTTCCATGTCGGCATGGATGACATCATTCGTGTTGTCATGTCAACATGATTTGTGTTATTCATGTCGCTATGTTCCGGACCACGAGCGAGAAACATGTTCCGAGCCATGAGCGACAAAGCTGAAAGATTGCGTGAAGCGCGCCGGAAGGCCGGCTATCGGTTTGCCTCCGATGCGGCGAACGCGCTTGGCGTCATCGCCTCGACCTATCGCGCCCACGAAAACGGCCAGAACGACTTCGATCTCGGGGAAGCCAGGATCTACGGCCGCCGCTTCAATGTCGATCCGTACTGGCTGCTGGAAGGCGACCGGCGGGTGGGCAACGGTACTGCGCCCGCGGGGCCTGTGGGGCCTGTGGGGGTCGAGGACCCGAACGGGAGGGTTCTGACCCCGCTCGTCGGCCAGGGCAAAAAGATCCCCGTCTTCGGCCAGGCCGTCGGCGGGGTGGATGGTGAATTCCTGATGAATGGCAATGTGTTGTACGAAGTCATGGCGCCGCCGACCCTCTCGGACATTTCCGGCGCCTACGCCGTCTCGGTTTCCGGCGATTCCATGTCTCCGCGCTACGAGGACGGCGAGATCTGTTTCGTCGACCCCAAACGCCCGGTGAGGCGCGGCGACTACGTGATCGCGCAGATACGGCTCGAAGAAAACGGCGCGCTGCTCGCCTACGTCAAGAAGTTCGTCCGCCACAACACCGCCGAACTCGTGCTCGAGCAGTTCAATCCGCCAAAGGAACTCCGCTTCGACGCCAACACCGTCCACTCGGTCCACTACATCGCGCTCGCCGGGAATGCGTGAATCGCTTGACCGGTGAAGATCTGGGCTATCAAAGAGTCTCATGCGCCAAGGACTTGGCGCGCTGGATTCCTGTGACAAGCACAGGAGTGAGGGAGTTTGTTGTGGCTCCGAGCCAACTCAAGGCGGTGGTGAATGTGCAGCGGTCTGCGCTAAGGTTCTTCGGTTTTGAGCACCGGCACGGAAGACGAGCGATGCAGTTGCTCCGTTGCGATTTCCCTCAGCCGTAGCCTCCAACTCCCTCATTCCTGTGCCTGTCACAGGAATCCAGCCACGGCGCGTCGGTGCCGTGAGTGACTCGTTTTTCGGCTGAAGATGGGGGGTCGAGAGCAAGCGGCCTGGAGTAGCTTGCGCCCAAGGACTTGGGCGCGAGGCACCCGTTGACGCTCAAGTCGCAAGGATAACTTGCCCACCTTTGCCCCCTCCGAGATCCCCTCAACCCCGCTTCCCCACCAAACACAAACCATGTCGGCAACACAAAAACAACACGCATCATGTTGACACCGTACATGTCGCGCCCGATGTTGTGCTCAACACGAACAACACGACCGATGCGCCCGCCCGGCCCATCGGAGACCGGGAGAGCGCGCGGCCGCATGTCCATCCTCACGATAAAATCCGGCCTTCATGGCCATGTCGACGAGCTTTTTGCCGCCGATCTTCGCCGGTCGAGCGATGCCGAAAACCAGCAGGCGCTGAAGACCTTTCTGGCAAGCGTCTATTCCAGCCTCGCCTCGCTCGCCTGGCATCTCGGCGCCGATGGCAATGTGTTCCAGCGCGAGGCCCTGCCCGCCTCGGAGCTTACCGATGACGCCTTCTTCGACCTCAACCGCGAGCGTGAATTTTCCAGCGGCGGCACCGGCCGCGACCAGCGCCTCGTCGGCACCCATAACCACCGCCAGCAGTTCTAGTCCTTTGATGACGCATTTCCGGACGGAAAACCGCTTCGCACTTTTCCTGGAAGTGCTTTGGAGTGTTGATCATGCGCGCCGAAACCTACGCCGTCGTCAATCTCGCCGCCTTGAACCTGATCGAGGCGATGAGCGCCGCCTATTACGCGACCGAGCCCGAGGCCGCCGCCCGGCATGCCTTTCGCGTCCGGGAGATGTTGAAGAAGTTCGCCGCCGCGCTCGAACAGGAGCCGGAGATCGTCGCGGTCAGGCCCGCGCCCGCCAGCACGACGCCTCCATCAGCGACAGCCCCTGCCCTGAAACTCGTGTCCGACCGCGCCGGCGGACCCTTTCCCTGAATCGCGTCGGGCCCCTTCAGAAAAGGCACGCCCACTTCGCTTGATCAGCGTCAAGGCGCGAGCCCCGGTGAGCGATAAGCTTCCTTCGTGGATGGTATCCGGAGCGTCCCGGGAAAGGTGTGAGCCGTCCGCAACAATTGCCTGTTCCCTTAAATCGCAGCCGATTTAAGGATAAAACATGCAATGCGAAGTGCTGCGGCGTCTACTGCGCGCCCGACCAGGCGCGCGGGGCTGCCGTTCAGGAGGGTGTCATGTTCGTCAGGGAAATGACCAGGCAGGAATGTATGGCGCTCGTCGGCTCCGGCCGCCTCGGCCGGCTCGCCTGCTGCCGGGACGGCCGGCCCTATATCGTTCCGATCTACTACGCGCTCGCCGGCAGATGCCTCTACGGCTTCTCCATGCTCGGGCAGAAGGTCGAGTGGATGCGCGACAATCCTTGCGTCTGCGTCGAGATCGACGAGCTTGTGAGCTATAACGAGTGGAAGAGCGTCGTCATCTGCGGCCGCTACATGGAGCTGCCGGATACGGACCAATGGCGTCGTGAGCGCCTGCACGCCTGGTCGCTCCTCGAAAAGCACGTCAACTGGTGGGAACCGGGCGGCCTGAAGCCCGGCCCGCAGCCGATCGCCGGTGCCTCCCCGCACGTCTTCTACTGCATCGACATCGAGGAGATCACCGGGCGCGCGGCGATGGCCGGCGAACCGCTGTGAGCCGTTGCCTTCGCATTACGACGAGATCGCGATACGGAAAGGCTCTTCTCCGCTCCCTCATTCCTGTGCTTGTCACAGGAATGAGGGAGGCGGAGCGGTCCGCCAAACCCAATACTCTACTGCCGTGTAGTGTTATCAGACGCGCGCCGCCGCCGAGATCGCGATGATCTCGAGCTCCTGATCGCCCACGCTCACGACGTCGCCGACGGCCTTGCCCATGAGGATCCTTGCGACCGGCGAAACATAGGAAATCGATCCGGCCTTGGGGTCGGCTTCGTCCTCTCCGACGATCCGGTAGGTCTGCACCCGCCCGTCGTCGCGGCTGAAGGTGACCGTGCTGCCGAAGGCAACGGTATCGTTCGACGTCGGGCCCGGGACAAGCTGGGCCGTGCGAACGCGTTCGGCAAAGTAGCGCAGATCGCGCAAGGGGTTCGCCGCCTGCCGCCGCCGTTCGTTCACATCCTCGATCGCGCTTGTCGCATCATAGGCTTCGCGCGCTTGCCGGACCTGCATTTCGAGCGCCTTCAACCCAGCTTCCGTGACAAGGTTCGGATGGGGTGAAATCGGGCGGTCAGGCAGCATCGTTTCCGAAGCCGTTTCGGCACTTTCTTCCTTGACGAAGGCAACGCTCACGATCGAACTCCGTTTAGAGCAATTCCAGGAAAAGTGTATAGCGGTTTTCCGTCCGGAATTGCGTAATCTAGAGGAGCAATTCCAGGAAAAGTGTATAGCGGTTTTCCGTCCGGAATTGCGTCGTTTCAAAGACGCCATGCGCTCTGAAGACGCTGGACCAACCGAGGACATTGACCACCGGTGGCCGACGCGGATCAATGTTATACGATGTTTCCGGTGCCGACCATCGATTCCGCCCGATGCTCAATGTCCGCCCTGCGCCATTGGCCTAGGCTTTATCCGATCTGACTAACCCTGCGACGACAATCAGACATCGACTCAAGAGGCGAACAGACGCGCATCAACACGCCAGCAGCCTTCTTCCGTTCGGTGCTGGTCGCGTCGAAGCCTTTTTCATTTCAAAACTCTGCAAGTAACCGACAGAGGCTCAGCGTCGGTCGGGCGCAGCTACGGTTTCGCAGCTCATTTGCCGCTCGGGGCGCCCGCTTGCAATCGCTAATGTAAACATCACCCCCGTCTTTATGGGGGTGACAAATCAGAGGTTGCAATAACATTATTCGGCAAGGGTGGCGGGGCTGACAGGGAGGCGCACGCGACGCGTGTGGTGGAAAATTGGCAGCGGCAGAACGGTATGGCCGTAACTGCGCACAATCGTCAGAGAGGGAACCTCACGATGCCGAATCCAAGCCAGACTAGCGACAATTGGTGGGAAAACGATCAGACGCCGGACAACCCTTTTGACAAGAGCGAGGATTACGAGTCCTTTCTCGACTATCTTGGGGCATTGCCCCGTAGCCTGACGCCAGCGATCGCTGCGGAAACGCTGAGGATCAACGTTTACGAACTCAACGACCACCCCGAGTATAAGGCCGCCGCGATCGGCGCCTTACAGATGTGGGCGTCTGTCACTCCTCTGAAATTCGAGATAGTCGACGACGCGCCCTACAACAGCGCGACGGACTGGATGGAGGTTGTCAGCCCCGAACTGGGCGAGGAGGACGATGGCAGCGCCTATTCGAGCAATCGTTATGTCAGCATCGGCCAGCGTTTCCACGACACCGAACCCAATAAGACTGACATCGGCGGTTATGTCTTCGATTCCTTCATCCACGAGTTCGGCCATGAATTCGGCCTGAACCATCCCGGGCTCTACAACTACAGCGGTCCCGGCGGCGTGCAGATCAACTATCTGAACAATGCGACCTGGACGTATGACCGCCAGCAATACAGCGTCATGTCCTATTTCGATGGGATCGATGTCGGCGAAACCAGCCGCTGGTCCGCGTCGACGCCGCTTATGGCCGACATCGAGGCCGTCATTCGCCGCTTCTTCTCGACCGTCGACGCGAATGGCGTGCGCACCTATCAGCACATAGACCTCAACACAGGGGACAATATCTACGGCTTCGGGAGCACGCAGTATGGCTATCAGCTGACCTCCTCGGGCATGCAGCACGACATCGGCTTTGCGATCCATGACACCGGCGGGACCGACACGATCGACTTCTCCGGCTCTACGGCGGGTACGATCCTCGATTTGCGCGCCGGACAGTTCTCCAGCGTCAACGGTCACAGCAATAATGTGTCGATCTTCGCCGGCCACAATGCGGATGGGACTGACTATTACATCGAGACCGGCATCGGCAGCAGCTATGACGACATCCTGATCGGCAACGACGGCGCCAACACTCTGGACGGCCGCGCCGGCGGCGACCGCATGGCTGGCAACGGCGGCGACGATATTTATTTCGTCGATTCACTGGACGACATCGTTCGTGAGGAGGCCAACGGCGGCAATGACACGGTCATCCTGCTGTCCAGGAACCTGAAGATCAGAAAAATCGCCAACGTCGAGAACATTATCTACGCCGACGAGTCGACCACTCAGCCTGGCGGCGGCGGTGAGACCGCGCTGAGCGTCGGCGACAACACGATGACCAGCATCATCTTCGGTAGCGACGGAAATGATACCCTTGACGGCGGCGCCGGCGACGACACGATCTTCGGCCAGGGCGGTGACGACCTGATCATCGGCGGCCGCGACTCGCTCGCCAGCCGCGACATCAACAACACGATCGATGTCGAGGATCTGGAAGACCAGACCGAAAGCGATGATGGTAACGATACCCTTTACGGCGGCCGCGGCAACGACACCATTCTCGGCGGCCAGGGTAACGATATTCTCGACGGCGGCGACGGCGACGATACGCTGAGCGGTCAGGACGGCGTGGATATATTCAGGGGCGGTGCGGGCGTCGACACGGTCGACTTCAGCAAGGAGAGCCCTTTCCAACTGCTCGTCAACCTCGCGACGAATGTCGCCAGCGGCGGAACCGCCTCGGGTGACACGTTCTACAGCATCGAAAACCTGATCGGTTCCGACGACCGCATCGACCGCTTCATCGGCACAGCCGCCGCAAACCATTTCTGGGGCCAAGGCGGCGGCGATTATTTCAGCGGCGGCGGCGGCAACGACATCCTGGATGGCGGCAATGATGGCGACATCCTGTATGGCGAAGACGGCAACGACACGATCATCGGTGGCGCCGGTCAAGACTATCTGGATGGTGGCTCCGGCATCGACACGGTCGTCTACGCGGGTAGCCCTGACGGTGTGACGATCGATCTTGCCAACGGCACAGCCAGCGGTGGCGACGGTGATGGTCCGGTGCAAATCGTCGGCCGAGGCGCAGCGATCCGGCACGATATACTCGCAGGCTTTGAAAATGCCGTCGGTTCTTCTTTTGGTGACCATCTCATCGGCGATGGCTTGGCCAATGAGCTCTCCGGCGGCGCTGGCGACGACACGCTGACCGGCGGCGGCGGGGCCGACAGATTGAACGGCGGCGCCGGCAGCGACACGGCAGACTACGCTGACGCAACGAGCGGTGTCAGGCTTACTCTCGCTGGAGGCAAGTCCGGCGGAGATACATATGTCTCCATCGAAAATCTTGCAGGTTCGGGATTTAATGACCGACTGACCGGCAACGGTGCAGCCAATGTATTGACTGGCCAGGGCGGGAACGACACGATCGACGGCGGCGGCGGCGATGACACCCTGCTCGGCGATTTCGCCTATCAGGGCGACGCACCGCCACGCCCGGGCATGGGAACCGGTTACGCCACGCTGGGACCGGACGCGACGAACAACTCGATCGCAGCCGCGTTCGACATCTCCAACAACTTTTCCCTGACCAGCGACCCCGATATCTTCGATTCGACGACGGTCCTTCACACGACCGTCAACGCCACCGGCAACGGCCAGGGCGGATATTATAAGATCGATTTGGCGGCCGGCACGGTCATCACCATAGACATTGACGGAATTGCCGATCCCAATGTCCATGACAGTTGGGTCAGGCTGCTCGACAGCGCCGGCAACATCGTCGCTCAGAACGATGATGGTGGCGGCGATCCCGGCTCTACAAGCAACAGGGATTCAAGCCTGGTATTCGTCGCTCAGGAGACCGGAACCTACTACATACTGGAAGGCAGCTGGTCACCGACGGCGCCAGGCGATGGCTGGGCGGAGGCCGTGCCGGCAGGCTCGACATACGAGTTGAACGTATCGGTCGAGTTTCCCCCTGCGCCGGCCCAGCCGGGCGTTGCGGGATCCGATACGCTCACCGGCGGCGGCGGCAGCGATCTGCTGGATGGCGGTCTGGCGGCCGACACGCTCACCGGTGGCGAGGGAGAGGATACATTCCGCTTCTCGACGGAGCTTGGGAACGGCAATGTCGACTGGATCAAGGACTTCAAGGTCATCGACGACACGATCCTGCTGGACAACCTCATCTTCGAGAGCGTGGGTGGCGACGGCGCTCTCGCCTTGGGCGCGTTTTACGGGAGTGCGGGGGGCGTCGCTCATGACGCGGACGACCGCATCATCTACGACACCGATAGCGGCGCCCTGTCCTATGACGCCGATGGCGGCGGAGACGTTGCAGCCATTCAGTTTGCGCAGCTGAGCACAAATCTGAGGCTTTCGGCGGCCGACTTCATTATCATCTAACTCGACCGCGGGTGGGGCGCTTTCAGGCGCCCCTCCCAGTGCAACGTTTGCAATTGGTTTCTCTTCTCGAACCCTGAGCCGAGCGGCAATGCCGCGACCGCCCGGGTCTTGCGGGGGGATCATGGAGAGTGTGTGATGAAGCGCCCGACCGACCGCCGCACAGTGTTAAAGACCGTCGGAGCTGCGGCCGTCGCGGCGGTCGCCGGGCCAGTCGCTGCGCAATCGACAGATATTCGCGGCACGGTCACGTTCGAGGGCGGCGCGGTTATACCGAAGGGTCGTCTCGAAATTTATCTCGAGGACCCTGCTATTCAAGATAGTGCGCGACGTCGCGCCACGGAAACGCGCATCAGAAGCGACGGCGGATCAAAGACAATAGCCTTTTCCTTGTCTCCGCCCGCAAGCTCGAAAGCTTCGCCAACGCTGCGGATCGTCGCGCGCCTGGAGCGTGCAGATGGCTGGCTGATGGCGCGCGGCAGCACACAGATCGAGGCGGGTTCGCCTGTCAACGTCACACTCAACGCAGTTATGTATTGAGGGCCAAGACCAACGGCTGGCGACAAGAACTCATCTCGAGGATTGGAAGTGTGGGCGTCCGCAATGGGTCAATCTTTCACGTTGCCCACAGGGCGCGCCAGAGCGTCTTTTCTGCCTTGCCTTGGCTTGCGAGGAATGCGACGGAAGCGCCAATGCGATCGTTCGACCGGGATATCCCCGACGATGCGACGCACATCCGCCGACAGAAAGGTTCCAAATGACAAGCCTAAGACTGGCAGCCTTCAGCCTGATCGTCTCAACGCTCCCTTTCTCGTCCGCTGCGGCAAATGACGACGCCTTCCAGTCGAAAGCGCGCGCAGCCTTTGCGAGCACCATCGAGGAATACAAAATTCCCGGGCTCGTCGTGGGCGTGACCAGGAACGGCGAGCACAGCTTCTATGCGGCGGGCCTGGCATCGCGTGCCGACAACCGGCCGGTAACCCCCGACACGCTTTTCGAACTGGGGTCGATCAGCAAGGTCTTCAACGTGACGTTGGCGGCGCTCGCCGAGCAGCGCGGTCAGCTATCCCTCGATGACAAGGTCTCCCGCCACCTGTGCGCCGACACCTGCTCGATCGGGGATGGCTTGACGCTCATGGATCTCGCGACCCATCATTCCGGCGGGCTGCCGCTGCAGGTTCCCGATGGCATCGCGGACACCAAGGAGCTCGTGAACTGGCTGAAGGATTGGCAACCGCCGCAGCCCGGAACGCGCAGCTATTCCAACGTCAGCATCGGGCTGCTCGGCCACATCGCCGCAAGCGCGATGGAAACGGACTACACCCAGGCCGTCCAGACGGTGCTGGTCCCCGCATTCGGTCTTCAGAACACCTTTATCGACGTGCCCGCCACGGCGATGGACAACTACGCCTTCGGCTACCAGCGCAAGACCGACAAGGCGATCCGCGCCACCCCGGGCGTCCTCGACGCGGAAGCCTACGGCATCAAGTCGAGCGCGCGCGACATGCTGAAGCTGCTCGATGTGGAACTCGGAATCGGCACCGTCTCCCCGGAGCTGAAAGCGGCCGTTGAACGGACGCAGCAGGGCCAGTTCAGGACCACCAAATTCACGCAGGACATGATCTGGGAGCAGTATCCGTGGCCCGTCGATCTTGAGACGATGGTGGCGGGAAACAGCTATGACTTCATCCTTCACCCGCAGAAGGCAGTCAGGATCGAACCGGCGCTCGCGCCCCAGAAGGACGTCATCATCAACAAGACCGGATCGACGAACGGCTTCGGCGGCTATGTCGTGCTGCTTCCGGGCGAGAACCTCGGCATCGTCGTCCTCGCGAACCGGAACTATCCCAACGAAGCGCGGGTTCGGGCAACCTATGCCCTGATCGAAGCGCTGCTTTTGGAATAGGCTCGCACCGGTCCGCTGGTCTGTCGTGGCGGAGACACGGAGTCATTCACGGCGCGGACGCGCCGTGGCTGGATTCCTGAGACAAGCACAGGAATGACGGACGGAGGAGAAGCCTTCGTACTGCAAAGGGAGGCGCAGTCCGCCCCTGCTGTGCATGATCAAGGGACACGACAGCAACGTGGCTGCCTTTGACAGATGCCCTCCTCACCAAGTCCGTTGTGTCGTGGCGCGCTGCCGCCCCCTCCTCATTCCTGTGCCCGTCACAGGAATGAAGCAGCGCCCAAGTCCTTGGGCGCGGTAGAATCGTGCGAATAACTGAAGCGCCGTCACAGGTCGCGCGGCAGACTCTTCGATGGTGGGGCGCGATGTCATAGCTCGCACCCACAATGATGGTCGCTTCCGATGGGTCCGCAGGAACCATTGCCGGCGTGTGCGGTTAGGCGCGCATTGAACGTAGAGTTGAGACAATGAACGCCACCTGGGGAGAAGCCGTCATCGTCCAATTGGGCGAACGCGTGGAGATCGTCTGGACGCCAGGTCATGCAGCGCGCCTGCTCAGCGAACATTGGCCCACCGGACACGGTGCCGCTTACCAGACCGCGCTCAATGAGTGTACCGACGCAATGTTTGGCATTTATCCGTGGGAGCAGGCCCGCGACGCGTTCGTCGCGGCTGTCGAGGAGGCCAGCATCAAGAAATTGCGATGACGTCCTTGGGCCGCATCGACGTGAGCGAACCGGTGATCCCCCACTTGCCTCCGGGGGGCAGCGGGCTATTGCTGGGTTGGAACCTCGCCGCGCACAGCCCAGAACGAGGTGGCAAAGGCGCGTGGACCATCCGCCATGCCACAAAGGTAGGCTGCCTTGACGTGGCGCTCCAGTTCGCTGCGTTTCTCGCCTTCGAGTTTCGTGACGTAGCTGCCAGTCTTTCCCTGCCCCGTGAGAAAGCTGGACCAATAGTCTGCGAACGACCGGTACTCGAAGATTGCGCGCAGTTGTTCTTCCGCCACATTCGCGAAACCAACCACACCGAACAGTCTTGCGAGCCCGCCGGGCCAACCCAGCGGCTTGGACACCATTTCATCGCGCATCGCTGCGCCATCGGCATCGAGCACCGCCGCCGCGTCCCAAACCAGGCTGAACGGCGTCCAGCCGCAACGGAAATCGTTGACGACCGCTGCCACAGTGCCTCCCGGCCGCGTGACCCGGCGGAACTCGCGCAGGCCTCGGGCCGCGTCAGGCAATAGATCCAGAGCGAGCATGGACAGCGCGCGTTCGAAAACGCCATCCGCGTACGGCAGATCAAGGGCGTCACCGACGTCGAAGGTAATCATCCTGTCGGCAGTCGCCCGTCGCGCGAAATCGACATATGATTGTGAGAGATCGATGCCGGTCGCTCGTGCGCTCGCCGCCGCGATTGCACGTGTCAAATGCCCGGTTCCACAGCCGACGTCCAGAACTCGCTCGTTGGCCGAGACACCAGCGAAGCGCACGAAGGCGGGGGCGAGACGCTGACTGCCCCGTCCAACATACGCCTCATAGGCTTCGGGGTCTGTCGCCACGAACGCAGCCAAGTCACACTCCTCATCGGGAATGCACGATCATTTCACTGCCGCCCGCACTCCGTCAAGCAGCATCCATCGCGGCAGGCTCCGTGGGGTGCCCCTCGCCCATCGCTCGGGCCGCCTTTGGTTGCAGCGGGTTGCGGTGACGTCGGCAGGTGGCTTGCTCATCGGCCCCTTCTATGAATTGCTGATGGGGTGGATCTATAGCGTCAGGACACGCGCGAAAGGAAACACTCCGGTGCAAGGTATTCATCCGGCCACATATCTTTTCGCGGCACGCGCTCTGCGCGACTTTGGCGACGGTTTCGTCGCCATCCTGCTGCCGGTCTATCTGCTCGCGCTCGGCTTTTCGCCGCTGCAGGTCGGCGTCATCGCGACGGCATCGCTCTTTGGCTCTGCCCTCCTGACGGTCGCCATCGGCTTTCTCGGCGCCCGCCATGATCTGCGCGGCCTGCTCCTGGCAACTGCCGGCCTGATGGTCGCCAGTGGTGTCGCCATGTCCATGATCAACGATTATGCGCTTCTGCTGGTGGTCGCATTTGCCGGCACGATCAATCCCTCCGCCGGTAGCGTGAGCGTCTTCGTGCCACTGGAGCACGCGGTGCTCACCCGCGAAGTGGCGAGTAGCGCGCGCACGAGCATGTTCGCTCGCTACAGCCTCGTCGGCGCGCTTGCAAGCGCCGTCGGCGCCCTCGCCGCGGCACTGCCCGACCTGATGACGCGCTTGGCGCTGGAGCAACTGACGGCCATCAAGCTGATGTTCGTTCTCTATGCCGTCGTGGGCCTCCTTGGCGGTCTTCTTTATGCTCGGATACCGCCTCGGCCCGTGAGCCACGAATCCGACAAAGCGGCCGCACTTGGCCCCTCGCGTGGCATCGTCCTGAAGCTTGCAGCCCTGTTCAGCCTCGATGCATTCGCCGGCGGATTCGTGGTCCAGTCGCTGCTGGCCCTATGGCTGTTCGAGCGGTTCAATCTCTCGCTCTCTGAAGCCGGTGTGTTTTTCTTCTGGACCGGCGTGCTGTCGGCGTTTTCGTTTCCCGTCGCCGCCTGGCTATCGAAGCGGATCGGGCTCATCAACACCATGGTCTTCACGCACATTCCCTCCAGCATTGCCCTGGCCTTGGCGGCATTCGCGCCAAGCTTGCCGGTCGTGCTCGTCCTGCTGCTCATCCGAGCGGCACTCTCGCAGATGGACGTGCCGACACGCTCGTCCTATGTGATGGCGGTCGTGACGGAGGCGGAACGCGCCGCCGCCGCAAGCTTCACGTCGGTGCCGCGCAGTCTTGCGGCAGCCGCCAGCCCAGCGCTCGCGGGTGCTCTCTTTGCCGCTTCCTATCGCGCTTGGCCGCTCCTCATCTGCGCTGCACTCAAGATCACCTACGACCTCCTGTTGCTGTTGCAATTTCGGCACCTCAAGCCGCCTGAGGAGTGCTGACCAGCTTCACCTCTCCGCCCAGGCTCTCTACTCCGAAAGCATTACGCGGGAACCGTGCTACTCCGTAAGGATAGCTTGAATAAAGCTAAAAGCGGGTGCTCCATACTACTACGACGCCGCCGCCATCCACCCAACTGGGAGTAGGTATAGAGTCGGGGTGCGCTCCTATTCCGAGAGATGACTGGCGACCTCATCCAAGGGGGGTGCCTTGCGCGGATCCGCGCAAGGCAATTCGGCAATGGCAGCCACGAAAAGTGCCATCAGCGGATCAATTCAATCACCACAGCTATTCGATTGCTGGGCTGCAAAGATTTGCGGCCGGCAGCCTGCCGCTGCCTCTTTCCACGAAACATGACAGCAGGTGCGCCCCGGCGACTCCAGCGACCCAGCGGGAGGACGTAGACAACTGACGACCGTTGAGGCCGCTCTTTATGAAGGAGAAGGATCATGGCTATCACGATCACGCCGACTGGCGCGTTTGTCGTTCTCGATGAAACCGATGGTTTGCAAAACGCGACCGCTACACCGTCCCCTGCGGGCGACGCCGACGATAATGACATTTTGAGCAGCAGCCCGCCACTGCCGACTGCATTTTCCGGCCGACTGACCACCTTGGGTCTGACGGTGGATGAGGCCGCGCTCAGCGGCTACAACGGCGCCAACACCGGCAGTAACATCTTGACCGTCACCGGCGCCAGCTTGTCCAGCGACTTCGCGCTTACCGGCGCCAATGGAGTCGCGTTCACGGATTACGTGACTGGCGCGACGTCCACCTTCAGCAGCGGTTTGTTCGCGGTGGCTGACGACGGGACCATCACGGAAGTCTTCCTCTTCGCCGATCCAACCAACAACAACATCGTGTACGGCGTGGCGGGTGATACCGGCGACGATCCCATCGCGTTCGCGGTCTATCTCGAGGAAGTGAAGGACGGCAACGGCATCACCACCGGCGCCAAGATGTGGACCGTGATCGCAGACGGCTACACGCTGGCGCACAACACCGATGGCACCAGTGTTGCCGATCACGACGACTTCCTCGACCTGACGAACAAGCTGTTCGTCGCAGCCATCGGGGACACCGAATTCTCCTTCGCAAATGCGCCTTCCGGCCAGAACCTCTTCATGATGTTCGGAAACACGTCGCTGGCGATCCTTGTCACCGGCGAGGATCCGGCCAACCAGTCGGCCGGTCAGCATGTGTCGAATGACGGCGACACCGTCAGTTCAAGCCAGGGCGGCGGTCCCACCACGCTCGGCACCGAAGGTCAACATATCAAGGCCCAAAAGTCGTTGGTGATCACCTTTGTAACGGGGGCGAACGCGGACTATATTGCCGGGCCCAACGCCGGCAATAACCCGGGGCAACCTCTTAGCCCAACCGAGGCAAACGTCGAGGCCAACATCGACTTCGGCGGCTACGCCCAAGACGTTCTGGGCGGCGAGATCACCATCTCGCAGATGAATCCGGGCAGTCCCACCACGACTGCTACCGTGGAGATCCTGGCCTATCGCACAGCAGACGGAACGGGGACCAACTATATCAACAACAACGACCCGCTCGTGACCGGCGACGCTGAGATCGATATCGAGTCGGTGAGTGTTATCCGCGGAGGGGTCGACGTCACCAACACCCTGACCGTCACGATCTTGGGCAACTCGGCCACGATCACGGGCGTGATGGACGACGATGTCATCCAGTACACGACCACTGACGACCACAACCGCGTGCTGGTCCGCAATGACGAGCCGATAGGCAGCAACGTGTCCTTCGATCTCGGCGGCTTCTCACTCAGACAGGTCTCGAGCGACGTCGAGGAGATCGGTTCGAAGGTCCGGTTCGAGGATGACGGGCCGACGATCACGGTGAATGACATTTCCGGAATCTTTACCGAGGATCCCCAGACCGGCACTTGGGATCACGCGCCTGGGGAAGACGGGCTCAAGTCGCTGAACGTTACCTTCGACAGCTATCAGATCGGCGACGGCCCGGTCACCGGCGGCAGCGCGCTCCAGACGGACGACGGCCTCACCTACACCGGTTCCATCACGGACGACTTCAACGGCGACGGCGTCGACGAGACCGTGGGTTTCACGCTGGCCTTCGATCCACTGACAGACGAGTATACGTTCCAAATGGACAACCCGCCGACGCAGGTGATCACCAGGGATACCACCCAGGGATCGCTCAAGGCCGGCGGTCCCGACCCGGTGCGCACCCTGCTGTTCGGCGGCAGCGAGGCGGGAGCTGACGATGTGGTGTTCTTCGGTGTTGTTGCGAATGCGCCCGCCTCGGGCGTGTCGGGCGGCGACGCATTGGCTGACCCGCCCCAGACTCCGAATGACCTCCTCGATCTGGTCTATTCCGGCGCAACGGACCTGACCGAGGACCAAATCCAGTCCTTCCTGACACCGGCCAACCAGATCCCGACGCTGATCAACAGCGCGACGCAGATGAACGTATCGACCGCGGGCATCGGCATCAACAACAACAACCTTGATGGCACCGGAGCCGGAATTCAGGCGGGCGACGAGAGCTTCGTCTTCAATCCCGAGGAGGTCGTGGACCGGGTGACGGTCTATATCGACAACTCCGTCGGCGGCTACAGCCGGCCAACCGAGGAGCTCTACTACAGGATCTACTTCAGCGACGGGACCTTCAGTGACCAGATCCTGGTCACCGACGCTATACTGCAAGATGCCCCCCGCAAGGATCCTTTGATCCCCGACGTGGCCGAAGGCGGGAAGTTCTTTGAGATCGATGCCGGCGATAAGCAGATCGATGCGGTCCAGCTCACGATGGGCGCGGGCACCGTGAAGATCCCGGTGATCCAGTGGACGATCGAGCAGCAGTTCAATCCGCAGCCCCTGCAACTCGACTTCACGGCGACGATATTCGACGGCGATGACGATAGCCAGTCGGACGCGTTCTCGATTGACCTCGACCCGACGGTCGTCTGACACGATGGCGAGTCCGCCCCCGGGGCGGGCTCGCGTCCTTCCCGAGGTTTCCAGTTCACGGAAGGTAACCGATGCCACACGACACCAGCACCACCCGGCTCGCGGAGGTCATGGGCGCGATACGCAGGCAGTTCCCGCTCTTGATCGGGCTGAGCTGCCTTCTCAACCTGCTGCTTCTCGTCGCCAGCATCTACATGCTGCAGGTCTATGACCGGGTGCTCTCGAGCGGGTCGTTGGACACGCTCTTGTGGCTGACGCTGATCGCGACCTTCGCCGTCGTGATCTACGGTGCGCTCGAGCAGGCAAGGCGCGTGGTCCTCGGCCGCGCGGCCGGCTGGCTCGACGCCGAGCTCAACGTGCCGATGCTGAGGCGCGCCATGGACGTTCGGCTCGCGGGAAAGGAGGGTCGCGCCGGCACCCGCGACGTTGCCGATCTGCGGACCTTCTATGCGGGCGACGCCGTGCTCGCCTTTCTCGACATGCCCTGGAGCGTAATCTTCCTCGCCTTCATCTGGGCCCTGCATCCGGCACTGGGCGTGGTCGCAACGGCCGGTGCCGTCCTCCTTTTGGGGCTCGCCCTGGCGAACGACGCGCTGACGCGGGACCGGCAGAAGCGCGTCGCGGCCGTCACCAAGACCCACCAGGAAAATGCCATGCGCTATGTCGATGCCGGCGAGACGATCATGCCACTCGGCATGGCGCAGGCAGTCCTCGAGCGCTGGCGCCGCCGCCAGGCCGAGGTCGTGGCCGAGCAGCAGCTATTGGCCGATCGGACGACCACGATCCTTTCGATTTCGCGCAGCCTCCGGCTGATCCTGCAAATCGCCATCCTGGCCGCCGGCGCCTATTTCGTCATCGGTGGCGAGATAACCGCGGGCGCCATGATCGCCGGCTCGATCGTCATGGGCCGGGCGCTCGCCCCGATCGAACGGGCGACCAGCGCCTGGCGTGCCTTCGTCGCCGCGCGGAGCGCGCATGCGAACCTGAAGGAGCTCTTCGCCGGCACCTCACGCGATGCACGCGACCGCGTCGCCCTCCCCCGCCCCAAAGGCGGGCTCACTTTCGAGAACGTGTTCTATCTCCCGCCCGGCTGTCAGGAGCCGGTTCTCAGCGCCATCAGCTTCGCGATTAACCCGGGCGAGAACTGTGCCGTAGTCGGCCCATCGGGCGCCGGCAAGTCGACCCTCTGCCGCCTCGCCGTCGGCGCCTGGAAGCCGACCAAGGGTCACGTCCGGCTCGACGCGGCCGACGTTTTCGACTGGGATCCGGAGCTTCTCGGCCCGCATATCGGCTACTTGCCGCAGCAAGTCGAGCTGCTTCCGGGCACGGTGGCCCAGAACATCGCGCGCTTTCGCGAGGTGGACAGCAACGCGCTGATCCGGGCAACAGAGGTCGCCGGCGTGCACGAACTGATCCTCTCATTACCGGACGGCTACGAAACCGAGATCGCCCTGCACTCGCAGCGGATCTCGCTCGGCCAGCGGCAGCGCCTTGGGCTTGCGCGCGCCTTGTACGGCGATCCGTCCTTCGTCGTGTTGGACGAGCCGAACGCGAACATGGACGAGGCCGGCGACCGCGCCCTGATCGAAGTGCTGACCACACTCAAGCAGCTTCGAACGACGGTCCTGATCGTCACCCACCGCGCTTCCGTGCTGACGTGCGCCGACAAGGTCCTGGCACTTCACAACGGCACCGTCGCAGCCTTCGGCCCGCGCGAGAAGATGGTGCGGCCGGTACAGCCGGCCGGATCAACGGCCGCGAGGCCCCTACAAGCTCCCTTGCAGGCTCCTCGTCCCGATGAACCATCGCAAATCCTTGGCCGCGAGAACCGCCTTAAAGCGGGGGAATGAAGCATGTCCGACAAGCTGGAATTGGTGGAATTTGTTGCGAGCAGCGTCGAAATGCAGCTATCCCGCGCCATCGACTGGCTGCTGGCGGGCTACGCGGTGGCGATCGCCGCAACCCAGGACCAGTTGGCGCTTGCCGGCATCGCATTGAGCGAAACAGCTGTTGCACTCATCATTCTGGCAACTGCGATGGTTGTGTTGTTCGCGCTCGCGCGCATGCTGCGCCACGGCAAGTGGCCCAGCGCCGAGGCGTCGCCGGACCCGCTCGCGACGGCGACCAGGATGCCGCGACGTCTGGGGCTCCTGGCCATCACGCTGTTCCTTCTGGTATTGGGCAGCTGGTCCGTGCTCGCCCCGCTGGCGAGCGCAGCGCTCGCCCCCGGCGTCGTCAGCCCCGACGGGTACCGCAAGACCATTCAGCATCTCGAAGGCGGGATCGTTCGGTCGATCCATGTCCGCGAGGGTGACATGGTCAGCGCCGGAGATCCGCTGATTACACTCGATGACACGAAGGCCAAGTCTCAGGACGCGGAAATTCGGGAGCGACTTCTGCACGTTCTGGCGACGGAGGCTCGGCTCGAGGCCGAGCGCACCGACGCGGCCGAAATCAGCTTCCCAGATTTTCTCCTTCGCAGCCGCTCCGCTGACCTGCAGCGATTGATGGAGGGGCAGCGGCAATTGTTCGCCAGCCGGCAGGCAGCGCACCGGGGTCGCATCCAGATCCTCCAGGCGCGCGTTCGCCAACTCGAGGAGCAGAATGCCGGCCTGCGGGAAGTGATCGCCGCCGAAGCCGATCAGATCGCATTGATCGACGAAGAAATAACGGCCGCGCAGGATCTTTTCGAGAAGCATCTGGAGCGCAAGCCGCGAATACTGGCGCTCAAGCGTCATCGGGCCGATATCGCAGCCGCGAAAGCAGCCAACCGGGCGAAGATCGCCGAGAATGCGCAAGCCATGGGCGAAACCAATCTGCAGCTGCTTACGATCGCCGAAGAGCGCCAGGAAAAGCTCGGTTCGGAACTCGCCGAGATGCGCCGGATCCTGGCGGAGCTCAAGAGCCAGCTACCGTCGCGCGAGGACATACTCGAGCGTACGGTCATTCGTGCTCCCGTTGCCGGCACAGTGATGAACCTCCACGTGACGACGGAGAGCGGCGTGATAGATCCAGGACAGGCGCTGCTCGACCTCGTTCCGAACGACAGCGGAGTTGTCATCGACGCCCGGGTCCGACCGACCGACATCGAGCGCATCCGGCCCGGCATGTCCGCCCGCGTGATCCTGACGGCCTATCGGCAGCGGAGCCTGCCGCTCATTCACGGCCGGCTGCGCTCGATCTCAGCCGATGCGATCGCCGATGAACGAACGGGAGTGACCTATTTCCTTGCAAAAGTGGCGGTCACTCCAGCGGACCTCGCAAAGCTCGAAGACGTGCAGCTTATTCCTGGCATGCCGGCCGAGGTCATGCTTATGGACGGCGAACAGAGCCTGTTCGAATATCTGCTTGCCCCGATACTCGACAGCCGTCGGCGAGGCCTTATCGAAAACTGAGACGTCAGCTTGAAGCGAGGCCCCGGCCGGGCCGAACCCATCACTCGGCGCGCTCGCGCTCTTTCTCGATGGCATGGACCAGAGATTGGATCACCACGGCATAGAACACCATTCCCGTGGCCGATCCGAGCACGCGCCCTCGCATGAGCTGCAAAAGACCGAACCCTGCCAGGGTCGAAGACAGCATAGGGCTCCCCAGGAGGCGTTGCGCCGCGTAGGAATGCCAGAAGAATTCGCTTGCAGGTCCTAATGTTCGCCCTCGCAAGGCCTGCAAAAGGCTGAACCCGAGCAGCCCCGCGCCGGCCGCCTTGAGAAGGCCGGTGTCGCCCACCGGTTTCAGCGCGCGTACGACAGCGCGATTACTGAGAGTGCCAGGTCGCTCGGCACGAAGTTCGAAGATACGGCGGGCCGCGGCGTCGTCACGGAGCGTGTCGATATCACCCGAGTGCCAGATGGTAATGCTGCCTGTCTGATGGTTCGTCTTCAGCTCGGCGATAACGCCGTTGTCGGCGAGATCCCGCGCGACGCCCTGGAAGAATGACGCGTCGCCACGCTTGGAAGGGACCTTCAGGCGCACCCGCCCGGGTGTCTCATGTTCAAGAAAGGCGATCGGCAGCATGTCGTCCATCTCCCTCAAAGGGTGACCAAGACGGGTGTCTCAGGGTATCGTTAGATACCCCACGCCTGACCAACGGGCAGCGATCCACGCTCATCATAGCAGCTCTTGCCATGCTTGTTGATTCTGTGGTTGTCGGGCGGTGAAAGTTTTCTACAGCGCCGCGCGTCCGATCGGACGCGCAAAGATCGCTGTAGCACTTTGAATTGCTGCATGATTCCGTAGATCGATTCCGATTTACGGAGTCTCAGCAGCCGCGAGGCCCCGGCAGCGCGTCGATCAAAGAGGTTATGCCATGGCAGAGGATCGCATTCGATCGCTTGACACCCCATCCCCCGCTTCGGGCACCCTACCGCCGCCTCGTTCCGAAGATTTCCTGCGGCGGCGCCTCCAGCGCAATCGCACTTTGGCGACATCGCTTCTCGTCACCATGGGCGCCGTCTTTGTCGGAACACACTTCATCCCCGATCCCGGCTTCGGCACAAGGCTGCTTCGCGCCACAGCCGAGGCAGGAATTGTAGGCGGGCTTGCGGACTGGTTCGCGGTGACGGCGCTTTTTCGGCACCCGTTGGGCATTCCCATTCCGCACACGGCCATCATCCCGAACAGCAAGGAGCGCATCGGGCAAACCCTTGGCCGTTTCATCGAACGTCACTTCCTGACCCAGGAAGTGCTGCTCAAGAAGCTCAGGAGCGCCAACGCGGCGCAGCGCTTTGCGAGATGGCTGTCGGCCCCTGAGACTGCACCGGTCATCGCAAACGCCGTCGTCACAGCGATGCCCTACCTCGTTCGCTCGCTTGATAGCCGCGACCTGCGCGAGTTCGTCCGACGCACGCTCGGCAAGCAGCTCCGGCAAGCCGATATCGCACCCCTCATGGGCCGCGTGATTCACATGGTTACCGAAAGCGGCGAGGCCGATGTCCTGTTCGAGCGCGTCCTGGGTGTCGCGGCCCAATGGCTCGAAGAGAACCGGGAGCAAATCTACGGGCTGGTCCAGCAACGCAGTCGCTGGTGGATCCCGAAGACCATAAACCGGAAAATTGCCGACGCGATCATCACCGGCTGTGCCGACCTCCTCAATGACCTCAGAGAGCCGGAGAGCGAGGTTCGATTGAAGTTTCGCGAGGCACTCGCGCATCTGATCAATGAGCTCATCAATTCGCCGGAGCAGCGCAAGCAGATCAACGCCTCCAAGAACCGCATCCTCGAGCATCCGGATGTTCAGGCCTGGGTCGCGGCCGTGTGGCAAGAGACCTCGCGGGTGATGCTCGAAGACCTGTCGCAGCCAACGTCGAAAGCACGCTCGGCCGTTGAGAAGATCTGCATGCTCATGGGCAAGACGCTTGCGACCGACGAGGCGATGCTGAAACATATGGACGCGTTTCTGGAGCAGCTTGCCGTGTATCTGGTCTCTTGGCGTCACGAGATCGGCAAGTTTGTGACGGAAGTCGTCAGAAGCTGGGACAGTCCGACGCTCGTGGAGCGCCTGGAACTCGTCGTCGGCAGCGATCTCCAGTACATCCGCATGAACGGCACCATAGTCGGCGCCCTGGCCGGCAGTCTTATCTTTCTCACCTCTCAAGTGATCGGGTAGCCGCGTTCCTCGGGCGAAACCCTTCGACTGTAGTCATACTGTCATGCTCGCGGCCTATATGGACCGCAATGCGGACCCATGTGGGGCTGGAAATTCCGAAACACGACGAGCAGACGACCAATGCCGAGCAGAAATTATGCCCAGATCATCCATCGCACACGGGGGCGAGTGCGCATCAGCATCCCGGCACGGCGACATCACGCAGCGTACTTCAACGAACTTCGGGCAAATCTGCTGGCCTGCGAGGGCGTTGTCGCCGTCCAGGTCAATCCGCTCACCGCAACTGTTCTGATAGAGCACAACGACTCGTGTGACCTGGCCACCCTGAACCACGGGCTCGATCTCGGAAATGCCCGATCTGAATCCCGTTGCGAGCGCCAGCCGCTGCCGCCTGTCGCGCGGATCGATGCCCACATTCGCACGCTGTCCGGAGGCGACATGGATCTCGGCTCGCTGATCGTGAAGGTCGCGCTTGCGTTGATCTCGCGCCAGCCGGGAGGGCTGATGGTCGAACTGGGTGTCGAGGCGGCAACCCGCTCTGCCTTGTGGCTCGCGAGCCCCGCAGCCACGCCGGTCGCACCGGCCGTCCCGGAAATTGCGGAGCAACGGCTCGCCCTTCCCGCCGCGGCGTAATTGCGCGATCCCCCACATCAATAGTGCCTGTGACAAGCACAGGAATGACGGCGAATTACTGCTGGCGTCGCCATGAACCATCGGCCGGCGCCTCCAACAGCCTGGGGCGGGATTTCTCGGCAGGTTCCATCGACGCCCACGTGAACGTGAGCGGCGCACTCGCATGGCTTGTGCTGGCCCTGAGACCCGACTTGCGCGCCTCGGCGACCACGAATGGAAGCGTTCCGCCGGCGAGCATGATGCCTGCATCAAGGATGCCAAGCGGTGCGAGGCCGAGCAGTCTGCGGATGCCGGGCACGAACAAGGCGGCCGACTGCGCCGCCACCGAACCGGCCAGAATGCCCGTGAGTGCCGGGTTGGCGGGTCTGGATCCGTGATCGAAAACACTGCGAGTAGACGATCGGCAGGTGATCGCATGGAGCAGTTGGGCCGTCACCAGAGCGCCGAAAGTCATGGTCCGCACGATCGGCGACGCAGTCCCATAGCGCATCGCGCCGTAGAGGCCTGCCGCCATGGCGCCTGAGCCGAGCAGCGCCGCCTCGCTGGTGAGCGAGGCAAGATTCTGGACTCCGGGCAGGGCTTTGTCCGCGACCTGGGGCCCGTCCTGCATTCCGGCGGCGTCCGGCGGCTCCATTGCGAGACCGAGTCCTGGCAGCACGTCGGAGATGAGATTGATCCACAGGAGTTGCATTGGCGAGAGGACCTCGCCAAGGCCCACGGCCATGCCACACAGCATGACGAGGACCTCGCTGAAATTCGTGCTGAAGAGATAGTGGATCGCCTTGCGGATATTCGTGAAGGTGGTGCGGCCTCTCTCGATTGCCGGAACGAGCCCGCCGAGATCATCCGTGGCGAGATAGACGTCCGCAGTCTCGCGCGCTGCTGCGTACGGGTCCCGACCTAAAGCGATGCCGACATCGGCTGCGCGGAGCGCCGGACTGTCGTTGATACCGTCGCCGACCATCGCCACCGTGGTTCCTGATTGCTGCAGGGCGCGAATGATCTTGAGCTTCTGTGCGGGGCTGACGCGCGAAAAGGCCTGCGCGCGGCGCGCCGCAACCGCCAGCTCGGCCTCCGTCATGCGGTCAACCTCGACGGCATCGATGATTTCAATGTCTCCCGTCCCGTTCAGGCCGACCTTTTGGGCGACGGCCCGGGCCGTCGCCCGCTGATCCCCGGTCAGAATGATTGTCTGGAGTCCGGCCTGATGAAGCGCCGCCATCAGCGACTTCAAGCCCGGACGGACGGGATCGGCCAAGCCGGCGAGACCAACCCATGTCAGTTCCGTCACCGGCGGTTCCCGCGAAACTTGCGCTTCGTCGTCAACATCGCGATAGGCGAAACCGAGAACCCGTAGCGCTCGGTCTGCCAGTTCCGCGTTGATTTCCTTGATCCGGTCGCGACGCTCTGGCGTCAGAGGCCTGCGCCCGCCGCCGGCCAGCCCCTCCCAGCGGCAGCGATCGAGAACTTCGAGGGGACTTCCTTTCACGGCGAGAAGCAGGCGACCGTCGTTGGCATGCGTGCTCGCCATAAAACGGTAAGCTTCGGTGCGTTGCTGCATAGACACCTGCGGGAACCCTCGACGCAATGCGGCAACGTCTATCTCACTGTCGATCGCCGCCTGGATAAGCGCCTTCTCGGTCGCCGAACCGTTGAGGATGCTGTCGCCTTCATGTAGCTCGACCTCCGTCTCGCTGCAGAGACAGCCGATCGTGAGCAGCCTTCTCAGGCGATCGTCTCCGTTTGGATGCGTCGCGGCATATCCCTGGCCGCCGAGCCGGCTGCCCTCTCGAGCCTGGTAAATCTGGTCTCCGCAGGCGGCGACCTCCACGGACATGCGGCCGAACGTCAACGTGCCGGTCTTGTCGAAGCAGACGACCTGCACGGCGGCCATCGGCTCCACCGCTTCGAGCCGGCGCACGAGAACATTGCGTCGTCGCAGGTCCTCGACACCGAGCGCGAGCGTCGTAACGGCGAGCACGGGCAGCCCCTCCGGAACCGCGGCTACGACAACGGACAAGGCCGACCGGGCCGCCTGGTAGAGCGCGATCCCGCGCAACCAACCAATGCCGACAATGAGACCACCTGCATAGAGCGTCAGCCATCCGAGCTGTCGCCCCAGTTCGCCCATTTGCCGCTGCATGGGTGTTTGCGGCGCCAGGGTTGCACCGACGAGCTGTTGAACGCTTCCGATTTCGGTCCGCGCGCCGGTCGCCACGACAATGGCTGTGCCGCTCCCGCCGGTCACCACCGTGCCGCGGTAGACCATGTTGGTCCGCTCCGCGAGCGGAAGCGTCGCGGCTACGGGCGCATCGGATTTGCGGACCGGCATGCTCTCACCGGTCAATCCTGCCTCGCTGACGGTCAATCCATGTACGGCGGACAGGCGCGCGTCGGCCGGCACGACCATGCCGCGCTCCAGCATCAGGATATCGCCCGGGACAAGCGTCTCCGCCGCCACCTCCTGCGGATTGCCATCGCGGATCACTCTGGCGGCCTGGGGCGCCGGCAGGTTCAGGCTTTGAATGATCCGCTCCGTCCCGGTCTCGGTTCGGTAGCCAATCGCGGCGTTCACCCCCATCACCGCCAAAATCGCCCCGACCTCGAGCAAAGCTCCGGTGACGAGAGAGACGACCGCTGCACCAGCAAGGAGCGCGACGGGTACGCTGTCGAACTGGGCGAGAAAGATGCTGAGGCCGGAGCGTGTTGGAAGCGCCGGCAGAGCGTTGCTTCCCGCACGCGCCAAGCGCTCCCGCGCCTCGTCTTCGGACAATCCACGTGTACGGGACGTGTCAAGGTCGGTCGCGACCGCTCCGGCGTCGAGATGGTACCAGCCCTTTTTGTCATGTGAATCGTCGTCAAACAGCCCAATGCCGGTCTGCAGGAGTTCGATGATCCGCCCGATGATCACCTCGAGTGGCGTGGCGGGATCGTAATGAACGAGCAGATTGCCGGTTACGGGACTCGCCGTGGCACCGGAAACGCCGGCAATCGCAGGAAGAGTACGCTCGAGAAAACTCTGAGTCCGGTCGCTTTCCAAGAGCGCGTCGATATGAAGACGGGCTCTCCCAGGTACTACGGCGTGCACCAGCCTGACGGGGACAGGCGTCGGTGCAACGCCGTCGGCAACGGCCACACCTTGCGACTGATGCTGAAGGTCGTCTTGGCGACCGTCTGCGTCGCTGCCGCTGCTCGACGCGCGCCTTTCGTGCCTGCGTGGCCCATCTGTTGCCATTTGGGGCATACGACCGTCCCCTCGCCGGCAGCTTCTATAGCACCGCGCGTCTTATCCGATGGACGCTGTAGCACTTTGAATTGCTGCATGTTTTCAAGGAAACATGCAGCAGCCTGCCGGCGATGTGATGATTACGTGTCTGTCTCTGAATTTCGCCGTTACGATGTTTTCGCCGCCGGACGTTTAGTGGGCTCAGTCCCACCGTTGGGACTCGCCATCTCGGCACGGGCTTCAGCCACAAGATCTTCGTAGCCTTCGCCGAGTTCGGCCGCAGCAATTCTGCCCTGATCATAGGCAACCAGGCCGGCCTTGATGACGGCCTTGATCATCGGCCTTGCTATGGGAACAATGATCGGCGCGAGCATGAGTGCCCCTACGCCAACCGCAACGCTGGTGAGGATGTTACCTTTAAATGCGTCTTCGAGTATTGCCATGTTAGGTCTCCCTATCTGCCCCTCTAACGCGTCGGTAATCGCTGATGAAAAGAGCCTCTCTCTCGGCACATCTGCCGAGCCAGCATCAGCCCCAATTGGTCTTTTCCCCTTTCGAGCGGGCCTTTCTCAGCCGCAGCGCCCCAAGGCATCCGCCCGCTGCTTTGTCATCGAAGTATCACAATTGTTATTGTCATAATAAAGGAAAAACCCACAATACCGTGGTCAAATTCCGGCCGGCTCCCCCTTTGCAGTAATTCTCACCCGACGGCACTTCCGGTACTGGGCTCTACAGCGCCGCGCGTCTCATCGGACACCATAGGGCACGCAGGAACGTATTGGTTTGGCGGACCCTCATTCATGTGACAAGCACAGGCATGAGGAGGCGATGCACAAACATCGCCGTAGCACCTTGGATCGCTGTGTGATTTTGTCCTCAATTCCGATTTACGGAAGCATCCAGTAGGCGCAAGCTGGCGAGATGATCGCGCTGTTTACGGATTTCGGCCTCAGCGGACCCTATACGGGGCAGATGAAGGCCGTGCTGCACCGGGAGGCGCCAGGCATTCCCGTCATCGACCTCTTCGCCGATGCACCGGCCACCAACCCGGCAGCGTCGGCCTATCTGCTGGCGGCTTATGCCGTGTGGTTTCCGGCCGACACGGTCTTTCTCTGCGTCGTCGATCCCGGCGTGGGCGGCAATCGACCGGCGGTGATCGTCGAGGCCGATCAGCGGTGGTATGTCGGCCCCGGCAACGGCCTGTTCGAGCTGGTCCAGCGGCGCGCCGGAAAGACGCGCGCATGGGAGATCGAGTGGAGTCCCGAACAGCTTTCGGCCAGCTTCCACGGGCGCGACCTGTTCGCGCCGGTAGCGGCGATGCTGGCGCGCGGCGAGCCGCCGCCCGGCCGACCGCGCGACGATTTCGGCAGGCGGCCGGACTGGCCGGACGACCTGGCCGAGATCGTCTATCTCGACCATTACGGCAATGCCATGACCGGCCTGAGGGCAGCCGTGCTTCCGCCCGATGCGAAACTTGTGGCAGCCGGCCGCACGCTGGAGCGGGCCAGAACGTTCAGCGACCGGTTGCCGGGCAGCGCGTTCTGGTACGAGAATTCGAACGGGCTTGCCGAGATCGCGGTCAACCAGGGGCGCGCGGATAGGGAACTCGGCCTCGCGGTCGGCAGCCCAGTCGAGATCGCCTCTTGAGGAAGTGGCCGGAATGCCAAAACATAAGTGACGGCAAGCCGCTGGCGAGCCGCAGGAGACCATCGACAAAGATCCGCGCAAGTGCAGTGCGAACCTGAGCCGACTCCAGAAAGGAGGAACTTATGACCGAGAACATCGCTGAGAAGTCCTGCACGCCCTGCCGCGGCGGCATACCGCCGCTGACCAGGGACGAAGCCGCCGGATATCTTTCGCAGACACCGGGCTGGGATCTCCTGGACGACGGACATCTGATCCGACGCAAGTTCAAATTCGACGATTTCAAGCAGGCGCTGGACTTCGTCGACGAAGTCGGCCGGCTGGCGGAGGACGAAGGGCATCACCCCGACGTCTGCTTCGGCTGGGGCCATGCGGAGGTCTCGCTGTGGACCCACAAGATCAACGGCCTGCACGAGAATGATTTCATTATGGCGGCGAAGATCAACCAGCTGCCGGGGGCGTCCTGAATTTCGCGCGAGGCCGGCCTGAAAAGGTCGGTCTTCTCCGCGACTCCGCCGCTTCGGAAATTCGGTTGCCCCAATCGGTGCGACGACGCGGATCCGCAGGCCGGACGTTACCCCGGCGGCTATCATCCTGGCCAGCCGGCGCGCGTCGCCGAGCGGTCGTTGGCGTGGCTCCAGAGTGCTTTACCAGGAGCGGTGACGCTCCTCTGCGGACCATTGACGGATGTAGCACTCACATGCTCGGCGGCAACCTGTCCCCTCATGAGAACTGGTCTCGCGACCGGGATTTGCGCCGGTTTCGCCATGCACATTAGTCATTAGACTGGCACTTCGCAGACGGCAGAGTGCGCCCCCCAAAGCCGCTGTTGCCACCAGCGCCGCGCGCCCAATCGGACGCGCAAAAGGTCGCTGTCCTGTACGCCTTCTGCTGCGGCTGCGCGCAGCGGGCAGGCCCGCGAAGCCTTCAGATTAGGCCCGCAGACCACGTCTAAGCAAGCGCAGGCACGGGCTGCCACGCTTCATTCTTTGACTCTTTGCTGTCATCTCCTCGTCGCGTCCGCCTGCCCCGTCAGCGGCCGCGATCGGCCCGCGTCAGGCCGAAATGATCGCCCACAACTGCGTCACCCCCATTGCGAGGACGAGGATGACGCTTGCTCCGGTGAACAGCGCCATAGGTATCTGCTTCAGGTGAGCGCCGAAGCTGCTGCCCGCGAAGTCGTCGACTGCATCGTCCAGCATTGCCTTCAAGTCATCCAAGGCGGACTTGGTTGCCAAGACCCCGTAAACCGTGATTGCGACCACAATCGTCGCGAGCGCGGACTTGGCGGCTAGTCCCGCTGATGATGCGTAAGCGAGGATCGCGAACATGGTCGCGATGCTGGCGAAAAAAATGATCGCGTATGTCTGCGTCAGATGGGCAATTCGCGCAGCCACCGCCGCAACGTATTGATCAACGTTGAGTTTCGCCATGTGCCCCTCCGGAAAGTGACCCGCTTGGGTACCGAGTTGCAAATGAACTAAACAGCGGAGAGCTCTGTCTTACCTCGTTGAACGCTGCCAGAACGGCATCGAAAGTTCTGGTCGCACCTCTCCATCCCAACAACTGTAGCACAAGTTGAAGGGAACATCAGTAACTCCTAATAATCGTAGGTCTGAGGCCGCTCCGGAAGCCCGCACGACGGGCGGCAAGCCAACCTTCCATGTCGGATGGGAACCGGAAAGATCGACCCCTGAGCGGTCGTAAGCAAAGAGCGTGGCCAAAGGCTTGATTGAGCCCAGAGTGGACGCTCGGGCACTAGCACGAGGTTACCACCGCGATGCCCATCAGCCGATGTCCGTGAACTGATCGCATCTTATCAAACATGCCTTCAGCGGCGCTCAATGCCTTTTTCCGCCAAGGTGCCGTCGACGTCAGGAAGGCTTCTGATGGCGGCAAGGAGGGGCGATGGCCTCGTTTATGCCGTTCCACGTGTGTCGCGCTGGAGCCCATGCGTAGCGAAATTCTGTTACGACGCTATCCTCTTCGCCCCAGGGTGAGCAGTGGGCCAGTTCCAATCATCATATAGCCCTTGCCCGCTTAAGCCGAAGTTGTCAGAGGCGTTTGTGCTCCTTCGATGTTCCAAGGCAAGGACTGAGCGATTTTGACCGCAATCGACACGGGCTTGCTGTGTGGCCGTCCCGCTACCGTTACGATACTGATTTGCCGCGATACCTCCGGCTCGACTAAGCGGCGAATTAACAACCCGTCGATGATCGGCAGAAATTGCGGCATGACGGTGCAGCCGAGCCCCGCTAAAACAAGCAACTGAATCCAGTCCTCGCGCTCACTCATATACCGGACCTGCACATCCTTGTACGGCGGCGCTACGCCGAGTTTCGATAGATTAGACGGGAACTCGCAGTGAAGTCGCTTGATATAGGCCTCGCCACTGATATCCCGCAGCGGCACTGCATTCATCCCCTCGAAGCGGTGACCCGCCGCAAAAGCGATGAAATAGGGTTCTTGAAAGAGCGGTATAGCCCTCAGTCGTTCGCCATATTCCGTGGCGCTCATGAAGGCTACATCGATGTCGCCGGCCAACAGCGCCGAGCCGAGTTCTTCGCAATTAGTTTCCCAAATGTTGAGTCGAAGATCTGGGGCGGCAGCACGCAGGGCTCTCAGGTAAGAGGTCAGATGCCTCCCAGGCATGGTTGAGAAAACGCCCAACTTGAGTCTTGCTTTGTGCAGGTTCTCATATCTTTCAGCGTCCGCTTTAGCGGCGTCTAACGCGTTCTGCACCTCAGTAAAGTGCTGATGCATGAGCCGGCCCAAATCAGTCAAATGGGTGAGGTGCCGTTCACGGCGGAACAAATGGCCGCCGAGCTGCTGTTCCAGCTTGTGGATGGACTTGGTTAACGATGGAACCGAGACCTCGCATAGTTCGGCCGCCCGGGAAAAATTGAGCGTCTGGCACGCGGCCAGGAAATATCGGATCTGGTGGGTTTCCACAGAGTTCTCCTGCCCGGAGGCTCTTCTCCATCCCAAGCGATTCTTAGCTACTGCGAAGGGTGCGCTTTGCCCTGAAGGCAAAGAAACGTTAGCGCCAGATGGCTCGCGCGACAAGCAAAGTCACGACATTCTAAAGGCTCTGAGTTCCTATGTAGAGGAGCAACGATGCGCAACGAACTGGAGGCGACTAACGTTGGAGCACTCTGCTCGGGCGGGCCGGCCACGTTTCGGGCCGGAACTGTAAACGTCGAGGGCGAAGATCTTACGACGGCGGCCGTATTGTTTGCCGATATCGTCGGGTTCACCAGTTGGGCCGAAAGAGTACCTCCGCGTACGACTATGGATTTCTTGCGCCGCTATCACGAGCATATGGCTCAGCAGGTCTCTCTTCATGGCGGAAGGATTGTACAGCGTGCGGGCGACGCGATATTGGCGGCATTCGGAACCCATGGATTCTTTCCATGCAAGGCGACGTCTGCATTAGCGTGCGGATTTTCAATGCTCGAAGAACTTGCCCGATGGAATGCCAGACGAGGCATGCGCGGTCGACTGCCGGTCCAAATTGGGATCGGGATACACTTCGGCGCGGTGGCGATCGGAAGTATTGGCGTTGTGCCGCGTGTCGAGCGTACGATTGCTGGCGATACAGTCAATGTGGCATGCAGGCTCGAAGAGATGACGCGCACGATCGGAACCAGGCTGATCGTTAGCGGCGCACTCGTCGAAGAGGTCGCGCGCGAGGGACAGGAGACGATCGTGCTACAACGTCTGATCGATCGTGGGGCGTGCGCGATCCGGGGGCGGCTGAACCAGATCCCAATCTTTGTATTGGACGATATGTCTCCGTAGTTCATCCTTGGCGACCCATAGCTCCGCGCGGTTAGTTGTTCGACGGGAACGACGCTTCGTCCGCTGATAAGCCGTTCGGCAGGACCGCGCCGAACGGCAATCTCCCACCCAACGCTGACCTCACAGCATCTCGATTCCCTGAGTTGTCAGCGTAAGGACCGAAAGGCGCCCATTTACACATTCCGGTAGCATTGATCGTATTTGTCTCAGGCTGGAGATGCCTCAAGGATGGAAATGGGTCCCTTGGTCTCAATCACGCGTTCAAGCTGTAGTCCCGCGGCGTTGAAAAGGCTTGCATACTGCACCTCCGTCCTCTCCAGGCCGCCGGTGATGGCGAGCATGACCACGTCGATTCCCTTGATCAGGTTCGGTTCGTCACCCGGCGGCACGAGCGTCTCGGCCACAAGTACCTTGCCGTTCGGTTGCATAGCCTTGCGACAATTTCGCAGGATCAGCGCGGCACGCTCATCGTCCCAATCGTGAACGACCTTCTTGATGACGTAGACGTCAGCACTGGGGACGCTCTCAAAGAAGTCACCCCCGATAAATTCCGTGCGCGGCAGGTTGCCTCCGTCGCCCTGCCGGGCTGCCGCGACGCCCGAAGGCAGGTCGAAAAGCACGCCGCCCAGATGCGGGTTGCGGGCCAGGATCGCCGAGAGAAGCTGACCATGTCCGCCGCCAAGGTCGACAACCCGCGTGAACGGCCCAAAGTCATAAGCTTCGGCAACGGCCTCGTTGCTGCCTTGGCTCATGGCCACCATGGCGCGCTGAAACAAGGCGGCCTGCTCCGGGTGTTCCGACAGCCACTCGAATCTCGGGCTTCCGAACACCTTGTCGAAGGCGGGCTTTCCTGTGCGAGCGGAATACAGCAGTTGCTCGAAGGCAAGATAGGGCTCGCTGTTGATCATGCGGACGAAATCACGCGGACCCGACTGATTGGAGCGCAGCGCGGCGCCAAGCTCTGTCAACTCGAAATGACGTGGTCCCACTTCCCTAAAGACCCCTTCGGGCGCGAGAAGTCGCATGACACGATAAAGCGCATCGGCCTCTGACTGAGTAGCGGCCGCCAACTCATCCACCGACCGCTCGCCCGCGGCCAGGAGATCGGGGACGCCGAGCTCGATAATGACGCGAAGCGCTTGTGACACGGCGAATCCGAATCCTAGCCTCATGATCTGTTGTGATGCACTGGTCATGGCTTTTTCCTCCGCTGCCGCCGGAAGCTTAACAGAATGGAGCGAGCGAAACGCCACCGCAAATTGGAGGAGCACTGGGTGACTGTCGAAAGCCGGTTCGAGCGCGATCGCGAAGGCCGCAAGGCAGTGCCGGTCCGGTCGTTATGCCCTCGGCGCCGGTGGGCGGGCCGCCGACCGACACTCGCTGTCGGTCGGCCCCTCAGAAAGGGTACCGCTCACCTTTTGTCCGCGTCCTGCTTGCGCATCGCCGCCTCTCCGGCGTCCGATACCTCGACCCATTTCTTGTCGGGCGCGGCGTCCGCGACGTAGCTGTCGTGCCAGTTCCACCACTTGTAGGTCGGGGTCTGGGGGTAGCCCTCGGGCGAGTCTTCCCAAACCTCCTGCCGGCCGAGCGGAGTGATGTCGAGATAGTTCCAGGTGCTCCCCATCTGCTCGTCGCCGCGATTGTTGATGAAGTAGGTGCGGAAAATGCGGTCGCCGTCACGGTAGAACACGTTGGTGCCGTGCCACTCGTCCACGCCGAACTCGGCGTCGAAGCTGTCGGTGATGGTGAACCACGGCATGTCCCAGCCCATTCGCGCCTTCAGCCGGGCGATGTCCGCGTGGGGTGCGCGCGAGACGAAGACGAGCGTCGTGTCGCGCGCATTGAGGTGCGCGAGATGGGCCACCTGGTCGGCCACCATGGAGCAGCCCCGGCAGGCGTGCTCGGGCCAACCGAACACGCCCGGTTCGTAGAAGGCGCGGTAGACGATCAGCTGGTGCCGGCCGTCGAAGAGGTCGGCGAGGCTGACCTTCCCCTCGGGCCCCTCGAACATGTAGTCCTTCGTCACGGCCATCCACGGCATCCGCCGGCGCTCGGCGGCGAGCGCATCACGGGCGCGGGTCTGGGCCTTTTCCTTGACGAGCAGCTTCTGGCGGGCCGCCTCCCATTCCTCCGGCGATACGATCGGCGGGGTCTGCATGGCTTTGCGTGTATTCTCGGCTGGCGTAGTCATCGCTCTCGGACCTCCTGATCAGGGGCGTTGCGCCGCACGTCGCGGCCGCTCCTCGCCCGTTTTTCTTACAGCGCCGCGCGTCTCATCAGACGCGCCAAGGACGCTGTAACACTTTGAATTGCCGCATGTTTTGTCCTTAAATCGAGCACGACCTAAGGAAATATGCAGTGGATACAGTCTGGCTCTGGATCTCGAGGGATGCGAGTAACAAGTGTGTCGCCATTTCGGTGGCGCCGAATTGCAGCCGCGGCGGGCCATGGGTGGACGCGAGCGCTACCGCAAGTTTCCTTAAATCCTAGAGGACTTGAGGAAAAAACATGCAGCAATTCAAAGCGCTACAGCGTCCTTTGTGCGTCTGATCAGATGCGCGGCGCCGTGGAGAAGGATCGCGTGGGTTTTGCATCGGCGAGACCGCTTCGCCGGGGCGCGCTCGTGCGCACCAACCAGAGGTTGATTCTGACACATTGGTTAATATATATTTAATAGCCAGCACCTCGCACGAGAACGCATCATAGGGATACCTTCGGGAATATTAGGGGACCTGCCGGCGTCACAGCACTGTCGCGCCAATGAAGGAAGATGCGCTATGCCGATCGGACCCCAGATTCCCCTTCACGATGTCGACATGCTCAGCGCAGTGTTCGAGGAGTTGCTGAAGGATCATCAAATGCTCCGCGCCAGCGCCGTGGCAGAGGGCACCCTCACCCGCCTGATCTTCAATTACCACCTAGGCATCCGCGATCCGGCGATGCTGAAAATGCTTACCGTGCCTTTCCTGCGGCAGCGTCTGTCGGGAACTGAGTGAGGGAAGAGAGATCGCCTTGAACTGCGGCGCCCACACAAGCGGGGTCCCACGCTTTCTTGGCGAAGGGGCCCCGCTCTAAATCGCTTCTGAAATCACTATAGGTTCGTGTCGGTGCAGTGTCGCCGGCACCCCCAAAGGTTGAAGTATCTTCCTCTTTGGTCCGATGATCATCGGACCAAAGTCCGGCGCGATATGGGCCAAAGGTCCCATATTCGATTTTTGCATGAACGTGTGAAGAGGAGCCCGCCTGGAGGGGCGACGGGCTCCTTTTGACAAAAGATGTTGGTCTGATCATTGGCGCCGAAACCTGTCGGCATGCCTAAATGAACCAAATCGAAGCACCGCAGCGTCCTTTGCACGTCTGATAAGGCGCGCAGGCGCCGTGGATCACGCCGTCAGTTGACGATCTGGACCACCCTGCGAGACCTCGGTTCGACGATCACCCGCTGGTCGTTGACGACGGCCACCGAGTATTCCGGAGCCTGCGGAACCGGAGTCAGCACGACCGTCTCTGGAAGAGGCTGGCCAACGGCGATCCGTTTCCGGACGACGACTGACGGCGGCGGGGGCATCTGTTGGACTGTGGTAACCACCCTCGGAGGCGGCGGTGCCAGTGCGCCGCCAAGTGCGCCTCCGACAACTGCGCCAACGCCAGCACCGACCGGGCCGCCGATAATGGCGCCCGTCGCGGCACCGCCGGCGATACCCGCACCAGTGCTACGGTTGCCATCGTTGTTAGTCTGAGCGATCGCGGGGCCACCAAGGAGGGCAGCTGCCGCAGCGATGAAGACAAGTTTTTTCATTGTCGCCTCCTTTGTTGGATGAAGGGGCAACGAGCGGGGCAAGAAAACAGTTCCAGTCGCTGGACTTAAGTCCGACAGGCAAAGCCAAAGGTCCTAGGACCGTTGCAGGCCTTCCGCCTCGGACATATGGTGACAGTAGGGCGCCGACGACACGACAAGTCCCCGACACCGCCGTAGGCGTTAAAAGGTCCCAGAGCCACCGCGATTGTCCCTTCAAACCGCTCTGGGACCCTCCTCTTGCCGACCGCCGCCTCCCCTCGTCGATTGCGTTTCCTCCCGGTAACTCAAAGATACAAGGCACAAAGATACAAGGGCACAGGAACGAGGCATCGGAGGAGAGCCCTGCCGTAGCGCAACAACATGCAGCCGCCCTCGAGAAGTTGCAGTTTTCCGGTCTGTCACAACCGGCTTAAAGTTGATACTTTTGTAGTTCTTCCACCCTACCCAATGTTTCCTTAAGTCCTGGCCGATCTCTTAAGTCCTGGCCGATCTGGGGAAACGCACGTGCAGCAATTCAAAGTGCACAGCGTCGTTTGCGCATCTGGTTAAGACGCACGGCGCTGTAGAGGGAGCGAGAGAAATGTGCGCAGGCGCGATGCTCGATGATGCTGCGGTAGGTCCTTTCTGGACGCCGCCGCTACCTGTCGACCGGGACGAACTCAGCCCATCGATCCTGCGCGAACTCGATCAGCGAGGCGAGCGCCAGAGCTTCAAGGGTTATGTGCTGCAAATTTATGACGCGCCGGATGGCAAACCCTCCGGTGTGTTCGAGATCGCCTTCTGTGCGAAAAGCGGGACGGCTTGCGTCATTTACGGGGCGGAAGCACCGGATGAGCACGACGCGAAGCGACGCGCCGTCGTGATGACGGATCCCCACTGGCTTGCCGCCGTCAGCCCCCGGGACGCCGCCGGCATTTTCTTCCAGCTGCTCGTGGACACGCCCCCGCAAGCCTGAGCGCCGCGCCCGCTGTAGGTGCGCCGGCATCGGCATTTATTCGCGCCGCTTGCGGACGGCCAATCCTATCTCCGCGAGCGTTCCGAGCGCGACGCCGAATACGATCCAGTAAAGCCCTTCATCGATCGCCTGGTCCAATGACGAAGCCGTCGTGAAACGCGACAAGACATCCGGATCCAGATAACCTGTCGAGATGACCAGGCCTAGCACGATCTGCCAGGCGCCGGCCACAAGCGCCATGATTGCCACAAGGCGCGCAGCGTGTGAAAACACCGTTCCACCTCCTCCCTGTTGTCGCAGAACGCTACCGCATAATGCCCTAAATCGGGATCGATTTGAGGAAACAGGCAGTAGTGCTTTCCGCCACAGCTTTTCTTGGGAGCGGACGCGGGTTCCCTCCCCTTCCGCTTCGAGCTCCAGACCCGACAAGGTGACCGAATGGGAGCGTGATCATTTAAGCGTCTGCATACCGGCGTGCGGACCTTTCGGCAGTTTGTAGCGAATTTTGGCCTTTCGCGATCTGTTTTGTTGCAGTACCGTCAGATTTATACTTTATGTTGCATCAACATCCGTGGCCAAAGGGAGGGTTGCATGCGTAGACCAGTCGGAACGTCCGGTTTGCTTGCTTTGGTCGCTGCGGTCCCGATTTTTGGCCCGGCGCATGCCCAGGACAGGAACGCCTATTTCGGGCAGACGCATCAGCACACCAGCTGGTCCCTCGACGCTTACATTCTCGGCAACACGGTAACCGGGCCCGAAGAGGCGTATCAATACTCGATGGGACAGGCGATCAAGCATCCCGCCGGATACGACGTGAAGATCCGGACCCCGCTCGATTTTCAGGGGGTCACTGATCACTCGGAATATGTAGGGGTTGTGAGGCTGGCAAACGACCCGAACTCGCCGATCAGCAAGCTGCCGGTGGCCGAAAGGCTCAAAGTTACAAAAGACAACACTGCGATGAAGATATTTCAGTGGCTGGCAGGCAGCATCGCGCACAATGAGCCCATCAAGGAACTGCTCGATCCCTCGGTCATAAATTCGGTCTGGAAACACAACAACGAGATCGCCGACAAATATTACAAGCCCGGTCAGTTCACGACGTTCTGCGCGTATGAGTGGACGTCGATGCCCCAGAACCAGAACATGCATCGGAACGTGTTCTTCAAGGACTGCTCGAAAGTTCCTGAGGCGCCGTTCAGCGCGATCCAGTCCGATCACCCGGAGGATCTATGGAACTGGATGGACGAACAGAGGAAGGCCGGCAACGAGGCTCTGGCGATATCGCACAATGCGAACCTCTCGAATGGCATCATGTTTCCCATCGAGGTCGACAGCAAAGGCAACCCGATAGACGCGGCCTGGGCGCAGCAGCGGATGACGAATGAACCGCTGACAGAGCTGAAACAGGTCAAGGGTGCGTCCGAAACACATCCTGATCTGTCGCCGAACGATGAGTTCGCAGGCTTCGAGATCATGAGCTATCTGATCGGTATCGATAACAGCTTTTCGAAGCTGCACGGAAGCTACGCCCGCGAAGCATACCAGAACGGATTGGCGATGCAGGCAACGCGTGGCTACAATCCGTATAAATTCGGCGTCGTGGGCGCCGGCGACTCGCACAACACCGCCACGGCCTATGCCCAGGACAATTTCTTCGGCGACCATGCACTGACCGACGCCACACCCGAGATTCGACTCGCCGGCGTGGTCGCCTCGGGCATGGACATCCTGAAAACGGGAACTTCCGGGCTGGGCGGTGTTTGGGCGGAGGAAAATACCCGTGAATCCATCTTCGCCGCAATGCAGCGCCGGGAAGTGTTCGCAACAAGTGGCGTGCGGATCAAAGTACGCCTGTTTGGGGGATGGGACTATAACCCCGGCATGCTGTCGCAAGCGGACTGGGTGAAGACCGCCTATGCGGGAGGCGTTCCCATGGGTGGCGACCTCACCCAGGCGGAAGGCAGGGTGCCGTCATTCGTCGTTTGGGCGGCGAAAGATCCTGCCGACGGGAATCTCGATCGCATCCAGATCATCAAAGGCTGGACCAAGGATGGCCAGATCTTCGAAAAGATCTTCGACGTTGCCTGGTCCGGCGATCGCCGGCCCGATCCCGCCACGGGCAAGCTTCCCCCGGTCGGCAACACCGTCGACATCACCAAGGCTACCTACACCAACGACATAGGCTCGGTGGAACTGAAGGCCGTCTGGACGGATCCGGAATTCGACCCGAGCCAGCATGCTTTCTACTATGCGCGGGCCCTTCAGATACCGACCCCCCGCTGGAGCACGTATGACGCGGCAAAGCTCGGCATCCTCCCGCCCGCCAACGCGCCCGCGACGATCCAGGAGCGCGCGTGGAGCACGCCGATCTGGTACACGCCGAGGGAAGGCGACATCGCAAAGGCCAAGCCCGGCCTGACGGTCACCGAGCTGCTCAAGAACGGAGCGGCTGCGCTTGACGACGGTGAACTCAAGAAACTTGTCGTCGGAAGGAACCTGACGGTTCGCAACAATGTGACCGGTCAGACGTCGAACGTGCTGTTCGGCGTGGACGGAAAGCGCATCGTCACCGAACTGGACGGCGATCCGGCCAAGGGCGGCGATCTCTTGCAGGTGATGCACACCGTTTCCGGCTCGTCGGCGGACTACGAGATCAAGGACGGGCACATCGTGACGACCCTCGAAGGCACCCCGTTCGAGCTGACGGTCTACCGCTCCGGCGACAAATACGTGGCGGCCCGCAGCAACGAGTTCGGCTATGCCAACTACGAACTGGAGAATGTCGCGAAATGATCGAGGCGTTGTAAGGGAAGAGCCGAAGGAATGCCTCAGCGGGAAATGACCCGACCGAAAAGTGCACGGAACGAGACCATGGAAAAGAGCTCCGGGAAGCGTTGGCGTGCACTGCTCGGCGAGCCGCTCGTCCACTTCTTCGCCGTCGGCGCAGTCGTGTTCGGCGCCTATTGGTTCTTCAACGAGGAACCGGAAACCGCGGGCGACGGGCAGCGGATCGAGATCGGCGCAAACGATATGCGCCAGATGGCGGTCGCCTGGCTTGCGCAGGGGCGGCCATCGCTGACCCGCGATCAATTGCAGAGCCTCGTCGACCAGAAGATCGCGGAGGAGATCCTGTTCCGCGAGGGACTGGCGCTCGGCCTCGATCAAAACGACGAGATCATCAAGCGTCGGATCGTGCAGAAGATGGATTTCCTGGCGGCCGACATCGCCGCCATCCAGGAGCCGGACAAGGCGGAACTGGTGGAGTGGTTCTCCAGGAATTCCCAGCGCTTCGCGCTTCCGCCGCGCGCAAGTTTCCGGCAGCTCTATTTTTCTCCGGACAAGCGAGGCGCGTCCGCCCGCAATGACGCCGCGGCAGCGCTCGAAGCCGTAGCCGGCAAACCCGCCGACTCTCCGGAGGTCGCCGCGCTGGCCGACCCGTTCATACTGCGCACCTACTACAGGGACAGCACGCCTGACCAGATGCTCAAGGAGTTCGGTCCCACCTTCGCTGCGGAACTGTTCAAGCTCGAGCCTGGCGGCTGGCGCGGTCCCGTACAGTCGGGCTACGGCTGGCACCTGGTCTGGATAGACGCAATGGATCCGGGACGCATCCCGGCCCTCGAGGAAGTCGAGACCGACGTCAGGTCGGCATGGCAAGACGACCGCTACCAGGAGATCAAACGCGCCGCGCTTGACGAGATGCGTTCGCGCTACACCGTGGTCGTGGCTCCGTTCGATACGGTCGATTTGAGCGACCTGAGGGCGCAGGGCCCGGCAACCACGCCCGCCGAACCGGTGTCGCAATGAACCGTGTCGCTCGCCCTTGCCGCGCGGGAGCGCGATTGTTGCTCGCCCTGCTGATCTCGCTTCTCGCGATGGCCATCGACGCCTCGGCGCACGAGGTCAGGCCCGCCTACCTGCAGATCGATCAGATCGGACAAAGCCGCTTCAGCGTGCTGTGGCGTACGCCAATCCTGTCCGGCATGCGGCTGCCCGTCCTGTTGCAGTATTCCGACGGCATCACCCCGGTGGCGGGGATGACCGAACGCGAGCTGTCCGACTCCGTGGTCGAACGCGGCATGATCGAAGCTCCCGGCGGCCTCAGGGGAGAGCGGATAACCTTCGTCGGGCTTCAGGCGACTATCACCGACGTCATGGTCCGCGTGAAACTGCAGGACGGAACGGTCAGCACCTCGTTTGTCCGGCCCTCGCAGCCATGGATCGACATCCAGGCCAGGCAAAGCCCCTTTCAGGTCGCCAGCGTGTTTATCGTCGAGGGCATCGAGCACATTCTGTTTGGCTTTGACCATCTGCTCTTCGTCGCGGCGCTGATGATGATCGTGCGAAACTGGCGCGTCCTCGTGAAGACCGTCACCGCCTTCACCATCGCGCATTCGATAACGCTCACCTTCGCCACGCTGGGCTGGATCGCGCTGCCTTCGGGGCCTGTCGAAATTATGATCGCGTTCAGCATTGTTCTGATCGGAGCCGAGATCGTCAGGATGGAGCGGGGACGGACCAGTCTGACCATAGAATGGCCATGGCTCGTGGCCTTCGCGTTCGGATTGCTGCACGGCTTCGGATTTGCCGGAGCGCTGGAGGACCTGGGCCTGCCGCAGAACGACATTCCCCTGGCGTTGTTTTGCTTCAACCTCGGCGTCGAGATCGGTCAATTGATGTTCATCGCCACCGTCCTGATCGTGGGGGCTGCGCTCAGGAGAATTGTCGAAGTGCCGCGAAAGGCAGTCGTCGCGTCGGCCTACGCAATTGGCATAGTGGCGGCGTTCTGGACCATAGAGCGTCTTCAATCGGCGTTTTCGTGACAAGATCTCACTTGAGCAATTCCAGGGAAGCTAGGCGCGGTCTTCGCGCCCCTCTCTGACTCATTAAAATCGATCACGTTTATGCACTTATGTATGCATCCGAGGCGAAAGCGGGCATTATCGGGTGCCGTTGCCACGTCGCAGAAGGGCCATCAACGGCGAGACCAGTATTCTTCGTGGAGTTTCGCCGCCTCTTCCGCAAGGATGGGGCCGACGACTTCCGTTGGGCGCTGCCCGGCGGCGAACACGATGTGGCAGGGGAGATCAAGCGTCGGATTTTCCTGGCTATCGCCTATCAGTTGTTTCATCTCTCTCTCGGACAGGCCAAACACGACGCGCCCTATGCCTGCCCAATAGATCGCGCCTGAGCACATGGCGCATGGCTCCGCGGATGTGTACATCGTACATCCGGCAAGAAAATCCGAATCGTAGGCCTTGCCGGCGCGCGTGGCGAGAAGCCGCTCCGCGTGGGCGGTGCGGTCGCCACCTTCCGAACTGTAGCCATTGCACTGTTCCAGTAAGACATTGCCATCACGGTCGGCGAGAATTGCACCAAACGGGTGATCTCCGCCTTCGCGCGAGCGCCGCGCCACATCGAAGGCCTTCCGCAAAAGTGACTCATCATTGGACCGTTTGGTGCTTGCCATGTTGAGCTCCCGAGAACTATCGCAGTTCGCTCACCATCAATGTTTCCCCGGTAACGGAACGGGCAATAGTGTTCTCCGCCAAGTAGAAGCTCCCAGCTTCCCAGCGCCGGTTATCCGACATCCCCGATGAACACGTATCAAAACCACTTTTGATCCTCTTTGGCTTTGTCAGCAAGACCGATTCTCCGCCGCCCGTCGCAAGATCGCCGACGTTCGCGATCTCGTTACTTCCACTCGACTGCGACGCGTCGAACGCGAGAGCGGTCAACCAAGTTTGGTTTGGACGACAGGTGCAGTATTCTCACATCGACCGCAACGGAGCGGTGACAGGACCTCTTGCCCGCTGGGCATCTATGGGAGCCGGAATTGAGCGCCAAGCCACGTCGGAAGACCACTGGGATGGAGCCGGATGGTGCAGCCGCTGTGTTCGACGTGACCGGGAGGGCGGACTATTCGGGCATCTGGAGCACATCCGGGTGCATCAGAGGCGCGTCCTTCAGCCAGATCCGTGCGCCTTCCGGGCTGATGATCGCGATCAGGTCGGTGCCGGCAGGCAAACGGCCCCAACTCTGTGGCTCCAGTGTTTCACCACCGATGATCAGCCCTCCCGAGAGGACGAGGAATTCCAACCCGCGCGTGTTCGCGACCGAGACGGTTTCGTCGGCCTGCCAGTCTTCGAGCCGGACTTCCTCACGGCCGTCGTCGAACAGGATGGTCGCCGCGCTGGCGCCCGGGCGCGGTGTTGCGCGCTGGCCCTCGCCCGGCTGGCGAACGATCTGGGTCTGATCGCCCTCACGGTATTGCCAGAGCCGCACGAAGATGGTGCAGCCTTCTTTCGCGGCGGGGATATGCGACGTGCCGGGCGGATTGCGGAAGTAGCAGCCTGCCGGATAGTCGCCATGCTCATCCTGGAAGACGCCTTCCAGCACGAGGATCTCTTCGCCGCCGCTGTGTATGTGGCGAGGAAAAGCGCTGCCGGGGGCATAGCGCACGATCGAGGTGGCGCGGGCGACCTCGCCGCCGACGCGGAAGAGCATGCGCCGGTCCACGCCGGCCGCGGGACTTGGCATCCAGTCCAGCTTCGCACCATGGACGATGACGGGTTTCGACAGGTCGTCGTTAATGCGCATGGCGGGTCTCCTTCATGGTTAGGACCATCCGGAACTTGACGTCACCGGACTTCGTCTTCTGGTAGGCTTCGGATGCCTGTGCCAGCGGCATCGTCTCGATTTGGGGACGGACGCTGGTTAGAGCCCTTCAGGGTTAAATGGAAGCAGTTCTGCCGGAGCAGGTTGAGGCGATTGGCGAAGGGGCGTACCCGGATGTACGTCCGAGCCGATCGCCTCTGAGCCTGACGGAAAGATGCCCGGCCCTGCGGGTTGGCTGAAACGGGCCGCCTGATCGGCCGGCCGGCTTGGACGTATGCTTTGGCTACGCCGCGCGCCGGCCGGTCGACCATCCGACTCCGTTTGAGTTTCCATTTAACCCTGAAGGGCTCTAGGACACTGAAGTCGAGGTCCTCCCGTTCTCGTAAGGCGTGCCGGTGATCGATCCGAGTACGCTGCGCTCGCCGACGACGAGATGACCAGCCGACACGGGCAACGGGTCCCTGCCCGCACCAAGCAGCACCAGCCTGCCGCGCGGCGCAGGTCCCGCCATCAGCGACGATACCGCTTCCGCATTGCCGTTGGTAGTGATGATGGCCATTGCCCGCGCTCGTAAGCCGTCCGCCCCGCCTCGCGTTGCCAACATAGCAAATCCCTCCCTATACTTCGCCATGCACAAGACCTTCGTCTCAGCGCGGGAGGATCGGCCCGGGGAAGACTGGCTTTCCCGTTTCACGGCCGGTCGGGCCGGCGTGGAGAGCTGGTATTTCGGCCAGGCCGTGACGTCGCGCCCCACCACCCCCACCGTCAGCGAATGTCGCGCGGCGCTTCAGCAGCACATGCCCGAGCTTATTCCGCATTATGAGCATGTCTGCGCCCTCGTCGGCGATGACGAACTCGCCCACCGGATGCTGAGCCACTATCGTCCCGCGCCGGAGGGCTATGGCTGCAGCCAGGCGGTCTGGCTCGGAAAGGAAGGCCCGGCGCTCGTCCGCAACTTCGATTATCCGCCCGATATAGTCTCGGATCGCTTCGAGCTCACCGCATGGTCGGGCCTGAAAGTGATCGCGAAGGCACAGCGCCCCTGGGGAGGCTGCGTCGACGGGATGAACGAGGAAGGGCTGGTCGCGAGCGTCACCCTCGGTGGCGGCCGCATTCAGGGTCGCGGCTTCTCGATCATTCTCATGATCCGCTACGTGCTCGAAACCTGCCGTCGCGTCAGCGAGGCCGTGGAGGCCCTTTGCCGTATTCCGGTGGCGCTGTCGCAGAACGTAACCCTGCTCGACCGATCGGGCACCTACGCCACCCTCCTCCTCGGCCCCGGCCAGCGGCCGGTCATCACCCGGCTGAAAGCATGCGCGAACCATCAGCGCAGCGAACGGGCCCCGCCAAATTCGCTGGCGCGGCAGCGCGCGCTGCTGCAGGCGTTGGACGAACCTTCGATGTCGCTCGAAGGCCTGACCGACCGTTTCCTTCAGCCGCCGGTCCATGCGCGAAATCCGCGCTTCCCGACCCTTTACACCGCCGTTTACCGGCCCGAGGAAGGCCGGGTGGACTATGTCTGGCCGGGAAAACGCTGGTCCCAGGGCTTCGCGGATTTTGAGGCCGGCGAGTACACGCATCATTATGGCTGATGAAAGCTCTCACGGCAGCATCCGCCATGGCTTCCGTCAACGTCGCACTCATCATTCCTTGTCAGCCTCGAGCAATGCCTTGAGGAGGGCGATACCGCGCTGGCCAAGCGCGACGGGCTGGCCGTCCCGGCGAAGCACACCGCTGAAGGGGTCGAGCACGAACCGTCCAAAAGCGTATCGTCGCTCATCCATGCCACATTTATATCCCTGCGGTTGAAGTTGACAACCTATGAGGACAACCGCTTATGGCGACGATCTTCAGTGCCGATCGAAGGGAACATGCAACATGCGACGCATGGCCCGGTCGGTCGCCGGGCCATGCGGCTGGCCGTTGCCGGGCTTCAGGCCCAGTAGTTGTATTCGAGCTGGACGGCGACGGTGGAACCGTTCGCGACCTGCTGGCTGAAGGTGCCGTTGAACGCAATCGTTCCGTCAGTGAAATCGGCGTCGCTGAGGACCACTGTCGTGGAATAGGGGTTCAGCGTTTCGGTTGTGCTGCTGTTCGAGTCGGTGCCGACAATGCTGAACGAGCCACTATCGATCGTGCCCCCGAGGCTCTCTCTTATGCTGTTCAGATCGGCATCTCCGCTGACTGTGACGATGCCATCGAAACCATCCGTGTCGACCGTGAAAAAGCCCGAGAACGACCGTTCCGTGGTGTCGCCACCGATTTTCTGGAAGGTGAAGGACTCGGTACCGGTGTAGATGTCCGCGGAGCCGGCTATTTCGATCGTCAGCGCATTGGTGGTCGAGCCGCCATGGCCATCCTCGATGGTGTAATTGACGACGACCGTGAGCGTCTCCCCGAGCTTCAGATCGATTGCCCCTCCCGGCTGCAGATCCGGGTGCGACGTGTCGACCGTTACGATGTTGTCGACGACAGTGATGTAACCGGGCGGCATTGAGGACCCGGCATCGCCGTCGACGGAAAAGCTCAGGCTGCCGGCGACGACGGAAAGCGTGTCTCCGTTCGGATCGGAAGCGGTTGAGAGAAGGTCGATCGGAGACGCGGCAACGTCTTCGGTCAACTCCTTCAAGATCGGTTCAGCAACGGGAGGCTGGTTGTCGACGGACCAGCCGGCATCGTAGTCGGCCGGCTCCCGCGTATCCGTGTAGAACTCCCGGGTGTGATAGATCGTCTCGAGCTTCTTGCCGCTCGCCTGCACCGTCGACCAGGTTTCGGTGTCGATCCCCGTGAGGATGGCGGTCAGGTCGATTTCAACGCCGTTGACCAGCATCGTCGGTGCCGGATCCGTGATGCTGGCGCCGGCGACAGGGCCGATCTTGCTCTGGGCGGCTGCAAAAAGGTCCGAAAGCGTGAAATCTCCGGCGATGACCGCGGCCTTTACGGCAAGCGCGTCATCGACCGAAAGGCCGCCCTGATTGGCCAGGAAGCCGATGTAGTCGGCGACGGTTACATCTTGCAGCGCTTCCGTGAGCGCGTCGGTGTAGCTCGACGAGAGCTGCCCCTGCGCCGACTGGCTGAGGCTGGAATCATACGATCCGTCCGTCATGAAACTTGTCGTGAAGAAACTCATTCTACTTGCCCCCTAACCCCTGTTGCTGGCGCATCGATCGATGCACCCTGACCGAGTTCAAAAATTCAGTTACCTTTCCCGTCCTCTTGAGCGCCCCCGCATTCTCTAAGATTTGGGAAATTCGTCGCGAAACCGTGTTCTCGAAAACGTGGGAAACCGGCCATTGGCGGCCGGTTTCCCCTCGCTAAAGCCGGTGCCCCTCATCGGGCGAAACTACGCAACACACGCTCTCACCCTCCCGGCCAGCGCATCCAAATTGCTGATCCGGCAAACATCTTGAAATTTGTTTTGATTCCCCTCAGCCGCGCCCACGCTGATACGTCGGATGCCCGCAGTAGAATCCCCTATCCCCTTCTACCTCTTACCATATTCCATAGTTCAGGAAACGAATATTTCTGAGTAGTACTTTAATTCGAAAGGAGTAGATTTAAGCCGTCTCGCATTTCAACCATTTGACGGTCAGACTATCTATATCGAAGAGCTTTCCGCTTGTCGTTAGCCCCGCGTCCGGGAAATTATCACCGCGTACATTCTCGTCCTGTGGCGAACACAGGGATAAGGTCGAGCGAGAAAGATGGCGCGATCCGGAGGAAGGACCGCTACCAATTGCCGGGGTCCGCTGTGTGATCGACACTGGCGAACTCGTCCGCCTTTTCCCGGTCCAGCGTCAGACCGGTTGCGCCCCCTGTCTCGTCCGTCACCGAATAGTCGAGCGGCGCCGGGCCCTTGGTCAGTTCCTGATACATCAGCAAGGCGGCCTCCTCGGCCGTGTCGGCCTCGAACTCTTTCGTGATGGTGACTGTGAACTTGTGCATATCCGGACCTCGTTGTGCTGGTTTCGACCCCGCAGAGTTGGCCGTTGCCGGACCCGCGGTGCCGTCAATCGGTGAACTCGACGACGACGCCCGGCTTGACCATCGCCGCCAGTTCCTCGGCGTCCCAGTTTGCCAGGCGAACGCATCCGTGTGACCCCACCTTGTCGACGAGCGACGGTTCCGGCGTGCCGTGGATACCGTATGTCGGCTTGGTCAGATCGATCCAGACGCTTCCCACCGGATTGTTGGGGCCGCTGGGCAGTTCCAGACGCTCGTCGTTGTCGCCCTGCTTGAAGTTGATCTTGGGGTTGTAGACATAGGTCGGCTTTCGAGCGACCCCTTTCACCTTGTGCGTGCCGGAGGGGGAAGGCGTCTCTTCGCTGCCGATCGTGGCGGGATAGACGGCGACCAGCGAACCGTTTTCCGCGAACGCCGCGACCTGGCCCGCGCCCCTGCGCACCTCGATCCGCTTGACCCTGCCCTTGCCCCCCTTCGGCGGGCCGGGGATTACAACCGAAATCGTGTCTCCGACGGCAAAGGCCGAGCCCGGATTGAGCGCCTTCAAGAGGTCGATGTCCATGTGGAACCGCTCCGACAGCCTCTCCGCGACGCTCGTATATCCGAGGTGCTCCATCTCCGCCTGTTCGCCGTAGTCCCCTGGAATGCGCTCGACGAGGTCCTTTGTATCCTCCTCCAGGACGACGTAGGGCTCGATGACGGGCTCGTCGCCGATAAGCCGCCCGACGACTTCGGGGTCCGGCTTTCCGTCGACGGGAAGACGTTGCATCGTCTCGAAACCGGCGATCGCCTTGGCGACATTCTCGCCATAGTAGCCGTCGATCACCCCGGGAGACGAACCCGCGCGGTCGAGAAGCACCTGGAGACGGATGATCGCCGGCTCCGGTCTCGGCGGTGCCTCAAGCGGTCGCTCCGGCGGAACCGAGGCGACGGAAGCATTGTTGATCGCGTCCGGCCGAAGCTCCTCGGCACCGGCGGCGGCGCAAAGGCCCAATGTCAGCGATGCTGCAAGAAAAGCCATGTTCTTCATGAACATCACAAATCCACAGCGGCCGAACTTGTTCCGCCTGCTGGCTCTGCAGAACGTCGGGGCGCCGACCGCGCCACCGCTGGCGTGATTCCTTCCGATTTGCCGCCCGGCAGCACCCCCCTCTGCCCTGCCGGATCGCAGGCAATCGCGCCGGCCCTGAGGAAAACCTGCACGGCAGATTGTTCCCCTCTGGCCATCAAGGCTCTGGACTCGCGCAATCCAAAGTGGCACGCCTGCTGGCCGAAACACGCGCCTCCGCCTGCTGCATGTCTTAAATCCTGGCCGATTTAAGGATAAAAACATGCAGCAATTCAAAGGTGGCTACAGCGTCCTGCTCAGAAGCGCGGCGCTGTAGGCGGACCCGAAGCAAGGACGAACGCTCATGTCCGAAACCCGCCGTAAGCTGACGACGATCTTCTCCGCCGACGTGCAGGACTACTCGCGCCTGATGGGGGCGGACGAGGAAGGCACGCTCGCGACCTTGAAGCGCTACCGCGATGCCATGGCGCGGCTGATCGAGGTGCATGACGGCCGCGTCGTCAACACCTGGGGCGACGGGCTGATCGCCGAATTCCCGAGCGTGGTCGAGGCCGTGCGCGCTGCCGTCGACGTGCAGAACGAGCTCGCGGGGCTAAACGCCGAGCGGCCGAGCGAGACGCAAATGCGCTTTCGCATCGGCATCAATCTCGGCGACGTGATCGCCGAGGGCGACGACCTCTATGGCGACGGCGTCAACATCGCCGCCCGCCTGCAGGCCACAGCACCCGCCGGCGGCATCGTCATCTCCAACACCGTCTATGACCAGGTGCGCAACAAGGTGGCCGTCAGCTTCGACTTCCTCGGCCAGCTTGAGGTGAAGAACATCGAGGGCGGCGTCGCGAGCTATGCCGTCAGGATCGGAACCCGGGACGGCGCGCATGAACATGCACTCCGGCAGGGCGGCGTGCGCCAAGACAGCGCCCGAGGGAACGGCGCGGCCGCGCCTGCCGGCACCCGGAACGGGCAACCCGCGTCCGACGCAGCACCGCCGCAAGGGCGCCCCGAGGCAAGCACCGCCCCCCAAGGCACGGCGCCGGCAGACTCCGGCACCTGGGGCCGACAATCCGGTGCCGAAGGCGCGCGGCCGCAAGCACCTTGCGCGACTGACTCTTCCACAGCGCCAGGCAACCGCAGGTTCGCCGTCATCGCCGTGATCACTGCTGGGCTCGTCGCGATAAACCTTCTCACCTGGGAGGGCGTGCTCTGGTCCGTCTGGCCGCTGCTCGGCCTTTCGATCGTCTCCGCCCTCCTCTGGCTCAAGCGAAGAAAGGACATCGACCGCGTCTTCGGCCTGCTAGCCATCGCCGCCCTCGTCGTCGTCACCGTCAACCTCCTCACCTTCGACGGAACCTTCTGGGCCGTCTGGCCACTCCTCGGCCTGTCGACTGCCGCCGCGCTCCGATGGGTCCTGCGACGGGGCTGAGCGGATGTGGCCGGCCCCCTCGCCGTTCGCGCCATCTGTCCGGCGGAGTCTTCCGCGCCGCGGACGCGGCGCTGCTGGATTCCTGTGACAAGCACAGGAATGCCGTGGTGTGTGTGCGGTCGTGCCCAACAGGTCAGCTGGTCGCCGCACATTCGTCGAAGATTTCTCACTCCGCCACGGCCCAAAACTCCCTCATTCCTGTGCTCGTCACAGGAATCCAGCCACGGCGCGTCGGCGCCGTGAATGACGTGGGTTTCAGCGCTTGAAACGTGGAAGAAATGCCGATCGGGCGGCTGCCGGTGGACGACTCGAAGCTATTCCCGCCCTTCAATCCGCTCGAGTCTTCCGCGCCGCCGACGCGGCGCTGCTGGATTCCTGTGACGAGCACAGGAAGGAGGGAGGCGCGGGCGCGACTGGGCAGCGCAGCCGGCGAAATATCCGGCGGCCGATGCTCCGGTTCCTGTGGGTGCCCCCCGCTTTTTCCTTCGACGCAGCCGCGGCGGCCGGTGTATTGTAGCGGTCACGCATTTACGACCTGTGGTGGGCCGCGTTTCGAATTGCTTGCCACGACGCCCGCGGGCGAAGCGTATACCGAGGAGGAACTCGCCGAGATGGCCCGGCGCGCCGGCTTCGGCAATGCCACCGCAAAACCCCTGCCGCCCTCGCCCGCGAGCCTGATCTTCTTCGAGTGAAAGGCAGGCCGTGGGGTGCGAAGATCAACGGTTTTCAAGGGCATCAACGAAAAAGCCCCGGCAGGGGAACCGGGGCTGCAAGGTGTTTCGCCCATTGGGAGGGGGGCCGGGTGTGGGCGAAATGCGGGAGGAAAATTTCCCGTCTAGTTTGAGTTTGCCACCGGAGCGTCGCAGCTCAAAGTAGCGAAAATTAGCCGTCCCTCTGAATGAAGTCGGTTATGTTCCCGGACCTCGCCCCCAAGCGCGCAGCCGTACCCTTGCACGGAAGCGCGCGCCAAGACCTTCGGCAGATCCAGGCCCCGTCCTTTTTCTGGACAGCAACCAAACCTCCCTCATTCCTGTGCTTGTCACAGGAGTCCAGCCACGGCGCGTCTGCGCCGTGAGTAACTTGTTTTCAGCGTTTGAGACGTGGAGGAAGAGCTGCGAACCGGGCGGCCGTCCGTTGAACGACCCGAGGCTCACGGCGCGCTCCGGCGGAGTCTGTCGCGCCGCCGCGTTGGCGGTATCACGCTTATCGTCATGTCGGCTGAGCGCAGGTCGAGCGGTGGCTGGGCTCTGCAAATGCTGCTCGATGCGCCCTGGCGCCCCGCTCTCACCCCAATGCCACCTCCTCCAGCCGCTCGCGCAGGCGCGGGGCCGCGAAATCGAGGAAGCTGCGCATCTTGAAGGGCAGTTCACCCCGTCCCTGATGGAGAATATGGACCGGCAGCGGTGCCGGCTCGTAGTCCTGCAGCACCACCTGTAGAAGTCCCTCCTTCACCGCGCGGGCCGCCTGGTAGGAGAGAACGCGGGTCACACCGACGCCGGCGATCGCGGCGTCCAGCGCCGCTTCCGCGGTGTTGACGCAAAGGCGCGGACGGATCTCCACGACCGGCTCGCGCGCATTGCGGCCCTTGCCAAAAACCCAAGGGCTCGGCGACGCCATCATGTCAAAGGTGACGCAAGGCAGCCGCTCGAGGTCCGCCGGGCTTGCAGGTATGCCATGCCGGTCGAAACAGGCGGGGCTTCCGCACACCACGCGGCGCACGGACCCGACGCGCTTTGCTACCATCGAGCTGTCGGGCAGTGCGCCGATCCGAATGGCGAGATCAATATCGTCTTCGAGCAGATGCACATTGCGGTCGGAAAGCAGCATCCGGACATTGATGTCGGGATAGATCGCGAGGAACGCGCTGACGACCGGCAGAACATGCAGCCGGCCAAACACGATCGGCGCCGTCACAACCAGTTCGCCCTTCGGCGTGCTCTGCTCGCCCGCCGCCTTCCGCTCGGCATCGCCCACCTCCTCGAGGATGCGTTTGCAGGCATGGAAATAGTCGTTGCCCGCATCGGTCAGGGTCAGCTTGCGCGTCGTACGCGTCAGAAGCCGGGTTCCGAGGTGATCCTCCAGTTCGGCAAGCTTTCGGCTGACGCTCGGCAGCGGCAGGTTCAGCCGGCGGCCAGCGCCGGTAAGGCTGCCCGCCTCCACCACCGCGACAAGGATCGACATCGCTTCGAACCGGCCCATTATTATCTCACTCACCGAAACTATGCCTATTGAAACTAGCCGATTATCGCGTCTGCTGGAAGGTCATACCTTGCCCGCATCCACCCCAACAGCGCCGGACAAGACGTCCGGGCAGCAGCCAGCAGGAGAAAGACGATGACCGACATCCGTTATCGAAGCACCGACGTCGATGGGCTGAAGATCTTCTATCGCGAAGCGGGCGCCGCGGGCGCGCAGAAACTCCTGCTGCTGCACGGGTTTCCGACGTCGAGCCACATGTTCCGGGACCTGATCCCGCATCTTGCCGACCGCTACCACATCATCGCGCCCGACCTGCCGGGTTTCGGCCAATCCGACGATCCGAAGGCAAACACCTTCGACTCGATCGCCGAGACGATCGAGCGCTTCACCGAGATCGTCGGCTTCGACCGCTTCGCCATCTACGTCTTCGACTACGGCGCGCCGACCGGATTTCGTCTCGCCGTCCGTCATCCCGAGCGGATCACCGCGATCATCTCCCAGAACGGCAACGCCTATGTCGAGGGCTTGAGCGACGGCTGGAACCCGATCCGCGCCTACTGGCAGGATGCGTCGGAGGCCAATCGCCAGGCGCTCCGCGAGATCCTGAAGCCGGAGACGACCCGCTGGCAATATACGCATGGCGTGCCCGACGCAGCGAAGGTCTCGCCGGACGGTTATGCCCTCGACAATCACTACCTCGGCCGCCCCGGCGCCACCGACGTCCAGCTCGATCTTTTCGGCGATTACCAGAGCAATGTCGCGCTCTATCCGGTATTCCAGGAGTATTTCCGCACCCACCGGCCGCGCTTCCTTGCTGCCTGGGGCCGCAACGACCCCTTCTTCCTTCCGCCCGGCGCCGAAGCCTTCAAGCGGGATATCCCGGAGGCGCAGGTGAAGTTCTTCGATACCGGTCACTTCGCTCTGGAAACGCATGCTGCCGAAATCGCCACCGCCATCCGGGAGTGCCTTGGCTGAAGCTGTGACCGACGCGGCGGATCACAACGGATGGAGGTCCGGAGCCTAGCTTCCTGCGAAGCAAAGCAGGTTCCCGTCAGGGTCTTGCACGATGAAGGTACGAGCTCCCCATGGCTCGGTTCTCAGGGGCTGGTGGAAGGTGACGCCTGCCCTCTGAAACTCGAGGAATAGAGGCTTGGCATTCTCGAGCGTGAGCGTTGCCGAAAGCGCGTCGCGCTCCCTGGCCCGAAAAGCGCTGTCGAACACCGGACCACTGACCTTTCGCAGGTTCAAGCGCCCGCCGTCGCGAACAAGCTGAGCGTAGAATGGCGGCTCTCCATACGAGAATGCCACCTCGAAGCCGAGCTTCTGGACGTAGAACTGGCAGGCTATGTCCATGTCGGAAACGAAGAGCTGAGGCTCCGCTGCAAGGATAAATGAGGTATCGGTGGTGGGCACTGATGCTGCCATCGTCTCAATCCCTTTGATCAACGCCGGCCAACTTTCGAAGCCTTGTTGCCTGGCAACCAGCTCTTGCGCATCGCTGAGCTTGAAGTCTGCTTCCAGGACATTCCGGTCGGGCAAATCCCGGAATCGAGCCAGCGCCAACCTGATCTGCGCCGCGACCGGGTAATACCGTTCACGGTGCCATCGCAGGTATAGCCTGGCTCGCTTTCTGAGGTTTTCGATGTTCGGCATGGGCGCGCTGCTTTAGTTTGGTTTTGTTGTAGGCGGGCAATGCCCCTCCGGCCAGCAGGCCGACGCGCCCTACAGCAGCACGAACCACGCTAAGTCAGCGGATTATTCGCGTCAAGGACGGAGAGATCTCGCCCTTGGGTCGGGCGCCCGGCCGTCAGTTTGGCAGAGTGGATGGCCATTTAGCGATGGAAATGCATGCGGCGGGCCAGCCGCGAGCCGATGTCGCCCGCGGCAGCCGTGATCGATCTGTGGTGTCCACACTCAGCTCGCAGCGGACGCCTGGTCGAGAACGCTCCAATCGAACACGCGCGCCCAATCCGCAAAGCCGTGCCAGCGGACCTCCGGAAACTCCCGGCGCAATGCCGCGATGTCGACGTCGTAGCCGACGCGGTCGAACCATTCGAACATGAGCGCCGCATCCTCGCTTTGCTGGCGGGCCGCAGCGATCGGGATTTCCTGGTAATTGATGGGTCGACCGATGGCTTGCGAGAGGATTTTCGCCTGCTCTTCGCCGGACAGCTCGTCCCCGGCGATATCGAAACGCTTGCCGAAGACATGCTCGCGCCGCTCGACCAGGGCGGCAACGAAAGCTCCGATGTCGGCCAGGGCTACCAGTTGCAAGGGCCGGTGGGCGGGCATCGCGAAGGCGTAGGTGCCCTGGCGCAGCGCACCGATCGACCATGGCGCGGCGATATTCTCCATGAATGCGACCGGCGCGCTGATGGTGTAAGGGATGCCTAGTCCGGCCACATGCTTCTCGACGAGATACTTGCTTTCAAAGTGCGGGATGCCCGTCTTCTTGTCGGCATCGGCAACGGATGAATAGATCAGGTGCCCGACGCCGGCGGCCTTCGCCGCATCGGCGGCAATGATCCCCTGGCGGGTCTCCTCCTCCGTCCCGGCCTCGTAGCTGTTGCCCATCAGGAACATGGTATCGACGCCGCCTGCGGCCTTGATGATGGAGACCGCATCGCCGAGATCGCCAGCCACGACATCCGCACCCGCCGACGCCAGTTGCCGCGCCGCATCGCTTTCCGGCTTGCGCGTCAATGCTTTGACGCCATGTCCTCTGGCAAGCAGTGCGCGCGCGACCGCGCCTCCCTGCTGGCCGGTGGCGCCGGTAACGAGAACGTTTCGCTTCATGTGTCTGCTCCTCTGTTTCAATGGAGCAAAGTTAGGGTCTGCCACATTGGTCCATAATGGCCTATAATTGAGAAACTTTGTCCCACCAGTGGATGCAATGTTCGATCTCAACGATATCGTGGTATTCGCTCGCGTCGTCGAAGCCGGCAGTTTCACCGCTGCGGCGCGCCTGCTGGATATGCCCAAGACGACCGTCAGCCGCCGGATCGCCGCGCTCGAGCGTGAGGTCGGAGTCCGCTTGCTCCAGCGCACGACGCGCAGCCTCAACATGACCGACGCCGGGCGTCTCTACTACGAGCAGAGCAGCCAGGCGCTGCGGGCAATAGAGGAAGCAAATCTGCGCCTCGCGGAAGCGAGGGCGGAGCCGTCAGGCACAATTCGCATTTCCGCTCCCGTCGGCTTCGGCGGCCATTTCCTTACCCGCGCTGTGGTCGACTTTCTGGCAATGTATCCAAAAACCAAGGTCGAACTGCGCCTGACCGACGACAGTCTCAACCTGGTCGAAAACGGAATCGATCTCGCTTTCCGCACCGGCATCCTTGCAGACTCCACGCTGATTGCCCGCAAGCTGGGGCCTACGCACAGACTTCTGTGCGCCAGCCCAGACTATGTCGCGCGCTCAGGGGTTCCGGACGGACCGGCGGACCTGACCCGCCATCAGTGCGTCATCGCGGGCCCCTCGGCTGCCAGCGCTCACTGGGTGCTGGACGGGCCGCACGGCCAGGAAACGGTCACCGTGGCCGGACGCTTCGCCGCCAATGAAATGCAGGCCGTGGTTGCTGCCGCGATCGCAGGCTACGGCATCGCCCAGGTGCCTCAAAGGATGGCCGAGGCGCTCATCGTCGAGGGGCGGCTGCGTCGCGTTCTGCCCGATTATACGACGCCCGCTGGCGGCCTCTATGTCCTCTACCCGAGCAGTCGACATCTTTCGCCGCTGGTCAAGGCATTCATCGAGCTTGCGGCAGAGCGATGGACCGCCGCCGGCACCGGCCAGACCGACAAGGCTGCCGCCGCATTGAGCTAAGGCATGCCGCCCGAAAGGACGCCACCGCGCCGCCGTGGACGCGAACGCACCGCTCGTTCAACACGGCCGCCGGCACAAGGTATGCGTGTCCGCTTTTGCTCGACCACGGCGCGCTAACGTTATATATTGACGCTCGTAGTTCCACGCGACCGGGGGGGTTCGTCATGGCCTTGGAGGACGAGAGGTCCAACCTGTTTATCGGCAAGGTCGGCGGATGGTCTTTGTCGTGATCGGCTTCCTCCTGGCGGCGTCAGGCTACCGCTATGGGTCGGCCGGATATATGGCCGCAGGCATCGTTTTCATCGCGATAGGCATTATGCTTTTGACGGGCAAGGTCCTCCGTCGCAATCAAGACAAGTAGATCTACGGCGCCGCGTGTCTCTTTAGGCGCGACAGTACACAACAGTAGCCTAGTTTGGCGGACGCTTCTTCCCCCGTCCTGTGCTCCTCACAGGGATGAGGGCCGCGGCCCAAGTCCGCGGCGCGGAAGAATCTCTTCAGCCCAAGGACTTGGGCTGGCTGGATTCCCGCGGAGCTGCTGGCCCTCTCCGGGCCGCGCAGCCCCTATGTCGGCAAGCTCGGCGTCATCGAAGCGGATGCGCTCGCCGATCTCTTGGTCGTCGGCGGCGACCCGCTGGCGGACATCTCGCTGATCGCTGACCGGAACAATTTGAAGGTCATCATGAAGGACGGAAAGATCTACAAGAATACGCTTTGATCGAGGTTCTTTTCCGTCGCCCATGCCGCCTTACCGTCGTTGTTAACGAATTCGTCTGCGTTTCTTAAAGCTGCAATGCAAGCGATATACAATGTATAGTAGTATCAGTTGACCCGTGCTAACCTGCGAATGCCATGAGGGCAATGGAGGCGAATATGGATTTGACACGTCGTGCCGTCGCATTGGGGGGAGCTGGTTTGCTCGCCAGTGCTTCTTTCTTACCCGCGAATGCCTTGGAAGCGCCGATTTTTGATCCGGTGGAAGCAGCCGATGAATTCTGGCTGGCCGTCGAAGCCTACATCTACGGCTACCCACTCGTGACGATCGAGATGACCCGTCGTGTCATCACCAATGTCGAAAAGCCCGAGGGCAGCAAAGCTCCTATGGGCCAGCTCATCAAGCTTCGCGAATATCCGAATGCTTCCTTCAAGGACGTTACCGCACCGAATGCCGACACGCTCTATACGACCGCATTCATCGACGTGGCGAAAGAACCATGGGTGCTGTCGATCCCGGATATGAAGGATCGCTACTTCCTGTTTCCGATGCTCGATGGATGGACGACGGTGTTTCAGGTTCCGGGAAAACGGACCACCGGGGACGGCGCCCAATCTTACGCAATCACCGGCCCCAACTGGCAGGGCGACATTCCGGATGGCGTGACCGAGTACAAGTCGCCGACGGGCATCGTCTGGATTCTGGGCCGGATCTATTGCGACGGCACACCGGAAGACTACAAGGCCGTCCACGAATTGCAGGATCAGTGCAAGCTGGTGCCGCTTAGCGCCTACGGCAAAGACTGGACCCCGCCGCCGGCTAAGGTCGATCCGAGCATCGACATGAAGACCGCTGTACGCGAGCAGGTCAATCGCATGGATGCGATCGAGTATTTTACCCTGCTGAGCGAACTCATGAAGGCCAATCCGCCGACAGCCGCGGATGCGGACACGGTGGCGAAATTCGCACAGATTGGCATCGTCCCAGGCCAGGATTTCGACAAAAGCAAACTGGACGCTGCATTCATCAAGCGCATTCCCGAGTTCGCGTTCCACCGTATCATGCTGCATTTCAAGTTCAGCGATGGAGACATCAAGGACATCAACGGCTGGGGCTACACGACCGAGACCGGAACCTACGGGACTAATTACCTTCAGCGAGCGCTCGTAACAGCCATCGGCCTCGGGGCCAACCGCCCCCAGGACGCCGTCTATCCGACCTCGCTGAAGTCGAAGGAAGGCCTTCTTGCCCGTGCCTATTACGGGACCAACAACTACGTCCTGACCTTCCCCAAGGGACATCTGCCACCCGTGCGGGGATTTTGGTCGATCACGATGTACAACGACAAGTACTTCTTCGTCGACAACCCGATCAATCGCTACTCGATCAGCGCCCGGCAAGACCTCAAAGTCAATCCGGACGGATCGACGGATATCTACATCCAGCACGAATCCCCCGGTGCAGACAAAGAGGCCAATTGGCTGCCGGCACCGAAGGATAAATTCATCCTGATGATGCGGCTCTACTGGCCCGACGACAGTCCGCCATCCATCCTGGATGGTTCGTGGGTCATCCCGCCGGTCAGGAAGGCGTGACAGCGTCCCGGATCTCACGCTTGCCGGACGCGAGAGGGCACTCTCGCGTCCGCTTCTGAACTCGAAGCTGGCGGCCCGCCCCCCAGGTCCTTTGAAGGACGCGACCCGTTAGATTACCGTCGCCTGATTTCGAGTAGCCGGCACACCGAGACTCTTCCGCGTCCCATTTGCTCATGGCGTCGATGAGCGCATGTGCCTCTTCGAAATCGGCCAAGGAACTTATGGCGCGGTCTCCATCGACTTGCCCTCCCGAGGTCAACGACGCCTGGTTCCGGAAAAGCCCGGCACGGGAAACGTGCCGGGCTTTCAGCACAGGACCGAACAACGCCTATTTTGCATCCTGGGCCGCCATGGCGCCGGCCTCCAGCTTCTTCATGTCCTCGGGCGTGAGCTTGGGCGGATCGAGTGCCACCGTCACCTTGGCGATCTTGCCGCTGAACGCGAACGGCACCTGATAGTCGCCATCGTCGATGGCTGTACGCGAGTCCATCCCGATATCGAATGTCTCGTCGACCGTGACGATGATCGGGATCGTGTGTCGCGTCTCTTGGGTGGCCACGGCCTTTCCATCGACCTTGAGCACACCGGTGCCACCCCGCCCGATGCCGCTGACGTTGTTGAATGCGAGCGTCGCAAAACCGAGCCCATCGTATTTGAAGTCGAATTCGACTGTGTGCTTGCCGGGAGCAAGGGTGTCCGCGCCCTGCCACTTGACCCGTTCGAGGCCGAGCAGATTCAGGGTGAAGACCGGCTTGCCCTTCAAAAGATAGAGACCGTAGCCGCCAAACCGGCCGCCAAAGGTTGCAATCATGCCCTCTGCCCCCTCCTCGGGAACCTCGATTTCCGCGGTGATCGTGTAGGAGGTGTTGAGCAGCTTCGGTTCCGAGCCGGGTGGTATGGAGACCGGCTGGTTGTACGTGAATACCGTTCGACCAGCGGACAGGGACGGTCTCGGCGCAACAAGCCGCGTTGCCGCTGAAGCGTCGAGCGGCAGGACCTGATACTTGCCGAACTCGGCGAACATCAGGTCCGTCATCTCCTTCACCTTGTCCGGATGCTCGGCAGCAACGTCTTCAGATTGTGTCCAGTCCTTGCTGAGGTCATAGAGTTCGAACTCGAAGGCAGTTGCCGGATCCAGAACTGCATCGCCCACTAGCGACCATGGGGGCCGCTTCGGCACGGCGCTGAGCATCCAGCCATTATCATAGAGGCCCTGGACGCCCATCATCTCGAAATACTGCGTCTGGTGCGTCGATGGCGCATCGGCGTTCGCCTTGTCGAACGTGTAGGCCATGCTGACGCCCTCGATCGGCTTCTGCGCGATGCCCTCGACCGCAACGGGTGCCGGAATGCCCGTTACCTCAAGCAAGGTCGGCACGACGTCGATGATGTGATGGAACTGCGTCCGGATGCCGCCCTTGTCCGTGATCCTCGCTGGCCACGAGATCGCCATGCCGTTGCGGGTGCCGCCGAAGTAGGACGGAATCTGTTTCGTCCATTTGAATGGGGTGTCGAAAGCCCAGGCCCAGCCCACCGAGTAGTGAGGATAGGTTCGGTCCGTCCCCCAGACGTCATAGAACCGCTTGAGCTGATCGGCGACGGGCACCTCAACCCCGTTGAAGGCGATCAGCTCGGCTGGCGTGCCGACGGGTGTGCCCTCGGCGCTCGCGCCATTGTCGCCGCTGATGAAAATGATCAGGGTATTGTCGAGCTTGCCCATGTCGTCGATTGCCTGGACGACGCGGCCGATTTCGTGGTCGGTGTACATCAGGTAGGCGGCGTAGACTTCAGCCTGCCGGATGAACATTTTGCGCTCATCGTCCGAGAGCGCGTTCCAGTTCTTCAGGAGATCGTCCGGCCACGGCGTCAGCTTGGCGTCTTCCGGTATGACGCCAAGCCGCTTCTGGTTGGCGACGATCTGCTCGCGAACGGCATTCCATCCCTTGTCGAACAGGTGCAGGTCGGCCGCCTTCTTGATCCACTCCGGCGTCGGATGATGCGGGGCATGGGTGCCGCCGGGCGCATAGTGAATGAAGAACGGCATCGATGGATTGATGGCGTTCAACTGATTTATCCAGCCGATCGCGTCATCCGCCATCGCAGTGATCAGGTTCCAGCCGGGTTTGCCGACATAAGGCGCGATGGAAGTCGTGTTCTGATACAGCAGCGGCTGCCATTGGCTCGTGTCGCCGCCGACGAAGCCGTAGAAGTATTCGAAGCCCAGTCCCTGCGGCCAGCGGTCGAACGGCCCGGCAGCGCTCGCCTCATAGACCGGAGTGTTATGGTCCTTGCCGAACCATGCTGTTCTATAGCCATTCTCAAGCAGAATGCGGCCGACGGTGGCGTTATCGCTGGTGATGATGCTGTTGTAGCCGGGGAATCCCGTCGACTGCTCGGAAATGACGCCGAAGCCCACCGAGTGGTGATTGCGACCGGTGAGCAGCGCGGCCCTCGACGGCGAGCACAGCGACGTCGTGTGGAAATTGGTAAAGCGCAGCCCCTCGTCCGCGATCCGGTCCAATGTCGGGGTCGGGATAACGCCACCGAACGTCGACGGAGCACCAAAACCCACATCGTCCGTCAAGATGAGCAGGATGTTGGGAGCCCCGTCCGGCGGGACAATCCGCCCCGGCCAGGCGGGCTGCGATTGGGCGGCATTCAGCTCGATCTTGCCTCCGAAGGCTGGCGACGGATTGGGCAGATAGCGTCCGTCGAGTGTGCGTGTGGCGTTCACGCCATTGTCCGGCTGAGGCGCTTGCTGCGCGGAGGCCGGTACGGCGCTCGCCACCAGTGTTGCAATGGGAACGGCAATTGAAAGTGCAAGGGTTTTCAGGGTGCCAAACATCGCTTCGCCTCCCTTGGAAATGGATGTTTGTTTCAGCACAAATGGCGGTGCGAACGACCTGCGTCGTCGGCACCGAAGCAACGTGCGTGAGCTCTAATACGCTGTTCATCCTGTCTTCATGCAGACAGGCATCATCCAAACACTATAGGTAACGGAATTTCCGCGAAGATCGGATTATTGATCTTTGTCCCTCAGATCGCCGTCGCAAAATACCTCGGTTGATCTTCGGTTGCAATAATAAAGGACGCTGCGCGGTGGGGCTGCCGACGAAAACGGGGCATCCACGATCACCCTCAACTTTATTTGATCCGGAACATATTCAGCGGAGTTTTCCGGTGCTAGACGGGGATCGATCGGAGCAATCATGCTGGAACACCTGCGGATGAGAAAGAACATTTGGGTGGCGCTTGTCGCCGCCTGCATGCTCGTTCTGCAGGCGACCAACGGACTTGCGGCCGCCGCCAAGCCGGCCGGGCTGGATGCCTTCGGAAACCCGCTTTGCATCTCGGACGCGGACCGCGGGCATCACGAGCCCGCTCCATCGACCGATCACTCGGGAATGCCGGACTGCTGCATCCTCGCTTGCGGGATGTTCACGCACCCCGCGATCCCGGGGAGACAGCTTTACGTTTTCGACACGCCGTCTGTCGCGCTCGTCGACCTCCCTGTGGCAAGGGACGGTCCCGACCTTCCGCAATGGCTGGAAGAGTTTCAGGGAAGCCCAAGGGCGCCTCCGCGTGAGGTCGTGAAAACATCTGCACTGCGCTGAACCAGCGAACGCCTACAGCGCGTCCAATCCAATATGAAGCCGAAGAGCAGCGCCTGACATTCGCAGGCGGAAGACACTCGGCATCTCGTCAGACCCACTGCATGATTCCTTAAATCGGAATTGATTTAGGGAAAAATCATGCAGGATTTCAAAGTGCTACAGCGAGCTTGGCGCGTCCGATTGGACGCGCGGCGCTGTAGTGCCGCTTAAGTCACCGCCGGGCTGAACAGCCGGCGACATGGAGAAGAAATATGTTCAAGACGTTCATTACGACCGCAGCCATTCTGGCGCTCGGAACCGGCGCCGCGCTGGCGCATGTCAGCCTGCAGGTCAAGGAAGCTGCCGTCGGCGCGACCTACAAGGCGATCCTGCAGGTGCCGCATGGTTGCGAGGGCAAGCCGACGACGGCTGTCCGGGTCCAGATCCCGGAAGGCGTCATTGCGGTCAAGCCTCAGCCGAAGGCCGGCTGGACCATCGAGAAGGTCAAGGGCACTTACGCGAAGTCCTATGACTACCATGGCACCCCGACCAGCGAGGGCGTGAAGGAGCTGATCTGGAGCGGCGGAAACCTCGCCGACGACGAGTATGACGAGTTCGCGCTGCGCGTCTTCCTGACGCCCGACCTCAAGGCCGGCGAGACGCTGTATTTCCCGGTCGTGCAGGAGTGCCCCGGTGGCCTCACCAAGCGCTGGATCGAGATTCCGGCCGCCGGCCAGACGCCCGACGATCTCGAAATGCCGGCACCGAGCCTGAAGCTGCTCGAAAAAGTCTCTAAACATTGAGTTCGGAATATTAAGCCAATGAGCCGGCGCTTCGACGCCGGCTCCCTTTCAACATCGGGATCATTCAGTGAATCCGCACGCGGCCACAAAATTCCCGCCCGGTCTTGGCCGGGTAGCTGTCGCCGTTCTCGCCTGGCTTTTTCTGGCGACGGCCGCGCTTGCCCATGCGTCGCTGACCGCGACAGAGCCGCAGGACGGCGCGGTCGTTCCTGCCGCGCCCGCAAGACTTGCGCTGTCGTTCAGCGAGCCGGTCTCCCCGCTGGCATTGAAACTGGTCAAGCCCAATGGTTCCGCAATCGCGCTCGAGCGCTTTGTCCTCCGGGACCGCACGGTGGAAATCGAGGTGCCGCCTGACCTCTCCGCGGGCACGCACGTCCTTTCCTGGCGCGTCGCCTCCGAAGACGGACATCCGGTCGGCGGCTCGATCCTCTTTTCGATTGGGTCGCCGAGCGGGTCGGCTTACGCCGGCGAAGCGATCGACTGGCAGCTGCGCGCCGCGCTCTGGACAAGCCGGGTCGCGCTCTATGCCGGTCTGTTCTTCGGCATCGGCGGCGTCTTCGCCTTGACCTGGTTCCTGCAAGGCGCGCGAGCGGGCTTGCGCTTCATCGCGGCAATGCTTGGCATCGGGCTTGCCGGGACCGCTTTTTCCGCCGGGCTCCAGGGGCTGGACGCGCTCGGCATGCCGCTTTCGGCCCTGGCCGAGTCTTCGGTGTGGTCGACCGGGCTCGGAACAAGCTTCGGCCGAACAGTTGTCGTCATGATCGCCGCGCTCGCCCTCGCAGGGATTGCGCTTGTCTCGCGCCGCAAACAGGTCGCGCGGTGGATTTCGCTACCGGCGCTGTTTGCCGGTTCGCTCGCTCTCTCCCTCAGCGGCCACGCCAGCGCCGCCGAACCGCAATGGCTGATGCGCCCGAGCGTCTTCCTGCATGCGATCGCGATCGCGCTGTGGGTCGGTGCCCTGGTGCCCATCGCAAGGCTGCTCCAGACTGGCCATGCGCATGCGCTCAAGGCCCTGCATCGCTTCTCCGTTCTCATTCCCTTCTCCGTCGCCCTTCTCGTGGCGGCCGGTATCGTGCTCCTGATCGTGCAGGTGGGACGGCCGTCGGCACTCCTTGATACGGCCTATGGCAATGTATTCCTGGTCAAGCTTGCCCTCCTCCTCGCTCTCTTCGCCTTTGCCGCAGTCAATCGATGGGTGCTGACCGACCGCGTCGAGGCCGGCGACCAAGGCGCCACCCGGTATCTCGTGCGCTCGATCGCCGCCGAGACGCTTGTAGTGCTGCTGGTCTTCGGCGTGGCGGCTACGTGGCGTTTCACGCCGCCACCACGAGCGCTCGCGATGGTCGCTACAGAGCCCGCCTCGGTTCACGTTCACGGTGAGAAGGCGATGGCGGAAATAACGATCGCACCCCCCAAACCGGGACCGGTGGAAGCCACTGCCCTCGTCATGGCCGGCGACTTCTCCGCGCTCGACCCGAAGGAAGTCACCTTCGTCTTCTCCAACCCGTCCGCTGGCGTCGCCGAGATAAAACGCAAGGCGAGCAAGTCCCCGGACGGAACATGGCACACCTCCGACCTCCAGCTGCCCCTCCCCGGCCTCTGGAAAATCAGGCTCGACATATTGATCAGCGATTTCGAGATCACCCGGATCGAGGGCGAGTTCCAGATCGGGCCGTAGCGGCCGCAGGCGGCCGCGTGTGGAGGGCAAAGGCGGACGGCCGCCCCAACTCTCCCTCATTCCTGTGCTCGTCACAGGAATCCAGCAGCGCCCAAGTCCTTGGGCGCGGGAGACCCCTCGGAATCGACAGCGCTTATCTTCTCCTTAAATCGGTCGCGATTTGAGGAAATGCAGTAGCCGTACAAACCCGATTCCGTGGGGAGCTTTTCGTGGCCACTTCTTCAAACAGACTGCGCCTTGCCGTGCTCTTTGGCGGGCGCTCCGCCGAGCATGACGTTTCGGTGCTTTCGGCGACCAATGTCATGCGCGCGCTGGAGCCCGAAAAATACGATGCCGTTCCCATCTTCATCACCCGCGAGGGGCAATGGCTGCTGAGCCGCTTCGAGAATGGCACGCTCGCGAAGCCTTCGAGCGGCACGGAAGTCTCGCTCGTGCCGGGCGGCAAGGGACGCTTGCTGGCGATTCCGATCGATGACGCGCCCTATGCCCTGCCGCAGATCGATCTTCTCTTCCCGGTGCTGCACGGCCTCCATGGCGAGGACGGCGCCGTGCAGGGGCTCGCGGAGGTGGCGCGTGTGCCGCTCGTCGGCTGCGGTATCCTCGGCTCCGCCACCGCGCTCGACAAGGACATTGCCAAGCGTCTCCTCAACGAGGCGGGCCTGCCGACCGCACGATCCGTCACCATCCACCTGGGCGTCGCGCCGGTCTTTGCCGAACTTGAGCGCGCGCTCGGGCTTCCGCTTTTCATCAAGCCGGCCCGGCAGGGCTCCTCCGTCGGCGTCAGCAAGGTCTCGACCGAGGAGGACTACGCGCTCGCACTTGAGGAAGGCTTCAAGCACGACCGCAAGCTCCTGGCGGAAGAGTTCATCCGCGGCCGCGAGATCGAGTTGAGCGTGCTGGAGGATACGGAAGGCGGCCTCTTCGTTTCCCGTCCCGGCGAGATCGTGCCGGCGGAAAGCCACGGTTTCTACAGCTACGACGCCAAATATATCGATGAGGACGGCGCGGCCCTGAAAGTGCCGGCGGAGCTGCCGGGAGAGATCGAAGTCCGCCTCCGGGCGACGGCCGCAATGGCCTTCCGCGCGGTCGGCTGCGACGGCATGGCGCGCGTCGATTTCTTCCTGACGCCGGACATGCGCTTCCTCATCAACGAGCTCAACACCATTCCGGGCTTCACCGATATCAGCATGTATCCGAAAGCCATGGCGGCAAGCGGCGTCGGCTATGCCGAACTCATCGACCGGCTGGTGGCGCACGGGCTGGCACGCGCGTCCGCATAGGGGGCGATTGAACGCATGCTTGGGCAGGCAGGGCATTGCCGTCAGGCCACGGCCTTGAGTGTCCGTGTCCGCTTGTGATAGCCCTGCGGTGAAGGAGAGCGCATCCCCGACGGGCGCACTCTTCGCGATCAAGCGGATGACGACCCGCTGCGTGTTCCTTTCCATTCCACCGGAGGTGCCCATGGCCGAGATCCTGCTGTTCCATCACGCCCAAGGGCTGACCCCTGGCGTCCACGCCTTCGCCGACGATCTGCGGCAAGCCGGGCACACCGTCCACACGCCGGACCTGTTCGACGGGCGCACGTTCCAGAGCATCCCGGAGGGGCTCGCCTATATCGAAGGGATCGGGTTCGACGAAATGCGCGAGCGCGGCGTCCGCATCGCCGACAACCTGCCCAGCGATCTCGTATATGCCGGCTTCTCGTTCGGCGTCCTGCCGGCGCAAAAGCTCGCGCAGACACGGCCCGGAGCCCGCGGGGCGCTGCTCTTCCACTCCTGCCTGCCGATCAGCGGCGCCTGGGCCTTCGGCCCATGGCCGGACGACGTCCCCGTCCAGATCCACGGCATGGACAACGACCCGATCTTCGTCGGCGAAGGCGACATCGATGCCGCCCGCGAGATCGTGGAAAAGGTCGAGGACGCAGAGCTTTTCCTCTACCCCGGCGACCAGCACTACTTCGCCGACAACTCCCTCCCCTCATACGACGCCGCCGCCGCCGCGCTGCTTACCCGGCGGGTGCTTGAGTTTCTGAGCCGGGTCTAGCCGCTGCCGGCGTCTCAATGGACGCGGGCTTCGAACCTGGCACGACGGGCACGGCGACCATCGGCCGCTGTCACCCTCTCACTCGGCCGTGCCCCTCACCCTCCTCATTCCTGTGACAAGCACAGGAATGAGGGTGGTTGTGGCTACCATCTCGGAATGGTCGGAGAGTCACAGCGCATCGGCGCCGTGAAGGATCTCGTGCGCCGCATCGACAGCGCGAGAGCAAAAGAACGCTGATCAGGCCTCTTGGCGCCGGTGCAGTGCCGCGCGAGAGTGGCCTCCCTCCCAACCTATCGCCCCAGGATACCGTGAACCTTGCGCAAGAAGGCGGATGGGTGCCTTCCTTCGGCAGAGCCATTATCCGACACACGCCCCGCAACGCCGGCAAGATGCCGGGAAAGGTCGTTCCGGATGGCCGGACGATCCCGCAACAGCGGCTCCATGGTCAGGCTATCGATCTCGTAAGCCTCGACCTCGGTCAGAGCTTCGAATGTGACGGCCGCGCCGTCGATCCCGTCGACTTGTCCGAACACCGCGCCCGGTGCCAGTCGCGTGACCTCCGCGCCGTTGCGACGTGCGGCGATGACGCCCGAGCGGACAATCATCAGGCTTGTCTCCGCTCCACCGAGCACTCGGTCGCCGGACCGGTATTGCCGGGGCCGCGCCGCGGCGTCCAGCTTCTCCAGTTCTTCCAGTTTCAGGTCCGCGAAGATCGGGTTGGCCCGAAGCAGGTCCTTCACCGCCTCTGCGGATCCCGGCCCGGTGAAGGCGCTCTCTAGGAGGACCGTGGCCGTTGTTGGCGGGGCGAGCGACAGGCCCATCGCCGTGCATTGCCGGTAGACGAGATCGATGAGTTCGTTTCGCGCGGCATTCCGGTCGGCGGGATGCCTGACGCGGTATTGCAGTTCGACCTCGACCGCCACGGCGTCGAGGCTCTTGAGCGCGACGGCGGGAGCCGGCTCGTGAACGACGTGGTTGGCCCCGATCATCGCCCGTCGCATCGCCTCGGCGATGAAGGACGGGGGATGCGTAGGCCTTACGCGGAGCCTCAGGACCTGCAGGTGCGTCTCGTCAGGGCGGGTGATGTTCGTCAGCCCGACCTTCGCCAGCACGCTGTTCGGCAGGACGACGATATTGTTGGCCGGCGTCAGGATATGGGTTGAACGCCAGGTGTTCTCGACTACCCGCCCTTCGACTCCGTCGGCAAGAATGATCCAGTCACCGATGCCGTAGGGGCGCCCCAATGTGAGCGCCACGCCGGAAAAGACGTCGTTCAGAGTGCTCTGCAAGGCAAGCCCGAGAATGATCGCAATGACGCCCGAGGTCGCGACCAGCGTTCCGATCGCGATGCCGAACACGAAGGAGAGGATGGAGAGCGTCACCCCCAGATACACGACCGCCACAAACAGGTCCTGAAGCAGCCGCGCTTCGCGCGGCCTGCCATCCAGCACGATGTAGATGCGGATAAAGCCGATGGTGGACCAGGCGAGATGCGTCCACCAGAGCACCTTGGCTGCGACAAGAGTCCCGCCGACTTGCTCCATTGGCTCGAACTTGAAGGGAGAAATACCGTTCCTGATCAATATCGCCGTCATGGCCAGGAAAAATGCGATCTGAACCACGAGGCGCGCATTCGGACGGCCGCGCCCCTGCAGATGCCAGATAACAATGCTTGCGACTCCCAGCGCGATAACCTGGACGAGAGGCGAGACAAGCAGGTCGAACATTTGCGGAAATGCCTTCTGAAAGCGGGTGAAGAGCCGGCGCGAACTGCTGCCGCCGAAGCACCCTCGTCAATCCATGGACCAGCCGCTTATGCGTATCGGCGGCGAAGACCGCAACCTATCTTTTTGCAGAAGTGGTTGTCGTTCGCGCCGCACCTCAGGATGCCAAGGCCTGAACGGGTCGGGAGCGGAAGTATGGGAGCCGCGTGACAAACGGCGAAATCACGGACTGTGCGGGCTCTTGCCGAACGACGGGCGAAGGCGCAAAGTCCTCCCATTGCTGACATGGCTGTCGTCACCGACTCAATGCACCTTGTGAGTCTCAGCAGCATACCCGCAGATTGCAGTTGCGGGATTCTAGTGACCGTTGTGCGTGCCGTTGTACGAACGTTACCCTTCACAATGACAAAGGATCCCGTCATGTCGGAAAAGCCGAATGAAGGTCTCGATCGCCGCGACTTCATGATCGCGTCCATTGCCACGGTCGGTGCGTCTGCTGTCCTTGCCCGCGACGCTGGTCCTGCGAATGCCCAGGACACTGCGGCATCCTCTGACGAAGCGGCATCAGGTGCCTCGCGGGGGACCCACTATACAGGCGATGTGATCGACGGGAAGAAAGTCGTTAGTGTGCTCGACGTCGACGACCTGGAGCCAGGGCAGAAGCATCTTTTATACTTCCAGGGCGTCGAGATGCCCACCGGACAGCATTGGTATGTGTCCGTGACCGTCGCCAAGGGAGCAAAGCCGGGCAAGCGCGGCGTCCTGACCTGTGGCGTGCACGGCGACGAGATGAGTTCTGTGCATACGGTCCAGACCGTGATGAACCAGCTCGACCCGGCGCAAATGTCGGGCACGGTAATGGCGGTCACGGACGTGTCCCGCCCAGCCCTGGAAAGCATGCAGCGCAGATGGCCCAATCAAGGCAGGGGTGCCGATCTGATCGACATGAACCGGGAGTGGCCGGGGAACGAGAACGGTGTCACGCCGACCAGCCGGCACGCCGGGCTCCTGTTCAACCGGCTGCTGCGGCCGAACGCCGACTTCGCAATCGACTTCCACACAGGGACAACCGGATTCGAAGTCACCGCATTCAATATTGGCGGTATGGATGTGCCTGAGGTCAAGGCGATGGTGGAACTCTATCCCGTCGGCCAGATCTTCGACAATCATGTCTATCCCGGTGTCCTGCACAACGCGTTTATGGAGGTGGGCATCCCGTCCTTCACGCCGGAAATCGGGGCTGCGCGCGTCCTGGACCCCGGGATGATTTCGCTCTTCGTGGAAGGCACAATGAACGTCCTCAAGCATCACGGCATCGTTGCCGGGCCAATGGGACGTACTGGGAAGGACGTGAATGTCTTTGTCGGTAACAGCGCGTTCCCGATCCTGGCCACCGCGGGCGGTCTCGTTGAGCATCTGGTCAAGCTCAATGACAAGGTCGAAGCCGGACAGAAGGTGGCCGTTCAGCGCAATAGCTTCGGTGAAGTGATGGCGGAGTATACAAGCGGCGTGGCCGGAGAGATAACGGGCCAGCGCAGCGATGCAATGTCCGAGCCCGGCAACCCCTTGGTGTTTATCCTTTTCAACCAGCCGACGCCAGCGGGCATTGAAACCTATCCCGAGTAGGCCGCCTGCGCGAGCAATGTTCCAGGATGAATGCAAATAGCATGAATGCTTGGAGCATCCTGGGTGAAGCTGGCCGCATCCGTTGAAAGCGTCCTGCGCTTAGAACGTCGGAACCCTCCCGCCGGGAACCGCAAACGCCCGGGGATCAGTGCTGCCCGGAGCCGCGAAGGAGCTAGCTGTTCTTCTGCCTCACGTCTTCGATCTCTTCGGGTTCCGCGTCGTCGATGTCCGCAAGCCTGTTCGGCGCCCGCTCGTCGGAATGAAGCAGTCCGTCGAGTTTTGCGTGGATCGCCTGGGTGTCGCCGTGCTCGGCGCGCTGGATGATCAATGTCATCACCCACACGATAAGCGTGGCGAGGCCATGCATGTCGAAGCTCTCAGGCTCAAGGATGAGCCATAGTGCACCGTAGGCGATGACGATCAGAAACGCTTGGGGACGAGCGGTCGCGGTCGCCAACGCACTCAGTGAACGCCGTATCGGATCTCCTATCATGGAAAATGCAACGGCCAAGGCCGGTATAGGGTTCCGAAATATCGGCTCCGCTTGCGAGGACGGTCGGCGCCGTAAGCCCTGCTCCCGTTATGCTGCCGCGCCGTCAGGCCAAGGAGACGGTCGCAGCGAAACGACCAAGCCTTGCCCCGGTTTACCCTTGCCTGACGACGGCGACGCTGACCTCACCGTCCCGCGCCACCGTGCAGGCGATGGTCGCGGAGCGCGGTTCGATGCCTCCCTGGCGCAGGTAGTCGATCTTGACTGCCAGCGTGGCGATCCGCGCGCCGCCGGCGCGCACGGGCTCGGTCAGGCTGGTCTCGACGGCCACCGGATTGTATGGCGCGGCCCATTGGGCGATCGCCTCGTTGCAGCGGTTGACGGTCGGGCGGTCGGCGCGCGAGATGCCGTGACTGACCGGCATAACCAGTTGCGGCAGCAAGTCGGCCGCGAACGCTGGGCCGGCGAGAAAAAGCATGGCGGCGCTGAGCATTCTGGTCGTGTACATGGCCTGTCCCCCTTTTCCTGGAGAGTGACCGTTCGCGCCTGCGGTGCCCCTCGCCCGGCAGCTCCGATACTCTCTCCGGCACGATAAACCTTGACCGTGCCGATGGGAACGGGATCCGACAATGGGAGCATTCCCGGCCTCCGCTTGTGGCGCCCGGCGCGCAAGGGCGCACAATTCCGGAGGCACCTCCGAGGTCCGCAAAATGTTAAGCCGCTGCCGATTGTCTGCCCCCTCCATGGAAGGCCCGGACGGCAGTCAAGACACCTGCGGTCAAAACCGCTATTCCGGCAATCTCCAGAACTGTCGGCGAACGGCCATGCACGGCGAGGCCGAATAGCATGCCGAAGACTGTTTCCGATACGATCAATTGGGCGGAAAGAGCGACAGGCAGCCGTTGCGAGGCGATCGTCCACGCCCACGCACCACCGACCGAAGCGAGAAAGGCCAGACCCGTTCCCCACAGGTAGAGAGGAGCAGCGACGTCCCAGTCGAGACCAAGCCGCGGTATCTCGAATACGCCCAAGGCAAGACCGACGGGCATGAAGACCAGCATCTCGATCCCGCCGCCAATCATGATAAGCGCCGTCCAGACCCCGGCATCCATGCCTGGACGCTTGGCAAGGGCACTCTGGTTGGCGATGCCGAACCAGGTCCACAGCAATACGGCGACGATCGCCAGCGGAATGCCGATCGCAAGCGACCTTGTCGACGCCATGCTTGCGGGATCGAATACACTGATGTTGACAAGGGACAAGCCGACGACAGCCAACGTCAGCGGCAGGATCACGGAATTCCAGGCGACAGTTCGCTGCTGCAGATTGCCCACGATTGCCAGTACGACGGGCACGAATGCCAGAAATGCCGGCGCAATCACGGGACCTGCGAATATTGCCGCGCCGACGACGGTCAGAAAGTAACCGAGATACCCGATGAAACCGAGCCAGGCTGTTGTCAGCAGGTCGCGAAACCTCAGCCTGAACAGGGCTTTTCTTCTGAATGCCAGAAATCCCAAGCCCAAGACTCCGGAGATCACAAACCGGAACAGCGCAAAGTCAAAAACGGAATAGTGGCCTATGACGAAGGGAACGATGAAATTCAGCGACCACGCAAAGGCGGCAAAGAGCGCAGCGACGACGCCGATTAGCATGGAGCTCGTCATTGAAGCACCTGTATTGAAGGATCGTTGGGTGGTCGCCGGGAAGGTGGTGGCTCGATCTTTCGATCGAGCAACCGTGTCTTAGCCCTGGGCCTCATCCGGGCCGGCGCGGAAGACGAGCAGCTTGTTGCCGTCGAGGTCGCGGAAGTACGCGCAGTACGGACCATCCTCGTTTGGCCCACGCGGCCCCGGCCTGCCCTCATCGGCCCCACCAAGCTTCAGCGCAAGCGCATGCACCTCATCAACGTGCGCACGGGAGCGCGCACTGAGCGCAACCATGTTGCCGTTGCCGATCGTGGCACCCTCGCCGTTGTAGGGATTGGTGACGCCAAACTCGAGACCCGTGGTACCGAAGTACACTGCCCTGCCGGGCTGTTCTAGGATTCGTCCGACCCCGAACAAGGCGAACAGTTTGTCGTAGAAATTTGCGGCAGTGGCCAGGTCGTTGGTTCCTACGACGGCGTGTCCCAGCAACTGATGTGCGGCTTTGGCGGCCATGGTTTGTTCCTTTGTGTGGTTCGACTTTGCCGAGGCTTCCCGCCCTTTCGGCTCACGAGGCACAAAGCGCATCGTTCGTGTATCGGATGTTTCGCGACTGCCGCAGCAATGTAATTGAATGCTGGAGCTGAGGTCTCTCGATACACTTCGATACGAAGAGTCCGGCACGCCAGCCGAGCACTCAAGCAGGGCGCGACGATCGCGTAATGGGTTTGGCGGATGCTTTTTCGTCCTCATCCATTGTCACAGGGATGAGGTCGGTGCTGGTGGCCGCGCGCCACCACCCAACTGACCTGGTGAGGATCGGAGGAGATGCCTTTGCCGCCGGATACTCCGCCGCCCTCACGCAAAGCGCCCGATGATCCCATGCAGGCGGTCGCAGGATCGCGCGAGCTGCCTTTGCGGCGCCGTCGCGAGACCAAGCAGCAAACCGGATCTTGCGGAATCCGGCGACGCATACCAGACCGAGAGCGGTGCCGGGGCCATTCCGAAAGGCAGCAGCTCCCGGACGATGGAAACGTCCGGCGCGCCGTCCGGCAGGCGCAGCAGCACGGCGAGGCCCGCAACGGTGGCCTCCCCGGCGCCCGGCCGAAGGCATTTGAGCAAGGCGTCGCGTTGGGCAACGTAGACGCGCTTGGTACGCCTGAGATGCCGCATATAGTGGCCTTCGCGCATGAACTCGGCGGTTGCCAGCTGCACCGCCGGTCCCGGAGGCGGCGCGAGGCAGGCCGCGACCTCCGCAAAACGGGATGCGAGCGCCGGCGGCGCGACGACAAAGCCGAGCCTCAGCGCAGGGCTGATGGTCTTGCTGAAGGAGCCGATGTGGATGACACGCCCGGCGCGATCAAGCGAGGCGAGCGCCGGTGCCGCGCGGCCATCGAGCTGCAATTCGCTGAGATAGTCATCCTCGATCACCCAGGCCTCGCTCCGGTCGGCCCAGTCGAGGAGATGCAGCCGCCGCGCCAGTGACAGCGTGGGCCCGAGCGGCGCCTGCTGCCCCGGTGTGACTACGACCAGCGCCGCATCCGGGGCATGGCGGATGCCATGATAGACATCGATGCCTTCAGCATCGATGGGGATAGGAACGGGCAACAATCTCGCGAGCTCCAGCCCGCGCCGGGTGAACGGGAAGCCGGGTTCCTCCATCCAGACCTTCCGCCCCTCGAGGCCGAGCACGCGGAGCGCCACCCCGAGCCCGCTGGCGTAGCCGCCGGTAATGATGACCTCGGAGGGCGAGCACTCGATGCGGCGGGCGACGGCGAGGTAGGCGGCGATTTCCCACCGCAGGTCCGGTTCGCCGCGCGGATCGGGATAGATCGCCGGCGCGCTCGATTCCGTCCGCACGGCCTGCGCGCGGATCCTGGCCAAGAGCGTTGCGGGAAAAGTCTCCTGCGCAGGCACGCCCATCTGGAAGATCGCCGGGCCTGCAATCATCTCCAGATACCGCTCCATGAACGAGCCGGGATCGGGCGGCTGCTCGACCCGGGCGGCGGCGGGCCGATCCGCGACACGGGTTCCGGCCGCCCGCGAGGCGACGATGAGCTGGGCAGCGGAGAGCTTGTCATAGGCGGTGCGCACCGTGCCGCGCGCAACGCCGAGTTGGGCTGCGAGATCGAGCCAGGAAGGCAGACGCGCGCCGGGCGTCAGCACCCCGCTTTCGATCGCGGTGCTGATGCCCTTGCGGATCTGCTCGGCCAGCGGCGTCTTCGCAGTCCGGTCGAGTTCCAGTTTCAGCGGCTGGTCCATGTTCTCTTGGTACACGATTTTTGCCGGTTCTTGGTGCTTTTTTTAGAACCAGAAGACCGTCATTTCTAGCCGGCAAGGAAGAAACGTCATCATGACCGCACCCAAAGGAGAACCGTCGTCATGACCATACGATCTGTAATTGGCGCTGTCGGCGCCGCCCTCGCAATAGCCACCGCGATTCCGGCCGCTGCGCATGACCTTGGCGAAACCGTCACGCCCCACTTCGAAAAGGCGATACCCAACATCCCGGGCAAGACGCTGAGCGCACTGATTGTCGACTATGAGCCGGGCGCGGCCTCGCTTCCGCACGACCACGCGAAATCGGCCTTCATCTTCGCCTATGTCCTGTCAGGAGAAATCGAATCGCAAGTGAACGACGGCCCGACTGAGACTTTCCGCGCTGGCGAGAGCTGGTACGAACCACCGGGCTCCGCCCATCTCGTCAGCCGCAATGCGAGCAAGACCAAACCCGCAAAGCTGCTCGCGGTCATCGTCCACGACAGCGGTGAAAAGAATATCACTACCCCCCGCGAATAGCCCGACGTTCGAAGAACGAAACACCCTCTTAAGGACAAAAAAATGAGCAAGCGTCTCGACTACACCCAGATCGCACCAGCCGGCGTCAAAGCCCTTGGCGGAGTCTACGGCTACATCATGCAGAGCAGCCTCCCTCCTGTTCTGGTCGATCTGGTCTATCTACGCATCTCGCAGATCAACAACTGCGCCTACTGCCTCGACATGCACACCCGCGACCTCATGAAAAAAGGGCAGAAAATCGAGAAGATCGCGCTGGTGCAGGCATGGAGGGAAGCCGGCAATCTCTTCGACGAGCGTGAGCGGGCGGCGCTTGCCTGGGCCGAAACGGTGACGCGCGTGGCCGAGACCAACGTGCCGGACGAAGCCTACGAGGCTGCGCGTGCCGCGTTCGACGAGCGCGAACTCGTCGACCTGACGATCGCGATCGGCCTGATGAACACTTACAACCGCATGGCGATCAGTTTCCGCAATACGCCACAGGCTGCGCTCGAGAACTAAAGACGGGCGCCTCAATCGAGACGCACGAGTCCCAGGACAAGCTTTCGCCAGGAATTGCGTCATTTCAGCGAGTTAGGGCGATCTCACGGCTCACGGTACACGGCCGTAGCGTAATGGTTTGACGGATGCTTTCTCCGCCCTCATCCCTGTGCTTGTCACAGGGATCCAGCGGCGCCGCGTCTGCGGCGCGGAAGACTCTTTCAGCCCAAGGACGTGGGCTGGCCGGATTCCTGTGACGAGCACAGGAATGAGGGCCAGGAGGGAGCGTTGCCATACCGCAACCAACTAGGCAGCAGTAGGCTGCCACCGCGTACCTGAAACCGTGAAATGCTCTCAACCAAGGGAGTTGGCTATGAAGATATTCATCGCAGGTGCCACCGGTGCCGTCGGCCTGCCGCTGGTGCGGGCGCTTACGACGCTTGGCCATCGGGTGACTGGCATGACGCGCCCCGGCCCCGGGTCGGATCGTCTGCGTGAGCTCGGGGCGCAGGGATCGTTCGCCGATGCCTTCGACCCCCAGGCGGTCCATCGCGCGATCGAGGCGGCGGCGCCGGATGTGGTGATCGACCAGCTCACCTGGCTTCCGGCCAACCCGGCCGACATCATCAAGTCGATGCCCAACGACACCCGCCTTCACCGCGAGGGCGGCGCCAATCTCATCGCCGCGGCCGAAAAGCTCGGCGTCCGCCGCTGCATCATGCAGTCTCGCGGCTTTTATCTGGAGGCCCCGGCAGGAGAGCTCGCCGGCGAGACCGCGAGGTTGAGGTACGACGCGCCCGGCGAGATCGGCGAAAGCACGCGCACCATCGGCGCCTACGAGGACCGGGTGCTCGCCTCGCCGTCGCTCGACGGCGTCGTGCTGCGCTACGGATTCTTCTACGGCCCCGGCACCTGGTACCGGCCGGACGGAGCCATTGCGGATCAGGCGCGCAAGGGAGAGCTGGCGATCATCGGCGAAGGAAACGGTGTCTGGTCGTTCGTGCACATCGACGACGCGATCGCCGCGACCGTCGCCGCGCTCTCGGCCGAGCCGGGCGTCTACAACGTCGTCGACGACGATCCCCTGCCCGTCGCCGTTTGGTTGCCGGCCTTCGCCCGCTGGGTCGGTGCGCCGGAGCCCAAGCGCCTGAGCGTGGAGGAAGCGCTGAAGTCGGCGGGCGAGGAAGCGGTCTACTACCACACCCGCCTGACTGGCGCCTCCAACGATCGGGCGAAGGCGGAACTCGGCTTCACGCCACGGCCGCTTCTGTGGAAGGACGCCTGATGTATGCTCGGCGGAAGACCGCCCCCGTCGCTTGGTGGTATATTTGACGTAGGACCGAAGGTCGGGAGCACCAATCAATCGTTACGGATGTCGGGAGAAGTTCGATGAGCGGCAAATTGCACCCGCTTTTGGAAGAAGCTCTGGAAACGCACGGCGGGCACGACCGCTGGCGCAAGTTTAGGGGTATTGCCTCGACCATACGGACCGGAGGAAGGCTGTGGGAGCTGAAAGGCACTCCTTTGATCCCCGTGCCGCGACGTGCAACAAGCGAGTTCCACCGCCAGTGGACCCAGGTTACTCCCTTTGGAGAAGCCGATTGGACGATGACCTGGACTCCCGATCGTGTGGAGATCACCGCCGGCGATGGCTCTGTTATCGCCGAGCGGGTCAACGGACGTGAAGCGTTCGATCGCAGCTTCCACGGACAATGGGACCCGCTGAACCTCGCCTATTTCAATGGCTATGCCATGTGGACGTACCATGCGACGCCGTTTGTTTTCGGCGAGCCGGGCTATGAAGCTCGCGACGTTCGGCCGATCGATCATAAAGGTGAGATGCTTCGTGGCGTAGCCGTACGGTTCCCCGAGAGCATACACAGCCACACTCGGGAACAGCGCTTCTACTTCGGCTCGGACGGGTTGCTGCGCCGTCACGACTATACGGTTGACGTGTGGGCGGACACACCGGCTGCGCACTTCACGTCTGATTACGTCGACGTTGACCGGCTGCTGTACCCGACCCGCCGCAGCGTATTCGCACTCAAGCCGGATGGCACTCTCGACCGCGATTTCAACGCCGTCACAATCGAGCTTTCGGATTACGCGCTGTTTTGAGATGACGCGGCCGCGACAACTATGCTGTCCCGATCGAGATCAGTTACAGCAGATAATCGAAATCGCTAACATGGGGACCATGAGGACGGCGAACCTTCGGCGAAGACCGGGAGTACGCGGGCGTCGGCCAAACCGGTCACCCGGAAAGAGACCCGCGCATCCAGCGTCGCGCGTCTTACCAGACGCGCAAAGGATGTTTTATCCATAAATCCGCTACGATTAGGGAAACCTGCAATAGGCCGTGCACCCTCGGTCACGCCGGGGCGGCTGATGAGCGGATCAAGTCTCAGCCTGCGTTCGCTGCTCTGCATCTCCTCCCCGCGCCGGCGGTGCCAATCGCTCTTCCGCCGCGAGCAATTGCTGCGCCATGCGTTTGGCCTGCCGAGTGGGCTCCGCGGTGCGGGTGATTTGTGCTACGGCAACCGCCCCCTCGTGCAGTAGGTTGATTTCGATCGCGATCCGCTTCGGTTCGGCAAACCGCGCCGCATGGGCGAGTTCCTCGAAATAGGCAAGCACCAGGCGCTTGTGCATCAAGGCGGCACGAAATACCGGATCGACCGTGTCCTTGTGCTCCCCCGCCGCGCTCAGAAACATGCAGCCGCGGAACTGCTTGTCGCGGACCGTGGCTTCCAGGAAATCGAAGGTCGCCAGAAGACGTTCGGCGGGATCGCGCGCCTGTTGCTCGACAAAGGCGCGCATGGCATTGCGGTCCTCCTCGTCGCGCCGTTCGAGCGCGGCCAGGATCAGCTCTTCCTTGGTTTCAAAGTGCCGGTACAGCGTCGTCTTGGCCACGCCAGCCTCGGCGATGATCAAATCGATGCCGGTGGCGTGATAGCCGTGCTGGTTGAACAGCCGGAGCGCGGTATCGAGCAGGTGACCGCGGATCTCTGAACGGCGCATCGCATCCTCACAATATGTAACAGATCGGTATCGATACTAGCGGCGGTACAAGGCGAATGCAAGGGCATTGCGGACATGTCCTGCAAGCTCGCGCGAGGTCCACTCATACAGGGATTGTCCGCTCTGAACCCATCTGTACACTTTTCGTCCACCCATCGGCATCGTTGTAGAGACCAGCGCGGTCTGCCTGCCTCAGACCGCGTGCGTGTAATGCCTCGTTCCATTGGGCTGGCGCTTGAATCCGTGCGATCCGCTTCGGCTCTATGAAGTCCGTCGCACGCCTCCAAACCCACAACACAGTTTTGTACCTATCTGCACCTGCTTTTCGCCATTCGAGCACCAAGAAGGAAGTTCCCTGGGGAACAAGGCCGGGTTCCTTGCAGAAATCCACGTTGCCAAACGATACAGATCGGTGTAGTTCTTTTGCGTGCGATACAGATCGGTATCGTTTATTCCGCGTCATCGGGTGGATAGCCCTCCCGCGGACAACCCAGGAGAAGACAATGTCTCATGTTCCCATCCGCAGCGTCGCGGCGCGTCCGCGCGTCCAGGCTCGCGCCGCTTCCTCCCTTGATCTAGTCGAGAGCCACGGCCAGGCCGTCACCGCGGCGGGCCTTTATGCCTCGCTGGTCGTGATCTATGGCTGGTTCGGCGGCATGAAGTTCACCGCCTACGAAGCGGAAGGCCTGACCGGCCTTGTCGGCAACAGTCCGCTATTGAGCTGGACCTACTCCCTCTTCAGCGTAAGGGATTTCTCGAGCCTTCTTGGCGTCCTCGAGCTAAGTATCGGCGCCCTGATCGCGGCAAGGCTCGTCAACCCGGCGTACTCGCTCGTCGGCGGCCTGCTCTCGGCCGGGCTTTTCGCGACCACACTCAGCTTCATGGTGACGACCCCCGGAGTGTCCGTGCCGGAGCTCGGTTTTCCGGCGATTTCGGTCGCTCCCGGACAGTTCCTGCTCAAGGACATCGGCCTGTTCGCCCTCTCCCTCTGGATCGCCATCGACTCGCTCGCGGCGCTCCGCTCGACCAGCGCTTGACCGCGGATGAGGGCGGAGCCCCGGCTCCGCCCTCATGACGGAAACCACCATTGTCAAACCGGCCAGGCCGGTTGGTTCAAACAAAGGAGCATCCCATGTTTGTCGCATCTATCCTGTCGAAAATCCGCGCCCACCAGCGCTATCGCCGGACGCTTCGAGCGTTCACGCAACTGAACGATCACCTGCTCGAGGATGTCGGCATTTCCCGCAACGAGATCGATGTCATCGCGCGCCGGCAGTACGGCCATTGAACCCCGAGACTGCGTCACGGCCGCCCCCTGGATCGTGACGCACAAGGAGATCACCTCATGAACACGCATCGCACCAGGGTCCTGATCGTCGGGTCCGGACCGGCAGGCTATACCGCCGCCATCTACGCTGCCCGTGCCAACCTGAAGCCGCTTCTCGTAACCGGCCTGCAGGCAGGCGGCCAGCTGACCATCACGACCGATGTCGAGAACTATCCCGGCTTTGCCGAACCCGTCCAGGGACCCTGGCTGATGGAGCAGATGCGACAGCAGGCGGAGAATGTCGGCACGAAGGTGGTGTACGACATCATCACCTCTGTCGATCTCTCCGAGCGACCGTTCCGTCTCCGGGGTGACTCCGGCGACACCTACATCGCCGATGCGCTGATCATCGCGACTGGAGCGCAGGCTCGCTGGCTCGGCCTTCCCTCGGAGAAGATATTCAATGGGTTTGGAGTCTCCGCCTGCGCGACGTGTGATGGCTTTTTCTATCGAAACAAGGACGTGGTCGTTGTCGGTGGCGGTAACACAGCCGTAGAGGAAGCGCTTTATCTTTCGAATCTTGCCTCCAAGGTCACCATCGTTCATCGCCGCGATCGGTTCCGCGCGGAGTCGATCCTGCAGGACCGACTGCTGGCGAAACCGAATGTGAAAGTCATCTGGAACCACGTCGTCGACGAGATCATGGGCGAGCATCAGCCGGCAAAATCGGTCACTGGCGTCCGGATCCGCGACGTGAACACCGGCGACGTGAAGGAGTTGCCCACGCACGGCCTCTTCGTCGCCATCGGTCATGATCCTGCGACCGCGCTGTTCCGCGGCCAGCTCGACATGGATGAAGCCGGCTACATCAAGGTCGGCTCCTGGTCGACGAAAACATCTGTCCCAGGGGTCCTCGCCGCCGGCGATGTTATCGACCCGGTATTCCGTCAGGCCATCAGCGCCGCCGGCATGGGATGCATGGCGGCCTTGGAAGCCGAGAAATTCCTGGCCGAACATTCACCGGATCCGGTCGCCCGGGCGGGCGAAACGCTGTCGCACGGAAACTATGAAGAGGCTTGAGCGCGGCGGCCGCGTCTCGGCGTGCGCGCCGCCAGCCATTCCTTCACGCGGCCCGCGTGGTCCTTGGGCGCCTTTATCGCTGCACGCCCCTTGATGCTGGCCAGCGTATGACTGGCCAGCGCATCTCTTGTCCGCTTCTCAGCCTCGATCATGACGGCGTGGATGGCGCAGACGCCATCCACCGCCCAATCGGGCGTGCGATCGCCGAAAAGCGCGCATTGAGCGCGGATCTCCTTGCATTCAAAAAGGGCCTTGTGTCCATCGATGGCGTCGACGACATCGAGCACGGTGATTTCCGTTGCGGGGCGAGCGAGCGAAAAGCCGCCGCCGATCCCCTCGCGTGCGACGACGATGCCCGCCTTTTGAAGCTTGGTGAAGAGCTTCGCAACGAAATCAATGGACAGTTCCTGCAGCTCGGCAAGGTCGCGCGCGCTTGCGGGCTGGCCGAGCTCCTCCGCATCGACGAGGTAAAGGAGACAGTGAAGAGCGTATTCAACGCCTGCGCTTACATGGGCCATGGAACCGCTCAGAAACAGCGACAAATATTGTCGGAGATATCACCGAAGGCGCGCCTCAGCAACCCCGGTTCCGTCTTCACGGTGTTGACAGAGCGTTTCCGGAACCCGCCGGAATTATCACTGCCGTATTACTACGATTAGATTAGTCGTAGTTAACGCGGCGTCGTGAAGATCGTCGCGGAATCCGTCTCCGCTCCGGAGACAACTAGCAAAACGGCAATCGTCTGACCGGCTGGACGTCGTCCCGCCGATAGCGAAGCCTTGTCTGAGAGGAATGGAAATGAGCGAACGAATTCTGATTATCGGCGCCGGCTTTGCCGGAATGTGGTCGGCACTCGGTGCGATGCGACTGCTGGACCAGAAAGGAAAGGCGGACGGTTCTGTCGAGGTCGCTGTGATCGCCCCGCAGCCCGAACTGCACATCCGTCCGCGCCTCTACGAGAAGCATGCTTTCAAGATGAAGGCGCCCCTGTCGGAGATTTTCGCCAACGCCGGCGTGCGTTTCATCAGGGGCTACGCGACGGCTATTTCAACGGCACAGAATTCCGTGACCTATTCGGACGGCGAAGGACGCGAGAGCACGATTGGCTACACCAAACTTGTCCTGGCGACCGGCAGCGTCTTGTTCCGCCCCAACATTCCCGGGCTGGACCATGCCTTCAACGTCGACCAGCTTTCCGACGCCGTTTTTCTCGAGGAACATCTTTCCCAGCTGGGGCGCCTTCCGGAAAGCCGCGCACGCAACACCGTGATCGTCGCCGGCGGCGGCTTCACCGGGATCGAAACCGCCGCGGAGATGCCGCATCGTCTCCGCTCCGCACTTGGAGAGGCCGCCCACACCCGCGTCATCGTCGTCGAGCGCAACGATGCGGTCGGCCCGGATCTCGGACCAGGCCCTCGGCCGATCATCGAGCAGGCGTTTGAGGAACTGGGCGTGGAGACGCGTCTGGGTGCCGCGATCGTCGCCATCGACCCCAATGGCGTGACACTTGACTCCGGCGAACGGATCGAGGCGGCCACCGTGATCTGGACGGCAGGCGCCCGCGCCAATCCCATCACGAAGCAGATCGATGCGGAGAGGGACGCTTTCGGACGCCTTCACGTCGACCGGAACCTCAAGGTCATCGGTCACGCGAACGTCTTTGCGACTGGTGACGTTGCGTATGCGGCGACGGACGATGCGGGCAACCGCACGATGATGAGCTGTCAGCACGCGCAGAACCTCGGCCGCTCCGCCGGACATAACGTCGCTGCCGATCTGCTCGGGGTTAATCCGATCCCCTACAGCCAGGAGAAGTACGTCACCTGCCTCGACCTCGGCCCATGGGGCGCAGTTTATACCGAAGGGTGGGACCGCCAGGTAAAGCTTAAGGGCGCGAAAGCCAAGGAGCTCAAGACGAGGATCAACACCGAGTGGATCTATCCGCCGAGTGCCGATCGCGCGGCGGCACTCGCGGCCGCGGACCCTTCCCGCGTGGTCGTCGCCTGATCGTGGCAGGAACCTGAAGGCTTGTTCCACCAGGTAGAACACCACATGGCAGCCAGTGCACGGATCAAGCCGCGCTGGCTGCCACCGGCGGCCCGCAAATCTTTCATGATTTCATGGGCGCTGGATAATACAGTCGCAATCGCTAGCCCTTGCGAAAAAGAGAACACTTCATTCAACCCAGCGAGATGCGATCCATGGACATCAATCAGGTCAGGTACTTCCTCAATCTGGCTGAAACATTGAACTTCACTGAAGCCGCGCGTCGAAGCGGTGTCTCGCAGCCGAGTCTCACGCGCGCAATCCAGCGTCTCGAGGAAGAACTGGGCAGTCCGTTGATCTATCGCGACGGCAAGGACAGCCGCCTGACTGCGCTCGGCCGCGATATCCAGGCCGAGTTCATGCGGATCGAACTTGCGCTCAGGAACGTGCGCGAACATTCCGAGAGCACGGTGCTCGGCCGCCGCCGCATTCTCGATATCGCCGTCGCCCCGACCATCGGTCCTGCCGCCTTTGCCGCGTTCTTCGACGACGCGCTTCGGCAGCTTCCTTCCGTGAAGATCAACGTGCACCAGCTCTTGGCCGGCGAAGGTGCAAACGAGGTGCTTTCGGGCAAGTACCACGCCTGTATCCTGCCGCGGGCCCCGCGTCCCAATCCCAAGCTCGACGTCGTGGCGCTGTTTCGCGAGCGATTTCTCCTCGCCTGCGCGGAGGGCCATCCGCTCGCCCGCAACGATATCGTTAGCACCGAGGCGCTCGCCGCCTATCCCTATGTCGACCGGCTGGCCTGCGAGTTCCACACCGAGATCACGGAGCACCTGATGGACCATGATGCGGTCATGCAGCCGCGCTTCAGCGCCGACCGCGAGGACTGGGTTCAGCAGATGGTCGCCGAAGGCCGCGCGATCTGCATCATGCCCGAGCGATCCGCCGTGGCGCAGGGAATAGCTCTCCGCAAAATCGAGGGCATATCCCTGGAGCGCGAAGTGGTGTTCGTGACGGTCTCCGGTTCCGGCACGCCGCTCGAGATCCGCAAGATTGCGCAGCTGGCGGCCCGGCACGACTGGTCGTAAGCAGGTGCGCTTGCCGCGCGGCTATGGAATCTATGCACATCCGATATTGGGAATCCTCGTGGTCCCTCGCCATATTCAGGCAACAAATCCAGCAACGGAGAAAGGGCAATGACCTACAAAAAGACCGACGATGCGGTCAGCAAGCTTACGCCCGAGCAGTTTCGGGTGACCCAGCAGAACGGCACCGAGCGCCCCTTCACGGGGGAGTATTACGACAACAAAAGGCCGGGGATCTATGTCGACATCGTTTCCGGGGAGCCGCTGTTCGCCTCGGCCGACAAGTTCGATTCCGGCTGCGGCTGGCCGAGCTTCACCAAGCCGATCGTGCCGGCAAACGTCAAGGAACTCAGGGACGACTCCTATGGTATGATTCGCACCGAAGTGCGCTCGTTGCACGGCGACAGCCACCTCGGCCACGTATTTCCGGATGGTCCACGGGACCGGGGTGGCTTGCGTTATTGCATCAATTCCGCCGCACTGCGCTTCATTCCGCGTGAGGAAATGGAGGCGGAGGGCTACGGCGCCTATATCAACCAGGTGGAGGATATCTGAATGACCGAGAGAGCTGTTTTGGCCGGTGGCTGCTTCTGGGGGATGCAGGACTTGATCCGCAAGCTCCCCGGCGTCGTCGCGACCCGCGTGGGCTATACCGGCGGCGACGTGCCGAACGCGACCTACCGCAATCACGGCACCCACGCCGAGGGCATCGAGATCGTCTTCGATCCCGAGAGGATCAGCTACAGGCGGATTCTGGAGTTCTTCTTCCAGATCCATGATCCGACCACGAAAAACCGGCAGGGCAACGACGTCGGCCTCTCCTACCGGTCGGCGATCTACTACGTCGACGACGAGCAGAAGCGGATAGCCGAGGACACCATCGCGGACGTCGAGGCTTCAGGCCTGTGGCCGGGCAAGGTGGTGACCGAAGTCGAGCCGGTGGGCGACTTCTGGGAGGCGGAGCCGGAGCACCAGGATTACCTGGAGCGCTTCCCCAATGGCTATACCTGCCACTTCCCGCGCTCGAACTGGGTGCTACCCCGGCGCTCGGCGGCCGAATAACCGGCCGCCTGTCTCGGGCTGCGGAGATTGCCGCTGGGTTCGCGTGAACTCCGAATGGCCCGGCGGCGACGCCGGGCGCTTGGACGAAGCATGCCGATGCTTTCTTCGCCCTCATCCCTGTGCTTGTCACAGGGATCCAGCAGCGCCACGTCCGCGGCGCGGAAGAGTCCTTTCGGCCCAAGGACTTGGGCCGGCTGGATTCCTGTGACAAGCACAGGAATGAGGGTGCGAGGAGAAGCCTTGCCGCACAGCAGCCGACGAGCCAGCAGCAGGCTGCTGTCGTGTACTGTAACGCCTAACGCGCAAAGGTGTAGGTACCCGCTCGCCCCGTTGCAGATGTAGAATGGGCATTTCCTCACAGCAAAGGAGCGCATCATGGCCTTCAACACGCAACGGCTCCAATTTCCCGGTCATTCCGGCGCAATCCTTGCCGCCCGCCTCGATCTGCCTAATGGGCCATTGCGTGCCTACGCAATTTTTGCCCATTGCTTCACCTGTTCCAAGGACCTCGCGTCGGCACGCCGCGTTGCAGCCGAGCTTGCGCGCGAAGGCATCGCCGTCCTGCGTTTCGATTTCACGGGACTAGGATCGAGCGAGGGCGAATTCGCCTCGACAAACTTTACCTCCAATGTCGCCGACCTGCTTTCGGCCACCGACTATCTCCGCCAACACTACGAGGCACCGTCGCTGCTGATCGGCCACTCGCTCGGCGGTGCAGCGGTCCTCGCCGTCGCCGGGGACATTCCCGAAGTGCGCGCCGTGGCCACCATCGGCGCACCGGCCGATGTCGGTCATGTGTTGAAGAACTTCGGCGCGAGCCTCGAGGAGATCGAGAAGAACGGTGAGGCAGACGTCGATCTCGCCGGACGCACGTTCCTTATCAGAAGGCAATTTGTCGAGGACACGCGTGCGCACCGCATCAAGGATGCTGTTGGGAGCCTGAAAAAGCCGCTCCTCGTCCTTCACGCGCCGCTGGACCAGACGGTCGGGATCGAGAACGCCACCGAAATTTTCCTCGCTGCCAAGCATCCCAAGAGCTTCGTTTCGCTGGACAAGGCCGACCACCTGCTCACTGACCCTGAAGACGCGGCCTTCGCCGGCCGGATCATTTCGGGATGGCTGACGCGTTATCTCGCCGCCGATACGCCGCAAGGCACTGAGCCGATCGAACATGTCCGCGTGATGGAAACGGGCGAAGGCAAGTTCCAGAACGCGGTTCAGGCCGGCGGCCATCGGCTCTTCGCCGACGAACCCGAAACCGTGGGCGGGCTCGATTCCGGCCCCTCGCCCTATGATTTCCTGTCGATCGCGCTCGGCGCCTGCACCTCGATGACGCTGCGCCTCTATGCCGAGCACAAGGGGCTCCAGTTCGGGCGCATCGGCGTCGACGTCTCGCATGCCAAGATCCACGCCAAGGATTGCGAGGAATGCACCGAGTCGGAGCGCAGCGGCAGCGCCCGGATCGACCATTTCGAGCGCGTCATCTCCGTCGACGGCGAGGTATCGGAGGAGCTTCGCGGCAAGATCGTCGAAATTGCCGGCAAATGCCCGGTCCATCGCACGCTCGAAGCCGTGGCAAAGATAAAGACCGTCGTGAAATCATAAGCGCGTCTGGTAAAACGCGCGGCGCTGTAGGGGAGAAGCACGATAGCTTCACCCGCTCTCCCCGAACGGCATCGTATGTGGTTTCCGTTTACGGACTATGCGGCGGGTAACGCGACCCGGTCTTCCTGTGGTACTCTCCTCGGAGGACATGAAGAGGGGGGCGGATGCGATGCTGCGCGTATTAGCGTTGATCCTGTTTCTCACCGGTATCCCGATGCAGGCGGCCGCAGCGCCTCCGGACGCGGCGCCTTCGGATGTCGACCTGGAACTGGTCCTGGCGGTCGACATGTCGGGCTCGATGGACATGGAGGAGGCGCGCGTGCAGCGCCTTGGCTACCTGGAGGCCTTGAGAGACCGGAACTTCATCAACGCCATCAAGGGCGGTTACCTGGGCCGCATTGCCATCAGCTATTTTGAATGGGCGGGGCTGGTGAACGAAGCATCCGTGCTGACCTGGCAGGTGATCGACGACGCCGAGGACGTCGAAGCCTTCGCCGCCCGGCTCGAAGCCCGCCCAATCGGCACGCGGCGCGGCACATCCATCTCCAACGCGATCCTGTTCGGGACCAACCTGATCGAGTCGAACGCCTACTCCGGGGCGCGACGTGTCCTCGACCTTTCCGGCGACGGACACAACAACACCGGACCTTTGGTCGCGCCCGCGCGTGCCGCCGCCCTGGAGCGCGGGATCGTCATCAACGGATTGGCGATCCTCATCCGGCCATCCGGTTCGGGCGTTCCGCTCGATCAGTATTATTCGGAATGCGTCATTGGCGGCCCCGGCTCATTCATGATCCCGGTGCATGAGGCGGAGGATTTCGCGATCGCCGTCCGCCAGAAGCTGCTCCTGGAGGTAAGCGGCCGTACGCCAGCTTGGACCGCGCGACCGGTCGCTGCCACACCCCCGGTCGATTGCCTGATCGGCGAAAAGCTCAATCCGAACTTTATCGAACGGGTGTTTCCGGAATTGAACCGGTAGACAGGCGTCAGACTTCGCCGATCACCATCATGAGGCGCGAACAGAACCCTTGTCGAAATCTTCGCCTTCAACCCGGCTCAAACTGACCGGGCGCTGCTGTGCCTCCCGCATGTTTTCTTGAATCGAAGCTGACGCGAGAAAAAACATGAACCAATTCAAGTTGATAGAGAGAATTTTGTCCGCCTGAAAAAGACGCACGGCGTTACCCGGAGATCCTTCGCTTTTCAATCGGCAGTGCGGCGGCAGCGCTATACGCAACCAAATCATCGTGCTATGGTTGCACCGCCTAAGCAAAAATATAGCTATCCGGCGCCGTTCGGTCCGTGCGGCCCGACGGAACAGGCCGGCTCAAGAGTGCGACCAACCACGCGCTTCGTTGCCGTCTTGGCCACGAGCGCAAAACTAGGGAAGGAGCATGACAATGAATCGCATTGCAACTTTCTCCGTAATCGCTGCCCTCTCCGCCTTAAGCTTCGGCGGTATTGCTTATGCTCAGGCTGAAATGAACTGGCCGGCCAACATCGAAAAAACGGTGAGTGAATTCAAGGGCGACAAGGTTAGCGTCGTTCAGCTCAGCACGCTGGCGGAGCAGAACCAGACCCGCATGTGGGTGGAACACGCGACGCCGGAACAACGCAAAGCCCTGCTGACGGCGATCGAAGCCAACAAGCCCCTCGCCGAACAGCTGAAGGCGCAAAATGTCGAGATGGAAAATATCAGCGGCGCCGAACAGGCCACCGACGGATCACTGACGATCTACGTTCGCTGAGCGTCCTACTGCATGTAGCCGATGAAGCGGGTTACGGGACCTACCGCATCCCGCTTCAGCCTCACTGCACAAAGCAATTCCCGCACTAATCAGCCACCGTTGTTTCTCACTGGACCGCGGTATCGCCGATCACCATCCAGACGATGAGAGCCGCGAGCAGCACCCATATCGAAATGATCGCGATCCGCCCGCCCCGACTGACCGGGCGCTCGGTGCGCCTCGTTGCTTCGATGCGCAAATCCGCCAAAACGTCAGCTGGAATAAGCTTGAGCGCGGCAACGATGCCGATCGGGACGATGACGAGGTCATCGAGATATCCGAGAACCGGAACGAAGTCGGGTATCAGATCGATCGGCGACAGGGCATAGGCCGCGACCGCCCCGGCGGCGAGCTTCGCATACCAGGGAACGCGTCGGTCACGCGCCGCCAGCCACAGGACGACGACGTCCCGCTTGATGCTTTTTGCCCATTTCTTTGACCGGTCCAGCCACTGCATGTTCGCTCCGGCATGTGTCCTTAAATCCTATCCGATTTAAGGACAAAAAACATGCAGTAGGCGTCTCAGCGGGGCCACCGGTTTTAGACGATGCCGAATATCACGTCGCTGGCCGTGAGAGCCCGAAGGGAAACGCCTTCGATCAGAAGTCCGAAGCTGTCGGAGCCATTGAAGGCGACGTAAACGCCGGAGGTCGTGTCGGTCGCGGCTGCGAGGAAATCGGCGTAGCTGCGGATGCCGGTATTTTCCTGGGCGGTGTCAGAAAACGCGATCACGTCGCCGCCCCAGGTGTCGAAGTCGCGGATGCGATCGATGCCCAGTTGATCCGGGCTTTCAGTGGACCAGAGAAACGTGTCCGCGCCGCGGCCGCCGACCAATGTGTCGGCCCCGTTTCCGCCGCTCAACAAATCATCCTGGGAACCGCCATCGAGGAAATCCTCGCCGTCGCCGCCGAACAGCCGATCGTTGTCCGAGTAGCCGCGCAGCTCGTCGTTCCCGCCCCGGCCTTCGAGAAGATCGTTGCCGCCGAGCGCATGGAAGGCGTCGTTGCCGTCTCCACCCCGCAAAACGTCGTTCTTGACCCCGGTCGTGACCCTGAAGTCCTCGATATTGGCGAAGGTCAATCCGGTCTGAGTGGCCCCGCGCATCGCGTCGAAATCGATCGCATCCGACAGAGCGCCAAGGTTCAATTCGAGCTGGTCGCGCCCTTCGCCGCCATCGATCTCTCCCTTGAAATAAGCGATGAACCAGTCGTTGCCGGTCCCCCCGAGCATGACCGATCCATCGCCGAGACTGCCGCCGCCGGGAGTCGCGGCCCGGATCCAGTCGTCACCGGCCCCGCCATCGAGGATGTCGTTGCCGCCATCGTTGGCGAGCGAGTCCTTGCCGTCGCCGCCGAAGGCGACGTCGTCGCCGACGCCGGTCGATATCGTGTCGTTACCGCTGCCGCCGTCGATGCGGTCGTTGCCCCCTTCGCCATCAAGCCTGTCACGGCCGGTACTGCCTTCGATACGGTCGTCGCCGGCGCCGGCATCCACCCCCACATAGGTGAGGTTACCGCCGATCACCGTGTCATTGCCGCTGCCGAGCGCGATGCTGGCGCTCTCGAAGTTGCGGAAGACCGTGCCCGTGGATGCCCGGCCAATGCTGAAATCGATGGTGGCGTCGCTCAAGCGTACTCTCTCCTGGATCAGGATCCAGTCCTCGCCGGACCCGCCATCGACCTCGGCGGAATAGAGCGTCGTCGTGATGCCGTCATCGCCGTCGCCACCGAAAAGCCGGTTTGCGCCGCGCCCGTCAACGATCGTATCGTCTCCCGCGCCCGCATCGACGAAGTCGTTTCCGGCTTGCGTGTGGATGGCGTCTCGAAGGATGCTCCCCTGGATACGATCGTTTCCGCTTCCCGTCATCACTACGATCTGCTCGATATCGTAGTGCCGGAAGAACAGATGCCGCTCGTCCATCGTCTGGTATCCGAGGATGCCGTGACCGTTCTCGCCGTTGAACACCACCTGGTCCGAAGTCGCGGAGAGATCGATCGTCAGCGTATCGTCGCCGCTGCCGCCGAAGACGGTGCTGTCCGTTTCGACCAGGATGAAACGGTCGTTTCCCTCGCCGCCGTCGAGGCGGTCGTGGCCGCCCGTATTGGTGATGATATCGTACCCGGCTCCCCCTTCGACGACATCGTCGCCGGCTCCGGTCGAAATGGTATCGTTGCCCGCCGTTCCCTTGATGCGGTCGTTACCGCTTCCCGCCGTGAGCCTCAGCCACTCTGTATCGTGGAAGAAGATGTGCCGTTCGTTCGCGCTGCGATAACCGATGATGCCGTGACCGCTCTCGCCGTTGAACTCCAGCCGATCGGAAGTCATGGAGAGATCGATAATCAACCCGTCATAGCCGACGCCCCCGGTAACGGCCCCACCAGTGCCGATAAGCACGACCTGGTCGTCGCCGGCGCCCGCATCGAGACGGTCATAGCCGCTCGAACTTGTCAGGATGTCGCCTTCAGCACCACCATCGACGAAATCGTCACCACCGCCCGCATCGATATCGTCCCAACCGGGAAGACCCCAGATGTAGTCGGTTTCATCGGTGCCCTGCAACACGTCGTTTAAATGGGAGCCTTCGATCTTGGCCATGTCGCCATCCTCCGAACCCTGCTCACGCCGTAAATATAATTCGCGAACGCGAATATACTCCAGCATCTCTTCAAAGTTATACATACGAGCATAGGTAAGCAACTTGAACTTATTTCACCATTTCAGGCAATTTATTTTGAAAATAATATTAGTATCCGCTCAATATAAATGCATGGGACGGATAGGAAGCAGAATATATTAGAGAGTTGATATTCCGGTTAGCTGAAAATCGCATTCAGCTTCGACGCCCGTGATGGACTGCGATGCGCCTCGAGGCGAACGATGGAACACGTCAGACAATTCTAGCCCGATGGCACGAAGGGCAGCGCGCCTGAGCGTAATCTACGCGGTCATGCGACGTGCCGCCGTCACTCCGGCAGCCCGGCTAATCTCAGCCCCTCGGCGAGCCGCGCAAGATCCTCCGGGCGATGGATCGGCATCCAGTCCCTGAGATTGGAGATGCTGAGGGAAGGATCGAGCGTGCGAAGCCGGTGCATTGCCTGCCGTGCCTCCTCAGGGCGCCCGATAAGCGCGTGGCTTGCCGCCACCACGACGGCAGCGGGGAGCAAGCTGGGCAGATTGCCCAGCGCCTTTTCCGCCCAGACCGAGGCGGAATCGAAGCGCCCTGCGAAGAAGTGCGCCAGCGCCATCCCAACCTGCATCCGGAACATTTCCGGATCCAGCGGACTGAGCCGTACGGCGTGCGCCAGATGCTCGATTGCGGCGTCGGTTTCGCCGCGCAGAGCCCGCAGCGTGCCGCCGAGGAACCAGGCCGGGGCGAGGTTCGGATTGAGAAACTTCGCCCTGTCGAGAAGCGCGATGCCGCCGTCAAGGTCGCCGGTGAGATGGGCGAACGCATGCCCTCCCCGCGTCAGCGCCACCGCATCGTCCCGGCCGAGCTCCACCGCAAGCCGCGCCAGCCGCGCACCCTCCGAGATCTCGCCGGCACGGTCGGTCATCCAGCCATTGACCTTGCGCCAGAAATGGCACCAGGCCGTCATACCATAGGCCGAGGCAAATTCCGGATCGAGCTCGATCGCCCGGTAGAACAGGGGCAGCGCCGCCTCGATCGCTTCGCGGGTGCCGCTGTGCAGCTTTGCCATGCCGCGCAGGTAATAGTCGTAGGCGTCGAGACTTTCCGTCGGCTTGCGCTTGGCCCGTTCGATCTCCGCCCGCTCGAGCTGCGGCGCAATCGCGCCGACGACGCTCTCGGCGATCTGGTCCTGCAGTTCGAAGATGTCGTCGAGCGTGCCTTCGAAGCGCTCCCCCCAGAGATGCGCGCCGGTCGTGGCATCGATCAGTTGCCCGGTGATGCGCACCTTGTTGCCGAACTTGCGCAGGCTGCCTTCCAGCACGTAGCGCACGCCAAGCTCGCGGCCGACTTCCTTCACGTCGACCGCCCGCCCCTTGTAGGTGAAGCTCGAATTGCGCGCGATGACGAACAGCCAGCGCATGCGCGAAAGGGCCGCGATGATGTCCTCCACCACGCCGTCGGCGAAATAGTCCTGCTCCGGATCGCCGCTGAGATTGTGGAACGGCAGGACGGTGATGGAGGGCTTGTCCGGAAGGACGAGCGCAGTCGGAGGCGATTCCTTCTGCATGCCGGAGCCGTGTTCGACGACGCCTGGCCCGTCGGGTTGCCGCGCTTCCCCGATCTCGTCGACGCTGATCTCGCCGACGAAACGGAAGCCCTTGCGCGCGACGGTGCGGACGAGACGCTGCTCCTCGCCGCTGTCGCCGATGGCCTTGCGAACCGCGTTGATGTGGCTGGTGATGGTCGATTCCGAGACGATCCGCCCGCCCCACACCGCAGCGAGCAGATCATCCTTGCTGACGACGCGGTCGCGGTTCCTGACGAGATGCAGCAACAGGTCGAAGACCTGCGGCCCGACGGCCACGACCTGCGCACGCAGCGTAAGCTCCCGGCGCTCCGGATCGAGCACGTAGTCTCCAAACACGAACGGCACGACGGTATCCCCTGGCGAATGCTTCCGTCCCCTTGATAGCACGGGAAGGCGTGCTTAGGGCGATTCCCGGAAAAGTGGGCAGCGGTTTTCCGTCCGCAGCTTCAAAGATAAGAGCATCCGATGTCCATCGAGCGACAGTACGCAATTGGGTTTGGCGGATGGCTTTCAGCCCTCATCAAGTCAGTTGAGTGACGGCCGCCCCACCCTCCCTCATTCCTGTGCTTGTCACAGGAATCCAGCGGCGCCCAAGTCCTTGGGCGCGGGAGAAACGTGCGCGCAACTGAAGCGAAACCACAACTGTGGCAGCATCTGTGTTGCTGCGAGATGCAGTCATTCACGGCGCGGACGCGCCGTGGCTGGATTCCTGTGACAAGCACAGGAATGAGGGAGGGAGGAGAACCTTGCCCGAGCACAACCGACGAGCAACAGTACGCTGCTGTCGTGTACTGCGCCATCCGGCAAGCATCCTTGGACGAATAACCAAGCTTCCCTCAAGCTCAATTCAAGCCCGCCGCAAGGACTTCCCCGAAGCGCCGAGGCACTCTCCACACATAGCGACGGCAATGGTTGCGGTCGGCAGAAAAGGAGAGAAGCCATGAAGATCGTCGTCATCGGGGGCACCGGCCTCATCGGATCGAAGCTTGTGAAGACCCTTAGGGAGCGCGGCCATGATGCGCTCGCCGCCTCCCCCAACACGGGCGTCAACACCATCACCCGCGAGGGGCTGGCGGAGGCGCTCAACGGCGCCGACATCGTCGTCGACGTGGCGAACGCGCCGGTATGGGAAGACAAGGCCGTGCTCGAGTTTTTCCAGACGTCGGGCCGTAACCTCCTGGCCGCGGAAGCCGCCGCCGGCGTGCGCCACCATGTTGCTCTGTCGATCGTCGGTACCGAGCGGCTTCCGGAGAACGGCTACTTCCGGGCGAAGGTCGCACAGGAAAACCTCATCAAAGGTTGCGGCATTCCCTACACCATCCTGCGCGCCACGCAGTTCTTCGAGTTTGTCGGCGGCATTGCCCAGTCGGCCACCGTCGGCGAGGAGATCCGCGTGTCGCCGGCGCTGTTCCAGCCGATCGCATCCGACGACGTGGTGGCGGCGCTTGCCGAAGTCACGCTCGCAGCGCCGGTGAACGGCACCGTAGAAGTCGCCGGCCCGGAGGCGATCCCGCTCGACGAAGTGGTGAGGCGCTTCCTCAAGGCAACGAAGGACCCCCGCAAGGTCGTGCCGGACGTCCACGCGCGCTACTTCGGCGGCATCCTCGACGATCAATCGCTGACGCCCGGCCAGAACCCGCGCCTCGGATCGATCCGCTTCGAGGACTGGCTCGCCCAGTCACAGGCTCAGTAAGCGATAGCTGACCGAACGAACGCCCCTGGATCCACCGCGGTTCGGGGACGCCAACCGATAATTTTCAGCCATGAAGGAGAATGGAAATGTTCACACGGTTTCTCGCGGGCATTGCGCTCGCAGCATTGTCGATCACCGCAGCCTCGGCCGCCGATTCTTCGGGCAAGGTGACGGTTGTATTCGACCGGCCCCTTCCGAACGTCCCCGGCAAGAGCATGAAGGGCGTGCTCGTCGAATACGAGCCGGGTGGCTCGTCGCCCTCCCACAGGCATCCGGACTCCGCATTCATCTATGCGACGGTGCTTGATGGCGCGATCGTAAGCAGCGTCAATGGCTCGCCCGAGAAAGTCTACAAGGCCGGTGAGAACTTCTACGAAGAGCCCGGCGCCCTTCACGGCGTCAGCAAGAACGGCAGCGACACAGAACCGGCAAGCCTGCTCGCCGTCTTCGTCGTCGACACCGCCGAACAGGAACTGACCACACCCACCACGGAGTGAGCGGGTCCCCCGGCAACGAGCCCTGGCGGAATCTCCCGTCGCCAGGGCTTTTTAGCCGCCACCGCATTTCAACGGAAAAAGAGAATCGGACAGGAATAGGGCTGCATCCGCAACATCTCCCCTCGGTCAGCCAGCGCGCGCTCACGCCAGCGTTTTACTCCGCCATCACCACGCCCTCCCTCATTCTTGTGCTCGTCACAGGAATGAGGGCGGGAGGGGCCACCATACCCAACCGAAGCGTGGTATAATCGCGCTTTGGTGGAGGGGACCATCCATGGTTACGCAACCGACCTTCAAAACGCTCGAACATCGCGGCTGGAGCGAGCGCGCCCGGATCTACGATCGCTATTCGGGTCGGTTCTGCCGCTACGGCGTAGCGGCGCTCATCGATGCGGCCGAGATCAGTCGCGGTCTGGCGACGCTCGATGTCTGTTGCGGCACCGGAGAGGCGAGCCTGGCGGCCGCCGCGCGCGGCGCGATCGTCACCGGCGTCGACTTTTCCGAGGAAATGATCGCGGCGGCACAAGCCAAGGGTAGCAACGTCCATTTCCAAGTCGGCGACGCCGAGGCGCTCATCTTCGGGGACGCCGCGTTCGACCGCGTCATCAACAATTTCGGAACCCTGCATCTGGCCGACCCGGACCGGGCGATTGCCGAGGCCGCGCGGGTGCTGAAGCCCGGCGGCCGCTACGCCTTTACCGTCTGGCGCGGCCCGGAGGTCGCGCCGCTGTTCCGGATCGTTCCCGAGGTCGTCAGCGCCCACGGCACGCTTGAAGTCGACCTGCCGCCCGCACCGCCGATGTTCCGCTTCGCCGAGCGGGAGGAAGCGATGCGGGTGCTCTCGGCGGTAGGCTTCACCGACGTCACATTCCGCGACATCCCCGCCACCCTCGACTTCCCGCTCGCCGAGCTTCCGGACTTCTTCCGCCACGCCTTCGTCCGCCTGACGATGGTGCTCGACAGGCAGGAGCCGGCGGCGCGGGCACGGATAGAAGAAGCGCTCAGCGAACGCTTTCAAGCCTTCACCGACAACGGCGTGGTGTACCTGCCGCTCCCCGCCCTCGTCGTCAGCGCCACGCGCGCCTGAAGGAACGGCGCCCCCGTTTCCGCCGGTTGGGCGATCGGCTATATTTCGCGCATGATGGAGTCGCGGCGTGCCTTCGGCCAGTTTGTCCTCGATCCCGCCCGCGGTCTCCTGCTGCGGCATGGCGAATCCGTCGCTCTTGGCCAGCGGGGCCTCGCCCTCCTTCAAGCACTGCTCGACGCCGCCGGCGGCATCGTCTCCAAGACGGAGCTGATGGAGCGCGGCTGGCCCGGGACGGTTGTCGAGGAAAGCAACCTCACCGTGCAGATCGCGGCGCTCCGCAAGGCGCTCGGCCGGACGCCTGACGGGCAGGAATGGATCGCGACGGTGCCGCGCGTCGGCTACCGCCTTGTCCAGCCAAGCGCGCGATCGGGAAATGCGGGGACCGCGCTGCCGGCGCGCCCTGCCCTCGCCGTCCTGCCTTTCGCCAATCTCGGCGGCGACCCCGGCCAGGACTATTTCGCCGATGGCGTCGTCGACGACATCATCACGGCGCTAAGCCGCTTCCGGAGCTTCGCGGTGATCGCCCGCTATTCCTCCTATGTCTACAAGGGCAGTTTCACTGACGTGCGGCAGGTGGCGAAGGAACTCGGCGTCGGCTACGTGCTTGAGGGCAGCATAAGGCGCTCGGGCAACCGGCTGAGGATTGCGGCGCAGCTTGTCGACGGCGGCGGCGGCGCGCATCTCTGGGCGGAGACTTTTGACGGCGAGCTCGGCGACATCTTCGAGTTCCAGGACCGGATCACCGAAAGCGTCGCGACGCTGATCGAGCCGCATATCCAGACCGCCGAAATCGAGCGGTCGCGGCGCGAGCGCCCGGGAAGCATCGCCGCCTACGATATCTATCTGCAGGCGCTGGCGAAGATCTCCACCGAAACGGAGAAGGACAATGCCGAGGCCTATGCGCTGCTTGAGAAGGGGCTCGAGCAGGAGCCCGACAATGCGCTCCTGCTCGCCCATGCCGCCTGGGCGCTCGAACACCGCCACACCATGGGCTGGCCGCCGCTCGGGCCCGACGACGTCGCGGAATGCTCCGCCCTCGCGCGCCGTGGCCTCGAACAGGCGGCGGGCGACGCGATGGTGATGGCGCATTGCGGCGTTGCTCTGCTCCAGACGGCCAAGGACTACGACTGGGGCTTGGCCGTCCTGCAATCGGCGGCGGAGGCCAATCCCAACAACCTGATGGTCGTGGTCCGGGCGGGCATCGGCCATCTTCACTGTGGCAGCCTCGATCAGGCGCTTTCGCATTTCCATCGGGCAAACCGGCTGAGCCCGGGAGACCGCGGCGCGCATTTCTCGCTCTGCGGCATCGCCTACGTCGAGATGATGCGCCGCAATTATCCTGAGGCGCTCGCCTGGGCCGCCCGTGCGCATGCCAGCAACCCGAACTTCGACCCTATTCTCTGGGCACTGATCGCGGCCAACGCCCATCTCGGCCGCATGGAAGAGGCGCAACGGTATCTCGACGAACTGAGAAAGATCGCCCCCGGCATCACCATCGCGCGCATCCGAGCCGGCCAACCCGCCAGGGACTTAAGACTTGCACCGGTCTTCGAAGGGCTCGCGAAGGCCGGCCTCGAGGAAGGCTAGCGCATCGGCCCGAAAATCGGACCCGATTTTCGGAAAGCACGATGCGCAGATTCAAACAGTTACAGCGCCCTTTGTGCGTCCTAAAGGACGCACGGCGCGCTGTAACGAGGCCACCTCCGCCGTTCCGGCGCGCATGAGGAGAGCGAGCCTGATCTCGACCTTCACGATTCAACGTGCGGCGCTGCGATGTTTCAATCTGGAAGCGCAATTGGTTTTGTGGTATATCGCGCAAAGAGGGATGCCAAGCCCGCCTTCTGAGGCGGCATATTCTTGCTTCACGCGTACGAATTCCTGGTGTGCTTTGTAGGTCTGTCGATCCACATCGATGGCGGACGCATGGATCGGGCAGCACCCGGCAAGTGGCGTTGACAGCACCGCGACAACGGGAGGGGCGGTCAGCGGGCGCAACGCAGGCACTCACAGCAAATCCAAAAGCGACTGCCGGCGATTGGGGCCTGATCCGCCCGGACTGGCACTTTGCTGGCTCATTTGACGGAGTGAACACACAAGACCCGGCCTCGTTCAATCTCGATGCTGCCAAGAAGCAGATCGACGCCGCAATTAAGAACAACCCAGGTAATTACTGCAGCAATTCAAGTTTCTAACCTTTTGCGCGTCCGATTGGACGCGGCGCTGTAGAGGGCGGGCTCAGCATGACGGGCGGCTTTCCAGGGCCGCCCGTGGTTCCAAAGCACAGACAGTATGTCTCAGGGGACGATCCGGAACCCGGAGACCCAACCAATGGAGGGTTCGTTATGTTTGTCGCACGTAACTTCCTCGGGCTGGCCGGTGGTGTCGCGCTTTGCCTAGCGACGCTGTTTGGATTTGCCCCGGCGCAAGCCCAGACCGATCCCCTGCCTTCGTGGAACGACACCGCCCCGAAGGCGGCCATCGTCGCCTTCGTCGAGAAGGTGACCACCGAGAACTCGCCGGACTTCGTTCCGAAGCCAGAGCGCATCGCCGTCTTCGACAATGACGGCACGTTGTGGGTTGAGCATCCGATGTATACCCAGCTCGCCTTCGCGCTCGACCGTGTGAAGGCCGAGGCTGCTGCCCATCCGGAATGGAAGGACACACAGCCGTTCAAGGCTGTACTGGAGGGCGACATGAAGGCGCTTGCGGCAGCGGGCGAAAAGGGTCTGATGCAGCTCATGATGGAGACCCATGCGGACATGACCAACGACGAGTTCCAGAAGGTCGTTTCCGATTGGTTTGCTTCCGCACGGGACCCGCGCTTCCAGCGCCCCTATACGCAGCTCGTTTACCAACCGATGCTCGAACTGCTCGACTATCTCCGCGCCAACGGCTTCAAGACTTTCATCGTGTCAGGTGGCGGTATCGAATTCATGCGGCCCTGGACGGAGCAGGTCTATGGCGTTCCGCCCGAGCAGGTCGTCGGCTCGTCGATCAAGACCCAGTTCGTGATGCGGGACGGGAGGCCGACCTTGTTCCGTCTGCCGCAAGTCAACTTCATCGACGACAAGGGCGGCAAGCCGGTCGGTATCAACCAACATATCGGCCGCCGCCCTATCGCCGCCTTCGGCAATTCGGACGGCGACCTGGAAATGCTGCAGTGGACGACAATGACGGGCGGGAGCGTCCGTTTCGGCATGCTCATTCACCACACCGATGCTGAACGCGAATACGCCTACGACCGCAATACCGATTTCGGCCGGCTCGACATGGCGCTCGATGCGGCGGTGATAAACGAATGGACCGTGGTCAACATGAAGGCGGATTGGAAAGAGATCTTTCCGAGGAAGTAAGCCGCAATTGGTGCATCGCGCACGACACTTTGGGGCAGCTAATGCCCACCCATGTTCATGAGGCAATCACGACAGACGGTTTAGACGCCGATCTCAAACTCAAAGGACATCCACGATGAAACCGAACCATATCGCCGGCTTGATTGCAGTTGTTGGAGGCCTTGCATTGGCAGCAACTGCTGCACTCGCCCAGGATGCCACGAAGAGGCCGCATGTGCCGCTGGGCAAGGCCATCGGGACGGTGGCACCCACCGGTCCGGTGCCGTCACTTGCAGTCATCAACTCGGATGGCGCTAGGATCGATGGTGAAAAATTGATTCTGACCGGGGTGTCGGCAAATTCGATCGTCTTTGCCGATCGACCGGTGCGGGCCGCCGGACATGTAACCACCGAACAGTTCATCATGCAGTGGGATGAGGGCAAGGACAACTTTGCAATCGACCCTCCAAACGCAACGGTGTCGGTGCTGGGAGGCAACGGATCGGACGTGAGTGACGTCGTGGTCACTCTGAAATCTCCAAAGCTGGAAGGTACCACACTCACATTCGACATTGCCGTTCTGGAAGGAAGCCTGAGTGGCGCGGCCGGACCCGCTGCGGTCTTCATCGACCATTTCGGCGGTAGTTTTGGAGGTGGTGGTTTTGGTGGCGGTGGCTTCCGCGGCGGCGACTTTGCCGGCGGTGGTTTCCGCGGCGGAGACCTGGGCGCAGGTGGGTTCCACGGAAACTACGCGCGTGTCAATGACGTCAACGTCAACGTTGACCATGTCGGGGGCAACTATTGGCACGCTCCCGTATACAACGGAGCCTGGTATCGCGGTGCTCCGGTTGCCGCCGGTGTGGCCGTTGGTGCTGCCGTCGGGGCTGCGGCAGCCAATCCGTACTACTACCATCCGTACTATTACCAGCAGCAGTGCGGCTACTATCCGTACCCGCCTTGCTACTGAGCTGGTTGGTTGTTCTAAATCAGCACCAACGCAACCGTATCCGACAGAAAATGGAAAGGTCGGCTTTCTCTCGGTTGGTTTCTGCCCAATACGCGCGGGTCGCGCCGCGAGGCCGCGGCGCGACTTTGGTTCCAGAACGATAGGAAGCGTTCGATTGCCCGGGCTTGTCCACGCAGCGGCAATTGTTCGGGCAGTCTTAATGTATGTCGCCCAAAAGTGTGCAGCGGTTTTGGGACAACGACATGCATGAAAACAGGGACCAAAAGCGCGTCGCATGAGTGCGATTGAACGCGACTCGCTTTCGCACTTAACAAGCGCCCCGAAGCGCTCGCGAAGGCCGGCCTTGAGGAAGGCTGAGACATCCACGGCGGCGGCCACCGACGGGCTGGATCGTCAGCAGGCCGTTTTGCAACTTTTCGGAACTTTTCGGCGGTGGCTTCAGGACCGTAAGCGCCCGATCGGTGAAGACTGCTCCTCATCACGCCGCGTGAGGAGAGCAAAGATGATCTCGACCTTGACTATCCTTTCCCTCGATCAGGGCAACATCTACACTCCGCCGCCCGAGCCTGTGGATGAAACAACGACGGTTGAAGGTCGGGTGAATACGCCGGCGGCGGAACCGCCGCGTGTCTCCATGAGAAACAGGATCACAGCGCAATTTCAAATTCTTGCGGCGGCTTTCTCACATCTTGGAAGACGTAGCGCGTAGCAGGCACAGCGGCGGGGTGTCTTTTCAGACGCGCAAAGGACGCTCCATGATTTCGAGTCTTGAGTGATACCGGCCGGGAGGCCGCGAGTACCGTATGCTTCCACAATCGACCCGTTGCCGTCATTGGCGTCCGGCGCAACGAATGGCTCGATTGAGCCCCATCCAGTCGTTCGTTCGACCAGCCGCGCAATGCTCTGCCGCTCTACAAGAAATACATCGACATCTTCTCGATGGATGACGTTCCGGGGGAGGAACGGAAAGAAGTTGCACGGCAGGTCGCCGATATGATCATTCCGGTAGAGTCGTCTGTAGCTCATGACTGCGTGTCGTGCAGCTGTTGTTCAGAACTGCCTCACGGGCGCGGTCGTTTGCATATATCGGACTCAGTGCACTCGATCTCGCCGACCCCGGCTGAAGAACCCGGTCGCGGCGCCTGCTTCTGCTCCAGATTGAGCGAAGCCTTGTCGTCGTCAATGAGCGTAAAGATCTCCTGGGGCGTATCGACGCCACGCATAAGATGGTGGCCGAGTGGTATCAACTGGCCCGGGAAGCAGCGCCGAAACCTCGACGAAACGAGAACCCAGCGATGTAGGTCCTTGCACATCCCAGCCAAGCGCGCGGCCTCGTTGGCGGCCGCGCCGATAACGGTGAATTGCATGCGCTGGGGAACCCCGAGATTCCCGTACATCACGTCGCCAACGTGTAAGGCGAGACCGAAGTTCAGCCGTGGCTCCCCCCTCATCTCTCGCTGGTCGTTGAGGGCATCGACGCGCGACCGCGCGGCCCGGGCCGCTGCTAACGCGGCCGAGCAGGCGCCCTCTTCGGGAAAGCACGCTTCGCGCAGCGGCCTCTCGGTCCCGCCGATGGCAAAGATCGCGAGTACTGCATCGCCGATATAGCTGAGGATCTCTCCGCCATGGTCCAGTACGGCTCCGGCAGTGCAGTCGAAGAATTCGTTCAGGGTGCGAAAAAAGTCTTCCACAGGAATCGATTCGGAAAGTCGGGTCGAATCCCGCAGGTCGCACAGCCAGATAACCGCGTGGATCTTTTCACCTTCGCCGCGCTTCGTCCGGCCCGCCAGAACGCGCTCGCCGGTCCGTTTGCCGAGATAGGTCTTCAGTAGCTTCTCTGCCGAGGCCTGCATGTCAGGTTCCCACCGCTAGCCGCTCGGAAAAACGGCGCGAGTCCGATTATTGTGGTCTGGCTTGGGGAGTTCTGAGCCGGGCGCCGAGCCCACGCATGAATTTGGCCATCATCAGCATGGCGCCACCCGCCAGGATGAAAGCGGCGGCCACGAGCCATGGTAAGACAGATGGCCAAACAGCGATCAATACGCCGAGGCTTATGAACGCAATCCCTGGCATCACCATTACCAGGCCGGAAAGCGGTTTTTCCATCATGCCCTTACAGGTTTCTGCCATCGGGCACATCGGCATGGGGGCTGATTGTGCCATTTTCCACTCCTCCAGTCTGTCGTCGTATCTGCGCATCAATGCTGCCTAAAGCAGGGCTTCACAGCCGTCCCTTCTTCGACTTTCCGAACACGCCTTCGCCGCAAGGCACTTTCGTGACCATCAGCCGATCGGCAAACACGACTTATTCGCCGAGCACGCGGCGCCGCTCCTCGAACTCCTCCTTGTCGATCTCGCCGCGCGCAAAGCGCTCCTTGAGAATATCAAGCGGCGTGCGGCCGGACGGCGTGGCGTGTGGCGTAGCTGATCCCTGCCATGGTCCACCAGCCCAGCGGGAGAGAAAAACCACGGCTGCAATCAGCACGGCCAGAAAGAGGATCATGAAGAGCGGGCCGAAAATCATCATCATCCAGCCTCCGCCCCACCCCATCATGCCCGGACCATAAGCGTACCTTTCGGCGTCTGACGGTGCCTGCGCCAACACCGCGCTCGGCGCGAGGAACAGGGCCGCAATTGCCGCAGTGCAAATCGCAATCAGAACCTTTTGCATTGGCGGTCTCGCTTCATCTTTTCGGTCCTCCCAGGGCATCGCCGCTTACACAGCGGGCTGGTACCCGCATCCCGCGAGTTTATCCGGAGGCGATCCAAGGTCAGCAGCAAGCGCTTACCTGCTGCTCATAAACCACCTCGGGCTTCTTCAGGCTTTCGGCCAAGTGCTCCACATGTGAGGCCGCTTTCCCCTTGATAAACGCAGAAAGCTTTACGATCGTCTCTATTTCTTCGTGCGATATCCCCGCTTTCTCGGCGGCATCCAGATGCACTTTGAGGCTCGACACGCAGTTGACGCCATAAGCTGCACCTATGCACACGAGTTCGTGCACGCGGTCGGTCCCCCGCGCGTCCTCTGGATCGCCCGCTGACTTGCGTTCACCAAGATGAGTCAGCCCGTAGGCCTCCATGATGTCAGTGGCGCTGCGTCGCACAGACAAAGCGTCGTTTATCGCCTGCCTGATTTCGGCGTCTGATGCGCCAGACTCACGCACCTTTCTCACATGAAAATCGGTGCACGGCTTGCAACCGGCGGCGATGGAAATACCAAGAGCAGCGAGCTCCTTCTCTTTCAATGTGATTGCCATGTCACACCTCCAACTTACCTTTATAACAGCCTTCAGGAATGTCTCGCTTGATGCGGATCAAAAGAAAAGAATCAGGAGGCAACGTCTTCTCGGACGCGCGGATTGCCAGACGAGAGCCGCCATTTAGGAAGGACTACGCGACGACCGCCTTCCACCCATTCGGGACGTCCCGTGTCGCCCACTGCGGATTTTCCGACCCGCCACGATGGGAATGGGCGGCAAGCACCCTTCCCCTCACCCACCCGGCTGCTATCATCCGCCCATGACGAAAGAAGCCGATGCCACGCCGCTTGCCGGCGGCGAGAGAACCGTTGTCAGCCGGCGAGGTGAAGTTGTCATCCGGGAGACTGGCCCCTGGGCGCGTTCCGTCCAGTCCCTGCTGCGCCATCTTGAGCACGCCGGCTTCGCGGGCGCGCCCCGCGTTGTCGGAGACGGCTTTGACGAGCAGTGCCGCGAAGTCCTCACCTATATCGAAGGCGATGTCATCAACCCGGCACCCTGGTCGGACGACGCCATTCATGCCTTGGGCAGCCTCATGCGTCGGCTGCACGACGCCACCGTATCCTTTCGGCCTCCGGCACATGCGCTCTGGCGCCCCTGGTTTGCCGGGAGGTCGGCACGCCTGACATCATCGGGCACTGCGATGCGGCACCCTGGAACGTGATTTCACGAGCTGGCACGCCGGTCGCGCTGATCGACTGGGAGGCGGCAGGCCCCGTCGACCGGCTGACCGAACTTGCCATGGCGGCCTGGAGCAACGCCCAGCTCTACGATGACGACGTCGCCGAGATGAATGGGCTGCCCGACGCCGGGCGTCGCATGCGCCAGGTGCGCCTCTTTGCCGACGGCTACGGGCTAGCAGCCGACGCACGGCATCGGCTCGGCTACAGGGTCATCGAATTTGCCGCTCAAAGCGCTGCAAACGAGGTGGTCGAGCAGCAGATTACGCCCGGGACCGAAATTGCGCCGCGCGTCTGGGGGATCGCCTGGCAGGCCCGCAGCGTCGCCTGGCTGATCCGCAACCGAGAGGCCTTGGAGAAGGCGTTGCGGTGAGTCAGGCGATGACACCGCCGGGTTTCTTTTTCATCATCTCCGCATAGGTCTCTGCCATCCTCTCGATCTCTTCGAGATAGGGGGTTGCACTCGGACGAGAGCGAACCAGCTCGTACAGCCTGGCAATCGACGGAAACTGCAGGCACACGCCTTCGCGGTCGAGGTAGGCGACCCAGAAGCACAGGTAGAAATCCGCAAGGGAGAAGCGGCTTCCAAGGACATATGGCCCTCTTTTTGCCAGCCTCATATTCATGACGTCCAAGCGGCTGAGGACGAGTGACTTTGCGAGATCCTGAACCCCGGCGCTATCCGCCATTCTCAGCGCGAACCGGTGTGGAAAATGAAAGCGCTTCATCTCGGATTGTATGTCGCCGGCGACATGGAAGACCGTCGAGAGAAAAAGCCCCCTGTCCGGGTCGGTCGATGACGGGGCGAGATCGGTGAGCTGATGCCGGTCAGCCAGGTACAACATCAGTGCCGCCACCTCATAGAGTGCGTCGCCATCAGGGGTAATCAGCACCGGTACCAGGCCGGCGGGGTTTATCGCGAGGAACTTCGCCGAACGGTGCTCGCCGTTCAAAATGTCTATCTTTCTGAGTTCGTACTCGATTTTACCTTCCTCGAGCACCCATTGGACGAGCGGTGCACAGATGAAGTCACCCCCATAGAGAATGTACATCGGCCTCTCCCCCAACAGCGCCCACGCGTCTTGTCAGGCGCGCAAAGGCGGCTGCGACACCATGAATGACAGCACGTTTTATCCTTAAATCGCTACGGGTTTAAGGACACGCAGCCGTGAGCTAACCGTCCCCGAGTCCTTGGCTCGCTTCCCAAGCGCGGAGGAAGGCCGCCTGCAGCGCCGTGCATCCTTCCACAAGGGTCGCACACTGGCGGAGTCACTCTCCTTCTGGCTGTCCCGGTAACTACACGACTGGATTGAACGGCCGCTTTCGAGAGCATTCGATTCCGATTTAAGAAAATCATGCAGTGTGCACCGGAAGCGTCACGACGAAGCAAGCGCCGCCGCCAGACGGAGTTTCGTAACGGACTGCGCCGCCGTGGCGCTCTGCGATCTGGCGCACCAGCGCCAGCCCCAGGCCCCAGCCGCCCGTCGCCTCGCTGCGTCCCGAGGGCCGGTAGAACGGCTCGAAAACGCGGGCGCTCTCGCTATCCGGTATGCCAGGGCCGTGGTCGCGGACTCTGATTTCCACCATGCCGCCTGCCCGCGCGACAGTGGCTGTGACCGGTGGGCCGCCGTGGCGCAGCGCGTTCTGCATGAGATTACGCACGAGCCTGCCGATGAGGCGCGCATCGCCCCTAACAGTCGCCGGCGTGCCGGAGACTTCGACGCCGTTGCGCGCGCCTTCTTCCGAGACCAGGGCCAGGAGGTCGACCGGCTCGGGCGCATCGAGTTTCTCGACATGGTCGAGCCTGCTGGCAAGCAGGATTTCCTCGACCAGCGTGTCCAGTTCGGCGAGGTTGCGGACGATCTCTTCCTTGCGGCTCTCGTCCGGTGCTTGCTCATAGAGATCGATCGCCATGCGCAGGCGCGCAAGCGGCGAGCGCAGTTCATGGCTGGCGTTGGCGAGCAGGGCGCGGTGTGACTTGATCAACCACTCGACATGATCGGCCGCCCTATTGAAGCTTTTCGCCACCGCCGCGACCTCATCGCTGCCGTCCTCCGGCACGCGCGCCACGAAATCACCCCTGCCCCAGGCATCCACGCCCCCGCGCAGCCGCTCCAGCCGTCGCGTGAGGTGACGTACCACGGGATAGGCGGCGAGCCCGATGACGCCGGCGATCAACGCCAGATAGGCGAGCGGGTTGCGGCCGGACGGACGGAAAGGCCGCTCCATGCGCGCGGCTACTGCGCGACCATCGGGCAATTCGGTCACCATGGTGTGAAAGTTGCCTCTGCCGTGGTGCCAGGGCCGCTCGATAATGTCGGGCGGCAGCGGCCGGCCGGCGCTCGCGATCAGCTTGCCGCGTGGGTCGTAGACCGCTATGTCAGCGTCGAAAGCCCGTGAAAACCGCCCCAACGTCGCCTCGACCGACGACCGGTCCATATCCGGCGGAATCAGCGCGGTGACAAACCGCGCACGTTGGCTCTGCCAGCTGGACTCCTCCTCGCCCTGTCCCAGCCACACGAAGGCCGCGCTGGCGACGGCGACCGCGGCAAGGCTCGCCAGCAGCGTCAGGTAGATTTTCAGGAACAGCCGGCTGCGCATCGCTCTAGGTCTCTGTCTTTATGTCGCTATCCCAAAACCGCTGCGCACTTTTGGGCGACATGCATCTTTGGTTTTACGCATGTCGTTGTCCCAAAACCGCTGCGCACTTTTGGGCGACCATGCATCTTTGGTTTTACGCATGTCGTTATCCCAAAACCGCTCCGCACTTTTGGGCGACATGCTATCTCTCGTCGTCCTGGAAGCGAGCGAGAACATAGCCGGCGCCGCGCACGGTGATGATGCGCTTCGGATGCTTCGGGTCGCTCTCGATGGCCGCTCTGATCCGCGAGATATGCACGTCGATGGAGCGGTCGAAGGCTTCCAGCTCCTCGCCCTTGACCATGTCCATCAACTGCTCGCGCGACAGCGTGCGGCCGGCATTTTCGGCGAGCGCCACGAGCAGGTCGAACTGATAGCTGGTCAGGGCACATTCGCGGCCGTCGACCCTCACCGCGCGGGATCCCGGATCGATCTCCAGCCGGCCAAAGCGAAAGGTCCGCGAAACCGCCGCGCTGCCGTTGCGGCGGCGCAGGATCGCCTTCAGCCGCGCCAGCAGTTCGCGCGGATTGAACGGCTTCGGCAGATAGTCGTCGGCGCCGAGCTCCAGCCCGACGATGCGGTCTGTCTCGTCGCCCTTGGCAGTGAGCATCAGGATCGGCACGTCTGACACGGCGCGCATGCGCCGACAGGTCTCGAAACCATCGAGGTCGGGAAGCATGACATCGAGGATCACGGCGTCCGGCCCATGGCGGCCGAGGTCGGTAAGGCCGGCCGTGGCCGTCGCCGCGGTTTGGACGGCGTAGCCGTTTCCGGAGAGATAGTCGGCAAGCATGGCGGAGAGGCGCGTATCGTCGTCAACGATCAGGACCCGTTCCGCCATTTCTTGCGCTCCGTTTCAGTCGCCTACAGCGCCGCCTGTCTTATCAGACGCGCAAAGGTCGCTGTATCACTTTGAATTGCTGCATGGTTTTATCCCGAAATCGGAAAACATGCAGTAGCCGACTCGCCAGTCGAGTAAGTCTTACCACCGGCCGTGGCCACTGCGCTCCTTCAAATGCTCGACGAGCTTGGCGCGCTGCTCCGGCGTCAGCACTTCGGCGGCGTCGAGGAGCGCAGTCGTCATCTTGCGCGAGGCCTCGTCGATGGCCGCGATGCGCTCACTGCGCAGTTTCTCGGCGGCGGCGCGGTCGATGGTCGACGCGCCGAGAAGTTCGATAACCTCCTCACGCGTCTCGCGGAAGTCCCGGAATGTTGGCCTGATCTCGGAGCGCGCCTTGTCGATGATGTCCCAAAGCTTGTCTTCCTGCTCGGGTGTCGCGTCGAGTTCGTCGAGCACGGAGCCGATCCGGTGTTCCATAAAGCCACCTCCCATATGCGCGTGCATCATGTGGCCGCCCATGCCGAAACGACCCATGCCGAAGCCGAAATCGTCGCTGCGCGCGGCTGCATAACCGATCCCGCCGACAACCGCGACGGCTGCGAGACCGCCGATCGCGGCGCGCCGGCTCCAGCCCGTCGAAGCGCGTTGGCTGGTGATCGGGCCCGACAGTTTCTTGTCTTCATTTTCCATAGTTGGTCTCCCTTCACTCCGCAGCAACTGCTGCAATGGAGGGAAAGCTACCAGGGCAACGTTTCGAGGGTTCTGGGCGAATGTGAAGAAATGTAAAGCCGAGGCGGCACCGTCGCGGCGGCCCGGCACCTGCTCTGAAGAGCTGGTTTACGCATCTGAAGGAATGGGAGCGCAGCGTAACGCGTCAGAAGACCAAAGACCGATGCAACTGCGCGCCCGCCCAAGCCCCGTCGGCCACGGCGAGCGAGACCGAATGCGGTGTTCTCGCCGCATCGCCGCAGGCGAAAGCGCCGGGAACTGTGGTTTCCTTCGCGGCGTCGGTGCGGATCTGCGTGCCGAATGGCGTCTCTTCGATCTCGCAGCCGAGCGTCCCGGCAATCGGCGTCGCAGGGGCATTGCGCGAAGCAGTGAAGAGCCCGGCAAAAGAGTAAGTCCGCCCGTCGGCAAGAAGCACATCGGCATGGCCCTCGATCCGCCCGATCGGCGTCTCCTCGATCGCCACGCCGCGCAAGTTGAGGTCGGCGCGGGCGGCGTCGTCGAGCGTCAGCGCCCCATTGGTGAAAAAGGTCACCTCGCCCCATTCGGGAATGAGCTGCGCTTGATGCACCGACATCGGCCCCGTCGCGATCACCCCGATCCGCCCCCGTCCCAGTTCGTAACCGTGGCAATAGGGGCAATGGAAAATGCTCCTCCCCCAGCGCTCTGCCATGCCGTCGATCTTAGGCAACTGGTCGGTGACGCCGACGGCAAAAAGCAGCCGCCTCCCCTCGTACCGGGCGCCATCCGCGGTCGTGACGGCAAAGGCGTCCTTTACGCCTCCGGCGGCTTCCGCACGGCCGTCGATCCATGTCAGCGTCGGATAGGCCATAAGCTGCGCCCGCGCGCTTGCGGCGATTTCGGCGGGGTCCACGCCATCCTGGCCCAGAAACCCGTGGGAATGGCTGGCAAAGCGGTTGCGCCTGAGCCCCGCGTCGATCACCACAACGGTGCGACGGGCACGGATAAGCTGGAGGGCGGCGGCCATCCCGGCGTAGCTGCCGCCGACGACGATCACATCATGCTGCATTACTCATTCCTTTTGGCGTGCCGCTCCGCGTGCCGACGGGCAAAGTCGGCGGCAAGATCGGCCAGTGTGACATGGGCAAAACGTTCGAGGAGAAGCGCCTCGGCGTCTGCGAAGGCGGCGTCAAGCGCGGCGTTCACCGATTGCTCGACGAGGCAGTCCGGCGTCTCGTGCCGGTTGCCGATGGCGAAAACGGCAGGCTCCCCCAACACCTCATGCAATTGGCGCAGGGTGACGGTGGCGAGGTCCGCGGTGATGGTCCACCCCCCGGCAGGCCCGCGCGCGGAGGCGACGAGTCCCGCCTGCCGCAGCAGCCCCATCGTGCGGCGCACGACGACGGGATTGGTGTTCATGCATTGCGCAAGCGCTTCCGATGTCATGGAGCCGTCGTGCTCGGCCATGTGGAGGAGCGCATGCAGGACTGACGAGAGGCGACTGTCGCGTTTCATGTAACTTCAATTATTACAAATCGTCGCGGATGACAAGTGGCTCCTCGCGATCCCACGACGACGGCGCCGCGCATGACGCCTATTCAGCGTTTGAAACCTGTCGGGGAGAGCCCGATCGGCCGGGCGCGCGAAGCACTCGCGTTCTCCAACCGGTAGCGTCTCTCGCACCGCCGACGCGGTGCTGCTGGATTCCTGTGGCGAGCACAGGAATGAGGGAGCTCCTGGTTGCGGTCGAGCCAGATCGAGCCCGCCGAAGGAATGCTCGGCCGGAGGCAGTGGAGCTTGCGCTTCAAGCGCCGAGGACTGCGGGTGCTGCGGCGAAGTGAGCTGATGCGGGCCACCCCATTCGCCCTCATTCCTGTGCTCGTCACAGGAATCGAGCGCGCCCAAGTCCCTTGGGTGCAGGAGACTCCTGTCCTCTTGACATTAAGCCTGGCGTTTTCCTGGAGGGCGAGTCATTCACGGCGCCGACGCGCCGTGACTGGATTCCTGTGACGAGCACAGGAATGACGGTGGGTTGTTGGCCGCGCCATCAACTGGCTTAGTTAACCTGATGGGAGACAGGCGTCACCGCCGCCCGCCGCTCAACCCACCCGCTGCCTCACGCAAACCTCCCGCACGCATCCGCGCAGCCAGCGGTGGGCCGGGTCGGCGTCGAGCCGCGGGTGCCAGAGCATTGACACCGTGATCTCCCGCGTGAAGACCGGGAGGGGAAAGCTGTGCATTCCGGCCCTGAGCGCGCCGGTGTGTCGCTCGGGAACGCTGGCGATCAGCTCGGTGGCGCGGGCGAGCGCCAGAGCGGCGGCGAAGCCGCCGACGATCGTGACGATTTCGCGTTCGAGCCCGAGCGCCTCCAGCGCCTCGTCGAGCGGCCCCTTGTCGAGCCCGCGCCGTGAAACGAGGACGTGCCGGCCGGCGGCGTAACGGTCGGCCGTCACCTCGCCCTCACAAAGCGGGTGCCCCATGCGCACGACACCGACGAACCTGTCCCGGAAGAGCGCCTGCGTGCGCACCTCCGGACTGGTCGCCTCCCCGACGACGCCGGTTTCGAGGTCGACGGTCGCATCGCGCAGCGGCCCGCTGCCCCGATCCGGCTTCGGCACGAAGCAGAGCCTGACGCCCGGCGCCTCGCCGACGCGGGCAATGAGGTCCGGCCCGAAATTCTCGACGAAACCATCGCTGGTCCTCAAAACGAAGGTCCGCGTGAGCTGTTTGAGGTCGAGCCTTTCCTGGGGCCTCAGGACCGCTTCCGCCTCCTCGACCAGCCGGCCGACGCGCTCGCCGAGTTCGAGTGCGCGCGGCGTCGGCACCAGGCCGCGCCCGGCCCGCACCAGCAGCGGATCGCCCGTCGCCTCGCGCAGCCGCGCCAGCGCCCGGCTCATCGCCGAGGGGCTGAGTCGCAGCCGCTTGGCCGCGCCTGCAACGCTGCCTTCCGAAAGCAGCACGTCGAGGGTGGCAAGCAGATTGAGATCGGGCTTCGACATGGCGCGACTATAGCGAACGGTGAGACGGCGTCAAACGCACGAATGAAATGCAAATGATGCGCATTCCGCCATGTCAGGCGAAGAGCTACCTTTTCGCAAGCCCATATGAAAGCCGGAAAAGGAGTTCATGCCGATGACATCAACGACGCGACCAATGGAGGCGATCGCCGAAGCAGGCGAGCGGACGCCCTCCTTTCGCTGGGCGCTGGCCGCCCTTTCCCTCTCCATGCTGCTCTCCTCGCTCGGCACCAGCATCGCCAATGTCGGCCTGCCGGCGCTGGCCGAGGCGTTCGACGCCTCCTTCCAGGAGGTGCAATGGGCCGTGCTCGCCTATCTTCTCGCCATCACTACCCTCATCGTCAGCGTCGGGCGGCTCGGCGACATGGTCGGCCGGCGCCATCTGCTCATCTCCGGCATCGCCCTCTTCACCCTTGCTTCCGTGCTCTGCGGCGTCGCGCCGACGCTCTCGATGCTGATCGCGGCGCGCGCGGCGCAGGGCCTCGGCGCGGCGATCATGATGGCGCTTGCAATGGCGCTCGTCGGCGAGACGGTGCCGAAGGCACGGACCGGCAGCGCCATGGGGCTTCTCGGAACGACATCGGCGATCGGCACCGCTCTCGGTCCCTCGCTTGGCGGCCTCCTGATCGCCGGCCTCGGCTGGCGGGCGATCTTCCTCGCCGGCGTGCCGCTCGGCGTCGCGGCATTCTTCCTCGCGCTTCGCGCCCTGCCCGTTGACCGCGAGGCCCCCAAGGATCGGGCGGGCTTCGACGCGATCGGCACATTGCTGCTGGCGTTGACGCTCGCCGCTTACGCGCTCGCCATGACGATCGGGCGCGGCAGTTTCGGCCCGCTCAACATGGGCCTGTTGCTGGCAGCGATCTTCGCCGGTGCCCTCTTCGTGCTTGCGGAGGCGAGAACCGCCTCGCCCCTGCTCCGCCTCGCGATGTTCCGCGATCCGGTGCTTTCCGCCGGCCTCACGATGAGCGCACTCGTCTCGACGGTGATGATGGCGACGCTGGTGGTCGGGCCGTTCTATCTCTCCCGCGGGCTCGACCTCGACGCCGCCCTCGTCGGCCTCGTCATGTCCGCCGGCCCGCTCGTCGCGGCGCTCGCGGGCGTCCCGGCCGGCCGCCTTGTCGACCAGCTCGGTGCGCAGCCGATGACGGTCGCGGGGCTCGCTGCGATCGCCGCCGGCGCATTCCTTCTCTCGCTGTTCCCGGCAGGCTTCGGCGTCGCAGGCTACGTCGCGCCGATTGTCACTGTCACCGCCGGTTACGCCCTGTTCCAGGCGGCCAACAACACCGCCGTGATGAAGGATGTGGGGCCTAGCGAGCGCGGCATCGTTTCCGGCATGCTCAACCTCTCGCGCAATCTCGGCCTCGTCACCGGCGCATCCTTTATGGGGGCGGTCTTCGCGCTCGCGGTCGGCACGAGCGAGATCACCGCCGCAGCCCCCGAGGCCGTCGCCGCCGGCATGCGCATCACCTTCGCCGTCGCCGCAGTCCTGATCGTCGCCGCCCTCGTTGTCGCGGTCGCCAGCCGCGCCTTCGTGGGCCGAGCTGCGGTTCCGGGTGACATAAGGTGAGACCGCTCGGGCGGATGCTCTTCCGCTGTTTGGTGGCGCGACCAGCAACGGGCTCTCATCGGCTCAGTAGAGCCGGCAGGCTCCCCCCTCCCTCATTCCTGTGCTCGTCACAGGAATCCAGCCACGGCGCGTCGGCGCCGTGAAAGACGTGACGTCCATGTCCGAGGCGAGCGAGATGTGGGTCGGGCGTTGTGTGGTAACCTGCAATCATTCGCGCCGTCGAGGAGTCTCCCGCGCCGCAGACGCGGCGCTGCTGGATTCCTGTGACAAGCACAGGAATGAGGTGGGTGGGGTGGCCCACCGACCCAACTAGTCTGACGAGGCGAGTGGCGGCGGCGGCGCATCACAACTTCGATGAGGTGAATGTGCTCATCCCCGAGCCAAAGCCCCCGGCGATCTCCGCCTCTCGATCGCTCTCCCAAGTGTCTCAAACACCCGATCGTCCAAGCATTGCGAAACGTTGAACCGCATGAACCTCTCGGCCGACTGGGAAAGGCTGAAGGCATTGCCGGGCGCCAGCACCACGTCATCTGCCAGGGCCTCCCGGGCAATGTCGGCGGCGTCGAGCCCCGCGGGCAAGCGGCACCAGAGGAACATGCCGGACTGTGGCTCCAGCCAGGGCTCGATGCCGAGCTTTTTGAGCCTGGAACCGGTTTCAGCCATCGCGCGGGCCAGTCGCGTGCGGAGGGTCTCCATGTGCTTGCGATAGCCGCCGTCCCTCAAGACGTTGTAAATGAGCTCGGCCGAAAGGCGTCCGCCGCCGAAGGAGGTGGCGATCCTGAGGTCCACCAGTCCCTCGATCCATTCCCGGCGTGCGGCGATGAAGCCGCAGCGCGCCGAGGCCGAAAGCGTTTTCGAAAAGCTGCCGATATGGACGACGCGGCTGAGGCCGTCGAAGGCGGCCAGTCTGGGCGCGGGTGTAAGCTCGAAATCGGCAAAGATGTCGTCCTCGACGATGGTGAGGTCGAACTGGTCCGCGAGCTTCAGGACGCGGTGGGCGACGACGGGAGAGAGCACCGCACCGGTCGGATTGTGGATGGCCGAATTGGTGATGTAGAGGCGCGGCCGGTGCTCCGCGACCACCCTGGCGAAAGCCTCGATGTCCGGGCCCGTCGGCGTGTAGGGCACGCTGACGACCTTGGCGCGGTGGGCGCGCAGCAGCGCATGAAAATTGAAGTAGCACGGGTCGTCGACCAGTACCGTATCGCCGGTTTCGAGGAAGAAGCGGCAGAGGAGATCGATCGCCTGGGTGCCCGACTCCGCAAGCATGATGCAGTCGGGCGAGGCTTCGATGCCGCGCTCCATCATGCGCCGCGCAAGCAACTGCCGGAGCGGCGGAAAACCGAGCGGCGTCCCGTAATCGGTTAGAGCGGCGTCCTCGGCCCGCGAAAGGCCGCGCAGCCCTTTGCGCAACGCCGCCTCTGGCATCCATGATGGCGGAAGCCAACCGCAGCCGGGCTTAAGCGTCGCATCACTACTTTCGAGGGACTGCCGGGAAACCCATAGCGGGTCGACGGCGCGGTCGAGCCGGGGTCCGATCTCCGCCAGTGCCAGGGGCACGACCTGCCCGGAAACGTAAAATCCGGAGCCCGGTCGCGAGGCAATCACCCCTTCGGCGACCAACCGCTCATACGCGTCCACCACCGTCGAGGTCGAGACCTGCATGGTCGTGGCAAAAGCGCGGACCGACGGCAGCTTGCTCCCTGGCGTCAGGCTGCGATTGGCAATGCGCTGCCGGATGGCGCTCATCACTGCCGCCACGCGTGTGCCGCCACCCTCAGCTGTCGCTGCAATGCCCATCTGTACTGCTCCATGACGCATAACAGTTTTGTCGAACTGTACTGGATTGTCTCTGGCGACGCCAGAGCGCTTCGCGTTCAGATAAACGCGCAAACGATGCTCCGGCGACTCCGCCCCGGTACCGGCAAAACAGGATGGGACCATGGACAAGACGACGAGCGGATGGATCAACGGGTTTCTCGGCGTCCTGATCTTCAGCGGCTCGCTGCCCGCGACCAGGGCCGCCGTGCTCGATTTCGACCCGGTGTTTCTGACCGTCGCCCGGGCTGGCATCGCGGGCCTGCTCGCCCTGTGCCTTCTCCTTGCCTTCCGTGAGAAGCGGCCCACCGGCGACCAGCTCTTCTCGCTGGCGATCGTCTCCCTGGGCGTCGTGCTCGGGTTTCCCCTGCTGACCGCGTTCGCGCTTCAACACGTGACGTCGGCGCACTCGATTGTCTTCATCGGAATGCTGCCGCTTGCAACGGCGGCTTTCGGCGTGCTTCGCGGTGGCGAGCGCCCTCGCCCCGCCTTCTGGATGTTCTCCGTCGCGGGAAGCCTGCTGGTGGTCGGCTTCGCGCTCGCGCAGGGCCTCACGGCCTCGCCCGTCGGCGACGCCCTGATGCTGGCGGCAATCGTCGCTTGCGGGCTCGGCTATGCAGAGGGGGCAAGGCTGTCGCGCAGCCTTGGCGGCTGGCAGGTGATCTCCTGGGCGCTCGTCCTGTCTCTGCCCGTCATGCTCGCGATTGCGCTCGCCCTGATGCCGTCATCGTTCGCGGAGGTGGGCATGCCCGGCTGGGTCGGACTCGCCTATGTTTCCCTGTTCAGCATGTTGATCGGCTTTATCTTCTGGTATCGGGGGCTCGCCCAGGGTGGCATCGCGGCCGTCGGGCAATTGCAGTTGCTGCAGCCGTTTTTCGGACTGGCCTTGGCCGCGACATTGCTCCATGAAGAGGTGAGCCTCATGATGCTCGCGGTGACGGTCGGGGTCATCCTCTGCGTCGCCGGCGCACGGAAGTTCGCGAAGTGAACATGCTTGACGACACAGGCGCAGGGAACAAACCTCGATGTATACACCGCCAGCCTTCAGAGAGGATGATCGCGCCACGCTCCACGTGATGATGCGCGAGGCGCGGCTTTGCCACTTCGTGACGGCCACCGCGGATGGCCCGATGGCGATGCCTTTGCCGTTGTTCCTGGATCCGGACGAAGGCGAGCATGGGACGCTCCACGGCCATCTCGCCAGGGCCAATCCGCAATGGAAAACCCCGCCGATCGGCGACGCCATGGCGATCTTCATGGGGCCGGACGCCTACATCACCCCCTCCTGGTACGCATCGAAGCGCGAGCATGGCAAGGTCGTCCCCACCTGGAACTACGCGGCGGTGCACGCCTATGGACCGGTGGAGTTTTACGACGATACCCATCGCCTGCTCGAGGTCGTCACCCGACTGACCGATCTTCACGAACAGGAGCGCCCGGAGCGGTGGGCGGTCAGCGATGCGCCCGAGGCATTCGTTCAAGCACAACTCAAGGGCATCGTCGGGCTCAGAATGCCGATCACTCGGATCGAGGGCAAACGCAAGATGAGCCAGAATCGCCCCGCGGCCGACAGAGCGGGCGTTGCCGGGGGGCTGGCAGACAGCGGGCGGGCTTCCGACCGGATCGTCGCAGGCTTGATTCCGACCGACAGCAATTAAGGCCCGCCGTCATGGGCAGCATTCCGGCGCGCCGCTTCGGGTGGAATGTTGCTGCATGACCCGCGATGCAGCCATAGCGAGAGCGGAGGCTTACTTCGATTCCGGTGCCTTCTGGAATGATCTCGCGCGCCGCGTTGCCATGCCGACCGAGAGCCAGAACCCGGATCGCGCGCCGGTGCTGGCGGAATATATCGAAACCGAGATCAAGCCCGCTTTCGAAGCACTCGGATTCGCCTGTCAGACACTGTCCGACATGCATAAAAACAAGGACCTAAAGCGCGTCGCATGAGTCCGATTGAACGCGACGCGCTTCAGGTTGTCGACGCACGGGAATTCGCCAGATAAGCGAAACCGCTTTGACAAACCGTGGGCAGCGACGCCATAAGACTAGCGGCTTTCCCGGGTGGGGGAGATTTGTTGCGGGATCAATGTCCGCGCATCTGCGTATTGGTTGATGCTGTCGTCTCACTCGATACGCCCGTCCTCGGCTGCAGCCATTCGACCGCAGCTATGGCGAGGCCGAGAACAATGGCGGGCGCGGCGAGTGCTGCTAGAAACGCGAATCTCTTCATTGCCGACATCCCGGAAAGACTTGGCGCAACAAGATACGCAGCGGTTGGGAACAGAAGTCCTTACTCCATCACAAGAAGGTTAGCGCATTCATCCATCCGAAGTATCAGACCTAAGTCTGACGGGGTGTGCCAAAGGTCTGATACCCATTGCCGAGTGTTTCGCGTGATGCATAGTGCGGCACATAAACGCCTGCGGAATCAACGGCTAGCCCCCGCCGCCGTAGGCGTGAAAGGTCCCAGATCGATGCTCCCCGCCCCCCTTTTGCACCGCTCTGGGACCTTTCATATCAACAGCGCCGCGCGTCTCAGAGGCCACTCCTGGAAAAGTACGTGCAATGGTTTTCCGTCCGGAATTGCGCCGTTTTCAAAGAGCTAGACGACGCGCATCGCGAAGGTCTACGACCCTCTAAGATCATCGGGGCGGTGAATTATCGTTGCGCGGGCAACAGCCGGGATTTTCAGACTGCAACTTCCGAGCCTGCCAAAGGCGATGTCCCACGCGTTTAGGCCCATTCCTCAGGCAAAGCCTCAGAATTTGGTCATCCCGACCACCGGTCGTCTTTGCTGCCGCATGGTTCCTTAAATCGATTTAAGGACAAATATCATGCAGCAATTTAAAGTGCTGCAGCGACCTTTGCGCGTCCGATTGGACGCGCGGCGCTGTAGAGCGGGATGAGGAAAAGTGTGCGCGGTTTTCCGCCAGCATTCCGCTCTAACTATCTAGAATCGATCGCGCCTTATGGTCTCAGGTCGATTCGACCTGGAATCACCGTGGTCTAGTGCATGTCGCCCGAATGTGTGCAAGGTTTCGGGACAACGACATGCATGCAAGCAGAGACTTCGCTTGGCTCCTATTGAATGCGAGGGCCTCACTCACGCACGAAGGCAACGCTATGGCAGGAAACGCGGAAAACCGCGGCGGACAGCGCGGACGCCGCTGGAGGATAGCGGCCTGGACCATCGCCGCGCTCGTACTGTTGCTGCCCTTGATAGCAATGCAGTTCACAGATGAAGTGAACTGGACTGAGACCGACTTCGCTTTCGCCGGTGCCTTGATCGTCGGCACGGCTTTAGCCTTCGACCTGGCAGTGAGGATGGCAAACAATGACGCGTATCGAGCTGCCCTCGGCGTTGCACTCGCGGCAGCATTCCTCCTCATCTGGATCAATGCTGCCGTTGGCATCATCGGGTCTGAGGACAACCCGGCCAACCTGACGTATGGCGGAGTGCTCGCTGTCGGAATCACCGGCGCCGTTATCGCTCGTTTCGAGCCGAACGGCATGGCGCGCACGATGTTCGCGAGCGCTCTCGTTCAGGCGCTGGTCGCCATGATTGCGGTGATCGCAGGAATGGGCTACCCCGCGAGCCCGCCCCTGGAGATTATTGGCGTCAATGCTTTGTTCGTCGCGGTGTGGCTCACATCGGCGTGGCTGTTTCGGAAAGCTGCTCGGGCGCAAATTCTCGCGGACGCAGCATCGTGGCAGAACGGGCTGTAGACGAGCCCCTGAAGCTGATCGTCAAACTGTGTGCCGAGCCTACAAACGCGACCAGCGTTGACATAGCAAATGGCGATGTCCCCTTTCCACGGTCGGGCGGTCAGGCAAAGGCGACCGCGTAGGGATGCCGGACGCCCGAACAGCCGGACACGCCACCCGCCAGAGGGTCACGGCCTACGGCGCCTTCCTCGCAAGCGCGGGGCCGGAAGCCAGCCCCGCGTTGGCAGCGATGGTCAGCCCGCGATCGCCGCGACGACCGGCACGACGTGCGGCCAGACCTCAAGCGATCCGCGATAGATCATGTCGAGCGCGACATACAGGATGATCGCCAGGCCGACATAGGCGATCCAATGGTAGCGGTTGAGCAGCTTGGCGATGAGGCCCGCGGCAACGCCCATCATCGCGATCGAGAGGATGAGGCCGAACACCAGCACCGTCGGATGCTCGCGGGCTGCACCCGCAACCGCGAGCACGTTGTCGAGCGACATGGAGACGTCGGCGACGACGATCTGGATCGCCGCCTGCATGAAGGTCTTCTTGTGCGGCTCTCCAGTCCCTTCTTCCGCTCCGTCACCGCCCTGGGCGGCACGCAGTTCGCGCCACATCTTCCAGCAGACCCAGAGCAGCAGGATACCGCCCGCGAGCACAAGGCCGATAATCTCGAGCAGCTGGACGGTCACGCTCGCAAGCGCGATGCGAAGAACCGTCGCGGCGATAATGCCGACCAGGATCGCCTTCTTGCGCTGCTCGATCGGAAGCCCGGCGGCGGCAAGGCCGATGACGACGGCGTTGTCCCCGGCAAGCACCAGGTCAATGACAATAACCTGCATAAGCGCCAGCAAGCCGGCAGACGTAAAAATTTCCATGATGCGGTGATCCCCCACTGAGCAAAGCGGCAGCGCATCGCTAAGGATAAATCATCGATCGATCAAGTGCCGATGCCGGTCTGCCGCAAAAAAACCTTGGCGGAGTTGAGACGCCGCGTACGAACAGCAAGCCCCAATGCGCAACGGCGGAGGCCGTGCTATGCTGGCCGCCATGCGACCGAGCACCCGCTATGCCCGAAGTGGTGAGCTGAGCATCGCCTATCAGGTGATCGGCGACGGGCCGCTCGACATCATTTATGTTCCGGGCTGGGTTTCCAACCTCGATTATGCCTGGCAATTCCCGAAGATGGTGCATGTGTTCGAGCGGCTGAGTGCCTTTTCCCGGCTGATCCTGTTTGACAAGCGCGGCACCGGGCTTTCGGATCGCAATGTCGGCTTCCCCACGCTTGAGGAGCGGATGCAGGACGTCCAGGCCGTGATGGATGCGGCGGGCTCTCGACGGGCGGCGTTGATGGGCACTTCCGAGGGTGGCAATCTGTGCATGCTATTCGCTGCCACCTATCCGGAGCGCACCGGCGCGCTCGTGCTCAACGGCTCCTTCGCCAAGGGCCTCTGGTCGGAGGACTACCCCTGGGCGAAGACCCGCGACGAGGTCGAAGAAGAGATCGCGATCATCGCACGCGACTGGGGTGGCCCGTTCGATCTCAGCAACGCCGCACCGAGCCACGTTGACGACCGGGAGGCGCGCGAGTGGCTTGCCGCCTACCTGCGCAACTCGGCGTCGCCGCAGGATGCCATCTCGCTCTGGCGTTGGAACACCGAGATAGACGTCCGCGGCATCCTGAGCGCCATCCATGTTCCGACCCTCGTGCTGCACCGGACGGGGGACCGCTGGGTGAAGGTCGAGGAAGGCCGTTTCGTCGCCGATCATATCCGCGGCGCCAAATGGGTGGAACTGCCCGGCGATGATCACCTGATCTGGGCCGGCGACGCCGACCGCACGCTTGACGAGATCGAAGAGTTCCTGACCGGCATTCGCCCGCGGCCGGCTTCCGAGCGGGTGCTGCTGACCGTGCTCTTCACCGACATCGTCGGCTCGACCTCGGTTGCGGCCGAGCTCGGAGACACCCACTGGAAGGACCTGCTGCGCCGCCACGACGATGCGGTGCGCATGGAGCTCGCTCGCTTCGGCGGCAGCGAAGTCAAGACGATGGGCGACGGCTTCCTCGCCACCTTTCAAGGGCCGAGCAGGGCCATCCTGTGCGCCTGCGCGATCCGCGACCGCGCCGCCGCACTGGGTCTCGCCATCCGCGCCGCACTCCATACCGGCGAGTGCGAGAAGTCTGGCAACGACCTGAGCGGCATCGCCGTGCATCTGGCCTCACGCCTGCTCGATCATGCCGGGCCGGGCGATGTCTTGGTTTCGGGAACGGTTAAGGACCTCGTCGTCGGCTCCGGGGTCGCCTTAGAGGCGCGCGGCGAGACGGAGCTGCGCGACGTTCCCGGGCGCTGGCAGATTTATGCTGCTACGATTTGAGCAACTATGCCACCTGACTCACGCCGGGCTGAAGATCGCCCTGATCCGCTGCCGGAGCGCCCGCTTGTACATTCGGAACCACGGCGCTACGCGCTTGTTCGCGTGCTGCTCGAGAGCCTTTTTCAAGACGGTCTTCTCTTTGGCCGTATAGTCGGTTTCGGCGATGATACGGCGTGCGATCTCGACATATTTCCGTCGCGCGGCCAACCGTTCCGCCGGTTGCAGGTGGTAGCTGCCCTCTCGCATGATCCTCTGCGTGAAGGTCGCCTCGGGCGCGAACGCCACCTGGCCGTTGATCATGGCCCGCATCGTGGTGAGGTGATCCGCCGCCCAGGCAAAGGGATAGTCCCTGAGCACGGCCATGTCCTCGACGACCGCGCCGCGCCGCCAAAGGCCGTAGAACCAGCTCGGATGGCAACCGAGCAGGGTCGCCTTCGCCCGCGACAGGCGATCGGCGCCCTCGCTCACCGGCAGCGGATAATCGGCCTCCCGCCCCGTCGAGGTGTTGATCCGGTGGACCGGGGTCACCGCCAGTCGGGCGTCACTCTCCCGGTCGAGCGCCTTCACGGTCGCCTCGAGATGGTTCTCGTCGGTCAGGTCGTCATCGGCCCGCCACATGAAATAATCGGCCTCGCCGAGGGTGAGCGCCTTACTGAAATTCTCCATCACCGGCACGTTGATGTTGCTGCGAACGTGGCGAAAGCGCTTGTCCTTTCGCGCAAATTCGGCGCAGATCTCGCTAGTGCCGTCGGTGGAGGCGTTGTCGCAGATGACAACCTCGAAATCCTCGAAACTCTGGCTGCGGATGCAATTCAGGCTTTCGGAAATCGTCTCGGCACCATTGTAGGTGGGAACTGCGATACTGACGCGAGCCATGTTTTCCCCGTTGCAGGCCCATGTCGACCTGATTATATAAAGCGGCGCTTGATCAGCCCCCTGCTCAACCACGCGCTGCCGGCGAAGCCGTGTACGCCTCCGCCCGCCTCAACGCAAGGCTGCATTTATGCCGAAAATTGACGTTTGCATCGTCGCCGCCCGGCGTCCCGATCTGCTCGCCGCGACTCTCGAAAGCCTGTCGAAGCGGATGCTCGATCGCTTCGAGATCGAGAATGTCCACATGAACCTCGATCCGATCTTCGGGGATGATCAAGCCCACGCCGCCTGCCTCGAACTTATCCGGAAGCGGTTTCCCGCGGCGATCGTCTTCGAGCCGGAAGCACCGAGCTTCGTCGGCGCCGTCCGGCGGCTCTGGTCGGCCACCAAGGCAGACTTCGTGCTGCACCTCGAGGACGATTGGGTCGCTCTCACCGATATCGGCCCGGACGTCTTTGCCGCCTTTGAGGATTCCGCGGTCGCGCAAGTGTCGTTCCACACCGCCGAGCAGAAATGGGACATCGCAAAGAAGGGCCATGTTCATAAGCGAAACGAATATGTGCGGCTGTTCGGCATCAAGATCCCGATGTTCACCGCCTTCCCGATCTTCACCACGTCGCCGTCGCTTCTGAGAGGTCAGTTCGTGCGGGACTGCGCGCGGCTCATGGATCCCTCGAAAGATCCCGAGAAACAATTCTATTACGGCGTGAACCCGGCGCTGGAAAAATACGTCCGCAACAAGAAGAGCTATATTTTCTCGCCCGAGAAGCGCCCGGTCATCAAGGACATCGGCCGCGACTGGCAGAAGGAAAAAAAGATCAAAAAGGTCATCCGCGACGCCAATTCGGTCTGGGAGACGGAGTAGCGCTCGCCGTATGGGGCACTGCGCGGGTCTCCCGCGGCGCGGACGCGCCGTGAATGAACCCGCAAGGCCAGGTGCAGCGCGTTCGCATCGGAGGTGGCGCCGGCGTCCGCCATTGCTCACCACCGATTTTGCAGAATACCGGCCTTGCCGCTATCGTTTCCAACCACACCTGAACGCCGCGACGACGAGAGCGAGAGCTCACGATGGAAGAGGTCAGCGAAAGATCCTATGAACGGCTGACGCGGGCAGACCTCGAGGAGATCGCCGCCGTCGCGCTTCGCACGCTCGCCGCCATCTTCAATCGTGCGCCGGTCGCCGGTCTTTACCGCGATCGCCTGCTCCTCATCGCGCTGGCCCAGGGCAGTGCGCTGCATTATCTCGACGGAGTGAACGGTCTGAAAGACATCGACGTCTGGGCCTTTTTCGTGGCGGGTCCTGCCAAGCCGTTTCCGCACCGGAAGCGCTGGTGCGTGGATTTCGGCCCTTCCCGCTTCGGCCGGCACCCGGCCGATCTCGGCTATCGCGGCCGCCGCCTCGACCTCATGGGCCGGTCGATCACCGTTGCCGTCGGCGAGCCGCCGCAAGAGTCCGTACGGCGATGGCTCGCCTCGAAAAACCGGTCCGCAATCGAACTCAGCAAGAAGCCGATGTTCTCACTGTTTCCGCGAGCGTTCTTCGGCGAACGGCTCAACTAAGCAAATCCGGGCAGGTGCCTTCAGACGTAGCTGCGAGCAGCGGCTCGCGCCGCCCGGCCCTTCCCTCATTCCTGTGCTCGTCACAGGAATCCAGCCACGGCGCGTCCGCGCGTGAATGACTCCTCCTCCACAATCACGCGGGGCATCGCCGCAAAACGCGATTGACTTCGGCCCAAAAGAGAACATAATAAGAACATCCATCGGCGATGCGGCCGCCCATCTGAAATTATCGAAGCAAGAACTCCGTCTATCCACGGAGAAGGAGAAGCCATGTCTGCCGCGGAGCGTTCCGATATCGAGGAATTTGACGAGTGGCTGGACGAGGTCGCAGCCGCGCTCGCCTGGCACGACGGCGATGCCGAGGCGACGATCCGCACCCTGCTCGCCGACTGCAAGCATCTGCGCGAGCAACTGGCACTGGCCCAGATTGCCATGGGCATGGGATTCACGCGCGGCTGGCTGCCCTGTCCGGAACGCTCTGCCGAACTGGTGAGACGCGGATAAGCGCGATCCAGGGACCTGGGCACTGGCTCTTCATCTGGGACTGCACAGCTTCAAAGAGTTATGCAGATCCCTTCATGTAAGCACATAGTACATGACAGCGGCGTATGTCGGTTGCGGCACAAGGCTTCTCCAACCACCCCCTCATCCCTGTGCTTGTCACAGGAATCCAGCCAGCCCAAGTCTTTGGGCTGAAAAGAGTCTTCCGCGCCGCGGACGCGGCGCTGCTGGATCCCTGTGACAAGCACAGGGATGACGGCGAAAAAAGCATCCACCAAACGCATTACGCTACTGTCGTGCACCCTGATGCAAGCAGCTGTCAGCATTGCGGTGATCTACCGGCCGATCGCGCGCTCCTGCAGTTCTTCGCCGATGAAGCAGTTATAGGGTTGCCCATACTGGACGGGCCTCACCCGCGTTTCCTGCTGCCGGCTCACCTTCAGCCCCGAAATCTCGATGACGAGCTTGGCGAGGATCGCTGCCGCAAACTCGTCGATGTGCTTCACCTTCAGGAGAAAGGATCCCGGGCCGCCGATGACACACTCGCGGTAATAGACGTCGAGATCCGGGATCGACGCCGTGTCCGGCGCGCTCCGCAGCATGATCGGCAGGCCGTCGATCGTGATCCCCTGGGCAACGGTATTGTTGCGCGCGAGCGGCGCCGGCGCGCCGGCATTGTTGGGCCCGTCGCCCGATATGTCGATGACGCGGCGTGTCGCCCGGAATGGGCTCGTCTGGAAAAGCGTGCGGCCGACCGCGAGCGTGTTGGAGATCGAGGTGAAGCCGATGCGCCTGAGCGGTTGGCGCTCCAAGGCCCCGGCGAACTCCCGCGCGGTCCGGGCGTCGTAAAGCAGCGTCCATGGCATCACCTGAACCGCCTTGCCGCCCCATTCGACATAGGTCACGGCAATCTTTCCAAGCGGCCCGCCACGCAACGCCGTGATGACTTCCGGACTGCGGAAGGCCTCCACATAGCCGGCCCGCTGCACGCTCAACTCCTCCGGTTCCATCGAATAGGAGACGTCGACCGCAACGACGAGTTCGAGATCGACGGCAACGGGCTCCGCGAGCCCGGGGCCGCCGAGAAGGCAGAGAGCTGCAGCAAGCGGCCATCGGCGTTTCGTCATGGCGGTTACCTTGGCGATGGAAATTCACGTTGGATCACGGCGTGATCTTATCCTCAAATTTCGGGAGCCACGCAGTTATCTTGACAGGCCGGCGACGATCCGGCCGGGGCAGACGGTTTCCGCTCCGCGTTCTGCGTCGTTCTCATACCCTGCCGTCATCCTCGGGCTTGACCCGAGGATGACGGAACAAGAGGAAAGCCCGGCACCAATCAGGGGCGCGCGACCGCCAAAGCGAACTGTCTCCGCCGGCGGAGCGTTCCGCCGCGCGGCGGACAATCGCTTGCCCCGACCGACGCAGCGAAAACGCCGCGTCAGTCGTCGTCGTGCTGGCACGGCCATTTGGCGGGCGCCGACAGGCCGGGTGGCAGCTTCGTCGCGGCGTCGCCGCAGGCAAGGTCGACCTGCTCCTGTTCGAGCCCCGTCGCGGCCGAGAGGTCGAGGCCTTCTATCCTGGTCAGGAACAGGAAGGCGCGGTCGAAATCGATCGGACCTTCGAAGACGGCGCCGCTGAGATTGGCGCGCGACAGATTGGCCATTGAAAAGCGGGTGCCCGTCAGCACCGCCTCATGGAAGTTGGCGCGCCCGAGTTCGGCCTTCTCGAAATCGGCGCCCGTCAGGCGCGCGCGGCTGAAGTCGGTGCGCTGCAATTCGGAGCTCACGAACAACGCGCCCTCGGCGGAAATGTCGGAAAAATTGCCGCGATAGGCCTCGACCCGGGTGAAGTTCGCCTTGTCCGCGACGGCGCCGGCGAGCGAGGCGCGCATCAGCGTCGCCTTTTCGAGATTGGCGCCGCGAAGCGTGGCGCCCCTGAGGTCGGTGAGTGTGAAGTCGGTATTGACCAGATTGCTGCCCTCGAGGTCACTGCCGCCGAGCATGAGCAGCCGCTTGTTGCAGTCGTGCCAATCCGTTTCCGGTCCGGAAGGGCTCTTGCAGTCCGCTGCCTCGACATGACCGGTGAAGGTCGAGGCCGCCATTGCGAGAAGGAGCGCCGTCATGCCGAGCAAGAGCGACGATGCGCGCCCCGAAGCCGCCGGATGGTCCGGTCGTCCCCCCGTCGGCGAATTCAAACCGGCCGAACCCTTCGGCCCCTTACCAGCGATGTCCATCCCCTTGCTCCAACGCCCGCAGCGAAAAGAATTTTCCAGCAATTCAAGGCGTTACGCCGGTCATTGCCCACCAGAACAGACACGCAATGATCGCCTTCGTCAAGACCGTGCGCGCCCTCGACGCCTATTGCGAGCGGTCGTGGCATGTCTCACGCGCCAACTGATTTTACGCTCAAGCCGGGCCGGGATTAAGCGAATTGCAGTGGGTTCACGAAATCGGGAATGCCGACGCCGACACGGCGCCGGGCGGGTCCAGAGCAAGATCCGATCAGGTTGCAATGGCGAAAATCAGGGACACGGCAATGCCCGCTCTGCCCGGGGGCTCGGAGAGGCTGCGACGCGCGAACCCCGGAGGCCGGGCGTCAGGCCGAAACGCCCTGGATGGCCGAGACCTGCCATTCCGCGCCGGGTTTGCGCAGGAAGGTCCAGAGCTCGACCGCCTCGGTGAGCTTGTCGGCGTCGCCGCTGACGACGCGGCCGGTCGAGCGGTCGCGCATCACGTCGATGCTCTCGTAGCGCATCGCGACGGTCGCATAGTCCATGCCGTTCTCACGCCAGGCCTCGGCAACATCGCCCTGCACGAGATGGACGTCGCGAACCTCGTTCTTGAGCCCGCTCGTCGCGTTCTCGCTGAGTTCCTCGGCGAGATAGGACATGGCTTCCGGCGTGGTCAGCCGCCGCAGCGCCGCATAGTCTTCGGCACCGTAAGCCGCCTGCACCTCCTTCAGCATCGCCTCGAAGCGGTCGAGGTCGCGCTGGGTGATGCCGATTTCGTCGGTTTGGCCTGCGGCTGCGGCGGAAGAACTCGCGGAAGAAGAAGGCGCAGTCGCAGCCTGCCCGCTAAAGCTCGCCCCCCTGCCCATTCCCTCACCGATGTTCGGAATTCGGAAGGACGGCGCTCCGGAAGAGACGGCAGCCGACGAACGGGCCGAAGCGCCCGCGCCCGAATAGGCCGGACGCTGGCCGCCGCGGAAGAACCGCATCGCCAGCATGATCGCGCCAATGATCAGGCCCACCTGCAGCAACAGGCCGAGGAAGCCGACGCCACCACCCAGGCCGTGGCCGAGCAGCATGCCGATCAGGCCGCCCATCATCAGGCCGCCGAGCATCGAGCCGCCGAAGCCGTTGAAGAAGCCCGGCCTCCGATTGGCCATCTGGTTCTGTGCCGCGGGGTTGGTCGCGGGATTGGTCGCCGAATTCGGCCGCGGCGTCATCGTCCGCTCGATCGGCGCCGCATTGGTCGGCGCCGTGCGCGTGACCGGCGCGGTGGAAAAGGTGCGGCTCCCGCGCGAGCCGAAACCGCCGCCGGCCCGCCGTGCCTCGGCCACGTCGACCACCGTCATCATCACCGTCAGGCCAACCGCGACCATTGCCAGAACTCGTCCAAAACGCTGCATGCCATCCATTCCCGTTGTTTCTTTTGGCCGTACGTCGGCCACGAAAAACCATATAGCGATTGAGGGAAGCGAGTTTAAGGGCGCAGCGTGGATTTCCACGCCTCGTGATACGCCGCGCCTAAGCCGGCCGGCCAAGCGCATCGGTGCGGTAGGACTGCGTCTTGAACTTGTTGAGAAAGGCCGTGAACGTTCCCGACGTGCTCTCGATGATCGTCGCCCCGTCCTGCCAGATGCCATTCTCGGCGGCGAAAGCGGATGTCAACGGATCGCCCTGGTTCTGGTGGATGTTGTGGACGCCGAGGCCGACATTGAAGGGCTCGCCAAAGACGAAGCAGCGCGCCGCATTGGTCAGCACGCCTTCGAGATCGGTCAGCGCCTCGATGCCGAGCCCCTGGTTCCACGGCGGGTTCCAGCGGATGAAATCGAGAAAGCGGGAAAGACAGCTGTTGTAGCGGACAAAGCGGATACCGAGCGGCGGGTGCAGCACGGGCGAGCGGATATAGTCGAGCGCGCCAGAGCTGTCGTTCGAGGCAAGCGCGTGCCACCCGTTGGAAAGCTGGCTGAACTGGCTCATCGCACTGGGCTCAAGTGCAACCACGCGCCACTCGATGCCGTTCGGCATCTTCTTCGGATCGACGTCGATCGCGCAGTGGTAAGGCCCCTGTGGCGTGCCGACGATCAGGTTGCCGTGGTAGTAGCGCCCGAAATCGTCAGGGTCGTCGCGAAAATAATCGAGCTTCGTCCCGATCACGAGCCCATAGCCATCCTGCAACGGCATGTCGCGCCCTCCCCCGGCTCGAGCTTGCGTCTGAGGCGGTTTTCCACCCGCATGGGCTCGAGCTTGTTCGATCCATGCGCGATGCTGAGCGCAGCGCCTGATCGCAGCAAGCTTACCATGGGTTGTGAGCCTTCGGTAGCATCGGGCGCTGACACAACTCTCCCCCCGGCCTTCCTCTCAGGTCAAGATTCCGGTATTCACCGCTTAATTAGCATTCTGAAATGCACCGCTGCGGAATTCCCGAGCCTATCTAAGGACAGAATCATGCGGCAATGCGCGGTGCTGCGGCGAGTCTTGCATGTTGGAAGACACGACATGCTGCAGGTCCGGGTTGATGACCACAGGAGCGCGAATGGCGCGATCGATGCGATGTTCGCAAGCGATCGAGAACAGCGTTTCCCGATGACCCTGATAAGTGGGCCTGATGAGTAGGCCTCGTAGGAGTTCGCGCGTGCGCAAAGTGAAAGTCTTCTCCGCCACAGTCGGCGAGAGTTTCGGCAAGACCACCGAGAACTTCGGCGACAACCTGATGGCCGATATCCTCCAGGATCTGTTTTCCGTCGAGCCGGTCTATGTCGGACCCGCGCGGGCGGAACTCATCGGCGTCGGCAGCATTATCGACGCCTATTACCGATACAGCCGCAAGAAATACGTGTTCTGGCGCAAGCGCCCCTGGCGGACGCTGCACGTTTGGGGTTCCGGCTTCATGGACAGCGGTACACCGGCGCTCTGGCCGCAACGCCTCGTCTTTGACGCGGTTCGCGGCGAATTGTCGAAGGCAAGGGTCGCTCCCGACCGCGATATTGCACTCGGCGATCCGGCGATCCTGCTGCCACTGATCTGGCCCAAGAAGGTTGTCGCCACGTCGGAAGTCGCGGTCATTCCGCACTTCGTCACCTACCAAACCTTTCTCGAACGCTACGGAACGTCCCTGCCCAGGCACTGGAGGGTTCTCAACCTTCTCGGTGACCCGCGGAAGATTTGCGAGGCGATCTCCGCAAGCGAACTGGTGATATCGAGCAGTCTCCACGGCCTCATCGTCGCCGACGCCTATGGCGTGCCCTCGATCTGGATGGGGCCTCACGGCAAGATAAAGGGCGACGGCTTCAAGTTTGCGGATTACTTCAGCTTCCGCGGGGCGCCCCTCCCCGGTCCCGTCGATTTCGATAGCCTGCTGACGACTGGCGAAGTGGCTGGCAACGCGCCCGCCGTTCCATCGGCGGAGACGATCGATCGCCTGTTGCGGTCCTTTCCGTTTCGTTGATCCCCTGCGGTTGAGTCAGAGCCGCGAAGGATGACCCCGCCTGCGGTTGCTGCTGCCGCACAGTGGATCGACATGGCAAACCGCATCCTCCTCGCGAGTTGGGATACCGCGTCAAGTCATTCACAGCGCGCCGTGGCTGGATCCGTGTGGCAGGCGCAGGGATGACGGAGCGTGTTGTCTTAGCGGAGCCAGGAGATGGCCGGGAGTGTTCACGCTCGCGGTTCGCGCTTGGGTGTCAGCCGAATCGTGATCGTTGGGATCGCATTTCGAAATCGCGCGTTTTCCCGGAGAAACAACGATCTGGGAGTACCAGGCCCAAAAAGCCCGCGCGGGCTCCGAGGAAGGTCGAAACGCGCAAGCTGTACACGCCGCACGAGGGAGAACCAATCCCGGTCCCCGATTACGATGTGAAGCGTTTGCCATATGCCAAGCATCTAGAGGATTTGCTCCCTGGCGAATGCAAGTGGCCCCTCAACAACGGCGGCCCCTACCTTTTCTGCGCTGCCAAGACTGCCGGGAAATACTGCCAACACCACCAATCCAGGTCCTTATCAGGCTATCGGACCAAGAAGCAGGAGTGATCATTCCGGCCGATGGACGCACAGCGTCAACACAGACGAACGAGGGACAGCATGAGAAGATCACGTTGGGTCGGCGGGGGGATGCAACGGTAAAGTGAGAGAGTCGAGAAGCCGTTACTTGGTCGGCTTCACAAGCGAGACGACCCGTGGCTTAGACGGCGCGTCTAGCCATTCGATCCACTTGTCCCTTTCTTCGATCGTGTCGAAGAATCGCCAGAGCTTGTACTCCTCCTCAGTCGTTTCCAGCATCTCGCCAACGGTGACGAGCTCCAAGGGTAAGGTCACCTCGTTGCCGTCGAACCGGACGAAATAGACGCCCTCGGCAGCAAGACGGACCACTTGACCAGTCGCGTAACTTCCATCGGGATTGTCGAGCGTGAAGTACATGCCGGTCAAGGTCTCAGGAATTTTGTTGCTCATTGGTTTTCGCATGCCAGCTCAATAAATGGGGAATCATAGGTTCGCCCCGCCCATGCTACGGCACGGCTTCCCGAGCTGCCAGTACCGCGTGGGCGTCGCTATGGGGCAGATGCCTCGGGCGCCCGCGAATTGGTCGACGCTGCTAGCCGGCCGCCGGAGATCGCCCGGCCCACATCGCACATGCGTGCGGCACCTGCCAACTTACGATCGACTAGTCCCGATCACTCGCCGTCGCGAACGCGCTGCCGGTAACGCTCTCGGTCCTCTTCGGTTGCTCCCGTCGAGAGGTCTTGTCCCGTTTCAATCCGGTGCGCGATAGGCTGCCATGGCCGTCCCGGGTTTTCCAGCTCCCAGAGCTTCTTTGCGCGGCGCTCTATTTCACGGTCCTCCACTTGTGCCTCCATCATCATTGCACGCGACCGCAAAGAGCATACCTTGATGGAGCCCTTATAGAGAGATGGCCAATCCGAAATATTGAGATGTGGTCAAAACCTACGTCGCGCAGGCGCTCGCTTGTTTCGATAGTCCGGCGGTCGTCGCAAAGGCAGTCAAGGCCGAGTTCGACGTCGTCATCAGCCCTCAAGCGGTATGGGGGATACGATCCACCGGCGCTTGCCGATGCGCAGCTCATTCCTGTGCCTGTCACAGTTGCCAGCCGCGCCGCATCGGCAGCGCGAGAAGGCTCAAACTTCATCGCCGGCGCAGATGGAGATGCGCCCGCTCCGGCTGCTCTGCGCAGCGTTGCACACCTGTCTTAGTCCGACGTAAATGCGACAGGCGCGATGAAGCCCAGTTCGCGCAACTGCTTCGAGCCGGAAAACCGCACGGAGTCCGGGCTCTGGAAGTCGAACTCGCCGGATTTCTGCAAATCGTCCAGCATCCTGCGATAGGCGGCGGCACCGGCGAAATACTGTCCGTCCGTCACCGCGTGTTCGATCTTCTCCTTGTAGTCGGAGAAGAACTTGAAGTGCAGCAACACGCCGGAGATCGTCAGAAAATTCCGCTCGCAGGGAAGCGGCTGGTGGATGCTGACCCCCAGGCTGCAATCCTCGTCCCAGAAGATCAGCGGATATTTCATGAGTTCAAGCACGTGCGCGAACTTGCGCTTGCGCGGTCCGCCGGTGATGCTGATCGCCCGCTTGGTGTAGGTGGTCTCGTAGCCGGCGCCGTCGAAGTGGTCGGCGATTTCCCAGGGCATCCGCGCATCCGTGCCGTCGAGCGTCGCCGAACCGAGCGGGCCGACCGGGTACATGTCGAGCATGGGGGCCGCGAGGCGCTTTTCGCCGCGCGCTTCCAGCGCCCGGATCAGATTGCGGAGCGGTTGGCGCTCGCAATCATCATAGATCAGGAATTCGTCCGAGTCGACGTTGAGATACCACCGGTCCTTGCCGTATCGCTCGAACAGCGTCTGGCGCCATTCGCGCCCGCGTCGGGCGTCGCGGTAGCGCAACGGCGAGCTCCAGACATCCACGTCCGGCTGCGAGCGCAGATATTCGCGCGTGCCGTCGGACGAAACGTCGTCGATGCAGATGAAGCGCGAAACGCCGAGCCTTCTGTAGTGGGCGAGAAAGGACGGCATCAGCTTGAGGTCGTTGTGCGTGTTGAAGACGACCGGAATGTCGTCCCGGCCAAGCGGCCGCGCACCGCCCTCGTTCAGGCACGACATTTCGATGGCGCGCTTGCGCTTGCGTTCGCGCGCGGCCAGCTTGAAGGATTCGTACCGGGTGATGATCCGGTCGAAAAGGCTTCGCTGACCCCGCCCGTTCTCATGATCGAAAAGACGAAAAGGGTAGTGAAGATCCTTCAAAATCCGCTCCAGGTGCCGCTGCGATAGCTGCGTTTATCGGGATCGTCACCGGAATTCAACTCGGCAGCCCGCCGCGACGCAAATCCACAACTCCCGCGCGGCGGCGCCCCGGGCGCGTGCTCGCAGCCATGCGCGGCAGCAGCCGTGAACGCGCGGGCGAAATCCAGCGTTCTGCCGATATGCCGGGAGCCCTTCTGCGAAAAATGCCCGTCGTCCTCGTAGATCGCCACGCCTTCGTCTTCCGCCCGGCAACTGATGTCGTCGCAAAGGTAATCGGTGAAATTCAGGACGGGAAAGTCCGCGGCGATGCTGGCCAGCACCGATCGGATCTTCCCGTCATGTGCCTCGACCGCCGCGACCGGCAGGTCGCAGTCGCCGGGAGGCAGGCCGAGCATGCGTGCCCGCGCAACGCAAAGTCCGGAATTGCGCCCGTCCCTTGGAGGCGGACTTATGACAACGGGCTGCAGTCCGTTCGAGCGGAGCCAGGCGAGCGTCGACTCGAAGTTTTGCGTGACAATCTCGGCGCTCGAATGCGTGAGGCCCTTGCCGCGCAGGAAAACCGTCTCCTGACCGAGATACTGGGTCAACGGCGAGGACAGCACGACGTACCTGATGGACTTATGTGCCAGCAGGAACCGTCGGACAGCTTCATTGTGGTCGAGACACTGCTGCGGCCAATCGAGGGCGAGATTCGGAAGCACGGGCGCCAGATCGAAGAACGGGCCACAATTGTTCTTCGTCAGCTGCGCGAGGCGCACTTCCGGGTCCGAGGCGCGTGTGCCGTCGACCAGGTGTCTGGCGAAGGAGTCGCCCCATATCGCGATCTCGGGGCTTTCCGCCGTGCTGCATTTGAGGTCGACGACGCCCTCGCAGTCCTTGCCGAGGCCGACGCTCGGTTCGTTCAGCCGGGTAAGCTCGAGGCGTCGCGACGCAAACCCATCGCTGTGATCCATGGACAGGCCCGCGACGACCGCGACGGCACCCGCCGTCAGGGTCATCGCGAAGACAGGTCGCCGACCAAAACGCCGGCGATCGCGGAAGGGCGTTTCGACATAGCGCCAGGTCAGGTAGGCGAGCACAACACAAAGCCCGATCAAAGCCCCATAGCCTGCCGGCGTCACGCTGTCGCTGAGACGCAGCCGCGCGAAAGCAAGCACTGGCTGGTGCCAGAGATAGAGGCTATAGCTGCAGAGGCCGACGGCGACGAACGGCCTCCAGGAAAGGCATTTTCCGGCAAAGGTGTCGGCGCGGCCAAAGGCGATGAAAGCCGCCGTTCCCGCCACCACGGGTACGGTCGCCCAGCCGGGATAGCTTGCGGACTCGCGCACGAGAACATAAGTCAAAACGATCGCCAGCAGGCCCAATGCCGCAAGAACTTCGCGCGCCGGTTTCGCCACCGCAGCATTCGACAGGCCGGAAAGCGCGACCGCTGCCCCGAGCCCGAGCTCCCAGAACCGGCTTGGCAGCAAATAGAAGTTGGCGGAAGGGTCAAGGCGGGCGAGCACCTGCGTGGCCCCGAAGCTCAGCGCCGAAATCGCAAGCACGACGGCGAGAACGCGGGCTGCGGAGAGGCGGCGCAGGGCAATGAGGAGCAACGGGAATACGAGATAGAATTGCTCTTCGACCGCAAGCGACCACATGTGCAAGAGCGGCATGTGATCGGTATCCGGTGAAAAATAGCCTGTCTGGTCCCAGAGCTGGATATTCGAGGCGAGCAGGCTTGTCGCGTAGAGACCCTTGCCGAAATTGTTGAGCTCCCGCGGCAGCATCCATAGGAGTGCAAAAGCCGTGCAAAGGGCACAGACGAACAGCAATGCCGGAGCGAGGCGCCTTGCCCGGCGCTCATAGAAGGAAACGATGCTGAAGCGACCGTCGCGGATTTCACCATCGATGATCGACGTGATCAGGAAACCGCTGATGACGAAGAAGACGTCGACGCCGGCGAACCCGCCCGAGACAATGTCGAAACCTGCGTGAAACAAAAGCACTGGAACGACTGCTAGCGCACGCAAGCCATCGACTTCGGGTCTGTACTGCATTGCTGGGGGAGATTCCGTATGCGAGAGGTTATCGCCCGGTAACACGGCATCGGAAACGAAGCCATGGATCTGGGGGCGTGAGCGCTCGGGAAACTCAGAAAATGTTGGGGAAAAATGGCAGCCCGCGCAACCATCGGCGCGCGGGATGGCGCACGGCTCTGGAAAAGTCACTCATGGTGCCGACGCGCCGTGGCTGGTCTCCTGTCACAAGCATCCGGCAGCACCGCGGTGCGACCCTTCGATCGCGCGTCAAACCGAATAATGCCCCTCGACGCGGCAGGCCGCGACGTTCGAGGCCGAGCGCGGTTACCGTCAGAGCACCCGCGTTCACTTGAACGCACCGCGCTCTAAAACGCGAACGGATAGCGCGGCTTGAGTTTCCCGGACGCCAGTTTCGCGAAGTTGCGCAACTTGCCGGGAATGTGTTCGCGACGGTCGTAAGCCCGGAGCAGATCCCCCGAGCGGCAGTCTTCGTTGAAGCGCGCGATCCACTCCTCCGTCAGGCCGTCGCGCTGAACGACCATCTTGGTTTCGGCCCTGGCCGGGGCGCATACGCCAAGGTGTTCCGCGATATGCGCGATGAAAGGATACGGGTCGCCGGCAAGATCCTCGTAGGTAAATTCGACGAACGGCGCACCCAGGAGCTCCAGGTAGCTCTGCCAGAAATTGTAGCTTTCCCGGATATAGAAGAAGCAGCGGGCGATCTGTTCGAAGTCGTAGCGCGGCTTGGCCTTTGCTCCGTGGTGGGCGGCGAAGGCCCGCGTCTGGCGCGCCCGCGCGAAGGAAATCGCCTGCCTCAGCGTATCCCGGCGCCGAAGGAAGACCAGCGCTGTCTCGTGCTCGGACAGGCAATGCCGGATGAAGTCCCGGCCGTAGCGCTCGTTCGTCACGAAGATCTGGTTCGGAAAGATCTTCATGCCGAACGCCCCGTTTTCGGTCGAGCATTTCCTGATGATTTCCCCAAAGAACGCGTCGAAAGGCAGGGCCTTGGTATCAAGGCGATGGGCCTTCGGAGCCAGCCACTCGGCCGGCAATCCCATTTCGCCGGAATGACCGAGGAGCGTGCTTAGCCAGCTGGAGCCGCTTCTTGCTTCGGAGAGGATCAAATATCCGCGCATCAGGTTCCCTTTGTCGTGTTTCACTGAAACGCGCGGCTAGTCGTCAATATGGGCAATTTTCTGCCACCCCGGGCCGATCTTCTTGAGAAACGGGTGCGTGATTCCTGATCGACGCAAATATGCAACAGCGTGTGGGACGACCTTCGCAGACGGCGCCAGGACAGGGCACGCCACTGGAAATAGCCGGCGGTGGTTCAGGCTCACGCTGGCGCAGGTCAACGCGTGAACCAAGCGATATAGGCGCAATTCTTCTCTCGCACCGCCGACGCGGTGCGGCTGGATTCCTGTGACAAGCACAGGAATGAGGGGTTCGGGGCCAACGCTGAGGGAGAAGCACAACGGACGCTCCGTAGCGGATGCTCCAGTTGCCATAAGCACCAGCGGGTCCGCGCGGCGGGAATGCGGCAAACAAAGGCACGGCCTCATTCCTGTGCTTGTCACAGGAATCCAGCGACGGCGCGTCCGCGCCGTGAATGACATCGCTCGCCGACTGTCCAGAGGGCCGTGCATCCCGCCAGACGGTCCCATCGCGCGTTGTTCCTCTCCCGATTCAGTGCTATATTCAGGCGTTCGATCGAGGGTGCCGGCACCCCTTCGGTAGATCGTTCGCCTGGAGCGCGCTTGGCCCAAACAAGCGCGCTTTCGCATTTGTGGCACAGCACACGGCTCTTCAGCGCGACTTCGTGTTCGACGCGGCCTTTTTCCGACCAACAAGCGCCGGACGAGCGCGCCGACCCTCGAGCCAAACCTTGCCTATAAAAAAGCGCATGGCCGTTCAGGCCGCTTCACTTTACCCTAACCACGAATAACCCAGGCCCCGAGCACAAGCAGAATAAGTGGCGGCCCCAGCAGCATCCCGCCGAAAAGCAAAGCCGCATTCTGCACCTGCCTGCCGGTTCGAAGCCGGTTCGCAATCTCATTCGGCACGACAATGTTCCCGCTTCCGGATGCAGCGGCCTTTTCCCTTAGAGACGCCACCTCTTTCTCGGCTTTCCAGCCGTCGCTGACCACTTCCCAGCCCTTGACGAAGATGGAGCCTCCATCGGTCACGTCTCGCCGCCGTCCTTCGACTTCCACGTAGACGACCAGTGTCAGCACCCAAAGCGCAGAAACGATCAACCACAGTCGAAAGAGGCCACGTACGATATTCATCTTGTGCCCTACCTCACGACCGAGGATAGCACAGCAGCGATCGCCGACTAGATCATTTCATTGTTCCATTGAGACCGTGAAGCGATCTAACTCTTTGAAACGACGCAATTCCGTAAGGAAAAACCGTTACAGGCCTTTCCTGGAATTGCTTTTAGTCCGTCCGATTTAAACCGCCACCGGGGCGTGCAACAAAACCCTGCGGCGCGCCGCGTTCGAATGGATCGGCGCTCCTTAGGCCTGCTCTTGCGCGCGCCGTCGCAGACCGCTGCACAGGTCGGGCGGCGCCATGCCTCGCATGGCCCTCTTTCCGCTTTGTTCAACTTTAGATGGCAAGCTGCACCAGTCCGAGAACTGGATTGCAGAACCATGACCGACAACATTGCCAGCCGTTCGATCCAGGCCGCGCGAACGCCATTTCCCGCAGCGCTGGCTCTCACTGCCTGCCTGGCCGCAACAGCCGCTTGGATCCTTGTTGCGATGACCGACACAGGCACAGTCGAACTGGCTTGGTCGAACCGGGACTTCGCCAACTACTGGATCGCTGCGCGATTGGCACTCGAAGGTCGCGTCCACGACGTTTTTTCGGCCCACGCGGTCTATTTCGCTCATATGCAGGCGGCGTTCGGTTCCAATTATCCATGGCACGCCTGGAGCTACCCGCCGCACTATCTGTTAACCGTCCTGCCCTTCGGGTGGCTGGGTTACAAGAACGCAATGGTGGCCTACCTGCTGTTGACGTTTCTTCTCCTTTGCGCCGCGATCCGCCTTGCCGCACCGGCTGCGACGAGCCGTCAGTTGCTCTGGCTGCTGCTGGCGATCCTGACAAATGCGATGGCGACCCAGAATGGCTTTCTGACGTCAGCACTCCTTCTGGTGGGACTCGCCGGTCGCTTCGATCGTCCCGTGCTCGCGGGGATCTGCATCGGGTTGCTGACGATCAAACCGCAACTCGGACTATTGCTCCCGCTGCTGCTGCTTTACGAACGGCGATGGCTGGTGATCACGGTCGCGAGTGTGACGGCTCTTGGCCTCGTGGCTGTCTCCATGGCGGCCTTCGGCTTTTCAAGCTGGCAGGGTTTCATGGAGAATGTCGTGCCCTACCAGACCGGTGTGATGCGGAGGGCAACGGGCATCTTCCTGCACATGATGCCATCCGTGTTCGGCTCGCTCCGCAGCCTCGGATTTTCGTCCGATATAGCCCTGGCCGCACATGTTCCGGTTGCCGTCGCAGCGCTCATTCTCTGGCTTTACAGCCTGCCGCGACTGCAGGGCGACTGGGCGCGTGCGGCAAGCACGACCTTTGCCACCTTCGTCATCACCCCCTACAGCCTTAGCTACGATCTGGTGATCCTTGCCGCAGTCGCCGCCTTCTGGCCGCTTCCAGGTGGAAGGCCCACGGGCATGCCGCTCAAGGCGTTGCTCCTCGCCACTGCCGCCATACCCGTATACATGCCCGTGCTGGGGCTGGCGGGCCTCCCCGGCACCCCACTCCTGATTCTGCCCACCTGGATACTTCTCCTCATCAACGAAGGCGCGCTCGCGCCGTTCATTCCCCGCACCCGCCCCGCCGGAACGTGAGCGCAGCGACGGCTATCAGGAGAGGCGCGACCGGCAAGGCGCGGAGCCTGGTCGGTCGCACCGAGGCCCACTGCACGTACCCTTAACTCGTAGCCGACTTAAGGGTAAAAACATGCAGCAATTCAAAGTGTTCCAGCGTCCTTTGCGCGTCTGATAAGACGCGCGGCGCTGTAGGCCAGGGCGATCTGCAACGAACGCGCGGAGATGGTTCGGCATGATCCCGGGACGTCATTGTACCTCGTCGGCGACGGAAGAGACTCATACTATGCACTACTCCCTTCCGTCGCCGCTCCCCTCGTCCAACTCATGGACGGACAGAAAGCCGTACTGCTCCAGCCACTCACGAAGGATGAGGCGGATTATCTCGTCTCGGGTCATCTGGAGTTCTTCGCAGGCCAGAGCGAGCGCCAGTTCAACGTCGTCGTCGAAATTCATTGTCCCCTCCCTGCGCGCACTACAACACCAGAAGGTTGAATGGTCTCACAGCACAGGTTGCAGTCAAGGATTACGGAGCGCGCTCAATGGGATAAGGCCAAATTGGGCTAAGACTTATGGCCCATTTCTTTATCGGACTAAAGTCCTACGCAGGAAAAAAAGCGGGCGATCGGGTAAGCCACGAGCCGACCAAGCGAAAGACAAAAAAATAAGGTCGTGGTGCTGCAGGTTGCCGACCTCTGGTTACCCCGGATGTTACCCGAAGGCCAAAGCATTAATGTATTAGATGAAGCAGTTGCGGTAACATATTGAAAAGATTGGTGGGTGATCACGGGCTCGAACCGTGGACCCGCTGATTAAGAGTCAGCTGCTCTACCAACTGAGCTAATCACCCGTCCAGGACCGCGTCGCTGCGGTCTGGTGGGGCGTATAATGGCGTTCGCCCGGCTTGTCCAGCACCCTTTGCAAAATTTTTGGGAATTTTTTCAACGGCTCATAGCGTGGCGGCGGAGCCGGTGATGCCGGTGGCGTGGATGACACCGTCTGCCCCTTTTCACTCGTCGGGGCGGCCCCGCGGCTGCGTAAAACCGCTCACGCTCATCCCCGTCCGGTTCTAAACTCCACATCTCGACAGGAGGAAAGACGATGGGTTCCATGACGGTTGAATTACGCAGTGTCGAAGGTACGGAGGCGGCGATCGGCTGGGCCGGCAGCCACACCGTCGTCGTCGATCGGCCCGAGGGCAAGGCGGGCGGCCGCGGGCTCGGTTTCAATGGCGCGCAACTGCTGGCGCTGGCACTTGGCGGCTGCTTCTGCAACGATCTTCGTTACGCCGCGCACCAGATGGGCGTCGCCCTCGGCAAGATCGCCGTCAGCGTCACGATCGAGCTCGAAGGCGAGCCGTTGCTGACAACGGCCGCGGCTATGTCGGTCAGCTGCGAAACGCCTGACGGTTCCGATCCGCAGGCGATCATCGATGGTGCCAAGGCTATCTGCATGGTCGCCAACACGCTCAAAAAGGGCGTTCCGGTGGAGATCCGGTCGGCCACCGCTGCGTGATCGCTTGAATGCGGAATTCAAACTGTTGCGCTGATCTTTCGCGCACCCGGAAAGACGCTCGGCGCTCTCTCGCCTGCCACTCGCCTACCCCACCTCGACAAGAAGTGCCCGGTGGTCCGAAACCTCCGGCTCTTCGACCACGTCGAAGCGGTTGACCTTCACCTCCGGCGTCACCAGCAGATAATCGGCGAAGCGGTTCTCCTTTTCGTAATACGAGGTCCGGGTATCCGTGAAGCCGCGTGACGTCACGAGATCGGTAAGCCCGAGCTTTCCCAACACCTCGAAGGTCTCGCTTTCCGGCAGGACGTTAAAGTCGCCGCAGACGACCAGCCGCTCGTCGTCGCGCCGGACCCGCTGCACAAGGTTCGCCAGCGCCTCCGCCTGCGCCCGACGCGCTGGCGTGTCCTCCTTGCCGGCAATATCGCGCAGGCCATGCATATGGGCAATGGTGATGGTGAAGCCGTCCTCGTAGTTCATCACCCGCAGGCAGTGGGCGTTTCGCGCGCGCGGATGCGCGCCCCAGCCGTCGGCCGAAAAGCCGCCATGAACGAAGTCGAGGACCTGGCCGATGACCGGCAATGACTTCCGCACGAAGGTGGCCAGCCCGAATTCGGAGAGAACCACATCCTCGCCGTCGAAGAGCTCGCCCCTAGCCGTCGGGCAAAAGAACCCGTCATGTGCCGGAAGGACGGCCGCAACCTCGTCGAAGAGATTGGCGCGCTGCGGCAGTTCGAGCCCGCGGTCGCGATAGACCAGCCAATCGGCGCGCGAGGCGACCGTGCGCGTCACCTCCTGCAGACAGAGCCCATCCGGTTCGATCCCGGCGAGATAGCGGATCAGCGGCTCATGCACGCGGCCGCCCCACGCGTTCAGCGAAACTATGCGCAATGCCATACCCTTTGCTCCCTCCAAGCGCCGATGAGGACGCGCGCTGCTTCTGAGATGAAGATCAAACCGCCAGCTCGCCGCTCGCGATCTTGACCGCATGGCCGCCGATGCGGGCGGTCGTGATCATGCGGCCGGCGATGTCGAGATGCAGGTGGATGAAGGATGGCCGTCCCATCTCCACCCCCTGCTCGATCAGGATCGGATGGTGCCCGTCGACCAGTTCGTCGAAGAGGTTGATGGCGCCGGCAAGGGCGGCGACCGCAGAGCCGGTCGCCGGATCCTCCCCCTTCTCGGGTTTGAACATGCGGGTGTGGAAGCGCGCCATGTGGTTGACGCCGCCGCGGCAGTAGAGATAGGCGCCGGCGAGCCTGCCTTCGGCCATAGGCGCCAGTTGCTCCCAGCGTTGCGCGTCGAATTCCACCGCCGCCGCCGCGCCGACATCGTGCAGCGGCACCATGACGAAGGGCACGCCGGCGGTCCAGAATGAGATCACGTGGTTCTCGAAGCCGATCTGCGTTGCCTTCAGGCTTAGCGCGTCGGCGATCGCATGCTTGTCGAAGCGCGCGTCGAGCCGACTCGGCTTGCGGGGCAGGTCGAACTCGGCAAAGGTCGCCTCTCCCGGCTTCAGCCGCACCGCCGAGCGCACCGGCCCCACCCGCTGCTCGAGCACCTGCATCAGGTCGAGCGGCTTGCCGTAATCGCCATGGTTGGCCTCCGCCAGCGCCACTGCGGCGCCGACGGTCGGATGGCCGGCAAAGGGCAGTTCGTGCAGCGGCGTGAAGATCTTCAGCCGTGCCGAATGGGCCGCACTTCCAGGCCGCTGCACGAACACCGTTTCGGAAAGATTGAATTCCTGGGCAATCGCCTGCATCGCGCCGTCGCTCAGGCCGTCGCCATCGAACACTACGGCGAGAGGATTACCCTCCAGACGCTTCTCGGTGAAGACGTCGTAAATCGCGTAGCGCCGTGTCATTCATCCCCCTCGCCGGTACCGCATGTTTCCCCAAATCGGAACCGATTCAAGCAGAAAATCATGCAGAAATTCAAAATGCTACAGCGACCTGCACCTCTTGATCAGACGCGCTGGCACGGTCGCGTGTGGCTGTGGAGAACCGACCAGTGCCTGCGAAGGAAATCACGCGCATTTCAGTGTCGTGTCGCACACACGAAGTCATCCGCAGGCATCGCGGCGCCCCACCGAAGACCTTGCAATGCCATCGCGCGCGCGGCAAGGCAAAAAGCATTTCGCGCGAGCAGGCGGCTCACCGCGGCTCGCCCGTCGCCGCGCCAATGCTGATGGCGAACTCCGCGATATAGCCGAGCAGCGTCACCGGGTCTTGCGTCTCCACGGCTACTGCCACGTGGCCGTCCGGGCGCACCAGATAGGCGGCGTCGCGGCTCAAGCCCGCCTCTCCGACGGCCGGCGTCCAGGGGAAGGCGTGGACCGGAATCCCGGTCGGAGCCAGCGCGGCACGGAAGGCAGGGCTTGCCGCGCCGTAGATGTGGATCTGCCAGTCGAGCGAGGAAAGCGGCGCGAAGTTGTCGCCCTTGCCGGCATCGGCCAGCCCCTCGACATAGGGCAGCCGATCGCCGCCGCGCAGGCGGCCGGCCCCGCCCCGGCTGATGGCGCTCTCGCGGTAGGCAATGCCGATCTGCGACACGGTGCGAAACGCTAGCCGCGCGCCCGCTCTGTTCGCAACGAGCAGAGCGATCATCTTCGGCATGAGATAGCGGCGCCAGAGGCCGACGAGCGTCGAGCGGCTGGTCATCACCCGGAATACCTGATCGGTAGTCTTGATCAGCCGCCGGGCAAAGGCGATCCGCTCCGGCTCGTAGCTTTCGAGCAGCCGCGGGTCCGCGCGCCCATCGAGAACGGCGGCGAGCTTCCAGCCGAGGTTCACCGCGTCGCCGATGCCGGTGTTCATGCCCTGCCCGCCGGCCGGGCTGTGGATATGGCCGGCGTCACCAGCAATGAACACCCGGTCCATGCGAAAATGCTCGGCGACCCGATGGTGGAGGCGATAGGTCGAGAACCAGTTGACCGCCTTGACGGTGACGCCGGTGATCCGCTCGACCTCGGCCCGGATCGTCTCGAAGCGGATCGTCTCCTCCGCCGCATGGCTGCCCGGCACGATGCCGATCAGCCGCACCGAGCCTGACTGGCGCACCGGCAGCACGATCGCGAAGCCGTGCGTGTCGAAGCAGACGTTCAGGCCGCTGCGGGCGTTCTCCACCTCGACATCGGCGACATAGAAGAACTGCTCGTAGGTGCCGCCCGGAAAGCCGAGCTTCAGGCCGTGGCGCACCGTGCTGCTCGCGCCGTCCGCGCCGCAGAGATAGGCGGCCCGGATGACCTCTCTGATACCATCCTTCATGACTGTCGCCGTCACGCCCGCCGCATTCTGGTCAAAGCCGACGAGTTCCGCGCGCCGCTCGACGACAACGCCCGCCTTTTCGAGATGACCGATCAGGATGCGCTCGTGAATGTCCTGCGGCAGCGCGAAGGCGAAGGCATAGCGGCTGAGCCCGGTACCGAAATCGCCGAGCTTCAAGGTTGCGGCGATCCCCGACGGAGTGCGCACGGCCAGCCGCTCGACCCGGATGCCGGCCGCCAGCGCGTCGTCCACGATGCCGAGCTGCCGGTAGAATTCGAGCGTGCGCGCCTGCACCGCGATCGCCCGCGAGGTCTCGCCCGGCGCGGGCGCCTTGTCGATGATCCTCAAATCGACGCCGAGCCGCTTCAGCCATAGTGCCAGCACCAGCCCCGTCGGCCCGGCGCCGACAATCAGAACCTCAGTCTCGGAAGTCTTCATCCAACCTCTTCGTCTCCGTGGGCTGCCCCGAACAGAGGCCACTTTGAACTACTTCGTGGTTCTTTACAGCCGCAAACAACAAGCCTCGCATTGGCCGAGCGGCACTCGGGACTTTAGCGATTGCTCAACAATGGGATCGCACATAAACTGCAAAGCGCGAGATGAGGTAATAGCGGGGGCGATGATGGCCATTTTCATGGACCGGCATGACCTCAAGGGGTACACAGCCGCCGATGTCGCCGAGGCGCATCGCAAGGATCTCGAGATCCAGGATCAATACGGCGTAAAATTCCTCACCTACTGGTTCGACCAGCAGCGCGGTACCACTTTCTGCCTCATAGACGCCCCGGATAAGGAAACCGCCCAGTGCGTGCATCGCGAGGCGCATGGCCACGTTGCCGGCGAGATCGTCGAGGTCGCGCTTTCGGCCGTCGAGGCGTTTCTTGGTCGCATCCAGGACCCGGAGCCGCTCGCCGATCATCCGCAGGACAATAAGGACTGCGGACATCGCGCCATCATGTTCACCGATATTGTCGGCTCCACCGAAATGACGGCGCGCCTCGGCGACCGCATGGCCACCGAGCTGGTCAGGGCACACGATTCCATCGTGCACAGGTGCCTGAACGAGTTTGGCGGGCGCGAGGTGAAGCACACCGGTGACGGGATCATGGCGTCCTTCGCGTCGACGAAGCACGCCGTTGATTGCGCAACCGCGATCCATCGGAATTTCCAACGCTACAACAGCGGAAGTGCCGAACCGATCCACGTCCGGATCGGCATCGATTGCGGAGAACCCGTCGAGGACAGCAATGATCTCTTCGGCACCACCGTACAACTCGCGGCCCGCCTGTGTTCTGCTGCCGCCTCGGATCAGACGCTTGTTTCCGAGAATGTCTACCGCGAGCACGGCAGCCCTGACGCCTTCAGTCCGGCGAGACATCGGCGGCTCAAGGGGTTTTCCCGGCCCGTTGCGGCATTCGAATGCGCCCCGGCAGGGTCTGGGACCCGATAGCTCGTCAAACACGCAAGATCATCACGGCCTCCCAAGGCCCTTCGTGTCTTACACCCGCTGACCGCGAAGTCTCTCCCCGGGGCGGGCCGCCGCTCGCGCCCGCCCTTTGGCTTGACCGTCACGGCGTGTACCAGATCGGCGATGTGTAGGCTCGCTCCGCAACCGTCATTGTGGTCCCTGGCAACGGCTTCACGCCAAATCGCTGGCCGTCATAGGCGGTCCAGCGAGGCGTCGGGATCTCGATGACCCGGCCATAGTAGAAGGCGGGCTGCGTGGGATCGAATTCCGGGTCCTTCCAGACGGCGATGAGTTCAGGCGCGCCAATCGTATTGGTCCAGGTGGCATTCGCCTCGTCCACCGTGTTGCCGACCGACGGAACCTTACCGTCGCTGCCAGGTTGGCGATCCCCCGACCAGGCGACGTCATAGACCTTCTCGTGAACGTTGCCATCCTTGTCGAGCCAGCCCTTGACCATCTGGTATCGGTCGAGATTGGCGCCGATCGGATCCTTCAGCGCGGCGACGAGGAAGGTGGGCACCTTGCCGCCCGGCGCCCTTCGGAGATCGCCGCCCATCGGTACGCCCTTGCTGTACCCGATGTTCGCCGGCAGCCGGTCCTCGGCGTCGCGAGTCTCGAAATCCCATCCGCCGAAGAAGCGCACGATCATGCGCGGGCCGGTGGTGGCATAGGTTTCCTTGCGCTCCATTGCGTCCCACAGGGATTCGCGCGTGTTCTCCCTCGCCCAGACGGCCGCATAGCCCGAGGCGGAAACCTCCCAATCCATGATCTTCACGCCTGTCTTGGTATTGTCGATGAAGGCTTCCATCATGCGGCGAGGACTCGGCTCCTGCGGCACCGTCTTGCCGAAGAAATTGTCCTCCTCCATTGCGGCGAGCCCGTTATGCGCGTCGCTGCTGCCGATTAGGCCGAATTTATAGGGATTGGTGCCGAGTTCTTTTTCGAGCTTCAGCCCGTTCTTTAGGGCCGACCGGGCATATTCGAACTCGAGCATCTCCTTCTTTTTCGCGACGCTGCCGTCGAGATTGCCCTTGTCCCAAATCTCGAAGGCGGCAAACTCGTCGTTGGGTGACAGGAAAGGATGCGCCTCGCCGGTGCCCTTGGTCTGCGTGGTCTCGTAGAGCCGCTCCCATTTCGCCCGCGTTTCCGCGTATTCGCGATCGAGCTCCTTGCCGAAGGCCTCGACGACGGGGAACATCAAGCCGTTGCTCAGATTGCCGTTGTGCGCGATCGCCAGCACATTGCCGCCGGTCTTCGTTTCGTAGGCCTGCATCCACTTCCACAACTCGACCGGATTGTCGCTGCCATAGGGCGCGTAGACTGTGAACGGCTCCACCTGGCTCGCCTTGTCGGCATTGTCCCGGAAGATGACGTTGCGGTGCAGGTTGTTGCCGTCGGTGTTCGATGTCCATTCATAGCCGATGAAGGCAGTGAAACGGCCCGGGTCGTTGTATTCCTCCGCCGCGTCGATCGTCGCTTTCCAGGCGCTGTGATAGGCCGGGGTTCCGGGGAAATACATCAGATCCTTCGGGAAGGTTGCGTGCGAGAACGCGACGATGATCGCTATCGCCGCGTCCGCCCCCTTGCCGGATTGGATCATGTCGTACCACTGGCGGCCCGTCGGGTCGGCAAGCACCTCGGGCTTGCCGGCGAAGAGGTCCGGGAAGAAGCCCATATTGTCCGAATGGTCGGCGACCACGAGGAAATCGAGCGGGCGGGATAGTTTTACCGGCTGACCGGTCGACGAGGTAACTTCGTCGCCCCTCGCAAAACGGTAGGCCTCACGCGGATCTATCCGGGCGCCGAAGGCGCCGGCATCCATCGAGAACGAGGTATGCAGGTGCGTGTCGCCGAAAAACGGCCGCGTCGGGAAATCTCGCCCCACATAGGGCGAATAGGCCGGCGGCCGCCGTTGCGCCTCCTCGGCCTTCTTCTGGTCCAGCGTGCCGGTGTCCTGCGCGAAGGCTGGCAGCGCGACGGCCGACGCCAGCAGGGCCGCAAGCCGTGCTCCGTGGCGCGATGTCCTGATCATGTTCCGTCCTCCCTCGGTTTGACTCGTCTCAAGATTGACTGGCTTCAATGATGTCCCGGCCCGCAGGCAAGTACCCCCTCGGCCTCGAATGCCGTCGATGGAGGTATCGGCCGCGCCGTGATCGATATGGATTGGAGAGGCATCGCGGCTTCCATGCCCGCGACCGATTGGGCCGCGTGGCCGCTGGCGGTGGGTTTCATCGTGCCGGGTCTTGCGCTGCCGGCCGAGCGGAAGGCGCCGACGAACGCCGCCTTCTGGCTCTCGCTGCCATAAAGACGGATCAGGCCACGTTCGATCGCCTCGCCCGTCGCCAGCCGGCGCGCTGCGATCTCACCGATCACCGCCTCGCCGGAAACCAGCACCAGATCGCTGGCCTCGGGACCGGCGACGTGGACCTGCGTCCGGAGCTTGCCTCCGGCAGCCCCGTACCGCGTCCACAGCATCGGCTCGAGCAGAACGATCGAAAAAGAAAGGGCCGGCATCCTGTCGGCGCTTTCGCCAAGCGCCTCCCCGAACCGCCCCAGCGCCTCGGCCGTGCGGCGATATCGCGAACCGAAGAGGTCCGGTGCCGTATTGTTCACGGAAGGAGGCAGGCGTCGCTCGGCGACTGCCGTCGAGATTGCGCCGAGCACATGCAGCGCATCCGGGTAGACCCAGTTCATCATTCCACGCGCCATCGACACGTCGTCATGATAGCCACAGGCAAGAACGGTCGGCGGCGACACGAGGATAAGCCCCGTCGCGATGGAAAGCCGCGATACCGCCTGCAGACGCTGCCAATATCCACCCATGCCGGCCTCCCGAACGTTCATGGAATGGGAAACATCGCGATACGCTGGATCGTCCAGAACATCGCGACACTGCCGATTGCATAGGCCGGGACGCGCGGCGCCCAGGCCGGTAAGAAGAGCTGCAGCCGCCGCGCGGCCGCCAGAAGCAAGAGGACGGCCGCGACGAAGGTGAGTTGCCCCGCCTCGACCCCGACATTGAAGAAGAACAGCGCCAGCGGAATATGCCCCTGCGGCAGGCCGATCTCGCTCAGCGCCCCGGCAAAGCCGAAGCCGTGGAGCAGTCCGAAACCGAATGCGACGATCCACGGCGCACGCGCCGCCACGCCCACGCGGCCCTCGTCCCGATGCACGATCTCGGCGGCGACGAAGACGATCGAAAGCGCGATCACGGCCTCGACCGGTGCCTGCGGCGCATGGACGAAGCCAAGGGTCGCCAGCGCCAAGGTGATCGAATGGGCAACGGTGAAGGCGGTGATGGTCTTGACCAGCATCCCCACCTCGCGCGTCAGCATCATGAGCGCCAGCACGAAGAGCAGATGGTCGATGCCGAACAGAATGTGCTCGACGCCGAGTTTCAGGTAGACCCGCGCGACATCGAGCGCCGTGGCGGCGAGCGGGATCGCCGCCGCCGGCTCGCGCGGCGTCAGCCGCTGCGTCCAGGAGGTGCCGTCCAGATACTCGACGCACGCCAATACGTCCGTCATCGTCGCTTCGAGACCGTCGATCGAGAGCGTCTGGCCGCGTAGCGCCGGGGCGGTGAGCGTCCAGTGCTCGATCGCCGCGCCGGAAACCGTACGGCTGACACGGACCGATTCACGCGCTTCGCCGGAAAATACCGGCTTGAGGCCAAGTCTCATCTCGCCTTGCATCGGTACCTTCCAGAGCACCGAAAATTCGCCCGGCCGCTCCTCCCTGAGTTCGAGATAGGCCGGCCGGACCTCGTGCGCGCCCACTGCCGTCGGCAGGAGCCATGCGCACGCCAGACAGATCATTGCAAGGAAGGTCTTCCGGCTCATCGCGTGATCCCCGCGCCTTCCAGTCTCGCATCTGCCGGCTCGACGTTTCCAGGCAGAGGGCCAACCAGGGCCTCGATGCGTTCGTCTGCCACGACGTCGTATTTCCTGAAGAGCTCGGCGAAATGCCGCTCTTTAACGATGCGTCGCTGCTCGTTGCGCCATCGTTCCAGAACCTCGGCTTTCACGTCCTCGAAGGGCGGCACTTCACCCGGCGTCGCCGCATAAACACGAACGAGATGCAGCCCGTAGGCGGACTCGATCGGGCCGCTCCATTCACCCGAAGAAAGTGCGAAAACCGCGTCCGCGAACACCTGCCCGAACTGCGCCGCAACCGCTTCCCGGTCGGCGTCGCGGATATCGCTTTCGATCAACAGCCGATCGCCTTCATCGGCCGCCGACGCGTCGGACTCGGCAAGATTGACCAGCACTCGACGTGCATCGGCCGCGGCGTCTCTCCGCTTGCCGCGGTCGAAGAAGACATGCTCGAAAGATACCCGCCCGGGCCGGATGAATCTCTCCTGATGGGCATCGTAGAACGCCCGCAACTCACTTTCCGCGGGCTCGGAAATCCGCGCCGTGTCCTCGATCAGGAAAGTCATTTTCTGCGCAAGCCGCCGGCGCACGACCGTGTCGTCCTTGTCGAGGCCGAGTTCGCGCGCCTCGCGCGCCAACAGTTCTTCCCTGAGAAGATCAAGGACGAGCCCGCGCAGCTCCTCGCGAGAAGGCTCACGCCGCCATTGCCGCGCCCAGGTCTCGCCGACCCAGCGCAGTTCCCCCTCGCCGATCCGGACCTCGTGGATCCCGGTCGCCTGTTCCGCCGCGCCGCTGCCGTCGATCCAGGCATAGACAGCGAACAGCCCAGTGCCCGCCACCGCGAAATGCAGAAGTGGTTCCCTAAACAGCTTCACGGCCCGTCCCCCATTGCCGGAGCGGGAATGTGCTTACTTTTGGATCACGCTCGAACGGCTCTTGTTAATGTACCGTCGCGTCTGTCGCAGCGTCCTTCGCCGGAACCAATCAAGGACGAATCACAAAAAATCAATGTGTTGCAGCGCTCACCGGTCGTTGGGGCGACGCGCCTGTGCAGTAATGCCGAATGCGCGTGAAAGTCTGGTGTATTTCGTTTCCCACCGCCGGCCATATTGTACCATGGCGGGCAAAAAGCCAAGCGCCTTCCACCTGAAGCAGAGCAGCGAGGGCATCGATGCACTCAGCATCATGCGCCGCTTCGTCGACTGTGTCTTCGCGCCTTCACGTCATGAACCGGGGCAACTGGGCCGCCAGGGCATCGACGGCAAATCGGACCTTCAGCGGCAAATGCGGTGTCTGCAGCCACAGTGCATAGTTGTCGAAGTGAAGCCCGGGCTCATCGGACAAGAGCGGCACGAGCGCACCTGCCGCAATGCGTTCGCGGACGAGCCAGCCGGGAAGCCAGGCGAGGCCCATGCCGGCGACGGCGGCGGCGGCGATCGCATCGAGGTCATCGAGGCGCAGGCGGTTGAGCGGCGTCACCTCCACCGGAGGTCCGTCGTCGCGCGGGAACAGCCAGGGGTGAACACGGCCCGACCGGCTGTAGATAATGCCGTGGTGGCTGCCGAGATCCTCGATCTGCCGCGGCCGACCGTGGCTGTCGAGATAGGATGGCGAACCGCAAACGACCATGTGATGACGCGCCAGGCGACGCACGATCGTCCCCGCCCGGTCCTCCAGATTGCCGCTGCTCGCCCCAAGGCTGCGGATCGCAAGGTCAAAGCCGTCACCCGCAAGATCGGCGAAGTGATCGCTGAAGGACAGATCGAGTTCGAGGGCTGGATATCGCTCGGCAAGCTTGAGGAGGATGGGGACGACGCAGCGCCGGCCGAAGAGCGCTGGCATGGTGACCCGGAGTCGTCCGCGCGGCTCGGAAAACTGGTCGGCCGCGAGCGCATCCGCGGCCTCGGCTTCGGCGAGCACCACACGGCAGCGCTCGTAATAGGCCCGCCCGAAGTCCGTCAGGCTCTGGCGCCGCGTCGTGCGGTTGAGCAGGCGCACACCGAGCCGCTCTTCGAGGAAGCGCACATGCTTGCCGACCATCGGTCCGGACAGATCGAGCGCGCTTGCGGCTGCCGCGAACGAGCCGAGATCGACGGCTTTGATGAAGACGGCCATGCTCGCAAGGCGATCCATATTCGGAACTCCTGGTTTCCACTGTCCTGCTGTTTTAGCTGTTTATCCTCCAAACCCGCGTTGGCATAGCTCATTCAGTTCAACTGTTTTGGAGTTTTGCCGATGATCCGTGTCGTTCGCTTTCATGAACTCGGTGGTCCCGAGGTTTTGCGCATCGAGGACGTCGAGGTTGAGGGGCCTGGTCCGGGCGAGGTCCAGATCCGCGTCAAGGCGCTCGGCCTCAACCGGGCCGAGGCGCTCATCCGCTCGGGCACTTATATCGAGACGCCCGTCCTGCCCTCCGGTCTCGGCCTCGAGGCGGCGGGTATCGTCGAATCGGTCGGTGAACGCGTGGAGGGTTTCGCGCCGGGCGACGCCGTCAGTGTTGTGCCGCCCCCGTCGATGGTCCGCTGGCCGGCCTATGGCGAGCTCGCCAGCTTTCCGGCAAGGCTCGTCGTCAAGCACCCGCCATCGCTCGGCTTCGAAGCGGCCGCCGCCGTCTGGACGCAATATCTCACCGCCTATGGTGCGCTGATCGACATTGCCGGACTGCGTGCGGGAGATTTCGTCGTCATCACCGCCGCATCGAGCAGCGTCGGGCTCGCCGCGATCGAGATCATCAACAGGGTTGGCGCAACCGCGATCGCCGTCACGCGCACGTCCGCAAAGAAGCAGGCGCTTGCCGATTTCGGCGCCGCTCATGTGATCGCGTCCGGCGAGGAAGATCTGGAAGCCCGGCTGGCAGAAATCGCCGGCCCGGCTGGCGTGCGCGTGGTGTTCGACGCGGTCGGCGGTCCCGCCTTCGGGCCGCTGACGGCCGCGATGTCGCCTGGCGGCATTCTCATCGAATACGGCGGGCTGAGCCCCGAGCCTACGCCCTTCCCACTGTTTGCCGTGCTCAGCAAGAGGCTGACGCTGCGTGGCTACCTCGTCCATGAAATCATCTCTGATCCGGCGCGGCTGGAGGCCGCCAAGGCCTTCATCCTTGACGGTCTGATCGACGGTTCGCTCCGGCCGGTGATCGCGAGAACGTTTCCGTTCGAAGAGATCGTCGAGGCGCATCGCTTCCTGGAGTCGAACGAACAATTCGGCAAGATCGTCGTGACCGTCTGAACGGGCGGCACCGCCTCAATCGTCGGGGAAGCATTCGTATTGCGGCAGGTCGTCGGTGATCTGGAACCATTCCGCCTTCGACCCGACGAAGATATGCGCCGAGGGCCGGATCGCCGGCGCGTCGACGAGCGTGCCGAGCGTCACATGCGCATAGGCGCCCTCGCGCACGACGGAATAAAGCAGTGAGCCGCAGGCGGCGCAATGAACGTCATGCGCCTCACCCTCATCGCCATAGATCAGGCGCGCGCCCTCGCCTCGAATGAGGCTGAGTTCGCCGCGCTTGACGCCTGCGAACGGCTTGAAGGCCGAGCCGGTGGCGCGCCGGCAATTCGAGCAATGGCAGTTCATCGCATATTCGAACCGGTCCGCCACCCGGTATTCGACCGCCCCGCACAGACATTTGCCGGTCAGCACCCTGGTGGTGTCGAAACTCGCGTCAGCCATGGCCTCCTCCTGTCCTTGGGGCCAAGCTACATGACAGTCCGCCGGATCCGCAACCGCTCGCAAGGACCGGTTCCTGGGACGGGGACGCCAACTTGGATTACTCGAACCCGTATCAATAATATTGCGATTTAATCGGATACGATTTATATTAAGCGAACAATAAGAAAATTGGATTGGATATGCCCATGACCCCTTACCAAACAGCAAAGAACCCGGATGCGGCCACGCGGGCAGGTAAGCAGCCGAAACTGGCGAATTTTCTGTGCTTCGCGATCTACTCGGCAAATCTTGCCTTCGGCCGCGCCTACAAGCCGATCCTGGATGAGCTTGGCCTCACCTACACCCAGTACATCGCCCTGGTGGCGCTCTCGGAAAGGGACGATCAGACGGTTGGCGAGCTCGGCGAAAAGTTGTTCCTCGAATCCAACACGCTGACGCCGATCTTGAAGAAGCTCGAGCAGATCGGCCTCATCAGCCGTCGCCGCGACCCGGCGGACGAGCGCCAGGTTCGCGTGAGCCTTACAGCGGCCGGCCGCAACGTGGTCGACGCCGACCCCGGGGCGTCGCTGACGGATGCGACCGGGCTCGGAGACGACTTTGACGAGGTACAGCAAAGCGTGGCAAGGCTGCGCGACAACCTCCTGCGCGCCACGCAGGGCGAGCCGGGCAAGCCTTGACCGGCCTACTGCATGTTTCCGTAAATCCTAGCCCATTTAAGGATAAAAACATGCAGCAACTCAAAGTGCTACAGCGTCCTTTGCGCGTCTAGTGCATGTCGCACAAAAGTGTGCAGCGGTTTTTGGACAACGACATGCATAAAAACAAGTACCTAAAGCGCGTCGCATGAGTCCGATTGAACGCGACTCGCTTTGGACGCCCGGCGCAGTAGGGAGTCGTCCCCTTGCCTGTCGCGGAACAAAGTGTGACCTTTAGAATTTATAGGACGTCGTCCTTCATCCGAGGTCGGCGTACACGTTACACGGAAACCAGCAGCAGTGTCCGCAAGCCGGCGTGCACTGCCGGGGTTGCGGCAATGTCTTTAGTGCGCAACGGAAGAGCCAGACTCGCACTGGCTTTGCCACGTCATCGACAAAAGCTCCGGGCCATCAAAAACCAGGAAATGGAAGACCTGTTCGAGGCCTACGCTCTTGCCGCGGGGGCCATTGAAAGCCTGCGGAACGAGTATCCTCTGCGGGAGGAACTGCTGCGCGAATACCAGGACCTGTGCCTCGACATGCAGGCCGAGGTCGTAGCCTTTCTGGAGGGCGGCCCGGTCCCCGACGCACAGCCGCAAGACGAGTGACAAGTTCCCGTCGGGCTCGACTACAGCGCCGCGCGTCTCATCAGACGCGCAAAGGTCGCTGTAGTGCTTTGAATTGCTGCATGTCTTTGTCCTTAAAATCGAGGTCGATTTAAGGAGACATGCAGTAGCGTAATTAATCCTTTCGTTGACCCAAACGCCGTAGCAAACAGAGCGCCCTGTCATCTCTCAGGGGCTCTGCTCTAAATTGCTACTGAAAAAGAATGGGTGATCATATAACGCTACAAAGTTGTAGCCGAATCATTTTGCCAAACAAAAATTGTATGTCTACTAGCCCATAAGAATTACTTTGCGCGATCGGGCGGCTGAGCCAATGCGGACTAAAGGATCCTTCCGAAGAGAGCGCCGTAGATGATCACCCCTATTGCGAGCGCAAATCCAATGGCGACCCACAGCCGCGAGAAATCGTAGCCATAGAACCGAGCGGGGATTAAACTTCTCATAGCGGCCTCCAGACTTTCGTTTCGGTCTTGTCGGGATCGACAGGCCGCGCCGGAACCTCAAGCCGATGGCAATCCGGACAATTCATCCTGCTCTTGTAAATAACGATAGTAAATACAGCTCCTAAAGATATTGCCTCTATCGCTTTAACTTCACTCTATTTAATACGCATGCAAGTTTTACTTTCAACTTTCACGCGCATGTGGGGAAATCTCGCAAACGTATACTTTGAATTTATCTTCTGAAGCTCCCCGAGAGAGAAGAAGCGTAGTAAACGACGACACATCGAGTCGATCGGCCGTGTCGTCGACGGCAGCGCATTTGCAACCGCTGGGGCGTCACCATTTGCGAAAATATGGTACGCTCTCACCATCATCGGCTGATTACGGGCGCCGGTGGCTGGGGAGATAATGGCGCTTTCACCCGCTGCGTGGGGAGTGCGCGCTATGCCGATATCTCGGAACTATTCTTCCCAACCCTTCCGTCCTGGCGAGATCGATTTGCTCGGCCGGGTGTTCGAACAACTGTTGGAAGAACGTCAGCTACCCAACTGCGGTGAACAGGCTGAAGCGCTCGCCGCGAGATTGATCTCGGTTTATCAGTCGGGCGAGCGAAACGTGGAAATGCTGAAAAAGCTCACACTGCATTGCTGATGGCGCATGGTCCGATCGGGCCCCTTTCCAACTGCCTTACTGAGACGCGGCCACCATCAACGCCGTCGGCGCCCGAATTCGCGCGAGTCGCGTGATGTATCCGTCACCGGGTCTCGATGTGAAAAGGAGCCCGCCATATCGAATGATCGGGAAACCGGCGGGCCCTGAGTTTGACGCCAATTATGTTGGCCTTTCAATCGTGCCAGAATTGGCCGATTTGTCCACTAATCGATAGGGCTAGATCAACCGATGCTTGCAACGGCAACAGCGCCACCTACGCCAGCGTGCCAGGGAGAAGAGGCCATCATACGAAGGAACTAAAGAAGCCCACTTCCGGAGAAGTGGGCCCTGAAAACGTTCTCAAATGGCTTAACAATATCGGGTACAACCTGCCAGATTTCTCGCCTTTTTCCAGTAACATTTTAGGGGCAATCGGCCCTATGCTCCGTCGGCCGGCCTTTGCGATCGCGCGACGATGACGATGCCGATCAGCGAAACGACCAGTCCCCCGGCCATCGCAAAGGACAAGGGCTCGCCAAACATCACCCAGGCCCAGATCATCGTCACCGGCGGGCTCAGATAGAGGATCGCCGTAACCCGGGCTGGAGAGGATTTGCGAAGCGCGATGTAGTAAAGGCTCCATGCCCCGAACGTGGCTACGAACACGAGCCAGAGAATGCCGCCGACGAAGCCTTTGTCGGGAACCGGGAGAATGCCTCCCTCGTGCCAGGCGAACAGGGCGAAGATCGCCGACGCCGAAAGGCATTGTATGCACAAGCTCTGGTAGACGGGCATGGCGTTGGTCGGACTGCGCTTCTGCAGCAGCGTCGCCATCGCCAGCGAAAGCGTGCCGAGAACAGGCAGGCCATAGGCCCAAAGCGGCACGTCGCCCATGTTGAGAGACCAGCCGGAGGCAACCAACACGCCGGCCATGCCGAGGACGGAGCCGAGCCACTGACGTGCGGTCAGTGCCTGCCCGAGGACTGGCCAGGACAAAAGCGCCACCGCCAGCGGCAACATATCGGCAATCAGGGCGACGAGGCCCGTTGGCACCCCATAGGAGATCGCAAGCGCGAACCCGGCGAGATAACCAGACATCGCCAGCGCGCCGAACAGCATCTGCGAGAAGGCGTCTTTCCACCGGATCGCCGGCCCCATGGTAAGCGCGAAGGGAAGCAGGAGCAGTCCGGAGACCAGGCTTCGCCACAGGAGGATCAGGAAGATCGGCGCGTGGTCGATCGCAAACCGTATGCCGACGAAGCCGGCGCTCCAGGAAATCACGAGAGCCGCTTCGAGGATGACCAGGACGACGATCGCGGAAATTCCCTTCCTCGGGCGGTACGAGGCCGCGGCAATAGCTTCACTCATTGATGGGATCCGTTTTCTGGCGGTGGCAGCAGTTGTGAGAAATTCGGAGACCTGAGCGCGGGATGAGGAAAGTGTGCGCGGCTTTCTGCCTCCCGCGCTAACGTCTTAAAATCGCTCCAAAATCGAGATGGCGATCTTGCGCGCTGTCTTCAGCCGCGCGTCATGCCCGTCGAGGCCTGCACGCGACATCGCGCCTTCGAGTAGAAAGGACAGGTGTTGCGCGGTCTCGTCGATCGAGGCGCCGGCTCCCGGTTGCATCTCGAGCAGATGCTCCTTGAACAACCGCTCCACCTCCTCCTTCTGGAAGGCGACCACAGCCCGGCCGGGATCGCCGACTGGAAGCTCCGCGGCGGCATTGAGGAGCCCGCATCCCCGAAACCCCCAATCATAGGCAAGGGCCGCATGGTCCACATAGGAATCGAAGACCGCCAGGATACGCTCCCGGGGCGTCGTCGCGTTCCTCAGCCGCTCGCGATAGACGTGCCGCCATTCATCAAGGCGCCGCTGCATATACGCATTGACGAGATCCGCCTTGGACGAAAAGTTGTTGTAGAGGCTCATTTTCGCGACCCCGGCATGGGCGGTGATCGCATCGACGCCCGTCGCCCCCACTCCCTCGCGATAGAATAGCTCCGCTGCGGCGTTCAGCAGGCGCTCCCTGGCTGGCGTTCTCTCGGCCATCTCGTCTCTCCATGAATTAGATAGACCGATCTACCTATTTCGAGGATCTGTCAAGCCCGCCAATGCGATTGATCACACTGGATGGGAGCAGAAGGCACGCAACCGCATCCTTCCGTTCAGGGCGGCCGGGCGCCTGTCGAGATGAACCGGCTTACGGGGCGCGTTTGATGATGCCTTTTGCTTCGAGATCGAGTTGGACGGCTTTCAACCAGCATCCAGGCGTGTTGCCTTGGGGAGAGAGGTCTCCCGGAAGCAGGCAGGTTCTCGGCGAATGGAGCCACCCACCCCTGCCCTTCCAGTCGTCTACGCGGCCGTTCCGGCGGGGTAACGACGCTTTGAACGAGCGGCGGTCGCCGCCAAGACGACAGTACCGGCGACCACCTCTGAGGATCGCCGATACTCATCGCATGCTCATGCTGAACGAGTTTATCTACCTGAGTTCGAGCACAGCGACTGACCGCATTTTCATTGTTTCACCAAAATGTGCGAGACGGAGCGCCGGCTCCGGAGTGTTGTGCCGATCAGGCGGCGGTTCGATAGCGCTCGGCAGGTTCGGCCTGCGCAAAATTGGGCAACATCGCCTGGCGGGCTGCGTCGAATGTGCTCCACTGGGCAGCGTCGGGCAGCGGCGGGATGGTCACGGGCTCACGGCGGTCGAAGCCGACCAGCGCGGCATCCACCAGCTTGTCCACCTCCATCACCCCAGGGAGAGCATTGATGTCAATCCCGGAGTGATTCCAGATCTCCGTGCGGGTCGCGGCAGGCAGCACGGCCTGTACGTAGACACCTTTGGGTCCGAGTTCGACTTGCAGCCCCTGAGACATGAACAGCACGAACGCTTTGGTCGCGCCGTACACTGTGCTGCCCATCTCCGGGGCGAGACCGACCACGGAGCCGAGATTAATGATCGCCCCTTCGCCCGCCTCCGCAAAGCGCGACGCAGCCGCGTTGGCGAGTCTGGTCACGGCCGTGACGTTAAGCGCGATCAGTTTTGAGATATCGCCGCCGTTCTGCTTGAGAAAACCGCGGGGGATAGTGGTGCCCGCATTGTTCACCAGCACGCCAATGCGCGCATCCTCACGCAGGCGCTGCTCGATCCGGGCGAGGCCCTGCTGGTCTGTAAGGTCGGCAGGCAGCACATCCACACGGACGCCTGTTTCATTGCGGAGGCGCTGGGCCAACGCATCCATGCGCGCCGCATCGCGCGCAACCAAGACGAGATCGTGGCCGCGACGCGCAAATCGGTCCGCATAGACGGCGCCGATGCCGGTGGAGGCACCGGTTACGAGAACGGCTGGCTTCATGCTCATGGTAATCGCTCCTGGCTGTTATTCATGATAGTCATCATGTATTTGATACATGACGATGATCATGTATAATGTCAACCAAAATCCGAGGAGACGACGATGAGAGCGAGCCGGGAACAGGTGCAAGAGAATAGGCGGACAATTCTGGAGGCAGCCGGCCGACTGTTCCGTGAACGTGGCTTCGAGGCCGTTACTGTGACAGACGTCATGAAGTCAGCCGGGCTGACGCATGGCGGATTCTACGGCTATTTCAAGAACAAGGATGATCTGATCGCCCAGGCATTAGCCGAACTGCTGGGGGGCAGCGAGCCGCTATCCGCCGATCTGTCGACCCTGGCCGAGCGATATTTGTCACCCGCGCACCGAGACAATTCCGCATGCGGCTGTCCGGTTGCTGCGTTGGCGTCGGAGACTATCCGCCAACCCGGCGGGGCCCGTGCGGCAATGACAGCAGGGCTCAAGCGTCAGCTCGAGCGCCTCAGCGAGGTTTCGCCCGGCTCGGATGCGGAGCAAAAGCGCCGCGCCGCAATCGGCAACTGGGCCGCTATGGTGGGCGCCTTGATCCTGGCGCGCATGACCGCTGGTTCAGAGCTATCGGACGAGCTTCTCAGTGAGACACGAGCCTGGCTCGCCGCGCAAGATCAGAGGGAGCCAAAGCCCAAGGCATAAAAACGAGCACATGGGTTCGCGATAGATGGCCGCATCGCCTTTAATGCCGCCGGCGCGACCGGCAGTTCCTATCGAGCAGGGCGACTTTCCTCCCAATCGGCTCGCTCGCTCATAGCCTCACCTGACGTGATGCCGCAGCGGCAAGCTCCTTCGCCTCCATCATCTCGGCCGCCTTGGCATAGCCGCCGTCCATGCCGTCGAGGAAATGCAGGTGCGACTCAGGCTTGCCCGAAGGCACGAGGCAGGTCATCAGCGCGTGGGACTGGCGATGCAGTCCGAAGTTGACCTCGCCGCGTGTCTTTGCCGCGGCAAGGATGGCTTCGACCGTATCGATCTGTTCGGGCGTGCAGTCGAGCGTCAGGCGCAAGCCATCGTCGTACTTGCGGAAATCGGAGTTGGAGGCGACTTCCGACCAATGTCTCGTGTCGACATCGGTCGCCTTGTCCTTGGGAACGCCCGTCTTCTCTGGAACCGGATGGGACTGGCGCGGTGCGGCGTCGAATACCGCAAGCACGCGCCGGGCGAGCGCCGCAAAGATGTCGGGGCTCGTGTGTTCATAAGGCTCGACCAGCAGCGACAGGATCTCGCCCCGCTGGCTCGGAAACGGTGTCCATTCACACATGAGCCCGGTCAGGTCCGGTTTTGTCGTGTACCGGCCCGGCTTTACCAGATAGCGCCCAGCCTTGATCTGCTCTTCCGCCCATTTGAGGCCGCCGCCGGAAAACATCGCGTAGGTGGCGTTTTCCGAGGCGGCATAGGGCGCAACGCGCACGTCGCGCCCGCCGGCGCGGATTTCGCTGACGGGCAGCAAACCAATTCGAAGATTGAGGCCGAGACTGGTTTTGGCAAAGGCCGCAACCTGCCGCAACGCCGAGGTGGCGGCCATGAGGCCCTCAGGTGGCAAGGCAAATGCCGCCCCATCCCCGCGAAACACGAAGGGGAAATCGAACGTGCCCCAGGCATTGCCGAGAGCGGCGATGATCGACGCACCGGCGTAGTTGACGTCCTCGTAACGGCCCGACTTGATCGCCGATGTCGAGCCGACGACGTCGGTCATCCCGACGATCCAATCATCCGGCAAAGGCTGATAGATGGAGTGGTCGAGCACAAGCGAAAACTCGCCATAGGCTCGCGGTTGCTCTGCGTGGCTGTCGGGCATTGCGTTCTTCCCTTCTCGTATCGGCAATTTTGGCGAGGCGTCGGGTCCGCGGGCCAGGGCGGTTCACTGCTGCGTTGCGTGAACCGCCCTGCCCTTTGAAAACTAAGCAATTCCAGGAAAACCGCTGCACACTTTTCCTGCAATTGCTCTTGAAACCACGCAATTCCGGACGGAAAACCGCTGCACACTTTTCCTGCAATTGCTCTTGAAACCACGCAATTCCGGACGGAAAACCGCTGCACACTTTTCCTGGAATTGCTCTCGAAACACGCAATTCCGGACGGAAAACCGCTGCACACTTTTCCTGGAATTGCTTCAGAGGCAGACCTGACGATCCCGTTCAGACGAGGCTGGTGGTCACGTCGATGTTGCCGCGCGTTGCCTTGGAGTACGGGCAGATCCCGTGCGCCGCCTCGATCAGCTCCTCAGCCAGCTCGCGCTCGACTCCCGGCAGGCTCACGTTGAGGCGCGCCCTAAGGAAGTAGGAGCCGTCATCGAGGTTCAGATCGATCTCGGCGTCGATCTCTGGACCAGCGGGAAGCTTGACGCGGCGCTGCGAAGCGGCGAGCTCGATCGCTCCGATGTAGCAGGCTGACCAGGCTGCGCCAAAGAGCTGTTCGGCGGCCGGGTGCGGCTGCGACAGCTTCAGGTCTAGCTTGCCGTCGCTGCTCCGCGTGCCGCCATTGCGGCCGCCAGTATTGTGAGTCTTGCCGGTGAAAAGAAGCTTCTCAGTCATGGGGAAATCCTTTCTGTTCAAAGTTAAATCGTATCCGCTTCAATCGGATGCGCTTTAAATACGCGAGAAGAAGGGTCGTGTCAAGCGGTCTCGATTTAATCGTATCCGCTTTATTTACCGGCGAGATCTGGGCATGAGCGTTCTTTCGGATTTTTCCTGTGCCGGGAGCCCTTTTTATGCGACATTGGCCCTGCCCATTCCGAAGGCATTCCAGCCGGGGGGCCGCAGCGGATATGGAGGATACTGCCGCTGCCGCCCGTTGTGAGTTCCGACGTCCGCATCTCGTAAATCGTCGCCCTGTGACATTCCGGCTTCGATCAGGAGGATTCGATGTCTACGCTTGAGACCGCACACGAAATCCAAACCGAGACCCCACTTTCGCCTGATGAGTTGCATCTGCTCGATGCTTACTGGCGGGCTTCCAACTATCTCTCGGTCGGCCAGATATACCTGCTCGACAATCCGCTGCTCAGAGAACCGCTGAAGCGCGAGCACATCAAGCCGCGAT
>NZ_JADYVE010000040.1 GCF_020193655.1 Ensifer sp. IC3342
TCGAGCAGCGATTCTGGCTGATGGACGACACGTCACACACCGGAATGCACTACCGGTCGGACGACTTCAATGAGCCGACGCCAAACCGTTACACGATCATTCGCGCCCAGTTCGACAAGTGGTTTTCACGCAAAGTGCGAATGATGCGACGCGGAATGCCAAATCGGCTCATTTTATCAAACGAACGGCACTCAGTTTACGCGTGGCGACACCGGCGCATTCGTATGAGGAGAGTATCGTTTGAACGATACGCAAGCCATCCGACTTTAAATCAAACTTCGAATCATCCTCCAACCAAGTCTTAAAAGTCCCACGCAGCGCAAACCATAAGGTGTTTGCGGCAGTATCGGAGGTCCAGGGAGCACGTAAATGTTTTATCGCCTCAGCGTATGCGAAGACGTTCCCTAGCGTGGCTCGCACCTCCTGCCGGAATCTGCGATCCTCATGATAAAACGCGGCTGTATCAGAAACTTTGTTATGGTAGATTCGCAAAATTCGCCTGCAGTTGTTGTTGTCGGCGGAACAGTTAATTGCTGATGCCGCGAAATCAGCTATTGCCTTGAGGGGCTTCTCAATCATTCCGGCTTCAAGGAGCTTGTCCAATTTCCTTGCATGCCAGCACAATTCATCGCGCAACGCTAGCAGAATGTACATTTTTTGTCCGAAATGCCACTGGACGGCACCGGTTGTGACAGCCGCTTCAGCGGCAATCTCATGCAACGAAGTGCCATCGTATCCTTTTTCGATAAAAATAGCCTCGGCCGCGCTAAGAATCCGTCTCCGGGTAGCTGCGGCCTCTTCGGAGGTCCTTCTCATGACTCAACCCTAACGTGTTGACAAATCTCACAAATCCTTTCCGGAACGCACGTCAACCCGGCGGCCTCTCGCCAGAGATGCAAAAGAACATGGGAATAGCCGTTCATTGCCAGACGGATCGCGTTACATGCTTAACGGAGGCGTCAATGGTCTCGTGGAGGCAGCGTCGCGTTCCGGAGATGATTTCGTTCTGAAGACAACGTCGTTCACTGCAATCCACATTGATTGGAGTTAGTGAAGCTCGGTGCTTGCTGAGTGGTAGAACACACCTGGAGAATCGTCATCTCTGCAGCTAGTTTTTTGAACGGTCCTACCACCTGTCATCCCAGGAAGGAGCGCCTCAAGGTCCTCCTCGGCGAGCAGTATGTCGCGATCATTGTGGGTCAGGAAAGCCTCATGCACGACGTGATCAAGAAAAGTAGCCAGCCGGCGATAAAAGCCTGCTATGTCGAGCAGTCCACAAGGCGTTTTGTGATTGCCAAGCTGAGCCCATGTCCATACTTCCAACAACTCTTCGAGCGTTCCTAACCCGCCTGTCATCGGGCTAAAGCCTTCGGGAAGCGCCGCCATCAGCGCTTTACGCTCGAGCATGGAAATCCGCAGCGAGACCGGTGTGAGCAATCTCTTACTCGAGAGGAGCGCGCCGGATACCTCTGCGCCATTGCTTAGGACCGCGTCTGCGATCGTCCCCATCAAACTGACCGAAGCGCCACCGTGTACCAAACCGATCCCTGACATGGCCAGAGCTTCGCCGAGGCGATTTGCAGCGTTTACATAGAATGGTTGCCGGCCGGGGTTTGAGCCGGAACAGACGCAATATCTCAAACTTTTCTCCCAACCGGCAGAGTGACATCCCTTCGAACTGCCGAGCGACGAAGGTCGGATTCAGGTGCCCGCGCCAGTGCAATGCGCAGCTGTGGGGCCAACCTCTTGAATACTAACTCTAGCGGCCTCTGGCAACCTTAGGTCATCCGCTGTCGGCCATTGCGATGGATCAGCACCCAACGCTTCAAGCAGTTCGACTTGCGCGCGACACCATGGCGACACCGTCAAACGCCCGTCCTGTACGCTTCCGAGAAACCATTGCCAATCTGCCCATTCCCAAGCAGACACCTCGCTCAGATCCGGTGTTACGCTTAAAGTTTGGCAGCGGGCGGTGAACACCGGGCACAACTCATGTTCAGTGATGCCATTTCCCATTGTGGCGCAATAGGAAAACTCTGGTAGCACGAGACGAATGCCATCTACATCTATCCCCAATTCTTCCCGAGCCCGGCGCTCGACGGCTTCAGTCAAGGGTTCGCCCGGCCGCGGGTGTCCGCAGCAACTGTTAGTGAGAACGCCGGGCCATGTGATCTTGTCCGATGCCCGCCGCGTGACGAGCAGCTTGTTCTCGGCATTGAAGATGTAGACGGAAAAGGCAAGGTGCAACGGCGTTTGGGCATGATGGATCTCGGATTTTGGAGCCGTGCCTATCGCCTCACCATGCACGTTGCACAAAATGACCATTTCGGAAGGTACGTCCATCGCAATATTCATCACACATCTCTTTGGTTGACTAAGTTAATTTCTCCACATGCCGCTAATGTGAAGCCGCCAGAGGAGCGATCGTCTTCTCGCCAGTCAGGGAAATCACGCTCCTGCCACCTCGCATATTCAAGATATTCGTTGGCAATGGCTGCTATCAGCGCCTGCTGCCGCAACGGGTCGAGATGTAACAACTCGCTGATTGCGATATTATGTTCTTTGGCGAACCGGATCGCGCAGCGATATCCGGCGATGTCCTCCAGTATCGGCCGGACAGCGTTCTGGTTCCAGAGCTCCGCCAATTCCTCCAGCAGGGATGGGCGCTCGTCCCTGATGGCAAACATTTCCGTAACCCGGCGCCTTGCTCGCGACAGGAAAACATCCGGAGTGGTAAGGCGCAGCCGACTTACTTGCCACCGAAAACCGGCATTCCAATAGGAGCTATTGGCCATGCAGTTCAAAAGGGAGATCGAACCGCCTTCCAGGATGAGACCAGGCGAAGATTTGCGGTCCTCTACTTCAGATATGAGCTGAAGATGAGCGGCCTCTGTTTCGATCACGCCTTCAGCGAGCGGGCGCGAATCTAGATAAATTCGCTGGGTGGATTGCAGCTCCGACTCTAAAGGACGCCCGCTGCCGGTAGCAATCTGGGGGCAGCATTGAACTCGATCCAGGGCGATGACAGGCCAACCGGTCTCTCGTGCAATTTGGATTCCCAAGTCTGTCTTGCCGCTGCAGGTGGGCCCATAAATGAGATAGATTAGCATGTCGCCTCGCTCGTTATTTCGGAACTAGTGCCACGGGGCGTGATGGCGCAAGATCCTCTTCCTCGTCTCGTTTCATTGGTATGCAAAGGCATGCACCTCCATAGCGCAAAGAGAACAAACGTCTAAATTCGCAGTTACTCGACTTCAGATGTATGATAATATTTGTTCTGGATACGACCTTACAAACCACAATAGATGTTTGCAACATCTATAGAAACATTAAAAAATAGGCTCGAATAATGTAATTATACTGATTGCAATGCAGGAATTCCAAAGTTTCCTGGGCGGTAAAAATTCTTGGTGATTATCGACTTGCGTGATTCTCGGAAATGGTAGAGCCATCTCGATGAGACGTCGCCGCTACGAACTCACGGACCATGAATGGTCAAATCCTATCGTCTCTGTTGCGCAATAAGCCGCGAGACGTTCCCATCGATGATCGGCGGGTGCTGAATGACCTCCTCTGGCGGTTCTGGAATGCTCCCGGCCCGTAAGATCGGTTTATACTGCAGATCATAAATGCCGGCCGTGCCGGGCGTCCACGATGGGAATCGAGCACGTCATCGACGTGTTCCTGAGATGAGATCTAAGGCCGGGGTCGGTTCTCTTATCGCCAAGTTCGGCTTCGCTGGCATCGACCCTGGGCCGATCTCGATCGGAGCATACTTGTCGTCATCCAAGACGATTTGAGAGGCGCAGAGCAAGTGCGGCCAGCGTACGAACCGGATTCGCGGCCGAAGCAAACGGCATCACAGACATGTCACACACAAAAAGGTTATCGACAGTTCTCACGCGCAAATCTTCGTCGACGACGCTCTCGGTCAACACCGGTCCTCCAAACCACTGTTTGTAGGGCATGCGCAGTGTTCCGACAACGTGGTGAACAGTGCCATAGCCGAAGCCCTTACCCCCTTCGCCGTACCATCTATTTTCGACGGGCTCACAAGCGACACCGTTGCGCTGGAACTGATTGAAGATTTTATGCGTGACCTCGTTAAGTACGGCGAAAACTTCCTTATCCGACTTGTGCCAGCCTGCCAGGGCTGGGAGCCGCGACGCAACGAGGTAGTCGGTCCAGCTTTGGTTGCGGAATACGATCTCAGGCACATACCCGAACGGCGGGCAATTTCGGATCTCGTTCATAGGATCAATGCAGTTTCCAAAGCTGAATTTGATATCGATGATGGATGCACCCGTCGTTGCGATGGGTACTGCGGGACTCGCAGGATCATTCTCGCGGAGATGCCAGTATTCGTGATTGACATTCATCTCGACATTAAACGGGTATAGGATTTGCCCTCCAGCGTCGCGTTTCCCCCTGGAGTAGAGGATTATCTTGGCTGTGGTGTCTTTCGGAATTGCCACATCCCCAATGTGTGTCGCTGTCGTTAGAATTTCGTTTGTCGTGGGATGATCCGTCAATCCGAGCCCGACGAGCGAACGCACTTCGGCCGGTAATTCTCGCCCGATCGTGCTGCGCGCCAGCAGCTTTGGACTTTCAATTGCTCCGCAGGCAAGCACAACTGTAGCCGCCTGAAAATAGCGGGGCGCCCCTGTCAATGTGTTGCGTGCGAGGACCTCAAGTCTGTTTTCGTCCAAGCGCTTGATGTCTTCGACATAGTGGTTCAAAAGCAAGCGCAAACCCGAGCCATCGCCGCCCGGATTTTCGTTCGACGATAAGCCGATTTGATTGATGAGCAACTCTGCTGTGTTGAAGACACCCGTCGATTGGGCGGCAAGTTCGGCAACCGGTGTGCCGTTCGGACGCAAATAAGGCTGATGCAGGGCTCTAGGCGTTTCGGCAATGTCGAAATGCTCAGCAAGCGCGCTGGCACGTAGTTTAGCAACTATTTTTCGCGCGGTTTCGCCTAAGGTGATTGACTGATTCAATGCCGCACCGGCTTGCTCCAGCATTCCACTCTTCAGATCGTGTCGAACTCGCGCTGGAAAGAATTCCAGTTCCCAATCCTGAACTGTCGGAATCAGGCCGGACCAAAATATCGAACGACCGCCAAGATTCATCTGTGGCCGCTCGTGGATGTAATACTGCGTGCCCTCCGCACCGGATTGCCAAAACGAACTGGTGCCAAACCTCTGGGCAACGGTACTGTTCGGCATTCGCGAGCAATTGTAAACGTGTGTGGGGTATAGATATGACCCCGCCTCAAGAACGAGAATCCGCTTCTTATCCCCTGCGCGGTCGGCGAGATCATCGGCTAACACACCTCCTCCGATCCCTGAACCAACAACAATTATGTCAAAGAGGGCGTGGATTCCCGTATAGGACGGCGAGACCCTTTCATGCACGGGACTGGAGACTGCTACGAAGTTGGCAAACATCGACCCATCAAAAGTCATCGGCTTGTCCCGCGGCAGAAAAGCTCTTCTTAGATAGTATCAGCGCAGCTTCAGTTTGGGTTGCAAAAACGGGTTCGACGTCGTTGCTTTCTCAGCACCGGGCCGAAGTATACTGGACAAGCAAGGGTGAAACATCAACATGCCGCGGCTCTTTCTTCGAGCGCACCAGTGCGCTGTCGGATCGAATAAGAGCCATGCCCTCGGCAACGATCTCGCTCGGCGCAGGTGGATAGCCTCCAAGGAAGACACCCTCGTCACCGGATCGATTTGCCACGACAATATTCACGTAGTCGGCCGCTCTCGTGCGCCAGAGAGTATCCGAAGATGGGTCTGACGTATCTGCGGCAACGGCAATGGTATCGACAACGAGTTTTTCCATGACCATGGAGGTTTCCGGCGCCAGCAAATCTTGCCCTTGCAGAATGGACAATCGGCCATAAGGGCGATCGACGACAAGAAAGTGCTCTCCGACTTGGAAGCGCTCGTTGGGAAGCCGATGTGTGCGTACATAGCGATGAAGGCTAACTTTACCAGCATCCACCGCGAAGAGAATACTCATCGGTCGGTTTCCTAAAGGATCATTTCCGAAGGATACGACTAGATCTACGCTGTAACTCTTGGCTAGTACGGATAGAGCGTCCAGCGATCTTGGATCGGCATCGGGAAGGATCCCAAGAGGAAATACGACTAGGCCCAACGAAAGGTGCTCGTTTTTCGCTGCAGCCAGCGCGGAATCCAATAGTGGAACAAGCTTATCTGGCTCCGCGATCGACTTGCCGGGATCGGCAGCCACGAGGGCCGCAATCGTTGGCTTCGGCAATCCAAGTTGCCTGAACGTGTATTCCTCAAGAGTGTCCTGGTTCAGCACAGAATAGAGGTCAGGGCGCCGTACGACCGGAAAAGTGCCCTGCGCTCCTATTGAGAGGTTACCCAGTAGTATGTGGTCGGCAGCAACAGTCCATCCCCCGACGGGCACACCGTTTTTCTCCACAATCGCGCTCCGACTTCCGTGCGAGAAATCATAGGCAAAAGGCGACGGAATGCTGAATGAGTCCTCGGTGAAGACATCGACCTCATTGCCTTTGATTTCCGTCCCATATCGATTTGCGACGATTATAGAGATGTCGTTCTCTTTGGCGCGTTGCTGAAGAAACGCCATCTCCACGCCGGTGTTGGCCGGTGCAAGTAGAATGTCGGCGCCGGCAACTGCTGCAAGCCGCGCCAGATGTGGATAGAACAAGTCAGCACAAATCACGATCGCCACGCGACCATAAGGGGTCTCGTAGACGGGCACAGGTCCGGTGGCAACTGCGTTGTATGAAGCTTCGATCAGGTTATTTCGCTTTCGGTATGTCCCTATGACTTTACCGTCTGGCCCAATGAATGCGGCTGAGTTAAAGAATTGCTCCGTAAGTGGATCAAATTCTGGCATGCCAACTGCGATATAGACACCGTAGCGTTTTGCGATGTCGCCCAGCGCATTCGTAGTCGGGCCGGGAATCTCTTCGGCGACCCTCGACATGTCCGCTCTGCTGAAGATGGCATACCCTGGTGGCCATCTCGGTATTTACGATGATCTTGGCGCCCATTTTTGCGGCATGTTCGTTGAGCGCGAGGAGCCGCGTGCGGTTTCCGGCTACGTTTCCAAGCTCAGGCCTGAAGTGAATAGCGGCGACTCTGACGGACGATGCGTATGCAAGGTTCGCGTCGAACGCGGTAAGTGCGACGAAGATGGCAAAGACTATTCGTCGCATCGCGGCCCTCCCCCGGGTACAATTTAGTAGAAAGTGTAGCTTGAAACCGCGGTTTCGTCCATGCGCCTTTAGATTCTGCCGAAAATTGGTTTAGTTACTTGTCAAAGTACAGCACAAATAGGAATTATCCAATTAACCGACTGGCGGCAACTTGTCGTGCCTCAGCTGTAAGCGGCAAGCTGAGTGTTCAGTTGGCGTAAATCCACGGCATGAGCGCGTCGATTTCGCTGCTCGGTCAGCCCTTACAAGGCGCTCGAGGGTCTGGGTGAGCCAGACCAGCCGATCGACGTTGCTCATCTTCGCCTTGCATCGATAATGACCGTTGCGTCAGAATAGCGACACCGCCTGGTCCTTTACGCTTTTGCACGAGCTGCCGCACATCTTCTTCGGTCAAACCGGTGTGAGCGGATCGACGGCGGAACACCGGTCGAGATTTTTTGCAACGACGTTGCCGGACGCGTCCTGCTGCCGCCGGCGGAACTCGCGCAGAAATACGACTTGAGAGACGCGCCGCAAGCCGAGGTGATCAGCCGCATAGCGAGAATTGCGGCTCTTCTACGAGGGTTTGATCAGCCACGAAATGTGGGCGGCCGTTACGAGCTTCTTACCGCCAGCAGTGGCTACTAAGGCGGGTCGTGTAAAGGAGAACGACCGTGGGCCAAGCTATTATGTCGTGCGCCGGCATCGACTCGGTGATCGGCTTCTGAAGCTCTCGCCGGACGCTGACCGAAGGAGCCCTGTCTCCGTCCAAGGCTGCCGCCATTCTCGGTGTGAAGCCGAGCAATGTCTATGCCCTAACCGAGACCGCGGCTTGAGGCGTTCACTGTGTACCTGCCTGATGCGAACGTCTTGATCACCGCAAAGAACCAGTATTACCCGATCCATCGGGTTCCCGAGTTTTGGGATTGGCTCGCGTATATGGGTGAGAGCGAGGCAATCAACATGCCGCTCGAAACCGTAGAAGAGATCAACGGCAGCTCGGACGATTGGCCGAATGGCTCCGCGACGATGGCAATAACAAGGCGCTTCTGCTCGACGAGGGCGTCGCTTGGCGGCGGCCGTCGTCTCCGGGTCGAGAGCGACATCGACACCGAAGCCTTCGCCCGCATTCTTGATGTGCTGGAGCGGCAACGATTCCGGTTCCGAGCGGTGTGAAGGTGTGCCTGGCGACGGGCTTTACCCATCACTCAACCGGCCATCGCCAGTTGATCTGCCTCGTCCTTGTGTTTCACGTTGACAAGATATCGAGTTGCATACGCGATCGACTTCGGAATCGGCTTGTTATTTCGGTACTCCGCCACCTGGCGGCGTGAGATTTCCAATGCCGCTGCCATACCCTCCAGGGTCATACCTAAATCCTCCATTGCGTCGCGAAATGCTTGGTTGTCGAATTCAACAGAGGGCAGCTTGCTCAACCAAAGAGCGGAGAAATCGAGGCCCCCATCCCATTCAATAGCCGTTCCATATTCATCGACACGCATTGTGCGAAAAAGCTTGTTATCTTCGCGAAGCGGAATGAAAACTCGTCTGCTCAGTAAAGCCGGTGCCAAATCCACCACTTGAACCTTGCCTGAATTCCAAGTGATGCGAACAAGCTTCTTCTCAAGCGGCTCAGCTCTTGCGATCCGAGGAAGGGGAGACCCGACGGAGATGATTTCATCGTTCATTGAGCCGTGCCCATTCATTTTCTAACACCTTCCTATTGCTCTCGACCGATGCCCAACTGACCACCGTATCAAGATTCCGTTTTGTAATTTGCCCCTGAAGGACACTCAGGTCGGAAATCTGGATCAGGGCATCATGATCTGGAGTCGATACATGAAAATGGGGAGGATTGTGATCGTCTGCATATATGTGAAGCTTCACATTTCCAAATCTCGCAATTAACGGCATCAATCACTCCTGCATCATATTAATAGTGCACCAGGCGCACGTTAGCAAGTCAAAATCGGTTCCTTGCGTCTGTCTTTGTGGGCGAAGCTAGGGCCAAAGCAACCCAATCGATCTCGACCGGCATAGCGAACCACCACTTGACAGTGCATTGCCAAGTCTCAGCATTGCCGCCAGCCGTATGAACGTGCCCCATCGGAATGGCAGCACGGTTTTTGTCCATCCAAAGAATAGAATCTTGCGCCGTTTACTCTCCGGCAGGCGAATAAGCGGGCCATTCTGGAACATATCCAGAATTTTCAATAGCTTGCTTCTTGGTCCAGGTTTACACGTTGACGGAAACCGAGGGGAACTGAATCGCACGTTCGGCGGATGCAATCCTGGCAGCGGTAAGAATGTCAACGAATGGACCAGCAATCCAAGAATTGCGCAAAAGCGTTGGGAAGAAGGGTTCCAGAAACCGCTCGACGAGATCGCGAAGCGTTGGATGAAGGCGTTGCCGGGAAGCAGTCGCCGATCATGGCGGGTATCCAGAAAATCAATTTCGAGTTTTCGCTGCTCCGCAGCATCGCGCGATCCCGAAACAGCTGGTTGTTGCTTCCGACATCCGGCGCAGCCGCTTGTGCCGCAGCTGCGCCAGAAACGGCTGAAGCCATGCCATCAACGCCTCATCCCGCCCGGTCATGACGTGCTCCTCCTCATCCGAGCGCGCAGCATCAAGCCATCAGGAATAACAAAGCGTTTACGTGCCAAAGTACTAGAGCACATCAGCCGAACTCGGGACCAGACTTGGCATCGATTTCCTGCCGTCGAATCAGGGCTATCGAGGGCGCGGGCACTCAGAGAGGATCTTCGAATCCCGGTCTTGGCATCGGCCAGCAACGGGATGTCAGTGAGCGCGACTGCAAGGCGGTGGGGACTGTCGTTTGAACGGCAATTGCATGGATCGCGAGCGCCCGGCAGGGGCGACTTACGGCGGCCAAAGAGGGTCGGAAGGTTCTCGCCTGGATGCACATGAAGCCTTCATCGTCTGCAGCCGTTCTCTGGGTTCGTTCGTCAGGTCAAGCAACAATCTTGTCGACAGCAACATGGGTCTGGCAGTTTTTTGGGCAGACGCGGGCACAGGCTCCGCAGCCGATACATCGGCCGGCGTGGTCGACAACCATGATCGTACGACTGAGCTCTCCATCGAAGTCGTCGTCCTCGCCATCGCAGACGCCGAGGATCTCACCCGATTCGTCGATGCCGTGAAGGTGCATGACCTCGCGCGAGCAGACCTTAAAGCAGCGGCCGCAACCAATGCACGTCATGCCATCGATAGCCGTCAGATATTCCGGCATCCATGTGGAGCCGTCGCGGGTAAGAAAATGACTTGCCATCCTTAGCTTTCCTCCGAAGCGGTCACCCGAAAAGCCCGTAATGTCTTCCAAGATCCGACGTTACGTCATCCGTCGAAACCGGGCCCGTCCGCCTGCGGCGCCAATCTTTTTTGTCCAGCTTGTCGAGGGCAGTATGCTGATCGTCGGTTGCCCATTGCAATAACTTGTCGAGGCATCTTCGCCTCAACATTTGGAACGGTCGCGGCAGCGGGACCGGGGGAGGAGTGGTCCCGCTGCCTGACGTCGGCCACCGTGGGGAACGGCAAGGCCGGCGGTTCGTCATCGCATGGTCGATATCAGCCGCGCCACTTCGGGATCCGCACAGGATCTGACGTAGACCTGTCATGTTGCTTTCCTTCTTTGGTACCCTACCGATCGGCAGCTCTCGTCGCTTCTCAATGGAATGCTTTCAAGACTCGTGCCAGTTGGCTGCTTGAAAGGAAATTTGTTGCTGCGCACGTCTGAAATTTAAACAGAGGCAAAGAAGGGATTGGATAAACAAGCCTGTGTCCCTGGGCCGGGGCTGCCGAGCTAGAGGCGCCGACGCCTATTGGTAAAGGGGGGAGGACTGTGTCCCAGCGGCCCAACGTCAGTCACGCCCCATTTGCCACTTAATTCCGACTGGCCGAGAAGAGCCTCAGAAGTCCAGTTGCGAGTCTTATTCAGTCACTTAGGCAGCAGCAGGTCGTCGAACACCCGCCGTGTCGCGAACGCGACAAACCCGACAACACCGCGTCTTCCCGTGTCGACTGCGATCGTCTTGAGCGGATTTGTCGGCGATCAGGCGAGCGCGCCGCGCCGGGCAAATGTGCCGGGCAACCGGGAGATGGTTGAAGCAATCCTTCACTATCCGGAGGTTGGCACAGCAATTGCTGATGATCCCCGGGCAGGCAAGCGGCAGGACGTCCGTCGGGGCTGCTTCCCGACAACCGAGATCTACAGGCTGGAATGGAGCCCAGATGAGGAGCAGCAAGGAATGACGTGTATTGTCGGTCTGATCAACAACGGGTCAGTTCACATCGGGGGCGATAGCGCCGGTGTGGCCGGCCTCTCGCTTACCGTCCGTGCCGATCGCAAAGTCTTCCGTAACCGAGACTTCATCTTCGGATTTACAAGTTCATTCAGAATGGGCCAGTTGTTGGCGCACTCCTTCCAGCCGCCAAAGAGGCACCCGGAACAGGATGTCTACGCTTTCATGGTGACGGAGTTCGTCGACGCGCTGCGCCAGTGCTTAAAGGCTGGCGGCTACGCGCAGTGCCACAACGAAGGCGAGCGCGGTGGCACCTTCCTTGTGGGCTATGTCGGACGCCTCTTCAAGATCGAGTCGGACTACCAGGTCGCAGAGTCGGTCGACGGCTTCGGCGCCTGTGGATGCGGGGAGCAGGTGGCGCTGGGTGCGCTCTTCGCATCCTCAGATGCTCCGCCTCGCGAAAGGTTGGAGATCGCTCTCAATGCGGCCGAGCGTTTTTCTGCCGGCGTACGTGGCCCGTTTCACTTCGAGACACTTGCGTCACCGGAGTGAAGGACTTCAATTGCCGCGATCCTCCGTTGGGCAAATTCTGCAAGATCTGCGTTAACGCCCCACAGCCCTGGCGACTTCTGTTGCCGGCCGGCTTTCTCGCGCAAATTTGGCGAGACCATCGGAAGCGCATACAGAAGAGCTCTGCTGGACCAACTTCAACAAAGACAAAAAAACCTGCGGCGATGCCGATCGAAGCCGTCGGAAGGAGAATTTGCCACCATTGGACTCATGCGATGTGCTCCAGGTCTTTCGTCGCCCAAAGGCGCCCTGGGAGCGACATGCAGTAGCGAGTCCTTTGGTCCGGAGACAAAGCAGAGTTCGCGCGTTGCGCTGGGGCTCGCAGGGTGGTCACCGGCCCCGTCTTTATCAACGGGACCACTCTGCGCGGTTTCGGCAGGCGTCGGCCATAGGCATCGGTTGTCGCAATTCAATCAGCAATGGCGCTCTATCTGCCTGTTCGGTCACAACCTACTCCGCATGGCCTGCGCATCTGGATGCGGCGATTGAGAGCTGCGCCGCTGCCATTTCTCGTTGCACGCACCTTAACATTTAGCCGGCAGGGTAACCATATATCAGTTGCAGCCGCAATCGACGCAGGTCGTGCCAGAGATAGCGGTCAGATCTCTCTGCATCCCTTTAGCGCCTTCGTCAGTAGAACCGGTCTCATCAGTTCTCGAACGCAAGCGCTCTCTTCGCAGCGGCCATCCGCAAAAACGTCGACTAGTTTCCAAGATCCGACTATGATGTCATCCGCCAAAACGGGCCTCGTCCGCCTCCAGCCCCAATGGTTGTTGTCCAGCTTATCCGGAGCGGTCTTCTTATCACCGGTGGCGCATCGCAGCACGGTTTCAGGGCAGTGACGGCAGCGGGACCGGGAGAGATGGAGAGATCAGCCCCGCTGCCCACGTCGGCCCCCGAGGGGATGAGGGGCCGGCGATTCATCATTGCGGGATCGACCGTCAGGCCCGCGCCACTTCGGGATAGGCTTCTATGGCGGCGATCGCATCGTCCACTAGTTTTGCACCGGTCTCCGCGAGCTTCCGAAGTGTCGCGAAGCCGAATCGGTGGACGTCGCGCACTGTTTTCGAAAATACGACCAGCCGCCCGGTTGTTAGAAGCACTCGCCCAAAGCCCTCATGGCTAATCATCGTTATTGGCGACGCCACTAAACGTGTGCGCGCTTCGATTGAAAGCCCGACGGCGGTGTAAAAGATATTGAACCTCCACATCACGTCCGCATCGGGATCGCCGATGATCGGGATTTCACGGCGCTGCTGCTCGTTGACGATGAAGCGGGCCAACAACTCCGCGTCCGATGCGCCGTCCTGTGATCCATAGGTATCCTGAGCGCGGATCAGCCGCACGAGGCATTTGACGAAAGGGGTGGCAAGAGCCGCCTCATCCTCGTTGACAACAGGCGTGCCCGCAGTGACCGACATTTTTTTCATGGCTTAGTCCTCGTCCTCGAACGGTTTCTTCTCGGCGACGCCTGCTTGCGCCAGCACCTTGCGCAACCACGGCGGAGGAGCCGTCCTGAGCATTTTCTGGGTTCGCGAAAGTACGTCTTGAATGGGTTCGGGGTGCCCCACTTTTATCGGATGAATTTTCGCCGAGACGACCTTGGCTGCGGAGGGGCCGCCGATAGCCAGGCAAAAGAGGAGATGACAGCCTCTCAACGCGTTCACCTTTGGGGTGATGCGGTCATCGCCCTCGATCCGATGCTTCCCGGACTCGTCGGAGACGTCATCGAAGCTCACGGCTTCCACGAAATCCCAGCCGTCGCGCGACACGTCGTAGACTGCAAAGTGCTTGGCCGACCCGAAGTGCGCATTAAGGGCTTTCATGTCCTGCGTCGCGATGGCGATGCGCAATGCGCCGGAATGCCGCGGGTGGATCTCGTCAGCGACGAGCGAGAGGCGACGAACGGAGTTCATTCGGCATTTCTCCGCTTTCGCAGCGCATCGATGCTCTCGGGCGACGGCGCGTGCTGGTTGGCCTGAATGATGTTGGCTGCCTCGAAGATCAGGTCGCGCGTGCCCCGATAGAGAACTGTGAGTTTGTGCTGGCTGCCGAGGCGGTCGAATACCGGGAAGCCGACGCGCAGGAGAGGGATGCCGAGGCGCTCCGCTGCCTGGCGTCCGTGCGAATGGGTAACGAGAAGATCGGCACCGCCGGCTAGATCTTCGAAATCGCCGAGATCGCCGATGTGGACCGATTCGGCCGGGACTTTCTCGAGAATTTCTGACTCACCGGTAGTCGTAACGGCCGAGATGATCTCGGCGCCAAGTCCAGTGAAGAAGGTGGCGAATTGGTACAGCTGGTCCGGCTCGGCGGCGATTGCGATCTTCTTGCCGGCGAAATGGAAGTGTCCGTCGAGCAGCGCGTCCTGCAACTGTGAGCGGCGACGGTGGATTTTCGCCGGCGCCGGCACGCCGGAAATCTCGGAAAGAAGCGAGACAAACCGGTCGACGTTCTTCAATCCCGTTAGCGACTGGACTAATACGTAAGGAACACCCGTCAACTTCTGCAGTAGCTGAGCCGGGCGCCGCATATGTTCTCCGATGGCAATGCACTGCACCGCCGTACCCAACTGCTGGATATCCTCAATGCTGGTACCTCCATATGTGTTGGGCATCCAGCGATCGGGCACCGTACCGTCGAGGGAGCCGGAGACGTCCGGCATGATCACCGGCTTCAGCCCGAAACTTTCCACCATCTCGCGCAGCTGCTCGATGTCAGCGACCGTGAGGTGCCATCCGGGCAGGATCGCAACCTTCTTCCGCTTCCACGGCTGCTTGCTAGGTCCTTTAATTCTCTCGATAAGTGTTGCCTTTTTCGAGCGCGGCGCCTGCTGGCCCGGCAGTGTTATCCGTTGGATCATAGCGGCGACGGCCCTGGCCCAGCCCTCCTCGAGGCCGCCATCGAAATCCGGCGTGTTTGCCAGCACGATCTCCATGCCTGCAAGTTCCTCCGCACGCACCCTTTTGATGTTCGCGATTTGGCTTGCGAAATCTTCAGAACGGGTTTCCACAAGTGCCGTCGTGCAGATCCCGATCAGCCGCGGATTCGCCCGCTTTTTCAAGTTGAGGATCGCCTCTTCCAGATGGGCTGCCCCGCCCAAGACTGTTGCCAATTCATCCATCGCCGTAGTCTGCAGCGGGATCGTTTCCTTGAAATGGCGTACGCATAGCACCAGCGCGAAGCTAGTGCAGCCTTGGCTGCCGTGGAACAGCGGTATCGCACCATCCACCCCGAGAAAGGCTAACGCGGCACCCAGCGGTTGGGACGACTTGAGCGGATTGACCGTCGCTGATTTAGTTTGGCGATGGATGTGGACCATTTGATTTCCTCAACACTCAACGAAGTCACCGGCATCGTGCTTGGCGAGATTTTGAGGGCGCGACACGCGTAGTGTCGGTGTCCCTACGCGTGCTCGGCAGTTGTTCCTTAGTGGCCGGACGGTCTTCCCAAGGTGCCGGCTCCCTCACCTGCGACCAGACCGGATTGTGAATAGCAAGGTCGATCTGGCGTACGAGTTCCACCATGCCGTCATAGCCCGCATAGGGGCGGTGACGTTCTTGGTTGATATCAACCCAGGGCATCTTGGCCTTCAGCGCAATGAATTGCGTGCGCCCGCCCGACAGCATGATGTCGGCCTTGTGTTCTGAGAGCAGCGCGTACAGCTCTCGGGGCGCCATCGATTCGAACATCTGGTGCTCGTCCTTGAGTGCCTGCCTGATGCGCTCCTTGTCTTCCACCGTCGATTTCTTGACCGAGGTGCCAACGATCTCCATGCCGATCTCCATCAGCGCGTGAACAAGCGACCAGGACTTCACGCCGCCGGTGTTGATGAGCACCCGCTTGCCTTCGAGCCGTGGGCGGTATTCCTCAAGCTTTTTCCACGCAATCGCCTCTTCCTCTGCAATAAGTGTATCGGTGCGGTCGAGGATCTCTTGATCGGTACCCTTCTTTACGAGCAGCTCAGCGATCTGTCGGAGTGCTTCCGAGGTGGCGGTGATGCCGTAGAAGGATCCCTCGAAGAACGGGATATCCCAGCGCTCCTCCATTTTGCGGGCGAGGTTGATCAATGCCGTAGAGCACACCAACATGGCTGCCCGAGCGCGATGAGCGGATGCAATGTCCAGGTAGCGGGCGTCACCGGGAATGCAGGCGCGAACACGGATGCCAAGCCTGTCCAAGAGTGGCTTTACAAACCAGAACTCACCTGACAGGTTGAACTCTCCAAGGATATTGATGTCGTAAGGGCCGGCATCATCTGGCTCCACCGTGCCGATGACATGGTCGAGCAACGCCTCGCCAGCCAGCTTGTTGCCGAGGTTCTTCGAACCGACGAAGCCCGGCGCATTGATCGGCACCACCGGTAAGCCGCACGTTTCCTCAGCGCGCTTGCAGACCGCTTCGATGTCGTCGCCGATGAGTGCGGTCACACACGTCGCATAGACAAAGATTGCCGGCGGCGCATACGCTTCTTTAATCTGGCGGATCGCTTTGAAGAGCTTCCGCTCGCTGTTCCCCGTCACGATGTCTTGTTCGGTGAGATCGGTCGTGAAGCTGGTGCGCCACAACGTGGGACCGGACGACGCCGTACCTCGGTTGTCCCAGGAATTGCCTTCACAGGCGAGTGGTGCGTGAACCAGATGCGCAACGTCGGTGATCGGCTGCAGCACTATCTTGGCGCCGTCGAAAGCGCAGCCTCCGGCTGCCGCACCGGGGGTCAGCGGTTTCGAACAGCCCTTATTGCGCACGTTGGAAGCCTTGCTGCGGTTTCTCTCACAGGCAGGCTCATTGAAGACATCTTGGATTTTGACGTTGAGCGAGGACATTCGCTGATCTCCAGATTTCATCAGGAGACGGCCGGCGTTGGGCCGACCGCCGCTCTTAGCGCGTGAGGTCGTAGGAATAATCCGTGACGGCTGTCTGCATGGTTTCGCGATCGAGCCTGTCGAAGATCGTGTCGAGGATGGTGGTCATCAGGCGCAGGCCACCCTGAT
>NZ_JADYVE010000041.1 GCF_020193655.1 Ensifer sp. IC3342
GCTGGCGTAAATCCAGAGAAAGAGGTCGCGCCATCATTGCTGGCCTCCTCACCAGCAATGATCTTGAATCACAATCGCAGCAAAAAGGGAATCCTGTTTCGATTCAGCTTAAGACTGACCGACTCTAAGACTTGGCGCACGGGGCGCTTTGCCGCTTCACTGTTCTGCCGGCTCATGCTTCTTCATATAGACGCGCCGGAGGCCCCTTACTCGCGCGATGTGACGGAGCTAGAAGATCAATGACGTAACTGGTATGCCGGGAACAGGCAAATCTGCGGTGATCGCAGAGCGTGGGCGGCGAGGTCATCGGGCGATTGGGTTTCTTCCAAGAGTCGGTTTAGAAGTGCGCAGGCGTCGTGGATCGGCATTGTGTGTCCTCGTTTTATCCCCCTTATATCGGTTCGGCCGTTTCAGAACCTTTGCGCGCGACGGAAGCCGCAGAAATTTTTCATAGAAAACAAAGCGATGCCGTTGAACATTCCACGCGGATTATTATCCGCGTTTTGAGTGGTTGGTTTGCGGCCATCGTTTCGCCGGAGGACGAATTCAGCGGATAGTTTTTATCCCGGATTTGTCAGAATCCGAAGCTTTACCTCTGTTTCCGCATAATAAAAACAATAGGTTAGAGGATGTGGGTGACAAAGTGTTTATATCATTGCCGCGGCCTTGAGTGGTCCCCGCTCTTGGCCCCGTGGCGTCCGGCAGGCCATTAAGCGGCCGCCTTCCGACCTGATTGAGGATGCGGGCCGCGCGCGGCCTTGCCCTGTGGCAGGAAGCAGCCATAGTGACTGGCGATCATTTCGGGTGCGTCCTGGATGGCATAGCTCGCCTGCTCGCACGAGCCGTCTGTTTGAGGATGGGCGTGGCGAGCACGGACATTATGCGGCCCATGCGGCAGCAGGCCCCTGATCGCGCCGTGGCCAGTGTAGAGGGTTGTAGATGCCATAGCATTGGATCGTCAGTCGCCAGGCTTCATAGAAGGTCGTTTGATCGCAGGCGGCGTCCTTGCTGTTGGTTTTGACCGTCTTAACGCAACGAGTGCCGGGAACGTTGGCACGCTCCTCCCTCCTCCCTACGCATGCTGCGTTGCAGCGACGAATTGCACTTGATGTGTTTAGTAAAATGTATATCACTAAACACATTGCTCAACATGAGGGAGTATGGCTTGGGCATGTGAGCAAGGGAGAATTTTGCGAGGCCGGCGTCGGTCGGTTCTGTATCTGGGAGGAATACATGCGGAAGATGACGAAGGCCCTGATGGGCATGTCGTCGGCACTCGTGCTGTCGATGGCGATACCTGGAATGGCAAAGGCCGATGAATTGACGCTGTGCTGGGCAGCCTGGGATCCGGCGAATGCGCTAGTCGAACTCTCCAAGGATTTTACCGCAGCGACCGGCACGACGATGAAGTTCGAGTTCGTGCCGTGGCCGAACTTCGCCGACCGCATTCTCAACGAGCTCAATTCGGGCGGCAAGCTCTGCGATCTCCTGATCGGCGACAGTCAATGGATCGGCGGTTCCGCCGAAAACGGCTACTATGTCAAGCTCAACGATTTCTTCGACAAGGAAGGGATTAAGATGAGCGACTTCGCCGAAGCCGCGGTCAATGCCTATTCCACCTGGCCGAAAGGCACGCCGAACTATTGGGCGCTGCCGGCCATGGGCGATGCCAATGGGTGGTTCTATCGCAAGGACTGGTTCGCCAAGCCGGAATTGCAGGCCGAGTTCAAAGAGAAATACGGCCGTGACCTCGGGCCGCCGCAGACCTGGGATGACCTGAAGCAAGTCGCCGAATTCTTCACCGGTCGCGAAATCGATGGCCAGAAGGTCTATGGTGCCGCGATCTTCACCGAACGCGCCTCCGAGGGCATCACAATGGGCGCGACCTCGGCGCTCTATCCCTATGGCTTCAAATACGAGCAGACGGGCGGCAAATACGACATGGACGGCGCCGTCAACTCCGCGGATGCCGTGGCGGGGCTCGAAGCTTACAAGGCGCTCTACAAATGCTGTCAGCCGCCCGGCTATACAGACAGCTACATGGGCGAGGGGCTCGACGCCTTCAAATCCGGCCAGGTGGCGATGGCGATGAACTGGTTTGCCTTCTTCCCCGGCCTCTACAAGGACGAGAAGGTCGGCGGCGACAAGATCGGCTTCTTCGTCAATCCCAAGCAGAAGGTCGCCGCCTCGACGCTCGGCGGGCAGGGGATGTCCGTCGTCGCCAATACCGACAACATGGACGGCGCGCTCGCCTACATCAAATGGTTCGCCCAGCCCGATGTCCAGAAGAAATGGTGGGCGCTCGGCGGCTACGCCGTGCACAACGCGGTCCTGAACGATCCATCCTTCAAGGCCAGCCAGCCCTTCGCGGCCGATTTCCTCGTCGCGATGAACCAGGTGCAGGATTTCTGGCAGGAGCCGTCCTACGCGATCCTGCTGCAGGCCATGCAGAAGCGCCTGCACGACTATGTCGTCGCCGACCAGGGCACGGCGCAAGAGGCGCTCGACTCTCTCGTCAACGACTGGAAGGAAATCTTCGAGGACGAAGGCAAGCTCTAGGCTCCCTAGGCGACGGCCCGGCTGCGAATGCCCGGGCCGCCGGCCTGGAACCCGATCCTTCCTTGAATTCAGGTGACGTCAGTGACCGATGCTCCTTCCACCATTGCGGAGCGATCCGCCGACATGCTTGCCCGCGCGACCCCGACGACGATCGCAGTTCGGGTGCGCGGCCTTTCGGACCGCGCCATCGCCTGGCTCTTTATAACGCCGACGATCGCCTTGCTGCTCGCGATCAATATCTTCCCGCTGATCTGGGCGGTCTATCTGTCCTTCACGAATTTCCGCGCGAACCGCCCCAACGCCGAGGTCGAGGGCGTGGGTTTACGCAACTACCAGCGAGTGCTGAACGATCCGGACATCTGGATCGCCATGCAGACAACGGCGCATTTCGTCTTCTGGACGATCCTGTTGCAGACGGTCATCGGCTTCGCGCTCGCCTATCTGATCGACCGCAAGTTCCGCGGCCATGCCTTCTGGACGACGGTCATCCTCATTCCGATGATGCTGTCGCCGGCGGTCGTCGGCAACTTCTGGCGGTTCCTGTACCAGCCGCAGATCGGCCTCTTCAATTATATCGTCTCGTTCTTCACGGGCATTCCGCCGTCATCCTTTGAGATGCTCGGCTCTGTGATCTTGGCACCCTGGGCGATCATCATCGTCGATACCTGGATGTGGACACCTTACGTCATGCTGATCTGCCTCGCCGGCCTCAGATCCATTCCGGACTACATCTACGAGGCGGCCGAGGTCGATCGCGCCTCCACTTGGCGGCAATTCTGGTCGATCACCGTGCCGATGGCCTTGCCCTTCATCATGCTCGCCGTGCTCTTCCGCGGCATCGAGAATTTCAAGATGTTCGACATGGTGATGCTGCTGACGGGCGGAGGGCCTGGCTCGACCACCGAGGTTGCGTCGATCACGCTGAAGCGCGAAGCCTTCGAAAGCTGGCTCACAGGACGGTCTTCGGCCTTCGCGATCATTCTTTTCGTCGCCGTGTTCGGCCTCGCCAACATCTACGTCAAAGCGCTCAACAAGGTGAAACAGCGATGAGTTCGGTCAATACCGCCGCCCACTCCGTGGTCGAGCCGACGCCGACCGCCAAGCGCATCGCCGGCACGATCGTCATCCTCTATGCGCTGGTGACGATGATCCCGCTCGCCTGGATCTTTCTGACGAGCATCAAGTCGCCGCCGGATTCGATCAGCTACCCGCCGAAGGTCGTCTTCACGCCGACGCTCGAGGGTTTCTGCAACCTCTTCACGACGCGCACGCGGCAGACGCCGGACTATATCCAAGCGCTGCCGCCGCCGACGGGAACATGCGACGAGATCACCCGCGGCCGCAACATGGTCATCGCCGGCCCTTCGAACTATTGGCCACGCTTCGGCAATTCGCTCCTGATCGCCTTCGGCTCGACCTTCCTCGCCGTCTCTCTGGGAACGCTTGCGGCCTATGGCTTCTCGCGCTTCCGCGTGCCGCTCGCCGACGATTTACTATTCTTCATTCTTTCGACCCGGATGATGCCGCCGATCGCGGTCGCGATCCCGATCTACCTCATGTACCGCCAGTTCGGACTTTCCGACACGGCGCTCGGCATGATCCTCCTCTATACCGCCGTCAACGTCTCGCTGGCCGTCTGGTTGCTCAAGGGCTTCATCGACGAAATCCCCCGCGAATACGAGGAGGCGGCGATGATCGATGGTTATACCCGCCTGCAGGCCTTCTGGAAGGTCGTGTTGCCCCAGGCGACGACCGGGATTGCGGCGACCGCGATCTTCTGCCTGATCTTCGCCTGGAACGAATACGCCTTTGCGGTGCTGCTCACCTCGGGTTCGGCACAGACCGCGCCGCCGTTCATACCGACGATCATCGGTGAGGGCGGGCAGGATTGGCCGGCGGTTGCTGCCGGCACGACGATCTTCCTGGTGCCGATCCTCGTCTTCACCATCATCCTGCGCAAGCAGTTGCTGCGCGGCATCACCTTCGGAGCGGTCCGCAAATGACGACCCCACAAGAAGCGACCCGTGCAACCCGGCAGAAGCGGTCCTTGTTCATACGGCGCGGACCGATGGAAAACATTGCCACGGCGCTGATTGCCGCGGGCTTCCTGATGCTGTTCCAGCCGTTCCTGCTGGCCCTCTACACCTACTCGCTGGCCATGCTGCTGACTGGAACCGTCATGTTCATCATCGTTTCGAAATTCCCGGAGTAAGCGATGTCCGAGATCAAGATCGTAAACCTCCGCAAGCAGTTCGGTGATTTTGTCGCCGTCGAGGATTCGAGCTTCACGGTCGAGGACGGCGAGTTTCTGGCGCTGCTCGGGCCGTCGGGCTGCGGCAAGACGACGACGCTCAGGATGATCGCCGGGCTTGAGCTGCCGACCAGCGGCAAGATTTATCTCGATAGCGAAGACGTCACCTTCAACCGGGCGAGCGCCCGCGACATCGCCTTCGTCTTCCAGCTTTTCGCGCTTTATCCGCACATGAACGTGCGCCGGAACATCGGTTTTCCGCTCCTGTCGCAGGGCGTGCCGAAGGCGGAAATCCGCGCCCGCGTCGAGGAGACCGCAAAGCTTCTGAGGATCGACCACATTCTCGATAGGTCGGTTTCGGGTCTCGCTGGCGGCGACCGCCAGCGTGTTGCACTCGGCCGCGCGATCATCCGCCGACCCAAGTGCTTCCTGATGGACGAGCCACTCGGCACGCTCGACGCGGAATTCCGCGAGGTGATGGTCCATGAACTGCGCGAGCTCCACAATCGCATCGATGCGACAACCGTCTACGTGACCCATGACCAGCACGAGGCCATGGCGATGGCCGACAAGATCGCGGTCATGAATCACGGCGTGATCGAACAGTTCGGCACGCCGCAGGAAATCTACAATCGCCCCGCTTCGATGTATGTCGCCGAATTCATCGGCTCGCCGCCGATGAATTTCATGCGCTTCCATTCGGGGCTCAAGAGAGGGACGCGATCGATCCTCCTCGACGCTGTCGAGGTCGCCGTGCCGGAGGTGGGGGAGGACGTGGCGCCGGGCGAAATGGCGCTCGGCGTCCGTCCGGAACATATCCGCTTCAGTGATCGGTCCCGCATCCGCGGCGCCGTCTATGGCAGCGAGTATCTGGGCACCAACCAGATCGTCGCCGTGGAGACCGCCGCCGGCATCGTCAAGGCACGCATTTCGGCGGACCGCAGCTTCCGGCTCGGCGAGACGGTCGGTCTTGAATTTAATCCGGCAAAGCTCGCCATTTTCGACTGCGCTTCGGGCAGGGCGATCGCATCCTCCCTTTATGCGGAGGTGCGCCATGGCTGAGGTCGTTCTTCACGGTATTGCCAAGACCTTCGGTGACACGGTCGCGGTCGACGATCTGTCGCTGACCATCAGGGACGGGGAATTCGTGGTCCTCCTCGGGCCGACGGGTGCCGGCAAGACGACAACCCTGCGTCTGATCGCCGGCCTGGAAAGACCGGATTGCGGGCGGGTGACGATCGCCGGTCGCGACGTCGGCCGGCAGTCGCCCGCCGAGCGGGACGTGGCCTTCGTCTTCCAGCAATATTCGCTCTATCCGCATCTGAGCGTTTACGACAATCTCGCCTTTCCGTTGCGCTCGCCGGCACGGCGGCTCGGCGTCGAGGAGATCGACCGCCGCGTGCGGGAGGTGGCACGAATGGTTCGGATCGAGCACAAGCTGCAAAACCGCTCCACGCGGCTTTCGGGCGGCGAGATGCAGCGCGTCGCGATCGGCCGCGCGCTGGTGCGCCGTCCGGCGATCTATCTCATGGACGAACCGCTGTCTTCGCTCGACGCGAAGCTCAGGGCAGAGCTTCGGCTGGAACTGAAGCGGATCCAGAAAGAGCTGGGTTCAACGCTGCTCTACGTCACCCATGACCAGATCGAGGCAATGACGATGGCCGATCGCATCGGCATTCTGTCCGAAGGGCGTCTCGTGCAGATCGGCACGCCGCGGGAGATCTATGCGGACCCGGCCAACCTGCATGTCGCGGCGCGCCTGGGCCAGCCGCACATAAACCTGCTTCCCATAGACCTCCTGCCCGGCGCCGCGGTGCCTTCCGGCGCGCTGACGATCGGCGCGCGGACCGAACATCTGGAGATCGCGACCAGCGCTCAGGGCAATGCCGAGGTGGACTGGATCGAGCACCTCGGCGACCAGAACCACCTGCACATCCGGGTTAGGGGGCACAAGCTTGTGACGCTTGCCGATCCCTATCTCTCCATCAAACCGGGCGACCGGATCAATCTCACGCTGAGACAGCCCCTTTATTTCGGGCCGGACGGCGAGCGGCTACGCTGATGCTGCGGCGACGAATCGATAACGCAATTGGATGAACACGATGAAGCACTTTTTCAATCGCAGGGAAAACATCGTCACCGAAGCGCTGGACGGTTTGCTGCAGACCTCGCCGGCGGGGAGGCTCGCGCGTCTCGACACCTACCCGGATATCAAGGTCGTCCTGCGCGGTGATTGGGACAGAGGAAAGGTTGCCGTGATCTCGGGCGGGGGCGCCGGCCATGAGCCGTCGCATGCGGGTTTTGTCGGCCGCGGCATGCTGACGGCAGCCGTCTCCGGCGAGATCTTCGCCTCGCCGAGCGTCGATGCGGTGCTGACTGCGATCCGCGCGGCGACAGGGCCGAAGGGCTGCCTGTTGATCGTCAAAAATTATACCGGCGATCGCCTCAACTTTGGGCTTGCCGCCGAGCGCGCGCGCGTCGAAGGCTTTCGCGTCGAGATGGTGATCGTCGCCGACGACATCGCGCTTCCGGACATAGCCCAGCCGCGCGGCGTCGCCGGAACGCTCTTCGTGCACAAGATCGCCGGACACTTCGCCGAGCAGGATGCGGATCTCGAGACCGTTGCCGCTGCCGCCCGTTTGGCCGCGCGCGACATCGTTTCGCTCGGCGTGTCGCTCTCCTCCTGCTCCATTCCCGGCCAAAGCCATGTGGAGCGGCTCGAGTCGGCCGAGGGGGAGCTGGGGCTCGGCATTCATGGCGAACCGGGCGCCGAACGGATCGCCTTGCAGGAGGCGCGCAGCATTGTTGCTATCATGTCCGAGCGGCTTTCCCGAGCTTTGCCAGGAGATGGCCACTATGCGCTTCTCATCAACAATCTCGGTGCCGTGCCGCCGATCGAGATGGGATTGATCGCCCACACGGTTCTTTCATCGTCGCTCGCTGAGCGCGTGAAGCTGACGATAGGTCCGGCGCCGATGATGACGGCTCTCAACATGAACGGCTTTTCGCTTTCCCTGATCCGGCTCGATGACGAGCGTGAGGCAGCATTGACTTCGCCCGTTGGCCCGCATGCCTGGATACCCGCCGTCGAGCGGCATGGTGTCTCCGTTCTGCCCGTGACTGCCGTGCCCGCCACTCCGTCCGTGGCGGCCAGTCACGATCCGGCGGCCGATCGGCTGATCGCGGCGATCTGCGATCATCTGCTCTCGTTAGAGGCGGAGCTCAACCACCTCGACGCTCGGGCCGGTGATGGCGATACCGGCTCGACCGTGGCGACAGGTTCGCGCAGCGTTCTGGCGCAGATCGAAAGACTGCCGCTGAAGGACATCGCCGCGACGCTCTCGTCGATCGGCAGCATTCTCAGCACAAGCATGGGCGGCTCGAGCGGCGTGCTTCTGTCGATCTTCTTCACCGCCGCCGCCAAAGCCTATTCGGACACGAAAGACATGGCGGGCGCGCTCTTGGCGGGACTCGAACGGATGACCTTCTACGGTGGGGCGGCCGTCGGCGACCGCACGATGGTGGATGCTCTGGATCCGGCGCTGCGCGCGCTTAGGGCGGGCGGTCTTGCCGCGGCGGCGTCCGCGGCGCGCGCCGGCGCCGATGCGACTCGGGCGATGAAGAAGGCGAAGGCCGGCCGCGCTTCTTACATCGGCGAACGGGATCTCGACGGCGTACCGGACCCGGGCGCCATGGCCGTGGCCGCGGTCTTCGAAGTCGCAGCAGGGCTTCGTTAAGCACATGCTCTAACGAGGGCGACCGATCGCGAGTATGATCGGGAGGGTGGAAGAAGGTGTCCGAGGTGCCGGCAAACGCAGCGCTCATCGGCGGATTGATCGAGGCCTGTCGCGAGGTGATTGCCGTCAATGCCGATCATCTGTCGGAACTCGACAGGGCGATCGGCGACGGAGACCATGGCACCAACATGTGTCGCGGCCTGGAGGCGGTCTATGCTGAGCGAAGCCGTCTCGCAGAGCTTCCGCTGCCAAAAGCACTGGAGGAGACCGGTCTCACGCTCGTCATGAGCGTCGGCGGCGCGGCCGGTCCGCTCTATGGGACGCTGCTGATCGAGATCGGCCGTCACTTGGCCGGTGCGAACGGACAGATCGCCTTTGCGCGCGCGCTCGAGCATGCAATCGATGCCGTCGCCCGTCGCGGACGGGCGAGCGCCGGCGACAAGACGCTGCTCGATGTGCTTTACCCGGTGCATGCCGAGGTGGTAAGGCGCGCGGGTCTGGCGGGTATCGCCGAACAGGCGGAACGTGCGGCAAGCCTCACTTTCGGCATGAAGGCGATGCGCGGGCGCGCCGCCTTTCTCGGCGACCGGTCGGTCGGACATGTCGATCCGGGCGCGAAGAGTTGTGCGCTGCTGACGGCGGCGATCTGTCGTTTTTTGGAGGAGCAATGTCCGGCATGAACCCGAAATCCGCAAATGTCGGCATCGTCATCGTTTCGCATTCTCCGCTCGTCGCCGAGGGGGCGGCCGACATGGTGCGCCAGATGGTCGGCGATTGCGTGCCGCTCGCCTGGTCGGGCGGCAATGCCGAAGGTGGCCTCGGCACGCATGCGGCCGGCATATTGGCCGCGATCGAACGGGCCTGGTCGGATGCTGGCGTCGCCGTCTTCGTCGATCTCGGCGGGGCGGAGACGAACAGCGAAATGGCGGTGGAAATGCTTGGAGAGCCGCGCTCCGGCAGGGTGATCATCTGCAACGCGCCACTGGTCGAGGGAGCGGTAATGGCCGCGGCCGAAGCATCGGGCGGAGCGGCTCTCGCCCGCGTCGTGGCGACCGCGGAGGAGCTGTCGCCGTGATGGACAACAGGTCGCGACGGGAAGGGCCGGAGGCAGTCGATACGCACGGTTACTGCCAGGCGGAGATCGAAGTGACGCACGGCTTCGGGCTGCATGCTCGTCCGTCAGTCGTTTTCACGCGGCTCGCGAAGTCGTTTCCCTGCACCGTCGAGATCGAGGTCAACGACAGCCACGTTTGGCTGAACGGCAAGAGTATCGTCAAGATCATGGGGGCTAGGATCCGAAGGGGCTCGATCCTGAAAATCCGAGCCAGAGGTTTGCGCGCCGCAGAAGCGATCCATGCCCTCAAGGCGCTCGTCGAGCGCGACTTCGATGAAGAAAAGAAGCATGGCCGAAACGCTTGAAATCACCGGGGTCTCCGCCTCTCCGGGCGTGGGGGTCGGACCCGTCCACCTCGCCGCCGATGTTACGGCGGAGGCGCTTGCGCTCGGCGACACGGTGGCCGCGGAGGGTGACAAACTGCGGCAGGCCGTCGCCACCGCCCTCGCGGAGGTCGAGGCCCTCGCGGCCCGGTCGGACGAGGAAAGTGCCGGCATTCTCGACTTCCAGATCGAGATGTTGCTCGATCCGGCTCTCGTCGAAATGGCCGAGGACAGGATCATCGCAGGCCATGGCGCCGCACTCGCCTGGGTCGGGGCGCTCAACGACTATATCGGCGATATCGAGCAGGCACCCGATGAGCAGCTCCGCGCCCGCGCAGTCGACATCGTCGATATCCGCAATCGCGTCCTCAGCGCGTTGACGGGCCGCCCTCTGGAGGACTTCGCGCCGGGTTCGGTTTTTGTCGGCAGGGACCTTGAGCCCAGCCTCTTCCTTCAGCATGACTGGACCGCCGGCGGCGGCATCATCCTCTTCGAAGGCAGTGTTTCCAGCCACGTGGCCATGCTCGCCCGCAGCCGTTCGGTCCCTATGGTCGTGGCAACCGGGCGATTCGAAGTCGCCAATGGCGTGGGCGTGCTTGTCGATGCGAACGACGGCCGCGTGGTTGTTGCGCCTGACGATCAGCAGATTCAAGAGGCGCGGTCGAGAACAACCGGGGCAAGGCCACCCGCTCCGTCTCGAGCGGGAGGCGTGATCGAGACCGTCGACGGGGTTGCGATCCGCCTGTCGGCGATCGTCAATGATCCGTTTGAGCTCAAATCCATCGATCCCTCGTCCGTCGCGGGTATCGGCCTGATGCGGACAGATTTTTTGGGCAATGTCTTCGATCAGGAAACACATTACGGCATCTATAGGCGGGCGCTGGACTGGGCGGGTGATGCGCCGGTGATTGTGCGCATGTTGGATCTCGGCGGCGACAAGATGGAGCTGGGCGTCGGGGCCAAGGAGAGCGAAGCGTTCCTGGGGCGACGAGGCATCCGGCTGCTTCTGGCGCTTCCGGAAATAGCTCGTCTGCAGGCGGGCGCCCTGCTGCGGGCAGCAGCGCACGGCAATCTCCGCGTCCTCCTACCAATGATTACGGTGCCGGAGGAACTCGATGCGATGCGGGCGATCTTCGAAGAGGAATCGACCGCGCTTGGCAGAAGGGGGGTGCAAACGCGCATGCCGGAGATCGGCATAATGGTGGAGGTGCCGGCGGCGGCGCTGATGCTCGATCGTTTTTCGCGGTCGGACTTCTTCTCCTTCGGGACAAACGACCTGGCGCAATATCTTGCGGCGGCCGCAAGGGACGACCAAAGCGTCGCCGCACTCTACGACGCCGCCACGCCGGCGGTCTTAAGGGTGATCGCGCAGGGCGTGGCCGTTGCCGAGGCGATGAAAAAACCGATCGGGATCTGCGGCGAGATGGCCTCCGACCCCCGGCATATACCGGCGCTCATGGCTGCGGGCCTTCGCCACTTCTCGGTGGCGCCCAATCGCTTGGCGGACATAAGATCCACAATCGGCGGCGTGTACTCGGACGGCCGGGCCGCGGCGGAGATGAAGTGAATGTCGCGCGACACAGTTGAAGACGCGATCATCGCCTACAAGACGATGCTGGCGCAAATCATCGACAATCGGCCGTCGGGAACCCGCCAGCGGCTCGCCGCAGCACTCGGCAAGCATCGCAGCTTTGTGACGCAGGTGACAAGTCCAACCTATTCCACTCCGCTGCCGGCGCGTCATCTCGCGACGATCTTCCGTGTCTGCCACTTCAGCCCGGGCGAGCAGGAGCGCTTCCTTCAGGCCTATCAGTCCGCGCATCCCGGCAAGCTGCCGGATTTCGGAAGCGCGGAGAAGCTGCGTCAGCTCTCGCTGATCGTTCCGGATCTTGGCGACGAAAAGAAGAACCGCCTATTCGACGAAGCGATCGAGGAACTGGTCCGGAACATGGCGAAACTGGTCGGAACGATGGATTAGAGGGTCACGATGTGTTTCAGTACGTCACTGCCCCGACAAGAGCCTCTAAGTTCGAGTCCGATCGAGGGCACCGGTGTCGAGATTGCAGCGTTGCGGCGATTTTGCGCGGGGCAGGAGAGCACGGCGTCGTGGGAGGGGCACGATGAAGAAATTCATGAACCGAGCCGAGACTCTGGTGGCTGAAAGCCTCGCGGGCTTCGTCGCAGCCCACGAACGGCTAGTGGCTTTCGGAACCGACAGGAGGTTCGTTCGCCGGCGAAGTCTTTGCCCGGGCAAGGTCGCGCTCATTTCAGGCGGCGGCGCCGGGCACGAGCCGATGCATGTCGGTTTTGTCGGGAAAGGTATGCTGGACGCCGCCTGCACCGGACATGTCTTCACCTCTCCGACACCGGACCAGATCATTGCCGCGATCCGGGAAACGGACGGCGGCGAGGGGTGTCTGCTCATCGTCAAGAATTATGACGGCGACGTCATGAATTTCGAGATGGCCGCCGAGCTCGCGGCGGCCGAGCACCGGATCGCCACCGTGATCGTGCGCGATGACGTAAATTCCAGCGGGTCAAAGCGCAGCCAAGGCAGAAGAGGCGTTGCGGGAACCCTCGTGGTCGAGAAGCTGCTTGGAGCGGCGGCAGAGGCCGGCTGGCGGCTTGACGACCTGAGCGCGCTTGGTGAGGACCTGAACGGCCGCATTCGCACCATGGGGGTATCGCTCGGCGGCGTCACCGTACCTGACACGGAGCGGGAGACCTTCGTGCTCAACGAAGACGAAATGGAGATGGGCGTCGGAATTCACGGAGAGCCGGGCCGTGCACGGGTCAAATTCGCGACCGCCGACGAAATCGTGGAAACGATGCTCGAAGCAATCTTGAGCGATCTGGCGCCGGACCGGAGCGACAAGCTGCTCCTCTTCATCAACGGCCTCGGTGGCACGCCGGTATCGGAGCTCTATCTCGCTTACAATTCCGCCCGAGCGCGGTTTGCGCGCCTGGGCCTCACGGTCGCCCGGTCGCTGGTCGGAACCTATGTCACCTCCCTGGACATGGCGGGCCTCTCAATCACCGTTGCGCGCCTCGAGGAACGGGAGCTTTCCTTGTGGGACGCGCCGGCCGACACCGCGGCGCTGCGCTGGGGAGGCTGATCGGATATTTCATTTCTGCGCGCGCTGGCCCGGAGGAATTTTAGGTCTTCGATCTGCACCTGATCTGCAGCATCAGATGTTTCAGCAGCTCCGGACCACGCATTGGCAGCCAAGGCTCGGTCGCGATACCTGGCTCTGTTTTTCGTCCCAGCGGTTCCTTGCCCGCGATGCCCCTTCATATCTTGTGTACGGTTCGAATGCTCAGAAAGCTTCGGGGCCGGGGCACGGGCCAACAGATCGGGCCCGCCGCCCACCAGATCGCACATATCGCGACGCTCGAGGGCTCGTTCATTCTACGCTCCGGTAATGTCTCGCATCGCCATTTCGATAAAATACCGATCTCCTGGTTCCGGTTTCGCGCGGCCTCACTCGCGTTGATGACCGAGGAATCTCTGCGGGAGCCTACCGCGAGCTGATCTTAAAACGGATCACTGCGTTCAAAAATGCGATCGCCGGTCGTCCGACCTCTCCGGCAGCCATTGCCTGACTACGGTTCATGAGTCCGCTATATTTGCGACGAGTTGAGAGACTGGGTCACCCCGTCGCCGACATTCAAGCGTTGACCCGCAATCGGCAGCCTTAGGTCCGGTCGTTGGTTACTGAAAGGTCGCAGAAGGTGGGCAGCGGAAGTTCGGCCGACTCCTCCTGCGGTTTAGCCTTTTAACCGGCCAATCTATGCGCGAACTGGCTGCATTGCTGAAGCGCCTGCGCCTGGTACGCTCGTTGCCATGTTGGCGCATGAATCCTCGAGGATTCCTGCGGCGGCCCCGGCGCGCCTAAAAGGACGCGCGGTATTCATTATGGATTCGAGAAAGCTTTGTCCCGGCTTGGAGTCAGACCCCTGCGTCTCAAGACAACGGTGTCGACTGATTAGCCGGGGTCGCGACGGTTCTCTATCTGAAGATCTGCTTGAACAGGCTTTCCAGAGAGCCGCCCGAGTCCTGGTCGGGCTGTTCCACACCTTGCTGCGGTGGCTCATTTGCCGCCTCGGGCGGGGCATGCTCCTGGCCGGCTTGCTGTGTCGGAAGTGCCTGGTCGCCCTTCAC
>NZ_JADYVE010000042.1 GCF_020193655.1 Ensifer sp. IC3342
TCCGGGTCATCGTTCATGTGGCCATTTATGAATCGAAAGACTCCCTGGCCATACCTGTGAGCGCGCTGTTCCGGCGGGGGGGCGACTGGGCCGTCTTTGCGGTCAAGGACGGTCGTGCCCGTGCCACGGTCGTGGGCACCGGACAGCGAAACAGCAAGCTGGTGGAGGTATTATCGGGACTTTCGCTGGGGGACCGGGTCGTACTGCACCCCAGCGACCGCGTGGCCGAAGGCACGGCGGTGGCGGAGCGCGAGACGCGCTGACGGCAGCGGGGTTCGCGCTACCGGAGTTGGGGGGCGCTCTCAACGCGAGAACTGGTCAAACGTTGAACCAACGGGATTTCGCGCTAGCGTCTTGCTATGGAGTCTCCCTCCGACTAGGGGAGGCCATATGAGCGACGATAACATTATTAAAGTTAAACCACGGAAACCAAAGCGGAAGCCAAGGTTGGCTGGTCCAAAGCAGGGGAAGGCGGTTATCTGGCTCGCGGTGATAGCGGGAGTAATCCTGGTGTGGGTATATTACCAGTTCATAGTACCGCCGAGCTTACCTTGAGAACGTGCGCTACCGCTACGAGTTCTGCGCTCCCGAACGGGAGCGCCTCTCTTTCGATCGGATCGCGCGCTAGCGGTTCCCCGTTGGCGTTGCCGTCGTATCGGCGGAGAACATGCCGAAGAGCCCGCGATGCCGCGGCGGCAAAGCTTGGATTGCATGTGGGCATGCCTGCGGCCAAGGCGCAGGCGCTGATTCAGGCTTTGAACATGGTCGAAGCGGATAAGGTGGCTGACCTTGGCGAGCTCGAGCGACTGCCATTGTGGGCGCTGACGCAGTACTCGCCTGTTGTCGCCACGGACCCGCCCGAGGTTTGTGATGGACACACAGGGCGCGGACCATCGGCACGGTGGTGAGGAACTGACGCTGTCCGGCTTGGTGAACCGTCTCCGGGGCAGAGGGTTGGCCGTCCGCGCAGTCGTCGCGGACACCTGGGAGCTGCACATGCCCTCGCACGCTCCATCACGGATGGGACGATCGTCGTTCCGCGTGGTCAAACGGCGGATGCTGTAGTGCGGCTGCCGATCTCCACGCTGCGGCTTCCCGCCGAGATCGATCGCTCGAGACCTCATTGGTGTAAAGGTTCAGTTGGCTTTCCGCGCGAAGGTAGTAATCGTATTCAGTGAGGTTGGACCTGTCTATCCCCAAGCCAGATTGTAATCGGCTTTGCGAATGGCTCCGACTTCACCCGTCATCGCCCACGATCTTTCCGGCTAACTCATCTTGGAGCGCGACGGCTCCGTTCCAGCCTTGTCGAAGCGGTCTGCCCAAACATGGCCCCTATTGACACCGATCAATTGGCGTGTCTCGGAAGAGGTGCGCAGGTAGTAATGGCGCACCAGTCGTTGAATTTGAAGGGCGCGGCGGCTCCGGCGTGTTTGGAAAGGATCCGGCTTGGGAGACGCCAACCGCTCCGCGACTTGCTGCAATACGAGAGGCGGATTATTTCCTGGGAATAGATAGAAGGACTGCCGCCAAGCTTGGCGTCGCCGCTGTGATGACCGGATTTGCCGCCGCCCGCTTTTTGGCGACCGGCATCAAAAGTAAGACTTGGCGTTCGGGCCATATTCAGTCCTGTAACCGTCGATTCGCGCCTTCCGGATAAATGCGTTCGCTCCCGCAAGATTTGTTTCGAGCACGTTCTCGCCCCCACTCCCGACGCCAAAGTTCGCCTCGAACCAGTAGCTTGCCCTCGTCGACAGAAGGCTGACCCTCCAGCTTCGCTCCTCCTGTCTCTCAACTGCATTATGTGAGTTCTGGCAGGCCTCCATGCCCAAGCGTTCCCGCAAATCAGGTGGCTAGCTAGTTGTCGGATAGATAGCGGGCGGCATCGCTCCAGCAGTTTTACAGAGCACACACAGATGTACGCTCGACAAGTTTGCACGAGATGACACGACGACTCGCGCGCACCTTTTCTTCAGAAATGACGCTGTTCAACCACTCGGCACCCTGGAAACCGAGATCATAGTACGGCAATGCCGCGGTGGTCAGTTCGGGCTTGAGCGCCAACGATACGGTTCTGAAATCGTCAAAGCCAACAATGCTGACGTCCTGCGGGATTCTTAGTCCCAACGTCAAAGCTGCAATATAGATCTGGATCGCCATTTCATCATTGCCGCTCATGATCGCGGTTGGACGATCCTTTTGCTGCAATATTTCGGACGCTGCCGCAAACACATAATTCTCCTCCGCTCCGACCGGACCTTCCATTCCAAGACGAATGGAGAGGTCGCTCTCCGCGAGGCCGAATTCCTTCGCAGTGCGGCGGAAGGCATCGAGGCGCAGTTCAGCGCCGAGCAGAATCGGGTTGAGCCTGATATAGCCGATCCTTCGATGTCCCCGTTCAAGCAAATATCGGGTGAGGTCCCGGGCGCCCTGGAAGTCGTCAGGCTCAATGGATGGCAAGAGTTCGCTCGTCTGCGGCCGGCAGTTGATCATTACTGTCGGTATGCTCACATCGCCGGCCTCGGGATCCACGACGCGGTGGTACATCGTCACATAGAGCACCCCGTCGATACGGTGGGACTGGAACATCTTCCAGATTTCCGCCTCCCTTTCGGGTAACCCGCCGGAGTTTGCCATCAGGATGCTTTTTCCATGCGTATTGGCCCAATCCTGGATTCCGCGCACGATATCCACCGAATAGGGAGTCGTGGAAACATAGTCGGTGATGATCCCGAACGTGTTGGAGCGGCTTGAGCGTATTTGGCGCGCGGCCATATTGGGAATGTAGCCGAGATCCCGAATGGCCTTTTCCACTCTTTCTCGCGTGTCCTCGGTCACATGCGGTTCGCCGTTGATTACCCGGGACACGGTCTTGTTCGATACCCCTGCCGCTTTAGCGACACTGACGATGCTGACCATATCGGAATCCTTTCTCTCCGAAAGCAGTTGTACACCAAGGAAATGACAACGTCGACAATTTTCATGACAACGTCGACAATGGGCGTTGACAACGTCGTCATGCCCCGATTATGGTTGCCTTCATCGGAGGCTGGAGGGAGGGCCTCTTTGAAAGAGAGGAGGATCTCTATGAAGAATTTTCTTTCAGCCAGCGCGCTTGCGCTCATCTTCGTGGCGGCGCCGGCGAATGCCGAAACCATCAACATCCTAGTCGAAGGCGGCGGCGAGATGCTGCAGAAGGCCGTGGCCGAGAAGTTCACCGCCGAGACCGGTGTCGAGGTGAAGTTCACGGTCGTTCCCTACCAGGGCGTATTCGACAAGTTCTCGGCCGAGATCGCCTCCGGTTCATCGGCGTTCGATGTTGTTACGATCGATGTTGTCTGGAACGCCAAATTCGCGGGCCATGTCGAGGATCTCTCACGCCTTTTCACCGACGCGGTTCGCAAGGATCTGCCACCAGCTTTGCTTGCCGACGCCCAGGTTGGAGGCAAAATGATCGGAATGCCCGCCTGGGCGAATGCGGAGATCGTTTTTTATCGCAAGGACCTCTTTAGCAAACCCGCGGAGCAGAAGGCGTTCCAGGAAAAGTATGGCTATCCCCTTGCTCCGCCGAAGACCTGGCAACAATGGCGCGACATGGCAAAGTTCTTCACCCGCGACACGGACGGCGACGGCAAACCCGACTTCTGGGGCACCGACACCATCGGCACCTTTTCCGAAGAGTGGATGGCGCATGTGCTTCAGGCGGGCTCGCCCGGTGTGATCCTCGACAAGGATGGCAAAGTTATCATCGATAACGAAGCGCATAAGAAGGCGCTCGAATTCTACATCGCCCCGCACTGCACCGATCATTCGGTGCCGGCGAATGTGAATGAGATCGGTTGGGGCGAGGCTCAGAACCTGTTCTATCAAGGCAAGACGGCCATGATGAAATTCTGGGCCCACGCCTACAAGATGACGCCTGCGGATTCCAAGGTCAGCGGCAAGGTCGGCGTTGCACCGATGCTGGCGGGGGATGCCGGAAGCGCCGCCATTCCGGGGCCTTGGTACAATGTTGTTCCTTCGACGTCGCAGCACAAGGAGGCAGCCAAGAAATTCATAGCCTTTGCGATCGCCAACAATGCATTGGGCATCGAAGCGCCGCTCGGCCTTGCCGCGACGAACTCCGCCTACCGCAGCTATTCCGGCAAACCGGGATATGAGCATTTCACGCCGCTGCTTGAGACGTTGAGTGCGCCTGCGACCCAAGGGCGGCCGATGAATGAGAAATATCAGGAAATCGTCGATGAAGCTGTCCTTCCCGCCGTGCAGCAGGCCCTGACCTGTAAGGCGGATGTCGGCAAGGTCCTGGCGGATGCCAAGGAAACGATCGAGGACATCCTCGACTAACTCTGTACCTTATCGCCGGCGGAGGAGAAAATCCTCCGCCGACCATCAGCTTTCGGAGACAGCCATGTCGGGTGAAGACCGATTTGTGCTCTGCATGCTTGCGCCGGCGCTTGCCATCCTAGGCCTGCTGGTCGCATACCCGGTGGGGCTCCTGGTGTTTGATTCCTTTTTCAAGGTCGACACCATCACCCCCCACATAAGGGAGTGGGTCGGGCTCAAGAACTATATCGACGCGCTAACCTCCAAGCGCGTCGCCGAAAGCGCATTGAGAACGATACAATATTCGGTCTTTGCGCTGTTCTTCGAGTTTACCTTCGGCTTCTGCGCCGCTCTCTTGTTTTCGGCACTTCCTGGCCGATCGCGCTGGCATCGCACGGTCTTCACGCTGCCGCTGATGGTGCCGCCGATCGTCGCCGGCCTGCTATGGCGCTTCCTGCTGGTCGGCAACATTGGCATTTTCAATTATGGGCTCGTCTATCTGGGTATTATCACCGACCCCGATGCGATCGCCTGGCTCTCCGACGAAGACATCGTCATCTATTCCGTTTCCTTCGCCGATATCTGGCTGACGACCTCCTTTGTCGCGCTCGTGTCCTACGCCGGATTGACGAACATTCCGAAAGACTTGCTCGAAGCTGCCCGGATCGATGGCGCGAATGCGCTCAAGCGGTTTTGGCACGTCACCTTGCCGCTGATGCGTCCGGTTATCGCCGTCATTGTCATCGTCCGCGCTGTAGATGCGGCCAAGACCTTCGACCTCATCTGGATACAGACGCAAGGCGGCCCCAATCACGCATCGGAAGTGTTCTCGATGAACATCTATCAGCGCATGGTTCGGTTCGGCGATCTTGGCGAGGCATCGGCATCCGGGACCCTGTTCCTCATCGTCATGATGCTTCTCGCCGCCGCGGCATATTGGAAGATATGGAGGCCGGCTCATGCGTAGGGCACGCCGCTTCAACATCAATGGCATCCTGGTCAACGCGGCGGCCCTTGTGCTCGTTCTGTCCTATGCGCTGCCATACGTGTACCTGCTCATGACCTCGATCAAGCCGGCGGCGGATGTCCAGCAGATCCCACCGAGCTTTCTGCCTGCGGTGGTCTCGCTCGACAACTTTCGCGAAGTGCTGCAATCCTCGGCTCTGCCGAAGGCGTTCGCAAGCTCGCTCGCGGTGGCGGTGCTGACAACCGTGTTGTCGCTGGCGGTGGCCGTCCCCGCAGCCTACGTCGCAACGCAGTACCGACGTAGGATCACCACCCTGTTCCTGCTGTTTGCGCTGGTCACGCGTATGGTGCCGTCGGTGTCCCTGGGTGTGCCGCTGTTCCAGCTTCTAAAGTCTCTGGGCCTGCTCGATACGATTCCGGGCTTGGTTCTCGCCCACACCTCGGCTGCCGTCCCGCTGGCGCTGTTGCTCATGTCCGCCTTCTTCGAAGGCGTGCCGAAGGAACTCGAAGAAGCGGCACGCATGGATGGCTGCACACGTTTCCAGGCATTCCGGAAGATTATCCTTCCGGTCATGATTGGTGGGATCGCAGTGACTGCGCTCTTCACCTTCATCACGAGTTGGAACGAGTTCCTCTACGCGTTGCTGCTGACATCGGAGGCTACGAAAACGGCGCCGATCGTCATCGCCGAATACAACTCAGTCTACGGGCTTGCCTGGGGAGCGATGACCGCGGCCGCGGTGCTCTATTCTCTTCCCGTGATCGTCGTAACGCTCGCACTTCAAAGGCAGATCGTCGGCGGCCTGACATTCGGCGCTGTAAAGGGATGAGGGAGGCAGAAGCATGTCCGCCATAGAGCTGCGCAATATCAACAAGGTCTACGGAAACAGCTTTCACGCTCTGCACGATCTGAGCTTCGACATCAGGGATGGCGAGTTCATGGTTTTCGTCGGTCCATCGGGATGTGGAAAGTCGACGGCGCTCAGGATGATCGCTGGCCTGGAGAGCATTACTAGCGGTGAACTCCGGATCGGTGGCAGGTTCGTTAACGATGTCGATCCCAAGGATCGCGACATCGCCATGGTGTTCCAGTCCTACGCGCTTTATCCCCACAAGACAGTGCGCGAAAATATCGCCTTTCCCCTGCAAATGGCCGGGCTGCCGAAGACCGAAATTGCCAGCCGCGTAGACGAAGCCGCACGCACCCTCGAATTGACGACTTTGCTCGACCGTAGGCCGGCACTCCTTTCAGGAGGCCAGCGTCAGCGTGTCGCCATGGGACGAGCGATCGTCCGCAAACCAGCGGCCTTCCTGATGGACGAACCGTTGTCGAACCTCGATGCCAAGCTGCGCGTGCAGATGCGCGCCGAGATCGCCAGCATCCAAAGAAAACTGAATGTCACTACGATTTACGTGACACACGACCAGGTCGAGGCGATGACGATGGGTGACCGCGTAGCTGTCATGAAAGGCGGCGTGCTGCAGCAAGTCGACACACCGCAAAACCTGTACAATCGTCCTGACAATGTCTTTGTCGCCGCCTTTATCGGATCGCCCTCGATGAACTTGTACGAGGCCGTTCTGAATGGAAGGACACTGACCCTGGGCAGCAACAGTTTCGAAATCCCTGAGCGGGTTTTCGAATATCGCCCCTCGCTCAACGGTGCGTCTAACCGTCAGGTCATTGTCGGTGTCCGGCCCGAGCACATGAACGACGCCACAATCCGCCCTTCTTCGGCCGAGATCTCGGCCCCAGTCACTCTTGTTGAGGCGCTAGGTTCTGAATCCATGGTGCATCTGAATATCGACGCACCTTGGGTGGATGCTGGCGACCCGGACACCGTCGTCGACATCGGCGACGAAAGAGCTGCTGTAGCCCGTTTTTCTCCGAAGAGCACAGTACGCGCAGGTGACATCGCGCGCGTCGCTGTCGATGCCGAAGAACTTCACTTCTTTGAACCGGTCACCCGCACCAGCATCTGGTGATGGTATAGCCGGGAGAAAACAAGAATGACTAGCCCCCTATCGCCACCAATCGCCTGCGACTCCTTCGGATCTCCAGCTACGATCTTACTACAAACCAGACAGATAGCTGGTTGAACGCATTCCCAGTCGGCTCGCAAGCAACAACCCAATCACGAACATCAGTCTACTACCGCTCTGGAGTAAGAAATGTCCGAGAAGACATTAACAATGGTTAGCGAAAACTGTTACGACGTGACAAAGTATCCCGTAGGTAATCCCTATGAGGATATTGGAGCGGTCATCAATAGCATCATTGCAGATATTAAAAGCAGGCAACCTGTTTCCGATCTAAATGATGGCGGGAAACCCGGAGCAGTTATCTATGTGCCGCCGGGCGATTACCGTCTTGCCACTCAAGTCGTTATTGACGTGAGCTATCTGAAAATTGTGGGCTCTGGACACGGTTTTACGTCTTCGAGCATCCGTTTCAACACAACCGCAAACGAGCTGGCACGCTGGCACGAAGTGTGGCCGGGCGGTAGTCGTATACTTGTGGACATGTCTCCAGAGGCCGCCGACGGTGAGACTGCTGGAGCCGCGTTTTATGTTAAGCGCACCGGAAATCCTCGCATAAGTTCTGTGGAGTTTGCTGACTTTTGCATTGATGGCCTGCATTTCATTGACGATGGTTCGGGGCAAAATGATGCAGAAAACACATATAAGAATGGCAAAACGGGAATCTATGTAGGCAGCGCCAATGACTCATGCCGAATAACGGGGATGGGTCTTATCTATCTGGAGCATGGAGTTATTGTTCATGATGCAGATGCGCTGGCGATAGACAACAATTTCATTGCGGAGTGCGGAAACTGTATCGAATTGAAAGGTGTGGGGCAGGCCTCAAGAATAGCAAATAATTTTGTCGGAGCCGGTTATAGGGGACATTCCATTTATGCTGAAAATTATGGGGGCATTCTAGTATCCTCAAACAACGTATTCCCTCGAGGTGCTAGCAGTGTCTATTTTTCCGGCGTGGTGCGTTCCTCGGTCACAGGAAATAGATTCCATTCGTTTTATCCCGGAATGTTGGTTTTTGCTGCTAACTGTTGCGAAAATTTGGTTTCCTCAAATCACTTTTTGCGAGATCGCGAGCCATGGGCGCCGATGCAGAAGTACGATAACGGTTTGGATGATCTGTTCGGACTTTTGCAAATTGATGGCAGCAACAATTCGATAATTGCGAACCACATTTCAGAAACAATAGATACTCAATATATAAAGCCTCTCGCCGTAAAGCCTGTGATAATTAATGTGGTTTCCGGTAGCGGCAATTATATAGCCAATAATCACATCGTGGCGACAACCGAAATATCGCAAATCAATGATGCACCAAACAGTGCCTGTTTTTCAACGCAAGTGGGCGCATTGCTTTCAACTAACAATTTGAACGCGCTCGAGGTAACGACGGTACTAGTGCAAAAGGGGTCAGTACGGAATACAGTTCTGGATTCAGGAAATGACGAACAGGTTGAGTTGGACCAAACAATGAATGCATTTAGGGGTACTCCAGTTCCTGGAAAAAGCGGCAAAGTTTCAATATAGACCGAACGCATACTCTCGCAATTCAGTGACTATTCGGAAAAGTCATCAATGAGATCATCGAATGAAGAACAGGGTGCAATTGGATGCTGAGCACGGCGTGCGGTTTGAGATCTGGGCTCGGCAAAAGCCTGGAAAATCAGCTCCGGAAGAAGACTTCGATGCCTTCGTTCTGCGTGTCGGCGATTGGGTCGTTTACCGGATCGCGCAGCTGCCGCCCTATTTTCAATTCTATTCCTATACCCATTTTGCGGCCGGTCCGCTCACGGTAGAATGGGACGATGGCGCCATTGAAATTCCCCTGCTTTACAGCTTCAACCCGGATGACGTGGCTGAGAAAGGCGTGACTTTCCTAGAGTTGCGCGATGGCCGCGTCATCGCTCGACCGAGGACATCCTGGCCGGAGTGGTACGAGAGCGATGCAAATCGCCCGCAGCTCAGATTCTCGCCGTTTCAGGCCTGGATGAACGATCCGAACGGACTGTGTTTCGTTGACGGCCGCTATCACCTGTTTTACCAGTTCCACCCCGTTGAGTCCGAATGGGGACCCATGCACTGGGGCCATGCCGTCAGCGATGACCTCTACAGTTGGATCCATCTGCCGGTCTTCCTGCATCCGGAACAGAACCTTTGGTCGCTGGGCGCCACCGGCGGCGCTTTCTCGGGAAGTGCCTTCGTCGGCCCCGAGGGCAACCTCAGCTTCTACTACACAGAACGGCTGCCGGCCTATGACCTGTTCAAGGACTACAAGGAGGTGCAGAAGCGAGTGCTGCCATCGCCCGATCTCCTGCGTCCGGATGCCAATAAGCTGGTGCTTGTCGACGGTCCCGACGGTAGCGCCCACGACTTCCGTGACCCCAAGGTCTGGTATGATGCGGCCTCCGGCACATATCGGATGGTCCTCGGCGCGGCGATCGATGGTGATCCAGCCGTCCTGCTCTATGGGTCCGAGGACGGCGAGGACTGGAAATTCTTGTCCGTCCTCTATCGCGCTCCCGAGCATTTTCGCCGGCACGGCGCGCGCTGCGTAGAGTGCCCGGATTTCTTCGAGCTCGATGGTCATCATGTGTTGGTGATGGGCTTTGTAGGATACACTGAGCCGGAAACCGGCCGTCATAACCTGCTTTACGCGCAGGTCGGCACGTTCGAGGGCGACCACTTCATACCCGCGACCCCGGCTTTGCAGGAATTGGATTTCGGCACCGACTTTTACGCGATGCAGAGCTTCCTGGCAAAGGACCGCCAGATCGCTTTTGCCTGGCTCTTCAATTGGGAATTCCGCAAGCCGGGAGGTTCGCCCTATAGCGGGGAGCTGTCGCTCCCGCGCGTGCTCGGCCTCGACGCCCAACGGAATTTGACAATGATGCCGGAGAAGGGCTGCCAGCGCCTGCGCGCCCGCACTCTTCCACAGACTGCACCTTGCCAATTCGCATGCGAACCGTGGCGCCCCGTCGAGTTGTCTTTGGCAGGCGATCTGAACGGAGTTCAGATCATCGCGCGGGGCAGCGACGGGGAGAGCTTTAGGTTGGCTCACAGCGCCCGCCGGCTTGAGCTGGCCGTGGCGGAGGATGATGGTGACATCAAGTACCGCTCAGCGCCGCTGACGCTCGAACGGTTGACGTTGTTCTTCGACCGCGGCGTCGTCGAGGTCTTCGCCAATGGGGGCGCGGTCTGCGGCACGCGCCGTACCTATAAGATCACAGACCTGACCTCGCTTGAAGTGAAGTCCGCCGACAGGGGCCGGATCGAAACGTATGAGGCATGGAGCTATGATTCCGCTTGGAGTAACTAGCATAGGCGGCGGCTGCTGAACCATTTCCATCAACCGCACGTCTCGGCGCAGAAGATGGTGCATGCGAATTGCGTATCTATGGTTTGAATCCGTTCAAGGCGAGACATTCAGAGCCGGCTTTCCGAAGAGCGGTCGGTCCATCGGTCCGCCTTGATCCTGGAATGGGGGGAACAGCCATTCGGTGTGGTCCCGTCGGACAAGTTGCCCTAAGCGGGGCGATCTGGGCAATGGTCGCGAGCATGGAGCGTGCTTAAAGGTCTCACACGAGTTGCTGGCTGATCTGCCTTTGATCGTGCACGAAGACACAGCGCGACCCGGTATGACCTCGGCCCTAGAAACCAGGTCGATTACTTATTCGTCGCCAATGCTGCGGTTGCCCCAAGGCCGATGAACGAGGTACCGGAGAACCAGCGCAGAAATTGCTGAAAGCGCCGGCTGCGGCGAAGGAAATCGCCGGCGGTACCAGCTACTAGCGCGAATACCGCATCGCTCACGATGCCTAGCCCCATGAAGGTGAGGCCGAGGATGAGGATCTGCCAATGCAGCGCGCCCCGTGTCGGATCGACGAATTGCGGTAGGAACGCCAGGAAGAAGATCGCCGTTTTCGGATTAAAGAGGTTGACCACAAAGCCATCGCGGAAGGCTCGGCGCAGCGGCTCTGCGGCGACCACCGGTAGTTCGGGGTCGAGTTCCTTGGCCATGAAGGTGCGGATGCCCATCCACACCAGGTAGGCAGCGCCGAGATACTTCACGATGGCGAAGGCCAGCGCCGACGAGACAATGAGGGCCGAGAGGCCGATTGCCGCCGCAACAATGTGCACGATGGTTCCGAGATGAATGCCCATCACCGAGACCAACCCCGCAGTTCGACCCTGTTGGATCGATCGTGCGACGATGAAGAGCACGGCCGGGCCGGGCGTCAACAGCAGCACCAGCGACGCCACGACAAACAGTCCCCACAAGGTCAGATCCGGCATGATGCCCCCCGTTGCTTCGCTTCTCTGATAGAAGCCACATCGTGGTGGCGAAAACAAGGGATCACACCTTCCCTCATCTTTGTCGCCGACGTAGGGGAGCATTGACACTCCGGCGCTAAGGCGGGGAAAAACTTGGCCGAAGGTTGTTTGGCGCGCAGTCGCCCTTAGGTCGTTACAGGAGAGCAGGGGCGTTTCTAAGGTCAGCGCGAAACTGCCACGCAAACCGCGCATCGTCCCCGATGTGAGCAAAACGCACCCGGGTTCTGCATCTGCCCTGAGTGTATGCATGGACCGTGTGAAATTCAGAAGTGAAGTGCAGTGGAGACCGCGGGAAGGTCGCGAGTGGGTGGCAAGCGGTCGTCGCCAAGCTGATCCCCGAATGACGTGTTCGGGCCGCATTCCGGACCGGCATATTCTTGCTTGGCGATGAGGATCTCAGACGTTCAACTGCGATCGGGGTGGTGAACTGA
>NZ_JADYVE010000043.1 GCF_020193655.1 Ensifer sp. IC3342
GCTCCTTCCCGTTTCCACCGCTCAACAAAGGCGGCAAAAACATCTTGCGAGCAACCGCTGCGCTCGCCAAGGACGGTCATATCATCTGGCTATTCGCCGGTTCGGACCGCGGTGGCCAGCGCGCCGCGGCCATGTACAGCTTGATTGTCTCGGCCAAGATGAACGGCGTTGATCCGCAAGCCTGGCTCGCCGACGTACTTCACCGCATCGCCGGTTATCCCGCGCATCGGATCGATGAGCTCTTGCCCTGGAATTGGAAGAGCGCGACGCCGGCGGCGCACAGGCTGGCGGCCTAAAGATGCCGGCGTCCCTGGTCCGACTGAAGGTCACCCTTGACCACGTTGAACCGACGGTGATGCGGCGCGTCGTGGTGCCGTTCCGCATCAAGCTCCATCGTCTTCACGAGGTGCTGCAGGCGGCGATGGGCTGGACCAACAGCCACCTTTACGAATTCCGTATCCGCGACGTCGGCTTTGGTCTGGCTGATCAGGACTGGGGAGATGGCCCGCTCGATGCGCGCAAGATCTTGCTGCTGGCGGCAATCGAAGATATCGGCGCGAAATCGTTCAAGTACCTTTACGACTTCGGCGACGGCTGGACGCACAGCATCAAGATCGAGCGCACCTTTCCCGTCATCGGCCTTGCGGAGCCCATACTCCTCGAAGCAACCGGCCGCTGCCCTCCCGAGGACATCGGCGGACCGTGGGGCTATCAGGAGTTCCGCGAGGCTCTCGCCGATCCGACCCACGAGCGCCGTGCCGAGCTCGTCGAATGGTGGGGCAGCACAGAATACGATCCGCACAAGACCAACTTCGCCGAGCTCAACAAAGCCGTCGATGATCTGGCGGCAAAGTGGGCCCGCAAGTCACGCCGAGAAACCTAAAAGCCCTTCAGACTGCGGCCCTGGCCGGATGCTTACGAAGTCAGAGCGTTCCGTGCTGAACCAGTGCCAGTCGCGGGGTTTTCCAGGCCCCAAGGCAGCGCGTACTGCCTCACATCAGCGGCGTATTGCGAGCCATTTGTCAGGAGATAACTGAAACCGCGACGCGATATCGCGGCGAAGCCGCTGAAAATCAGCGCCTTTCCCTACGCGAGAGCGCGCCGCGGGTCACCTCAAGAGAAGGCCCATTCCGCATCGACCGGGCTGATAGCCGCGTCCCTCAGCCTCCAGCGCAGTTCCTGCCAGAGCCGATCGCCCACGAAGCTGCCCATGCTTCCACACACGTCAGCGAAGGGAGCGCGACCGAACCGATCGATGAGTTCATCGATCCCGTCGGCGCCGCCATTCTTAAGCTGCTCGAACGGATCGTCGCTGCACTCAATGATCCGATGCCCCCATGCTCCGGGCGTGTCGTCTGTCGCAAGAGCGTACCTTAGATCGGCATCCACGCCTGCAACCTCAAGCGCGCGGCAGAGGACATATCGCATCAGCGGAAAGTAGATCGGGTGATGACTGCCGCCGAGCACACGCACGCCGGGCAGGATCGACAACACCAGAAACATGAGAAGCAGGTTCGGAATGAGGCTACGGTCTGCCAGCCGCTCTAGGAGCTCAGGAGCCGTGAAGCGGGCCGCCTTTAAACCGGTCGACGGATGGACGAGTTCCCCGGCCACCAGTCGCAGCGGTAAGCGCCTGCCATTTTCATAAAACCAGAAAAAGTCGGTACTTCGCGTAAGCCAACCGCACCACGGTCCGGCTGCCAGCTTATCCAGCTCTGCAAGGATGCACGAAGCGAGAGTCGAATCTCCAAGCAACCGCGCCCGCAGCCAGGAAGTCTCGTCTGAGATATGGTCAGCCACGAGGTCGGCAATGTCCTCGTCGTCGATCTGTAGAAAAGAAAAGCCTCTTCCGAACAACTTTGGCCATAGCGCGAGGTTGGCCGCCTTGAGCGCATGCGCTGGCCGCTTAAACTGCTTCTTTGGCAGAAGATCGCGAAGCTGCGCGACGGCTTCGCCCGCCGGCATTGCATCCACGGTCTTGAGTTCAAACCGGTAGCACCCCGGTCCGGCGAGCAAACTGTACGGGATCATCTGTTTTCGGGTGAGACCAAAGACGTTGACTGGCTGCCCACCTAATCTCAGCCAGCCTGGTCCCTTGCGCGGCTTTTCGACCAGATTCACTGTCGCGACGGCATAGGACACGTAGCTCGAGCAACCATGTGCCGAAAGGCCGAGGAGGCTGAAGATGTGCGAATAGTAAGCCTCGGGCTCGATCAGGAGAAATAAGTGTGGTCCTGTCTGCATAACAGGGCGCGCCTCGAATTCCTTGCAGATTCTTGCAACAACATCGGTCGATAACCCACTTCTCTTCCCTGCCCTTTTGATAGCATTGAGCAGCTTGGCAAACGATCTGAGGCGGATCTCAGGCCCGGATCGCGACCCCGAAAAGTCGAATACGCGGAACGCATAGTCGCGGACCGGCCGAGTATGGAAAGACCTCGTCCATGGGTAGAGAGCCGCAAATGACTCAAGGACCGCCCGCTTCGCTTCAATGTCTGCTGCTTGCTCTTCCACGTGTTACTTCCTCTCCTTTTTTGCCCCCGGCGCAGGATCGCAGAAACACTCGCCGATAACGAGTACTAGTACGACTCCGAAGCCGAAGAGAATGGTCGACGGATTTGATTTGCTCTCCCACAACGGCAGTGACGCCGAAACCAGCAGTCCGAGCGCCCCATCGACGCTGTATATGATGCCTTTGCTCGGCCTAGCTGCGCGGCCGCAAGCGGTAATGCCATTGCCTGAAACAGACGCTCGCTCCGGTCACAAGGGAAACGTGAAACATGCCGCGAGGAAAAAGAACCCGGAAGGCTGACGAATGTCGGAGCGGGAGGGAACTCATGCAACAAGATTCCTGAGAATAGTGCAGCGCCGAGATTGCCGAACTGCATGACGAAACAGAATAGGGAATTTGCAGCAGCGAGACTGCGAACACGTGCTACTGCGGGGATCATTGACTGGGACGTCGTTGGCGTCACACGGTCGCAAAACGAGAAAAGGATCTCGGATACGCAGATCGTAAGAGACGCGTCCAGATAGAGGGGTGCCCAGGTCATCGCGACAGCAGCTCTCCCGTGCCTCGCCTCGACAAGAATCCAAGCAGCGGCGACCGCGACCGAGCATGCCGCTCTCCCCGCGCGCAGTACGGTGTGGCCGTGTTCGATGGAAGCCGCGCAAGCAATATCCTCTGCCGCAGGCACCGCACCATCATGAGCATTCCCGGCGGCATACAGGTTTTCCAGCCCGGCTCCGGCTCCGGCGGCGAGCGGGCTTGCCGTCACCACCGCCTCCCGGCACCGCCACATAGACAAGGGAGGGCCTTTTTCTTCTGGCTCTGTATAGGTCATCAGCATGGCGCGCACTGTCGATCTCATTCTTCGGGCAAATCGTCCAACCAGCAGGCACCCTCGAGGTGCGGCCGAGAAAAGATCTTTCCGATCTCTTCCGGAGCCTTGTTTTGATGGTATCGCATATAGATGCGGTCATCGGCTCCAAAGCCGAGAACCTCGATCTTTCCTGTGCTATGCGACATGATGTATTTGAATGTCTTCTGCATGCCACTCAGACGTTCGTTGATGCCGTTTGCAATCTCTAGTCCGCGGCGGAGTGAGACCTGAAAATGCGATGCGCCTTTAACCGGCCTGCCCTGAAATAGGTAATAAGGGCGGACGCCCATTTGGTGACACTTGGCGAAGGTCGCAGCCAAGATCTCGGGATCATCGTTGACTTTCGCGAGAAGTACAGATTGGTTGAGAAACTGCACGCCACGTGCATGTAAGGAGCGAATATTACGCTCCGCATCAACTGAGATTTCGCCGATGTGGTCAAAATGTGTGACGACCACTGCGGCCTTGCGCGCATCATGGATCCGTTGGAACAAGCCCACTAGAGCGGGATCCTCGAATCTCTTGGGCGCGAAGGCGAGTACTTTTGTGCCAAAACGAATGGAATTCAAATGTGGGAACGGCAGTAGATGATCAAGAATTTGATGAAGCCTTCTGGTGCCAAGTACGAACGGGTCGCCTCCCGATACCAGCACGTTCGTCATCTCAGGATGACTTCCAATATATCGCGCAATCTGCCCTAAATCAGCTGCGATTTCATCTGATGTCTTACCAACAATTCGTTTGCGAAAGCAATAACGGCAATAGGAGGCGCAGTGGTCCGTTGCCAGCAACAACCCCGTCTGGGCATATTTGTGCTGAAATCCAGGCACGACCGTGTTGTCGTGCTCGCCGCTAGTATCCAGGATGCCAGGACTCTCGAACTCTTTCAATGAGGGCTCGACGATGAATTTAAGCTGATCGTAATAGCCACTGTTGAGGATCTGTTCACGATAGAATCTTGTAACAAGATAACGCGTGATGCTGTTGGCTTCTAGCTCACCCGGGGCAACTGCGCGCGTTCCCTCAAGAAAATTCATGACCCCGGACGCGGGCCGTCGGTCCGAGCGAGTGGGCGGAAAAGGCGCACTCGAAAATACTATCGCATTTGGATTACTTTGGGTCTTTCGAGCGGTCTTCATGTGGACCCCCTTTGCTGGACACTGCGAGACTTAATGGATTCTTCCCCGTGCCCAAGCAATTGGCGTGCCATCGCGATGGATGTGTGAGAGAAAGGCAAAATCAAGTGTTTACATCGGGCGACGGAATACATTCGTCTCAAGCGTGTCAACTTCCGAACAGAAAGGTCCTCATGTGGAGACTGTTAACAAAAGCGGCGTGGTCTCAGGAGGTGGTCGCCGCGCTTGGCCGGCGGCTGGCGGTGATCATGCATGCATGTTGAGTAACGAAACGATCCAAAGGAAATCCGTCAGCGTGATTGAAGAGCGGTATGAACGGCGGACGCAACACCGCACCCAGGCTCAGGTCCGCCGCGAAAGCAATGAGTTAAAGGCGACAAAGAGTGCGCGGGACGCGGACCGGAAAGCTGCGCGGTGTGTGTTCCTATCCGTGCGCTATAGCAGCGCCATCGTGGTTTTGGTCTCGAGAACGCAGGAGTACGCATAGCAGCGAAATCGGCCTTGGCAACATACCTGCACCGGACCATGCGCCTCGAGTTGTCACCGGGCAAGACGAAGGTGAGCGTATGATGGAGGGTCGAATTCCTCAGTTCCGCTATCGTCCAGATACCGTTCGGCCCACTGCGATTAGCCAGACCCCACCTGCTTGATGGCGCCTTCTGCCGCCCGAAAGTAAGCGACAAGGTTCACCTCGTCAGTTTGCGGCGTTTTTGGTCGGACGAGTTCAAGGCCTTTGCGGTCGAGGAGGCGTCCAGACCGGCAGCGAACATTTCGGCGGGTTATGCCTTCAAAAATGAGGACGGCGTCATCCAGGCGCCGGCACCGGCACACATCATCGAGAGTGGCATTCCGACGGAAGCGCTTCTGGCCCAGATCGCCGTCTCCAAATATGCCGATGGCCTGCCGCTCTATCGGCAGGAGGCGATCTACGCCCGCGACAAGGTCGAGCTCGACCGCAAGCTGATGGCGCAATGGATGGGCAAGCTCGGCTTTGAGCTGGAGATCCTCGCCGACTACCTCTTTGATGAGATCAAGAAGGGGGAGCGGATCTTCGCCGACGAGACCACCTTGCCGACGCTCGCTCCCGGCTCCGGATCGACGAAGATGGCCTGGCTTTGGGCCTATGCCAGAGATGACCGGACCTTCGGCGGCAGCGGTCCGCCCATGGTTGTCTATCGCTTTGAGGACAGTCGGGCCGGCGAGTGCGTCGCCCGGCATCTGAACGGCTACCGCGGCATCCTGCAAGTCGACGGCTATGCCGCCTACAACAAGCTGGTCCGCTCCGATCGCGGCAATGACGGCGTCACATTGGCTGGCTGCTGGTCACACAGTCGGCGCAAGTTCTATGAGCTGCATGTCGCGGAAAGCTCGAAGGTCGCAACGGCAACGGTCGAGCGGATGGCGAAGCTCTGGCAGGTCGAGGAGACCGTGCGCGGCCAAAGCCCTGACGCGCGTGTCGCGGTGCGTCAGCAAACCTCCGCCGCGATCGTCACCGAGCTCTTCGCCCTCTGGCAGAAGACCCTGCCGCGGATCTCCGGCAAATCGAAGCTCGCCGAGGCGATCCGCTACGCCATCTCGCGTCGCGCCATCTTCGAACGCTTCCTGACCGACGGCCGCATCGAGCTCGACTCCAACATCGTCGAACGCTCCGCGAAACAACTCGCTCTTTGCCGACAGCGACGGCGGCGGACGGACCTGGGCGACGATTGCGACGCTGCTGCAGACCGCGTTATGCCGAGCGCGGCATAAGCAGGTTTATGCCGACCGTCGAACCATGCCGATTAACCAAGTTTTTGCCAACGTTTTCGGTAACATAGCGGTCGCCTAATCGGCATAGCGTAGGGTCTCTCCGTCGCAATTGACGCGAAGGAGAGGACACATGAACGCAACTGATTATCTAAAGCGCAGTGCCTTATATCGGAAGCTGGTCTACGGTCCGTATCGGGAGTTTGCGCGCGTTTACGCCGCCAAGATGTCGAACCAAGGCTTGGGTCGGCAATGCACGTGGCGCTCACTGAGCCTGTTTCGAGACCTGATGGACTGGCATGTTGGCAATGGACATGCTCCGCAGGATTTAAGCGAAGTCTATGTCGATCGCTTTCTTGAGCATCGCTTCAAACACTGGAGCCCCGACACGGGCGACCGATCGGCACTCCGACGCTTGGCTTGCTTTCCGCGTTACGGGAAGAGGACTTAATACCCGCCGCGCTTCCGGTTGAGCGTACAGAGCACGAGCAGATCGTCGATGTATTCGCGACATATCTCTCGAATGAGAGAGGGCTCGCCGCCTCGACAGTGGGGAGCCACTAGCTTCTGTCACTTCGATTTCTGCGGGAGGTCTGTCCAGGGGGCGCAGATGGGTTTGCAGCGCTCACCCCGGAGATTGTTATCGGCTACGTCGAGCGACATGCGCTCGATGGCTCCGCCGACAGCGGTAAGGCAATGTGCGTGCTGGTACGTGCCTTTCTGCGCTACTTGCATTTGAAGGGCTTCATTTCGACGGCGTTGGCCGATTGCGTGCCATCCATCCGCCGCTGGCACTTGCCGGCCTTCCAACATTCCTGCCGCCCGAGAAGGTCCAGAAAGTTCTCGATGCCTGTGATCGGACGACGGCAATGGGTCATCGGGACTATGCGGTTCTGATGATCCTGGCCAAGCTCGGTTTGCGCGCCAGCGAAGTTGCCAACCTCAATCTTGACGATATCGACTGGCAGTCGGGCACGATCCTTGTGCACGGTAAAGGGCGGGGGCAGGCGACTATGCCGCTGCGTCACGACGTCGGAACAGCTATCGTGGCTTATATCGCCGGCTTCAGCGTGTCGGCGCGTTTTCTTGCGAACTCTGGCGCCGCACGTGGGTTTTGCCTCCGGCTGCGCCATCACGATGATCGCGAAGCAAGCACTCGAACGGGCAGGCATTGACGGCTATGCGCATCATGGCGCCCATCTTTTCCGCCACAGCCTTGCGACCGACCTTTTGCGGTCGGGCGCCAGCTTTGCCGAGATCGGCCAACTGCTCCGCTATCGAAGCCTCGACAGTACAAGGATCTATGCCAAGCTCGATATTGAGAAGCTGCGTGAACTGAGCCTGCCCTGGCCGGGAGGTGTCCAATGAGCCGGCTTCGCACTGCCCTCAACCGCTATGTCGGCATGCGCCAAGGGCTGGGATACAAATATGACGGTCCGGCACGGCGATTGTCGGAGTTCGTCGCTTTCATGGAAGCCCGCGGCGCTGAGACCATCACGACTGATCTGGCAATGGAGTGGGTCACCTCGATGGGCCGCCAGCCGAGTTGGTCCATCCGACTGGCTGATGTGCGCTGTTTTGCTCAGCACCTTGCTCATTTCGATCCTCTGACGGAAGTGCCACCAAGCGACGCTGTGCCGCCGGCACGGCGGACAAAGCCCTACATCTATAGCGAGATCGAGATTCAGGCGCTTCTGGCGGCTGCACTTTCGCTGCCGCCAGCCAACGCTCTTCGACGCTGGACATATCACTGTCTGTTCGGACTGATAGCGGTGGCCGGACTGCGCCATTCCGAAGCGCTCGGCCTGCTCCGGGCCGACGTCGATCTCGACCAGGCGTCCTCACTATCCGAGAGACAAAGTTCGGCAAGTCACGGCTGGTGCCGCTGCATGCCACGACAATCGGTGTCCTTTCAGGCTATGCCGCCCGACGCGACGCACACCTTGGTACGCCGCGCAGTCCCTATTTCTTCGTCGCCGAACAGGGCGGCAGATTGCTGCATCAATACGTGCACCGCGTGTTCTGGCGACTTTCCCGGCAAGTCGGATTACGGCAGGAAGGGAATCGCGATGGCCCACGGGTTCATGATCTTCGTCACCGTTTCGCCGTCCAGACCCTGATCAACTAGGCATCGCGCTGGCGAAGACGTTGAGCGCGAGCTGCCGGTGCTCTCGACCTTCCTCGGCCATGCGAATGTTCGCGACACCTACTGGTACCTGTCCGCCGCGCCGGAACTGATGAACCATGCCGTACGGCGATTGGATAAGCGCTGGGAGGTTCGGTCATGAGACGCACGAACGACCTGGCCGTGCTGATCGAGCGGTGGTTCACAGATCGGCTCATGAAGCATCGCGGTGTAAGCTCCAACACCATTGCCTCCTATCGCGACACCTTCAGGCTCCTGTTTGCGTTCGCACAGACGCGCCTTGGGAGATCCCCATCTCAGTTGACACTGCGGGATTTGGACGCTCCTTTCATCGGCGCATTCCTCGAGGATCTTGAGATGAAGAGATCCGCCTCGGTAAGGACCCGGAATCTCCGCCTCACAGCGATTCGATCTTTCTTCCGATATGCTTCGTTCGAGGAGCCGGCACATAGCGCCCACATTCAGCGTGTGCTCGCGATCCCCAGCAAGCGATGTGATAAGCGGCAGCTTCAGTTTCTAACCAGGCCCGAGATTGAAGCGATCCTGGAGTGCACGGATCGAAGCACGTGGCTGGGACGCCGCGATTACACTCTGCTATTGCTGGCCGCACAAACGGGGTTACCGGTCTCGCAGATCATCGACCTTGACCGAGACTCGGTCATGCTCGGCCAGGGTGCGCATGTGCAATGCGTCGGCAAGGGCCGCAAAGAGCGAAGTACGCCGCTCACAAAGGCTGCACAGCAAGCCCTTCGTTACTGGCTCAAGGAGCCCAGAAAGCGAGGCGCAACGGCTCTCTTTCCGAATATGCACGGTGGCAAGCTCAGCGCCGACGGCGTGCAGGCACTGCTGAACAAATATGTCGCCAAAGCACGCGAGCACTGCGCCTCCCTTCGCTCGAAGCGGGTGTCGCCTCATGTCTTGCGGCACAGCGCTGCCATGGAGCTGCTACAGGCGGGCGTCGATTGCTCGGTCATTGCCCTGTGGCTGGGCCATGAGGCGGTGGAAACGAGGCTGACCTATCTTCATGCACATCTTGAACTGAAGGAATCCGCACTCGCAAAGCTGAAGCCGTACGACCGCGCCAAGGCCGAGCGATTTCGACCAAACGACCGGGTTCTGGAATTCCTGAACGCCCTCTGAACATGAGAACTATGCCGAGTGCCAACGACGGGTCTTCGACCAAAACGGCAAGAGAAGCGCGTTTCAACTGGTAAGTCGGAAGAGGTGCTCGGCATAGTTCGACGGTCGGCATAAACGGCGAAGATGAACAACGCCGATCCGCTTGCCTGGCTCAGCCAGACCCTTGAGCGCATCGCCAACGTCTGGCCGAGCAGCGAAATCGACGCGCTGATGCCGTGGAACCACGCCCGCTGAACGGCCTCAGCTTGTCACTTACGTCCGAAACCGCAACGACTTAGTTGTTCTCCGGTCTCTTTAGCTGTGGTACAGCGCGCTGAATCAAGCCACTCGAACTGGCAGCTTCTGAAGAACATCGATATGATAAGTGGGCGGCGTTTCGGCGACGCACGATGTATCCATCTCATTAACATACATTGCCTCCTGCTACTTAGCCGAAGGCGCTCAAAGGTTCAATTCTAGCGAAGTAACGGAGGAACTGCATTACAAAAAATCGTCTGCAAGCCTTTAGGATTGGCCCATTGCCTGTTCAGCCGTCGGTTCCTCGAGCGAGTAACCGGCTGACCTGATGGTGCGAATGATCCTGCGAAGCGAGGACATCTCCAGCGCCCTTCTGAGCCGACTAATATGGACGTCAACGGTGCGTTCACCAACGTGGATATTGTCCGGCCATACCGCGCCGATCAGTTCGCCTCGGCTGAAGACCTTGCCAGGGTTCTCAAGCAGGTGCCGCAGCAAGTTGAATTCAATCGGTCCGAGATGGATCTCTTGGCCATTGCAGCGGACCCGGTACGTATCAATCCCCATTTCAATGTCGCCACAGCAGAGCGATCTGGCGTTTTCAGTCTTGTAGGGCCTCACTGATGCTACCTTTGCGTGCAGATGGTCGAGCAGCTTGGCCGGCGCGATCGGACGCACAAAACTCTCGTCGATGCCCGCCTTCAAGAGATCGAGGTGTTGGTTTCCGGCACCGGGCGCGATCAGCGCAACAACAGGAAGATCGCCTCTCCGGAGCTCCCGTTTTAGTCGGACGCAGATATTGGACGCCGCTGCGCTCGCCGGCTGGCAGTCCAACACCACCGCCTGGGGCTCCCGATCGCCAGCCATTGCAAGCGCTTCCTCTAAGCCGCCGGCCAGCTCACTTTCGAACCCGTCCACGTTCAGGATGTGGCTGTAGACCAAATAGAACTCCGCATCTTGCGAACAGATAAGGACTAGTGGCTTCATCCGCCTTACCGTCCTCCTTTCAATGAAATGCGATTTGACGCAGACTTGCCATGTTGCTTTCCCTCTTTGTTCGAACGACCGCAATAGCGAGCGACATGGCAGCATTCCGGCAGATGGCGTCGCCTCGCAACAAAGAGCTTCAAAATTTATGCCGATTCATATGATTGAGCCGAAAGAAGTTTTGCAATTACATTTCAGCTATTTAATTCAAGGCAAAAATAAGAGATTGGCTCGACAAGCCTGTCCTGAACCCGACAAAGGCAGAATGTATTGGATGCATTACGTGCGCCCGCTATATTTTGCCGGGGGTGGAAGTGTTCGGCGGCCAGCTATTTCGCGGAAGCGAAGGATCAGCGCTCAGTGCCGACGCCATGGTGACTGTAGCAAATTCTTCATACCACTTGCCTCAATGAAGGCGCATGGGTGACTACGGGACGCGCAAGCTAGAAAAGCATTCAGGGCCACAGCGATTTCATGAGCTATAACGATCGCGAACATCGATTCTCCGATCACAAGAGTAAGCCGAAGAGACTTCAGTTAGGAGCCCAGAACAGCTTTGCTCGTGACCTGGAATTTGCATGGGAACGGCAGCCGCGAGATGCAATATTACGCCGGCGGTCAGGCGAAGCTGCACGAGGTTCAGGCGCTTGCGAAGATCGTCGAGAGCGGGTCGATCCCTGCGATCCATTGCGTCGAGCGCTTACGGCGCATGGGTTTGGTGCAATGGAGATCCTAGCACTACTTTGGCAGATTAACCGGCCATTTACGATGATGGGCCATCTTGGCACTTTCACAGGGGTGCGCGAGATGGCGGAACTGGATGTTGCACTGGCGGATTGGCTGAAGCCGTTCGTTGAGA
>NZ_JADYVE010000044.1 GCF_020193655.1 Ensifer sp. IC3342
ATCGCGGCTTGATGTGCTCGCGCTTCAGCGGTTCTCTGAGCAGCGGATTGTCGAGCAGGTATATCTGGCCGACCGAGAGATAGTTGGAAGCCCGCCAGTAAGCATCGAGCAGATGCAACTCATCAGGTGAAAGAGGACGAGTCGCCTCTGAATTCTCGGCAGTGCCGTGGTCCTTGCCGGTCATAGTTTTGGTCGAAGCCATGGGTTGCTCCTCTCGACACAGGCACGCGCCGCTCCCCGCTGCGGCTAAGCAGCCATGGAGGGACACAATCAGGCAAAGAAGGAGATTTTTACTTCAATTTCATCGCGTGGGCATTGCGTTGAATCAATGCGGTTGTCTCATTCGGACATAAACGGCCCACGACCCGGACCGCGAAGTGCCGCGTTGCCCAGCGAAGCTCGAATGCCCGGAAGCACGTTCCATTCAGCCAGCGGCAGAGCTGCCGATGTCGAGCGAAAACGCCGCATCGTCTTGCCCATTGTCCCAACTGACGAAGAACTGATGGTCGCCCGGCATGAACTCGCCAAGCGAAGCTCAGTTTCACGTCCTCTTGATCGAGGTCAAAACTCTTTCTGATCTCGACTGATAAACTTCTCAGCGATCAGAGGGCGTACGATGAACCACGATCTGGGGAGCATCGCGGCGGCTTTAGTCGCAAAGGGGAAGGGCATTCTGGCGGCGGATGAAACCGTCCCCACTTTGACCAAGCGGTTCGACGCGCTCGGAATCCAGTCCACCGAGCAAAGCCGATGTGCCTACCGTGAAATGCTCTTCACCTCCGTGGGCGCGGCAGAGTTCATCAGCGGCGTCATCATGTACGACGAGACTATGCGCCAGAAGAGCTCCAGTGGGGTATCGTTCGCCCACCTCCTCTCCGACCAGGGGATGCTTCCTGGCATCAAGGTCGATACCGGCGCGAAGCCTCTCGCCGGTTCTTCCGGCGAGAAGGTCACTGAAGGGCTCGACGGGCTCCGGGATCGCCTCTCCGAATACCGCGATATGGGCGCCCGCTTCGCGAAGTGGCGGGCAGTTATTCGCATCACGAACACCCTACCGAGTGCCGCGTGCGTCAGTGCCAACGCGCACGCCCTGGCCCGATACGCTGCGCTCTGTCAGGAGCAGCATCTCGTGCCGATCGTCGAGCCGGAGGTATTGATGGATGGATCGCATACGATCGTGCGCTGCGAGGACGTCACTGGCATGGTCCTTCACGCCGTGTTCCGCGCCCTCGTCGAGCAGCGTGTCGTGCTGGAGCACATGTTGCTCAAGCCCAACATGGTGATCGCGGGCGACGAGTGCTCTCGTCCGGTTAAGGTGCAGGAGGTTGCGGTCGCTACACTCCGCTGCCTGCGCCGGCACGTCCCCGCGGCGGTCCCCGGCATCGTGTTCCTGTCGGGCGGCCAAGACGACCTGGTGGCCACCGCCCACCTCAACGCGATCAACCGAATGCCCAGGCCCAAACCCTGGAAGATCAGCTTTTCCTATGGGCGCGCGCTCCAGGATCCGGCGCTGAAGGCGTGGCATGGGCGCGATGAGAACCTGAAGCTGGGTCAGCAGGCTCTTTACCACCGGGCTCGCTGCAACGGGGCGGCTAGTCTCGGGCTATATACTGATGAGATGGAGGCGGTATCAGCGGGCGGGTAGTCGATCGCACCGCGGCCAATCGGGCGACGGGTGATTCCACTGGCAGCGCATCCCGGCATCAATTGAACGGGACCTCTACGTTGGGAGGGCTGGACGTGAACGTATTCGTGATCAGACATGGGGAGACCGAATGGAGCCTGAGCGGACAACACACCGGCACAACAGAAATCCCTTTGACCGATAATGGACGACGACAGGCGGAAAAGATGCGGCCGGCGTTGGCCAAGCAGATGTTCGCGCTCGTCCTCGTAAGCCCGCTGCAGCGCGCACGGGAGACTTGTGACTTGGCGGGCCTCGGCGAGAGGGCCATCGTCGATCCAGGCTTGATGGAATGGAATTACGGCGAATACGAGGGCCTGACGCCTCGGCAAATCGAGGCGAAATGGCCGAACTGGTTGATCTTCCGGGATGGATGCCCGGGCGGCGAGACGCCGTCGCAGGTTGGTGCTCGTGTGGATCAGGTCGTGGCCCGGGCGCGGGCTGCTGACGGCGATGTCGCGCTGTTTGCACATGGGCACGTGCTGCGCGTGCTCGCGGCAAGATGGATTGGACTGCCACCGCGTGCAGGACAGCATTTTCTCCTGAATACCGGCACGTTGAGCGTTCTCGCCTATTACCACGAGATACCCGCCGTGAGGATCTGGAATGGACACCTCGCTGGTTAGCATTCTGCGGGGGGGGGTGGGGTGTTTCCGGAGGGCCGGAGACCGTTTGTATCGCCGCTTGGCGTTCGCGTCGTACGGCGATCGACCAACACTAACTCTCGCATCGCCCTGGCGCAGGCCGCGTCGCAGACCCGGCCTGTTCCTAAGGTAGGAAAACGTCGATGGCAAAAACAGTCAATGGGCACGGCACGTCCGGGGCCAGACACAGTAGCGCTCCTGGGCTGATGGATCCGGGGCATGCCGTCGCTTTACTCTCCAACGGTCGATACAGCGTCATGATCACTGGCGCCGGTGCCGGTTTTAGCACTTGGCGGGACCTTGACGTTGCTCGGTGGCGGGAGGATGTCACACGAGATTGCTGGGGGCAGTTTTGCTACGTTCGCGACCTGACCGACAACACGCTGTGGTCCATCGGAAAGCAACCAGTCTTCCGACCTTCGAACATCTACTCGCACGCTTTTCATGGAGACAGGGGCGAGTTCCGCTGTCGCGCCGAAGACATCGATATTTCCTGGAAAGTCTGCGTCCTACCAAATGCCGACGCAGAGGTGCGGGTGCTTACAGTCGTCAACCATGGCAACATGGAACGAAGCCTCGAATTCACCAGCTATTCCGAGGTCTGCCTGAACAATCGCCGCGCGGACAGGTCGCACCCGGCGTTTGCCAAGCTCTTCGTGGAGACAGACTACGACGATGAGACGGGCGCCCTGTTTGCGCGTCGCAGGCCGCGCCATGCAGAAGAACGACCAGTCTGGGGAGTTCATGTTTCGTCGTCTAGTCAGCAGGTCGGCGAAGTGCTCGAGTATGAGACCGATCGACTGAGATTCCTTGGACGCGGCCGCACGCCGTCAAATCCCGCGGCATTTGACGCAGGCGCAACGCTTTCCAGGACGACAGGCCCCGTTCTCGATCCGGTCTTCTGTCTGCGACGGATGGTCCATCTGGAGCCTGGCGCTACGGCGCGCGTGGCTTTCTTGACGGGAGCCGCCGACAGCGAATTGGCAGTCCGGGCAGTCGCCAAGCAATATTCGAGTATCGACGCGGTCGATGCGGCATTCGCTGACGCGCAGGAGAATTATCAGACCGAACTTCGGGGCTTGAAGCTGACCGCCGACGAGGTGTCCCTATTCAACCGCCTGGCTGGCTGTATCGTGTTTGCCAATCCGACCATGCGGCAGGCGGTTCCATTCAAGAAAAACCGATTGGACCGAGCGGCTCTATGGGCTCACGGAATCTCCGGCGATCTTCCGATCGTGTTGGTTCGCATCGATAGCGACGGCGACGAGGCACTTGTTCGTGAGATCACGATTGCGCACGACTTCAGCCGCCGCCGAGGTTTGCAATTCGACCTTGTCTTGTTTGATGAGCGCGGCGCCAGCAGCGTGAGGCGATTGATCAAGAAACTCCAGGCCGGCTCGGAAGCCGAAATGCTGGGCAAGCGTGGACGAATCTTTGTCTTGTCAGCAGCCACCGCCTCGGATGTTCATGTGGAAACGATCGCCGCCGCCGCGCGCGTCGTGTTGTTGAGCAGATCGGGTTCACTCGCCATTCAGCTTGATCGGCAATCCTCGGTCGCATCGCCTTCCTCAGAGATGACGGCATCTCGAGCAAGCCAAGTACTCGCGGAAGCTACTGCCGCCCCGGACAAGGATTTGCTGTTTTGGAATGGATTCGGAGGCTTCACCCCTGACGGACGTGAATACGTCGTTGCAGTAGACGGGGTCAATTCGCAACCGCCGGCACTGCCCCCGGCTCCGTGGAGCAACGTCATCGCAAACCCGAGTTTTGGCTGCCTGACGACCGAAGCCGGGCTTGGCTATTCCTGGGCCGGCAATAGCCAGATGAACCGGCTGACGCCTTGGTCGAACGACCCGGTTTCAGACACGCCTGGCGAGGTCGTTTACCTGCGGGACGAAGAGACCGGAGAGGTCTGGTCTCCGACGCCCTTGCCACTCGGAGAGCGAGCGTTCGTGACCGTTCGGCATGGCCAGGGCTACAGCCGCTATGAGAGCGACAGTCGAAAGCTCCATCAGACGTTAACCGTGCATGTTCCGCCGAACGATGAAATCAAGATCGTTCGCCTCGGATTGACCAACAATGACTCCCAAAGTCGCCGTCTGTCGGTAACGTATTTCGTCGAGTGGGTTCTCGGAACACACCGTGAAGGCGCTGCGATGCAGGTCGTCTGCGAGCGCGATGCTCGTTCGGGAGCCGTCGTGGCGTCGAACCCATGGGCCGACGGCTTTGCTGGAAAACTGGCATTTGTGGCCGCCAATCCCGCTGCGAGTTCAGCCACGTCCGATCGCACGGAGTTTCTGGGCAAATACGGTTCCGTTTTTCGGCCGGCGGCCTTGGAGCGAACCAGCCTGGCGGAGACTTTCGGTCCCCTGCGAGATCCCTGCGGCGCCCTGATGGTAAGTATTTTGTTGGCGCCCGGCGAGAGCAAGGAGGTTATCTTCGTCCTTGGACAGGCCGCCGGGCTCGACGAGGTCCGCCGGCTTGTCCGCGAGCATGCCGAAGTCGGCCGTGCTCGTGAAAGCTTCGCCGCAACATCCCGTCAATGGGACGACATTCTGAATGCAGTTCAGGTTTCAACGCCGGACGTCGGCTTCAACGTGATGATGAATCGTTGGCTGTTGTACCAGGTGCTCGCTTGTCGCGTCTGGGCGCGCTCTGCCTTCTATCAGTCCGGAGGCGCGTTCGGCTTCAGGGATCAGCTCCAGGATGTGATGGCACTGGTCCACGGTGCGCCGAATGAGACTCGTTCGCAGATTCTGCGGGCCGCCGGCCGCCAATTCACGCAAGGTGACGTCCAACACTGGTGGCATCCTCCGTCCGGCGTCGGGGTGCGCACGCGCATGACCGACGACCTGTATTTCCTGCCGTTTGTTGTTCACCACTACGTCTTTGCCACGGGCGACGACCGGCTGCTCGATGATAGGGTGCCTTTCATCGAGTCACCCGTATTGAAGGAGGGCCAAGACGAGGACTTCAATAGACCGGAGACCAGCGGAGAGGCGGCCACGGTCTATGAACATTGCGTCCGGGCACTGGAATATGGTTTTCGACTGGGCCGCCATGGCTTGCCGCTTATGGGGACAGGCGACTGGAACGATGGCATGAACAAAGTCGGCGCCCAGGGCAAGGGAGAGAGCGTCTGGAACGGCTGGTTTTTCGTCACGGTCCTGAATTCGTTTGCTGCAATTTCGGCTTCCCGTGGAGACGAGAGCCGCGCCGCGTGGTGCCGCGAACGAGCGGCAAGTTTACGCGTCGCCCTGGAAGGTGCCGCCTGGGATGGCGCCTGGTATCGCCGAGCCTATTTTGACGACGGTACTCCCCTCGGATCGTCGCTGAACGACGAATGCCAGATCGATGCCATTCCGCAAGCCTGGGCTGTCATCTCCCGGGAGGCCGATAATCAACGAGCGTCGAAGGCGATGGAGTCGGTCTACGAAAGGCTTGTACGTCAGCAGGATAAGCTGATCGCGCTTTTCGATCCGCCATTTGACAAAGGCTCGCTGTCCCCTGGTTACATCAAGGGCTACGTTCCCGGCATCCGGGAAAATGGCGGCCAGTACACGCATGCTGCCACGTGGGTCGTTTGGGCGGCGGCCCTGCAGGGCGACGGCGATCGCGCCTTGAGACTCTGGAACTTGATCAATCCGATCACCCACGGGGCGACGAGAGATCAGGTTGCACGTTACAAGGTAGAGCCGTATGTGGTCAGTGCTGACGTATATGGTGCGCCGCCGCATATGGGCCGCGGCGGCTGGACATGGTATACGGGTTCGGCCGGTTGGTTGTATCGAGTAGCGCTGGAGGCAATCCTTGGCTTTCGAAGACAGGACCAGACCCTCCGGTTTGAGCCCTGTGTTCCGGCAAGCTGGTCAGGTTATGAATTGAACTACAAGCATGGATCGGCGACGTACCGCATCCGTTTCGACAACTCGAAGAGGGCAGGTCGGGGAGTGCGCTCCGTTACGCTGGACGGAACCGTCTTTACTGACGCGATCATACCACTCAGTGACGACGGGCTGACGCACGACGTTCGTGTCGCGATTGGCTAGCGATCACGATACCGAGTGCTCTCTACTGGCTTTTCCGCTTGTGACGGCGTCCGTCCATCCGGACAGTAGATGCGTGGATTCTGGTGGAGCAATGGCGATTGCCACCTGCGACTGCAACGGTGATCCAAAAGTTTTCGTGCCGCGACGGTTCGGCCGAAACCGCCTGACGTCGCTTTGCCTGATGGCGGCGCTCTCGGTGCTCCTCGCGATGCCTGCATTCGCGCAAGTGCCATCCGGAACGGTGCCCGAGGGACCGGAATTTGGTGCACGCAAGATTTTTCTCATGCTGTTCCTGATGCTTGGCCCGATCAAGATTCTGGTTCCGTTCGTGGGCATGACGCAGGGTTCCGATCCCGCCTTTCGCCGTACTTTGGCGAGAAGAGCGATTCTGTTTTCCGCAGCCGCGCTTGCCCTTGCCGGTGTGCTCGGACGCAGCATGCTCGAGAACTTCGAGATCTCGCTGCCGGTGCTCGCCCTGACCGGCGGCGTGATTCTGTTTCTTGTGGCTCTGCAAACGGTGCTGCAGCAATCTGCAGGCGCCGCAGATCCCCCGAAACCGGTCAGCCGACCGCCCGATCTCAAACTGGCCTTCACGCCGCTGGCGTTCCCGACGATAGTCACCCCGTATGGGATTGCAGCGGTGATCGTGTTCGCAACGCTCGCCGGGAATCGATACGACGCCGAGTTGACCGTAGGCGGCATTGTGCTGCTCATCCTCGCATTGGACTGGATGGCGATGCTGTTTGCCGAAACGATCCTGAAATTTGTTGGAACGGCGCTTCAGGTATTTGCCGTTGTTCTTGGCGTTACTCAGGTCGCCCTCGGCCTGCAAGTGATCCTGCACAGCCTGGCTATGATCGGCGTCTTCGCCGAACGCGCGATTTGAGATCTAAGACGCCAACCCAGGTGGCGACGTCATGGTGGCTCAGATTGCCCCCGAGCACGTGGAAGATCAGCTCGCCGGCGGCCGAAGAAGTGTCGATTCTCCTCGAGGCTGAGAAGGTCGATTTGTCGCTCTCGCAGTATCGTCACCTTGCCAGCAGGTCCGTTGGTGACCGTCCGAGCCGACGTTGAAGTCCGTGGGGTCGTCTTCAAGGCCCGCCCTGGTGTCCGGGCGCTTTTCGAGCACCTGGGACGCGAGAGAATCGATGTCGTTCTGTGCGATGAACTCAGGCATCTGTCTGAGCGCACCGGTGTCCTTGGTCTGGCTCTTCAGGAGCTTCACGGGCATGGAGCAGAACTCTGGTCCGTCCATGATAGCGAGCGGATTACAAGCCGCCATCTGATCGGCCTCATTCTTTCCGACGCGGACAATGTTCATCGGAAGGCCGATCCGGACATTCAGGAGGTCCATTCCGAGCCGGTCGCCGGCCTTGGAATGGCGCCACCGGCATTTGGCTATCGGTATTCACATGCCAGTGATGCAGACGGCCGGCGTATCTCCGGTTTCCGGGTTATTGATCCGGCCACTGCGGAGATCGTCCGGCGCATTTTCCGGATGTATGCCGATGGCGCATCTGCCCGGGACATCGCGGATCACCTCAACCGGGAAGGCGTCCTTGGGCCCCGCGGCAAGGCATGGCGCGATACGGCTATCCGAGGCAGCCGGTCGCGGGGAGCGGGGACCCTCAACAATCCGCTTTATACCGGGCGGATCAAGAGCATCTATGGTGCAGACCTCGCGGAGGTCCCTGGCTTGCGGATCATTGGCGACGAACTGTGGGCGCGCGTTCAAGAGCGTCAGGGTGCACTGGCCGAGCAGTTCGCAAAGCCGGCTGCCGGTCGCAAGAAGCGTACCTGGCAGCGGGGACTATGGCGGGACGGCAAGCCAGCCCGCCATTGCCAAGACATTTATCGAGATGGAAATTCAAGAGATGACGAAGAGCGTTCTTTTCTACGCCCGCTACTCCACCGACCGGCAAAATGAGGTGTCGATCGAGACGCAGATCGAACTCGGCAAGAGCTTCATCGAGAAGCAGGGCTGGAAGCTTGCGGAGATCTATTCCGATGCCGCCGTCAGCGGCACAAGCTTCATGTCCCGCCCCGGCATCCAGCGGCTGCTCGCGCATGTGAAGCGCGAGCATATCGACATGGTCCTCTGCGTGACGGTCGACCGCCTGTCTCGCGACGTCGAACACAGTTCGAAGATCCTCAAGGAATTGCGCCACCGCGACGTCGAACTGTGGACCGTGCATGCCGGGCAACCGGTGAACGACATGGAACTGTCGCGCCGCGCCGTCCTGAGCCACGAACTGGTCGAGCAGATTCGCTATCGCACGCGCGAGGGGATGAAGACGGCCGTGCGCAAGGGCAAGGCCTCCACCTGCCTCGCCTATGGCTACATGCTCTTCCAAGCCCGCGATGCCAACGGCGACCGCATCAAGGGACTGCGCGACATCGATCCGGAGAAGGCCGAGATCGTGCGGCGCATCTTCAAGATGTATGCCGACGGTATGTCTCCGCGGGATATCGCGCAGCAGCTTAACAGGGAGGGCGTGACCGGCCCGCGGGGCAAGAAGTGGCGTGATACGGCAATCCGGGGCCATGTCAGCCGCGGAACCGGCATCCTCAACAACGAGAGCTACATCGGCCGCATTGTCTGGAACAAGCGGAACTACCGCAAGAACCCGGACACCGAGCGCCGGACCGCGCGTGTCAACGATGCCACCCAATGGGTTCTGACGGAGGTGCCGTCGATGCGCATTGTTTCCGATGAGCTTTGGGATCGTGTCAAAGCGCGCAATCCGGCTAACGTGGAGATCGGCATCCGTAAGCTCATCTTCCTGGCCCGCAACAACGCCGATGAGCACGCCAAGCAGGCGCCTGATGCCGATCGTGCGCGATTTGATCCAGAAGGTGGTGATCGGCAAGACATCGGGGCACCAGCCGGCGACGCTGCAGGTTCATGGCTCGATCGCCAACATCATGGCGTCGATGGAGGTGCTTGAGTTGATGGAACGGCAGTTCATCGCCGCAGCCCAGAACGATCTGATGGCGAAGCTGGCCTCGGGAGAGATCGACACCGAGGCAAAAAAACAAAAGCTCCTCGACACTTACGTGGAGGAGCTTGAGAGCAAATATCCCGAGTGGGCAAATTTGCAAGTGTCGTTGGTTGCGGGGGCAGGATTTGAACCTGCGGCCTTCAGGTTATGAGCCTGACGAGCTACCGGGCTGCTCCACCCCGCGTTACCTGTTTTCCCGGGTCGGCAGCCCGGTTTTTGTTTGTTTTGTCCGTCCTCGGCTTGCGCCTGCGGTCGGCCGGGGCTGCTCCACCCCGCGTTAACTTTCGTTTTTGTTTTGTGTTGTTTTCGCCGTTAGTCGGCGTTTGTGAGAGAAGATGTTTGTTTGTTTATCTTGCGTTTTGCAGACCTGGCAGCGACCTACTCTC
>NZ_JADYVE010000045.1 GCF_020193655.1 Ensifer sp. IC3342
TCCTGGCGGCATAAGCAAGCCCTTGGGCATGGTTGCCCGACGACGTCGCAATAATGCCGTTTGCGATCTCTTCTCTCGAGAGCGAGAGAGCCTTGTTCAGGGCGCCGCGGATTTTGAATGCGCCAGTGATAAAGGCTTCTCTCGCGTAGTGCACCGAGAATCGTGCCGCCAAAACCGCAGCAAAGGTAAGGGCAAGCTGCCACCTACCTATGGAGATCTCCTATCTGCTGACCTCGCCGCACGATCTTCCTGCCGGTGTTTTTCGGACTCTACCTTGTCTGTCTCGGGCTCTGCATCTCAATCTTCACAGGACCATTTACCTCAACCTGTTGTCGAATTTCGCGGCTTCAGATCGCCATATCGGCCCGTCCTCCGGAGCTGGCTTTTGACCAGGTTGCGGCGCTTTCCGTGTTGTCCACCATTGCCGGAATTGAGTGTGCGTTCCGCGGTTAACTGAATAAGACCTAAGAGCGGTTGCTATTCCTATAACAAAGGCGCAGTGTCCACCCTTCAGTAGCAGATGTCACGGGCGCTATTGCTTGAGGGCTAGATACCCTGGCCCCAATAAAGGAGGACGCCATGTCTTCCCCCGTACACAAAATTTCGCCTTCCGACCGAGCAAAGATCCAGTCAGTCTTAGACGAGGCTGGATACGGCGCTGACCTCCTAGTCCATGATCGGAGGCTTTTCGAGGCTGCCGCATTGCTGGTAGCCAAGCTGCTCCTTGCGGGCGTTGACTCCCGGTCGGGGCTAGCAGCGAAGCTCAAGTGTCAGTTGGGGGAGGCCGGCAGGCACAGGCAACCACCGGGTTCTTTGTTGGGGCGCTACGCAATCCAAGGTCTTCCACTCGAATTACAACGTCTTATGTGGTGAACAATGCTTGCATGGTACGGAAGTGCCAGTCTGCGAGGAGAGGCCGCAACGGCTTCCCGCTCCTGAAACGACCCAAGGGCTCATTCGGAGATAAAGACATGCCCCAACCATCCCGCCCAGCATCGGCTCTGTGGATGAGCGTGCTTCTAACCGCAACTCTGCCGTTCACTTCCAGCGCATATGGTCAAGGAACGCCGCCGGTGCCCGCTAATGCCGAAGCAAACCGCTACGGATCAGGCTGGGAGTGCCATCGTGGATTCCGAAGAGAGGCCGGTTCCTGCGTCCCGGTGACGCCTCCCGACCACGCGTTTCTGACGGATGGGTCCTATGGCAAGGGCTGGGAATGCCACTACGGATTTGCCGAAAGGGGCAGCCGGTGCCTTGCCGTTCAGGTGCCTGCCAATGCCTATCTTGATCCGTACTCTGGCGATCGCTGGCAATGCATGCACGGATATCGCCAACACGACACTGGATGCGACCTTATCGAGGTGCCGGACAACGCGTTTCTGACGGACTCGACCTATAACCAGGGGTGGGAATGTGAACGAGGGTACCAGGCTGTTGATCGCAAATGCGTCGCGTTGATCGTTCCGGACCATGCTTATCTGACGACCAGCGGCAACGAATGGATATGCGACCGTGGTTTTGAAAAGAAGGACCAGACCTGTGCTGCCGTAAAGGTTCCCAAAAACGCAACCTTCGCGGACAATTCCTACGGCCAGAAATGGAAATGTGATCGCGGCTTTGAAGCGAAGGGAACCACATGTTCAGAGATCAAGCTTCCTGAAAACGCACATCTCGATCGTTCAGGTAACGCCTGGGAGTGCAACCGGCCGTATCAGCTTCGCAGCGGAGCCTGCCGTATGGAGTGACAATCTCTGGACAGTTGCGGGCTTGGGTCGAGTATCTACTGCGTGTTTCCTTATTAAATCGTAGCCAACTTCAGGGTCAAAACATGCAGCAATTCAAAGTACTACAGCGTCCGTTGCGCGTCTGACTAAGACTCGCGGCGGCCTATAGGAGGCGCCGTGAAGCCCTGTTATGGGTGAACTGCCGCACCGGTAGCTTCTTGGAATGAAACGAGTTTCTGGCGTTTATCATCCCAAAGGACGAGACTGACGCATTGCAAGCTTTGCCAAAGAGTGATGCGGCCGATATGCGCAAGCTGCGGGTGGTCGCGCAGTACCTCCGGCAGTCTGTAGTAAGGGATCCTGCTCGACAGGTGATGTACGTGGTGGATGCCAATATTGCCGGTCACCCATCGCAGCACCAGCGGCAGGTCATAGTGGGAGGCGCCGTGTAGGGCAGCTTGGGGAAAGTGCCAATCCTCGCCGGCCGACCAGTGCGTATCTTCAAACTGGTGCTGCACGTAGAAGAGCCAAATGCCGGCGGCGCCCGACAGGAGCACGATCGGCAAATGAATGAAGAGAAACGGCAGGAGTCCGATCGCCCAAGTCATCAAGGCGGCGCTCACCACGATCGCACCATTCGTCGCCATCGTGGAGACCCAGGGCAGTGCACCTCCGTTCATCATCCCGAACGGCACGCGCTGTTTGAGGAGAAAGAGCCATGCAGGGCCGAAGCCGAACATCACCAGCGGGTGTCGGTACAGGCGATAGCCAAGCCGCCTCATGGGCGAAAGTGCACGGTATTCCGAGACAGTGAGAGTGGTGATATCGCCGACGCCCCGCTCGTCCAGATTCCCGGCAGAGGCGTGATGAGCGGCGTGCGCCCGGCGCCAGTAGTCGTAAGGCGTCAGCGTAAGCATGCCGATCACGCGTCCTGTCCAATCGTCGAAGCCGCGACGAGCAAAGAACGAGCCGTGGCCGCAATCGTGCTGGATCATGAAAAGCCTGAGGAGGAAGGCTGCGGCCGGAATGATTGCGATCAACCCGTACCAGAAGCTCTGAGCGAGGGAATAATAGGCGATGGCCCAGAAGCCGGCGAACGGAGCCGCGGTGACAAGAAGCTCCACGACGCTGCGCCCGATGCGGGGCTGACGGTATTTCGCAAGGGTCTTCGACCATGCCGCGGCGCTGTTTTCAGCAAGTGATAGCGGTGCACTGACATGTGCGTTCATCAAAACTGGTCCGTATTGGTTGCTCGCAAATCACCCGCCACGCCTCCGGGATCGCGGTTGAGTTTCGGGTGCAGTGGTTGAAAGTGTCGGGCCCGACGAGCCTTGCGTGCCGCATAACGGCGATCGCGCTCGGCTTTGCGCGCAGCTTCGTCGGCCAAGGCGCCGCCTTCGGCTGCTTTCCTCTCGTTTCGACAGCGGCATCAGGCGCTCGTTTGAAGTCGCACAGTCGACGCCAATCGGACAAAAACCCGGATTTCTGAAAGTCGCTCAAAGTTTCTGGTGGCCCCGCCGCGGCAAAGGGTAGGCGTCCGCGTCATAAAGCTCCCGTATCTGCTGACCATTGTAGCGGGCTTCCTCGACCTCAAGAACAGAGCCGCGAAGCATCGACGCCGGCATATTCTCAACCGCAAAGCGAAGCGCTTCGGCAACCGAGTCAAACCTCTGGTAGCGAATCCGGCTCGTTCTTCTCACGGTCTTGCAGGGATATAGTCCCGCGCCCGCACTGTAATCAAACGTCATGAATACGCTCCTTGGGTGAAATGAGAGTACCGCGGGAAAGGCCCATACGTTTCTCGAGGCGTTGGTGCCGTTCAACGGGCCTGCGTTCGCGCATTCGGAGGATCTGTCTGGCGCGTATCTTCTGCAGCTTGGCTGCATTCGAGTCTTCGGGCGCTGCCGGCCGGAACAGGCTTTCCGCCGCGTGGCGGGCTGGATTCATCATAAGAGTGTCCTAACGTGGATGGGCAACGCAATAGCGTTCAGCGCAAATTTCCTCCGCCAGAGCGGAGTTCGGAACGTTTGCAAATCGGGGATTGCCAAGCATCCGGACGAGCCGGTGAGATCAGGTAGCCGAAAGGCTGAAAACGCAACCTTCATGTGGCGACGCCCACCGCCTCATTCAAGGCTCCCCGTCGCTCGCGTCGAAAATCAACGAGCTTGGTACCCCGGGCTGCGGCAGAGGCGGCATGCCAGAGACCTCCGCTTCCACCGGAGCTATTTCTGCTTCTTGCCGAGGCTGGGCCTGCTGTTTGCGAACTTAACCTGGCTGCCCTGCACGGCTGCGACCGGTACCGCCGTCTTGTCTTTTTTTGGTTTTCGAACTTCGCGATTGCTTCTTGCTTGGCCTTTAGCCATTTGGTCCTCTTGGATTTTCGGTTGATTTTTGGCTGCAGCTATCAATGCAGCGGCACCGCCCTGTGTTGCCTCACTCAGCAAAGACGTAATGTTCCGCCAGGAAGGCAGGAAAGCGCTTCGCGCGGCGTTGCCGAATTGAATCGCTTGATGCGCGGCGCGGCCGCTGACTGGGCTTTACGAACTTGCTGAAGCCGAACGTTTTCGCCGTATCCGAATCCGCTAACGCTGACGAGATTACGAGCGGTGGTGTGAAAGTGGAGGTCGGAAGACAGGCTGTCCTCCTTTCGTTGGGGCCAGGACACCGAGGCCCCGAAGCAGCAGCGCCCGGAAAATGGCTGCTGAAGTTGATAGCATGCGCTCTTTAAAGGGCACACGCAATGGGCCATCGTCATCAATCCGAACTCGCCGGCGCTAGACCCACAACAAACAGATGCGGCCGGTCATTGCGGCGTCGGATTCACGCTGCGTGCTGGCACCCAGAGGGTTCGGCCCGTCAAGATATACTCCCCGGGCAGTATCGGGCGTTTGGTGGCGCGAATCTTGATGTTTTTTCTGATCGTCGCGAACGTGGGAGCGATGGCGCCCTCGACCTCTACCTGTGAATGACACTGGGTCGAGGTCGTGTGGAATCCGGCCAATTTTGCCGGAGGGGGACTGACTTGAGGCAACTCCCGTGAGGCTGAGGCTTCCGCAAAGAGCGACGCCGCCGATTGTTTGCCAGTTAACCCACGTGATCGATGGCCAAAGTGCCTGCCGGTAGCGGTTTGATGAGCGACTTGGCAGAAACGGTCGGATCCAGCCAATCAGCCCAGGCGTTCCGCTCGAGAATGACGATCTGCCGGTCGTGGTATGGAGCGATGTCGGGCCCGGGCTCCATCGTCAGCATGGTGAAGGCTTGGCCAACCTCTGGCGTTTCGCGCCAGATGCCGGCAATGCAGAAGATCGGCTCGTGCTTCTTCGTGAACAGCCACTTGTCCTTGCGCTTCTTCTTCGGGTCCTTTGGGTCTGTGAATTCGTAAAAGCCATCGGCGATGATCAGGCAGCGATTGGAATTGAACTCCCGGCCTTCCGACCGAAAATTATACACCGGACGCTTGTTTGGCTCGGGCCAGCTCCAGCGCCGTTGCACGAGCTCGGCCTCATCGATCGCCCTGACAATCGGTCCCACATCGGTGATCTTGATGTCCTCGCGGGTCTCGAGGTTCGGTGTGCCTTCGCCGAAACGGATCTTGATCTTGAGGTCGGCGAAGTCCTCGACGATCGAGGCGACATCCACCATCAGCCGATAATCATTGCACATGCGTCCTCCGTCTCAGATCCGGCTGTCTCTCAATCGCGTTCCTGATATGTTCTAATCATGACGAGCGCGACGGTTTTCCAGTCCGACGCCCCGCTCGACGAGCACCGCGTGATCATAAGGCGCCACCACGGCGATGTGGAGATGGTGGAGCTGCCGTGGGGACTGCGCCCCCGCGACGGCGGTGCGCGCGCCGCGACCGTCGTCCGGTCGGAAGGAAGGACCTTTCCGACCCATCGCTGCCTGGTGCCGGTGGTTCACTTAGTCGCCCACTGAGTTAGGCCTTCCACAGGCTGCAAGCGTACGTCTCAAAAGTTCTTTTGAACCCGTCGTGTTTGGGAGGTTAGCCAAACGCGATTTGCGAGAGGTACACCGAGATACCGAACTCTCGCATGGCATTTCCGAAGAGAAAGACGCAAATCGATTTTGTTGGGCGATCTGTGAGTCCCAAGTGTCGCGGGCGGTGCACTGTCTCGCGTCGGATTACTCGCTGCGTACCATCTTCGCAACATGGCGGCGTAAGTCCTTAAATCCCTGACCCGTAGAGTTCTTGGTCGTCATCGCCTTCCCAGGGTGAGGGCATAGAGGTGCGATTGAGATTGGCCGACGGCATCGGCATCCAGCACTTCAATTCGGGTTCGGCGTATTCGATGATGCGGCCGGGCGACGAATCAGCGGCACGCCAGCCTTCTTGGCCGAACTGATCGCCATTCGACCAATACGCGAGGTCAACTTCTGCCGCACCCTGTTCGGACGGGCGGATCGTGACGAGGATCCGACTACCGTTTTTCGGCGCGCTTGCCATGTGGCGCCAGCGGTCTGGCTCGGCCATCATTTTTCCTCCTGTTTTGCTGTAGAAGTGTCGCCTCGCCATCGAAATCGGTCAACTCCAACCTTGCGCAATCCAGTGTCCATCGATTGACTGGGTCGCGTCCCCACAGGTGGTGTAGTAGGGCGGTAGCGAAGCCGCTCGCGAGCGCGCCCTCGACGCGCCGTAGTGAGCGAGCGGCGTGCCGGAGGTGGGTTTTCGACAGATTTCTGGGCATTCTGCATGGTGTGTCCAGTTCTGCCGACCTCATCCGCATTGCCAGAGTCTCACTCCGTTTCTATCCTGGCGCATGATCCGCACCACACTGATGCGCTGAAGCCCGAGGATCCTAAAGGCCGATGACATCTCAGCTGGATATGTTTGCCTCGCCACCTGAGCCAGGCGATGATGTCGGTGTGAAGCTGCGAGGACCCTTGAAGCTACGGAGGCGGAGGCCACTCGATGACGAGAGCATGGCTCGGCTTTTGGAGGAGAGCGACAGCTACCGCGTGCTGCGCAAGCTTGTCGGCCGCCAGATCGTCGATATACCGCGGCCGGGATTTCCTCGCATTGGAGTGATCGTCGACACCGAGACGACGGGCCTCGACCACAGCAAGGACGAGATCATCGAAATCGGCGCAGTTGCGTTCACCTTTGACGACGGGGGCCATATCGGCGACGTCACGGGCGTTTATGGTGGCCTGCAACAGCCAACTGTCCCAATCCCCCCTGAAATCACCCGCCTCACAGGAATCACCGACGAGATGGTTGCCGGGCAGATGATCGATGTCGGGTCGCTTCGAGCGTTGCTCGACCCGGCCGACCTGGTGATCGCCCACAATGCCGGCTTCGATCGTCCGTTCTGCGAGGCGTTCTCAAACATGTTTTCCGGCAAGGCATGGGCCTGTTCCGTCAAGGAGGTCGATTGGGCGACGCGCGGTTTCGAGGGCACGAAGCTCGGCTATCTGATTGGTCAAAGTGGCTATTTCCACGATGGCCATCGCGCCGTCGACGACTGTTTTGCTCTGCTCGAGGTGCTCGCCGGCGGCGACGGGGTGACGGAGCCAAGTGCTTTTGCGGAACTTCTCAAGACAAGTCAGCGCTCGCGCGTGCGCATCTTCGCCGAGCACAGCCCGTTCGACATGAAAGATCATCTGAAGGCTCGGGGATACCGCTGGTCGGATGGCAGCGACGGCCGTCCAAAATCCTGGTGGATCGAAATCGACGAGGAGCAGCTCGCTGCTGAGCTCGCTTTTCTGAGGTCAGAGATCTACCGGTGGAAAGAGGCCGACCCACCGGTCAAAAGGCTGACAGCGTTTGATCGGTACAGGGTTTGATGGGATGGCCTTGCCGCGCAGGCCGTGGCATGCAGCCTACGCAGGCTCGTTACAGCGATGGTGTTGCCGTCTCGAAAGTTGTGGGAGCAAAAGCTGCGGCAGGATCGCAGTCCGACACCGTCAGGGTGGGAACATTATGAAGAGACCGTGGAAATTCCTTGCCCGATTTACGTCGCGGCGGCCCATTGGCGAAAGCGCAAGAGAGTTCGATCGGGAATGACACCGGTTCCAGGGCTCTCGAGAGCGAAGTGGATACATCCGCAGATCCGCCCAGTTCGACGGTAGCTGACAGCCCACCTGCTCACGATGAGGAGGTCTCGGTTGATCAAGGGGCGGTCTCATCGGACAAGGCGGAAGGCGATGACTATGTCGCACAGGCGTTAAAACCGCCGATCAATGCTGAAGAGGCTCAAACAACTGCGCGTCATAAAGCCGACCATTCGGGTCCCGAAGCGATTTCGGCCGTTCCGGAAAGCCCGGCAAGTGCAAAGTCGCAAAGCAGACCGCGGATCAAGCGTCGGCGGCAGGTTCATCGGGCTCGCCGCCTATATGTTCGATCCGAAGGAGCCGGCGCACATGCGGTTGCTATCCGGCTTTCATCTCTACCTGCCGGTGCTCATCCTATTCATGCTGATGCGGCAAGGCTACGATCGCCGGGCATTCAAGGCGCAGACCGTCTTCGCCTGGGGAGTTCTTCTCGCGAGCTACTGGCTCACCCCTCCCGAGAAGAACATCAATTGGGTACAGGGATCGGCCCGGGGCCGGAGGCGCGAAAGGTGCTGTCTCCGCGCACCTATCTCGGGCTCTACATGGTGTTGCTTCCCGCGGTTGCCTATCTGCCGGTCCATCTCGTGCTGAAGCGCCTTTTCCGGGCTTAGTCACAAGGAATGGCGGCCCGCGCCAGCTCGAGAACCGATGCCCCCGACCATTTCCCTTCCAGAGCTCCGAGCGTGGGTGCCGGCCGGCATGCGGCAGCAAAGCAGTTGCCCAGGAACAATTTAGCGCCTGAGGGATTACTAGGTGCCAATTCGCAATCCGGGGCGTTGTCAGTCCTCCGATGCGCAAGAAAACAGTGGCGGCAATACGGCGGGTGCTGCCTCAGGTCAGCAAACCGCGTGACGCGGCTCCTTCGCTGGATCGCTCCGATGATCTGGTCGCTTGTTGCTATCTGACACCAAGGTAACGAAGAGCGGGCTTGCAAGGCGCCACCGGCAGAAACAGGACAGCGTAATGGCTCAGAAGTCCAAGCAAACGACCGGATCCAGTACCCGGCCCAGTTCATCCAATCCGGACGAGGTTCCCGCCGGCACGCCCGGCTCGGGCGAGAATATCTGCCGCCGCTGCGCGGGAACAGGCAAGCTCGACGGCGAAGCATGCCCAGACTGCGGCGGGACGGGCAAGGTGATCACTCCGGTCGGTGGCGCCGGATAAGGTGCCCCGAGTTGGAATTGGGCCTTGAAGTGGGCGCTGCCATTTCCGTGATGCCATCCCGCCCAACGCCAGGCCGAGCGCCATTGCGGCGCGCCCACCGATTCTTCGAAAGCCCGGACTGCAATGAGGTGTTCTCGTTTTGTGCTAAGAAGATGGCATAATGCATCAACTGGAACGTTGGGGGCGCCGCATTTGCGAGGCAGCTTACTGTAGCTGACGATGGACCAGTCCGCAGCCTACTATCACGTCATTAGAGTCTGTCAGACCTATGTTGAAGCGTATCCTGAATGCCTGAGATAGGCGGCGCATTCGTGCGGGCTGAACGCCTTGAGAACGTCGCCGACGCGCCGCCATGTCGCCTCGACGCTACGCTCGTCG
>NZ_JADYVE010000046.1 GCF_020193655.1 Ensifer sp. IC3342
TCAGGACGTGCGTGCCGCCTTCCGAGCGACGCTCGACCGTAATCGCCCGCGTGCTGAGATCGATGCAAGTGATCTTTGCGACATAGGTCAACTGCACGAGGTTGAGGCGCTTGGCTATTCCCGGGCCAACCTGGGCGGTGTCGCCGTCGATCGTCTGCTTGCCTGTGAAGACGATATCAGGCGGACCAAAGCGGTTGCCAATCTTCGCGATTGCCTGGGAAAGAGCAAATGACGTCGCCAGCGTGTCGGAGCCGGCAAAGTGCCGGTCGGTCAGCAGTACCGCGCGATCTGCGCCATAAGTGAGCGCCTTGCGCAGCGATTCCTCGGCCATGGGCGGACCCATGGTGAGCACCGTGACCGCGCCGCCATGGTGGTCGCGCACTTGGAGGGCCTGTTCGAGAGCAAACAGATCGTAAGGGTTGATGATCGTCGGCACGCCTTGGCGCATGATCGTGTTCGTCACCGGATGGACGCGTATCTGCGCCGAGTCCGGGACCTGCTTGATACAGACTACGATGTGCATGAGGTCTCTTTAGCTCCGATCGCATGTGAGCATGACGGTTCGCCTTTCTTCCAAGCACCAATCATGCCAACCGCCTGTGGTCCGACAAGCCCATGAAACTCAAGGCGATCTTCGGTTCACGGCATGCCGCCCGCGTGACACTGTTGTCGGCTTCAGGACAACGAATTGTCGCAACCGCGCCACACGTGTCGCTTCCCAATGGTTCAAGACCGAGTCCTAATGGTACAAAGCTGCGGCCAGGCGCACGCCCCTAGCGCGGGATGAGGAAAGTGTGTACGGTTTTCCGCCCGCATCCCGCGCTAACCTATTAGAATCGATCACGTTCATGATTTTGGGTCGATCGGACCTAAAATCATCGTGATCTCGTCGGGTCGCGCGCCTCAAGCACCTTAAAGATCCGATGTGAAAACGCCGCGGTGGTCGCAAACTTCGCACAGGCGCGTTCGAGCGCGCCGCTCGCACCGGCGGCGGCCGCCACCGCGCCGAGATCGGAAAAGCCTGCTCGGCCAGTTTTGTCGCATCCGCTTCATGATGGGGAGTCCATGAGGTATTTAGCACCTTCGGATTATTAGGTGACGCCGAGGATCTCCAGGACGTCCTCGGCGGAGCCAGAGGAGGATGCCATGCCGGCGCAGTTGAGCAGCAATTGTACGGCTTCGCCCACGGCGCCGCCAAACGTGACGCTTTGTGGTATTTCATAACCCGCAAACGGATTGCCATTGACGGAGGTCTTGGGGACGCGCTCGAGTAGTCCCTTCTCAAAGCGGTCACGCAGTGATCTAATCGCATTTTCCATGCCCATGCACTCCAACGCGAGTTCGAGGGCTTTGCCCAGACCTACTATGTCGGGCGTGTTCTTAGTGCCCGCGCGCCGGTCGCGCTCCTGGTACCCTGATTAGAGCGTGAAAGGGTACCCCCACGCTTCATGTAGAGTGCCCCCCCGACGCCCTTCGGGCGACAGAGCTTGTGTGCGAAAAGCGCCAGCATCAAGTAGCTTGCCTGATCCTTCTCGTGATGACATTCTCGTTCCTCTCTGTTTCTGCGATCAACCGAAGGACTTCCCGCAGGCGCAGTTCTCTCGCGCGTTGGGATTGTCAAAGACGAATCCGGGGGAATTGACACCCGTGGTGAAATCCAGCGTCATGCCGCCGACATGAGGTTGAGAGGCTGAGTCGATGAACACCTTGACCCCACCCGCCTCAATGACAGCGTCGCCCTCGCGTGACTCGCTGTCCAAGCCCAGGTGGTATGTGAAGCCCGAGCAGCCGCCCGCTTCCACTTTGATGCGCAACCCATTCGCCGGCTCGGAAGCCTGGGAAAGCGCGAACTCTATTGCAGCAATGGCACTATTGGTGAGTGTTATCATGGGTTGGTTCTCCTGGTTTCGAGTTGCTTGCGAACGATGCACCTTGTGTGCCAACGAGAAACCATCATGAAAACAACGCGATGTTCAAATACGGCCATGTCGCTTGTACGACACAGTCGTAGTTGCGACATTGAGTGATGAGCCGAGTTCGTGTGAGGCTCTTCACGGCCTGCCGAGCATCGCCGTTTAATCCTCTGCAGCGCTGCTGAGACATCCGGCGGGGGAGGGTGGATGCCTCGTCGTTATTAATTCGAAGGCTTTTGCCGTGGCAGTTCGTCTTCATCCACAATATGAACTGCTACGGTGCAAGTCCTTCACGTCGGTATACATAAGACGCATGCTCCTCTTGCGAGCGCAAGTTCGATCACGACACCAGTTGTGATGACAGGCTCGCTCATGAGGAAGTCTCCTTCAATTGGTCGATCCGTGCTCGAAGAGCGGCATAGCAGGAAACAGTATTTCGGTGAAATCGATTATCTCGATGGCAGACATTAGCTCTCTGGATCAAGAGGTCGTCCGCGAGCGGTCTGGCAAGTCACCTTGAGCGCCGATTTCCTGCGGCGCGGAATTCATGAAAGTGCGATGGACGAGGCCGTTCACTAGTGAGCCAATAGCTGCGGGCGGGGTTCGCTTCAGCACCTGGGCTCCGCAGGATCAGACCGGAGAGCTCGCGCGGCAAACATCAAAATCTAATCGGGACCGTTGGAAGAGGCGGTCGCGGTATCGAGAGTCCTCAGCGTTTCAAGAATGTTCTGCGGAGAAGATACTCCATAGGGATCGGACTCGCAGTTGTCCAAGAGACCTCCTTCTTCGAACCATCGCTCCACCACGCCATCATTGACCACGGCAGCGTAGCGCCAAGAGCGCATCCCGAAGCCAAGATTGTCCTTTGCAACCAGCATGCCCATCTTGCGAGTGAATTCGCCCGAACCATCCGGGATAAGCTTCACCTTCTCTACCCCCAACGCCTTTCCCCACGCATTCATGACGAAGGCATCGTTGACTGACAGGCAGTAGACCGATTCGATTCCCTGCTTCCGGAATTCGTCGTAAAGCTTCTCAAAATCGGGCAATTGCTGAGTTGAGCAGGTCGGCGTGAACGCACCGGGAAGCGAAAACAGAACGACGCGCTTGCCGCTGAAGTAATCCTCGGTTGTTTTGACTTCCCACCGGTATGGATTTGGTCCCCCTATTGTCTCGTCGCGAACGCGCGTGTGAAAGGCAACAAAGGGGATTCTCTTTTTCACAGGCATTATGCATTGCTCCTTCGGAAAAGAACTGGGGATGCGCCGCCTCTGGATCCTCTGGCGGAGCACTGTTACTTGATAGTCAGCTCGTCGGCCAACGAGCAGACAGCAAGCGCCGTGCCACTTTAGATCCAAGCCGCAACAGCACTGCCTTGTTGCGGGCATCGCCATGTTGGTGTGCGCGTACTGGCCATTGGCTTAAACTCACGCACACGCACCTTCTCGAGGCTCAACCTGGCGGCAATAGCTGACAGTGCTTGTGCGTCCAACGCGACCGCCTGCAAAACCGACATGTCAGGAGCTTGCCGGTCGGCGCGTCTCCCATTGATAACCCGGCGGCTGCTTTTGTCAGAGAACCGACATCTCATGTCGCCTTTGTCGTCCTCCCGACATGGCCCCATTCCCCCTACTTCCTGCCAGACCTCCGTTTAGTCCTTGAATGGAGCCCACAAAGTTAACTCTTAGGCTCAGCAGGCTCGATTGGCACGAGTCTTGAAACGTCTCCAGGGGCCACAATTGCGGCGCAGTCATCTCGCGGGCGTCCCGGGTGTGGAACGGAAATAGGGAAGGAAGGGAACATGTCAAATCTAGCTCAAGTCCGGGCTCTGTCGAAAGGGAGAGCAACAGTCGGAATCAGAATGACCGATCGGCCCGGGTGGCGACAGTTATCCGAACTGCTGGACCTCGGACCCTGGCCGCCTGTAGACATCGAAATGGATTTCGATCAGTACGTGCTTGCATGTGTCCTTTCGCGTGCACTCGAGGAAATCGATGCTGGCGAGGCAACTGCGACAGAGGCAACTGGCCTTTCGCAAGTAGAGCTGCGGGACATCCTGAGCCATAGTTTCCCCGCCCCAACTATTCACGTTTTTCGCTTGGAAGAGGTAAGCCATCCGGAGCCCGGCCCCGAAGAGGAACTTCTGCGCGGTCTGTTGCTCTCGCATGCGCGAGCGGGCGATTCGGCGAGCGTGCGCTTCGCCAAAATCATAGCCCGCCGTACCTTGCGCCACGACCATCTCTGGAAGGAGCTTGGCCTTTTTGATCGAGTCGAACTCAGCCGATTGCTCGCCAGCCATTTCCCGACGCTTGCGGCCGGCAATACCCAGAACATGCGGTGGAAGAAGTACTTTTACCGCAAGCTCTGTGAGGCTGAGGGCTTTTCGCTGTGCACAGCGCCTTCTTGCCAGCAATGTGAGGAATTGGAGAGCTGCTTCCCTGAGGAAGGCGAAAGTTGTTTCCCCTGTAGGGCAAGTAGGAGGAGACCTCGAGCTTAAGCGCCGCCTAAGCCGGCTGTAAACCGCTGGGAGGCCTTTTCATCATTTCAGCATGCTCGAATTACGAAATATGCATGCACCAAGTGGAGGATATCATCTTGATCGCAGAACATCCCGCGGAGGTCAGCCGCAAGACACCCCTTTATCGGCATCTCTATGTCCAGGTCCTCGCGGCGATCGCCGCGGGCATCCTGCTCGGGTATTTCTATCCGGATGTCGGCACCAAGATGAAGTCGCTCGGCGACGCCTTCATCATGCTCGTCAAGATGATCATCGCGCCGGTTATCTTCCTGACGGTCGCGACCGGCATTGCCGGCATGACCGATCTCGCCAAGGTCGGCCGCGTCGCCGGCAAGGCGATGATTTACTTCCTGACGTTCTCCACGCTAGCGCTCATTCTCGGCCTCGTCGTCGCGAATATGGTCGAGCCGGGTGCGGGAATGCATATCGACCCGGCATCGCTGGATATGAAGGTGGTCACGAGCTATGCCGAGAAAGCCCATGAGCAGTCGGTCACCGGCTTTCTCATGAACATCATTCCGACGACGCTCGTCAGTGCTTTCGCCGAGGGCGACATCCTGCAGGTGCTGTTGATCTCGGTCCTCTTCGGCATTTCGCTCGCCACGGTCGGCAGGAAGGCGGAACCCATCGTCGATTTCCTGCACGCGCTCACCTTTCCGATCTTCCGTCTGGTGGCGATCCTGATGAAGGCCGCCCCGATCGGCGCCTTCGGTGCGATGGCCTTCACCATCGGCAAGTACGGCGTAGTCTCGATTGCCAATCTCGCCACGCTGATCGGCACCTTCTATCTTACCTCCTTCCTCTTCGTCTTCATCGTGCTCGGCGCGGTCGCACGCTACAACGGCTTCTCGATCGTCTCACTCATCCGCTACATCAAGGAAGAACTGCTGCTCGTGCTCGGGACGTCCTCCTCGGAGGCGGCGCTGCCGGGGCTGATGAACAAGATGGAGAAGGCAGGCTGCAAGCGCTCGGTTGTCGGCCTCGTCATCCCGACCGGCTATTCCTTCAACCTCGACGGCACCAACATCTACATGACGCTTGCCGCCCTCTTCATCGCCCAAGCCACCGATACGCCGCTCTCCTACGGCGATCAGCTCCTGCTGCTCCTCATCGCCATGCTGAGTTCAAAGGGGGCAGCTGGCATAACCGGCGCGGGCTTCATCACGCTTGCCGCGACGCTCTCCGCGGTTCCCTCCGTGCCGGTCGCCGGCATGGCGCTGATCCTCGGCATCGACCGCTTCATGTCCGAGTGCCGGGCAATTACCAACTTAATCGGCAATGCGGTCGCGACCGTTGTGGTGGCGAAGTGGGAAGGCGAGCTTTCCCGGCCGCAGCTTGCAACCGCCCTTGCAGGCAGGGCGCCGATCCAGGCCATGTCGGCGGTTGTCAAGCCAGCTGTTGTCAAGCCAGCGGAGTGACGCCGTTGAACCGGACAGCAAGTGCTGTTTTGCGCCGCCTATTTCGCAGATCGCGCCCTTGATGCTTACCCAGGGGACAAAGCGCGATACCTGTCGAATTTTCCGGATTGATTACGCTCAGATCTTCGGCGGCCCGCGCAGCCGTGAGAGTGACTAAAGGAGAAAGCGAGTGAAGACCAACCCCATTCCAGATCATGTTCCGCCCGGACTGGTGCGTGACTTCAGTCTTTTCACGTCGCCTGGCATGGCGCCGACGCCTAACGGGGATCCGCATGCCGCCGTGGCTTGCGTTCATGATGGCCCACCGATCTTTTACTCTCCTTCCAACACGCGTGATGGACGAGGTACCTGGGTCATAACACGCGCGGGAGACCAGCGCCGGGTCCTGCAGGATACAGAGACCTTTTCCAGCCATCGCAGCATCTTCGCCTCCGCACTGGGCGAACACTGGCCTGTCATCCCCCTCGAATTGGACCCCCCGGCCCATGGCGTGTTTCGTGCACTGCTAAATCCTCTGTTCTCATCCACGCGGGTGTTGGCACTGGAGCCGACTATCCACGACAGGGCAGGCGCGCTGATCGACGGCATTGCGAGAGAGAAAACCAGCTGTGACGTCATGAAGGATTTTGCCTTGCCCTTCACGGTCAGCGTTTTCCTCAGCTTTCTGGGTCTTTCGCAGAGGCGATCCGAAGTACTTGTTGGCTGGGTAAGCGATTTGCTCCACGGTAACGCGGACAAGCGAACGGCAGCAGCCCGGTCGATCGTGGCCTTCATTGATGAACTTGCAGCCATGCGCCGCAAGGCGCCGGCTGTCGATTTCATGACCTTCGTGGTGCAGGCGAAAATCGAGGGCCGCTCCTTAACAGAAGAGGAAGTCCGTGGCATCGGTGTGCTTTTCTTGGTCGCGGGACTTGACACGGTTGCCGCCGCCATTGGCTTTGACATGGCCTATCTTGCACGCAATCCAGAGCACCAGGAGTTGTTGCGAAACGAACCGGATCGGCTCGTGCTCGCCGCTGAAGAATTGCTGCGTGCCTATTCAACCGTTCAGATAATCCGCGAGGCCACGAAGGACATCGAGTTCGAAGGCGTGCCTATACGTAAGGGTGATTATGTTTCCTGTGCCACGATGATTGCTAATCGAGATCCGTCTGAATTCGAGTGCCCCAACACTATCGACCTGGCACGACAGGGTAACCAGCACACCGCCTTTGGCCATGGCCCACACCTTTGCCACGGAGCGCATCTTGCACGGCGAGAAATTGTCATTGGCCTACATGAATGGTTGGCGCGCATCCCAGCATTCCGCATCAAGGAAGGTACGGCGCCGATTGCTCATGGCGGTCATGTATTCGGGATTAATAATCTCATCCTAACTTGGGCCTGATCTGTCACGCGAGGCGGTAGCAAAGAAGCGACGCTCGCTCCCAAGCCTTCATCGCTCGCCGCTTCCTTCACACTCACCCCACCATGATAAATCAAGCAAGCATAACCAACTTATTCGACCGAGAAGCAATCCGCGACTGTCTCCATCGCTACTGTCGGGGGATCGACCGGGCAGACGAGGCTGCATTGCGCAGCTGCTACTGGCCCGATGCACATGACAATCATGGAAGCTACTGCGGCTCTGCCGCGGGGTTCATTCAGCTTGCACTTAGCGTTTTCAAAACCCAGCCGCGCAACATCCACCAGCTTGGAAACATAATGATTGAGTTCCTTGGCACGACAGAGGCCGCCGTCGAGAGCTATTTCACCGCACTGCAGCGCGGTCCCGACAAAACAGGCGCGATAAAGCAGGTGCTCCTGTGCGGACGCTACTGTGATTTGTTTCACAAAAGGGAAGGGGAGTGGCGCATCGCCGAACGGACCGTGGTCTATGATTGGGTCGAGAAACAGAGGCCTCCGAAATCCTCGGAAACAGAGCGGTTCGGCCCTCGCCAACCGATTGGGGCACCGCATCCCAATGATCCCGTTTACGAGCTTTCGAAGCGGCGCGCTGCTGCGAACAATCATCCAAAGGACCTGATCGGCAGTGGAGAAGAAGAACCATGATACGAATGCGCTATCCTGCGTTTCCTCGAGGCAGCACCCGTGCAGTGAGGACACGCATGGACGATCGCCAGGTTCAGCCTGGGCAGGTCATCGTCGTCACAGGTGCCGCAGGGGGTATCGGCCGTGCGCTGGTCGATACATTTGCCGCGAATGGAGACATCGTTGTCGCGGTGGACCTCCCGGACAGCGGCGTAATTGAACTTGGCCACGAACTCGGCCAGCCCCATCTCGGCCTTGAGCTCGACCTGTCGCGAGAGGACGATGTCATCGCATTTGGTGCCCTTCTGGAAAAACGATTCTCCCGGATTGGAGTGCTCGTCAATAATGCGGGGATTGCGCCGACCATGGCTGCGACCGCCGATACCCCTGTCGAAGATTTTCAACGCGCTCTGGCGGTAAACCTCGTCGGGCCGTATTCGGTGGCGTGCGAAATTGCGAAGCTGATGGACCCTGGCGCTGCCATCGTCAATGTCGCTACGCTGGCTGGGCTGCTCGGCAACCCGAAGCGCAATGGCTACGCCGCTTCGAAAGCTGCTCTGACCTCAATCACCAAATCGCTGGCATGCGGATGGGCTTCGCGCGGCATTCGCGTGACAGCGGTAGCGCCCGGTTACGTGCGCACGCCTATGCTTGCCGAATTGGAACGCTCCGGCAAGCTCGATGTCAGCGCAATCAGACGTCGCGTACCGATGGGCCGGCTGGCGCGTCCCGACGAAATCGCGCGGGCCGTGCGCTTCCTGGCGAGCGCACAGGCGAGTTACATAACCGGGTCGACGCTCGTGGTCGATGGTGGCTGCATGTCATTCAACCAGCCGGGTGGTGCCCACCAGGCTCAGGACAGGACGCCGGGAGCAGAACTCATACGCCCGGTCGAGGACACCGATGCGCGAACAGTAGTCGTCATGGACGGCGCGAAAGGCATAGGCGCGGCCATCGCTCGGCGGTTTGCCAAGAACGGCGACACGGTTGTGATCGCTGACGGAGACGGTGGAGAAGCGATAAAGCTCGCTGGCTTGCTCGGCAGCAAACACCTGCCAAGGCGCGTGAACAGAACCGTCGAAAGCGAGGTAGTCTCGCTCTTCGAAGAATTGCGGGAGCGCTTCGGCCATATCGACGTCTTCGTCAACGGCATGAATGACACGCTCGTCCCCGATA
>NZ_JADYVE010000047.1 GCF_020193655.1 Ensifer sp. IC3342
CTTATGGAACTGCAGTGCGGTTTCATCCGTGTTGCTTTTTGCGCTTAAACCGCTGTTTAAGCCGCCGTGAATTCCTCGATAAAGTGCGGTTTCGGCTGTTGCTTTTCGGCATGGACATCGCGTTTGCCTCGTGATGACCTTTCAGGCACTTTCCTCGTAAAAGTCATCTGGCTGATGCTTTCTCGCACTACATCGAAGTGCATCGAAGCCCAGCGAGAAAACATGCCAATTAATCTCGGTTCGAAATCGCTGCCGCCATCTGCGGCTGGTTGGGTCAGCGTCAGTCCGTCCGGGATCCCTCGGTTCTGGGCGACGATCTGGAGCGACGTGATAAAGACGTCGTTGGAGCCGTCGACCCGCCGCAAGCATCTGTCGGCTCTGGATCGGTTCTATGAAGCCGTCAAGCGTCAACGTGGCAGCGACTGCCTCGACCGTCTGATCGCCGAGGCCGACAGTGACGCATTGGAAGAATGTCTCGTTGGCTTCCTGGCGCAGCTCCGCAACGAGGCCGCCGCCACCAGCGTTGACAAGAGGTCGACCTGGACGTCCGCCGTCAGCTTCGTGGCCGACATGCTCCGGTTCGCCGGAAACGCCTCCGGCGATCGCGCTTTCGAAATGGAAGCCAAACTCCTGAGGTTCGACGCGCTTTACCGGCAACTCGTGCCAAACCCGAAAACGCCGGCGCCGCCGGTGCGGGCGCTGCCGCCACTGGTAATCGAGGATCTCTACGAAATCTTCCGGCCGGACTCGCCACGAAACCCGTTCAGGACCGAGGCGCTTCGTTGGCGAAACCTGCTGATCTTCATGCTGATGCTGCGCCTCGGATTACGTCGTGGCGAGACCGCGCTTTTGCATGCCAGCTCCTTCAAGCAGGACTTTGATCCCGTCACAGCAAAAAGTGTTCACTGGCTGGACGTTGAAGAAACCGACGACGGCGATCCTCGTTACGAGCGACCAGGACTGAAGACGGAACTGTCGCGTCGGCAGCTGCCGCTCTCGAAGGAAATCGTCGAATTGGTCGCAATTTACACCCAAAACTATCGCGGCCGAGCAAACTATCCGCATCTGCTAATCTCCCAGAAAGCCAAGCCCCTGTCGTTGCGCTCGTTCAGCGAAATCTTCGAGACAGCGACTGACGTTCTGTCCAAGGAATCGAAAAAATCACTGGATAAACAAGGCCTTCAAGGCGTTTCCTGCCACGACCTCCGACACTCCGCGGCGGTCTTGCGGATGAGACGCTACGAGGATGCAGGGCTTGATCTCGATAAAGCGCAGGAGAAGTTACGGGTGTTCTTCGGTTGGTCGAAAACCTCCAACATGCCCCGCCTCTACGCCAAGGCCTACTTCGAGCCCAGTCTTGCGGAGGTGTGGGACGAGAAGTTCGACACGTTCCTGGACGCCTTGAGGCGCATCAATCCGGAGCGAGATCATTGAACACTGCAGCATTCAAGCTGGATCCTGGGTTGCTCGACGAAATCACCAGCTTGTCCGGCAATCTGCCATCGCTTCCTCCCGTTGTCCGCTACTTCGACGACTTTTCTGGCGAGATGCGCTCGATCCGAGACTTAGCATCGAAGGAAAAGGTCATCTTCCGCTTGGATGGAGAAAATCACCGAGTGGAACTTGCGGCCTGCGGCCCGGCAGATCTTGTTCTCAAGCATGTTGTCGTTGATTGGATCCAAAGGTTTGATCCGCACTCGGTCCATATAAACTGCAAAAACATCCTCAGTTACATCTCGCGTCGAGAGATCGGCTCGCTCATCTATCTCATTACAGCGTCGCCCTTTGACGCTCGCGCTCATTGGAATACGTATGTGCGCTCCGACGTAACGGCGGCACACACGTGGGCATTGAGGGCGATGTTGCATTCACTCTGTCGCCTCAACATCGGTCACTGGTCATCTCCAGCAGCCTCGATCGTACGAGGGCTCAAAAGCCCGAAGGTCGACAAATACCGTGTCGTGCGCGCTGGCGACTGCTTTCTGCCGCTCGACCAGCAGGCCATGATCGTCAACTACATCGATGACATGTGCGCGGCGCTGGCCTCTGAGCCTGATGCTATTGAGAATGCCGGACTGCGCGACGTCTGCATGCTGGTCATGTCGTACCAGTACGCTTTCCGGCCTGGACAGATCGCCCGGATCGAGCTTGCCGATGTCCGGCTCTTCTCGACGGGCGCGGTGCACGTCGCCGTCTCGCTGATCAAGCAGAAGGACAACGGCAAGCGAATCCGCGTCACCAGGCGGATCAAGCGCGAATGGGGTGCGCTGTTCAATGAGCTGGTGAGGCGCCGCGATAGTGGTGTCATGCAGCCGGAGGAGGGGGTGCCCCCTCGCCTGCTCTTCGGCCTCAGCCCGCAAGGCGTCAGCCGCGCCATCATGGAGCTGACCGAGGAACTGACGGGCGAAGCCTGGACGCCGACCGACCTGAGGCACACGGCCGCGCAGCGCCTCGCGGACGGCGGCATCTCCCATGTCGGACTGACCGAGTTCCTCGGGCACACCAGCGACCGCATCGCCAATGTCTACTTCGACACCTCGCCCGCCCAGGCGCAGCGGATCAATGAGGCGCTGGCGATCTCGCCGATCTATTCGAACCTGGCCAAGATTGCGAAGACCAGGACCATCGACAAGGCGATGCTCCTCGGGCTCCCACCCGACCAGCAGATCGGAGCCGTTCCGCACGGCGTCCCAATTGCCGGGATCGGCGGCTGCAACCTCGGCCAGAGCCTTTGCACGAAGAATCCGGTTCTGGCGTGTTACACCTGTTCGAAGTTCATGCCGCTTGGCGAGCCGGACATCCACCAGGAAGTGCTTGAGAGCCTGCGGCCCGTGGTGACCGAGTTCGCAGCCGCCTCGCGCTACAACCAGCAGTCTCCCGCTTACGGGCAGCTCAAGACGACCCTCGACGCCGTCCGCCGCGTCGTCGAGGAGCTGAAGGCAGACCGCATGGCGGAGGATCAGACATGAACCCGTTCTATGCGGAATACATCGCCACGGCCAAGATCTTGGCGAAGGCGCGCGGCCTCAATTGGGATCTCGTCTGCGACGATCGGGGCAAGGTCAGCAAGGATACCCGCTGGAACCTGACCGAGCTGGTCGGCATGTTGCCGCCTCCAACGCTTTGGCTGGGGCAGATCGGCGTAGACCCGGTGGCATTCGGCAAGCTCAACGAGATCAGGCGACGAATGAATCAGCAGCCTCTTGTCTCTGGCCCGATGCCGCAACATTGGCGTGACCTGTATCAAGCCGTCTTCGTTCATCAGCTTCTCGTTGGCAAGACCAAGCCGCAAAGTGCAATGCTGGTGGCTCAGGGGATCCGTCGGTTGGCACCCGTCGCTGAAACCACGCCTCCGTGGGCGGTGACGCCCGAGCAAATCCAGCAGGCCTACAACGCAGTTCTGCATTCTGCGCAGTCCGGGAAGCTGGCACTCGACTTCGCCACCACGGTGAGAACCATCCTCGACCGGCAGAAGCTCGCCGACATCCCCGCACTCGCCCGCTTTTGCATCCCCTACCCGACCAGCGAATCCCGTTCCGCCCAGCAGCAGACCGAGACCCTTCGAAAGCGACAGAATGCTCATGGCGGAAAGGAGGGCCTCCGCCGCTCGCTCGCCGAAAGGAAATCGGCGGCGAAGTTACCCGAGGAACGCGCGTTCTGGGAGTTGGCGCGGATCGTGTTCACGCAAACGCCTCGCTCCTTCTCCGACGCGATCCGGTTCGCCGTCTTCAAGGTGCAGATCATCATGGGCTTTCGGATCGGCGAAGCCGCCCGCCTGCCCTTGGACTGGAAGAGATGGCGCGAATATCTGGATGCCGATGGGCGTCCGGCCGGAGAACGCGGCGGCTTCTCCCGCTCGTTGATGATCCGGCACTTCGCGGAAAAGCAGGACGAGGACGAGCGCCCTGAAGGCATATCGCTTTATGAGAACACTCAGCATGTCCCGCCGATGTTCGAGGAAATCCTCATCGAGACGCTCGAGCACGTCGAAAAGATCACAGCACCGCTACGCGAGCGGCTGAGACGGCAGACGGAGACGGGACGCATCTTTCCCGAATATCCCGAGGACGCACTGGTTCCCGCCTGGGAAATGTACGTCAGGATGACTGGCAATATTGCTTTCTCTGATCCAGACATCCCCATAGGCTTGGTCGAGAATTACCGACAAACCTATGATATCGAGGCACTCGATAAAATCAGGCAGTACCAACTAAGCGGCTGCCCTCGGATGCTTCCCCGGTTCTGGGGCGCTCCTGCGCAACGAGGCATCCCCATCAGAAAACCATGGGGAAACTCTATGTACGGCCGGGCCGACTGGCGGACGGCCCGCGTTCGCGTGGGAGATGTCGAGCACCATGTCTCGGAAAATCGCACGACCAAGCTGTCAGATACGACACCGACAACGATCGCTGACGGTACCGAACTCTACCCTCACGAACTGATGTTCATCATGCCGGTCAGGAACCTGATCGAAGGTCGCAACAACGGCATCCTCGATACCACCCTGTATTCCGCGATTGGTCGCATCGACAGGGGCGACCTGATCGGCTCGACCAGCGGCAAGGGTGGCGGCGAACCCCTGTTCGAACGGTATGGAATGACCGAGGAAGATCGCGCTCTTCGGCTTACCCCGCACGCCCTGCGCCATCTCCAGAACACCGAGCTGTTCCGTCTCGGCGTCGCCGATACGATCATCACCAAGAAGTTCAACCGGCGCAGCGTCCAGCAAAGTTACGCGTATGACCATCGCAGTCTCGCGGAGGACCTCGCCGATATCGACCTTCCTCCGGAGGCGGAGGAGCGCCTTGGCGACAAGGCGATTCAGGTCTTCAAGCTGATATCGGCTAACAGGGCGCGTGGTCCCGTCGTCGATGAGTTCCGCCGCGTCCAGCGCCAATACGGTGACGAGGCCGCTTTCGACTACTTGAACGCCGAGGCGGACGGGCTGCACGTGACGCCCTATGGCCTGTGCATCAACAGCTTCACCAGCGACCCCTGCCCCAAGCATCTCGAATGCTTCAGCGGATGCCTCCATCTGGCGCGGACGGATGTCATCAGCGAGCAGGATAACCTGGAGCGCATGCGAGACAAGTTCGCAAAGGTGATCATCACGCTGGAGGCTCAGCCCGAGGATCGTCGCAACACCGGCTGGGCGAACCAGCTTGTCCACGCCCGCCTACGGTATGAAAACATCATCAAGGCGCTCGGCACAGAGCCGGGAATGCAGGTCTTCCCGGACGGCAATGACCTGTCCGTAACGGCCGAGCAGAAGGCCGGTGCCACGATCATCGACACCATGAAGCGCCTGAGGGATCTCGATGATTGATAAGAGCCAGGTCCTCGAGGAACTCCTGGAGGCGATGATCGCCGAAGACGAGGACGTCACCGTCCGTGCCGTCTGCAGGCGCAGCGACGGCGTCTTCAAGCACGCCACTGACATTACCCGAAATGAAGCTCGTCGCCGGACGGTCGAGGGAGCGATCAAAAAGCAGGAAACCATCCGCACAGCTGTCAACCGATCCACTAAGAAGTCCCGCGCGGAGCTTGAGAAGCTCGCAGCAGCGAAGAACGCCGAGATCGAGCAGTTGCAGGCCGACAAGGAACTGCTGATCGCGTCGCATCGTGCCATGATCCTGTCCGTCGCCGAAATGGGCGGCTTTGCGACATGGAAGCGGTTCTTCGAGCGATATCAGCCAGCCATCGACCGGCTGGAGCAGATGGGCAGCCTCCCCGCGGCGAGCGTCATCAGCCTATCGTCGCGGAGGGACACCTGATGGCGCGGGGCACCGGCAAAAGCGGCGTCGAGATCGCCCAGGAGCATGTCGATACCCTGATCGACTACCTGGAACGGCACAAGGACGAGCCGCTTCCGAGATACGGCGTCGATCTCAACAAGAGCATCATTGCCAAGGAATGCGGCTTCGATCGGCAGGTCTTCCGCAGCAATCCGCGTTGTGCCGAAATCCTCCGTGATGCCGACGACCGCGACCGCAAGGTGAACCTGACACGCCTGGAACAGGCGGAGGCCGTTCGGGAGCAGAAGGCGAAGACGGATGCTGACCAGATGGCGCTTGAGGAGGAGAACCTTCGTCTGTTGGCCGAGAATGCCTCGCTGCGTCGGGAGCTCGACCGTCTGAAACGACTGAGCGCTGTGATCGCCGAGACTGGCAGGCTTCCATGATGGGGTTCTCGAAGTCTGGTCCTCGGTGAGCGTTCTGAGCAGTCCTCCTGGGAGTTGTCCATCACCTCCGTTCATGCCAGCCGGTTCGGCGACCATGTGATCATCGGTCGGGACGAAACCGAGCAGCTCCGTCGTGCCCTCGTTCCTTCCAGGAGGTCGCCGCGCGACCCAGCAGTTGGCGAGACCTGGCGCGTCACTGGCCCCATCAAGACCCATCCGGAATACGGCCCCCAGCTCCATGCCGAAGTGTCGCTGCCGCTGGTGACGAAAGGCAGGGCGATCATCCGGCATCTGGCCACCGACAAGCGCTTTCCCGGTATCGGTTGGGCGACGGCGGAGAAGCTGTGGGGGCAGTTCGGTGACGCCATCTACGACCGTATCCGTGACCGAGACCTGAGATCATTAGCGAACGTCGTCGGTCCCGAGCGAGCTGTCGCCATCGTCGATGGCTTCGGCATGCTGTGCGATGAGGTGGAAATCTTCCGTTGGCTGGATCGCTACGGCGTATCGCCTCGGGTCGCCGGTGCGGCCGCCCGCGTCTGGGGCGTCCGGGCAATCGACCGTATCAAGTCCGACCCCTACGCCATGACGCTGCTGGAGCCGTGGAAGGAGGTCGACACGAGGGCTCTGCGCCTCGGCGTCGCCCCTGACGACCTCAGACGGCTGTCCGCCGCAGTTGAAGAGGCGCTGGCCATCCGGTTCCGGGCGGGGCACATGGCCTCCCCTGCCGCCTCGATAAAGCCGCTCGTCCGCCATCTGCTGTCGCCGTGGGGCGGCGATCCTGCTCAGGCGATCGATGTCGCCTTGGCGCGCGGGCGCGTGATCGCAGCGGATGCTGAGACACTGCAATCACGGGCGTGTCGGTTCATGGAGGACGAGGTCGCTCGGCTGATCTCGGAGCGGGTCCGCCGGGAATTGCCGCACTCCGATGGGAAGCCCATCCTCGATGCGATCGCCAAGGTTGAAGGCGAGTTCGGATACGAGTTGACCCTCGCCCAGCGCGAAGCCGTGTTCATGGCGACGTCCTGCGGCGTTTGCGTGATCAGCGGTGGCGCGGGCACGGGCAAGACCACCGTCGTCCGGGCAATCCTCGCGGCGATGGAGGCACAGCGCGATAACCTTCCACCCGCGCAACGTGGTGAAGTCGAACACCTGCAGGTCGCACTTGCGGGTCGCGCGGTCAGAAGGATTACCGAGGCAACCGGGCGTCCGGCAAGCACCCTCTCCCGCCTGGTCCACGAGATCGAGGACGCGGGCCGCCGGATACGGGCCGGGACGGTCATCTTCGACGAATCCTCGATGCTCGACACGCCGTCGCTCTACAGGGTCCTCGCCCAGCTTCCGACCGAGGTTAGCCTGATCTTCATCGGCGATCCCGGTCAGCTTCCGCCAATCGGGCCTGGCCTGCCCTTCCATACCATGGTGAAGACCGCCGCCATTCCTTCTGTCACTCTCGATGTCGTGCATCGTCAGGACGACACCACCGGCATTCCTACAGTCGCCTCTGCGGTTCGCCACGGCAGGTCCGTGAACCTGCGACGGTTCGACCCGAATGTCGCCCTGTCACCTGGCGTCTACCTCTTCCCTGCTTCCAGGGAGAATGTGGCGGCAAAGACATTGGCGGCGTTCCGCGCCATGTGCGGTCGTGCTCCCGCCTACGGCAGGACTGCCGCCCTGCACGATCTGGACGTCCAGATACTCACCCAGGTGAAGAACGGTCCGGCGGGGTCGAAGGACCTGAACCGCGCCATCGAGGCCGAATACATGAGCCGCCAACCCAATATCGACGATTGGGGCCTGAGCATCGGCTCCAAGGTCATGTGGCTCAGGAACGACTACTCCAAGGCACCGCAACTCGACGCTGACGGCAATTCTCTGGTCGACACGGCAACCGGCGAGGCGATCTGCTCGGGGTTCATGAACGGCTCCCTCGGCGTCGTGACCAAGCCGCACCAGAAAGGTGCCTGGGTCAGGTTCGATGACGGCGCTGAAGACGCGATCACGACGGCCGACCTTGAGAAGCTGACCCATGGATGGGCAATCAGCGTCCATAAGGCTCAGGGATCGGCATTTAAACGGGTAATCATTCCCGTCGTTCGGTCGAAGCTGCTGGATCGCACCATGCTCTACACCGCTATAACGCGCGGTATCGAGACCGTCGTTCTCGTCGGCGATATCGATCTCGTAAACGAGATAGTCATGGCGGCCCCAGCAAGCCTCGCGAGAAATACAGCTCTTCAGTTTGGATTGTAAAAGAGCAACAGGACGCTTTGTGAAGCCTGCAACACGACGCCTGCATGTTGCGATTCATCGTGTGACGAAAAGCAACAAACGCCCCTCAATGGCGTGTGCAACACCGGAGTTTGACCTGGCCAACCGGAAACGCCTGCAAGCGAAGGGACTCGCCCCACTCACTCACCCAGCTTCAGTGCCGAAACCGCACTCTTTGGAACT
>NZ_JADYVE010000048.1 GCF_020193655.1 Ensifer sp. IC3342
AACCAAGATAAGCGCTCTTTTTCCCATTGGACCCCTCGTGCGTGCCGTGCGGCGGTGCGAGCCTAAATCAGCATCAGCTTTTGCAGCCCGTGCTTAGCTCCCGACCCTGTTATGAACGTACCATTGTCCAGCGATCTGTTTTCGTAAAGATTCTGTAAATTTACTTGAAGAATCCGTGGCTACATTTTGTTGCCGGCAGAGCGTCCTCGACGAACTTCGCAAGATTACGCCGCCACTCAGCCATTCTGCTTTGCGTCCGGTGGCACCCATGTTACGCCACCAGGCCGAAAAGAGCGGGAAACGCTTGCCTTCTGCTGGGCACATTACCCAGAACCCAATTTTATCTGGAGTCTTTGGCGGCGCTTGCTGCATTTGAGAGAGATCCAAGGCGGCCAGCACCCAGATAAAAAGCTGCGGAAGATCGTTGGAGGCTGGCGAGCGAAGCGGCGAGCTCGCAGATACCCGGCCTGCCCACTTGGTCAACGATTCGAGGATTACGTCGCCACTACAGGAGTGGCGACGCGCGCGTGCTGCCCGCACCCGCACGGCGGCGGTTGCTCAATTCGACATTACGGCAGTTGCGCACGGCTGACCAATCCGGCGCGCTGGACTTCATCCCCTCTCCTCTGGGCTTTGTTCGTGGTAGCGCCCGGTGATGTCTGGTCCATGCGTTGGGTGCTCGGAGTGCTGCGGGACGCGGCTTTTCGGCGGCGGCATCAGGCGGCAATGGCCAACACCAAGTGGGCCTGACCGCATTTCGCGTAAATAGAGCGCGTCAGGCCCACACCGTCACGCCAGAGAAGTTGTCAAGCGAAGAGAGGAATTGACCCCTCCTATTTGCCTCGCCGCGGATGTTACCGAGCACTGCCGACGCCGAAGTGCCCGTATCTTCTGCCGCCGCGGCGGCAGAGTACAAGCTCTTAATCCAACCACCATCCAGGATGATCAGCCCAGCCATTTCCATGCGCCAGCCCCTCACGAGCTTTTGCACCAATCTAAAGTTCTTTTCCGTGAAGTGGATCGGGTTGATCTCTGTCAGGCGTTGCAGCACGCCTGCTGCCGAGAGAGTGGGGCTTCTTTCAGCCCCTGCTCTGTGCCTCGAAGGGCTCGTACATGCTTGGCCTCTTGGGCCAGGGTTTGGTCCTTCTATACGGCGGCCGATGGGTTGGTCGTGTCTAGCCATTCTTCCAGGCTGTCTTAAGGTTCGCAGCGAAGCGCTGGAGATCGATAACGATTCGCTCCTCAAGCTAGCATGCAGGCCACGACGATCGATCCGCCGTCCGAGCTCTTCCTGGCCGGCTCGGATCCGGCAAACAGCAGCACAGGATCGGCATTTTCCATCATTGCCCGCAGCCGCTCCCTTGCGAGCTCAGCCACAACCGGATGCGCAAGGACGCGGGCCATGGGTGGGACTGGCGGATGAAAGCGCCAATCACACGCGCGCCGATCCGCGTCTTCTCCTGCAGCTTGAATGATGGCTAGAACAGATTGCCGTAAAGCCGCACCACTGCATGAAGTTGGGCAGGGGTAGCCGTGGCGTCCGCGCCGAAAAACCGGCCATGTGCCACCAGGCGACGCACGATAGCACCGTTCTTTTGCTCCACATGCGCTTGATCGTTCTTTCGATAAGCGCGAGAGCGCGTCACTTCCAATCCTCGCTGCGGCACCAGGAGACGACGAACGCGTTCATGAATACGCGTCGTTGTCGAAGTCGACACCGAGCAGCGGAAAGAGAAACAGCGAGCGCGCCTGACCAGCGCTATACGCGCGCCAACTAGTTCAAGAGAGCCAACAAGGCGCTGCGCAGGCTTGAAGATTCGCGACATCTCCCGCCAGGTCGCAGACAAAGGGGGACTAGAGGCGATTTTCAAATGGCGCTCTACCAGGCTTGGCGGTTCTTGAGCAGAAGCAGCGCGAGCGCGGCCGCAAGATCTACAGTCTGCATGCACCGGAGTCGAGTGCGTAGGAAGGGCAAGGGCGCATCCTCCATATAAGCAGCGTCTGGCATCCCTATGACGGACACACGCTCGCAGCGATCTTCCCTCACATGGAAAAATCATCGGCAACGGATCGGCCGCATCCGATGCCGGATATCGCGGCACAATGCTCCGCAGAGCCACAACTCCAGTCTCGCTAGGCCAGAAGCGTTGTGTCACATGCTCCACCATCATACCCGTGATCGGGCACAACAAAGCCGAGCGCCGGATGGTCGCAACTACATCGCCGGAGCGCCGGGCGATGCCATCACCGCATCGTGGCCGCTGCCGCCACAACTTCTCGCTCCTGCTCAAATGATCCAGGCAACTTTTGTGCTACTCGCCGCGTTCCAAAGCCGGCCGAAACCGATCATTACCTAAGCGCTTAATTGTTCACCGGCGATACGAAGTATACAACATCTTCCATGCTGCCGTCTTGTTCAACTTCTCAGGATGCCAGCCGATTGTCGATTTTTTTATTTTTTGTTGTGAATGTTACATTCGGCGAAAAATACACTTTACCCAAGATTAATTTATGCTTTGCTGTGATGTGATAGAACTTTGGCAACGCAAGCCTGCTGACGGCGAAAACCGCGGTCTTTGGCAAAATCTTCGAACCACCACCGGAGAGCCCGTCCACCCGCGCGCCGCAGATGCATTTGGAAACGTCGTTCATGCGCAGACCGAAGGTTGTGCGTCGAACAATTCACCTGGCGACAGCGACATGGAGCAGCAGATGCAAGACTTTATTATGGAGTGCGATAAGGCTCCGCGATTGAATGAAATGGCCGAATTTTTCTCGGAAACTGCTGCGGGACGATCAGGAGTTCCGATCAGAGTTCCGAACGCTGATCCGCGCCTTTTCGAGGGCGATGTGGCTCTGGAAATCTTCATGCGCGCGCATCGCCAGATCTGGGGCCGTTTCGATCCTCATTATTTTAGCAGTATCCCTTATCGTCTTGAGGAAGACATCCGGCAAGGCGACGCCTTCTTACGATATGCTATTGCGAGCGATGCCTACCCGATTCGGTTCTATAATCTGGGGGCTGCGGAAGCTACGCTAGCTCGAACACTAGCTGAGTTAAGCGAAGGGAAGATTCAAACCCTTTCGTGCAGCCCTAATAAGGAAAACGAGGAGAGCTTCCTTCTCCACGGACAACCCGCACATGCAACATTCTTCCTCGGTCCGTTCCATCACCTCACACAGAGCAGGATAGCCTCGACGCCGGCGCTAAGGCATTTTTCCGACGGGTTCGACATCATTTTGGAGGACACCACATTTCAAATGTATTCCCCAAACCGAAAGGCGCAGATTGGTTTTGTGAAACGCCATTTGAAAGAGGAGGGGGTATTTCTCTTCGTCGAAAAGTTCAGGCAAGCTGACTCGGATGAGTACTTCCGTCGTGAGTTGCAAAAAGACCATGGATATAAAGCGCGCTTCTTCAATCCGGATGATCTGAAAAAGAAGAACGACGTTATTCTTAAAAAGATGAATTTCAACGAGACTACGCTCGATGATATGTCAGCAGCATTGGCGGCGTATTTCAAATATGGGTGCGTGACGTGGAATTGCGGGAATTTCTGTACGCTTGCTGCTAGTAACAGCGCCGAGAATCTACGGCGCCTAATTTCCGCGATGGCCCCGCCCTGCATTCCAAATGAATATGTCTATACAGAAGCTCCTTTTTCGTTGCCGGGACTAGCCTTTGAACTGCCACCGTTCCGACGCTTGACGGCGTCCAACATATGAGCCAAGCCGTTCAATGACTGTAAGCGACAAGGAGACCCCGTCTGGCGGAAGGGGTGAGCGGTCGGATATCGGTAGCGGACACGATGAGCTGCTGTGAGCTTCTATGTCGTAACCGCCCGGTTGTTACCGCGGAGATTTCGCTTTGATGCGAGCCAGGAGTTCCTGGTCATCGACGAAGTCTTCGAGGAAGTCGTTCCATTCGTCAGCGGTGCGACGAGCATGGGCAAGCATTTGCTCCAGCTCTTCAATTCCGCCGCGGGTAAGCGAAGTTATTGCCTCGTCCTGCCCGGTGTAGACGCTGATGATGCTGCCGTAGCTCAGGTTATCATCGTTGCTGACGATCGCCTGAAGGAGTTCGGAATCTTCGTCGAGCAATTTGGCGACGTAATCGATGCTGAACACATGGGTCACGGTTGCCATCAGGCGGCCTCTGCGCAGCTCACGGGAACAGGCTCCCAATTCCAAGGGAGCAATTCGTCGAGCCTATTGATCTTGTGATCGTGAATGCGATCGAGCACGTCGGCCAGATAGGCCTGCGGGTCGAGGCCGTTCATCTTGGCCGTCTCGATGATCGTCATGGCGCGTGCCAAAGTCTCCGCGCCGGTGTCAGCGCCAGCAAATAGCCAATTCTTTCTTCCGATTCCAATGCCCCGTTCATTCTGCCCATGTCGGCGATGAAGTTGAGGTTCTTTATCGCTGGCATCCTTATTTTGGCCAGCGGGTTTCCATTCGCCGTGTTGAAGAACGAGCGACAGGTCGGTTTTTGAAGGTTCTGGGGCCGACAGGTGTCGTCATCGCGATCTCAGGGTGGATGATCGATCCCGTGGTCTGCCGCGGCATGACCATGGGAACGCCACGCGTCGATCTTGCGACGCTAATCGAATTGAACAGGCTGGTCTCTGGCGGCACCAAAGCGGCACCCTTCCGAAGTGGACGTAGAATCACTCAGGAGGACCATGATGAGATCCCGCAATACGCTGGTGCCGGCGTCGGGCCGGCAGCTCGACCTGATATTCAAAACCCGGATGCTCGACGGACTGAGCGACAAGGATCGCAAGAAGGCGATTTCAACGCTGGCTTGCCTGCTGATGCCGGCCGCAGGCCTCGTCGTCGAGGAGCTCATCGATGAGCAACACTGATTTGATTCCGACAGCGCTGCTCGCGCGCAAAGCCATCGTCTACGTGCGGCAATCCTCCCAATCGCAGGTCATGACAAATCTGGAAAGCCAGCGACGACAATATGATCTTGTTGGCGTTGCGCGACAACACGGCTTCAGCGACATCGAGACCATCGACGACGACCTCGGGCGCTCTGCCAGCAGAACTGTCGCGCGCCCTGGTTTCGACCGTCTTGTCGCCCTTTTATGCGCTGGCCAAGTTGGTGCTGTCTTATGCTTCGATGCTTCACGGCTTGCGCGCAACGGTCGGGACTGGCATCACCTGCTCGAACTATGCGGCCTTGTCGAAGCCCGCGTGATTGACCATGACGGCGTCTACAATCCGTGTCGAGCCAACGATCGGCTGCTGCTGGGAATGAAGGGCAGTATCAGCGAGTTCGAACTGGGCGTGCTGAGAGCCCGGATGCTCGATGCCGCCAGGTCGAAGGCGCGCCGTGGCGAACTGGGACTTTCCGTTCCGTTCGGCTACATTTGGCATCGAGAGGCGGGGCTCGGGCTTGATCCGGATTTGCGGCTGCAGGACGTGATCCGGTCCATCTTCGCACGCTTCCGTGAGCTTGGAAGCGCACGCCAGGTGCTATTGTCGATGACACGGGACAATATCCACTTCCCGCGGCCGTCGGACGAAGGTCGCATGACCAGCTTTGTCTGGACGCCAGTCCGTTACCGGAATGTCATCGGCATCCTGAAGATCCCCTTCTATGCCGACGTCTACGTCTATGGAAAGAGCGAGAAGCGGACAGCCATCGTCGATGGGAGGGCGCGGCGCAGCTACGGACACGGCAAGCCGGCCGGCACCTGGGAGTGATGATCCGGGACCATCACGAAGGTTACATCAGTTGGGAAGAGTACGAGCGCAACCAACAGCAACTGGCGCTCAACAATTATGGCCGTTCGGGGCGAGGCAAGCCTCGCCGAGCGCCGCTATGCGGCATGCGATCCAGACAACCGCCTGATTGCTGCACAGCTTGAGAAGAATTGCGAAACGGCGCTACGTCGCGTCCGTGATCTGGAAGTGCGCAAGCCTGCAGATAGTCCTTCAACCATCGAAGTTGACACAGGCACCTTCGTAAACCTCGCCGACAATCTGCAGGCGGCCTGGGAGTCGCCGGATGTCACCATGCGCGTGCGCCAGCAACTGCTGCGTACATTGATCGCCGACATTGCTGTCGATGTTGACGATGAAGTGCGCGACGTGGTGCTGACCATCCACTGGAAAGGCGGTCAGCACTCGGAACTGAGAGTGCGCAAGCCTCAGAGCGGTGAACACGGTTGCGCCACAACGGAAGATGCTTTGGCAGTGATGCGGAGCATGGCAGGACGCTGGTCCGATGAACATATCGCCGCGTCGCTCAATCGAATGGGTATGCCCACGGGGCAAGGAAAAACCTGGACCGCACACCGTGTCGCTTCCGTAAGGCGGGTCCGGGCCATTCACGCGTACAAATCAGCCGATAAAGAGGGCGAATGGCTTACCATGACAGAGGCGGCGGCGGCTCTGGGCGTGACGAACCACAGAATACGCCACCTTATCAAGACGAACGTGTTGTCTGCCGAGCAGGTGGTTCCCGGCGCGCCGTATCAAATCCGGGCCAGCGACCTGGCTTCTGCGACGGTCCAAGCTGCGATAGCCCGAAAGGGCCGCCCGTGTCGCATTGCTGACACGGAGACGCTTCCAATGTTTACAGACACTTAGAGAAGGAGTGCACAATGACTCAGGTCCGCCAAGCGGGCGCAGGGCCCGCTCGGCGGCATTGTTGTCGATGGCGACACGACCATCTTCCAGGAACAGGCAGAATGAGGACCAGCGGCTCAGGTCATAACGGAAGGCTTGCGCCAAATCGCTTTTACCCGGAATGCGGGTCAGTTGCGCTTCGGCCCAGACACGCAAGGCTTCGACTTTTGCCTTGCTGTGCTTTTGACGCGCGGCCAAGCGGATATCGTCAGGTTGACCGGCAATGTCGCGTTCGACGTCGTAAAGCGCACCGATACGATCGAGAGCCTCGCGCGCGATCTCGGATTTATTCGAGGTCCAGATATCGTGGAAGTCGCGTCGCCAGTGCGCCGCTTCTCGGAAGCGAGATGTCCCATCCGCTCCAGGGTCATAAAGCTTCCCGTAGCGCTTTGTAGCCATCAGCTTGAAGGATGCCGCTCGCCTGCCTGAGGTGATGATGGACGTGGTCTTCCTTCCAGTCCGGGGCGAAGTAATAGACCGCACCCGGTGGAGCCGCGCCCGCCCATGGCCGCTGATCGCGCACTTCTTCACGCCTTTACCTAACCCCTTGTCTCGAAGAGAGCGGTCGAGCACCCGGATCGGGATGTCGTCGGCATGGAGAAGGTCGCTCCCCATGATCGCGGCCTCGATCCGCTCGATCAGTGGCTGGAGCACCTGCATGGCGCGACCACACCAATCGACCAGCGTGCTGTCGGGAATGTCAGCGCCCATGCGAGCGAAGATCTCGTTCAGACGATAGAGTGGCAGATGGTCGTCGAACTTGGAGACCAGGATGTAAGCCAGAAGGCCAGCACCCGCCATGCTACCCGGTATCGGACGGCTGGGTGCCGGCAACTGAACCATCTTCTCGCAGCAGCGACAGGACTTCTTCAATCGAGCGACCTCGATGACCTTCATCTGCGCAGCGATCATGTCGAGGATTTCGCTTACGTCTTCGCCAACAAGGCGCAGTGCACCACCGCAATCGGGGCAGCAGGTGCCGGCGTCGAGTTCTTTGCGTTCGCGCGTTGCCTTTTCCGATACCCGCGGACGGCGCCGCATTATTCTTTCGGGAGTGTTTGCCACCGGCGCGACGGGCGTGGGCTCATCGGCCTCATTGATCGGCTTCGTATCGCGCTCCGCCGCGGCGATCAAAAGATCCTCCAACGCCAGTTCGAGTTGTTCGATTTCCCGCTCGATCTTTTCCGAGGACTTGCCGAAGACCTGCTTCTTCAGCTTGGCGATGCGCAGCCGCAGGGACTGGATCAATTGGTCATGGACCTGCAACGTCGCCGACATCTTCGCGTTTTCCGCCTGCAAGGCGGCGATCATCGCCTTCAGGAAGGCCGGATCATCGGGAAGATTTGGGGGGGGGCATTCGACATGGGTCTGACTACCATAGGTCAGGACGAATATCCACAAAAACAAGCAGAATCAGAGGGATAAAGCTAACTGACACGCGCCGGCGGGGCGCCCCAGTTCGGACGTCGCCAATCAATTCCTTCCCATAACATCGCCAGTTGCGCCGTTGTCAGGCGAGCCGTCCCATCGGCGGTCGATGGCCACGGAAAGCGGCCCCTCTGGAGGACCTTGTAATAGAGGCAAAAGCCCTGGCCATCAAAATAGAGAAGTTTCAAACGATCGGCACAGTGCGCTTCATAATGCATCCCTCCATCAGATTCCGGGCAACCGGACGACTTTATCGTATTGATAATCTTCATAAAACTTCGGGCGTCGATCGACGACACCCTGAACCCCTATCCGGACGGCTTCCGAGGATAATGCTTCGACGGGAACCATCCACGGCGAGCCGGGAAGGATTTGTGTTGCAGGTAAAATTCCTCTC
>NZ_JADYVE010000049.1 GCF_020193655.1 Ensifer sp. IC3342
TCTGGATATCTGGTCAGCAATGTCCCGACCCCGAGGCGCTCCGCGAGTTCATTTTCCCACGTGGGATCATGGCGGCCGGCGAGCTTAGCGTGGAAGGCTATGTTCGCCGCCACGTCCAGTGAGGGGATAAGGTTGAACTGCTGAAACACGAGGCCAACTTCGGTTCGCCTGTAGGCGGCGCGACCACTGTCATCCAGCTTGGAGATGTCTCGACCCCCGATCATGATCTCGCCTGCGTCCGGGCGGTCTAGGCCGGCTACGAGATGCAGGAGGGTGCTCTTACCGCTACCAGACTCCCCTGTCAGGGCAACGCTGTCTCCTGCGCCGAGATCGAGATCGATCCCTCTCAGCACTTCAAGCCGCCCTTCGGCAGTCTCATAGGATTTACAAAGATTGCGGAGAGCGATCACCATGGCGGCCAAGATCACGACAATGTCACATATGTAACTCTCCACGGCCGCTTGGAAAGGCCCACGGTGAGGTGATGCGAATGCAGACCTTGTCGAAGTCGGGTTCTTCGCAGAACGGCTCATCTGTCGAAGCATACATCCGTTTTTTCGGGCTGTTTTGACACTTTCTCGGGGATGAGCTTAGGTGCCTGCCCTCAGTGCCGACGTCGGGCGCTCGAACCGTCGCCTGCTCGCCAAGTACGATCCGCGGACGCGGCCCCTACGGAGGCCTCGGGTGGCGAAAGGCTTCACACCCCTGCCAACCTTTGGCACCGGAGCAATTTAGCTAGAAAGCTAAAATTGCAGACACTCGAGGCAGCGAGCTGGACGCTGGGCACTGTATACAAACGGCTAGTGTCTCAACGAAGTGGCCGAACTGCAGCTCTCCCATCCATTGTGGTCAATCCGGATATCGCCCGATGCACGCTACCGCTCGGCCGCGGGCGCGGATATCATCGGCGTCCTGGATTTCACCACGGTGCCGAAAATGGATTTGCACACATTCAGAGATTCGGTTGCGAAACCGCAGCCACCCGTCGGCTCAAGCTCCGCCCTGCAGGCGCTGTGGTGGGATGCGAAGGGCAATTGGAAAAAGGCGCACGAGTGCGTGCAGGAGCACGACGAGACGGCGGACATGCGTGTGCATGCCTACCTCCATCGCAAGGAAGGCGATCAATCGAACGCAGAATATTGGTATCGCCGCTGCGGCGTCGCACCGTCAATCTTAACGCTTGATGAGGAATGGGAAGAGTTGGCGCAGCAACTTTTGGAGCAAGGCTGAGCTCTGCTCGGCGCAGGGTCTGGTGCCGGCGCACTTGAGGCGACACGCGCATCCGCTCAGTCGACAGGCTGGTGGACGGCCTCCGCGAGGCTGCGTCCTCAGCGGAGAAGCCAGGAAAGCCCGGTTATGGCGCGAACCAAACCTCAGCCGAGGGAACTCCCGCTTTCCACCCGGCTGAGAACCTTCGCCCAGTTATCTTGCATCCCCTGCTCCTCAGGCGCAAGCTCGCCACATGATCGTGCTGTTTACGGATTTCGGCCTCAGCGGGCCCTACACGGGCCAGATGAAGGCCGTGTTGCACCGGGAAGCGCCAGGCATTCCGGTCATCGACCTCTTCGCCGATGCGCCGGCCGCCAATCCGGCAGCATCCGCCTATCTGCTGGCCGCCTATGCCGTGTGGTTTCCGGCCGACACGATCTTTCTCTGCGTCGTCGATCCCGGCGTGGGCGGCGAGCGGCCGGCCATGATCGTGGAGGCCGATGGGCGATGGTATGTCGGCCCCGGCAACGGCCTGTTCGAACTGGTCCAGCTGCGCGCCGGAGAGACGAAGTCGTGGGAAATCGACTGGAGGCCTGAGCGACTTTCCGCCAGCTTTCACGGCCGCGACCTGTTCGCGCCGGTGGCGGCGATGCTGGCACGCGGCGAGCCGCCACCCGGCCAGCCGCGCGACCTCGGTCGGCGGCCAGACTGGCCGGACGAACTCGGCGAGATCGTCTATCTCGACCATTACGGCAATGCCATGACCGGACTCAGGGCAGCCATGCTGCCCCCCGATGCAAAACTTGCGGTAGCCGGCCGCATGCTGGAGCGGGCCAGAACGTTCAGCGACCGGTTGCCCGGCAGCGCCTTCTGGTACGAGAATTCGAACGGGCTTGCCGAGATCGCGCTCAACCGGGGACGCGCGGACCGCGAGCTTGGCCTCTCGATCGGTAGCCCGGTCGAGATCGCCTCCTGAGGAGGTGGGCCGGAATGCCAAAACACAAGAGACGGCATCAGAAGCAAAGAGCGGCCGAAGCCGCCAAAAATGTTCCGGGAAGTCGCAGGAAACTGACAAAATGCGTGGTGCGCTGATCGGAACCGATCCAGGTAGGAGGAACAATATCGAAGACCTGACTGGACCGGAACCGATTGCACCCCACTAAGGTAATGCACAGCACCGAGACTTCCCCCGGCGCCAGCAGTCGCACTACGCCACAAGCCGCCATGCTTCAAAGGAGACGGAGATGGAACCGCGATATCCCAATGAAAGCAGCACGTACCGCGCTGCGCGCGACTTGTTGCTTAAAGACGAGCAAGAGCTCGTGGAGAAGGCTAAATCGGTGGCTGCCAAGCGCCGCACGCTCCCGCTGGGCGGCGAGCTAAAGGAGGACTACGTCTTCCAATGGGCCAACGACGACAAGCTGGGACGGAGCGTGAAGTTCTCCGAGCTGTTCGGCGACAAGACCACGCTGCTGCTTTACTCATGGATGTTCGGCCCGAGCTGGGACAAGCCCTGTCCGTCCTGCACGTCGCTGATGGATGGGTTCGACCGCACCTGGTATTCGGTCGCGCAGGACGCTGCGTTCGCCGCCATCGCCAAGGCCCCGGCCGAGAAGATCGATGCGTGGGCGAGACAACGCGGCTGGTCGCAGATCCCGCTGCTGTCCGGATACGAGTCGCCCTTCCAGGCGGACTACAAGTGCCAGGGCGACAGCGACGACATGCAGTTGCCCGTGATGCTTGTCTTCACGAAGCGCGACGGCAAGATTTTCCATTTCTGGAGCACCGAATCGATGATGAACCACGTCGACACGGTGTGGCCGTACTGGAACCTAATGGACTTCACGCCGGAGGGGAGGCCGGAGCGTGACACGCCGCCACAGAACTTCAGATCGGAATTCTTAGAAAAGAACTACAAGGAGTAGCCTTGGCGTCCTGTCGCGCGGTCAGAGATCATGCGCAATCAGCTTCATGCGAGCCTGGCTGCTCGCGCGATCAGAAACAAACCTGCTTCGGCGATGATGGCGTCGGTCCGAGTCGAGGTCGACGACGCACCACAATGGCCGTGCCAGTTCCTGAAGTACCCTGCCCGGCGCGGGTCTCCGCTTCGGTGCGCAAACTAGCGATCCAGGGCGTTGGCGTTAGACTTCCGCTCCCCACCCGTTGCTGCCGCTCGTCGACAAAGGCCGGGATTTCCGGTGCTGGCCCCTTTTGCGGACATTCAACACGAATCCAGGAGAGCGATCTTAGGTGTCTTCCGAAGTTATTTCTTTTGCCAGGTCGCCGATCATCGAACGCAGCCACCTGTGGGCCGGGTCGTGGCGGTAGCGAACGTGCCAGGCCATCTGCGCCGGGAAAGTGCCGAGGTCGACGGGCGTTGGGAGCACCCTCAGGCGCGGATCTCGCTCGAGGCTTCGACAGATGAGACGCGGCAGTGTTGCGCAGTAGTCGGTGACCGCAAGCATCTCGGGCACGGCGAGGAAGTGCGTCACAGAAACGGCAACCTCTCGCTTGAGGTTTTGTTGCCCCAATGCCTGGAAGAGACCCGCGCGCAGCCGGCCCGGTGGAAGCACGTTCACGTGCTTGAGCCCCTCGTACTGTTCTCGGGAAATACGCTCTCGAACGTCGGGATGGTCCGCACGCACCACGCAGGCGAGCCCATCGTCCATCAGATGCTGGACGACAAGGTTGTCCGGCGGATCGACGATCCGGCCGAGCACCATCGCCGTGGTACCGGAAATGACGCCGGTCTCGGCGAGATCGTTGCCAAAAGCCGTCATGCGGAGCTTGATACCCGGCGCCAGCTCACGCACCCTCGCGACGAGGGCCGGCATCAACACAAGCTCGACGTAGCTGTTCGGGGCAAGCGTGAACAGTCGTTCGGCGTTTGCCGGCTGGAACTCCTGCTGGTTCAAGATGAGATCGTCCAGTTGCGCCAGCGCTGCTTCGATTGTCGGAGCGATCTCTTCGGCCAGTTGCGTCGGCTTTATGCCGTACCTTTCGCGGATGAACAGCGGATCGCGCAGGGTATCGCGCAGGCGGTTCAACGAATTGGACAACGCCGGCTGGGTGATGCCCAGTCGGGCTGCCGCCCGTGTCACGCTCCGCTCCTCCATCAGAGCGAGGAAAACCGGGAGCAGGTTCAGATCGTATCTCATCGAGATGTAATCTCATATGAATATCTAAAATCAAAGAAGTAAATTTCTGAAATATGTGCGCAGGTGCCATTATCAGCTCATCGACAAGCCGATGCGGCTGATCGAGTTCCAAATCAACCGGCTACAACGCCCTCACGGCGCCATCTGAGGAAGGATCCTACAATGAAAGTCCTGATGGTACTCACCTCCCACGACACTCTCGGTAACACCGGCAAGAAGACCGGATTCTGGCTCGAAGAGCTGGCAGCTCCGTATTACGTCTTCAAGGACGCCGGCGCCGAGATCACCCTTGCCTCGCCGAAGGGCGGCCAGCCGCCTCTCGACCCGAAGAGCGACGAGCCGATGTTCCAGACCGAGCTTACGCGGCGCTTCAACGCCGACGAGGCAGCCAAGGCGCAGCTCGCAGAAACTGTGCGCCTCGACAGCGTCGACCAGAAGGACTTCGATACGGTCTTCTACCCCGGCGGCCACGGCCCGCTGTGGGATCTCGCCGAAGATCCGAATTCGATCAAGCTGATCGAATCCTTCATCGCGACCGGCAAGCCGATCGCTCTCGTCTGCCATGCACCGGGCGTCCTGCGTCGGGTGACCAATCCCGACGGCACCGCGTTCGTTCACGGGCGTTACGTCACCGGCTTCACCAATTCCGAGGAAGAGGCTGTTGGTCTCACGAAGGTCGTGCCGTTCCTGGTCGAGGACGAGCTGATCGGCCTCGGCGCGGTCTTCTCCAAGGTCAAGGACTGGGGCGTGCACACCGTGGTCGATGGCCAGCTCATCACCGGTCAGAACCCGGCGTCATCGAGTGAGGCAGCGGAGGCATTGGTCGCTGCTCTGAGCCAGATGAAGGCCAAGACCGCCTGAGCGGGCTGGAACGTCGTGATCTGCCGACGGCTCGCGTCGGCGGATCACCTTCACAAATTGGAGCTTGCCATGTCCTCTGCTATTGCAACGATATTGCTGTCGACGCCCAACAGATGATCGAGAGGTCCATCGCCGCCGCCCGCGCGCTGGATGTTGCCTGCTCAATCGCGGTCGTCGACCCGTCTGGGCATCTGCTGTCCTTTGTTCGCCAGGACGGGGCCATGGCAGGCTCGGCCAAGCTTGCCATCGACAAGGCATTTACCGCTTACATCTTCAACAACCGGACGGACGCACTTGGTGCACTGGCCCAGCCTGGCGCCGAACTCTACGGCATCCAGCATTCTCATGGTGGAAGGGTCGTGGTTTTTGGAGGCGGCATTCCTATCCGATACGAAGGGCGGACGATCGGCGCCATTGGCGTGAGCGGTGGGACTGCCGCCGAAGACATTGCCATCGCCGAGGCCGGCTCCGCAGCCTCCTCGTAATTTTCCGGCGAGCGCCTGTCTCCAAGAAAGAGCCTGACGCGCCCCTCGCCCCGTCATCAAACCAACCACTGCTGTTGCTTCGAAGACTGAACATCCAGTCAACGGCTTCGCGCGCCCTGCGCATAGGTCATCAATCTCGGGAGAAAGCCAATGAATGGAGCTGACCGCAAGTCCTCTGAATTGACCATGGCGGTCGCAATCACCTGTGTGGTGCTGGTCGCTATCGACCTGCGACCGGCTATTGTGTCGGTCGGTCCTCTTCTTCCTTCTATCCGGGACGAGTTTGCGATTTCAAACGCACAGGCGTCGTTTCTGACAGCAATCCCTGCGCTGTTGATGGGGCTGTTCGCCTTCCCGACACCATGGCTTGCCCGCCGCTTCGGGCGCGACAAGGTGATGCTGATCGCGCTCGCCACCCTTACCATCGCCACGCTCGGCCGTGCGTTCGCCGACAGCGTTACCTCACTCTTCGCCGCCACAGGGGGTGTGGGTGCGGGAATTGCCGTTGCTGGAGCCTTGGTCGCCGGTTTCATCAAGAAGAACTATCCGCACCATGTGGCACTGTTCACCGGGATCTATGCCGCCGCGATCGGGCTGGGGAGCACGATATCTGCTGCGTTGGCTGGACCTTTGGCTGAAGCAAGCGGCGGATGGAGAATCGGTGCGGGTATCTTCACCCTGCCCGGTTTTATCGCGATCGGCGCCTGGATGGTCATTGCGCGAGCGGAACGGCGAGCCCAGACGGTTAAGTTGGGTACGTTTGCTCCTCAGAAGGGTAGTTCGCTCCCATTCACCAAGCGGATGGCGTGGCTGGCCGCGTCTTATTTCGCGCTTAACAACTTCCTGTTCTTTGGTCTGATCGCCTGGACTGCGCCGATGTATATCGAGCGCGGCATGAGCGGCGCGGATGCGGCGTTACTCCTCGCCAGTTTCACCGCTGCATTCATGGTTGCAAATCCGCTTGCCGGTTTCATCAGTCGGAACAACGATCGGCGGCGCCTGATTGCGCTGTTCGCGTCTACGTCTCTGCTCGGTATCTTGGCGATTGCCCTTATGCCGCCGACCATGCCGTATTTTTTCATTCCTTTGATCGCCCTTGGCGTCGGAGGCTCCTTTACACTGGGCATGGTCCTGCCGCTCGACCACGCACGGGATGCAAACGAAGCGAATTCCTGGACGGCCTTTGTTCTGGGCATTGGCTACTTCGCAGGCGCCTTGGGTCCATTCTTGCTTGGCGTGGCGCGCGACAGCACCGGGGGGTTCAATGTTCCAGTCTGGATACTGGTTGCCGCCGCGGTGCTCAAGCTGTCACTAGCGCCGCTGCTTCAACCCCGCCGCATCTAGCCGCGGGAAGCGGAGCAACGACCGAGTCCGCTCTTGCTCGGTCGCCTCCAAACTCACCTCAAAATGGAGACCTCATTCGGATCTTCGTCTGCTATGGCGCGAACCAGACCTAAGCCGAGCGGCTCGGCCTCTGAGCAATACGAAAGATCGACCCCTTGCTGCCGTTGCCGTCCCGCACGATGAACGGCGAGTTTGAGCCCTTTCAAGACCTTGGCGGAGCCGATGGGAGGTATCGACCTACCGCTGGGAGCCCAATCAGATTATCGTGAACCAGGGCGACGAGGTCACACTCGAGATCCTTGGTGTCAACGGCGCGGAGCATCCAAGCGCGATCGTCGGCTACGATCTAAGCTTCACCGTCAAGCGCGGCCAGCTCACTACCGTAACCTTCAATGCTGATAAGGCGGGTGTGTTTGAGTTTCGGTGTGGGACTCACCAGCCGTCGATGGTGGGCGAGTTGAGCGTGCTGCCGGGCAGTTGAGCGACGCGACCCCTATGACCCGACGGCACCTGGGTGCTGCCGTCGCGGTTTTCACACATATTGGCTGAGCGTTAGACGTAAAGCAGCCCTTGCCTCAGCGCTATCGCGACAGCGTCGGCGCGGTTCTGCGCATGAAGCTTGGCGAGCACGGCAGCGACGTGGAATTTCGCGGTATGCACCGAGAT
>NZ_JADYVE010000004.1 GCF_020193655.1 Ensifer sp. IC3342
CAATTTGGCCGCCCCTCACCCTCGAAGGGGCGGCCTTTTTCATGTCATTCGTACACAGGTAAGCACTCTACGCGGCGCTGTTCCATCATCCGCTCGCAGGTGTGCGCCCTCTGAACTGGGATCTCGGCATTGGCCTTGCCGAACACGGATGTGGTCCGCGGATCGCTGCATGCTGCCGGGGAAGGAGGAGAGCCCGTTCTGCACACGGGTTTCGCTTTCGGCCGAATGTCCGCGAAATGACAATCGGCCAGTGCCGCAGCGGTGTTCGAAGGAATACAGTCAGGGTGAGCGGCTAGTCCGTATCCTCACCGCTGTTGTGGTTGTCTACTGCGGACTCAAGCATCGCGACCAGTTGATCTGAGTCTATGGGCTTTGACAGAACACCACGAGCGCCACCTTGCCTGGCAGCCGTGGTCAACCGCTGATCACGGAAGGCCGTCATGAATATGAACGGCGTTTGGACGCCCTTGTTGTTCAATATTTCCAATAACTCCAACCCGCCGACGCCGGGCATTTTGACGTCGGAGATAATGCAGTGAATTGGGCATTGGCGATAAAAAGCGAGGAATTCCGGCGCTGACGCAAAAGCGATGGCTTCGTAGCCCAGCGACTCTAGCATATCCTTCATCGATTCGCGGAGAGCGTCGTCGTCATCAATAACAGCGATGGTGCATAGTTGACGCAAGAACCTAACTCTACTTCGGAAACTACTTGGCTAGAAGGCTACTCCTTCGAGCCGTGACTTGGACGGGCGGAAACTGAATTCCGCCTAGGCCGAAATCTGTTACACGTCGCCCGCATCTCAAGGTGCGATGCTACATTCAATTCTGCGCTCGGGACACATCTCTGCCCAATGGATACGCCAGAAGATTTCACACTCGCACTTTCGAATGCTGGCATTGGGTGCCCGTTATTGTTTGGAGCATGGCGCATTTCTCTCCCGACATCCAGGAGACGGGCCGGGGCACCAAACTCCAATCGCGTGAATTGCCGGGGCCTCCTCCTCTATCCCATTGCGAAACTATCACATCGAGATACCTGTTCCGACTAAACGAAAGTTTAGGTTGTCTACTCCTGACCGCGCACACTCCAGCCGACCGCCTCATTCAGCGAGGTGACGCGCAGTCGGTCGCGCATGCACGCTCGCGGCTCTGCAGCCATTCAAAGTGCTCTACGCATCCGATTGGACGCGCGGCGCTTTAGGGGTCGCCGAGATCCCAAACCTTGGTTTGCGTTGATCCAGCGGAACGTAATGCTTCATCGTCTGTGTTTCCAAATCAGCACAGGAACGGAGCGAGCGAATATGTCCTATATGACGGGGAGGAGTACACGATCGTCCGGCAAGCGAAACTGGGGTTCACGCTGGAGAAATTCGCAAAGGGCGAAGCCGCCAACAGCTTTCCTTCGCGCTTGGACGGCGATCGAAAACGGGCCCAGCACCCCTGAACAAGGAGCGAGACTTCATCGACGCGGCATTGCTGTACGCTACGCGGATCAAAGCCATGGAACTCGACCTGTGACAGCCCGTGATGGAGTGTGGCCGTTGCAATCGCCCCCCGACATCCGGCGGCCTTGTTGTATCAACTTGTGGCTGGGGAGTGGTCGCACTAAGGTCGTTGCAGCACTTCGAATTGCTGCATGCTTTTATCCTTGAATCGACTTCGGCCCAAGGAAACGCGCAACGGGCTTTCCTCGTCCGGCAGGAGCAGCCGATCATGATTGCAGTGCCTCCACAACGGCGTGCAGCCCTGATGCTCGCGGCATCCATCGTCGGGATCGCCGTGTCCTGGCTGGCGGCGACACCATTTGGCCTTCTGGCTCCGGTGGCTTCGCTGTTCTTCTGTGTGCATCGCCGCACCTCGCGGTTGCTCTTGGCAGCATTGGGAATAGCATTCGTCGGCTCGATGTTGGCCGTCCTTTTCTTCTCGGGCGGTGTGCGCGATCTCGCATTGTTGTGGGCTGCGTTCTTTGCCGTGGCGCTCTGCATCGGAGCAGTCGTCGCTGCCGGCATGCCGGCGTCTTTCGACGTCGATGCAACGCGGGCGGTGATGCGGAGCGGGCCGGGCGAAGGAACTTCCACTGGTGCCGACAAATGGGCCGATGTCGACGATGAAGTGGGCGCGCAGCAGGCGCTGCGGCGTGCCTACGACAGGCTCGCGCAGGCAACCCGGGCCGCAAGCCTGGCCGAGCTTTCCGCATGGCTCGCTCACGAAGTGAACCAGCCACTGGCCGCGATTGTCGCCAGTTCCCACGCATGCCACCATTGGCTGTCCGCCGAGCCCCCGAACGTCGAACGGGCGAAGGTCACGATCGAGCGCATCATCCGGAGTGCCGGCTCGGCGGCGGATATCATCGTCCGCATCCGCGCTCTGTTCCGGCCGGCGCCGCAGGAGAGGTCGTCGGGAGACGTCAACGGCCTGATCGGTGAAGTCTGCCGACTGATGGCTGACGAGATCGCCACGAAGGACGTTCACATCAGGACGAATCTCGATCCGGATCTACCGTCAATCGCGCTGGATCGCATTCAGGTGCAGCAGGTACTGATGAACCTCGTCCGCAACGGTATCGAGGCGATGGATGCCGTTGTCGACAGTTCGCGTGCGCTCCAGATACGCTCCTGCCGTGACAGCCCGGATGCGATCCGCGTCGAGGTTCGCGACGCCGGGACGGGTTTTAAAGACGGCGAGCGCGCCTTCGAGCCGTTCTTCACGACCAAGCAGCACGGGATGGGCATGGGTCTCTCGATCTGCCGTTCGATTATCGAATCGCATGGAGGCCGCATCTGGATGGCGGATAACGAGACGCGTGGGGCGACCGTCACCTTTACGCTTCCCTTGGCAGCGAGCGAGGCACCATGAGCCCGCGCGATGAAATGGTCTTCGTGGTGGATGACGACCCCAGAGTGCGCGAGGCGCTCGGAGAGTTGTTGGAGTCCTTGGGGTGGCAGGCCGAGACATTCGCCGTCGCGGCGGATTACCTTGCCCATGCGAGGCCCGACCTCCCTGCGTGCCTGATCCTCGACGTCGAGCTGCCCGGCATCAACGGCATCGAGTTTCAGAAGCAACTGTCCGGGGACGTTCATCCCCCGATCGTTTTCCTTACCGGGCATGACATTCCATCGTCGGTGCGCGCCACTCAGGGCGAAGCTGTCGGCTTTCTGAGGAAACCGGTCGGAGAGAGCGATCTAGTCGCGGCGGTTCGGGGGGCGATCGACCGGGACCGCGTTCAACGATCGGCACGGGCGGAGCTGAACGAGCTCGAACGCCGTTTGGCGGCGCTTACGCCGCAGGAGCGCGAGATGCTGCCGCTTGTGGTCAGCGGCCCTCCGAACAAACAGGCGGCAGCCGAGCACGGCATCAGTGAGACCACCATTGAAATGCACCGCAGCAAAATCATGCAGAAGATGCAGGCAACCTCACTTGCAGATCTGGTACAAATTGCCGAAAAATTGCAGATTCCAGTCATTCGTTCCAGACGTTGAGGAAACGCGTGCGCATGTCCAACTCAAAGTACGTGGTGGCGGTCGTCGATGATGACCAGCGCGTGCTCGATTCGCTCGAGGATCTTCTCGAGTCGGCGGGGCACACCGTACGGGCATTCTCGTCGGCCCATGCCCTCTTGAACAGCAATGCGCTGCCAGAGATTGATTGTCTGATCACCGACATCGGCATGCCCGGCATGGACGGCTTCGAGCTGAAGCGCGTGATGTGCGAGCGGCGCCCCGGGCTGCCAGTAATTCTGATCACCGGCCGCCACGAGATCCCTGAGCCGCACGAGGCAAAACACAACCGGTTCTTCCGTAAACCTTTTGACGGGCAGGCGCTGCTCGCAACGATCGGCGATGCCCTGACTGGAAAGACGAATCCGCCATGAGCGCGGGTCGTCAGAACGGAATGTTCAACCGATCCCGGCCCGCCGGCAATCGTGCAGAGAGCTTTGCTCTCGGACCAGCGATCTCTTTTGCATCAAGCCCGCTACGCGGTGTACAAATGGACCGTCTCACAACAGCAAAAGCTATATCACCGGATGGTTCACTGCGTCGGTTGACAGCGGCGTGTTTCAACAGAACCGGGCTCCGCGTTGCGCGAGTGGGAGCGAGAGCTCTCACAGGTCACCAGCGTGGTTCCGAACGCTCACGTGTCGGGCCTGGGAGATTGGGGGGCAGTGTGATCTCGCCAGCCCGCATATCGAACATAACTGCTTCACGAAGCGCTGCAGTCCCCAGCCTTCCTTTGTCCGGTAGGAGCAGCGGATGAGGAACGTCTGGTTACACCGCCCTCGATCTTTGCACCTGGCGCTCTTTGTGGCGGGCTATGTCTTGGGCTGCGCGTTCGCAAACGTGCTCGGGATCGTACCCGGAACAAGCATTGCAATTTGGACTCCGGGCGGGCTTTTCATGGCTACGCTAATGCTCGCCCCTACGCCGAGCTGGCCGTGGTGGGTGCTGGCGGGCTGCGTCGGTGAACTGATCGGTCAGTTCTTGTGGTTCCATAGCCCGCTGCCTGCGTCCCTCCTGATGTATGTGGGCAACGCTCTTGAAGCGATGGCCGGCGCATGGCTCGTGACCCGGGTCTGCGGGCGCCCGGTTCGGCTGGAAACCTTGAAGGAAGTTCTCGCTTTCGTCGTATTGGGCGCGGGAATTGCGCCAGCCATAAGCGCGACGGTCGGGAGTGCAACACTTGCGTGGTTTGGCATAAAATCGCAGACCTTCACGTCGGCTTGGCCATTATGGTGGATAGGAGACGCTACCGGGGTCTTGATCGTGGCACCGTTGGCGTTGGACGTGTTCCAGAACTGGCGCAGCGAGGCCCATCTCTCGGCCGCGCGATGGGTCGAGGCCAGTGTCCTTGGGCTGATCTTTCTCGGTATCGCAGCCCTTTCCTTGAGCAATTATCTGCCCTTCGCCTACATCATCATGCCGCCGCTTCTTTGGGCGGCAGTGCGCTTCGAACTCAGAGGCGCCGCCGTCACCTTGATCGTCCTCGCTCTGATCACGGCGGTATTCACCATATCCGGCGCCAGCCAATTTGCCGGCGATCCCGAGTCCCAGAGGCAGAGGCAGATCATGCTGCAGCTCTTTCTGGCCATCTCGGCACTATCGGCGCTCATCGTGGCCGCCATATCCCGGCAGCACCAGCTGGCGGTGCTCAAATTGCGGCAAAGCGAGCGCTCGCTGCGAGAACTCGTCGAGACCCTGCCTGCGCTCATCTGGTGTGCAGCGCCGGACGGTACGCCCATATACTTCAGTCAACAATTGAGCGGCTTTATCGGCTTCAACGTCGAGGACAAGGATGTCGCTGGGACCCCACGCCTCGCAAGTGTGCTCAACGCTGTCATTCATCCGGACGACGTGGCCGCGGTAAAAAAGCTGTTCGCGCACTCCTTGGCCACGGGCGAACCCTATGCACAGAAGCATCGCCTACGTCGCGTCGACGGCGAGTACCGGTGGGTTGAAATGCGCGCAGCCGCGATGCGCAATATCGACGGCGCGATCGTTCAATGGAACGGCGTCTGCCTCGATATCGAAGATCAGGTGCGTGGGCGCGATGAATTGCGCCGCGCCCAGGAAGACCTCGCCCGTGCGAGCCAAGCGGCGAGCCTCGCCGAACTCTCCGCGTCCATTGCGCACGAGGTCAACCAGCCGCTGGCGGCCATCGTGGCAAACTCGCACGCCTGTCAACGCTGGCTCACGGCCGACCCGCCAAACATGGAGCGGGCGCAAAAAAGGATTGAACGCATCATCCAGGACGCCAACTCGGCGGCGGATGTCGTCAGCCACATCCGTGCCTTGTTCAAGCATTCCATAGAGACGAGGACCAGCACGACGCTCGCCAGCGTCATTGCCGAAGCACGCGACCTCATTGCCGAGGAGGCGACGCGGCGGCGCGTTCGTATGGATGTTGATATCGAAAGCAACCTTCCATTCGTCACGCTGGATCGCGTCCAGATCCAGCAGGTTCTGATCAACCTCATCCGCAACGGCATGGATGCGATGGATTCTACCGCGGGCGACCGGGTTTTCGGAATACGTGTGTGCCGGATCGGGGATCTCGTTCAGACCGAAATCAGTGACAGCGGCCCGGGCGTCGCGTTTCCCGACAGGATATTCGAGCCGTTCTTCACGACGAAAGAGCACGGGATGGGCATGGGGCTCGCAATCTGCCGCTCGATCGTCGAGTCCCACGGCGGGCAATTATGGGCGGAGAACAACGTGCCTCATGGAGCGAGGTTCGTCTTCACGCTGCCGATCGAGGCGACGGTGGAAGCCACCGCCGCAGGCAATCAGAGTCGTGCCGTTTGATCTGCTTGATGGCCAGGATCGATAATAGCGCCGTGCGTGCGCAGGAAATCATCAGCGCGAATTTCTCCTCGATCCCTGGGTGAGTTCGCTTCGCTCACCGGACGCCAAGATCGCGCCGATGCTCGCCGTCTGCTGCATGTTCCCCTTAAATCGTACCCGGATTAAGAATAGAAACACGCAGAAATTCAAGGTGCTACAGCGCCCGTTGCGCATCTAACATGACGCCGCAGCCTTGTTCGAAAAAGAGCCCGGTTGCCGCTCGAGGGACGGCTGTCCGACGACTTTGCAACCGCCTTTGCTGCAACCACAGCTTTAAGCTCTTGAAATTCCGACTCAATACTTAGCCAACCTTTGTATAGTCGACTGCTTCTCGTTCGGCCATTACGCTCTCTGCCAGTATAGGAATAACAAACGCCTGTCATCTCAACGGGCGATGCACCTCTTGACTGGTAACGCCCATTACCGTAGATGTCATTGGTAACGAACATTACCGGAGGCTGTCGTGGCGCAACTCAACAAGAAAAAGGTGGCCGGCTTGGCGCTGTGCCTCGGGGCCGTCGTCGTCGTGGCGGCCGGCTGGGCCTGGGCGCGTTCGGGCGGCACGACGTCGACCGATAACGCTTATGTCCGCGGGGACGTCACTTCACTCGCCCCAAAGGTCGCGGGCTACGTCATGGCGGTAGCGGTCAAGGACAACCAGACGGTCCGGGCGGGTGACGTCCTATTCCGCATCGACGATCGCGATTATCGCGCGCGACTTGCGCAGGCGGAGGCCAATGTCGCAGCGGCCGAGGCTCACCTCACCAATGTCGATGCGGAGACAAAGCTCCAGCAGGCCATGATCAGGCAGGCCGAGGCCCAGCGGCGCTCGTCCGTTGCCGAGCTGGATCTGGCGACCAAGGCCTATGACCGCCGCCGCGAACTCATCCGCAGCAACACCATCAGCCAGGCCCATGTCGATGAAAGCGACGCGGCGCGAACGAGAGCCGAGGCGAGCGTATCGGCTGCCGCCGCAACGCTGGAGGCGCAGCAGCAACGCATCGCCGTCCTTGCCGCCCAGCGAGAAGCGGCTGTCGCCGCCGTGGCACAGGCACGGGCCGCGCGCGCCCTCGCTGAGATTGACCTCGAGAGCACCGTGGTCCGCGCGCCTGTCGCCGGCGTTATCGGTAACCGTCAGGTTCGCATCGGCCGGTTTGTTGCACCCGGCGTCCCACTGCTCGATATCGTTCCGGTCAACGATGTGTGGATCGTGGCGAATTTCAAGGAAACGCAGGTCGAACATATCCAGCCCGGTCAGCGCGTCCGCATCACCGTCGACGGCTATCCGAAAGGGGCGCTTGAAGGCGTGGTCGATAGCTTTGCGCCCGGCAGCGGGTCGGCCTTCAGCTTGCTCCCTGCAGACAATGCAACAGGGAACTTCGTTCGTGTCGTCCAGCGCGTTCCGGTGAAAATCCGGTTTGCCAACAATCCGATGCCCGGCCGCCTCGTGCCCGGCCTGTCCGCGCGGGTCGCGGTCGATACGGGAAGCGACCCATGACCACCACCGTCGCCGTCGCACCGAGCCGCGGCAGATCTGAGACAGGGGCTCTTCTCATTGCGGGCATCGTGCTTGCCACGCTGACCGAGGCGATCGCGAGCACAGTCCTGTCACTCGGGCGCGGCGATATCATCGGCGACACATATGCAACTCCCGACGAGTTCGCCTGGCTGGATGTCGGCTACACCGCTCTCAAGCTGATTGGATTCATGACCGTCCCCTGGCTGATGGGCCGTACCAATCCGCTGAGCCTGATTATCGTCGCGACGCTCGCCATGGGCGCGGCGTGCGGCATTGCCGCCGTCACGGCGCGGCTGGACTTCTTGATCGCGCTGCGCATGATCCAAGGCTTCTCCGGCGCCACCCTGATCGTCGGCGGCCAGGCGATCATTTTTCTCGCCTATCCGCGATCCCGCCAGCCCATCCTTCAGGCCCTGTTTGCGATGGGGTCCGTTGTCGCGCCCGCCACGATCGCCCCGGCCCTTCAGGGGTGGTTGCTCGATAGCCAATCCTGGACATGGATCTTCTTCAGCGTCGTTCCGGTCGCGCTGGCGGCTGCCGGGCTCCTGATGGTCGCGGATAGCCCCACGCCCGTCCGGACCCCGCACCGCCCGTTCGACTGGCTCGGTTTCTCGCTGATCTCGGTCGCGCTGTTCTGCTTCACCTATGTCTTCAGCCAGGGCAGCCGATGGGATTGGTTCGAAGAGCCGCGCATCCTGTGGCTGACGGTGACCGGCACGGCCGCGCTGCTCACATTTCTCGGCCAACAGGTGTTGGCACAAGGCCAGGGCCTGCTCGACTTTGCCTTGTTCAAATCGGACGATTTTCTCTTCGCCTTTATCGTCAGTTTTGTCGCCGGCGCCGCATTGTTCGGAAGTGCGTACCTGATCCCGTCGTTTGCGGTGTCCGTCCTCGCCTTCACGCCCACGGACGCCGGGCAGTTGCTGTTGCCAAGCGGCGCGCTTTTCATCGCCGCACTCCTCATTGCCGCCTTTCTCATGCAGGTGCGCCACGTTCCCCCGTTCGCCACCGTGCCCTTTGGCATTCTGATGATCATGATTGCGATGTGGATGCTCTCCGGATCGACCAGCGAAAGCGGCGCGAATGACATGATGGCAGCGATCCTGCTACGCGGGTTCGGCCTCGGCTTCCTGTTTCTGTCGATCACCCTGATCGCCTTTAGCAAGCTCGACGGTCGAAATCTCGCCTCCGGGATCGGCCTCTTCAATACGGGCCGCCAGCTTGGCGGGCTCATCGGGGTCGCCGCACTCCAGACCCTAATCGACCACAACGTCGCGGGGAATGTCGTGGTGCTCGGCGCCAGCGTGACCTCCGGACGCCCCGCGGTCATCGAACGCCTGGCGGCGGCGACAGCCATGCTGAGCGCGAAAGGGATGGACGCGGCAGTCGCAGCCCGGGCAACCACGAGCCTTCTCGGCCGGGCCGTGACTGGCCAGTCCACCGTGATCGCCTTCGACACGGCATTCAACGCGGTCGCCCTGCTCTTCGTATTCGCCGCGCCCGTTCTGGTGGCCATCAAGATCGGTATCGGCCGGTACGCGAAAGTGCGCGCCGTGCAGTTGTCCAAGACGCAGGGGCGTAGTCTCGACCCGCCGCCAGGCGTTGTAGCCATCGGCCGCTCAGTCGCAACCTTCCCTTCCGCCGAAGTATTAGAACGAACCGAAAATGGTTCCCAAAACGATGACCGCGATAAGCGAGAGGATCGCTCCGATAATTCCGACAACGACGATGTCGCGGTAGCTCTCTCCGTGGGTTGAGCCGCAAACGGCAAGCAGGGTAACGACCGCCCCGTTGTGGGGCAGGCTATCGAGTGTGCCTGCCCCGATGACCGCGACACGGTGCAGCAGGGCCGGGTCGAGACCTGTTTCCTGGGCGCGCACCAGATAGGTGCTGCCAAGCGCGTCGAGCGCGATCGTGAGACCGCCGGAAGCGGAGCCGGTGAGCGCCGCCAGGATATTCGTGGCCACCGCGATCGAAACGAGTGGTCCTCCACCGATACCGAGCACCCAGTCGCGGACGATCGCGAACGCGGGCATCGCCGCGACAACCGCGCCAAAGCCGACCAGGCTGGCAACGGCGACCGCCGGAAGGACGGACGCGTTGGCGCCTGCGTCCATCGTCGCGCGCAACGTCGGCAGCCGGCGGAAGTTCAACGCAACGACGGTCGCAACCGCGGCTGCCAGCGCCGTGACGACAGCCCATACACCGCTGACCGCCGAGCGGGAGGTCCCGCCCCACCCTTCCTCCGCGAGAAACCCGAGATCAAGCGCCGGCAGGATCAACAGGGTCATGCCGAGATTGACAAGGACAACCACTGCGAGCGGCAGCATCGCGACCAGGATTGGCGGCGCCGCCTCGGTGTGCCGGCCATGTGCGATCTCGGCCGGGTCGAATTCCCTGCCGACCGTGGCGCGTTCGCGCAACCGGTCGTCGGAAGCGAGACGTTCGGGTGTCGCGGGGGTGCCCACCCCGAACCCCTCGCCGGCCTTGCGCGCAGCAGCCGCGACGCGACGAAGCCACCACAGGCCGAAGCAAAGCATGATGATGGAAGCGACGATCCCGAGACCTGGCGCCGCGAACGGCGTCGTACCGAAGAAAGGCATCGGGATGGCATTCTGTATCGATGGCGTTCCCGGCAATGCCGACATGGTGAAAGTGGACGTTCCAAGCACGATCGCCGCAGGCATCAGCCGCCGTGGAATGCCGGTCGACCGGAACAGCTCCTGCGCCATCGGAGCGAGGACGAAGAAGGCGACAAAGAGGCTGACGCCGCCATAGGTGACCAGCGCACCGGCGATGACGACGGCGAGGATGGCGTGGTCCTTTCCGAGTCGCCGCATCATGAAATCGGCGATGGCGGTTACCGAACCGCTGTCCTCCATCAGCTTGCCGAAGAGTGCGCCGAGCAGGAACAGCGGAAAGAACTGAGCGAAAAAACCGGCCGCGCTGTTCATGAAGGTCAGCGTCCAGTGCGCCAGCACCGGTTCGCGAGAAAAGAGCGCGGCAACGAGGGCGCCAACCGGCGCCAGCAGCAGCACACTCCATCCCCGGAAGGCGAGCCAGATCAAGAGCCCAAGGCCAACCAGAATACCGAGAAGCCCCACCCGTCAGACTCCTTCCAGCAAGTTATCGAGATCGAGCGATGAGCGGTGGCCGAGATCGTCGCCGTGAGCGTCCAGGAAGGCCTCGGCGGACCTGCGTCCCTCGTTGTGCAGCATGGTCAGAAACTCCCATTCCGCATTGAGCTTCGAGGAGTAGCCGAGGTCTGTCATGGTGTCGCTTGCGACCCGGTGGATGCGCATCGACGCCCAGCGTGCGCCCTCCTCATCCTCCACCTGCGCTACCTTCCGAAGGAGGGCGATCATCTTGAGTTCCTTCAGAAGGACTGCGTTGAAGGAGACCTCGTTGATGCGATTGAGGATTTCGCGCGCGGACCGCGGTGTGCCCGGCCTTTCGACCGGATTGATCTGCACGAGGATGGTGTCCTGTGATGTGCATTCGCGAACCAGCGGCGTGATCGTCGGATTGCCGGCGTAGCCGCCGTCCCAATAGGCTTCGCCATCGATCTCGACAGCCTGAAACAGCGTCGGCAGGCATGCGGACGCAAGCAGCACGTCCGGGGTCAGCTCACCGTTACGGAACACGCGACCGCGGCCGGTGCGGACATTCGTTGCCGTCACGAACAGCTTGATTGGACTGGCCGAGAGGCGTCCGAAATCGATGGTTTCCGTCAGTATGGCGCGCAGCGGGTTGGCGCCGGTAGGGTTGAGATTGTAAGGCGAGAACAGCCGCGCCATCATGTCCATCGCCACGAACACCGGCGAGTGGTCGAGCGTCCATCGGCCGAGCAGGACATCGAGGGGACCGCGCTGGAACGGACTGAAGCGCGCCGCCTCCGATACCTTGTGCCAGAATGCCGCCAAGGCCTCGCGAGCTCCTGCGGCGCCGTCGGCTGCATAGCCGTGCGCCATGACCGCCGCGTTCATCGCTCCGGCCGAGGTGCCGGAAATTCCCTCGATTATCAGCCATGGCTCTTCCAGCAGGCGATCGAGCGCGCCCCAGGAAAAAGCACCGTGGGCGCCGCCGCCCTGAAGGGCAAGGTCGACGCGGAGTGGGGCCCGTTGCATTGCCTTTTCAGCCACCAGCATCGGCCTTGCCTAGTTTCAGATTGTGCGGCGCACAAACAGTATCGCAGAATTGCGCACTCGTCATCCTCTCATCGTATTGGTGCAGGCAGAGCGAGAGTGTCTGCAACGAACTAGGCCGAGTCCCGCCTAGGTCGGACACCTCGGGGTGCGCCAATTCCCGCATTTGCGGCGGAAGGACGAGCCGCTGGTCGCGTCACATCCTGCGTGGCGCCAGGGTTATTGACATAATATTGCATATGCAGCATATTGACCGTGCTGCATACGCACCATTTCGAGGCCCTGATGACGAGCACCGAGATCAAGACGGCCAATGGCATTGTAGGCGAGGTTACGCGCAATTGCGTGATGACGCGCACGCGCCGGATATCGCGTGTCATTACCGGCATTTACGACCAGGCGCTTCGGCCGCATGGCGTCAATGCCTCGCAGTTCTCACTGCTGGTGCTGATCGCGAAGCTTGGCGGAGCAAGCCGCGCCGAAATCGGACGGGCCAACCATCAGGATCGCTCGACGCTCACGCGTAATCTGGCTCCGCTCCTGACGGAGGGATTGGTGGAGGAGATGGTATCGGAAGCGGGCGGCAGGAGCCGTCCGGTCATCATATCGGAAGCGGGCAGGCAACTATTGGTTTCCGCGGCGCCGGCGTGGCGAACGGCGCAAGTGAAGGCAACGGAATTGATCGGCGAGGAAGGTGTCGCCGCCATCGTCAGCGTGGCCGACAGCCTCCCTCCCGACGAACTCGCAAGTCTCTGAAGATAAACCAATTCCTGATGAACGATGCTGCACGCTTCTCCAGGGATTACATCAAGCTAGATGTTGCATATACAGCATAAGGAACTCGAAACTGAAAGAAAACTGCTTATCGACCGGACACCCGCCCCGCACCATCACGAGTGCGCTGCTGCATCGAGAGCGCAGGCCTGCGAGCCAGCGCAAGACGATCGATATCGCCTGAAGAAACAGCCCCAACAAATTGTAATTGAAAGGAATTAAGATGACCGCCACATCCACGAATGAAAGGCCGATCCTGGTCACCGGAGCCGCCGGGGATCTCGGCGCGATCGGCCGGAACGTCACCGAAATGCTGCTCGCCAGCGGCAAAAAGGTGCGCGCGCTTGTGCGCAAAGAGGATGAACGTGCCGAGGCTCTGAGGCGGCTTGGTGCAGAAGTCGTGCAGGGAGACCTGACGGATCTCCGCTCGATGCACCGCGCGGTCAATGGCGTGTCTCGCATCTACTTCGGCATGTCCGTTTCGCCGGCCTATCTGGAAGCGACCGTAAATACGGCTACCGTAGCGCGGCACCATGGCGTCGAGGCATTCGTGAACATGTCGCAGATGACTGTCACGCAGATGAGCATCACCGAAACCACCGACAGCCCGCAACACAAACTGCACTGGCTTGCTGAGCAGGCATTGGCCTGGTCGGGGCTTCCGGTCGTGACCGTGCGGCCGACGGTGTTCCTCGAGGGCTTCTTCCTGCGCCTTGCCGCCGCCGGCGTCAGGCAGCGCGACGAGCTGGCGCTGCCGCTCGGCGACAGCAAGACCTCGCCAATCTCTGCGGTTGACGTGGCGCACGCTGTGTCGGCCATTCTCGACGACCCGGCACCCCATATCGGCAAGGTCTACAATCTGACCGGTTACGAGTCGGCGGACCTGGGACATTATGCGCGGGCGTTCTCCGAGGCTTTGGGCCGCAAGATAACGTATCGGAATGTCCCGCTTGCCGGATGGATCGAGGCGCTGCGCGGCTTTGGAGTGCCGGATCATCTTGCCAGCCACCTTTCCGTCATGGCGAAGCTTCACGCCGAGGGGCGCTACGACCGTATGACGGATGACCTGCTCAAGCTCACTGGCAGAGCGCCGATGAGCGCGCATGATTTCGTGAAGCTCCATGCCGCTGAATTCACCCTGCGTGAAGCCTCGGCCTGAGGGTAAGACCGGCCCGGCCGGGGCGCTGACCCGGCCCGCCGAAGCGACGGCGGCACATCGGCACGGCGCACTCGCCAATACATGGGCTTACAAATACCCGCGCGTCCGACACATCGCCAATACACACCTGCGCTGAAATCGACGCCGGCCTCGAAGATGAAGGCTCGATCATAGCTGTGAAAGGATGACCTTATGAAAACCACTCGGATCATGGCGGCTGCCTTGCTGATCGTTGGCGGCGGATGGACGCTCAACGTTGCTGAGGCACAGCAGCCGGGAATTCACCGCACCGACCTCCTCAAGAACGATCTTGGCACTCCCGGGCGCGAGGTGGTGCAGGTGCGTGTCGACTTCGAGCCGGGCGCGGTCTCGATCAAGCATTCCCATCCGGGCGAAGAGGTCGCCTATGTCCTCGAAGGCTCGCTCGAATATCAGCTCGAAGGCAGAGCGCCCGTTACGCTCCATGCCGGAGAGGCCCTGTTCATCCCCGATGGAGTGGCCCACGTGGCGAAGAATGTCGGCAGCAGCAAGGCCTCGGAACTCGCGACCTATATCGTCAACAAGGGCGAGCCGCTCGTTGAGCCGACCAAGTAAGCTTTCTTGCGGTGAAACGGACACTCGCCCCGTAAAGGATTGCGAACTTGACAACACACAAATCGGCCAACGCTTTTACCCTCTCCCGTCGGGCCTTGCTCCTGAACGGGGCGGCTGCGGCGAGCCTTGCAGCAATGTTCCGTCCCGCTATGGCTGCCGCCTCGCCCTCTTTCGCGACGGACGCCATCCGTCCGTTCCGTGTCGATGTGCCGGAAGCAGAACTCGTCGATCTCCGCAGTCGCCTCGCGGCGACGCGCTGGCCAGAGCCGGAAACTGTCAGTGATCGGTCTCAAGGTGTGCAACTCGAGAGGTTTCAGGCACTCGTGCACTACTGGGAGACCGGCTACGACTGGCGCAACGCAGAGGCGAAACTCAATGCCTTGCCGCAGTTCCAGACGAATATCGACGGCCTGGACATTCACTTCATCCACGTCCGCTCCCGTCACACCAACGCGTTGCCGCTCATCATGACCCACGGCTGGCCCGGTTCGATTTTCGAATTGCTGAAAATCATCGGTCCGCTGACGGATCCGACGGCGCACGGGGGGACCGCGGAAGACGCCTTTCATCTCGTGCTTCCCTCCGTTCCCGGCTTCGGCTTTTCGGAGAAACCCAAGGGCGCCGGCTGGAACCCGGGCCGCATCGCCCGCGCCTGGGACGTCCTCATGCAGCGTCTTGGATACAGCCGCTACGTGTCACAGGGCGGCGACTGGGGCGCTATCATCTCCGATGCCATGGGGCGCCAGGCACCGCCGGGTCTGCTCGGCATCCACGTCAACAGGATCGAGCGCTCCACCACTCTCCCGCCGGACGTTGCAAAAGCATTGAGAAGCGGCGATCCCGCGCCGGCTAAGTTGACCGCCGAGGAACGGGCGGTGTTTGATGAGGCCAGGGAGTTCCTCAACAAGGGATTCGGCTATGCCGCGATCATGGGCACGCGACCGCAGACCGTCGGATACGGCCTCTCCGACTCGCCCGTCGGACTGGCGGCATGGTTCTACGACAAGATCGCTGATTGGGTGTTCACCCGCGGCGAACCAGAACGTGCGTTGAGCCGTGACGAGATCCTCGACAACATCATGCTTTACTGGCTGACCAATACGGGGCCCTCAAGCGCCCGCATTTACTGGGAGAACGCTGCCGTCAACAATAAGCTGGCTGCCATTTCGATCCCAGCGGCCGTGACCATTTTCCCGGGCGAGGTCTACAGGCCGCCGAAGAATTGGGCGGCACGGGCGTATCACAATCTGATTTACTACAACCGAGTGGACAGGGGCGGACACTTCGCCGCGTGGGAGGAGCCGGATCTATTCAGCAGAGAGCTGCGCGCGGCTTTCCGTCCTTTGCGTAGGTTCTAACGGTTCGGCACAAGCGCACCGTCGGGCGATGCTGCCACGGCATGCTCATTTTGCTAAGGAATGGCAGTTGAACGGTGGAGATCGCGCAATGGAGCATATTGATCACATCCTGATCGTCGACGACGATCGGGAAATCCGGGAGCTGGTATCGGCTTACCTGAAGAAGAACGGCCTGCGCGTTACCGCCGTCGCCGACGGACGCCAGATGCGCACTTTCCTCGAGGGTAATACGGTCGATCTGATCGTTCTCGACGTCATGATGCCGGGAGACGACGGCCTCGTATTAAGCCGCGAGCTGCGTGTCGGCAGACACAAGGCGACGCCGATCGTTATGCTGACCGCCCGCTCCGACGAGATGGATCGCATCATCGGGCTTGAAATGGGCGCGGACGACTACCTCGCCAAGCCGTTTTCGGCGCGCGAGCTGCTGGCCCGCATCAAGGCGGTCCTGCGGCGAGCGCGCATGCTGCCTCCGAATCTGCAGATCTCGGAGGCCGGCCAATTGCTGCGTTTCGGCAGATGGAAGCTGGACACGACCGCGAGACATCTCGTCGACACCGACGGAACGGTCATTGCACTCAGCGGAGCCGAGTACCGTCTTCTGCGCGTTTTCATCGATCACCCGCAACGCGTCCTAAACCGCGATCAGCTGCTTAACCTCACCCAGGGACGCGATGCCGAACTCTTCGACCGCTCCATCGATCTCCTTGTCAGCCGGGTTCGCCAGCGCCTTGGGGACGATGCCCGGGAGCCGACCTACATCAAGACCGTGCGCAGCGAGGGCTATGTTTTTTCGATGCCGGTCGAAATCGTGGAACCCCGGTGATGGCACCCACGGTTCTCAACGGAATTCGCCTGTGGCCGCGCACACTCGGGGCGCGGCTGTTCGTCATTCTTTTCGCCGGTCTGACGATCGCCCACGCCATGTCGTTTGCGGTGCTGTTTTCCGAACGCTATATCGCCGCCAGGTCGGTGATGTTCAATACGCTCGAAAATGACGTCGCGACATCGATCGCCATCCTTGACCGACTCCCCGCAGCCGAGCGTGCCGCCTGGCTGGATCAACTCAATCGCGGCTCCCACCGCTTCGTTCTGGGGGAAGGCACTCCCGGCAACCCCGCGCTTGAGGCTGATGACGCCGAGGTCGCCTCCAGGATCCAAACTGCGATCGGCGCGAAGCACCCGATCGAGGTCGAATCGATCCCCGGTGGAGGTCGCCGTTTTCAGGCCCATCTCCGCTTAAGCGACGGTGAGCCGCTGACGATCGATGTCACGCCAAGGGGCGTCATGCCCGTGGCTGACTGGCTGCCCTACGTACTCATCACCCAGCTTGCCCTGCTGGTACTGTGCAGCTGGCTCGCCATGCGCCAGGCCGTCCGCCCCCTCGCCAATCTCGCGAGAGCCGTCGACACGCTTGACCCGAACAGCAACACGCCGCGGCTCAGCGAGACCGGGCCAAGGGAGGTCGCCTATGCGGCAACGGCCTTCAATGCGATGCGCGATCGCATCGCCCAGTATCTGGAGGAACGCGTGCAGATCCTCGCGGCGATCTCACATGATCTCCAGACTCCGATTACGCGCATGAAGCTCCGCGCGGAGATGGCCGAAGAATCCGTCGACAGAGACAAACTGATTCAGGATCTCGATGAAGTCGAACGTCTCGTCAAGGAAGGGGTCGCCTATGCGCGCAGCGCGCACGGCAATGACGAAAAGGCCTCGCGCATCGATCTCGCCTCTTTCGTCGAGAGTCTGGCCTACGACTATCAGGATACCGGCAAGGCCGTCACGGTCGGAGAATTGAGCGGCGGTACCATCGTGACCCGGCCGCACGCCTTGAAGCGAATCCTCACCAACCTGATCGACAATGCGCTGAAGTTCGGCGGCAGCCCGGAAATCGAGGTGCAGCGCCGCGCCGGCGACACCGTGATCATAAAGGTCCTCGATCGCGGCCCTGGCATTCCGGAAAGTCAGCTGAAAGCGGTGATGGAACCGTTCTATCGCCTGGAGCAGTCGCGTAACCGCGACACCGGCGGGACGGGTCTCGGCCTCGCCATTGCGCAGCAGCTCGCGACCGTCATCGGCGGTTCACTGACTTTGCGCAACCGCGAAGGTGGCGGCCTCGTGGCAGAAATAGCTCTCCGCCAATAGAGCACCCCGACGAAAGGCGCCTAGCCTTCCGAATTTCGTAATTTCAAAGAGTTGTATCTTCCACTTTACTTAAACTGTGAACCGGCGCTCTGCGCGGCAACGGGGCGGCAACGGCCGCCTCGCTCTCGCATCCATTCATACGTCGGTCGCCGCTCATGACGGTTGCTGCTCGCTGGTCTGCTCGCGCACCATGTACTCGGCATACCAGGTGGGCCAATCCTCGTCCCGGCGGCCGAGTTGCTTTTCGTATTCGCCGTGGGCGGCCTCCGCACGTCGGAAGGCGCTCGCGAGGTCCGTCGCCGAGGCGAATGTCGTGGCGCCCGGGTCGACGCGTCCGGGCAAGCGCTCGGTGACCTCCTGGAGCAGCCAGCCATTACCGTCCGGATCGCTGAACGTGGCGTAGGAGCGGTAGCTGCCCCGCTCGGGATGCCGTCCGCTCACCGGCGGCTGTCCGGGGCCGGCGCGATGGAAGATTTCGCTCACCACTGCGCCGCGGTTGACGAGTTCTTCGCGCGCGGCCTCGATGTCCGACACCACCAGGTACATCCCGCTTGCCGATCCGGGCGCGGCCGAGGTGATCCCCTTGCCGAAGTGGACCGAGCTCGGCGAGCCTGGCGGTGTGAACTGCACGACGCGGAACGCGTCGCCGACGGCGAAGTCGGCGTCGAGCCTCCAGCCGAGGCTGCCGTAAAAGCTCTTGGCACGATCGACGTCAGAAACGGGGATGACGACGACCTCGAGCTTGAGGTCGACCGTTGGCGCTCTCTCGGTGCTGGTTTCGGTTGTCATGGCCTTCTCCTTGTGTCTGAAGAGCGACGCACCCAGGCGCCCCCTTGTTTCTTTTCAATCGACTAACGCAATGAGTTGAACGAGGCTCTGAGCTCGAGGGCTACGACTAAAGCTGATCAGAAACGATCGACGTCGGCAACGGCTTGCGCAAATGCCTGCGGCGCTTCCTGGGGTAGGTTGTGGCCGATGCCGCCCGTGATCAAGCGATGCTCATACTTGCCCGAAAACTTCTTCGCGTAGGCTGCGGGCTCCGGATGCGGGGCGCCGTTGGCGTCACCCTCGAGCGTGATCGTCGGCACGCCGATCACCGGGAATTTGGCGAGCTTCTCTTCCAGATCGTCATATTTCCGCTCGCCATCGGCCAGACTGATCCGCCAGCGGTAATTGTGGATCGTGATATCGACATGATCCGGGTTCTCGAACGCCGCAGCGCTGCGGTTGAAGGTGGCGTCGTCGAAATTCCATTTCGGCGATGCGAGCTGCCAGATGAGGCTCGCGAATTCGGCGCGGTTTTGCTCGTAGCCGGCACGGCCGCGGTCGGTGGCGAAATAAAACTGGTACCACCAGGCAAGCTCCGCCTTCGGCGGCAAGGGCTTCTTGTTCAGGTCACGGCTGCCGATGAGATAGCCGCTCACCGAAACCAGGGCCCTGCACCGCTCCGGCCAGAGCGCAGCGATGATATTGGCGGTTCGCGCTCCCCAATCGCAGCCGGCGATGACCGCCTTCTCGATCCCGAGCGCATTCATTAGATCGATAATGTCGACGGCGATCGCCGACTGTTGGCCGTTGCGCGGCGTGTCGGGCGACAGGAAGCGTGTCGTCCCGTAGCCGCGCAGATAGGGAACGATCACCCGGTAGCCGGCCGCGGCCAACAAGGGCGCCACATCGACATAGGTATGAATGTCATAGGGCCAGCCATGCAAAAGGATGACCACAGGCGCGTCGCTCGCGCCGAGCTCGGCATAGCCGACATTGAGGACGCCGGCGTCGATCTGCTTGAGCGATGCGAAGCCTGTGCTCGTCTGAGGTGCGGTCGCGGGAATGCGGACCTTGCTGACTGGTTGTGCCTGGGCGATACTCGTCATGCCGAACTGCGCGGCTCCGACGGCCAATGCCGCCATTCGCACGAGATGGCGTCGCGCCTGGTTGATTTCCTCTGCCATTGATTTCTTCCCCGACTGTGTAAAGACAAGAGCAGATACAGGCATCCACTTGTCTTCACTGTGTCCTCAGCCGGCGAAATTGAAAGCCTATGTCGAAATCAGGCGCGCAGACACATTGAGATACAATTCCAGGCCGTTGCGTCGACACCCGCCGCAGTTGGCGAAGCGCCTGATCGGGTGGCCGCTTCCGGCTGCCTATGCGCTCTCGCGCGCATTCCGCCGGATCGTTTGCGGCGGCTGGCCAAGCGTGCGGAGAAAGGCGCGGCGCATGCGGTCGCGATCGGCAAAGCCGGTCTCTTCGGCGATCACGTCCATGGAATGCCGGCCCTGCTCCATCATCAGCCGGGCCGCCTCGACGCGGAGATTCTCCACGGCCTTGGCGGGCGACTGCCCCGTTTCGGCCCGAAACGCCCGGCTGAACTGGCGCGCGCTCAAACCGGCCGCATCCGCCAGCTCTTCTACCGATAGAACTCCGCGCAAATTCGCCTTGGCGTAGTCGATCGACCGCTGGATCCGGTCGGATTTCGGATCCAGCTCGAGCAATGCGGAGAACTGCGACTGACCGCCGGAGCGTCGATGATAGACGACGAGCTTGCGGGCGGCCGAGCGCGCGACATCCTGGCCGTGGTCCTTCTCGATCATCGCAAGTGCAAGATCGATGCTCGCCGTCATCCCTGCAGACGTCCACACGCTGCCGTCGACGATGAAGATGCGGTCTTCCTCGACCTTCACGGTCGGGAACCGCTCTTGAAACTGGCGTGCGAAAGCCCAGTGGGTGGTCGCCCGGCGCCCTTCCAGCAGGCCGGCTTCTGCAAGGATGAAGGCGCCCGTGCATGGCGCTGCTACGCGCCGCGCCGTTTCGAGTGCATGACGCGCGAACTCGATCAATCCTGGGGTCATCGGCTCGATCGTCGAGCTGGCGCCGAACATGACCGTGTCATAGGCAGCGTCATTGAAGGCTTTCGTGAGGACGCCGAAGCCGGCGGACGACTTGACCTCCCCGCCCCTTTCCGAAAGCAGCTCTATCTCGTAGGCCGGCTCTCCCAGCGCGATATTGGCCATCTCGAAGGCGGTCACCGCCGCGAAGCCCATGAGCTGGAATCTTGGAAAGACGACGAAGCCGATACGATGCATGACGCAACTCCCTGGCCGGAATTGCTGTATATATGGCATTTGCGACATGGCATAAACCCCTGCGCTGCGAAATGCGGAACGGCGTCACGGTCCACGACCCAGCCCATCCGCGGCCGAAAGGTCGGTTCCGGCCGGTCATCCATTCATCGATTGAGGCGGTACGCGCTCCTGCCCAGGAGCGCATACCGTGTCGCCTGCATATGGACGCGCTAGCCGACCAACGCTCGATATCGTGGGGCGGGGGCGCTGAGCGAAAGGTTCGGTATGAGCCTCTGGCGAGCCGCTTCATATGCCTCCCAATCGGCGGCGTCCGGCAGTGATGGTATGGTGACGTGCTCGCCGAGATCGAAGCCGGCAAGCGCGGCGTCCACCATGTCCTCGGCAGGCATGACGATCTCGCTCGGCACATGCTCCAGCGGCGTTCCGGCAATGCTCCAGAAATCGGTTGCCGTCGCGCCGGGGAGTACGGCCTGGATGCGGATATTCTTCTCGGCAAACTCCTTCTGAAGCGACAAGGTGAAAGCGAGCACGAACGCCTTGCTGCCGCCGTAGACGCCGTTCAGCACTTCCGGAGCGATGCCGACGATCGAAGCGATGTTGATTATCGCACCGGTCCCGCGAGCCACGAAACCGGGCACTGCGGCATAGGTCAGCCGCGTCAGCGCGCTGACGTTCAGCGTGATCATCTCTTCCATCTTCTCGATATCGGAGTTGAGCAGCGGGGCGGTCGCGCCGACTCCGGCATTGTTGACCAGCATGGTGATGCTGGCGTCGGTTTGAAGGATCTGCTCGACGCGGCGGAGATCAGTCTTGTTGCCAAGATCCGCGGTGACCACCTCGACGGTGCGGCCGGTATCGTCGGCAAGGCGCTTGGCCAGTTCATTCAGACGGGCCTGGTTGCGGGCGACCAGGATCAGATCATATCCCCTACGCGCAAGGCGATCGGCATAGATCGCACCAATGCCCGAGGATGCGCCTGTAATCAGCGCGGTACCTTTCGAATGCTGGGTCATGAGGGACTCCGTTCCGTTGGTTTTAGAGCCCTGATGTTAGATCGAAACGGCCATGTCTCAAATGTCATATATCCGGCGTTTTAGGACACGGCGCGATGGGCTGTCTCTGTCCGGGGTTCAACGGACTCGCCGGCATCAGCGTCGAACGTCAACCGGAACTATCGCCCCGCCGAAAAGCGCGGCGATCGCGGACGGCTCCCGCGGATCGGTATCCCAGGCACAGGGCGCGGCGGCGAGCGCGATGATGGCAATGCCCATCACGAGAATACGCATGTGAACTCTCCTCCTTTGCTTTGGACCAAAAGTGTTGGTGATACTGGCGAGGCTCCGCAACAGCGCGATCGAGGGAGGGCACGACACTCAAGCCCCTTCGCCCGCTCGGCGGAAGCCGAAGATAGCGCGTTCTTCGGCTTCCTAGGGTTCGTGTACGCTCATCCAAATGTGAAGACAAATGCTTCAACGCCCGGATCGAGGAAGCGGATCTCGAACGTCCGCTCCCGCACCTCTCCCGATTGGCGTACGAGCTGATAGAGGCGCGTTTCCGAGACCGTGCCGTTGCCATCGCGATCGATATCCGAACCGTGATCGGGACCCGGTGCGGCGCCGTCGACCTTCACTTGAAAGCGCACCTTCCTGCCGCCGGTGCCTGGTCCAAGGACGAGATGCAGATCGCGGGCGCTGAATTTGTAGGCGATGCCGCCGCCGGCCTGGTTGAGTGTCGCCTGTTCGGCTCCGATGGTCCAGTTGCCGGCAAGGCTCCACTGATTGAGTCGTGGCTTTCCGGTCGTATAGTCGCGTGGCGCATCGGCCGCGACGCCTTCAGGCGACACGAAGTTCGCAGCCCGCATGTAACCGACATAGTCCTCTCCGGACTGGAGATTGGCGAAGTCGGCTGCGGCTTCGGCGCCTTTTGCCTCTGGCCTCACAAGATTGCTGCCGTTCCGGCGGCTACCCGCCGCTTCCGCCAACAATTCCTGGATGACGCGCTCCGACTGCTCGTATTCACCCTCTCCGAAGTGGTGATGCCTGATCCGCCCCTCCGCATCGATGAAATAGTGCGCCGGCCAATAGCTGTTCCCGAAGGCCCGCCAGATGGCAAAGTCGTTGTCGATCGCAACGGGATAGCCGATCTTGAAATCCCTGACTGCCCGTTTGACGTTGCCGATGCTCTTCTCGAAGGCGAATTCGGGCGCATGCACGCCTATGACAACCAGGCCCTGATCCCGGTACTTCTCCGCCCAGGCGCGAACATAGGGGATCGTGCGAATGCAATTGATGCAGGAGTAGGTCCAGAAATCGACCAGCACGACCTTGCCGCGAAGCTCTTCCACTGTGAGTGGCTTGGAATTCAGCCACTCTACGGCACCATCGAGCGGCGGGAGAATGCCCTCCACCGACAAGCTGCTTTGATAGGTCTGCTGCTGGCCATCCGCTGTCGATGCGGCACGATTGACGGTCGCTCCAGAGGTGTCGGCACGCAGACGGTTCAGGAGCGACTGCTCAATGTTCGTCGTGCCCGCGTAGGACAGGCCTGTCAGCAGTCCCGTATCGAGGCCGAGTGCAATTGCCGCGACGCCGGCGAGCACGGCGACGCCGAGCCCCTGTCGAAGACGCTCGCCAAGACCGAGCGATCGCTTCATCGCTTCGAACACCCTCCCGCCGGCGAGTACTGCGAGGGCGAGCGAGGTGGCTGCGCCAGCCGCATAAGCCGTCAGCAGAAGAGTCGTCTCGACGTTGGCGCCATGGAGCGCGGCACCGGTCAGGACCAGCCCAAGAATCGGGCCGGCGCAGGGCGCCCATAAAAGGCCGGTTGCGACACCAAGGAGCAGAGACCCTCCGACGCTCGCCTTCTGCCCGGCCGCCCGATGCGAAAGGCGGTTGCCGAGCGCGACTGCCGGGCGGGTAACGATCGCCGTGAGCTGCGGCGAGAGCAGCATTACCCCGAAGGCCGCGAGCACCGCTATTGCCGCATATCGGCCAGCCTCATTCGCCTGGACGGCCCAGTCCCCGCCAATCGCGGCAAGCGTCGCCACACCTGCGAATGTGACGACCTTTCCGATGAGCATCGGAAGAATGCTCTTGGCGAAAGGCTGGCCGGCGCGAGCAAACACGAACGGCAAGACCGGGAGGATGCAGGGGCTGACAATGGTCAGCACGCCTGCGAGATAAGCTATCGTGAAAAGGATCATCATCGTCCCTCTGCAATGGACCAGCGCCTCATCCGGCATCGGTCGCGCTTGACACGCGCAGCAAGGGACCAGAGCGAAGTATCCGGCTTGTGTCCTCTCCCAAGCGGATATGTATCAAAATGCAGCAGGAGGTTTCGCGGAACCTCCTGCACCCCCAAAAAGAATGCAGCCGGCGAACAGCCCGCGCCAGAAGCGGCTACTGCAGAAGCTTCAGCAGCTCCTTGGCGGCTGACGTCGACGAAGACGGGTTTTGGCCGGTAATCAGCCGACCGTCCACGACGGTGAAATCAGCCCAGTCGGCGGCCTTTTCGTAGCGCCCGCCCAGACGTTTCAACTCGTCCTCGACAAGGAACGGCACAACGTCGGTCAGCTGCACCGCTTCCTCCTCGGAATTGGCGAAGCCGGTGACGCGCTTTCCCTTGACGATGGGCTGACCCTGATAGGTTACCTTGTTCAGGACAGCCGGGCCATGACAGACGGCCGCGACCGGCTTGCCGGTGTTATAGAAATCCTCGATCAAGGCGATCGAGTTCTTGTCTTCGGCGAGATCCCACAGCGGGCCGTGACCACCCGGGTAGAAGATCGCGTCGAAGCCGTCCGCTTTGACCGCGCCGAGCTTTATTGTGGTTGCAAGCGCCTTCTGCGCCGCCGGATCTTTCTTGAAGCGCTCCATCGCCTCGGTCTGGTTGCCCGGCTCGTCACTCTTGGGATCGATCGGCGGCTGACCGCCCTTTGGAGAAGCAAGTGTGATCTCCGCGCCGGCGTCCTTGAAAACATAATAGGGTGCCGCGAACTCCTCGAGCCAGAAACCGGTCGGCTTGCCGGTGTTCCCTAGCTGGTCATGCGAAGTCAAAACCATCAAGATTTTCATAGTCATTCTCCCTCTTTTGAGGCGCCCGAACGTGGGATCGCCGGGATAATTCTCGAACTCGAGCTTCGTACTGTCAGGGAGCTCGTCCATGACCACACGGGCACAGACATCCTAGCTACGCAGCCTATTCTTCGTACTTGGCCGGATATTGGCCGACCGCAGCAGCTTGCTCTGCATCATATTTACTTCTTGCCGCCTTCGCGGGAATACTCGATGCACGACAGTCACTCTCCCGCAGAACGGCAGAATAAGATGGATCGCATCGATGCAATGAAAGTGTTCGTCACCGCGATCGACGAGGGCAGCCTCGCCGGAGCCGCTCGCCGGTTGAAGCGATCTCCGACGGCGGTCAGCCGGGCGCTGAGCTTCCTGGAAGCCCATGTCGGTGTCGAGCTCTTGCATCGCACGACCCGCACGCTCAAGCTGAGCGAGGCCGGCCAGCGCTATGCGGCCGCCTGCCGGCGGGTGCTCATCGATCTCGAGGAAGCCGACATGCTGGCCGGCGGAGAACGTTCGGCTCCGCGTGGCGTGTTGACGATTTCGGCCCCGCCGATCCTTGGCGAAGAGGTACTGCGCCCCATTCTCGATGATTTCCTCGACCTCCACCCGGCCGTGTCGGGCCAGCTTCTTCTCTTGGACCGTTTCGTCAACCTTGTAGACGAGGGCGTCGACATTGCTCTGCGCATAGGCCATCTGGCAGATTCGTCGCTGATCTCCACCCGGCTCGGCGGCGACGTCAGGCGTGTTGTGGTCGCCTCGCCTCGATACCTCGCCAATCACCCCCGCATCGATGAGCCGGCTGACCTCGCCAAGCATCAGATCGTCGCATTCACGAATTTCGGTCTTGAGTCCTGGAGCTTTACGCCCGCCAAGGGCTCGTCCATTCCCCGAACGGTCCAGTTCACGCCAAGATGCATCGTCAATAGCGTGCGGGCTGCAGCCGCTTCAGCGGCCGCGGGCCACGGTCTGACTCGGCTCTATTCCTACCATGTCGCGGAGTATGTGAGAGACGGGCGCCTCAAGATCGTGCTCGCCGATGCCGAGCATCCGTCCCTGCCGGCGCATATGCTCGCACCTCAAGGTCGCATGTCCGTGCCGAAGGTCCGTGCCTTTGTCGACTTCGCCGCGCCGCGTCTTCGCTCCGAATTTGCTCGCCTGGCGGCAGAAGCGGGTACGCTCGGCTGATTATGCCGTTTCGCGGATGAGTGTCCGCCCAATACCGGCAATTCCCCCAAAGAGCGGACAGACCTAACTTCGATTGCACCAACGCCGAGGGCGGAGGGCGGACGCAGGAAGCGGCCGCTGCAATCGAAAAAGGATCACGATCATGGTTACCGAACAGAAAGCCGTCATCATCACCGGCGCGTCACAGGGCATTGGCGCGGGACTGGTTCGCGCCTACCGCGACCGGAATTACCGCGTCGTCGCCACGTCCCGGTCCATAAAGCCGAGCGCCGACCCCGATATTCACACGGTCGCCGGCGATATCGGCAAGCCGGAGACCGCGGAACGTATCGTGCGAGAAGCGCTCGAGCGCTTCGGCCGCATTGACTCGCTCGTCAACAATGCCGGCGTCTTCCTCGCCAAGCCGTTCGTCGAAATGACCGAGGAGGACTACGAGCATAACCTCGGCGTGAACGTGGCCGGCTTCTTCCACATCACTCGGCGCGCCGCCGCAGAGATGCTGAAGCAAGGCTCGGGCCACATCGTCAGCATCACCACCAGCCTGGTAGACCAGCCGATGGTCGGCATGCCTTCCGCCCTTGCCTCCCTGACTAAGGGCGGCCTGAACGCGGTGACCCGGTCTCTGGCGATGGAGTTCTCGAAAAGCGGCGTTCGCGTCAACGCGGTCTCCCCGGGGATCATCAAGACTCCCATGCATGCGCCCGAGACGCACTCGGCGCTGGCCGGACTGCACCCGGTCGGCCGCCTGGGCGATATTCGCGACATCGTCGACGCCGTTCTTTACCTCGAGACCGCGGGCTTCGTCACCGGCGAGATCCTCCACGTCGACGGCGGCCAGAACGCCGGACGCTGGTAACCAGCACAGCAAGGAGCGGCCGCGCTGCAGTAGCGCGGCCGCGGTTCAAGACGCAAACAATTCCCGCAAAGGAGACTGCAATGCCGATAGTCACCGTACAGGTTACCCGCGAGGGAAGCGCACCGGGCCGCAATTCGGTCACGCCTGAAGAAAAGGCCGCGATCATCAAGGGCGTCAGCGAGGTGCTTCTCAACGTTCTGAACAAGCCGCTCGAATCCACCTATGTCGTGATCGAGGAAGTCGATCTCGACAATTGGGGCTGGGGCGGCCTTCCCACGGTTCAATACCGCCAACAACGGGCCGCAGAGGCAAAGTCCTGATGCCGCCAACCAAGGCGTTTGCCGCCTGCCGGTGCGCCCGCAGGCGGCAAGCCGTTCCACACAGACGAAAAATCGACCGGCACTTCCGGAGGAGGTCGAACATGGCAACGATCATCGACAACTATGCTTTTCGAAAACTGGGGCTCAAGCATCCCCTCATTGTCGCGCCGATGGCGGGCGGCCCCTCATCGCCTGTGCTTGTGGCGGCAGCGTCAGCCGCAGGCGCGCTGGGGTCAGCCGGTGCGGCCTATTCAAGTCCGGAGGAGATCGAGAAATTCGCCGCGCAAGTTCGTCAGCGCACCGATCGGCGCTTTGCGATCAACCTCTTCATTCCCCACCCGATCCCCCAGATTGATCCCGGGACGATTGAGCGAGCATTCGCAGCCACCGCCAAGTGCCGCGCCGAACTCGATCTGGCGCCGGCGCCCTTCTCCGGGCCGTATGCGGAAGACTTCGATGCACAGTTCGAGGCGGTCCTCCGGACCGGACCGGCTGTCTTCAGCTTCGTCTTCGGGTTGCTTACCGCCGAGCATATGCGCGCTGCACGACGGGCTGGCATGCTGCTGATTGGCACTGCCACAACGCCGGAGGAAGCGCAGCTTCTCGAAGAGAGCGGAGCCGATGCGATCACGCTTCAGGGCTTCGAGGCCGGCGGTCACCGCGGCATCTTCGATCCGGACGCCGCCGACGGCGAGATCGGCCTCCGGGACCTGCTGGCGCTGACTGTGCCTAGGATTCGGGTCCCATTGATCGCGGCGGGCGGAATCATGACCGCTGCCGACATCCGCGCAGCACTTGCAGCCGGAGCCCAGGCTGTGCAGATGGGCACGGCCTTCCTCGCGACCGCCGAAGCGGGCACCTCCGCGCCCTACCGGTCGAAGCTCCGGGAATCCGTACGAACGACACGGACGACGCGGGTCTTTTCGGGTCGTCTGGCGCGCGGGATCGAGAACCGCTTCATGCACGAGATGGACGCCGAGGCAATCATGCCCTTCCCGGCGCAGAACAAGTTCACGCGCGACATCAGAAGCGCATCGGCGGCACGCGGTTCGGCGGATTTCCTGTCGTTGTGGGCGGGCACAGGACAAGGAGATCTATGGCAGGGCTCGGCATCCGAGCTGATCGGCCAACTCTTCTCGAAATGAAGGAACACTCGGGATGGACGCGCTTGCAGGTCGCCTGTCTGGCTGGGCGAACCCGATGGTCACAGGCAGGTCGTAATCCCGCCGTCGACGTAAAGCGTGTGTCCATTGACAAAGGATGATGCATTGCTGGCGAGGAAGACGGCCGCGCCGACGAGTTCATCGACCTCGCCCCAGCGTGCCGCCGGTGTCCGCTTTTCCAGCCACGAAGAAAATTCCTCGCTGTCAACAAGCGCCTGGTTCAACGGCGTCTTGAAATAGCCTGGCGCAATGGCGTTCACCTGCAAGCCATGCTTCGCCCAGTCGGCGCACATGCCGCGCGTCAGGTTTTTCACCGCACCCTTGGTGGCCGTATAGGGGGCGATGCCCGGGCGCGCGAGCTCGCTCTGCACGGAGGCGATGTTTATGATCTTGCCCGCTCCGCGCTTGATCATGTGGCGGGCGACCGCCTGCCCAACGTAGAAAACGCTGGAGACATTCACCCTCAGCAATTGCTCCCAGCGCTCGGCCGGAAAGTCCTCGAGCGCCGTGCGAAACTGCATGCCGGCATTGTTGACCAGGATGTCGATCGGCCCGATATCCCGCTCGATCGCGTCGACGCTGTTCCTGACCGCGTCGTGGTCGGTGACGTCGAAGTCGGAAACCGACACCTCGTGTCCGGCGTCTCGCAGAGCTTTGGCTGCACTCTCCAGCTTTGAACGGTCCCGGCCATTGAGCACGATCGCGGCACCGTGCTCGGCGAGCCCACGCGCCAGCGCGTAGCCGATGCCCTGCGACGAGCCGGTGACCAGAGCAAGCCTGCCTGTGAGGTCAAAAAGCGGAAAGACCATAGCTTTGTTCTCCTGCGCGATCGCTTCTAGCCCCAGCTTGCGACAGTCGGTCAACGATCATGTCCGCGATCGGCATCGCCGAGGTCGCTGCTGGCGACGGGGCATTACAGACATGCAGCATGCGCTGGGTCTCGAGGAAGATGAAGTCCTGCGCCAGGGAGCCGTCACGCCCGACGGCTTGCGCCCTGATGCCGGCCTGCATCGGCTGCAGGTCCTCCAGGCGCAGGGAGGGGCAGTATTTCTGGCATGCGCGGAGGTAACGGCTCTTGAAAACGGAATCCAGCATCTCCTGCGCGCCGGATCTCCAGTTCTTGGCGATGGTGCGCCAGAAACCGGGAAAGATTGCATAGGAAAGCACATCCCGTGGCGAAACGGAGCCCTTGCGGTACCCTTCACGGGCAAAGCCCAGGACGGCATTTGGGCCGACTGTCAATCTTCCGTCGATCATCGGGGTGAGGTGAATACCCAAGAAGGGAAGTCCGGGATCAGGTACTGGGTAAATCATAGCACGCACCAGCCCCTGTTTCTCGGGCGCCACCTGATAGTATTCGCCTCTGAAGGGCACGATCTTATGCGCCGGGCGCAACCCGGCGAGGCGAGCCAGTCGGTCGGATTGCAGGCCGGCGCATGCGATAAGACGTCCGGCGGTGAGCGTGCGTCCATCGAGCCCGATCTCTACCGCATTGCCACGCTCTGTGAGGCGGTCGACAGTACTGTCGAGCAGCAGCGTGCCGCCCCTGCTCACGAAATCATCGGCCAGCTTGCGCAGCACCAGCCCGTAGTCGACGATGGCGGCGGCCGGGACAAAGAGAGCCTTGGTTCCGGCGATATGAGGCTCGCGCTCGGAAATTTCCGCCTCAGAAAGACTTTCGGTGACAATCCCGTTGATCTTGGCGCGCTCGGCGAGCGCGTCGAGCCGCTGCTCCTCGAGCGGAGAGGTCGCGACGATCAACTTACCGCGCTCCTCGTAGGGGATGTTCTGCTCGCTGCAAAATGCCTTCGTCCGGCGTTCTCCCTCGGCACACAGGCGTGCTTTGAGACTGCCTGGAGCATAGTAGATTCCGGAGTGGATCACGCCGCTGTTGCGGCCGGTCTGATGCAGGCCGAGCGCGGCTTCCTTTTCGACAAGCACGACGCCCGCGCCGGGGTAGCGCAGCAGCAGCGCCCGTGCCGTTGCGACACCAACTATTCCTCCCCCAATCACACAGTAGTCGTAGTGAACCGACATGGATACCGTTGCCCCCGTTCCGTGATCCCCATCCCCGGCTGAGTATGGCTATCTGGGAAATGGACGCAATCACATGCGTGATCGGGATAATGCCAAAGTTGGGTCCGCTAGATCTGGACGAAATGATCCTGTGTGACCTCATGATAGCGCCGCACCTCTGGAACGTAGTCGGGCGCTCGCAAGGGGCTCTTCAGCTCGTCGCTCGCAACGTTTCGACGCCTATGACGACGGCTCGGATCGGCGATCGGTACGGCAGCCATGAGCTTCTTCGTGTAGGGATGCTGCGGGTTCTCGAATACCTCTGCGCGTGGGCCGATCTCGACGATCTCGCCGAGATACATGACCGCGACCCGATGGCTGACGCGTTCGACGACGGCCATGTCGTGGGAGATGAAGAGATAGGCAAGCCCAAGGCTCGCCTGCAGCTCGAGCAGAAGATTGATGACCTGCGCCTTGATCGACACGTCCAGAGCGGAAACGGACTCGTCGGCGACGATGACCTTGGGATCAAGCGCCAGAGCCCGGGCGATGCAGACGCGTTGGCGCTGACCGCCGGAAAACTCGTGCGGGTAGCGTGATGCCATGTCTGGCTGAAGTCCAACGCGCTCGAGCAGGTCGACGACCTTTTCGCGGGCCTGTTTCGCGGACCCGAGCCTGTGCTCCAGATAGGGCTCAGCAATTGCAGCGCCGACGGTCATGCGCGGGTTGAGGCTGGCGAAGGGGTCCTGGAAAATCATCTGCATGGTCCGACGCATTTCACGGAGCGCCTTGCGGTCCATGGCGAGCACGTCCTTGCCGTCGAGCATGACGGAGCCGCTCTGCGGCTCGATCAGCCGCATGATCGCCCGCCCGGTCGTCGACTTGCCACAGCCGGATTCGCCGACCAGCGAAAGCGTCTCCCCCTGCTTGAGGCTAAAGGAAACATTCTCGATCGCGTGCACCCGGCCCTGCAGCTTGCCGAGCAGACCGGCATGGACGTCAAAGCGCTTGACGAGGTTCTTCACCTCCAGGATCGGCCGCTGATCCGTCGCAACTGTGTTGACACGCTGGGTGGGGACATCCGGCAGGCCGGTGGCGCTGTCGATCATCGGAAAGCGGAGCGGCTGCGCCTCTCCCTTCATGGAGCCCAGCATTGGCACGGCGGAAAGCAACGCCCGGGTATAGGCATGCCTGGGTCGAAGAAAGATATCCTCCGTCCTGCCGGTCTCGACCGCGTCGCCGCGATACATGACGACCGTGCGGTCGGCAATCTCGGCGACGACACCCATATCGTGGGTGATGAAGAGCACGGATGCCCCTTCCTCCTCCTGCAACACCTTGATCAGGTCGAGGATCTGCCCCTGGATGGTCACGTCGAGGGCTGTGGTCGGCTCGTCGGCGATCAGCAGCTTCGGCCGGCTCGCCAATGCCATGGCGATCATCACCCGCTGGCGCATGCCACCGGAGAGACGATGCGGATATTCGTCGAAACGCGACGCTGCCGAGGGAATGCGCACTTTGTCGAGAAGGCGGATGGTCTCAGCCCTACCCTCGGCCTTCGTCATCGGCCGGTGACACAGGAGCGCCTCGGAGATCTGGTCTCCGATCGTGAACAGCGGGTTGAGGCTGGTCATCGGCTCCTGAAAGATCATCGCGACGTCATTGCCGCGAACCTTGCGCATCTCGCTTTCGGGGAGGTCGAGGATGTTGCGCCCACCGAGGATAACACGCCCTTCAGTACGGCTCGTGTCCTTCTGCAAGAGACGCATGATCGACAGCGACGTGACGCTCTTACCCGAGCCCGATTCGCCGACGATGGCGACCGTCTCGCCGGGCGCCACCGAGAAGGAAATGTCGCGCACCACCGGCTTCCAGGCGCCGTCGACCAGAAACGAGGTCGTCAGGCTCTCGACAGAAAGAACGGGCGCCGTCTGGCGGACAGTCTGCGTGTCGGAATGGGCCATGTCTAACATCCCTTAAGGTTTCTGCTCGTTGGTCGCGTACGTCTCAATCGGGCCAGCGCTTGAGGCTTGCGAAGCGACGTGCATTGCGTTCGGCAAGCGGCGTGGCGATGATCTCGTTCGAACTCCTTGCCTTGGTGAGCTCGGCGGCGAGCCGCTCGGCAACAACCGTCTCCTGTCCCGGATGCAGGTTGCAGGGGTCGAGGTAGAAATAGTTGTGCTCGACCTCGTGGTCGCGCACGATCACGGGTGGCGTGCCGCGGGCGAGCGCATCCGCCAGATCCCAGGCGGTGATATGGGCCTCCTCAGGCGTGATGTTCACACGCAAGCGGTCGAGCGGATTGCCGGTCGGGTCAGGCTCGATCACCGGCTTGACGCCGGGGCGGCCCTCGAGCGTATCCCGCCAGATGTGGAGGTAGCTGGTTTCCCGCGCGCGGATGCCGGCGTGGTCGCGCTTCTCCCAGGCATCAAGCGCCGCCATGACGCCGAGCATGCTTTCCTTACCGACCTTCATGCCGCGGCCGATGCCGAGGTTTTGCAGGAAGGCGTTGCGCACCAGTGCCTTCGAGCCGGAGACGATGCCCGAGGTCGGGCCGCCCAGGAACTTGTGGCCGGAATAGAGCGCGATATCCGCGCCGGCCGCGAGGAAGCCCCTGAGATCGTATTCGGAGGCCGCGTCGACGATAACCGGCACGCCCTTGGCGTGGCAGACTTCGACGAATTCGCTGAGGCCGACCAGACCGTATTGCACGACGTGGTGGGAGACGACGTAGACAGCGACGGCGGTACGCTCGTTGATCGCGCCTTCGATGTGGTAGCGGTGGGTCGAGGTCGCCTGGCCGACGAGCACCGGCTTGGCGCCGGCAAGACGAATTGCTTGGTCCACCGGCGCACCATAGCTGACGACGTGGCCCATCTGGATGATCACCTCGTTCTTGAGCCCCGCCGTGTCGGGCAGGCGCTCAATCGCGGCAATGTCGTCGCCCGTCATTGCACCGGCAACAGCTAGGGTGATACCGGCAGAACAAGAGGCGGTGACGAAGCCCGCCTCACCGCCCGTCAGCCGCGCGATCACGGGACTTACCTTGCGTTGCAGGTCATTGATCTCCACGAATTGCGGCAGTATGGCTGTCATCGCGGCGATCGCTTCCGGAACCACGATCGATGCGCCAAGGCTGGTCATCGTGCCGGAGACGTTGATTACGGGACGAAGTCCGAGGGCGTCGCGGATGTCGCGGTCAGGCATAGTGGTCTCCATTAGATTTTCTCGCATGCAAGGGCAGGAACAATATTCCGTTTTTGCGGAATATATCCCATAATAATGTTGTTTGAGCGCTGGCTCCGCTGCGACGGCATTCCGCCGTCCGCGGCAAACGGAGCTTCCGCTTGGCGCGGTACGGGAGCAGAGACGTGGACAGCAACGCGATTGAAACCGAACTCAATGCGGAGTCGAGTGGCAAGGCGCGCCGCTCGCGCGTGAGCGGCATGGACCGGGCACTGCAGGTGCTCGACTTCCTTTACGAGACCGGTTCGCCAAGCGGCGTCTATGCGATCGCCAAGGCTGTCGGCGCACCGCTTTCCACCATCTACGTGACCGTCGATGACATGGTGGAGAAAAATCTGCTCAGCCGCGACGCCGACGGGTCGGTCTGGCTCGGCGACCGCCTTTACCACTATGGCCTCGCCTATGCCCGCTCGCTCGATTTCCTGGGTGTCGCCACGCGCGAAATGCACGATCTCGGCCGCGAGGTTTCCGAAACCATCCAGCTCTGCGGCCGCGACGGGGACTATATGCAGGTGCTCGCCATGGCGGACGGCCCGGGCCATTTCCAAGTCACGTCCCGCGTCGGCACGCGTGTACCGCTCAACTGGACCGCATCGGGCCGGCTGTTGGTCGGGCATCTTCCGGCCGACGAGCGGCTCGAGCTCTTTCGCCGCTGCGCCCGCTCCTCGCCGACCGGGCGTGCCGACATCGACCCCGCGACCCTTTCGGCGCAGGCGGAAAGCGCGCTTGCGGCAAAGCTCTCCATCCAGGCGGGCGAATCCGATTATGCCGTTGCCTGCGTCGCCGCACCGATCCTCGACGACAAGGGAAGTTGCGTCGCGACCATCTCCATTGTTCTGCCCGAACAGAAGGTGCTCGACGACCGGGATTACTACGCCCGCCACGTTCAGGTTTCCGCCGAGCGGATCGAGAAGATGATGGGCTGGCGCAGCCATTGATCGCTTCCTCCGTCGTCAGTCGTGAAGCGCGACGATCGCTTCGATCTCGACGGTGATGTTGCCGGGCAGCGACCCGAAGCCGACCGCCGAGCGCGCATGCTGGCCCGCCTCGCCGAAAACGTCGATCATCAGGTCCGAGCAGCCGTTGATTACCCGCGGGTGTTCGCGAAATTCCGGCACGGCGTTGACCATGCCGAGGATCTTGACGATGCGCTTGACCCGACGGAGATCGCCGAGCGCGTCGTGCATCACCGCCAGCAGGTTGATGCCCGTCAGCCGGGCATGGTCGTAGGCGCGTTCGACATCCACTTCGGCGCCGACCTTGCCGGAATGCAGGTGGCCGCTAACCTCGCGCGGGCCCTGGCCGGAAAGGTAGAGAATGTTGCCTTCCCGGACATGCGTCACGAAATTGGCGATTGGCGGCGGTGCCGGCGGAAGATCGATGCCGAGGACGGCCAGGCGCTCATAAGGTGAGGCCGGCGCATGATCCGCTTTGTTCTGGTCCAAGCTGTTCACGCGAATTCCTGTCAAGTTTCTGTGCTTCTGTCTGCTTCAACGGGAGCTGAAGCCGTGACTATGATCGGGGCATTCGACATGCTGCGGCTGATAGCGGTTGGCCGCGACGAAGTGGTTGCCCATCACCGCAAAACGCGGCTCGAAAAGGCGGCTGAGATGGGCCTCGGCGCCGAGTGAATCGAAGACCTTCAGGTCAGAATCGACCAAGTCGAAAATGGTGAATTCCGCGCGAGCGCCGATGCCCAGCAGGTCGTCCATTGGCAGGCGGATGACCGAGGCCGGCGCATGGGTCACCGCCTCGACGACCTTTTCGAAGGGCATGCCAACGCTTAAGAGCTTCGACATGGTCGTGCCAAGGTCCCACACCGACTGGTTCATGCTGCGCAGATGCACGTCAGTGGAGATAGAAAAGGGCATGAGGCCGCGTTCGATCGCAACCTCGGCAACGCGGAAGGAGAACGAGGCGCCGCCGTGGCCGATGTCGAGGCGTATGCCTTCACCGGCGCAGCGTTCCGCGAGCGTAAACAGATCCTCGTCCTCGATGATGCTGCTGCCTGCCTTGCCGTTGAAGCAGTGTGTGACGATGTCACCAGGTCCGAGGATTTCGAGCACTTCGTCGTAAAGGGCCGGCGGCTCGCCGACATGCACCATCATCGGAATCTTCAGAATCTTGGCGATCTTCTTGCCCAGCTTGACCGGTGTCACGCCCCAGGAACCGGTAATGACGTGGCTCGCGCGGACCTTGAGGCCGACGATGTGCTCGCGGTTCGCCTCGTAGCACGCAATGATGCGATCGATGTCGATCGAGCGGATGTCGCTGAGCTCGCTCACGCGGTTGCAGGCGACGAGACCAATGGAGCCCAGATTGAGGAACGCCTTGATGCGCTCTCGCGACGGCTCGATGATATATTCGCGGAAGCCATGGAAGTTCGCCTCACCCGCCGAGCCGGCATCGACGATCGTCGTGACGCCGCGCTCGAGTCCGCAGACCTCGGGGCGCACGGATATATCGGTGCCTCCGTGCCAGATATGGGCATGGAGGTCGATCCAGCCGGGTGAGATCCAGGCGCCTTTGCCGTCGATGCGGCGTGCGCCTTCCGGGACGGAGAAGCCTTTTCCGACAGCGGCGATCTTCCCATCGGCGCCGACGAGGATGTCGACCGTTTCGACGGGCGCAGGCGCGCCGAAGGCGATGGGTTTGACATTGCTGATGAGAATGGGCTCAGCGGTACCGTTGGGCATAGATCAGAGGTCCTTTCTGAGGCGGGGGTCGAGCAGGTCGCGCAGACCATCGCCTACCATTTGGAGCGACAGGACCGAGAGCACGATGGCGATGCCGGGAAACAACGTCACCCAGTCGGCCTGTCCGATATATTGACGACCCGCGGCAATCATCGTGCCCCAGGTCGGGATTTCAGGGCTGACGCCGACGCCGAGGAAAGAGAGCCCCGCTTCGGCGAGCATGGCGTGCGCGAAGAGGAAGGTGCCCTGCACGAGGATCGGCGAGACCAGATTGCGCAGCACGTGCCGCGTCATGATGTGCGGCGTCGAGATGCCGAGCGCGCGGGCCGCCTCGACATAGGGCAGTTCGCGGATCACCAGCGTGGAAGCGCGCACCACACGTGCAAGCCTCGGTGCATAGACGACGCTCAGGGCGACTATGATGGTCGTCAGCGACGGGCCAAGGGCGGCGACGAGGGCGATCGCGAGCAGGATGTCCGGAAAGGCCATCATGGCGTCGATCAGGCGGGCGATCGGCGTGTCGAGCCTGGGGAAAAAGCCGGCGGTAAGCCCCATGACCACGCCGATCACGGTTGCAAGCGCCACGACCGCGGCGCCGACGAGAAGCGAAAGCCGACCGGCATAGATCGTGCGTGAGAACACGTCGCGGCCGAACTCGTCGGTGCCGAAGAGCCATTGTAGGCTTGGCGGCGACAGCCGGTTGACGATCGAGAGCTTGCCGGGCGCATAAGGCGCGATGATCGGCGCGAAGATGGCGAGCAGCACGAAGACCGTGAGAACGACAAGTCCGAAGGCGACGGTCTTGCGCCTGAAGAGGCGCCGCAGGAATTTCCGGCCTTCGCTCGTTGCGGGGTTTGATACGGTGGCGGACATCAGTAGCGCACCCTTGGGTCGACGAGGAGATAGAGCATGTCGATCGCAAAATTGATGAGCACGTAGAGTGCAGCGATCACCAGCAGCGCGCCCTGGATCACCGGATAGTCGCGCCGCAACACCGCGGAGACGACGAGATTGCCGACGCCCGGCAAGCCGAAGACGGTCTCGGTGACGACGGCGCCGGAGATCAGTACCGCTGCAGTGAGCCCGATGATGGTGAGGATCGGTATCAGCGCGTTTTTCAGCGCATGCTTCATCACCACGCGGCGTTCGCCGAGACCCTTGGCCCGCGCGGTGCGGATGAAATCGTCACCGAGCACGTCGAGCATCGAGGCGCGGGTGAAGCGCAGAATGAGTGCCGAGGAGACGACGCCGAGCGCGATCGCCGGCAGTGTCAGGTGATACATGCGCTCCAGGAACGACGAGCCGGGCCCCCCATAGCCGGACACCGGGAACCAGCCGAGACGCACGGCGAGGACCTGGATGAGGATGAGACCGAGCCAGAAGCTCGGCACGCTTGCGGCAAGCATTGCGAGTGTCGTTGCCGCCTGGTCCACGAGCGAGCCACGGCGGTAGGCGGCATAAATGCCGATCGGCAGCGCGATGGCGCTCGCAATCAGAATCGAGAACAGCGTGAGGAAGAAGGTCGGCTCGGCCCGTTCGGCGAGCGCCGACGTCACCGGCTGGTTGAGAAAGATCGACTGGCCGAGATCGCCCTGGAAAAGCTGGCCTATGTAATAGACATATTGCAGGACCAGCGACTGGTCGAGGCCGAGGCGGCTGCGCAGCGCGGCAATGTCTTCCTGGGTGGCTTCCGGCCCGAGCATCACGGCGGCGGGGTCGCCCGGCGTCACGCGCACGATGACGAACACGATCGTGACGACAAGTGCCATGACGACGATCATGCCGAAAAGGCGCTGAAGGATGTAGCGTATCATGGTGACCTCGAACTTCTCTCAGGCACACGCCCCATTCCGGCGAGCGTGAAGCTCGCCGGAGGGTTCAGGTGCAAGTCTTACTTCTTGATCGAAGCGTTCCAGAAGTAGGGCCAGGGTGCCGGAGAGACGCCATCGAGCGTCTTCGACTTCGCAGACAAGGCGTTGAAGTCGCCGATCTTGATGAAAGGCACCTCCTCGAAAATCACCTTCTGCACGTCCGCCCACAGCGCCACGCGCTTGGTCGGGTCGGATTCGGCGTTGAAGGCATCGACGGCCTTGGCGCGCGCCGGCGTGTCCCATTGGCCCGGCGCCTTCGTCGACATCATGCCGATGAGCGCCGGCTCCGGCAGGAAGGGGCTGTGGGTGATGTAGATGTCCCAGAGCGTCGGATCGGCGCGGCGCTGGGTGAGCGTCGCCCAGTCGACCACCTGCAGGTCCACGGTGAAGCCAGCGAGTTTCAGATATTCCGCCGCAACCTGCGCCATCTTGTAATGGAACTCGTATTGCCGGCTTGTCAGGATTCTCAGCGGCTCACCCTTGTAGCCCGCCGCCGCCAGAAGCTCCGCTGCCTTTTCCGGATCGGCAATATTGTAATTGCCGTCGGTTCCTGCATCGCTACGCCAGGAATATTGCGCCGGATAGAGTGCAGCGTCGAGCGCGTAGAAATCGGTGCTCCCGAAGGCGGCCGCCATCATGTCTTCCATGCTGAGTGCCGCGCGGATCGCCTTGCGCAACTCCTGGTTCTTCGTGATGCCGTTGCCGGAGTTCAAGACGAAGACCGGCCAGCCGAACGGTTGCAGCATCACCGGCTCGGAAGCACTGGAGCCCTTCACGCGTTCGAGGGATTCGACCGGGAGCGAATCGACATAGTCGTACTGGCCGGAAACGGCGGCCTCGATGCGCGTGTTCGGATCCGGTACGGGCACGAAGCGGATTTCGTCGGCATATCGATGGCGTGCACCGCCATAGCCGTTGGCTTCACCCTCGGGCGAAGCGTAGCCGTCGAAACGTTCGAGCTGGATATATTGGTCGGCCTTGCGCTCCTTGAGCTTGTAGGGGCCGGTTCCGATGAAATCGACCATCGGCTCGGCCTGCTTCTCCGAGGGAAGCACGATCGCGGCCGAATTGTTGAAGGCGAGCAGCGAGACGAGCGGCGCATAGGGCGCGTTGAGTGAAATCTTGACAGTCAGCGGGTCGACCGCTTCGACCCCGGCGATCGTCGCTGCGGTCTGCTTGCCGCGCGACGCTGTCTTCATCCAGCGATCGAGCGAGGCGACGACGTCCTTGGAATCCAGGTCGGTGCCGTCGTGGAACTTGACGCCCGAGCGCAGCTTGATCGTGTAGGTTTTGCCGTCGGCGCTGATGTCCGGCATGCCGGCGGCGAGCAGCGGCGTCGGCTTCCAGTCCTTGTCGAAGGTATAGAGTGTTTCGAAGATGTGTTGCGAGACAATACCGACGAGATCGGCGGTCGAGGCCATGGGATCGAGTGTCGGCGGTTCGCCCACCGTCGCAACATTGATCACCCCTCCCCTTTGCTGCTCGGCGAAGGCGAATGACGCCGACGCGACGAGCGCCGTACCGAGAAGCAATGCAAGCTTAGCTGACTTCATATCCGTTCCTCTCTTATTATTCCATAATTATGTTGTATGATATTTTATATTGGAATACAGGAAGGGCGAGATGTCAAGGCGCCTGTGCGTGGCCCCAACAAGGTGACGCCAGTGGCGATGAGTCTGTTAAGGCTATCGGTATGGTTTCTCTCAATGCAGCCAGGCCCGAGGACCTGACGGTCGGCGCGGATCATGCAGAGGTCTGCGACTTCGAACCGACGGTGCGCGTCGACGGTATCGGGCTGGTTGGTGCGGAGAGCCTGTTGCGCGGCGGGCCCGGGCGGGCAGGACCTCGTCTTTCGCGTCACAGGACGAGCGGACTTTCAGATCGGCGATGAGGGTCAAACTCGCCGCGAGCCTGTTCAATCGTGAGGCAGGGACGGACGATTTTACGCTATCCTTTCCGCTCGAAGGCGGGTGAGGCAACGCGACTCTGCACTATTCCGTGTCGCCTGGGCTTGGGGTTTAAGACCTCTCATGCCATTCAGTACCTTGAGCAGATCGTAGCCATCGGTCCAACGGCCGAAACCGCTTGCGACGTTGATGTGGCCCGCGTGGCCGAGATCGATGAGATGGCTGCCCCATTTCTCGGAAAGCGATTTCAGTCGATCGAACGGCATATAAGGATCATTGAAGCTGCCGACGACAAGACTGGGGAACGGCAGCTCACAATTAGGCATCGCCCCGAAGTCGATTGCGCCGGGATGCAGCCGCTCTGTTTCGTCAAGATCGCACGGCGCAACCAGGAGGGCACTCCTCACGCGTTTGGCAACAGACCTGTCCGCCAAGGCCGCCACCAGAACCGAGCCGAGGCTGTGGCCCACCAGGTCAAGCGCTTCGTGTCTTACGATTTCCGCTTCCAGCACCGCCCGCCAGCATGCAAGCGTCGGACGGTTCCAATCCTGCTGTTCGACAATGGCGGCGGTCGGGTGGTCGGCGAGCCAGTGACGTTGCCAATGCCCCTCACCGGAGCCGAAAAGTCCGGGAACGATCAAGGTCTTTGCCATCTCTTCCGCCTCTCAGCATTCGCAAAGGTTCGGTCGCTGGTTCAACGACCACTGGTTGCGATTTTGCCCGGTGGCGAATGTCGCGGTAAGGAAAGACGATTTAATGTCTACAATATTTATAGAATACATTGCCGAAACAGTGCCTGACAGCGTACGGTGTCGGCGACAGCGTCAATAGACTGGCCCGAGCGCTGTCACGTATGCAGAGCGCGCCGCCACCGCGTGCCTAAGGCGTTGTGTACGTTATGAAAGCCGACGCGGCTCATTAGCGCCGATGCAGCGAGAGCCGCCCGTCACCTCCGAGGCGAGCTTCGACGTCGGCATAGTGCGCGAGCGTGAGATGAGGCGTGTCGGCGGCCGCGACATGGGCGCCGGTGATGACCGCGACCTCCGCCCCCGCGGCCCTTCCTGCAAGAATGCCGGCCGGCGCATCCTCGAACACCAGGCAGTCCTCCGCACGTACGCCAAGCCTTCCGGCCGCAAGAAGGTATCCTTGCGGGTCGGGTTTGCCGGCCGATACGTCTTCACCGGTTATCATCAGCCGCGGCGTCGGTATCCCTGCAGCGGCAAGGCGGCGAACGGCGAGTTCGAGCGGCGCCGAAGTGACGATCGCCCATTTCTCTGGTGGCAGGGAGTTCAGAAAAGAGATCGCACCCGGAATTTCGACGATGCCCTCGATGTCCGCGATTTCCGCCGCCGCCAGTTCGCGCGCCTCATGTTCGGCGTCGACAGCGAGGCCCAGTGTGCGGATGACGTCGGCCGCGCGCACGCCGTGTACGGATTTCATCAGAATTTCGCGATCGACGCCGTTGCGAACTGCCCAGGCCCCCCAGACCCTTTCGACGACGGCCATCGAGTTGAGCAACGTTCCATCCATATCGAACAAGAGAGCGGCGAATCTTTTCGTGAAAAGCGATGAACTCAAATGATCCAAGCCAATCCCCTTTTAAGTGACGGATGCGAGCGACAGGCGCACAAGTATCGCCTTGTGCGCTGCGGTACAATGCTGGTTCACGCGTATATGACCAGAATGATCATCTAGCCGTCTACGCTCTCGGCGACGAGAAAGCCGATCGGCCCGCCCGGCTTGTCGTCGTCGAAGACGGCGCAGGAAAGCACGCCGCCAAAAACGGCTCCGGAATCGACATTGGTCCGATTGCCGACTGTCCTGGGATTGCTACGGCTCGGCGTATGGCCATGGCACAAATGCTTGCCCCAATAGTCACCGGAATGGTTCGGCGGCGTTCTGATCCAAAGCAGGATATCGTCGCCTTGCTGGTCCAGCGGAATGCTCTCGTCAACTCCGGCATGCGCAAAAATGCGATACTGGTCAACGATGATCGACGGCCTCTCCGCCATCCAGACGAGATGGCTCAAGGGTATTGCCCCGCCATAGGACGCCATGGTCTCGTCGCCGCCGTTCATGAGCCACGTGCTCATCTCGGCATAGCCTCGTCGCGCGGCCAGCAGCATGTCCTCATGATTGCCCTTGAGGGTCAGCCATTCCCAGCCGGGCTTGGTCGGGCCCGCCATAATGCGCTCGACCACGCCGCGGCTATCTGGCCCCCGGTCGATCAGATCGCCCAGAAATATGACCCTGCCGCTCGGTACGGCGGATTCGATACTTGCCAGCAAGGCTTCGAGCTGCGCCAGGCATCCGTGAATGTCACCGACCGCGAATGTAAGACGTCGGGCATTCATGCATTGGATCTCCTGCGCTCATCCAGGTCGGCGTTCTCCGCTGGATAAGAATCGACCGTCGCTGCTGCATGTTTCCTTAAATCGTGGCCGATTAAGGATAAAAACACGCAGCAATTCAAAGTGCTACAGCGACCTTTATGCATCTGGAAAGACGCACGGCGCTGTGGGTGGGGGCTGCCAAATGTGGTGGCGCCTGTTGTGGGGCACAAGTTCTAGCGCATATTTTTCCCGAAGAGAATCCAGATTCTGAAAAGAACGCACGGAACTCAAAAGGTTACGACAACCTTCTCAAGTCGCGTGAAGCCCTTCAACCATGCGAGGAGCCCTTCGGAATCGCCGAACTGACGATGGACACGGGATCACTTGCAGGAAACGTGTCTTCGAGACCCTCCTCCAGTTGCTCTTCCATCGCGTGCTGATCATGAGTCTGGCGCGCATTGGCAAGCGCGCCTTCCGGAACCGACGGAGATCGTCTCGTCCCGGTGATGCCGGGAAGAGCCTCGTCCGCTTCGATAGCCGCGGCAAGAATCTGCTTTGCCCGTGCGACGACGTTAAGTCGGTTGAGGGTACCTTCGGCATTCTGCGGACAGGAAACCGAAACGATCTCTCCGGTCGCGCCTACGAATTCGACCGTGAAACCTGTCTTGCCGCCGCGCTCCGCGTAGACCTGAATCCCGACGAACTGCATCGATCGATCCCTCCTTGCGCGCCATATGCCGCGAAGGTCGCAATGAAACTAGATCAGGCACCCAGCGGCCAGTTACAAACGCCCGGATGGCGTCTTTGTTCGCTGAGTTTATCAGATTTGCGGTCGAGCCGACAGCTTCGCCCGGCGACTGATGTTCAGCCTCTTGCATGTTGCGCGTCTGACAAGACGCGCGGCGCTGTAGATGCGTCAGAGTACGCCTGACGCCGGATCAGCGATCGATTGGCTGTCCACGGCGTGGTATCCGGGGGCGGTGTTTGGTGGCTCGGGCCGCGTGCAGGAGGCGAACGCGTCGAGCGCACGGTTATAGACCCCGGTCTGAACATCCATCATTCCGAGCACCGTGTGGAACAGATTGTCGTGCGATCTCGGTTGATCGCTCTCTTTTGCGAGGCAGCCGGTGTCGACCCCCATCGCCGCCTGGTACGGTTTGGAGAACCAGGCGACGAAGGGCACCTGGGTCTGCTCCTTCGGCGCGATGGCATAGGGAGCGCCGTGCAAATAGATGCCGCTCTCACCCAGCGACTCGCCGTGATCAGACATGTAGATCATCGCACCGGCAACGCGATCCTGATGCTTTTCCAAGAGCTTCGCGACGCTTGCGAGAACGTGATCGGTGTAAAGGATGGTGTTGTCATAGGCGTTGACGATCTCGGCTCTGGAGCAGCGCATCAGCTCCGCCGTGCGGCAGTCGGGCGTGAAGCGGCGGAACGCCTCGGGATAACGCTGATGGTAAGCCGGCCCGTGGCTGCCGAGCTGGTGCAGGACGATGACGCTATTTCCAGTCGTAACGCCGAGCTTGCGATCCAGTTCATCGAGGAAGATTTCATCGAGGCATTCGCCCTTACTGCACAGCGGGCTATTCTTCTGCTTCGTCATGCTGGCGAAACTGATGAGGTCGGCTATGCCCTTGCTGCCGGTGTTGTTATCCCACCAGCTCACGGATACACCGGCGTGGGTGAGGACGTTGACGAGGTTTTCGGTCGAGCGCGCCTTCCAGTCGCTGTATTCGGCACGCCGGTAGACAGAAAACATGCAGGGCAGCGAGACTGCCGTCGCCGTGCCGCAGCTCGTCGTATTGGAGTAGTTGACGACGCCGAGCGCCTTCAGTTCCGGATTGGTCTCGCGGTCGTAACCGTCGAGCGAAAAATTCATCGCCCGGGCCGTCTCCCCGGCAACCACGACAACGACCACGGGTTTTCCGACCTTTGCAATACGACCGCCTTGATGTGCGTCGGTGCCGAGTGGTTGGACGACGAGATTGCGCTCCCGATAGGTCGACAGGCCGTAGCGTGCCGCCGCGACAAGCGGCCCGGTGGGATTGAACCTTTTCATCAGATCCGTGTGCTCGCGCAGCACATAAGCAAATGTGGCGAAGTTCGAATAGATCAGGCCACCGGCGGCAACGAGCGCGACGGCCACGAAAAGTAAATTGACGATAAACTTTGGCAGGAAACGACGATGGCGGATCTTGACCCACGCCACGATGAGCGAGGGAATCAGGGCATAGACCACCAGGTGCTGCGCAAGACTGCCCGTCAGGAGATGGCTGGCCTCGGCCGGTGTCGTAACGGCAGCATTGCCGATCATGCCCCTGTCGATAATGACGCCGAATGTGTCGGCGAAATAGGAAGCGGAAGCCGATACCACGACGAAGAAGATCAGTGCAGGCTTCATCAGATATTTGACTGACATAGGGATCAGTATGGAAAACAGCGCCAGGTAGAGCGCCGCGCCGAAGATTAGCAGGCTCGCCTTCGAAGCTCCGAAATAGCGCTCCCCATGGGCCCAGAAGGAGTTGTTGGTCGCCAGAAGCAAATAGGCGGCGGCGATGGCGGTCAAGGCTACGCTGCCGATCTCGGGCCGGCGAATTCTTGAAAAGGTCAAAACACTCATCTCCAAAAGGACGAACGGGCCGGGCAGCGCCGAAGCGCACCAGCTGTGCTTGGCGGCGTGCAGCCGAAATGCCGCCACGCCTTAAGTCCTTCCGGCAGTACGGCGGGCAAGCTGTCGAAGTCCTGTCGGAGATGGCTGGGGTTTGTGCCGCGGAACGAAGCCGGCATTTTTTGAAGAAGCGGACAGCTATTTGACAGCTTTAGCGGTTTGTTTTGCGGGGGCATTCACCTCCCCACTTGGGTACTTCTGCCGCCCCCGTCGAAAGTTGGCACCTCAAGGAAAACCTCATATGGTCGATGGTGACCGGTCGTAAGAAGGCTTGATCCAGGAAACCATATGCGCCTCCTGCTCGTGGAAGACAGCCCCCGCCTCATCGAGCTCGTGGGAGAGACGATGCGCGACGCCGGCTGGCGACTTGATGCGGTCTCGACACTCCACGATGCCGAGGCGGCAATCGCCGCCCGGGAACATGATCTCGTGCTTCTCGACCTCGGACTGCCGGACGGTGACGGTCTCGATCTCTTGAAGTGGATCCGGCATGAGCATCCCGGGCTTCCAGTCTTGATCATAACCGCCCGGGGATCGGTCGATGAACGCATCATGGGGCTCGACGCCGGCGCCGACGATTATCTCGTCAAACCCTTCCATCATCGCGAATTGCTCTCGCGCTGCCGGGCCATGCTGAGGCGCAATCCGCATGCGATACAGCCGGTGTTGGAGGCCGGTGCCCTACGCTACGATCCGGCGACGGCAGACCTCACATGCGACGGCGCCCTCGTGCCGCTGCCTCCGCGCGAGCGCTCCCTGATCGAGATTCTGATGCGCGAGGTCGGCCGCGTCGTTCCGAAGCGCCGGCTCGAGACGGCACTTTCGGAATACGGGCAGGAGATCAGTTCCAACGCACTCGAACTTGCCGTTTCCAGGGTGCGCAAACGGCTGCAGCCGCTCGCAACCGGAGTGCAGATCGAGACCGTGCGTGGAATTGGCTACCTGCTCAGGGCGGGTTCATGAAAAGAAGAAATCCGTCGCTGATCGGGATCGTCGCTCGCCGCGTCATCGCCTTCTCGCTTCTCGCGATGGCGCTGCAGATCGGTGTCGTCTTCGCCGACTATTGGTTCGACGATGACAAGCTCAGCGTGCTCATGCTGCAGCAGGAGACCGAGACCCTATCAAGGAGGATCGTGAACCAGGATGGCGTCCTGACCTACAAGCCGGATCATGAATTGCGGGAGCGCTATCTGGAGCGCCAGGGCCGAGATGGCGCGATCTACGTCCGGGTGCGCACAGCCTCCGGCTCCGTGCTCTTCTCCAATTGCACGACGGAGTGCGCGGCGCACTTTCTGCCCTTGAGCGTCAATGTACCGAATTTCTGGAAGCGGCTGATCGAGCCCGGCAAGCCCTTCAGCGTCGCCGGGGGCCAGTCCTTCGAACGCGGAGGCGTACTGGTTCTTGTCGAGCTTGCAATTCTCAAGGACCCGAACGGCTTCATGTACAGCGCCCTGCTTCATGAAATGTTCGATTCGATGATCGTGCCTATGACGCTGATGTTCTGCCTCGTCATCGGCGCGACCATCTGGTCGATACGCAGCGCTCTGCGCCCGGTGGCGTTGGCAGTCAAGGCGGCTGACGCGATCGACCCGCGCGACAGCGGCGCGCGCCTGCCAGCAACCCGCATGCCGCAGGAAATCGAACGTCTTGTCAGCGCCGTCAATCGACTGCTGGCCCGTGTCGCCGATCTCATCCAGTCGCAAAAGGTGTTTTCGTCCTCGATCGCCCACGAGATACGCACGCCCGTCTCGATCGCAAAGATGGAACTGAGCCGCATCGCCGACCCGCGTGCGCGCAATGCCGAACGCGATCTCGACGCGCTCACGCATATCCTCGAGCAACTGACGTCGCTTGCCCGGGCCGATGCCGTCGATCCCTCCGCCTATCAGCGCGCAAATCTCTCCCAGATCGGGGCCGAAGTCACGGAGATGACGGCGCCGTTCGTGTTCGATCAGGAAAAGTCGATCGAATTCGTCGACCATGGCACGACGCCGGTCACCGTCATCCCCGCACTCGTCGAAAACATGCTGCGCAACTTGATCGAGAATGCCGTAAAGCATAATCCCCCAGGCACCCGCATCGTGGTGACCTGCGGTCCCGGCCCTTTGGTGTCGGTCGAGGACAATGGTAGTGGGCTGGTCGATCTGCCGGAGCATCACGAAGATCTGGGCTACGTCAAGCGCTCGGGCCAGCTCGGCCTTGGCTTGAAGATCGTTCACCGGATCAGCGAGTTGCACAGGGCAAAGATCGCGATCGACACCGCGCCCGATCAGGGGACGAAGGTCACGATCGATTTCGCCGCCGCAGCTTAAGATCCGTTTCGCGAAATGGCTCGGACGTCGGACGCGACGTGTCCAGTCGGCCCTGCCGGAAACTATGATCGCCAAGGTCGTGCCAGCGATGGCCGATATGGACCTGCATCACATGCCGTGGTTGATACAACCGCGTGGTCGGCATCGTGCCTCAGTCCGACGTTATCGCAGCTTTGTTCCAGCGGTGGCTCGACAGCGCCGAGAGGTCGCGGAGCCTCGCCCGAGCATTTGGCCAGCTTGAAGCTGGCAATGGCTGCGGGCACTGCCCTCACTATTTCACTTGATCCAGACGGGCCATATCCAACCGGCGAGCGAGCCTCTTTGTCGATATAAATTCATTCGATTGACTTATTCGTCTGAATGAGGTAATTTAAAAATATGACGAAGAACAACGAACCCAATACCCAACCTCGAGCTGACCGCGGCGACGCCACGCGGGAGAAGCTCCTCAGCGCCTCCATCGACGTCTTCGGACGCTATGGTTTCGATGGCGCGACGACCCGCACGCTCGCCGATAAGGCGGGGGTCAACCTGCAAGCCATCCCCTATTATTTTGGAGGCAAGGAAGGCCTCTACATCGCCGCTGCGGAGCACCTCGCCTCGATCATTGGCGGACATGTCGCCGATTTGCGAAGCGCCATTCTCACGCGCTTCGCAGAACTCGATGCCCGTGCCGAGGAAATGTCTCCCGCCGAGGCACGAGCCTTTCTGACCCAGATGGTCCAGAGAATGATCGTGCTCTTCGTTAGCGAGCAATCGGAAAGCTGGGCGCGGTTCATCATTCGCGAGCAGATGGAGCCGACCGAGGCTTTTACGCGCATCTACGGCAGCATCATGCGGCCGATGATCGAGATGGCACGGCGGCTGATCGGCACCATCCTCTGCGACGACCCCGCCTCCGAACACATTCGCCTGAGGACGTTGTCCTTCGTCGGAAGCGTCCTCGTCTTTCGGATGGCCCATGCCGCCGTCTATGCCCAGCTCGAATGGGAAACCGCCGGGCCGAACGAGCTCGAAGTCCTGCGCCATCACGCGGCCGAACTCGTTGCCGTGCTCGGCGCTGAAAGGAACTACACGTCATGAAGAAAGTAGCTGTTCCCGCACTCCTTCTCGCCGCCCTTGCGGCCGGGGGCTGGTGGCTCGACTTGCCGGCGCGGTTCGGCTGGGCCGAGGACAATCGCCAGGCGGTTCTTTACGGCAATGTCGATATCCGCCAGGTGTCGCTCGGCTTCCGCGTCAGCGGCCGCATCGCAGAGCTGCGTGTCGACGAGGGCGACGCCGTCAAGGATGGCGATGTGATTGCCAGGCTCGATGCCGAGCCGTTCGAGCAGGCGGTCGACGCGGCCAAGGCGGACGTTGAGGCTTTGAGCGCCACGCTCACCAAGCTCAAGGCCGGTGCGCGGGCCACGGAAATCGCACAGGCGCGCGCCGTCCATGAAGAACGCCTCGCCGAGCTGGAAAACGCCAAACTCGCCTATGAGCGCGCGCGGCAATTGCGACCGAACGGTACGATCTCCCAGGCGGAGCTTGACCAGGCGAGTGCCGCGCGCGCCGCCGCCGCAGCCCGCGCGACCTCGGCGCGCGAGGCCTTAGCGCTGCTCGAAGAGGGTAGCCGCGTGGAGGATATCGCCACGGCGCAAGCACAGGTGAATGCGGCAACGGCGAAGCTCGCCAGTGCCCGGACGTCGCTCAAGGACACCGAGCTTGTCGCGCCGAGCGCCGGCGTCGTCCTCTCGCGCGTCCGCGAGACCGGCGCCATCGTCTCCCCGGCCGACAATGTCTATGTGCTCTCGCTGACCGAACCGGTCTGGGTTCGCGCCTATGTCGCAGAACCCGATCTTGGCCGCGTTCACCCGGGTATGAAGGTTACGGTGACATCGGACACCGCCCCCAACAAGGCATATGATGCGACCGTCGGCTTCATCTCTCCCGTTGCGGAATTTACGCCGAAATCCGTCGAGACACCTGAACTCAGGACGGATCTCGTCTATCGGCTCAGGATTGTGGTCACCAATCCCGGTGCGGACCTGCGCCAGGGCATGCCGGTCACCATTCATCTGCCGGCGGCCGCGGAGGCTATGTCATGACGGCCGCTGCCCCTGATGGTGCTGCCATCACCGACTCCTTCGTGCGGTTGACAGGTGTCACCAAGCAGTTCGGTGCCCCGGCGCCTGCGCTCGACGCCATCGACGGTACGATCGCTGGCGGGCGGATCACCGGCCTCGTCGGCCCTGATGGCGCCGGCAAGACGACACTGATCCGCCTGATGACCGGGCTCATGCTTCCGGATGCGGGCACCGTCCAGGTGCTTGGCTACGACACGCGTACGGATCCGGCGAGCATCCAGGCGGCAATAGGCTACATGCCGCAGCGCTTCGGCCTCTACGAAGACCTCTCGGTTCAGGAAAATCTCGATCTCTATGCCGACCTGCGCGGCCTGCCCAAGGACGAGCGCACCGTGACGTTCGCCGAACTGCTCGAATTTACCGATCTCAGGCGCTTCACGACGCGTCTTGCCGGAAAGCTCTCCGGCGGCATGAAGCAGAAGCTCGGTCTTGCCTGCGCGTTGCTGCGCAAGCCGCGCCTGCTGCTGCTCGACGAGCCAGGCGTCGGCGTCGATCCGATTTCGCGGCGCGATCTCTGGAAGATGGTCGAAAACCTGACAGCCGAAGGCATCGGTGTCGTCTGGTCGACGGCCTATCTCGAAGAGGCTGAGGCCTGCGACCACGTCTTTCTGCTCAATCAGGGCAGACTGCTTTTCGCCGGCGCACCGGAGGAAATGACGAGCCGCGTGGCGGAGCGTGTCTTTCGGGTAAGCGGCATCGAAGGTCGCCGCCGCGAGAAGCTTGCGCGCCTTCTCGACGACGAAAGCGTGGTCGACGGTGTGATTCAGGGCGAGGCGATCCGACTCGTGATGAAGGCGGGTATCGAGCCTCCGTCGCTCGCCAGCAACGGTGCCGCGACGGCCTCGCGCGCCGACATAACGCCGCCCCGCTTCGAGGATGCCTTTGTCGACATGCTTGGCGGTGGCCCCGGTGGCCGCTCTCGGCTTGCGGAAACGCAAAGGACCTTTGCCGCGGGAGAGGGCAAGGCGGTGATCGAGGCGCGCGGCCTGACGAAACGCTTCGGCGACTTCACCGCCGCCGACAACATCACTTTCGATATCCCGCGCGGCCAGATTTTCGGCCTCTTGGGTCCGAACGGCGCCGGCAAGTCGACCACATTCAAGATGCTCTGCGGCCTGCTGAAGCCGACGGCGGGCGAAGGCCGGGTCGCGGGCTTCGATCTCAGGCGCGATGCTGCCGAAGCACGCAACCGGCTCGGCTACATGGCGCAGAAGTTCTCGCTCTATGGCGATCTCAGCGTCATCCAGAACCTCAATTTCTTTGCGGGCGCCTACGGGCTTTCCGGCGCGAGACGCCGCGAGCGCATCGAGCTGATGACTGAGATCTTTGACTTCCGGTCGATCCACGACATGTCCGCCAAGGACCTGCCGCTCGGCCTCAAGCAGCGCCTGGCGCTTGCCTGCGCTGTGCTGCACGAGCCGGAAGTGCTCTTTCTCGACGAACCGACATCGGGCGTCGATCCGATCACCCGGCGCGAGTTTTGGACCCACATCAACGGCCTCGTGGAAAAAGGCGTAACCGTTCTCGTCACCACCCACTTCATGGACGAGGCAGAATATTGCGACCGCATCTCGCTGATTTATCGCGGCCGGTCGATCGCGCTCGGCTCGCCGGACGAGATGAAGGCGCGCGTCGCCAACAAGGATCTCCAGGACCCGACGATGGAAGATGCCTTCATCGCGCTCGTCCAGGCTTCGGATGCGAGGGACGCGGCATGAACGAGAGCCGGAAGGGTGACAGCCCTGAGGAGCGTGGCGGCAGAGCAAGGCGCTTTGCCGCCCTCGTGCGCAAGGAAAGCTATCAGATCGTGCGCGACCCGAGCAGCATACTGATCGCCTTCGTGCTGCCGCTGATCCTGCTCTTTCTCTTCGGCTATGGCGTTTCGCTCGACACGACGCGGACGCGCGTCGGGCTGGTGGTCGAAGAAGCAACGCCGTTGACGCGCGACCTCGCCGCAAGCTTTCAGGGGTCGCGCTATTTCGCTGTCGTCAACGGCCACGACCGCCGTGAATTCGAGGATGATCTCGTGCTTGGCCGCGTGCGCGGCATCCTAGTGATTCCGGCCGGCTTTGCGGCGGACCACGCCGCAGGACGCCATCCGGCGATCCAGGTCATAGTCGACGGCTCGGACCCGAACACGGCGAATTTCGTCCAGAACTACGCGCAGGGTACAGTCGCCAACTGGGAGCGCCAGCGTTTCAGCGAGGGCGTGGGGCGCGCGCCGGCGATTGCTGCCGAACAACGCTTCTGGTTCAACCCGGAACTGACAAGCCGCAATTTCCTTGTTCCCGGATCAATCGCGATCGTCATGACGCTCGTCGGCACCCTGCTGACTTCGCTGGTCGTGGCGCGGGAATGGGAGCGTGGCACAATGGAGGCGATGATGGCGACACCGGTCTCCGCCGCCGAGCTCCTTGCCGGCAAGCTCTTGCCCTATTTCATTCTCGGGCTCACCTCGATGACGCTCTGCGTGCTGCTCGCCGTCTTTCTGTTCGGCGTGCCTTTCCGCGGTTCGGTGGCGGCGCTCTACGCGCTCTCCGCCACGTTCCTCATGCCGGCGCTCGGCCAGGGTTTGCTGATCTCGGCTGCCACCAAGAACCAATTCCTCGCCTCGCAGCTCGCGCTGATAACAGCCTTCCTGCCGGCTTTCCTGCTTTCCGGTTTCCTCTTCGAGATCAATTCCATGCCGACAGTCATCCAGTGGATCACCTTCATCGTGCCGGCTAGCTATCTGATCCCCAGCCTGCAGACGGTGTTTCTGGCCGGGGATATCTGGCCGATGTTCGCGCGCGCGATCGCGGTCATGCTTCTGATCGGCAGCGTCTTCTTCGCGCTTGCCGCACGCAGCACCAGAAAGAGGATCGGCTAAAATGTGGTGGACACGGCTGAAGGCACTGATCATCAAGGAGCTTCTGGCGGTGCTGCGCGACCCGAAGGGCCGCGCCATCCTGATCGGTCCGCCGATCATCCAGCTGCTCGTCTTTTCCTATGCGGCGACGTTGGAGGTGAAGAACGTCGACCTGATTGTGCTCGATCGCGATACGGGCCAATGGAGCCAGGAACTAGTCCAGCGGATCGGCGGGTCGCCGACCTTCCGAACAATCACGGGGGCAAACAGCCCGGCGGAAGTCCGGCTCGCCATAGATACGCAGCGTGTGCTTGCCGCACTGGAGATCGGCCCCACCTTCTCACGCGACATCGAAGCGGGACGGCCGGCCGAGGTCCAGTTGATCCTCGACGGGCGGCGTTCCAACGCCTCGCAGATCGTTTCCGGTTATCTGAGCCAGATCGTCGGCACGCTCGCCTCCGAAACCCCCGCGGGAAAACGTGCGGCGTCCGACGTGATCCGGGTCGAGGCGCGCAACTGGTTCAATCCCAACCTCACCTACCAATGGTTCATGGTGCCGAACCTGGTGGCGAGCATCGCGCTCCTGATCGGGCTGATCGTCACCGCGCTGTCGGTCGCCCGCGAGCGCGAACTCGGCACCTTCGATCAGCTCATAGTTTCGCCGTTGCGGACCCACGAAATCCTCATCGGCAAACTGATACCGCCGATGCTGATCGGTCTCTTCCATATTACGGTCTATATTCTCGCGGCCGTGTTCATCTTCGGCGTGCCGTTGCGCGGCTCGCTCGTGCTGCTTTACGGAAGCGCGATCTTCTACCTCGCTTCCGTTGTCGGGCTCGGCCTTTTCATCTCGGCACTGTCGATGACACAGCAGCAGGCAATTCTCGGAGCCTTCCTGTTCATGGTTCCAGCCATGCTCTTGTCGGGTTTTGCGACGCCGATCGAGAACATGCCGTCCTGGCTGCAACCGATCACGCTCGTCAATCCGCTGCGCTATTTCCTGGTGATCGTGAAAGGCGTGTTCCTGAAGGATATCCCGCTCGCCGAGGTCGTGCATCAGACCGTGCCGCTCTGCCTGATCGCCGTCGTGACACTTTCTGCCGCCGCCTGGCTGTTCCGCAGCAGGCTGGAGTAGCAAGGTCAGACAAGCCGGATTGGTCCGGGATACTTTCCTACGATCTCGTCCGCGGTGAGCAATGTCACACCCTCGACTATCGATTGGGCGATCAGAATACGATCGAAGGGGTCTTTGTGGATTGCGGGGAGTTGGTCGATTTCTACCGCGTGGGCACTGCTGACGGGCAGTTCCGCATAGCCGTTGTCCAACAAGCCGCGGCGCAGCAACCGGGGATCGGCCTCGAAATCGGCGCGCCCGAGGCCGCGCTTGATGGCGATTTCCCAAAGGCTCGCCGCACTGAAAAAGAGGGTGTTCTCTCGGCTTTCGATAAGCGTCCGGGCTCGCTGCGGCAACCGGTCGGGAGCACCAGCTACCCAGAGAAGTATGTGCGTATCGAGCAGAATATTCATGCGCCAGTGCCGAAGAGATTTTCAATCTCATCGCTGCCCATACGATCGAAATCGTCTGGCACGACGATCTGGCCGGTCATAAAGCCTAGCCGCCGCTTTTCGGTCTCGGACGGTTGATCGAGGGCAACCACCTTCACCAAGGGCTTTCCCGCCTTGGCGATGATGAACGGCTCCCCCCTCGCCGCCTTTTCGACCAGCCGCGACAAATGGGTCTTGGCCTCGTGAATATTGACGGTTTCCACGGCTGCCTCCATCGGATTGAACTTAGTTTAGTAGACTTAGTTCAAACCGATGGAGCTTTCAAGCGTTCAGGAACCGTTCAACCGCGGCAATCTCGTTCTGCCGGATATCGTGGCCGCCGGAATGCCACTCAATGGTGACTATCGCCCTTTGCGCCCTGAAGTAGTCGGCGAGCGACTGCGTCAGTGGTGCCGGGCAAATCGGATCGCGCTCTCCGGCGGTAATCAGTATGCCCCGGCCCTCGAGCTTCGGATTGGCTTTCGGCTTGAACGGGATCAGCGGGTGCATCAGCACGGCCTTGTCGAAGACGCCTTCCTCGATCAGGACGTTCGCAATGATATTGGCGCCGTTGGAATAGCCGAGGCCGATGATTTCCGAGGCCTCATGCTCGGCCGCGAGCGTCGTTACGAAGCTTGCGAGCTTCGTGGTGGCGCGGGCGAGATCCGCCATGTCGTAGACGCCCTCGGCGGTGCGCTTAAAAAAGCGGGCCGCGCCGTACTCCGACACGTCGCCACGCGGCGACACGATCGTCGCCTCCGGCAAGAGTTGCGAACCGAAGGTGAAAAACTGGTTCTCGTCGCCTCCGGTGCCGTGAAGAACGAAGAGGATCGGACTGCCGGGCTTGCCGGCTTTCAATTTATGCACATAGCCGTGGTCGACCATTGGAACTCTCCTTGGCACCCAGCCTGCACATGCACGCAGTGCCATCACTATTCATCACATAAAAGCCCAGCCTCCCCGCGTGAAACGGAGGAGGGAATTCTCGGCTGAAGAGATACTGAAAGTTTACGCTTCCAGCTTCTGCAGGTGGCTTTCCAGGATCGGGCGCAGATGCTTGTGCTGCTGCGGCAGTTTCAGCGCCTCGCCGAGATGGGCAATCTCCTCGTCACGGTCAAAGCCGGGCTCGTTCGTGGCAATCTCGACGAGCACTCCACCCGGTGTCCGGAAATAGATCGCCCAGAAGTAGTCGCGATCGATGACCGGCGTGACATGATAGCCGGTGTCCATCAGGGCCTTGCGCACCTCCAGCTGCTTTTCGCGATTGTCGACCGCGAAGGCGACATGATGCACGGAGCCGGCGCCCTGAGCCGCGCGATTGACGTTCGGCAGCGTTTCGAGGTCGACGAGGCTTGCGCCGTTGCCGCCCGGCACGATCAGCCGGGTGACGCCATCCTTGCGGTCGAGTTCCTCGTAGCCCATGAACTTGAGCAATTCGGAAGTGGCGCCTTCATCGCGCAAACGCATGGCAACCGAATGGAAGCCACGGATCGCGTGGTCTGCGGAAATGCCGCCCTCGGTCCACGGGGCACGCGCATCATCCTTTACTTCCACTAGAGCGAAACCGTCTCCGTCCGGGCCGGCAAAGTTCAAGCGCTTCTCGCCGAAGGTTTCCTCGTCCTTGAGGCCCGTGACGCCGAGTTTGCTCAAGCGATCCCGCCAGAAACCGAGCGAACCGACCGGGACGGCGAAGACAGTCGTTCCGACCTCTCCCGTACCGGCGCGGCCGCGTGGCATCTGGGGAAACGGGAAATAGGTCATCACGGTACCGGGCGTGCCGATCTCGTCACCATAATAGAGGTGGTAGACGTCGGGTGAATCGAAATTCACGGTCTTCTTGACGCGGCGCAGGCCAAGCGTGCTGGTGAAGAACTGGTTGTTGGTGCGGGCGTCGTCCGCCATCGACGTGACGTGATGCAGGCCTTTGATCTGGTCGAGCATTGTCAAATTCCTTTCTGCCCGTCTCCAATCGGGCTCGTTGATAGCGTATAGATGCGCCCTTCCCTTCCTTTCCGAAAGGCTGACGCAGACAAACGCATTGTCAACGCCGCGTTGACACGCTTGGTTTCTCGTTGAGAAAAATCGACTGCTGCGAGTGACTTGCCACCGCTTGAGCTGCCCCCTACCATCGATTAATGCGGTCATCCAAAAGGGACGCGTGGGAGGAGGAGCCGGGCATTCCGTGAGATATCGTCTTGTGCTTGCGCTCTGCCTGCTGCCACTCATCGCCGCGCCCGTTGCCTGGCAGGGCAATGCTGTCGCCACACGCCGTTATATGCAGGAGGCGTCGGCGCAGGCGACCACAACACTGAGGCTTGCCGTCTCCGCGTTGAGCGGGCACCTCAATCGCTACCAGGCGCTTCCGGCCCTGATTGCCGATCACGACGACGTCAAGGAACTGGCCACGCGGCCTCAGGATCGGCGGCTCCGCGAGAGCGTCAACACCTATCTGAAGGAAATCAACGCGCTCCTCAGATCCTCGGACATTTATGTCATCACGCCTGATGGCGATACGATCGCGGCAAGCAACTACGACGGGCCCGCGAGCTTCGTCGGTCAGAATTTCAGCTATCGTCCCTATTTTCAGGATGCCTTGAAGGGGATGCAGTCCCGCTTCTATGCGCTTGGCACGACATCGCTCAAGCGCGGCTATTATTTCGGCTCGCCGATCCGCGTCGGCGATGAAATCCGCGGCGTCATTGTCTTCAAGGTCGATATCGAGACCATCGAGACTTCCTGGCGGGGAGGCGAATACAAGCTGTTCGTCTCCGATCCCGAAGGCATCATCTTCATGAGCGGCAGTCCGGAATGGCTCTATGCGAGCATCCTGCCGCTGACGCCCGACCGTCTCTCGCGCACCGAGGCCTCGCGCCGCTATGCAAATGCCGTTCTGCGTCCATTGCCGGTGTCGCGCAGCACGCTTTTCGATCACCAATTGATGCGGATTGCGAGCGGTGACGCGAGCCGTGAATACCTCGTTCTTTCGCAATACATGCCGGAGGCCGATTGGACGGTGAACGTCCTGATCGACACGGCGTCGGTCAAGACACAGGCGCTGACCGCGGTTGCCGCCGCGATGCTGTTTTGCGGGCTTGCCGGCCTTGCAGTTGCGGTCCTCTGGCAGCGCCGCGCGCGTTTCAGGGAGCGCCTCATGATGCAAGCGCAAGCCCAAAGCGAGCTTGAACGTCGGGTCGAAGAGCGCACCGCCGATCTCGCGCGGGTCAATGCCCAGATCGAGGAGGAGATCGCCGAGCGCAGACTCACCGAGCAGCAATTGCGCCAGACCCAGGCAGACCTCATCCAGGCGGGTAAGCTCGCTGGCCTCGGCCAGATGTCGGCAGCACTCTCACATGAATTCAACCAGCCGCTTGCCGCCGCCAAGACCTATGCCGACAGTGCCGCTCTTTTGATCGAACGGGGGCGTACGACCGAGGCGAGCGACAATGTCAGGCGCATTTCCGGTCTCATCGACCGTATGGCGTCGATCAGCCGGCATCTGCGCAATTTTGCGCGCAAGCCCAATGAGAAGCTTGGCCCTGTACCTCTCGACGAGGTCATGCGGGACACGATGGAAATCGTCGCCGCCCGTATCAAGGCGGCAAACGCCGCCGTGAACATCGAACTCGGCGACGAGCCGCCTGTGGTCCAGGCGGGATCAGTCCGGCTTCAGCAGGTGCTCGTCAACATTATCTCCAACGCGGTCGACGCGGTCGAGGGCCTCGATGATCGTGTGATTTCCGTCAACGCCTGCCGCGAAGGCGACAAGGTGGCGATCACGATCCGCGACCGCGGACCAGGTGTGGCATCCGCCATCGCCGAACGCATCTTCGATCCGTTCTTCAGCACCAAGGGTGTCGGCAAGGGGCTCGGCCTTGGACTTTCTATCTCCTACAACATCGTCAAGGATTTCGGCGGCAACCTGACCGTTTCGAACCACCCTGAAGGAGGTGCCGTGTTTCGCATCGAACTTGCGGCCGTCAGCCGGGCCGGGCGTGAGGCCGCAGAATGACCGAGGGTCGTGTCCTGCTCGTCGACGACGAAGAGGAAGTTCGCCTTTCGAGCGCCCAGGCGCTCGAGCTTGCAGGTTTTCGCGTCGACACATTCGCCAGTGCCGAACGGGCGCTCGAGTTCATCGGCTTCAGCTTTTCCGGCGTGGTGATCAGCGACATTCGCATGCCGGGCATGGATGGCATGACCTTTCTGCAGCGTATTCGCGAAATCGACGCCGAGGTCCCGGTGATCCTCGTGACCGGTCACGGCGACGTCCAACTCGCCGTGCGGGCGATGCGCGAAGGCGCCTACGATTTCGTCGAAAAACCCTTCACGGCGCAAACGCTTGCCGGCACCATTCGCCGCGCGCTCGAGTGGCGCGGCCTCGTGCTTGAAAACCGCCGCCTCCGAGCGGTTGCGGGAAAGCGGGACGACATCGAGCAACGGCTGCCGGGGCGAAGCCAGGTGATGGTCGACCTGCGTTACAAGGTCCGCGCCATCGGCGCGTCCGACGCCGATACACTGATCATCGGCGAAACGGGCGTCGGCAAGGAAGTCGTGGCGCGCGCACTCCATGACTTGAGCAGCCGCGCCAACAGCCCCTTCATCGCCATCAATTGCGCCGCCCTTCCAGAAACGCTGATCGAGAGCGAGCTGTTCGGGCACGAGCCCGGCGCGTTTCCGGGCGCGTTGCGGCCGCGCTACGGCAAGTTCGAGCATGGACGTGGCGGCACGATCCTGCTCGACGAGATCGGCTCCATGCCCTTCGACCTGCAGGCGAAGTTCCTCCGCGTGCTGCAGGAGCGCGTCATAACCAGACTTGGCTCCAACGAGATCGTGCCCCTCGACGTGCGCTTCATCGCCACCAGCAAGGTCGATCTGGAGCGGGAGGTTGCTGCCGGCCGTTTCCGCGCCGATCTTCTCTATCGGCTGAACGTCGCGACGCTGCGTGTGCCGTCGCTTTCCCAGCGCCGTTCCGATATTCCGCTGCTTTTCATGCAGCTCGTGCGCGAATCCGCCGCGCGCTACGGCCGCGAAGACGTCGACATCTCCCCTGCTCTGGCGTCGGAAATCGCGGAACGCGACTGGCCAGGCAACGTTCGCGAACTCCGAAACGCAGCCGAACGGTTCGTGCTTGGGCTCGAAGCCGAACAGGACGACGCCACTTCCGCGCGACCGAACGGGACGCGTCTCGCCGACAAGGTTGCGGCCTTCGAAAAGAGCCTTATCGCCAGCGCGCTTGCGGCCCATGGCGGGGCGCTGAAGCCCGTCTACGAGTCCCTCGGGATCTCGCGCAAGACGCTCTATGAAAAGATGCAGAAGTTCGGCCTCGACAAGAGGCTTCTGGCGGCAGACTCACAACGCGACGACGACACATGATACGTCAGATGTTGGAACGGGATGCGGGCGCCGGGGCGCTTCGCATTTCTTCGCCGCGCTCAAGTGAATCCACGACCTCGACAGGTGTCTTCATGATGATTTCACGATGCGGGAATGGGATTGAAATCCCGGCCTCCTTGAACGCATCCCACAACGCCATGAGGACCTCGCCCCGGACGTTGGTCAATCCGTTGCTCGGATCGGATATCCAGAATCTCAGTTTGAAATCAAGCGACGATGAACCGAATGCAGTCATCCAGCAGACCGGCTGGGCGTAGGCACTGGCGACCCGCGGAATGGCTTTCGCAGTCTCGACTGCAATGCGCGCAACCTCGTGCGGGTCGCTGTCGTACGAGGTCCCAAAATCGACCTCGATGCGGACATATTCGCTGGAAAACGACCAGTTCACGACCTGCTGGGAAATAAAATCTTCGTTCGGGATGAGGTACTCCTTTCCATCTCTCGTGATGACGGAGACGAAGCGGGAGCGTAGGTCGCGGATCGCGCCGAAGGTTTCTCCAAGCGTAATCGTGTCGCCCGGTTTGATCGACTTGTCGAGAAGGATGATGATTCCGGATATGAAATTGGAGACGACCTTCTGCAGGCCGAAACCGATGCCGACGCCGACGGCGCCCGAAAAGATCGTAAGGGCCGTCAGGTCGATGCCCGTTGCAGACAGGGCGATGGCGCCCGCTAGTCCGATCAAGCTGATCTTGATGAGTTTGCTGATGAGGACCTTGAGCGATGGCGTGAGATCCGCGGACTTCTGTAACCAGTGGGACGACATGTTGCCGATCAGGACGGCCAGCCAGATCAGCGCCGCAGAAAGGACGATCGCCTTCAAGACCAGCAACATCGAAAGACGGGCAGCACCAAGGTTGACGGCAATACCGTCAAGGGCCGTCAGGATCGTCCCATCCAGTCCAAGTGCGTAGAGTGCAAAATAGAGCCAGCCGGCCACCGCGACGACCCGCGCGAGCATTTGGTTTCTGATTATGCGCGTGAGCACCGCGATCACAAACCACGCCGCCACGAGCGTAAGGGCTGTGGCCACCAACCACCGATACGAAGGCCATCCAAACCGCAGCAGAACGACGTCCGCGATCCACAGCCACGCAATCAGGAAAAGCCACCGCAGCCGCCGCATGAAGGCGATGATGACGCGGAGCAGATCGGGATTTCCCTTGATGGTGCGCGCGCGGGTCTCCACTGCCGGCTCTATCCGTTTTGCCAGGAACCCGCAAAACAGGTAACCGGTTGCAATCACGACGCACTGATAGACCGTCCACTCATTTAGAAGGGCAGTCTGCAGCCAAGATCCGGCGGCGTTGACCGCTTCTGGGAAATCCATCGCCTTTCTCGTCGAAAGCTCCGCAGGGGCAACCCGCGGGCATCGAGTTCTCTCAAAACCGAATGCTCGGACATTATTGAAAACTCGGACTGGGCAGGGATGGTTCCTAGCTTTGCCTGGCCATGAGATTTTGGGGAGATTGGCTTCCCGCGAACATGCTGAAGCGGCTCCGGGCCACTTCACTGGGCTGATTTCCGCCGTCGCCCAGCCAGACGAATGCGGAGACGCGGGCATCGCGTCTCCGCGGTTTGCGCGTCGGATCTCAGACGTTGAAGGCGGCGCCGATCAGCGTCTTGGTATAGGGCTCTTTCGGCGCCTGGAAGATCGCGTCCGTTTCGCCTTCCTCGACGATGCGGCCGTTCTTCATCACGATCACATAGTCCGACATCGCCTTCACGACGGAAAGGTCGTGACTGATGAAGATGTAGGAGAGGCCATACGAACGCTGCAGCTCGCGCAGAAGCTCGATGACCTGCCCCTGCACCGAGCGGTCGAGCGCTGAGGTCGGTTCATCGAGGATCACGACCTTCGGCTTGAGGATCATGGCGCGGGCGATCGCGATGCGCTGGCGCTGGCCGCCCGAGAACTCGTGCGGATAGCGGTTGCGCGACGCGGGATCGAGACCGACCTCTTTCAGGGCGGCAATCGCGCGGCGGTCCCGCTCGGCCCGGTTGAGATCGGGCTCGTGTACGTAAAGGCCCTCGGTGATGATCTCGCCGACCGTCCGTCGCGGCGACAACGAGCCATAGGGATCCTGGAACACGAGCTGAAGCTCGCGGCGCAGGGGCCGCATCGCGCTGCGGTCGAAGCCGGAAATATCGGTCATCCCGAAGCGATAGTGTCCCTTGCTCGGCAGGAGTCTCAACAGCGCCCGGCCCAAGGTCGATTTGCCCGACCCGGATTCGCCGACGATGCCGATCGTCTGGCCTTGCCTCAGGCGCAGATTGACGCCGTCGACCGCCCGGAACACCGAAGTCGAGCCAAAGAAGAGACCGCCCCCGATCGAATAGTCGACCGCGACGTCGCGGCCTTCCAGAACGATCGGCGCGTTTTCCGGCGGCGATGCCTTGCGTCCGCTCGGTTCGGCGGCAAGCAGCATCTTCGTATAATCGGCCTTCGGCCGTTCGAAGATATCCGCCGTCGTGCCATGCTCGACGACCTCGCCCCGGCGCATCACCGCAACGCGCTCGGCAAAATGGTTCACGATGCCGAGGTCGTGCGTGATCAGCACGATTGCCATGCCGAAGCGCTTCTGCAGCGACTTCAGAAGATCGAGAATCTGCGCCTGAATGGTCACATCCAACGCGGTCGTCGGCTCGTCGGCGATCAGGATGTCCGGCTCGTTGGCAAGCGCCATGGCGATCATGACGCGTTGCCGCTGACCGCCCGAGAGTTCGTGCGGATAGCTGTCGATGCGACGAGCCGGTTCGGGAATGCCCACGAGTTCCAACAGTTCAAGCACCCGCTTGCGCGCCTGCTTGAACGTCCCGCCGCGGTGGTGGACGATCGGTTCGGCAATCTGCCGCCCGATCGTGTAGAGTGGATCGAGCGACGTCATCGGCTCCTGGAAGATCATCGTGATCTTCGAACCCCTGACGTTGTTCAGCGCCTTGGGCGCAAGGCCGACAAGCTCCTTGCCGCGATAGCTGGCCGAGCCGGTCACGGTGCCGTTCTTTGCCAAAAGTCCCATGATGCCCATCATGGTCTGGCTCTTGCCCGAACCGGACTCCCCGACAACCGCCAGCGTTTCGCCGGCGCGGACGTCGAGATCAATGCCTTTCACGGCCTCGACGGTACCGTCTGGGGTCGAAAAGTCCACCTTGAGACCGCGGACGGTAAGAATGGATTCCTTCATGTCTGCCATGTCAGCGGTCCTTCGGGTCGAGCGCATCGCGCAGGCCGTCGCCGACGAAATTCAGCGAAAACAGCGTGACGACGAAGAAGATGGCCGGGAAGATGAGCAGCCACGGCGCCGACTGGATATTGTTTGCTCCTTCGGAGATCAGCGCACCCCAACTCGTCAGCGGCGCCTGCACGCCGAGGCCGAGGAAGGAGAGGAAGCTCTCGAGCAGGATGACCTTCGGCACGACGACGGTGACGAAGACGATCACCGGGCCGATCGTGTTCGGAATGATATGCCGTCGAATGATCTGCCAGTCGGTAAGACCCAGCGCCTGCGCCGCGCCGACGAACTCGCGCCGTTTGAGTGCAAGCGTCTGCCCGCGCACGATACGCGCCATGTCCAGCCATTCGACCGCGCCGATCACAAGGAAGATCAGGATGAAGCTGCGGCCGAAGAAGACGACGAGCACGACGACGAGGAAGACGAAGGGCAGCGAATAAAGGATCTCGACCAGACGCATCATGACATTGTCGACGCGCCCGCCGATATAGCCCGAGGTCGCACCGTAGACGACGCCGATGCCGAGCGAGACGAGGCTCGCGAGCAGCCCGACTGCGATCGAAATCTGTCCACCCAGCATCACGCGAACGAGCAGGTCGCGACCGTTCGAGTCAGTGCCGAACGGGAAATATTCGCGGTCCACCTGGCCTTCGACCTTGAGCGTACGACCATCGTCTTCAGTCGCAACGACCTTCGTGCCCTCGAATTCGTTGGCCCTGTCGAAGTAGCGCGTCGCGCGCGGGTCGATCGGCTGGTCCGAAGTAGAAGTAATCGTGGCGGTGAAGTTTTCTCCTTCGACGTTGAATTCCTTGAGCGTGACGCGCGCGCGGGTCGCGACACCTTCCATCACGTCCTGAAGCGTCGAGGTATCCGGCCGCGGTTCGAGGCTAGGGGCTATCGAGACATAGGACGGGAACACCTGATCGTAGGTATGCGGCGAGAATAGCGGCCCGACGAAGGAGAAGAGCGCAATCAATACCAGCATCACGCAACCGGCCATGGCGGCGCGATTGCGGCGGAAGCGGAGCGCGGCGAGCTGGAAGAGGCTGCGTCCCTTGGTTTCCGGCGTGGACGCCGGTACGTGGACGATATCAGTCATGGCGAACCCTCGGATCGAGCAGGCCGTAAAGAATATCGACCAGAAGATTGAAAACGATGACGAAGATGGCGATGAGGACCACCGTGCCCATGACCAGAGTGTAGTCGCGGTTGATAGCGCCGAGTACGAAATAGCGTCCGACGCCTGGGATGGTGAAGATCGTCTCCACCACGGCCGAACCTGTAAGGAGTGCGGCCGCACAGGGCGCGAGATAAGAAACCACCGGAAGCATCGCGCCGCGCATCGCGTGCGTCACCACGACCGCGCGTGACGGCAGGCCATAGGCCTTTGCGGTACGGATGTGGTCGGTGTGGAGCGCTTCGATCATCGAGCCACGGGTAAGCCGGGCGAAGACGGCGAGCTGCGGCAATGCCAGCGCGATCATCGGCAGGATCAGGAAGCGGAACGATCCGTCTCCCCAGCCGCCCGCCGGCAGCCACGACAGGACGATTGCGAAAACGAGCGTCAGGACCGGACCGACGACGAAATTCGGAACGGTGACGCCAATCGTCGAGACGGCCATGATCCCGAAATCGAGGATGCTGTTCTGCCTAAGGGCTGCAATCGTGCCGGCGATCACACCGCCGATCACGGCCAGAAGCAGTGCATAGAAACCCAGCTCCATCGAATAGGGCAGGCCCTTGCCGATCAGCTGCGCGACATTGTTATCATGGTAGATGTAGCTCGGGCCGAAGTCGCCCGTCACTGCATTGCTGAGATAGATAACGTATTGGCGCCAGAGCGGCTGATCGAGGTGATAGGTCCTCATCAGGTTCTCCATCGTGGAGGGAGGGAGAGGACGCTCGAGATTGAAGGGGCCGCCTGGGGCAAACCGCATCAGAAAGAAGGATATGGTGACGACGATGAATAGCGTCGGCACCGCACTCGCCAGTCGGCGGAGGATGAAGGGGATCATGGATGTACTCCGGAGGCGACGCGCGGCAGACCGGCCGCGCGTCGCCTCAATTCGTTATTCGGCGACGCTCAGGAACTTGCTCAGGTGCGCGTTCGGTCCGTTGTCCTGCCAGCCCTTGACGCGGCTCGAGACGAGCCACAGGTCCGCCTGGGTGAGGAACGGCGCGACCGGCTGTTCCTTCATCAGCAGGGTCTCGGCTTCATGGAGAAGCTTCGCGCGCGCTGCCGGATCCTGTTCTTCATAGGACTTCTTCATCAACGCGTCGTACTCGGCGTTCTCGAAGTGGCCATAGTTGAAGGTCTTGTTGCTGCTGAGGCTCAGTGCCAGGAAGTTTTCGGCGTCGGCATAGTCGGCAACCCAGCCGGCACGCGCGACGTTGAACTTGCCGCCTTCCTGCAGGTAGGCGTAGTGCGACGATACGTCGAGGTTCACCAGCGAGACCTTGGCGCCGAACGTGTTCTTCCACATGTCAGCGACAGCCGTTGCAACACGTTCATGGTTCGGGTTGGTGTTGTAGCGGATTTCGATGTTGAGCGGCTTGCCGCCCTCACCGTAGCCGGCCTCCTTCATCAACGCGATTGCCTTGTCCTCGCGGTCGAGCTGCGACATGTCCGCAAAATCGGCCTTCGCGGGCTCACCGTAGCTCTCGATGCCGGGCGGGACCATGGAGTAGGAGGGAAGCTGCGAGCCGCTGTAGATCTCCTTGGCGAGGAAGTCGCGGTCGACCGCCATCGACAGTGCTCGGCGAACGCGGACGTCGTTATAAGGCTCCTGCCGCGTGTCGAATGCATAGTAATAGGTCGCCAGTGTCGGCGAGACGTGGACCTGGTCGCCATACGACTTGCGCAGGCGCTCGATCTGGTCGGCCGAGAAGTTGTAGGCGAGGTCCATTTCCTTCGCTTCGAAACGACGCACCGAGGCAGCCTGGTCGTCGATCGGGTAGAAGATCACCTTGTCGAGCTTGACGTTGGCGGCGTCCCAGTAGTTCGCGTTTTTCTCGACGGTCAGGCTGTCGTTCGGCACATGGGCGGTCAGCTTGAACGCGCCGTTCGAGACCATGACACCCGGCTTGACGAAATCGGCGCCGTTCTTCTCGACGCTTGCCTTGCTGACCGGAAGAGCGGTCTGGTGCGCGAGCAGTTCCAAGAAAAACGGGGTCGGGCGCTCAAGCGTGATTTCGAGCGTCTTTTCGTCGACCGCCTTCACACCGAGCTGGTCGACCGGAAGCTCGCCCTTGTTGACCTTCTCGGCATTCTTGATCGGGAAGAGGATGTTGGCGTATTCGGCCGCCGTCTTCGGATCTTCCACACGGCGGAACGAGAAGGCGAAGTCCTCGGCCGTGACCGGCGAACCATCCGACCACTTGGCGTCGGCGCGCAGCTTGAACGTATAGACGGTGCCGTCATCCGAAAGCTCCCAGGTTTCGGATGCACCCGGGATGATCTTGCCCGCGGCGTCGTAAATCGTCAGGCCCTCATAGAGATCCTTCAGGATGAACTCTTCGATGTTGATCGAAGTGTGGGCCTGGTCGAGCGTCTGCGGCTCGCCGGCGTTGCCGCGGTGAAGCACCGCTTCCGCGAGCGCCGGGCTTGCGCCGATCAGCAGCGAGCCAAGCAATGCAGCGGCGCTGAGTTTGAGTTTCAGTGAGGTCATTGTTTTTTTCTCCTTCCCCTCGTTTTGGGTTGTGATCGCAGGAGAGAAGGGCAAATTCTCAACAAAGGCAAGGCGCTTTGTGCGGAAAATTGCATCCTTCTCTATAGGCAGTTATTTTCATAGACGCATAGGTTGTATTTCGTTTGCGGTGATTTTCGTCTCCTTTGCGACTTTGGTCAGGCTGGACAGCAACAGGCCGAACTGCAAACTGTAACGTTTTAGATCGGATTCAAGCACCGTCCCTTCGGCCCCGAAAAGCGGCATGGGAGGGCCGATATGCAAAGTTTGTGAATTGAAGCGGCACTTTACGTAATATGCAAAAAAATCTGCGCCTCCTGTCGCAATTTTTTTGCAATTCGCGAGTCCGCATCGACCGCGACGCCACGTCGTTAAGGAGCGATCTCGTCTCTCGTCGACAACCGGCATGCGCGCCTTTATCTCCTTCCTCGCGCCACCCTGCCAGCACCACCAGAAAGCGAAAGCCGTGAATTTTGGCGGTGCGATTTCTCATCCACAGCAAAATCCGTTGACGCACGTCAATCAAGTGTTTGGCCGTGCCGCTGCCCCCGTTGCCAAAAGGTCCGCATGAATTATTGTGCCTTTGACTTGGTCCGGCAGCGTCCGTCGAAGCACGGTCAAAAGCGGCTTCGACGCCCTCGCAAACAAGACCGTTCGGGGACTGTTGAACCCATGACCGCCTATCCACGGCCCCTGGAGTGGGGCGTTCAGCATCAGGGAGATTTCGAATGGCATTGATCACATTGCGGCAACTGCTCGACCACGCGGCGGAGAATAATTATGCGCTGCCAGCCTTCAATGTGAACAATCTCGAATATATTCAGGCCGTCATGCGAGCCGCTGATGCGACGGATTCTCCGGTGATCCTGCAGGCGAGCCGCGGAGCGCGCGCCTATGCCGGAGACGCCTTCCTCCGGCACCTGATCCTTGGCGCGGCCGAGGAGTACCCGCATATTCCGGTCTGTCTGCACCTCGACCACGGCGACCAGCCATCGACCTGCATTTCCGCCATCACCAATGGCTTTACCTCGGTGATGATGGACGGCTCGCTCGAAAAAGACGGCAAGACCGTGGCGAGCTATGAATATAATGTCGCGGTGACTGCAGAAGTCGTGAAGATTGCTCATGCGGCCGGCGTATCCGTCGAAGGCGAACTCGGTTGCCTTGGCAATCTTGAAACAGGCGCCGGCGACAAGGAGGACGGCCACGGTTTCGAAGGCAAGCTATCCCGCGAAGAACTGCTGACGGATCCGGAGCAGGCGTTTGATTTCGTGTCCAAGACCGGCGTCGATGCGCTTGCCGTCGCGATCGGCACCAGCCACGGCGCCTACAAATTCACGCGCGAGCCCGACGGGGAGATCCTTTCGATCGACACGATCGCCAAGATCAACCGGCGGCTGCCGAACACCCACCTCGTCATGCATGGATCGTCGTCCGTTCCGGCCGATCTCCAGGAACTCTTCAATGCCTACGGCGGCAAGATGAAGAAGACCTGGGGCGTGCCGGTCGCAGAGATCCAGAAGGCGATCCCGCTTGGGGTCCGCAAGGTCAATATCGACACTGACCTCCGGCTCGCCTTCACCGGCGAAATCCGCAAGCACCACCTTGAGCATCCGGACAATTTCGACCCGCGCAACTACCTGAAGCCTGCGATCGCGCGCATGACCGAGGTCTGCAAGGAACGCTTCGAGGCATTCCGCGCCGCCGGCCAAGCCTCGAAGGTCAGGGTGCTGCGCCTGCCGGAAATGGCCAAGCATTACGCCAAGGCCGCCTAACCCGTCGCGCCAGGCGCATAGGCAAGCAACAATCACGATGCGGCGCGCCTGAAATGGCGCGCCGCATCGCTGTTTGCTGAACTCAACCGTGGCGCTCCACGCGCGTCTCGTGCTCGTAGAGCTGATCCATGCTCAACGAGGCGACGTCAGCCAGCGGCGTCTGGCTTTGCACGCGGCCACTGCCGAGAACCACCACGTCGTCGCAGAACGAAATCGTGCTGCGGTGATGGCTGATCACGATGGTCGTGCGGCGGCCAGCCCTTAGTCTCAGCGTCTCGACGATCGCGGCCTCCGACAGGCCGTCCACGGCATTGGTCGCTTCGTCGAGGATCAGAATTTCGGGGTCGCGCACCAAGGCCCTGGCAAGGGCAACGCGCTGCCGCTGCCCTGCCGACAGGCTCGCCCCCCGATAGCCGACGACGGTCGCGTATCCCTCGGGCAGCTTTTCCACGAAGCTGTGCGCCTCGGCCAGTTTCGCTGCCCGCTCGACTTCGGCGATGGTAGCGTCCTGGCCATAGGTGATGTTTTCGAGGATGCTGCCGTCCACCAGTTCGAGGTCCTGGCTGGCGACGGCAATCTGGCGGCGCCATTGGGCCGGATCGATTTGATCGAGCGGCACGCCATCGATGAGGATGCGTCCTTCGTCAGGGTCCACAAACCGGCACAGGAGATTGACGATCGTGGTCTTGCCGGCGCCCGACCGCCCGATGATCGCCGTCGACCGGCCGCTGCGAATTTCGAAGGTCGCCGCGCGCAGCACGATGGGGCGGGACTCAGAGCCCGGATATCGGAATGTCACGTGATCGAATTTCACGCCCTCGTGCAAACCGGCAACGGGCTCATGACCCGCGGGAGGCTTTGGCTTGTCTGACGGATCGAGGAGCCAGCGCACCTCTTCGAGCGAACCGCTCCAACCCTGGATCTGTCCCCAGGACATCTGCAGCGCGCGCACATGCGGCTGCAAACGATAGAGCAGCACGACGAAAGCGGCGATGACCGGAAAGCTCACGCCCATAGACCACGCACTGACAACCGCCGCCAGGAACAGGGCGGAATGCAGCACTTCGGTGAGCGGCGGCAACGAGCCCTGGCGGCTCTGCAGCACGAATCCGGCCCGGCGGACGGCGTCCGAAGCGGAATCGAACACCGCCTTCTCGCGGTCCTCCTGGCCGAACACGCGGATCAGCCGTCCGGCATGCACCAGATGAAGCATCCTCGCGGCGAGCTCGCTGTTGAAGGACGTCACATCGCGGCTCGGGCCTCTAAGAGTAGCCGATAGGGCGGCGTGCGCGAGTTGAACGAGAACAAGGCCAAGCGCGACGAACAGCGTCATCTGCCAGGAAAGCAAGAGCAGAAACGCAAGCAGGATGATGGCAGCGGACCCGTTCACCAGGGCAGCAAGCACCGTCTGTATTGCGTCGGAGGCCCGCCATGATTCATTGGAGATGATGTTGAGCAGGCGACCGGGACTTTGCTGCAGGAAGAAAGGATATCCGATCCTTAGGAGCTGGTCCGAGAGAGCACTTCGGATCGCGTGACTGGCCTTTCCATAGATAAAGGTCGTCAGCAGGGTGTTCGCGAATGCGAGGATGTTCTTCAGCGCGATCAGCGCGAGAACCCCCGCTGCGATCGCCAGTAGCCTTTGGCCGTTATCGAGCCCCGCCCCCACCTGCTGGAAAAAGGCGGAAATCCCCTGTAGTCCGCCGGCATCCTGATTTCCGGCAATAATGCCAAGCATCGGGATGATAAGTCCGATGCCGGCGCCTTCGAGCGCGGCGCTGGCGAGGCCCAGAACCACGACGATGGGCAGCAAACGCAACTGCCTTCCCAGCGCGTTGCGCAGAACGTGCATGCCGGGCAATAGGAATCGCAACATGACGGCCCTCATCTCAACTTTGCCGCTGTCTGGTCGATCTGACGCAGCCCTGCACGCGGCGCAGGGCCGGTCGCGGCAAGGCGCACGAACCTTGCGGCGCCAAGCAGGTTCATCGACACGATCGGCCAATGGGATAGCTGGAGTTCAGGGTCGAACCTCTCACCACCCAAGGTTTGGCCGCAGGCGGATCTGAAGGTCCAGCAGAAGTGCTTGAGCAGCCAGGGCGCCCTGAATAGATGCTTCAAGCAAAGAGCGCCGTTGCCGAGGCTGTAGTTGCGGTGCAGCTTCTCGATGGCCTCCCGAGCCTTCCGTCCATGGTGGTGATAGACGGTCATGTCGGGGACGTATTCGACCGGGATATCGAGCTGAAAGGCGCGGACGAGATAGTCGGTATCCTCAGCCGATTGCAGCGGCGCGCCAGCCCCGAAGCGCTCGTCGAAAGGTCCGACCAGCGCCGCGACGTCGCGGTGCATTGTCATGTTGCAGCCGAGCACGAAACCGCCCGGATGGACGTCGCGTGTCAATCGCGCAGAAACGGTCGATCGTTTGATCGTGAATGGCAGATCTGAGGGGTCGCCAAGTTCGACGCGGCCGCCGCGGATGATGCGCCGTTCGCCATCGGCGTAATGCCGCGCGAGATCGCTGAGATAGTGGCTGTGCACTTCGCAGTCGTCGTCGACGAAAACGAGAATCCGGCCGCGTGCCCGCTCCATTCCTGCGTTGCGCGCCGCCGCCAGGCCCGGGCGCGGCTCGGCTACGAGCGCGATCGCGACAGGTGACGCCGCCGCTATGCGGATCAGCTCGTCCGGCGTCCCATCCGTCGAGCCGTTGTCGACGATCACGAGCTCGCTGGTTATGCCAGCATAGGCAAGACACGCGGCTTCGATCGACCGGATGCAGGCGGCAAGTGCCTCAACGCGGTCCCGCGTGCAGACGATGAAACTTGCGAATGGCCGCGACCTGCCAGAAATCGGAGTGGTGGAGGTTGGCCGCGCAACCACCGCGTCGGGATGCTCTCGTGCGGCTGCAGGACGTTCGGACGCCATCTTAGGCCATGCCATTCTGATGAAGAACAGTCGCGGCGGGCACCGATTGCAAGTATCGCGCCAGCCCGTCCACCCGCCTCGTGGCGGCAAGCGAAATGCGGCTGCACCACGGCGCCCGCGCGCCGGCGAGCAGGCTGTATCGCTCCCGGCGCCGAATTAGGCCCCATTTTCCCGTCTGTGCCAGGAAAGCATGGGTCAGCTCCGGTCGCTCTTCATCGGCTATGAGCTGATAGAGAAAATAGAAGAAACAGAGGGCCCCGTCCTTATAGGCCCGGCGCACCTCCACTGGTAGGGACAAAATGTTCCGTTCGAGCGACAGGATGAATTCGGCGAGATTCCGGATCGTCTCCATCGTGACCGCAATGCCGATCTCGGCGAGCGCGGTCGTGTCATCGACAAGGCATTCCCGCTCAAGGTTTTCGGCCACGATCTTCAGATGGCTCTGGCGCATCCGACGCTTGTGCTTGTTCGTGACGCTGCCGCCGTGGATACGATAGGCGACCAGGGCTTCATCGATAATCGAAACCGGGAAGCGATCGGCAATGCGCCTGAACAGATCGAAGTCCTCCGCATGCACGTAGCTCGCATCGTAAGCGAGCATCGGCTCCGGAATTACCTTCCGATTGTAGATCACGGTCGAGTGCATGAAGATCGTGAAGAACATCGACAATGTGCGCAGGCTTCCGGACCGAAAGATCGGGTTGGGCGTACCGCGAATGATGCGATTGCCGATCAACGTGTCGATTCCGGTACCGCAAAGCGCCAGCCCCGGCCGTTGGTCGAACAACGCGACCTGACGCGAAAAGCGGGACGGATAGGAAATGTCGTCGGCGTCCATCCTGGCGACGAGTTCGCCTCTGGCGAGAGCCAGCCCCTCGTTCAACGTGGCAATAAGGCCGCGGTTTTCGCGCGAGACGATGAGGATGCGACGGTCATTCTTCCGATATCGCTCGAGGATGTCCAGCGAACGATCCGTCGACCCGTCGTCGATGGCAATGATTTCGACATGTTCGTGGCCCTGGTACAGCATGCTTTCGAGTGCCGCGGGAAGATATGGTTCCGCGTTGTAGACGGGCAGCAGGACAGAGACCAATGGCGTGGGCATTGTTCAGCTCGTGTAGTTATCGAAGGGATTTGCGGGAACTGATCGGTTCCGGCCAATAGGCGGGGTGTTCGGCGTCCCTGCCTCCCATCCGGTCGCCCGCGTTCGTGAATACCGGCATAACTCCCGATGCCTTCGGCCGGACGTATGGAAAATGCCGTTTCAGCGCGTTGAGCGGCTTTTCGAAGGCCAGCCAAGAGATCGACGCGATCAGCAACGTGGCTGCTCCCGCAACCAGGAACCGCCCAAGCCCCTGCTCGGAGACATTGATGGGAAGCCAGGGCTGAGCCTTGACCGCCAGCGCAAGCACGATCGCATGATAGAGATAGACGCCATAACTGATGCGCCCGAGCGCGGTTACCGCCGGAAGCTCGGTCAGGCGACCGAGATAGCCGTCGATCCCTCGCGAACAACTACCAACCAGCATCGTCAGCGGCAAAAGCGGAAAAACCTCCAGCCCGATCCAGCCCAGCCACTCCAGCATCGGCGTCAACGTCACGGGCCTCAACCAGAACAGGAAGACGAATGCACTGAGGAGGGGCATCCAAGACCACCTTGCCCATTGCGGCCAGGCCGCATTCTTCGACCGGCAGGCGGCGAGGAGGGCACCCGAGGCGAGCGCGTCCATTGAGGCGGGGGGTAGCAGATCGCGAGCCAGCGACGGTATACCCGTGAACGGCCAATAGAAGCGGTAGGCGATGGAGCAGGCGATGACGCCGAGGCAAATTGCTGTGATCGAGCGTCTCGGGGCGATGAGGACGATCAGCGGCCAGACGATGTAGAATTGCTCTTCAATGCTAAGGCTCCACGTATGACAGAGGACCCATGGCGTCCACGCGTCTTGGAGCGCGTACCAGAAATTCGAAAGATAAAGCGCGTGCCACGCCAGCACCGTCTTGGAACTCTCTAGATCGATCAGCCAGACGATGCCGAGGACCGCGAAATAGGGCGGAAAGATGCGCAGCGCCCGACGCGCATAAAACGACTTCAGCGCCATCGCCGGTTCGAAACGGGCATTTTCGCGTGCGTCGAGCAGCAGCCGGGTAATCAGGAAACCGCTCAGCACGAAGAACAACCGCACGCCGATGTGACCCCAATAGGACCCGTCGGCCGCGAAGAAATGTCCATAGAGCACCATCGTGACAGCGACGGCTCTCAACCCATCCAACTGCCGCTCGCGTGCGATCCGCATCGAACATCCCCCTCCGAGTTCAAATCTTTGTGGGATACTCTCCTGGTGGCACCAGCTCCCTACATGATCATGATTTTTGCCGCCGGTTTCGGTGATTGCCTGTGGCGAGGAACCCCTGAAATTATGCAGGTAAATGAATGGATAATGGGCGGTATAGGTGACTGTAGGGGCGAATAGGGCCAAACTTTGGCGGGGCAGAGCCAAGGATAATGCTTCAGCAGCCGAGAAACCTGAAGTGTGTCTTTGCGGCAATACCAGACGAAAGTCTGATTAGACGTGATGTCGAGCGCAACTGCGGCGACATTAGTTGTAGAAATCTTGACGGTACAGCCCACCGTCTGCGCGATGATAAGAATATACTAATTCAACCATCCCGGGCGAGCATTCGCTGAGTCGACTAGAATGTCGGCGGCGTGTTGATCCACAGCAGAATGGTCTCGCCGTCGTGGCGATTGGACCAGGCATGCCGGCGGCGGCTCTCGAAATAGAGCGAGTCGCCCGGATGAAGATCGTAGAACTGATCGGAGTCCAATATGAATTCAACGCGACCGGAGAGAACATAGACGAACTCCTCGCCGTCGTGGCGATATGCACCCTCGCTCGAAGCGCCCGGCGCCAGCACAAAACGATGGCAGTCCATCTGATTTCTGCCTTCCGCGAGCAATTGCACGGTCACCCCTGGCGTCGTGCGCGGCCAGTTGCGCCACTCGCCGGCCCTGACGAGCGCCCGTACCTCCGGTTCTTCTTCCCCCGAAAGGCTGGAAACAGTCGTGCCGAAATATTCCGCGAGATTATGGAGCACTGCAACGGAGACGCCCTGCGAGGTGCGTTCCAAGGTCGAGAGCACCGATGCGGCAATGCCGACATCGTTTGCCACCTGCTCGAGCGTCTTGCCCGCGGCGTGCCGCAGGCTCCGCAACTTTCGGCCCACCTGGAGATCGGCACTGCTCTCCGACGATGCAGCCGGACCGTCGTCGTTCGCGCCCTCTGCCTCCAAAGCCTCGCGTATGGCGGCCGGGTTCAGACCGCGCTCGGCACGAAACCAGGATATGCGCTTCAGTCGGGCGAGATCTGCATCGGTATATTGCCGATGCCCCGTCGCCGAACGCTCGGGCACTACGAGCCCCTGCGTCTCCCACAGCCTGAGCGTGGACGCCGACACGCCGGCGAGCCTCGCCGCCTCGGCGACCTTATAGCGTATATTGCCGGCTCCGCTCATCGATCCGTTTCCTCTTTCTGGCATCGTGGCTCCAGGCGATTCAAAGCTGTCGGCACTGGAAGCAATCTAGCCGCCGCGCCCGTCGGTTCACAAGAAGCGCTCATCAGTGGCGGTGTTGTCTCGATCACCAAATTTGATTTGCAATCCATGTGAAAAGATGTACCACTTCCGAAGAAAAATTGCAGAAAAAATGCAATATATATTCCTCTCCTCGCAAACAGGACGACGACGATGACCAGCCTCACCGATCGCAAAAACGCAGCCATCTCCCGTGGTGTCGGAATGACCACACAGATCTACGCCGACCGTGCCGAAAATGCCGAGATCTGGGACAAGGAGGGCAACCGGTACATCGACTTCGCCGCGGGCATCGCCGTCGTCAACACGGGCCATCGCCACCCCAAGGTGATCGCAGCGGTCAAGGAGCAGCTCGACCGCTTCACCCACACCTGCCACCAGGTCGTTCCCTACGAAAATTATGTCCATCTCGCTGAGCGCCTGAACGCGCTGGCGCCGGGCAACTTCGCCAAGAAGACGATCTTCGTCACGACCGGCGCGGAGGCCGTCGAAAACGCGGTCAAGATCGCCCGCGCCGCGACGGGTCGCCAGGCGATCGTAGCCTTCGGCGGCGGCTTCCACGGCCGCACCTTCATGGGCATGGCGCTGACCGGCAAGGTCGTGCCCTACAAGGTCGGGTTTGGCGCAATGCCGGGAGACGTCTTCCACGCCCCCTTCCCGATCGAACTGCACGGCGTCAGCGTCGAACAGTCGCTTGCCGCACTGAAGAGACTCTTCGCCGCCGATGTCGATCCGGGTCGCGTGGCTGCGATCATCATCGAGCCCGTTCAGGGCGAAGGCGGCTTCTACCCGGCCCCGACCGCCTTCCTGAAGGCGCTTCGCGAAATCTGTGACCAGCATGGCATCCTGCTGATCGCCGATGAGGTGCAGACCGGCTTTGCCCGCACGGGCAAGCTCTTCGCGATGGAGCACCATGACGTCGCGCCCGATCTGATGACGATGGCAAAGAGCCTTGCCGGCGGCTTCCCGCTTGCCGCGGTCACCGGCCGCGCCGAAATCATGGATGCGCCCGGACCGGGCGGCCTTGGCGGCACCTATGGCGGCAACCCGCTCGGCATTGCCGCGGCCCATGCCGTCCTCGACGTCATCGAGGAGGAGAAGCTGTGCGAGCGCGCGAACCAGCTTGGCAATCGTCTGAAGCAGCGCCTCGCCGCAATCCGCGACAAGGCGCCGGAGATCGTCGATATTCGCGGTCCGGGCTTCATGAATGCGGTCGAATTCAACGACGTGAAGACCGGTCTGCCGAGCGCCGAATTCGCCAACAAAGTCCGCCTTATTGCGTTGGAAAAGGGCCTGATCCTGCTGACCTGCGGCGTCCATGGCAACGTCATCCGCTTCCTGGCGCCGATCACGATCCAGGACGAAGTCTTCGCGGAAGCGCTCGATATTCTCGAAGCGTCGATCATCGAGGCGCGTGGTTGACGGCAACTCGGGCGCCCGCTATCGCGGGCGTCCGGTGAACGACGCCGGCTCGGGGTGGGCAACCGCCGCTCCGCAAAAATGAAGCGAGGCTTGGCCCTGCCACAACAGGCCTCGCCCGAGGACGTGCCATGGGATTAACATCCGCACTGACCAAGCACCTGCGAGCAGCCGACCTGTTTGCGGCACTCGAAAATGTAACCCGGCCCTCCATCAAGTGGACCGGCGCAACCTTCGACGTCTTCAATCCCTCGACCGGTGAATTGCTTGCAACTCTCCCCGATATGGGAATCGACGAGGCGCATGCCGCGATCGATGCTTCGGCCGCCGCACAAGGCCCCTGGGCTGCAAAGCCGGCGAAAGAGCGAAGCGCAATCCTGCGCCGCTGGCACGACAAGATCATCGAGCATGCCGATGATCTTGCCGCCATCCTCACCGCCGAAATGGGCAAGCCGTTGGCAGAAGCGAAGGGTGAGGTGCTTCACGCGGCGTCCTATGTCGAGTGGTATGCCGAGGAAGCCAAGCGCGTCTATGGCGAGACCTTCCCCGCGCCGGCCAACGACCGCCGCATGCTCGTCATCAAGCAGCCGGTCGGTGTCGTCGGCACCATCACGCCATGGAATTTTCCGGCCTCGATGGTGGCGCGCAAGATCTCGCCCGCGCTCGCCGCCGGCTGCGCGGTCGTGCTGAAGCCGGCGGAACAGACGCCGCTCGTGGCCGGCGCTATGTTCGTGCTCGCGGAAAGGGCCGGTTTTCCGAAAGGCGTCGTCAATTTGCTTTACGCAGCCGAAGGCGCCCCGATTGGCCGCGAACTCTGCAGCAACCCCAAGGTCCGCAAGATCAGCTTCACCGGCTCCACCGAGGTCGGGCGTCTGCTGATGCGGCAATGCTCCGACCAGATCAAGAAGGTCAGCCTGGAACTCGGCGGCAATGCGCCCTTCATCGTTTTCGACGACGCCGACATCGACGAGGCGGTGGACGGCGCCGTTCAGGCCAAATTCCGCAATGCCGGCCAGACCTGCGTTTCGGCCAACCGCATCTATGTGCAATCCGCCGTGCACGGCGCTTTCGCGGAAAAATTCGTCGCCCGCGTGCGCGAACTTAGTGTCGGCGACGGGTTTTCTGCCGGGGTCGCGATCGGTCCGATGATCGACAGCCATGCGATCGAGAAGATCGAGGCGCATGTCGCCGATGCCTTGGCCAAGGGCGGAGAAGTACGATGCGGCGGCAGGCGGATCGGCACCAGGGGTACCTTCTTCGAGCCGACGGTTCTAACCGGCATTACGCATGGCATGCGCGTTGCCCAGGAAGAGACCTTCGGCCCGATCGCGCCGATCATCCGTTTCGAAACGGCCGAGCAGGTGGTCGCCGAGGCCAACGACACGATCTATGGCCTCGCCGCGTATTTCTACGCCGAGAACCTGAAGCGCGTCTGGCACGTGGCCGAAGCGCTCGAATATGGCATGGTCGGCATCAATACCGGGCGGATGTCTTCAGAAGCCGCGCCCTTCGGCGGCATCAAGCAATCCGGTATCGGCCGGGAAGGCTCCCGCCATGGGCTCGAGGACTACCTCGAGATGAAATATCTCTGCATGGGCAATATCTGAGGGCAACCGGTAGCCTCGCCTACGTCGATGAGTTCGGGCCTGATCAGGCTGCATGCGTATCAATGAGCTCAAGGGTGTGGCGCGCGATCATCAGTTCCTCGTCGGTTGGGATGACATGAAGGGCGATGCGGCTTTTGGCAGTTGAGATCAATGCGGCACCCGCCTCGTTCACCGCCGGGTCGAGCTCTGCCCCAAGCCAGCCGAGGCCTTCGACGATGCGTGCGCGGATCGGGGGCGAGTTCTCGCCGACGCCCGCCGTGAAGACCAAGGCATCGACCCCTCCCAGTGCCGCCGCGAGCATCCCAATATTGAGCACACACCGATAGACGACGTGGGCGACGGCAAGCGCGGCATTCGGGTCGGCGCTCGCTAGAAGTTCGCGCATGTCGCTCGACAGGCCGGATAACCCTTTGAGCCCGGCGTCATGGTAGAGCAGATCGGAGACCTTCTGAGCGCTCATGCCCTTCTGCATGATCAGATAGAGGACGACGCCCGGATCGAGCTGGCCCGGTCGCGTCCCCATCGGCAACCCGTCGAGGGCGGTGAAGCCCATTGTGGTCTCGATGCTGCGGCCGTCGCGCAACGCGCACATAGAAGCGCCGCTGCCGAGGTGGGCGACAATGACGCGGGCCGCTTGCGGCGCCACCTCGCGGAGCCGCTCGGCGATATACTCATATGATAGTCCGTGAAAGCCGTAGCGCCGGACACCCTCGTCATAGAAGCTTCGCGGCAGGGCGTAGCAATCAGTGTGCTCGGCGTGGCCACGATGAAAGGCAGTGTCGAAGCAGGCGACCTGCGGCACATCCGGATTGATCGCCATCGCCAGACGGATCGGCGCCAGGTTGTTCGGCTGATGCAGAGGTGCGAGATCCTGGTAGCTCGCGAGGCGATCGAGCACGGCCGCATCGATCAGCACGGGCCGCGTGTAGTCCGGGCCGCCGTGCACGACTCTGTGACCGACCGCCCGCAACTCGAAGCCTTCCAGCGTCAGGAGCCAGCGTCTGGCCTCGGCAATGGCGGCCGGAAGGTCGCGAACGGCCTTTGCGTCATAGGTCTGGTCGATGAGCCCGGCGCCGTCAGCCGCCGTCGCCTGCAAACGCGGCCTCGTGCCGATACCGTCGATTTTCCCGCGGATCTGGCGTGTCAGGTCCATTCCGGCGATGCCGAAAACCTGGAACTTGAGGCTCGATGAGCCGGCGTTGACGACAAGGAGCGCGTCCATGGCGCTACACCGCTGCCACTTGGGCGGCCCGCCGCCGCGCCGTGTAGAGCGCAGCGACAGCGCATGATGCAAGGCGTGTGCGCACTGAATCCGCCCGCGAGGTGAGCACGATCGGCACACGGGCGCCAAGGACGATGCCGGCGGCATCTGCGTGAGTGAGGAAAGTCAGGTTCTTGGCGAGCATGTTCCCGGCCTCGAGATCCGGCACGACGAGGATCTGGGCGTGGCCGGCAACCGGCGATTTGATGCCCTTGATGCGCGCCGCTTCTGGATCGATCGCGTTGTCGAAGGCGAGTGGCCCTTCAAGCAGGCCGCCCGTGATCTGGCCGCGTTCTGCCATCTTGCAAAGCGCCGCGGCCTCGATCGTCGAAGGAATCTTCGTCGTCACGGTCTCGACCGCCGAAAGAATAGCGACGCGCGGCTCGCCGAGACCGATCGTGACCCAGAGATCGATTGCGTTCTGCACGATGTCGCGTTTGGCTTCGAGGTCCGGGAAGATGTTGATCGCGGCGTCCGTGACGAACAGCGTGTCGGCATGGCCGGGCACGTCCATGACGAAGACGTGGCTGATCCGCCGCTCGGTTCGAAGGCCCGTGGCCGAGGCGGCGACCTCGTGCATCAGTTCGTCGGTATGCAGGCTCCCCTTCATCAGGAGTTCGCCGCTGCCCTCGCGGATCAATGCGACCGCCTTGGCGGCCGCGGCGTGGCTGTGCGGGACATCGACGATTTCCCACCGACCGAGATCGAGCCGGTGTTCCGCTGCCACGTTACGGATCTTGGCTTCCGGCCCGACCAGCACGGGCATGATGAGCCCCGTCTCGGCGGCTTCGATAGCGCCGCTCAGCGAAGTTTCATCGCAAGGATGCGCTACGATGGTGACCGCCGGCGCCTCGGCCCGTGCAGCCGCGATCAGGCGGTCATATTTGGAAGGCTGCGTCGCCAGCGTGATGACCTCGGACATCCGGAACTCCTTCCTGTTCGGGACGCGTTGTGGTTAGGGGCAGCTTTGCGCCCAATGTGAGGCACCGGCGTTGATCTGCGTCAAGAATGCAGGCAAGCCGCAAGGCGGCAGCCGGATCATTCCTTGTACATTTCGCGCGAACGCGAACTTTGCCGCCAACCTCATGTCCGTCCCGGCTTCAAACGTCCACGAAGGTCTACGCAGCAGCGTCGCACCGAAACGTAACCTCGACAAGACGACCCTTGAAAATCGGCGCGTGGCTTGCCAATTGGGGCAGACAAATCAAGGAGGTTTGCAACGCGATGAGTGAAGTCGAAATGTCCGTCGAAAAACATGTCTTCGAAGCCGATGTGGCGCGGCTGCTCCATTTGATGGTGCACTCGGTCTACTCGGACAAGAATATCTTCCTTCGCGAACTGATTTCGAATGCGGCAGATGCCTGCGAGAAGCTGCGCTACGAGGCGATCGTCGCACCAGAGTTGCTCGCCAACGATCCCGCACCACGCATCACGTTGACGCTGGACGAGGAAAAGGCCCGTCTCGTCGTCGAGGACAACGGCATCGGCATGAGCCGTGACGAACTGGTCGAATCCCTCGGCACCATTGCACGTTCCGGCACGCGCGCCTTCATGGAGCGGATCGAGGCGGCGCAGGGCAAGGAAGGCGCGCAACTCATCGGTCAGTTCGGCGTTGGCTTCTATTCCGCCTTCATGGTGGCCGACAATGTCGACGTCGTCTCCCGTCGCGCCGGCTCGGACAAGGCCTGGCATTGGGCGTCCGACGGCAAGGGCAGCTACACGGTTTCGGCGGTCGATCTCGCCGATGCTCCGGCGCGCGGCACGCGGATCACGCTGCACCTCATGGATGACGCCAAGACTTACACGTCGCGCTGGACGGTCGAGCGGATCGTCAAGGAGCAGTCCGGCCATGTGCCCGTGCCGATCTCGATCGTCGAGAAGCCCGGCGGCGAACCCGCCCAGGTCGCTGATGGCACGGCGCTCTGGACCAAGCAGAAGAGCGAGATCTCCAAGGAAGACTATGCCGATTTCTACCGCAGCGTCGCCGGCCAGTATGACGAACCAGCGGTGACCGTTCACTTCCGGGCGGAAGGCCGCCACGAATATACGGCGCTCGCCTTCGTGCCGGGCTCCAAGCCGTTTGATCTTTTCGACCCGGATCGCAAGGGACGGATGAAACTCTACGTCAAGCGGGTCTTCATCACCGACGAGGCGGAATTGCTGCCGCGTTACCTGCGCTTCGTGCGCGGGCTTATCGACACGGCCGATCTGCCGCTCAATGTCTCGCGGGAGATGATCCAGGAGAGCCCGCTGCTCGCGAGCATCCGGAAGGGGCTGACAAACCGTGTCCTGACCAGCATCGAGAAACTGGCGGAAAGCGAGCCGGAAGCCTTCGCCAAGGTCTGGGAAAACTTCGGCAGCGTCATCAAGGAAGGCATCTACGAGGACTTTGAGCGGCGGGCGCAACTCATTGCGCTTTCGCGTTTCCGCACCACCGTGTCGGACGACAAGCCGCGGGCCTTGAACGACTACGTCAAGGACATGAAGGACGGGCAGACGGCGATCTACTACCTGACCGGCGACAACCTTGCGCAATTGAAGGCCTCGCCGCAGCTCGAAGGATTCCGCGCCCGCGGCATCGAAGTGTTGCTGCTCACCGACCCGGTCGACAGCTTCTGGGTGACCTCGGCGCCGGAATTCGAAGGCAAGCCGTTCAAGTCGATCACCCAAGGGGCGACGGATCTTGCCGGTATCGCAAAACAGGAGGCCGACGGGACGACGTCCGGGGAGACGAGCCAGACCGTTACGGAATTCGTGGCCTTTGCCAAGACGGCGCTCGGCGATGCGGTGTCCGATGTCAGGACCTCGGAGCGGTTGACGGAAAGCGCCGTCTGCCTCGTCGCGCCGGAGCACGGACCGGATCGCCAGCTCGAGAAAATGCTGCAGGGGGCGGGCCGCATCGAGGGCGCGGCAAAGCCGATCCTCGAGATCAATCCCGGCCACAGCCTGATTGCCGCCATTGCTGCCTGCCCAGCCGAGGACAACGCATTCCGCGAGGACGCGGTAAAGCTCCTGCTCGACCAGGCGCGCGTCCTCGACGGCGACAAGCCCGAGGACCCGCGCGCCTTCGCCGAGCGGCTGTCGCGCGTCTTCAGCCGGGCTTTGAAAGGTTAGGAAACTTAGCGGATATGCCCCTCATCCGCCTGCCGGCCACCTTCTCCCCCGCAAGCCGGGCGAAGGGACAAGCGGCAGCGCCCGCTCTAAAATCCCCTCGCCCCGCCTGCGGGGAGAGGGTTAGGGTGAGGGGCAAAAGCTGCAAATTCGCAACGTGAGCCTAGCCGGTCTCACCCTTTCGCTTTCGGGACGGCCATGCCGATCTCAGCCAGCACCTCTTCCGTATGCTCCCCAAGCCGCGGTACGCCGCGCTCGAGTGCGAGCGACGCGCCAGAGAAGCGAAGCGGAGTCCTGACGCCCGGTGACGTTCCCGTCGCCGCGCCGGTGTGGGGCGTGTCCACCCGCATCTGCCGATGAAGGATCTGAGGGTCGGCAAAAACGTCCGCGACCGTGTTGATCGGGCCGCCCGGCACACCCGCGGCTTCGAGTTTCGCCAGGAGCGCGTCCCGTGCGAACTTCGCCGTCTCCGTCGCGAGTTCCGGCGTCAGCATATCGCGATGCTGCACACGGCCGGCATTGGTTCGGTATCGCTCGTCAGACGCCAGGTCGGCGCGACCGAGCACGTCGCAGAATTTGACGAACTGCCGGTCGTTTCCGACGGCGACGATGAGATGCCCGTCGGCGGTCGGAAAGACCTGATAGGGCGCAATGTTCGGATGCGCATTGCCAAGACGCCGCGGCGCCTTGCCCGAGACGAGAAAATTCAGCGCCTGATTGGCGAGCACGCCTGTCATGCAATCGAGGAGCGCCATGTCGATCTGCTGCCCCTCGCCGGTACGTTCGCGGTGCGCAAGCGCGGCCTGCACTGCAATCACACCGTAAAGCCCCGTGAAAATGTCCGCGAAGGCGACGCCGATCTTCTGCGGCTCGCCTTCTGGCTCGCCGGTCAGATCCATGATCCCGCTCATGCCCTGGACGATGTAGTCATACCCGGCGCGGTGCGCATAGGGGCCGTCCTGGCCGAAGCCGGTCACCGAACAATAGATGAGCCGCGGGTTGACGCTTCTCAGGCTCTCGTAGTCGAGGCCGTACTTGGCGAGACCGCCGACCTTGAAGTTTTCGAGGAGCACATCGGATTGTGCCGCCAGCCGGCGCACGGCCTCCTGCCCCTCCTCTGTCGTGAAGTCCAGCACGACCGAGCGCTTGCCCCGGTTGCAGGCGTGGAAATAGGCGGCGTCGAGCTTCTCACCTCCCTCGCCTTCCACGAAAGGTGGTCCCCAGGTTCGGGTATCGTCACCTGCCGGACTTTCGACCTTGATGACGTCGGCGCCGAGGTCGGCGAGCGTCTGGCCGATCCAGGGGCCAGCCAGGATGCGGGCGAGTTCGAGAACCCGGATACCCTTGAGCGGCGTTTCCATGACGATAACGCTCAGAAGAACGCCTGCAGCCCGGTCTGGGCGCGGCCGAGGATTAGCGCATGCACGTCATGCGTGCCCTCATAGGTGTTGACGGTCTCCAGGTTCAGCATGTGACGCATCACCTGATACTCTTCCGAGATACCGTTGCCGCCGTGCATGTCGCGGGCCATGCGGGCGATGTCGAGCGCCTTGCCGCAATTGTTGCGCTTGACGATCGAGATCATTTCCGGGGCCATCCGGCCCTCGTCCATCAGCCGGCCGACACGGAGCGCCCCCTGCAGTCCTAGCGTGATCTCAGTCTGCATGTCCGCGAGTTTCTTCTGGAAGAGCTGGGTCTGGGCGAGCGGACGGTTGAACTGCTTGCGGTCGAGCCCGTATTGGCGCGCCGCGTGCCAGCAGAATTCAGCCGCACCGAGCGCGCCCCAGGAGATGCCGTAGCGGGCGCGGTTGAGGCAGCCGAAGGGACCCTTGAGCCCTTCGACATTCGGCAGCAGCGCGTCCTCGCCGACCTCGACATCGTCAAGAACGATCTCGCCCGTGATCGATGCGCGCAGCGAAAGCTTGCCGGCGATCTTCGGCGCCGAAAGTCCCTTCATGCCCTTTTCCAGCACGAAGCCGCGGATCGCGTTTCCATGGGCCTCCGACTTCGCCCAGACGACGAAGACATCGGCAAGCGGCGCGTTGGAGATCCACATCTTCGAGCCGATCAGCCGATAGCCGCCATCGGTCTTGATCGCCCGCGTCTTCATGCCTGCGGGATCGGAGCCGGCGTCCGGCTCGGTCAGCCCGAAGCAGCCGATCCACTCACCGCTGATGAGCTTCGGAAGATATTTCCGCTTCTGATCCTCCGAACCGTGGGCGAAGATCGGATAAATGACGAGCGACGACTGCACGCTCATCATCGAACGATAGCCGGAATCGACACGCTCGATTTCGCGGGCGACGAGGCCATAGGAGACATACGACGCGCCGACGCCGCCGTAGGTGTCGGGCACAGTGACGCCGAGCAAGCCGAGATCGCCCATTTCGCGGAAGATCGTCGGGTCGGTCTTTTCTTCGCGATATGCTTCGATCACGCGCGGCTGCAGCTTCTCCTGGGCATAGGCGCGTGCCGTATCGCGGATCATCCGCTCGTCTTCGCTCAGTTGATTCTCGAGCAGAAACGGATCGTCCCATTGGAACTGGATCTTTTCGGCCATGTCTCTCTCCCGTCGTATTTTCCGCCTGTGGTTATGACAAGCAGGTGCAAGTGTTTCAAACGAAAATGAGGCACTGCCTCATGCGTCCAGGGAATGGACCTTGCGCCCGAGGCGGTTCTGCTGATTATTCGGAAATGCGATACAGAGATCGACGCGCCCGCCACCATGACCAACAATCGCCTCGAACGTTTTGCCCACAATCTCGACTGGAATCTGCTGCGCACCTTCGTCGTCGTCGTCGAGGAGGGCAGCATCACGGCGGCGGCCAACCGGCTGCTTCTGCAGCAGCCGGCCGTCAGCATGGCGTTGAAGCGGCTGGAGCAGACCGTCGGCCAGAAGCTGATCGACCGGAGGCCGGGCCGGTTCAATCTCACCGAAGCGGGTGAGAAATTGCACGGCCAGTGCCGGGACATCTTCGCGGCGGTGGTCCGTCTGCCCAATGTTCTGGAGACCGCGGGCGAGGAGGTGACCGGCCATCTCAACATCCATTCGGTGAGCCATGCCCACAATCCGGCCTGGGATCGCAAGCTCGACACTTTCTTCCGAATGCATCCGAAAGTGACACTGTCGGTGACTATCGCGACGACGGTCGATGTGCTCAGCGCCGTCGAGCGCAACATCGCCACGATGGGTCTTTGCGACGGCATCATTCCCGGCGGATTGAACAAGAGCTTCCATATTCGCGAGCGTTACGCACTTTATTGCGGGCGCGGCCATCCGCTGTTCGGTGTCGAAGGGGTCGATTTCAACGACCTGCGGGGCAACCCCTACATCGCCTTCATTGCCGACGTCCTTGGCGGGCAGCACATGAATTCGGTGACCGCCGTTCGCGCAATCGGCTCCTTCGGCCAGCAGGTCCGTGGCGTTTCCTGCAATGTCGAGGAGGTCATGCGGCTGATTTCGGCCAATGTCGGTATCGGCATGCTGCCCGATCACCTCGCGGGCCCTGCAGTCGAGGCTGGGCACTTGTGGCAGTTGCCGCCTTATAGCGACCTTCCGACGACGGATGTCTTTCGTATCTCGAACCCGAACTCGATTCTCAACCCGGCGGAAGCAGCCTTTCTCGCGCATGTCGCGGACACGGAACCGCTGGATCACTGCGTCGCTCATCATCTGGATTGATAACGGCATTTCCAACTATAAATTTGAACGACGCTGATGCTCTCCTTATGGTCCGCCTCAATCGACCTGAGGAGCCCCGAAATATGCGGAAATACGATGTGGTCATCATTGGCGGCGGAATTGCGGGTCTGTCGCTTGCCTATTTCCTGAGCCAGCATCGCTCGGTTGCCGTCGTCGAACGGGAGGACGCGCTTGGTTACCACAGCACTGGCCGATCTGCCGCCGAGTTCGTCCTGCGGCACAACGCGCCGGAAGTGTGCGCGCTGGCGAGGATTGCTAAAAACTTCTTCGATCGACCGCCGCAGGGCTTCACCGATGTGCCGCTCTTGAAGCAGCGCGGCGGCGTCGTGATCGCCAGCGCCGACAAGATCGAGCGGTTCGAAGCGGTTCTGGCCGAGGAACGCAGGTTCACGCGGGAAATCGAACGTCTGACACCGGAAGCGGCCGGGTCCCGCGTTCCGATCCTCAAACCCGGCTACGTCGCCGCCGCCTACTACGACCCTAATTTCTGGGACATCGAGGTAGAAAACCTGCTTCAGGGCTACATCAGGGGCGCCCGGCGGAACGGAAGCGAGATCCTGGAACGCCATGAGATCTTGTCGGCCGAACGGGATGGGGCCGACTGGATGCTGAGGACGGCCGGCGGCGAGATCAGCGCTAAGGTCGTCGTTAACGCGGCCGGTGCCTGGGCCGACCCGATCGCCGCGCTCTTCGGGGTCGACCCGATCGGCATCGTTCCGCATCGCCGCACCGCCATTACCGTCGATCTCCCGGTCGGGGTGGATGCGACAACCTTGCCGGAAATCAACGAGATAGATGAGGACTTCTACATGAAGCCGGAAGGCGGGCGACTGCTCGCCTCTCCAGCGGACGCCACGCCTTGCGAGCCGTCCGATGTCCAGCCGGAGGAGATCGATATCGCCTGGGCTGCACATTACGTGGAGGAAGCCACCACAATCTCCGTGCGGCGGATCGCCAAGAGCTGGGCGGGCCTTCGCAGTTTTTCCGCCGACAAGCTGCCCGTCGTCGGCTTTTCGCCAGGGCGATCGGACTTCTTCTGGCTTGCCGGCCAGGGCGGCTACGGCATCCTTACGTCACCGTCGCTGGGGCAGCTTGCCGCAAGCCTGCTGATGGACAGGCCCGTGCCGGAGTCGTTTCGACACGAGGCCCTCGATCCCCGGTCCTTTTCCCCTGCCCGCTTCCAAAAGTAGCAAAAGTTTTAACGCCGGCGCAGAGATACCGTGGGCCTGCGGCATCGACCTCAGCTACGTGCAGGATATGAGAAGGCCTCAAGCTGAGCGAACTACTGTGACGCTCCGAATCTAGATCCCGGCAAAGCCTTCTTCGTCTATGTCGCCGGCGCCCAGCGCCACCAACTGGTCCAAAAGCCATGACGCGGCCGGCCCCGGCGGCGTATCGCGCCGCCAAACGCCGGCGAAACGATAGATCCCGCCATGGGGATCAGGGATCGCCAGTCGCATAAGCGTGTCGTCGTCTAGATCGGGCTGGACCAAAGGCAGGGGCATGTTGCCCCAGCCGCGTCCCTGGCGCAGCAGCGCGCTCATGGCGCCGACCTGGCAGGCGATCGTGCCCGAACTCGTCGAGAAGAAGGACGTCAAGAGCGCTGTCGCACTGAATTCGCTGGGTATAAACATCGCGCGGTCGATCGGACCGGCGGTCGGCGGGGTACTGCTCGCCTGGTCGGCGCCGCCGTGACCTATGGCGTCGATGTCATCAGCTATCTCTTCGTCATCAGCGCGCTCCTATGGTGGAAACGCCCGCCGGAGATCGAGGACGCGCTTTAGGAGAAATTCGCCGGGGCCTTCCACGCCGGCTTGCGCTACGCCAAGGCAAGCCACGAGCTTCATGTCGTGTTGCTGCGGCCGTCTTTTTCGCTTTCTCGAGCGCGGTATGGGCGCTGCTGCCGCTGATTGCACGCAACCTCCTCGGTGGCGATGCCGGCTATTACGGCATTCTGCTCGGCGCGGTTGGCGCCGGTGCGATCGGTGGTGCCGTTCTGATGCCGAAGTTGCGCGCCCGCTTTGATGCCGACACGCTTCTTCTTGGCGCCGCAGGCGTGACGGCTGCGGTCATGGCGGGGCTCTCGTTCGCGCCCTCACAATGGCTGGCGCCTGTGGTGCTTCTCGCCCTCGGCGCTGCCTGGATCACTGCTCTGACGACACTCAACGGCGCCGCGCAATCGATCCTCCCGAACTGGGTGCGCGGCCGTTCGCTCGCCGTCTACCTGACGGTATTCAACGGGGCGATGACCGCCGGCAGCCTTATTTGGGGTGTTGTCGCCGAGGCGGCTGGTGTTCCTCTTACCTTGTTGATCGGCGCGGCTGGCCTGTTCGCCGTCGGCCTCGTCTTCCATCCGCTCAAGCTTCCGAGGGGCGAGGCCGATCTGTCGCGTCGAATCATTGGCCGGAGCCGCTCACCGCCGAGCCCGTCGAGAATGATCGAGGCCCGGTCATGATCCTCATCGAATACCGGGTCGCAAGAGCCGACAGGGATGGATTTCTCGATGCCATCCATCGCCTGTCGCAGGAGCGACGGAGGGATGGCGCCTATAGCTGGGGTGTGACGGAAGATGCGGCAGATCCCGAACGGATCGTCGAATGATTCATGGTGGAGTCCTGGGCCGAGCACCTCAGACAGCATCGGCGAGTCTCAAAGGCGGACGCCGATGTGCAGCAGGAGGTTTTGCGCTTCCAGCAGGGACCGGAAGCGCCGGTCGTGCGCCACTTCCTCGCCGTCAACCGGCCGCGTACCAATCGTCGCGGTTAGCGGTCAAAAGGAACCAGCAAAACCGTTACAGACACCGGTTGTAGTGAACTGGTTCCCGCTGTCGGTGAGCCGTGGACGTTATACGGGACGGCTGCGATCAAGCGCAGCAGGAACTCGCGCGAGACTGCGGTGGTGGCCTTCTCGTTTAGTTCGACAAAGGCGACTAGAGCCCTTCAGGGTTAAATGGAAACAGTTCTGTTGGCCCAAACGGAGTCGTATGATCGACCGGCCGGCGCGCGGCGTAGCCAAAGCATACGTCCAAGCCGGCCGGCCGATCAGGCGGCCCGTTTCAGCCAACCCGCAGGGCGGGCATCTTTCCGTCAGGCTCAGAGGCGATCGGCTCGGACGTACATCCGGGTACGCCCTTCGCCGATCGCCTGTCCTGACGAAAACCTGCTCCGGCAGAACTGCTTCCATTTAACCCTGAAGGGCTCTAGAAGCTGAACCCGCCAGGCGCACCTTGGGAGACATTCGGGAGCCACAGGCCTTCGGCACCACGCCAGCCGACAATCGGAATGTCGCACTTGAGATCGAACTTGCCGATGGGCGCCTGGCGAATACAATTCTCTGCGGTCCTGAATTTGTGACCGGGAATCTGGATCGTTTTGTCTTCCGCATAGGTGACAGCGAACGATGAGAGGGCCAGCGCCGTAATGGCGGAAAGGGTGCTCTTGGGCATAACTGCGTCCCCCTCGTTTCAACAAATGCTGATTTTACATCACGCCGAGGAAGTTGGCTTTTAGCCTTTCCGAGCTAGATTGGGCGGAGCATGATCGGCATTTACAGCCTGCCTTGTTGACCCCTCTACGGCGCCTCCGCGTCGTCTACTGCATGTTTCCTTAAATCGTACTCGATTTAAGGGTAAAAACATGCAGCAATTCAAAGTGCTACAGCGTCCTTTGCGCGTCTGATAGACACGCGGCGCTGTAGAACATCGCTACACTAAGCGCGATGGCCGGAGAGCTTCGAAGCGGTTCTACCGCTCCAATCTCTCAGGCCGCCCGCGACCGAGCGCGCCTTCGGCACGGGCTTGCAGATAGGCGTAGATGTCGTCGATATAGGGAGCGAAATTGGGATCGTTGCCGAAGGCCCTCATGACCGAAGTGCCGCCACTGCTCCGACCGTTACGAACGACATGCCTGAACTCCTCGATTTCGAGCGGCCGGTCAACGAGAGAGGACGCAAAGCTCGAGCCTATTCCGTCGGGGCCGTGGCAATGGTTGCAGCCGGAATTATAACGCCGATAGCCATTATAAGTCCGCGCATCCGCCTTGCCGCCGATGACTCTGTAGAATCTGTCGGCGGCTACATCCTCCGCGAACAGTCCCCCGCCCGCAAAGACCCAGAATACGACAGCGAACAGAACCCGATACTGCAATGGACGCATGTGCCGTTGCCTCGACAGCGCTTCATGCCTTCCGCAATACGATTGGCTTTGGACCTGCGAAAAGATCTCAGACCCTCAGGTCCGGCAATAGCCTCCACCGCTGCACGAATCGACCGGGATGCGTCTCGATCCAACGTGCGACGAATGCCTGCGCCTCCATAAAGGCAACGCTTGGATTCGGGGCCAAATCCCGAACGATCTCCTCACGGACCTCGCAAGCCTGAGGCGTATTCGACAGGCAAACCAACATAATCAGTGTGTAGAGCATCGTTCCCCTCTCTTCCCGAAGCTCTCGTGCTGGCGATGTTCTCATCCCCGGATTGTCAGTGACCACCCGCCTGTTCCGGACCGATCAAAAGGATCCGTCACTCCTCGAGTATGGCGCTGGTCGTCACGCTGTCGAACGGAGTGGCGGCTGCCTCGTTCACGAGAAGGACTTCGCCATCGCGTATGATCTCGAAGTCGACAGAAGGTTGGCCGATCTCTTGAGGCACGGAGATCATCAGCCGCTGCCCTGGTCCGAGCGTAGATACGAAGCGGATCGGTTGCTCTTCTGCCCCCGAGGCTAGGGTCGCAACCACCCGGTAGCCCTCCTTTTCGACAGTGTAATACACAGCGCCATTAAAGCGGCCGAGATGAATACTTTGGCCATTCCCCGGCATCAGGTCCGACGCCGCCGCCGTGCCCGTCATGGCGAGCAAGGCCATTGCAAATACGAAAGAACGTTTGGTCATCGCTGTCCCTCCTTCGCGAGCCATCAACTGCCCAATTTAAAGGGCTACACAGTCCTGTGGAGATCTTATAAGACGCGCAGCACGGCAGATTGTCTGTTCCCATGGTGACACACCCAGCCTATGCGCGGAGAGCTCAGGCAAAATCGGTGCGGTCCCCCAATTTCCCGCCGCCGATCCCCTAATTTTCGCGAGCCTGCCTACTGTAGATCACTGGCTGACAGCAGCCACGGCTCGCCGCGCAGCCGCAGGAGGACTTCCATCCGGTTGGCGGCGTTGAACTTGCCGAGCACTGCGGAAACCTGATGCTCGATCGTGCGCGGCGAGCGCGACAGGCGTCGGGCGGCTTCTTTGTTGCTCATGCCTTCGGCCATCAGGGCAAGTACCTGTTGTTCGTGCCGCGTCAGGCCAAGTGGGTGACGGCGAGCCGCCGCGTATGGCCCCCTGCGGGCTTTCGGCAACTGACCTGCTACACCCAGGCGCCGCGCCTGCTTTCGCGTCAGCGCTGCGGCGGGACGCGCTTCCAACGACTCGAATATGGTCACGGCACGAGCCAATGCGGGTCCGGTCTCGGCTCCGCGAACCTGCATCAGGGCGAGCGCCGCCTCGTAGGGAAGCCCCAAGCGTTCCCATTCCGTTGCCGCCGCCAGCGGATTGTCACCGAGTTCGGCGGACCGCAGCGAAGGAATCCGCGCGGTCGACGTCGGCAGAGGCCTGGCCATGCCGCATCGCTGCCACCAGACGGCCATTTCGCCCAAATCCCAGGCACGGAAGTTGTCGAGATCCATCGCGGAGAGGGCAGTCAGCTGTTCGTGGCTGGCGCTCGGATCCTCGGCGAGCCAGGCGGCTTCCGTCAAGGCTAGGCGGACTGGCACGATCCGTTGGAGCTCGCCAGTTGCCAGTCCTTCCTGGAGCGCTTGTTGCAGAAGGGCCAAGCCACCGGGCTCACCCAGTCGCACCCGCACCCTTCCAAGCACGGTAAGTGCCGGCAGATGCATGACCATCGCCAGCCGTTCCAGGTTCATGACGCCCTGCGCAATGGTTTCGGCTTCTCTGAAACGGCCCTGCTCCATGCGAAGCTGCGCCTGCCGCCCGAGCAGGTATTGTGCCGCCGAATCGAGATCGTGCTTGGTCGCGAGCGCGGTGCCTTCAGCCAGCAAGCGTTCGGCCAGGGCAAGTTCATTGGACGCAACGGCGCACTCCGCGAAGTTGGTGTACGCCCGCACGGCATGATCGTGAAATCCGTGCTCAAGCGCCAGCGCCAAGCTTTCCTCCAGCCTCTCGCGACCGCCCGGACGGCCGGCGAAAAGGAGCGCGGTGCCGACATTGTTCAGGGCATGAACGCGCGTTTCGACCTCGCCAAGTTGATCGGCGAGAGCGATCGCGCGTAAGCCCCAGTCTATCGCTTCGTCGAAGCGATAGTGCAGCATGTGCAACTGCGAGCGCGTGCTGTAAGCCATTGCCAATTCCGGCCCGGGCGGCAGCCTTTCCATTTCGCGCACGGCTTGGTCCGCGCACTCCTCCGCTGGCTCGCCTTCGCCGCGGCGCCAGTGCAGCCGCGAGAGCCTGCACAGGTTAGGACCGATCTTGTCGGTGCGCCCCAGTTCGCGCCAGATCTCGATCGCGCGATGGTGCGCCTCGATCACCGGTTCGTAGACAAGCAGCGCCAGTCCCGCCTCATAGGCCCAATCTCCGTAAATTTGGGCGGCCTGCTCCGGTGGGGCTTGCGCAATATACTTCAGGGCCGTCGCCAAATGCGACGCGGCCTCCCGATGGGCGCCCAGACGCGCAGCATGTGCCGCAGCCTGCGGGGCAAGTTCGAGGACGCGTGCCCCATCTTCGGCTCCAGCGGCGTGATGGACCCGGCGCGAAAGCAACGCCGACGCATGCGCCGTCGGGAGTCGCGATATCGCCGCTTCCACTTTTGCATGGAGGGACCTTTGAAAGCTCGGTGGCAGCCGGTCGAGTGTCGCCTGCCGGGCAAGTTCATGCCGAAACATCAGGGCGCCGTGATTGTCTCGCTGCAACAATCCGCGCGCCACGCACTGGTCCACCAGTGGTTCAGCCTCGGCACCCAGGAGAGCCCGGACCAGCCACCGCTCCACGCTGCCCGGCACGATGCTGATCACCTCGAGCACTTCCCGCTCACCTGCCGTGAGCCGCGAGAGACGGGCCCAGACCGCATCGCGTATGGAATCCGGAACGCGCCCCGGCTCGGTTTCTCCGCTTGCCAAAAGCTCGGTGATGAAAAAGGGGTTGCCCTCCGTAACGCGATAAAGATCCGCGCCGCAGCGGCCCGCCTGTTGCGCCAATACTGTCACGGCCTCGGGAGACAGCGGTTCCAACGCTATGCGCGTGACCGACGCCGACGGGAGGTCGCCCACTACGTGTGTCAGCGGATGATCGGCGCCGATCTCCTCACTGCGCAGGCTGAGCACGAGCACGGCAGGGAGCGAGGAGATGCGGCGGCCGAGGTATTTTACGAGGTCGAGCGTGGCGTTATCGGCCCAGTGAACATCCTCGAAGATCAATACGATCGTGTCACCGGCGTGCTGGAGTACATTCAAGAGTGCCGGAAAGAGTCGCTCCGGCGGAGCCGCCTGGTCGAGCAGCGCGGCCACCGCGGGGTCAAGCAGTTGCCTCATGTCCTGCAAAGGCCCGAGCGGGCATGGCGTAAAAAGCGCCTCGCACCACCCCCAAAGTACCCGGCAGCGCTTGTCCACATGCGCCGCAAACTCGCGCAGGAGGGAGGTCTTGCCAATTCCCGCCTCGCCTTCGAGCAGCACAGTGCTACCACGTCCGGCCGCGGCGCTTCGCACCGCACCTAGCAAAACCTCGAGTGGACCCTCTCGATCGAGCAACATCGCTCCCCCTCTTCGGGAGTATAACAAGAAGACCAGCTTTACACGACGAGCTTTGTGTGAGTTGAGGTGCGTATTTCAACAATAATAATTATAACTTTTTGAAATTCCTTTCGGAAAAATGGAGTAATCCCCTTGTGGTTGCTTGATCTCGACGCTGAAACCGGAGCGCGCGCAGGGTTGAGATCAGCGACTTTATTACCGCTCGCAATCCGGTAAGTTGCGATAGGCGCAACAGAAACTGAACCCCGGGTTGAGAACGGCTTGCGAGCCTCGGATTTCTTCGTGCCGCAAAAGTAGTTCCACATCGGACCGCATCCATCACGCGGCCCGCACATTCGCCGACAGGATCAGACCACCAGCGACAGCAGCAGGATCAGGACGAGACCGACCACCGAAAGAATGGTTTCCATGAGGCTCCAGGTCTTGAAAATCTCCGGGACCTTCATGTTGAAGTACTGCTTCACGAGCCAGAGTCCGGCATCGTTGACGTGGGACAGGACAACCGATCCTGTACGGTCGCAAGCACCAGCAGTTCTCGATTGACGCCTGGAACCATTGCAACGACGGGCGCCACAAGCCCTGCCCCGGTGATGGTTGCAACGGTCGCCGAACCGGTCGCGATCCTGATCACGGCCGCAACCAGCCACGCGAGCAGTGTCGGCGATATTTGGGCCTGCACCGCAAGATGGCCGATCACGTCACCAACCCCGCTTGCGACCAGCATCTGCTTGAAGCCGCCACCAGCGCCAACAATGAAAAGGATACCGGCAACGGGCGTCAGGCTGTCGGTCAGCAGGGAGATGATCTTTTCACGCGAGAAGCCGCAGGCCGACCGAAGGTGTAGAAGGCGAGCAACAGGCGGCAAGCAGCGCGGTGATCGGGTGGCCGATGAGATCGATCCAGATGCGGACCGGATTGTCGGCCACGAAGGCCACGTCGGCGAATGCCTTCAGGAGCATCAGGAATACTGGCAGAAGGATTGTTGTCAGCGTCACGCCAACGCTTCTCCCTTTGGGCAGGTCCAGAAAGACGTCAGCGACATCCCGGACCTGTGCAAAATTCATCTGATGTGTGAATGGGTGGCGAGGTAGCGCTATTTTTTGCGGCGTGATTGAGTGACCGTTGCTTGCAACGTTCAGACAGGACCCGTCCCGTTCGCTTCTTGCCACCATCGAACCGCCTTCTCCGCTATCGTCTCGACCGGCAGACTTGCGTCCACGGCAAGCGTCAGCGGCTCCTGATAGGGCGGCTCAAGCGTCTGGTACTGGCTTTCGATCAGGCTTGCCGGCATGAAGTGCCCCGGACGCGTGGCAACGCGTTGCGCGGCCAGATCTCGTGCTAGGTCGAGATAGACGAACCCTAGTCTTGGTTCCCCCTGCCGGAGCAGGTCGCGATAGCTTTTTCTGAGCGCAGAACAGGTAAGAACTGGGCGCTCGCCGGCAGCGATTACCGCGGCGACTTCATCGCTGAGGCGGCAAAGCCAGCCGTGCCGATCTTCGTCGGTAAGGGGGACGCCGGCGCTCATCTTGGCAATGTTGGCGGCAGGATGAAAAGCATCACCCTCGATCAAACGGCCTTGGTACTTAGCGGCGATGGCGGCGCCGACGCTGCTCTTTCCGCAGCCCGAAACGCCCATTACGACGACACCGCGTATTTGCTCGGCCATATTTTTCCTCCCCAAGATAGCGCTGTCTCATACCGTTTAAAAAAATACCTCCATGCCGATGGGCACAGAGGTGACTGGAAATGAACGTCCTCGAAATCGCCGTAAACCTCCTAGCGGCGAGATCTCATTCCCCGTAAGGTAGCGCTGTCTTAACGAAGCGAAGCCGTATTGGCAAGCATCAAAGTATCATGCGCAAAGAAGCCTCCCGCGCCACTGGCCGCCCTACCCTCGCCGAGGTCGCACAGCTTGCCGGCGTCTCGCAGATCACCGCATCGCGCGCATTGCGCGACGTCCCGACGGTTGATCCGGTGCTGGCCTCGAAGGTGCGCGAAGCCTCGAAAGCCTTAGGCTATGTGCCGAACCCGGCTGCACGCACGCTGGCCTCGGCGCGCAGCCAATCGGTCGTCGTGCTTGTCCCCGCACTCTCGAACCAGCTGTTCATCGAAACGCTCGAAGCCATTCACAATGTTCTTCGCCCGCGCGGCTATGAGGTCCTTATCGGAAACTTCCACTATTCCCGGGAGGAGGAAGAGGAGCTCATCCGCAATTATCTTGCCATCCAGCCTTGCGGAATCCTGCTCACCGGCTTCGATCGCACGGACGCGTCCCTGCGCCTGCTCGAAGCAAACAAGGTCCCCTGCGTCCACATGATGGAGCTCACGAAAGCCGATGACGTCTTTTCGGTTGGTTTCTCGCAGGAAGACGCCGGAGCTGTCGTGGCGCGGCATCTTCTGGCGAAGGGAAAGCGGCGGCTCGCCTATGTCGCCGCTCAACTCGACGCCCGCGTGATACAACGCGGCGAAGGGTTCAAGCGCGCACTCGCCGAAGCGGGCGTAGACGCATTGGAGCTGGCGGTGCCCGACCCCTCGTCCGTCGGGCTCGGCGGAGAGCTCTTCGATAGCTTGCTGCGGCGGCATCCGGATGTCGACGGTATTTTCTTTTGCAACGACGACTTGGCCCATGGCGCGATCTTTGAAGCCCTGCGGCAAGGAATATCCGTTCCTGGCCGTGTTGCTTTCGTCGGCTTCAACGACCTGCCGATGTCGGCCCATATCGTTCCGCGGCTGACCTCGATCCACACCCCTCGAGAAGATGTCGGCAAACATGCTGCGCATTTGATGCTGGCGCTGCTTGCGGGCGCGGAAATTCGCGAGCGGACGATCGATCTCGGGTTCGAACTCGTCGTTCGGGAGAGCAGTTGACGGCAGGCGCAGGCGCCAAAACCTTGGAGCGAATTCGAATGATCGCCGCACCCCCTTGATCGCTTCGATTTAGGGGACCATTCAGCGGTATTCCGCTTCGGCATTCACCGGCAAGGCAACGCCATCACGTTGGCCAGCCGCGCCAACGGGGCGTCTATCAACGGAGTCGTGTCCAATGGACGATCATGAGCATCACAAGCACCGCCACCATCACGGGCAGCAGGACGCGACGAAGCCAGGCATGACGCGGCCGAGGAAAACGTGGACATTTCTGCCCTCAGGGAAAAGGCGGAAGGCTTGCGAGGTGAAGGGGCGACCGTAATCTTTGCCGCCGTCGATGGCCCGCGTCGGCGGACTTTTTGCCATTTCAGATCCGATCAAGTCGACCACACCCGCTGCCGTCGAGGCTCTGGTAAAGGAAGGTGTCCGAGTGGTCATGCTGACGGGGGACAACAAGAGCGCGGCGCATGTGGTTGCCAGGAGGCTCGGCATCGAGGAAGTCGAATCCGAAATCCTGCCGGAGCATAAAAGCGAGATCGTCGCGCGATTACGCCAGGAGGGCCGCACAGTTGCGATGGCCGGTGGCGGGGTGAACGATGCCCCTGCCATTGCCGCGGCGGATGTCGGCATTGCCATGGGAACCGGGACGGATGTTGCGATCGAGAGCGCCAGCGTAACGTTGCTTAAAGGCGATCTTCAAGGCATCGCACGAGCAGGGCAGCTCAGCCACGCCACGATGAAGAATATCCGGCAGAACCTGTTCTTTGCCTTCATCTACAACGCCGCCGGCGTGCCGGTCGCCGCCGGTGTCCTTTATCCGGTGTTTGGGCTACTTTTGTCACCGATCATTGCTGCGGCGGCCATGGCGCTCTCTTCCGTCAGCGTCATCGGCAACGCTCTGAGATTGAGGCGTGCGCAGATATGAAGGGGGAAGTTTCAGGATCTCCGAGGCGATTTGTTCGGCGCTGCGGGCGGCGTCGATCCGCCTCCAGCCCATCTCGCCGCTGTCGCGAGCCAGCTGTCCGGACAGAACATCGAGATTCGCATCCGAAGGCCCACCGCTTCGGGAGGCAACGCGGTCGCGCAAAAGCGCCGCTTTTGCATCCAGCCACACGGCGGTGAACGGGATACCGAGCTCCTCTGCAAGCTTTTCCAACAGATTGCGATTGTCCGGCCTGTCGAATACGGCATCGACAATCACACTGCCTCCTGAGGCCAGGAGCAAGCGGGCCCTTTCTGCCATTTGGCGATAGACCTTTTCCGATACCTTGGGACGGTAAGCCGAGGGCGGCAGTCTGGTTTCCGCTGGAACGTCATACATGGCCTTTCTGACGCGGTCGCTTTCGACAATCCTGGCGCCCGGCGGCGCACCCACTTGCGCAGCCAATGTCTCTGCCACCGTCGTCTTGCCGGACCCGCTGAATCCACCGATGGCAACCAGCCGTGCCGACACGGGCTGGATCAGCGAGCGCGCCAAGTCGAAGTAGGATCTCGCTTCGGCAACGAGTTTCGCCGAAGTCTCTCCGCTTTCTTCCACCTGTGTCGCGGTGACGTGCGCCCTTACGGCGGCGCGAATTGCCATCAGGTACGGCAGAAGCACGAAACCGTCCTCGTCATCGGAATCGTCCAGGTATCGATTCATCACCAGGTTTGCGAGATCCGGAAAGCCGCGATGCCAAAGATCCATCAGGAGAAAGGCGAGGTCATAAAGTGTGTCGATCGTGGCGATCTGATCGTTGAACTCGATGCAATCGAACAACCGCGGCTCAGCCTCGAACAGGCAGATGTTACGCAGATGCAGATCGCCATGGCAGCGCCTAACCTTTCCTGCCGCCTCGCGCCGATCGAGCAGTGCCGCATGACGCGCGAGCCCCTTTTTGAATGCGAGAGTGAAGGCGGCGAGCTCGTCCGGCTGAAAGACCCGGCTCGTTGCAAAACCCGCGGCATTGATGCGGAGAACTCCGGCGATATTGGCAGCGCCTCCGCCCTCGTGAACGACCGGCGCCGCGCGATGAAAGCGCGCGATCATCTGCGCAGCCGCAGTCATGAGCTGAGGCGTCAACCTGCCCTCGACAGCCATTCGATCGAAGAGCGAGCGCTGATCGAAACGCACCATTTCAACCACTGAGTCGACCAATTCCCCACGGCCGTCAAACGTCAGAGCGCCATCCTTCTCGCGGGTTATTCGTCGAACGCCGAGATACAGTCCAGGCGCAGTCGCGGCGTTGAGCTCCACCTCCTTCTGGCAGGCATCGAGCCGCAGGCTGGCTGTCGAGAAATCGACATAGGGCAGCTTGACCGCGCGCTTCATTTTGAAGGCGCGCTCGCCGACGAGGAAGATGCGGGAAATATGCGTCTCCATCGTTTCGACCGGCTCGGTGGTGCCATGAGAAGCGGGAGCGCTGAGAAACGCGACCGCCGCGGTCTGGTCTTCCGCTATCACGCATGCCTCCTGTTTTCTCCGACTGCGCCATGGAACGCCGTTTGGGGATCGTTCTCATTGATACCGATCAACCAATGCAGTCACCAAAGGAAACCCTCAACCGGCGGAAGCGTTTCACGAAGTAGCACGCCGCGCCCAGATCGCTCGGCCCCTGCGGGTTGATACAGCTCAATGCGGGACGCGGTCACTCGCTTAGGCTGACGACCGAAGCGCAACCACTCTTCAACGGAGAACGCCCATGCCCTTCAAAACAATTCTCACCGTCACAGGTGTCGACAGTCCGGACAGCGATCTGCAAACGGCTGCCGATCTCTGCGGCCAAGCGGGTGCGCATCTTTCTGTCCTGGTTATCGCCCTGGCTCCACCTCCGCCGATCGGAGAGTATGCGACTGTTTCCACGATATGGCTGGAACAACGCGATCGCGATCGCGAGAAGCTTGAAGCTTGCGCGAACCACGCGCGCGGAACGATGTCCCGCACGGATGTCTCTTTCGCGGTCGACGGTATCTACGCCGAAGCCGGGACGGCAGATCGGGAGATTGGCGACCGTGCACTCTATACCGATCTGGTCCTGGTCGGATCACGCGTTCTGGGCAACGCGGACCTGAAGCGGCAGGTGATCAACGGAAGCCTCTTTCAGGCAATGCGCCCGATCATGCTCATCCCGACTGACAGCAAGCCGAGTCTTCGGCCGAAGAGAGTCCTGCTTGCCTGGGACTCGCGCGCGGAAGCTGCACGCGCAGCGCGCGAGGCTCTCGAACTCATGACGAAGGCGACCTCGGTCCACGTGACCCTGGTTGACCCGGAGGCAGGTCCCGCGAAGAGCGGCGAGGAGCCCGGCGCCGATGTCGCCGCCTATCTCGCTCGCCACGGCATCAACGTAACGGTCGATCAGTTGCCGAGCGCCGGCCGTCCTGTCGCGCGCGTGCTGCAGCAGCATGCCGTCGACATATCCGCCGACATGATCGTCATGGGGGCATACGGGCATTCGCGTGTGCGCGAGTTGATCTTCGGCGGTGTCACGAAAACGATGCTCGACGAAGCCGCCATCCCCATATTGATGGCCCGTTGAGCCGGCGGTTCGCCGAGCGCGTCGCGGAGACCGACGCCGAACGGAAGACGGCAATACGCGCCAAGATCGGTGTGGATCTGGTAAAGTTGCCGATATCGGACACCGAATGATACTTCTCGGATGGGGCATCCGCCCCTCCGGACGGAGATCGCTACAGACGACGCCAATTGGAGGTTACACCAATGAGCGAAGCTTGGGACCTGTCGATTTCACCGGAAAAAGTCTGCTATTTCATAGTCAAGGCCCGCGAATTCGACGTCAAGGATGCCGTGACGGACCCCGACCCGGCATCCAACGCATCCGACGACAACATGGCCTCGGTGCTTGAGGATCAACCGGACGATCCCGTCGAGGCTGAACTTGCGAGCGCGATCTGGGCGCTCAACGAAGACGAGCAGATCGATCTGGTCGCTTTGACCTGGCTCGGCCGCGGCGACGGCAAGTTGGAAGACTGGGACGATATTCGTGCTCAGGCCGCCGAGTCTCACAATAACCGGACCGCCGCCTATCTGCTCGGCATACCGTTGCTGGCGGACTACCTGGAAGAGGCACTGGCGCAATTCGGCGAGTCCTGCCAGGACTACGAAATCGGGCGCCTCTGAGTTCCTTATGCGCAGAGACGAGGGCGTCTGCCTGCGGAGGCAGATACCTGCGGCTCAAAATTTGGGAAGGTGATTGATTTACGTCGATAATTACAAACAGTTAACTGTCTCGCGTCACTTGAGCGCGCTAGCGTTCGTTGCAGGCAACAGAAAATCAGAGGTGCACCGTGAAAGTCATCCTGCAGCGATATGCGACGCCATTCATCACTGGTCTATTTCTCGTTTCGCTCATTTCCGGGGTCGCGCTGTTCTTCCATGTCGGCAACGGCGTCTTCAACGAGATTCATGAATGGCTGAGCATCGTCCTCATCCTGCCGTTCGCGCTGCATGTTTGGAGAATCTGGTGGTCGATGATGCATTACCTCGGACGTCTTCCAATGACGCTTGCGCTGCTGGTCTCGACGGGAGCGGCCGTCGCCATGACATGGCCGGGCGGTGAGGGTCGCAGCGGCGGGCCACCGCAGATCGCCTTCAGCCGGCAAATCATCGCCAACACCGCCGGCGAGATCGCACCGCTTTTAGGTCAGACGAGCGAAAGCCTGGTCGAAACACTCAAGGCGCGTGGGTTCGCGGCAGCGGCTCCCGACATGACTTTGATCGAAATTGCGACGAAATCGGGCAAGAATGAATCCCAGCTGCTGCGCGCCCTTTTGCCGGAGCAACCGTGACAAGTGCAAAAACAGCACGACTTTGTTCTACAGGCCCGCAATCTTCTTGAGTTTCTAGCTACTGCATGCTTCCTTAAATCGTCGCCGATTTGAGGAAACATGCAGCAATTCAAAGTGCTACAGCATCCTTTGCGCGTCTGACAAGACGCGCAAAGGACGCTGTAGAGGCGGAGAAGGCGAACGGGGCAGCGGCGCAACAGCACATCCGGTCCGAACGAACCGAGCGATTGGCAGGCGCTCGATGGTTTCGACGCGAACCGTAGGCGATGCCGCCTCGGCGAGGACGGATGTCTCGGCCACCGCTCGCGGCCGGCCGAGACTGTCGTTAAACTTGCAGGCCTTCCCTTGTCAGGCCGCCCGCACATTCGCGTCGAGCGGAATCTCGATGTCGACCTCCAGTGTCGAGACCTGTTCGCCGCGGTCCATCTTCACGTTCACTTTGTCGCGGTCGACCTGGACGTGTTTGGCAATAACCGCGAGGATTTCCTCCCGCAGTTGCGCGACCAGGTCCGAATGACCGACCGAGGCTCGCTCATGAGCGAGCAAGACCTGGAGGCGTTCGCGTGCGGTCGGCGCCGATGTTTGCTTGGTGAAAAAGCTGAAAATACTCATGCTGCCCTCCGTCCGAATATCTTTCCGAACAGGCCGCCGCGCTTTTCACCTGGAATGGTGATCGGAACCGTTTCGCCTGCGAGCCGCCGTGCGGCATCGAGGTAAGCAAGCGCCGGGGCGCTGCGGCTGTCGGCGATCGTGACCGGTGCGCCGATGTTGGAAGCGCGCAGAACATCCATGCTCTCCGGAACGATTCCGAGCAGCGGGATCGAGAGGATCTCGAGGACGTCATCGACCTTAAGCATGTCGCCCCGCTCTGCGCGGTTGGCATCGTAGCGGGTAAGCAGCAGATGCTTTTCCACGCGCTCGCCGCGCTCCGCCCGCTCCGTCTTGGAGTCCAGAAGGCCGATGATGCGATCCGAGTCGCGAACAGACGAGACTTCCGGGTTGGTGACGATGACGGCAACGTCGGCATGGCGCATGGCGAGCGTGGCGCCGCGTTCGATCCCAGCCGGGCTGTCGCAGATGATCCAGTCGAAGTGCTTCTTCAGCTCGGCCATCACCTTTTCAACGCCCTCGGCCGTCAGGCTGTCCTTGTCGCGGGTCTGCGATGCCGGCAGCAGGAAGAGCGTTTCTAGTCGCTTGTCGCGGATCAGCGCCTGCGGTAGCTTGGCGTCGCCTTGTATGACATTGACTAGATCATAGACGACGCGCCGCTCCGCGCCCATGACCAGATCGAGATTGCGCAGGCCGACGTCAAAGTCGACGACCACCGTCTTCTCGTTTCTCTGCGCCAATGCCGCACCGAGTGCGGCGGTAGACGTCGTCTTGCCGACGCCGCCTTTACCCGATGTAACCACGATTACTTTCGCCATCTTGCACTCCTGTTTCCCGGCCGGCAGCCGGCTCAGTTTAGTCTCTCTGCCATGATTGAATCGCCTTCGAGCCAGAGCTGCACCGCCTGCCCGCGAAGGTGTGGCGCCATGTCGTCGGCGGTCTTGTAGACGCCGTCGATTGCCAACAATTCTGCTTCAAGCTTGCGGCAGAAGATGCGCGCCGAGGCATTGCCCACGGATCCCGCCAGCGCCCGTCCCCGCAGCGTTCCATAGATATGGACCGAACCACCCGCGATGATTTCCGCACCCGAGGCGACCGACCCGACGACGGTGACGTCGCCTTCGGGAAAGATCACCGATTGCCCGGACCGGACCGGTTCCTTGATGATGATCGAAGGCATTGCCCTGACCACCTGCGGCTCGGGGCGAACGGCAAGCTCTGCCGGCTTGCCCTGACCGGATTTGGCCGATTCGGCGGCCTGTTCGGCCGACGGAACCTCGAAATCGGGAGCGGGCCGGCCGCCCTTCATGGCCGGGGGCATACCCGGCTCGAACAGTGACGGGCGCCCGCCTTCGATGCCCATGATGCGCACGTTGCGTTTCGCAAGCTCACCGATCAGCGCCTTTAACTGCGTCCGATCGATCTCGATGTCTTCGACGTCGAGGACGACCGGTCTGCCCAGGAAAAACCCCGCCGAGCGCGAGGCCAAGTCGTCGAGCCGGGTAAGCCATCCATCGAGAGGCAGTTCCGGAGAAAGCACGAGCGCCAGGAATGAGCGGCCCTTGATACGGATCGAGCGAGTATCTGTTAGCACTTTGGTCATCTACGTTAATTTTTGGTTGCTAAGATTTACGTGAACCGTGGTTAACAAATGGTTAATCGCGGCACCCTGCATGAAGCTGGAGAGCCGGATTTGACGGCAGAAAAAGCGCTTCTGAAGACGCGACGGTACACCTGACGAGAACGGTGATTTGCCGGTGTTGCAGCAATCCCGGCGTGGCGCGCCCGACCAGTCGTGCCGGCGATCGCCTGGTACTCTTTCATCCCGAAATTAGACACGCTCCGATACGCCACCCGCCATCCGCCGACGAATCGTGGGCGCTTAATTGCAGGGCAAGGTCGCCCCTCACCCGGGTTGGGCGAAGCCTGCTTGCATTATCAGTTGTCTGCGGCCATGCCGCCGCCGAATCTTCGGAGAATTGTCTGCGCGCCGCCGCCATTGCAGTGCTGATCACTCGCCCCCGCCGCAGGCTCCCGACGGAGATAAGACACGTCGATAGCGAGCCGCCTCCCAGGCAGCAAAACGCCGCTCTTCGAAGTCCACATGGCGGGCGCAACCGGTTCGCGCAGCCGCGCCAGCAGTTCTAACGACACCACAAGCGGGGGCGTCGAACGACTTGGCCAGTGTTTCGAGGCGCTGCGCCACGTTCACCGCGTCGCCGATCCAAAGATCGTCTCGCACCTAAAAACATCAGCGGCAACCTGGTCTGGCAAAGCAGAAGCGAGACGAATTTATCGCAGAGCATGGGCGTCTGTCTTGCGAGGACCGTAAGCTTGAGCCCGCCGAGCGCTATGGCGAGGAAGCCGGGCCCGCCTGCATTGAAGTCCAGTGCCACCAAACGCACGCCGCTAAGATGCAGCCAGGCCCACAAATCGACAACGGCCGATTTGAAATGCTTGTGCGCCAATTGTCATCGTGTTCTGCATCGCAAGTTTGCCCTCCGGCTCGTCGTCCCGATCTAATGTTTCCCGAGCCTCAGTCTAGTGATTCGTGCACGCTCCAATTCGGGGATCCAGCCTTCGCAACGAGAGCCGGCCTTCTCCACGAATGAGCATAGTGAACCGAGGGCCATCGCTCGCGCCGGCGGAGCGATGGCCCTCGGTTCAGGTTGGTGTGAAGGGCCACGCCGGCTCGCGGCTGTGAACTGTTACAGAAACGACAAAAAACTGACATTTGGCGTTCATCTGGCGCCGCTATGGCAGGTGTCATACCGATGACCGGTCCCCCTAAAAAGGAACTGCTGCCAATGTTTCAGTTGAAGAACGTAACCCGCCAGTTCGGCGCGAAAACAGCCGTCAGCTCGGTTACCTTCGACATTCCGCAGGGCCAGATGGTCGGCATCATCGGCCGCTCGGGTGCCGGCAAGTCGACGCTGCTGCGCATGATCAACCGGCTGGTCGATCTCTCGTCCGGCTCGATCGAATTCGGCGGCACGGAAGTGTCCTCGCTCCGCGGTGCGGCGCTGCGCAATTGGCAACGCGATTGCGCGATGATCTTCCAGCAGTTCAACCTCGTGCCGCGGCTCGACGTTTTGACCAACGTCCTGCTCGGCCGCCTCAACCACCGCTCGACCGCGCTCAGCATCCTCAACATGTTTACGCGCGAGGAGCGGATCATGGCGATCGGCGCGCTCGAACGCCTTGGCATCGAGCAGACGGCATTGCAGCCGGCCGGCACGCTTTCCGGCGGCCAGCAGCAGCGCGTCGCGATCGCCCGCGCTCTGATGCAGCAGCCGAAGGTGCTCTTGGCCGATGAGCCGATCGCCTCGCTCGACCCGCTCAATGCCAAGATCGTCATGGATGCTCTGCGCGACATCAACGAGCGCGACGGCATCACCGTCATCACCAACCTGCACACCCTCGACACCGCCCGGAACTACTGCGAGCGGATCATCGGCATGGCGCATGGGCGCGTCGTCTTCGACGGACAACCGAAGGACCTGACGGCCGCAGCCGTCGCGGAGATCTACGGCGCAGACACCACAATCGAAGAATCGATGACCTCCACAAGCATCAACATTCCCGCGGCACTCCCGCAGGAAAAAACCGCATCGGCTGGCCTCAAGCCGCTGGCACTGGCCGGTCTCTGACGACCCGCCACGATCGAACGCCCGCGTCAAGGGCACCTCTTTGCAACCGATATCGATCCGGCAACGCCGGAAAAACGGGAGACAAACCTCATGTTGAAGAAAGCTCTTTTGGGCGCTGTTGCGCTCCTCGCCCTCGTCGGCCAGGCCCAGGCCGAAGACCTCAAGGAATTCCGCATCGGCATCCTTGGCGGCGAAAACGAAGCCGACCGGCTGCGCAACTTCCAGTGCCTGGTCGACAAGCTCCCGGCCGCAATCGGCGTCGAAAAAGTCTCGCTGTTCCCGGCCGCCGACTATGACGGCGTCATCCAGGGCCTGCTCGGCGGTACGCTCGACTACGCCGAACTCGGCGCTTCCGGCTATGCCAAGATCTACCTTGCCAAGGCAGACGCGGTCGAGCCGATCCTGACGACGGTCCAGACCGATGGTTCCACCGGCTACCACTCTATCATGGTTGCCCGCAAGGACTCCGGCATCACCAAGCTCGAAGACCTCAAGGGCAAGAAGCTCGGCTTCGCCGATCCGGACTCGACCTCCGGCTATCTCGTTCCGCTCGTCACGCTTCCGGAAGCGATCGGCGCGCCGGTCAAGGAATTCTTCGGTGAAACCGGATTCGGCGGCGGCCACGAGAACCTCGTCCTCGAAGTCGTCAAGGGTACGTTCGATGCCGGCACGACCTTCGGTTCTGGTATCGGCGAATTCAAGGACGGCTACACCTCGGGTAACCTGCGCAAGATGGTCGACAAGGGCATCGTCGACATGAATGACCTCGTCGAGCTGTGGAAGTCGCCGCTGATCCCGAACGGCCCGATCGTCGTGCGCACTTCGATGAACGACGACATGAAGGCAAAGTTCAAGCAGTTCATGATGGACCTGCCGAAGACCGACGCCGCTTGCTTCTCGGCCATCCAGGGCGGTGATTTCACGGGCTTCACCGAAGTCAATGCCGATTTCTATAAGCCGATCATCGACGCTCGCAAGGCAACGATCGGCGGCTGATCGCCAAGGCATCAGATACGCGCTGGCCTCATTGCAGCGCCGCACAGCGGCGCTGCAATGAGTTCGAGCTGCTGCATGATTTTATCCTTAGATCGAGTTTCGACTTGGGAATCATGCGGTAGCGGCCAGCGTTTGATTTGTCTGGAACTGCCACAAGCATCCATCTCAAGAGGCCGGCACGCGCCGGAAATCCCATGGCCACTTCCGTGCTTTCCCGGCAGCTCAGCGAGAGCGGCGCTCTGGTGGAGCGTCACTGGCAGGAACTCAATGCCCGCCGCCGCCTTTATACCCTACTGGGTCTGGCACTCCTCGCTCTGACGCTGTTCGCCTCGCTCTGGTTCGCAAACGACTCGAATGCCGGCAAGTTCTTTGACCGCCTGCCGCATTTCTTCGATTTCGTCGGCGATTTGGTCCCGCGCGACGCCATGGAAATCGTGCGTGCCTTGTTCGACCTGCCATCGCCCTATGACGACGGCAGCTTCAAGTACAACTATGCGGACGGCCGGCTTTATCTCACGGACAGCCTCTACATCCCGGAATATTTTCACAGGATGCTGGAGACGGTGAACATCGCCATCTTCTCGACAGTGGCCGGCGTCTTTTTCGGCTTCATCCTCTCGTTCCTGGCTGCCCGCAATCTCACGCCCAATCCCTGGATCAGGGGCCCGGTGCGCCGGTTGATGGAGATCCTGCGCGCCTTCCCCGAAGTGGTCATCGCCGGCTTCTTCCTGGCGATCCTCTCGCTTGGCCCCATTCCTGCGATTGCGGCGGTGTCGATCCACACGATCGGCGCGCTTGGCAAATTGTTCTTCGAGGTCGTCGAGAATGCCGATATGAAGCCTGAGGAAGGCTTGCGCGCCGTCGGCGCGAACTGGATCGAGCGGGTCTGGTTCGGCATCGTTCCGCAGGTTCTCCCGAATTTCACCAGCTATTTCCTGCTTCGCCTCGAGATCAATGTGCGCGCCTCGACGATCATCGGCGCCGTCGGCGGCGGCGGTATCGGCGAGTTGCTGCGCCTGTCGATCGGCCAGGGTCACGAGGCAAAGACCATCGCGATCGTAATTCTGTTGTTCACGACGATCTTCGCCGTCGACCAATTTTCCGCATGGCTCCGCCGCCGCCTTGTCGGCGATCAGGCCTTCCAGCTTGCCCAGTAGGAGCGCACCATGACCGCCTCGACCAAGCCGAGCCTCCCTGAAATGGAAGCAATCGCCGCGCGCCATCCGCACCTCTTGCACTCCTCTTCAAGAAAGAGGTTCAAAGCGGCACTGATCGGCATCGGCGTGCTGCTCTACATGGCCTTCAGCTGGTGGTTTTTTTCGATCGGCCATGTGCTTGCCAACGCCAATTGGGGTATCGCCGGCACCTATCTCGCCGACTGGGTCTCCTATGAGGTCCGGCCGGAGATCGCGATCGCGGCCGATGGCACGATGGCTGTCTCATATGCGCGCAATTCGCCGCTCGGCCCCAATCCCAACCCCGATTGGGTCACGCTCGAGAAGAAGACCGTGACCCGAACGATAGAGGCGCCAGCCGCTCCTCAGGCGTCGAAGCCGAAGGCAAGTTCATCTTTCAATTTCATGGCGCCGAACGCCGCGCTCGGTGGTTCCCAGACGGCTCAAGCACAGAACCGGATCGAAACGCGCAACGAAGAAGTCGTAGTTCGCGCGCTGATCACCTACGATCGCTCGACGAATATCGAAATCGCCGATGGCTTGGTAAAGGCGACGCACAGCGGCGAGACGCTGACGATGACCGTCGACGGGGCCGATACGGTAACGCCGCAGGGTCCCCTGCCCCGCTGGGCCAGGCAGAAGCGGCCGGGAGAAAAGATCACGCTCTCCTTCGGCCTCACCGGCTGGGCGGAGGTCGAAGGCGACAAAGTCTCGATCCGCAATCGCTTCTTCGGCTGGGCAAACTTCCTCTTCGACAGCAACTCGCCGTTCTTCGGAAAGCCCTATGGCGAAGTGGTGTCGCTGATCGTCTCCGGCGAGCGGATCGATCCGGCACGCTCCAACCTTTCGCTTGCCTGGAACAACATTCTCTACAATGCGGAGTGGCAGCATCTCGACGTCTGGACCAAGCTGCTGCAGACGATTGTCATGGCGTTCGTCGGCACTCTCTTCGCATCGCTGATCGCCTTTCCGCTCTGCTTCCTCGCCGCGCGAAACATCACGCCGAACCTTTTCGCCAACCAACTCGCCAAGCGCTTCTTCGATTTCCTGCGGTCGGTGGACATGTTCATCTGGGCGCTGTTCTTCACGCGCGCCTTCGGTCCCGGCCCGCTCGCCGGCATCTCGGCGATCTTCTTCACCGACACCGGCACACTAGGCAAGCTCTATTCCGAGGCGCTCGAAAACATCGACGACAGGCAGCGCGAAGGCGTGAAGTCCGTCGGCGCGACGCCGATCGCGGTACAACGCTTCGGCGTGCTGCCGCAGGTCCTGCCGGTTTTTGCCAGCCAGGCGCTCTACTTCTGGGAATCGAACACCCGCTCGGCGACGATCATCGGCGCCGTCGGCGCCGGAGGCATCGGGCTCAAATTGTGGGAGGCGATGCGCACCAACTCCGATTGGGAAAATGTCGCCTATATGGTGCTTTTGATCTTGATGGTTGTCTTCGTTTTCGACAGCATCTCAAACGCGTGCCGATCGCGGCTGATGGGGCGGAAGCCGCACTAGATCACGAACGTGATCGATTTCTGATAAACGGAGCGGGATGCGGGCGGAAAACCGAACGCACAAGTCCTCATCCCGCTCTGACCCGAATTGCGTTTCGCACTGAAGTCATCATGATGTTGTCATGCAAATCGGCTAGCTGCGCATCGCACCCCGCGAACATCGACCCGCCGGACGGCGGGCCGGTCGATACAGAAAGTGAGACCCGTGCGTTATGCAATCTACTTCGCGCCGCCGGCCGACGACCGGCTGACGCAGACCGCAGCCCGTTGGCTTGGCCGCGATGCCTTTGTCGATGGAGCTCTGGGCTGGCCGGAAGTCCCGGCGCTCGGGCGCGAAGATCAGATGGCGTTGACGGCAGATCCGCGCCGATACGGCTTTCACGGAACGCTGAAGGCGCCCTTCGAGCTCGCGGAAGGCAAGAGCGAAGCGGATTTGCTGGCGGCCTTCGACGAGTTTGCGGCGGAGATCGAAGCCTTCGAGGTCCCGCAGATCGTGTTACACCAGATCGGCCCCTTTTTCGCACTGGTCCCGGCCGAAGACTGCCCACCTCTTCGAAACCTGGCGGAACAGGCCGTTCGCCGTTTTGAACCGTTCCGGGCGCCGCTTTCCGATGCCGATATCGCTCGCCGCAATCCGGAGAAGCTCCCGGAGCGGCAGCGCGAGTATCTCACGACATGGGGTTACCATTACGTCTTCGAGGAATTTCAGTTCCATCTGACGCTAACGGGACCAGTGCCGAAGGAGACGCAAACAGTGATGCGTGAGACGCTCACCGGCGCATTCGAGGCGTTCATCGGCAAGCCGCTCGACGTTTCGACCGTTGCACTTTTCGTCGAGCCCCATCGCGGCGCGCCGTTCACCGTCCATTCCCTGCTGCCGCTTGGCGGCGCATCCCAACGAAAGATCGCATGAGATGACCAAAGAACAGGTTTTGAGCAACGCCCGCATCGTTCTGGAGGACAGGATCGTCAACGGCTCCGTCCTCATCCGCGACGGCCGGATCGCCGATATTTCGGAAGGGGCAAGCCGCACGGGTGAAGATTTCGAGGGCGACTACCTGCTGCCCGGCCTGATCGAACTTCACACCGATCACCTGGAGGCGCATTACTCGCCGCGCCCGGGCGTGCGGTGGCTGAAGATCGCGGCGATCCAGGCCCACGACGCCCAGGTCGTCACCTCCGGCATCACCACGGTCTTCGACTGCCTGCGTCTCGGTTCGGACGAGGACGGCGGCTTCCAGAAGGGCGAGATGCGCAGCATGGCCGACGCCTTGGCACAGGCCAAGGAGGAAGGACGCCTGCGCGCCGACCACCTCATCCACCTGCGTTGCGAGGTTTCGACCTCCGACGTCCTCGATCATTACGAGGATTTTCAGGACGACCCGCAGGTCCGACTGGTCTCGCTGATGGACCATGCGCCGGGACAGCGCCAGTTCCAGACGATGGATCAGTACACCCTCTACTACAAGACGAAGCGCGGCCTCTCGGACGAGGCATTCGCCGAGTTCGTCGAGCGTCAGCAAGCGCTTTCCGCCCGCTACGCCACGCCTCATCGCACCGCGCTGGCAAAGGCCTGCGCGGCGCGCGGCATCACCATCGCAAGCCACGATGATGCGACGGTCGAGCATGTCGAGGAATCGATCGGCTACGGCATCCGTCTGGCGGAATTCCCGACGAGCTTCGAGGCGGCGGAAGCCTCGCATCGCGCCGGCTTGAGCGTGCTGATGGGCGCCCCTAACATCGTGCGCGGCAAGTCCCATTCCGGCAACATCGCAGCCCGCGATCTCGCCGAGCGCGGCGTGCTCGACGTGCTTTCGTCCGATTACGTTCCCTTCAGCCTCATCCATGCGCCCTTCATTCTGGCTGACGAGGTCGAGGCGATCGATCTTCCGCAGGCGATCTCCATGGTTACGGCGACGCCGGCGCGCACCGTCGGGCTCGATGATCGTGGCCGGATCGCCGTCGGGCTGCGCGCCGATATTGCGCGCGTCCACCGTCCGCAGGGAATTCCAGTTGTTCGCTCCGTCTGGCGCGAAGGACGGCGTGTCGCATGACCGCGGTCGGACAGGGGCATGGAGCGCTCATCGTCGTCGTCGGCCCAAGCGGGGCAGGCAAGGACAGCGTCATGGGATTCGCTGCGCGCCATTTCGCGCATCGCCCGGATATCCTCTTCGTGCGGCGCGTGATCACGCGCCCGTCGGATGCCGGCAGTGAAGTGCATGAAAGCGTCTCGATGGCGGAATTCGAGGACATGAGCCGAAGCGGCGCCTTTGCCGTTTCGTGGCAGGCTCATGGTTTGAGCTACGGCGTTCCGATCGAGATCGCCGACAAGGTCGCAAGCGGCATGACGGCGATCGTCAACGGCAGCCGCGCCGCCCTTCCCGCAATTCGCGCCGCCTTCGGCACCATCGCCGTCGCGCTCGTGACCGCGGACACGGCTGTGCTGGCGAAGCGCTTGGCCGAGCGTGGGCGCGAGAGCGAGGACGACGTGTTGCGCCGGCTCACGCGGCAGACGCCGGACATCGTTGCCGGACCCGACGTGACGGTGATCGACAATAGCGGCCGGCTCGACGTCGCCGGGCAGCGCTTCGTCGCGCTCGTCGAGCGGCATTGCGCAGCATTGCATCATCCCGTCTGAGCAAGAACGAAGGATCGCGAACGTCGCGCCGCCGGCCCCAATAGTCCTGGGCCTTTTCGCGCGGCGCTCGTTGGCGGCAACAGACGTTGCCTACAGACAGCCTACTGCCGCGACCTTTGCGCGTCTCAAAAGACGCGCAGCGCTGTAGTCGGGACTCGCGCGAACGGTTCCCCGGCGAATATGGCTATTGTCGGTCGCCTTGCGCCAGTGCCTCTTCCGCCGCTTCCTCGATCTTCCTTACCATCGGCATGTTCACCGCGGCGGCGATGACGGAATCGAGCAGGCCCGGAAAGCGATTGTCAAGGTCGTCGCGCCGCAGCGTCACCAGTCGGCTCGTGCCGGAGACTTCCGTGCGGGTGATGCCGGCCTCGCGCAGCTTGGCCAGGTGGTAGCTGATATTGGTCTTGGAGCCTAAATCGGTGAAGTTCAGGCACATGGTCGGCCGCCCCTCGCGGCGCGCGAGATAGCCCACGATCGCCAGGCGCGTCGGGTCGCCAAGGGCGGCGAGCACGTTCGAAAGGGTGATCTGATCGGCGGTGGGATGTGGTAGGGTCATGGTCCGAAGATAGCTGCGACGGAACGCCAGTTCAACGCGGCGGGGCGGTCGCTCGCTCACACAAGGGTAGTAGTAGAAAAGGCATATTGACATGGCGACCGACCATGTTCAATAGTTCAATATCTTTTGAACAAAGGACCCCTCATGGACAAGCGCCTCATCTGGCTGGCTGTCGGCTCCTTCACGATGAGCACCGTCGGCTTCGTTTTTTCGAGCCTTCTACCATCGATCGCGGCCGATACGCACACGACCATCCCACATGCGGGGCACCTGATCACTGTGTTCTCGCTTTCCTACGCCATCGGCGCGCCGTTGCTTTCGGCGCTGGCAGGCGCGGCTGACAGGCGACGGCTGCTTGTGGCTGCGATGCTTGCCTTCGTGGCAGGCAATGGGATTGCTGCGACAAGCGTCTCGTTCACCACGCTGCTGCTCGCCCAAATCGTGATGGGAATGGCGAGCGGTTTGTTTGCTGCCACCGCCCAGGCGACGGCGGTTTCGCTGGCCGGCTCGGAGCATCGAGCGCTGGCAATCTCGATTGTCGTGGGCGGCACCACCTTCGCGGTGGCGTTGGGTGCCCCTCTCGGCGCGCTAATCGCCGCCTTCTGGGGCTGGCGCGGCACTTTCGGGGCGGTCGCCTTGCTCGGGCTCGCCTGCGCCACCGTGTTGTGGCTGCGTCTGCCGCGAGGCCTCAGCGGAACGAAGCTGACGCTCTCCGAACGCTTTAGCGCCATCGGTCTCCCGGGCGTGGGCTCCTCGCTGATGGTGACCTTTCTCTACCTTGCGGGCGCCTTCGTGATCATCTCCTATCTCGCGCCGCTAGCGATCGACGGGGCGGGGCTTTCGAAAATGGCGCTGCCAGGCCTGCTGCTTGCTTTCGGCGCGGGCGCGGTGATCGGCAACCTTTCCAGCGGCTTTTTGGCCGACCGGGTCGGCGCGACGCGCATGGTGGTGCTTTCGCTGATGTCGGCGCTGGTGGTGTCGTTGGTGATTGCCTTCGGGCTCAATCTCCTGCCGCGCAGCCTCGCCGGCCTGCTACTGATCGGTATCATGGTGCCGTGGGGCATCATCGGCTGGGCGTTCCCGCCGGCACAGGCAAGTCGCATCGTCGGCTTCGCACCGGAGGTGGCGCATCTGACGCTGTCACTCAACGCCTCGGCGATTTATCTAGGCATCGCCAGTGGCACGGCGATCGGTGGACGGGTGCTGGAAAACACGGCCGCAGCCAACCTCGGCTTCATCGCGGCACTGTTTCCGGTGGCCGCACTCGCCGCACTTTACGCGGGCCTGCGCTCCTACCAGCGGCGCTTGGCGGCCACTCTTGCGGAATAAGTTCAATCTCAAATGAAGCCGGCGCGTGGAACAAGAGCCTACCAGCGCCGGCCAACACGGCGCCGGCGCTGACGCCAAACTCGATAGGATCACTGAGCGGCATCCGATTTCGCCGATCGCAAAACCTGCCGATTAACCGGCCCAAACGCACTCCGGCCAAGCTCTTCGACGCTCTCCGCCTCCAAGAGTGCAGATTGGTGCACTGCATCTGAGCGATCTCAATCCGGAGAGCGTGCTGACTGACCGCGACAGTGCTGCAGCACCGAGCGATCTGCCTTCCTACACTGCGACGTGTTCAGACTGCGCGCGGACCATGAAGCGTGCGCCGAGGTCGCCGCGCCCAGAACGGCACAGCTCCACCCGGCGGCAGCAGCATGTCGCGCCGCGCCTGGCGAAGACAACACACCCGACTGAAGCCTCAGATCTCGCGCACGTGCCGCCCGGATCTTCCATGCTGCAAGATCACTCTATGTTCTCTGGTATCAGGCCGATCCAGGCACCTCGTGCCATGAGGCCGAGAATTTTCGCTTGTCATTGGCGATAATATGTCTATACATTATCCCAAAGAAGGGCGGTAATCCATGGACCAAAACGGCAACCCAAGTTCAGGCAGAACCAGCCTCTGGCGCAATGCCCGCCTAGCGACCCTTCGCGAGGATACGGAGCCGCTCGGCATCATCGAGAGGGGCGCTGTCGCGGCCCGCGGTGACCGAATCGTCTACGTCGGCGCAGAAGAAGACCTGCCCCGGGATCTTGCCCGAGCGGACCAGACAACCGACTGTGAAGGCCGCTGGATCACGCCGGCGCTCATCGATTGCCACACCCATATCGTCCATGGCGGCAACCGCGCGCGTGAATTCCAACTGCGGCTCGAAGGTGCCACTTACGAGGAAATCGCACGCGCCGGCGGTGGCATCGCCTCGACGGTGAAGGCGACCAATGCGCTGTCGGCCGACGAGCTGGTAGAAGCAGCACTCCCGAGGCTCGACACGCTGCTCGGCGAGGGCGTCGCGACGGTCGAGGTGAAGTCCGGCTATGGGTTGAATATCGAAGCCGAGTTGAAGATGCTGCGCGCCGCGCGCCGGCTGCAAGAGTTGCGCCCAGTGCGCATCGTCACGAGCTATCTCGCCGCGCACGCGACACCTCCCGAATATAAGGGCCGTAACGGCGACTATATCGCCGATGTCGTGCTGCCGGGCCTCAAGAGCGCCCATGCAGAGGGCCTGATCGACGCAGTCGATGGATTCTGCGAAGGCATCGCCTTCTCACCCGACGAGATCGCCCGGGTCTTTGACGCCGCTAAGGCGCTTGGCCTGCCGGTCAAGCTCCACGCGGAGCAGCTTTCGGATCTCGGTGGCGCCAAGCTCGCGGCCTCCTACGGCGCGCTTTCGGCTGACCACCTCGAATATCTCGACGCGGAAGGCGCGGCGGCACTGGCAAGGGCCGGGACCGTCGCCGTGCTTCTGCCCGGTGCATTCTATACGCTTCGGGAAAGGCAACTGCCGCCGGTTCAAGCCCTGCGTGATGCCGGCGCGCGTATCGCCATTGCGACGGACTGCAATCCGGGCACTTCTCCGCTGACCTCGGTGCTTCTGACCATGAACATGTCGGCGACGCTTTTCCGGCTGACCGTCGACGAATGCCTCGCGGGTGTCACGCGCGAGGCCGCACGCGCGCTCGGAATCCTCGACAAGACCGCTACGATCGAGGTCGGCAAGTCCGCTGACCTCGCGATCTGGAACATCGATGAGCCTGCCGAACTTATCTATCGGATAGGCTTCAATCCGCTGCATCAGCGCATCTTTGGAGGCGAAAGAATCGGCCAATGACCATTGTACTTAAGCCAGGCTCCGTTCCGCTCAAGGATCTGGAGACGATCTACTGGACCCGGGAGCCGGCCCGCCTCGACCCCGCGTTCGACGTCGCCATTGCCAAAGGCGCCGCTCGCATCGCCGAAATCGCGGCTGGCAATGCCCCGGTTTACGGCATCAACACCGGCTTCGGCAAACTGGCTTCGATCAAGATCGACAGCGCCGACGTGACGACGCTGCAGCGCAATCTCATCCTGTCGCATTGCTGCGGCGTGGGTGCGCCCCTGCCGGAAAACATCGTCCGGCTGATGATGGGGCTGAAGCTCGTCTCGCTCGGCCGCGGCGCTTCGGGCGTTCGCCTCGAACTTGTCCGCCTGATCGAAGCGATGCAGGAACGGGGTGTGATCCCGCTGATCCCAGAAAAGGGGTCAGTGGGTGCATCGGGCGACCTTGCGCCACTTGCGCACATGGCGGCCGTGATGATGGGCCACGGAGAAGCGTTCTTCGATGGTGAGCGCATGCCGGGCGGAGCCGCGCTCGAAAAGGCCGGTCTTACGCCCGTGACGCTCGCCGCGAAGGAAGGCCTCGCCCTGATCAACGGCACGCAGGCGTCCACCGCTCTTGCGCTCGCCGGCCTCTTCCGTGCCCATCGCGCCGCACAGGCGGCGCTCATCACCGGGGCGCTTTCGACCGATGCCGCAATGGGATCCTCGGCGCCCTTCCATCCCGATATCCACACGCTGCGTGGTCATCAGGGCCAGATCGACACCGCCGCCGCCCTTCGGCAATTGCTCGAGGGATCCGTGATCCGGCAGAGCCACATCGAGGGCGACGAACGGGTGCAGGACCCCTACTGCATCCGCTGCCAGCCACAGGTCGACGGCGCCTGCCTCGACCTCCTGCGCTCCGTCGCCGCATCGCTCACGATCGAGGCCAATGCCGTCACCGACAATCCGCTGGTGCTTTCGGACAACTCCGTTGTCTCGGGCGGCAATTTCCACGCCGAACCGGTGGCCTTCGCCGCCGACCAGATCGCGCTTGCGGTTTGCGAAATCGGCGCGATCGCGCAGCGCCGCATCGCGCTTCTTGTTGATCCGGCGCTCAGCTACGGCCTGCCGGCGTTCCTCGCCAAGAAGCCGGGGCTCAATTCGGGCCTGATGATCGCCGAAGTTACCTCCGCCGCCCTGATGTCTGAAAACAAGCAGCTCGCGCATCCGGCTTCCGTCGACTCGACGCCAACATCCGCCAACCAGGAAGACCACGTGTCGATGGCCTGCCACGGCGCGCGCCGCCTGCTGCAGATGACCGACAACCTGTTCTCGATCATCGGCATCGAGGCCCTGACGGCCGTCCAGGGCGTCGAGTTCCGGGCACCGCTGACGACGAGCGCGGAACTGTCGAAGGCCATGGCTGCCGTTCGCAGCGTGTCGCCGACGATCGAAGAGGACCGCTACATGGCCGACGATCTCAAGGCGGCCGGTGAACTCGTCGCCTCCGGCGCGCTCAACGCCGCCATCTCCGACGGCATCCTTCCGAAGCTGGATCTCTGATATGGCCATTTTCGAAGTCCATCGGGGCACCTCCCCCGTCATCCTTGGCTTCCCCCACACAGGCACCGACGTGCCCGCACCGATCTGGGAGCGCCTCAACGACAACGGTCGCATCCTCGCCGACACGGACTGGCACATCCACGAGCTCTACGAGGGGCTTCTGCCGGAAGTCACGACCGTGCGCGCGACCTTCCACCGCTACGTCATCGATGCCAACCGCGACCCGGAAGGCGTGAGCCTCTATCCCGGCCAGAACACCACCGGTCTCGTGCCGGAAACCGACTTCGACGGCGTGTCGATCTGGAAGGAAGGCCAGGCACCGACGGAGGACGACATTGCGACGCGGCTTCGCGATTTCCATGCTCCCTATCATGCGGCGCTCGCCGCCGAGATCGAGCGCGTCAAGGCGATCCATGGCGTCGCGGTGCTCTACGACTGCCACTCGATCCGCTCGCACATTCCCTTCCTCTTCGAAGGCAAGCTGCCCGACTTCAACATCGGCACGGACATGGGCAAGACCTGCGCCGCCGAAATAGAAAGGGCAGCGGCAGAAATCGCCGCTTCGGCAGAGGGCTACTCCAGCATCCTGAACGGCCGCTTCAAGGGCGGCTGGACCACCCGTCACTATGGGCGCCCGAAAGTCGGCGTCCATGCGATCCAGATGGAACTTGCGCAGTCCACACATCTGGCGACCGAAGCGCCGCCTTTCTCGCTGGACTCCGCGAAAGTCGAACGCCTGCGCGCCCAACTCAAGGCCATCCTCAAACGCATCGAAACAACGGCATTCGCCCTCAAACTGACAGGGAGTGAGGCATGAACGTGAATAATCCGCGCCACAATATCCGCGAGGTGCGCAGCCCGCGTGGCACCGAGATCAGCGCCAAGAGCTGGCTGACCGAAGCGCCGCTGCGCATGCTGATGAACAATCTTGACCCGGACGTTGCCGAGAACCCGCACGAACTCGTCGTCTATGGCGGCATCGGCCGTGCCGCCCGCACCTGGGCGGATTTCGACCGGATCGTCGCGACGCTCAAGGATCTCAACGAGGACGAAACACTGCTCGTCCAGTCCGGCAAGCCGGTCGGCGTCTTCCGCACCCACAAGGACGCGCCGCGCGTGCTGATCGCCAATTCCAACCTCGTGCCGCACTGGGCGACCTGGGACCATTTCAACGAGCTGGACAAGAAGGGTCTCGCCATGTACGGCCAGATGACCGCCGGCTCGTGGATCTATATCGGCTCGCAGGGCATCGTCCAGGGAACCTACGAGACCTTCGTCGAGGCTGGTCGCCAGCACTACGGCGGCGACCTGAAGGGCAAGTGGGTGCTGACCGGCGGCCTTGGCGGCATGGGCGGCGCACAGCCGCTTGCTGCAGTCATGGCCGGCGCCTGCTGCCTTGCCGTCGAATGCAATCCGGACTCGATCGAATTCCGCCTGCGCACCCGCTATCTCGACGCCAGCGCCGAGACGCTGGACGAAGCGATGGAGATGATCGATCGCTGGACCAAGGCGGGCGAAGCGAAGTCCGTCGGCCTGCTCGGCAACACGGCGGAAATTCTCCCGGAAATGGTTCGCCGCGGCATTCGCCCCGACATGGTCACTGACCAGACCTCCGCCCACGATCCGGTCAACGGCTACCTGCCGAAGGGCTGGACGATGGGCCAGTGGAAGGACAAGCGCGTCAGCGATCCGAAGGCCGTCGAAAAGGCGGCACGCGCCTCGATGCGCGAGCACGTCGAGGCGATGATCGCCTTCCAGAACATGGGCGTCCCCACCTTCGACTACGGCAACAATATCCGCCAGATGGCCAAGGACGAGGGCCTCGAAAACGCCTTTGCCTTCCCGGGCTTCGTGCCCGCCTTTATTCGGCCGCTCTTCTGCCGCGGCATTGGCCCGTTCCGCTGGGCGGCACTGTCGGGCGACCCGGAGGACATCCGCAAGACCGACGCGAAGGTGAAGGAACTGCTGCCGGACAATAAGCACCTGCACAACTGGCTGGACATGGCCAAGGAGCGCATCGCCTATCAGGGCCTGCCGGCGCGCATCTGCTGGGTCGGTCTCGGCGACCGTCACCGCCTCGGCCTTGCCTTCAACGAAATGGTTCGCAGAGGCGAACTCAGCGCTCCGATCGTCATCGGCCGCGACCACCTCGATTCCGGCTCAGTCGCCTCGCCGAACCGCGAGACGGAAGCGATGAAGGACGGTTCCGATGCCGTTTCCGACTGGCCGCTCCTGAACGCGCTGCTGAACACGGCCTCCGGCGCGACCTGGGTCTCGCTCCACCACGGTGGCGGCGTCGGCATGGGCTTCTCGCAGCATTCGGGCGTCGTCATCTGCTGCGACGGCAGCGAAGACGCCGACCGGCGGATCGAGCGCGTACTGTGGAACGATCCGGCGACGGGCGTCATGCGCCATGCCGATGCCGGCTACGATATCGCGCTCGACTGCGCCAAGGAGAAGGGCCTGCGCCTGCCCGGCATTCTCGGGAACTGACGAAAGATGCGGGAGGCCGCCATGGCCTCCCGCTCCCCTTTGCAGGCGACTGCTACGGCAGCGAAACCGCCCTGCGACGAGCGCCGTCGAGGAACAAAAGCAAGCCGCCGCCTACAATCCCCGCAAGTGCGCCAAGAAGCGCTGTTCCGGAATAGTCGCTAATGCGGGTGCCGAGCGCGAAAAGGGCCGCACTGAGCGCCCCGCCGAAAAAGATGTTCACCGCGATCAACGAGCTACCGAGCCCCGGACGATCGGCAATCAGGTCTTGCAGATAGGTGATCGGAATGCTGATCAGCGCTGCCGCCCCGAAGCCGCTGATGAGTGTCAGCGCATATATATGCCAGGGCCGGGACGAAAAGCCGAGCAGCGCCATATAGACGACGTAGATTGCCGTTCCGAGCGCAAGTGCGTCGATATGGTTGAGGCTGTACTGGATCCGTCCCCAGACCAGGATGAAGATCACCTCCAGCAGCGCCACGACACCGACGACGATGCCGACATCGGTGGCCGTCCCGCCGGCAGCACCGGTGACGATCAACGGCAGCACCGCTGCATTGACGTGCAGCGTGGAGCAGATGAGCGCCACGGCGACAAGCCGGGCAAGAACACGCGGCGAGAGAATTTCGGCGAAAGAGGCGAGATAGGAAAGCCGCTTGCTCAGGATCGGATCCACGCCACTTCGGGCCGGCAACAGGGAGAAGATGAGCAACAGATTGGCGATACAGCCGAGGCTCGCCAGCAGATAGGCAGGCAGCATGCTGCCCCGCGCCGACAGCACGAAGCCGACCAACCCCGGAACAAGAACCCACGAGAGCGATATGGCCGCCCTCACGCCGGAATTGACCGCTGCTGCGTCCTTGCCGCCCATGCCGTTCGCCGCGGCGCGGACGTTGGCAAACAGGAGCGAGTTGAGCGCGCCGTAGATCGGCAGCAGAGCCAACGTGGCGACAACGAAACTCGTTTGTGTCGGCAAGGTGTAGACCAGGCCGTAGCCGATCGCGCCGGAGAGGATGACCGCCAACATCAGCGTCCGGTAATTGCCGACGCGATCGGCAACGATGCCGACAGTGACGCTGACGGTGACATTGACCAGCGCCGCAACGAAGATCAGCGCCGAATAGAACCCGTCGCTCAAGCCAAGCTCGGTGATCCCGACCACCGACTGATAGGGTGAGGTCGCAGCACCCGAGAAACCGAAAAGAAAGATGGCAAGCACGCTCGCCCGAATGACCGGGTTGCGCATGGCGAAGAGCAGCGAGGGAGACATGGTTCGATCCGCGAGCGCGAAGTCTTGTGAGGAGGCTGCCCAGGGCGGGCGGGGCGTTGTGGGAGTTTGCTACGTTAAGTCCTGACTCAGGTCCAACGCGCCGAGAACCGCGCCCTCGGCTCGAAATCGAAATCACGGTCGAACGGGAAGATCGGCCGCTGTCGGCGTTCGCTCGCGAGGTTTTCTATGTCCTGATTGACGACGCCGTCCGTCAGCGCCATCAGGTTGGGATTAGCAATCGGCGCAAGCTCCGGCGAAAGATAGCCGGACTTGACGACGAGCAGGCGCACGGTGCTGGGATCGAGACCGAGGCGGCGGAAGTCCTCAATGTTGTGGTATGGGCGCCGACGCGCTGACAGCACGACCTCGATCTCGCCGATGCCGACGACCGCCTGACGCTCGGCAATTGGTCCCGGATCGTCCAACCGCACGACAGTGGCCGTGACCTCCGCGACAGGGCTCGATGCGTCAAGGCTGCCGCCGAGCCGCAATTCGAGAGTCGCACCTTCGCCAGCCGCGAAACAGGCCTCGACGGCCGGCCGGTCGGCGATGCCGGCAATCAGTGCGTCCCGCCAGCCGCGCGCGAGAAGCGCCTTCAACACGTCGGCTCGGTCGCCGACGCCACCTCCAGTGGGGTTGTCCCCGGAATCGGCGAGGATGACGGGCTTCGTTGCCGTCTCCTCGGCAATATCGAGCATCGCTTCGAGCGGACCGGTGACCGGACCGAAGCGGAAATTCTCCCGCTCGCTCCAGTAGCTTGCGGCGATTTCCACCGCTGCCTTCGACGCGGCCGCCCTATCCGATCCGGTCACCACGGCGCAAGCTGTCGCCCGCGGTTCGTCCGCCCAGACGTAGCCCACCATCAGGTTGGCATCGAGAGTGCCGGGGCGCGCATCGAAGTCCGGCAGGCGCCGGTAAAGTCTGCTCGCAGGTTCATCCTCCGTCGACGTGCATTCCCCCGGCAGCAGCAGCGGCACGGGCGCCCAGGCGACGCCTGGGCGCGTTCCCGTCCGCAGAGCCTGCACCAGCATCGACCAGGCCCGGACCATCGTCTCGCGCGTATCGATGTGCGGCGCGGTGCGGTAGCCGGCAAAAATGTCGATCTGGTCGATGATCTTCTGGCTGACATTGCCGTGAAGATCGTAGCTGGTTGCGATCGGGCAATCGGGGCCGACGATCGCGCGGGCGGCCGAAATCCAGTCGCCTTCGGCGTCGTCCATACCCTCGACCTTGATCGCCCCATGCATTGCAAGATAGAGGCCGTCGAGCGGCAGGGCAGCACGCAGCCGCTCGAGGAATTCCGTCTTGAAGGTATCGTAAGCTGCGCGCGAAACGGGGCCGCCGGGCACGGCGCGTGCATGGAGAAGCGGAATATGCTCAAAGCCGTCGGCCTCGAGAAAACTGAAATAGTCCGCTTGCAGGAGCTCCGCTCCCCTCAGCACACGGAAGTCTTCGCCGGTCATCAAGACGGGCGAATAGGTGCTGCACTCCGTATGGATTCCACCGATGGCGATCCGCATGGCTTCAGACTCACAAAATCGGGCTCAGAGGGGCGATCGCGGCGAAACGCAGCCAGTCCTTTTGCGCCTTCGGCGTCCAGGCCGCTTCGGCGATGGCGGAGAGGCGCGGGAAGACGAGACGGTTGAAATAGCCGCGCGAGAGGAAATGTTCCGACCAGATGCAGGCCTGCACGCCTTTCATGCGGTGCTTCAGTTCTTCCGGGAATTCACCTTCCGCCTCATAGGCATAGGTATGCGCTGGCGTTGCCGTGCCGGCCCAGCTAGCGCCCGGCTCCTGGAAGGCTTCGGCCTGCGCCATGTCGAGGTAGTAGGCCTGGCCGGGTGTCATCACGACATCGTAGTCTTCGCGCGCCAGTTCGATCCCGACCTTGGGGTTCTCCCAGGCCATCAACAGCGTGCCCTCGGTGCCAACGCCGCCGCCATGGGCGACCTCGTTCCAGCCGACGAGCTTGCGGTCGCGCGCCGTCAGCATCTGCTTCACCTTTTTGAGGAAATAGGACTGAAGCGCGAACGTCCCGGAAATACCCTCTCGTTTCATGAGGTTGCGGGCCAATGGCGAGGCCAGCCACGAACCATTGGCCACCTCGTCGCCGCCGACATGGATATATTGGCTCGGGAAGAGCTCGACCATTTCGTCGAAAACCTTCTCGAGGAATTCGTATGTCAGCGGAATGGCCGGGTTCAGCGCATTGTTGGGGTAGCCCTGGACCGAATGATAGCTTTCCGGAGCCTCCTGCCCATCGGCGAGCTCCGGCAGGGCGACGAGCGCGGCCGTGCTATGGCCGGGAATGTCGATCTCCGGCACGACCTCGATATTGAGCGCGCGGGCATGGGCGACGATCGCCCGCACCTCCTCCTGGCTGTAGAAGCCGCCGACCGGTTCGGCGCCGTTGCCGAGCTGCGGCAGCATCGGCTCGTCCGGCCCGCGAAGCACGCCGAGCGTCGTCAGCGTGGGATAGGCCTTGATCTCCAGCCGCCAGGCTTCGTCGTCGGTCAGATGCCAGTGGAAGATGTTGAGCTTGAACCAGGCGAGAATATCGATGAGCCGCATGACATCGGCGGTCGGATAGAACTGGCGGGAGACGTCGAGATGGCAGCCGCGCCAGCCATAGCGCGGCCGGTCGGAAATCGTGCCCGAGACGGGAAAGCGGAACTTGCCCCCCTCCCTGCGCGCGCCATCAAGCAACTGCGCGAGCGTCGTCAGACCATATTGCCGGCCGGCGGCCGCGCCGTATTCGAGCCGGATCTCCCGCTCGGAGAAGGTCAGCGCATAGGCCTCGGAAGCAAGTTCGGGCTTTTCGGCGAAAAGGATCGGGCGACCCTGCGGGGAGGAGGCGAGCGTGAAGGGAGCGTGGCCTCCCGGGAAAAGGCGATGAAAGAGCGCCAGCGCCGTATCGACCGCCCTGATCTCGTCCTTGTTGCTTCCCGGTGCCGGATAGAGAACGACCGGGAATCCATCACCTGGGACGACGTCGATCTTCGCCGGCCACGGCTGCAAGGCGAAGGGCAGGTCGAGCTTGCCTTCCGGCAGGCGCTGCGGCGGAGGCTCGCTGGTGACCCCTTCCAGGAGCAGATCGGAAACCGCCACCGGGACATGTCGCCCGTCTGAGAGCGTCAGATAGGCCGACTTTGTGCCGTCCGTGCAGTGTTTTGCCTGCCTGTGCAGCCCGCTGACCGTAAAGGCCCAGCTTTCGCCCGCGCCGAGAACAAATCCCTTCGGCGGCGCGAATTCGTGGAAATTGGCATTGCGGCGCAGAAAGACGACGTTCTCGCAAGCGGCCGGATCGATGACACGGGTCAGCGATGTGTAGACGAGGCGAAAGTCGCTGAGGGGGTCATCAGAGAGATTGACGAGGGTGAAGGTGAAGCGTCCGAACGGACCGCCATCCGGTTGCCAGGCAGATTCGAGGCGATAAGAAACCGGCTGCATGAGCGTCCTCCCGATATGGCTTTGTCAGTAATGGCTGGATTGCGAAAAGGTGCGTGCGACTTCCGCCTGGCCTGCGGTAAGCCCGCAATCGACCGGCAGGCAGACGCCGGATATGGCGCCCGCCTGAGGGCCTGCCAGGAACTGGACGGCATTGGCGACGTCCTCCGGATTGACAATGCGCTGCAGCGGATACCAGCGCTTCGCCTCCTCGAAGACCTGCGGGTTGGCCGCTGCACGCGCTTCCCAGGCCTGGGTGCGCACGGTACCGGGCGCCACCGCATTGGCGCGGATTCCGAACTTGCCGTATTCGACGGCGATCAGCCGGGTCAGGTGAAGCAGGCCAGCCTTGGCGGCGCTATAGGCCGGGTGGCCGAAAACACTCATGCCGTTGACGGATGCGATGTTGACGACCGATCCCCGGCTTTCCTTCAGCATGTCCTCGACGGCCCGGAAGCATAGGAATGCTGCTTCGACATTGAGCGCATTGTCCATGCGCCAGATTTCCGGCGTCGTGTCGTGCAGGCTAACGGCGCGCGCAGCACCGGCATTGTTGACGAGCGTGCGCACCGCTCCCAGTGATCCGGCTGCCACCGCCATCGACGCAACGCTCGCGGTATCCGTGACATCGCAGGCGATGGCTGCGAAACGGTCCTGGGCGCCGAGATCCCGCGCGACCCTTTCCGCCGCATCGCCGTCGATGTCAGCAAGCACGACCACCTCATGATCACCGGCCAGTCGACCGGCGATTGCGCGGCCGATATCACCGGCCGCACCGGTGACGATCGCGACGGATTTCTTCATGCGGCGCTCCTGTGGCACATCAGTCTCCGAGAAGCTGGCGATCATCGCCATCCCTGTGCACCACCAGCTGCTGCTTGATGCGCCTTAGCGTCGCCGCCGCCTGCGGCTGGACGCGGTAGGCGACGAGGCTCGCGATGATATCAAGCAAGGCCAGATAGGCGATGCGCGTGGATGTCGGACGGTAGATGTTGTTGCCCTCCGGCAGGTCGACCGGAACGGTGATGTCGGCGGCAAGTGCGACGGGGCTGCCGCTCTGGGTCAGCGCGATCGTCGGAACCCGGGCTTCGCGGGCGAGCGTGAAGGCACGCACGAGCTCCGCGTTGCGCCCTGATAAGGAAGAGCCTATCAGCACGTCCGTCGGTTTGGCCGCGGCGGCCATCATCAACTGCATGCTGTGATCGGAACTCGAGGTGATGCGCAGGCCGAGCCTAAAGAGGCGGTTCTGCAATTCGCTCGCGATCATCGACGAATTGCCGCCCGAACCGAAGGCGTAAATCATTTCCGCTCTGGCGAGCCGCTCGGCGGTCTCCTCGATCGCGGCGAGATCGAGCGAGCGGTGCAGCAGGAAGAGTGCGTTCTGCGCCTTGGTAATGATATCCTGCGCGACGTCGGCCGGCTCTTGGCTCTTCGGCTCGGGCTTCAGGTAGCGCATGCCGATATAGGCGGTGCGGGCCAATTGCACCTTGAAGTCGGAAAAACTCTCACAGCCGAGACGTCGGCAAAAACGGGTCACCGTTGGCGGCGAAACATCGGCCTTACCCGCAAGCTCGATGATCGAGGCGTTCACGGCAAATTCGAAATCATTGAGCAGGATATCAGCAATGCGGTTCTCCGACTGGGATAGTCGCCCCTTTTCCTCCTGCAGTGTCGCGAAAATATCCATCGAACGCCCACCCCTTGTGATCAGGCGTCCTTCGGCTTGTAGGCGACGCAGTCGATCTCAACCCTGCAGTCGACCATCATCGAAGACTGCACGCAGGCGCGTGCAGGAGGATGAGCGCCGAAATACTCCTGATAGATCTTATTGAAGCTCCAGAAATCACGCGGATCATCCAGCCACACACCGACCCTCACCACGTGTTCGACACCGTAACCGGCCTCTTTCAAAATGGCCAGAAGATTGCCGATCGCCTTATGCGTCTGCGCGACGATGTTGCCGTCGATGATCTCGCCGTTTTCCATGGCGACCTGACCGGAGACGTGCAGCCAGCCATCCGCCTCGACGGCTCGCGCGAAAGGCAGCGACTTGCCACCCGCTCCGACCTCTTCCGCGCCATAACGTTTAATGGACATACGCGACCTTCGTGCAAATTATTTTCTTTATCCGTTGACAAGTCAGCACAGAATACGGAATTTGGCCAGAGAAAAACCTGCTTTATGAAAAGAATTTCAATCCAAGGCGAAGCGATGCGGGATCCCTTCCAGAATCCGTTCCCCACCTCCGATGTTGCCCGGCATGCGATCTGGGACATGCTGGTGACACGGGATATCGACGCTTTCCTTGCTGCGGACTGGTCGCGGGTCGCGGAAGATTTCGTCGAGGACGGCTTCATCGGCATCGACGGAAGGCGGGAAGTAAGCCCGGACAATTGGCGCCTCTCCTTTCCCTCGCTTGCCGCCTATCGCGACGAATGGCTTCGCCAGGCGAAGGACTTCGCCGGCCAGTCCTTCGCCGAGGATCCGCGCGCCGCGATCTTCGCGACGACCACGCTGGAAGACATCGAGGTCAACGGCCACAGCGCACTGGCGCGCAAGAAGTTCGACGGCGGCCTGAAGAAGGCCGATGGCAGCTATGATGTCATGAAGTGGCAGACCGTCTATTATTGCCGGCTGCATCAGGGCCGTTGGAAAATCTGCGGGTTTACCGGCTATCTGCCCAATCCGATGGGATCGAATTGAGGCCTGCGGCACTTTGAATTGCTGCATATTTCCTTAGATCGCATCCGATTTCGGGAAACATGCGGGAGGCGGAAAGGCGACAGCATTGCGAATCTTCACGGCGGCCCTGGCGACCGAAACCAATACCTTCTCGCCGATCTGCATCGACAAGCGGGCCTTCGAAGCTTCGCTCTATGCGCCGCCAGGCAGCCATCCGGAAACGCCGACACTTTGCACCGCACCGATCACCGTCGGCCGGCAAATCGCAGCGGAAAAGGGCTGGGAGCTGATTGAGGGAACCGCTGCCTGGGCGGACCCCGCTGGTCTCGTCAATAGGCACACCTATGAGAGCCTGCGCGACGAGATCCTCGATCAGTTGCGTGCCGCCCTTCCGATCGACGCTGTCGTTCTCGGTTTGCACGGCGCCATGGTCGCCGATGGCTACGAGGACACCGAAGGTGATCTGCTGACGCGCATCCGCGAGATCATCGGACCCGACGTGCTCCTCTGCGCAGAACTCGATCCGCACAGCCATCTGACCGAGAAGCGCGTCGCGGCGGCCGACTTCTTTGTCTTCTTCAAGGAGTTTCCGCATACGGATTTTGTCGATCGCGCCAAGGATCTGTGGCGGATCGCCGCCGATACGCTTGAAGGCCGGGTCAAGCCGGTCATGTCGGTCTTCGACTGCCGGATGATCGACGTGTTTCCGACGTCGCGCGAACCGATGCGCAGCTTCGTCGACAAGCTCATGGAGATCGAGAGAGACGACGCCGACGTGCTGTCGCTTTCGGTGGTGCACGGCTTCATGGCCGGCGACGTGCCGGAAATGGGCACCAAGATGATAGCGGTGACCGACGGCAACCGGGAGAAAGGCCAGGCACTTGCCCGCGACCTCGGGCTGGAACTCTTCGCCAAACGCGGCACGTTCCGGATGCCGGAGCTCGACGAACATCAGGCGGTCGCCGAGGCGATCGCCGCGCCCGCCGGTCCGGTGGTGATCGCCGATATGTGGGATAATCCCGGCGGCGGCACGGCGGGTGACGCGACCGTCGTGCTGGAAGAACTGCTGGCCAACGGCGTTTCCGACGCGGCCGTCGGCACGATCTGGGACCCGATGGCCGTTCAGATCTGCATGGCGGCAGGCGAAGGCGCCGAGATCGCGTTGCGCTTCGGCGCAAAATCCGCGCCCGGTACCGGCAATCCGATCGACGGAACGGTCAGGATCGTAAGTCTAGTGCGAAACGCCGAAATGCGCTTCGGAGAAAGCTTCGCACCCTTCGGCGACGCCGCGCACATCCGGCATCGCGGCATCGACATCATCCTGAATTCCACGCGCGCGCAGAGCTTCGACCCGAGCCTATTCTCCGTAATGGGAATCGATCCGCGATCGAAGAAGATCCTGGTCATTAAATCCACGAACCATTTCTTCGCCTCCTTCTCGAAGATCGCGTCGAAGATCCTCTATTGCTCGGCCGGAACGCCCTACCCCAACAATCCGGCGAAGACGCCCTACAGGCGCGTGCCGCGCGACATCTGGCCGATGATTGCGGACCCGTTCGCGCCGAAAAGAGGTGTAGCCTGAGCGTCGGATCAGGTCGATACTGCCAAGCCCGATTTCGGGTAAGGAGAGCTATTCACCCCATTCGCTCGGACGCATAGCTTCCCGGGCTCGGCGGGAAGACGACGACGCGGTTGCCGTTGATGAAGCAGCGGTGGTGGATATGGGCGTGCACGGCGCGGGCGAGCACCTGGCTTTCGACGTCACGACCGATCGAGACGTAGTCCTCGGCCGACTGCGCATGGGTGATGCGGGCGATGTCCTGCTCGATGATCGGCCCCTCGTCGAGATCGGCGGTGACGTAATGCGCCGTCGCGCCGATCAGCTTCACGCCGCGCTCATAGGCCTGCTTGTAGGGGTTGGCGCCCTTGAAGCTCGGCAGGAACGAGTGATGGATGTTGATGATCTTCCCCGACATCTTCTTGCAGAGCGCATCCGACAACACCTGCATATAGCGGGCAAGCACGATCAGCTCGGCGCCGGTCTGCTCGACGATTTCCATCAGCTGGGCTTCGGCCTTCGGTTTGTTTTCCTTCGTCACCTTGATGCAGTGGAAGGGGATGTCGTGATTGACGACGACCTTCTGGTAGTCGAAGTGGTTGGAGACGACGCCGACGATGTCGATCGGCAGTGCGCCGATCTTCCAGCGGTAGAGCAGGTCGTTGAGGCAATGGCCGAAACGCGACACCATCAGCAGCACCTTCATGCGCTCGCTCGTATCGTGCATTTGGGCTTCCATGCCGAATGTCTCGGCGATCGGCGCGAAGCCTTTTTCGAGCGCCTCCCGGCCTACGCCCTCTTCGGAGATAAAGCTGACACGCATGAAGAACAGGCCCGTTTCGAGATCGTCGAACTGCGAGCTGTCGATGATGTTGCAGCCCTGCTCAGCGAGATAGCCTGAAATCGCGGCAACGATTCCCCGCGTCGACCGGCAGGTCACTGTCAAAACATAATTATGCATGATCGTCCTTACTTTCTCGTCCTGAGCACCGCGCAGTTTCATACTGTGCGAAAGGCGCCCTGCTCCTGCGTATCCATCTGTTTCAGGAAATCGTCCAATTCCCCCGGCGAAATCCCGACCATATGCGCCTTTTCCGGATAGGCGCCGGAACGGACGTCCTCGGCATATTCGCGGAAGGCCGCGATGCGCTCCTGCTGCAGTCTCTCATACTCGGCGGCAAAATTGCGGTAAACCCTCGCATGGCGAGGGTAATAGGCTCGATTTTGGCCGAGCACGTCTTCCGCGAAAAGATACTGGGCATCGCACCCGGCACCGGCGCCCATGGAAAGCATCAGGAGCGAGCTCCGCATCGAGATCGCCGCCGCCACCTCTGCCGGAACGACCTCGATCTCGGCCGCGAACGCTCCGGCCTCTTCGAGCGCCTTCGCCTGTCGCCAGACCTCAAGCGCGCTTTCCGCCGTCTTGCCGACGGCGCGGAAGCCGCCGGTCCAGGTCGCCTTCGAAGGGACGAGCCCGACATGGCCGCAAACGGGAATGCCCTCGTCGCGCATGCGTCGCACGATCGAAAGGCTCGCGGCGCAGTAGACAGCATCACCACCTGCCTTCAGTGCCTTGAAGGCGGCGCGGATATAGTCGTCGGCCGTAACATAGTCGCCATATTCGAGACCCGGAAAGGCGAAGACGGAGGGCGCTGCCTCCCTGAATTCCGGGCCGAGCAGCGCTGGAGGAACCGAAACGAGATCGATACCAGCCTTTTCGGCGGCTTCCGCCTCTTCAAGCGTCACGACGCGCAGCATCGTAAGCTGCCTCTGGCCCTTCATCGACAAAAGATCGGCAACAGTCGGGCGGCGATGTCTCATTGAGATCTCCCTGGGGAATGCAATGACAGAATGGTTGTTCTGGCCGCTTTCATGCGGCCAGCAGCTTCCTGAGCTTGGTGTCCGGAGAAGCGAGCGCCTGCCGGTCGGGCCGACTGCCGGCAGCAATCAGCATTTCGGCAAGACGGATGTCGCGGGCGACGGCATTGCCGGGACCGATGCCGCTTGCGGCGATGAGCCGGCCCTCGCCGTCCAGGTGAAAGAGGATGAAGGCCCCCGCCTCCATATCGCGCCGAACCGTCTGGACCGCGCCGTCGGCAACGCCGACGATCTGAAGCGTCAGGTCGTATTGATCCGACCAGAACCATGGCACGCTGGAGACGGGCTCTGACCCACCGATCAAATTGGCTGCAACCAGCGTTCCCTGGTCCTGGGCGTTGCGCCAGGCCTCGAGCCGCACCCGCCGCCCGCCGTAATGCGACAGCGGGAAGGAACAGCAGTCGCCGGCGGCATAGATGTCAGGATCTGACGTCCGCAGCGTTTCGTCGACGGCAATGCCGTTGTCGATCGCAAGGCCCGCGGCCTCCGCCAGTTCCGTGTTGGGCATCGCCCCAATGCCGACGATGACCAGATCGGCAGAAAGACTGCCGCCCTCGGCAAAATGCACACGCGCCTCGCGTCCGTCATCCTCGATTGCCGCAATCTTCGCGCTGCAGATGATTTCAACGCCTTCATGCCGATGCCTTTCGGCGACGACAGTGGCGATCTCTTCCGGCACACCGCGAGTCAGAGGACGCGGCAGACCTTCGACAAGAGTGACCTCGGCTCCGAGCTTGCGCGCGGTTGCCGCCAGTTCCAGACCGATGAAACCACCGCCGATGATGGCGATCTTTCGGCCAGGAGCAAGGGCTCGTCGGATTGCGAGCGCATCGGCGTGGGTTCTGAGCACACGGATACGCTCGGAGTTTTCGGAAGCGCCTGGAAACGCTCGCGGTCGCGCCCCGGTGGCGAGCAGCAACCTGTCATACTTGATCGATCGGCCGTCCGCGAGCCGCACCGCTTTACCCTCACGATCGATCTTTTCGACGAAGGCATCTGTCAAAACCGCAACCCCGGCCTCTTCGTAACGCTCGGCGCTCGCGACGTATTTCGGGGCATCGGCGCCGGCAAGCCCTTCCTTCGACAAAGGCGGGCGCTCGTAGGGAAGATGCGGTTCGGCACCGATCAGCGTGACCTCACCGTCGAAGCCTTTTTCTCTCAGCGCAAACGCTGCCCGCGCGCCGCATTCGCCGGCGCCAACGATGACGATATGTGTCATGCCTTCTCCTCCCTCGCCGCTTCGGCGTTAAGGCAATTTGTCGTCAGGAAATCGCGATGAAGACGCTGCCGGCCTCAACCTTCACCGGATAGGTCCGGAGGTTGACACAGACCGGGGCGCCCTTGGCCTGGCCAGTCTTGTAGTTGAAGCGGCCGTTGTGCTTGGGACATTCGATGATGTCGTCCATCACCAGCCCGTCGGCGAGATGAATGTGCTCATGCGTGCAGAGCCCATCGGTCGCGAAATATTCGTCATCGGGGCTGCGATAGACGGCGAAGGTTCGCCCCTCGTGATCGAAGCGGATAACGTCTTCCTCATCGATCTCATCGGCCGCACAGACCTCGACCCAGTTGGAGCTCATGGGTTTCCTCCATTCAATACAAGGTTTTGGATAGGCTGTCGTTTTCCACGCTCACTCGGCGGCGTGGATGACCCGGTCGTTGTGGAACTCTTCGCGATAGGGCTTTGCCGTCGGCGGCAGTTCGCGCTTCAGGAAATAGTCCTCGTTCTTGAGCTGCCTGAGGAAGGCAGGGATCATTTCACGATAGCCGTGAAGCATGGACGGGTTTGCCGCCGGCAGGTCGTGCTTGATCATTTCATGCAGCTTCGGCAGCGCGTGGTAGGGCACCATCGGGAACATGTGATGCTCGACGTGATAGTTCATGTTCCAGTAGATGAAGCGGCTCACCGGGTTCATGTAGACCGTGCGGCTGTTCAGCCGGTGATCGGTGACGTTGTCGGCAAGCCCGCCATGCTGCAACAGACCGGTCAACACGTGATGCCAGGCGCCATAGAGGCGGGGCAGACCGATCAGCATCAAGGGCAGAATGGAACCGAGATAGAGTGACAGGCCGATCGTCGCGGCGCAGATCGCCAGCCAGATGCGGGCGACCAGGATCGCCTTCGGCTGCTCCATTTCCGGAATGAAGGTCTTTTCGGCGGCGCTGATTACGCCAAAGGCATTCCGCAGCATATCGATCATCGCGTGCCATACATCGATGATGCCGAAGAAATTCAGAACGAGCCGGAGAAGGTCCGGGGGGCGCATGACGGCGATCTCCGGGTCGCGGCCAACGATGACCGTATCGGTGTGGTGGCGGGTATGGCTCCAGCGCCAGGTCACCGGGTTACGCATGATCATGAAACAGGCGATCTGATAGACGACATCATTCATCCACATCGTCTTGAACGCGGTGCCATGGCCGCATTCGTGCCAGCGGCTGTCGGAGGCCGAGCCGTAGAGGACGCCGTAGGCGAGGAAAAACGGTACGGCGACCCAAGTACCCCAAAAATAGATGCCGAGCCCGCCGAAAAGCACCATGCTGCCGAGCCAGAGGAAGGTGTCGCGGATGGCCGGGCCATCGTCGCGTTTCATCAATTCCTTCATCTGCTTGCGCGGAATGTCGGTGTGATACCACTCAGCCGCGGAAAGGCCATTGGCGATTGCCGCCTCGGCATCGCGCCCAAGCAGGCTGTAATCTCTTTTCGTGGCAACCGTCGTCATCTCGTCCTCCCGAAGCGCGCTCCCGACTGCGCCTCAAATCCGATGAAAGGAGCGTATGTTGACTTTTGACGATTCTCAATGCAGTCATGATATATTCTCTCAAATGCCATCATTGCGACGGCTTCATGCTTGAGAGGATAACTTCAGGGAGGAAGCGCCATGACGAGGAGGCCGACGATCGCGGATCTTGCGCAGGCGGCGGGCGTGAGCGTTGCCACGGTCGACCGTGTCTTGAACGGGCGTCATCCGGTGCGCGAGGAAACGGCGCGAAGGGTTTACGACGCGGCCAAGACGATCGGCTATCACGCCGTCGGCCTGCTTCGCCAACGCGTGTTCGAGGATCTCCCGCAATATCGTCTCGGCTTTCTCCTGCAAAAGCCGCAGCAGTCTTTCTATCAGGCGGTTGCGAAGGAGATCGAAAACGCATCACTGTCGCTCACCCATGTCCGCGCGCTCCCTCAGGTGGACTTCGTTCCCAACTCCACCCCCGCAGGCATCACCGAAAAGCTGAAGGCCTTGGCGGCGCGCAATCAGGCGATCGCGCTGGTCGCTCCGGATTATCCAGCCGTCACGGCAGCGATAGAAGAACTGAAGGAGCGCGGCATTCCGGTCTTTTCGCTGCTTTCCGATTTCGCGGCCGGAGTGCGCGAGGGCTATGTCGGCTTGAACAACCACAAGGTTGGACGAACCGCCGCCTGGATGATTGCCAAGGCGGCGAAACGCCCGGGAAAGGTCGCGGCCTTTGTCGGCAGCCATCGCTTCCACGGGCATGAACTGCGCGAGATCGCCTTTCGCTCCTATTTTCGCGAAAACGCACCCGAATTCGAAGTGCTCGACACGATGGTGAACCTGGACACCGCCGAAATCACCCATGAAGCGACGCTCGATCTTTTGCGGCGGCATCCCGATCTCATCGGTTTCTACGTTTGTGGCGGCGGGATGGAGGGCGCAATTTCGGCGATCCGAGAGGAAAAACTCGAGCGCAAGCTGCTGGTGGTCGTCAACGAACTCACACCGGAGTCACGCGCAGCGCTTGCCGACGAGGCAGTCACGATGGCGATCGCAACGCCCGTTCCCGCACTTGTGCGAGAGATCATCAGCCTAATGATCGGGGCGATCGATCGAGGCGCGGCCGGCGTACCAGGACAGACCTTCCTGCCTTTCGACATCTTCACACCGGAGAATATCTGATCTCGTCGACAAGCACGACTTGCGAGAGCAAATTTAGTCGGTCGCTTTTATCCCGGTCTTTTCAGGATACGAAGCCTGCCTTGCATCTGAGGGCTCTCCACGCAGATTTGGTTTGCCCGTCAGATCATTGAGAAAATCCTGGCACCAGCGCGTAACGTCGTGTTCCAGCAAATGATCCATCATCGTCTTCCAGCGCGCCTTCCGTTCGTCCAACGGCATGCTAAGCGCGCGCGCCATGGCATTCGCCGTACCCTCTACGTCGTACGGGTTGACGAGCAGCGCGCCGTTTAGCTTGCGAGCAGCTCCGGCGAAACGCGAAAGCAGAAGCACGCCAGGATCGTCCGGATCCTGCGCCGCTACATATTCCTTTGCGACGAGGTTCATCCCATCTCGAAGCGGCGTCACGAGTCCAACTTTGCCAAGCCGGTAAAGTCCAGCAAGAATGTGGCGGCCTATCGAGCGGTTGATATAGCGTATAGGCACCCAATCGACGGCGCCGAGCGCGCCGTTCACCCTGCCGGCTTGTTCGGCAACCATGCGCTGCATGGCTTCGTATTCCGGCACTTCGGAGCGGGACTTCGGCGTGATTTGTAGATAGGTGACATGCCCATGCTGGGCCGGATTGGCCAGGATGAAGCGCTCAAATGCATCGATGCGCTGCGTGATCCCCTTGGAATAATCGAGGCGATCGACACCGATGATCAGGCTGCGGTTTCCAATGCTCTCACGCGTTTTTTTGACCGTTTTGTTGGTCGATGCCTTTTTGGCGAATTCGGCAAAGGCCGCAGTCTCAATGCCGATTGCATAAGCGTCGCCCTTGAATACGCGGCCATAGGCGCTGTAGCGCCCTCCGCCAAGTTCGTCGCCGATGCCTTCCCGTCTGAGACAGCCGGCGAAGTTCTCGAGGTCATGATCGGTCTGGAAGCCGACGACGTCGTAGTGTGACAGGCCACGCATGATCTCCTCATGAACGGGCATCGTGAAGAGCACGTCAGCGGGTGGCCAGGGAATATGAAGGAAGAAACCGATGCGGTTCTTCAGCCCCATCTGACGCAGCTCTGCCGCGAGAGGGATCAGGTGGTAGTCGTGCACCCAAATGACGTCATCGGGTTTAACAAGCGGAGCAAGCCGATGGGCGAAGAAGCGATTGACGCGGAAATACCCGGCCATTTCCTTGCGACCGTATTCGGCCAGATCAAGCCGGTAGTGGCAGATCGGCCAAAGAACCCGATTGGCAAAGCCCTGGTAATACTCCTCAAAATCGGTGTCGGTCAGATCCGTCAGTGCATAGGTAATGTTGCCCTGCTGCAGTTGGGCAAGCGGCTGCGGCTCGTGCTCTCCGCTCGATTTCCCCGACCAGCCCATCCATATGCCGCCATGCTCTTCAAGGGCGACCTTCAGCGCAACCGCCAGCCCACCGGCGGGTGCAATACCACCCTTGTCCGGAACAGGTACGCGATTGGAAACAACGACGAGACGGCCCATGCCGACCTCCTTTCATGCCATAAAATAGATCAGGTGCTCAAATATTCAGGCGACCAACACATATTCAGGGAACCAATGCAGCGATGATGCCGCGCAGAGCCTCGGCAGAGGGGACGGAGCCGAGCGCTTCGCTCGCAGGCGACTTCGGCCCGATCCGGATCGAGTAGCCGCCGAGCCGGTTGGCTGTGCGAAACATCGCTTCGTCGGTCACGTCATCCCCGACGGCGAGGGCGCGTCTCCCGGCAAAGGGTGGCTGCGCGAGAAACGCCTCGACTGCGTCGCCCTTGTCGGCACGGGCCGGGCGGATTTCGATCACCATCTTGCCGTGCTGGATCGTCCAGTTTGGCCCTGCTCGGATCAACGCCCGCTCGATCAGCGGTTCAAGCTGGAGTTTTCTGTCCGGCGCAAGCCGGTAGTGCGCGGCGACCGCCGCTCCCTTGTCCTCGATCAGAACACCGGGCCAGTTAGCCGTATCGGCGACAAGATCGGCCTTCAACCGCTCGAATTCCGACGTATCAGCGGCTTTGTGCACAAGACCGTCCGGATCGCGGCGCTCAGCACCATGAAGACCCGCAATTGGAAAAAGGAATGGCGAAAAAAGCTGTTCGGCATAGCCAAGATCGCGACCGGTCACGAGTGCCAGGGCACCTCCGAGTTTTCTCGACAAGGCATCGAGGTTCGCAGGCAACGAAGGTGGAACGACCACTGCGTCCGGCGTTTCGGCAAGGTCAAGCAATGTACCATCGATATCGAGGAATAGAGCCCAGCCTTGCGGATCCGTTGAGAGAGCGGCGAGAACGAAGTCCTCTGCTGAAACCGCGTCCGGATTCGAGGCGCTGAGAGACTGCTTCCGATGTGACATGACCCATATTTAGGTCAGAGCCCGCAATCGGCCAACCCTGAGTTTCCATGAAGCGGATATTTGCTGTCCAAAGTGGTGGCAGAGGCATCGGGGGTGTGCGGCCGGGCAGCGGCAAGCAACCTCGCCACCATCAATGGACTTCCATCGGGACTTGGCGGAACATCACCCCGCCGCTCACGTTTATCACTTACTCCGGTCTCGGATCAGTTCAGGGAAGCGTCATAGGGGATGTTGCGTGGGCAGATCCGCGAACGAGAAGCAAGACGGCGTCCTCCTCACCCATGGTGACGACGATCTGCCGTCGGTCACGGTCGATGACTACAACATCGAATTGCGAAGCTCCGACGGCTTTCTGGGCGACAAGGCCAATAAATACGCGTTCCAAGAGAAGCTCGAAGCCTGGCGCAAGCGCGTGCGCAAGGGGGGCACCGATCCACTCGGCAAAACGCCAACCGGCGACCTGTCGAAAAAGGAGGTCGATGCCCTTCTCGTTGGCGACGACAAGCAGGCAGCCACCCTGGTCATGGGAGCGGTTGACGATTTCGCAGACGAGCTCGCCACTGTTCTCGACAGATTGCTGCACCAGAAGAGCTGGAAGAATACGGAACGAGTGGTGGTGGGCGGCGGCTTCAGGGAGCGCGTCGTAGGTGAACTAGCAATAGCCCGCGCGATGGTGCTGCTGAAGTCCAAGGGCACCAAGATTGAGCTCACGCCGATCGCTCACCATCCCGATGATGCAGGGCTTATCGGCGCCGTGCACCTCATTCCGTCCTGGATGCTGAAGGGGCACAAGGCAATCCTCGCCATTGATATCGGTGGCACGAATATTCGTGTGGGCATAGTCGAGACCCGCCTGAAGGAAGACGCGAACCTCTCAAAGGCCAAGGTCTGGAAGTCAGATATCTGGCGGCATGCGGATGACAAGCCTAGTCGGACCACGGCAATTGAACGTCTCATCTCCATGATCGAAAAGCTGATCGCCAAGGCCGACAAGGCAGATCTCATCCCGGCCCCCGTGGTTGGTGTCGCCTGTCCTGGCGTGATCGGTGCCGATGGATCGATTGCACGCGGCGGTCAGAACCTGCCGGGCGGGAACTGGGAAAGCGAGCACTTCAATCTGCCCGCCGCGATCAAGGAGGCCATTCCGCAAATCGGCGAGGATGAGACCTTCGTGATCATGCACAACGACGCGGTCGTCCAGGGCCTTTCGCAGGTACCTTTCATGCAGGACGTCTCCGGCTGGGGCGTGCTGACGATTGGTACGGGCCTGGGCAACGCCCATTTCACCAACAGGCGCGAACGCGATGCTGATTGAGCCACTGCCGCGAACTTTGCGCGTCTTAAACGATGCGCGGCCCTGTAGCGAGGCAGCGCAAATTACAGGAACACGGCACTGATGAACCGGAGTGGGCTCTATCTCATCATCGCAGTTCTTGCTGCCGTTGCGATCGGGCTCGGCATCTACGTCTACCGCGAAGAAAACAAACCGGGCATCGAGATCAGGATTGGTGAGGATGGTGTTTCGGTGGAGGAGAATTGACGGCGGTCCCAGCCGTTGATGGACCAGCCTGCTTGTGAACGCGGGAGCTTAGGCCTTTATGCGCGGCGAGTTGCGTCGACTTCGGCGACCAGGAAATCGATCGCTGCGAACACGTCCATCGGCTGCCAGTCTTTCGGATTGCGGTAGCTCGGATAGAGCCCAAGCGTTGCCGCGGTGAGTTGATCGACCGAGGGTCTCGCGCCGGCCCGCCGCGCCAAGGCCGCCTCGGCCGCGCTGCCTGCCCGATCATCCGTCAGCCCCCAACCCGCATAGAACGGCACGGCGTAACAGCGCACGGGCATTTTTCGTAACAAAGCGTCGAAGCCGACCTGGCTCGAAACGGTCCAGACCTCGTCGACGACGTCGAGAATCGAAGCGACCGACACGCGGTCGGCCAGGAGAGCGACGCCGGCTGTCCTTGCCGCGCGCTCGGTCATGTAGCCTTTGCGATAGCCGGCCATGACGTCCGGATGCGTGCGCACGACGCATTGCGCGCCACTTGCCAACGCATCATCGAGCATCCTGTCGAAGGAGTGACGGCTCCCGAGAGCACGCTCCACCGAGACGTCACCGAGGACTTGATCGACGAGCAGAATACGCTTCCGGGAATTCTGTTCTATCGACGGCGGTTTGTGCGGCAGGTTGTTGTATTTCGACAGCTTGTGTTCGAGCATCCGTTCGCGGATGCTTTTTCCAAAGCTGTCCCAGCCCCCGTTGGCCGCGGCGGCGATCAGCAGTTCCAGGCGCGACGCCTTTCCGGCGTCGACAGGAAGCGCCCGGTCGTCCACGATGATCGAGACGGGCGCGGCTCCATCCTTGCCAAGGCCGACCGAGCGCAGGAAGCCGTCTTCAAGGTGCCAATGCGGCAATCGCCGCAAGCGGGCAACGGCCATCGCACTTTTCGCTGGAATCCGTCCACCCCAGGAGACTATTCCGTCGATCCCGGGAGAGAGAGTCGAGCCGAGCGGAATTCCAAAATGGTGACCGAGCCACGGAAACGCGCTGCGGACAAAGAATGTCGTGCCGAGCCTGGTTCCCTCCGGCGGATACCAGTTCTTGTCCGTCGCGCCGGGCAAGCTGTCCGTGGCTTTTCGCACAAGCACCTCATCTGCGCGCGCTTCCGCGCCGATCGCTTCCTCACTGTACGCCCCAAGAACCAGTTTAGCCGCGAAAACGCAATGGCCTTGATGGGCCTGTCAGGTGAACGTTTTGCCGGCTTTTCCGACGAATCGATTTTCTTATGTCAATCGCCGGTAGGGCTCGCGACCCGAGCCCAAGAGCTTCCGACATGTTCGATTTGAGGCCCGCGCCATCAAAAGTCAGACTATAGTCCCATGCCTCTCAGACTTAGTGCCGATACCCAGTTTTCAGCGCTGCGGTAGTCTTTGCAACCTCCTGAAAAGGTCGTGGAGTTTTGTTGTGACTAAGATCTTGGTTGTGGCGATGTCGCTGGTAATGGTCGGCTTCTGGGGTTCTGTCGGCGTTCTGATTTACTCGCTGCTCACGTGAGCCGATGCACGAGTATGCGTTATTTAGTAGCGGAACCGGCAGCGGCCCCCTATAGTTACCCCTGGTAATGGAGGTTGCCAGAGGAGGATCACATGAGCGACACCACTTTCGGGTTTCTAATAGCGGCTGAATTGTCAGCGTTATTTTGGGCCGCAGTGCTCATGGTGGCCTACTCGGCTTGGTGATCGCCTCTTCGGGTCCATCACTCCCCAGTAATCTCTGCGGGCACCGGCCACGCCTTAGTGCTCGGAGATCTCACTCCGGCTGCTTCCCATATTTCACGGGGCAAGGAAGCCGGGCGGGCGGCCGACCGGTGTTACCTTGGAGACTCGACCGTCCAACTCCAATGATGTTTTCATGTCGTCGAAACTGTTCTTGGGATGCAGCCAGGGGCTGAATGAAGATGGTTTACGATCGGCATGACAGGCGTTCACGCTACATTCAGATGATCAGGTTCTTCGGTGCGCTATTGCTGCCGGTCATTTTGCTCGGCTCGGCGATTGCTGCAGCCGAGTGGATGGGAAGCACGCTTTGAACGTTGTCGGCGTACGGCCGAATCCCCGTCGGATTGGCCGCTCAAAGGCGGCACATCCATTTGGGTACCATCGCTGGCACGTCGGTGGTAAGCCGTTTTGGCGAATGGCAGCTTTCGCGCTCTGGTGGTAAATTTTATCCAGCCGTTTGGAAAAGCTGACGGTCAGGGGCCTGCGCCGTCGATCAAGCATCGCTGCGGGCCCCGCCCAACCGTTTCCCTGAATTATCTTCGCGACATAAGCATTTTTCTCGGTCGCCGCATTACGGTAGAGAGATGGCCGACAAAGAACGCCGGCCATGCTCCGCGCTATTCCTTCACCGCGCCCGTCATGGACGAAACATAATAATCGACGAAGAAGGAGTAGAGGATGACGACCGGCAGCGAGCCGAACAGCGCGCCCGCCATCAGTGCGCCCCATTCGAATACGTCGCCACGCACGAGCTCGGTCAACACGCCCACCGGAACGGTCTTGTTCTCCGACGACTGGATGAATGTCAGCGCATAGATGAATTCGTTCCAGGAGAGCGTGAAGGCGAAGATGCCGGCCGAGATCAGCCCGGGCACTGCGAGCGGCAGGATGATCTTGATGAGGATCTGCCAGCGCGTTGCACCATCCACGAGCGCACTCTCTTCCAGCTCGAAGGGGATCGAGCGGAAATAGCCCATCAGCAGCCAGGTGCAGAAGGGGATGAGGAAGGTCGGATAGGTGAAGACCAGCGCGAGCCTGGAATCGTAGATCCCGAACTTGAAGACGATGAGGGCGAGCGGGATGAAGAGGATCGACGGCGGCACCAGATAGGCAAGGAAGATCATCAGCCCGACCGGCCGCGAGCCGGTGAAGCGCACCCGCTCGATCGCATAAGCCGCGAAGACCGAAGCCGCGAGCGACAGGATCGTGGAACCGACCGCGACGAGCATGGTGTTCCACAGCCAGCCCGGATAAGACGTCTCGAAGAACAGATACTTGATGTGATCGAGCGTCGGTCCGACGACCCAGAACGGGCTGTAATTGGTGTAGTCGGTCAGTTGCGCATTCGGCTTCACTGCAGTGATCGCCATCCAGTAGAACGGAAACAGAAGCACGAACACGAAGACCGCCATCGGCAGGTAGAGCACGACGATCCGGCGCGGCAGCCGGTTGAGGTAGCTCATGCCCTCCGCATGATCGGTGAGGACGTCGTCAGGGATTTTCGTGGTGGTATTCAAGGTAAACCTCCTAATCCCGACCGCCCTGCTGCCATTTGCGGCGCTGCAGTCCGAAGAAGCTGAACATGATCGCGGCAAGCAGGAAGGGAATCATGGCGACGGCGATCGCCGCGCCTTCGCCAAGCTGGCCGCCCGGAATGCCGCGTTGGAACGAAAGCGTCGCCATCAGGTGGGTAGCGTTTACCGGTCCGCCCTTGGTCAACACGTAGATCAGCTGGAAATCGGTAAAGGTGAAGAGCACCGAGAAGGTCATGACGACGGCGATGATCGGCGTCAGCATCGGCAAGGTTACATAGCGAAAGCGCTGCCAGTTGGTCGCGCCATCGAGGGAGGCCGCCTCCTGCAGCGAAGCCGGTATGGTCTGTAGTCCGGCGAGCAGCGAGATTGCAACGAAGGGAATGCCGCGCCAGACATTGGCGGCGATCACCGAAATTCGGGCATTGGTCGGGTCGCCGAGGAAGTTGATTGGTCCGTCGATCACGCCCAGCTGCATCAGCGACCAGGAAATGATCGAGAACTGCGAATCGTAGATCCACCAGAAGGCAAGTGCCGAAAGCACGGTCGGCACGACCCAGGGAAGCAGCACGATCGCCCGGAAGAAAGATTTGAACGGCAGGTTTTCGTTGAGCAGCAGGGCAAGCCACAGGCCGAGCACGAACTTCAGGATCGAGGCGACCGAGGTGTAGAGCAGCGTGTTGAAGACCGAAAGCCAGAAGACCGCGTCCTCGGCAAGGAAGATATAGTTCTCAAGACCGATGAAGATGCCGTCACGGCCAATGCGCGTGTCGGTGAAGCCGAGCCAGACGCCGAGCCCGAGCGGATAGGTGAGAAAGCAGAGGAGGAACACGGCGGCCGGCAGCATGAACAGGAAGCCGAGCACATTGTTGTTCTGCATGAGAGAAGCCATAACGGATGGCGGCTTTCCGGACGGTACGGTGGGCATCGAACTTCTCCGCGGGTGATCTCGCAGTTTACGCCGGCAAGGTTTCGCCGACGTCTTCGGCTTTGGGCGGCTCGCTCACGAGCCGCCCAATATGGACTAGACGCGATAGTAGCGGTTTGCCCGCCGTTCGGCCTCGGTGACGGCGTCTTCCGGCGTCATCTGGCCGGTCACGGCAGTGGCAAACATGTCTACCAGCACGTAGTCGGCCATGACGCCGGCCGAAGCATAACCGAGCGGCCCGGCATAACCGTTCGGACGCAATGTCTCCGAAGCGCGCGCATAGGGCGCATGGATCGGATCGGAGGTCCAGACCGGGTTGTCTGCGAAAGCCTTCAGAGGCTGGCAGCAATAGGCACTCGATCCTTGGATCCAGGCGTTCATCTGGTCGCCTTCCATCATAAACTTGATGTAGGCCTTGGCCGCTTCCGGATATTTGCTGTGGTTGAACAGCAGGATCGAACTCGTCTGGTGGAGCTCGACGCTCTGGCCGACCGGACCGATCGGGAAGTTGGTCGTGCGGATATCCGCCGCCAGTTCGGCAAGCGCCGGGTCCTTCTTCGCTGCGTAATAGAGCGAGACGCCGTTTGCCGTCAGCGAAACCTGGCCCGCGAGGAAGGCGCGGTTGTTGTTGATGTCGAGCCAGCTTTCGGTGCCCGGAATGAAGGTCTCGTACAGCTGTTTTGCGTAGTTGATCGCAGCCAGTGTCTCAGGGCTGTTGATAGTTACCTTGCCGTTTTCGTCGACCATCTTGCCGCCGTGGCTCCACAGCAGCCAATGGGCATAGTTGTTGCCGTCGCCGACAGCCTTGCCATGCGGGAAACCGGCCGGCGTGCCCTTTGCCTTCAACGCCTTGCAGAGCTCGAGGAAGCCCGCGGTATCCTTAGGAAACTCGCTGAAGCCCGCCGCCTTCATGTGGCTGTCACGGTAGCAGACGGCGTTACCGATCGCCGTCAGCGGCATGGCGATGAACTTGTCGCCGTGAGTCGCATAACCCTTCACGCCGTCATACCAGCCGCCATACTTGTTGCCGAGATAATTCGCGAGCTCAGTCAGGTCTACGAGTTTGTCCGGATATTGATGCGCATCGTCGAACCAGCACATGATCATGTCGGGGCCGGAGCCGACGTTCGCGGCGACCGCTGCCTTGGGCCGGATATCCTCCCAGCTTTCCTTGTCGATGCGGACCTCGACGCCGGTTGCCTCGGTGAACTTCTTGGTGTTGGCAAGCCAGGCATCCTCGTCGCCCTTGACGAAGGGCGTCCAGCGCAGAAGTCGCAGGCTCGCGCCTTCCTCCGGCTTGTAGTTCGGCTCGACGGCCTGCGCGAAGGATGGGCGGATGCCGAGCGGCGAAAGGCCCGCCATGCCGGCAAGAGCAGCCGAGGCTGCGAGGAAGTCACGTCTCTTTATTGGCATAATACTCCTCCTGGAAAAGCGGGAGCACATCCTTCCGGCATTCACCTTCCCGCTTGGCGAATGCGGCGGCAATGACGCCCAGCCCCTGCCGGACATCTCCGCGCGATCAAGGCCGAGGGCTCCTCTTTCCCTCGATTGCCTCGCCGCGTGGCATCAATCGAACAAGCGTCGTCCGCTCTCGGCATCGAAAAGGTGAACATGGGAGGCATCGATCGACAGACGGATGGTCTCGCCCGGCTTCGCATTCACCCTTTCGCGGAAGACGCAGGTGACATCGCTGCCTCCGAGCCGGACGATCATCTGCGTCTCGTAACCGGTCGGCTCGATCACCACGATTTCGGCGGGCAGCCCGTTCGGGTCCAGCGCCATGTATTCGGGCCGAAGCCCGTAGACGAGGTCACGTCCGTTGGCGGCAGCGGCGGGGCGCGCCACCGGCAGCGCCGTGCCGTCCTCAGTGAGGAACGCATTGCCATTGGCCGGATCAAGCCTGCCCTTGATCATGTTCATCGCCGGCGAACCGATGAAGCCGGCGACAAAAAGATTGGCCGGGTTGTCATAGAGATCGAGCGGCGCGCCGATCTGCTCGACGATGCCGTCATGCATCACGACGATCTTGTCGGCCATGGTCATCGCTTCGATCTGATCGTGGGTGACATAGACGGTGGTGGTTTTGAGGCGCTGATGCAGTTCCTTGATCTCGGCACGCATGGCCACGCGCAGCTTCGCATCGAGGTTCGACAGCGGCTCGTCGAAGAGAAACACCTGCGGGTCGCGCACGATCGCCCGGCCCATGGCCACGCGCTGGCGCTGACCGCCGGAGAGCTGGCGCGGATAGCGGTCGAGCAGCTTCGACAGGCCGAGGATTTCCGCCGCCGCGCCGACGCGCTTGTCGATGTTCGCCTTTGGCGAACCGGCGAGCATCAGCGAGAAGGCCATGTTGTCGGCGACCGTCATATGCGGATAGAGCGCATAATTCTGGAACACCATGGCAATGTCGCGGTCCTTCGGCGGCAGCGAATTGACTACGCGGTTGCCGATGCGGATTTCACCCGCGGAGATGTTTTCAAGCCCCGCCAGCATCCGCAGCAGCGTCGATTTTCCGCAACCGGAAGGGCCGACGAGAATGACGAACTCGCCATCCTCGATCTCGATGTTCACGCCCTTGATGACGGGAAAGGCACCGAACGATTTCCTGACATCGACAAAGTCCACGGCTGCCATATGCGTTCCTCCCAATATCTGCTCATGCTGGCCGCCTGCGTCCGGCCATCCCCCTGCCCGTCCGCAAGCGACCTTTGGAATTCTCCTACCCGCGTCCAACCAACGGCATTTTCGTCGCCATGACGGTCATGGTCAGCACGTTGGCAGTCAGCGGCAGGCTCGCCATGTAGACGACGGCCTCGGCCACGTGCGCGACGGGAATGGTCGGCTCGGCCGCGATTTCGCCACTAGCCTGCAACACACCCGTGCCCATCTTCTCGGTCATATCGGTCGCCGCGTTGCCGATGTCGATCTGGCCGCAGGCAATGTCGTGCGCCCGCCCGTCGAGCGCGGTGGATTTCGTTAGCCCCGTGATCGCGTGTTTGGTCGCCGTATAAGGGGCGGAATTCGGCCTCGGCGTCGTCGCCGAAATGGAGCCGTTGTTGATGATCCGTCCGCCGCGCGGGCTTTGGCTCTTCATCAGCCGGAAGGCGTGCTGGGTGCAGAGGAAGGCGCCGGTCAGGTTCGCCGCGACGATGTCGCTCCATTGCTCGAACGTCACATCCTCGAGAGCCACCGGCGGAACGTTCGAGCCGGCATTGTTGACAAGCAGGTCGAGCCGGCCGAACTCGTCCCGGATTGCCCCGAACAGCGCCGCGACCTCGGCCGGATTGCCGACGTCGCAGGTGATTGCCCGGACGGCGCCACCGGTCTCCCGCGCGATTTCGCCGGCCGCGCCCTCAAGCACGTCAGGCCGGCGGCCGGTGATCACGAGGCTATAGCCCTCTGCGCTCAAGGCCTTGGCGATCCCGCGACCGACGCCGGTGCCGCCGCCGGTCACGAGCGCGATCTTTCCTTCGCCCGATCGTTTCGCTTGCGCCATGTCAGATCCTCCCTCCGAGCTCGTCCTCGATATGGATGCGGATGATCTCGTCGAAATTGCTTTCCGCCATGAAACCAAGTTCGCTCGCCCTCCGGGCGTCGAAGTCCGTTGGCCAACCGGCAACGATCGAGGCAATGACGGCATCCGGCTCGCGGCGGATAAGGCGCACCACCTTCTCGCCGGCAACACGCCGAAGCGCCTCGATCTCCTCGCCGACCAGTGCCGACAGGCCCGGCATGGTCAGGTTGCGCCGCGGGCCGATGCTTGCGGTGTCCATGCGCGCTGCGTGGACGAAAAAACCGACCGCCGAACGCGGACTTGCGAACCAGTGGCGGACATTCTCGTCCACCGGCAACACCGCCTCCTGCCCGACCAGCGGCTCGCGCAGAATGTTCGAGAAGAAGCCCGACGCCGCCTTGTTGGGCTTGCCGGGCCGGATGCAGATGGTCGGGAGGCGGATGCCGATGCCGTCGAAGACGCCTCGGCGCGTGTAGTCGGCGAGCAGCAATTCGCAAATAGCCTTCTGCGTGCCGTAGCTCGTCAGCGGCGTCGTGAAAAATTCGTCCCCGATCTTTTCCGGGAAGGGCTGGCCGAAGACGGCAATCGACGAGGCAAAGATCAGGCGCGGGAAATAGGGTCCGTTGCGGCTTTCATGGCGGATCGCCTCGAAAAGCGAACGCGTACCGTCGAGGTTGACACGGTAGCCCTTGTCGAAATCGGCCTCCGCCTCGCCGGAAACGATCGCCGCCAGATGAAAGATGACATCCGGCCGCGACGCGATGAGCCGTTCTGCGCCGCCTTCGGACGACAGATCGACCGCCGGCGCCGTCGAAGTCGCGGAAAGTGTCGCGGGCACTGGCGCCTCGACCACGTCCACCAACGTGAGCCGAGTGATCTCATAGCCGAGGGCGCCCGGCTCTGCGGCAAGTTTCTCGACCAGCTTGCGGCCGATCATTCCGGCCGCACCTATGACCATGACATGCATTCGCGGCGAACCTCCGTTTTCGGCCCGGGAAATTCCGGGTTCAGCGTGTCTTCCCACCCTTGCCTGCCGGCTTTTCCACCCGCCCGTGCTCGGCGAGCAATTTCTTCGTCGTCTCGTAGATTCGCATGAGATGATGGCGAAACGCCGCGACGACGGCCTCGCGATCGCGCCGGGCGAGCGCTGCCACGACCTCGCTGTGATCCTTGTAGCTGGCCTCTATGGCGCCGGGCCGGGACATGGCGCTGCGCCGGAAATTCATCATGTAGGTGTAGAGATCGGTGACGAAGTCGGAGAGCAGCGGATTGCCGCAAGCTCGATAGATCGCCACATGAAATTCACGGTCGCAGATCAGGAATCGCATGGCATCGTCGCCGCCGAGCCGCTGCGCTTCGAGCAGGTTCTCCAGCTTGCTGAGCGTGTCCCCATCGATGTTTTCGGCGGCATCACCCACGACCTTCAACTCGATATGCAGCCTCGCGGCATGAACCGCTTCGAGATCATAGCTGTCGATGGCGTTCGGCGAGGCGATCGTCACGGTGACGTCGCTGAGGTCGACATTGGCAACCCGGCTGCGGCTGCCTTGGGAAACCTCGATGATGCCGCGCGCGGCAAGCGCCTGGATCGCGCCGCGCACAGTTTCACGACTGACATGGAGCACGTTGGCAAGTTCGCGCTCGCCAGGGAGTTCGTCGCCCGGACGCAGCATGTTGGTCGCAACGAGAACCATCAGCTTGTCGGCAATCACATCACGCGCGGTGCGGCGTTCGAGGCTCCGCCCGATCTTCGGCATTTGCGTGAGTATGGGACTGCCATTCACTGCGCCGCACCTCCAACTGATCCACTGGTTGGTCCACCGGATCAGTAATACTGAATAGACCGCGTAAACAAAGGCGTGGTCAAGGCAAGTTCGTCGCGGCACTGCATCAAAAATGCACGCACCGTTTGTGCAACGCACGCAAGGAAAGGGGATTTTTCGAGAGGCCCGCTCGCTCTCTCACCAAGATCAACTACCGTCGAGTGATGTGCTATATAGATTGCAACTGACAAGGAGGTGGCTATGTCAACTTTCCAGAATGCAGTTGTCTCTTTGCCCGGCAAAGAGCGGATAGCGAAAACACCGTTTGGTGCAAACGTTGTTATACATGCAACGGCCGCCGAGACTGGAGGCGCATTCGGGATGTGGGAGACCTTCACTCCTCCAGCTCATGGTCCGGCCCCTCACACTCATACACGAGAAACCGAGGTCTTTCGCGTAATCCGTGGCCTCTATCGTTTCCAATGCGGTGATGAGGAGTTCGACGCGCCTCCAGGAAGCGTCGTCGTTCTGCCACCGGATGTGCAGCACGGTTGGCGAAACATAAGTGACGAACCCGGCCAAATATTCGGCACCGTTATCCCAGGTGGTTTCGAGCAATTGTTTATCGATCTCGAAGCTTCTGGTGCCGACACTCCCGAGAAGATTGCAGTTATTGAAGCACGCCTTGGGATCGTCAACGATATGACTCGGGCTCTCGGACTGGGGAGACCGGACGCGCGCTGACTGAGCGGCAACGGCCAGAAAAGGCCACTGTCACGACACCGAGTCTGGCGGTAATCTCCTTGTCGTCCATGTCAGATTGACTCCCTGGCGCCCGGCTGAAATCCCGTTCAACCGTGGTCATGCCGCTCATGCTCACCAAGCGACGGTAGGTCGAGGCGGAAGGTCTTGGCGAGATCGGCCACCTGCTCCGGGCTGAGATAGCGCGGATTGAGATTGCGCAGCAGCAGGTAGAGCCTTGCCGTTTCCTCCAGTTCTTCGGTGGCGAACACCGCAGCCTCGAGGCTGTCGCCCGCCACAACCGGGCCGTGATTGGCAAGCAACACCGATGAGTACTTGCCCGCAAGTCCACGGATCGCATCGGCAACCGCCGGGTCGCCCGGACGATAGTAGGGCACAAGGGCCGTTTCACCGGCGCGCATCAGATAATAGGGCGTCATCGGCGGCAGCGCGGCGCGCGGATCGATCTCCGGCAACATGGTGAGCGCCACCGCATGGGTGGAATGCAGGTGCACGATCGCGCGGGCGCTGCCGCGCGTCTCGTAGAGGGCAGAATGAAGCGGAATTTCCTTGGTCGGCTTGTCACCCGAGATGAGTTGCCCCGCGGCATCGAGCCGCGAGATCCGCGCGGGATCGAGAAGGCCGAGAGAAGCGTTGGTCGGCGTCACCAGCCAGCCGCCATCGTCAAGCCTCACCGATATGTTCCCCGACGATCCGGGTGTTAGCCCCCGTTCGAACAGTGACCGCCCGTAGCGGCAGATTTCCTCTCGCAGACGGTTCTCAGACATTTGCAATCCTTTCAAGTCAGGCGGTAGCGCCTTCAATCAGCTCGAACCCGAGATCGACGACCTGCGGCGGTGCACCTGCCACGACAAGTTCAGCCGCCACCCTCCCCGTCTCGACGCGGGGCGTGCGAATGGTAGAGAGCGGCTGTGGCGTGACCCGGCCGATATCGAGGCCGTTGTAGCCGAAGATCGCCAGTTGCGAGGGGAGGGAAATCCCGCGCGCGAGGCAATGGAAATAGCCGCCGAGCGCCATGTCGTCGTTCGAAAAATAGACGGCATCGAGAGAGCTTCTGGCAAGCAGGCGCTCCAGTCCGAGCCGCCCGCTTTCAACCGACGAGCCGCCCGCGCAAATTTCCCGGCCGACGAGCGCAAAGCCGGCCGCGCCGACCACCTCGCAGAAGCCGTCAAAACGCTTGCGGGCGCGGGTGTCGCGATCGAGATCGTGGCCGACATAGCCGATCCGGCGATAGCCGCGCTTCAACAGGAAATCGGCGCTTCTGCGCCCGGCTGAACGGTTGGAGAAGCCGACCGCCAGATCCAGCGCGGTTCCGTCGAGATCGAGCATCTCCACTACACGACAGCCGCTCGCGCGTAGCCTCTTCACCGTCCCTTCGGTATGCTCGAAGCCCGCAAGCATGACAGCCGTCGGCCGCCAGGCGAGCATCGCAGCGACAAGTGCCTCCTCCCGTTCCGCGTCGTAGTCGGTGACGGAAAAGACCCCTTGATGCTGGTTTGCTTCCAAAACGCTGCTCGCGCCGCGCAGCACATCCGGAAAGACGATATTGGAAAGCGAGGGAATGACGAAGGCGACAAGGCGCGATCCGGCGGAAGCGAGCGTCCCGGCGATCCGGTTCGGTACATAGCCGAGCCGTTCGACCGCCTCCATCACCCGGTCCTTTGTCTTCTTGGAAAAGGAGCCATGGTTGCGGAGCACGCGCGACACCGTGCTCTCGCCGACGCCGGCCGCTTCCGCGACCTCGGCAAGCGTTACCGCCGGCTGGTGCCTGAAATCCAAAGTCAACGCTCTCGCCCGCTCCTGACCAACGTCTCGGCCGCCCGGTGGTTGTTTGGCGCCTGGGACTATCCGTTCGATTCAATAGCTCGATTTTTTGGCAGCGCTACCATTTTTTGATTGGCGGCGCTGCCAAAATCCAGTACAGCAAAGATGGCAGCGCTGCCATTTATGGTGAGGCGCCCGTCGGGAGGGTTGGAGCAAGCGTCCCCGGCAACGTATAGGAGGAGGAAGTCATGGCGCTTCAAACGCAGGCGCCTCCGGCGGCCTTCCTCGCCGGCACCGGCGCTGCGGCCGGCGTTGCCTGGATCAACTCCGTCGGCAACCTCGCCGGATTCCTCGGGCCGTTCCTCGTCGGCTATCTGAAGGACTTCACCGGCAGCAACCAGACTGGAGAAACTCGTCATGTCATCGCATGCTGAAAGTTCCGGACGCGCCATCAAGGCGGCCGTGATCGGCCTCGGCTCCATGGGCTTTGGAATGGCCCAGTCGATGAAGCGCGCAAGCCTTGATGTCGTCGGCTACGACATCAGCCTAACGGCCGTAGAACGCTTCGTCGCGGAAGGCGGCGGTCGCGCGGATACCCCTGCCGAAGCGGCCAAGGGTGCCGACATCGTTGTTTCGGTGGTCGTCAACGCCGCACAGACCGAAGCCGTCCTGTTCGGCCCGGATAGTATCGCAAGCGTCATGAAACCCGGCGCTGTCTTCCTCTCGTCGGCGACTATGGATCCAGCAATCGCACGCCGCCTTTCAGAGAAGGTCGAAGCGCTCGGCCTCCACTATCTCGACGCACCGATTTCAGGCGGCGCCACAAAAGCGGCAAAGGGCGAGCTGACGATCATGGCTTCGGGATCGGCCGAAGCCTTCGCTGCGGCCCGCCCTGCCCTCGACGCCATGGCCGCGAAGGTCTACGAGCTGGGCGACGCCGCCGGGACCGGAGCGGCCTTCAAGATGATCAACCAGCTTCTTGCGGGTGTCCACATCGCAGCCGCCTGCGAAGCGATAAGCCTCGCCGCCAAGCAGGGGCTCGACCTCGCCAAAGTCTATGAAGTGATCACTGCGTCGGCGGGCAATTCCTGGATGTTCGAAAACCGGGTGCCGCATGTGCTTGCCGGCGATTACACGCCACTCAGCGCCATCGAGATCTTCGTCAAGGACCTCGGCATCGTCCAGGACGTGGCCCGGTCGGAGCGTTATCCCGTGCCGCTCGCGGCCGCGGCACTGCAGATGTATCTCGCCGCTGCCGGCGCGGGCATGGGCCACGACGATGATTCCTCGCTCGCCCGGCTCTATGCCCAGCTTTCCGGTGCAACGCTCCCGGGCGCAAACTCACAGAAGGAATAGGACGCGACAATGCCGATCTTTGCCGCCAATCTGACGACGATGTTCAACGAATGGTCGTTCCTCGACCGCTTCGACGCGGCGGCGGACGCCGGATTTGCCGCCGTCGAATATCTGTTTCCCTATGAAGCCGCACCGGACGTCGTTGCCGAGCGGCTGACCCGCAACGGTCTCAAACAGGCGCTATTCAATCTGCCACCGGGCGACTGGGCAGCCGGCGAGCGCGGCATCGCAGCTCTGCCCGGCCGCTTCGATGAACTGAAGTCGAGCGTGGAACGGGCGCTCGACTATGCGACCGCGACAGGCGTTAAGCGGCTGCATCTGATGGCGGGTCTCGCCGATAGCGACGACGAAGAGGCTGCATCCTGCTATAGTCGCTCTGTCGTCTACGCGGCCGAACGCTTGGCGGAGAGCGGTATCGACCTGCTCATCGAGCCGATCAACGGACGAAACATGCCGGGCTATTTCCTGAACGACTTCGGCGTGGCCGAGCGTCTTATCGCCGAACTCGGCCTGCCGAATCTGAAACTCCAATTCGACATCTATCACCGCCAGATCCTGCACGGCGATGTCGTCATGGCGCTCCGTCGCCTGTTGCCGATCGTCGGCCACATCCAGATCGCGAGCGTCCCCTCCCGCCATGAACCCGCCGGCGAAGAACTGAACTATCCGTACCTCTTCGAGGAAATCGACCGGCTCGGATATGATGGTTTCGTTGGCTGCGAATATATCCCGCGCAGCGGGACGCTCGACGGCCTCGACTGGTTCAAGCCTTTTGCCCGGAGCTGACCGATGACCATCCTCCTTGGATCGATCGCCGACGATTACACTGGCGCCTCGGACCTCGCCAATACGCTGACGAAGAACGGGCTTAGCACTGTCCAGACCGTTGGCATTCCCGATGCCTCGCTGCCGTTGCCGGATGTCGATGCGGTGGTCGTTTCGCTGAAGATCCGCTCGGCCGCCCCGCAGGAGGCTGTGGCCGCCGCGGGCACGGCCGAACGCTGGCTGCGCGAGCGTGGCGCGATGCATGTTTTTTACAAGATCTGCTCGACCTTCGATTCGACCGACCAGGGCAATATCGGCCCGGTGACGGAAGCACTCGCGGAACTCGCGGGCGGCGGCACGGTGCTCGTCACCCCAGCCTTTCCGGAAACCGGGCGCACCGTCTATCTCGGACACCTGTTCGTCAACGGCCAGCCGCTCGACGAAAGCCCGCTGAAGGACCATCCGCTCAATCCCATGCACGACGCCAATCTCGTCCGGGTCATGGCCCGCCAGTCACGTGGTGCGATCGGCCTCATCGACCTGCCGGCCGTGGCGGCAGGACCCGGTGCCGTGCAGGCGCGGCTTGATGCGCTGTGCGCCGAGGGCGCGAGCGCGGTGATCGCCGATGCGATCTTCGAACGCGACCTGGAGACACTCGGCGAGGTGGCGCTTCAGACACCGGTGTCGAGCGGGGCCTCCGGCCTCGGTCGCGGTCTGGCGCGCGCACTCGTGCGGTCCGGTCGGGTGCCGTCGAGGGTCAGCGCCACGGCCGATGCCATCCGCCCCGTCGGCGGGCATGCAGCCGTCATCGCCGGCAGTTGCTCGAGCGCCACCCTTCGCCAGCTTGCCATTGCCGAACGGGCAATGCCGGTCCTGAGGCTCGATCCCGAACGATTGCTCACCGCCGCGCCGGACGAAATCTCAGCCGCGCTTTCCTGGGCAGGGGAGCAAATGAAGGCAGGGCCCGTCATCATTGCCGCCAGCACCACGCCGGAGGCCGTTTCCGACCTTCAATCGCGCTATGGACGCGAAATATCGGGGCGCGCGATCGAAGCCGCGACCGCAACGATCGCCGCCGAACTGGTGGCGTGCGGCGTCAGGCGCCTCATCGTCGCCGGTGGCGAAACCTCTGGCGCGACGGTCGACAGGCTGGAAATTCCGGCGTTCCTGATCGGCCCGGAGATCGCGCCCGGCGTGCCGGTGCTCCGTACGATCGGCAATTCACAGGGAGAGATGCTTATGGCGCTCAAATCCGGCAATTTCGGAGGCGACGACTTCTTCGCCACGGCTCTGGCGATGATGCGATAAAGGGGGCGGCGGTGCCCCTCGTCCACTCCCGCCGCCCCCGCCGCATGCTCCCCCGATCGGAGCCGATTGAAGGACGAAGACATGCAGCCATTCCAAGTGCCCAAAAGCGCTCCGCACTTTCGGACAATATGCATGAGCGCCATACCCGGCTGATACGATCGTTCCGCCTCCGAGCTGCCCTTGGCGCCCCTGCCCTGCCGGGAACCTCCCAGCTTGAGGAGGCACGGGCGCCAAGGGATTACAGGCCGTTGTCCTTCATGATCTGGCCGGCGTTCTCCTTCGTCACCTTCATCGTGTCGAGCGTCACGGTCTTTTCAACCTTTTCCCCGTTCAAGAACTTGATCGCCTGACGGAGTCCCTCGGCACCAGGTGTCGCATGGAGGAAGGTCGCGGTGAGTTCGCCGTTGTTGACCCAAGTCACGCCTTCACCCGGCAGGGCGTCGATGCCGATGAACTTCATCTCCTTCTCGCGGCCGGCGTCCTTGGCCGCCAGATAGGCGCCGTAGGCCATCGGATCGTTGTGGCCGTAGACGAGATCGATCTTCTCGTTGTTGCGAAGCGCCGTCGCCATGATGTTATAGGCCTGGTCCTGCTTCCAATCGCCGGACTGCTGGTCGAGCAGGTTCTTGATGCCCGGCTCCTTGTCGGTGAATTCGTGGAAGCCGTCGTGCCGGTCGTGCGCCGGCTGCGTGCCCATGCCGCCCCAGATCTCGACGACATTGCCCGCCCGAGGACCTATCCCACGATTTCATCGGCTGGCGAGTTCCGTTGAAGTGATTACAAGCGAGCAATCGACCCGACCTTCTGATAGGCTCGCCACCATGACTGACCCTGGCGCCGTGATCGATTGGCTTCTAGACTCGGATCCGTCGATCCGCTGGCAGGTAATGCGCGACCTGCTCGAGGTCCCGGAGGCGGCGTGGAAGCCGGAGCGGGCCAAAGTCGAGATCGACGGCTGGGGAGCCAAGCTTCTCTCTCTCCAGGACACGGATGGGCAATGGGCGGGCGGAGCCTTTGTTCCCGCGGGGTTCGACCCCCGCGAGTGGTCGGAGCGCGGCCAGCCCTGGACGGCGACTTGCTTTTCGCTGTCGCAGCTTCGGGAGTTCGGTCTCGATCCCTCGTCAGACCGGGCCAGGCGAACCGTCGAATTGATCGGCGCCAACTCCCGCTGGGACGAGGGCGGCCAGCCTTACTGGGAGGGCGAAGTCGAGGAGTGTATCAACGGCCGGATCGTTGCCGACGGCGCCTATTTCGGGGTCGACGTCTCGTCCATTGTCGGTAGGCTGGTAGGCGAGCGTCTCGATGATGGCGGCTGGAACTGTGAGAGGATCAACGGCTCGCTCCGATCGTCCTTCGCGAGCACGATCAACGTGCTGGAAGGTCTGCTGGAGTATGAGAGAGCCACCGGGGGCACGCCTCTATCTCGGGAGGCGCGCAGATCGGGCGAGGAATTCCTGCTGGAGCGCAATCTCTTCCGCCGTCTCGGCACGGGTCAACCGGCAGACGAACGGTTCCTTTGCTTCGTGCATCCGAACCGTTGGCGCTACGACGTCATGCGTGCACTCGACTATTTCCGCTCCTCCGCGATGCTTACCGGCGCCACCCCCGATCCCCGACTCGGGGAGGCCATCAAGCACGTGCGTTCCAGACGCTTGGAAGACGGCACCTGGCCGCTCGACTGGAGCCCGACAGGGCGGGTGTGGTTCGACATCGATGACGGGCCCGGCAAGGCCTCGCGGTGGGTGACGCTACGGGCGATGCGGGTGCTCAAATGGTGGGGTCGCTCTCATCCGGGATATGATTTAACTCCTTGAACCTACGCCGTTCCCGACAGGACCGCTTCACGCTTTTCCACACACCCGCGCCGTCAATCCTCATGCAGTGCAGGGGCAATCGGCGGACCAACGCTAAAGTCGCGAAAACTCGCCTCGAAGCCTGCACGTTGCGGGGAGCAGGCCATGAGACCGATCTCCGCATCCGCCGCTGCAAACGGGCAAAGCCGCGCCATCTGCCAGGGCGCTTCGCCCAAGCGGAACTGCACCCGTACGGCGTTGCCATGGCGCGTCAGCCGCACCTCGACCGCATCGGATGGCGTCGCATCGTGGAGAGGAATGACCGACCAGTCCGAAACGCCGCGCGTGACGACGACGCTGAAATGCATCAGCCCGTCGGTATATTCGATGCCGCATTTGATCCAGTTCTCCTCGTCGAGGCGCAAGATCAGCCCGGCCTGGTCGTAGAGTTGCTCGTAGGCGGCCGTGATCGTGGCGCAGGCGGTGAAATCGCCGGAAACCGGTCGGAGATAGGCGTGGCCCTTGTCGCGAACAAACCCGTAGAAGGTCTCGCGCCAGAAATCCGTATTGCCGTCCGTCTTGAGCGACAGCGCCTTTTCGTTGCCTTGCCAGCTTGCCGGCTCGTTCAACCAGCGATGGTTTTCTCCCATCTTTGTCTTCTCTTCCTTGATGTTCCGCGGCCCCTTCCGCGTTGACTTGCACGTCATATTGCGGGTTCGCCCTATAAGCCATAGCGTAGGGACATGGCGACGTCGAAGCTACAGGACTATCGCAAGAAAAGGGACTTTTCGAAAACGTCGGAGCCGCCCGGCAACCTTGCCGGCGAGAGCGGCAACCGTTTTGTCGTCCACAAGCACCATGCGACGGCGGACCACTACGACCTGAGGCTGCAGGTGGGGGACGTGCTCAAGAGTTGGGCCGTCCCGAAGGGGCCATCGCTCAATCCGGCGGACAAGCGGCTCGCGGTCGAGACAGAGGATCACCCGCTGGAATATATTGACTTCGAGGGTGTCATCCCCGAGGGCGAATATGGCGGCGGCCGGATGATCGTCTGGGACACGGGCGTGTGGGCACCTATGGACGATATCGAGAAGAGCTTGCGGACGGGCGCCTTCAAGTTCCGCCTCGCGGGCGAAAAGCTCAATGGTGGCTGGATGCTGGCGCGGTTGAAACCCAAGCCCGGCGAGGAAGACCAGCGCAACTGGCTTCTGTTCAAGGAACGCGACCTCGCCGCCGACGCCATTGTCGACATCCTCAGTGCGCGCCCCGAGAGCGTCAAATCCGGACGGCTGATCGAAGAATTGGTGGAGAAGCCGAAACCGCCGGCGAAGCCCGCCAAGCCGGTCAAGCTCAATCCGGGCGCGCTACCAGGCGCCTTGAAAGGTACAGCGCCCGCGCGCATCGAACCGCAGCTTGCGACGCCTGCTGACAGGCCGCCAGGTGGCGCCACCGAGCGCGACGACTGGCTGCATGAGATCAAGTTCGACGGCTACCGAACGATGGCGCACGTCTCGGACGGCGAGGTCCATCTCATCACCCGTGGCGGCCTTGACTGGACGAAGCGCTACGGCGACCTGCCGGAAGCCTTCAGGCGGCTGCCGTGCCGCGAGGCCGTCATCGACGGCGAAATCATCGTCCCCGACGAAAAAGGAATCAGCCGCTTCGCCCTGTTGCAGGAGGCACTATCGAGTGGCGCAGGCAACAAGCTTGTCTTCTATGCCTTCGATCTTCTGCACCTCGACGGCTGGAATCTTCTGGCCGTTCCGCTCGAAAAGCGCAAGGCGCTGCTGGCGCAATTGTTATCCGCACATGTATCGGCGCGCTCGGCCATCCAGTTCAGCGATCATGTCCCTGGCGACGGGCGAGCGCTTTACGACCGGGTCTCGGAAATGGGGCTTGAAGGCATCCTCTCAAAGCGCGCCTCAGCATCGTACCAGAGCGGACGGTCGAAAACCTGGACCAAGACCAAGGCCCTGCAGCCGGACGACTTCGTGATCGCCGGATACACCACCTCCGAGGCGGCGGAGGGACTTGCCGCGCTTGCGCTCGGCGAATGGGTCGAGAGCGAGCTGCAATATCGCGGCAAGGTCGGAACCGGCTTCGACGCGCAGACGGCGAAAGAATTGCTAGCACGATTGGAGCCGCTTCGCGCCGGTGCGGCAAAGCTCGACGGTGCACCAAAGGAGATCGTCTGGGTCCGGCCCGTGCTGTGGGCGCACATCCACTACGGCAACCGCACGGCCGATAATGTGCTCCGCCATGCCGTATTCAAGGGGCTCCGCGAAATCGAACTGTCGACGCCCGCTGCGCCGCAGCGAAAACGGCTGATTTCCGATGCCGATCTCGCGAGCATTTCGATCACCAATCCGACACGTCGCCTGTTCGGAAAGTCCGGCCCGACCAAGCTCGACATCGCCGTCTACTATGCGCTCGTCGGCGATTTCATGCTGCCGCATATTCTCCACCGCCCGGTCTCGCTGGTGCGCTGCCCGACGGGAAGAGCACAGGATTGCTTCTTCCAGCGCCATCCCTTCACCGGCATGCCGTCCTCGGTCGACACCTTTCAATCGACCAACTCGGAGGGAGAGACGAAATCCTACCTTTCGGTGGCAGACGCCAAGGGATATCTCGCGCTCGCGCAGTTCGGCGTCGTCGAGTTTCACACCTGGGGAACCGTTAGCAACCGGCTTGAAAAGGCCGACCGCGTCGTCTTCGATCTTGACCCCGGCGAAGGAATCACCTGGCGCGAGGTGGTCGAGGCCGCCGTCCATGTGCGCGGCGAGCTCGAGGCACTCGATCTTGTTCCCTTCGTCAAGACATCGGGCGGCAGAGGCGTGCACGTCGTCGTGCCGATCGTGCCGAAACTCAACTGGAAAAAGGTGCATCAGGCAACAAGCGCGATTGCCACCCGTCTCGCCGCGACCGCGCCCGAGGTCTTCACGACCACGATGGGCAAAGAAAACCGCATCAAGCGGATTTTCATCGACTTCCATCGCAACGCGCGCGGCCACACGGCAGCCGCCCCCTACTCGCTTCGCGCGAGGACGAATCTGCCTGCCTCAACCCCGGTAAGCTGGAGCGATCTTGAATCTATCGACGCTCCAGAGGATTTGAACTATTCTTCGCTACCTGGCCTCCTGGTCACGTCCGGCGATCCATGGGCGGAGATAGATGCTTTCGCCAGGGATCTGCCGCTGTTGTCCGAGGCGGGGAAGTAGTTTCGTGTTGCCGCGCAGGAGACGATCATGGCGCCCAGGGCAAGTTGGAAAGGTTATCTCAGGCTCAGTCTCGTAAGTTGTCCAGTCAGGCTCTACCCAGCCACCAGTTCAAGCGAACGCATCACCTTCAACCAGCTTCATAAGAAGACCCACAACCGGATCAACATGAAGCCGGTGGATCCGGAGCTCGGGCTGGTCGAACGATCCGATCTGGTGAAGGGTTACGAATACGAGGACAAGAAATACATCATCATCGAGGACACCGACCTCGAAAGCGTCAAGATCGAATCCAACCACACGATGAACATCGAAGCCTTCGTCGACGAGGGATCGGTGGACGTCATCTACCAGGATGCGCCCTACTATCTCGCCCCCGACGGCGCGATGGCGGAGGAAACCTTCATCGTGCTGCGCGAAGCGTTGCGAAGGGCCGGCAAGCTTGCGATCGCGCGCCTCGTGCTTTCCAGTCGCGAACGGGTGATCACCATCGGTCCGCGCGAAACGGGCATGTTCGTCTGCACGCTCAGAAACCCGAACGAGGTGCGTGGCACCGCCGAATATTTCGGCAACATTCCGGTCGGAAACCCCGACCCTGAGATGCTGCAGCTTGCCGAAGCGCTCATCGAGCAGAAGCTCACGACCTTCGATCCCAAGAATTACGAGGATCGTTACGAGATCGCGCTGATGCAGATGATCCGCGAGAAGCTCAAGGGCCACAAGCCGATCATCGCGGCGGCGCCCGAGCGCGGCAACGTCATCAATCTCATGGATGCTCTGAAGGCGAGCCTCTCCCAATCGAAACCGCCCGCCAAGAGCAAGCCCAAGGCCGAGCCGGCGGCCAAGCGAACCGCTAAGGCGACAACGACCAGCGGCAAGCCGGCGGCCAAGAAAAAAGTCTGATGGCGGTTGCAGGGCAGACATTCGGCATCGTCGGCGCACTTGCCGCGTTTCCCCACCGATTGGCGGCGCGCGAGGTCGAGCGGCAGCTCGGTCATCTGAGGCGCGGCATCACGCGCCAGACCACGCACCTCGTCTTCGGCCGCAGCCTGCTTTCAAAGGCGAACGAGGCGGAGATCGAAGCACGGTTCGACTCCGAGATACGCCAGAACAGGCGTCCTCTTAGCGAGAACGGCTTTCTTCGGCTGTTGGGCCTGATGACAACACCGGAGGCATCGGCCTTGACGCGGCAGTCGCTGCTCGATCAGTCGCGGCTAACCGAACGCACCTTCGACCTCCTTTCGCTGTTCGACGCCTTCGAGCATGACAGCGAGCCCTATTCCTTCCGCGACCTGATCCTCGCCCGGAAATATGCCGGCCTGATCGACAGCGGCGCCACGTGGAGTGCGATCGCACGATCAGTGCACCGCTCGGGATCCGTGGCGGCACTCACCGCGCTCTCGCTCCATCACGAAGGGGCGGACACGATCTACGCTCGCCGCGCCGAGGGCCTCAGTGAACTCGACGGGCAATTATTGTTCGATCTTGGAACGTCCAGCGATGCGGAGCTTGAAGACCTCTTCGCTGAGGCAGAAGCTGCAGAGGAAGACGGCTGTTACGACGAAGCGGCCGCATTCTATCAACGTTGCCTCACCATAGACCCGTCGGACTCCGTCGCCGCCTTCAACCGCGCAAATTGCCTGAAGGCAGCGGGACGGCAAGTGGAAGCGGTACATGATTACATACGCGCGCTCAAGCTCGACGCGAGCTTCGTCGAGGCCTGGTTCAACCTTGCCGGGCTCATGAGCGAACGCGGGCGGGTCGATGCTGCGCGCCGATATCTGCAGAAAGCCATAGAACTCGACGGCGACTATGCCGACGCTGTCTTCAACCTGGCGAAACTCGAATTCGACGCGGACAATCTCGCCAAGGCGCGACACTGGTGGAGGCGCTATCTCGAGCTCGACAAGGATTCGGAGTGGGCACGGGCTGCCGAACGCGGCGTGCAGTTCGTCGACCTCCATCTCCTCCCAAGGACGGCTGGCTGACATGGGCGAAAAATTCCTGTTCGACGGACCGGACGACGCCGCCGTCACCATTCTGCTGGCGCACGGCGCAGGCGCACCGATGGACTCGACCTCGATGACTGCGACCGCGAAAGCCCTTGCCGAAACCGGCTTCCGAGTCGCCCGTTTTGAGTTCAGTTACATGGCGGCGCGTCGGACTTCGGAAGGCCGCAAGCCCCCGCCGCGGGCCGAGACCTTGAAGCCCGAATACGAGGCCGCCGTCGCTGCGCTCGGCGCGACCGGCCGGCTCATCATCGGCGGCAAGTCGATGGGAGGGCGCGTCGCCAGCATGATTGCCGACGACCTTCACACGGGCGGTAAAATCGCCGGGCTGCTCTGTCTCGGCTACCCGTTTCATCCGCCGGCTAAACCGGAGCAGCTTCGCACCAGGCATCTCGCCCATTTGAAGACGCCGACATTGATCTGCCAGGGAACACGCGACGAGTTCGGTACGCGCGAGGACGTCGCCGGTTACACACTCTTCGAGGCGATCGAAATTCTGTGGCTCGAGGACGGCGACCACGACCTCAAACCGCGCAAGAGCATATCGGGCTTTTCGACTGCCGATCATCTGAAGACCGTGGCAGAGACAGTTCGAGCCTGGACCGGCCGGCTGGTGCGCTGAGCGCATGAAGATCGCGACCTTCAACATCAACGGCATCAACCGGCGGCTCGAAAATCTGCTTGCCTGGCTCGCCGCGGCTGAGCCGGACGTCGTCTGCCTGCAGGAACTCAAGGCGACAGACAGCCAATTCCCGAAGTCCGCAATCGAGGCAGCCGGCTACGGTGCCGTCTGGCGCGGACAGGCAGCCTGGAACGGCGTCGCGATTCTGGCGCGCGACAGCGAACCGATCCTGACCCGGGCCGAGTTGCCCGGTGATCCATCCGACACGCAGAGCCGGTATATCGAAGCCGCGGTGAACGGCATTCTCGTCACCTCGCTCTATGCCCCCAACGGCAATCCGCAGCCCGGACCGAAATTCGACTACAAACTGGCCTGGCACGAACGCGTGAGGCTGCATGCTGCCGAACTGCTGGCGACCAGTCTGCCAGTGGTGCTTGCCGGCGACTACAACGTGGTGCCCGAGCCACGCGACATCTACCCGACCCGCTCCTACGACGACAACGCCCTCGTCCAACCCGAAAGCCGAGCCGCCTTCCGGCACCTTCTCGACCAGGGCTGGCTCGACGCCCTGCGCGCAATTTATCCGGAGGAGCAGCTCTTCACGTTCTGGGACTACCGCCGGAACCGCTGGCAGCGCGACGCTGGGCTGCGTCTCGACCACGTTCTCCTCAGCCGGAAACTCGTACGCCGGCTGGCCGATGCCGGCATCGACCGGGATATACGCGGCGTCGAAGGGGCGAGTGACCACGCACCGGTGTGGATCACGCTGCGGGACTAGGGACGCGTATTCACAACGGCATTTCTAGTTCCGGCGGCAGATCGGACATAGGCTGAGCTGCCGCCCATGCGGCAGGTGCGTGCCCAAATGTGAGACATGGCGAGCACGCCATCTATGTCGTACTCGCTTGCGCGCGATCCAGCGGGATCGTGAGCGACGACGCCGACCAGTGCGAACCGTCCCGTCGCGTCCTTTCGCGTATGAACTCGAGTTGGGCAGCTATGTCGGAGCGGGAACGGTTCTTGTTCCCGCTCGAACAAGAATTGGTGCCCGAAGCCCAATCGGACCCTCGGATTCAGGTATATAATGGAACGGGGATTGAACCAACGGTGGCTTCGACTGCTGGCGCCGCCCCGCCGAGGGAAGTTTGTCGTCAACCGACCGAGCTCGGAATGATCCTTGGGATACGGCCCACGATGTGTGATGTGATACCAAGTAGGGGCAACCGGCAGCGGACTGAGAACATTTGACCCCACCGGCTCAATCCCGAACTAGGCTGCTTGCCCGAACAAGGCTGCTTGAAAGGCCGAGAGAGCGGCAGTCTTGGGGCACAGAGCCTCAGGGAGGATCAACATGAACAGACTGGCAACAGCATCGCACAGCCTTGCGCTCGGGGCGACCATCGCCACGCTCATTGCAGCGGGCCTGGCCCAGGCAGGGGAATTCGACGGTGTCTCCGTTAACATCATGACCTTCACCGGGCCGCAGATCGCCGAGCCTCTGCAGCGCCGCGCACCGGAATTCGAGAAGCTGACGGGGGCGAAGATAAACGTCATCACCGTCCCCTTCTCGGATCTCTACCAGAAGCTCCTGACGGACTGGACGACCGGTACCAACTCGGTCGATGCCGGGGTCTTCGCGCCGCAATGGATGGTCGACTATGTGTCAGCCGGATTGCTCGAGGACCTCAGTCCGCGCATTCCCGGGGACAGCGCCGTCAAGATGGATGACATCGCGCCCTTCTTCCGTGATTTCTCGCAGAAGTACGGCGGCAAGACCTACATGATCACCCTCGATGGCGACTTTCAGATGGTCTACTACCGCACAGACGTCGCCGAGGAGCTTGGCCTTGTGGCACCGAAAACCTGGGATGACTATCTCGCGTTTGCCAAAGCCTCGCACGGCAAGGACATGAACGGCGACGGTAAGGGCGATTTCGGCTCCTGCATCGCCAAGAAGCGCAACGCCCAGTCCTATTGGATGGTCACCTCGATCGCGTCGGCCTTCATCCAGTCGCGGGGCACCGCTCAGGGCGCCTTCTTCAGCACCAAGGACATGACCCCGCTCTACAACAATGAGGCGTTCGCCGAGGCGCTCAGAATCTACAAGGAGACGACGAAATACGGCCCGCCCAATGAGATCAATCTTGATGTCGGCGATACGCGCAGCCTCTTTACGTCCGGCCAGTGCGCCCTGTCTATCGACTGGGGTGATATCGGCACGCTCGCCATCGACAAGGAGCAGTCGAAGGTCATCGACAAGGTGGGCGCCGTCATCCTGCCTGGATCGACCCGCGTGCTCGACCGCGAGACAGGCAAGCTCGTCGACTGCAGCGCGGAGATTTGCCCGCATGCCGTGGATGGTGTGAGCCACGCGCCCTTCGCTGCGTTCGGCGGCTGGTCGGGCGGGATCAATGCCAATGCGGACGACAGGGTGAAGGACGCAGCCTACGCCTTCATTTCCTTTATGAGCCAGGCAGCGCAGTCGAATGTCGACGTGACGATCGGCGCCACCGGCTTCAATCCCTACCGGATATCGCAGTTCAGCGATCTCTCGCTGTGGAAGCAGGCCGGCATGAGCGAGAAGGCAGCGAACGACTACCTCGGCGCCATCCAGGCAAGTCTCGGTTCACCAAACATGGTGCTTGATCTGCGCATCCCGCAGAACCAGCGCTACCAGCAAGTCGTGCTTGACACTGCGATCGCCCGGATGCTGGCGGGGGAGCTTGATATCGAGGGCACTATGGCGGCGATCTCTGAGGGCTGGGAGGAGATCACCGATGAACTCGGTCGGGAGAAGCAGTTGGCAGCCTACAAGCAGACCATTGGCGCGGACTAAGGCAAGCGTTCGTTGCACCCGATCGCCTGCGTGACGCGCGGTAGCGCTGCTATACCCTGGACCGCACTCCCCTCCCCGTTTAGACCAGGGCGTATGCTCCAGCCTGGGCAGGGAGGGAGAGCCCTGTCCGAAGGATTCCGAGAGGGAACTTGAATGTCGAGGCGAACCGATAAGTGACATGAAAACAGCGCGCCTGGCCGAATGGATGGATCGCCACAGCGGCCCGATGTTCGTGCTGCCAGCGGTCTTGCTCATCCTCGCATTCTCGATCTTTCCCCTGGTCATTTCGGCATGGCTCGCCCTGTCGCAGTTCCGGCTGGGGATTGGCGGCTACGAGATCCGGTTCGTCGGCCTGTTGAACTTCAAGAAACTGCTCACCGGCTCCCAACAGTTCCACTTCCTCGGAACTTTCGCCGAGATTCCGCTCCTTGGTTGGCTTATCGTCGCTTTGGTGTTCGGCGCACTTGCGGTCGCGGCAAGGCGCTATGCCACCTTCGGCAGGGCCTCGGTCATCGGCGTCGCCGGTCGTCTCATCTCATTCCCGCTGATCGGCGCGCTCGCTGTCCTGTTCGCCACCACGCTTGGCGGCCAAATCGGCTCGTTATCAACGACGCTGTTCTACGTCATTGTGGGGGTCACTTTGCAATTTCTAGTCGGCACCGGGCTTGCTTTCCTGTGCGCCCAAAACATCCGGGGGCGGTCGTTCTTTCGGCTGGTGTTCTTCGTGCCGTTGATGGTGACCCCGGTTGGCACCGCCTACACATTCCGCATGCTTGCCGACACAACGGTCGGCCCGTTCGCGCCGATCTTGCGCGGGCTCGGTCTCGGCAACTTCGCCTGGGCATCGGATCCATGGACGGCGCGGCTGGTCATCGTGCTTGGCGATAGCTGGCAGTGGATTCCCTTTATCTTCATCGTCATGCTGGCGGCCTTCGAGAGCCAACCGCGCGACCAGGTTGAGGCTGCCCAAGTCGATGGCGCCTCTACTTTCCAAATCTTCCGGGATATCACCTGGCCATCGGTCGCCCCGGTGGCGGCGACCGTCGTCCTCATCCGCGTCATCGAGGCGTTCAAAATCGTCGACTTGCCCAATGTCCTGACCAATGGCGGACCGGGCATCGCCACCGAGTCGTTGACGCTACACGCCTTCATCGAATGGCGCGCGCTCAATCTCGGTGGTTCGGCAGCCATCGCTTATCTATTGCTCTTCGTCGCGACCGTGCTCTGTGTCTCCTTCGTCAACATGGTCGTTGTTCCGATGCGGAGGTCGCGCCAATGAGGATGTTCGAGCCGAAAGCCCTCGGAACCATGGCGCCAGCAACCAAGCTGGTCGTGTATGGCATACTGGGGCTGTGGACCTTGATCGTGCTCTTTCCTCTCTACTGGGTGCTGATAACTTCCTTTAAATTACCTATTCATGTATTTGATGGACCGAACTATTTGCCATTCATTGACTTCCTTCCTTCTCTCCATGCTTGGCGCTATATCTTTCTTGATCTGGGGCGCGACACTTTCCGGCCCTATGGCAACTCTCTCATCGTCGCCGCCACTTCTACGGCACTGGCTGTCACAGCCGGCACGCTCGCCGCCTACGCACTGTCGCGGATCGAATTTCGCCCGCGGCTATTGTCGATTGGCGTCTTTCTCCTGGTGATGTCTGCTGCCATCTTCGCCGTGGCCCATTCCGGCGCCGATTGGCGCATTGCTGCGGCATCGGGCGTCGCGCTCTTCGTGCTTGCGGCGCGAGCGACCCGGCGCCTGCCCTCCCCGCAGCTTGGCAACGCGGAGATCCTGTTCTGGATGATCTCCCAGCGGATTCTGCCGCCGGTCGTCGCCGTGGTGCCGATTTACGTGATGCTTCAGCAAGTTGGACTACTCGACACGCGTAGCGCGCTGGTGCTTACATACACGACTGTCAACCTTCCGATCGTCGTTTGGCTGATGTACGACTTCTTCATCTCGATTCCGCGCGAACTGGAGGAGTCGGCGGCGATCGACGGCGCCTCGCGCTTCCGCATCTTCCGCGAGATCGTACTGCCGCTCGCCAAACCCGGACTGGTCGCGACCGCGCTTCTCGTCTTCATCCTGGCATGGAACGAGTACCTCCTGGCGCTCTTCCTCTCCACGGTGAAAGCGCAGACCATTCCCCTCCTGGTGGCCGCCCAGAACGCCACGCGCGGCCCGCAATGGTGGTACATGAGCGTGTTGATCACCATCATGATCCTGCCGGTGATCGTCCTGACCATCGTCCTTCAGCGCTTCATCGCCAAAGGGCTGCTGCTCGGCGCGCTGAAGGGGTAGTGTTGCGATGACCATCGTCCTTGACCGGGTGACCAAGCTCTTCCGTTCTGTGAAGCTGCTCTACGTGTTCGACCCCGCCGCAGATGACGGCGAGTTTCTCATGCTCCCTGGTGCATCGGGACGGTGCTGAGGATGAGGGCCGGGTTGGAGAGGATCTCGAGCGGGCGCAAATCGCGCTGCCCGGTCATTTCAAACCGAGGGGCAGATAAGGCTCGACTCCAGCCGTTGCACGAATGTTCGCTGGTTGAAACGACGCGAATGTCCGGAATCGGTGTGCTTCGCGCTGGTTCGATCAGCGAGCCGGACGGCAGAGAACCACCCATTCGGAACTTAGCATCCCCAAGTGCGAGGTCCGCTTCGGGCTACTTTTGCGCCATCATAGGCCCACTGAGCTCACGCATCGGATGACCGCACCTGAGGGCGAAGAGCCATCGAACATGGGACATTCGGGATGATTAAAAGCGCCGGGAAGGAACCTTGGACATGTGACACGCCGTCACGGACTCCGAACGACGCTGATCCCCCATTTCTCGTCATTTGGCGATGCGCGTTCAATCGTGCAGGATAGTGACTCGACATGGCCAACGGCAGGGAGGCGACCAATGACGAAGGCGAATGTGGGTTTCATCGGGCTCGGGCTGATGGGTCAGGGCATGGCGACGAACATCATTAGAAAGGGCTGGCCGCTTGCGGTCATGGCGCATCGCAACCGGGCGCCGGTCGAAGCGCTCGTCGCCGAGGGCGCAACGGAAGTCAAAACGCCGCGCGAGATGGCGGAACGCTGCGACATCATCGTCCTCTGCGTCACAGGCTCGCCTGAGGTGCTGTCGGTTGTCGAAGGCGCGGACGGCATAGCCGCCGCGGGCAAGCCGCTCACCATCGTCGACTGCTCTACCTCGGATCCCTCCGTCACAATGAAACTCGCCGAGGATCTGGCCGGAAAAGGCATCACGCTCCTCGACGCGCCGCTCAGCCGCACGCCGGCCGATGCCGCCGCCGGCACGCTCGATGTCATGGTCGGCGGCGCTGACGACGATGTTCGGCGTGTCTGGCCCGTGCTCGAATGCTTCGCCGGCCGCATCGTCCACACCGGGCCGACCGGCACCGGCCACACCATGAAGCTCCTCAACAACTTCCTGGCGATGGGCTACGCCGCGCTCTATTCCGAGGCCTTGATGCTCGGCAGAAAGGCCGGTCTCACCCCGCAAGTCTTCGACAGCGTCATCCGCGGCGGCCGGATGGATTGCCCGTTCTACCAGACCTTCTTCCGCTGGGTGCTGGAGCGCGACCCGAATGCGCACAAATTCGCCATGCGCAACGCCTTCAAGGACATGAGCTATCTCGCGGCCTTCGCCAACGCGTCCGGCGCCGCCAACCCGATTGGCGCGGCCGTCCGCAATTCCTTCGCGCAGGCCGTCGGCACCGGTCACGGCGAAGATTATGTCCCGATGCTGTCCGATTTCATCGCCGAGGCGAACGGGATCAAGTAAGCGCCCGCCTCCACTGCAGCAATTCAAATTACTACAGCGTCCTTTGCGCGTCCGAAAAGACGCGCGGCGCTGTAGCGAGCGGCGACGCGATGACAGGATTCCATCATTAGCAAAATGCAATCTTGCAGAAATGCGAGACGGCTGCCCGCCAATCGCTTTGACTGACGCCTCCCAAGTGATGAATGTGGCTCCAGGCCTGAAATGGAATAAATGTTCCGATCAGGCGAAAGCCATTCCAAACATTCCTGGAGGACACTCAATGACCGCCCTTCCCTTCGCCCTCAATCACATGGCCGCGCCCGGCCTGCCGTTTGATGCATTCTTCGCGCTCGCCAAGTCGCTTGGAATATCCGCGGTCGAAATTCGCAACGATCTTTCCGGTAACGCGATCCTCGACGGTACCCGCCCGGAAGCGGTGAAGACGCTTGCCGAAAAGCACGGGGTGACGATCATCTCGATCAACGCGCTGCAACGCTTCAACGAATGGAACGACAAGCGCGAAGCGGAAGCACGCGCGCTTACCTCTTATGCGCGTGATTGCGGCGCCGCGGCCCTGGTGCTGGTGCCGGTCAATGATGGCAGCGGCCAGAAGGACGGTGAGCGCCAGGCAAACCTCAGAACCGCGCTGAAAGCCTTGAAGCCATTGCTGGAAACGGCGGGCATTACCGGGCTCGTAGAGCCGCTCGGCTTCGAGATCTGCTCGCTGCGCTCCAAGACCGAAGCCGTCGAGGCGATTCGGGAGGTCGGCGGCGAGGCGACATTCCGTCTCGTCCACGACACCTTCCACCATCATCTTGCCGGCGAGGACGCGTTTTTCCCCGATATGACCGGGCTCGTGCATATTTCCGGCGTTAGCGACAAAGCGGTTACGGTCGCCGATATGCGCGATCCGCATCGCGTTCTCGTCGATGCGGAAGACAGGCTGGACAATGCGGGACAGATCCGGCGGCTCACCGGTCAGGGATACAAGGGCCCGTTTTCCTTCGAGCCCTTCGCGCCGTCGGTGCATGACCTCGCCGATCCAGCAAAGGCACTTCAGGAAAGCATGACTTATCTGCGAGCCAAGGCCTGATCATCCACTAAACACCGAAAATGGCTCGGGCGCCGCAAGACAGGCTTGACGGCGCCCGGATAAAATGGAATACATATTCCGTAATCGCAATTTGCTGGTTCGTTTATTCCGTTTTGACCGGACGCGCAGCGGGAGTGCGGCTTCCGGTTTGGAATGGGTGTGGCCACGAAGGTCGCACTTCCGGCAGGAGAAGGTGTCGCCGGGCACCGAATGTGGAGGAGAAAGAAATGAAGAAATTTGTGCTGGGCGCCGCAATGGCCGTCATGATGTCGACGGCGGCGCATGCAGAGACCATCGGCGTGTCGATGGCGCTGTTCGACGACAACTTCCTGACGGTTCTGCGCAACGGCATGTCCGACTATGCGAAGACGCTCAATGGCGTCGAACTGCAGATCGAAGACGCTCAGAACGACGTCGCGAAACAGCAGAGCCAGATCCAGAACTTCATCGCTGCTGGCGTCGATGCCATCATCGTCAACCCGGTCGACACCGATGCGACAGCCGCCATGTCGAAGATCGCTGCGGACGCTGGCATTGCGCTCGTTTACGTCAACCGCGAGCCGGTGAATGTCGACAGCCTGCCGGACAAACAGGCCTTCGTCGCCTCGAACGAGCTGGAATCCGGCACGTTGGAAACCCTGGAGATCTGCAAGATGCTCGGCGGCAAGGGCAAGGCCGTGGTCATGATGGGCGAGCTTTCCAACCAGGCCGCCCGCATGCGCACGAAGGACGTGCATGACGTGCTTGCCACCGAACAGTGCAAGGGCATCGAGATCGTCGAAGAGCAGACGGCCAACTGGTCGCGCACCCAGGGCGCCGACCTCGTAACCAACTGGCTCTCCGCCGGCCTTGAGTTCGACGCCGTCATTTCGAACAACGATGAAATGGCGATCGGTGCCATCCAGGCGCTGAAGGCTGCCGGCCGTTCGATGGACTCGGTCGTCATCGGCGGCGTCGATGCCACCCAGGATGCGCTCGCCGCCATGGCAGCCGGCGACCTTGACGTGACCGTATTCCAGAACGCCGCCGGCCAGGGCCAGGGTTCGGTCGATGCCGCACTGAAGCTCGCCAAGGGCGAACCGGTCGAAAAGAAGGTCTACATCCCCTTCGAGCTCGTGACGAAGGAAAACCTGGACAAATACCAGGCAAAGAACTGATCGTTCGCTTGGGGGCGCGGCTGGAGCCGCGCTCCCTCCTGAAATCAGGTCCCCGCACAAAGCCCTGACCGTTGGGCTCAATGAGAAGGCGTATTCGCCCACCGCGGGACTTTTCGGCCAGAGCCGGAAACTGGGAGGCTATGAGAATGACGCTCAGTCCCACAACCATGGCAGCCGTGCGTGCGAGTGGCGCCATACCGAATGCGGAATATCTTCTCTCCGCCGAAGGTGTGCGCAAGGAATTTCCGGGCGTGGTGGCGCTCGATGACGTCGAGTTCAAGCTGAAGCGCGGCACCGTGCATGCACTCATGGGCGAGAACGGCGCCGGCAAATCCACCCTGATGAAGATACTCGCCGGCATCTACCAGCCGGACCGGGGAGAGGTGAAGCTCCGCGGCGTCGACATCCAATTGAAATCACCGCTCGACGCGCTCGAAAACGGCATCGCCATGATCCATCAGGAACTGAACCTGATGCCGTTCATGACGGTCGCGGAAAACATCTGGATCCGTCGCGAACCGAAGAACCGGTTCGGCTTCGTCGATCACGGCGAAATGCGCCGCATGACCGCCAAGTTGTTCCAGCGGCTGAAGATCAATCTCGATCCGGAGATCGAAGTCCGTCACCTCTCCGTCGCCAACCGTCAAATGGTCGAAATCGCCAAGGCGGTTTCCTACGAATCCGACGTCCTCATCATGGACGAGCCGACATCGGCACTGACCGAGCGCGAGGTTGCGCACCTGTTCGAGATCATCCGCGACCTCAGATCGCAAGGCATCGGTATCGTTTACATCACCCACAAGATGAATGAGCTCTTCGAGATCGCCGACGAATTCTCGGTGTTCCGCGACGGCAAATATATCGGCACGCACGCCTCAAGCAATGTCACCCGCGACGACATCATCCGCATGATGGTTGGCCGCGAGATCACCCAGATGTTCCCGAAGGAGGAGGTGCCGATCGGCGACGTCGTGCTGTCGGTCAAGAACCTCACGCTCGATGGCGTGTTCCGCGACGTGTCCTTCGATGTGCGCGCCGGCGAAATCCTCGGCGTTGCCGGACTCGTCGGCTCCGGCCGCTCGAACGTCGCCGAGACCCTCTTCGGCGTCACGCCGGCGAGTTCGGGCACGATTGCGATCGATGGCAAAGAGGTCGCGATCGACAACCCCAACACGGCGATCCGCCATCGCATGGCGTTCCTCACCGAGGACCGCAAGGACACCGGCTGCCTGCTCATCCTCGACATTCTCGAAAACATGCAGATCGCGGTGCTGCAGGACAAGTTCGTCAAGCGCGGCTTCGTCAGTGAGAAGGCGATCACCGCCGCCTGCGAGGAGATGAGCCGGAAGCTGCGCGTCAAGACGCCGAACCTGCAGGAGCGCATCGAAAACCTGTCGGGAGGCAATCAGCAGAAGGTGTTGATCGGCCGCTGGCTGCTCACCAATCCACGCATTCTCATCCTTGATGAGCCGACACGCGGCATCGATGTCGGCGCCAAGGCGGAAATCCACCGCCTTGTTACCGAACTCGCCCGCAACGGCGTCGCGGTCATCATGATCTCGTCGGAAATGCCCGAAGTGCTCGGCATGAGCGACCGGATCATGGTGATGCATGAGGGCCGCGTCACCGGCTTCCTCGACCGAGCCGAAGCGACCCAGATCAAGGTCATGGAACTTGCCGCGCGCTGATACGCGCGATGCCGACCGCAGGGAGGACAGAAAATGGATACCAATGTCGCCGCACATGGCACGAGCACGACCCTTGTAGGGTCAAGGCGGCGCATGCCGCCCGAATTCAACATCTTCCTGGTGTTGCTCGGGATTGCCCTTGTCTACGAAATTCTCGGCTGGATCTTCGTCGGCCAGAGCTTCCTGATGAATTCCCAGCGGCTGACGATCATGATCCTGCAGGTCTCGGTGATCGGCATCATCGCTGTTGGGGTGACGCAGGTGATCATCACCGGCGGCATCGACCTTTCATCGGGATCGGTCGTCGGAATGACGGCGATGATCTCGGCGAGCGTCGCACAAGCATCCACCTGGCCACGTGCACTTTATCCATCGCTCACCGATCTTCCGGCGATCGTGCCGATCGGCCTCGGCGTCGGCATCGGCCTCATCGCCGGCTATATCAATGGTCAGCTGATCGCCAAGACCAAGATTCCACCCTTCATCGCCACGCTCGGCATGATGGTCTCGGCGCGCGGCGTCTCCAAGTGGTACACCAAAGGCCAGCCTGTCTCCGGTCTTACCGACCAGTTCAACTTCATCGGCACGGGCATCTGGCCGGTTGTCGTCTTCCTCGTCGTCGCGCTGATCTTCCACATCGCGCTGCGCTACACCCGCTACGGCAAGTTCACCTACGCGATCGGCGCCAACGTGCAGGCTGCGCGCGTATCCGGCATCAATGTCGAGGCGCATCTGATCAAGGTCTATGCAATCGCCGGCATGCTCGCAGGTCTGGCAGGCGTCGTCACCGCAGCACGCGCCCAGACCGCACAGGCCGGCATGGGCGTGATGTATGAACTCGATGCCATTGCTGCCACCGTTATCGGCGGCACGTCGCTGACCGGCGGTGTTGGCCGCATCACCGGGACCGTCATCGGTACGGTGATCCTCGGGGTCATGACTTCTGGTTTCACGTTCCTGAGGGTCGATGCCTACTACCAGGAGATCGTTAAGGGCGTGATCATCGTCGCCGCCGTCGTTGTCGACGTCTATCGCCAGAAGGGTAGAAAGAAAACCTAAGTTTCAGAAAGAAAATTTATCCTCCCAGAGAAGTGACTGGGCGGAATGGTGAAAGCCGTTCCGGCTCTTTTCTTTCGCTTGTATTGCTAAAGCCAGCGATTTGTTCGTCCGTCGACGCATGCTTTCCCTGCAAGGCAGCCCCGTAGACTTCGCTCTGGCAGAAGCGCCATCGATACACTATACAGCCAGCATCTAAAACCATCGGAGATTTATCATGTTATCGCAGCGCAAGCTTGCGAGCCAGTTCCAGCCGCGTTTTGTTCATCAGCTTTGGAACGCGATGCTTCGGGTTCAGACCCGCGAAACAGCTTCCCTCTTCGGCCCCCGCGGCCGGTAAGGCGTGACGCCTCGCATTCCATCTTCCCAACAGCCCCCGCCTTGGATTGCGCGTCCAATCAGACGCGCAAAACGGGGCAGTAACGCCACACTGCCCCACCCCCGCGGTACTCGGCGCTCCAGTGCCGTGCGAGCGCTTAATTACGCAGTAACAATTATCATATAATTCTGCTCGTTATACGAGAACGTTGCCAAGCCTATTCCCCTTGAGTGGAAGGCTTGAGGCATGATGCGGACGTTCCGCGCCGGTCAGTCCGGAATTTTTTCATGACTTATTACTCGCTTGCGGCCTCGTCAGGAGGTTGCGTGAAGTCCATTGCGCGTCCAGCGCAGCAAGGTTTCCCGGGGAGAGATTGCATGAAATTATCTATTGCGCGCGGCTTGGCGATCTTTGGGGCGATCGTCACCGCCGGTTTGCTAATTTCCATTGGCATCAAGACATACGCCTTCGACAAGCTCAGGGTAAACGGCCCCGTCTATACGCAGGTGGTCTACGGGAAGGACCTGATCGCCGACATCCTGCCGCCGCCGTTGTACACGGTGGAGTCATACATGCTGGCGATGGAGGCCGTATCCGATCCCGAACTCGCCAAAGGCAACCTCGACAAGATTGAGACCTTGAAACGGGCCTTCGACGACCGGCGCGCCTACTGGAAAGCGTCGCCTGCTCCCGAAACGCTCAAGGCAAAGCTGGAGAACGGTGTTATCGGCAGAGCCGATGCCTATTGGGCAACGATGCAAGAAAAGTTCCTCGCTCCGCTCCGGGACGGCGATGCGGCTTCCGCGGCGCAGGCGATGGGCGAGCTGAAGGCAAGTTTCCACCACCATGAAGTCGCGGTCAATGAACTGGTCGCTATGGCAGACACGTTCCTGCAGGAGCAGGAAGCAGTTGCAGCGTCGGACACGTCCAGCCTTTCCTGGGCCGCCACCCTGAGTTCGGCGATGTCCGTCCTTCTGCTGCTCGCCGGCCTTTGGTTCTTCCGCCATCGCGCGGTGAAGCCTCTGGCCACCATGTCTGACTTTATGCAGACGTTGGCGGCTGGCGACTACGACCGCGAGGTTCCCTATGCCGGGCGCCCCGATGAGATCGGCATGGTCGCAAGGTCCGTCGCCGTGTTCCGGCAAGCGGCAATCGAGCGCCGCAATGCGCGGGAGCGGACGGACGAGGAGCGCCGCCTGCGGGACGAACAAGAGGCAGCCCACGCACGAAGGAAAGCGATCGAGGAGAAGGGCCGGCTGCAAGTCATAGAACATCTGACCCGCGGACTGGCGCGCCTGTCTGCCGGCGATCTCTCCATCTGCATCGAGGATCGCTTCTCCGATGAGTACGAGGAGTTGAGAGCTGAGTTCAACACGAGCGTTGAACGGCTCGCTGAAACGATCTCCAGCGTCCTCAACGCGACCGCCAAGCTCAGCACGAGCTCGTCGGAGATTGCCGGGGCGACCGATGATCTGGCCAAACGGACGGAGCAGCAGGCGGCCTCGCTCGAACAGACCGCCTCCGCCATCAACGAGATCACGGCGACGGCACACAATTCCTCGGCGCGTGCGCGAGAGGCAAGCCTGGTGATGGTCGCGGCGAAAGACAGCGCCGAAAAATCCGCGATTGTCGTGCGCGACGCGGTGGCCGCCATGGAGCGCATCGCGCGGTCCTCCGAGCAGATCCAGCAGATCATCAACGTCATTGACCAGATCGCTTTCCAGACCAATCTCCTGGCGCTCAATGCCGGCGTCGAGGCTGCGCGTGCAGGCGAAGCAGGCAAAGGCTTTGCCGTCGTCGCCCAGGAGGTGCGGGAATTGGCCGGTCGCTCCGCCAGTGCCGCCAAAGAGATCAAAATGCTGATCGAGGCGTCGACACGGGAAGTCGCTGGTGGCGTGGAGCTTGTGAACCAGACGGGCGAGGCGTTGGTCGGGATCGAGGGGCATGTGCAGCAGGTGACCGACCTGATCAGCGCGATCGTGACTGCCGCGACCGCACAGTCGACTGCATTGTCCGAGATCGATGCCACTCTCCATAGAATGGATGAAGTGACGCAACGGAATGCAGCGATGGTCGAGGAGACCAATGCGGCCTGCCGTGAGCTGAGCAACGAAGTGGGAGACCTCAACCGCATGGCGGGCCGCTTTCAGGTGCTCGGCCGCGCAAGCAGGCTCGCGGCTTAACGTCAAGAAGAGGCGCTGACAGGGCCGCCCTCCAAGTAGGCGGGGGCCTAACGTGCCGCGCCCGCTGCGTTCAGCCTAGGCGCTTCCGTGCCGGGATGCCGCAACGGCTTAAGCGTCTCCTTGGCACCTGTGGGGTTTGATTCCGCTGCAGGCACCTGCGCCCCAGGCGACACCTGATCGTCGCAGATTGGCTAAGAATGAAGCGAGCGCGCGCGGCATCGCGGCCCCCTCCCCCTTGTGGGACGGATTCGGCAAGGGGGCGGCTATCAAGATGTCGGAGCCCTATTTACCTATCCACCGCCGCGACGGTGCGGTCACCGAATTGCGGACCACTAGATCAGGCCTCAGCAGGATCTCGGCCTCGGCGGGGCGCCTGTCGGAAAGAAGGTCGAGCAGGAGTGCCATGGCCTGCTTTCCGATCAGCGTGCGCGGCTGACGGATCGTGGTCAATGCCGGCGTCATGAACGTCGCCTGCGGCACGTCGTCGAAGCCGGTCACCGAAAAATCACCGGGTATGTCATAGCCGCGTGTCTTAAGCCCGATCATCACGCCGAGCGCCGTCTGGTCGTTGACGCACATGAAAGCGGTCGGCAGCGTGTCGCGCACGAAGAGCCGTTCGACCGCGGCTCTTCCACTCTCGAGCGTGCCGTCGCCCTCCTGGACGAGCCGGAACTCCGCCGGCACGCCGGCTGCGTCGAGCCCCGCGTCGTATCCGGAGCGTCTCCTCTTATAGGCAAGCCGCGTGCGGGAATCACCGATAAAGGCAATCTTGCGGTGGCCTTCGGCGATCAGGAGATCGACCACCTTGCGCGCCCCCTCGATATCGTCAATGCCGACATAGGGGATGCCGCCGTTGAAGACAGGCTCGAAGATGCCGACGCTCGGTGGCAATCGCGCCGTCATCGTCTCATGGCCGAATGGCAGTATGCCAGTAAAAAGGATCAGGCCCGCCGCCTGATTGGAGTTGAGAAACTTCAGATATTCCAGCGCGCGTTGGGCGTCGTTCTGCGTATGGCCGATCAGCACGCCATAGCCATGCGATCGCGCCTCGTTTTCCAGCCCGACGAGAATGCTGGAAAAGTTGGGGTCGCCGATATCCGGGGCAACGACCAGAATCATGTTCGACCGGCCGAGCCTGAGGCTGCGCGCCATGGCATTGGTCGTATAGCCCGTAATGGCAATGGCCTGGTTGACCTTCAGTCGCGTGGACTTCGCAACCTTCTCCGGCGTGTGAATTGCCCGCGATACCGTCGCGATCGAAACTTCGGCGATCCTGGCGACGTCTTCGATGGTTGCGGGCGTGGATTCCGACACTCTCGCTCTGCCTTGCGTCTCGTCTACAGCATGTTTCCTTAAATCGCATCCGACTTAAGGAAACATGCAGCGATTCAAAGTGCTACGGCGATCTTTGCGCGTCTAATAAGACGCGCGGCGCTGTAGGCAGCGGGACACTACACGCACTTCCGGCCACGTCAAAGGCTGCACCGGAAATTCCTGCGTAAGTCTCGATGTAAACCTTTACATGACGCGTGTAAAGGTTTACATAGCCCAGAAAGCGGAAGGGAGCCGCAAGGGGGAATTCGATGAATCCGGAAACGCTTGAGACCGCGAGCGTCGTGCTGGAGGCACGTCGCATCAGCAAGTCGTTCAGCGGTGTGCAGGTGCTCTTCAGCGTCAATTTCGAGCTTCGCGCCGGCGAGATCCATGCCCTGATGGGCGAGAACGGCGCCGGCAAGTCCACACTCGTAAAAATCCTTTCCGGTTTCGAGCAGCCGTCCTCCGGCGAGATCCTGCTTGACGGCAAACCGGTCACGCTGCCCCCGAACGGCGCCGCCGAAGCGCTCGGCATCGTCATTATCCACCAGGAATTCAACCTCGCCGAACATCTGACCGTTGCGGAGAGCCTGTTTCTCGGCCGCGAGGTCACTCGCTTCGGCGTGCTTGACCGCAAATATATGCGCGCGGAAACGCGCCGGGTGCTCGATCTCCTCGGCTGTCGCGTCGACGCGAATGCGCTGATCAGCAGCCTGTCGATAGCCGAAAAGCAGATGGTCGAGATTGCCAAGGCGATCAGCCGCGACGCGCGGGTCGTCTTCATGGACGAGCCGACGGCCGTTCTCTCCCGCGAGGAGACCAATTTCCTCTTCCGCCAGGTGCGCAAGCTCAGAGATCAGGGCACGAGCTTCGTCTTCGTTTCGCACAAGCTCGACGAAGTCATCGAACTGACCGATCGGGTGACGGTGTTGCGCGATGGGCAATGGGTGAAGACCGCCCCGACCGCGATACTCGACGGGGAATCGATCGCTCAGCTCATGGTCGGGCGCGAGATGTCGAGCCTCTATCCCGCCAAGACCGAGCCGGATGTCGACGAGGAGATCGTCCTGCGAGTGGACTCACTCTCTACCGACTATGTCAAGGACGCCAGCTTCGAGGTACGCAAGGGCGAGATCGTCGGGTTTTCCGGCATGATCGGCTCGGGACGAACCGAACTGATGGAGGCGGTCGCAGGCCTCAGGTCGCGGCTCTCGGGAGAGGTGACGATCCGCGGCGAAGCCGTGCCTTCTGGCGACGTGCACGCGGCCAACCGACGCGGCCTCGCCTACATGACCAAGGACCGCAAGGCGAAGGGCCTGCTCCTGAATTCCGGCATGACGGCGAACCTGACCTTGCAATCGCTCGATCAGCATACCCGTCTCGGCTATCTCGATCCCACGAGCGAGGCCGCGGCGCTCGAAAAGGCCCGTCGCCGCTTCGACATCCGCGTGCGCGACGGCGACGTGGTGGCGAGGCGCATGTCTGGCGGCAACCAGCAGAAGCTGCTGCTTGCCAAGGTGATGGAGACCGAACCCGAGATCATCATCATCGACGAGCCGACACGCGGCATCGACGTCGGCACCAAACAGCAGATCTATCACTTCATTTCGGCGCTGGCGCGCGACGGGCGCTCGATCATCGTCGTTTCCTCCGAAATGCCCGAAGTCATCGGGCTTTGTACGCGGGTTGCCGTGATGCGCGAGGGACGGATCGTCGGCATGCTCGAAGGGGACGAGATCTCCGAGCAGGAGATCATGCGCTATGCGGCTGGACTGAAGAGGATGGTTGCCGCCTGACGGTGCATGCCACCGGCCACAGGCAGTCACAGGATACGGAATTCCCCGGGCTTCGGGGCGGGAGGTTGTCTGAACATGAGCGTGAACGAGGAAAGCATCCAAAGCACAAGTCACCGCCGCACCTGGCGGGACGTCGATCTCAGGGCCGTGGCGCCGTTTGCCGCACTTGCGCTGCTTTTGATTGTCGGTGCGATCGTCAACCCCAACTTCATCGGCCTCAACAATCTCGCCAATGTCGCCACGCGCTGCGCCTTTATCGCCATCATCGCCGTGGGCGCGACTTTCGTCATCTCGGCAGGAGATCTCGATCTCTCCGTCGGCTCGATGGTCGCATTCGTGGCGAGCTTGATGATCCTGTTCATGAATTCCGGCGTCATCGCCGACCCGACGTTAATGCTGACGGCGGCGGTCCTTTTCGCGGTGGCGGCGGGTGCTGCTTGCGGACTTGCCAACGGGCTGATCACCACTGTCGGCAGGATCGAGCCCTTCATCGCGACGCTCGGCACGATGGGTATCTATCGCGGCCTCACCACCTGGCTTTCGCAGGGCGGTGCGATCACGCTTCGCGAGCCGGAGATACAGGAACTCTATCGCCCGGCCTATTTCGGCAGCATCCTCGGCATCCCCATTCCGATCGCGATCATCCTCGCGGTTACAGCGGTTGCCGCCTTCATTCTCTATCGCACGCGCTACGGCAGGCATGTGGTCGCCGTCGGCTCCAATAGCGATGTCGCCCGCTACTCAGGCATCGCCGTCAACCGCGTGCGCACCATCGCTTTCGTGATCCAAGGCCTCTGCGTGGCGATTGCCGTACTGCTCTACGTGCCGCGCCTCGGCTCCACCTCGGCGACGACCGGCATTCTCTGGGAACTGCAGGCCATCACCGCCGTCGTCGTTGGCGGCACGGCGCTCAAGGGTGGCGCGGGCCGCGTCTGGGGCACGATCTGCGGCGCCTTCATCCTCGAATTGGTCGGTAACATCATGCTCCTGTCGAACTTCATCAGCGAATACCTGATCGGCGCGATGCAGGGTGCGATCATCATCATCGCGATGCTCGTCCAGCGCTCGCTGGTACGCAAATCGTGACAATGCCGGATCTCGCGATCCGGCCACATCAGCGAAGACCCTGACACATTGGGAGGAAAGTAAACATGCGAAAGGGATTATTGGGCATTGCTGCCGTCGCGATGATGGCACTGACGGGCGTGGCCCACGCGGAGGAGAAGAAGGTCACGATCGGCGTCTCGATCCCTGCGGCCGACCATGGCTGGACCGCCGGCGTCGTGTTCCATGCGGAACGCGTCGCGAAAACGCTCATGGAGCAGCATCCAGGCCTCAACGTCATCGTCAAGACCTCGCCGGATCCGGCCAGCCAGGCCAATGCCGTGCAGGACCTCGAAACCCAGGGCATCGACGCGCTGGTGATCCTGCCGACCGATCCCGATCCGCTGGTCAACGCCATCAAGGAGGTCAAGGGCAAGGGCACGTTCGTGGCGCTCGTCGACCGCGCGCCGTCTGTCAACGACAACAGCGTGCGAGACCTCTATGTCGCCGGCAATAATCCCGCGCTCGGCCAGGTCGCCGGCGAATACATCAAGGCCACGACGCCGGAAGCCAAGGTCGTCGTCATTCGCGGCCTGCCGATTCCGATCGACCAGCAGCGCCAGGACGGCTTCGACCAGGGCATCGCCGGCTCGAAGGTCGAAATCCTCGACCGCCAGTACGGCAACTGGAACCGCGACGACGCCTTCAAGGTGATGCAGGACTATCTGACCAAGTATCCGCAGATCGACGTCGTATGGTGCCAGGACGACGACATGGCCGTCGGTGTCCTTCAGGCGATCGAGCAGGCGAAGCGCACTGACATCCAGTATGTCGTCGCCGGTGCCGGTTCGAAGGAAATGATCAAGAAGGTCATGGACGGCGACAAGATGATCCCGGTCGACGTTCTTTATCCGCCGGCAATGGTCGGAACCGCGCTCGAAATGACGGCCGCCAACTTCTACGGCCAGGTTCCGGTTCGCGGCACCTACACGATCGACGCGACGCTGGTCACCAAGGACAATGCGCAGGACTTCTACTTCCCTGATTCGCCGTTCTGATCGTACGCATCGGCGATAACCTTGCCTCGACCTGCCCGCGGATCGCGGGTAGGTCATTTGTTTTCGGGCAGTGGCCCCAGCGTAATCCGATCGGATTGCAGCAGCGGACGCAGGCGGATGGCGGTACCCCCCTCTGCCCTGCCGGGCAGAGGGGGGTGCTAGCGAGCCTTCCGCCGTTGCAATCCCGGCCTCCCCTCGCCTCACAGCGCCGCTGGAAATGCCACCACGACCTTCAATCCGCGCCCGCCCTCGCCCTCATCGAGCCGCATCGTCCCGCCGTAAAGCGTGGCGATTTCCTCGACGATCGGCAGGCCAAGCCCGGTGCCGGGCGCCTCGTCGCCGCCGCGTCGGAAGCGCTTGAGCACCGCTTCGCGCAGTTCTGGCCGGATTCCCGGACCGTTATCCTCGACTTCGAGCCCGACGGCATCATTGAGCCTGTCGACACGCACCGTGACCTCGGCGCCGCGACCGGCATAGAGAAGCGCGTTACCGATCAGGTTCTTCAGAAGCTCGCCGACGAGCAGCGGCTCGGCGCGGATCCAGTGTTCGCCTTCGCCGGCGAAGCCGAGGTCGATTCCGGCCTCGCCGGCCGCCGGAACATGATCGGCGGTGATCTCACGCGCGAGCCCAGCAAGTTCGATGCGCTCCGAACCGCGCGCCTCATCCTTGCCCGCTGCGTCGATCTTTGCCATCAGCAGCAGTTGCGCGAGAATGCGCTCTGCATTTGCCACTGCTTCATCCGCCTTGCGCGCGGCCGCCCGCGTCTCCTCGAGCGATCCCGCTCTTTGCGCAAGCGCCAGCTGCGTGCGGATGATCGCGAGCGGCGTGCGCAACTGATGACTGGCATTCCCGGTGAAATGGCGCAGCGCGTCGAGCGCCGATTGCAGGCGCACCATGAACGAGTTGACCGTGTCGACGAGCCCCTGAACCTCGCTCGGCACCCGCTCGCCGATCGGATGCAGGTCATCGGGGCTACGCTCGGCGATGGCGTCGCCTAGCCGATAGAGTGGTCTCAGCGAAAAGGTGACGGCGATCCAGACGATCATGGCCGCGCCAGCGATCATCAGGCTAAGGCGCAGGGCGGAACGCAGAAGGATCGTCTGCGTCAGTTGCCGCCTCGCGATCGTCGTTTCGGCGACGGTCACGACAAAGGGAACAGAGCTGACACCGGTCGAGGCCGAACGCCGGAGTGCCGCAATGCGAATGGGCTCACCGCGGAAGATGGCGTCGCCGAATGCCGTCGACTGGTCCTGGCCTTCCGTGAGCGAGGGCAGCGTCTGATAGCCGGTGATGAACTGGCCGGGCGGCCCGTCCACCCGGTAGAAGACCCGGTCCTGCGCTGCCGACGTGAGCATCTCCAGCGCGACATAGGGAATGTCGACTTGAAGCGAGCCATCCTCGGCGACGACGACGCGTTCGGCGATCGCCAGCGCCGAACCGGCAAGCACACGGTCCGAGACGACGTTCGCTGTCTTGACCGCCTCCCGGTAGGTGTCGGTCAGCGCCACCACACCGATCACGGCGGTGGAGATCAGGAGCCAGCCGAGCAGCCGGCGCCGCAGCGAGTAGACGACGGTCCTCATTCGGGGCTGGCCGTCTTGTCGAGATAATAGCCGATGCCCCGCGCGGTGCGCACCGTCAGGCCGTAGGGCGCCAGGCGCTTGCGGAGCCGGCTCACATATTGCTCGATCGCATTGGCGCTGAGATCGTCATCGAGGCCGGTGAGCGACTGGACGATCGCCTCCTTGGCGACAACCTTGCCGGCGCGCATGAACAGAAGTTCGAGCAACCCGAGCTCGCGAGCGGGAATTTCGATCGGTACACCACCGGCAGAAAAGCTGCGCGCCGTCAGGTCCAGCGTGACGTTGCCATAGCTGACGACCGATGCCCGCAATCCTGCCTGGCGGCGAAGGAGAACCCGCACCCGCGCCTCGAACTCTCCGATGTCGAAAGGCTTGATCATGTAGTCGTCGGCGCCGAGATCGAGGCCCTTCACCCGCTCCTCGGGCGTGCCGCGCGCCGTCAGGATCAGGACCGCCGCCCGGTTCTGCCGCGCCCGCATGGCGCGCAACACGTCGAGGCCATCCATTTCCGGCAGGTTCAGATCGAGGATCACCAGATCGAAGCTCTCCGCAGCGGCAACGGCATGCGCCGAGGCACCGTCGCTTACGACGTCGATCGCATAACCGCTTCCGCGCAGGATCGCGGATAAACCCTCTGCCAGGGCCTTATTGTCTTCAACAAGCAAGATTCGCAATGTCGCTCTCCCCCCGCTCACTTTATCGGCCCCAAGCTTGCTTGTGAACGGCAGGCGGCTACTGCATAATTCCTAAACCGGAATTGATTTAGGGAGAGAAACATGCAGCACTTCAAGCTGTTACGGCGGCTTTTGCGTGTCTAAGCGGACGCGCGGCGCTGTATGGCATTGTGGAATTATGCGCTACCTGATCTCCCTGCTTCTCTGTCTTCTTCTTCCCGGACCGGCGCTTTCGGCGCCCGTGCTCTTTCCGGCCCTTTCTGGGGACGACGCAGCCCCCGTTCTCGTCGTCTATTCCTCGCTCGACGAACCGCTCGCGCGGCCGATGATCCTCGGCTTCCAGAAAGCCAATCCGGACGTGGCGGTGCGTTACGAGGACATGCTGACGGGCGAGATCTACGACCGGATCGTCAAAGAGACGGATGCGGGCCAGAAGACCGCCGACTTTGCCTTCTCCTCGGCGATGGACCTGCAGGTCAAGCTCAGCAATGACGGTTATGCGCAACGCAGCGATCTGCCGATGAGCGGCCGCTGGCCGGCCTGGGCAAACTGGCGCAATACGGCCTATGCGTTGACCTTCGAGCCAGCCGTCTTCGTCTATCACAAGCCAAGCTTCAAGACCGAGCCGCCACCTGCAACACGCGCGGAATTCGTCGACTATCTGAGGCGACAGGGCAGCGTCGTCTTCGGCCGGATCGGCACCTATGACATCGAGCGCTCCGGCGTCGGCTTCCTCTTCATGTCGCGCGACCAGGAACAGTTCGGCGACATCTGGAGCGTCATCCAGGCTATGGGGGCCGCGGGCGTCAAACTCTATTCGACCAGCCAGGCGATCGTCGAACGGGTCGCCGATGGACGGTTCGTTCTTGGCTACAATATCCTCGGCTCCTATGCCGCCGACTGGGCCTCGCGCCATCCCGATGTCGGGATCGTCCTTCCGAAGGACTACACAGTGGTGATGTCGCGCATCGGGCTGGTGCCGCAGGCAGCCGCTTCCCCCGATCTCGGCCGCCGCTACCTCGAATTCTTCATGTCGAAGGAAGGCCAGACCATAATGGCACGCGAGCTGCAGATCCCCGCAGTCAGCCCGGATGTCGCGGGCGAGAATACCGCCAACACCATGCAGGAGATGCTCGGCGGGCAATTGCGGCCCGTTCCAGTCAGCCCCGGATTGATGGTCTATCTCGACCAGGTCAAGCGCGCCCGCTTGATCGCTCGCTGGAACGAGGTTCTCAGACTCCACTGAAATTTCGGCAGGCAGAACAAACCATTTACGCAATGCCGACTTGATGTCAGGTTAATGTCAGCTTTCTATGGTGGCTTAGGGATCGCTGATGATCCGTGGAGGCGGGCCGTCAGCAGCGCATCGGGAGGAAATCACCACCACGGTCAGCGGCTGGCGCGCAAAAAACCAGCCACGTGCTTCTCCCGTACGCGACGATAATCAACGCACGCGCGATTAAACGCGCCCTACGGAGGACCGACCTTGAAACACTTCTTCCTGGCATCCATTCTCGCCGGCGCCCTGGCGCTGCCGGCATATGCCGCCGACTATACGATCATTGCGCCGGCTAACCCCGGCGGTGGCTGGGACCAGACGGCCCGTTCGCTGCAGACCGTCATGCAGCAGGAAGGCATTTCCGGCAATGTCCAGGTGCAGAACGTTCCCGGCGCCGGCGGCACCATCGGGCTTGCGCAGTTTGCCAGCCAGCAGAAGGGCAACCCCAACGCCCTTCTCGTCGGCGGCTACGTCATGGTAGGCGCCATCCTTACCAACAATTCGCCGGTGACCCTCAAGGACGTGACCCCGATCGCGCGACTGACGGGCGAATACGAGGCGATCGTCGTGCCGGCCGCGTCCGAGATCAAGACAATGGGCGATCTCGTCGAGGCGCTGAAGAAGGATCCGGGCGCCGTTTCCTGGGCCGGCGGCTCGGCCGGCGGCACTGACCATATCGCGGTCGGGCTGATTGCCAAGGCGGCCGGCGTTGATCCGACGAAGATCAACTACATCGCCTATTCCGGCGGTGGTGAAGCGCTCGCCGCCATCCTCGGCAGCCAGGTGACCGCAGGCATTTCCGGCTATGGCGAATTCGAATCGCAGGTGAAAGCCGGAACGCTCCGGCTGCTCGCCGTTTCAAGTGGAGAGCGTCTCCCAGGCATCGACGCGCCGACGCTGAAGGAATCGGGCCTCGACGTCGTGATCGAAAACTGGCGGATGGTCGCGGCCGCCCCTGGCCTCACCGACGAGCAGAAGGCTGCCGTCTCCGCCGATATCGAGAAGCTCGCCAAGTCCGCCGGCTGGCAGGAAGTGCTAAAGACCAAGGGCTGGCAGGACTCCTACCTCTCCGGCGCCGCCTTTGACGAACAGCTCTCCAAGGACATTTCCGCAACCGAAAACGTCCTCAAGGACATCGGGCTGGTCAAATGAATAAGGGGAACCACCCTTCAGTCGAAACGCGCCGCCCTGACAGGGCGGCGCTCATCATCGCCGTCGTTCTGGCGGTCATCGCCGGCCTGATCTTCTGGGACGTCTCCCGTCTCACCGGGCTCGCCGGCTATTCGCAGATCGGGCCGACGACGGTCCCTTACGTGATCGCCTGCTGTCTCGTCGGGCTCGCCGTCTGGACCGCCATCGAAGCGGTGAGGGGCGACTTCGGTCACGAGCGGGAGCACCAGGAGTCCGGGCCGGTTCTCTGGATTGTTGGTGGCCTCGCCGCCCAGATGCTGCTCTTGAACACGCTCGGCTTTTCGATCGCAACCGGCATTCTTTTCGCGATGACGGCGCGCGGCTTCGGCAAGCGCATGCTCTGGCTCACCGTGCCGGTCGGCATCGCCTTCAGCTTCGTCGTCTGGCTGATCTTCGCCAAGCTCCTGCAATTGTCGCTGCCCGCAGGGCCGCTTGAACGCCTGTTCTTCTGAGGGGCCGACCATGGGTACTTTCGACTTCCTGCTGCAGGGCCTGCTGGTCGCTGTCCAGCCGATGAATCTCATCTATGCGCTAATCGGCGTGACGCTTGGCACCGCCGTCGGCGTCCTGCCCGGCATCGGCCCCGCGTTGACCGTGGCGCTTTTGCTGCCCGTTACCTACAAGCTCGATCCGGGCGGCTCGCTGATCATGTTCGCCGGCATCTATTATGGCGGCATGTATGGCGGCTCGACCACTTCGATCCTGCTCAACACGCCGGGCGAAAGCTCGTCCATCGTCACGGCGCTCGAGGGCAACAAGATGGCGCGCGCCGGACGCGGCGGCCCGGCATTGGCGACCGCTGCGATCGGCTCCTTCGTCGCCGGCCTCATCGCCACACTCGCGCTCGCCTTCATCGCGCCCTATATCGTCAAGCTCGCGCTCGTCTTCGGCCCGCGCGAATATTTCGCGCTAATGGTGCTGGCCTTCGTCACGGTGTCATCGGCTTTCGGGGACTCGACGCTTCGCGGCCTGACCTCCCTCTTCATCGGTCTGACACTCGCCTGCATCGGCATCGACCAGTTGACCGGCCAGACGCGCCTTTCCTTCGGCGTGCCCGACCTGCTCGACGGTATCGAGGTGACGACGCTTGCGGTCGCCATGTTCGCTATCGGCGAGACGCTCTACATCGCCGCCCAGGGCGATCGCGGCCCGGACAAGGTCGAAGCCGTCAAGGGCTCGGTCTGGATGAGCGCTATGGATTGGGCACGCTCATGGAAGCCCTGGCTTCGCGGCACTGCCATCGGCTTTCCGATCGGCGCGATGCCGGCCGGCGGCGCCGAAATCGGCACCTTTCTTTCCTATGCGACCGAAAAGCGCCTCACCAAGCATCCGGAAGAGTTCGGCAATGGCGCGATCGAAGGCGTTGCCGGACCGGAAGCAGCCAACAACGCTTCGGCTGCCGGCACGTTGGTGCCGTTGCTCACTCTCGGGCTGCCGACGACGGCGACTGCGGCAATCATGCTGGCCGGCTTCCAGCAATACGGCCTCCAGCCCGGACCGCTGCTGTTTGCCACCAACCCGCAGCTCGTCTGGGGCTTGATCGCGAGCCTCCTCATCGCCAACTTCATGCTGCTGGTCCTGAACCTGCCGCTGATCGGCCTCTGGGTTAAGCTCCTGACCATCCCGAAGCCGTGGCTTTACGCAGGCATTCTCCTGTTCGCGACGCTCGGCACGATCGGCGCCAACCCGTCGGTGTTCGAACTCGGCATGCTGCTCGCCTTCGGCCTGCTTGGTTACGTCATGCGTGTCTTCGGCTATCCGATCGCGCCGGTTGTCGTCGGCCTGATCCTTGGACCGCTCGCGGAACAACAGCTTCGCCGGGCGCTCTCGATCAGCCAGGGTGACATTACCGTGCTCTTCACCTCGCCGATCGCAGCGGTGCTTCTGGTCATCGCCGCCCTTGCCCTTATCGTGCCGCTCATCCTGAGAGCGCGTGGGCGCGGCCAGGTCCTTGCGCAACTTGCCGCCAGCGAGGACTGACGCTTTCGCCTCCCAAGGCGATTCAAGGAGCGGGAAATGGGAGGGGCAGCCCGTTTCCCGCTCCTACTTTCTTCCTCTTCCAGCCTTTGAGGCCGGCTCGCCCCATCACTGGCGGACGTGCTTTCGCTGCATGGCTGGGGTGAGGTTTTGTGCATTGCAAAAACACGTGCTCGGGCCCATCTTTCGCTTATCAAATAGAAAACGAAAGCGAGCAAAGAGATGACTGCCACCAGCAAGAACCGTATGGGTTTCATTGGCCGCGCCTTCGCCGTTCTGGGTGCCGCGAATGCTGCCGCCGCCGCCGTCGAAGGCCACCGCCGCCCGAACGCGCGCGACCTGCGCACCCTCGGTATTGACCCGGCAACCTTTCCGGACATCCGCCGCGGCTAACGGCGCGTAACACAGCCAAGATCTTGGCTGTCCAACTGGCTGCCGGGTAGCCGGCCGACTACCTCTCGATCGTTCAGCGGCTTCTCGCAAGGCGCCGCTTGCTTATCCGGCCCGACAAAAGGTCGATGAAGGTGAGGCTTGCACCTTGGCGCCGCAGCCATTCAATCGTCGGTACTCAGGCACCTGCTCTCGCTACAGCGTCGGATAAATCCCGCAGAACCGGCGACCACGGCAATGATCGAGAGCTACCGCTGCCGCACGGCGAAGCCCACCGTGGGCCATGGTATCAAAGCGAGAACTTGACCCTGCACGCCTCCGTGTCATCCTGCGACGATGATCAGCGGTGTCCTTCTGGATCTTGCAGGCGTCATCTATGACGGCGAAGTGGCCGTGCCTGGCGCAACGGAGGCCGTCCTTCGCCTGCGCGACGTTGGCCTTCCCATCCGCTTCGTCAGCAACACCACCCGCTCGACCAAACCAGCCGTTCTTGACCGGCTTGCCCGGCTGGGCCTTTCCGTGGCAGCCGACGAAGTCTTCACGCCGGCTGAGGCGGCGCGCCAATGGCTTTCCGAACATGACCGATCGCCACATCTGCTCGTCCACCCCAATCTCGCGCCGGAATTCGAGGATCTGGCGAGCGATCTGCCGAAAGCCGTCGTTGTCGGTGATGCTGGTGAGGCTTTCGATTACCGGGCGCTCAACGCTGCGTTTCGGGAATTGATTGCGGGCGCGGAATTGCTGGCGCTTGCCCCAAACCGGACTTTCATGGATTCCGACGGAAAGCTCAGCCTCGACGCCGGGGCGTTCGTAACAGGACTGGAATTCGCCAGCCAGAAGAGCGCGATCGTGCTCGGGAAGCCGTCGCAGGCCTTTCTCCGATCTGCACTCGCGACGATCAATTGTCCGGGCGCTCAGGCCGTCATGGTGGGTGACGACGCCGAAACAGATGTGGCGGGCGCGCTGCAGGCTGGCTTGGCGCACGCCCTGCTGGTGCGCACCGGCAAGTACCGCAAAGGCGACGAGAAGCGTTTCGAGCCAGCACCGACCGCGACGGTTCGAGATATTTCCGAAGCGGTCGATTGGATCATCGAAGCAAGAAAGCGGTGAAGACGGGCATGGGAATCGCTGACTGTGGCAACAGCCATCAGCGTCCCTTCCTGGCGAGGATCACGCCAACCAGGAAAAAAGACACGGCGCCGACATTCGCGTCGGCGCCGCGGGGAGTGTTTATGCGACTTTCGCGACGCTGCCTTCGGTCGGAACGGTCGAGATGGTCTTCAGCACCTGCGAAGCGATCTGGTAGGGGCAGCCCTGGGAGTTCGGGCGGCGGTCTTCGAGATAGCCGCGGTAGCCGTTGTTGACGAAGCTGTGCGGGACGCGGATCGATGCACCGCGGTCGGCAACGCCATAGCTGAACTTGTTCCACGGCGCCGTCTCATGCTTGCCGGTCAAACGCATGTGGTTGTCCGGGCCGTAAACGGCGATGTGCTCGTGCAGGTTCTTCTCGAAGGCAGCCATCAGCGCTTCGAAATAGTCCTTGCCGCCGACTTCACGCATGTAGGCGGTCGAGAAGTTGCAGTGCATGCCCGAGCCGTTCCAGTCGGTGTCACCGAGCGGCTTGCAGTGCCACTCGATGTCGATGCCGTACTTTTCCGTCAGGCGCTGCAGCAGGTAACGAGCAAGCCAGACTTCGTCGGCAGCCTTCTTGGAGCCCTTGCCGAAGATCTGGAATTCCCACTGGCCCTTGGCGACTTCGGCATTGATGCCTTCATGGTTGATACCGGCCGCCAGGCAGATATCGAGATGCTCTTCGACGATCTGGCGTGCGATGTCGCCGACGTTCTTATAGCCGACGCCGGTGTAGTACGGGCCCTGCGGCGCCGGGTAGCCATGCTCCGGGAAGCCGAGTGGACGGCCGTCCTTGTAGAAGAAATATTCCTGCTCGAAACCGAACCAGGCGCCCTCGTCGTCGAGGATCGTCGCGCGGCTGTTCGACGGATGCGGGGTCTTGCCGTCCGGCATCATGACTTCGCACATGACCAGTACGCCGTTGGTGCGAACCGGGTCCGGATAGACCGCGACCGGCTTCAGCACGCAATCGGAGCTGCGGCCTTCGGCCTGCATCGTCGAGCTACCATCGAAACCCCACAGCGGGAGTTGCTCGAGCGTCGGGAATGCATCGAATTCCTTGATCTGCGTCTTTCCGCGCAGGTTCGGTACCGGGGTGTAGCCGTCGAGCCAGATATACTCGAGCTTATACTTTGTCATTGCGAATCTCTCATAACGTGGTGTTGCGAGGCTTTGAGCAAATCCTAACGGAACGACACGCTTGCGAAGCGCCGACCGCCAAGGGATCCGGAACTGCATAAGCATTTTGCGTGCCAGTTCGGACATTGTGCCTCGCTGGCAGCAAAAGAATTGATCGACCTGTGGATCCTTTGTCCGGGCGCGGAACCATCCACTTGCCGCTCGCGCCGTTGGAACGCTGTAATAGAGTCAAATGGTTAGTTGCTCGCGGTTCGGGCTCCGCCTCGCACCGGACCACGCCCTGCCGCCCCGCGAACCCAGATGGCATATGAATGGTGTGCCCAGCCGTAAAAATTCCGAGGGCGCCGGCTAAATTTTCATCGTGCGAAAGCGCGTGCCCACAAATACGGCACGCAATTGATTGCGTTTTCATCATTTCGCGCAAACCATGTGCAAATCAAATGCGATGCGCTATGCTCCCTCGCAGAACTCAAGGGAGACCAGACGATGGCCGAGAGTTTATACCGCAGGTCGGCGACGATTTATCCTTTCCCCGCGAAACCCTTCAGAAGGGCGGAGAATCGCCGGGAGGAGAAGCCGGATCCCGGTGCGCAGGACATTTGTGCCGCCGCCATAGACGGTTGCTGGTACCACGAAGAGGCCGTTCGCGCTGAAGCCGAAGAGCATCCAGGCATTCCGGGCAAGCTGAATTAGCTCGAACGCACCGCCTATTTTTTGATCATCTGCATGAATTGCGGGCGACGCCTGCTTGTCGACGACGCAACTATCCTTTGACGGCGCCCGACGTCAGACCAGCGACGATCTTGCGCTGGAAAGTCAGCACCAGCACCAACAGCGGTAACGTTACGGTCACCGACGCGGCCATGATCTGGCCGAACGGATATTCGTAGCGGCTACTGCCGGTGAGGAGGCCGATCGCAACCGGTACGGTCCGGTTCTCGTCGGTCAGAATAAAGGTGAGTGCGAAGAGGAATTCGTTCCACGCCAGAATGAACGAGAGTAGCCCCGTGCTGGCGATCGCCGGTCCCATCAGCGGCAGCAGCACATGGGTCAGCACCCTCAGCCGCGAACAGCCGTCGATGAGCGCCGCTTCCTCCAGCTCGGTCGGCAGATCGCGAATGAAGCTGGTCAGGATCCAGGTGGTAAACGGCAGCGTGAGGATGAGATAGGAAACGATGAGCGCCGACGGGCGATTGTAGAGCCCAAGCCAGCCTATCACTTCGAACATTCCCGAGAGCACGACCACCTGCGGGAAAATCGAGATCATCAGGACGGCGATCAAAATGATCCGGCCCGGCGAAAATTGCAGCCGCCCGAGCGCGTAAGCCGCGAGAATGCCGATCACAAGGGAAATCATCGTGCTGGCGAAAGCGACCAGACCGGAATTCACGAGCGCTCCCATGAAGACCGGATTGTGGAACAGCTGCCGGTAATTGCTGAAGTCCAGCGACGGCAGGAGACTGAACCGGTAGAGCGCCTGGCCGGATTTCGTCGACGATACGATCGCCCAGTAATACGGGAAAAGCATGTAAACGAGCACGGCCGCTACGCCGACATAGAGACCGAAAGTCCTCAGGCGCTGGATCGTGCGATAGGTGCTGTTGGAATAGCGTTTTGCGGGGGCTGTCGCCGTCATTGCCATTTTCGTCACCCCGTTGTCCGATCGAGGCGCAGGACGCCAACAATAACAATCGCGATCAGCCCGATGATCATAAACACCCAGGTCGACGCCGCCGAGCCGAGGCCGAGGTCCTGGAAGCTGATCAGCTGGTCGCGCGCATAGATCGACATCGTCATGGTGTTTTCATTGTTGGCCGCGAGCACATAGCTCAGGTCGAACATCCTCAGCGCATCGAGCGTGCGAAACAGCATCGCAACGCCGATCGCCGGTGTGGCGAGCGGCAGCGTTATTGACCAGAAGCGCTTCCAGTGCGGCACGCCGGAGACCTCGGCGGCCTCGTATATCTCCTCCGGGATCAACTGGAGCCCTGCGAGAATGAGCAGCACCATGAACGGCGTCGTCACCCAGACATCGATGAAGATCACGGTATAGAGGATGAGCGAGGGTTCGGCGGTCCAGGCGACGCCCTTCTCGACGAGGCCCAGCGTCACGAGAAGCTTGTTGACGAGGCCGAACTGGTCGTTGAGCATCCATTCCCATATCCGGGTGGAGACGACCATCGGCATGGCCCAGGGAACAAGAATGGCCGCCCTGACGATGCCGCGGCCGACGAAAGCCCGGTGGAGCAACAGCGCGATCGCGAGCCCCAGTAGCGTCTCCAGGCCGACAGATATGACGGTGAAGAACAGCGTGTTCTTGACCGCGCGCCAGAACACCGGATCTTCGGCGACGGCTATGAAATTGTCGATCCCGACAAAGCCGTAATTCGCCGGCGCATCGAGAAAGGCGTCGGTGAAGGAAAAGAAGATGCTCCGCGCGAGCGGCCAGATTGCGACGCCAAAGAGCGCGATTATCAGCGGCAGCAGAAACAGCCACGCGGTCCGGCTCTGCTGCCGTTGCATCCTCTCGGCCGCACTCACAGCGAAGCTCCCGATGCCAGTTGCACGGCGCCGCCGTGATCGATCCGTCTCCCGTCTTCGCCGAAGAGATAGAGACTTTCAGGCTGCCAGCCGAGGCCGACCACCTCGCCCTCTGCGAATGCCGGCAGGCTTCCAGTCGAGCGCACCGTCCAGACCAGTGTCTCGCTGAGCCGCACATAGCAGACATATTCGTAACCGAGATCCTCCATGCGCTCGAAAGTTCCGCGGATCGCGCCCTTGGTCTCGGCGCTGACCAGCTTGAGGGCTTCGGGCCTGAGGCCAATCTCGACGGGGCTGTCGGCGCCAGCAAGTTCGGCGGCATGATAAAAGCCGCCGGCGCCCCGGAGCACGGTGCCCGATGAGGCGGCGCGGTCGAGCGGCGCGAAGTTCATGCGCGGACTGCCGAGAAAACCGGCGACGAATCTGTTCGCCGGCCGGTCATAAAGCTCCCTCGGCCGGCCGACCTGTTCTATCTGCCCCTGATTGAGGATGACGATCCGGTCGGCAAGCGTCATCGCCTCGGTCTGGTCATGCGTCACATAGATCATCGTCGTCTTCACGTCGGCATGCAGCTTGGCGATCTCGAAGCGCATTTCCATGCGCAGATCGGCGTCGAGATTGGACAGCGGTTCGTCGAAGAGGAAAACCTCGGGATCACCGACAAGCGCGCGGCCGATCGCCACGCGCTGCCGCTGGCCGCCGGAAAGCTGGCGCGGGCGCCGGTCGAGCAGATGGCTGATCTTCAGCATCTCCGCGACCTTGGTCACGCGGCGGCGGATTTCGTCCTTGCCGAGGCGCGCGGTTTCGAGCGCGAAGCTGATGTTGCGCGACACGTTCATATGCGGATAGAGCGCATAGGACTGGAAGACGAAGGCAAGCCCGCGCCTAGATGCCGGCACGTCGGTCACCTGCTCGCCACCAATGAAGACGTCACCTTCGGAAACCGGGACAAGGCCGGCAATCACGCGCAAAAGCGTCGACTTCCCGCAACCCGACGGGCCGACGAACACCATGAACTCGCCGTCCTCGATCTCCAGGTCGATCGACCGGATGACATCGTAGGCGCCAAAGCTCTTGCTGACGTTTTTCAAGGTGACTGAAGCCATTCCGCTGTCCCTCAAAGGCCTGCCGCGGCGCGGTCGGCCAGGATTTCTCTGTCGCTGCGTTCGAGCGCGATGGTCGCGGGCCAGTCGGCGGCAAACCTCCGGCCGTCGCCACGCGCTTCAACGCTTCCTTCTTACCGCTGGCGCTCAAAAGCAGCCAATGCCTGCCGCGATCTGCTCAGCAACACAGGAGCCCATTTCATCAAGCCCCCTCGAAGACAATAGGCTTCGCCATCAGGAACTCGTCGCGTCAAACTCCATGCTTGCGAAAAGGCGCCTCCGAAGAATCCCCTCGGAGATGCCACCTTGATCATTCGCCGGCTTTGACGTCGCGCTGGAGGCGTCGTTCCAGGTCAGCGAGCTCCTTGGCGACATCGTCCTTGCCGGAAATGATGTCGTGAACGGCCCGGTAGAACGTGCGGGAAATCCGGTTGTAGTTCTTGCCGGTGGCAGCGGACGGACGGGCAACAGATTCCTCGAAGGCCGTCTTTGCCATGCCGAGGAAGGGAATTTTCGCCAGTACGTCGGCATCCTCGTAAAGCGCCTCGACTGTCGGGTTGTAGCCGCCTTCGATCGCGCGCATCTTCTGGTCCTCGAAGCTGACCATGTAGCGCAGCAGGTCAGCTGCAAGTTCCTGCTTCTGCGAATATTTGGAAACCCCGAGATAGGCCGTGCCGAGCGTGCCGCTCGACTTCTGCCCCTCGGCGCCGAGCGGCAGGGCGGAGACGCCGACCTTGCCGACGAGCTTCCCGCCTTCTGCCTGCGACGTGCCCCAGACATAGGGCCAGTTGCGGTGGAATACGGCATTGCCGCTTTCGAAGAGGGCGCGCGAATTTTCCTCGTCGTAGTTGAGGACGCCTTCGGGCGAAATCGTCCCGATCCAGCCGCGCGCACGCGTCAGCGCCGCTTCCGTCACGGGGCTGTTGATGGTGACCTCGCCGTCATCGGAAATAATGGTCCCGCCGCCGGCCGAAGCGATCCATTCCAGCGCGTCGCAGGTCAGGCCCTCGTAGCTGCGACCCTGCCAGGCATAGCCCCACATGTCGGGGTTTCCGGCCTTGCGCTCCGCGTCCTGGATCTCCTTCGCGGTCGCGGTCATTTCATCCCAGGTCTTCGGCGGCTCCTTGCCGTATTTCTCGAGCAGGTCCTTGCGATAGAACATCAGCCCGGTATCGATGTAGAAGGGCATCGCCAGAAGCTTGCCGTCGAGGCGCGCGGCATCCGTGGCCGAGGCGAAATGCGCCTTCACCTCGTCCTCCGGGATCATCGACGTGACGTCGAGCAGATGATCCTTGAACATGCCGAGCCAGATGACGTCGATATAAAGCACGTCGATGTCCGACGATTGGGCCGCGAAGAGTTGCTGGTAGATCGGGATCGCATCGTCGAGGTTCTGCGGCATCCGGTTGAGCTTCACCTCGTTGCCGGTTTTCTCCGACCACTTCGCGACGGCCTTTTCACACAATTCGTAGTCGGTCGCGGAGCAGAACATCGAGACCGTTTCGGCTTTTGCCGGGAGCGCCAATGCGAAGGCCACCACGGCCATGCCTGCGAGCATTTTCAGTTTGTGTTTCATGTCGTTCCCTCATTCGTTCTCTTGTGAACGTCGCTATATCGCGGCCTCCCGCCGCCGATATTTCGTAAGATCTTTTTGAAAAGGCAGATTGCGGCCGCCGTAGCCTGTGACGGCGAGCGAACCGCAGATGACCGCGATTTCGATCGCACCGCGCAAGTCCGGCTCGGTGAGCAGCCCGTGGACGAAGCCTGCATTGAAGCAGTCGCCCGCGCCGGTCGTGTCGAACACGTCGACCGCCAGCGCAGGCACGCGGCAGATCTCTCCCTTCGAAGAGGCGATGGCGCCGTCCGCGCCGCACTTGATGACGACGGTCGGACAGAACCGGGCGATCGAGGCGAGCGCGTGCTCGATGCCATCTTCGCCGGTCAACGCCTTCGCCTCGGAGGAATTCGGCAGGAAGACGTCGATCAGCCTCAGCATCTCTTCGATGCCGGGTGTCGTTAGCTTGTAGTCCACGTGCTGCAAGTCGGAGCAGACGATTATGCCGAGATCGCGCGCCGCCTGGATGAGCGCGCGCCGCTCCTCATCGAGCGAGAAGCCCTGCAGCAGCAGGATTTGCGGCCTGATGCGATCGAGATCCTCCGGCTTCGGCAACGGGTCCGGCTGCTCGGCATAGCTGATGAAGCCGCGGTCATGCGCGAAAGAGAATGCCGCGCTCACCCGGCGCAACGGTTTGTCCAGGTGGATGAAGAGCCCATCATCGATGTTTTCGCGCCGCGCTTCGTCGATGATCATGCGGCTGAAGATGTCGTTGCCGAAGGTGCACCACCACCCCGCCTTGGTTCCAAGCCGGGCAAGTGCCAGCGCTGTCGAATAGGCAGCACCCGGCACCCACTCGAACTCTTCGGCCCAAAGATCGGCACTGATCTTCGGCACATCCGGGAGACCGCGGAAGATCAGGTCGAAGTAGTACTCTCCGACCACCATCACGTCGTAGCGGGAGCCTAGTGTCTCACTCACGACCAATCACCTGCATATTGCGCGTGCGCTGCAAGATATTCGTCGACCAGCGGCACGGCACGCGAATACGAGAGCACCAGCGGATGCGCCATCAGCGCCTCGACGGCGAGTTCGCGGCTCCGCTCCTTGATCGCGCGGACGGCCAGCCGCTCGTAGCGCTTGACGTTCTGGACGAGCTGCGCCTGGGCCTCGGGCATGGCGCCCATCTTGAGCGGCCTGATGCCGCTCTTGTCGACCACGCAGCTCACCTCCACGACATCGTCCGCGCGCAGGCCGTCGATCGCGCCTTCATTGCGGACGTTGAGGCCCGTGTAGCATGGCTTTCCCGTCTGCAGCGCATCGACAAGGTTGAGCGCGACCCCGGCATAGCCTTCCCCCTCTTCGCCCGTCTCGCCGGCCGCGATGCCTTCGACGAACTTGTCGGCCTCTTCCATGCTAGGCGCGTCTGACAGCGCGTAGTGCATGTAAGTCGCGTTGCGCCGCCGCTCATAGGCATAGTAGGCCGCCAGCGCTCCCTCGGCGTCGGCATCGAGATCGATCGCGCCGAGCTTGGCGATCAAGGCCGCGTTCAGGTCCTTGACCTCTTCACCACGCGTGCGCTCGTCGGACTTGAGCGCTTCGACGGCCCTTTCCGCATAGTAGTAGTAATAGAGATATTCGTTGATCCAGTTGCGCTGTTGGCGGATGAGCTTGCTATCGAACATGCGCTGCGACGTCGCGCGGATGAAGGCGTCGTCGTCAAGCAAGGGCTGGAGCACTTCCTTGCCGTCGATCTTTGCACTCCTCGTAAAGGAGAGGTGGTTCAAGCCATAGACCTCGGCATGCACGTCATTCTGCGGCACCTTGTACCACCGCGCCAAGGCTTCCTGCGCACCGTTCGCACCATCGCAGATGCCGACGGTGCGGTGATAGCCCTCGTTCTGCAGGGCTTGCGCGACCAGGCCGGCCGGATTCGTGAAGTTGAACAGCCAGGCATCGGGACTGACCTTCTTCAGGATCTCCGCATATTTGAGGATGACCGGAATGCTGCGGAGCGCCATCGCAAAGCCACCCGGACCGGTGGTCTCCTGACCCAGCACGCCATGAGCAAGCGCGATGCGTTCGTCCTTGATCCGGCCCTCTTCGTTGCCGGGCCGGACCGTGGTCACGACGTAGCTCGCTCCTTCAAGCGCCCGCTCAGCATCCGCCGACATCGTGATCCTGACCGGGGACTGCATGCGCCGCGCCAGTTCCTGGCTGATCCGCCCGAAGAGATCGAGCTTCTGCTCGTTGATGTCCTGCAAGCAGATCTCCGTCAGGCCGCTTCTTTCCGCGCGCCTGAGGGCAGATCCGACAAACAGGGGTGCCCGGACGCCGCCGCCGCCAATCAAGGTCAGTTTCATGCTTTACTCCGCCGTTCCGATTGTGATATCGCTACTGGATATAACCAGTTATGTCAATTCGATCTGCGGACGCTTTTCTCGCGGTCCACAAGGCGGGGCCGAAAGGGGCCGGATGATCGAAAAAGCGCGGAGCGGAAAACGCGCCAGGCCCTTGTCTTAGACCTTGCCAGGTGCAATGCAGAAGGGCACCCGGCAACTGGCGGCTGAAACGAACGACTGATGGCACGACACGCAAATCTTCCAGACGAGAATTCCATCGATCGCAACCACCCGGATGCGCTCTACGTGCAATTGCGCAACCTGCTCAGGGGCATGATCGAAAGGCGGGAGCTAGCAGTCAACGACAAGCTTCCGTCCGAGCGAGAGCTTGTGGCGGCCTATGGTGTGAGCCGTATTACGGTGCGCCAGGCGGTGAAGGAACTCGAGAATCTCGGCTATCTGCAGACGCGACCCGGCAAGGGCATATATGTCACCGAGCCGACGCCGATTTATGAACTCGAGGTCGTGCGCAGCTTCACCCAGACGGCCTATGCCAACAATCGCAAGCCCGGCATGCGCCTTCTTGCCGGCAAGATCATCCGGGCCGACGCTGAAGTCGCGCGGCCGCTATCGTTGCCGACAGGAGCCGATGTCGTTTTCCTCGAGAGATTGCGCCTCCTCGACGACGTGCCGGTGGTCATCCAGCGGGACTGGTTTTCCGCCTCGCTCGCGCCGGGCATCCTCGACATCGACTGGACGGTCGAGAACCGGTCGCTCTATGCGGAGTTCGAGAACCGCTACGGAATTATTCCATCGCGCGGCCAATCGACCTTGAGTGCCCGGCTCGCCACCGAGACGGAAGCGTCATTCCTTGAGCTCGATGTTCCTGCCGCGGTGCTGACGCTGGACCAGATCGCCTACGACACGCACAACCGCACGGTCAATGTAAGCGCCGCCGCCTACCATCCGACACGCTATCCGCTGTCGTTGACCCAGTCCCACAGAAGGCTGTGATCCGTCCTCATTCGTCGGCCCCTTTTTTGCAACCATAGATCTGCGCATCGATCCGCGAATCTACCCACTTGGTCTGTTCCCGCGGAAACACAAAACGCTCTCGGTCTGGTCAATATATGGCAGCGAGAACGGCAGGGAACGTTCTTCAAGTCACGCAATACCGCATGACTTGTGAGGGGCTTGGCTGGGGAGAACTCCATGAAACGGCACCGCATCTAGTCCATCGACGCCTTGTCGCTTGCGACGATGAGCGACCGCCCGCCATGGGCGCCCTTTCCAAAAAGACCATTCCATCACCACGCCGAGGCGATCACCCCGGCGAACAGAGACGCATGTCCCGATGCACAGAAACAAGGAAACAAGTATGGCGACTACCTTCGGAACTGCCGGCAACGACGTGTTGACCGGCAGCGATCTTGAGAACGATTTCATCATAGCGCTTGCCGGCGACGACATCGTCAACGGCGGGATGGGAAGCGATACGGTGACCGGAGACGAGGGAAATGACACCGTCAACGGCTCGTTCCAATACGACAACCTCATGGGCGGCGACGGCAACGACACGCTGAACGGCAACAGCGGGGACGACCTGTTGACCGGTGGCGCCGGCGCGGACAGCCTCAACGGCGGCAGCGGCAGGGACAGATTTCTCGGCTCGACGCTTGGCGACGTCTCCGGCGACGTGATCGACGGCGGCTCCGGCACGGATACCGCTCATGTCGACTATTCGGCCCACACGGCCGCCATCAATTTCACCGTCAAAGACTGGATCACGCCGCAAACACTGATCGGCGGCCTTCAGACCAGGAATGTCGAGGCTTTCGCGATCAATGGAACGAATTTCGACGACATCATAACCGGGGGCAACTATGCCGACATGCTGATGGGCGGGCTCGGCGCTGACAGGCTTTCAGGCGGCCGCGGAACCGACGTCCTCTTCGGCGGTGACGGCGACGACACATTGACGGGTGGCTACGGCTTCGACGTATTGCGTGGCGACGCCGGCAATGACTTTCTTTCCGGTGAAGCCGGCATCGACGATCTCAGCGGCGGCGAAGGCGATGACAAGATCTATGGGGGTAACGAAGCCGATTGGCTTTCTGGCGAGAACGGCAACGATCTCCTGTCGGGCGGAAACGACAACGACAATCTGCTGGGCGGTGCAGGCGCGGACAGCCTGGCAGGCGACGCCGGCAACGACACGCTCGATGGCGGCGTCGGTGACGACAAACTCGAGGGCGGCGCCGGCGACGACACACTCAACTACACCTACGGCCAGGGCAAGGACGTAATCACCGACGTAAGCGGCAGCGACCGGCTGGTGATCCGCAACTTCACCGGAAACTTCACCGCCAAGGCATCGACCGAAATCAATACGCTTGCCGGCGGCACGACGTTCAAGGGCGTCGAGCACTACTCGATCTACGCGACCGGTTCGACGGTCAACAAGGTCGTGACCGGCAGCGGCAATGATTATGTCGACGCCGCAGCCGGTGACGACTACGTCGACGGCGGTGCCGGCAACGACACCCTTCTCGCTGGAATCGGTCGTGACACCGTCAATGGCGGCATCGGCAACGACGCCGTGACCCTCGGCGACGGCGGCGCCGACAAGGGCGACGGCGGCACCGGTACTGACACGGTCGCGGTCGACCGCCGCTCGCTGACAACCGCTCAGACCTTCTCTGCCACCGGCGCAGCGGCAACGCTCTCCGATGGTACAAGCCTCAAGAACTTCGAGCATTATCGCGTCGAATTCGGCTCCGGTAACGACGTGGTGAAGTCCGTCGGCACCGCGCTCAGCGTCGCCTTCTACGGCTACGGCGGAAACGATACGCTGATCGGCACCAACGGCAATGACACGCTCGATGGCGGAGAGGGAAGCGACACGCTCAACTCGGGTGCTGGAAACGATGTCATCCGCGACTTCGGCGGCAAGAACTCGATCACTGGCGGCGACGGCAATGACGTGGTCACTGTCGGCGACAGCGCGACGGGAGCGGCCAGCTACAACTCGGTCAATCTCGGAACCGGCAACGACAGCTTCACGCGCACCGCCTCGACGGGCACGCTGATCGTCGACGGTGGGACGGGCACCGATTTCGCCTCCATCAATTTCAGCAAGTACACCCAGGGCATCACCTTCAAGCTTGCGCCCTCGGTAACGGCGACGAATGCGCCCGTCACGGTGAAAAACGTCGAACGGATCGCGCTCGTCGGCGGAACAGGCAACGACGTCTTCGTCGGCGGCAGCCTTAACGACGATCTGCGCGGCGGCTCCGGTCACGACAGTCTCAGCGCCGGGGCGGGCAACGATCTCCTGTCCGGTGATGCGGGCAACGATACGATCCGTGGTGGAACCGGCAACGACACCATCTACGGTGACACTGCGACCACCAGCGGCGGCAGGGATGTGATCTACGCCGAGGATGGCAATGACAAGGTCTATGCCGGTATCGGCGACCGTTCCGACGGCGGCACGGGCACGGACGTGATCAGGCTGAACTTCTCCGAGCAGACGAAGGATATCGCGTTCAACTTTACGACCGGCACGGTCAATGTCGATACGGCGACATCCTTCAGCGCCTTCGAAGCGCTCGACTATGTCGGCAGCAAGGGCAAGGACACGGTTACGGGCGGTACCCTCAATGACATCCTCGACGGCATGTCCGGCAACGATGTCCTCAGGGGAGGCAACGGCAACGACACGCTCCGCGACGGCGCCGGCGACGACCAGCTCTACGGCGACGCCGAGAACGACGTTCTCACCCGCACGGTTCATTCCGGCAAGGACCTCTTCGATGGCGGCGTCGGTATCGATACGCTGAGCTTCGCGGAGGGCGCGACTTCGGTCGTGCTCGACCTGCAGGCACAGGCCAAGAATAAGGGCCTGGCGCTCGGCCTCACCGTCAAGAATTTCGAGACCATCATCGGCAGCGCAGCCGATGACGAAATTCGCGGTGATGCGACCGCCAACACCCTCTATGGCAAGGGCGCCGACGATATCCTCGATGGCCGCGACGGCAACGACACCCTGATCGGTGGCGCAGGAGACGACTGGCTGACGGGCGGAGCCGGCAACGACCGGTTCGTCTTCGACCGCGAGGAACGTGACGGCGAAGGCGATGTCATCACCGATTTTGTCCGCGGCCAAGACAAGCTCGTCATCGATCGCGCCGCCTTCGGCATCGCCGCCAGCGACGCGACGGTGACGCTGGTCACGGGCACGGATCCGGTCGCGACAAGCAGCAAGGGCACGTTCCTGTTCGAGACCGACAACGGCCGTCTCTGGTACGATGCCGACGGCAATGCCGCGACGGCGGATCTGGAACTGGTCGCAATCCTGCAGAACGTCAAGGCACTCTCGACGAGCGACTTCTCCTTCCTCTAAGGTAGGACATCCCCTTGATGCGCCCGTCCCGAGAAAGCGGGGCGGGCGTTTTGCCGCTTCCGGGCTGGATTAAGCGTGCCGAACGCCGGCCCCTGTCGACGCTGGCTCTCAGGAGCCGCGCTCCGGCCCCGGCTTTTCGATCCCCGGGATGAGGCCAATTTGCTCGGTGAGAAAGTCGACGAGCAGCCGCACCCGCGCAACACCCGCGCGTTCCGGAACGATCAGCATGCTCAGCGGAACGGACGGAAGCGAATAGTCGGACAAGATCGCCGTCAATTGTCCGGTCGCCAGCAGGTCGTCGACCAGCCATTGATGCGCGGGCGCAATGCCGCGGCCAGCGAGAAGGGCTTCGCGCGCTGCAAGTCCGTGATCGACCCGGAACCGTCCGCCAAAGGGCACGGAATGGGACTCTCCACTCGGACCCTGCAAGGCGAGGATGTCGCTCCCCGCCACGTTCGACATACGGATACCTTCGTGACCAACGAGATCCTGCGGGGCAGGCGGCACACCCCGCGCCGCCAGATATCTCGGCGCCGCCACCAGCAGACGCCGGGACTGACCGAGCGCTCTGAGCTTCATGGAACTGTCGGCTAACGGACCCAATCGAAGCGCGATATCCACTCCCTCGCGCACGAGGTCGATCCGCTCGTCGGTGAGACTGAGGTCGACCCCGATATCGGGATAGCGATCCTGAAAAGCGAAAATCAGCCGGCTGACATGTGTGATCCCGAAGGCCGCTGTACAGGATAGACGGATCGTGCCGGCTGGCGCGCCGCGCGTGCCGCGCGCCTCGTCGACAGCCTGCTCAACGAGGCGGAGGACTTGAACGCTGCTGGCGTAATAGCGGCTGCCCTCATCGGTCATGGTGACGCGCCGCGTGGTTCTGCTAAGCAGAGGTACGCCAACGGCCTCCTCGAGCTCTCTGAGATGCCGCGTGACCGTCGACTGGCCCACTCCGAATTCTCGCGCAACAGCAGACAGGCTCCCGCGTTCGGCCACCCGGACGAAGGTGCGCATGCGTTCCAGCGTGACATCGGACTTATCCATAATTCGGCAAAATCATATCCATTATCTACATCTACCGGATCATCACCGCATTGGCTAGCTAAGCATCGATTTTCCAATTGAGGGCCAATGTCATGAAAGTTCTACTCGTCTTCGCCCATCCCGAACCGCATTCGCTCAATAGTGCGCTGCGCGATGTAGCCATCGCGGAACTGGAGGCCCAAGGTCACCAGGTACGCGTGTCTGACCTTTATGCCGAGCGCTGGAAATCCGAGGTCGATCACGCCGATTTTCGATCGCTGGCTCCAAATGCGCGATTGAAGGTGGCGAAAGCTTCGGGAGAGGCCTTTGCCGCCAACGCTCTGACCGAAGACGTGAAAGCCGAGCATGAGAAGCTCCTGTGGGCAGACACCCTCATCCTGCAGTTCCCGCTGTGGTGGTATGGTATGCCGGCAATCCTCAAGGGCTGGGTGGATCGGGTGTACGCCTACGGCTTCGCCTATGGTGTCGGCGAGCACAGCGACAAATTTTGGGGCAACCGCTTTGGAGAAGGGACCCTTGCGGGCAAACGCGCGATGTTGCTCGTGACCACCGGTGGCTGGGAGGAACATTACTCCGCCCGCGGGATCAACGGTCCGATCGACGACCTCTTATTCCCGATCAATCATGGGATTCTCTTTTATCCGGGTTACGACGTGCTCCCGCCCTTCGTCGCCTATCGCGTCGACCGTCTCGATGAGGACGGCTTTCATGCCGCGGCCGAGCGGCTGCGCGAGAGGATGCGAACGCTCGATACGACGCCACCCATTCCCTACCGGCGGCAGAACGGCGGGGACTATGTGATCCCAAGCCTTCAGCTTCGACCGGATCTGGGCGATCCGGGCGCAAACGGCTTCGCACTTCACTTGAACGGCACAGACGCAGCCGACCGGACTAAAGCGCGTCGCGTTCAATCGGACTCATGCGACGCGCTTTAAATCCTTTTTTATGCATGCGTTGTCCCGCTGCACACTTTTGGGCGACATGCATTAGTCCTCCCGGAACGCGTGCCGCATCTGATCGGTGAGCGGTTTCGTCAGGTAGGAGATCACCGTGCGATCGGCGATCTTGATGAACACCTCGGCCGGCATACCGGGATAAAGCGAGAGCCCCTTGAGCTTGGCGAGGCTCTCCTGCTTCGGCCGGATGCGCAAGGGGTAGTAGCTGGCGCCGGTGCGCTCGTCGGTGACGAGGTCCGGCGCGATGGTTGCCACCTCCGCCTCGACCTCTGGCGTCGTGCGCTGATTGAAGGCGCTGAAGCGGATTTCGACCGGCTGGCCGACATGGATCTGGTCGATGTCATGGGTCGCGACCCGGGCCTCCACCGTCAGATCGTCGGCCTCTGGCACGACGAGCATCAGCGTCTCGCCGGGATTGACCACGCCGTTTACCGTGTGAATAGCGAGCTGATAGACGCGGCCCGAAAGCGGGGCAGTAATATCGAGGCGTCGCAACTGATCGGATGCGGCGGTCCGCCGCTCCTCGTACTCGGCGACCTTCGCCTCGACATCCGTCAGATCCTTGGAGATTTCCGTCCGCCGATCCTCGTCGAGCTGGAGGATCTGCAGGTCGATCTCGCTCGACTTGCCGCGCGCCTGGGCGCGGGCGGCGATGCGCTGTCCGCGGTCACCCTCGAGTTCGGCGCGCTGGCGCTTCAGCGTCGTCACGCGCTGCATCGGCACGAGGCCCTGGCCGTAGAGCGAATCGACGCCGGTCAGTTCCTCCGCGATCAGCTTGAGCGCGTCCTCGATTGCCTTCAACTGAACGGTGAGCCCCTCGATCTCGTCGGCCAACTGAGCCTTTCGCGAGGCAAGCTGGTCCTTCATGCCGATGAGCGCCGACCGACGGCTGGCAAAGAGCCGCTGTTCGCCATCGACGAGCTTCGTCGCCGCGGCACTGGAGATGAATGTGTCGAGATCCTTGTCGACCTCGAAAGAGTCGGCGCCGATGCGCTCCGCCTGAAGCCGGGCGCGGCGGGCATAGAGTTGCGCCAGCGTGCTTTCGACGATCGCCAGGTTGGCGCGAACTGTGGTGCCGTCGAGACGGATCAGCACCTGCCCCGCATTGACCCGATCTCCCTCCCGGACCAGGAGTTCGCCGACGATCCCCCCGGTGAGGTGCTGGACCTTTTTGACATTGTCGTCGACGACGACGACGCCCCCGGCAACGATCGCGCTCGACAATTCCGTCGTCGCCGCCCAGCCGCCGACGCCGACGACAAGGGCGATGGCCAGCGTGGAGACGGCAATCATATGGCGCCCGAGAGAACGGCGGGCGCTCGGCATCTCTTTCTTCCCGTCACTCATTTCGCCACCTCCTGGCCGTCACCGACAATCTTCAGCGGCGCCTGCCGCTCCGCCTGCTGCACGCGTTCCCTGCGCAAAACCTTGCCGAGCACCTCATCCTTCGGGCCGAAGGCCTGCATGCGGCCGTCCTGCATCATCAGGACGAGATCGGCGCTCGCGAGCGCGCTTGGCCGATGCGCGACAACGACGACGATGCCGCCGCGGGCGCGAACACTCATGATCGCTTCGCTGAGAGCCTGCTCGCCTTCGGCGTCGAGGTTGGAATTGGGCTCGTCGAGCACGACCAGGAAAGGATCTCCATAAAGCGCCCTGGCGAGGGCTATGCGCTGGCGCTGTCCGGCCGACAGCGCCGTGCCCCCCTCGCCGATCTCGGTTTCATAGCCGTTCGGAAGGCGAAGAATGAGGTCGTTGACACGCGCCGCGCTGGCAGCCGCGACGATCGCCTCGGGCGTCGCGTCCTCGGCGAAACGGCAGATATTCTGTGCAACCGTTCCGGCGAAAAGCTCCACGTCTTGCGGCAGGTAGCCGATGTGCTTGCCGAGGGCATCGCTGTCCCACTGGTCGAGAGCCGCCCCGTCAAGGCGCACGGAACCGCGATAAGCGGGCCAAACGCCAAGGATGGCACGGGTAAGCGACGACTTGCCCGACGCGCTCGGACCTATGATGCCGAGCGCACTGCCGGCGCGAACGGTGAAACTGATGTCGGTGAAGATCAATCGCTGGGCGGCCGGCGGCCCACTCGCCAGTCCCTCGACGCTCAGGCGGTCGCGCGGGGCCGGCAGGGCCAGGGGCGCCTCGGCCTCCGGCAGCGCCTTCAGCAATTCCTTCAGCCGTTGCCAGCTCTGCCGCGCGGCGACGAGACCACGCCAGTTGCCGATGGCCAGTTCCACGGGCGCAAGTGCGCGGGCGGTCAGGATGGAACCGGCGATGATGATGCCCGGCGAGGCCTGGCCCTTGATCACCAGAACCGCGCCCGCCGCCAGTACACCCGACTGCAACGCCATGCGGAAGACCTTCGACACCGCGCCGTAACCGTTGCCGATATCGGACGTGCGACGGTTTTCCAGGCGGAACTCCTCGTTGCGCCCTTCCCAGAGGTCGGTCAAACGCCCGGCCATGCCCATGGCCTGGACGACCTCGGCATTGCGTTGCGATGCCTGGGCGAAGGCATTGCGCAAGCCCCCCGCCTCCGCCGCCTTCTTGGCCGGCGCCTGGGTGCCGCTGTTGGTGAGATAGGTCAGAAGCATGAGGATCAGCCCGCCGCCGATCGCTATGAAGCCGATGACGGGATGGAAGAGAAAGCAGATGGCGACATAGAAGGGCAGCCAGGGCAAGTCGAAAAGGGCAGCCGGACCGGCACCCGACAGGAAGGAGCGCACCTGGTCGAAATCACGTAGCGCCTGCAGACCATCCCCCTGTATTCTCAGCTTCAAGGGTGCCTTGACGAGCGCCCGGTAGATCCGCCCGCTCATCGCTTCGTCGAGGGCGCCGGCGATGCGCACCAGCATGCGGCCGCGGATCAGCTCGAACGCGCCCTGGAAGCCGTAGAGCAGCAATGCCAGGAAGGAGAGTGCGATCAGCGAGGGAATGCTACGGCTCGGCAGCACCCGGTCGTAGACTTCGAGCATGAAGAACGAGCCGGTGAGATAGAGAACGTTGACGAGCGCACTGGCGATGCCAACGCCGATGAAGGCCGCGCGGCAGTCGCGCAACGCTTCCGCGGGATCGATGCTCTTTTGGTTTGATGCTGCTTTTGATTTAGGCACTGACTGAAATCTCCGCGCCGGCCATTCCGGCCGCTTGAACTCTGCTGCCCGATCTATCCAGAGGCAGCAATGTAGAGTTGTTCCCCGGGAAACAATAATCCCCTCGAAAGCTTAAATTATTGACTGCTGTCGGGCCGGGTTGTTTAACCCGGCACGCCGGCAAAGCGCCCCTTCGGTTCTTCTGCAAGCGATGCATCCTTCTGTACATCCCGCCGCGTACACACGCCTGCGATAAACAATACCAAACGCAAGATTGCACGGACAGCGGCGTCGATCTTGTGCTATCGGATGAATCGCACGTCCCATCTGCCAATCCGACCTTTTCGGCACCATCGACCGAACATGAAATACTATCTCCGCAACCTGACTGCGAAAGAACGCAATGAGGCGACCGATCGCCATCTCGCCTTCTACCTGACATTCGTCGCCGGGGCTGCCAATGCTGGCGGTTTCATGGCTGTGCATCAATATACGTCGCATATGTCGGGCATCGTCTCGGCGGTCGCGGACAACATCGTCCTTGGCAATATAGCACTGGTTGTGACCGGCCTTGCCGCGCTCTTTTCGTTCATTGCCGGCGCCGCCACCTCCGCCATCCTCATCAACTGGGGCCGGCGGCTGGAACTGCAGGCGGAATATGCGCTCCCGTTGCTGTTCGAGGCCTTTCTGCTCATCTGCTTCGCTGCAAGCGGGGCATTTTTCCACCTCAGCGAAAGTGTCGCCGTATCGGCAACGATCATGCTTCTCTGCTTCATCATGGGGCTGCAGAACGCCATCATCACCAAGCTCTCCGGGGCAAGAATCCGCACCACCCACGTGACCGGCCTGGTGACCGACACGGGCATCGAGATCGGCAAGCTGATCTATTGGAACCGCGACAGCGCCAGGAGCTCCAGACTGCATGTCCGCGCCGATCGCCGGAAATTGCGACTTCTTATGTCCTTGATCGGTCTTTTCCTGGTTGGCGGGATCTGCGGCGCTCTTCTCTTCAACAAACTGGGCGTTTCTGCGGCGCTTTTTCTTGCCGCGCCCTTGATGCTCATCGCGGCGCTCCCTGTGATCGAGGATGTCCGGTCGGCCTTGGACCGGTAAGGGTGATCACCCCACAAGCGCCGCGCGTCTCAGACGCGCAAAGGACGCTGCAGCGCCTCAATCCAAGGACAGCTGAACATCCGGAAACGGAGCGACTTTCGCTGCAGCCGCTTCCAACGCGAGCTGCTGGGTTTCGATGTTGCCGCCCCTGCCCCAGGTGGCGGCAAGGTTCATCAGTTCATCCATCTCCTTCCTGAGCTGGTGCCACGCCAGTATGTCTTCGGCGTGGGTCGCATTCGTGCGCGGGTCGTAGAAGCGGCTGATTTCCTCAGCGCTGTCCTTCCGGGCGGCTTCCAGACGGGCCTTCAGGACATTGACTTCATCTTTCACCAGGAAATAGCGCCGCATCACCGCAAGAAGCGCAATGTCGTTCGGATTGACGCTCAAGGACATCCCTCCCCCCGCCGTTTCATGACTGCCGACCACGGTCGAGCGGATCGGTCACCCGCAGCCGCCACCGGGCACGCACCCCATCACGCGAAACTTTGACCCTTTTCCGGCAACGGCCGAAGAAAATCCCGGCGTGGTGACACGCCGGGATTAAAAACCTGCCGCAAATCCTACAGCGCCGCGCGTCTCTTTAGACGCGCAAAGTCGCTGTAGGACCTTGAATCGCTGCATGATTTTGTTCTCAAATCGACTCCAATTTGAGGAATCATGCAGTAGAGAAATTCGGTCGCTTTGACCGCTTCGCTCGCTATTTCTTTCTGTAGATGAGCACGGGAATCGTCGAATGCGTCAGCACCTTTGCGGCGACGCTACCGAGGACCAGGGCGCCGACGCCGCCACGGCCATGCGACGCCATGATGATGAGATCGGCGCCGATATCGTCCGCTTTCTTGATGATCGCACGATAGACCTCATGGCTACGGGCGTGATCCGATTCGCACGGCACACCGGCACCCTCGGACTTTGCCACGGCGGCAGCAAGTATTTCCCCGGCATGCTGGCGGGCCAGCGCTTCATACTCTTCCTTCGTGCTAGCGAGTTGTTCCGAGTCGGTCGAGAAGAGGTGGAACGGCTCCGTCACGGTCAGCACCGTGATCTTCGCTCCGGCTTCCTTTGCAAAGGCAATGCCGGCGTCCAGGGCGAGCGTAGCGAGCGGCGAACCGTCGGTGGGGACGAGAATGTTGCGGAACATGAAAACCTCCCGTTGACTTCGCAGATCAAGCTAACCGCATCACCGCCAGTCACATTGACCCAGATCAATATTTTAGATATCACTTAATTACTCGACATCAAGACAAGCAAAACGGCCCGGCGGAACTCCCGCCGGGCCGTTTCTTGACAACCATTCTAACGCTTGGCTTGGCTCTCACGCCTCGACGCGAAACCGCGCGCTGGGCTCATCCTCACGGGCCTCCGCGTCGCGCCGATTGTGACGGATCGACGACCAGAGCGAGAGGCCGATGAGGGCGGCGCCACCGAGACCGGTAATGACCTCGGGAATGTGGATCAGCGTCTGGAAATACATCACCACCGAAAGGATCAGGATCGCATAGAAGGCACCGTGCTCGAGATAGCGATATTCGTTGAGCGTGCCCTTCTCGACTAGCATCACGGTCATCGAGCGAACGTACATGGCGCCGATGCCCAGGCCGATCGCGATGATGAACAGGTTCTGCGTCAAGGCGAAGGCGCCGATGACGCCGTCGAACGAAAAGCTGGCATCGAGCACTTCCAGGTAGAGGAACGCGCCGAAACCGCCCCTCGCCGCCACGCTCATCGTCTGTTGCGAAGCATCAAGCAGACCGCCGACGACCTCGACGATGAGGAAGGTGAGCAGACCATAGATGCTGGCATAGACGAACGTGTGCACGTGCTCGGCTTCGAGCAAGGTCGAGAAAGCGAGGATCACGCTCAGGACAAAGGCGATCTCGATGCCCTTGATCGTTGCGAAGCGCGCCATCTTGCGCTCCAGCCAGGCGATCCAATGCACATCCTTCTCCTGATCGAAGAAGTAGGTGAGACCGACCATCATCAGGAACGTTCCGCCGAAGGCGGCGATCGGCAGGTGCGCGTCGTTCATGATCCGGGCATATTCTTCGGGACGGACCGCCGCAAGGATTACCGCATCGATCGGCCCGATATTGGCGGCTATGACGACGATCAGCAGCGGAAAGACGATACGCATGCCGAAGACGGCAATGATGATGCCCCAGGTCAGAAACCGATGCTGCCAAGCCGGCGTCATGTCCTTGAGCTTGTTGGCGTTGACGATAGCGTTGTCGAAGGAGAGCGAAATTTCGAGGACAGCGAGCACTGCACAGATGAAGAAGATCGTCATTGTGCCGCTGAAAGTACCGGTCGCTTGCCAGCCGAGCCAGACGCCAAGCAGCAGACCGAGGGCCGTTACGATGAAGGCCCACCTGAAATAACCGAGTGAGGTCGTGTGCGAACTGGGCTGGATCATGGACGATCCTCCCCGGCACGATGTGCCTCGGTGATTGCTAACGAGAGATCTCCTGTAAGGAAAAAGCGCACAGCCGAACAGGCACATGCGTTGGGCATGAGTTGGGTTTTCATGGTAGCTAATCCGCCGGCTCATTTGCTGGCGGTACCGACATCACGAGAGCGCCGTAAAACTCTCGCCAGAGGGGCCCGGCACCAAAGTTCCTCCCGCGGTTCGATGTCTAAAAGGCGGGACCGCCTTTTACTTAGCGATGCGAAATGTCTCGTCAAGGGTGAACGCACAGTCCGCGCCGTTTCGCCGTGTGATAAGGCGTGCACAGATGCCGCGAGTGCGCGATAATATTCGCGCCGTCCGACGTTCCAGATGGAACCAAAGCCGGCTTGAACGGGTTTGAATTCCAGTAATAACAACCCCTGTGAGGCGACGCGCCATGCACAGTTTCTGGTGGGACAAGAGTGTCCGGTTGGAGCTCGGTGACGCAGGCAAATATCGCGACGTCAAGAGTACGCGCGAGGCCGTCGAGTGCCTGATGCTGCGGTGGCCCCATCAGGACGGGCGCGCCCTTGCCGCCGCAAAACGCGTCTGCCTGCAGGCGCTCGAGGGCAAGGTCAAAACCGAGAAAGCCCGCAGGGCATTTATCAAGGCTGCCGAAGAGGCGCATATCTCTATCCGGACCCAATAGGCATTCGCAACCCGGAAGCCTGTGGCTCCACCGCACAAGAGCATCAACCCGAAAGCCGGATTCGATCTTTCGGAACATGATGCCACAAGTCGAAATTCGCCCGGCATGATCCGGACCAGCCGGTCCGAAGGCATTAGGCCCCAACGGCCCAAACCATTCTAGCACGCGGGATGCGCGGAAACCCATTTCGCTCGTTCCTCACCCCCGCGCCGATGCCCCCGTTCGGAGGCAAGAAAGGGAAGCAATGTACGAGATCCCGTGGAAGGCGCCGGTCAGTATCAGCATGCTGGACGGGAAATGTCGCACGGTCATCGGTCCGCTCGATGCAATGAAGTGTCTGCAGAGGGAATGGCCCGTTCGCGGCGGCGCCTATTACAGCTATGCGGTGCGCACCTGCGAGGCGGCGCTTAAACGCCAGAAAACTCCGAGCGACGCCCGCGCCGCCTTCATTTGCGCCTCGCGGGAGGCCTTTCTGACGATCCTCGCAGATCAGGCGTCGGAGGACAGGACCAATGAACCCCGCCCCCTGGAATGAAGGCGTAAATCCCCTGAACGGAGCTGGATCGCGGGCGGCTTTACCGTGCTCCAACGCAGGCGGGGTCCATCAGGCTGGGTGATGCAGTACACTGAGACCGCCATCCACCGTCAGGCAGGCGGCATTCATGAAGGTGCACTCGTCGGAAACCATGAACAGAGCCGCGCGGGCGATCTCTTCGGCAGTGGCGATGCGCCCGCCCGGGTGCAGCTTCATCGTTTCCGCTTCCGCCGCGGCGGGATCGGGGAAGCTGTTCCAGTAGTCGACCACCTTCTGGGTTAGCACGTAGCCTGGGGCCAGGGCGTTCACGCGGATCCCCTTCGATGCATATTCGATCCCGAGCGACTTCGTCATGCCGATGAGTGCGTGCTTGGCAACGGGATAGGGGAAGGTGTGCGGAATAATGGTGAAGGCATGCGTCGAGGCGATGTTGAGGATGACCCCGCCGCCCGCCTCTATCATGCCCGGGAGCGCCGCCTTGCAGCAATTCCAGGCGCCCTTGAGGTTCACGTCGAAGCAGCGCTGCCAGTCCTCCTCGCTCGTCGCCAGCGGTTCCGCGAAAACGTTGATCCCGGCGTTATTGACCAGCGCGTTAGGGCGTCCGATGGTTTTCTCCGCCGTGGCAAAGGCCGCCGCGATTGCGGGAGCATCGGTAATGTCGGCGACCGCCGAGGAGACCGTGCCGCCGTCCGCCCGGAGTCTTTCTGTTTCCTTTTCCAAAAGCGGCCCATCACGATCGATCAGAAAGAGACTGGCGCCCTCGCCGTGGAAGATCTCGGCCATGGCAAGGCCAATGCCCTGGGCCGCGCCCGTTATGACGATGCGTTTGCCGTCGAGGCGGTTGCCCATCATCTTTCCTCCTCTTTCTACTGCATGTATCCTTAAATCGGATCCGATTTAAGGATAAAAACATGCACTAATTCAAAGTGCTACAGCGTCCTTTGCGCGTCTGATAAGACGCGCGGCGCTGTAGATCCGCCGTTGTCGCGTCACCATTCGGCGACGCTGCCGTCCTCGTGGCGCCAGACGGGGTTGCGCCAGCGATGGCCCTCGCGCGCGCGCTCGATGACATAGGCCTCGTCGACTTCGACACCGAGGCCTGGCCCTTGCGGGATCGACACGAAACCATCCTCGTAGCGGAACACCTCCTTGTTGGAGATGTAGTCGAGGATGTCGTTGGCCGCATTGTAATGGATGCCGAGGCTCTGCTCCTGAATGAAGGCGTTGTAGCTGACAGCATCGACCTGAAGGCACGCAGCAAGCGCGATCGGACCGAGCGGGCAATGCGGGGCGAGCGCCACGTCATAGGCCTCCGCCATCGCCGCGATCTTGCGGCACTCGGTGATGCCGCCCGCATGCGAAAGGTCGGGCTGGATGATGTCGACATAACCGTCGGAAAGGACCGACTTGAAGTCCCAGCGGGAGTAAAGCCGCTCGCCGAGCGCGATCGGCGTCGAAGAGTGATTGGCGATCTCCTTCAGCGCCTCCCGGTTTTCCGACAGCACCGGCTCCTCGATGAACATCAGCTTGAACTGCTCGAGTTCCTTGGCGAGCACCTTGGCCATCGGCCGATGCACACGGCCATGGAAGTCGACGCCGATGCCGACATGCGGGCCGATCGCATCGCGGATGGTGCCGATGGTCGAGACGGCCTTGTCGATCTTCTCGTTGCTGTCGACGATTTGCAGCTCTTCGCAGCCGTTGAGCTTGATCGCCTTGAAGCCTCGAGCGACGACGTCTTTGGCATTGCGCGCAACGTCGCTCGGCCGGTCGCCACCGATCCAGGAATAGACCTTGATCCTGTCGCGGCACTGGCCGCCGAGCAACTGGTGGATCGGCTGGCCGAGAGCCTTGCCCTTGATGTCCCAGAGCGCCTGGTCGATGCCGGCAAGGGCGCTCATGTGCAACGCCCCACCGCGATAGAAGCCGCCGCGATACATCACGTTCCAGTGGTCCTCGATCAGGAACGGATCCTTACCGACAAGATAGTCGGCGAGCTCGTGCACGGCCGCCTCGACGGTCAGCGCGCGGCCCTCAACCACCGGCTCACCCCAGCCGACAATGCCCTCGTCGGTTTCGATCTTGAGAAACAGCCAGCGTGGCGGAACGATATAGGTGGTGAGCTTGGTAATCTTCATGACGTGATGTCCATTGGGGGAAGAGCAAACGGGCGGGCTGCCCGTTTCACGGGTTGTTCAGGAGACCGGCGCCTGCTGGCCGGTGCCGTTTGACGGCCGCCGAGAGGTCGCGTGCCGCAAGATCCAGCATGCGCATCGAACAGTCGCGCGCTGCCGACTTGTCGCGCATGCGCAACGCCTCCACGAGTTCGCCATGGATGTCGATCGCCTCGTCCCGGCGCTCGGCGGCTTCGTTCGAAGCGTGCAGTGAGAATTTGAGCGCGGCCTGGATGATGCCGACGAGTTGCAGGAAGACTTGGTTGTGGCTCGCCTTCAGTAGGCAGGTGTGAAAGGCGACGTCGGCCTCGGTGAAACCCGCGACATCGCGCTCGCCGTCCCGCATATCACGCCAGGCGCGTTCAAGGTCGGCGATTTCCTGTACCGTCGCGCGCTCGGCGGCGAACTCCGCCGCCGCCGGCTCGATCGCCCGGCGCGCTTCCAGAATGCAGTTCAGCAAATCGAATTCGAAGATGCGCTCGCCGATCCACTCCAGAACCTGCGAATCGAGAATGTTCCACTCTTCCTTGTTGCAGACGACCGTGCCGACGCGGGAGCGGCCGCGCACCATGCCCTTCGATTCGAGGATCTTCAGCGACTCGCGGATCACGGTGCGGCTGACGCCATAGCGCTCGCACAGATCGTTTTCGCGGGGCAGGAACGTGCCGACGGGAAAGATTTCCGCGCAGATGTCAGAGGCAATGGCGCGCGTGATGTTCTTCTGGACGCGCGGCCGGCGCTGCGGCCGTTCCGCCACGATGTCCAGGTGCTCCTGCCCTTCCACTGCCATCGCCTTCCCCACGCTGATCAAATCGATGCTCCATAGCGCAGATCGCTGAGGCTGGCGACAGCGCGCCGAAGCGCACGCGTTCATTATCATACATCACTATCTCATTCATCATACAAAGGCAATTGACGAATATGATGATTCATCATACACAAATGCCAACTGCAGGAGGCAGTTCACCAGGGAGAGACATCATGCGCTTCATCAAGGCAGCCATTCTGGCCGGTACCGTCGCCGTATTCGCCGCCACTTCGGCATTCGCCTCCGACGTCAAGATCGGCTTCATCGTCAAACAGCCCGAGGAGCCGTGGTTCCAGGACGAATGGAAGTTCGCGGACGCCGCCGCCAAGGAAAAAGGCTTCACGCTGGTCAAGATCGGCGCCGAAGACGGAGAGAAGGTTCAGTCGGCGATCGACAATCTTGGGGCCCAGGGCGCACAGGGCTTCATCGTCTGCACGCCCGACGTCAAGCTCGGCCCGGGCATCGTCGCAAAGGCGGCCGCCAACGATCTCAAGCTGATGACCGTCGACGACCGCCTGGTCAATGCCGACGGCAGCCCGATCGAAGACGTTCCGCATATGGGCATCTCGGCCACCAAGATCGGCGAGGCCGTCGGCCAGGCGATCGTCGACGAGATCAAGAAGCGCGGCTGGGACATGAAGGAGGTAGGCGCGATCCGTGTCTCCTACGACCAATTGCCGACTGCTGTCGACCGTGTCGAGGGCGCCCTTTCCGTTCTCAAGGCCAATGGCTTCCCGGAAGCCAACATCTTCGACGCACCGCAGGCCAAGACCGACACAGAAGCCGCGCTCAATGCTTCGACGATCGTGCTCAACAAGAACGCCGGCATCAAGAAATGGGTCGCTATCGGCCTCAATGACGAAGCCGTGCTCGGCGCAGTGCGCGCAACCGAATCCGTCGGCATTGCTGCCGACAGCATGATCGGCGTCGGTATCGGCGGCGCGGAGTCGGCTATCAACGAATTCAAGAAGCCCGCCGCCACCGGCTTCTTCGGCACCGTCATCATCTCGCCGAAGCGTCACGGCTACGAAACCGCGCTCAACATGTACGAGTGGATTGCCAACGAGAAGGAACCTGAAAAGCTGATCCTGACCGCCGGCCAGCTGGCGCTTCGCGACAACTACGAAGCCGTCCGCAAGGAACTCGGCATCGAGTAACCGTCCCTGACGGCATCAACGAGCCCGGTGGTACCACTCGTACCACCGGGCATCTCGCTTCGGAGCAGCGCATGCAGGACTTCCTCGAATTCCGATCTATTTCCAAAGGTTATCCCGGCGTCCAGGCGCTCTCGGATGTCTCCTTTGACGTCCGCAAGGGCGCCGTCCACGGGCTCATGGGCGAGAACGGCGCGGGCAAGTCGACGCTGATCCGCGTTCTGTCCGGCGACCAATCGGCCGATGAGGGCGAGATCCGCATCAACGGCGAGGTGCAGCACTACCGCTCTGTGCGCGACGCCTTCCATGCGGGCGTCATCGTCATTCACCAGGAGCTGCAGCTCGTTCCGGAGCTGACGGTCGCCGAAAACCTTTGGCTCGGCCATTTCCCCGGCAAGGGTGGCGTAATCGACCGGCGCAAACTCAGCGGCGTCGTCTCTGAAAAGCTTGCCGAGATCGGCATCGATGTCGATCCGACCGCCAAGGTCGCGTCTCTTTCGATCGGCGAGCGCCAGATGGTCGAGATCGCCAAGGCGGTGATGCTCGACGCGCGCGTGATCGCTCTCGACGAGCCGACCTCCTCGCTCTCCTCTCGCGAAAGCGAAATCCTCTTTGCTCTCATCGATCGCCTGCGCGCGAACGGCACCGTCATTCTTTACGTCTCGCATCGCCTCGACGAGATCTTCCGGCTTTGCGACAGCCTCACGGTGCTGCGCGACGGCAAGCTCGCCGCACATCATCCGGAGATTTCCAAGGTGACGCGCGACCAGATCATTTCGGAGATGGTCGGGCGTGAAATCGCAAACATCTGGGGCTGGCGGGGACGCAGCTTCGGTGCCGAGCGGCTGCGCGTCGAAAACATCGCGGGACCAAAACTGAAGGTCCCGTTGAGCTTCTCCGTCAGGCGCGGCGAGATCGTCGGCTTCTTCGGCCTGATCGGCGCTGGCCGCAGCGAGATGGCGCGGCTCGTCTATGGCGCCGATACGCGCAGCCAGGGCAGCGTTTCGGTCGACGGCGCGACGGTGCCGGCGGACAGCCCGCCGAAGTCGATCCGGGCCGGCATCGTTCTTTGCCCGGAGGACCGCAAGTTCGATGGCATCGTCCAGGGCCGGTCGATCGAGGAAAATATGACGATCTCCTCGCGCCGCCACTTTTCTCCCCTCGGCATCATCAACCCGAAGAAGGAAAGCGAGCTCGCCGACAAGTTCATCGCCAAGCTTCGCGTGCGAACACCGTCCCGCCATCAGGACATCGTCAATCTCTCGGGCGGAAACCAGCAGAAGGTCATTCTCGGGCGCTGGCTGTCCGAAGAAGGCGTCAAGGTCCTCATCATCGACGAACCGACGCGTGGCATCGACGTCGGCGCGAAATCCGAGATCTACGAAATCCTCTACGGGCTTGCCGAACAGGGCATGGCGATCGTCGTCATCTCCAGCGAACTGCCGGAGGTGATGGGCATCGCGGATCGCATCATCGTCATGTGCGAGGGTCGCCTGGCGGCCGACCTGCCGCGCGCAGAATTCGATGAGCGGCTGATCCTCGCGGCAGCCCTTCCCGACATTAAGAACAGCGAAGACCTTCCCCTCTCACAGGTGCAGTGACGATGACCTCTTTGAAAAGAATCCTCCTCGGCGAACAGGGCCTCGTCGTCATCTTCGCGGTCGCGTTCGTCATCGTGTCGTTGACGGTTCCGAATTTTTTGAGCGAGCGCAATATGCTCGGTCTGCTGCAGTCCGTCGTCACGATCGGCATCATTGCCTGCACCATGATGTTCTGCCTCGCCTCGCGCGATTTCGATCTTTCCGTGGGCTCGACAGTGGCCTTTTCCGGCATGGTGGCGGTCATGGCCTCAAACGCCTCGGGCTCGATCCTGCTCGGGCTGCTGGCCGCCGCCCTTTGCGGCGGCGTTGTCGGTACTATCAACGGCGTCGTCATCGCCCGCTTCCGTATCAATGCGCTGATCACCACGCTTGCGACCATGCAGATCGTTCGTGGCTTCGCGCTGATCGCCTCGGACGGCCGCGCCGTCGGCATCAACGATCCCGGCTTCTATCAGCTGGCGCTCTCGCGCTTCCTCGGCATCCCGACTCCGATCTGGGTGATGGGCCTGTTCTTCATCGTCTTCGGCTTCGTGCTGAACCGAACCGTCTTCGGTAAGAACACGCTGGCAATCGGCGGCAATCCGGAGGCCTCGCGTCTCGCGGGCGTCGACGTCGCCCGCATGCGCATCTGGATCTTTGCGCTGCAAGGCATCGTCTGCGCCGTGGCAGGCGTGCTGCTTGCCTCGCGCATCACCTCCGGCCAGCCCAATGCCGCGACGGGACTCGAGCTTTCGGTCATCTCGGCCTGCGTGCTCGGCGGTGTGTCGCTGGCCGGCGGTCGCGCGGCGATGACCGGCGTCATCGTCGGCGTCCTGATCATGGGCATCGCCGAGAACGTCATGAACCTGCTCAACATCCAGGCCTTTTACCAGTACGTCGTGCGCGGCCTGATCCTGCTGCTGGCGGTCCTCCTCGACAATCTGCGCTCGGTCGCGGGCCGACAGCGCGCCTGACCGGCATGTCAAACGATGTCCTGCATCTCAAGAACGACGAACTCTCGATTGAGCTGAGCCGCTTTGGCGGCTCGCTCGTCGCTGCGACCTGGCGCGGCATCCCGTTCCTGAAGCCGACTGCCGCCACCGGGATAGCGACGCAGCGTTTCGGCGCCGAGGCGAGCTTCCCGCTCGTGCCCTTCGGCAACAGGATCGAAGGCAACAGCTTCACCTTCGATGGGGAACACTTCATCCTCGAGCCGAATACATCCGGCGATCCACTCCGCCTGCATGGCGATGGATGGCTCAGCGAATGGGAGCTGGATTCGCACAGCGGGGAACAAGCGACACTTTCCTATGTGCGGGCCGAGCGGGTGGGAAGCCCCTATGTCTATGAGGCCGTGCAGGATGTGCGGCTTGATGGCAGCACTCTGGTTCTCTCCCTGACGGTCACGAACATGTCGGCTCGGCGATTACCCTTTGGATTGGGGCATCATCCCTTCTTTCCGCGCACGGCCGGGGCCCGGCTCCGGGCGAGGGCAAAACGCATCTGGGGCGAGAGGACCGGGCACCTGCCGGACGTTGCCGGCTCGATTCCCCGTACGCTCGATTTCTGCGACGGCAATACACTCCCTGCTCACTGGATCAACAATGCCTATGACGGCTGGGACGGAGAGGCTGTGATCGAATGGCCCGAACGTCAGCTTACTTTACGGCTTGAAACCGAGGGCGCGTTCGAGTGCTTCATGATCTATTCGCCGGGCGCGGATGCAGACTTCTTCTGTTTCGAGCCGATGACGCATCTGCCTAATGCTCACAACATGCCGGCTGGAACCGGCGGCCTCGTGACGTTGGAGCAGGGACAAAGCCTTTCTGGAAGCGTCAGGCTTCACTTGGCCCCATTGGCCAGAGCGGGATGACGACGTGCGCGGTCTCCGCCCTCATCCCGCTCCAACTTATTAGAATCGATCACATTTATGATTTGGGTCGGTTCGACCCGAAACCATCGTGATCTAAGCGCAGGCTTCGAAAAGTCAGAAATGAGCGGCCGGTCCATAACGCAGATGCGCAAAACAAAAGCGCCCGCTGGGAGGTGCAGGCGCTTGATGGATCTTACTCAGTTCCGAAGTGGCGTCCCCGCCAGTCGGGCCTCACCGGCCGACAGCGGCGCGAGCGACGCGATGGATATCGCCGCGGGTAATGCCGAGGTCGTTGAGTTCGCGCGTCGACATACGGCCCAGTTCGGCGACCGTCTGACGGTACTTACGCCAGTTGTTAAAAGAGCGTGCTACGTTCATTTTGATCCCCCTTTCGTGGGCTTTCGAAGCCTGGCTGCCAGTCCGTGGCGCCTCGCTTGCTTCGATGCGCAACATATAGTGACTGACTTCGGGGGATTGCAGCGCTCATATGTCAGCGCACCCATGCGTCAAATGCATGGATGCCGCTGTGGATGGAGGGTCCTGCAGAGCGCGAGGGCGGGAGTTTAAGCTAGCCTAGCTGCTACGGGAGCGAGAGACCGAAACTCACCGCCGACCGGCAGAGGCCGAGATTTGCGCCGCCGACCAGGGAACGGAGCCGAGCTCATCCTCGAAGAGCTCGGGCATCAGATCGGCAAGCCGGACCAGCTTGCCCGTGCGCGAGCTCTGGAGTGCCGCGATGCCGCAGAGGACCGACATTGCCCCGGCGCGGGCGCCTGCCCGCTGCCCCAACGTGTCCTTCGCGTCTGGCTTGAACAACATGTTCCGCAGCCGATCGTCACCGCCGTAGTGCCCGCCGGGCGAATGGGGCACGGCGATGCGCTCGACTCCCGGGCGCCCTTTCGGGAAATTGCGGACAAGCAGAATGACGTCTTCCTCCGGCATCTCCCATGGCTGGTCCTCGTACTGGCGAAGCTCGATCCTGCCCTTCGTTCCGTTGAAAGCGATGTGGTGGCCCTCGATCGGCTGGAAGGTGTTCAGCGAATAGGAAACGTGGACATTGTTGCGGTAGCGTATGTTCGCGACCATCGTATCGGGAATATCGATGTCCTCTCGGAAGACGCAGCCGTCGCGGAAATAACCGTCGATCTCGGAGGGATCCTCGTAGAGCGCGTCGAGGAATGGATCGGCTTCGAGATCCAGGTAGAAATCGCATTCATTCTTGTGTGGACAGAGCTTGCAGCGCGGCCCCCGGAACGGGCCCTTGCGCCCGTACATCTGCAGGTCGGCAAACGCCGTGACGGCATCCGGATCACTGTCGAGATACCAGTTCAGCAGGTCGAAATGGTGGGTCGCCTTGTGCACGAAGAGGCTGCCCGACTTGTCCGTGTAGGCGTGCCAGCGACGGAAATAGTCGGCGCCGTGCCTGGTGTCGAGATACCAATGAAAGTCGACGGAGGTCACCCGGCCGATCTCGCCGGAATTCAACAGTTCCTTGATGCGCGCCGCAGTCGGCGCGAAGCGGTAGTTGAACGACACGTCCACCCGCCGGCCGGTGCGCCTCTCGGCGTCCAGAATGCGGCGGATCTTTTCAACGGTCGTCGACATCGGCTTTTCGGTGATGACATCGGCACCGGCTTCAAGCGCGCGGACGGCGATGTCGTCATGCGTGCTGTCCGGTGTGCAGACGATCACGAGATCGGGCCGCGCTTCGGCAAGCATGGTGTCGACATTGCCGTAGATGGGCGCGTTGGTGGCAATCATCGTGCGGGCGCGTTCGGCTCTGAGCGCATTCGTGTCGGCTATGGCGACGAGATCCACCTGGCCACGCCAACCGGCGAGCAGATCCTTGCCCCACATCGTGGTGCCGCGGTTGCCGGTGCCGACCAGCGCAAAACGACGTTTGTTATCCATCTTCCTCACGCAATCCTGTCTGGAGTGAAGCCGCGCGACCGGCGGCAATGGCTATCACAACATGTAAACTCAACATACATGCTAGTGGCTGAAATCCGCGAGCGTCAAGGTGTTTTCCGCCACCTTTGTCACTAACTTGTAAGACGCATGATCGAGCAACCAATTCTCAGCAGCAGCTACGATAACGTTCCACGCAGGTAGCGATCACCTCCTCGGCCGGCCGCTTCCACCAATTCTCGGCTGAGAAAATCTCGACCTCCTGCGCCCCATAGAAGCCCGCCGCCTCGATCCGGCGCCTGATCCCCTTCAAATCGATGACGCCGTCGCCCATCATGCCGCGATCCGTCAGCATGTCCCTGGTCGGGACCAGCCAGTCGCAGATGTGATGCGCAAGGATCGCCTTCATTTCGCCCGCCCGCGCGATCTGGTTGGCGAGATCGGGGTCCCACCAGACGTGATAGACGTCGATCGCGACACCGACGCCCGGGCCGAGCGCCTCACACATGTCGAGCGCCTGGCCGAGCGTGTTCACGCAGGCCCGATCGGCGGCATACATCGGATGCAGGGGCTCGATGGCAAGCGGCACGCCGGCGGCGCGCGCATGCCGCTGCACCGTAGCGATGCCGTCCTCGACCATCCGGCGGGCAGCATCGATGTTCTTCGATCCTCCGGGCAGACCGCCGACGACCAGCACCAGGCAATCGGCGCCGAGCGCGGCCGCCTCGTCGATCGCGCGCCTGTTGTCCTCGATGGCCTTCTCGCGGCCCGCCGCGTCTGCTGCCGGAAAGAAGCCGCCGCGGCAGAGGCCAGTGAGCTTCAGTCCGTTGGATTTGACGATGCGGACCGCCTCATCGAGGCCAACCGCCGCCACCTGATCCCGCCAAGGGGCGATCGCCGTGATCCCGTGTTTCAGGCAGATGTCCACGGCTTCGGCGAAACCACACTGCTCCCGGATCGTCGCCAGATTGATCGAAAGCCCCTCGACCTGCATGTTGTTCTCCTCCCAGATTTCGTTTCGCACATGGACATGCACTAGCTCGCCGTCATCGACGCCCAGTCCGGCTCGACGGACGAGCCAAGGCCGTCAGATCTCAAGGCAGTTCCAAAAGTGAGTTCGCCGCCCTTGATGGCGAGCCGCGCGCGGCCGGCCGCGCCTTCGTAAAGATCCGCATGGGCGGTGAGGTAAGACGCCTGCTCGCCCGCTGGCGCTTGCGCCATACCATCGACGTAATGGTGACCGTTGCGTTCCACATGGCCGGCGCCGACGAGTGCCGCCAGAACGAGGTCCTGCTGGAGTGCCAGGCCCGATTGCGTCGTCAGGTCCTCCGCGGACATGAAATACCGGGACGAACCCGCCTCGCGGTTCCATTTCTCGACACGCGCACGGTTGAGCAGCGCCCGGTAGAAACCCTTGCAGGATTTCGACGAGATGCCGGCATAGCCCAGGTCGCGGGCGCGCGGAAACGCGCCGATATCGCCGTCGGACTCGTCTATTTCCAAGGGAACCCGCTCGGCGACGGCAGCGACCGATTTCGACAACGCCTCGGCGCGCGCAATCGGCTGTTCGAAGAAAAGTGTGGACCGACACAGCCTCGCGAGAAGCGGCTCCTTCTCGATACGGTCGAGAAGATCAGCGACCGCATCGATGTTTTCGAACTGTTCGTTGCCGTCAAGCGTCACTTGATAGTCGTCGACCGTGCGATCGAGCACAGCGGCTATGGCCTGCAAACGTTCGGTGTCTTCGGCCGGGCGCCCGGAAACCTTGATCTTGAAATAGCGATGGCCATAAGCGGCAATCACCTCCTCGAGCGTCTGCGGCAAACCGTCCTTGAGCCGCTGCGCCGGCGCGAGCTCGGCGGCCGTCAGCGCATCGGCGAGCCCGATCGTATGGCGCACGGCGAGCCGCGGCGAAGGCTCCAGCCGTGAGAAAAAGTCTGTGAGATCGAAGCCCGCAAGATCCGGTGCGGTGGCGTTGGTGATGCCGAGCAGATCGTGCCGGACGGCCTCGGCCGCACTTGCGCCCTTCATCCGGCACACGGCATCGATGATGGCACGATCGATGAGCGCCAGGCCGTATGAAGCCACCAGCGGCGGTAGATCCTCGCCCGCAGCCGTCCCGTGATGATCGGTCTCGGCGGCGGCATGCAGTCCGAAGGGCGTCGCCGCCCCCGTAGCCCGCAAGCCTTCGATCGCCAGATGCAGCGACGCGCGAAGCTGCGCGACGTTGTCATCCGGCGAAAGGGCCGCGTTCTTGTCGAACCATTTCGGCATCATCATCTCGGCGGACCAGCCAGTGGACTCATGGCCGCTTTCGTCCGCGATCCTTACCCGAACGAAGGCCTGCGGCGCGCTCGCGACGCGCGCCGCGCCGAATCGGAAGGGGAAGCGGAAGCCAACCTGCCGCTCGAAGATGTCCGCCTCTATGAGCCTGACGATGGGAGCCTCGTTCATGGCGGCGGCCTCAGTCGACGCCGTGGACGGCAAGGACGCGCCGCATGCGCGCGACCGCCAGTTCCGGATCGGCAAGGGCGCCCGCCCTGTCCGCCAGACGGAAGAGTTCGGCAAGATGAGCAAGCGAGCGCGCGCTCTGTTGCCCACCGATCATCACGAAATGATCCTGCAGGCCGTTGAGATAGGCGAGGAAGACGACGCCGGTCTTATAGAAGCGCGTTGGCGCCTTGAAGATATGGCGCGACAACGGCACGGTCGGCTCCAGCAATTCGAAGAATTCGCCGTTCCGCCCTTCGCCGAGCGCCTGGAGGGCCGCCGAGGCCACCGGCGCGATCGCATCGAAAATGCCGAGCAGTGCGTCCGAATATCCCTTCTCGTCGCCGGCAATGAGTTCCGCGTAGTTGAAGTCGTCGCCGGTATACATGCGCACGCCCTTCGGCAGCCGGCGCCGCATCGCGATTTCCTTTTCCTTCGAGAGCAGCGATATCTTGATGCCGTCGACCTTTTCGGCGTGCGCCTCGAGGACCGCAAGTGAGGTCTTCATCGCCTCCATGTGGTCGGCATTGCCCCAATAGCCTTCGAGCGCCGGGTCGAACATCTCGCCGAGCCAATGGATGATCACAGGCTCCTTCACCTGCGAAAGGATGCGGTCGTAGACGCGGATATAATCTTCCGGCCCTTGCGCCGCTGCCGCGAGCGCCCGGCTCGCCATCAGGATGATCCGCCCACCTTCGGCCTCGATCGCTTCGATCTGGCTCTCATAGGCCCTGAGAATATCTTCGATCGAGACATCGGGGCCGGGCGCCAGATGATCGGTGCCGGCGCCGCAGGCGATCAGCGCCCCGGAGCGCCCGCGCGCCTCGGCAAGCGCACGGCGGATGAGTTCGCGCGCTTCCGGCCAGCCGAGGCCCATGCCGCGCTGGGCCGTGTCCATCGCCTCGGCGACACCGAGACCGAGATCCCAGAGGCGGTGGCGAAAGGCGAGTGTCCGTTCCCAATCGATCGCCGGCGTCAGCCACGGCTCATTGTCGGCGAGCGTATCGGCGACGACGTGCGCGGCGGCGAAGGCAACCCTCGGGAAATCGGTCAGCGCACGTTTTTGCAACGGAACCGGCCGTCCGACCAACTCGTAACGCGTAAGCCTGCCTTCAAGGGGGAGATCAATGCTGGTCATCGCTCAAAACTCCAGTGCCGGTACATCGAGCCAGCGGCGCTCGGCCCAGGATTTCAGTCCGAGTTCCGCAAGCTGCACGCCCTTGGCGCCGGCCTCCAGACCGTAGGGCCAGGGGCCGTCCTCGGCGACATGGCGCAGGAACATTTCCCATTGCGCCTTGAAACCGTTGTCGAACACTTGCGTGTCCGGCACCTCGTCCCAGGTCTTGTAGAAATCGATGGTCTGCGGCTCATCCGGGTTCCAGACCGGCTTCGGCGTGTTGACGCGGTGCTGGGTCCAGCATTTCGTCAAGCCGGCGACGGCGGAACCGTGTGTGCCGTCGACCTGGAAGGTCACGAGATCGTCGCGGCGCACCCGCACGGTCCAGGAGGAATTGATCTGCGCGATGATGCCGCCATCGAGTTCGAAGGTTGCGTAGGCCGCATCGTCCGTATCGCAGTCATAGGTCCTGCCCTGCTCGTCGACGCGGCTTGGAATATGAGTGGCGCCGAGGCAGGAGACAGCGTGGACCTCGCCGAAGAGGTTGTCCAGCACGTAGCGCCAGTGGCAAAGCATATCGAGAATGATGCCGCCGCCGTCGCCCTTGCGGTAGTTCCACGATGGGCGCTGGGCAGGCACGCCCCAATCGCCTTCAAAGACCCAGTAGCCGAATTCGCCGCGCACCGAGAGGATCTTTCCGAAGAAGCCCGAGTCCCTGAGCAGCGCCAGCTTGCGCAGCCCGGGCAGGAACAGCTTGTCCTGCACGACGCCGTGCTTGAGGCCGGAGGCGCGCGCCTTGCGGGCAAGCTTAACGGCTATGCTGAGATCATCGGAAATCGGCTTCTCACAATAAACATGCTTGCCGGCATCGAGCGCCCTGCCGATGAGCTCGGCGCGCATCAGCGTCGTGCCGGCGTCGAAAAAGATCTGATCGTTGGGATCGGCCAGCGCCGCATCGAGATCGGTCGACCAGCGAGCGATGTTATGGCGCTTGGCCAGTTGCTCGATCTTGTCGCGGTTGCGGCCGACGATGATCGGGTCGATCTCCAGCCGTTCACCGGACTTAAGCGTGATCCCACCCTGATCGCGAATGGCCAGTATCGAGCGCACCAAGTGCTGGTTGTAGCCCATGCGGCCGGTGACGCCGTGCAATATGATCCCCAAACGTGGCATGCGGTCTCCTCCCTGCCAGGCCTCACGGGAGCGGACCAGCCCTCCCAAGCCAGTAACTAAACAGTTACTTTGTGGCAGAGAAAAAGCACGCCTGTCAACACAAAAAACGACATGTTGAAGATTCAGCGCCTGATCGAAGCCAAAGTCACGTGAACGATGTGACGCTCCCAGCCCTCGAGATTGGGGCGTTCCGCGAGATCGCGGCCAAAGATCGTCGACAGCGTGTACTGGTTCGAGAGATAGAAATAACCGAGCGCCGCCATCGTCAGATAGAGGTGCAGTGGATCGACATCCTCCCGGAAGAGGCCCTTTGCCCTGCCCCGGTCCAGCAACTCGGAGAGCTTGCCCATGAGTTGCGAATGCAGTTCCTTGAGCCGCGTCGACTGACGCAGCCAGCGGGCGCGATGAAGGTTCTCGGTACCGAGCAGACTCAGAAACTCCGGGTGCTCAAGGAAGTACCTCCATGTGAACATCGCCAGCTCGGCAATACCCTGCTCCGGTTCCAAGTCGCTGAGATTGATAGCTTTTTCTGCTGTCCTTATGCCGATATAGGCCTCCTCCAGGACCGCGAGGTAGAGCTGCTCCTTGTCGCCGAAGTAATGGTAGAGCATGCGCTTGTTGATACCGGCCCGCTCGGCTATGGCATCGACTCGCGCCCCGCCCATGCCGTTTTCCGCAAATTCCTTGGTGGCGGCCGCAAGGATAGATGCGCGCGTCCGTTCGGGATCGCGCTGCGCGGAGCGCTCAGCACGCTCGCCGTTTCCATTCGTTCCTCTCGCGCCCGCTTGCGCCTTCTCCATTACATCACCTCCGGCACCGCTTGCCTTTGGCGGCATTCGATGCGACCTCGTAAAAGTACTTTACAAGATAATGACAGCATTTCACACAACTGCTTGACACGATCTTTGCTTGTCCCTAGTTTGTAACCAATTAGTTATTTATTGCAAGAGGTCTCAACAAGACGATGACACGGAGCGTTGTGGAGGCGCTCCCGAGGGAGGAGGAACAAATGACGCATCGCATCAGCAGACGCAGTGTGCTTACAGGAGGAGCAGCACTTCTTTCATATGCGGCTTTCGCGCCGCGCGCCTTTTCCGAGGAGGCGCGGTTGCGCCTGCTCTGGTGGGGATCGCAGACCCGGGCCGACCGCACCAGCAAGGTCAGCGAGCTTTTCAAGAAGGCGAATGCCGGGGTTTCCATCAACGGCGAATTCCTCGGCTGGAGTGACTACTGGCCGCGCCTGGCGACGCAGGTCGCAGGGGGCAACGCGCCCGACGTCATCCAGATGGATTACCGCTATATCGTTGAATATGCCCGGCGCGGGGCGCTCGCGCCGCTCGACAGCTATCTCGGCTCCGTGCTGGAGGTCGAGGATTTCGATCAGGTGCAGATCAAGGGCGGCAGCGTCGACGGCAAACTCTACGGCATCAGCCTCGGCGCCAATTCGACGGCGATGATGGTCAACACTGTCGCCTTCGAGGAAGCCGGCGTCGACCTGCCGACGCCATCGACCACCTGGGACGAGCTCGCCCGCATGGGTATCGAGATCACCAAGGCCGGCAAACGCAAGGGCTATTACGGTCTCTCCGACGGCAGCGGCGTCGAGCCGCTCCTCGAAAACTGGCTTCGCCAGCGCGGCAAGGCCCTCTTCACCGCGGATGGCAAGATCGCCTATGACGCGAACGACGGGGCCGAATGGTTTGCCATGTGGCAGAAGATGCGCGATGACAAGGCCTGCGTGCCGGCGGACATTCAGGCACTCGACCAGTTCAACATCGAGACGAGTCCCTTGTCGCTCGGAAAGGCGGCAACGTCCTATGCCCATTCCAACCAGCTCGTCGGCTATCAGGCGATCAACAAAGACAAGATCGTGCTGAGAAGCCATGCGTTGATCAGCAAGGATGCCAAGGGCGGCCACTACCGCAAACCGTCGATGTTCTTCTCGGTATCGGCCAAGAGCAGCGATCCGGAACTCTGCGCCAAATACGTCAACTTCTTCGTCAAGGATCCGGAAGCGGCCAAGATCCTCGGCGTCGAACGCGGCGTGCCGGAATCGGCCTCCGTGCGCGAGGCGCTCGCGCCGTCGCTCGATGACCTCGGGCGGGCAGCACTCGAATATGTCTCCGGGCTCGGAGCGCTCGCCGGCGACCTGCCGCCGCCGCCGCCCTCGGGCGCCGGCGAGGCGGAGCTGGCTCTGCGCAGTGTCGCCGAGCAGGTGGCGTTCGGGCAGCTCGACGCCAAGCAGGGCGGCGAGACGCTAGTGAACGAGATCACACAGATCCTGTCGCGAGGTTAAGGGGATGGCGGCCGTGCAGGATACCGCTGTCGTCGTCGGTGCGGGCGCCAACGGGCGCCCCGCCGCACAGGGCCGATGGGCCTCCATCTGGGCGAAGCACGGAGCCGGTTACATGTTCCTGTTGCCGTGGCTCATCGGCTTCTTCGGCCTGACGCTCGGGCCTGCGGTTGCCTCGCTCTATCTCTCCTTCACGAGCTTCGACCTGATCCGCGCTCCGGAATGGGTCGGGACGGCCAACTACGTGCGCATCGCGACCGCCGATCCGAAATTCGCCGCCGCGATGCAGGTGACCTTCCTCTATGTCATGCTTTCGGTGCCGTTCAAGCTCACCTTCGCGCTGCTCGTCGCCATCCTTCTCGATCGCGGCGTCCGGGGACTCACCGTCTATCGCGCGATCTTCTATCTGCCTTCGCTGCTCGGCGGCAGCGTTGCGATCGCCGTGCTCTGGCGGCAGCTTTTTGCGGGCGACGGCCTCATCAATAGCCTGCTTGCCCAGTTCGGCATCGAGGGCCCGAGTTGGATCTCGCATCCGGACTATTCGATCTGGACGCTCGTCGTCTTGAGCGTCTGGCAATTCGGCTCGCCGATGATCATCTTCCTTGCCGGCCTTCGCCAGATTCCGACCGACATGTATGAGGCCGCAAGCCTCGACGGCGCGTCAAAGTTCCGGCAGTTCTGCAAGATCACACTGCCGCTGCTCACCCCGGTTATCTTCTTCAATGCGGTGGTTCAAACGATCGATGCCTTCAAGGCCTTCACCCCGGCCTTCATTATTTCCGGCGGCACCGGCGGACCGATCAACTCGACGCTCTTCTATACGCTCTATCTCTACCAGGAAGCCTTCGGCAATTTCCGCATGGGCTATGCCTCGGCCTTGGCCTGGATCCTGGTGGTGATCATCGCGCTTTTCACCGCCTTTTCCTTCGTGACCTCTCGCTACTGGGTGCACTACGATGACTGACGCGACCATGAGCTCCGTAACCGCCCCGTCATCGGCACCGCTCGGCCGCCGCGGCCCATTGGGGTCGGTCCTTGTGCACGCCGGCCTGGTCGCCGCCTCGATCGCGATGCTCTACCCGCTCCTGTGGATGATTTCCGCGTCGGTGCGGCCGGAGGACGAGATCTTCGCCTCGACGTCGCTCTGGCCGTCGTCGATCGACTTCGCATCCTATTTGCGTGGCTGGTTCGGCCTCGACGTCAGTTTCGGCCGCTTCTTCTGGAATTCTCTCGTCGTGTCCGTGCTGACAGTGATCGGCAATGTCGTCGCCTGTTCGCTTGCGGCCTACGCCTTCGCGCGACTTCGCTTCGCAGGGCGCAATTTCTGGTTCGCGATCATGCTGGGGACGCTGATGATCCCCTATCACGTGACGCTTATCCCCCAATATGTGCTCTTCCTCAATCTCGGCTGGGTGAATACCTTCCTGCCGCTCGTGGTGCCGAAATTCCTGGCCAGCGACGCCTTCTTCATCTTCCTGATGGTCCAGTTCTTCCGCGGCATCCCGCGCGAACTCGACGAGGCGGCGATGATGGACGGCTGCGGTCCGTGGCGCATCTACTGGAAGATCATGCTGCCGCTTTCCCTGCCGGTGCTTGCGACGGCCGCGATCTTCTCCTTCATCTGGACCTGGGACGATTTCTTCGGACCGCTGATCTACCTGAACGACATGAATACCTACACGATCCAGCTCGGCCTCCGGACCTTCGTCGACTCGAGCAGCACATCCGACTGGGGCGGACTCTTCGCGATGTCGACGCTGTCGCTTGTGCCCGTGTTCTTCTTCTTCCTGTTCTTCCAGCGCCTTCTGATCGAAGGCATCGCCACCACCGGCATGAAGCGCTAATCGAAGGAGCTGGAGTTTACCCATGGACGAATTGCGTTTTGCCGCGGTCGGGCTCAACCACAACCACATCTACGGCCAGGTCAATTGCCTTCTAAGAGCCGGCGCCCGCCTTGTCGGCTTCCACGAACCGGACGATGTTTTGGCCGCGGAGTTCTCGACCACGTACAAGGATGTGCCGCGTATTGGGACACTCGACCGGATACTCGAAGACGAGAGCATCGGCCTCATCACATCGGCTTCCGTTTCTGCCGAGCGGGCGGAACTTGCGATTCGCGCCATGCGCCACGGCAAGGACGTGCTCGTCGACAAGCCGGGCATGACGAGCCTCGACCAGTTCGCCAAGGTGCGCCGCGTCCAGGCCGAAACGGGGCGCATTTTCTCGATCCTCTATTCCGAGCATTTCGAGAGCCCGGCGACCGTGAAAGCCGGTGAGCTGGTCGCCGCCGGCGCCATCGGCGAGGTCGTGCACATGGTCGGCCTCGGACCGCACCGGCTGCGCAAGGAAAGCCGCCCCGGCTGGTTCTTCCGCCGTTCGGAATATGGCGGCATCTTGACCGACATCGCGTCGCACCAGTGCGAGCAGTTCCTCTTCTTCGCGGGCGCCAGCGATGCCACCATTCTCTCGGCAAGTGTCGACAACCGGAGCGTTCCCGACAGCCCGGAACTGCAGGATACGGGGAACATCCATCTTTCGATGGGCCGGGCCACCGGCATGATCCATGTGAACTGGCTCACCCCGGACGGCATGCCGACCTGGGGCGACGGCCGGCTCTTCATCGTCGGCACGACCGGCACGATCGAGGTTCGCAAGACGGTGGACCTCGCCGGGCGCGCAGGGGGCAACCACCTGCTTCTTGCCGACCGCAACGGCGTCGAGCACATCGATTGCTCGGGCGTCGACCTTCCGTTCGGCCGACAGCTCCTCGCCGACATCCGCGACAGAACCGAAACCGCCATGCCGCAGGAACGCTGCTTCAAGGCCATGGAGCTTGCTCTTTCGGCGCAAGTGATCGCCGAACGTAACCAGGAAAAGCACTGATATGAGCGTAAAGACAGTTGCCATCATCGGCTGCGGGATCGGGCGGTCGCACATCGTCGAAGGCTATCTGCCACATCCGGACAAGTTCCGGGTCACGGCACTCTGCGACCTCAACGAGCAGCGCCTGAACGACGTGGGCAACGAGTTCGGCATCGAAAAGCGAACGACCTCGTTCAAGGAACTGCTTGCCGACGACAGCATCGACATCATCGATATCTGCACGCCGCCCGGCATTCACCTCGAACAGGTGCTCGACGCGCTGGCCTCGGGTAAGCATGTGATCTGCGAGAAGCCACTCACCGGTTCGCTCAAGGGCGTCGACCGGATCATAGAGGCGGAGAAGCACGCCAAAGGCGTATTGATGCCGATCTTCCAGTACCGCTACGGCGACGGCATCGAGAAGGCGAAGCGCATCATCGAGGCCGGCATTGCCGGCAAACCCTATGTGGGCTCGGTCGAAACCTTCTGGCTGCGCACGCCGGAATATTACGCGGTTCCCTGGCGTGGCAAATGGGAGACCGAACTCGGCGGCGTGCTGGTGACGCATGCTCTGCATCTGCACGACATGATGCTGCATCTCCTCGGACCGGTCGCAAGGGTGTTCGGGCGCGTCGCGACACGGGTCAACGATATCGAGGTCGAAGACTGCGCCTCGGCAAGCCTGCTCATGCAGAACGGCGCCTTCGTATCGCTCTCCTGCACGCTCGGCTCGCAGGAGCAGATAAGCCGCCTTCGCCTGCACTTCGAGAACGTTACTTTCGAAAGCAGCCATGAACCCTACGCGCCGGGCAAGGATCCCTGGAAGATCATTGCCGCCAACGAAGCCGTTCAGGCTGAGATCGACGAAGTGATCGGCGACTGGCGTCCGGTTTCGCCGCGTTTCACGACGCAGATGGCCCATTTCCACGCCTTTCTCAGCGGCAACGGGCCGCTTCCGGTCACCACAAAGGACGCACGGCAAGCGTTGGAATTGGTGACGGCGATCTATCAGTCCGCCGATACGGGTCGCGAGATAACGCTTCCGATCGGGCCGGAGAGTCCGAAATACGCCAACTGGCGCGCGAATACGAGGTAACGGCAAAGGCCGCAGGGAGGAATTCGAAATGGCAACCAGCGTCGTTCTTCAGAAAGTCGAGAAGCGCTATGGCGCGCTCGATGTGATCCACGGCATCGACCTCACCATCGACCCCGGCGAGTTCGCCGTCTTCGTCGGCCCGTCCGGTTGCGGCAAGTCGACCCTGCTGCGCATGATCGCCGGTCTGGAGGAGATTTCCGGCGGCACGCTCATGCTTGACAACGACCGGATGAACGAGGTGGCGCCGGCCAAGCGCGGCATCGCCATGGTATTCCAGTCCTATGCGCTCTACCCGCACATGTCCGTCTATAAGAACCTCGCCTTCGGTCTAGAGACGGCGGGCTACAGGAAGGCGGAGATCGAGCCGAAGGTGCGTCGCGCCGCCGAGATCCTGCAGATCGAGAAGCTGCTCGACCGCAAGCCGAAGGCGCTCTCCGGCGGACAGCGCCAGCGCGTGGCGATCGGCCGGGCGATCGTGCGCGAGCCGCGCATCTTCCTCTTCGACGAGCCGCTTTCCAACCTCGATGCGGAACTCCGCGTACAGATGCGCGTCGAAATCTCGCGGCTTCACCGCGATCTCGGCAACACGATGATCTATGTGACCCACGATCAGGTGGAAGCCATGACGATGGCCGACAAGATCGTCGTCCTGAACTCCGGGCGGATCGAGCAGGTGGGAGCGCCGCTCGATCTTTACAACCACCCGGTCAACCGCTTCGTTGCCGGGTTCATCGGCAGCCCGAAGATGAACTTCCTCAAGGCGCGCATCGCTGCCGTCGGTGAAGCGGAAACAGCGATCCAGGTTTGCGGCGGCACGATCCGCCTGCCGCGCGCCCTGAACGGCGCAACGGCGGGACAGGAGGTGACCTTCGGCATTCGGCCGGAACATCTTTCCGCGCACGACGATGGCATCGCGCTCGCGCCGATCAATGTCGAGCTCGTTGAAAACCTCGGCGGCGAAACCATGCTCTACGGCATCACCCCTGACGGCCAGCACATCACGGTCGCGCTCGAAGGTCAGCAGAAAGTGGAGCGCGGCACCAATCTCGCCGTCCACTTCGATTCGTCGCGCTGCCACGTGTTCGGCGCCGACGGCAAGGCGATGTGAGCGCGGCACCGGCACCGCGCCATGGAACAAACGACGGGCTACGGGGCCGGTCCAATGTTTACTGCTTGCTCATGGGCCAATGTGGGGCCATTCTGAAGGCGTATCCCGGCTGTAAGGCCGTACGCTATTTCGCCCTGGGACGCCAGCTCGACCTCGAAGCACTTAAGTGCTGCCTTTCTCGACTGACCCGGGGCGAGGAGGTTATCCATGTCTGCGCCCCATACCGACCATCCGTTGCAACCGGGCGACCGGGCGCCGAACGTCGTGCTGGATGCCATCTCGCGCGAGGGAACGATCGCACTTGATGATTTTCGCGGCCGCAGCCCGTTGTTGATCGGTTTGTTTCGAGGCCTGCTGTGTCCGTTCTGCCGACGCCATGTCGCGGCGATGGCACAGCTCAACCCGGCATTGCGTGAGAAAGGCGTGAATTCTCTCGCGGTGGTGAACACCCCGGTCGAACGCGCGCGACTCTATTTCCGTTACCATCCGATACCCGGTCTTCTCGCTGCATCCGATCCGGAGCGAGCTTCACACCGCGCCTTCGGCTTACCTCTCATCGAGTTCACGGAGAGTGAAACCGACTGGCCATACAAGGTCGGAATGGATGTGGTCACGACAATGCGGGTCGACCGCCCCGGGGAATTGCCTGAACCGATGAATCCGGACGCAGCAGGCGACCTTCTCAACAAGAAGGATGGGTACGAAATCACAGAAGCCGATCAGCAGGTGAGGATTCCCGGCCATATGCAGCTCGTCGGCCATTTCCTGCTCGATCGAGAGGGTGTGGTGCGCTGGAGTTTTACAGAAGTTGAAGAGGAAGGCCGAAATGTATGCCGAGCGCTCAATCCCGAAGAGTTGATGTCGGCAGCTTCCGAAGTCGCCCCTTAACAGCGAAACGCGCCCGGTAACCACGCCGGTAGTGATTACGCAGGCCCTCGGGATACTCAAGCGCCTCGGCCAAAGGCTCCTGCCCGCAGAAAACCATGCCCACGGTAAGAAATTTTCTGCGCTCATGTCACACTCGCAGATCCTGTCTCGTCATGGTGTCGGAACCAACAGAAGGAAACTGAACCATGACTGCCAAACTTGATCCCTTCGCCGCTGCCCCGTCGCTGATGAAGAGCTGGATGAGCACATCGGTCGCCGCCGCCTCGAGCCTCGAGCCAAGTCTCATCGAATTGGTGAAGATCCGCGCCTCGCAGATCAACGGCTGCGCCAACTGCATCAACATGCATACGGTGGAAGCGCGGGCAAAAGGCGAAACGGAGCAGCGCATCTATCTGCTGTCGGCATGGCGTGAAGCCCCCTGCTATTCCGCTCGCGAGCGCGCCGCGCTAGGCTGGACCGAGGCACTGACGCGGCTGTCAGAAGGCCATGCGCACGAAAGCGCCTATGAGGCCTTGAAGGCTCAGTTCACCGAGGAGGAGCAGGTGAAGCTCACGCTCATGATCAACGTCATCAACGGGTGGAACCGCCTTGCAGTTGGCTTCGGCCTGTGGGTCGATCCGGCCGCGGCAAAGGCCGCTGCCCAGGCGGCCGCCTGATGATGGACGCCAGGCACGAGGACACAGCGGCGGGATTCGATCCGCTGCGCCCCAAGCTCATGCGCGTCGCCTATCGCATGCTCGGCTCCGTCGCCGACGCGGAAGATATGGTGCAGGAGGCCTTCATCCGCTGGATGGGGGCCGACCGCGCGGCGGTGCGTGAACCAGAGGCGTTTTTGCGCCGTACGGTCACGCGGCTCTGCCTTGATCAGCTCAAATCAGCACGACGCCAGCGCGAGACGTATGTCGGTCCTTGGCTTCCCGATCCGGTCGTGGAAGAGGAGCAGGAGGAAGACGTCACCCTGCCTTTGATGCTTGCCCTGGAACGCCTATCTCCACTTGAGCGGGCGGCCTTCCTGCTGCACGACGTTTTTGGGCTGGGATTTGAAGAGGTCGCGGCGACCATCCAGCGCGACCCGGCTGCCTGCCGCCAGCTCGCCAGCCGCGCGCGCACCCATGTCCGCGAGGCGAGACCTCGCTTCCAGATCGAGAAACAGAAAAGCCTCGAGATCGCGGAAGCCTTCTTTACCGCCTCGCGCAGCGGCGACATGAAGGCGCTCGGTGCGATGTTGGCGGCCGATGTCAGCATCCATGCCGACGGCGGCGGCAAGCGTCCCGCGGCGATGAAGCCGATCTTCGGATTCGATGCCGTGATGAAGGTCCACGAGAGCCTGGCAGGTCTGTTCCAGAAGAGCGGCTCGAAACTTGTTCGAGCCGGTTTCATCAACGGACTGCCCGGTTTCGTCACGCTGGAAGCCGACGGAGAACTCCAGACGACCGCGCTCGAAATCGAGGACGGCAAGGTCGCCGCAATCTATGTAATGCGGAACCCCGACAAGCTGAGGCATCTGCATTAATGCATGTCGCCCAAAAGTGTGCAGCGGTTTTGGGGCAACGACATGCGAAAAAAGAAAGATCTAAAGCGCGTCGCGTGAATACGTTTTGAACGCGACGCGCTTTAGGCTCACGACGGTCGATTTCGCTCGCGCCAGGAAGCCGGGCTGAGGGAGGTCACCCGTCGGAATTCCCGGTTGAAGTTCGATTTCGTTTGAAAGCCGGATTCGAGCATCGCGGCGGTTACCGACAGGTCGGTCTCCCTGAGGAGCCGGCAGGCTTCGGCAATTCGGAAATCGTTGATGTACTGGGAGACGTTCTTGCGCGCCAATCGATTGACTGCTCCGGATATCTGTCGAGCCGGCACGCCCGCTCGCCGCGCCAGCCGCGACAAGGTCAGGTTTTCGTCACGGGACAATCGCTGCTCTGCCAGCAAATGATCGATGCGATCCAAGACCTCACGATCCTTCGCCGCCAGGGATGAAGCATGATCAATGTTTGCAGGTGAAGTCGGTAGCGGCCGCGCGCGGGCTGCGACGATTGCGGTAAGGCCCAGAAAAAGCAGTCCCAGAAGATTCGCATTGCTCGCGACGAGAGCGGCATTGGTCCCCTCGGCCCATTGGAAATCGAGAAAGATCGCGAGGTCGAACAGGGCTGACACACAGAGCGCTGCGGCAGCAATGAGGAGGGCGCGGTGCGCAGCGGGAGCACTGTCGAAACGTGCTTCATCCAAGCCGTCGGGACCGGCACGGCCGAGCTTCACTAGAGCCAGCGCGTATCCGACAAACAGCACTATCAAGGCACCATCGATCAGAGCCGGCCACAGCAACAGCAGTACAATTATCCCAAGCGGCGGCGTGGCATGAAGCCAACGGGCACTGCCGCCGACCTCCTCCCGGTGGATCAGGCTGCGGAAACTTGCCAGCACCAGAGGTGGCAGACAACTCGCCAATACCGGCATCACGTATCGCAGTCTCTCCAGGTCATAACCCCACCGCAGGCCGACGATGATCGATTGTACGGCGCACAGGAAAACCAAGGCGAGGAACGGCCGAAGTCCTTTGCGCGGCTCGTCGCTGCGCAGCATCGCAGCGAGAAAAATCAGAAGCAGTAATGCGACGACGAAGGGCAGCGGCACGAAAATCAAGGTCTGTCCTTTGGGCGGAGATCAACGGCCGGATGTTGGCCGAAATCGTGATTCGGGACGACCTGAATCGTGATCGAGGAAGCGCAGGAGCGGGATATGCGGCAATCATTCGCCCCTCCCTTCAACCTCGTGAGGCTTATAATGACCCCATCCCATGTTCTTGCCGCCGTTGCCCTCTCCGTCGCATTCGCGGCACCTTGCCACGCGATCGAAGCCGGTGTGCGCGAAGTCAACCTCTACCCGCCCGAAGGCGGGCGAAACCTCCAGGTCACCGTCTGGTATCCTGCCGGACCTGGCGGCGAACCCGTTCTCGTGGGTGAAAACCAGGTATTCAAAGGCACGCCAGCGCACAGGAACGCACCGCTCCTCGCAGGGCGCTACCCGCTGGTTGTGCTGTCGCATGGATCGGGCGGTCGCATTCAGGGCATGAGTTGGCTCGCTGCCGAACTGGCGAAGGCCGGATTCGTCGTTGCCGGACCTAATCATCCCGGCAGTACCAGCGGCAACTCGACCCCCGCGGATACGCCGAAGCTTTGGGAGCGCACGCAGGATCTATCCTCCGTGGTCGACATGCTCACCAGCGATCCGCAATGGAGCCCTGTCGTCAACGCTGATCGCGTTGGCGTTGTCGGCTTCTCGCTCGGAGGCGCGGCCGCCATGGAGATCGCAGGCGCCCGGGCAAATCTCGAAGACTATGCCCGCTATTGCGATACCTATAAAAAATGGGATTGCGCCTGGTATGCGGGCGGTAAAGGCTACGTCGACGATAAACCAGTCGAGGTCGACAAAGTCGACCTGCGCAAAATCGACCGGGCGCGTTTCGAGCAGTCGAACCTCGACCGGCGCATCAAATCAGCGGTTCTGATCGACCCGGGTCTCGCGCAAGCCTATGACGTTCAGAGCCTGAAAGAGATCGCGATCCCGATGACTTTCATCAATCTCGGCAGCAGCGCGACGATTCCCGCGGGGGTGATCGCGTCGGGGCTGGCGGCGCTGTCGCCTTATGGATCCTACGCCGCCGTTGCCGGGGCCGATCATTTCAGCTTCCTGCCTGAATGCAAGGAAGGTGGGGCCGAGTTGCTGAAATCGTTCGGGGAGGTCGATCCAATTTGCAGTGATGGCGATGGCCGATCACGTGCTGATATCCATTCCGCGTTGATTAAGCTCGTGCGGGACGCCTTGCAGCGAACCCTCAAAGAGCGTTCGTGAGCCGGCCAGCCTCAGAGCAGGCGATCCTCGAAGCGATGGACGGCGGCTCCGGCCACGGGACTGCGGGCCGAGAAAATGCCGCCGGCCCGACTGTCCTCCGCGGCACCCGCCGGACGCAAGGATGTGACGAAGAGCGTCTTCCGATCCGATCCGGCGAAGCAGGGCATTGTGGGCGCCGGCACCGGGAAGCGATGCGTCTTGACCAGCTCGCCTTCGGCGGAGAAGCAGTTGAGGACGCCGGCCGAAATGCCGGCGCTCCAGTAACCGCCCTCAGCGTCGGTTGCGGCTCCATCGGGACGGCCGCTCGCCTCGTCGAGAACGGCGAGCCGTCTCCGGTCGGAGATCGCCCCCGTCGCCCGGTCGAATTGCCAACGGTCGATCCAGGGTCCGCGCGAATCCGAATGAAAGAGAACGGAATCGTCTGCGCTCCAGGCGAGACCATTGGAGCAGATGATGCCGCCGACCTTGCGCTCCACCGTGCCGTTCGCCGAAACGCGGTAAAGCGAAGCGACCGGCTGCCGGTCGGCCGCCTCATGCATCGTTCCCACCCAGAACGCACCATCCGGCCCGACCTTGCCGTCGTTCAGGCGCGTGTCTCGTGTTTCGACCTCGATCGAGGCGATCTCCTTCGCGATCGTGCCGCTATCCGCATCGAACAGCACAACGCGGTCCCGTTGCGCGAGCACAAGCCGTCCAGACTGCGCAAGGCCAATGCTGCACGCACCGTGCTCGAAGGTCCACGCGATATGGCCCGACCCGGTAAGATCGGCACGATGGAGCACGCCCTTGCCGATATCGACGAAAAACAGGCAGTTTCGGCCGTCGTCGTAAACCGGGCTTTCAGCCACCGCGCAGCGCAAATCCAGTACGCACTCAAATGTCAAGTCGAAAGACATGTTTGGAACCATCATTCTGACAGCCATCGACTGGAGAGAGACGAGAATTTCTCGCAAGCCGAAGGTTTCTTACTGCATGATTCTTAAATCGGAATCGATTTAAGAACAAAATTATGCAGAAATTCAAAGTTCTACAGCGACCTTTGCGCGTCTGGAGACGCGCGGCGCTGTAGGCATTTATCGGTTGACGTTTTCTCTAACGTTGCTATTGCCCTTGCTCAACTTGTAAATTAAAAATACAAGAAATTTGGCAAGGAGATTTCCATGAAAACGACTCCCGTAGATGTCGCCGACCTCGCCTCTTCCGTCCTTTCCGTGCCGCCGCTGGCGCGTCAGGCGAATGGCGAGCCGAGCAAGACGGAAAATCGGAGACAAGTCGATTGGCTGCTCTCGGGAGGGGTGACCACCTATCTCTACGGCGGAAACGCCAATCTCTACAATTTCGGCGTAACGGGATTCGGCAGCCTTCTCGACATGCTCGAGGACATTGCCCCGCCGGACGGGTGGATGATCCCCTCGATCGGCGCCGACTTCGGCAAGGCGATGGACCAGGCGACGATCCTGCGCGGGCGGAATTTCCCGACCGCCATGGTGCTCCCGCTCACCTTCCCCGCGACTTCGGCGGGCCTGGTCTCCGGATTCGCCAAGCTGGCGGACGCCGCCGGCAGGCCGTTGATCGCCTATATCAAGAATGACGGCTTCCTCGATGCCGGCGATGTCGCACGTCTCTTCCGCGATGGCGCGATCTCGGCCTTGAAATACGCCGTCGTGCGGCCCGACCCGAAGAACGACGCCTATCTTTCCGCCATCCTCGATGCCGTCGGCTCGGGCGAGCGGATCGTCAGCGGTATCGGCGAGCGTCCAGCAATCGATCACGTCGAAATGGGCCTCACCGCCTTCACGTCAGGCTCGGTGTGCATTGCTCCGCACCTGTCGACCGCGATCCTGAAGGCGTGCCAATCCGGTGAGTTCGCTGCAGCAAGGACGCTTCGCGAAAACTTCCTTCCGCTCGAGGATCTGCGCGACGCGCATTCGCCGATCCGCGTCCTGCACGAGGCGGTCCGGCTTGCGGGTATCTGCGATACCGGCCCGATCGGCGAATTCCTGTCGAATCTCGACAATGCCGGACAGATCGATGCCATCGCCGCGGCAGCGCGCGCGCTCAAGGCGAAGAGCGAGGCCGCGGCCCGCGAGGCCCGGCCACTGTCGGCGAGCGCCTGAAATGGTAGAGGAGATGGCGCGGGTAAGGCGCCGAACTCTTGGGCGACAGGCGCTGGCATGGGATCGGATAAGCTCCGAATTCCAAAAATCGGCGACACGGGTGTCGATACCCCCCTCTGCCCTGCCGGGCATCTCCCCCACAACGGGGGAGATTGAGGAGGCACCGTATTCCACCACGGCCACTTCACGCCGCGAGGTTAACTCTGCCGAAGTGAGGGAATGGGGAGCCCGCACCTTGCCGATCTCCCCCCTTGTGGGGGAGATGCCTGGCAGGGCAGAGGGGGGTTCAGGCCCGGGCGACTCGGAAAGTCGACGTGCGAAACCCGGCGATTGCCGTTCTCTAGAGTTCACCGTGAGATCCGGTGATGCGGGCCCGCGATTCAGTCAGGTGATAGCGCATGTAAAGACGTGCGAGCTCGCGGTTCTGGCCGGAGATCGCCGTGAATATCTTGCGGTGCTCTTCGAGAACCCGGCGCCGCCGGTCCTCCGAGCCCTGCCGCGTCAGGCTGAGCGCCATGCGCATCGAGCCGCGCAGAATATCGCCAAGCTCTTCCAGGAGGCGCGGGAAAAGCTCATTGCCCGCGGCCGCGGCAATGGCAAGATGGAAGGCGAAATCTTCCTCCCAACCCGTCTCGCCGCGGGCAAAGGCGCCCTCCAGCGCCGCCAGCGCCTCGCCGATCTGGTGGAGCTGTGCCTTGGTGCGGCGCATCGCGGCCAGTCCCGCACATTCGGTTTCGAGCGCCAGCCGCGGTTCGAAGGCCCTGAGGTAGCTGGCGATCTCCGCCGAGGCCGCAAAATCGGTCAGCTTGTTGGACGGGCGCGACTTGACGAAGGTACCGATGCCCTGCCGCGAAACCACGAGGCCGTCCGCCTGCAGCCGCATCAGCGCCTCGCGAACGACCGGCCTGGAAACCTGGAAGTCGCGGCAGATCCGGGCTTCCGACGGCAATTTCGCCCCCTCGGCCATCTGGCCGCTCGCGATCTGCTCGAGGATCTGGCCGTAAAGAACATCGGCGAGCCGCTCTCGCCGCGCCGGTTTCAGTTTCAACATCACGTCGTTCAAGGGTCCGCCTTCACCTGTCATTTTTCTGAACAGGTGCAATTTAGCCGACCCGCCCGGGAATGCAAAGGAGGTGACCTATGACCGGACGCAAGAAACCGGAGGAATTTCGAAGCTTTCGCTGGTTCGGCGTCAAGGACCTGCGCTCCTTCGGCCACAGGTCCCGGCTTTACCAGATGGGTTATGACAATGCGGAAATCGCCGGCAAGCCCGTTATCGCGATTATCAATACCTGGAGCGACATCAATCCGTGCCATGCGCATCTGCGCACCCGCGCCGAGGAGGTGAAGCGTGGCGTGTGGCAGGCCGGGGGCTTTCCGATCGAGCTGCCGGCCATGTCGCTGGCGGAAACCTACGTGAAGCCGACGACCATGCTTTATCGCAACTTCCTCGCGATGGAAGTGGAGGAGCTCATCCGGTCGCATCCGGTCGACGGCGTCGTGCTGCTTGCCGGCTGCGACAAGACCACGCCAGCGACGATCATGGGCGCGATCCAGGTCGACCTTCCGACGATCTTCGTGCCGGCGGGACCGATGCTGCGCGGCAACTATCGCGGCCAGGCCCTGGGTTCGGGCTCCGATGTCTGGAAGTACTGGGCGGAAAAGGAGGCCGGGCGCATTACCGAGCACGAATGGGGCGTGATGGAGCGCGGCATCGCCCGTTCCTTCGGCACCTGCATGACTATGGGCACCGCCTCGACGATGACGGCGCTTGCCGACACGCTTGGTCTCTCACTGCCCGGCGCCTCGGCCATCCCGGCCGCCGATGCCGGCCATTCGCGCATGGCGGCGCTTTCCGGCACGCGCATCGTTGAGATGGTCTTTGAGGAGCTGAAGCCCTCCGACATCCTGACGGCCAAAGCGTTTGAAAACGCATTGACGGTGCATATGGCGATGGCCGGCTCGACCAATGCGATGATTCACCTGATTGCCATGGCACGGCGGTGCGGCGTCGAGCTGACCTTGGACGATTTCGATTGCATGTCTGAGAGGGTCCCGGTCCTCTGCAATATTCGCCCGACGGGCGAATTCCTGATGGAGGACTTTTATTATGCCGGCGGGCTGCCGGCGCTGTGGAAGCAGCTCAAGCCCTTGCTGCATCTCAAAGAGCGCAACGTCATCGGCAATATCGGGAAAGTGATCCACGAAGCCGAGGTTCATCTGCCGGACGTGATCCGGCCGCTCGATAACCCCGTTGCCGCACGCGGCGGCACGGCGATCCTGAAAGGAAACCTCGCGCCCCGGGGCTGCGTGATGAAGCCCGCCGCGGCCGACCCTGCCCTTCTCAAGCATCGCGGGCCAGCGCTTGTCTTCGACGATTACGAGACGATGATGAAGGCGGTGAACGACGAGGATCTCGACGTCACCGCCGACACGGTCCTGATCCTGCGCAACGCCGGTCCCGTCGGCGGACCGGGCATGCCGGAATGGGGAATGCTGCCCATCCCGAAGAAGCTTCTGAAACAGGGGGTGCGCGACATGGTGCGCATTTCGGACGCTCGCATGAGCGGTACCAGCTACGGCGCCTGCATTCTGCACGTCGCACCGGAGTCTTACGTCGGCGGGCCGCTGGCCGCCGTCCGCAATGGCGACATTATCGCCCTCGACGTCGCCAATCGGACGCTGACGCTAGAGGTCAGCTCAGCGGAGATCGAGCGCCGGCTTTCCGAATGGCGACCGCCGGAGCGCGATTATTCGAGAGGTTTTCTGAAGATGCATGCGGAGCATATCCAGCAGGCCCCCGAAGGCTGCGACTTCACCTTCCTGCAGTCTCCCCATAAGCTGCCCGAACCGGAAATTCATTGACTCTACAGCGCCGCGCGTCCAAGCGGACGCGCAAAGGTCGCTGTAGCACTTTGGATTGCTGCATTATTTCGTCCTTAAATCGATTCCGATTTAAGGAATCATGCAGAGAGGTGGGACGGATGATGACGCGGCTGTTGGTGACAGGAGCGGGTGGTGCTCTCGGCCGGCTTGTCTCAGGAAGCGGCAGCTGCTTCCCCGAGCCGAAGAACCAGCGCATGCTTTCCACCTGGCTGAGCCCGCGTGATTTCCTGTCGCTGGTGCGCCGGCTTCTCGATGCTCCGGCCATCGGCTATCTGGTGCTCTACGGCGCCTCGGCAACCGGGATGCATGGTGGTCGACGCGCACGCCGATTTCCTCGGCCGGCAACCGATGGACAGCAGCGAGGCTTTTCGCCAGGCAATCGAGCGGCTCGAGCCCGGCCCCGCGGAAGGCAACACGTACCAGGGCGGTCGCCTCGCGACGGTCAAGGCCTACCCCCGGGGATTAGGCCCAGGACCTACTGTGTATAGGGTCGGACGGCAATGAGCCGTCCGCGCCTACTGCATGTTTCGTTAAATCGTAGCCGATTTAAGGATAAAAACATGCAGCAATTCAAAGTGCTACAGCGTCCTTTGCGCGCCTGATGAGACGCGCGGCGCTGCAGGGCCTGCACTCAGGCATTCAGCCGGCGCGGACGGTCGCTTTCCCCTCCTCGACGAGACGGGTCGCAGCATCAGCGACCGATATGCGCTCGAAGGCGAGCTCGTCGGCAATCGGGCGAAATACGCGATGATCGAACTCGGTCGCTCCGAGCGGTGCCGGAGGCGGATAGCTGCCGACCTGGTCCTTCAGCGCGTTGATGTATTTCACCGTTTCGGCTTCCGTCGGGTTGAGCTGCGGCAGTATGGCCTCGCGAACTTTCGGCGACATGGGCACGCCGCGTTCGACCCCGAGGATCTTGCCGGCCTCGACGTCGTTGACGAAGAAGCTGATGAACTTCGCGGCTTCCTCGCCATGCTCCGTTGTGGCGCCGACGCTCCAGATCAGCGCAGGGCGATAATAGTGGCCGGAGGGGCCACCTTTCTCGCCTCGCGGCAGCATGCCGATGCCAAGCTTGCTCTTCATGATGAGCTGGTAGCCGATCATCTGGTTCGAATAGGCCATGCCGATCGCCGAATAGCCGAGCGCCAGGCAGTTGGTGTCGATCGTATTCTGGTCGAGCGTCTGGATGTCCGCCCCCACGGTGCCGCCCCGCTTGCGCAGATCCTCCCAGTAGGCATACCACTCCTTGGCCTCTTCGACGCCGAAGCCCAATCCGCTTTCGTTGAAAAGACTGCTGCCGCGTTGCCTGAGCCAGGCATCGAAGACATAGGTGTAGCGAGCTGCATACGGCCCGCCGCCCTTGCCGGTGGCCTTCGCCATCTCGATCGCGATGTCGGCGTATTCCGACCAGGTGGTGTCGAGCCCCGGAGGAGTGACGCCTGCTTTTGCGAAGACGTCGGCATCGTAAAACAGCGCAAAGGAGTTGAGTCCGAGGCCAATACCCCAGAGCTTGCCATCCACGGTCGTCAGCTTCAGCACGTCCTCGCCGAAATCTTTCACATTCAGCACCGACGCGATGAATGGATCGAGGGCGAGGCAGGCGCCGCGCTTCGAGTAGTCCGAAATCGTATTGGGCTCGAGCTGGAAGACGTCGGCGATGGAGCGACCAGCCATCTGCGTCGCGAGCTTTGTCCAGTAGCCGTCGCCGCTCAGGCTCTCGCCGACAACGGTGACGCCGGGGTTCTTCTCCTGGAAGAGCTTGGCAACGCTCAATGTTCGCTTCGAGCGATCGTTGGAGCCCCACCACATGGCGCGCAGATTGACGTTTTCTGCCGCAAAGGTTGGCCGGAGGCCGCCGGGGCCGAGCGCCAAGCCGGCAGTTGCGCCTGCCGCGCCGAGCATGAATGTGCGTCGATTGAGTCGCATGCGAATCCTCCCTCTCGTTATCTGCCTCGCGCTCTCCTCAGGCGTCCGGCGGACCAAAGTTCGGCGACAAGATTATGCAAAAATCGAAATCTTGCAAGAAATTGTTCATTCCTTGCAAATTTGCATTATTTGCGTAACATTTGCGATATGAATGACACGCCCAAACGATTCCGCCAATCCGACATCGCCGCCCGCGCCGGGGTTTCGGTTTCCACCGTCTCGCGCGTACTCGCGAACGAACCCGGCATCAGCGAAGACGTCCGCCGACAGATCCTCAAGGTTGCGAGCGACCTCGGCTATCCTCTGAAGGCCGGCCCGAAGACGACCCCCGGGACCTTGGCGCTAATCGCGAGCAATGGCGTCACGGGGGTGTTGAGCATTTTTTACGAGGGTATTGTCGAGGGCTTGCGTTCAGAGGCTGCCCTGCAGGGCATCCCCTTTGACATCCGCCTCGTCAGCGAGGCCAAGGCGACACCCGAGACCGTCCGGGATCTGATGGAATCCGTCGGCGCGCAAGGACTGTTTCTGGTTGGCATCGACCCCGGTCAAGCACTCAGCGCGTGGCTGATCGAAAGCCGCACGCCCGTGATACTCGTCAACGGCACCGACCCTCAACTGCGCTTCGACGGCGTCTCGCCGTCGAACTTCTTCGGCGCCCATGCGGCGACGCAGCGGCTGATCGATGCCGGCCACCGCCGCATCCTTCACCTGACCGGATCGCATCGGCAGACGATCCGCGAACGCATACGCGGTTTCGAAACGGCCGTTGCTTCGGTCGGAGGCGAGGCGCGTGTCATCCGCTTGCCGTTCGAGACCAATGCGAGCGTCGAGGCACATGCGGCGACACTTGCCGCACTCAAGGAGGACCCCGGTTTCTCGGCTGCCTTCTGCATGAACGACTTTGTCGCCGTAGGCGTCCTCGAAGCGGTGACCGAGCTTGGCCTCAGGGTGCCCAAGGATTTCGCAATCGTCGGCTTCGACGACCTGCCCTGCGCCGAGATGGCCAGCCCGCGTCTGGCGACGATGCGCGTCGATCGCGTGGCCCTCGGTCGCGAGGCGGTCGCCATGATGCATTTCCGCTTCCGCCACCCGGGAGCTCCCGCCCGGCACGTGTCCCACGCCGTCATCCCGGTCCATGGCGGCACACTAAACGAAGGACAGCGCTCATGATCAATGATCCTGCCACCGCCAATCCGCTTGGCTCCAATCCGCTGGCAACGCGCAGTGACATGCAGCGCGCCCTGACCGACCTCTTCAATCCGCTGCTGCCATACTTTTCCGAAGGAAGCGCCCGCGTTCGCCTCGACGCCGCCGCCGCCCATTTCGATCGCGCCGCGGCTGATCTCGAAGGTTTTGCAAGGCCCCTTTGGGGACTGGCACCTTTCGGCGCCGGCGGCGGCCACTTCGCCCACTGGGACCGTTATGCGGACGGGATCGCCAGCGGTACCGACCCGAACCACCCGGAATACTGGGGCGCGGTCAACGGTCGGGACCAGCGCATGGTCGAGCTCGCCGCGTTGGGCTTCGCGCTTGCCCTGGTGCCTGAAAAACTGTGGGATCCGCTAACCTCTCGGGCGAAAGACAACCTCGTCGCCTATCTAACCCATGCCCGGCAGTTCGACTATGCCGACAACAATTGGAAGTTCTTCCGCATATTCGTCGATGTCGCTCTGGATCGTCTGGGCATCGAATACGGCCGCAGCCTGACCAAGCAGTATCTCACCGAACTCGAAGGCTTCTATATTGCTGATGGTTGGTATCGCGACGGCAATGTCCGGCGCATCGATCACTACATCCCCTTTGCCATGCACTTTTACGGCCTGATCTATTCGCGGCTCGTCGATGACGATTATGCCAGGCGCTACCGCGAGCGAGCCCTGGCCTTCGCGCAGGATTTCCGCCACTGGTTCGGGCAGGACGGCGCGACCCTCCCCTTCGGCCGCAGCCTCACCTACCGTTTCGCCTGCGCGGGCTTCTGGTCGGCGCTCGCCTTTGCCGACCTGGAGGCGCTGCCCTGGGGCGAGATCAAGGGCCTTTGCCTGCGCCACCTGAGATGGTGGGCGGACAAGCCGATGACCCACCGGGACGGCGTGCTGTCGATCGGTTACGGCTATCCGAACCTCCTGATGTCGGAAAACTACAATTCGGCGGGCTCGCCCTATTGGGCGTTCAAGGCCTTCCTGCCACTCGCGATCGGCGAAGACCACCCGTTCTGGACGAGCACCGAAACGCCTGCGGCGCCGCTCGAGGAGACGGTCCCGCTTCGTCATCCGGGCATGGTGATGATGCCTTGCAAGGGCGACGTGGTCGCGCTTTCTTCCGGACAGGAAAACCGGCAGATGCGGTTCGGTTCGGAGAAGTATGCGAAATTCGCCTATTCGACGCGCTATGGCTTCAGCGTCGAGAGCGACGAACGGGCCTTTGCCGGCGGCGCCTTCGATTCCATGCTGGCCTTCAGCGGCGACGGCATTCACTACCGGGTGCGAGAGGCGAATGAAGTAGCGCGGCTTGCCGGCGATGTGCTCTATTCGAAATGGTCGCCTTGGCCGGACGTGGTCGTCGAAACCTGGCTGCTGCCGTCGGCGCCATGGCATGTGCGGGTGCATCGGGTCACGACGCCGAGAGAACTCGAAACCGCCGAGGGCGGTTTCGCCATCGCCAGACGGGACTTCGAGGCTGACACGCTCTTCTCGGCGCCCGGCACCGCCCATGCCATCGGCGCGGAGGATTTCACCGGGATATGCGATCTGGGCTCGTCTGTTGCGCGCGAAGGCCTCGCTCAGAAGGCTCCGCCAAATACCAACCTGATCTTCGCAAAGACGCTGGTGCCACAACTGCGTGCCACCATACCGGCCGGCGAGACCATTTTGCGCTGTGCCGTGTTGGCCGTTCGCGACACCTCTGCCGTTTCAGGTGATTGGACGAGGCCGCCGGCCGCCCCGAACATTGACGCGTTGCGTATCCTCGCGAGGCAAGGCGAGAGCGTGAGTGCAATGGATGCACCAGGACGAATCCCATGACGCGCCCCGCAATTGCTTTTGCGATGCAGCCGGAGAGGACGCGGCTCGTTCTCACACCCGAGCTTCTTACCAGGTTCGACAGTCTCGGGCGCGTTCTGGATCAACGTCCGATAACGGAGTTCGGCGATGGCCGTGCAAATCGGCTGATGGCTGAAACGGAGATCCTGGTCACCGGATGGGGTGCCCCCTTGTTCGACAGAGCGGCGCTTGCGGCGGCACCACACCTCCGCCTCATCGTGCACGCGGCCGGAACGATCAAGGGGTTGATCGACGATTGCGTCTTCGATGCAGGCGTGGCGGTCAGCCATGCGGCCGAAGCCAACGCCGTGCCGGTCGCGGAGTTTACGCTGGCAGCGATTATCTTTGCCGGCAAGCAGGTGTTTCGCTTCCGCGATCTCTACGCCGCCGACCGCGATCGCACCCGCACAAATCTCCTGCAGGGGCAGCCGATTGGAAACTATCGCCGCACAATCGGGATTGTCGGTGCATCGAAGATCGGCAGGCGAGTGATCGAGCTTCTTCGTCCCTTCGACTATCAGGTGCTGCTCTATGACCCGCTGCTCGGGCAGGATGCCGCTTCCGCCCTCAATGTCGAAAAGGTCGATCTTGATACTTTGATGGCGCGCGCGGACATCGTATCGCTGCACGCACCGTCGCTCCCCGAGACACGGCACATGATCGACGGGCGGCGGCTGTCGCTCATGAAGGACGGCGCGACGCTGGTCAACACGGCGCGAGGTGCGCTCGTCGACGAGGCCGCGCTTATCGAGAAGCTGAAGACCGGCACGATCAATGCCATCATCGACGTCACCGATCCCGAAGTGCCTGAAAGGAACTCTCCGCTCTACGACCTGCCGAACGTCTTCCTGACCCCGCACATTGCCGGTGCTGTCGGTCTCGAACGGACGCGCCTTGGCGAGATGGCTGCTGATGAGATTGCCCGGTTCATCGAAGGCAGGCCGCTGCTTTACGAGATTCGCAAGGCCGACCTGGAGCGCATGGCATGAGCACGTTCGAGCCCGGGCTCTGCACGGTCACGTTTCGCAACCTGCCCGCGGACAGGATCGTGGAACTGGCGATGGAAGCAGGGCTTGCGGCGATCGAATGGGCGGGCGACGCCCATGTCCCTCCGGGGGACGAGCCGATCGCCCGCGACGTCAGACGCCTCTCTGAAAAGGCGGGCTTGGCAACGTCCTATGGTTCCTATGTTGCGCCGCCTACCGATGACCTTTCCGAGTTCCGACGCGCTCTCGATAGCGCAATCGCACTTGGAGCGTCGAATATCCGCATCTGGCCCGGCGCGCGCCAGCGCGATTCCAAGGACTACAGTGCCAGTGAAAGACGCGCCGCAGCGGCTGCAATCTGCGACATGGGTGCCGAAGCCGCGCGGTACGGGGTCACCGTGTCATTGGAATATCATCCACAATCCTTGACGGATGAGACCGATTCTGCGCGGCGCTTGATCGATGCGGTCGCGCACAACAATGTCTATCTTTACTGGCAGCCGCGGCCCGGGCTTCCGCTTGACGAAGCGCTGGCCGAGACCGCTCAAATCGGCCAGCATGTCTCCCATGTCCATGTCTTCGCCTGGGATGCCGATCGCAACCGCTTTCCGCTGACGTCGGCGGCCGATTACTGGCGGGCGGTTCTCGCCGCCATGCCTGCATCCCGCTGGAATGAGCGACGCTTTGCAATGCTCGAATTCGTGGCAAATGACGATCCTGCGGCATTCTTCGAAGACGCCGCAACGCTCAAGCAAATCCTCAAAAGGTAAGGACGTCTCGGGGCGACGGTCCGGGCTCGTGGAACTCTTTCCCGCGCCGGAGTGTTATCGGAGTCGAATGAGCGTCGGGTATCGCGAATGACTCAAAAGATCAATGCGTTCAGCAAATTCGCGACTGCTGTTGCGGAATATTCCGGGCGGCCTATTACCTTCGCATTGGCGGTCGCCACGATCGTCATCTGGGGCATCACCGGGCCGCTGTTCGGCTTTTCCCAAACCTGGCAACTGGTGGTCAACACCGGCACCACGATCATCACCTTCCTCATGGTTTTCGTTCTTCAGAACTCGCAGATCCGCGACGCCACAGCGGTGCAGGCGAAGCTCGACGAACTCATCCTGACGAGTTCGGCGGAGAACGAATATATCGGTATCGAGGAGCTTGAAGAGGAAGAACTGAAGCGCCTCACCGAGATCCTGAAGGAACACGCTCAAGACGAAGATGTTCGCGCCCTGCACGAGAAGGTATCGCGAGCAGCCGAGCGCCAGCCCGCGGGAAGCGCATCACGACAGCGATGACGGTCGCGCGCCTGCGGCGTCGCGGGAACCAAACGTCAGCGAAGCCGTTTGCGTAGCGAATGCAGTTGCCAGGAGGGTCACGCATGCATCTCGTTGGAATACAGGTCATCCCGGAGCAGGGCGGTCGGTCCGGTTTCACGGTCGAATTCGTTGGCGAAGGTGGAGAGATCGTTTCGGTTTCGATGCGTAATGACGCATCGCGGAGCCTCAACCGGCTGAACGCGGTCGAACAGGCCAAAGCGGTTATGCTGGAACTCGCACGTTCGGATACCGATACCCTGGGGAGCGGGAGCGGTGCGGACACGGATGAAAAGATGAAGGCCGCACGGACCGCACGGGCGGCCAAGGATACGGCCGAGATGGAGCGCCAGCTCGACGAAGGCCTGGAGGACACCTTTCCTGCCAGTGACCCCGTCTCCGTCACCGGTTCAACCATAGCCAGCGACCACAGGAAGAAGCAGTAGGCCATGGCCGAACGATCGTCTGTCGCCCTGATAACGGGCGCGGGATCCGGCATCGGGCGCGCGACCGCCCTTGCGCTTGCCGCCGACGGAATGAAGGTCGGTCTGCTCGGCCGTACCCGCTCGCAGCTCGAAGATTGCGCCTCGGAGATCGGTGCCGCTGGGGGCGAGGCATTGGTGCTCGAAGCCGATGTGGCGGATGAGCTCGAGATGCGAAATGCGGTGAAGACGCTGGTCCGTGAATTCGAGCATCTCGACGTCGTCGTCGTCAATGCCGGCATCAACGGTGTCTGGGCGCCGATCGACGACTTGAAGCCGTTCGAATGGGACAAGACCATTGCCGTCAATCTGCGCGGGACGTTTCTGACGCTGCACACGACGGTTCCCTATCTCAAGGAAAACGGCGGCGGCGCAATCGTCATCGTATCGTCGATAAACGGTACCAGGACCTTTACCACACCTGGCGCAACCGCATACGCCGCCACCAAGGCGGCGCAAGTGGCGATGGTCCAGCAACTCGCCCTTGAATTGGCCAGGCACCGCATTCGCGTGAACGCCGTCTGCCCGGGCGAGATTGAGACCGCGATCAATGAGAACACCAGCCAGCGCCATGCGGAGGAGACCGCGATACCGGTCGAGTGGCCGGACGGCCAGATCCCGATCACCGGCGGCAAACCGGGCCGCAGCGAGGACGTTGCGGACGTTATTCGATTCCTGGTTTCGGATGGCGCGCGACACGTCACCGGTAGCCCCATCTGGATCGACGGGGGGCAGGGCCTGCTGAGGTAGCGAGGCTAGTCGCCCTTGGTTTTTCCGGCGTCCGACAGCTTGCCGCGATGCGGATCTTTCAGGTTTTCGCCAGCCGCATCCCTGTCTCGCTTGGGATCATCCTTGGCAGGAAGGTAGCCCCGCGGCTTCGTCTCCTCCGGTCCTTCCCAGCGCGGCGATTGTTCTGTCGTGCCGGGTGCACCTGATTTCGGCGTTTTCATCATTGCTCTCCAAGAATATCTCCGAAGAGGAAACCTCATCGGCGGCAAATCGTTCCCAGCTTCAAAGTCACCGCGCCGATTGTCCAACAAAAAAGGGCTCCACCAAGAGTGATGGAGCCCGATCTGCACTGTTGTTTGGGATCGCGCGGATCCGTAGGGGCTTGCGGAGAGGGGACTTGTTCCACGCGGTCCGACACATAAACCGGATAGATGGCGATTTGTTCCCGATCGGTCCGAGAAAAGCTTACGCGGAAGCTATGTTCACAACGACCAGAACCGCTGGCTGCGTGCGGGAGCGGCTGAGGTGCCGCCCATGAGGTAGCCCGCGACGAATGCCAGGGTCGCGACCCCGAGCAAGGTGCCGCTAAGCGCCGCCGGATGTTCGCGGGCCGTCCCGGCTACCACCGCCGCCTCGTCGCGGACATAGCGCGCGACGTCCTGTGTCCTCGTTTTCAGATCGGGTTCTGCCGGTCTGCCGGTGAAGCCGGCTCTCAGTGATTTCAGTGCCATCGTTCCGCTCCTCATTCCTGGTCTTTCATGCCCGGAGTCGGATAGCGTTGATCCGCATCCTCAAGATCGGACTCCACGAGAAAATCGTCTCTCTTTTGCCGCGCGGCCTCCCGCATGGCGCGATGGTTTGCGAGATCGTCCGGCTCGACAGGCTGCGTCTTCGAGTGCGGATGCAGATCGCTATCCTTCTCGACCGGTCTCTGTCCGGCCGTATCACTGGGGTGCCCTTTGCGCTGCTTTTCCGTGGTTTTCACTTTTTCCTCCTGAGCGTTCCTCACGAGTCAACGTCAGGCGGGAGAGGAAGTTCCCGGCTGAAGGCAATCGGGCAATCCCGAAACGATCAATCGGTTGTAGCGGGAAGGCGCGTACCGCCTTCCTCGGCTGGACGGCGGTCGGCAGTGTCGTAGATCAGCAAGGCAAGAGCCGCCGCCATCAGAAAGATAATCCCAGCGAGAATCGTGCGCGGTTTCATTCTCAGTCGTCCCGTCGGTGACGAAACGCCGCCCGGCCGTCATCGGTTCCGACGAACCACGGGGCCGCCCGAGCGCGGGAATACATCCGGAACAAAGCGTCCTCCCCTCGGTTAGGACTACTGGATGATTCCTCAAATCGATTTGAGGACAAAATCATGCAGCGATTCAAAGTGCTACAGCGACCTTTGCGCGTCTCAAAAGGCGCGCGGCGCTGTGGGCGATACGCTGGCGGAACTACGAATGCCGGCCTCATCCGATACGGAGCTTTTGGAAATGGACACCTTCCCTCGCCCTCCCTTTGCGCGGCAATCTCAAACCATGCCGGGATTGACGGATCGAATGGAGCCGATGCCGGATCATGGGGAGAATTCCTATAAGGGTTCGGGCCGGCTGGAGGGAAAGAAGGCGATCATAACCGGTGGCGACAGCGGCATCGGCCGGGCAGTCGCGATCGCTTACGCCAGAGAGGGCGCCGACGTTCTCATCGCCTACCTTAGCGAGCATGAGGACGCGCAGGCGACGAAGGCGCTCGTCGAGGAAGCCGGGCGCAAGGCCGTGCTGGTGGCCGGCGACATCCAGTCCTCCGATCACTGCCGGCGCATCGTAGACACGGCCATCGACGAGCTCGGCGGCATAGACATTCTCGTCAACAACGCGGCCCACCAGGCATCCTTCCGGGCGATCGAGGACATAACGGACGAGGAATGGGAACTGACCTTCCGGGTCAACATGCATGCGATTTTCTACCTGACGAAGGCAGCGGTGCCGCATATGCGTGAAGGCAGTGCGATCATCAACACCGCTTCCATCAACGCCGACAGTCCCAATCCGACCCTGCTCGCCTATGCCGCCACGAAAGGTGCGCTGCATAATTTCACGGCCGGCCTCGCGCAGCTACTGGCCGAGCGGGGCATACGCGCGAATGTCGTGGCTCCAGGTCCGATCTGGACGCCATTGATCCCGTCCACCCTCCCGGAAGATTCCGTCGTCGATTTCGGCAAGCAGGTGCCGATGAAGCGTCCGGGCCAGCCGGTGGAACTGGCTTCGACCTTTGTCATGCTGGCGGACCCGATGTCGAGCTATGTGTCGGGCGCGACGATTGCCGTGACCGGAGGCAAGCCGTTCCTCTGAAAGCGGATGAAAATGGAGAAACAACCTGCGCACTTCCGGATACCGGCGCTCTTGCAAACACTCCCGACGGACCGACGCAACCCGACATGATCCGGTCGCCTTTGCGATCGGTCCTGAGGCGCTGCCTTGCCGGAACGCTGCCGCCAACTCAGGAACCGGTCCAGCTATTGACGCGGAATTGTGCTTCCTCAGCGGCCTTGATGAATGCGGCCCGTGCCGCATCGGGTTCGTCAGCTCCCTCGATTACGCGGTCGCATACAGCCAATGCCTCGCTCTTTGCCTCGCCCTCCGCGAGCGGCCAATGGTTCTTTAGGCACAGGAAGGCGTCACGAGTGCTTTGCACCCGCAACACGCGGCTCGGCGCCTCCAGGATGACTGCTTCGCTCCACAGGCGATCCTGCGTCAGAGTTGGCATTTAGGAAACTCCTTCAAGCGGAGGGGATTGCGATGCCTGGCGGCTTATTCCACCGAGTACGAGGCCGCCGAGTTCCGGGCTCGCCCGTGTGATATCTGACAGCGAAACGATGCCGGCTGCGCGCTTTTTTTCATCGACGACGACAAGGCGGCGTATTTTGTAATCATGCATCTTTTGCGCGGCCAGCAGGATGCTGTCATCCTCCTCGCAGGACTCGGCCGAAACCGTCATGAACTCGAACACGGCCGTCGATGTCGACAGTCCCTGGGCAACCACCGAGGTTAGGATGTCTCGGTCCGTGACGATCCCAAGGATCGTTCCGACGCCCGGGGCCTCGACTGGCAGGGCGCCAACGCCTGCCTCTTCCATCAACCGCGCAACGGATTGCGCCGTATCGCTCGGCGAAACCGTAAAGACCTGTTTGGACATCACGTCCCGAACGCGTATCGATCTGTCCTCATGGGCGGCCATCGACGAGACTCCTGCCATTGATGGATGCAGGCACCCTGACTTCCTCATCTGCCGGCTTCTTGAGTGTGAGATCGACGCGGTATGGAACAATCACCTGGGGCTGCCACGTATTTCGCTGCGTCTTTTTGGAACTCGGATTTTCAGGCGGCCGGAGGAATCTCGGTCGCTTTTGCTTGGATCTTTGCCGCACGATATGCTCCCTTCTGCTCGTGTGGACATGCGCGAGCCCCTCCATGATTCCTTAAATCGGATCCGATTTAAGGACAAAATCATGCAAAAACTCAAAGCTCTACAGCGACCTCTGCGTCCGTTTGGACGCGGCGCTGTAAGCCGCAATGCCTCCTTAACGCACCAAGAGAGGGGCGGTTCCCCGTGCGGCAGGCTATTTCGATTTTCTCAACGATCTCAACGACCGTTTTTCGGCGCGGCAGGGTTGGGGCTGCCAGCACGTGCGCTGGCGTCTTGCAGAATGGATGAGATTTCCGCCGTCACGGCGTTCTGCCGGGCAAATGCCTCGGACGGTACGATGCCCGGATCTTCCTCATGATCTTGCACGATCAGTTCCTCCTCGAGGATCCGGTTAATCGCCCGCCACGCGTCGTCATTTTTCGCAAGCGCGGAAAGAATGGCCACGAGAATTTCGCGGTGCGCAGCCAGTCGAAATTCGGTGCTTTCCACGCGTTTTCCCATCCTTCGTCCCCGAAACGGTTCATCGGCTATTCAAGAACCTGCACGACCGTGTGCGTCTTCGGGTTCACGATGACCCGCTTCTCATTGACGACCGCGTAGGCGAAGTCAGGCTGGTCCGGAATGGGATAGACTTCCACCACGTCAGGCACCGGCTGGCCGACGACAATCTCGCCCTCATATTGAACCGATGGCGTATTCTGTTCGAGCACGTAGGTTCTGACTTCGCCGGGCAACACTATAGTGTCCTGGGCAATCGCTGAAGAAGCTACAGACATCAGCAGTGCCGCAATCATCATGGCAAATTTATTCATTGATATACTCCTTCTTCGAGAAACCTCCCAACCAATGGTAACGCAATTGGTTCCCGGCCCGCTCATGAGCCTGGTGTGATCTCTCTCTCCTTGAAGTGTCCGCCGCGGAGAGCGGCACACGCCTTCTCGATGCGACAAGCGGCTGTGACGCCTTGAACGGCCAAAATGAACGCAGAGCGATTGCAGACGAAAATACGTTTTGACGGACGGTGCGAAAAAAGAGGCCCTTCAACAAGAAGAACCTCTTTAGACCCCCCAGTCGGCGGTTACATTAGGTCAGAATTGCAGTCCTCAATCGCCGCCACCCCCAGACGTGCCGCCACCGGTGCCGGTGCCCTCTGCACTGGTGCTGGCAGAGGTCTCCGCGCCACCGGCACCGGTGTCTGCACCTCCGCTGCCGGTATCGCCTGTTCCGCCATTGCCGTTACCTTCGGCACCACTGCCGGAACCTGCACCACCGGTACCCTCTGCGCCGCTCCCGCTGCTGCCGCCGCCGTCACTTCCAGTTCCTGGTATGAGAATGACACCGTTGTCTGCGTAGGCATTGCTTGACGAACCGCTATCGCCACTCATCGGGATGAGCGGCATTGCAGTCGCGGACGCGAGCCCAAATAGCGACACAGCGATTACTCTGGGAAGTTTTTTCATTGCGTACCTCCTTTGGCGGGCAAACGCCTGCCTCAGGCCAACCTTCACGAAAGGAAAGTAGGCGTCTGGCCCCAACCATGTTCAAGGATCGCATCAGACCGAGGCATTTTAGAGATCTGCGATGCCATTTGCCGGATTTGCGGCAGCCGGGAGCTGCGCGCATGGTGTGGCCGGTGTCTCGCCTCGCAATCGCATTTCGCGTCTCTGACCAAGAATAATATCATTGATGGAAGAGGAACCAAAAGGCCAGCCAGGCATTGTTCGACATTACCTATCTTCTGTTCGTGCAAAGGGCGGTATTCGATATGCCTGCCAGTAGCATTCATGCGCTTCACAGATCGCATCATCACATAGAAGAGCAGGTCGTCGACCTGATACCTGCTCTGCGGGCTTTTGCCCGGACATTTACATCAGTTCCCTTCGAGGCGGACGACCTCCTACAGGAAACTCTGTTTCGGGCGCTCAGGAGCATCGATCAATTTGAACCGGGTACCAGTCTCAAGTCCTGGTTATTCACGATCATGCGAAACACGTACCGGACGCAATATAAGATCCGGACACGCGAGAGCCCTGGAAACACGAATTGCGCCGAGCTGCCAATTCCCATGGCACCTCCACAGGAATGGTCGGTTCTGAATGGCGAACTTCGCGATGCCTTGGCGTCACTGACCCCCGAGCATCGGGAGGTCCTCGTCCTCGTCGCTGGTTTCGGGATGAGTTACAAGGAGGCGGCCGACATCTGTGATTGCGCGATCGGCACCATCAAGAGCCGCCTCAGCCGCGCCCGTGAAGAATTGATAGTCCAGATGCATGGAAATCCATTGAACTAGCCGCAGCGGGAAGAATCTCAGCGCCTGCGTGCATTCAGCGCTTCTTGCAGTTTCCGAGCCAGTTCCAGCAGCCGCTCCGGCACGGCTTCCCTCTGTATCTTGCCCATGAGCGAGGCGATCTGCTCATCGATGGCCTCATCTACGTCCGTCCGCACGCGTGCTTTGGTTTCGTCCATCCGCTTATCCTTCGTCATGGCGAGGATCTCACGATAGCGTATTGTGCCGGGTTCTTCATGTAAATCGCCAGAACGGGACGAGGAAAAGTGCGGGGGCCCGGCGGGCGCCTCCCGTCGGAGGAGCCAGCAAACACTCGCTGATTAGGGGCCCAACAGTCGTGGCGGCCAGAGCGTGCCGAGGCATCTACGACTTGGAAACGTGCTCCTTCTTGCCTTTCCGCTTTGTCGAGGCCATTTCCTCAAGCTCCTTTTCGGTCATGGATTTTTCCATGCTCTTCGAAGCTCCCTTGAGCTCGCTCTTTTTCATGTCTTTTCGCTTGGCGGCAAGCGCGGCACCTGCAGCCTTTTGCTGTGCTTTCGATTTTGCAGGCATCTCTTTTCTCCTTCGGGCGACACACCTTCGCGCGACATATGGCGCCGCATCGATTCCGACACCCCCGGAACCGGCAACCGTCAATTATGTTCCGTGTGTGGAAAAGGTAGCGAACGCCGTCTGTGGAGAAGCGCTCGCCTACTACTTGCCGGTCTGCCACGTGCGGGCCGTAACGGCCTTGGATTCCGGCGATCCGCGAAAGCGGAGAAAGATGGAAAGGACCACGAGGACTAAAGTGGAAAGAAATTCCGATTGCCAATTCTGGAAGCATTCGAACCAGAATTCAGAACTGAAAAGATGGGTCCAGACGTGCGAGACCGGTTCGCCGTGGGCAGCCGCATTGAGGTTTGCCGCAGCCGCGCTCGCGCGCAGGTGCAGTACAAAGGACAGCACGAACAGCGCGACGAGGGCGATGCCAAGCGAATAGGAATAGAAAGTCCTGAGCGCACGGCCACGCCGAACTGGCCAGGGTGCTGCCGGATCACTTATTCTGCAAATTGGATCATCCGCTTTTGATCCATCCGGGTCCTTTGATTCTGCCGAGCCGCGCTGAAAGAGAAAGGCCGTGAGGCAAACGTAAGCGGACATCTGCAGAAATTCGCTTTCCCAATTCTCGAAGAGAGCCGAGAGGAAATGACCCGACGCAATGTAAGAAATAACGGTTACCGCCGTGCCACCGTGTAATGCCACATCGTGGTTGAAGGTATACACGCCGCTGACCACCATACCGGCAATCGTTGCCGAGGTCAGGACGAACAGCGCGATCGTTAATCCGTTGTCACGCAGAAACGACATTGGTCCACTCCGCTTCGGCCACCGTGATGATCTGGCGCCGATCAGTCGGCAATGAGCCAGAATACGGATGCGAATATCAGGATGAAGAGCGCAACCGCCCCGAAGAAGCGGACCATCCCGGCATTGGTATTGTTTCCAAGGGCGCGGTTCCACGTTTCTCCGCCGGTGCCGTCGTCACCCTGTTTCGCGTCACTCTCCGCCATCTTCTGGCCAGCACCGGCTTCGGACGCGGGTACATATTTCACCGCGGCGCGAATGGTCTCCCCGTAGTCGCGGGGTCGCGGCTGCGGCGGGTCTGCTCGCGCGGCCTCCTCGCCGGTTGCGCTGGGCACCCAACCGGCCGCGTCTCCCGCATCGGCTACATGCGTGCGCGCCGGCGCCTTGTCTTCTTCCTCGGGCAGGTGAAGTTCCGCCTCCTTCCAGGACTCCTGCGGCTTTCCGGATGTCGATGATTGGTCCGCTCTCGACGATTGGGCTGCTCGACCGGCCTCAGGCGAACCTGGTTGCGTACGACGCGGATCCGAGCCGCTGTCGCTGCTGTGTTGCTTCGCTGGCATCTCCGGACTCCTTCGTTGCGAGAAAAGCGCAAGACATGCCATTTGTTCCGCCTTGCGCACCGGCTACGGCCCGAAACGCGCGCCACGGAATGACCGGCGGGATCGCATCCGTCGCAGATCACGATCGACCTAAAGCATCGTGATCGATTCTATTGAGTTGAGACGCGGAAACGCGGGCGGAAAAACCGCCCGCACTTTTCCTCATCCCGCTCTAGCCGCTTCGTCCGACCTGGTTGTGGGATCCACCGGGAACCGTTACGCCTTTAAGGCCGGTGCCGGCAATCGCGGGCTGTTCGCGGGCTGCGTCGGCGAGCGATACGACGCCGACCAACCGCTTGTCGCGGTTGACCACGGGCAGGCGCCGCACCTGAACGTCGCCCATATTGCGCGCGACGTCATCCATTTCCTCATCTTCGAAGCAGTATTTGACATCAGTCGTCATGATGTCTCCTACTTTTGACTGAAGGTCGAGGCCGTCAGCGACACACCGGACTACGATATCCCGGTCCGTTATCATGCCGACCAGGCGGTCGTGGTCTCCCACCGGCAGGAAGCCGATGTCGTTTTCCGCCATTTGCCTTGCGACCTCAGTGATGGTGTCGTTCGGGCTGACGAGGTGAACGTCCCTGGTCATGATTTCCGATACATGCATGATCTTGCTCCTTAGTTTTTGATACGAAACTGTGACCGACCGACCGGCATCCGCCAGCCGGTCTCACAAGTCTCATTGCCCTGCCGAGCCGGCCTTTCGGGATTTGCTCTCGGAGGGTGGTGACGTCGGCGTTGAAGTTGCGTGCGTCGTCCCTTCCGTTTCGAGATCCTCCTTCTCGCCGCTCCTCGACTGGTTTTCTTCCCTCTGCATCTCCCGCGATGCCTGCTCCCAGTGTCTGAGATCCTGACCTTCGGGGCGACCTTCCCGCTCCCAGATCGCATAGGCTCTGCGCCGGATAAGCTCTTCCCTGTCGTTATCCATGTCCCTTCTTCCTCACCGATGAACTCTGTCGATGGCAGAAATCAAACGGCGCGACCGCTCAATTGTTCCACCGGTTGAAGCGCGGTTGGAAGTGTCTGGGAGGCTCCGGATTTTCGTCCGGATTGGGGACCGGCACTTCGTCGGGAAGGCGCTCGGGATCCGGCTCCTCGATCGGTGGCTCGGGATCCCAAGGCGGCGGTGGCTTGGGTGTCGGTGGTTTTGGCTCTGGTTCGCGCGGGTTCGGCATTTTTCTCTCCACTCCTGAATGCAACATGGTCCCGAGTGCGTGGTGCGTTGCGCGTTCCCGGGTTCCATTTGAAATCCCGCTCGCCCATGAATGTTCCAGGCGTAGTGCGTGCCGCAGGCGGACAGGCCTTCGTCCGCCGGAACCGATCCGCTGCTGAGCGGTTGGAGTGGCATTGACGCAAGAATGGAATGCAAGGAGGAGCCAATGGCGAGAAAAAGGGAATCTGACCGGTCCCGTGAAGATTTTAGCCGGTTCCGCGAAAGCGAGCGGGATCGCTATGGCGCACCCTATGACTACGAACGGGAAAGGCAGCGTGCACGTGAACGCTTCGGCGAGGCTCCGCGAGGCGCTGACTACGAAAATTCCATGTATTTCCCGGACCCCGAAACGCGCTACGCGGGCCGCTATCGCAGTATGGAAGAAGACTATGATCGGTGGAATCGCGAAAGGGCCCTCGGCGACTACTACGGCTCCGGCTACGGTTATCGCGGGCGACGCCCGTACCGTACCGACGAGGCGCCGTGGGAAGGCAGGCGGCAACGCGGCTTTATCGATCGCGCGAGCGACGAAGTCGCCTCCTGGTTCGGCGACGAGGAGGCGGAGCGGCGACGCGAGATGGATCAGCATCGCGGCAAGGGCCCGAAGGGATATACCCGCCCTGACACCCGTATCCAGGAGGACGTGAGCGACCGGCTCCGCGACGATGGCGCGCTTGACGCCTCCAACATTGAGGTCTCCGTCTTGAATGGAGAGGTGCAACTCAGCGGTTTCGTCGACTCGAAGTGGGCCAAACGCCGCGCTGAAGATTGCGCCGACGACGTCTCGGGCGTCACGCACGTGCAAAACAATATTCGGGTGCAGCCGTCGGCAGGGACGTCGACAGGGACAATAACTTAGGCGACCGGCAGACTGATTACGACCAAAGGGCTCTGCGGAGGTCCAGTTTACCGCAGAACTCGCCGTTCAGTCTTCGGAGAGCTTCCGACGCCTCATTCGTTCGGCGCGCACCAGAAAACTAAGCATGCGCGCCTCTTCGGCGCGCAATTCTTTGTTCGCGCGGCCCCGCGCGTCGAGCGTTCTGGCGGTAACGGAGGTATCGCGTGCGAGCGCAATGATCTCTGGATGGATGTAGCTCGTGCGCGCGATCGCCGGGGTGTTGTGCAGAACAGATGCGGCTGCCTCGCTCATCTTCTTCACGGTCGGCCGCTCTCCCGTCCCGACGGCCGCGCGCGCAACCGTAAAGGCCGCAACACTCCCCGCCCAGGTCCGAAATGTTTTTGCGGAAATCGGCACTCCCGATATCTCTGCGAGGTAGCGATTGAGACGCCCCGAATCGATCGGCCGCACAGTGTCGGTGTCGTCCTTCCAGACAAAAAGCTGCCGGCCCGGCAAGTCTGCAATCTCTTCAAGCAGCCGCTGCAATCTCGGATGGCGCAGTCTGCGCCTCACGCGCTTGCCGCCTTTGCTAATGAAGCTCAGTTGGATGCAGCCATCCGAAAGCTTAAGGTGGCGCTTTAGCAAGGTTGTGGCGCCGTAGCTCGCATTGGCCTCGACATAGGCCGGGCTACCGACACGCAGGTGAGCTTCATCAAGGAGCGCCACCAGCGCCGCGAGAACCGTGCGGACGTCCTCGGGAGGGCCCTGCATATCGCGCCGTATCGTGCGGCGGATCCTCGGCAGCACCTTTCCGAACGTCGGAAGCTGCCCGAACTTGTCGCCGCTTCGCAGCGCCTGCCATTCCTTGTGATAGCGATATTGCTTTCGGCCGCGCGCGTCGTAGCCCGTCGCCTGGAGGTGGCCGCTCGCATTCAGGCAGATCCAAACGTTCTCGTAGGCGGGCGGCAGGCCGAGCGACGATATGCGCGCCTTCACCGCGGGATCGGAAAGTGCCGAACCGTCCGGCAGACGATAAACGAAGCCTCGGCCTTGGCGTTGGCGCCTGATTCCCGGCTCGGTGTCGCTCACGTAGACGAGCCCATTTTCCTCGAGCGCGAGCTCACCGTTTCTAGCCATGGTCCGCCGGACAGAAGACGGTGATGCTTTGTCCTGCGACAAGCTCACGGTCTTGTGCGGCGCGAGCAAGACCGGGGTCGTCACGTGCCGCGTCGAAACTGGCCGCATCGAAATTGGCGGTATCGAGCACGCGCTGCCACCGCTCCGTTCCGTTCACGCGCGGAAGCGAGATCTCGCAATCGGCGCCGGCGTTTAACACCAGGAACACGCCGTTGGCAGGGGTCGTCTCCGCGACGCCGTTGCGGCTGATGTAGACGCCGACGATACGCAAGGCTTCATCATGCCACGCTCCCTCGTCCATCGGACGGCCGTCATTCTTGTACCAGGCGATTTCGAAGTGACCGCCCTCGCCCGGCTCCCCGTTGAGAAACCGCTCCTGGCGCAGCGATGGATTTTCCTTGCGGAACTCCACCATCTTTCGGCAGAAGGCCAGGAAGGTTTCGTCCGCGGAAGCCCAAGCAAGCCAGCCGATTTCGTTGTCCTGGCAATAGGCGTTGTTGTTGCCGGCCTGGCTGTTTCCGAATTCGTCGCCGCCAAGGATCATTGGCACCCCCTGACTGACCATCAAGGTGGCGAACATTGCGCGGCGCCGGCGCGCGCGAGCGCTATTGATCCGCTCGTCATCGGTCGCGCCTTCGACACCCATATTGTCCGAATGGTTGTCGGGGTGTCCGTCGCGATTGTCCTCGCCGTTCGCCTCATTATGCCTGTCGCTGTAGGAAACCGTGTCCAGCAGCGTAAAGCCGTCATGCGCGCCGACAAGGTTGATCGACGCTGTCGCACCACGGTCGGAATGGTTGAATTGCACTGGCGATCCCGCGATACGCTCGGCAAGCACCGGCACTACGCCGCCATCGCCCTTCCAGAACCGCCGGACATCGTCCCGGAACCGGTCGTTCCATTCGCGGAACGGATGCGGGAAGCCGCCGAGCTGGTATCCTCCGTCGCCGGTATCCCAGGGCTCCGCGATGAGCTTGACGCCGGCGAGGATCGGGTCCTGCCTGATCGCGTCGAAGAAGCCGCCTTCCCGATCGAACTCCATGTCCTCGCGGCCGAGCGCGCTCGCGAGATCGAAGCGGAAACCGTCGATATGCATCACCTGCACCCAATAGCGAAGGCTGTCGAGCACCATGCGCAGAACAATCGGATGGGCGACGTTGAGCGTGTTGCCGGTGCCGGTCATGTCGAAGGTGTGACGCGGGTTTTCCGGAGATGGCCGGTGGTAGCTGAGATTGTCGAGACCGCGAAAACTCAAGGTCGGACCGTGCTCGGAGCCCTCGGCTGTATGGTTGTAGACGACATCCATGAGGACTTCGATGCCTGCGGCGTGGAACCGCTTCACCATCGTCTTGAACTCGGTGATCCGGCCGCTCTTCATATAGCGCGACTGTGGGGCGAAGAAGCCGAGCGTCTGATAGCCCCAATAGTTGCTGAGGCCGCGCTCGAGCAGATACCGGTCATCAAGGAAATACTGCACTGGCAGGAGTTCAATCGCCGTCACGCCGAGTTTGGTCAGATGGTCGATGATCGGGTCGCTTGCCATGCCGAGGAATGTGCCGCGCAGGTCTTCCGGCACAGCCGGGTGCGTCATGGTCATGCCGCGAACATGGGTCTCGTAGATGATCGTGTCCGTCCAGGGGCGGCGGATCGCCTTCTCGTCGTCCCAGTCGAAAGCCGGGTCCTGGATAACGCCCTTGACCATGAAGGGCGCGCTGTCGCGCTCGTCGAAGGAAAGGTCGTTGGCCGTGCCGTCGATCGTGTATCCGAACAGCGCGTCGTCCCAGACAAATGTGCCGGCGATCTGCTTGGCATAGGGGTCGAGCAGCAGTTTGTTCGGATTGAACCGGTGTCCATTGTGTGGGTCGTAGGGTCCGTGGGCACGGTAGCCGTAGAGCGTCCCGGGCCCTATGCCTTCGATAAAACCCGACCAAACATCACCCTCTCGCTTCGGTAGCGGCAGGCGCGCCGTCTCCCTGCTGCCGTCCTCGGAAAACAGGCAAAGTTCGACCATCTCGGCATGGGCCGAAAAAACCGCGAAGTGCGTACCCTCGCCGGTAAATTCGGCGCCGAGTTCGGGTTTCAGAAAATCAAGTTCGGAGAAAGAAACGTTCATCGCCGTTTGCCATTCCCTTGCGCGCCCGCCCGAAAGCGATGGTGCAACGCGGAAGAGAAGAAATTGTTCCTACCGGGCGCTTCCGGTCCTTGAGAGAGGCCGTGGAACTTTCGCCGAAGCCGTCCAGTTTCCCTTCATTCATCCGAGGACCGAAGCCGATGCCGCAACAGCAACCGCCAGGACTTTTCAGAAGAACCTGGGGCGCCAGCTTGATTTCGGCGGATGCCGCATACTTCAGGTTGTGGGCACCCGACGAACAAGCCGTCCGCCTTATCCTCAATGGGACCCCGCATGAGATGCAGGCGCTCGACGATGGATGGTTCGAGCATTCCCTGACAGCGCGTGCCGGGGACCTCTATTGTTTTCAGCTGTCCGACGGGTCGTTGGTTGCCGATCCGGCATCGTCGGCCCAAAAGAATGGACCCTCTGGTCCTTCCATCCTCGTCGATCAGTCGGCATATCGTTGGACGAACGCCTCGTGGCGCGGCCGACCTTGGGAAGAGGCAATCATCTGCGAGTTGCACATCGGCGCCTTCACGCCGGAGGGCACATTTCGCGCGGCAAGCGAGCGCCTCCCCCATCTTGTCGATGCCGGCATCACCGCGATCGAGATCATGCCCGTCGCCCAAGCTCCGGGCATGCGCGGCTGGGGCTATGACGGCGTGCTGCACTTTGCGCCCCACAATGCCTATGGGACACCGGACGACCTAAAGGCGTTCGTCGATCGGGCCCATTCGCTCGGGCTCATGGTTCTGCTCGATGTCGTCTACAATCACTTCGGCCCGGAAGAAAATGCCTTGCCGCGCTATGCGGCCGGTTTCTTCAACACAGACGGCGCGACTCCGTGGGGAGCCTCGATTGCCTTCGAGCAGGACGCCGTGCGACGTTTTTTCATCGAGAATGCGCTCTATTGGCTGGGCGATTTCCGCTTTGACGGGCTGCGCATAGACGCGACCGAGCAGATCAGAGATAGCCGCAAACCCCACATCCTTGTCGAGATGGCGCGCGAGATTCGCGAGACATTTCCCGAACGCCATGTCCATCTCGTTATCGAAGACGCTCACCGCCGCAGAAGCCTTGTGGGGCGAGGGCCGGAAGGGATTGCAGAACTCTTCACCGCCGCGTGGAACGACGATCTGCACAACGCGCTGCATCTCGTGGCGACGGGAGAGAAGAAGGGTCACTACAAACCCTTTGCCGCGGAGCCTTGGCAGAAAATTCGCGAGGCAATGGCCGAAGGCTTCGCTCTACCCGCCAAGGGCACGGAGATTTCGTCGCACTGGACGGGCGATCGGGTGCCGCCGCAGGCCCGCGTCAACTTCCTGCAGAACCATGACCAGATCGGAAACCGTGCCTTCGGCGAACGCCTCGTCTCGCTCGTCGGAGCGGACATGATGCGGGTCCTGACCGCCACGCTGATGCTCGTTCCACAAGTTCCGCTGCTTTTCATGGGCGAGGAATACGGCGAGACCCAACCGTTTTGCTTCTTCGCGGACTACGAGGGCGAGATCGCCGAGGCCATTCGCTCCGGACGCCAAGGGGAGGCCGAGAATTTCGGCGGCATGCCGCGCGGTAAGACCGCGGCGGATTTGCCCGATCCACTCGCCCCGCGGACGTTCGCCGCATCGAAATTGCGGTGGGATCGAGCGGAAAGTCCCGCGGGCAGACGGCATCTTGCCTTCATCCGCGAGCTTGCCGATATCCGCCAGCGGCACATTGCTCCGCTGCTCAAGCAACCCGGCGTGCCTAACCACCGTATCCTTCCAACCGGCGACGGACCCGTTGCCGTCGACTGGATGTTCGGGAGCGCCGTTCTGGCGCTGCGGATCAATCTCACCGACGAAGCAAAGCCCGTTCCCCCGTACATCGGCGAACTGATCTTCACGACCATGGCACCCGGTGATTGCTCTCTTACAGCGGGTGAACTGCCGGGACCGGGCATCGTCGCGGCCGTCGCACCGGGATAAGCCGTCAACCAAGGCGCGACGGAACATGATATCGACCTTGCGGTTAGGATGTCGACGCAGCCACGGCGGCAGGCGTGCATGGAAGCGAGGAACAAGGCTCGGCAACAAATGTCGCGAACAGCAGCAAGAACGGGTCCGGCCCTTTCCAGCGATCATGCGGATGCGCGCTCCATCGCGGCCTTGCGAAGGCAAGCGGAAAGCTGCGAACGCTGCGACCTCTACAAGGACGCGACACAGCTCGTCTTCGGCGAGGGCCCGGTCGACGCCCGCATCGTTCTCGTCGGCGAACAGCCGGGTGACCGGGAGGATCTGGCGGGACATCCGTTCGTCGGCCCCGCCGGCCGGGTCCTCGACGAATGCCTACACGAGGCAGGAGTCGATCGCTCAAGCTGCTATCTCACCAACGCGGTCAAGCACTTCAAGTTCGAGCAACGCGGCAAGCGGCGCTTGCATTCACGGCCCAATGCGGGCGAGATCCAGCGTTGCGCCTGGTGGCTGGGTGCCGAGCTGGAACAGCTTCGACCGGATCTCGTGGTTGCGCTCGGCGCCACGGCGGTGATGACGCTGCTGGGTCGGAGCGCCGGGGTTACGAAGAATCGTGGCGATCTGATCGACACTCCGGCCGGCTATCCGGTCCTTGTCACGATCCATCCGTCCTATCTTCTCAGAATTCAGGACAGAGGCGACGCGGCGAGCGAACGTGCGCGTTTCGTCAAGGATCTGGCAAAGGTCGCTGCCTATGAAGCTGATCGCGGCGGTCGGACGCAGCACCGTCTATAACGGCTGGTCCAGCTCCGGATAGTGCCGGAATATCCCCGCCTCGTTGAAGGAGAGCCTTCGTTCGGAGGCGAGGTAATTGCGAATATTCGGCCGCTTGGCGACCGCATCGTGCAGGGCGACCAAACCGGGGACGTTCTCTTCGTAGCTGTGCATCGCCTTCGGAAAGGCGTAGCGAAGCCCTTCGACGATCTGGAAGAGCGAAAGATCGACATAGCTCAACCGGTCGCCGACCATTTGTCCTGCTCCCTTCGGATTCTGGCGCAAGACCCGCTCGAAATAGCTGAGGAACTTCGGCAGACGCTCCGACAGGAAGTCGGACGATCGCCTCGACGCCTCCGGCTTCTGGTCCTCATAGTAGAGCGATACGCCGATCGGGTGGTGTGTGTCGTGGATCTCGGCGACGAAATCGGTGATCGTCAGTTGCAGCCCGTTGGCGACGAAACGGAGGCCCTCATCCTCTGGCGCCAGACCGAGCTTCGGGCCGAGATAGAACAGGATATTGGCGACGTGGGAAACGACAAGGTCGCCGTCTTTCAGAAACGGCGGCGCAAAGGGGATCATCGCTCCCTCGCCGTCTCTCATCAGCTTCAACATCGCCGTTGTGCCCTGCCCTTGCCCGTCGGGCTCGCGTGCGACGTCGACATAATCCGCTCCGGCCTCCTCAAGCGCGAGGCGAACGAATTCGCCGCGCCCGGGGATTCCGTCCCAGTAGTAGAGCTTGTAAGCCATTGAACGATCCCTACTTGGGCTGGCGCCCGAAATCCTTCCGCAATTCGACCTTCGCCTCTTCGAGCACGTGCTTCTGCTTTTTGCTCAGGCCCGCACCCGCCCGGTTAATATAGAACGTCAGCATCGACATGGCAGAGCGAAACGGGCTCGACTTGCGCCGATCGCTCGCCTCGGCCGACCGCTTCAGCGAATGCGCAATCTTCGCAGGGTCCTCCGACTTGAAGATACCTTCCTCGATATCCAGCGCGTCGCTCTTCTCCGTCACGTCCTGCGACCACTTCTTCTTCGTGCTCTTTTTGCTCATAGCCGTTTCTCCTTGGTGACCTATTTCCAACGGAAACGGACGGAAATCGTTCCGGGAGAGAGCCGATGCACGTCGATGACCTGATGTTTGCCGAAAGCGAAGGCATACCGAACAACCCGCACCTGCCTGTTCTCATCTATCACGCCGCCGTCGACGTCAGCGGGGACGGTGCGACACGCATCGAAGACAGGTTTCACGCCAATGGCTGGAGGGGCGTGTGGCGGGACGGCGTTTTCGACTTCCAGCACTATCATACGCGCGCCCACGAGGTTCTGGCCGTTGCGAGAGGCAAGGCGCGCCTCCTGATCGGAGGACCGACAGGCAAGGAACTGGAGGTTATGGCGGGAGATGTGCTCGTGCTCCCCGCTGGCACCGGTCATTGTCGGATCGCCGCAAGCGCCGACTTCCTGGTCATCGGCGGCTATCCTCCCGGACAACATGCCGACATTCAACGCGGCCCGGCCACCAATGCAGATCGCCAGGCGATCGCTTCGGTGCCGCTGCCCCAATTCGATCCGGTCTTCGGCACCGATGGTCCGGCGGTGACACTCTGGCAGCGCGCGGCGCGTTGAACGGGATCAGATATCGATCAAGGCAATGCCAAGATCGGGATGGTGCTTGCGCCGAAGATGCGCGGGCGTTTCGGACAATGTGACTTCCAGAGTGGGTTTGACGATCCCTTGAAGGAAATGCCCGCCGCGCGTCGTCCCGTCGCTAAGCCCAAGCACCGCATGGGCATGCAGGCTGCGTTTGCCGTCCTCACCGAGCGCAATGTCGCCGATGAGGCTCAACACTTCGCATTGTTCGTCGATCGAGACGCGGCGATAGTCCCGCTTTTCGAGATCGTACCACCCGACCACCGCCTTCTCGAACGCTCCGATCGCCATCAGCGAAGCTGCAGTGACCTTCTGTGCGGCGGCGAACTCCGAAATGGCGGTGAAGGCCTCCTCCCCGGGGTCGAGAACGAGGAGGTATATCTCCTCTGATGTCTCTCTTGAAAGAAGTCTCCACCTCATCGGCTGGTTCCACAATCTCCGTGGTTAGCGCAGCCAGACCGGCAGATCCGAAGCCTGGGCGCAGTTGCGGGCACGGTCCTTTAGGCCGAGCGTTTCCCATGCGAATTTTTGCGCGGCGATTTGTGCCATTTCCTTGGTCGGATAGCAGTCCGGCAGCACATAGTCCCGGTCGCCGCATGAGAGCAACGCCCGGTGGCTCACGAGATCGAAATGAAGCTGCAGGTTTTCCTCCGATTGCATCGAACCCTCCCTCATTCGGCTTCAGCAAAAACGGCCGTTGCGGGCAGAAGTTCCAGTCGCCCGACGAAAAGTCCACGGTCTCGAAAATCCCTTCGGAACATACGCCGGGATGAGGAGTTTTGTGCCCTACGGGAGATCAGCCAATGACCAAACGCGGAAATCAAGGATCGCGCGCGATCCATGCCCGCCCGCTCGACCATCCCGGCGTCGACGAACCGATCGATGCCTTGGGCGCGGGTTCTCGTAACAATCCCGATCGAAGCGTCCGGCGCCAGCTTGATGAGTTGCGCGAGCGCATTGCCGAGCTCGAAACAGAGATCGATGCGATCGCGACAGAGGCCCACACGGCAGTCGGAACCGTTCCGGGTGCCGACAGGCTGGAAACGGCGAAGGACGTGGTTGCCGAGAAACGGGAGGAAATCCAGCGTCTGAAATCGCGCCTGCAGGAAATCGAGCGATTGCTCGCTGTCGAGTAAGGGGAAACGGTTGTGTGCCCCCCAGTGACCGGATCGAGGACACGATCCAGGAGGGGATCTTTTGCGCCTGTGAGAGCATCCCGCTTGCGGCGCTCTAGAGCCCTTCAGGGTTGAATGGAAGCAGTTCTGCTGGCTGAAACGGGCCGCCTGATCGGCCGGCCGGTGCGCGGCGTAGCCAAAGCATACGTCCAAGCCGGCCGGTCGACCATCCGATTCCGTTTGAGCCAACAGACTGTTTCCATTCAACCCTGAGGGCTCTAGAACACGGTCATCCAAATACCGCGCCAGAAGAGCGAGTCCCGGTCGCGCAGGTTTTCCTCATCGGTGCGCATGCGTTGCTTGCTGCGCGTTTCTTTGCGCTTGTCCCCTCGGTCTGCGGCTGGCTTTTCACGCCGGTCGGTCCTGAACTTGTCAGCCTCCGTCGCCTTGCAGGTAGGCATCGGCAATTCCTTCCTTGCGATCAAGGAAAAACTGTCTGACGACGTCACGGTTCCATGGTGATGCGTCGGCGGGCCCGGTATCGCTGCGGCTTCAATGGCGATGGATGAACTTGCAGAAGCGACTGGTCTGGCCGTCTTCGGTCAGGTCCTGATGGAGAAAGGCCAGGTTGTTCTTTTCAAAGATCTCGAAGAACTCATCCCACGAGATCTTCTCCAGCGTGTCTTCCGGTGTACCGAAATCGATGCGCAGGAGGCCGCCGTCGGTTTCGCCTTTGACGCGTGCCGGATGGCCGTTGCGGGCCTCTGCCCAGTTGCGGATGGTGTCGTGGTCGATCGTGGTGCTTGAAGCGCTCATTCGAAGCTCTCCCGCTGTGGCTTGTTTGCACCTCTAATCGATCGCGCCCGCGATTGTTCCGAACGACCGCCGAACGGTTGCGGACGCCAGGCTTGTCTTCCTGCAAACGAGCTACTGCCCGAACGTGCCGACGATTGCGGCTTCTTCGATAAGGTGCTTGCGCGCCCTCTTCCAGGCTTCCTCTGCCCCGACTTCCTCGGGAATCGAAAGATTGGCGGCATTAAGCGCGGCAAGCCTGAACCAATAGTGGTGCACGCCGGTGCCGGCCGGCGGCTGCGGTCCGTCGTAGCGAGCATTGCCGAAGTCGTTCTTGATGAACTTGATGCTGTGTTCCGGTCCGGTATCAACAGCTTGCGGCAGCTCCGTCCAACTGCCGGGAATGTTGATGATCGCGCAGTGACGAAACAATCCGCGCGGCGCGTCCGGATCCTCGACGATGAGGGCGAAACTCTGCGTCCCCTCGGGTGTGCCTGTCCACTTCAGCGGCGGGAAGAGGTTCTCGCCCAGTCGCGTATATTTCTGCGGGATGAGTTGCCCATCGACGAAAGCGGGGCTGATCAAGCTGAAGGTCATCCACGTGTTCCTTTCTTGCTTCGCACCGAAAGGCTATGGCGCCACTCTGCCTCAGACACTGTCGAAAAAAGGAGCCTCGTCGAGACGAGGCTCATAAGACGAACCAGCATAGGAGAGACCGCCGAGGAGCCTCCAGATTTTGGGTCGGAGAACGCGCTCCGTGCGATCCACTCATCAAACATTATTCCTGAAGGAATGTTCCACGCCCGCGAATAAATTTTGCGCCATCCCGGGCCGTGTCGCAGACGCCGCACGCGCCCCGAATTCCGCCCCCTGGGGTGGCTTGGCGGCGCCTCGTTCGAACCTGCGCTTTGCAACGCGAAAATCTCTACATGGGGCGGAACTTTGATCGCCCGATTGTGTTGAAGGGGAGCAGACTGCGGCTGCGCTACACCCCCGGCAATGACATGATCTCCGGAAAAACGCGATGAACATTCTGTCCGTCACGGCTGAGATTTTCCCGCTCGTAAAGACCGGCGGCCTGGCCGATGTCGCCGGCTCGCTGCCAAAGGCTCTGGCGGCGCACGGCATCCACACGCGCTCCTTGGTTCCCGGATACCCGAGCGTCATGCGGGCACTCACGGGGGCGTCACCGGTCACACAATATGATTGTCTGTTCGGCGAACGTGCTACCCTTGTCGCAGGTCGGACCGACGGCCTGGATCTCTTGGCGCTCGACGCACCCGGCTTCTTCGACAGGCAGGGCGGTCCCTACACCGACGATCACGGCAAAGACTACCCGGACAACTGGAAGCGTTTCGCGGCCTTTTCTTTCGTCGCCGCACAGGTCGCAGAACACGGCGTGGCGGGCTGGCGGCCAGACATCATCCACGCCCACGACTGGCATCCGGCGCTGAGCCTGGTCTACCTCAAATTTGCCTCTCGCGTCGAGATTCCGCGCGTTTTGACCGTTCACAACCTCGCCTTCCAGGGTCAGTTTCCCGCCCGTCGTTTCACCGAACTGGGATTGCCGGACGAGGCCTATTCGATCGAGGGCCTCGAATATTACGGCGACCTCGGCTATCTGAAGGGGGGGCTGCAGGCGGCCGACGCTATTACCGTGGTCAGTCCCACCTACGCGCGCGAGATCATGTCGCCGACCTTCGGGATGGGCCTCGAAGGCGTGATGAATGCGCGTCACGATGATGTTATCGGCATCGTCAACGGCATCGACATGGAGGTGTGGAACCCCTCCTCGGACCCGTATATCGAAAATCACTTCTCGACCCGCACGCCTCTGCGCCGTCTGCCGAACAGGCAGAAGCTGCTGGATCGTTTCGGCCTGCCGGACACAGCCGGACCGGTCTTCGCAACGGTCAACAGGCTGACCTGGCAGAAAGGCATGGATCTTCTGGCAGGTGTGGTCGACGAAATCGTCAAAGGCGGTGGCAAGCTGATCGTGCATGGGCAGGGCGATGCCGAGATCGAAGACGCATTCATCGAGGCCGCGCGGCGCTTCCCGCACAGCGTCAGCGTCGAGATCGGCTACGATGAACCACTCGCCCATCAGATTCACGCCGGAGCGGACGCGATGCTCGTTCCCTCGCGCTTCGAGCCTTGCGGTCTCACACAGCTCTACGCCTTGCGCTATGGCTGCGTGCCCATCGTCGCCCGTACAGGTGGATTGTCGGAAACGATCATCGACGCCAACGACGCCGCACTGCATGCGCAAGTGGCGACCGGCATACAGTTTTCGCCCGTCGACGCGAACGGATTGAGGCTCGCCCTGCGCCGAGCCTTCCGGCTCTTCAGGCGCCGGCGCGTCTGGGAAAATCTGCGCCGACAGGGAATGAGGACGGATTGCTCCTGGCACCGCAGCGCCGCCCAATATGCGGAGCTCTACGGAGCGATGCTGACCCCCGAGATACGCTTGGCGGGGTAAGCAATTCCGGGAAAACTGCGCAACGGTCTTCCGTTCGGAATTGCGCCGTTTCAAAGGCTTGGGTCATTTCACTATTTCAATGAGACAATGAAATAACCTACAGCGCCGCGCGTCTTTTGAGGCGCGCAAAGTCACTGTGGGCCTTTGAATCGCCGCGTGACCTTGTCCTCAAATCGGTTTCGATTTGAGGAATCATGCAGCAATCGGCCGCGGTCCGCGGTTCCCATTCGCAATGCTGATGAGTTGATCAGAAAGGGAGCATGGATCGCACCGCAGGAATGTGCCAATGGCAGGGTCCGAAGACAAAGGCCCGAGCCATGACCGCAGACGCTGCTACTCCCTCCTTTTCCCATGCCTCCGGCACCGCCCGCACCGGCGTTCTGTTCATGCTTCTCGGCATGCTGATGTTCTCGCTGAACGACGTCATGGGCAAATGGCTGGTCGCGACCTATTCGGTCGGCCAGGTGGTGTTGATCCGCAGCTTGGCCGCCGCCGTCCTGCTCACGCCCTTCCTCTGGGTTGGCGGATGGCGGAAGCTTGTCGCGATCGAACGCCCGTGGCTTCAGCTTGCCCGCGTCGTGGCCTCGACGGCGGAGGTCGTCGCCTTCTATTTTGCCGTGGTCTATTTGCCGCTCGCCGACGTCATGACCTACTGGCTGGCGGCGCCGATCTACGTCGCGGCCGTCTCGCCACTGGTCCTCAAGGAACATGTCGGCTGGCGGCGCTGGACCGCGATCGCCGTCGGCTTCGTCGGCGTCATCATCGCGCTCGAGCCATCCTCGCAGGCTTTCACCCTGCCGGCGCTGATCTCGATCCTCGGCAGCATGTTCTTCGCCTTCATGATGATTTCCGGACGCTCGCTGCGCGGGACCCCGGATACGATACTGGCCTTTTGGCAGATCGTCGGGGCGGCGCTCGCCGGCTTGGTCTGGGCGCCTCTGGACTGGACACCGCTGAACCCGCTCGACACGGCGCTGTTGGGCCTGCTTGGCGTCGTCGCCATGCTCGCGCACGTACTCGTCAACAGGGCGTTGAAGCTCGCCGAAACCGCAACGATTGCGCCGTTGCAATATACGCTGCTCTTCTGGGCGATCGTCTTCGGCTGGCTGATCTTCGGCGACACGCCGCGCCTGTCGATGATCCTCGGCGCCGGCCTCATTGTCGCCTCCGGCCTCTTCATCTTCTTCCGCGAGCAGCAGCTCAAGCGGCAGGGGCGGCTGAAGAGTTAGGAAGACGCTGCCCTCATCCCGCTGCCGCGACCTTCTCCCCGTGCATACGGGGAGAAGGGATATGCCGCACCGAGGAGGGGGCAATCAGCGAGTGATTAGTCCGCGACGACCTTCTGCTTCTGCGTGCCGAGCCCCTCGATGCCGAGCTCGATCACGTCGCCGGGCTTCAGATATTGCGGCGGCTTGAAGCCCATGCCGACGCCGGGAGGGGTGCCGGTCGAGATGACATCGCCCGGATGCAGGGTCATGAACTGCGAGAGGTAACTCACGAGATAGGCGACGCCATAGACCATGGTTTCGCTCGTGCCGTTCTGCTTCGTCTCGCCGTTGACCGTCAGCCACATCTTCAGGTTTTGCGGATTGGCAATCTCGTCGCGGGTCACGAGCCATGGGCCGATGGGGCCGAAGGAATCGCAGGATTTCCCCTTGGTCCACTGGCCGGAGCGCTTCGTCTGGAAGTCGCGCTCAGAGACATCGTTGACGACACAATAGCCGGCGACGTGATCGAGCGCCTCGGCTTCGGACACGTATTTTGCGGTCTTGCCGATAACCACGCCGAGTTCGACTTCCCAGTCGGTGGCAACGGAGCCGCGCGGAATGATCACATTGTCGTTCGGACCGACGATCGCCGACGTCGCCTTCATGAACACGACCGGCTCCGGCGGAACCTCCAGACCGGATTCTGCCGCATGATCAGCGTAGTTAAGGCCGATGCAGATGAACTTGCCCGTGCCGGCAACGCAGGCGCCGAGCCGTGATGCGCCATCGACGACCGGCAGGTTTTCGATGTCGAGCCCGCTCACCCAACCAAAATCCGCGATCGCGGCGCCGCCGACATCGGCGATGACGCCAGAGAGATCGCGAATCCTGCCCGCGCCATCAAGCACGCCCGGCTTCTCGGCCCCTTCCGGTCCATAACGCAACAGCTTCATCCTGCTCCTCCAAAACCATCGAAAAAAATCACTGCGACTGACAAATCAAACAGCGTCGCCGATGTAAAGCCGTTTCCGCCGCCTCGGCACGAAAAGCGGGCATCCACGGCGGCGGATCGTCCCCCGGTTCCCTCAACAGGAGCGGTCTGCTATCTCCGCTGCGCGACATTTGACGAAGGAGACCATCTTGGCCAAGGCAATCCACTCCATGATCCGCGTCATCGACGAGAAACGCTCGGTCGACTTCTACTGCCGGGCCTTCGGTCTCGACGTCGCCGAGCGGCTGGATTTCGAGACATTCACGCTCGTCTATCTCAGCAATGCGGAAAGCACTTTCGAACTCGAGCTGACGATCAACAAGGAGCGCACGGAACCCTACGCGCTTGGCGACGGCTATGGCCATCTCGCCTTCTCCGTCGCCGATCTTGACGCAGAGCATAGGCGTTTGACGGAGGCGGGTCTCAGCCCCAACAAGATCGTAGAATTCGAGCGAGACGGGACGCTGCTTGCGCGCTTCTTCTTCATCGCCGACCCCGACGGTTACAAGATCGAGGTGCTGCAGCGCCACGGCCGGTATAAGTGACAGGGATCCCCAGGTCTCGATAAATAGAAACAATATCGATTATCGGCTCTATCTATTTCGCTTATGCTGCAGGTGCCCATAAAGTTCGGACGAAGCCCTGAAAGGGTGAAAATTCCAAGGGGAACGAACCATGAAATACCGGATTCTGACATTGGCGCTCGTCTGCGCCGCCCTGGTATCGTCGACGGCTCAGGCCGCCGATAAACTTAAGATCGGCACAGAAGGCGCCTATCCGCCCTTCAATTTCGTCGATTCCACCGGAAAGGTCGGCGGCTTCGACGTCGAAATCGGCCTTGCGCTTTGCGAACGCATGAAGGTCGAATGCGAGGTCGTCGCCCAGGATTGGGACGGCATCATTCCCGGCCTGCTCGCCAAGAAATACGACATGATCATCGCCTCGATGTTCATCACCGAGGAACGCAAGAAGCAAGTGGCATTCACCAACCCGTACTATCTTGCGGCAATGACCCATGTGGCCCCGAAGGGCGCGGGGCTTACCGAGTTCAGCAACGAGGCCTTCAAAGGCAAGGTAATCGGCGCCCAGTCCGGCACGACCCAGGCCGACTATATTGCTGCTGTCTACCCGGATGCGGAGATCAAGCTCTATCCGACCCAGGACGAAGCGAATCTCGACATGGTCAACGGCCGTCTCGACCTGCAGGTCGGCGACATGCTGCCGATGCTCGATTGGGTCACCAAGAATGAGGACGGCAAGGGCTGCTGCGAGCTTATCGGCGAGCCGATCACCGACAAGAAGTTCGTCGGCGACGGTGTCGGCATTGCGGTGCGGCAGGAGGACAACGACCTGCGCGAGAAGCTCAACAAGGCGCTCGAAGAAATCCGCGCCGACGGCACCTATCAGAAGATCAACGACAAGTACTTCACCATCGACGTCTATACGATGAAGTGACCAGCCGGCAGGCTGCCCCAGATACTACTAGGCCGGTCGTCGCTGCCGCGGTGGCCGGCTTTCCCATTTCCGGCAGGCCAGACGGCAGGCACCACGATCACCGACGCTTGCCGATGGCCGAGGTTGCGGTAAATCTCTGCGAACAATCTACAGCGCCGCGCGTCTGATCAGGCGCGCAACGGACGCTGTAGCACTTTGAATTGTTGAATATTTCATCCTTGAATCGGCTACGATTTAAATAGACATGCAGCAGCGATGAACGAGGACGCCATGTTTGATCTCAACGGCAAGACCGCACTGGTGACCGGCGGCGGGCGCGGGCTCGGCCTTGAAATGGCGAAGGCTCTTGCACGAGCCGGCGCCTGGACCGTGATCAACGGCCGCAATCTCGACAGCCTCGAGGAGACGAGAGCCCGGCTTGCCGATGACGGCATCACCGTCGCCGTGGCGCCGGGCGATATTACCGGCGATGTCGAAGCCATTCTCGTCGATGCCACGGCGAAGACCGGGGCGCTCGACATCCTGATCCATGCCGTCGGCGAGCGGGATCGGCGCAGCACCGAGGCGATGGAACCTTACGAGTTCGCAGCGCTCCTCAATACCGACCTCACCGCAGCTTACGCCATGGCGAAAGCCGCATTGCCCTATCTTAAGGAGTCCGCCGCTGGCCGGTTGATCTTCGTCACTTCGATCGCTGCCTTCGCGGCGCGCCCCGGCGATCCCGCCTACACGGCAGCCAAAGGCGGGCTTTCAGCGCTGACGCGGTCGCTCGCCGTCGAATTTGGCGCCGACAACCTGACCGTCAACGCCATTGCGCCGGGCTGGTTCGCGACGGAGACCAATGCACATCTTGCGGCCGATCCGGCACTCAAGACATTCGTGGACGTGCGCATACCCTTGAAGCGCTGGGGGCGACCGGAAGAGATCGCCCCGGCCGCAGTCTTCCTCGCCTCGCCCGCGGCAAGCTTCGTCAACGGCATCACGCTCACCGTCGATGGCGGCATGACCGTGCAGATGTGACGGCCGACCGGGGCGGGAGCCGGTTCTGACCGGGCCGTGCGACGCATATCTGCGTTCCCAAGAGGCACCCTCTCTGCCCTGCCCGGCCGATTTCCCGTGCCCCGATGCGCGAGCGCCTGCTACCCGACCTTCGTCTCCTCGGTGCCGCGCAGCATGCGGATCAAGGCGGAGAAATCCTCGCCGCCGTGGCCGAGCTTTTCGAACAGGCTGTAGAGTTGCGCCGCTTGCGCCCCCATCGGGGTCGCCGCGCCGCTGGCGCTTGCCGCCTGCTGCGACAGCTTCAGGTCCTTCAGCATCAGGCTCGCGGTGAAGCCGGGCTTGTAGTCGTTGTTCGCGGGCGACGCCGGAACCGGGCCGGGTACCGGGCAATAGCTCGTCAGCGACCAGCATTGGCCGGAAGAGGTCGAAGCGACGTCGAAGAGCGCCTGATGCGACAGGCCCAGCCGCTCGGCGAGCACGAAAGCCTCGCAAACGCCCGCCATAGAGATGCCGAGGATCATGTTGTTGCAGATCTTCGCCGCCTGTCCGGCGCCGACATCGCCGCAATGGACGATCTTCTTGCCCATCGACTCGAGGATGTGCTTGCCGCGGGAAAACGCGCCGTCACTGCCGCCGACCATGAAAGTCAGCGTGCCGGCCGCCGCTCCCGCCGTGCCGCCGGAGACCGGCGCGTCGAGCGAGGGGCAGCCGGCCTTGTCGGCAAAGTCGTGCACCTTGCGCGCGCTTTCGACATCGATCGTGGAACTGTCGATGATAAGCGTGCCCGGATCGACGAAACCGAGCAGTTCGTCCCAGACATAAAGAACATGCGCGCTTGCCGGCAGCATGGTGATGACACATTGCGCCTCGCGCACGGCCTGCGCGATCGAGCCGGCGACCGAAACGCCGGTCTTCGCCGCGGCATTGCGAGACGCTTCCGACAGGTCGAAGCCGGTGACGGCGTGGCCCGCCTTCACCAGATTGGCGGCCATCGGGCCGCCCATGTTGCCAAGCCCGATAAAGGCGATCTTCGTCATGTGCCTCTCCTCCTCAACTCGCATGTTTTTCGTCTGACGGCTGTCTTCACCCGAACAGCGGCGCACCGTCATGCTCCTCGAACCGCGCCAGTATCTGTGGCGTCACCTCAGCGAGTCCGACCGACCATTTCGGATTGCGATCCTTGTCGATCACCGCAGCGCGCACGCCTTCGTAGAAATCCGGATTGGAGAGCATGCCGATTGTCGCGGCATATTCCCGCTCCAGGCACTCGTTGAGCGAGGCACTCGCGCGCCCCGCCCGCAATAGCGCAAGCGTCAATTTCAGGCTGATCGCGGAGCGCGTCCGCAACATTTGCAAGGTCTCGAGCGCAAAATCCGAGCCTTCGCGCTCGAGCGCGTCCAGAATTTCTTCAACGCTGTCGAAGGCAAAGCAGCGGTCGATCAGCGAAAAATGGTCGTGCAAAGGTGACGCGGGCGGCTCGCTGGAAACACTGCGGATCGCGGCGGAAATATCCTCCGCTTTCGCCGAAGCCGGAAACGCCTCGAGCGCGCTGATCAGGTCGCCGATCCTGTCCGTCGCAGTAAAACTGTCGGCAAGTCGCGCGTGGATCGCGTTCGCCGCGCCGATGTCGCGGCCGGTGAGGCCTATGTAGGTGCCGAACTCGCCCGGCGCGCGCGGCAGGAGCCAGGTCGCGCCGACATCGGTGAAATAGCCGATTCCCGTCTCCGGCATGGCAAGCCGTGTCCTCTCCGTGACGATCCGATGGCTGCCGTGGGCGGAAACACCGACACCGCCGCCCATGACGATGCCGTCCATGAGAGCAATATAGGGCTTGGCATAGGCGGAAATTCGACTGTTGACGATGAATTCCTCGCGCCAGAATTGCGCGCCTTCCTCCGGCCGCTCGCGCCCGCTCTCGTAGATCATGCGGATGTCGCCGCCGGCGCAAAGCCCACGCTCGCCTTCGCCGGTGACGAGCACGGCGGCGACGGCCGGGTCACGCTCGAAATCGGTCAGCGCCGCGTCGATCATGCGGATCATCGGCAGGTTGAGGCTGTTCAGCGCACGCGGCCGGTTGAGCCGGAGCCTGCCGATCGCGCCCTGGCGCTCGACGATGACCTCCGGTTGAGCGGTCTGCATCTCCATGAAATATCCTTCCTATTTCCGTCCCATGATCGCGCGGGAGACGATCAGCCGCATGATCTCGTTGGTGCCCTCGAGTATCTGGTGCACTCGCAAGTCGCGGACAATCTTCTCGACGCCGTAATCGGCGAGATAGCCATAGCCGCCGTGGAGTTGCAGCGCGTCGTTGGCGACCGCAAAGCAGCGGTCGGTGACGAAGCGCTTGGCCATGGCGCAGAGCTTGGTCGCTTCCGGATCCCCCGCATCGAGCGCGGCCGCCGCCCGCCAGAGGAAGGTACGGGCAATCTCGAGATCGGTCGCCATGTCGGCCAGACGAAACTGCAGCGCCTGGAATTCGCCGATCGCCTTTCCAAAGGCGCGCCGCTCCTGCACATAGGCGAGCGCCTTGTCGAAAGCGGTCTGTGCGCCACCGAGTGAGGCGGCGGCGATGTTCAGCCGGCCACCGTCGAGGCCGGCCATGGCGATCTTGAAGCCCTCGCCTTCGGCACCCAGCCGGTTTTCCGCCGGGACGCGGACATTGTCGAGCATCACCGCGCGGGTCGGCTGGGCATGCCAGCCCATCTTCTTCTCGTTGGCGCCGAAGGTCAGACCCGGCGCCTCCTTCTCGATAACAAACGCCGAAATGCCCTTTGGCCCCTCGTCGCCGGTGCGGGCCATGACAATATAGAGACCTGATTCGCCGGCACCGGAGATGAACTGCTTCTGGCCGGTCAGCACGTAGCTGTCGCCCTCGTGCACCGCCTTGGTTTTCAGCGCCGCCGCGTCCGAACCGGAGCCGGGCTCGGTCAGGCAATAGCTCGCCAACGTTTCCATGGTGATGAGCGGCGGCAACAGCCGCTGGCGCTGTTCGTCCGTGCCGTACCGGTCGATCATGCCGGCGCACATGTTGTGGATCGAGACAAAGGAAGCGACTGCCGGGCAGCCGGTCGCCAGCGCCTCGATGATCATCGCCGCGTCGAGACGGGTAAGCCCCGTACCGCCGACGTCGTCGCGGACATAGATGCCGGCCATGCCGAGCGCCGCCGCAGCGCGCAGCTTGTCCACCGGAAAGTGCTTTTGCTGGTCCCAGTCGACGGCGCTGGGCGCAAGTTCGTCCCGGGCAAAATCGAGCGCCATCGCGCGGATGGCCTCCTGCTCCTCCGACAGGCGAAAATCCATATGCATGTCCTCCCTGACCCGCATACTGACAACGTGGCGCTGTAGTTACACCAAATTTCGCACAGGCCCAGACGCAAATTCTCACAGAGTCTGTTCAAAAACGAACAGAGCTACTGCATGTTTCCTTGATCGTAGCCGATTTCAGGATAAAACACGCAGCGCTTCGAAGGGCTACAGCGTCCTTTGCCCATCTCAAAAGACGCGCGGCACTGTAGCAAGAGCAGGATTTAGCTCTCGCTTAGACGATACGGCAGAGAGCCGCGCATGTCATGGTCGACGATGAGCTTGCGTTTCAGCGGCGGCACGGCGCGGCTGGCGCATTTGGTGCGCTCGCAGATGCGACAGGAGATGCCGATCGGATCGAATGCGGTGCGGTTGCCGAGGTCCATGTCGTCGGCATAAACGAAGGCGTCGGCATAGGAGATTTCGCAGCCGAGTGCCAAAGCGTAGCGTGGATGGTTGGCGCGGTAACCGCCGCCGCCCTTGGTAATCTGGGTGGCGAGGCAGAGATAGCGCACGCCATCCGGCGTTTCGGCGAGCTGGCGAATGATCCGCCCCGGCGTCTCGAAAGCCTGATGCACGTTCCAGAGCGGACAGGCCGCTCCGAAGCGAGCGAATTGCAGCTTGGCCGCACTGTGGCGCTTGGTGATGTTTCCGGCTCGGTCGATGCGCGCGAAGAAGATCGGAATCCCTTTCTGGCCCGGGCGCTGCAGGGTCGAGAGCCGATGACAGACCTGCTCCAGAGACGCTCCGAACCGGGCAGCGAGCAGTTCGATATCGTGCCGCAACTCGCGCGCGGCCTTGAGGAAGGACTGGTAGGGCAGGATCAGGGCACCCGCGAAATAGTTCTGCAGGCCGAGCCGGCAGATTTCGATTGCCTCCTCGGTGCGGAAGCCGGCACTGCCGACAATCCGGTCGATCTCCTCGCGGGCGTGGAACTGGGCGATCTGCAGCGCCAGTTGGAAATCACGCGTGGGCGCCGGCGCGTATGGGTTCAGCGTCAGGATGCGGGCACGCGGATCGAAGCGGCGGATCGCCTCGTCGCCCGCGACGCCGCGCACGACGCGCACGCCATGGCGCTGCTCGAGGTGCGCCGCGAGCGCCGTATGATTGTCCCCCTCTCCGAGGCCGAGGTCGGCGGCAAGCGTTTCGGCGAGCGTGTCGATCTCGTGGATGTAGTTGTCGACGAAGTGGAAGAAGTCGCGCACCTCCTCGTAGGGCGTCGTTTCGACGAAGGAGGCGCCGCGGCCGATCGTGTCGTCAATGCTCGCAAGCTGTTCGCTGTTGCGCCTGTAGGCCTGATGGCAGGTGATCAGCGCATGCGCTAGGCCCGGCGCGTTCTGGGCGACGAGCTTCAACTCCTGCAAACTCGGGGAGTAGGTCTCAAACAGCGGATCGTTCAGCGCCTCCGACAGGGCCGACAGGAGCCGGTCACCCTCGCCGGTCGAGAGTTCCGCGATGTCGATCTGGAATTTCTCCGCAAGTGCCAGCAGCACGGCCGCCGAAACCGGCCGCTGGTTGTTTTCGATCTGGTTCAGGTAGCTCGTCGAGATGCCGATGCGTTCGGCGAATTGCCCTTGCGTCGCCCGGTTTGCTTCCCTGAGTTCGCGGACCTTGCGGCCGATATAGAGTTTGCCGATCGCCATGTTCGCAACTTTGCAATTTACGTTTCACATATTTCTATATTCCACATTCGCACATGATCGACCGTTTTACCATCCGACCTTCGACGCTATTGCGAAGCTTTAAACGCCTCTGCACAATCGAGAAAATTCTCGGCGAGAAAGAAATTCGGGAGGAGACACATGCGCGCCATACTGGAACAGGTGGAGGCCCGCCGCGCACAGGCGCGCGCTGGCGGTGGCGAGCGCCGCGTCGACGCGCAGCACGGCAAGGGCAAGCTGACGGCGCGCGAACGCATCGACGTGCTGCTCGACGAAGATTCCTTCGAAGAATACGACATGTATGTCACGCACCGCTGCGTCGACTTCGACATGGCAAGCCAAAAGATCGCGGGCGATGGCGTCGTCACCGGCTGGGGTACGATCAACGGCCGGCAGGTCTATGTCTTCAGCCAGGACTTCACCGTGCTCGGCGGCTCGCTCTCCGAGACCCATGCGCAGAAGATCTGCAAGATCATGGACATGGCGGCCCGCAACGGCGCACCGGTGATCGGCCTCAACGATTCCGGCGGTGCCCGCATCCAGGAGGGCGTGGCGTCGCTCGCGGGCTACGCGGAAGTCTTCCGCCGCAACGCGGAAGTCTCGGGCGTCATTCCGCAGATCTCGGTGATCATGGGCCCGTGTGCCGGCGGCGCGGTCTATTCACCGGCGATGACCGACTTCATCTTCATGGTGCGCGACAGTTCCTATATGTTCGTCACCGGCCCCGATGTCGTGAAGACGGTGACGAACGAGATCGTCACCGCTGAGGAGCTCGGCGGCGCCCGCACCCATACGACGAAGTCCTCGGTCGCCGACGGCGCCTTTGAAAACGACGTCGAGGCGCTGGAACACGTGCGCCTGCTCTTTGACTTCCTGCCGCTCAACAACCGCGAAAAGCCGCCGGTCCGGCCCTTTTACGACGATCCGGCGCGCGTCGAGATGCGCCTCGACAGCCTGATCCCCGACAGCGCCGCCAAGCCCTACGACATGAAGGAATTGATATTGGCGATTGCCGACGAAGGCGATTTCTTCGAGCTCCAGGCGAGCTTTGCCCGCAACATCGTCACTGGCTTCATACGTCTCGAGGGTCAGACCGTCGGCGTCGTCGCCAACCAGCCGATGGTGCTTGCCGGCTGCCTCGACATCGATTCCTCGCGCAAGGCCGCCCGCTTCGTCCGCTTCTGCGATGCCTTCTCGATCCCGATCCTGACGCTCGTCGACGTGCCGGGCTTCCTGCCGGGCACGAGCCAGGAATATGGCGGCGTTATCAAGCACGGCGCCAAACTGCTCTTTGCCTATAGCCAGGCAACAGTGCCGATGGTGACCCTTATCACTCGCAAGGCCTATGGCGGCGCCTATGACGTCATGGCTTCGAAGCACATCGGCGCCGACGTCAACTATGCCTGGCCGACAGCGGAAATCGCCGTCATGGGCGCCAAGGGCGCGACCGAAATCCTCTACCGGTCGGAACTCGGCGATCCGGAAAAGATCGCCGCCCGCACGAAGGAATACGAGGAGCGCTTCGCCAACCCCTTCGTCGCCGCCGAACGCGGCTTCATCGACGAGGTAATCATGCCCCACTCATCGCGCCGCCGCATCGCGCGCGCCTTCGCGTCGCTGCGCAACAAGCAGGTGGAAACGCGCTGGCGCAAGCACGACACGATTCCGCTCTAAGCGAGGCACGCCATGAAGTCGGAACCGGACCCCGTCATGACACCTGAGACAGCGCGCAGCGATCATTGGCAGATGCTGCGCTATCTGGCGATGAACGCCCTTTACGGCATTCTCGTTGGCGCCGCGAGCGCGGGCGCACTGATTTGGCTCAACATAGGCGCGGTCGGCACCCATATCGCACGCTCGGCAAACCCGCTGCTTGCCGCGGCCATGGTGGTTGCCCCTTTCGCTCTCCTCTTCGGTGGCGCGGTCGCGGCCTCCTCCATCGCACTTCTGCCCTACCGGCGAAAGTTCAGGCGCTGACGCGACAGAAAGGATTTAAAGAGAAACGCATGTTCAAGAAAATCCTCATCGCCAATCGTGGTGAAATCGCCTGCCGCGTCATCCGCACCGCCAAGCGGCTCGGCATCCCGACCGTCGCCGTCTATTCTGATGCCGATCGCGATGCCATGCATGTGCGCATGGCGGACGACGCGGTCCATATCGGCGCCTCGCCCTCCAGCCAGTCCTATATCGTCATCGACAAGATCCTCGACGCGATCCGCAAGACCGGGGCCGATGCCGTGCATCCGGGCTACGGCTTCCTTTCGGAAAACGCCGCCTTTGCCGAAGCGCTGGAGAAGGAAGGCGTCGCCTTCATCGGGCCGCCGGTCGCCGCGATAAAGGCGATGGGCGACAAGATCACCTCGAAAAAGATCGCCGCCGAAGCGGATGTCTCGACGGTTCCCGGCCATATGGGGCTGATCGAGGACGCCGAGGAAGCCGTGCGGATCGCCTCTGCCATCGGATACCCGGTGATGATCAAGGCGTCGGCCGGCGGCGGCGGCAAGGGAATGCGGATCGCTTGGAGCGACATAGAGGCGCGCGAAGGCTTCCAGTCGTCGAAGAACGAGGCGAAAAGTTCCTTCGGTGACGACCGCATCTTTATCGAAAAATTCGTGACCGAGCCCCGTCACATCGAAATCCAGGTGCTAGGAGACAAGCACGGCAACACGCTTTATCTCGGTGAGCGCGAATGCTCGATCCAGCGGCGCAACCAGAAGGTCATCGAAGAGGCCCCGTCTCCGTTCCTCGACGAGAAGACGCGGCGCGCCATGGGCGAGCAGGCGGTCGCGCTCGCCAAAGCCGTCGGCTACCACTCCGCAGGTACGGTCGAATTCATCGTCGATGGCGAGCGCAACTTCTACTTCCTCGAGATGAACACGCGTTTGCAGGTGGAGCACCCGGTGACCGAACTGATCACCGGGCTCGACCTCGTCGAGCAGATGATCCGCGTGGCGGCCGGCGAAAAGCTGTCCTTCACCCAGGAGGACGTGAAGCTCGAAGGCTGGGCGATCGAAAGCCGGCTCTACGCGGAAGACCCCTACCGCAACTTCCTGCCCTCGATCGGCCGGCTGACGCGCTACCGCCCGCCCGAGGAAGGCAGGCAGGACGACGGCACCGTCATCCGCAACGACACCGGCGTCTTCGAGGGCGGCGAAATCTCCATGTATTACGATCCGATGATCGCAAAGCTCTGCACCTGGGGGCCGGATCGCGCTACCGCCGTCGAGGCAATGGCGAACGCACTCGACGAGTTCGAAGTCGAGGGCATAGGGCACAACCTACCCTTCCTATCCGCCGTCATGCAGCAGCAGCGCTTCCGCGAAGGGCGTCTGACCACCGCCTATATCGCCGAGGAGTTCGCCGCCGGCTTCCAGGGCGTCGTGCCGGACGAGGCGGAGGCACGCAAGCTCGCGGCCGTTGCAGTCACGATCAACCAAGCGCTGCAGGAGCGCGCGAGCCAGATCTCGGGCACGATCGGCAACCACCGCCGCATCGTCGGTCACGACTGGGTCGCAAGCGTCGGCGATCGCGACTTTCGCGTGACCGCCGGCAACTCGGCCGATGGCGCCTTTGTTCGCTTTGCCGACGGGAGAGCAGCTACGGTCGCAACCGACTGGACGCCCGGCCGTACGCTTGCCACCTTCAACATCGACAATCAGCCGATGGGCGTGAAGGTCGATCTCGTTGGCACCGGGATCCGGCTGCGCTGGCGCGGCATCGACGTGATCGCTCGCGTCAGGAGCCCGCGCGTTGCCGAGCTTGCGCGGCTGATGCCGAAGAAGCTACCGCCGGACACGTCGAAGATGCTGCTCTGCCCGATGCCGGGCGTCGTGACATTGATCGCGGTCAAGAAAGGCGACACGGTCGAGGCCGGACAGGCAATCGCCGTCGTCGAGGCGATGAAGATGGAAAACATCTTGCGCGCGGAAAAGCGCGCCACCGTCAAGCGCGTGGCGATCGCGGCCGGCGCGAGCCTTGCGGTCGATGAGCTGATCATGGAGTTCGAGTGATAGGGCGGTACGGGCTGAGCCTGCGGAGGAGGCGATGACACGGCGCCTAGGCAGATTTGCCCCTCACCCCAACCCTCTCCCCGCAAGCGGGAGAGGGGACTGAGGCGACCCGGCATATTCCTTCTCCCCGCAAGCGGGGAGAAGGTGGCGGCAGCCGGATGAGGGGCTCCATCCTCACCGCCGGCGCCGGGGACAGGGACCGAGCCCGGCCCAGAGTTTATTCGGAGTGGAACGATGACCGACAAGACGATCAAGGACTGGGAAGCTCTCGCCGAGCGCGAGCTGAAAGCCTCGCCCGAAAGCCTCACCTGGCACACGCCGGAAGGCATCGAGGTCAAGCCGCTCTATACGCGCGACGATCTGGCCGGTATCGGCCATCTCGACTCGCTGCCCGGCCTCGAGCCCTTCGTGCGCGGCCCCCGCGCCACCATGTATGCCGGCCGGCCGTGGACGATCCGGCAGTATGCCGGTTTCTCGACGGCCGAAGCCTCGAATGCCTTCTACCGTAGGAATCTCGCCGCCGGCCAGAAAGGCCTGTCGGTCGCCTTCGATCTTGCGACCCATCGCGGCTATGACAGCGACCATCCGCGCGTCGAGGGCGATGTCGGCAAGGCGGGCGTGGCGATCGACTCGGTCGAGGACATGAAGATCCTCTTCGACGGCATCCCGCTCGATCAGATGTCGGTGTCGATGACCATGAACGGCGCGGTGATCCCGATTCTGGCCTCCTTTATCGTCGCGGGCGAGGAGCAGGGCGTTGCGCGCGCCGATCTGTCAGGCACGATCCAGAACGACATCCTGAAGGAGTTCATGGTCCGCAACACCTACATCTACCCGCCGGAACCCTCGATGCGGATCGTCGCCGACATCATCGAGTATACGGCGAAGGAGATGCCGAAGTTCAACTCGATCTCGATCTCCGGCTATCACATGCAGGAGGCGGGCGCGACGCTGGTGCAGGAGCTTGCCTTCACCCTTGCGGACGGGCGCGAATATGTGCGCGCGGCGCTCGCCAAGGGTCTCAATGTCGATGACTTCGCCGGCCGGCTCTCCTTCTTCTTCGCGATCGGCATGAATTTCTTCATGGAGGCGGCGAAGCTCCGCGCCGCGCGGCTGCTCTGGACGCGGATCATGAAGGAGTTCCAGCCAAAGAAGGCGTCGTCGCTGATGCTGCGGACCCACTGCCAGACGTCGGGCGTCTCGCTTGCCGAGCAGGATCCCTACAACAACATCATCCGCACCGCTTTCGAAGCGATGTCGGCGGCGCTCGGCGGCACGCAGTCGCTGCACACGAATTCCTTCGACGAAGCAATCGCGCTGCCGACGGACTTTTCCGCCCGTATCGCCCGCAACACGCAACTCATTCTGCAGCACGAGACCGGCGTGACGAAAGTCGTCGATCCGCTCGCCGGCTCCTACTATGTCGAAAGCCTCACCAACGAGCTTGCAGAAAAGGCCTGGGCGCTGATCGAGGAAGTGGAAGCGCTCGGCGGCATGACCAAGGCGGTCAATGCCGGCCTGCCGAAGCGGCTGATCGAGGAGGCGGCGACACGCCGCCAGGCGGCGGTCGACCGCGGCGAGGAGGTCATCGTCGGCGTCAACAAGTACCGGCTCGAAACCGAGCACCCGATCGATATCCTCCAGATCGACAATGCCGCAGTCCGAACGGCCCAGATCAAGCGGATCGAGGAGACCAAACGCCGCCGCGACTCGCAGAAGGTCAAGGAAACGCTGGAGGCGCTTGCCGAGGTGGCGCGGAGCGGCAAGGGCAATCTGCTTGGCGCCGCGATCGAAGCTGCGCGGGCGCGCGCCACCGTCGGCGAGATCTCCGAAGCGATGCGGCAGGCCTTCGGCGACTACACCGCGATCCCGGAGGTCGTCACCGACATCTATGGCAAGGCCTATGAAAGTGATCCTGAACTCGGCGTGCTCGCCGGGCGTCTCGGTGATGTCACCAAGCGGCTCGGCCACAAGCCGAAGATCATGGTGGCGAAGCTCGGCCAGGACGGGCACGACCGTGGCGCCAAGGTGATCGCGTCTGCCTTTGGCGACATCGGCTTCAACGTCGTCGCCGGGCCGCTGTTCCAGACGCCGGAAGAAGCCGCCGACCTGGCGCTCGCCGAAGAGGTCACCGTTATCGGCGTCTCCTCGCTTGCCGCCGGCCACAAGACTCTGATGCCGCAGCTGGCGCATGCGCTCAAGAAGCGCGGTGGTGAGGACGTCATCATCGTTTGCGGCGGCGTTATTCCGCGACAGGACTATCAGTACCTGATGGATAACGGCGTCGCCGCCGTATTCGGCCCCGGCACCCACGTGCTCGACGCCGCACGCGCGGTCCTCGACCTGATCGAGGGCAAGCGACGCAACATTTGAGCGGTGATGCGGTGCGTCAGGCCACGACAAGAATGACGCCGGTCGCGACCAGCGCCAGGGTCCAGATGAGGTCGAAGTTGATCCATGCGGAACGTAGAACCGCAAGACCGACCCACTCGATGATGACGAAGGCGACCGCGGCGGTGACCGCGAGCGTCGCCCCGGTATGGAGCGCCACGGCCGCCAGAGAGATCGGCAGCGAATTCCCGAGCGGGATGGTCGCGGACGGATCCGCAAGGCAGAGGCCGAGCACAGCGGGGATCAGCATCAGCCCGGCGCCGTGCCCCATCGCCATAAGGAACGACCAGAGCGCAAGGCCTGCCAGTCCCGTCCGCATGCCGACCCTCACCCGGTGTCGGTGCCCATAGAAGGCATAGTAGCCGGCGAGGCCGAGAATAAGCGCGGCTGCGAAAAGCTTGAGGCTCCGCAGGTCGACGACTGCGCCGAAGGCGATAAAAGCAGCCAGCACAACCGCAATGGCGGCGGCATGCCCGGCGGCGATCGGCAGGAGCGACAGCCAGACGATCCTCGAATTTTGCCGATGAAGCCCCAGCGCCACAGCAAAAAGCCAACCCATTGCCGGATTGATGCCATGAAAGGCACCGAGACCGGCGAGCGAGAGCCACGGCCAGAATTCCGTCATCCATACTGGCGGAGCACGATCCCACACCCCTCACGGATAGCAATAGGAATCGGACGAACAGTCGCCGCCTTCCAGCCGAACCTGATGCGGGCGATGACCCTTCGGCCAATCGACGAAAAAGTTCTCGTCGAAGGAAATTCCGCCGTTGTCGCCGACATCCAGTTTCACCATCCACCCGTCGATGCCTTCAGGATAGAATTGCGGGTCGATCGCACCGTAGAGGGAGTTGGTGAAATAGACGCGCTTGCCGTCGCGGCTGATTTCCACCATCTGCGGTCCGCCATTGAGCGCGCCGTTCGATGCTTTCGGATGCGTCGCGCGGGACACGATCCCGCCGATCCTGACGCGACCGGTCTCCTTCGGTGCGAAGGGATCGGAAACATCATATTGGATCATATCGCCGGTGCCCCAGCAGGAGACGTAAAGGAACCGGTCATCCATCGACAGGTCGATGTCGGTCACGAGCGGCGCGACCGCGTTGAAGCCCTTGAGCACGGGCGGCAAGAGGTCCGGGTCGGCGGGCTCGGCCGGAATCTCGATGATTTTTTTCACAGCCCACTGGCCGCCGTCGCGATACCAGGTCCAGATCGAGGCGGAGAGGTCTTTGAGACTGATGACACAGCCGACGAAGCCATAGGCCTTGGTGGGATCATGGGCGGGACGCAATTCGAACACGAGTTGGTGCTCTTCGCCGAGATCGATCTCCTGCAGGTGCTTGCGCTTGTGGAGATCCCAGAAATGCAGCTTGCGGCCGTATTTCGAGCCGAGCAGCACCTCCGGAACCAGGCCGTTTTCAAACGTATCCGGCGTACCCCACTCGCTGGTGATCATCGTGTCGTGGCCGAGATGCCACCAGAAATCATAGGCGAGCTTCTGCGGCCCGCGATCCATCTCCCACTGCCCGAGAACGTCGAAGCTGTCGTGGTCGAGCAGGAAGATGCCGCCTGGCGCATTGCCGTCGCGATCGGCGAGCGCGTTGACATAGATGCCCTCCGGTCCGCAATGAATGGTGTGCAGCCGGGAATAGTTTGCCTTCTCGGCAATTTCCGCCGGATCGATCACGCGGACGATCTGCGGATTTTTGGGATCCGGCTTGGTGTCGATGATATGAAGCCGCGATGACCTCAGCCCGGGCACGACCAGATAGCGGCGCTCGACGTGGGGATGCGGCGCATTGGGGCAAAGGCAGGAGGAACAGGCGTTCCAGCCGAAGTGATGCAGCTCGTCCCCGACATTCGGCATGTCGACCTGCCCGACGATCTGCGAGTAGCTCGTGGAGGTCGGATCGACATCGACCACCGCGATTGCATCCGGTCTCTGTCGATCCGGATCGAAGGCCGCCACATAGGCGATGGTTTCCTTGGGCGCCTTTGCCGCCATGCGCGGTGATGGATAGAAGGAAGAATCGGGTCGCCACGTCGCCATTTCGTTTTCTCCCCCAGAGAAGACAATGCGTGGATCCTGATGCAAAGCTTAATGCATGTCGCCCAAAAGTGTGCAGCGGTTTTGGGAAAACGACATGCATTAAAGCAGTTTAGTAGATGCGGCAAAAACGCGTCGGAAATGCGGCGTCGTGGCCTTATTTCGACGGCAAAGCGAGGGGTTTCGTGACGGATTTTGAGTTTGACGCGGAACTCTGGCTCTATCCGGGGAAGGGCGGCTGGCATTTCGTCACCCTGCCTGCGGAGATCGTACAGCAAATCAAGTTCCTGACCGAACCGAAAAAACGCGGATGGGGCAGCAAAGCGGTGGTTGCGCGCACCGGCAAGACTGAATGGATGACCTCGATCTTCCCGGACAAGGCCTCGGATTCGTTTCTCCTGCCGGTAAAGGCGGAAGTTCGGCGACGGGAGAAACTGGCGGCCGGGCAGACCGTCAGGATCGCGTTGATGCTGGATCGCGCCTAGATCGACGTTGAGCCGAATCGCTAGCCCTCACCCGAACCCTCTCCCCGCTCGCGGGGAGAGGGGACTTGGGCGGCAGAGCGTCGGCGCGAGTCTCCTTCGCCCCGCTCGCGGGGAGAAGGTGGCCGGCAGGCCGGATGAGGGGCATTTAATGGGACTCGCCGCTCCAACTACGTCTCAATTCTCAGCTTCATCCGGTCGGCGGCAAAGCGCGTGCGCGAAAATTCGACCGGTTTGCCATCGAGATCGGCGTTCACCGACTGCGCTTCCATCACGATCGCACCGGGCGACAGCTTCAACAGAGACAGCTCGTCCGCATCGGCATGCCGCGCAACGAGTTCCGTCGAAACGCGAACATAGTCGTCGAGCCCCTGCGCGGCAAAAGCCTTTGTAACGGAGCCGAGGCGGGAATATTCCTCGACCATCCTCGGAAAGCGGTCGGCGGGGTAGTAGCTGACCGACGTCGACAGCGGCCGGCCGTCGCCGCTGCTCACGGTCCTGAGTTCTATGAGCAGGGAGCCGGGCGAAACAGCAAGGGCGGCCGCGATCTCGCCGCTCGCCGGCACTTCCGCATGGCCAAGCAGCCGGGTGGCGATCTCCTTCACCTGCCGGCCGAGCCCTTGAGAAAAACGGGTGCGCCGCGAGATCGGATAGCTGACGCGATCCTTGCGTTCGATCATGGTGCCCCGCCCCTGCAGGGCGCGGACGAGCCCCTCCTCCGCGAGCGCGGCGAGCGCGCTGCGAACCGTGTGGCGATTGACGCCGAACTCCCGCGCCAGCGTCATTTCCGGCGGCACCATGCCGGTGGCGTCATAATCGCCGTTGCTGATCGAAAGCCGGATGCGGTCGGCGATCTGCCGCCAGAGCGCTACGCCGGTCTGCCTTTCGACGATTTTCTTCAACGCCATTTTCTTCGCCCCAATTTCTGCGGCCCCAATTTTCCCCGCCAATGTCACAAGCCTGTCATTTGCGGAGGCTAAGGAAAGATATAAGATGTATAGTTGTCTAGATCAATAGACATTTTGGAGTGAAGGATGGACGCAAACAAGGAACAGGCGCTGCCGGAGGCCGCCGCCCAACGCCGAGAAGGCATGCGGCTTCTCGCCCGCGCCACGCTCGCAGAACTTGTCGACGCTTGGGAAGCTATCGCCGACAGGCTGGACGTTGCGCCGGTCCGTGGCCCGGAAACGGGTCTCGTCATGGTGCGCGGCCGGATCGGCGGCGGAGGGGACGCCTTCAATCTCGGCGAGGCGACCGTGTCGCGCGCCACGGTCAGGCTCGCCAGCGGCGAGATCGGTCACGGCCAGATGCTCGGCACCGACAAGGAACGCGCCCGCTTTGCCGCGATCTTCGATGCACTCTTCCAGACTGAAAAGCATCGCCCGGCAGTCGAAGCGCTGCACCGGCAGATCGCCGCCCGCATCGATGCTGAAGACCGTCGCAGAGCGGAAGAAACCGCCGCAACCCGCGTCGACTTCTTCACCATGGTCCGGGGAGACGACTGATGGCCGCGCAGTCGCAAATCTACGCCGGCGCTTTCGCCGATCCGGTATTCCAGGCGCAATCCGTGTTTCGTGCGCTGATGGATAGCTTCGCTCGCCCGGGCACGATTGCCAGCCTCGCGGCGGTGGCCTCGCCGCCCTCGCCCCTCGGCAAGGCCAGCGGCGCCGTCGCGCTGACGCTCTGCGACCACGATACCCCCGTATGGCTTTCCCCGGCGCTCAGCAAGTCCGCCGTGCCGCAATGGATCGCCTTCCACACGGGTGCGCCGATGACCGAGACGAAGGATAGCGCCCGCTTCGCCTTCATCGAGAAGAGTGGAGCCGTGCCGAGCTTCGATCAGTTCGCGCTCGGCACGCAGGAATATCCCGACCGATCGACGACGCTGGTGATCGAGGTCGAGGCGCTGACCAGAGGCTCGCCGCTTATCGCGAAAGGCCCGGGAATTAAGGACGAAACGATCGTCGCGCCGCAAGGCCTTCCTGATCTCTTCCTCGATTTCTGGACGGACAACAGGGCGATCTTCCCGCGCGGCATCGATCTCATCCTGACGGCGGGCGACGCGGTGCTCTGCCTGCCGCGCACGACCAAACTCTCCGCCAGGGAGGCGTAATCATGTATGTAGCCGTCAAGGGCGGGGAAGCCGCCATTGCCAATGCCCACCGCCTGCTCGCCGACCGCCGCCGCGGCGACCGTTCGCTGCCCTCGATTACCATCGAGCAGGTCGTCGAACAACTCGGGCTCGCCGTCGATCGCGTGATGGCCGAGGCTTCGCTTTACGACAGGGCGCTTGCGGCGCTCGCCGTGCGCCAGGCGCGCGGCGACATGATCGAGGCGATCTTCATCCTGCGCGCCTACCGCACGACGCTGCCGCGCTTCGGCTATTCCGAGCCGGTCGACACGGCGAACATGAAGGTCGAGCGCCGCGTCTCGGCAACCTACAAGGACCTGCCCGGCGGCCAGCTTCTTGGACCCACCTTCGACTACACCCACCGCCTGCTCGACCCATCGCTGATCGCGGACGAGACGGTCCCTGAGCCGGCGGTCAAGGAGCCCGGCGAGCATGTCATGCGTGTTTCCGATATCCTTGATGGCGAGGGCCTCATCGAGGGCGACGGCCGGATGCCGGAAGGCCACGTGATGGGCGATCTCACGCGCGAGCCGATGGAATTCCCGATGGCGCGCGACCTTCGCCTGCAGGCTCTTGCCCGCGGCGACGAAGGCTTTCTGCTGGCGCTCGCCTATTCCACCCAGCGCGGCTACGGCCGCACCCACCCCTTCGTCGGCGAGGTCCGGATCGGCGAGGTCGAGGTTGAACTGGACCTGCCGGAACTCGGCTTCGCCGTCTCTCTCGGCGTCATCCGCGTCACCGAATGCCAGATGGTCAACCAGTTCAAGGGCTCGGCCAAACAGCCGCCGCAGTTCACCCGCGGCTATGGCCTCGTCTTCGGCCAGAGCGAGCGCAAGGCCATGTCGATGTCGCTCGTCGACCGGGCGCTCAGGACCGACGAGTTCAGCGAGGACATCGTCGCCCCCGCCCAGGATCAGGAATTCGTCATCTCGCATGCGGACAATGTCCAGGCGACCGGCTTCGTCGAGCATCTGAAGCTACCACACTATGTCGACTTCCAGGCCGAGCTCGACCTGGTGCGCTGCATGCGCCGGGAATACGGGGCCGCCCGCACAGGCGGCGAGGACGGCATGAAGGAGGCCACCGAATGAACGACCTTGCCACCTACAATTTCGCATATCTCGACGAACAGACGAAGCGCATGATCCGCCGGGCGATCCTGAAAGCGATCGCCATCCCCGGCTACCAGGTGCCTTTCGCCTCGCGCGAAATGCCGATGCCCTATGGCTGGGGCACCGGTGGCGTGCAGGTGACCGCCTCGATCCTCGGGCCCGACGACGTTTTGAAGGTCGTCGACCAGGGCGCCGACGATACGACCAATGCCGTCTCGATCCGCGCCTTCTTCCAGAAAGTCGCCAATGTCGCGGCAACGACGCGGACAAAGGAGGCGACCATCATCCAGACCCGCCACCGCATTCCCGAGGAGACGTTGAGGGAAGGCCAGACGCTCGTCTATCAGGTGCCGATCCCGGAGCCCTTGCGCTTCCTCGAGCCGCGCGAGACCGAGACGCGCAAGATGCATGCGCTCGAGGAATATGGCCTCATGCATGTGAAGCTCTACGAGGACATCGCCCGCAACGGCCATATCGCCACGACCTATGCCTATCCGGTCAAGGTCGAGGGTCGCTACGTCATGGACCCGTCGCCGACGCCGAAATTCGACAATCCGAAGATGCACATGTCGGAGGCCTTGCAACTCTTCGGCGCCGGCCGGGAGAAGCGCATCTATGCGGTGCCACCCTATACCGAGGTGGTCAGCCTCGATTTCGAGGATCATCCCTTCGAGATCCAGAAGTTCGACAAGCCCTGCGCGCTCTGCGGCGCCGAGAATGTCTATCTCGACGAGGTGGTGCTCGACGACAAGGGCGGACGCATGTTCGTCTGCTCCGATACCGACCATTGCGAAGACCGGCGCGCGCACGGCCATGCCGGCGCCATGCTCGCCCGCCCAACGCCAGAAAGCCAGGAGGCCGCAGAATGAGCGCCGTTCCGCTTCTCAAAGTCAACGACGTCTCGAAATTCTACGGCAGCCGCATCGGGTGCCGCAACGTCTCCTTCGAGCTCTATCCGGGCGAAGTGCTGGCGATCGTCGGCGAATCCGGTTCCGGAAAGACGACGCTTCTGTCCTGCCTCTCGACCCGGCTGATGCCGACCTCGGGCATCGTCGAATACCACATGCGCGACGGCCAGTATCGGGATCTCGCACGCTTGAGCGAGGCCGAGCGGCGCTTCATGATGCGCACCGACTGGGGTTTCGTCCACCAGAACCCGGCGGACGGGCTCCGGATGACCGTTTCGGCCGGCGCCAATGTCGGCGAGCGGTTGATGGCCGTCGGCGACCGCCACTACGGCAACATTCGCGCAACCGCCGGCGACTGGCTGAAGCGCGTCGAAATCGACGAGGACCGGATCGACGACCAGCCGCGCGCCTTTTCCGGCGGCATGCGCCAGCGCCTGCAGATCGCCCGCAATCTCGTCACCTCGCCACGCCTCGTGTTCATGGACGAGCCGACCGGCGGTCTCGACGTGTCAGTGCAGGCGCGCCTGCTCGACCTCGTGCGCGGGCTCGTCCACGACCTTGGGCTTGCCGCCATTATCGTCACCCACGATCTCGCCGTGGCGCGGCTGCTGTCACACCGGATGATGGTGATGAAGGACGGCGCCGTCATCGAGCAGGGATTGACCGACCGGGTGCTCGACGACCCGCGCGAGCCCTACACCCAGCTTCTCGTTTCTTCGATTTTGCAGGTCTGACGCATGATCCCGAAAAGTGATTTCCGGTCTTCGGACAAGATCATGCGCAAAGGAAAGTAAAGGTCATGGCTACTCCACTCGTTGTTTCAGAAGTTGCCAAAAGCTTCACCATGCACCTGCGCGACGGCGTCCGCCTGCCTGTGGTCGCCAATGTCTCCTTCTCGGTAAAGGCCGGCGAATGCGTCGTGCTCGGCGGCCCCTCGGGCGTCGGCAAGAGCTCGATCCTCAAGATGCTCTACGGCAATTACGGCGTCGACGAAGGCCAGATCCTGATGGAGCATGACGGTCGATTGGTAAATCTTGCGACGGCAGAGCCCCGTATGGTGCTCGACGTGCGCCGCACGACGCTTGGCTATGTCAGCCAGTTCCTGCGTGTCGTCCCGCGCGTCTCCGCCCTCGACATCGTCGCCGAACCACTGCAGGCGCGCGGGGTCGCTGCCGAGGAAGCGCGGGAGCGGGCGGCGGAACTGCTCGCAAAACTCAACCTGCCGAAGGAACTCTGGGCCCTGCCGCCGGCCACCTTCTCCGGCGGCGAGCAGCAGCGGGTCAACATCGCCCGCGGCTTCATCACCGGCCATAAGATCCTGCTGCTCGACGAACCGACCGCCTCGCTCGACGCGAAGAACCGGGCCGTCGTCGTCGAGATGATCGCCGAGAAGAAGGCGGAAGGTACGGCTCTGGTCGGCATTTTCCACGACGAGGAAGTGCGTGACGCGGTCGCCGACCGCATCATCGACGTTTCCGAATTCTCGCCAAGGAAGCAGGCGGCATGAGCCAGAAACTCGGCATCGAACCTTTCATTCATCCGACCGCCCGCGTGGTGAATTCAACGCTCGGCCGCTACACGGAAGTCCAGGAGCGCTCGCGTCTCGACGAGGTCGAGTTCGGCGACTACTCCTACGTCATGCAGGACGGCTCGATCTGGTGCGCGACGATCGGAAAGTTCGTCAATATCGCCGCCTCGGTGCGCATCAACGCCACCAACCATCCGACGTGGCGCGCGACGCTGCACCATTTCACCTATCGTGCACCGAACTATTGGGACGATGCCGACCTCGATCATGATCTCTTCGCCTGGCGGCGGCAGAACCGGGTAACGATCGGCCATGATGTCTGGATCGGCCACGGCGCGACGATCCTGCCGGGGGTCACCGTCGGCAACGGCGCGGTGATCGGCGCCGGCGCCGTGGTTTCCAAGGACGTCGCCCCCTACACGATCGTCGGCGGCGTTCCCGCGAAGCTCATCCGCGAGCGGTTTACGGCCGAGATCGGCCGAGGCATGGATCGGCTCGCTTGGTGGGATTGGGAGCACGCTAAGCTGCGGCGCGCGCTCGACGATTTCCGTCATCTGACCGCCGAGGAATTTCTCGTCCGTTACGGTTGATCTAATGCCCGTTCACCAGCTTCAGGATGAGTTGGTGAACATTGCCGCCTTCGCTCATCTCGACCCGGTCGAAATCCCGGCTGCGCTGCCGCTGGGCGAGTGAAAGCGCGCCGAGGCGCTTGGTCAGTTCGGTCCTGATTTTGCGGCACGTCGGATCATCAGGCACCGTCAGACCCACGGACACGCTCTCAATCTGGCGCACCATGTCCTTGATGAAATCGCCATGCACGCGTTCATGCTTGTGCACGCCTGCGATGAACGTTTCCCAATTCTCCCGTGCACCCGCCGGCAATGCTTTTGCGGGTTTCGGCAGCATGTAGGTGATCGTAAGCTTCGGTCGCGCCGTGGAAAGGACGCAGGCAGCGCCCTGCGGCTCGTATTTCCGCGTCCAGGTCAGCTTGAAATCCGTGTGCGCGATCGCGCGGACAGGGCCCAGCTTCGGCCCCCGCTCACCAATCGACGCATAGAGTTCCGCACCCGTTTCTCCCGAAATGGCGTAGGTTTGCACTTTCTCGACTGCCTGCCATTCGGCGCGCGCAACAGCAGGCAAAGCCACGACGCAAGTCGCCAACAGACAAGAACGAACGGCTGCCCCCACGCAATTCCCCTGCAAACCGATACCACACTCTGTACGTTCGTCGCTGCCGGGCGAAACCGGCAACGACAAGGTTTGGAGCAATTCCGGGAAAGTGCGTAGCGGTTTTCCGTCAGAAATTGCGTAGTTCCGGAGAGTTAGATCATTTCACCGGTTCAATGAAGCCTAGTTGACGGCGTTGAGCGTCATCGACGTGCCGGCAGCGGCGATATTGAGCCCGAGCTGACCGGTTACGCTGATCGCCTGCAGATGGATCGAGCCGGACGTGCCGCCGACGAGCACATTGGCACCGACGCCGGCGCCGACGGTCGCCTCGGCCGACGCACCCTGGTAGATGCCGCCGAGCGATCCGCGGTGATAGCCGGCGGTGGGAGCCAGCACCGCCCAGATCAGCCGGCTGCGCGTGGTGAAACCGACATCCACGCCCAGTTTCCTGATCTCGCCCGCATAATGATCCGAAGCCTCGCCGGCGAGTGTGGACCGGAAGACGCAATCAACTTCCTTGGCCGAACCGAGAACATAGCCGGCACCGCCGCCGACGTTGCAGTCGAGATAGCCGATCTTCACGCCACCATACAGATCCGCCTCGGCTGCCGGCGCCGGAGCGGGAGCCGAATAGATTGGGGCGTCGGCGGCGTGGGCGGCCATCGTCCCCGCGAGAACCAGCGCCGCGACCGACGCCTTTACGGCAAAACTCTTCTTCATTCGCAGTCTCCTTTTCGGACGGCAACGGTGGCTCTGGCTCGACCGGCCGGCAACAGCTATGGGAAAGGTAGGCAGGCGGTAGGGGCTGGATGCTTAGACGGCGATTGGGCATTTCCAAGGCAACGCCGGGCAGTGAGGCCCCTTCCGCTCCAGTCCTGTGGTTTTCCACAACGCAACTGCCGGCATTTGGCTGCGGCCCTGTCCCGCAGCCCGCCGGGAAGCCACGCTAGCCGGTCACCAGGATCGCGACATAGGCAAGCACCGTAATAATCAATCCCCGGAAAGCAAAATTGACGAAGCGGTATTTGCTGCACGCGATCGCCGCGAGGGCGTCAGCATTGTCGATGTATTGCTGAAACAGATAGGCCGTTTCGCCGCCTGTCGCCGCTTTGCGAAACGAATCGCGATGCGACAACCAGCCGCCCCAGAAGAGTGTCGTCGACGTCGTACTCTTTCGTGGCAGAACGACGAGGATCGCCGAAATGATCGAAAAGATTGAAGCAAGCGCCAGCAATGCCGATAAAATCATCGCCAATGGGTCATCGCCCAGATAGCGTTGCCAGGTAAATACGTTTCGTCCCTCAGCTGAACTGATCAGAAAAGCAAACATGAAGGTGAAGATATAAGCCGCCTTCTGGTCGGACATTTTTATTTGGTCGTAAAAGACGTCGTTGATCTTCCGGATGTGATCGTAATAGGCGCTTGGTCCGAGCTCCAGCGGCAATACTTCATCCGAATGGTCTATGCTGTATACGTTTTCGCTAATCCCCATTTAAACCAGTCCCCTCGTACTGTTTCCCTCTTAATACACCGTCGCGATAAAAAAAGCCGTGGCACCAGAGGGAACTTGACTTTTTTCTCCTATAAATCCACTGGATTCGCAAGAACGAGGGTGGGACTCGGCAATGAGGGAACGGTTATCGGGGGTCATGCTTGCCGCCACGGTGCTGCTTGCGCCGTGGACGACGTTTGCCGAACCGATTCCGCGCCAGGCGCCCGCAGCCGGCTCCGTCATTGCCCGCAAATCCGGCGAGGAGGTGCGCTTCGTCGACGTCTCCAACTGGCGAGTCGTTGATCTCGCGCAGGACCTGCTCCCCGGTGACGTCTTGCGCACCAACTCGGTGGGCGCGCTCGCCGTCCTTTTTAAAGACCACACTCAGATCCGGCTCGGACGCAACACCGCCTTGCGCGTCAAACAGATCGGCGCGGGCGACTCCAACCTGGAATTGCAGTCGGGCACGATCTGGGCTCGCGCCGAGCGTGGCGGCGAAGGCCTGAAGATCGACACGCCGGCCGCAACCGCGGCCATCCGCGGCACGGACTGGACGCTGACGGTCGGCGCCGACGGCAAGACCTCGCTTGTCGTTCTCGAAGGCGTCGTCGAGCTCAGCAACGCCTACGGCAGCGTGACGGTGAAGCAGGGCGAAGGCGCGGTGGCCTCGATCGGCAGCGCGCCGACCAAGATCGTGATCGTCACGCCAAAGGACCGCGAGCAGATGCTCTTCCATCTGTCGCTGCGCGATGCCTTCGTCTGGATGCCGTCGACGCCGCTCAAGGTCGCCGAGATGCGGCGCGAACGCGCGCGCATCGAGTCGCTGCCCGAGGAGACTCGATCGGCGGAAGACTGGCTGACGCTCGCGGAGATCTACCTTCCGCTCGATGGGCGGGAGAAGGCTCGGGCGGCCCTTTCGCAGGCGCGGCGTCGCGGTCTCTCGTCCTCTCAATCGGCACGCGCGGATCTCATTGAGGCTCTTATTGCTGGTTCAGAAGACCGCTACGAAGAAGCCGCGAAGCTCTTCGCACGGGCGGCGCCCGGGCTAGATGCCAAACGACGCTCCGTCGCCTCCTATGGTGGCTATTTTGCCCGCGCTCTCGCACGTCCCGAGCGCGTCGAAGAGCCGCCGCGTCAAGCCACTGGTTCATATGGCATGTTGGCCGAAGCGTGGACCGCGGGGTTCCGCACCGACATCCGCGCCGCACTCGAGACGATCCAGAAGGCGGAAAGGCGGTATCCCGACGATCCCATGCTGCCGGCTGCCCGCGCTTTGTTCGCAACGCTGCTTTACGATCGCGATGAAATGCGAAGCGGCATCGAGAGGGCACTGTCGATCGATCCGGAAGATCCGACCGCGCTTGAAGCGCGCTCCAATTACCGCTTCTATGTCGAAAATGATCGCGAAGGCGCACTGGCCGACCTCGAGCGCGCCCTGGAGATAGCACCTGGCTATGCTCGTATCTGGAATTCGCTCGCCCTGATTCAGGGGGTCCGCGGCGACAATCGTGCTGCAGAGAATGCCTTCAAAAAGGCGATCGCCCTCGACCCAGGTGACCCGCTCTATCATGCGAACCTCGCGCTCCAGTATCTGGACGAATACCGGATGGAGGAAGCCAAGCGCGAGATCGACACCGCCCTCGCCATTGATCCGTCCTTCGATTTGGTGCTCGTCGCGCGCGGCCGCTACCATCTGCAGAACGGCGACGCGGACAAGGCGATCGAAGACCTGCTCGCCGGCTCCACCGCCAATCCTTCCTATTCCAATGCCCAACTCCTGCTCGCCGCTGCACATTCTGAGAAAGGCGACCGCATCCCCGCCGCTCAGGCGCTTGACAACGCCGACAGGCTCGATCCGAACGACCCGGTCGTGGCAATCGCACGAACCGCCATCGCCATCGACGCCTATGACGCCGACGACGCCATCCGCTACGCCCAGGAGGCAATGCGCCGAACCCGCGCGCTCGGCGGCGACACGGCAGCGCTTGGCGCCAACCAGGAGGAGGGGTCGACGCTCAACGATGCCTTCCGCCTGCAGGGGCTCGATGCCTGGGGCCAATATTACGGCGACGCCGTCTTCGATCCCTTCAACGGTGCGAGCTATGTCGACCAGGCGATCCGTGGCAGCGTCAATCCGTTCTTCAACACGTTCGATTTCGCCGCGAATGCCATCACGAACTCGGTCAACCCCACCAGTTTCTCGGCTCTGATCCAAGGGCTGCTGATCGAGCCGCACATGCTCGCCAGCCGCGAACGGACGGTCAATTTGCTGCATTCGCCGTTCTTTGAAGTGGAGCTTGGCGGCGGGTTCACCGCAAATGGGGAGCAGGTCGGCTGGATTGGCGAGGCGGCGGTTAGAGGTTTTACCGTCTCACCCTTCCCGGTGAGTGTATTCGGTACTTTCCAATGGGAGGAGCCGCGAGATGCAGTCGACCTCGGCAATGGGTTCGCCATAGACCGTGAAACGCGCCTGATCGGAGGTAACGGCTACCTGACCGCAACGCCGTCGCCAGACGATAGGATCGTCGCGTTCTTGAATATGGCCGACATCGACGACAGCCGGAATATTTTCGATATTCCGGATCCGACGCTATTACCCCCTCTTACCCTTGCCCGCGACGATTTCGAAAGCGACGAAGCCTCCAGCCTCATCTCCGGCGTCGCTTGGAGCCACACCTTCGGATACCAAAATGTCGGCAACGCCGCCTTCTTCTTTAGCGATAGGCAGGTCGTTGAAACCTCTCGGAAGGTTCTCTCAGACATCCCGTCCCCGGATCTGGTGCACTTCAGGAGTGAACAGGACGAAACGAGCTATATTGGTGCGTTGAACCATCTTTACGGAGAGGGTGACCTAACCTGGCGCTATGGCATTGAGGCCGGCGCCATAAGGTCGAAGGCGAAGACGGAATATTACGATCTCATCGTTCCGACGCCATTCGACACTGCCAGTTCATCCGCCACAGCAGGCGTCATGAAGGCATACATCGACGCCCTTTACGAGATAACACCAGACCTCAAAGTCGAGGGTGCGCTATTTGGCCGCTTTATCGAAGACGTCAACGACAACCACATCCGCCTCGAACCGAAACTCGGTATTGCCTGGGCGCCAGTCGAGGGTCACTGGCTGAGGGCAGCCGTCCAGCGAGAGGGTTATAACTTCGGCGCGGCTACCCTCGCGCCGGTGGGTATCGTCGGCCTGCAGCCGAACCAGTTCTTCATCGGCACGGAGGGTTATGCTGATACCCTTGCCCTCCGATGGGACGCCGAATGGAACGACTGGCTCTTTACCGCGGTCGATTATCAGCATCAGGAAATCCGCGATGGCTCAATTCCGATCCCGCTCACCGTTCTTTTCGAGCCAAACGACTTCGAGTTCGACAAGGCCAGAGTCGATCGTGTGGCTTTGACCGCCAATCTTGCGCTCGGCCACGGCCTCGGGCTCTCTGCGATCGTCGCCCGGACGGAGAGCGAGGACCTCTCGACGGGCAGGAGCGGCGATCTCCCGTTCCTGCCGGAAAACTCGGGCCAGATCGCCTTGACCTGGGTGAACACCGCGAACATCAAGACGGTGGTGGCGGCAAACTATGTAGGCGAACGCGTCGACGGCGTGACGACCCTCGACGATTTCTGGACCCTCGACGCCTCGCTCCAATGGGAGCCCTTCGACAAGCGCATCGAGGTGGAACTCGCCGGCTTCAACCTTCTTGACGAGGAGTTCGACGTGCGGAGCGGCCTCCCGGGCTGGGGCCCCACGGTCACGGGCACCGTCAAAGTGCGGTTCTGATGAACGCTTCTGGTCCAGCATTCGCCCGTCAACGAGCTTCCGCGGCGGTCGATCGGATTCGCCGCTCCACGCGGCGGATGAAGCTTGCCGTCTTGACCGCCTTCGCCGCCGCCCTCGTCTCGCTTGTCTCACAGACGGGCAGCTGGTCGCTCGTCGATTTGCGCGCCTATGACTATCTCTCGATCATCGGCCGCCCTCCGCTCCCGGAAAACGGGCCTATCGTCGTCGCGATCGACGAGCCGTCAATGGCAGAAATCGGCAGCCAATGGCCCTGGCCGCGTGCTCTGCACGCGCGCCTGATCGAGTCGCTGAGGCGCGCCGGCGCACGAGCAATTGCCCTCGACGTCATTTTTGCCGAGCCGGCCGCAGCCGTGGAAAACGATACGGCACTGGCCACGGTCCTCGGGCCGGACGTCGTGCTTGCCGGCGATCAGTCGGTGATCGAAACGCCACAGGCCGACCAGTTCGTCCGCACCGAACCCCTGCCGCTTTTCACCAGCACGGGAGCGAAAGTGGGCATCGCCTCGGTCAATCTCAGCGGCGATGGTACGCTCAGGCAGGTTCCGTCCTACGCCGACGGCTTTGCGCTGACGCTCGCGACTGTCGCTGGAGCAGACCCAGCACCACCGCCGACGCGAGCCCTGATCCAGACATTCGGCCCGGCGCGCACCTATCCGACCGTTTCCTATTACCAGGCGCTCGATCCGGAAAATTTCCTGCCGGCGGGCATCTTTCGTGATCGCGTCGTCGTCGTAGGTCTGAGCCTGCAGAATGCACCGTCGCTCGCGGCCGGAGGGGTCGATGCCTTTGCCATCTCCGACACGGTCTTTTCGCGCAACCTCGTCGCGGGCGCAGAAATCCAGGCGACGATCTACGACAATCTCGTGCACCGGCTGTTCATCAAGCGGGCGGGGACGACGATCGCTATACCGGCGATCATCCTGGCCGCCTTCGCTGCGGCTCTGGCCGTCTCCAGGTCGACGAGCTGGAGGACACTCGGCTACGGCGCCGCTGCCCTCACCCTCATCTTCCTGGCAAGCTATGTCTTGATGCGTCTCGGCCATGTCTTCGTGTCGCCGGTCGGTCCGGGACTGGCTTTCTTCGGCGTTGCGGTCGGACAGGCGGGTCTCGACTACGCCGAGGAGCGCAGACAGCGACGCGAGATCACGCGCGCCTTTTCACAATATCTCTCGCCGGCACTCGTCGAACGGCTGGCCCAGGATCCTTCCCAGCTGAAGCTCGGCGGCGAGAGGCGAACGCTCACCATCCTCTTCTGTGACGTTCGCGGTTTTACGACCATTTCGGAGGACATGAAGGACGATCCGGAGGGGCTGACCACCCTTATCAACAGGCTGCTCACGCCGCTTTCGGAGGCCGTGCTCAACCGAGGCGGCACCATCGACAAGTATATCGGCGACTGCCTGATGGCCTTCTGGAACGCACCGCTCGACGATTCGGACCACGCCATCCACGCCGTTGAGGCGGCGCGCGACATGCTCACCGCCCTTGCAAACCTCAACGCACAACTGGAAGCCGAAGCAAGAGCCGCGGGGCGGCCGCCGAAGTCGTTGCGCATCGGCATCGGCATCAACACCGGCGAATGCATCGTCGGCAACATGGGCTCGGCCCGTCGCTTCGACTATTCAGCACTTGGCGACGCGGTCAATCTCGCCTCGCGCCTCGAGGGAGCGTCGAAGGACTATGGCATCTCGCTGCTGCTTGGAGAGCGGACGGCGAAGCTTGCGGCGGCGAGATTCCCGACAGCCGAGATCGACCGGATCACCGTGAAGGGCCGAAGCCAGGTCTCGCCGGTGTTCACCGTCGCTGAAGGTGCCAGCGAGGCCGCGCTGGAACACCATCGCCGCTTCATCGAAGCGAAATATCGCGGCGCGATTACCGCTGAAGACCCATTGTTCGATCAGCTCAAGACAGAACTGCCGTCACTGGAACGCTACTATGAAGGTGAGCGGGAACGGCTTTTGGATTAAGGCAATCCGTTGTCGCGACAGCGCCGCGTGTCCGATCGGACGCGCAAAGGGATCCGCGCACAAAAGCCAGGATAAAGGACGTTGGCAACGGCAGCGAAAAAGACGTCGCGCTCGCCTGCGACGCGGCTTCTCAGGCGCTGCCTGCATGGAGCGACGATGCGGACCTAGAGGCCGCGGCGAAAGGCGCGACGCGCGCATTCACCTGGAATAGCGGATAGTCGTGCGCCGCGGGAACGCGATTGTTGGTGCAGGAAAGCATTCATGATGCGTTCGTCGAAAAACTCGTCGCCAACGTCGCCGAGCTTCGTCTTGGTCCGCAGTTCGACGCGTCCAATGGCCCGATCACCACGGAAGCGCAATTCGAGAAGATCAAGAGCTTCTTCGCCATAGCCGAGCGTGATGGCCTGACGCCTGCGATCGGTGGCAAGGTCGCCACCGGATCCGAACTCGGAAACGGAAACTACATCGAGCCGACGGTCCACACCGGGGTGCGAAATGACATGGAGATTGCCCGCGAGGAGATTTTCGGTCCGATCCTGTGCATCATTCCTTTCAAGGACGAGGCGGACGCTGTGCGCATCGCCAATGATTCCGATCTCGGCCTGGCCGCCGGTATCTGGTCCCAGAACATCGGACGGGTTCACCGCGTTGCCGCTCGCCTCGAGGCCGGGCGGATCGTCGTCAACGAATACAGCGGCGGCTTCGTGCAGACCCCTTGCGGCGGATTCAAATATAGCGGCTATCGACGCGAGCAAGGAATCGACGCGCTTTCACACTATACTCAGCTCAAATCCGTGATCATTCGCCTTTGAAGGCTGCTCGGTGCTTCCTTAGATCGTAACCGTTTTAAGGGAGCATGCAGCAGTTGAGGTTGCCACAGTGTCCTGCGGGTCTGACAAGATCGCGCAGCTGTAGGGGCGGCGACAGCCCGGAGAGAGGATGAGCAATGGAGAACGAAGACCCCATTCAGATCGGAACCGTGGAGTACCAGCGCCTCGCCACCGCGATGGTCATGGCTGGTTTCTCCATCTTCTCGCTTCTGTACAGCGTCCAGCCGCTTCTGCCGGAGTTTTCCTCGACGTTCGGGATCTCGCCCGAGAATTCGAGCCTCGCTGGCGACCGGTCCGATGGCGGTCGGGATTCTGGCTGCCGGCTGGCTTTCGGACCGGATAGGGCGTCGAACGTTGATGATCTACTCGCTGATCTCCGCGGCGCTCTTCGGCATCCTGGCGGCGGTTGCGCCAACGTGGGAAAGCTTGCTCGTCCTGCGCTGTCTCTCCGGCATAGCGCTCGCAGGCGTGCCGGCCGTCGCGATGACCTACATTGCCGAAGAGGTAGAGGCGCCCGCTATCGGTCCCGCCATGGGGCTCTACATCGCAGGTTCGGCCTTCGGCGGGATGATCGGGTGGCTTGGCGCCGCGGTGGCCACCGAGTGGCTCGGATGGCGGTGGGCGATTGCCTCGATGGGCCTCTTCAGCGCGGCAGCTGGGATCGTCTTTTGTGCCAGCGCCCCCGCATCGCGCGCATTTCGGCCGCAACGCCATTCCCTTCGGAGCTTCCTCAGCGGTTATGCAAGCGTGCTTCGCGACCGAGTTCTGCTGATGCTCTATGGCACCGGCTTCCTCATGATGGGAGCCTTCGTCACGATCTACAATTATGTGCCGTATCTGCTGGTCGTAGAACCTTACGCCCTTGGTCATGCCGAGATCGGCGCGATCTTCCTGCTCTATATGCTCGGGTCGGCAAGTTCGGCCTGGTTCGGGAAGCTGGCCGGTCGGATCCGCGTGCGCCCGACGTTCTGGCGACCTGTCGTCGTTCTCCTGATCGGCCTGCTGCTGACTGCGCCCTCCCCCTCTGGCTCATCGTTTCAGCGATAGGGATCGTCACGATGGGGTTTTTCGGGGCGCATACCGTCGCCTCGAGCTGGGTCAGCAGAAGAGCCTTCGACAATCGCGGCCATGCCAGCGCTCTTTATCTCTTCGGCTATTACGCCGGATCGAGTCTGCTTGGTTCTGCCGGTGGGGTGATGTGGAGCAAGTGGGGCTGGGAGGGGGTCACGGCGTTTACCGCCGGACTTTGCATCACGGTCCTGGCAATTGCGTTCATCATCGCCCGCGCGCCACCGCTCGCCAATCCCCGACAGCCAAGAAAAGGACAGCAACTGCCGGGTTAGCGCCGGGCTGATTACGGATATCAAGCCCGCAAAGTCGCAGCGACCGCGCTTGCCACGTCTTGCGCCTGGACGCGGATATCCGGAACCGCGGTGATTTCCCAGAACTGGCCGGCCGTCAAAGCACCGACCGCGTAAAGTCCGGGCTGCGGTTGCTTTTTGAGATCAAGCACGCGGGAGTCCTTGTCGACAGACAGGCCGAGCCCAAGCTCGTCGGGGCTGATCAGCCCCTGCCGCTGCATCTCGCACAGCAGCGGCGAATGCGCAACGCCGGCCCGCTCCATGCCGGTGCAGTTGACGATCCAATCCGTATGGAACGATCGCGGCCGGTGGCTTTGCCTTTCTCGATAGGCGACCACTGCGCCGCGCGGCCCTTCCTGGATCATCTCCAGAAAGCCGGCATGGACCGTGACGATGCCATCTCTTCTCAAGGCCTCGAAACGTGAAGCTATCTCAGGGGCGATCCGATGGCGATGCACGTTCCACCACGCCAGGCCGTGGCGCAGGAACCGGGAGCGTTGCTCTTTCGTCAACTCCTGCCACAGCTTTTGCGTCACCGGTCTCAGGCCGTCCATCAGACCGCGCCAATCGGTGCCATTGCGAACCTGCTTGCGAAAGCCCGCAAGCAGGGCGCTGATCTCTCGCGAACTTCCAAGCTCCGGCTCGACAGCCGGCGCTCGACGGTCGGCCGGCGGATGCGGATGCGGAAGCAGGCCGCGGCGCGACAGGACGCGGAAACGCCCCCGATGACCGTGAACCCGCAAGGCGAGCACCTGATCGATCATCGTCAATCCGGATCCGAGAATGCAGACCGTGTCGCTCGGGTCGACCTTCGAGAGCCAGCGCAGCCGCCACGGATTGCGCACGATGCTACCTTCGACGCCGGCGTCGATTTTTCCCGCTGCGAGCGGCAGATCGGCATTGCCGATGCCGAGACAGAGCACAACGCTCCGCGCGCGCAGTTCCGCGCCGTTGTCGAGATGAAAGACAAGTCCGGCCTCGCTGCAATGAACGCAGTCCGTCGCCTTGGCCTTGACGAAATCAACCTTCGGCCGCCGCTCGTGATCACGCAACAACGATGCCAGCCGATCGCGCAAGTAAAGCCCATAGTCTCCCCGTGACGCGAAGCCGTCCGCGGAAACCTGCCGCATGTGCTCTCCAAGCCACTCGACAAAATCGTCGGGCTTCTCGGGAAAGAGGCTCATCCGTCCGGCAGGGACATTTAAACGATGGACATAGAACTCCGTGCGATAGGCTGTGCCCCTTCCAAACCCGGGGTCATCGCCCACGACAGCAATCGAAGCGGAAGCTGGCAGCAACCGGAGCAGGTTGATCGTCACCGCGATCGCTGAAAAGCCCGAGCCGACAACAGCGACATCGTAAAGCAAACGCGTCTCCCTGAGCCGTTGTCCCTTGCAAGTACCGGAATGCGTAAGGCGCCCGCCAAGACCGACCCGAAGTCCCTGCACAAAACGCTCGTCACGGACAATGGTTGCGAGGCTTAATGATTATTTCTACAGAAATTATCAATCATGCGAAAGGCTGTTAGCTGATGCTGCCTCTCGCGTACGACTGTGCGTGCGCTGACTGCGGCGTGGACAACAGGAGAATATCAGAGCGACAGGCCAAACGGATGGCCGCTGCTATGATCGCTTGAGAGAGGGCGGCCGGCACGGGAACACGTGCGGTTCGGCGCCGTTCGTGCGGTTGCGCCGAAGCTCCATGAATTCAAGCAGATAGAAGTCGTCCGAGCCCGGACCGTGGAGGTTAGAGAGAAGTTCGGCAATGCGCGCCGCATCTTCACAGCCCATGCGGCGGTCGCGATCTTTTGTGCCCATTGACGGTCTCCAATGCTCTGGCGACCGTGTTATGCCAATGCGTCCCGATCCTCTTTGCGCCGCAGCAAGCACGGCGGCGAGCATCGGCGACTGAACGAAATACGCGATGAGTCTGGAATCGCCGCGCGTGCCGGAGTGCGGTTCACGCCCCGCCCAAGCGCCTGATATTGCCCGCCAGTTCCGCCGCAAGCCTTGTGGCGGCGGCGGTCGCGCCGGCCATCTGCGGGAGGATCAACCATTCAAGCGTCCAGGCGGAACCGGAGCGTTCCTGCTCATGGACGAGCGCCTGATGCACACCCGCGAGCAGGGTTGCATTGAATCGCGCCAAGGTGACAAGCACTTCCGCCGCAACCGGATTCTGCTTGTGCGGCATGGCGGAGGAGCCGCCGCCGCCGTCAAGCACGATCTCCTCGCCGGTTTGCGCCATCAGCGCCACATCCTGGCCGAACTTGCCGAGGCTGCCCGTGATCAGCGATAGCAGATTGGCGAAATCCGCCACCGCCGAACGCTGGCTGTGCCATTGCGGACAATCGACCAGCGCAAGCTCCTCGGCGAGCGTCTCGCGAACGGCCTCCGCCATCTCCCCGAGTTTCTCGAGCGTGCCGGCGGCCCCGCCGAACTGTACGGCGAACAAGTCCCGGTCCATGGCCTCGAGGCGGTCCTGGTGGTCGAGAAGCGGCTCGATCCAGGCACGCAGGCGATCCGAAACCGTGACCGGAATCGCCGCCTGCATGCGCGTACGCCCCATCAGGGGACGAAATCCCCATTGCCGGTCGCACTCTTCAAGCACGGCCACGACGTCGCGGAGACGGCAGCCAAAGAGTTCGGCGATCGCCTTCAGCCGCAGCATTAGGCTGGTGTCGATGACGTCCTGGCTGGTGGCTCCGAAATGCACGTGGCTTGCCGCGTCGGCACCGACTGCGGCGCGCAACTGCCGCACCAGTTCCGGAACAACGACGCCGTCTGCCGCCGTCGCGCGGCGCAGCGCCACGACGTCCGGTGAAAAGGCGCGGCAGGCTTCGGTGATGCGATCGGCCGCGGATCGAGGAATGATCCCGTGCTCCGCTTCGGCCCGCGCGAGCGCTGCCTCGAAGGCAAGCATGGCGCGGATATCGGCCGCGGCGGAAAATTCCGCCGCCACGGCCTCGTCGCCAAGAAGACCGGAAAGATAGGGATGATCAAAAGCCGAGTAGGTCATTCCACATCTCCAGGATCCCGCCTTCCCGCGCGAGGCCGGAACGGCGACGTCAAAGGTCAGAAGCAACGCGGGCAGGCCGCCACGCGATGATCATATATCCAGGAAGACCGTTTCCTTCTCGCCCTGGAGATGAATGTCGAAGGTATAATTAGGCGTCGTGCCCGCGGCGACAAGCGTCTCGGCCCGATGACGATGCTCTATCCGGGCAAGCAGCGGATCTTCGGCGTTCGCCGCCGCCTCGTCCGGGAAATACATCCGTGTGTGGAGACCGATATTGATGCCGCGCGCAACGATCCAGAAGGTGATGTGGGGCGCCATCAGGCGACCATCCTTGAACAGCACACGGCCCGGCTTGACGGTCTCGAAGGTGAAGACGCCGTCCTCGGCGCTCGTCGGGCACCTGCCCCATCCGGCAAAATTCGGGTCAGCCGTGCCACGCATTTCCGCGGGGGAATTGTAGAGGCCGCTTGCGTCGGCCTGCCAGATCTCGACGAGCGCATCCTTGAGCGGCATTCCCGCCCCGTCGATAACGCGCCCCTTAACGGTAATGCGCTGCCCGAGCGTCTTGTCGTTGACCATCGAGGCGCCGAGATCGGATTTGTAGACGCCCGGAATGCCGCAGAAGTTCGGTGTCAGGCCGATATGGACGTAAGGTCCCGCGGTCTGCGAGGCGGTTTCCTTGAGGTAGCCAAGTTTCTGAACCATCGGTCGCCCCCTCAGTTGCCTTCCGGCCGGTTTTCGAAGAACGTCGAGCGGCGACCGCGCAGCACGATGTCGAACTTATAGGCCCTGGCGTCCATCGGGATCGTATTGGACCAATCCAGAGGCGCGATCAGTTGTTCGATCGCCCGGCGATCGGGGATCGTGTTGACGATCGGACATTTCCAGATCATCGGGTCGCCCTCGAAATACATCTGCGTTATCAGCCGCTGGGCGAAGCCATGCCCGAAGATCGAGAAGTGGATATGCGCCGGCCGCCAATCGTTGACCCCGTTCGGCCAGGGATAGGCTCCGGGCTTGATCGTCCGGAAGAAATAGTAACCGTCGTCGTCGGTGATGGTCCGGCCGCAGCCGCCGAAATTCGGATCGATGGCCGCGAGATAGGTTTCCTTCTTGTGCCGGTAGCGCCCGCCCGCGTTCGCCTGCCAGAATTCGAGCAAGGCACCCGGCACCGGACGGCCGCGCTCGTCTAGCACCCGGCCATGCACGATGATGCGCTCGCCGATCGCGCTCTCGCCAGGTTTGGCGAAGTTGTGGATCAGGTCGTTGTCGAGCTCGCCCAGCATCGAATGGCCGAAGACGGGCCCGGTGATCTCGGAGATCGTGTTGTCGAGCGAAAGCAGCGCCTTTTGCGGCGAGCGTAGCACGGAGGTCTTGTAGCCGGGGGTGAAGGCCGGCGCGTGCCAGTCACGGTCGCGCTGAAAAAAGGCGCCCGTTTCGGGCTTATGGTTCTGTTTGTCCGACACTGTCATTGCTCCTCTCAAGCCGCCTTGCCGGCATCCATGTCAGCCAAGACCTGCTTGGCGATCTTGATCGCGTGGTTCGCCGCCGGCACGCCCGCATAAATCGCCACGTGCAGCAGAGCCTCGCAGATATCCTCACGGCTCGCTCCGGTGTTGGCCGTGGCGCGGACATGCATCGCCACCTCTTCATCCCGGCCGAGGGCCGCCAGCAGCGCGATGGTGACGATCGAGCGCTCGCGTTTCGTCCAGCCCGGGCGCGACCAGACATGACCCCACGCGGCTTCGGTGATCAGGTCCTGGAACGGCCGATCGAAATCGGTCGTGGCCGCTTGGGCACGGTCGACATGTCTGTCGCCGAGAACGGCGCGGCGCGTCGCCATGCCCTGGCGATGGCGCTCAGACGGCGCAGAGGCGTCACTCATTTTTGTCTCCATGCATGACGAGCTCGAAGAATGGCCGGAGGATCGCGGTCAGGATCTCCGGCTGTTCGACGCAGGGGATATGACCGGCTTCGCGGATCACCTCGTAGCGTGCGCCCGGGATCAGCTTGGCCATCGAGAGCACGAGGTCCGGCGGCGTCGATCCGTCGTCCTCTCCGACGACGCACAGCACGGGAACGGCAATCTTCTTGGCCGCCTCCGTGTAATCGGCGTCGCGAACTGCAGCACAGGTGCCAACGTAGCCTGCCACCGGCTGCCGGAGCAGCATGTTGCGATAGCCGGTGAACGCGACATTCTCCGGCCGCCGGAAAGCCGGCGTGAACCAGCGCTCGAGTACGGCGTCAGCGACCGCCTCGATGCCGTGGGCCTCGATCGCGGCGATGCGCGCGTCCCACATCTCCGCCGTGCCGATCTTGTGCGCCGTGTCCGAAAGCACGAGCGCGCGCACCAGATCCGGGCGGCGCTGATAGAGCGACTGCGCGATCAGGCCGCCGACGGAGAGCCCGCAGACGATCGCCTGGCGAACGGCAAGCAGGTCGAGCAGGGCGGCAAGGTCGGTCGCATGGTCTTCGATCGAATAGGGAACCTGGCCGACATCGGAAAGGCCGTGGCCCCGTTTGTCGTAGAGCACGATCGCGAACTCGCCGGCAAGCCGGACGACGACATCGCGCCAGATGCGGAAATCCGTGCCGAGCGAATTGATGAAGACAAGGACAGGCTTTTCCCCCGTCGCACCAATCACCTGATAATGAATCGTGATGTCGTTGATACGGGCGAATTGCACGGCAGATCTCCTCCGTCACCAAATTGGATGTTTGATCTGGTTAGGTAAAATGATATTTCATGGCTTTCCAATAACTCATAGGTTATGGATTTCATGATCGACGCTCGTGTCAAGTTTCGCCATCTACAGACATTTGTCGAGGTCGCGCGCCAGAAGAGCGTGATGAAAGCGGCCGAACTCTTACATGTCAGCCAGCCGGCCGTTACCAAGACGATCCGCGAACTGGAGGAGGTGCTGGGCGTCGCCGTGTTCGAGCGCGAGGGACGCGGTATCAGGATTACCCGCTACGGCGAGGTCTTTCTCCGCCATGCGGGTGCTGCGCTGACTGCGCTCCGGCAAGGGCTCGATTCGGTTTCGCAGGAACGCTCCGGCGATGGTCCGCCCATCCGGATCGGTGCCCTTCCAACGGTTTCGACGCGCATCATGCCCCGCGCCATGGCGCTCTTTCTCAAGGAGGAAACCGGCGCCCGCATCAAGATCGTTACCGGCGAAAATGCAGTGCTCCTGGAGCAGTTGCGGGTCGGTGACCTGGATCTCGTCGTCGGCAGGCTGGCTGCGCCAGACAAGATGACCGGGTTTTCCTTCGAGCACCTCTACTCCGAACAGGTGGTGTTTGCGGTGCGTGCCGGTCACCCGCTGCTCTCCGGCAGGCAGTCGATCTTCGCCCATCTCGGGGACTATCCCGTTCTGATGCCCACCCGCGCCTCGATCATTCGCCCCTTCGTCGAACGCTTCCTGATCGCCAACGGCATCGCCAGCCTGCCGAAACAGATCGAAACCGTCTCCGATTCCTTCGGCCGCGCCTTCGTGCGTTCGAGCGACGCGATCTGGATCATCTCGACCGGCGTCGTCGCAACGGATATCGACGACGGCCTCCTGGCGACGCTGCCGATCGACACCAGCGAGACCAAGGGGCCGGTCGGCCTCACCATGCGCGCCGACGCGATCCCGTCCTTGCCGCTCGCCATTCTGATGCAGACGATCCGCGAGGCGGCTGGAGTGGCGATGCCGAAGGGCTGAACGGCGCGCGCAGAAACGTGGCGGTTCGTTGTCCCAAAACCGATGCACACTTTTGGGCGGCATGCATTAGGCAGATCAGGATCGTTCGTAGGCGGCGCGCGCCCGGCGCATATGTTCGACGAAAGCGCGCAGCTTGGGCATGACCTGGGCGCGGCTTGGATAATAGAGGAAGACCCCAGGTGTCTCCGGCGCAAAGCCTTCAAGCACCAGTTCCATGCGCCCATCCTTGATCATGTTGTCGATCAGAGGTTCGGCGATATAGCAAAGTCCCATGCCTTCGATCGTGGCTGCTACGGCAAGGGCGGCATCGTTGACGATCAAGGGACCATGAACCGCGAGATCGAAGGTGCGATTGCCGTCCTCGAACTCCCAACGATAGATCGCCCGCGACGACGGCTGACGAAAGCGGATGCGGGCGTGCTGGCGGAGGTCTTCAGGCTCCTTCGGGCGTCCATGGCGCGCGAAATAGCCCGGCGCACCTGCGACCACGAAGCGAAACGGCGGGCTGACGCGGACCGCGACCATATCCGCCTGCACGGTCTCGCCAAGCCGAAAACCGACATCGAAGCCACCCTCGACAATGTCAGTAAAGCCGTCCTCGGCGAAGATTTCGACCTCGACCTTCGGGTTGGCGGCAATGAAGGCCGGGAGCGTCGGCTGGATCAGACTTGAAATCATGCCGCGCGGAGCATTGATGCGCAAAAGTCCGGACGGCTCTTCGCTCAGGGAACGCGCCGCTTCGATCGCTTCGCGCAAGCCGTCAATTGCCGGCCGCGCGTGCGCCATGAAGCGTTCGCCGGCTTCGGTAAGACCGACACTCCGGGTGGTGCGATGAAAAAGTGCTACACCGAGGCGCGCCTCCAGCGTCTTGATCGCATGGCTGAGCGCCGAGGGCGAGACGCCCAATTCGGCAGCCGCGGCGCGAAAGTTCCGCCGCTCGGCAACCCGTAGGAAAGCGGGAATCGCGTCGATGTCGTCGCGGGATATTGTGCCATCTCGTTTCATAGTCTGTGCAGACTATGGCGGATTATCGAATGGGTAAAGCCGTGGCAGGCTTTGTAAACGATGACTTCATTCATCCCGAGGAGCCGTAATGCCTGCCGCCGACAGCTTGCCATTTTTTCGCGCCTGGCTTGCCGCGCCGCTGCGTGTCGCCGCGGTCGCGCCTTCGGGCGCGGCGCTTGCGGAATTGATAACCAGCGAAATTTCAGAGAAAACGGGACACATCCTTGAACTCGGTCCGGGAACCGGTGCGTTCACGCGGGCGCTTCTGGCGCGAGGTGTCGCCGAACGTGACCTTACTCTCGTTGAATTCGACGCGGATTTCGTGCGCATGCTCGGACGTCGCTTCCCTGAAGCGCGAATTTTCCACATGGATGCCTCCCGGCTCCATCGCGCCGATCTCTTTGCCGGGCAGCTTGTGGGCGCGAGCGTCAGCGGTCTGCCGCTGCTGTCGATGCCGAAACGCAAGGTGATGCGGATTCTCGACGGCGTCTTCCGCTCTTTGCTGCCGGGTGCTGCGCTCTACCAGTTCACCTACGGCCCGCGTTGCCCCGTTCCGCGCCCGATGCTCGACCGGCTTGGCTTGAAGGCGGTCCGCATCGGTGGGACCTACGCAAACCTGCCGCCCGCCGCCGTCTACCGGATCTCGCAGCGGAAACCGCGGCGCTTCCGGCTGTCGGCGCCGGCAGCAACCGGCATTTGACCCGACATCTCTAGTAACCTCTTGCCGCGCCCGCCCCAATGCGGCTGTCGACGGCGCCGTTGTAGCGGGCGCCACCGCCGGCCCCGATCTCCTCCAGGTTTTCGCCGCCGACGAGGATGCCGGTTGCCTGTCCCCAGATCTTCCAGCTTTCGTCGATCTCGACGTCGTGACCCATGGCGGCGAGAAGCTTGAGGGTGTCCGGCGAGAGCGCATAGGGCTCCATGAACACCTTGTCCGGCAGCCATTGATGGTGGAGGCGCGGCGCATCGACCGCCTCCTGAATGTTCATGCCGTGGTCAATCACATTTAGGATCGCTTCCAGCGTGATCGTGATGATGCGCGCGCCGCCGGGGCTGCCGATCACCATGAAGGGCTTGCCGTCCTTGGAGACGATCGTCGGGCTCATCGACGAGAGCGGCGTCTTGCCGGGCGCGATCGCGTTCGCCTCGCCCTGGACGAGACCGTAGAGATTGGGCGCGCCAGGCTTGGCGGTAAAATCATCCATCTCGTTGTTGAGCAGGATCCCGGTTCCAGGCGCCACCACGCCCGCGCCGAAGGAGCCGTTCAGCGTATAGGTGACGGCGACGGCATTGCCCTCGTCGTCGATGATCGAATAGTGGGTCGTCTCCTTGCTCTCTGCGAAGCCCGCCGGCATCAGCGCCTGCGACACGCCCGCCCTGAACGGTTCGATCCTCGCACGGATTTCCTTCGCATAGGCCTTGTCGGTAAGTTTGCTGACCGGATTTTCGACGAAGTCCGGATCGCCGAGCGCGGTGTTGCGGTCGACATAGGCATGCCGCATGGCCTCGATCATCGCATGCACGGTCTCGGCCGAGCCGTAGCCGAGATAGGAGAGCGGATAACCCTCGAGCACGTTGAGGATCTCGCAGATGATGACGCCGCCCGACGATGGCGGCGGCGAGGACGCGATGTCATAGCCGCGGTAGTTGCATTTGACCGGTTCCAGCTCGCGGACCGCATATTGCTCGAAATCCTTCTTGGCGAGGATGCCGCCCTTCTCCGCACTCGCCTTGACGATCGCGTCGGCGATCGCACCCTTGTAGAAGGCGTCCGGCCCCTTCTCCGCGATGCTTGATAGCGAGGCGGCAAGATCGGCCTGGACGAGCTTCTCGCCAACCGCGAAGGGCTTGCCGTCGGGCTTCAGGAAGATTGCCGCCGCCGCAGGATCCTTCGCCAACCTCTCCGTTTTACCGTCGAATGAGTCGACATCGCCCTGCTCCAGCACGAAGCCCTCCTTGGCGAGCTTGATCGCCGGTGCGATCAGTTCCTTGAGCGGGCGCGTACCGTAGTGGCTGCGCGCGTGCTCGAAACCCATCACCGGGCCTGGCACCCCGACGGCGAGATAGCCATTGGTGCTCAAGCCTTTGACGAGATTGCCCTTGTCGTCGAGATACATGGATTTGGTGGCGGCGAGCGGCGCGCGTTCGCGGAAATCGAGAAAGGTCGTCTTGCCATCCTTGAAGCGGATCGTCATGAACCCGCCGCCGCCGATATTGCCGGCGGTCGGATAGGTGACTGCGAGCGCGTAGCCGACGGCAACCGCCGCATCGATGGCATTGCCGCCATTCTTCAGAACGTCCACGCCGATATCGGAGGCGAGATGCTGGGCTGTAACGACCATGCCGTGCTCGGCCTTGACCGGCTCCGGCGACGCTGCCTGCGCCGTCCATGGCGGTGCCGCGGCAAGCGCGAATATCAAGGCAAAGGACAGGCTCTTCAAGCTCGGACTGCGCATGCTTTCCTCCCGCAACTCAGAATGATTGCCCGCTAGATGACGCCCTCAACCGGCGACTGTAGCATCAAAATTCACCGGTTGCATTTCCGAAAGCAGCCCCATCAATCGCCGGAATAGCGCTCCTCGCGCCACGGATCGCCGCGCATATGATAGCCGTTCCGCTCCCAGAAGCCGGCTCTGTCGGCGGCGCGGAAATCGATCCGCGTCAGCCACTTGGCGCTTTTCCATAGATAGAGGTGCGGCACGATGAGGCGCATCGGACCGCCGTGGGCACGGCTGATCGGTGCGCCTTCCCAACGTGTCGCGAGGATCGCGTTCTCCGCGGCGAAGTCGACGAGCGGAAGATTGGTGGTATAGCCGTCATAGCTGGTCAGCAGGACATATTCTGCCTCGGGCTTCGGCATCACCCGATCAAGGAGGTCGCGCGTCAGCACGCCATGCCAGCGATTATCGTAGCGCGACCACGTCGTCACACAATGTATGTCGGAGAGACTGTCGCTCTGCGGCAGCGACTGGAGTGCCTCCCAGTCGAGTGACAACGGCTGCTCGACGAGGCCGGTCAGGTCAAGCCGCCAGGTCTCCAGTGAAATGTGCGGCTGCTGTCCAAGATCCAGAACCGGCCAGTCGTTCACGAGATGCTGGCCGGGCGGCAGGCGGTCCGTCTCCGGGCGTGCGACGCGCCCCGTCAGGAACTTGCGACCCGCCGCCCATTGCCGCTTGGTGGACGTCAGTTTCGTCTCCAGTACCGGTTCGTCACCGCCCATGATGCACCCCGTCGTCGTACTGGACGATTTGAGGCTTGAAAGGCCGCGGCGTCAAGCGAGCGGTTCAGGGGTGAGTCGATGCCCCATTTGAGCTAGATCGAAAGGGTGAGTAACGATTGACTATCTGTTCCCGCCGTGACAGTCTCTGCTGCAGTGCAGCAATGCTGCGCACCTGTCTCGCACGGTCACCCTGCCCGATGGAGGACTGCTTTTCTTGCGGCCGGATCGACACGCTTTCGGAAACTCGCGAACCTCCGCGTCAGCCCCGTGGCCTTTGCTAAGGTGCGGCCTGGTATCGCAGGTTGCGCCGACCCAAGGGCGACTGACCCAACAATTGCCGTCATTCTGGAGTTGATGCCTTTCTCCTCACTCGTTCGGGTGAGGTGCCAGCCTACTGCATGTTCCCTAAATCGGAGCCGATTCAAGGATAGGAACATGCAGCAATTCAAAGTGCTGCAGCGTCCTTTGCGCGGCTTGTCAGACGCGCGGCACTGTAGTGGTCACGGCGAAATGTCTGTATGAAGGAGAAGCGGTATGAAGGTTCTGTTTGCCGGCGGAAACGGTTACTATCCGGAGTTCAGCGGCGGCGTTCAGTCGAGCACGCACCACCTCGTCCAGCAGTTGCGTGACCGCGGTCACGAGGCCGGCGTATTGGCCGCATTGTTCGGCGACGGCATGTTCGGCTTCAAGGCGCGAGTCAAGCTTAAGTTGTCCGGGGAGCGTGGCGTCATGGACAGCTTTCCCGGCTATCCCGTCGTTCGGGCCTGGCATCCCTGGGAGGCCGCAGCCTTCGCCGTCAACAAGCTCCGTCCCGACGTCGCCGTTGTGCAGTGCCACAAATCGGTCCCGATCGGAAAGGCGCTCCAGGTGCACAACGTGCCGCTGGTGATCTATCTGAGAAACGTCGAATTTCACGAACTTGCCGGCGACCTCAGGGAACTGACCGCCGCCCATTACATCGCGAATTCGGAATTCACTGCCCGGACATACAAGCAGAAATACGGCATCGACTCGGTGGTCATCCCACCGACAATCAATCCCGAGACCTACAAGACGCCGACGACGCGGGAATATGTGACCTTCATCAATCCCTATAAGGAGAAGGGATTCGAGCTGGCGGTCCGCATTGCCGAGCAATGCCCCGACATTCCCTTCCTGTTCGTCGAAAGCTGGAAGCTCGCTGACGATCACCGGGCGGAAATCGAAAAGATCATCGCGCCGCTGAAGAACGTGCGCCTTGAAAGCCGCACCAGCGACATGAAGACTGTTTATGGACGGACGAAGATCCTGCTTGCGCCGAGCAAATGGGAAGAGGCCTGGGGGCGGGTGGCGTCCGAGGCCCATTGCAGCGGCATTCCGGTCGTCGGATCGACGCGCGGCGGATTGCCGGAAGCAATCGGCGAAGGCGGCATCCTTCTCGACCACGATGGACCGCTCGAAGAATGGACCGGCGCAATCCGTCGGCTCTGGAGCGACGATGCCGAATATGAGCGGCTTTCGGTAGCGGCGTCGAAATTCGCCGAGCGGCCGCTGATGCGGCCCGACCGTCAGTTTGCGGCATTCCTCGATGTTCTGGATCGCGCTGCCGCGAGCCGCGCGTCTGCGCTCAAGGCCTCTTGAGACGCCAAGCATGCGCGTCGGTTTCATAGTTGGTCAGTTTCCGTCGCTTTCGGAAACCTTCGTCATCGGCCAGATGGCCGGCCTCTTGCGTCGCGGCTTCGAGGTCGATGTCGTCTGCAACGGGATATCGGATTACAATTTTGCGGATCGGCGCCAGGAGCCGCTCGCCACCCTCCTGACACGAACCCGTGACTGGTGGGGAGCGGCGGCGCGCATGCGTCCGGCGATCGAGCGGCTGCCGGCGAAAATTCGCGACAAGGTCTCCACCGCGCTCGACATGTCGTCCGTCGCCCGCCTGAATGAATGCGACGTCCTCGTCGCTCACTTCGGGCACAACGGCGCCCGCGCCGCACGGCTGAAGAAATGGAAGCGGCTGAAGCCGCCGATCGTCACGATCTTCCACGGCTACGACGTCGGCGTGCCGCTCCGCGAGCGGGGTCTCGGCCGATACAATGATCTGTTCGAATACGGCGCGCTCAACCTGACCGTGAACGGCTTCTTTCGCCGCGTTCTGGTGGAAGCCGGAGCGCCGGAAACCAAGGTTGCCGTGCACCACATGGGAATCGATCTCAAGAAGATTCCCTATGAGTGGAAATCGTGGCGCGGCATGCCGCTGCAATTGATTTCAGTATGCCGGCTGGCCGAGAAAAAGGGCGTGGAATACGCGCTGCGCGCGCTCGCGCGACTGCGCGCCGACGCGCCGGAACTCGCCTGGCATTACACGGTCATCGGTGACGGGCCCCTACGGCGGGAACTGGAAGCGCTCGCCTCAGAACTCGATATCGCAGGACGCGTTTCCTTCCTCGGCAGCCTCGCCCACCGGGACGTCAAGGAGTGGCTGCGGCGCTCGCACGCCTTCGTGCTGCCGAGCGTTACCGCCAAGAACGGCGATGTCGAAGGCATTCCCGTGGCGCTGATGGAGGCCATGGCCGCCGGTCTGACGGTGGTCAGTTCCAACCATTCCGGCATTCCCGAGCTGATCGAGGATCAGAAGACGGGCTTCCTCGCTGACGAACGAGACGTCGAGACGCTTGCTAACCGGCTACGTTTCGTCGCGGAGCATCCCGAGCAATGCGAGGACGTCGGGCTGCAAGCAAGAAAGAAGGTCGAGGCCGAATTCGACATGGAGGCGCTCGACAGCGATTTCGCGGAAATCGTCAGCCGGCTCGCCACAGCGTCCCAGGCCTCATCGCACGCGGACGCTGTAGCATTTTGAAAGGCCGCGGGATGAGGAGTGCGCGCGGTTTCCGCCCGCCTCCCGCGCCAACTCTTTGAAAGACGCAATTCCGGATGGAAGACGCACGTCTCCCCGAATAGCACCAGTCGAGGCAAGTCGCTTGAACGCAGAAAACATCCAATTCGGTCGGCTCGCACTTCGTGGCGGGCTGGTAACCGGTGGCGCCCAGGCCATTCGCATGGTCATCCAGTTCGTCTCCGTCGTTGTGCTCGCACGCTTGCTTGCGCCGGAGGACTTCGGCCTCGTCGCATCGGTCAGCCCTGTCGTCGCCTTCGTTGGGCTTTTTCAGAATCTTGGGCTGCAGCAGGCGGTCATTCAGCGCAAGGAGATCGGAGAGACGGAGCTCAATCAGGTCTTCTGGATCAGTACCCTCGTCGGCCTTATCTGCACACTCGTCGTGATCGCGCTGTCGCCCGCCATTGCCGTTTTCTATGGCGACCAGCGCATGACGGCCATTGCGATTGCCGCAGCACTGCCGCTGCTCCTCGGTAGCCTGGCCGCGTTGCCGCTCGCCTTGATGAACCGGCACCTGAAGTTCGGGCAGTTGGCGTTGAACGATGTTTATGCCGCGGTCGTAGGCCTGCTCGTCACCGCCGGGGCCGCCTATCTCGGCCTCGGCTACTGGTCGCTTGTGATCGGTCCCGCGGCGTCTGCGGCAGTCGCCCTCATGGCCGCGTGGTGGGCCACGCGCTGGATGCCGGGGCGGCCGGCGTTTGCAATCGACCGCGACATCATCTCGTTCGGCGCCAATCTCACCGGCTTCAATCTGGTCAACTTCTTCTCGCGCAATCTCGACAACGTCCTGATTGGCAAGTTTTCCGGGCCGATCCAACTCGGCTATTACGACCGCGCCTACAAGCTTCTCCTCTTCCCACTGCAGAACATCACCCAGCCTCTGTCGCGCGTGATGATCCCACTGATGAGCCGCATCCAGGAGGACAAGCCCCGGTTTCGCGATATCTACATGCGCACCAACTGGCTGCTCGCCGCCGTCACCATGCCCGGCATTGCGGCGCTGACATTAGCCGCTGAACCGACCGTCAGCATCCTCTTCGGCGAGCAATGGCTGCCGGTCGCACCGATCTTCGCCTGGCTTGGCATCGCGAGCCTGATGCAGCCGGTTTCGAGCACAACGGGCTGGATCTTCATCTGCCAGGGCGAAACGAAGACAATGTTCCGCTGGGGCATCTATTCGTCGCTGACGACGGTGCTCTCCTTCGTCGCCGGCCTGCAATGGGGCGCGATCGGCGTCGCAGCCGCCTATGCGATCAGCGGCTACATCTTGCGCGTCCCGGTGCTTGCCTGGCTGCTGCAGCGGGTGGGACCGGTCTCGGCGATGGATTTCCTCTACGTCCAGGGCCTCTTTCTCATATCGGCCCTGGCCGCCTGGATCTGCTATCGGCTGCTGCCGGAAGTCCTGACAGGAAGCTCGGACATCCTCGCCCTCGCCTCCGCGATTTGCCTGAACTACGGACTGGCGCTCGTTTTCGCCCTTGCTTTACGCCAACCGCGCAAAGTCCTGCTCGAAACCCTTTCCAAGGCCATCGGCGCGATTCGCCGATAAGCCTTCGATTACAGGGCGCAGGAGATCCGCCGCGGACATCGCCGAGGCGTGCTCCTCGAGGACCGCCTTGAGGCTGACTTCGCGATAAAGGTCGAGCTCGCCGACGAAGCGGTCGAGCTTGCCGCTCGCCTCTTCTGGCGTCACCGTGTCGATATCGAGCAGGACATCGTCAACGCCGACGCGCTTGGCGACTTCTTTGGTCTTGAACTCATAGGCAATCGGCAGCACCGGCGTACCGGTGCAAAGCGACATGATCATCATGTGCATGCGCGTCGCCACGACGAAGTCGAGGCCTTTGGCAATCGCCATCAGTTGCTCAGGCGTGTGGAACGACGCGTCGACGTTCACGTGCTCGGCAATCTCCGGCGCCAGTCCCGAAACGATGAGGTTCGCCGTCTTCGAATCGTCGTGCGCATATTCCGGGACGCCCTGGCAGGTCGAAATGAACGTGACCTTCTTGCCGTGGTCGCGCACGAGCTTCGTCGCCATCTCGCGAACCGAATCGATGTACCGACCCATGCCGCCGTCGCCGCCCTTGACGTAATGCCAGTGCCGCACGGAGATGCCGACGCGGCCAGTCGGTGCCGGACGGCCGATCATCAGCAGCGCCTTGATCCGCTCCACGTCTGCAAGCGCGAAGACGGAATCGGCGACCACGTGGCATTTCGCCGGATCGTCGACGAGACCGAGGATATGCTCGCGTGAACGAGCGTCGCGCAGGAGGATCAGGGGGCTGCGGGCGAAAATCGGCGGCAGCATCCGAAGGTTGTAGGGCTTCGCGAACGGACCGAGCGACTGGGTGAAGAAGATCGTCCTCTTGCCAAGCAACTCGCCGAGCTTGAACTGGTTGATGCGCCGCTCGAGCGAATAGTTCTCGACGAGATAGGTGCCGCCGGTGGTGATCACCAGATCGGCGTCCTTGTAGAGTGCAAGGCTCTTGCGATCCTCGTCGCTGAAGAAGCGCCGGTCGAGATAATTGCCGCTACCGAGATGGCGGAGCGCCTGGAACGCAGCCTGGTTATAGACCTGCTTCAGCGCATTCTTGACGGTGTTGTCGTCGTATTTGTACTTGAAGATCGATTCCGACGGGAGTTTTCGAAGCTCGATGTCGGGAAATTGTTCTTTCGGATACAGTCGCGCTGCGACGTCCGGCTGGCTGTCGAACACCAGGAATTCGACGTTCTCGCCTAGTATCGATCTCAGGATGTGCCTGATCGCGAAAAGAATGGCCGCGTCGCCCGTGTTCAAGCAGACGGTATTTTCGACTACAACTTTCATGTTCCGTCATCCCCGTGTGAAAGTCTCGCCAGACATGGGAGGGTGGTGCCGGCCGACTTGCCGCTTGCGCGCGGATCCGTGCCCGACGGACAACCCGCAATAGCGTTCTGTCGGGAAGTTTTGGTGAATTCATGGCCGGCGAAGCGATTTTTGCCGCAATGCAGCATAAGGCGGCGCGGCCGCTGGTGGTGCAGGCCTTGGCTTTAATAGCGATTACTAATGCATGTCGCCCAAAAGTGTGCAGCGGTATTGGGACACGACAAGCAAAAAACTAGGACCTAAAGCGCGTTGCATGAATTCGATTAAACGCGACGCGCTTTAGTTTCTACGCCAGAGGCGACAAGCGCAGATTCAACCGAGATCGTGATTGCAGTCGAGCGATCATTCGAAAAGGTTCTTCAGCCGATCCCACCAACCGGGCTGTTCGCGTCCCGGCTTCTGGACGTTGTTGCTGAGGCCGTTGATGTAGAGGACCATGTTGAGCGGATCGAATCTTAGACCATGGAACTTGGCCGCAAAGCGTCCTCCGCGGTCGATAACGTGCGTGACGGCCCCGTGCATCTGCTGGTCGTCGTCGAGCGGCTCGAAGCGGACTTTGTAAGCCTCCGAGAGTTTCCTGGTCGTGTCCTCCGGCTGGCCCGGTCGTGTCGTCAGAAACATCCAATTGCTCGCGTCCAATCCGTGCGCGGGGCCGTGGGCCCTGAGCACTTCAGGCGTGTCCTTCGATGGGTCGGTGGTGATCGCCAGAAACTGCACCATGTCCTTCATCGGCGTAATGTTGATCTTGCGCTGAATGTCAGCGATCACCTCGGTTCGAATGGCGGCGCGACCGGCTCGTCTATGACCTGGAAGAATTTCTCGGCGCTGCCCATCATCTTGTCGAGATCCGCTCCCGGATGATGCGCCAACGCGGCTGGCGCGGAGGCCAGCAACAGCGACAGTGTGGCGATTAGTATTCTTGATTTGATCATGATGTTTTCCATTTGAGGCGGGATCTGAGGTGGAGGCCGCATAGTCACCGCACCTCCTCTCGCTCCCGGCGAGTCATCTCCGCCTGATATTGCCTTTCCTGTTCCGGCCAGGTGCTCTTGATGAAGGCCAGCACGGCCCGGATTTCTTCGTCGCCCATCACCTTGCCGAACCCTGGCATATCGCTTTGGTAGCCGCCTCCAACGAACGCTGCCGGTCCTTCCTTGGTGATGCGAAAGAGCACGCCGTCCGGATGATGCCAGGTGTGGCCGGATGCATCATGCGGCGGCGCCGGCATGCGTCCGGAAGGCAAGGGGCTTTTCCAGTCGCGTTGCCCTTCGAGATTCCTGCCGTGGCAGGCGGCGCAGTGCTCGGCATAGAGCGTGTTGCCGAGCGCAATCGTCGCGGCCGAGACGTTGTCGCGTGCCATCTTGGCGGCGATCCAAGGCCATGCCCATGCGAGCCCAAAACCCGCCGCGACAAACCCGAGTATCGAGAGGAAAACAGACGTTCTTCTCATTTACCGCCGCCGAAGAACAGGTACTTGAGGAGCGCTGCAGCCCCAAGAGCGAGCATGACGATGACAAGCAGCCACACCAGCCCCATCCCGATCATCATGTCGTTCATGCCTTCCATCGTCGGGCCGCTCCTATTCCCTGGCGTAAACGCCGCCGACGCCGCCGGATTTGTTGATCTCCAGCATCTCGAACGGTGCTTGCTTGGTGCCGCTCATGCCGGGCGAACCCATGGGCATGCCGGGCAACGTCACGCCCTTGATGTCCGGCCGTTCGGTCATCAGCTTGTTGACGGTGCCGATCGGCACGTGACCGCTCACCACATAGCCGTCGATCATCGAGAGGTGGCACCCCTGGGCCTCGTCTGGAATGCCGGCGTCTCGACTCATCTGGGCGAGGTCGTGCGTCGCCTTCACTGTCACGTTGAAGCCGTTTTGGCGTAAATAATCGGCGTAGCCCTCGCAGCAGCCGCATTCCGGGTTCTTGTAGAGCATCACGTCCTTTTCGCCGGCGAGCGCCGGTGTTGCACCCAACAGGATGGAGGTGAGGACGGCAGCTTTCAGTATCTTGGACATTTGTTTCTCCTTTCAGGTCAGGCAACGCGGAAGACAGCCATCATGCCGCCGGCCTGGTGCTCGAGAATGTGGCAATGGAACATCCAATCGCCGGGATTATCGGCGACGAAGGCGATCTCGACCTTCTCGCGCGGCGAAACCAGCACGGTATCCTGCCATTCCTGATGACGGGTGCGTTGGCCGTTGCGGGAAATCACTCGGAACGAATGACCATGCAAGTGGATCGGATGATGCCACGCAGTGGCGTTGGTCATGGCGATGACGTGGCTCCTGTCCTTTGCGAGCGTCAGCATCGGCTTCATGTCGTGGCTGGCCTCGTCAGCGGCGACGCCGTTGATGAACCAGGCGGCGCCGGAGTTCATCATCCGCATCATCTCTCCCATCATCGAACTTGTGTGCCCCATCATACCGCCCGACGCGCCTCGGCCCATGCTTTCCCCCATATCCTGCGCAACCATCTCGCCCATCATGCCGCCGGTGAAGACAACCTCGTTGCGCGATGCGCGCTTAACATCCGGTTCCGGCAAAGGATTTGCAGGCAGGGCGAACGGCCAGTCGGGCGCGCGCTCCCTCAGCGGTGTAGCGTCATAGACGAGATCTACCAGCCGGAACTCCAGATCTTCATAAAAGCGATCCGTAACGGCGGCTCGGCTGCCGGCATTGCCGTTCATGTCGATATTCAGGTCGACGCGCATCGCCGGCGCGAGCGTCACCCGTCCATTGTCCGGCGCATGCGGCGTGACCGGTTGGCCGTCGAGCGCGATCACGACCGGCTCGTGCCCGGCGAAATCGAGGCTGAAGATGCGGGCACTGGCGGCGTTGATCAACCGCAGGCGGATGCGCTCCCCCTTCCTGACGGCAAAACCACCTGGTACGCGGCCGTTGATGGTCACCGTATTGCCGACGCGCCCATTGTGGTGGATATCGTGCCGGTTGCCGAAGTCCTCGCTGATCGCCCCCGCTTTCGTCAGCCGCCAATCGCCGAGCATCCAGGTCACGTCGCGATCGACGCGCACCGGTTCCCGTTCCTCCACGATCAGCGGACCATAGAGCCCCCGCGCGACCTGCTCGAAGCTCTTCTGGTGCGGGTGATACCAGAAGGTGCCGGCGTCAGTCGCGTCGAACTCGTAGACGAAACTGTCGCCTGCTCCGATGGGCTTCTGCGTGAGGTTCGGCACGCCGTCCATCGCGTTTGGAACACGCACGCCGTGCCAGTGGATCGTTGTTTCTTCGGTGAGGGAATTGTCGACCGCCACGCGCAGCCGTTCGCCCTGGCGGAGACGGATCTCTGGGCCCGGAACGGTGCCGTTGTACAACCAGGCGGCCGTCTCGCCGTGCGGCACGAGGCGGACGCGCCCGATGGCAGCCCGCAACGAGACTTCTCGCGGGGCGGCATTGGCCGGCGAAGCTGTCAAAAGAGGAAATATCGCGCCGGTCGCGCTTGCGGCTGCCGATGCGAGAAAGGCTCGACGCGTCAGCGCCGGAGCAGGGTATCGGGACATGGTTCAACCATCCTGAAAAGCCGATACAGCGCTGTGCGTCATCAGACGCACGCAGGGCGCTATAACACTTTGAACGACTGCATGGTTTTATGCTTAAGGACCCATGCAGTGGTGTTTCGCGTCGCGCCGGAAGGCGTTTCATGCGAACAGCGATCATGGGCGGCGGAAGGATCCGCCACGCATGGTCGTTGGCGCCGGCACCGGGCATGCCCGGCCGACGCCGGCTAAAGGACGATGGTTCGTGGTGGTGGAGGATCGGGCGGGCCGGTGCGGCCGGCTATCTCTTCTGCTGACAGTGTTGCGAGATCGACCGCCAAAATTGGGAGTTCAAGCTCCGTCGCGGCCGGAACCGCGATGAAGGTTGCAAGACAGAATTGTGCGCAGAGCGAGGCTTTGCCGTCGTCGCCGGGCGGACAGCCATCGCAATCGCCCATGTCTTCGTCGGCCATCGCGGCGGCAGACATAGTGAGGGACATGCCAGTCGCATTCGCCGCATGCGCAACACTGCCCATGGCAAATACCGCGAGCAAGACAATCGCGAAGATGCGAACGAGTCTGTCCATCCGCTCATGCTAGCCGGTTTCCGCGTCATGTCCAGTTACGGACTGTCGCAGCCGGTGGCGTCGGCAAAGCTTGGTCTTCACTGCTCCGGCGCGCCTATTGCACAAGCGGCCGCAGCGCCGCTTGTGTCTCCTTGAGCAAGGGCAGGTAGCGTTCCGCAAGCTCGGAGGCTGCGACATGGGCGGCGGGGGCACCGATGTTGAGCGCCGCGACCACCTGGCCGCGCGCGTTCATCAACGGCACCGCGATCGAGCAAAGTCCGAGCTCGAGCTCCTGGTCGATGACCGCATAGCCCTGCTCGCGAACCCGACGCAATTCCTCGATCAGCTCTTCCGGATCGGTCTTCGTCAGCGGCGTGTTGGCCTTGAGTTCGGTGCGTTTCAGGATTTCGCGCGCCTCCGTTTCGGGAAGTGCGGCAAGCAGCACGCGACCCATGGAGGCGCAATAGGCGGGAAGGCGCGATCCTGGCATCAGGTTGATCGACATCACCCGCCGCTGCGAGGCGCGCGCCACATAGACGACCTCCGTGCCGTCGAGGACCGACGCCGAGGCACTCTGGCCGGCCTTTACCGACAGCTGGTCGAGATAGGGCTGGACGAGCGCCGGCAAAGGTGTCGCCGACAGATAGGCGTGGCCGAGCCGCAGGATTTTCGGCGTCAGTGTGAAGAACTTGCCGTCGTAGTCGGCATAGCCGAGCTCGGAAAGCGTGAGCAGCGAGCGCCGCACCGTGGCACGGTCTAGGTCGGTGATCTTCGCAGCCTCTGCAATCGTCAGGCGCGGTTGCGCCTCCCCGAACGCCTCGATGACCTTCAAGCCCCTCGCGAAGCCGCTGACGAAATCCGTTTCCCGCATGATTCGCTCACCTCGTTTGCTCACCCATCTTGTGCGATATATGAACAAATGTCAAATAACGCACAAAATGTTTGACGTGCGTCTGAAACGAGCGCTTATTTCCGCCATCACCGATGACGAGAGCCAGGGCACCACCGCGGGTCCCCTGCTCGACGTTCGGCAACATCAATGGAGGAGGGACCAGGATGGCTTGCATATTGTCGCTCGCCGAGGCGGTCGCCGAAAACGTGAAGGACGGCGACACCGTCGCCATGGAAGGGTTCACCCATCTCATTCCCTATGCCGCCGGCCATGAGGTGATCCGCCAGGGCAGGAAGGATCTCTTCCTCGTCCGCATGACGCCGGATATCCTCTATGATCAGTTGATCGGCGTCGGCGCCGCACGGGGCATGAAATTCTCCTGGGGCGGCAATCCGGGAGTCGGCTCGCTGCACCGCTTCCGCGATGCGGTCGAAAATCAGTGGCCGCGGCCGCTGGAAATCGAGGAGCATTCCCACGCGGCGATGGCGAACGCCTATGAGGCGGGCGCCGCAAACCTGCCCTTCGCGATGCTCAGGGGCTATATCGGCGCCGACCTGCCGAAGGTGAACCCGAACATCAGACAAGTTGCCTGCCCCTTCACCGGCGAAGTGCTTGCCGCCGTGCCGGCGATCCGTCCGGACGTGACGATCATCCACGCACAGCGTGCCGATCGGAAGGGCAATGTGCTGCTCGAAGGAATCGTCGGCGTGCAGAAGGAAGCGGTGCTTGCCGCCAAGCGCTCGATCGTGACCGTCGAGGAGATCGTCGACGAACTCAACCCACCCTCTCCGAATTCGGTCGTGCTGCCGACCTGGGCGGTGACGGCAGTCGTCCACGTGCCCGGCGGCGCATTCCCCTCCTATGCGCATGGCTATTATCCGCGCTCCAACGCGTTCTACATCGCCTGGGACGAGATCGCCCGCGACCGGGAAACGTTCACCGCCTGGATCAAGGAAAACGTGCTCGACGCGAAGCCCGAGGACTTCGCCAGACATGCAGCAAAGTCGGCAAAGGCCGCGTGAGGAGGCGACGATGACGGATTTCACACCCACGGAAATGATGACGATTGCCGCGTCGCGCGAACTTTCCAATGACGACGTCTGCTTCGTCGGCATCGGCGCGCCGTCGGCCGCCTGCAATGTCGCCCGGCTGACGCATGCGCCGGACATCACGCTGATTTACGAGAGCGGCACCGTCGGCACCAAGCCGGACGTGCTGCCGCTGTCGATCGGCGACGGCGAGCTTTGCGATACCGCGCTCTTCACCGTCTCGGTCCCGGAAATGTTCCGCTACTGGCTACAGGGCGGGCGTATCACGACCGGCTTTCTCGGCGGCGCGCAGATCGACCGCTTCGCCAACCTCAACACCACCGTCGTCGGCCCCTATGACCATCCAAAGGTCCGCCTGCCGGGCGGCGGCGGCGCGCCGGAGATCGCCTCCAATTGCGGCCGCATCTTCATCACCATGGCGCTCTCGAAGCGCGGCTTCGTCGAGAAGCTGCCCTTCATCACCTCGATGGGTCACGGCCAAGGCGGCAACCACCGCGAACGGCTCGGCATGAAGACGAAAGGTCCGACCCGCGTCATCACCGACCTTTGCATCCTCGAACCCGATCCCGAGACGAAGGAGCTGACCGTCGTCTCGATCCATCACGGCGTCACGCGCGATGAGATCGTCGAAAATTGCGGCTGGGCGATCAAGTTCGTCGACACCGTCATCGAGACGCCGGTGCCGACCGAAACGGAACTTGCGGTGCTGCGCGACATCAACGCCCGCACCAAGAAGGCCCATCAGGGAACCGACAAGGGTAAGGAGGCCGCCTGATGCGCGACGTTTTCATTTGCGACTACATCCGCACGCCGATCGGCCGCTTCGGCGGCTCGTTGTCCTCGGTGCGTGCAGACGATCTCGGCGCGATCCCGCTCAAGAGTCTCCTCGAGCGCAACGCCTCGGTCGACTGGGAAGCGGTCGACGACGTGATCTTCGGCTGCGCCAACCAGGCCGGCGAGGACAACCGCAATGTCGCGCGCATGTCGCTGCTGCTTGCCGGGTTTCCGCTTTCCGTTCCCGGCACGACGATCAACCGCCTTTGCGGCTCGGGCATGGACGCGGTCATCACCGCGGCACGTGCCGTCAAGTCGGGCGAAGCCGAACTTATGATTGCCGGCGGCGTCGAGTCGATGTCGCGCGCGCCGTTCGTGCTGCCGAAGGCCGAAAGTGCCTTCTCGCGACATGCCGAGATCCACGACACGACGATCGGTTGGCGCTTCGTCAACCCGTTGATGAAGAAGCAATACGGCGTCGATTCCATGCCGGAGACCGGCGAGAATGTCGCCGAGGACTATAAGGTCTCCCGCGAGGATCAGGATGCCTTTGCCGTGCGCAGCCAGGCGAAGGCCGCGGCGGCACAGGCGAACGGCCGCCTTGCCAAGGAGATCGTCCCCGTCACCATTCCGCAGAGGAAGGGCGAGCCCGTCGTTGTCGATAGGGATGAGCACCCCCGGGCAACGACGATGGAAGCGCTCGCCAAGCTCAAGGCACCGTTCCGCGAAGGCGGTACGGTCACCGCCGGCAACGCCTCGGGTGTCAACGACGGTGCAGCGGCGCTCATCATCGCCTCGGAGGAAGCCGCGAAAAAGCACCGATTGACTCCGATCGCCCGCATACTCGGCGGCGCGTCGGCGGCCGTGCCGCCACGGGTGATGGGCATCGGGCCGATCCCTGCCTCCCGTAAGCTCATGGCACGGCTCGGCATGAGGCAGGAGCAGTTCGACGTGATCGAACTCAACGAGGCATTCGCGAGCCAGGGACTGGCCGTGCTCCGCGAGCTCAGCATTGCCGACGACGACGTCCGCGTCAACCGCAACGGCGGCGCGATCGCGCTTGGCCACCCGCTCGGCATGTCGGGCGCGCGCATCACCGGAACGGCAGCATTGGAACTCGCCGAGATCGGCGGGCGCTACTCGCTCTCGACCATGTGCATCGGCGTCGGCCAGGGCATCGCGGTGGCGCTGGAGCGGGTATGACCCGCGCCGGCGGATCTCATCACCGATGTGTCAATCGGTGATGTGAAACCCCAAGGGCGTATGTACGGACGAGGCATCTTCGCTCTCGACGTTTGACACTCGTGCCGCCGGCGGGCCTTTCCAGAATCGGCTCAACATCGTCGAGATCGCCGCCTCGGGTCCGGCAATGAGCGCTGTGACGGAGCCGTCGCGCTCGTTGCGGACCCAGCCTTCCAGGCCAAGCCGCGCCGCTTCGTCGCGGGTCCAGACACGGAAGGCAACGCCCTGCACCCTTCCAGTGACCCGGACCAGAGCCGCCTTGCGATCCTCCGCCATGGCCGCCTCCTTCTGTTCGGTCTTCTGAATCTGGCGCAGACGACGGCGAATGCAAGCCCATCGCCCGGGTGGTGGCCCGCATCAGGCCATGCATACGCGGCATCGTGCCGGCACCGTTGCCGTTTAGAAAATCTGCCCTTCCGGCCTTGAAGGCGCTCCGTCGCAACACCATTGTATGAGTCATCGATGGAGCCTCCTCCCCCCGGCTCTGTCGTGGGATCGGCAACCCTCCTCCTCCCAGTTGCCGATCAGAATCGGAAGCCCGGCGACCTCCTCCCCGCCGGGCTTTCTTTTTTGAGGGCTACGGCATGCTTCCTTAATCGTTGCCGATTTCAGGGAAAGTACATGTAGCAATCAAAGCGCTACAGCGTCCTTTGCGCGTCCGGCTGTAGGGTCGAAGCGCGCATATGATCCTGATAAAATGGCCACCAATTGCACATTCGGGAACGTTTGCGCGGGTCAGGCATCCAATGTGCGACAAGGAGCCTCGACCATGCCCATCGCTGAGAAAGTCCCTTCCCGAAAACGCGAGACATCGCCGCAAGACATCGACGCCTTTCGCGTCATCATGCAGACGCACAATCGCAAGCTCTATCGGATTGCGCGGAGCATGGTGCAGAATAACAGCGATGCGGAGGACGTTCTTCAGGAGGCCTATGTCCGCGCGTTCACGCATTTTTCCGAATTCCGCGGCGACTCGGCGATCACCACATGGCTGTCGCGCATCGTGATCAACGAGGCCTTGGGCAGGCTGCGCCAGGGGCGGCGCAGGAGGCGGCTCACCGAAGATATGTTGCAAACCCATCAGGCGGAAATCATCGCCTTCCCGCGCAACGCAGACACGGATGATCCGGAAAAGACGATGGCACAGCGACAGATTCTCGACCTTGTCGAAAAGGCGACTGATCAGCTTCCGGATATCTACCGCACCGTCTTCGTCATGCGGGTGATCGAGGGCCTCAGCAACGAAGAGACCGCCGATCTGTTGGCGCTTCGCCCCGAGACCGTCCGAACGCGGCTCTTTCGCGCGCGACACCTCATCAAAGAGCAACTGGAGAGACAAATCGGTCCGCTTCTGCTCGACGCCTTCCCCTTCGCGGGCAAGCGTTGTGAGCGTCTGACCGAGGCCGTGCTCGCGCGCATCTCGCAAAGGGAACCGGAGGGCGGCGGAAAGTAATCGGGAACGTTTCGACCTGCGAAGCATCCAAAGCACATCAATTGCACATCCCGCTTTGAACTTCGAGGAAAGGAACATCCGATGACCATACGCTTAACCACCGCAGCCGCTGCAATCGCCCTGTTGCTCGGGGGAAATTGGGCGTTCGCCGGCGACAAGCCGACGGATCCACAGATCGCGCATATCGCCTACACCGCAGGTGTGATCGATGTCGAAGCGGCGAAGCAGGCCATTGCAACATCGAAAAACAAGACCGTCGTCGAATTCGCCGAGAGCATGCTGCGCGACCACGAATCGGTGAACAAGCAGGCACTCGATCTCGTCAAGAAGCTCAATGTTACGCCCGAAGATAACGACACCAGCAAAGCCCTGTCGCAGGCGGCCGAAACCAAACGTTCGGAACTGGCGAAGCTGACGGGGACGGACTTCGACAAGGCCTATGTCGAGAACGAGGTCGCGTACCACAAGCAGGTCAACGGCGCGCTGGAGACCCTGCTGATCCCGTCTGCACAAAATGCCGAGCTAAAGTCTCTGCTCGAGACCGGGCTGAAGGTGTTCCAGGGCCATCAGCAGCACGCCGAACATGTCGCGACGGAATTGAAATGAACGCGGCAGTAAACCCGCTAGGATCGGCCATTCTCGCCCTGTTGTTGGGAACGGCGGCCCTCGTCGTTCCCGCCCAGGCAGAAACCATTGAGGTGACGATCGACCGCCTCGTCTACGCGCCCGCGGAGATCGAGGCGAAGGTGGGCGATGAAATCGAGTGGATCAACAAGGATGCGCTCGTTCACACCGCCACGGTGAAGGGAGGCGCGGAAGTGCTCCTCCCGGCGAAAAAATCAGGTCGCCTCCTGCTGAACGAGCCGGGCAGCTTCGACTATGTCTGCCGCTATCATCCCAACATGAAAGGCCACATCGCCGTGGGCCCGTAAACCCACGGGGCGAGAGCGACCGGCCGGGTGTCCGCCGGCCGGTCGCCTGCTCAATGCAGGCCGAGGAACTGCTTCAGCTCCGGCGTTTGCGGATTGGCAAAGACTTCCCCTGGCCGCCCGATCTCGTGCACGCGGCCCTGGTGCATGAAGACGACACGCGAGCAGACGTCGCGGGCGAACTTCATCTCATGCGTCACCATCAGCAGCGTCATGCCCTCGGCGGCAAGCTCGCGCACGACCGCCAGCACTTCGGCGACGAGTTCCGGATCAAGCGCCGAGGTGATCTCGTCGCAAAGCAGCGCCATAGGCTGCATGGCAAGCGCACGCGCGATCGCCACGCGCTGCTGTTGGCCGCCGGAGAGTTCGTCCGGATAGGCGTCGAATTTTTGCTTCAGGCCGACGCGCTCCAGCATCCTGCGCGCCATCTTCTCCGCCTCCGGTTTCGCCGTCTTCTTGACCACCATCTGCGACAGCATGACGTTGCCGCCGACCGTCAGATGCGGGAAAAGATTGAACTGCTGGAAGATCATGCCGACCTTCAAGCGCAGCGCCTTCAGGTGCACTTCATCGTCGTGAAGCTGAGCGCCCGCAACGGAGATTGAGCCCTTGCTGATCGTCTCAAGGCCGTTGATGCAGCGTAAGAGCGTCGACTTGCCCGAACCGCTCTTGCCGATGATGGCGATCACCTCGCCCGGCTCGACATCGAGATTGATGCCCTTCAGGACCTCGTTCTCGCCGTAGCTTTTGCGGACTTCAGTGATTTCGATGAGCGACATTGAGTTTCCTTTCGAGGATCTGGCTGCTTTTGGAGAGCGGGCAGCAGAGCGCGAAATAGATGAGGGCGACGAGGCCGTAGACGGTGAAGGGCTGGAAGGTGGCGTTGGTGACGACGGTTCCGGCCTTCGACAGTTCGACGAAACCGATGATCGAGGTCAGCGCCGTGCCCTTGATGACCTGAACGGAAAAACCGACCGTTGGCGGAACAGCGATCTTCATTGCCTGCGGCAGGATGACGTAGCGCATCTGCTGCAAGCGGCCCATGCCGAGGCTGGCGGACGCTTCCCATTGCCCTTTGGCGATCGCCTCGACGCAGCCGCGCCAGATTTCTCCCAGAAAGGCGGCGGACCAGAGGATCAGCGCCAGTCCGGCGGCGAGCCAGGCCGGGACGTCGATGCCGAAAAGGCCAAGCCCAAAGAAGGCGATGAAGAGTTGCATCAGGAGCGGCGTGCCCTGGAACAGCTCGATGTAGTATTTCGCCAGCGACCGCGACCACTTGCGCTTGCTGATGCGCAGGAAAAGCAGGCCCAGCCCGACGATACCGCCACCAACAAAAGAGACGGCTGACAGAACGATCGTCCAGCGGGTGGCAAGCAGCAGGTTTCGCAAAATGTCCCAGATCGTGAACTCGATCATCGCGCTGCCCTCCTCGGGAAGATGAGCCCGCCAACGATCGCCAGCACTTGTCGAAGCAGCACCGCAAGCGCCAGATAGACGGCGGTCGAGACTATATAAGCCTCGAAGGCGCGGAAGGTCCTCGACTGGATGAAGTTCGCCGCGAAGGTCAGGTCTTCCGCGGCGATCTGGGAAACGACGGCCGAGCCGAGCATGACGATGACGACCTGCGAGGAAAGCGCCGGCCAGATCCGTTGAAGCGACGGCACGAGAACCACATGGCGAAAGGTTTCGAAACGCGTCATGGCGAGGCTGGCACCCGCCTCGAACTGGCCCTTCGGCGTCGCCTGGATGCCGGCCCTAATGATTTCGCAGCTATAGGCGCCGAGATTGACGACCATGGCAACATTGGCCGCCTGCAGTTCACTGAGCTGCAGGCCGAGCGACGGGAGGCCGAAGAAGATAAAGAAGAGCTGGATGAGGAACGGCGTGTTGCGGATCAGTTCGACGTAAAGCGCGACGATCGGCTTCAGCCAGGCAGGGCCAAGCGCCCTCACCCAGGCGCAGAAGATGCCGAGCGAAATGCCGGCAACGGCGCCGACCGCGATCAGTTCGACCGTGATCCCGATCCCCTTGACGATCTGCGGATAATATTCGGCAAGCCAGCCGAATTCGAATTGATAATTCAAGGCGCACCCCTGTTTGGCAAACATTCGGCGACGCCATCCCGTCTGGTAACCCCACGCGGGATGGCACTGGCCGATCAGAGATCGGTGGGCAAGTCGCTTCCGAGCCATTTCTGCGAAATGGCGTTCAACGAACCATCGGCCTTGGCGGCGGCAATGATACCGTTGACCTTTTCGAGCAGCGCGGGCTGCTCCTTGCTGAGGCCGATGTAGCAGGGCGAATTCTTGATGAGGAATTTTAGCTCCGGCCGCTTCGGCGGGTTCTTGGCGAGAATGGCCGCGGCAACGACGTTACCGGTCGCAACCGCTTCGACCTGTCCGGAAAGGAAAGCGGAAATCGTCCCGTTGTTGTCTTCATAGCGCTTGATGACCGTGTCGGTCGGCGCGATCTTCGTCAGTTCCAAATCCTCGACGGCGCCGCGCGTGACGCCGACCACTTTGCCGGCGAGTTCCTCCGGTTTCGCGGCGGCGAATTCGGCAGGCCCGAAAACGCCGTTGAAGAACGGCGCATAGGCGATCGAGAAATCGATCACCTTTTCGCGCTCAGGATTCTTGCCGAGGCTGGAAATCACCAGATCGACCTTGTTGGTCTGGAGGTATGGAATCCGGTTAGCGCTGGTGACCGGTACGAGTTCGACCGTCACGCCCAGTTTCTCGGCGATCAGATTGGCCATGTCGATATCGTAGCCGACCGGCGCCATGTCTGGTCCCACACTGCCGAAGGGCGGGAAATCCTGGGGAACCGCGACGCGCAGCGCGCCGCGCGCGGTGATATCTCCGAGTGCATCGGCGTGGACAATCGAACCAAAGCCGACGGCGACGGACAGCGCCGCCATGGCAACGAAAAGTCTTCTTTTCAACATCGAGTCATTTCTCCTTTGTTTAGGGTTTGGCTTTGCGCGACGCCTTCGAAGACGAGGCGAGGGTCTGGGGAGGAAGCGAAAGGGAACGTCTGAGATCGGCGAGCGGGTCGGGGCGCCTCGTGAGGTCCAGCCCGGTCTCCACCTCGTCGAGATGCTCGACGGAAAGCGATGCCGCCTTCAGGAAGTCGCCCGCCTCCATCGCCGCAACTATGCGGCAATGGCCGAGATGGGACTGCATGGCGTGAAAATCGCTCTGGTAGAGCATCGAAATCAGGATCGTGCGCGCAGTCAGATCGCGAAGGATATCGACGAGAATGGCATTGCCGGCGAGTTCGGCGATGCGGATGTGGAAGTCGCCCATCAGGCAGGTCAGGCGCTGCCGGTCGCCGGCGGCAATTGCCGCCTTCTCCTCGGCGAGATGGGCGTTGAGGATTGTGCGGCCGGTTTCCGTCAGGCGGTCCATAGTGCGCAGGAGCCCGGCCTCGATGACGCGGCGCGCCCCGTAGACCGTCATCGCCTCGTCTGCAGAGGGCTCCACCACGAACCAGCCGCGCCGCGGGCTGACATTGACGATGCCGCGCGCCTCCAGCCGCATCATCGCCTCGCGCACGCGAGTGCGTGAAACGTCAAAAAGCGCGGCGAGCTGGTTTTCGCTCAGTCGCGTGCCGGGACGGATGCGGGCGGAGAGAATGGCGGAGACGATAGCCTCGTCGATGCCATTCTGTGCGGTCTGTTGTGGCGACAAATCTTGCATACAAGGCAAGCAAGCAAGCGTCGTGCCAACTTTATACTCTTATTCTTTCAAGTGGTTAGCCGCAGGTCGCGGCAAATATGGCGAGTGAGCATGCAATGGGAATCTAAGTTGCGCGTCTTTTCATCAGCCGTGGTCGATGATCGTTCCGCAGCCGGACCGCCCGCGACCTTAATCCGTACAGCCATGTCGACCGGCGCGAGCTGCCGCCGACATGGAGCGTGGCGCCATGACGAGCCGCCGGACGGCGCGCTCAGTGGGCCGTGTAGGCGCCATCCACGAGATGGACGCTTCCGGTGATGAAGCTCGCCTGCTCGGACAGGAGGAAGCAAACTAGGGACGCCACCTCTTCCGGCTTGCCGCGCCTTGCCATTGGCTGCAGCGACATCATGCGCCGGGTGCTCGCGATGTCTGCATGCTCCGACAGGAGCGGCGTTTCGATCCAACCGGGGCCGACGGCATTGATGCGGATGCCCATCCGCGCATATTCGATCGCAGCGACCTTCGTCAGCCCGACAATCCCGTGCTTGGCCGCGGTATAGGCGGCTGCGGTTGGCAGGCCGACCGAGCCGAGAATGGAAGACATATTGACGATCGCGCCGCCGCCCTCGGCCAGCATGGCGGCGATCTCGTGCTTCATGCAGTAAAAGACGCCATTCAGGTTGACGTTCATCACTTTGTGCCACTCGTCGAGTGGATAGTCGGCCGTCGTTTTGCGGATGCCGTCGATGCCGGCGTTATTGACCGCCAGATGCAGGCCGCCGCATTTTTCGACGGCGAACTTCACCAGGTTTTCCACAGCTTCGACATCGGCGACGTCGACGGCGAAGTCATGAGCCTTGCCGCCATGCGAACGAATCTCCGCGGTGATTCGGCGCGCCGCGTCAGCGTCCAGGTCGGCAACGATAACCTCGGCCCCCTCGCTACCGAGTTGCAGGGAAACAGCCGCGCCAATTCCGGAACCCGCACCGGTCACGATCGCAACCTTCCCCTCGAAGCCAAGTTTCATTTGTCTATCCCTGTTGTCGTGCCCCGACCTAATCGAGCGGGCACAGCGCCGCAAGACGTTTCACAAGCCGTGAAGAGCGGCATCCACTTCAACGGCCCGAAAATCCTGGCAAGCTCGCGAGAAACGCCTGTTGTTCCCGCTCCTGTTCATTCGCCGAACTACATCGCTGTGCGCCTTATCAGACGCACAAAGGGCGCTGTAGCACTTTGAATTGCTGCATGTTTCATCCTCAAATCGGCTACGATCTAAGGAAACATGCAGTGGGCGCTGTTACAGATATACCACGCTTGCCCCACATATGCTTTGGCCCGCAAGCAAAGATGTAGTCCAATCCAACTTTCTATCGTCTCCAGCCGTCTTAATCGACGGGCAAGACTTGGCCGCCGCGCGCCGCAGTGTTAAAGACGAATCCGGGGCGCACCGATTTGCTCAGCAGGTAAAGATGGACAATGACCAAATTACGCGCCGGATGCTCGTTCTGAGCGGTCTGGCTCTGTTGACCTCTGGATGTAGTTCAACCTGGCAAGGAATGGGGGTGCCCGTTCCATCCATGTTCGGAAACTCCTCCGGCATCGATCCGCGCTACCGGAGGCGGCATGTCCGCTACGAGGGATACGAAGCGCCCGGAACGATCGTCGTCGACACGAATCAGCGTTACCTTTATGCGATCGAAGAGGGCGGCTGGGCGACTCGCTACGGGATCGGCGTCGGAGAAGAGGGCCTCACGATGAAAGGCAAGGCGGTCGTCGGTCGCAAGGCGGAATGGCCCTCGTGGACACCGACAGCCTCCATGATCAAACGCAAGCCGCACCTGGCGCAATATGCAGGCGGGGTCTCCGGCGGACCGCACAATCCACTTGGCGCGTCCGCCCTTTATCTCTACCGCGGCGGGCAGGACACCATGTTCCGCGTGCACGGAACGAACGAACCGTGGACGATCGGCCACGCGGTTTCGAACGGCTGCATCCGCTTGACGAACGAAGATATCGTCGACCTCTACAGCCGCACGCCGGTAGGCACGGAGGTACTGATCATCTGATGGTGTTTCCCCTCAATTTTCGGTATAAATAATGAAGCTGTGTGTTTTTGGGACACCGTTGAAAGTTCGGCAACGACAAACCGAATGGCAACTGTGTCCTTTCTGCACTAGGCCGAGTCGCAAATCGCCACTATTACTTCAAATGTTGCCTTCGATAACCCATTCCGAGTATTGAGGAAAGGACTTCTTGATGAGCAGAATTCTAATCGTGATGATTGCGTTGTTTTCGGTCGCCAGCCTGAGCGCTTGCGGGACGATTGGCAAAGGCAAGGGGAAGGCCCCGCCACCGGCAGCAGCGCCGGTAGAACCGGCACCGGTTTATAAGTAAATTTGAACTTTGCGCGGGGAGGGTCTCGCGACCCTTCCCACGCTTTCTATTCATGGCCACACCGGCTTAGGATCTACAGCGCGGAAGCTACAGACTCAGACGAGTTGGCTTTCAACATTGCGCTCATCAGAGCTCGGGAGATAGAGCGTAGTAATGACGCTTATACGAGGTCGTATATCGCTTGTGGTCTTGCTCGCAATGGCCACTGCAGCATGTCAAACTGAAGACAAGGCTCCCCAACCGCGTTTTGTTTCGAGTATCGACGCCACCGCGGCGCGAACCGCCGGAAAGTCTCAGCGGAGAGACTACGGCTATTTTATCGAATTCCGCTCCCGCTACGCGCTCAGCTATGGTCACTCCTATGTGATATTCGGGCGCACGAATAAGTCTGGAGCAATGATCAACCCAGAGGTTGCAGGACTTGCGCCGGCTACGAACGATACCGCACCCTACGTCATGGGCCATTTCCTGCCCGTTCCGGCCGAGACCGGGGCCAGCGACGGCGACCTGGAAGAAGAATACAGGTCGGCAAGTTGGCGCGTTCTGCTGACGGAAGCCGAGTACCAGGAAGTCGTCGCGAACATTCGCAAGCTCAAAGCGAAGTCCCGGCTCTGGCATGCGTCGCTCTACAACTGCAACGCCTTCGTGGCGGAGATTGCCCGTTCCATGGGGTATAAGACACCCGGCATCTGGCTCAGGCCGCAAGAATTCATTACAAAGCTTCGGGAGATGAACGGCGGGTGAGCGCAATCGGTGCTCGCCGCCGCTTGTCCGACGGTCGGATCGTCCGATCGTAGCACTTTCATCGGTCGGAGCGGAGTTATATGGCCACATGTTTGACAGCCGTTGCGATGGCCGCGATCGCAGCGAGGCTTGGTGAGCTAGCGTGAACATAACGGTCGCTTCCGTCGGCGAAATCATCTGGGTGCTCGGCATCATCGCCTGGTACTTCATTCGGCGTCCTTATGAACGTCGGGCCAAGCGCGTGCGGGTCGTCAGCAACCGCCGCTCGCTTTCCGAGACCGTCGGGCTTGCAGCGGCGCTGCTCGGCCTTGCGATCGTTCCCGGTTTTTATGTCGCCACCGGCAAGCCCGAGGCTGCCGACTATCCAGCACACGCATGGGCGGTCGTCCTCGGCGCCTTGATCTTTGCCATGGCGATGTGGGTCTTTCGCAGAACCCATAAGGAGCTCGGTCGCAACTGGTCCATTTCGCTGGAGATTCGCGACAAGCACGAGCTGATTTGCCGCGGACCCTATGCCCTCGTCCGTCACCCCATGTACACGTCCTTCCTGTTGATGGGCGTCGGTCAGGCCTTTCTGCTGTCGAACTGGGTGGCCGGCCTCGCGGGCCTGGTAGGCTTTGCCGTCCTCTTTTTCCTGAGAGTGGACAAGGAGGAGCGCATGATGCTGGAAATATTTGGGTCGCAGTACCGCGACTATATGGACAGGACCAAGCGAATTATCCCCTATCTTTACTAGAGGTGGCATGATGCGAGGCCGAGCCCTCAAGCTTTCGGCGGCACGACGCCTTGTCGGGGATCTGATGAGATTTTCGATTGGCGTGCCACGGGTCACGGTGCAGCGCCAGATGAACCTTGGCGGTCTGCAAAAAGCGAGATTGGCAGAGCCAAGCCGACCGTCCTGGACAGTGCTTTTCCTGAAGGGATACGCTCTTCTCTCCAAGGAGACGCCGGAGCTTCGCCGCGCCTACGTCAAATTTCCGAGACCCCAGCTCTACGAATATCCGGGAAGCGTCGCCTCGATCGCGCACGAGCGCGAATATGAAGGCGAACGGGTCGTGCTCTTGAGCACCATCAAGACACCGGAGCAGCGTTCGATCGCCGAATTGGGGGCGCTGATCCAGTCGGCGCGATCGCGTCCGGTCCTTGAGATCAAGCAGTTCCGTCGCGCTTTGAAGCTCGCCCGCGCACCGGCGCCGATAAGGTGGCTGCTCATGTGGCTTGGCCTCAATATCGGGCGCCAGCGCGGGCGCCATTTCGGCACCTTCCAGCTATCGGTCTATTCTGGCCTCGGTGCGGAGTCGCTCAATCCCCTGACGCCGCTTACGACGATCTTCAATTACGGTCCGATCAGCGAGGATGGATTGGTGACCGTCCGCATCCACTATGACCACAGGGTCATGGACGGCGCCAATGTCGCGCGGGCGCTGGAGCGGTTCGAGAAGATCCTGAACGGCGAAGTCGCCGATGAAGTGGCAGGCCTTTCCGAGAGGGGAACCACCCCTAATGCCGCCGCATCGGGATCAGCCGCATGACCTCAAGCCAAGAGTTTCGGCCAGCCGTCGTAGTGGTCGGCGCTTCGCGCGGCCTCGGCAAGGCGATCGCCGAGGCTGCCGCAAGGGACGGCGCCACCATCGTCCTGGTCGCGCGTTCGGCAGAAGGCCTGGAGGCGGTCGCGGCCGCCGTGCGGAAGGCGGGCGGCGAGGCATTTACGCTTGCTCTGGATCTTATGGCCGACGATGCGGCGGCGCGTCTCGAAGACTTCCTGTCCAATGAGGGGCTGATATGCGACGTTCTCGTCAACAGCGCCGGCTACGGCCTGCGCGGCGGGGCTGCGACACTGCCGCTCGACGAACAAATCGGGATGGTCGACCTCAATATCCGCGTCGTGACCGAGCTCACGCTCCGTTTCCTGCCGGGAATGGTCGCGCGCGGCAGGGGCGGCGTGATCAATCTCGGCTCCGTCGCGAGCTTCACGCCCGGGCCGTTCATGGCCCTGTACTATGCGAGCAAGGGCTTCGTCCGTTCCTTTTCGGAGGCGCTGCATCAGGAGGTGCGCCCGGCCGGCGTAACCGTCACCTGCGTCGCCCCGGGGCCGGTGTCGACGGAGTTCCTCGAAAAATCGGGCGCCAACAGGGCGGCGCTGTTCAAGATCCTGCCCAAAGTGGATTCGGAATATGTGGCCGAACGCGCCTGGCGCGGATTCAAGGCGGGCCGACGTCTCGTGATCCCAGGCGTCTCCGCCAGGCTGGCGATCCTTCTCGCCGGATTCTTGCCGTCCGCGGCCCTCCTGCCCCTGATCGGCCGCCTGCAACTGCGCGGCAATGATCCCTGTCCTTGCGGTTCGGGCAAGACGTTCAAGAGCTGCTGTCGTGCCGGCCGATCGCAACGGCATGCGCGGTCCGAAACGAAGGCCTGATTGTCGACGCTGCGAAGGCGGCTTTTCTCGCCTACGCCGGTGGCGTGATCAGCACGAGCGACGGGAAATAGGTTCGGTACCGGCCGATATCACGGGTCAGCAACGGGATCTGGCTGACCGCGGCGTGCGCACCGATGAAGAAATCGGGCAAGACGCCGGTCCTTGACCCTCCCGCCCGTCGATACTGCGTAAAGACCTTGGCTGCCAGAAAAAGAGCCGATCGAGGCGTCGGCGTCATCTCGAGCCCGGCCTCGTCGAGAAATGCGTCAAGGTTCTCGATCCGATCGTATCGAACCGACAACTCTGCGTAAATCGTATCGTTGATCAGCAGGGGGCCGGCGAGGCTTGCCGCTTCAAGCTGTGCAATCGACCAATCTGCCCACTTGACGTCATCCGTGACAATGTCCAGTAAGACGTTGGTGTCGACGAGCGTCATGCCTCACCGCGCGTCAACGCCATGATGGCGTCCGTGTCGAGCCCCCTGCCTGCGTGACCGCGCAACTTTGCAAAGCGGCTCGCCGGTTGTTTCTTGTCGGCACGCGTCAGCACGATGCTCCCATCGGCGGCACGGCGAAAGTCGACCTTGCTGCCGGGGCCGATCCCCAACAGATCACGGACAGGCTTCGGAATCGTCACTTGGCCTTTCGCTGTGACCGTCGTCGTCATCTGGGCACCTCGGTAATACTCGTTGTCCTTAAAGTATTACCCCGATGAGCAGATTTCAAGCAATCGCGTATGCGCTGTTTCGAGGCTATGCGCCCGGCGAGACAGTAATTCGGAAAGGACCTCTGATCGCTACGTCCTCGAGATGAGGCCTTAGCATCACTCTATATCATCGCTTTCGGGCGTGCCCGAATGGTCGCGTTGGCCGTAGATGATCTCGCGCTTGCCGACATGGTTGGCGGGGCCGACAAGGCCCTCCTTCTCCATGCGTTCGACGAGCGACGCCGCACGGTTGTAGCCGATGCCGAGGCGGCGCTGGATGTAGGAGGTCGAGCACTTCTTGTCGCGCAGCACGACCTTGACCGCCTGGTCGTAAAGCTCATTGCCGTCCTCGGAGGCGATCGCGCTCTTGTCGAACACGGTGCCCTGATCCTCTTCGGCCTCCTCTTCCTCTTCGTCCGCGGTCACCGTCTCCAGATATTCCGGACGTCCCTGCGTCTTCAGATGCGCCACCACATGCTCGACCTCGAGATCGGAGACGAACGGCCCGTGGACGCGGGCGATGCGGCCGCCGCCGGCCATGTGCAGCATGTCGCCCTGGCCGAGGAGCTGTTCGGCGCCCTGCTCGCCGAGGATCGTGCGGCTGTCGATCTTCGAGGTGACCTGGAAGGAGATGCGCGTCGGGAAGTTCGCCTTGATCGTGCCGGTGATGACATCGACCGATGGGCGCTGCGTCGCCATGATCAAGTGGATGCCGGCGGCGCGCGCCATCTGCGCCAGCCGCTGGATCGCGCCCTCGATCTCCTTGCCGGCGACCATCATCAGGTCGGCCATCTCGTCAACGATGACGACGATATAGGGCATCGGCGCCAGGTCCATTTCCTGCTGTTCGAAAAGCGGCTCGCCTGTGCCCTTCTCGAAACCGGTCTGGACCGTCGCGAGAATCGGTTCCCCCTTCTCGCGCGCTATCGCCGCCCGCTGGTTGTAGCCATCGATGTTGCGGACGCCGAGGCGCGACATCTTGCGATAACGGTCCTCCATCTCGCGTACCGCCCATTTGAGCGCCATCACGGCTTTCTTCGGGTCGGTGACGACCGGAGTCAGCAGATGTGGGATGCCGTCATAGACGGAGAGTTCCAGCATCTTCGGATCGACCATGATCAACCGGCATTCCTCCGGCCTCAGCCGGTAGAGCAGCGACAGGATCATCGTGTTGATCGCGACCGACTTGCCCGAACCGGTAGTGCCGGCGACGAGCAGGTGCGGCATCTTGGCAAGCTCGGCGATCACCGGTTCGCCGCCAATGGTCTTGCCAAGGCAGAGCGCCAGCTTGTAGCCGGTCTTGCGGAAATCGGCGGACTCGATCAGTTCGCGGAAATAGACCGTTTCGCGGGTGGCGTTCGGCAGCTCGATGCCGATGACGTTGCGGCCGGGCACGACCGCAACGCGGGCCGAGAGCGCCGACATCGAACGGGCAATATCATCGGCGAGGTTGATCACGCGGGACGATTTGACGCCCGGCGCCGGCTCGAATTCGTAGAGCGTGACGACGGGACCCGGCCGCACATGGATGATCTCGCCCTTGACGCCGAAATCTTCGAGCACGCTTTCGAGGAGCCCGGCATTCTGCTCGAGCTGCTCCTGCGTCATGAAGAAGCCCCGGCCTTCCGGTGGCTCCTGCAGGAGCTCCGCAGACGGAAACTCGTATGCATCGGAGGCATGGAGCCGCTCGACCGCGCCAATCGGCGGCAGCGACGGGGAGGGGGAGCGCTGCACTACCGCCGGCATTGTGACCATTGCCTTCGCCACCGGCGCCTCGGAAACCGGCTTCTTCTCCGGCACCGCGGCCAACATGACCGGCTCGGCCGGGCCGGGCGCTTGCACGGCCACTGCGGTTGCCGCCGCAGCGGGTTCCTCGGCAAGCGGCTCGTCGATCACGTCAGGCGTTGGAGCGGAAGCAGGCAGCTCAGCGGCCGGCGCCGGACGCCGGCATTCGACAACCCGGAACAGCGAGGTGATTGCGGTCGCCGGCTGCGCGGGGAGTTCCGCCGGCCGGGCGGCCACAGGCTGCGGTTCTACTGCGACCTCAGGCGAGCCTGCCACGGTGCGGGCAACGGTTATGGGCGCAGCGACCGTGGGAGCGACGGGGGTCACGACCTCCGGCTGCATGAATTCGAAGAAGGCGTGATCGGAAAGATAGGCCAGGCGCGTGTCGGGCTGAATGCCGATCTTCACAGGCCCACCGGAGGTGATCGCTGGAGCCTCCGGAAGCCTGTCCCCGACCTTCACGTCGGCGGCTTCCTGCGTGGAGGCCGGTTGCATTGCCACCGGCCCTTGCGCTGCGACCGGCTCCGAAGCCAACGCTGATTCGGCCGTGCCGGCGTCGTTGGTTTGCTGAGAACTCAAGGAGGGAAGCCGCTGCATCAGGACGCGCAGGAGTTCGGACGGGCTGTAGTTGGGCGTTTCGGGCTCAAGGGCTGGCACGTCATTCGCCGCTTCAACCGTCGCCTCCCCGAGGTTCTCCGCAGTCGCGACACCCGTGTCGGCGACCTCGGCCGCCACCTCTGCTTCCGATTCGTCCTCCTCGATCGCCGGGGCGCGGCGCTTCATGAATTCGCGCTCGGGCGTGCGGGTGAAACGGACATTGGGCGACAGGAAGAAATGGCTTTCCCAGGTGGTATCGCCGTCATGGCCGGTGATTTCGGCAAGCGTCGGCAGCGGATCTCGCGTGGAGGCCGTGACCTGGGCCGGAGCATAAGCCGAGCCCTGCCCATAGAGCCGCGCCGCGCGCCCGGCATAGCCCGTGTCATGGGCTTCCTGGCCAACCGCGCGGCGGGGCGCTACCGGCGCCTCGAACAGATGATCGTGTTCGCTGGTGCCTGCTGCGTGGCGATGAGCGCTGCCCGGGGCACCCGGATGCGGAGCCTCGAAATCGTCCGCCTGGTTTGCGTCATACAAAGCTGCCGTCGAGAAATTTGTCCGGGGAATACGCATGGCCTGAAAACTCGAAATTCATTATCGAAGGGGCTGCCTTAAGCGAATAGGAAATGAAGGTTAACAACTCCCTTCCACGCACATCGCCAGAAGGGGCCGAATGCCCTCCAAAGAGCTTCGCGAGAACCCATCCTGGCGACCGCATCCAAGGCTTTTCAGGGCCTCGGCCGCCGGTTTTTGCCGCTGTTCAAATTCTGTTTCAGACCGGGAAGATTTTCGAAGCGTGAGCGCTATCTTTTGCAAACACAGATTGCCATCGCCATCCCTCCTCGTGAGGACAGGCGGAAGGCTCAATAGCGCCGGTGATGGGCGGCAGTTGCAAATCTTCTGGCGCCCGACCCGCTAAGAAAGGTACTCGACATGAGCGACAACCTCGCACTTCAGAGCGTCCTGGCCTTCATCGGTCGTCTGCTTCTCGTCGCCATTTTCCTCTCGTCCGGCTTCGAGAAATTGGCGGATCCCGCAGGAACGATCGAGTATATAAGAGCGGCCAATCTGCCCCTGCCCACGGTAGCCTATGCCGTCGCTCTCGTCGTGGAACTCGGCGGCAGCATCCTTCTCGTGCTCGGCTATCAAACCCGCTTGGCGGCTCTCGCCCTGGCGATCTTCACCCTGGCATCGGCTCTCGGATTTCACACCAATTTCGCCGACCAAAACCAGATGATCCACTTCATGAAGAATCTCGCCATCACGGGAGGATTTCTCCAGATCGCCGCCTTCGGCGCAGGTGCCTTCAGCCTGGATGGACGCGCCGCGCGCGTCTGAGCGGAAGCAGGGCAAGGCGGCTTGCGGCGATCTTCAACGCTCGCCGATTACTTACTATCGCCTTAGTCAGCCTCTAGGCAGTCCCCTTGTGCGTCGCAACATAGCACGCAGGCAGTAACCTTTACTGCATGTGTTCCCTTAAATCGTAGCCGATTTAAGGGAACACATGCAGCACTTCAAAGTGCTACAGCGTCCGTTTGCGCGCATGAAAAGACGCGCGGCGCTGTAGTAGCCACAAGGACGAAGATTGCTGATGGCTGACTATGATCCCCGCAAAATCCGAATCGATTGCCTGGATGGACTTCGAGGGCTGGCGTCTCTCTGGGTGATGATCGGCCATGCGCTGCTGCTGACGGGTTGGCGCTTGCCGGTTCTGTCGGAACCCGATCTCGGTGTTGATCTCTTCATCATGCTTTCCGGGTTCCTGATGGTGTTTCACTATCAGCTCCGTGCCGCCAAGGAGCCGTGGGAATTGACGTCGACCTGGGGACGCTTCTGGATCCGGCGTTTTCTCAGAATTGCGCCGCTCTACTATGTTCTTCTCGCCGTTGCCTTCGCGCTCGGCGCCTGGCTGTTCGAATCGAGAATGGTCATCGACGCCTTCCTCGGAAGAACGCCTCAATCACCCCAACGCTATCTCGACAACGGACTGACTAACGGGCTGATGCACGCCAGCTTTCTGTTCGGCCTCTCCCCCGACTACGCCTACCGGACGCCGCTCCCGGACTGGAGCATAGGGCTCGAAATGCAGTTCTACGCGGCCTTTCCCTTCATCATGCTCTTGCTCAAGAAAGGCGGGTGGCTGAAGGGCGCACTCTTCACAGCCATTATTGCCCTTGCGATCGTGTCGACGTCGAGTCTGCTGGGGGTCCACTTTCCAATGCCGGCGTTCCTGCCGCTGAAGATGCATATCTTCCTTTGCGGAATGCTGTTGGCACTTGGTCTTCACGCGGACCGGTCGAAAGCCCTTCTCCACGGCGGGGCGGCGATCGCGCTCGCTCTTCTGCCGGTCGGCGGTGATATGACCACCACCAAAATGCTGATGCGCGTCACGCTCGTCGCCGTCTTCTTCGCGCTTCTCTACCATCGCCTGATCGGCAACGCAGTGGGCGTGAGGCTTCGCGCCTTATCCTCGTCGCTCGGCAACAGGTTCTTCCATTGGCTCGGCGAACTTTCATTCGGAGCCTATCTCTGGCACTTGATCTTCCTGCAGCCGATCGCCGCCTATTTCATTGCCGCTTTCGGCGACACGATGACGCCACCAGCGCGCTTCGCCGCGGTTACAGCCATTCTCGTGCCTTTGGTCTACGCGGCCGCCTGCATGACTTTCTTCGCGGTCGAACGACCTGGTCAGAGCCTCGCCAAGCGTTTGATCAACAGGCAAAAAACTCAGCCGGTTCGGGCGTGATGACGCCGTTGAAATTCGCCCTTGACCTCAATTTAACTTGAGGAAGCATTGTCGTGCTCTTCGAGATGACGAGAGGCATAACGACCATCATGGCTACGAAAGTTCCTTCAGGGCAGAACATCGGCGCAGCGATATCAGGCATTTACGAGACACACCTGCCGGTACGCGATCTCCGCCGCTCGGTGGCATTCTATCGCGACCGACTCGGGCTGGAGTTTGCGAAAGAGTTCTCGGAAAGGAGGGTCGCCTTTTTCTGGGTCGGCACAAAGGCGCAAGGAATGCTGGGGCTCTGGGAAACAGGTACGGCACCGCTGCAGATGAAACTGCACTTCGCGTTTCGAGCGCCGGCAGCAATAGTCGTCTCTTCCTGCGAAACCCTGCGAGCGGCCGGCATCCAACCGCTCGGTTTCAATGGGGAATCGGTTCTGGAGCCCGTGGTGCTCGGATGGGTACCGGCCATCTCCGTCTACTTCAAAGATCCCGATGGGCACAGCCTCGAGATCCTTTCCACACTCGATGAGGCCCCGGATGCGGAGTTCGGTGTCCGGCCGTACTCGTCGTGGGTAATGAAAGGCGGCTGACGGGACAGGCATCTCCGGTTGATGCCGGCCTTGAAGGCGCACGCCGGTCGAGAATTGCATCCGCTCGGCGGATGCTTTCTCAGGTGGGAAGTCCCCTCCCACAGATGGGAGGGGCTTAACCTGCCGCACCGTTTCCGCCTCTGTCTAACCCGTCCACGAGCGCAAAGCTGAAGTGGGAGCACGCGATCGCAACGGGCTCCAAGCCCCGCCTCCTCGTGGGGAGGTGCATTCTTGCGGCAGGTCAGAAGAAAAACTAAGGCTTCTGGTTCCTCACAAAAGTCGCGTGCCATTTTGCCAACATCGACACCGCCTCCTTGAGGAAAGCCGGGTGCGTGCCGGGCAGGAACTCGATTTTTGGGGCCTTTCCGTCGAGCCTGAGCCGCGCGAAGACACGGCCCGCCTCGTCTCTCAGCTCCTCCGGCTTCGCCGGTTCCGGCTTGTCGCTCTCAGACAGGCGATTGAAGACGAGCTGGAAGCGGCGGTCGGTGTCTGCGGCGCGAAACCGCGGCGAACCGATTTCCTCATCCGCCAGTCCGCGCGCTTCTTCCCGTTCGAGCAGCGTGGCGATCGCCATCCACCGCTCCCGCCCCGCCTTCGGCGCCGGGCCGATGGCGCGGGCGAAATGATGCGGCACGCTGTCGGCCACCTGGAGGAGGCGCGACAATTCGCTCTTCTGCACCGCAAGCGCGTCGCCGATCACCTTGCGGTCGAATCCGCGCGCGGCGAGCGCCGCCGCGAAAAGGGCTCGCTCGATGAAGGAAAGGTTGCGCCGTTCTGCATTTTCCTTGCCCTGGGCGAGCACCAGCTCATCGTCGGAAAGCGGCCGGACGATCGCCTTCACCTGCAGTTCAAGCCGGCGCACCGCCTTCAGTCGGCGATGGCCGTAGGCGGTCTGGTAGTGCCCCTGCCTTTCCGGGTGCGGCCGCACGAGGATCGGCGATTGCTGGCCGTTCTCGCGGATGCTCTCAACCAGCGCCAGAAAATCGGGATCGTCCACCTCGCCGTCGGTCAGCCGGTCCTCGACGAAAGAGCCCTCGACCAGCGCAGGATCGAGTGCCACGACGCGCTCGCCCTGGGTGAGGGCTTCCCGCAACGCGCGCGCCTCCTCCGCCTCGCGGGTAATATTGCCAAGCGAGAGCCCCATTGCCCGGACCGCGCCCGATGCCGCGCGCGGGGCATCCGGTGTGGGGACGTGGCGGCCGTTGACAGGTGTCAACTCGCTCTCGGCCTTCTGTTCCGCCGGTGCCGCGGGAGCACCGCCCGCAAAAAGCGCCCGCAATTCGTTCTTCCGGTTGTTGCCAGCCATGTCTTAGCGCCCCCAGGCCGCATGAATGAGAGCCTCGACTTCGCCGTTGACGGCGTTCAGCGACTCGATTGCCCGGTCGTAGGTCGCGCGGGTGAAATTCTCGCGGCCGACCTCGTAGAGCGTCTGCTTCGTCAGGCCAGCATCCGAGATCGCCGTGGATTTCACCATGGCCGAGGTCAGCACCCGTTCGCCAAAGAGCGAGCGCATGAAGCCGACGATCTGCGCCTGCGGCCCGTCATTGGGCTCGAAGCGAGTGACGAGATAGCGCAGGAAATCGAAATTGAGCTCGCCGCCGGCTTCGCGCACGACGCCGAGCAGGTCCGAGGTCATGTAGAGAAACTGGTTCATCGAGGCGACGTCGAGCATCTGCGGATGCACCGTCACTATGACCGAGGTGGAGGCGCAGAGCGCCGAAAGCGTGAGGTAGCCGAGCTGAGGCGGGCAATCGATGACCACGACGTCGTAGTCGTCGGCAACGCTCGCAAGCGCCGACTGCACGCGGGCGAAGAACAGCGGCCCGGCATCCGCGCCGCTCTGGCGGGCGCTCAGCGCCTGCGGCGTCGTGTGCTCGAACTCCTGCAGTTCGAGATTGCCCGGAACCAGGTCGAGCCCGTCGAAATAGGTCTTGCGGATGATATCCTTGAGCGGTCGCGCCTCGGCGTCGTAGCGGATGGCGCCGTAAAGCGTGTCGTTGCCGGTCAGGTCCAGTTCCGGCTGATAGCCGAACAGCGCTGAAAGCGAGGCCTGCGGGTCGAGATCGACCGCGAGGACCCGGTGGCCGGTCATGGCGAGATACTGGGCAAGATGGACCGACGAGGTCGTCTTGCCGGACCCGCCCTTGAAGTTGGTGACGGAGATGACCTGCAGGTGCTCGTCCTTGGCGACATCGCGCCATTTCAGGTAGCTGCGCGCCTTGGCACCATTGCCCTTGGCAAGCGCCTGCTCGGCGAGATGGCGGCGAAGCGCATTGATGTCGGAGAGCGAATAGGAGCGTCGCCCGCCGGACCCGGTGTCGGGCTGCGGGCCCTCGCCCGCCAGCGACAATTGCCGAAGATAACCGTCCGAAACGCCGATCAGCCGGGCCGCCTCGCCCGAGGTGAAGCTTCTGAGCGTCTTCATCGCCGTCGGCGGAAACAGGCGCTCGCGCATTGCCTTCAACTGCTCGGATAGTGCCCGCGCGTCTGCGGCGATCGCCTCGTCCGCGGGTCGCCGATGGCCTGTCCCGTTCACGCCCCCCGCTTCTCCGACCGCCGCCGTCGATCCCGCCATATCCATTCCCAAATACCCTCTCGCGTTTCGCATCGCATTTACGGCGGCAATCAACGGTGTCCGTATTGCGGCGGCGCAAATGCGCCCGCAACGTCTCCTTACAGACCCTTCGCTGAACTACGCTGAAATGCGGAATATGCGCTCTATTCCGTTAGAAGGTGATTCATCCTCTGATTCGCGTCAAGCCATTTCAGAAGATGGCGAAGCATCTTCACCGGTTCGGCGGCGTGCGGCCGTAGAGAAGCAGCATGACGATGATGACGACGCCGTAGACGATCTGGCGGCCCGCTTCCGGCATTTGCATCACCGAGAGGATCGATTGCAGGAGCGTGATCAGGATCACGCCGGCGACCGTGCCCAGATAGGAGCCGCGACCGCCAAGGATCGAGGTACCGCCGAGCACGACGGCAGCGATCGCCGGCAGCAGATAGGCGTCGCCCATCGCCTGTGCCGCCTTCGAGGAATAGCCGGCGAGCAGCACGCCACCGAAGGCGCTGAGCGCACCCGAGATCGCAAAGGCGATCATGACGACGCGGCGCGTGTCGACTCCGGACAGATAGGCCGCGCGTTCGCTGTTGCCGATACCGTAAACCGCCCGTCCGAAGGCTGTGCGCGTAAACAGAAATATCATCATGGCGCTGATCGCGACCCAGACGAGGATGGCATTGGGCAGGCCTGGAATGAGGAACCCGGTCGCGAGCCAGCGCACCGGCGGCGGTGCTGAGTCCTGCGGCGAGAAGCCGCCGGTATAGACGACCATCAACCCTTGGGCGACGACATTGCTCGCAAGCGTGACGATCATCGACGGGATGCGCAGATAGGCGACGCCAAAACCATTCAGCAGGCCGAAGGCCGTGCCGCATATGATCCCGAAGGGAATGGCGATCACCGGTCCCACGCTTCCGAAGCCGGCGGCGGCGCAGGCCATCATCGCGCCGGTCGTCATCACCCAAGGGACGGAAAGATCAATGTGGCCGAGAAGAATTACCACCATGACGCCGGCGGCCACCACTCCGAGGAACGAGGCAACCTTGAGCTGTTGCAGGAGGTAGTTGAGTGACAGGAAATTGCTGGAATAGAGACTGCTCAGAAGTAGCAGCAGGAGGATGCAGCCGAAGGCGGTGAGCACGGCGGGATCGGCGCGCCGGAGGAATGCCGGCAGGCGGGTCCTGATCGAAATGCGGTCCTCGGATGTGTCGCTCATTGGAACCAGTCCAGACGGTTGCGCACCCGCAGCAAGGCCAGGGAACCGATACTGACGGCGATCATCAGGACGACACCCTGGAGAAGCGGCTGCCACAGCGGATCGACGTCGAAGACGAACAACATGTCACCGGTCGTGCGGGCGGCGAAGGCGCCGAAGATCGCGCCGATGGCGCTGCCGCGGCCGCCATAGAGCGAGACGCCACCGAGCACGACCGCCGCGATCGACCAGAGCGTATAGCCGCTGCCGCTGGCATAGGCCGCCTCGCCGGTATAGGTGAAGAAGGTCAGGAACAGCCCACCCATGGCGGCTAGCAATCCGGCAAGCGTATAGGCTGCGAACTTGCCGCGTCGGATCGGCACGCCCGACATGAAGGCCGCCTGCTCGGACGAGCCGGCCGCATAGGCCGCCCTGCCAAGCCGCGATCGCCGGAAGGGCAGCCAGACCAGGAGAACGGCCGCCGCCAACACCACGAGGCTCGACGGGATCACGCCGAAGAGACGACCGGTCAGCGCATCCGCGAGATCCTCGTTGACGGAGCCGCCAGGAAAGGGTCTCAGCAGCAGCGCCAGGCCGAAATAGACGGCGCCCGTCGCGATCGTCGCGACGATCGGCTGCAGCCGCCCATAGATCACCAGAAGCCCGTTGATGGCGCCGCAGACCATGCCCGCCGCGAGGACGGCAACGACGCCCAATGCGGTCGGCAGCGGTTCGCCCACGACGATCCAGGATGCCAGGCAATTGGTCAGGATGAAAATCATGCCGACCGACAGATCGATGCCCGCCGTGATCACCACCAGCGTCTGGGCCATGGCGACGAAGGCGAAGAGCACGCCCTTGTTGGCAGCGGTCTGGGCCACGTTGGCGGTCAGCCCGGCCGGGTGGTTCGCGATATAGACGGCAAACATCAGCAGAAAGATCGCGAGCCCCATGAGCGTCCCGCGTTGCTCGTTCAACCAGTAGCGCCACTCGCTCATGCCGCCGTTCCCCTGCGGTCGCCGTCGTCGACGTTGAGAGCGCTCGCGATCAGCGCATGCTCGGTGATATCCCGGCCTTCAAGCTCGCGGACGATGCGGCCGTCATAGAGTACGAGAACCCGGTCGCAGCAGCCGATCAACTCGTCATAATCGGTCGAATAGAACAGGATCGCCGCGCCGGCGTCGGCCAGCCGGCGCAGAAGCTGGTACATCTCCTGCTTCGTGCCGACGTCGATACCCCGTGTCGGGTCATTGAGCAGAACTATGCGCGGCTTGCGCATCAGCCACTTCGCAATCACCACTTTCTGCTGATTTCCGCCCGATAGCGCGCCGACCGGGATGTCGAGCCCGGCCGTCTTGATCGCGAGCAGCCGCACCATTTCATCGATCAGTTGCTCTTCCGCGGTGCGGTCGATGATCCCGCCGCGCGAGACATGGTCGAGTGCGGCGAAGGAAAGGTTCTCCCGCACGGTCATCGGCAGCATCAATCCCTCGGTCTTGCGGTCTTCCGGAATGAGCGCCATGGCGCTGCGCGAAGCGCGGGCGACCGCGGGGCTGGCGATCGTCATCGGCACGCCGTCGATCAGCACCGAGCCTGTGGCCCCGCGCAACACGCCGAAGAGAGCGAGCAGAAGGTCGCGCTGGCCTTGGCCATCCAGCCCGCCCAGGCCCACCACCTCCCCTTCGGCGACCGAGAGCGAAATGTCGCGCAGCCGGTCGCCCCAGCCGAGATTCCGGCATTCGAGGCGGGGAGGCTTGGCGATCACCGCACGTGGCGGCTTCGGCGGAAAGACGTTGCTGTATTCGCGCCCGATCATCATTTCGACGACTTCGCTGTTGCTGCGGGTGCCGGCGCGGAAGCTTGCGACATTGCGGCCGTTGCGGAACACGGTGCAGGTGTCGGCGAGTTCGGCGATCTCATGCATGCGGTGCGAGATATAGAGCAGGGCCAGACCTTCGGAACGCAGGCGCTTCAGCACCGCAAACACCTTGGCGACATCGCCGGCCGTCAGCGCCGATGTCGCTTCGTCGAGGATCAGGATGCGTGGCTTTGATGCCAGCGCCTTGGCGATCTCGACCATCTGCCGGCGGGACAGCGGCAGGTCCTTCACCGCCGCCCGCGGGTGAATGTCCTCGGCGCCGGCGCGCGCCAGCGCCTCTTCCGCGATCGCGCGCTGGGCGCGGCGGTCGATCAGGCCGAAGCGGCGCGGCGGATTGGCAATCGCGATATTGTCGGCAACGCTGAGATCGGGGATCAGCGACAGTTCCTGGAAGACGCAGGCGATGCCCGCGGCCGAGGCGGCGGCCGGCGAACGAAAGGTGATGTCCTGGCCATCGAGCAGCATGCGGCCCTCATCCGCCGCCACCACGCCTGCCATGATCTTGATCAGCGTCGACTTGCCGGCGCCGTTCTCGCCGAGGATCGCGTGGATCTGGCCCGCTTCCACGTCGAGCTTGGCATTTTCCAGGGCGCGCACGCCGCCATAACGCTTGGACACACCTTCCATCCGGAAGAGCGGGGACGTCGCCTGTATCTCTGCCGTTGTCATCCGTCGCCTCGGCTGCCGCAGTTTTCCCGCATGCCGCGCCCGAGCGCGGCATGCGGGTGAGGAAGGATCTCTACTGGTTTTCCTTCGTCTGCCCCATGATCTCTTGGGCGGTGAAGTTGATGCCACAGGTCGGGAAGGCGTTGCCGACGAAGAAGTTGTCCGACTGGTCGGGATAGAAATCCTGGCCTTCCTTGAAGTTCGGATCCTCGACGATTGCCAGCGGCAGCTTGATCGACTGCGGCACCACCTGACCCTCGAGCGCGGCGATCGCCGTCTTGATAGCAACGGCCACCTGGGCCGGGCCGGTGCCGGCCGACGAGCACTTCAGCCCTTCCCCGGCATATTTGGCGCAGAACTTGCGGAAGCCGTTCTCCGTCTCGCCGCCGAAAGGAACGAAGGGATGGCCGGCATCGATCATCGCCTGCACGACGCCGGTGTCGCCGCCCTGGGCGGTGATGCCGTCGAATTTCTTGTGAACGGCAATCGCGTCGGCCGTCGCCTTTTGCGCCGTCGGGTCGTCCCACTTGCCGATTACCTCGACGACGTCCCATTTCTTGCCGGTCGAAGCGAAGGTCTCATGAATGCCGTTGTGGCGGTCTGTATCGACCGATGTGCCGGCGACACCGCGCACCTCAAGGATCTTGCCGCCCTCCGGAAGGTGCTTGGCGAGCCAGTTCGCCCAGAGCACGCCGAGACCCTTCTGGTCCACGTTGACATTGATCGCGTCTTCGGTGTCGAGAATGTTGTCGAAGGCGACCAGCACGACGCCCGCTTGCTTGGCGCGCTTGATGACCGGCCCGAAGGCGGTCGGGTTCTGGGCGTTGACGATGATCGCGTCATAACCGGAGTCGATGAAATTGTTGATCGCCGAGATCTGCGCCGGCACGTCCTCGCCGGTGGAAACGACCTTGAACTCCTTGAGCTTCGCCGCGACGTCCGGTTGCGAGGCGTAGGCCTTGGCCGTCTGGATCATCTGGATTCGCCATGTATTGGCGATGAAGCCGTTGGCGAGCGCGATCCGATACGGACCATCCTTTTTTGGAAACTTGAAGAATTTGGTTTCAGCCGTCCAGGGCGCGAAACAATCCGGCTCGGCCGCCGGCCCGCTGACGATTTCGGGTTCGGCATGTGCTGTCGTCGATAGAAGCGTGAGCGCAGCGGCCGCGAGAATGCCGCTGACGAATGTTCTGGTCATCGAATTCCCTCCCATTTGTGGTTATGCGGGACAGGGCATCGAAACAGGGGGCCGTTAGAGCGTCCCGCTTTGGGTGGAATCACGAAAAGCGTCCTAGTGCGTTCACTCGAACGCACTAGGATCTAGACGTCGAGCATTCGCCGCAGGCAGCGCCTGCGCTCGTCGCCAATCCGGCACGACATATCGATACGCGAGTCCGGTGACGTCAGACAGGTCTCCTCCCGAAACGTCACAAGCAGGGATGGTAGCGCTACCAACAGGCATTGTAAAGCGGCGCATTCTGGCCGCATTGGCGGTTAGAGCGCAGGTACCGCCGGGCGCATGGTGCTCTCGCGTATCTTCAACTCGAAGCCGAGGTCCACGACAGTTCGTTGTGGCCGTTTGCCGGCAATGGCGGCCCGCGCCATGGCGATGGCGCGCCGTCCGATCTCGTATCGCGGAGTTCGCACGCTGGTGATGGAAGGCGACGCGACTTCCATCATTTCAAGATCGTTGAAGCCGGCTATTCTGATTTGAGCCGGAACCTGCAAACCTGCGCGATGGCAGGCGAAGAGGACGCCGAGCGCCACGTCGTCATTGTTGCAGATGACCGCGTCGAGATCCGGGGTTTCTTCGAGCGCCTTGTGAAACAGGTTTACCCCCATCGACACGCTCGAGGGCAAAGTAGTCGTCGTCACGAGTGTTGTATCGAAGCGGCCCACTTCGCGCATCACCGCCTCATACCCCGCGAGACGCCGCCGCGAACGCGGGTCCATGCGGGCGCCAAGAAACCCTATGCGCTTGCAGCCGACATCGATCAGGTGTCGCGCCACCGCCTTACCGGCCTCCAGGTGGGAAAAGCCGACCATCATATCGACCGGATCCGGCCCGATCTCCATGATCTGCACGACCGGACAGCCTGCCTCTTCCAGCATCTGCCGCGTCGTCGGTCCTTGATCGATGCCGGAAACGATCAGCGCCGAAGGACGCTGGCCGAGGAAGACCCTCAGCAACCGCTCTTCCTCCTCATCGGAATAATGCGTGTTGCCGAACTGGATCTGCAGCGGGCAATCCCCGAGGCCCTCGTGGATGCCGCGCAAGACTTCGGCAAAGACATTGTTCGTCAGCGACGGAACGAGCACGCCGATGACATCGACGCGCGCCGAGGCCAGCGCACGCGCGCTCGGGTTCGGCACGTAGCCCAGTTCATCGACAGCCGCGGCGATGCGCTGGCGCAACTCCGGCGACACGCGCGCGGGGTCGCGCAGCGCCCGGGAAACCGTGATGCTGCCGACGCCTGCGAGACCCGCAACATCCGCGAGCGTCGGGCGGCCGCTGCCGCGGCGCGATCGGTTCCTGACTTCGCTGTCGTTTGACGACGCCACACCCCGCCTCAATCTGGCCCAACGGCGATACTCGCCGCGCGGGGAGAATTGCGCATGGCCTAGCGCTCCCCTCATCCGACTATCTTACGGCATGGCAGGAAAGGAAAGAACTCTGTCGCGCGGCAACGGTCCTGCGGGTCGCGCCAGACAACGAAACAGCGCGGCAGGACCGCCGCGCTGTTTGCGCAATCCGGCCTTCTGCGTGTCTCCTTAAATCGTACCCGATTTAAGTATAAAAACATGCAGCATTTCAACGTGCTGCAGCGTGCTTTGCGCGTCTGATGAGACGCGCAGCGCTGTAGGCACTGTCACTCAGCGTGAAGCGGCTGATTGAAGCGGTCGGCAAAAGCTTCGATCGAGCCGCGGCCGAAGCGCCTCAGCCGACGCCGTACCAGAACGGACATGACGCGGGCTGCGGTGGAAAAGGTCATCTCGTCAAGCGGTCCGCGGCCGCTCCATGGCTTGCTCAGCCGATCGGTGACGATACCGAGCATGTTGGCAGGCATGATATCGGTGCAAGGTTTCATCCAGTCGAAAACCTCGCTGATCGCGAGCACGTTGCCTTCATAGGAAACGATCGGTTCAGGCATCCCCTCATCCCAGTCGTCATAGGCCTCGAGTGCGTCTCGAAACAGGTTCTGCAGGGTGATCGGGGCGTGCCCTTCGTAAAGGGCGGGCAGGAAATTCGTCATTAGGGTCTCCTCCGATTGGGTAGGCCGGAAACGCGAAATGGCCAATTCCGTCAGCGGTAACGGATTGTGATGCTCCTTTATAAAAAGTGCAGCGGCAGTATGGTTCAAAGCAACGGGCAGCGCAAACACAATCGATTAAAACACTGTATTTTTTACCGCGCTCCGAGGGCAAGGCATCCTTCGAAAAGCGCACAAGCGGCTGAATTTCTGGAATAATTTACCCCTGTGGAAAACCATTACACGGTTAGATGCCGCCGCGCCTCCGGCGTATCCAGCGTCTCGGCCGGCCCCTCATGCACGAAGGCACCGCGGTCCATGATATAGACGTGATCGGCAAGCTCGCGGCAGAAGTCGAGATATTGCTCGACGAGCAGGATGGCCATGCCGGTCGAATCCCGCAAGTATTTGATCGCACGGCCGATGTCCTTGATGATCGAGGGCTGGATACCCTCGGTCGGCTCGTCAAGTACCAGAATCTTGGGGCGCGCTACGAGCGCCCGGCCGATGGCGAGCTGCTGCTGCTGACCGCCGGAAAGATCGCCGCCGCGACGGCCGAGCATCGTCTTCAACACCGGAAACAGGCTGAAGATGTCGTCGGGAATGGAGCGATCTGCCCGCTTCAGCGGCGCATAACCGGTTTCGAGATTCTCCCTGACGGTGAGCAAGGGGAAAATCTCGCGACCCTGCGGCACGTAGCCGACGCCGAGCTTTGCCCGCCGAAAGGGCGCCATGCCGTCGAGCGGGGCGCCGTTGAAGGAGATCGCGCCGCTCGTCACTGGATGCTGGCCGGTGATTGCCCGCAAGAGGCTCGACTTGCCGACGCCGTTGCGCCCGAGCACGCAGGTGATCTTTCCCATCTCCGCCCCGATCGAGACGTTGCGCAGAGCCTGCGCGGCGCCGTAGTGAAGGCTGACGTTTTCGACGGTCAACATGGGTCCAGAACTCCTTCCGCTCGCGCTCGATCATCGGCCGAGATAGTTTTCGATCACCTTCGGATCGCTGCTGACGAAATCGATAGAGCCCTCCGCCAGAACCGAGCCCTCGGCAAGGCAAGTCACCTTGACGCCGAGATCACGGACGAAGCCCATGTCGTGCTCGACGACGACAACCGAGCGCGTCCTGGCAATTTCCTTGAGCAGCACGGCCGTCTCGGCCGTCTCCGCATCGGTCATGCCGGCGACCGGCTCGTCGACGAGCAGGAGCTCCGGCTCTTGCGCGAGCAGCATGCCGATCTCCAGCCATTGCTTCTGTCCATGCGAAAGGTTGGCGGCGAGGTCGTCGCGGCGGGCCGTGAGCCGCACGGTCGCAAGAATCTCCTCGATGCGAGCCTTGTCCTCCGTCGTCAGGCGGTAGAACAGTGTCGCGAAGACGCCGCGGCTACGGTTCAGCGCCAGCTCCAGATTGTCCCAGACGGTGTGGTTTTCGAACACGGTCGGCTTCTGGAACTTCCGCCCGATGCCTAGCTGGGCGATCTCCGCCTCGTCCTTTCGGGTCAGATCGATATCGCCCTTGAAGAAGACCTCGCCCTCGTCGGGTCGGGTCTTGCCGGTGATGATGTCCATCATCGTCGTCTTGCCGGCGCCGTTCGGACCGATGATTGCTCTGAGCTCGCCCGGCTCGACGACGAAGGAGAGCGAATTCAGCGCCTTGAAGCCATCGAAGGAGACTGAGACGCCGTCGAGATAGAGCAGGCTCTTGGGTTTCTTCTCTTGCATGACAATCACTCCGCGGCCATCGGTTCGGCAGCCGGCAGGCCTGCCTCGTCGTCGCTCATTCTTTCGTTCCGGGCGGCCTCGCGATAGGAGCGGCGCCGGACGAGATAGTGCTGTGTCGTGCCGACAATGCCCTTCGGCATGAGCAGCGTGACGAGCACGAAAAGCCCGCCTAGCGCAAAGAGCCAGAATTCCGGGAAGGCGGCGGTGAAGATGCTCTTTCCGCCGTTGACCAGGATGGCGCCGATGATCGGGCCGATCAGCGTGCCGCGCCCGCCGACCGCCGTCCAGATGACAACCTCGATCGAATTGCCGGGCTCGAACTCGCCGGGATTGATGATGCCGACCTGCGGCACATACAGGGCGCCGGCTAGACCCGCCATCATCGCCGAGACGGTGAAAGCGAAGAGCTTCATGTGTTCGACGCGGTAGCCGAGGAACCGGGTGCGACTTTCGGCGTCGCGCAACGCCACCAGCACCTTGCCGAACTTCGAGCGCACGATGCCGGACGTGATGACCAGCGAAATGGCAAGCGCGAGCGCAGAGGCGGCGAAGAGCGCGGCGCGCGTACCGTCCGCCTGGATGTTGAAGCCGAGAATGTCCTTGAAGTCCGTCAGCCCGTTGTTGCCGCCGAAGCCCATGTCGTTCCTGAAGAAGGCGAGCAGCAGCGCATAGGTCATGGCCTGGGTGATGATCGAGAGATAGACGCCATTGACGCGCGAGCGGAAGGCGAACCAGCCGAAGACGAAGGCTAGCAGCCCGGGCACCAAAACGACCATCAGCGCCGCGAACCAGAACATGTCGAAGCCGTACCAGAACCAGGGCAGTTCCTTCCAGTTGAGGAACACCATGAAGTCCGGCAGGAGTGGGTTGCCGTAGGAACCGCGCGCGCCGATCTGGCGCATCAGATACATGCCCATGGCATAACCGCCGAGCGCGAAGAAGGCGGCGTGGCCGAGCGAGAGAATGCCGCAGAAGCCCCAGACGAGATCGAGCGCCAGCGCCAGCAGCGCATAGGTCAGGTACTTGCCGAACAGCGAAACGAGGTAGGTCGGCACGTGCAGTGGATGGTCGGGCGCCGTCAGCAGATTGAGCGCCGGTATGAGAACGGCAAGCGCCAACAGGACCGCCACGGCGACGAGAATGGTGCGATCCAGCGACTTGATGAGGAACGAGGTAATCATGCTTCCACCGCCCGACCCTTGAGTGCAAACAGCCCGCGCGGCCGCTTCTGGATGAAGAGGATGATCAGCACGAGCACGAGGATCTTGCCGAGCACGGCGCCGGCATAGGGCTCGAGGAACTTGTTGAGGATGCCGAGCGAGAAGGCGCCGACGAGCGTGCCCCAGAGATTGCCGACGCCGCCGAAGACCACGACCATGAAGCTGTCGATGATGTAGCCCTGGCCGAGGTTCGGCGAGACGTTGTCGATCTGTGAGAGCGCCACGCCCGCCATGCCGGCAATCCCTGAGCCGAGTGCGAAGGTCAGCGCATCGACCACGGGCGTGCGGATACCCATGGAGGAGGCCATCCGCCGGTTTTGCGTCACCGCCCGCATCTGCAGGCCCATCGGTGTCTTTTTCAGGAGGAAGAGCAGGCCGGCAAAGACGGTGAGCGCGAACAGAATGATCCAGAGACGGTTCCAGGTGATCGTCAAGCCGCCGAGGTCGAAGGCACCGGACATCCACGACGGGTTGCCGACCTCCCGATTGGTAGGCCCGAAGATCGAACGCACCGCCTGCTGCAGGATCAGCGATATGCCCCAGGTGGCAAGCAGCGTCTCGAGCGGCCGGCCATAGAGGAAACGGATGACGCCGCGCTCGATCGCCAGACCGACGGCGCCGGTGACCAGAAAGGCGAGCGGCAGCGCGATCGCCAGCGACCAGTCGAAAAGCCCGGGAAAGGACGTGCGGACGATCTCCTGCACGAGAAAGGTCGTATAGGCGCCGAGCATCACCATCTCGCCGTGCGCCATGTTGATGATGCCCATGACGCCGAAGGTGATGGCGAGACCGATTGCGGCAAGCAGCAGCACCGAGCCGAGCGAGAGCCCGTACCAGACATTCTGGCCGGCCGCCCAGAGCGCCTGGCTCTGCTCGATACTCGCGAGCGCCGCCTCGATCTCCGGCTTCAATGTCTCGTCGGCGGTGCCGAGGGCGGCCGAGAGAATCGAAAGCGCCTCGCGACCGCCGTTTTGCTTCAGGGTTTGAACGGCCTGCCGCTTCTCCTCGCCGGGTCGGTCGGAGGTGAGGATCGCCGTTGCGCGCGCCTGTTCGAGCAACGCGCGGATGGCCGCATCCTTCTCGGCAGCAAGCGCGTTTTCGATGGTCGGAAGCGCGTCCGCGTGGGACGACTGCATGATGGACTGTGCTGCCTTGAAGCGTTGATTGCGATCGGGGCTCAGCAGCGTCAAGCCGCCGAGCGCGGCGCGAACGGCACGGCGGACGCTGTTGTTGACCTTGATCTTCTGCAGTGCGCTCTTCGGCGCCTCGCCGACGCTCTCGCCGGAAAGCGGATCGGTCAGCGTCAGGTTCGCGCCCTCCTCACGCGTGAGGAACACCTCGCCATCGGCCTTGCGGGCATAAAGATTGCCGTCGCCGAGCGCTTCCAGAATCGGCACGATCTTCGGATCGCCACTCTTCGCAAGCGCCGCGATGTGCTCGTCCATGTTGGAGAGCTTCGCCGTGCCAAGCGCATTCACGAGGTCGCGCAGCGGCTCCTGCGCCCTCACGTCCGCGGTCGGGATCACGGTCAAAAGAATCAGCGCCACAAGCACGGTTTGTAGGATGCGGTACATTCGCCCCTCACACGGGTTTCCGCGTCGGTTCGCGGCGCGGCATCGGTGAAACGCCCCTCCGTCCGAATGGACGCTTTCGGACGGAGGGTATTTCGATCTATCGGTTCGTCATGAAACGATGTTGTCGAAGAAGGCCGACATGGTCTTTTTCGAGAGCAAGTGCTTCGTCATGAAATCAGGAACCCTTGCCGCCGCATTTGCCCGTGGCGATGTTGAAGTTGCCGCAGGACATCGGCGCCCGCCAGTCGGAGATTAGGTCCTTCGAGTCCGGCAGGTAATCCGACCACTCGTCGCCGACCACGAGGCCGGGCGTTTCCCAGACTGTCTCGAACTGGCCGTCCGACTGAATCTCGCCGATCAGCACCGGCTTGGTGATGTGATGGTTCGGCATCATCGTGGAATAGCCGCCGGAGAGGTTCGGCACGGAAATGCCGACCATCGCATCGAGCACGGCGTCGGTGTCGGTGGTGCCGGCCTTCTCGACCGCCTTCAGCCACATGTTGAAGCCGATATAGTGGGCTTCCATCGGGTCGTTGGTGACCCGCTTGTCGTTCTTGGTGTAGGCCTTCCAGGTCTTGATGAATTCGGCATTCGCCGGATTGTCGACCGACTGGAAATAGTTCCAGGCGGCGAGGTGGCCGACGAGCGGGCCGGTGTCGAGCCCGGCGAGTTCTTCCTCGCCGACGGAGAAGGCGACGACCGGGATGTCTTCGGCCTTGATCCCCTGGTTGGCGAGTTCCTTGTAGAAGGGCACGTTCGCGTCGCCGTTGATCGTCGAGACGACGGCGGTCTTCTTGCCGGCCGAGCCGAACTTCTTGATGTCGGAGACGATCGTCTGCCAATCGGAGTGGCCGAAGGGCGTGTAGTTGATCATGATGTCTTCGGGCTTCACGCCCTTGGAGACCAGGTAGGCCTCGAGGATCTTGTTGGTGGTGCGCGGATAGACGTAGTCCGTGCCTGCGAGCACCCAGCGCTCGACCTCTTCATTCTCCATCAGATAATCGACGGCGGGAATCGCCTGCTGGTTCGGCGCGGCACCGGTGTAGAAGACGTTGCGCTGGCTTTCCTCGCCCTCGTACTGGACAGGGTAGAAGAGGATCGAGTTCAGTTCCTCGAAGACCGGCAGCACCGATTTGCGCGACACGGAAGTCCAGCAACCGAAGACGGCCGAAACTTTGTCGACGGAAATGAGTTCGCGCGCCTTTTCGGCAAAGAGCGGCCAATCGGAGGCCGGGTCGACGACGACGGCCTCCAGCTTCTTGCCAAGCAGGCCGCCCTTCTTGTTCTGCTCGTCGATCAGCATGAGCATGGCGTCTTTCAGCGTCGTCTCGGAGATCGCCATGGTGCCGGAAAGCGAATGAAGAATGCCGACCTTGATCGTGTCCTCGGCGGCGAAGGCGCCGTTGAACGCAGTCGTCGAAAGGGCGGCAGCGAGGAATGCGCCGCAAACGCGTGCCCTGATAGTCATCGGATTGAACCCCTCTAGTTCTGGTCGCGCAACGGGGCGATGATTATTCTTGGCCGTTGCTTCACCGATCATCCGATGTTCGTGCTGCGCTGCACATACGTCATTCTACGTAGGTGGCGGGGGGAAGAAGGAAGTGTGCGAGGCCTTTCGTTACCGACGATCTGCCCGAGCTATTCAGGAAGCTCCCTGTTCAAAGCGTGCAGATCTGAGAATCACCAGGAGACCGACGACTAGAACCACGAGCAGGATGATGTGGAATGTCTTGTCAGCCGCAGTCTGCGGACCAATCCCCACGGCGATCGTGAAAGCGCCGACTAACGTCCCGAGAAGCGCGAATCCCTGAACCGCGAGGGCGATAAGGCGCGTCCGCCTTGGCGCGCCGATGCAAGCCAGCAAGCCAAGGATCAGGACTGCCGCGATCATGCCCTCCGCAGTCGCGGCGCGCGAATGCTCGTAGCCGCGATATAGAATGCCGGCGTGGACAAGTGAGGCGGCTGTAAACAGTAGGGCCTCTAATCCGAGTATCGATCTTATCGAAGGGACAGGCATCACGTTCTTCCTCTTAGACAGCTGATCCGACAATGGGCCCAGCACCACCGGAGACCTAGCATCACGGGATCACTTCGCCGTGAGGCCAACTGGCGCCGCGCGCCTTTTGAGACGCGCAAAGGACGTCGTAGCCGTTTGAATTGCTGCATGTTTTCATCGTTAGACCCGGCTACGACTTTAAGAACAAGCAGTCGGCTCCGGCTTGAAACGAGAGCAAGCCGCTCCAATTCCCTCCAGCAAGTCAGCTTGCATTCGGAGGGCGCCGATGGACGTCTTTTCCTCAAAAGCCGGATCTCTCTCCGTTCGAATGGGATTTCTCGCACTGGCGGCGGTCGCCTCCGGCGTGGCTCTCGGCCCGGCGCGGGCCGAACTGCTCGCCCGCGTTCCCGCTGCGCGCGAAATGGCGGTCTGCGGCGACGTAGTGTTCGTCGGAACCAAAGGTTCCTCGGTCTATGCCGTGCCGTTGTCCGGCGGCGGCGCCCGGCGGGTCGCCTCCGGGTTCTCCGCTGCCAACGGTGTCGCATGCACCGGCGGTCGTTTGTTTGTCGCTTCGAGGGACAGCGTAACCGCGTTCGACATCGGACGCGGGGGCGCTCTGACCGGCAGGCGCGATATTCGCCGCGGGCTGCCGAATTCGGGGGCCCATAGTTATCGCTATATCGCCGTGGGCCCCGATTCCCGGCTCTATGTCTCGTTTGGATCGCCTTGCAACATTTGCCGGCCGCGCGGGCTGCAGGGCACGATCGTCAGCATGAACCAGGACGGGTCCGATCTTCGCCGGGTCGCCTGGGGCGTGCGTAACTCGGTCGGCTTCGACTGGCGCGGCGGCACCATGTACTTTACCGACAACGGCGCCGACGGAATGGGCGACGATATCCCGCCCGACGAGCTCAACGCGCTCCGGCCGGGCGGCTTTTACGGCTTTCCCTATTTTGGAGGCCAGACCCGGCTCGAAGGGTTTGAGGACGCGGCGCCGCCCGAGCGGCAGATTCCGCCCGTCCTCGACTTTCAGGCCCATGTCGCGGCCCTCGGTATCCATTTCTTCCGCAGTCTCGGCGGCGACGCTCTGGTCGCCCAGCACGGCAGCTGGGACAGGTCGGTTCCGGTCGGATATCAGGTCGTGCGCGTACGCTTCCGGGGCGGCCGACCGGTTTCGGCGACGACTTTCCTCAGAGACGTCGGCCGGCCGGTGGACGTCAAGGAAGCGCCCGGCGGTTCCATTCTCGTATCCGACGATGCCGGAGGAGCGGTTCACGTCTTCAGGCGATGACACCGGAGCTGTCCGCGATAATCCCCAGACCGTCCCCACGGCGACCGCGAAGGCCCAACTCAGTTTCCGAGAAGACAGCGGCGCTTCCCCGCCCTCACCGCGGGAGGATCTGTTCATAGGTGCACTGGCGCGGATCCTTGTCCGGCCTCCAACGCATCAACTTTGTGCCGTGACGAAAGCGCCGGTTGCTGACGTGATCAAACCTTACCTCGACGACGAGTTCCGGACGGACCGGCTCCCATTCGCCGCTACGTTCGCTGCTCCAACGGCTGGGGCCGCCGGGAGCCTTGCCGGTAAAGCCCGGTGGTTCGCGCAAGGCCTCGAGTCGGCGCGTCAGCGCAGGCCGCTCCTTGTCGGAGATCGTCGCGGTGAAGCCGACATGGTTCAGCGTTCCGTCTGCCTCGTACAAGCCGAGCAGGAGGGAGCCGACCTCCGCGCTGTCGCTTTCGTACCGGAAGCCGCCGACGACGCAATCGGCCGTCTTCAGGCGTTTGACCTTCACCATTGCCCGCTCTCCGCATTCGTAAGGGCCGTCGCGTTTTTTTGCGACAACGCCATCGGTGGCGCCTGCTTGCCACCCGGTGAGCCAGCGCTCGGCTTCGTGCCTGTCAAGCGCGAACGGCGAAAGTTCCAGCTTGTCCGTAATGGCGTTCTCCCTGGCGAAGGCTTCAAGCGCAGTGCGCCGGACAGTGAGCGGCTCGCCGGTGAGGATTGCACCATCCGTGCCAACCAGAACGTCGAAGAGGATGAGCTTGGCGGGCGTCTCCTGCGAGAGCTTTCGAACGCGGCTCGCCGCCGGATGCAAACGCATCTGCAGCGCGTCGAAGGAAAGGCGTCCATCGACCTCTATTACCAGTTCGCCATCGACCACGAATTGTGCGGCGCTCAGTTGCCGCAGCACGGTGACGACCTCCGGGAAGAAGCGCCCGAGAGGCTTCCCGGACTTCGCACGCAGATCGACCTCTTCGCCGGACTTGAAGGCGAGGCAACGGAAACCGTCCCACTTCGGCTCGTACTGCCATGCACGACCAGCCGGGAGCTCTTGGGCCGAGCGCGCCTCCATCGGCGCGGTACTGACAGGCAGCAAGAAGCCGCCGGGGGTCAAGACTTCGTCGGTGGCGCCTCCCCTTCGGGCCAGCCCCGCTGCCTCGGCCCTCTTCGTTGGTCTTTCACGCGAGCGCAGAGCCATCGTCCATCCCCGCTACATCAACCTGACGGAGCGTTCCTTCGCCCAGCCGCCGCAACTGGAGTCGTGGTCGGCAATGGTGGCCGGTTTTTCGTTCTTTGGCCCGGCGGCTCTCTTGGCCATGACAGCACTCCTTTGGTCGAGCACCAACGGACACGAAACCCCGACCCACGGAGGTTAGTTCCGCCTGCGGACCAGGATCGACTGCCTCGGTCGCTGCAGCGAAACAGCGATCAAGGTCGCACCGGAGTTGACGGCGGTGCGTGGAAAATGGCGCAAAAAGATTGATGACGAAATCGACGTGGCTGTCTGGCGGCAGCATGATTTTTCCGGCTATTGGAAACCCGTGAGCGCCGGCCGGCTGGGCATGTCAAATAAAGGGGCAAAATCATGAAAGCACGAATCAAATGGGTTGAAGAGCGAACGTTCGTCGGCGAGTCGGGGAGCGGCCACAAACTCGTATTCGGAACGGCCTCGGGCCCCGAGGGGCGAACGCCAGGACCGAGCCCGATGGAACTGGTGCTAATCGGGGCCGGCGGCTGCTCGGCCTACGACGTCGTTCACATCCTGGAAAAAGGCCGCGAGGCGGTCGAGGACTGCACCGTCGAGCTCGACGCGGAGCGAGCCGAAACGGACCCGAGGGTCTTTACCCGCATCCACATGCACTTCGTGGTCAAGGGGCGCGGCATAGCCCCAAAGAAGGTCGAGCGGGCAGTGGCTCTGTCCCTGGAAAAATACTGCTCGGCATCGGCGATGCTGGCGAAGAGCGCCACTATCACCCATGACTTCACCGTCATCGACACCGCCGTGACGGGCGGGGCCTAATCAACGTGTTCATCGCGGGGCAGCAATTCAGGCGCCCGCCCGGCTCGGCTTGAGTTGCTGTGCACTGGCATATTGGCCAGTGCACGCGATCGGCGACGCCGGATGCCGGAGAACCTCTCCGACCGGAATTGCTCCGGCCGAAACTAGGCGCTTTCGGGAATGCGCGCGATGACCTTGATTTCGAAATCGAAACCCGCAAGCCAGTTCACGCCGATTGCGGTCCAGTTCGGGTACGGCGGTTTATCGAATATGTGATTCTTGACCGCCATGATGGTCTCGAACTGGTTCTCGGGATCCGTATGGAACGTGGTCACATCGACAATATCGTCGAAAGTGCAGCCTGCCGCCTCTAGTGTGGCCTGCAGGTTTTCAAAGGCCAATTGTACCTGACGCTTGAAGTCCGGCTCAGGGCTTCCATCGGCGCGGCTACCGACCTGCCCCGAAGCAAAAAGAAGGTCGCCGGAGCGGATCGCGGCCGAATAGCCGTGGGCTTCGTAGAGTGCATGCCGATTAGCCGGGAATACTGCGTTACGCTGTGTCATCTTTTAAGTCCTTTCACCTTGGGGCTTCACACGCCGTTACATAATTTGATATACGACGCGTATGCAGAACACACATACGCACCGTATGTCAACCCACATACATCGCGTATATGAACAGGAAACGAGTGATGGCCGCGAAGCGACGAGCTGAGATGATGGAGGAGAACCGCGCAAAGCTGATCACGGCCGCGCGAAAGGCCTTTGCCGAAAAGGGTTATGCCGCTGCTTCAATGGACGATCTGACCGCTGAGGCGGGGCTCACGCGGGGGGCGCTCTACCACAATTTCGGGGACAAGCGCGGACTTCTGGCGGCCGTTGTCAGCCAGATCGACGCAGAGATGGCAAGGCGAGCGCAGGAGATTGGCGTCCACGCACAGGACGAGTGGGAAGGGCTAATGGCCGAAGGAGTGACCTACATCGAAATGGCGCTCGATCCCGAAGTGCAGCGTATCGTTCTGCTTGACGGGCCGGCGGTCCTTGGTGATCCATCGCAATGGCCCAGTCAAAACAGCTGCCTGCAGGCGACAAAGCGGACAGTTGAACGCCTCATCGAACAGGAAATCATGAAGCCGATGGATGCAGAGGCTGCAGCCCGGCTACTGAATGGTGCAGCGCTCAATGCCGCTCTCTGGATCGCTGCGAGCGACGATCCCAAAGATGTCCTCTCGAAAGCCGTCGAGGCCTTCCGTTCCCTGGCGAGTGGTTTGCTGGCGAAGTCGATGTGAACCTGGAGAAGGAGCCGGACGGTATCGTTGGTGCCGAGCGCGTTCCCATCATCCTGAACACCTTCATCTACGGCGGCTGCACGCCGATGCATAACTGCCGTCGGCGCTACGAAAGACACCGAACCGGATCGGACCGATTGGCGGAAACTTTCCGCAATGCAGCAATTTCGTAGTCCGCCCGTCTGTGTTACGAAAGCGAGGGACGCTAGAGACACGAGGGACCATGGCGGCACGCCAGCGCATCATTCCCGTTCGACGAGAATACAATCGCTGGGTCGCCAACCAGACGCTTGAGGATTATGCGCTGCGGTTTACCGCCAAAAGTGCGCGGCGTTTTTCCTCCGAGCGCATCTCGCAGACGGCGATCGGCGCGATCTCGTTCCTGGCGCTTGAAGCCATCGGCGGTGCCATCACGATGTCCTACGGCACGACGAATGCGATCGTCGCGATCCTCGTCGCCAGCATCATGATCCTGCTCGTCGGCCTGCCGATCAGCCGCTACGCGATCCGCCATGGCGTCGACATCGACCTTCTGACACGCGGCGCGAGCTTCGGCTATATCGGCTCGACCATCACCTCGCTGATCTATGCAAGCTTCACCTTCATTCTCTTTGCGATCGAGGCGTCGATCATGTCCGGGGCGCTGGAGCTTGCCCTCGGCGTGCCGCTCTGGATCGGCTACATCGTCAGCGCCGTCGTGGTAATCCCGCTTGTGACCCACGGTGTACGCCTCATCAGCAAGTTCCAACTGATGACGCAACCTTTCTGGATCGTGCTCAACATCCTGCCCTTCGCCTTCATCGCGCTCGCCGATTGGGAAAAGGTGGGACTGTGGCTTGCCTATTCCGGCATCCACCATGCCTCAGGTCCTTCAGGCACGCTTGCGCCCTTCGATCTCGTGGAGTTCGGCGCCGCCTCCGCCGTGATCTTCGCGCTGATGGCGCAGATCGGCGAACAGGTCGACTTCCTCCGCTTCCTGCCGCCCGATGGCCAGAGGAAGCTGCATCACCGGATCGCGGTGTTTCTCGCCGGCTCCGGCTGGGTGATCGTCGGCGCACCGAAGCTGCTGGCGGGTTCATTTCTCGTCGTGCTGGCGCTCAGTGCCGGCGTGCCCTCGACGCGGGCCGCCGACCCGGCGCAGATGTACTACACGGCTTTCGGCTACATTTTCCCGTCGGATACGGCAGCGCTTCTTTTGATGGTCGCCTTCGTCGTCATCTCGCAGCTGAAGATCAATGTGATGAACGCCTATGCCGGCTCGCTCGCCTGGTCGAACTTCTTCTCGCGGCTTACCCACAGCCATCCCGGCCGCGTCATCTGGCTGGTCTTCAACGTGGCGATCGCGCTCCTCCTGATGGAGCTCGGCATCTACCGGCTGCTCGAGGAAACGCTCGGTATCTTTTCGATCATCGCCATGGCCTGGCTCTGCGCCATCTCGGCCGATCTCTTCGTCAACAAGCCGCTGGCCTTGTCACCGCCCGGCATCGAGTTCAAGCGTGCGCATCTTTATGACGTCAATCCCGTCGGTCTCGGGACCATGGGGATCTCGACAATCCTCGCGCTTGCGGCGCATTTCGGCGCCTTCGGCGATGTCGCCGCCTCGCTCGCCCCCTATATCGCGCTCGTCACGGCCTTTATCGCCTCGCCGCTGATCGCCTGGGCGACGGAAGGAAAATTCTATCTCGCGCGCAAGCCGCGCAAGAGCTGGTTCCGGGAGAGCGAGATCGCCTGCTCGATCTGCGAGCATCCGTTCGAGCCGGAAGACATGGCCTGGTGTCCAGCCTATGCGGCGCCGATCTGCTCGCTCTGCTGCTCGCTCGACAGCCGCTGCCACGACATGTGCAAGCCGAAAGCACGACTGAACACGCAGATCGCGACGGTCGCAAAGGCGATTCTGCCGGAGGCGGTGACTGCAAAGCTCGCCACAAGGCTCGGCCGCTACGCGATCTCCGCCCTCCTCTCGATCACCGGTATCGGCATCATTCTCGCGATGATCGCTCATCAGACGACCGCCGCCTCGCCCGAGACCGCCGCCGTCGTCGAACGCACGATCGCGATCGTCTTCTTCGTCTTTGCGATCGTGACCGGCGTCGTCTGCTGGTTCTACGTGCTCGCCCATGACAGCCGCGTCGTGGCGGAAGAGGAATCCTCGCGCCAGAACACGCTGCTCCTCAAGGAAATCGCCGCGCACAAGAAGACCGACGCCGCCTTGCAGAACGCCAAGGAAGCGGCGGAAGCAGCGAACCGGGCGAAGAGCCGCTATGTCGTGGGCTTGAGCCACGAACTGCGCACGCCGCTCAACGCCGTGCTCGGCTATGCGCAGATCCTCGAACGCGACGACACCATACCGCCCTCAAGGCAGGGAGCGATCAAGGTGATCAAGCGCAGCGCCGATCACCTTTCGGGCCTCATCGACGGCCTGCTCGATATATCCAAGATCGAAGCGGGCAAGCTGCAGGTCTATTCCAACGAAATCAATATTCACGATTTCCTCGACCAGATCGTCGACATGTTCCGCCCGCAAGCCCAGGCCAAGGGCATCGCCTTCGAACACGACCGTGCAGCGGCGCTGCCGCAATATGTGCGAACGGACGAGAAGCGGCTGAGACAGATCCTCGTCAATCTCCTGTCTAATGCGCTGAAGTTCACCGAACGCGGCCACATACGCTTCGACGTCGGCTATCGCAACCAGGTCGCAACCTTCACGATCGAGGACAGCGGCCGCGGCATCAGCGACAAGGATTTGCCGCGTATCTTCGATCCGTTCCAGCGCGGCGAGGCTGAACATCGCATGCCCGGGCTCGGGCTTGGCCTGACCATCACGCGCCTGCTCACCCAGACGCTCGGTGGCGAGATCTCCGTCACCAGCGAAAGGGACAAGGGCACGGCTTTCCGCGTCCGCCTGATGCTCTCCGCCGTCGATCGGCCGGCTGCGCTCAAGGACACGGTCCACAAGATCAAGTCCTACAGGGGACCGCGCCGAACCGTTATCGTCGTCGACGACAACGAGGATCACCGCGATCTTATGCGCGAGGTGCTGGCCCCGCTCGATTTCGTCGTGCTGACGGCGGCGAGCGGACGGGACTGCCTGACGCTCATCGAAGACATGAAGCCCGACCTGTTCCTCATCGACATCTCCATGCCTGACATGAACGGCTGGGAACTGGTGACGCGATTGCGTGAGAGCGGCCAGACCGCGCCGGCGATCATGCTGTCGGCCAATATCGGCGACGGATCGACGGCCGGCACCGCAGGCGGTCACAACGACACGCTCGCCAAACCCTTCGGGGTCCGCCAGCTCATCGACAAGCTGGCGATCCATCTCGGCCTCGAATGGATTCATGAGGACGACAGGCAGACCAATGGCAAGGCCGATCCTGTGACCAGCCCCGGACACCACCATGTGGAGGAATTGATCCGGCTTGGGGAAATCGGTTACGTGAGGGGCATCGAGGCGAAGCTGACGGAGATTGCCCTGAACCCGGAGAACCAGGCTTTTGCGGAGGCGGTGCGCGCCTATGTCCGTGCCTTCGACCTTTCCGGCTACGACGCATTCCTGAAGCAGCTGACGGCAGAGGAGGCCGAGACGCGTGGCTGAACCCGTCAATCCGCGCGACATCGTGCTTCTCGTCGACGATTCGCCCGAGGCATTGGGTTTTCTGACCGAAGCCTTGGAACAATCCGGCTTCTCGGTGTTGATCGCCACCTCCGGCAACGCCGCCCTGAATATTGCCGACCGCATTACTCCCGACATCATCCTGCTCGACGCCGTGATGCCCGGGATGGATGGTTTCGATACCTGCGTCCGGCTGAAAGCAAACGCGTCCGTCACCCAGGTTCCAGTGGTCTTCATGACCGGGCTCACCGAGACGGAGCACGTGGTGCGCGCGCTGGAAGCCGGTGGTGTCGACTATCTTACCAAGCCGATCAACATCGACGAGCTGCGGGCCCGCATTCGCGTCCACCTCTCCAATGCGCGTTCCGCCCAGAGCGCCCGCGTTGCGCTCGATGCGGCCGGGCGGCACCTGCTTGCCGTGCGCGGCGACGGCGGCGTCCGCTGGTCGACGCCGCAGGCGACGCGGCTCGTCAATGCCGCAACGGGAAGCGACGACGGGCTTGCGGTGGTGACTGCCCGCATCGCCGAATGGATGCGGCAACGGGAAAAGCATGGTTCCGGTCAGGGCAGCTTCACGCTGCAGCAGGCCGGCCAGACGGGTTTGCAGATTTCCTATCTCGGCGCCATCGGCGCGAACGAATATCTCTTCCGCCTGACCGCCGAGAACGGCATGAGCGACGACGAGATGCTGCGCCAGCATTTCCTTTTGACACAGCGCGAATCCGAGGTGCTGCTGTGGATCGCCAAGGGCAAGTCCAACCGCGATATCGGCGAGATCCTCGGCTTGAGCGCCCGGACGGTCACCAAGCATCTCGAACAGATCTACGTGAAACTCGGCGTCGAAAACCGGGCGTCGGCCGCCGTCAAGGCGACACAGGTGCTGCACGGGATTTGATTGAGGGCGCGCATGTCGCCAACATTGCGCAAAAAGGCGCGGCCTGGAAGAACCAGACCGCGCCAAGCCGCACTTCTCGTGCATTGCCCTGGGAGGCAGTTTATTCGGCGGGTTGGACGACCGCCGGAATGGTGTCAATCAACGTCTCCCCGCCGAGTGCGGCGGAAAGCTGCGCCTGATCGAGTTCGCCTTCCCATTTCGCCACAACGACCGTCGCGACGGCATTGCCGACGAAATTGGTGAGTGCGCGGCACTCCGACATGAAGCGGTCGATGCCGAGGATCAGCGCCATGCCGGCGACCGGTACGGAGGGGACGACCGAGAGCGTCGCGGCCAGCGTGATGAAGCCCGCACCGGTAATGCCGGCAGCACCCTTCGAGCTCAACATGGCGACAAGCAACAGCAGAATCTGGTCACCGAAGGAGAGCGGGATATCGGTCGCCTGCGCGATGAAGAGCGCAGCGAGCGTCATGTAGATGTTGGTGCCATCGAGGTTGAAGGAATAGCCGGTCGGGATGACGAGACCGACAACCGAGCGCTTGCAGCCTGCCTTCTCCATCTTGTTCATCAGGCCCGGCAGCGCCGCCTCCGAGGAGGATGTTCCGAGCACCAGCAGCAGTTCTTCCTTGATGTAGCGGATGAGCGCGACGATCGAGAAGCCGTTATAGCGTGCGACCGCGCCAAGCACGATGAAGACGAAGAGGAACGAGGTGAGATAGAAGGTGCCGATCAGCATGGCGAGGTTGGCGATCGACGCCACGCCGTACTTGCCGATGGTAAAGGCCATCGCACCGAAGGCGCCGATCGGGGCGGCCTTCATCAGGATCGCCACCAGACGGAAAATCGGCAACGTCAGCGCATGCAGGAAATCGACCACCGGCTGGCCTTTTTCGCCGACCATCGCAAGCGCGATGCCGAACAGAACCGAGATGAACAGCACCTGCAGGATGTCGCCCTCGGCGAAAGCACTGATCAGCGTCGTCGGAATGATGTTCATGAGAAAGCCGGTGACCGACTGCTCATGCGCCTTCTCGGTATAGGTGGTGACCGCCTTCACGTCGAGCGACGCCGGATCGATATGCATGCCGGAGCCAGGCTGGACCACATTCGCGACCACGAGACCGACGACGAGCGCGAGCGTGGAGAAGGTCAGGAAGTAGATCATCGCCTTGCCGGCGACGCGTCCGACCTTGGCGAGGTCGGTCATGCCGGCAATACCGGTCGCGACCGTCAGGAAAATGACCGGCGCGATGATCATCTTCACGAGCTTGATGAAGGCGTCGCCCAGCGGCTTGAGCTCGGTGCCGACATCCGGATAGAAATGCCCGAGCAGGATGCCCGCAGCGATCGCCGCAAGGACCTGGACATAGAGATGCCGATAAAGGGGTGTCTTGCCGCGGACCTCCGCGGAATGTTCTGCGATCATGATAATCCTCCACGTGGGCCTAGTCCGGCGACGCCGGGCCTCCCAGGCCGCTTTTCCGAAGAACGACAGCACCCGCTGCCATGCGGAAGGGATTGCAACAGGCGTGCCAGATTGGAGGCGCGCAGACAACCAATTGATTCTTAAGCCCTTTAATTTTCAAGCATTCCATAATCCACGCTGGAGTGGGCGGAAATCCGCACAGATGAATTGGCAGGCTGGGCGAAAAGATGCACAATGCCGCAATGAACATTCCCCTCAAGAATGATCTCGGCGACCTCCAGCGCCGCGCCCGGCGGTCGTGGTCGATCTTCGCGCTCGTTGCACTCGCGTTACTTGCGTTCGGCTTGTTCGCCGCCGGCGAATATGGCCGGACAAATGCGCTCAACGCGCTCGCTGAACAAAGCCGCATCGATGCCAGCCTTAAGGCGTCGCTGTTGCGCGCCGTCGTCGAAAAACAGCGCGCGCTGCCGCTGGTGCTCGCCGACGACACGGCGATCCGCCAATCGCTTCTGACGCCGGATGCGCGCTCGCTCGACCAAATCAACCGCAAGCTCGAGGAGCTTGCCGCAAGTGCCGGCGCGGCGGTGGTCTATCTGATCGGACTAGACGGCGTCGCCATTGCCGCGAGCAACTGGCGGGAGCCGACAAGTTTCGTCGGAAGCAATTATGGTTTTCGCGACTATTTCCGGCTGGCAATCCGTGATGGTCAGGCGGAGCATTTCGCCATGGGGTCGGTCAGCAAACGCCCGGGCCTCTACATTTCCCGGCGGATCGACGGGCCGGCGGGGCCGATCGGCGTCATCGTCGCCAAGCTCGAGTTCGACGGCGTCGAAGCCGATTGGGCGAGCACGGGCAGGCCCGTCTATGTCACCGACCGACGGGGCATTGTCCTCATCACCAGCATCCCCTCCTGGCGCTTCATGACAACGAAGCAAATTCCAGAAGACCGTCTGGCGTCGATCCGCGAAAGCCTGCAATTCGGTGACGCGCCCCTGCTGCCGCTACATTTCAGCCAAATCGAAGCGAAGGCCGACGGCTCCTCCACCCTCGATGCCCTGCTCCCAGGCAGCCGCGCCGAGACGTTCCTGCGCGTCGAAACGATGGTGCCGTCGACGAACTGGCGGCTGGAGCAATTGTCGCCGCTGACCGCCGCGTTATCCGCAGGCGCACGCGATGCAAGGCTGCAGATGCTCGCGATCCTGGTTCCCCTGCTCGCGCTTGCGGCCTTTCTCATGCGCCGGCGCCAGACGGTCGCCTTGCGTTCGGCGGCGGAACGCGCGGCACGCAACGAGCTTGAGGCGCGTGTCGAGGAGCGGACGCGTGACCTCACTATGGCCCGCGATCGCCTCGAAACGGAAATCGCCGACCATCGCCAGACGACCGAAAAGCTGCAGGCCGTTCAGCAGGATCTCGTGCAGGCCAACCGGCTGGCGATCCTCGGGCAGGTCGCCGCGGGCGTCGCGCACGAAATCAACCAGCCGGTCGCCACGATCCGCGCCTATGCCGACAACGCCCGCATTTTCCTCGATCGCGGCCAAAGCGCGACCGCGGCGGAAAACCTCACCAGCATTGCCGAGCTTACCGAACGCGTCGGGACAATCACCGATGAACTGCGCCGGTTCGCCCGCAAGGGAAATTTCGTCGCCGAGCCGACCGAGATGCGGGACGTTATCGAGGGGGCGATGCTGCTGCTTCGCAGCCGCTTCGCCGGCCGCATGGACACGATCAGGATCTCTTTTCCTCCGAACGGCCTCAAAGCCATGGGCAATCGCATTCGCCTCGAACAGGTGCTGATCAATCTTCTCCAGAATGCGCTGGAAGCGCTCGGCGACGCCGAGAACGGCGAGATCAGGGTGCGGTGCGTGGAGACCGAGCGCGGCATCGAGCTGACAGTCGCCGACAACGGTCCCGGCATTCCGGAGGATGTCCGCGATGAGCTTTTCACTCCGTTCAACACATCCAAGGAAGAGGGACTCGGCCTCGGCCTCGCGATTTCCAAGGAGATCGTCGCCGACTATGGCGGCGACATCGCGGTCGAGACGAGCGACTCCGGAACCACATTCACAATCCATCTGAAAAAGGCTCAAACGCAATGAGCGATGCCGCTTCCGTTTTCCTCATCGACGACGACCGCGACCTGCGCAAGGCGATGCAGCAGACCCTCGAGCTCGCCGGCTTCACGGTCTCGCCCTTCGCCAGCGCGATCGAGGCGCTCGACGCGCTCAGCTCCGAATTCGACGGCGTCGTCATCAGCGACATCCGCATGCCGGGCCTCGACGGGCTCGCTTTCTTCCAGAAAGTGGCGGCCCTCGATCCGGATCTTCCCGTCATTCTGGTCACCGGACACGGCGACATTCCGATGGCCGTGCAGGCCATTCAGGATGGGGTCTATGATTTCATTGCCAAGCCCTTTGCCGCCGACCGGCTCGTCCAGGGCGCGCGGCGCGCCGAGGAAAAGCGCCGCCTGGTGATGGAAAACCGTGCGCTGCGCCGCGCGGCGGAAGCCGCCTCCGACAGCCTGCCGCTGATCGGCCAGACACCGGTCATGGAGCGGTTGCGGCAGACGCTGAAACACATTGCCGACACCGACGTCGACGTGCTTGTCGCCGGCGAGACCGGCAGCGGCAAGGAAGTGGTTGCGACCCTCCTGCACCAGTGGAGCCGACGCAGGAACGGCAATTTTGTAGCCCTCAACTGCGGCGCGCTCCCCGAAACGGTGATCGAGAGCGAGCTCTTCGGCCACGAGCCAGGCGCTTTTACCGGAGCCGTGAAAAAGAGGATCGGCCGGATCGAGCATGCAAGCGGCGGCACGTTGTTTCTCGACGAGATCGAGGCGATGCCGCCGGCAACCCAGGTCAAGATGCTGCGTGTGCTCGAAGCGCGCGAGATCACCCCGCTCGGCACCAACGAGACGCGGCCGGTCGACATCCGGGTCGTTGCCGCCGCCAAGGTCGATCTTGGCGATCCTGCCGAGCGCGGCGATTTTCGAGAGGACCTTTACTACCGGCTGAACGTCGTGACGCTTTCTATCCCGCCGCTGCGCGAGCGGCGCGAAGACATCCCGCTGCTCTTCTCGCATTTCCTGAGCCGGGCGGCGGAACGTTTCGAGCGCGACGTTCCACCGGTTTCCCCGGCCGTCCAGCAACACCTGATGTCGCATGCCTGGCCCGGCAATGTGCGCGAGCTGTCGCATTTTGCAGAGCGTGTGGCGCTTGGCGTGGAAGGAAGCCTCGGCAAGCCGCTCGCGCCACCGGCGGAGGCTGGGGCCTCGCTTCCGGAACGGCTGGAGCGCTACGAGGCCGAGATCCTGAAGGAAGCCCTGACAGCGCATCGGGGCGACGTCAAGGAAACGCTGGAAGCGCTCGGCATTCCGCGCAAGACCTTCTATGACAAGCTGCAACGCCACGGCATCAACCGGGCGGACTATGTCGAGCGGTCCGCGCCGTCGGACAATTGAGCCTGAGGTCCTGATGATGTCCGAAATGATGCCCGAAGCGAAGCGAAGCGGGGCAGTTTTGCTAGCTGTCGGTTGCCTAATCGTGTCGAGATCAAAATACTGTGATAAGTTTAGCGGTGTAAAGCCATGAAGCGGCGGCAATGGAGCGAGGCAAGTATGCAGAAGCGCGACCTGCGCGAAGAAACGGCGCCCCTTCGTGCGCGAATTCTCGACAAGCTCTCGCAATTGCCGTGGGACGGTGTTCGCTACAGCCACCCAATCCCAGGGCTCGTCCTCTACCGTATCATCGAACCGGCCGGCCCGTTTTCGAGTGTCTCGGAACCGAGCCTGTCGCTGATCGTCAAGGGAAGCAAGCGCGTCAAGGTCGGCAACGAAACGCTCCTCTACGACGAATCCTGCTTCTTCGTGACCGCCATCGGCTTGCCGATGACCGGGCAGATTTGCGAGGCGACCAAGAGCGAACCCTATGTGGCCGCGACGCTGCGCCTTGATCTGGAGAAACTGCGCCGGATCATCACCGACTACGACATACAGCCCGGGGACATGCCCGAACGCGACCTCGGTGTCGTCGTCGGCGCTGCGACACCGGAATTATTCGACGCCCTGTCGCGGCTGATTTCACTCATAAACTCGCCCGCCGACATCCCCTTCCTGGCCAGTCATATTCACAATGAGATCCTCTACCGACTGCTTACCGGCGAGCAAGGGGCGCGGCTTCGGCGCTTCGCGCTCGCCGGCACCAACAGCAACCGCGTGGCAAAGGCGGTGGCCTGGCTGAAGGAAAATTATGCACGGCCGCTGCGCGTCGAGGAGTTGGCGGAAGTCGCGAACATGGGCGTATCGACGCTCCATCACCATTTCCGCGCCATGACCGCAATGAGTCCGCTGCAGTTCCAGAAGCACCTGCGGCTGCACCACGCGCGCGAACTGATGCTTTCGCAGTCGCTCGACGCAGCGACGGCCGCCGCACGCGTCGGTTACGAGAGCCCGACGCAGTTCAGCCGGGAATATCGACGCGCTTTCGGTCATCCGCCCATAAGGGACATCAGGTCAATCCTGAACTCCAGCGAGCCGAACAGACGCGATTCGATTGATTAGAAACGGCACGCTGCGGCACCTAAATCGATTTGCTGGACACGAAACGGCGGCTTCACCATGATCACAATTGCGTCATGTCGACAGAACTAGGCAATAATCCGACAGGATCGACCCTACCGAGCCGCGGGATGGTCTTCTAAGCTTTGACCGCAGCCTGCCGAATGGCTGCGGCGCATGAAGCGGCATCTCCCAAATGCCGAAGCTGCGCCCAACGCGAGGAGACCACCATGGCAATTGTGACGATCAACGGCGTCAAGCACTCGGTCCAAGCCGAGGCGGATATGCCGCTTCTTTGGGTGATCCGCGATCTTGTAGGACTGACGGGTACGAAGTTCGGGTGCGGCATGGCGCAATGCGGTGCCTGCACCGTCTATGTCGATGGGGCGCCGGTCCGCTCCTGTCAGACGCTCATCGGCGACATCGAAGGGGCTGAGGTAACCACCATCGAGGGGCTCAAAGGCAAGGTCGCGGAAGCGGTACAGGCCGTCTGGGCCGATCTCGACGTCCCTCAGTGCGGCTACTGTCAGTCGGGACAAATCATGTCGGCGACAGATCTTCTGACCAGCAATCCGAAGCCCAGCGACGAGGACATCGACGCTGCGATGGCAGGCAATCTCTGTCGTTGCGCCACCTATCATCGAATCCGAGCCGGCATTCATGAAGCCGCAAAGCGCCTGGAGGGCTGAGCCATGATCCCGAGACTGATGCAATCGGTTAGCCTCCCCGCAGCAGGCGTCCAGGCGTCGCGGCGGCAGTTCCTCATCGGCGCTCTTGCTGCCGGCACCGGCATCGCCGTCGGCTTTCGCCTGCTCTCCGCCTCGCCAGCGGCTGCGGCCGAGACCGCGGCGGACAATGGGGCACATTCCTTTTCCCCCTATCTGACGATCGACGGCGACGGAAAGGTGACCGTCCTTTCGTCGCAGTTCGAGATGGGCCAGGGCTCCTATAACGGCATCGCCACACTCGTAGCGGAGGAGCTCGATGCCGACTGGTCGGCGATCGACGTGAAGGGCGCCGCAGGCAATATCAAGGCCTATGGCAATCTCGCCTTTGGCGGTGCGATCCAGGCAACCGGAGGCTCGACTTCCATGGCGTCCTCGTGGGAGCGCTATCGCAAGGCGGGCGCCGCGGCGCGCGCCATGCTCGTCGCCGCCGCGGCCTCCGAGTGGGGCGTCGATGCGGCGGAGATCACTGTCGAGAATGGCATTCTCGCGCATCCATCCGGCAAGAGCGGCGGCTTCGGCGTCTTTGCCGCCAAGGCGGCGACGATGCCGGTGCCGGCCGATGTGAAGCTCAAGCAGCCGGGCGACTGGAAGCTGATCGGCAATCCGGAGTTGAAGCGTTTCGACAGCGCCCGCAAGGCAAACGGCACGGAGCAGTACACGATCGACGTAAAGCTTCCTGGCCTGCTGACTGCCGTGATGATCCACCCGCCGCTCTTCGGCGCGAAGGCGAAGTCCTTCGATGCCTCCGCCGCACGCGCCGTCAAGGGCGTGGTCGACGTCGTCGAAACCCCTCGCGGCATCGCGGTGATCGGCGAGCACATGTGGGCGGCGATCAAGGGACGCGAAGCGGTCAAGGTGGAATGGGACGACGCGGCGGCGGAAAAGCGCGGCACACAGGAGGTCATGTCCACCTACCGCGATCTCGCGAAGAAGACCCCGGCGGCGGTCGCCCGCAAAGACGGCGATGCCGAGGCTGCATTTGCGCAGGCGGCGAAGGTCCTCGAGGCAAGCTTCGAGTTCCCCTATCTGGCGCATGCGGCGATGGAACCGCTGAACGCCGTCGCCCGCATGAACGAGGACGGCACGCTCGACGTCTGGGGCGGGCACCAGTTCCCGGACGTCTACCAGAGGCTAGCCGGAGAGATTGCCGGGATTCCCCCCGAGAAGGTCCGCCTTAACGTCATGAAGTCGGGCGGCAGCTTCGGCCGGCGGGCCGTCTTCGACGGCGATGTCGTCGTCGAGGCAGTGTATGCAGCCAAGGCGATCGGCTTCCGTGCCCCGGTGAAGGTGCAATGGACGCGCGAGGAAGACATGCGCGCGGGCCGCTATCGCCCCGCCTATATGCACACCCTCAAAGCGGGCCTCGACGCGGACGGAAAGCTCGTCGCCTGGAACGATCACATCGTCGGCCAATCCATCATGGCGAAGACGGCGTTCGAGGGCATGGTCAAGAACGGGGTCGACCCAACGTCGGTCGAAGGGGCGAGCAACCTGCCCTATCGCATCCCGAACCAGACAGTCGGCCTCACGACCACCGACGTCGGCGTTCCGGTCCTGTGGTGGCGCTCCGTCGGATCGACGCATACCGCCTATGCAGCCGAAGTCTTCCTGGACGAGGTTGCCGAAGCGGCGGGACGCGATCCGGTGGAATTCCGTTTGTCCTTGCTCGAGCCGCAGTCGCGCCACGCGACCGTGCTCAAGCTGGCGGCGGAAAAGGCGGAATGGCAGAAGCCGCTCGCCGAAGGCCGCTTCCGCGGTGTCGCCCTCGCCGAGAGCTTCGGCTCCGTGGTGGCCGAGATCGCCGAGGTTTCGGCCGATGGGAATGGCGGCATCAAGGTCGAGCGCGTGGTCGCCGCCGTTGATTGCGGTTTGGCGGTCAACCCCGATCAGGTCCGCGCCCAGGTGGAAGGCGGCATCGGCTTCGGGCTCGGCGCCATTCTGGGCGAGGAAATCACGCTGACGGATGGCAAGGTCGATCAGGGCAATTTCGACGTCTATACGCCGCTCAGGATCGACGCCATGCCGAAGGTCGAAGTCCACATCGTGCCCTTGGCCAATCCGCCCTCCGGCATCGGCGAACCTGGCGTTCCGCCGATCGGCCCGGCCGTTGCCAATGCCGCCTACAAGGCGCTCGGCAAGCGGATCCGCGTCATGCCGTTCTCAAAATCGCTCAACGCCTAGTCTCCGATGCCCGGCCGCCGCTCCGGCCGGGCATTCGGTCTCCCGGCGAAGAGATTTCGCTGCTCGCCGGCATCGTATCCGCGCATTGGCGAACGACTTCCGAAATCTGCAAGAGCTGCTTGGCCAAGGGGCTCGTCTTGCGCCAGATCATGCCAATTGTGCGCGAGGGCTGGGGGCTCTCGAAGCGGGCGACAGACACGGACGCCGAACGCGTTTCCACCGGCACGGCCATCTCCGGGATCAGAGTAACGCCGATGCCGGCGCTGACCATCTGGACCAGAGTGGACAGAGAGCTTCCGTCCAGCAATTCCCGCGGCAGCGCCGAACGCATATTGCAGAACGACAGGGCCTGATCGCGAAAGCAATGCCCCTCCTCCAGCAGAAGCAGCCGCATTTCACGCAAGCTTTCGCGACTTGGCACCGGCTTTCCCTCGTCGTCATCCGGCCGAACCAGCACAAAATTCTCCTCGAACAGCGCAATCTCGGTCAAGGACGGTTCGGATATCGGCAGTGCGACGATGGCCGTGTCGAGCCGGCCCTCCAACAGGTCCTGAACCAGCTTCGACGTCAACGTCTCGCGCACATTGATATCGAGCCCGTCATACATGCGGGTGAGATTGCCTATTATCCGAGGCAAGAGGTAGGGTGCGACCGTCGGGATGACGCCGATCCGCAGCCGTCCCGCCAGACGGTCCTGCGAGGCGCGCGCCAGGTCCCCAATTTCATCGATGGAACGCAGGATGTCGCGCACGCGCTGCGCAAGCACTTCTCCGAAGCTGCTGAGCCGCACCTGACGCGCGCCTCTTTCAAACAGCTCCGTGCCGAGCGCTTCCTCCAGTTCCTTGATCTGTACCGACAATGCAGGTTGAGAGATTGCGCAGGCCTCCGCCGCGCGCCCGAAATGGCCGTACCGTGCCAATGCCTCGAAATAGCGAAGCTGCTTGAGTGTAAAATTGATCATAACCGCATCTTATCGCCGCGATCAGGAAATCCAACTTAAATTAATGGAACCCATTTGCTAGAGTGATTAAGCTGTAGAGAAGACAGCCAACGTCACCGCCTCGAACTCCGATGGTGGAAGGGTCATTCGATGTCCTGGCCACTCGGCGTTGGCGCTCAAGGCTGTTTGTTTCGGGGTCTTTTTCCCGGGAGGACCTCAAGCAAAAGGACATCCATGGCCTGGCGCGCTCGCGCTGGCCATGAAACCGAACCAGCGAATTTCGCGCAATCACAATGGGAGACCGAAATGGACGCAAAAGCCGAGAAAACGGGCCGCTGCCCAGTCGTGCACGGCACGTCGAACCGCGACTGGTGGCCCAACCAGTTGAACCTGAAAGTTCTTTACCAGAATTCGCCACTTTCCAATCCCATGGGCGAGGCGTTCGACTACGCCGAGGCGTTCAAGAAGCTCGACCTGAATGCCGTCAAGCAGGATTTATACGCGCTGATGACGGACAGCCAAGACTGGTGGCCGGCCGACTTCGGCCATTATGGCCCGCTTCTCATCCGCATGGCCTGGCATAGCGCGGGCACTTACCGCACCGGCGATGGCCGCGGCGGTGCATCTTCCGGCACGCAGCGCTTTGCGCCGCTCAATAGCTGGCCGGACAACGCCAACCTCGACAAGGCGCGCCGGCTGCTCTGGCCGGTCAAGCAGAAATACGGCAACAGCATCTCCTGGGCCGACCTGATGATCCTTGCCGGAAACTGTGCGCTGGAGTCCATGGGCTTCAAGACCTTCGGCTTCGGCGGCGGCCGTCCCGACGTCTGGGAGCCGGAGGAAGACATCTATTGGGGCATGGAGACCGAGTGGCTCGGCGACAAGCGTTACACGGGTGACCGCGAGCTCGAGAACCCCCTTGCCGCGGTGCAGATGGGCCTGATCTACGTCAATCCGGAAGGACCGAACGGTAACCCCGATCCGGTCGCGGCTGCCCGCGACATCCGCGAGACGTTCTCCCGCATGGCCATGAACGACGAGGAGACCGTCGCCCTCATCGCAGGCGGACATACCTTCGGCAAGACCCACGGCGCGGGCGATGCCGCACTTGTCGGCCCAGAGCCCGAGGGCGCCGGCATCGAGGAGCAGGGCCTCGGCTGGAAGAGCGGCTACGGCAGCGGCAAGGGCGGCGATACCATCACCAGCGGCCTTGAAGTCACGTGGACTTCGACGCCGACCAAGTGGAGCAACAACTTCTTCTGGAACCTGTTCGGCTATGAGTGGGAGCTGACCAAGAGCCCGGCCGGCGCGCATCAGTGGAAACCGAAGCATGGCGCAGGCGCCAATTCCATTCCGGATGCGCACGACCCGTCGAGGCGTCACGCGCCATCCATGCTGACCACTGACCTCGCCCTGAGGTTCGACCCTGCCTACGAGAAGATCGCAAGGCGCTTCTACGAGAATCCGGATCAGTTCGCTGACGCCTTTGCCCGGGCGTGGTTCAAGCTGACGCACCGCGACATGGGTCCGCGCTCGCGTTATCTCGGCCCGGAGGTCCCGGCCGAGGAGTTGATCTGGCAGGATCCGGTTCCCGCCGTCGATCATCCCTTGGTCGACGCGGCGGACGTTGCCGGCCTCAAGGCCAAGATCCTCGCATCGGGCCTCTCGATCTCCGATCTGGTGTCGACGGCCTGGGCGTCCGCTTCGACCTTCCGCGGCTCCGACAAGCGTGGCGGGGCGAACGGCGCGCGCATCCGCCTTGAGCCCCAGAAGGATTGGGAAGTCAACCAGCCTGCCCAGCTTGCAAAAGTGCTGGAAACCCTTGAAGGCATCCAGAAGGCCTTCAACGAGGCGCAGTCCGGCGGCAAGAAGATTTCCCTCGCCGACCTGATCGTGCTTGGCGGCGCCGCCGCGATCGAGGAGGCGGCCAAAGCCGCCGGGCATGATATCGACGTTCCCTTCGCGCCGGGCCGCACGGATGCATCGCAGAAGCAGACCGATGTGGAATCGTTTGCCGTCCTCGAGCCGATCGCCGACGGTTTCCGCAACTACCAGAAGGCTCAATATGCCGTTTCGGCAGAGGAGCTGCTGGTCGACAAGGCACAGCTCCTGACGCTGACCGCGCCGGAGATGACGGTTCTCGTCGGCGGCTTGCGCGTGCTGAACGCGAATATCGGACAGTCCCAGCACGGCGTCTTCACCAAACGCCCCGGGGCGCTCACCAACGACTTCTTCGTGAACTTGCTCGACATGGGCACGGAGTGGAAGGCGTCTGCGGAAGCCCAGGACGTCTTCGAGGGACGCGACCGCAAGAGCGGCGAGGTGAAGTGGACCGGCACTCGCGTCGACCTCGTCTTCGGTTCGAACTCCGTGCTTCGTGCGATCGCGGAAGTCTACGCACAGCAGGATTCACCCAAGAAGTTCGTGCGCGATTTCGTGGCAGCCTGGAACAAGGTGATGAACGCCGATCGCTTCGACCTCGTCTGATCCTGGCCGAATCCGCCGTCCCCGCCCGTAAGGGCTCGGCACGCAAATATAGGTCCCGGCAATTCGCCGGGACCACGCTTTGGGTTGAGGACGCCATCAACCCAACTGAGAAAATCCGAACCCGGTTCGACTCGCAAAGCATGCGCACGAGCTTGTAGACGGAGCTTGACAGCGCGGCGTCCGAATGAGAACATAACGTGAACATTCGGAGGATTATCATGACCCATGCCGAAGAAGTCATAAACCGCGCCATGGCCGTCGTAGCTGCCTCTCGCGTCCGGCGGGAGCGCGAGGAAGCACGGCGGAGAAAGATCTTCGGGCGGATTCAACTCACTCCGCCCCTACCCGCGCTGAAGCGTGGCGGCGCGCAGCTTTCGCTCAATCTCGACCGTTAAGCCCGTGTGCCCAGGAAGCCGAAGAAGCGGTTGTCGCAGACCGGAGGTGGAAGCGATCCCGGCCGGCACGATGAGGATGCCAAGACGGCGGTCGCAACTTTTCTTGCCGATTGCAGGCAGTTGCCCCGGCCAGCAGCTTCGTCGCGCAGCAGCCGCGGACTAACGCGCGGATGGCGGCCAAGCTTTAATGAGTGACGATGAGGCATCGGCGGGGAATCGACCTGGCACCGCGTGGGGATACCGCGGAATCCACCTCGACCTTGGAGACACTGCCCGAATGGTATGTGCTCGTTGCCAGGTGCAGGAAGTGTCGGCATCAGGCTCCCGTTGATCGTCGTCAGATTGCCAGAACGCACGGTGGCGGCACGTCCTTGATCGCCATTTCAGGCATGCTGAAATGTCGGCGATGCGGAAACGGCGAGGGAAATGAGCTATTGCTCGGCAGGCTCCCGCGCGATTGACGTCCCCAGTATGTTGCCTGCAGCACCTTCGTCACCCCCAAGTCTGGCGAAGCGCGCGTCATTGTGGCGATGACCTGCCGCATGCTGGCGGCAATTCAGGCGTGTGACTGCGTCCTTTGTGCGTCCAAAAGGCCCCGCGGCGCAGTAGAAATGTTCATTTGCTGGGGGCTTTTGCCACTCTTGTCCTTTTTCAGCTTGACGTCACCCACTGCCGATGGCGATCAGCTATGTGCTGAGCCGGACTCATTGCGGAACGAACATGGCAGGCGAATGAGCGCAGCTTACCTTGAAAAACTGAACGACAGGCAGCGCCGCGCCGTCGAACATGGCATCGGACCGGACCATGGCATTGTTGGCGGACCATTGCTGATTATTGCCGGAGCGGGATCGGGGAAGACCAACACGCTGGCTCACCGGGTCGCCCACCTGATCGTCAATGGAGCAGATCCTCGCCGCATCCTTCTCATGACCTTTTCGCGCCGGGCCGCGGCTGAAATGTCGCGCCGTGTCGAGCGCATCTGTGCCCAGGTGCTTGGGGTCGGCTCCGGGGCCATGACGGACGCCCTCGCCTGGGCCGGCACATTTCACGGCATCGGGGCGCGCCTGCTCAGGATCTACGCCGAGCAGATCGGCCTGAACGTAGATTTCACCGTCCACGATCGAGAGGACAGCGCCGACCTGATGAATCTCGTCCGCCACGAGCTCGGATTCTCGAAGACCGAAAGCCGGTTTCCCACGAAGGCCACGTGCCTGGCGATCTACTCACGGACGGTGAATTCGCAGACGCCGCTCAACGACGTGCTCCGGAACTGGTATCCTTGGGTTTCCGGCTGGGAGGAGCAGTTGAAGGCGCTGTTCGCCGGATACGTCGAAGCCAAGCAGGCGCAGAACGTTCTCGATTACGACGACCTGCTTCTCTATTGGGAGCAGATGGTAACCGACCCATCACTCGCCGCCGACATCGGCGGCCGGTTCGACCACGTGCTCGTGGACGAATACCAGGATACCAACAAGCTGCAGTCTTCCGTGCTGATGGCGCTGAAGCCCGGCGGGCGCGGCCTGACGGTCGTCGGCGACGACGCACAGTCCATTTATTCCTTTCGGGCGGCAACCGTTCGCAACATCCTCGATTTTCCGAAGGAGTTCTCCCCACCCGCCGACGTTATCACGCTCGACCGGAACTACCGTTCGACGCAACCGATTCTCGCGGCCGCCAATGGCGTCATCGAGCTTGCACGCGAGCGTTTCACCAAGAATCTCTGGACGGACAGACAGTCGGCCGAGCGTCCGAAGCTGCTGACCGTCAAGGACGAGAACGATCAGGCGAACTACATCGTAGAGCAGGTCCTCGCCAACCGCGAGACTGGAATGCGTTTGAAGCAGCAGGCCGTCCTGTTTCGCGCCTCAAACCACAGCGGTCCACTTGAGGTGGAGCTCACCCGCCGCAACATCCCCTTCGTGAAGTTCGGCGGCCTCAAATTCCTCGACTCGGCCCATGTGAAGGACATGCTCGCGGTGTTGCGCTTCGCACAGAACCCGCGTGACCGCGTCGCCGGATTTCGGCTGCTTCAGATGCTCCCCGGAATCGGCCCGCAAACCGCCGGCAAGGTTCTGGACGCGATCGCGGCTGACCCCGAGCCGCTGATGGCGCTTGCCGAGATCCCTTCCCCGCCCAAAAGCGGGGACGATTGGGCGCGTCTCGTAGAACTGCTACAGGGCCTCCGCAGATCCGGGTGGCCCGCGGAAATCGCCATGGTGCGTGCCTGGTACGAGCCGCACCTCGATCGCATCCACGAGGATGCCGAGACACGCAAGGCCGATCTCCTGCAACTCGAGCAGATCGCTTCCGGCTATCCGAGCCGCGAACGTTTTCTGACGGAACTGACGCTCGATCCGCCGGACGCGACCAGCGACCAGGCCGGCGTGCCGCTGCTCGATGAAGACTACCTGATCCTGTCGACCATTCATTCAGCCAAAGGCCAGGAATGGCGCGCCGTCTTCATGCTCAATGTCGTCGACGGCTGCATTCCGTCCGACCTCGGAACGGGGACGACGCACGATCTCGAGGAGGAGCGGCGGCTGCTCTATGTCGGCATGACGCGCGCCAAGGACAGCCTGACGCTGGTGGTTCCGCAGCGCTTCTTCACCGGTGGCCAGCACGCGCAGGGCGATCGCCATGTCTATGCGAGCCGGACGCGGTTCATTCCCGCGACGCTCCTGCAGTTCTTCGAGACCGCAACATGGCCCCTGGCCAGTCCGACGGCCGCTGAGCGCAACGCTCTTCAGATCCGGCTCGACGTCGCCGCGCGCATGCGCGACATGTGGAAATAGGGGCCGAATGCCCCTCCGCTAAGGCCTCATGAACGCCTGAATCTCTTCGGTGGAAACCTTCCCGTCCTTGTTGGCGTCCACCGTGTCGAAGATTCGTTTGTGGATGGCCGTCACCTCCTCGAAGGAGAGGCTCCCGTCTCCATCCGCATCGGCGATGGCGAACATTATCTTCATCATGTGCCCGCGCATCATCGGCATGCGGCCCATCATGTTTTGCCCCATCATGCCCTGGCCCATCATGCCCGGACCCATCATACCCGGCTGGCCAGGCTGTTCACGTTGCCTGGCCGCGCCTTCCGGGCTGGAAGACTGCGCCTGCGCCTCCGGTGAAGCTTCAGGATGATGCGGGTCGCCTTCGGTTGTTTGCGCGCCAGCCCCGGCGGTCATGCCAAGGGCGACGAGACCGGCAAGCATAACCGGACGCAGCAATGCATTGAGTGTCATGGAATCCTCCTTCCCGCGAGGCGCTGTCAGAACCGTTCGGAGTCATCGGCGTTCGTCGCCGATGACTGATGGCCCGCGGTCATTATATGCTAGATCAGCGACAGCCTCGCGACCTTGCACCGGATCAAATTGTCGGGAAGAGTCGCCTACGGGAGTGTCGGCTTCGGGCGCCGCTGGCACCGACATATCGCGGACCGCCACGACAGATCTGTGATGGCATTGTGAGTCGTGCGCCGCCGTTGTACCGTGCAGATAGACAAGCGCGCAGATTGCCAGTGCATGGCCGGTGCCAAATCCGGCCACGTGTTTCAACCCGTTGGATAAAGCCGCGGACATGGAACTTATCGTCGCCCTTGGCCTGATCGTCTTCAAGGTCGCGTTGCTGATCGCAATGCTGCTGCTATTGCCCTTGCCGCTAACCTGGCTGGAACGCAAGATCGCCGGGCACATGCAGCAGCGAATGGGGCCGATGCGCGTCGGGTGGCACGGACTGTTGCAACCGGTGGCGGACGGCATCAAGCTCCTGACCAAGGAGGACCACATCCCGGCCGAAGCCGACCGCTTCCTCTTCAAACTGGCGCCGATCCTGGCGCTTGCCCCGCCCTTTGTGGTGTTCGTCGCGATCCCCTTCGGTGAGACCGTCTCGGTGCTCGGCAACGAAATCTCGCTTTACGTGTCCAATATGAACGTGGCGCTGCTTTTCGTCTTCGCGGTGATCGGGCTCGAGGTCTATGGCGTCATCTTCGGCGGCTGGGCCGCGAATAGCAAATATGCGGTGCTGGGCAGTCTCAGGACCTGCGCACAGATGATCAGCTACGAGATCCCGATGGGGTTTGCTGTCATCGGCGTGGTGATGCTGGCGCAATCCATGAGCCTTTTGGACATTGTCCGGGCTCAGGCCGATGTCTGGAACATCGTTTACCAACCGGTCGGGTTCTTCGTGTTCTTCGTCGCGGGGCTCGCTGAAGCGCAGCGCATCCCCTTCGATCTGGCGGAAGCGGAAGGCGATCTGGGGGCGGGATTCCATACCGAATACAGCGGCATCCGCTTCGCGTTCTTCATGATCAGCGAATACGTCATCATGCTGCTCGTGTCGGTCCTTTCGGTGATCCTGTTCTTTGGCGGTTGGAACGGTGTGCTGATCCCCTTGCCGCCGCTCCTCTGGTTCGCGCTCAAGGTGGCATTCTTCGTCTACTTATTCATGTGGTTTCGCTTCACCTTCCCGCGCTATCGCTACGACCAACTGATGGCGATCGGGTGGAAGGTCTTGCTTCCTCTGTCGATGGCGAACATAATTATTACAGGTATTGTTTTCTCCTAGGGGCCGGAAGCGGCTCCCTGCAGCCTCCGTACTAAGGTCGCTGCAGCACCTTGAAAGGCCGCATATCTTCTCCTCGGTTGGATCCAGGAGACAGGCGGCAGCGGAACGGCGATGTCGCGCGCAAGGGACAGAACTGGAACCTGGATCGGCTGGGCGTTCTTCTCCGATCTGTCGAACGCCTTGGCGCTGACACTCGGCTACATGTTCTCCAGAACCGTGACCATGCAGTACCCGGACAAGGAGAAATGGCTGCCCTATTCGCGTTATCGCGGGCATCACTTCCTGAAGCGTGACGAAGAGGGCGAGATCAAGTGCGTCGCCTGCGAACTCTGCGCGCGGATCTGTCCCTGCGACTGTATCGAAGTCGTTCCCTATGAGGACGAGAAGGGCAACCGGCGACCGGCCAAATTCGAGATCGACACGGCCCGATGCCTGTTCTGCGGGTTGTGCGAGGACGCCTGCCCGGCGGATGCGATCGCCCTTGGCCAACAATATGAATTCTCGAGTTTTTCCTCGCGCGACCTGGTGATCGGGCGCGACGACCTGCTCGCCAAGCCCGGCAAGGCGGCGACCGGTGGCGGCGTGGTTGCCGCCCGCCTCGACACGAAGAAGGACGTTCTGGTGGAGGCGAGCGAGCCGCAGGGTTACAACTGGTGGCGAAATATCCGCCGAACGTGAACGCGCCAGCTGTCAATCCCAGGCGACCGCACGACTCCTTAAATCGCAGGCGATTTAGGGGTAAAATCGTGCGCCAATTCAAAGTGCTACGGCGACCTTGGTGCGCCTGACGCACGGCGCTGCAGGGCAGGAGGCTCAGATGTTTGTCGGCGATATCGTGAAGAACAAGGGCGTCGGGGTCATTGCGGTCACGCCCACTCACACCATGGTGGAAGTGTTGCGGCTGTTTCGCGAAAGCAATATCGGCTTCGTGGTCGTCAGCCGCGCCGCCGGGGAATACCTGGGTACGCTTTCGGAACGGGATTGCTGCAACGCATTGGCAGAATACGGGCCCGAGGCGGCGACGATGCGGGCTGCCGAGATCATGAACCGCAGCGTCGCGACCTGTTCGACGCAGGATTTGTTGCCCTACGTGATGGCGATGATGACGCAGCGGCGTACGCGCCATGTGCTCGTGCTCGAAGGCGACACCGTTGTCGGCGTGGTCAGCATCGGCGACGTGGTCAAGCACAGGCTCGACGAAGCGTTGCGCACGGAGCAGGACCTGCAGGATTACATTTGCGGCAACCGCTATCACTGACGAGAGCAGATACGGCACGTCTCCTTCCAGGGGAATTACATCGACAGTCAGGAGAGCTGGTGTGCTCCGCTCGGCAACTCCAAGATGCTACCCCACGCGACATCCCCAGGTAGTCGCGCAACGATTCAATCAGATCCGATCTTGCTCAAAGGCGGGGCCGGTGGAGGCGGCACTCTCGAAGACCGGTGCGGCCGCGCTCACCTCCACCGGACGTGGATACTCGTTTCGCCGCATCAGGCTGTTGAGGCGCAGCGCCCTGTAGTTCTCGGGCACAAACACGAGGCCGCTCGGAAAGCGCCGGTTGGCCTTGAGCTTTGCCGTCAGTTCGCCGTGAGCGGATCGCACCACCACTTGGGCACGATCCGAAAGGCCAAGCGCGGCGGCATCTTCAGCGCTCATTTCGACATAGGGATCGTCCGCAACGGTATTCAGGATTTCCGAGCGCTCGGAAAGATATCCGTTGTGGAACAGGCAGTTGCCTGTCACCAGCACGAGCCCGTCGGTTGATCTCGGGGCAGGCGGCGCCGGGAAGAATTTGCCAGCCGCTGGCATCGGCACCGCCTTGGTGAACGCGCCGTCGGCGCCGAGCCCATCCTTAGTCAAACCCTGATAGGCTGGAACCAGCCGGGCAATCTCGTCGAAAATCTCGCCTTGCGTGGAAGGCTGCAGCGGTTCCTTGCGTAGCGCCGCGACGAAATCGAAGATCGCCAGATTGCCCCGCGCGTCAAAGGCTGGCTCGCGGAATTTGCGAACCGTCTGAAGCCGGCCCTCGTTGTTAGTGAACGTACCGGCTTCCTCGCCGAAACCCGCCGCGGGCAGGACGACCTCCGCCAGCCCTGCCGTCTCCGTCAGGAACGTGTCCTGCACGATCAGAAGATCGGCGCCGCCAAGTGCACGCGTCACGAAGTCCCGGTCGGGATAGGCAATCAGAGGGTCGGTTCCGGCGATATAGAGTGCGCCCATCCGTCCGTCGATTGAGAGCTCGAGCATGGCGTCGAGGTCGGCGCCCGGTTCGGACGGAATCCCGGTGCCCCAGGCCCGTTCGAGAGCTGCGCGCGCCGCACCGTCGGCGACCGCGCTGAGCCCCGGTAGCGCCGCCGGCAGAACCCCCATGTCCCAGGCGCCCATCTGGTTGGCGCGGTCGAAGAGAAACTGCATCGCCGGGCCCTTGCCGAGCAGGTGGAGGACCTTGAGCAGATTGTTGACCTGTTGCAGCGTCGCGCATGCCTCGGGCGATCTCAGGAGGTCGATGCTGACAAGAACGCTGACACTGCGGCTCTCCTTGAGTGCGGAGGCCAGACGATCCAGCGCGTCGCTGCCGCTGCTCGCCGCTGGTCTAGCGATTGTCACGCCGATATTGGCAGAAACGTCGCCCGGCAAGGCCTGACCATGCGCCGCCACGAGCGCGGACACCACCGCCGCAAGGCTCGCCGCTTCTTCGCCCGGCCGCACGCGAACGACCGCCCGGGCATCGGCGTCGAGACGCGACGGCCGCGCCGAGAGCATCAGCAATCTGGTCTGCCGCCGCCGCGCGGCATCCCTGAGCAGGTATTCGGTAACCGGGTTTTCTTCCGTCACGTTGCCGCCGATCACGAGCACACAGTCGTTGCCGAGTACCTCTTCCAACGGCGCGCGGCTATGGAAACCCGCCACCAGCGGGCCAAGCGCATCGTAGGGCGTAGACCAGCGCGACGAACAGTCGATGTTGTTCGTGCGGAACACCGTGCGCATCATCTTCTGGAACTGGTAGAGAACCTCGTTGGGCAGGCGCGCGGATGCGAGTCCGCCGGCGGCCTTGTTCTCGACGGCCGACAGGCGCCGGCGCAGGTAGTCGCCAGCCTCATCCCAGGAAACCGGAGTGAGCACGCCATCGCGACGGATCATCGGTCGCTTGATCCGGTCCCGGCTCTCGATGAAGTCGAGGCCGAAGCGCCCGCGCACGCAGAGCGTTTCTCGATTGACCCCGTGCTCCCAGTCCGAGCGGACCCGCATGAACTCGCCCTTGCGTGCTCCGACGGTCAACTGGCAGCCGGTGCCGCAATGCGGGCAGATAGTGTCGGTCTCGGCGAGGTCCCAGGGCCGTGCCTTGTAGCGATAGGGGAAACTCATCAGCGCGCCGACCGGGCAGACCTCGACGCAGTTGCCGCACTGGTCGCAACTGGCGAGACTGCCCTCGAAACCGGTGACGGCGGTGTCCATCCCTTTTTCGACCGTCCCCAAGGCGACCGCGCCGACGACCTCTTCACACATCCTGACGCAGCGCTGGCACTGGATGCAGCGGTTGACGTTCATGATGATGACCGGGCTCAGACGGATATCCTTCGAGTGGAACACACGTTTGGGATCGCGGAACTCGCTTTTGCGGGGGCCGTAGGCCATCACCATGTCCTGCAGCTCGCACTCTCCGCCCTTGTCGCAGATCGGACAGTCGAGCGGGTGGTTGGCGAGCAGCATGTCGAGCATCGACGAGCGCGTCTCCTCGATCAGGGGCGTGTTCGTCCTGACCACCATGCCATCGGTGACCACAGTCGCGCAGGACGGTTGCAACCGCCTGAGCCCCTCGATCTCCACCAGGCACATACGGCACGAGGCAAGTGCCGGCAACCGCTTCCAGTAGCAGAAGGTCGGGATGTCGATGCCCAAACGCTCGGCCGCATTCAGCACCGTGGAGCCTGCCTCAACTTCCAGCGTCTGACCGTCGATCGTGATACTAACCATATTTCCTCTCAGCCCTGTCCCCGCAGGTCTTGTTTTCATGCATGTCGTTGTTCCAAACCGGTGAACACTTTTGGGCGACATGCATTAGTGAAACGGGCACCTCCCCTCCTCGATATGGACGACGAACTCCTCACGGAAATGCTTGAGTGCTGCCCGCAATCCCATCGCCGCGCCGTCGCCCAAGGCACAGAACGTATTGCCGAAAATGCCCTTGCAGAGCATGTCCAGCTGCTCCAGGTCGCCGGGTGCGCCCTCCCCGGCCTCGATCCGGCGCAGGACCTTGACGACCCAGTTCAGGCCCTCCCGGCATGGCGTGCACTTGCCGCAGGACTCATGGTGGAAGAATTCGATGATCCGGGTCGCGACCTTGACCATGCAGGTGGAGTCGTCGACCACGATCACGCCGGCCGAACCGAGCATCGATCCGGCGGCAGAGAGCGAGTCGAAGTCCATCCCCACTTCGAGCGCGTGCTCCGGGATCACCGGCGCCGAAACTCCGCCCGGGATCACCGCCTTGATCTTGCGTCCCGGAAGCGGGCCGCCGGCGTGCTCCTCGACCAGTTCCTTGAGCGGGATGCCCATCGGCAGCTCGTAGAGACCGGGTTTGCGCACCTGCCCGCTCACGCAATAGAGCTTCGGACCGGGGCTCTTGTCCGGGCCGATGCCGCGAAACCAGGCAGCCCCCCGTGTCACGATATGCGGCACGCAGGCGAGCGTCTCGACATTGTTGATCACCGTGGGGCTCGCATAGAGCCCTGCCACGGCCGGAAACGGCGGTTTCAATCGCGGCTGCGCCCGCTTGCCCTCGAGCGACTCCAGCATCGCGGTCTCTTCGCCGCAGATATAGGCGCCGGCGCCGCAATGAATGTGGACAGCGAAGTTGAAGTCCGAGCCCAGAACGTTCCTTCCCAGGTAGCCCTTTTCGTGAGCCTCGGCGATCGCTCGCTCCAGGCGACGGATCGCCGTTACATATTCTCCGCGAATGTAGACATAGGCGGTTTCGGCCCCGATCGCGTAGCCGCTCACTGCCAGTCCCTCGATGAGCTGGTGGGGGTCGCGCTCCATGATAATGCGGTCCTTGAAGGTGCCGGGCTCCCCCTCGTCCGCGTTGCAGCACAAATATTTCGGCTTGTCGGCCCCCTTCGGGACGAAGCTCCACTTCATTCCCGTCGGGAATCCGGCGCCGCCGCGTCCGCGCAGGTTGGATTGTTTGACGAGCTCGACGACCTCGTCAGGCGTGTATTCGCTGAGCGCCTTCCTAAGCGCCTGATAGCCGCCGCCGGCCTCATAGGTCGAAAGCAGATGGCCGTTCGCGATCTCGACATTCTTGAGAAGAACCGGCTCGAACATGGCGCTACTCTCCAGGCATTGGCTGAGAAGCGTGCTCGACGCCCGCTGCTCGCCCGGCTGCGGCACGAAGGCTTTCCAGCAGCGCGTCCAGGCGCGCGACGTCAAGGTTGCCGTGGTAGTCGTCGCCGACCTGCATCACCGGAGCCATCTCGCAGGCACCAAGGCACTCGACGGTCGAAAGCGTGAACAACCCGTCCGCCGTGGTGTCGCCCTTCTTTATCTCGAGCACCGTTTCCAGATGCGTGAGCAAGTCCCCGGATCCGCACAGCATGCAGGAGACATTGTCGCAGAGCTGCAGGTGGAACTTCCCCACCGGCTCGGTGTGGAAGAGCGTGTAAAAGGTTGCCAGCTCGTAGACCCAGATCCGCTCGACCCCGAGGATGTCGGCGACCTCCTCCAGCACAGGCCCGGGCAGATGGCCGTGTTCCTTCTGTGCAATCACAAGCGCGGGCATGATCGCCGAGCGCTGGTCCGGATACGCCGCCGCTGCCTGTTCGATTTTTTCGCGCATGCTCATCGCGTCCAAACCTCCTACTTGTCCACCTCCGCCATGACCGGGTCGAGGCTGCCGAGCACGGCGATCATGTCCGCCAGATAGCGGGCGTTGGTGACTCCGAAGAGCGCCTGAAGATTAACGAACGAGGGCGCCCGCACCTTCATGCGGAACGGTTTTGGCGACCCGTCGCTGATGATGTAGAAGCCGAGCTCGCCCTTTGGCGCCTCGATCGCCGAATAAACCTCGCCGGGCGGCACGTTGAAGCCGTAGGCCGACAGGTCGAAATGCTGGATCAGCGCCTCCATCGAGCAGTGCACCCGCTCCTTGTCCACCGGGAAGGCGATCGTCGGCATGTCGATCTGGAACGGTCCTTCGGGCATCTGGGCGATACATTGCTCGATGATGCGGATGCTTTCACGCATTTCGTCGACCCTGCACCGCCAGCGCGCGTAGCAATCGCCCTCGTCGCGGGTGATGACGTTGAAATCCAGCCGGTCGTAGATTTCGTAAGGCTCGTCGCGCCGGATGTCCCAGTCGACACCGGAAGCACGCAGGTTCGGACCGCTTAGGCCCAGGTCGATCGCGTCCTCGGCGGAGATCACACCGATGCCTTCCGTGCGATTGAGGAACACCCGGTTGTTCTCGAGCAATCGCTCATAATCGCGGATCCGGCTTGGAAAGATGTCGCAGAACTCCCTGATCTTGGGAAGGAAGCCATCAGGCAGGTCTTCGCGCACCCCGCCAACCCTGCAGAAGGACGTGTGCATGCGCGCGCCGGTGATCATTTCCAGGAGGTCCATGATCATTTCGCGTTCTCGCATGACGTAAAGCAGCGCGGTCATGGCGCCGAGATCCATCGGCAGCGCGCCGGTGATCAGGAGATGGCCGGAGATCCGCGCCAGTTCGGCCATCAGCACGCGGATATATTGCGCCCGGATCGGCGCTTCGATCCCGAGGAGCTTTTCCACCGCCAGCGCGAAGGCCAGATTGTTCGAAGGCGGACAGAGATAATCGAGCCGGTCCGTCAGCGGGAAAATCTGGGTATAGGTAAAACTCTCCGCCAGTTTCTCGGTGCCGCGGTGGAGATAGCCGACATGCGGATCCACGCGCTCGACATACTCGCCATCCAGCTCGAGCACGAGCCGCAGGACCCCATGGGTGCTGGGGTGCTGTGGACCGAGGTTGAGCAGCACTTCCTTGGTATTGAGTGCTTCACCTTCCGGTTTCATGAGCTCGGTGACTTCGGTCATCTCAACTCTCCGGCGCCAAACGGCCTCCTTCAAATCAGTTCGAGCGGGCTGCGGGCGGACACACTTTTCCTCATCCCGCTTCTAAAGCGCGCCGCATGAATTCTATCGGGCGCGGCGCGCTTTAGGCCTTTGTTTTTAATGCATGTCGTTATCCCAAAACCGCTGCACACTTTGGGCGACATGCATCAGGGAATCTCCCTAGTGGCAAGGTCGGGCTGCGTCGGCGGCGGGCCTTCGGCGCCAAACGGGTTCAGCTTGTCCTTGTAGCCGCGGAGCGGAAAATCCTTGCGCTGTGGGAAGCCTTCGAAGCCTTCCCACATGTAGATCCGGCGCAGGTCGGGATGCCCGGTAAACCGGATGCCGTACATGTCCCAAGCCTCGCGCTCGTGCCAGTTGGCGGTGCGCCAGACTCCCGTAACCGAGGGAACCTCCGGGGGGTCGCCAAGTCGGCACTTGATACGGATCCGCCATTTGTTCGGCAGCGAATAGAGGTGGTAGACCGCCTCGTAACGCGGCGTCTCGGGATAATGATCGACCCCGCAGATGTCCGAGAGGAAATTGAATTTGAGCGCCGGGTCTTCTTTCAGGAACCGGCAGAACTCGACGATCTTCTCAGGCGGAACAGCAAAGACTTCAATGCCGTGCGCGGTGCCTAGATCCTCGATTGCTTCCCCAAAGCGCTCCATGATCGGAGCGCGGTTGAGAGACGGTTCCACACTCATGACGCTGCAACCCGATCGAGAGGCGTGCCGGTCAACGCGCGGGACTTCTTGATCTTCTCCTGCAACAGGAGGATGCCGTGCATCAACGCCTCGGGCCGCGGCGGACAGCCGGGCACATGCACGTCGACGGGCACGAAGGTTTCCGACCCCTGCACCACTGCGTAGGTGTTGTAGACGCCGCCCGAAATGGCGCAGGTGCCCATGGCGATCACCCAGCGCGGCTCCGGCATCTGGTCGTAGAGCCGCCGGACGACCGGCGCGAATTTCCGCGTGACCGTACCGGCGATGATCATCACGTCGGACTGGCGCGGCGACGGGCGGAACACCACGCCGAACCGGTCGAGATCATAGCGGGCGCAACCGGCCGAAATCATCTCGATGGCGCAGCACGCGATGCCAAAGGTCTCCGGCCACAATGCCGACCTTCGGCTCCAGTTGATGACGCTGTCGGCCGTCGTGAACAGGACACTGTCGCGGATCGCGTTGTTTACTCCTCCCATTCAAGCGCTCCCTTCAGCCAGGCGTAGGCGAAGCCCACGAGAAGCAGCACGATGAAAACGAACATCTCGACAAAACCGACCAGCCCGATCTCTTTCAGGACGACGGCCCAGGGAAAGAGGAACATCGTCTCGACATCGAAAACGACCAGCAGGATCGCGAGGATATAGAACTGCACCCGGAAGCGGCCGCCCGCGGCCTCGCCCGCAGGATCCATGCCGCATTCATAGGGCATGTTCTTTGCCGGATAGGGGTTGGAGGGGCGCAGCAGCGAGGAAACAAAAAGCGTCGCCATCGCCACCAGAACAATTCCGGCGACCATGAAAAGAACCGGCAGGAATTCCATTGCCGTCATATCATTACGCCCCGCTCAACAAACGAGGGCTTTGCTCAGTCGCGATATGGGGCCAGTAGTGTCGTCGCCCCGAGAAGCAACCTGGGCAATCCTCTTAAAAGTCTATTCTGTCGGGCGGATCATTGCAAATCCAATCGATTAGCCGCCAGATGCCGACTGTTGAGCAAGCCCAAGAAACCACGCCGGAAAAAGGCCGATGCCGATGGTGCCGAGGGCGGTGAAGGCAAGCGTGGCGCGCACCATGGGCGTCAGCGCCGGCTCGAACGCCCTCTCCGGCTCACGCATGTAGATCACCATGACGATGCGGATGTAGAAATAGGCGGCGACGGCGCTCAGGAGCACGGCGATCACCGCCAGCGTCACGAAACCTCGCTCGACGAGAGCGACCAGCACGTAGAACTTGGCGAAGAAGCCGGCCGTCGGCGGAATACCGGCGAGCGAGAACAGATAGATGAGCATCAAAAGCGCGAGCCCCGGATGCAACTTGGCAAAACCCGCGTAGTCCTCGATCACCTCGCCCGAGAAATCGCCATTCCGCATCATGATGACGGCGCCGAAAATGCCGAGGTTCATGAAAGCGTAGATCAGCATGTAGAGCATCACGCTGGCGATCCCGTCCTGACCGCCAGCCACCACGCCGAAAATGGCGAAGCCGGCATGGGCGATGCTGGAATAGGCGAGCAGCCGCTTGAAATTATCCTGCACCAGCGCCACGAAACTGCCGAGCGCCATGGTCACCACTGCGATGACCGCGACGATGATCCATGCGTCCGAGGCGGCGACCAGCGGGTTGAGGAAGACCCTTAGGATCACCGCGAACCCCGCCGCCTTCGGTCCCACCGACATGAAGGCGGTGATCGTCGTCGGCGCGCCTTCGTAGACGTCCGGCAGCCACATATGGAACGGCACGGCGCCAACCTTGAAGACAAGCCCCGCGACGATGAAGACCACCGCCAGCAGCAATCCGGGATCGAGCGGATCGCCGGTCACCGCCCGAGCCATCGCATCAAGTTGCGTCGTGCCGGTCAGCCCATAGACCAGCGAGACGCCGTACAGGAAAATCCCGGTCGAGACCGCGCCAAGGATCACGTATTTCAACGCGGCTTCGTTCGAGCGCCGCTCGCGTCGCATGAAGCCGGTCAGCACATAGGTGCAGAGCACCATCAGCTCGAGGCCCACATAGATCGAGAGAAGATCTGTCGCCGAGGCCATGATCATCATTCCGAAAAGCGCAAAGAGCAGCAGGACGTAGTATTCGCTGCTCGCGATCCCTTCGATATCGGCAAATTTTCGCGACAGGAGGAATGTCAGGATCGTGGCCAGGTAGAATACGAGCTTGAAGAAGACCGCGAAGCGGTCGGCGATGAACATGCCGGAATAGGCCGGACGCACCTCGTTCGCCAGCATGAGCGTCGCCAGTGCGGCGACCAGCACGATCGCGATGGAAGCCGAGACAAAGAAATGCTCCTGCCCCTTGCGGACAAGCTGGCCCAGGATCAGCAGGATGCAGGCCCCGGTGACCACCACGATCTCGGGCAGGCTTGCTATGACCGATTGCAGAAGCGCGGCGGCGGTCATTGGCCGTTCTCCCGGCCGTGCACCTGCGTCAGCAGATGCGTCACAGAGGCGTCGATGATGTCGAGAAAGGGTTTTGGATAGAGCCCGACCCAAAGCACGAATACGGCGAGCGGCAGGATCGCCACCATCTCGCGGGCGTTCACGTCGCGGATCTTGAACCGGGCGCCGACGCTGGGCGGACCAAGAGCGACCCTCCGATACATGCCGAGCAGATAGGCGGCGCCCAGCGTTGCGCCCAGAACGGCGGCCGCGCCGACGGCAAGGTTGGCCGCAAACCCGCCCGACAGCACCAGCAACTCACCCACGAAGGAATTCGTTCCCGGCAGCGCCATCGACGACAGGGTGAAGAGCGCAAGAAACACGGTATAGACCGGCGCCACCTTCATCAGCCCGCCATAATCGGCGATGCTGCGGGTATGGGTCCGCTCGTAGATCAGGCCGACGAAGAGGAACAGCGCCCCCGTCGTCACTCCATGATTGAACATCTGCAGGATGCCGCCCTCGAGCCCGCGGATATTCAGCGCGAAAATTCCCATCGTCACGAAGCCCATGTGGCTGATGCTGGAATAGGCGACCAGCTTCTTCAGGTCATCCTGCGCGAGCGCAAGCAGCCCGCCATAGACGATGGCGAGCGCCGACAGCGCCAGCATCAGCGGCGAGAAATACACCGATGCTTCCGGCAGCATCGGCAGCGAGAAGCGCAGGAATCCGTAGGCGCCCATCTTCAGGAGCACCCCGGCAAGGATGATGCTGCCCGCGGTCGGCGCCTGCACATGGGCGTCCGGCAGCCATGTGTGGACCGGGACCATCGGCACCTTGACGGCGAAGGCGATCAGGAAGGCGAAGAACAGCCAGGACTGGACCCCGAACGGCAAGTCCTGCGCCGTCAGAGCGAGGATGTCGAAGGTCTCGCCGCCGTGGAAATAGAGCGCGATGACACCGACCAGGAACAGAAGGCTGCCAGCCAGCGTGTAAAGGAAGAACTTGAACGCCGCATAGACCCGGCCCTCGCCGCCCCACACGCCGATGATCAGGTACATCGGGATCAGCATCGCCTCCCAGAAGACGTAAAACAGGAAGAGGTCGAGGCTTGAGAACACCCCGAGCATCAGCGCCTGCATCGCAAGCAGGCTCGCCATGAACGCCTTGAGCTTGCGCTCGATCGCGACCCACGAAGCGAGCACCGAGATCCAGCTCAACAGTGCGGTCAGGAACACGAAGAGCGCGCTGATCCCGTCGACGCCGAGCGCATAGGTGATCCCGAGCGCAGGTACCCACGGCACAGTCTCGGTGAACTGCATCTCGTGGGTCGTCGTGTCGAAGCCGGCCAGCAGCACGATCGAGAAGACGAGGTCGAGGACCGTGACAACGAGCGCTGTCCACCGCACTGCGTCGTCGCTGCGGAGAAACATCAGAACCGCCGCCCCGGCGGCCGGCGTGAATATGATGAGGCTAAGCAGCGGGAATCCCATCGCGCCCCCTACCGCCACACCACGGCGAAAACGACGACGGCCGCGATGACACCGGCGATCATCGCCAGCGCGTAGTGCGTGACGACGCCGGTCTGCAGCCGCCTCAGCACCCCGCCGCCGGTAAGGATCGAGCGGGCAACACCATTTACGACACCATCCACACCATTTAGGTCGAGCCGCAGCCCGGCCCGCGCCGAACCGTGCAGGAAGGGCAGCACCGCAGTCTCCGACACGTCGCTCGCCGCCTTCTCGTAGCGCGCCAACGGTTTTTCGGCGAGCCACATGAAGCCGCGCGCGCCCTTGCGGTAGAACCAGTCGGTGTCGAGGCTGATCGTGTTCTCCGGATCGAGCGCCTTGAGGAAAATGACGAAGCCCAATGCTGTGAACATCAGGATTCCGAGGCTCTCGGTGACATGGGCGCCGGTATAAGGCTCGAAGTCGACCGGATAAGGCAGAAGCGTATAAAGCGGTCCCGGAAACAGGCCAATCGCGATGCAGAGCGCCGCCGCCATACCCATCGCGACCAGCATGTTGCGGGGCGGCTCCCGCGCATCCAGCTTCCGGTCCGTGCCGAAGAACATGTAATAGGGCAGCTTGAGCCCGGTGTGCAGGAACGTCCCGGACGAAGCCATCGTCAGTGCCAGCATCACCAGCGCGCGGTGATCCTGGCCCGCGGCCGCCACCACCATCGACTTGGTCACGAAGCCCGAGAAGAAGGGAAATGCCGAGATCGCGAAGGCGCCGATCATGTAGAGCGCCACGGTCAGCGGCATGGTCCTGTAGAGCCCGCCAAGCTCGGTGAGCTTGCGCCGCCCGGTGACGTGGATCACCGCGCCGGCTCCCATGAACAGGAGCGCCTTGTAGAGGATATGGGCGAAGGCATGGCTGGTGGCTCCATTCACCGCCATCTCGGTACCGATGCCGACGCCCGCCACCATGTAGCCCACCTGGCTGACGATGTGATAGGCGAGCAGCCGGCGACAATCGTTTTCCAGGACCGCGTAGACGACGCCGTAAAGCGCCATTACCGTGCCGAGCCAGACCAGAATATCTGTCCCGGGAAAGGCTCGCGCCAGCACATAGACGGCGGTCTTGGTGGTAAACGCGCTCATGAACACCGCCCCGGTGACGGTTGCTTCCGGATAGGCGTCGGTGAGCCAGGCGTTGAGCGGCGGCACAGCGGCATTCAGAAGGAACCCGGCAAGGATCAGATAGGCGCCGGCACCCATCCCCGCCTCCATTGGGCCCCCCTCAATCGGGCCGAAGAGTAGCGATCCGGTGGCGGCCCCATGGAGAAGGATGCCGCCGAGCAGGGCGACGCCGCCGGTGACGTGGACCATAAGGTAGCGGAATGCGGCGCGTGTCGCCTTGTCGCTGCCTTGAGCGAAAACCAGATAGGCCGAGGCAAATGCCATGCCCTCCCAGAAGAGGTAGAGCGTCAGGTAGTCGCCGGCGAACACCACGCCGAGCGCGCTGCCGACGTAAACGAACGCCGCCACATGCTGGCCGGCGCGCGTGAGATGCAGCGCGTAGACCATGCCGACCAGTGCCATGATGGTGAAAACCGTGGCAAAGAGAATGCTCAGCTTATCGACTTTGGCGATCAGGATTTCCTGCCCGATGAACATCGCCGCGCCGTAACTCCCGGGCTCAATGGTGAGCACGGCGAGGAATGCCAGGAGCGGAACCAGCACCAGATAGGCCTTGCGGATCGTCTCCTTCAGGAAGGGGATCGCCACGGCGCCAAGAATGAACAGGAGAGCGGGATGGACAAAGTCAGTCATAATAGTCCTCGCGCCGCATGAGCCCGCCCTGATGGCCGAGAAACTTGGAAACGAAAATCAAAATCACGCAGGAAGCGAAGCCGTAGACTGCCGACCAGCCAGGCAGCCGCTCCCATAGATATTCTGCATGTTCGCGAGGGACCAGAAAATCGGCGACGACGATCAGAACGAGCACGAGATAGAACAGCCGGCGGCGCCGTATTGCATGGGCCTCGTCGCCAAAGAAATCGACGATGCGCGCGATCATCTGACCACTCCTTCCGCCAGAGCGAGGAAATAGCCGGGGAAGACTCCCATTAGCACCGACAGGATGGCGGTCGCGACCAGCGGGATCGTCACCAGCGGAATCTCGCGAACGGCCGCCGGGCTCTCCTGTGCCTCCGCGCCGAAAAAGGCGACATAGCTGACCGGCAGGAAATAGGCGGCGTTCAGCACCGAGCTCGCCAGGAGAACGATCAGGAACGCAATTTCCCCTGCCTGCACCGAACCCAGCGTCAGATACCACTTGCTGACGAAACCCGCGGTCGGGGGCACTCCGATCATGCTGAGCGAGGCGACGAAGAACGCCCCCATCGTCCAGGGCAGCCTGCGGCCGATGCCGGCCATGTCGCTGATGTTGCGCTTGCCGGACGCGCAATAGATCGACCCGGCGCAAAAGAAGAGCGTGATCTTGGAGAAGGCGTGCGCCGCGATATGGATGATCCCGCCGACCATCGCGACCGGCGACAAGAGAACCGCGCCCAGCACCACGTAGGAGAGCTGGCTGACCGTCGAATAGGCGAGCCGCGCCTTCAGATCGTCCCGCGTCAGCGCGTAGACCGACGCCATCAGGATCGTGAACGAAACCAGATAGGCCGTGGCGATACCCAGCCCCAATCCGCCCACCAGCCCCGCGCCGAAGACATGGAACACCACCCTCAGTACACAGAAGACGCCCATCTTGACTACGGCCACTGCATGCAGCAGCGCGCTGACCGGTGTCGGCGCCACCATCGCGGCGGGCAGCCAGGCGTGCATTGGCATCACCGCGGCCTTGGCGAAGCCGAAGAGATAGCAGAAATAGACGACAGTCAGCAGCGCTGCGGAGGCGTTGGCGCCCGCGAGCAGCCCCCCGGGCACGAAGTCGAGCGACCCCGCAATGGCATAGGTCAGCGCCAGCGCGGCAAGAAGCACGCTTTTCGATGCGCCCATCAGATAAACGAGATATTTGCGGCTGCCCTTCCATCCCTCTTCGTCCTCGTGATGGTAGACGAGCGGATAGGTGACGAGGCTCAACACCTCGTAGAAGATCACCAGCGTGAAGAGATTGGCGGCAAAGGCGCCCCCGACAGCCGCCGCGAGGCTCGTCGCGAAGCAGGCGAAGAATCGGGTCTGCGCGTGCTCGTGCAGGTGCCGCATATAGCCGATCGAATAGACCGCAGCCACGATCCACAGCAGCGACGAGACGGTGGCAAAGACCATGCCGAGCGCATCGACCCGGAAAGCGAAGTCGATGCCCGGCAGGATCTCGAAGAGGCGCAGCTCAACGGTTCCGCCGGCCAGCACCGTGGGCGCCATCGAGGCGACGATTGCGAACATGGCAATCGCGGCCAGTGGCGAGACGTGATCGCGGAGTTTTTCGCGCTTGTTCAACAGGAGAACTGAAAGGGCCGCCAGCCCGGCAATGGCGACGGCAAGCAGCGGCCGGATCGAGATCACCGGTTCCAAGCCGCTATCCTTTCATCACGGTCACGTCGTCGACCTTGAGAGTGGCCTTGTTCCTCACGAGGGCGACCAGGATGCCAAGGGCGACGGCTACCTCCGCAGCGGTGGTTGCGATGACGAAGATCGCGAAGATCTGTCCGCGGAAATCAGCGTAGTAACGCCCGAAAGCGATGAAATTGATGTTGACCGAGTTCAGCAACAACTCCAGCGACATCAGCACGACCAGAATATTGCGCCTGAGCAGCACGCCCGCCGCCCCGATCACGAACAGGACCACTCCCAGCAAAATGTACCATGAGAGCGGAACCATCAGCCCGGCTCCTTCCGCGCCAGTACGATCGCGCCGACCAGGGCGGCGAGCAAGATGACGGAGGCGACTTCGAACGGCAGGAGATAATCGGCGAAAAGTGCGGTACTGAGCTCTCTGATCTCATCGCCGCCACGGATGGCGGCGGGTTCCGTGGCCGAAAAGCGGTCGCTCCAGAGCACCAGCACAAGCATCTCGACACCGAGCAGGACGAGCAGCACCAGCGCCGGCAAGTTGCCGCCCGGCAAGAACCGCTGCAGGACCGCTTCGCGCACGTCGATCATCATGATCACAAAGAGGAACAGGACCATGATCGCGCCGACATAGACGAAGATCTGGATGACCGCGAGCAATGGCGCTCCGAGCAGGACGAAGATCGCCGAGACCTGCAGGAAACACGCCATCAGTGCCAATGCGCTATGAACAGGATTGCGCGCCAGGACCACAGTCAGGGCCGTGATCACGGACACCGCAGCGAACAGAAGAAAGAACCCCTGATCCATCGACGCCGACCCCTCCCACGCGAACTGTCACTCGGCGCGAGGCGGCCGGACTGCGATAGCTCCGCACTTCGGGTGCATTCACAAATTGTGCCCTAGTATCGGATTTTTCACAAGATTATTGACATCGGCCGAGCAAAACCACCGCATTGCGGACGCGTCGTAAGCACTCTCCGCGACCGGGCGCTGCGATCCGACGGAGCATACCTTCTTTCAAATGCGGCGTCCGGATGCCGGATAGAACCGGTCGACAGGCGGCCCGCAATTTCTGCCATAGAGCTCCAATAGAGTGCTCTTGTACCCGCCAGCGGCGCAACAGTTGTCATTCTCAGCACCTGTCGTTGGCAACCTCTTGCCCGGCCAATGCGTTTTGCGCAACAAGCAGGGCGATCCGAACCGAAGTAAGATGTCGGGAGGGTCGCGTCGCGCGCTACATGGCGGCGTTGGCGCAGTCGTTTGGAAAAGAGTTCACGCATGGCGGACAACAACGCCGCTCCGGGTGGAGGCGCGGAAAACAAGGGGCCAGAATCATCCGGGCCCAGCGTTGAAAGGGCAGAAAGCCCCGAGGACGCTGCATTTGCGCGTACGGGCAGCGCGCTTGCAGAAATCGGCCGGGCGTTACTGAGACTTGGACAGGCAGTGCGTCACGATGCGGTTGGAGCGACCTCCCAACTCGCTGAAAAGCTTGATGGGCTGCGCCAGCAGCGCCAAGGGATGGAGGTCTCGGACATAAGGCAAAGGGTTGCCGGGTTGGCTGGATCCATTTGGACCGGCCTCCGGCGCCGGCGTTCGAGAAACCTGCCTGCTGGCCCAGGGAGTGCAGGCAGCGGGCGCGCCATCCTCGCGCGGAGTGCGGCCATTGCGGGCGCGATATTGCTTGTCTCGCTGATCGCTCTTTTCTCGTGGGCGTTGAAGGACGTGCCGTGGGAGGAGATTGCTGATGGCTCCCTGAAGCCGGTGGTGGTGCTCGAAACGGCTGCCGGCAAGCCGCTGGTGACCCAGGGACCGCTTCAGGGCCCCTACGCGGCGCGAGCAGATTTCCCGCCGCATCTCATCGATGCGGTGCTTACCAGGGAGGACCGGCGTTTCTATGACCACTTCGGTATCGATCTGAGGGGCATCCTTCGCGCGCTTTACACGAATGTCGGTGCAGGCGAAGTCGTGCAAGGCGGCAGCACGATCACACAGCAACTGGTCAAGATCCTCTATCTCGAGCGAGACCGCACCTGGAAGCGAAAGATCCAGGAAGCAGTCATCGCCTTTTGGCTGGAGAGCAAGCTTGGCAAGGACGAGATCCTCACACGATATCTGAACAACATCTATCTTGGTGCCGGCGCAACCGGCGTCCCGGCGGCTGCCCGTATTTACTTCGACAAGGACGTGCACGAACTCAATGTGAGTGAAGCGGCGATGCTTGCGGGCATTATCCGTGCGCCCTCGCAGCTCAATCCCATAAGCAATCCGGACGGCGCGCGCCGGCAGGCGGAACTCGTGCTCGATGCCATGATCAAGGGCGGCAAGGTTACCGCTGAGCAGGCAAAGACCGCCACCGCGGAACTTCGTCCGGTAAAGCCGGCAACTCGGTCAGGCAGTTGGTTTGCCGACTGGGTGATGCAGGAGGCGCGCGAGCTTGCGGGCCCTTACCGGGGCACGATCAAGGTCAGGACGATGATGGTGCCGCGGCTGCAAGCGATCGCCGAAAAGGTGATTGCCGAAGCGCTTGAGCAGGAAGGCACAGAAGCGGGCGCGCAACAGGCCGCCTTGGTGGCAATGACGCCGGAGGGCGCTGTGGTCGCCATGGTCGGCGGGCGTGATTACGCGAAAAGCACGTTTAACCGCGCAGTTTCGGCGATGCGCCAACCGGGCTCTGCCTTCAAGCTCTTTGTCTATTATGCCGCATTGAAGGCCGGCCTCACTCCCTTCGACTGGGTTGAAGATGCGCCGATGGAGATCGACGGCTGGTCTCCAGGAAACTACGATGGCGGCTATCGCGGGCCAGTCAGTATAGCACAGGCGTTCGCGGAATCGCTGAACGCCGCGACGGTGGCTCTGGCGATGGAGGTTGGCATCGACAAGGTTATCGCCGCCGCTCACGAATTGGGGATCGATGCCAACCTTTCCGAAACGCCGAGCCTCGCCCTCGGCTCATCGGAGGTGAACCTGCTTGATCTTACCGGTGCCTACGCCTCGGTTCGGGCGGGGGCGGCCCCAGTCGAGCCATGGGGCATCGTATCCTTCCGAGCCGATGGCGAGCCGCGCGCGTTCCGCTTGGGCGCCCCGAAGCAACCCAGCACCGATCTTCGCCAATACCAGCCAGATCTCGTTGATTTGCTGCGGTTGGTCGTCGAACGAGGAACTGGCCGGGAGGCTGATCTTGGGACGTTTGCAGCGGGCAAGACGGGCACCAGCCAGAACCATCGCGATGCCTGGTTCATCGGTTTCAACGAGCGGCTGGTCGTTGGCGTTTGGGTCGGGAATGACGACGAGGCGCCGATGAACGAGGTAACAGGGGGCAAGCTGCCGGCGCGGATCTGGCGCAACTTCATGACGGCGGCGTTGGCCAAGGGTGGCGAAAGCCCGCCCAGCGAGTCCGACGCGACGATGACCAGTTCCGCAGGTGACGGCGGCGCGCCTGCTTCCTGCAATGTTCACGCCTGCGCGCGCGCCTATCGTTCGTTCCGGGCCAACGACTGCACGTTTCAGCCGTACGCGGGGCCTCGTCGGCTTTGCGAAAAATAACCCCCGTCCCCCAACTCGCGATCGGCGGGGGAAGAATGTGTAAGGCTTCCCGTCCGGAAACGCGTCATTTCAAAGAGTTAAATCATTTCACTCTTTCAATGAAACGATGAAATGATCTAAGGCGCGTCGCATTCAATGGGAGCCAAGCGACGCGCTCCAAGTCTTTGCTTGCATGCATGTCGTTGTCCCGAAACCGCTGCACACTTTCGGGCGACATGCGCTAGGACTTCCGCCTGGCGATGGCTTGCATGTCTTCCAGTTTGAGGTCATCGATCGCCGATAAAGCCTCCTCGGCGGACCAGCCGGCGCGCAAGGCCGCCGCCACAAGCTTGGCCTCCGCTTCCTGCTCAAGGTGCAGATATAGCAGCTCCAAGGCCTCGCGGGCCGTCACGATGTGCCCGTCGGGAGTGGCGACGGAGTGAGTCTGCTGTGACATCGCACTTCCTCGCATGGTGGTTCATAGTCCCTGGTCATGCAATGCATGTGCAGCCCTTCGGTTCCCTCGACCGCCGCGGAGCGGCGGATATTGTCCGAAAGGTCGCGAACCACGACAAGTATGTAACAGAATTGCGTCGTTTCAAGGGGTTAGATTATTTCACCGTTTCAATGATCTAGTAGCCGCCCGACATGATCACCGCTTCACCGGTCATGAAGCTGCAAGCGTCGGAGGCGAGGAAAAGCGCTGCACCGACCATTTCGTCGGGGCTGCCGGCGCGGCCCATCCAATTGAGTGTGCGGACATAATGCGCCCAGCCTTCAGGATCACTGTCGCGACGGGCGGCGTTGCGGTCGGTATCGACGAGGCCGGGAGCGAGGGTGTTGAGCAGCACGCCGCGCGGTGCGTAATCGCGTGCAAGGCTCTGGATGAGATTGTGCTGGGCCGCCTTCGTCGCCGCGTAGATCGACACGATCGACTTCGGCCTCAACTGATTGATGCTGCCAACATTGACGACGCGCCCCCAGCCGCGCTCGGCCATGCCGGGCAGGACGGCCTGCAGCATCTCGACCGTCGCTCGGAGATTGACGTCGATCTGCGTGGCGAAGTCTTCGATACCAACATCCTCGAACGCGCCGTTGATCTGGGCCGATGCGTTGACGACCAGTATGTCCAAAGGACCGGCGGCTGTCTCGGCTGCCGCAACGATCTCCCGGCCGGCGCCGGCCTGCGAAAGTTCACCGTGGATCGAAACGGCGGCGCCGCCGGCGGCGCGTATCGCCCGCTCGACCTCATCGGTCGCGCCAGGTCTTTGTCCGTGCAACACGATACGCGCGCCATAGGCGGCAAACCCGCGCGCGATCGAAGCGCCGATGCCGCGGCTCGACCCCGTTACCAGGGCCGTGCGGCCCTTCAGCGAGAAGATGTCCAGATATTTCGTCACGAGACCTCCTCATCCGGCGAACAGATTGGTGGGCAGGCCGCGCTCGCCGGGTTCGCAGGCGAAAATGCCACCCGAAAGTGGGGCTTCGGCCAAGGTCGAGGCGGGCAGTCGCGTGCGGGCGCTGGTGATGAACAGGGTCGCGAGATCGGCACCACCGAAGGCCACGCTGGTCGGGCGCGGGATGGGCAGGTCGATCGCGCGATCGAGCCGGCCGTCGGGCAGATAGCGGTTCACACGCCAGCCATCCCAGATGGCGCACCAGACGCCGCCATCGGCGTCGACGGCAAGACCGTCCGGGCGGCCCTCGGCTTCCGGCACGGTCACGAAGACGCGGCGGTTCGAAATGGCGCCCCCGCGTGCATCGAAGTCATAGGCGTAGATCCTGCCCGGGACGGTATCGACAAAATAGAACGTTCCGCCGTCGGGACTCCAGGCGAGCCCATTGGCGACCGTGAAGCCACTATCGGCGCGGACTACCTCGCCCGCACCCGTCAGGCGGTAAAGGCTGCCGCTCGGGCGGCTCACGTCGAGCCGCATCGAGCCGACCCAAAGGCGGCCGCCCGGATCGACCTTGGCATCGTTCAGGCGGTTTTCCGGCAGGCCCGGCTCCGGGTCTGCGAAGGCGGCGAAGAGACCGCGATCGAAATCGAAGCGCTCGACTCCGTCCTGCGATACCACGAGCAATCCAGTTTCACGTGTCGGCAGGACCGCGCTGACGAGCTTGGAGATATTGCAGCTCTCGTTCTTGCCGGTGAGCGGGTCGAAGCGATGGATTGCCGGGTGCAGGATATCGACCCAATAGAGCCGCTTTTCGCTCTCGACCCATACCGGCGCTTCGCCGAGCTGCGCGCCCCACGGCAATGCACAATGGACGTCGCTCAGGCCGCCTGCCCGCACGCGCGGTCGCGGACCGGAACTGATCGCCACAGCGCCGACCGAGCCAGTGATGCGCCGCGAGGCCGCCATCAGCTCGCGGCCAACCGGATGGATGGCGGAAGTGTCAAGGCGGGACGCTGGCCCGAGCACCACGAGCACGCCAAGTGGAACGCCGTCACGTCCGGCGATCGGCGCGGCGACCGAATTGACGCCAGCCAGGTGCTCCTCGTAGGAAACGGCATAGCCGCGGGCGCGCGTCAGGAGCAGATCGGCCTCCAGCGCATGCGGGTCGGTGATCGTTTGCGGCGTAAAGCGATCGTAGACGATCTGGCCGGTCAAAGCGCGGGCGAAGGAGGGTTCCTGGAAGGCGAGCAGAGCCTTGCCGGCGGCGGTGCAGTGTATCGGTACGCGGCGGCCGACGTCTATCAACACGCCGAGCCCGTCGCTCGACCGCTCTTCCAGATAGACGACACGTTGACCGTCCAGCCGGCAAAGCGCCACTGTCTCGCCGAGTTCGACCGAGAGGCGCTCGAGTTCCGGGATGGCAGCGCTCACGAGATCGAATTTGTCCCAGACCCGATGTGATAATTCGAGAAAGCGATGCCCGAGCAGATAGGCGCCGCTTGCTTCGTCCTGGCGGACCAGGCGGTAGACCATCAGCGTCTTGAGCATGCGCGCCAGCGTGGGCTTCGGTACGCCGCTCAGCTTCTGCAAGTCGGCGAAGCGCAGTGGCTTCGCCGATTCCGCGATGAGGTCGAGAAGAGCGAGGCCCTTGGCAAGCGCTGCCGCGCCGGCGGGGGCTCCACGATCTTCGAGCCCGCCTACACCTGCCTTCTCTTCCATGCCTCTACTGCCTCGTCTAGCATGCGCATGATCGGCCATTCCGGCTCGAAGCCGAGCATTTCGCGCATGCGCTGGTTGGACGTGTGATACCACACACCGGCGCCGGGAAGATCAACAGTCACAAGCGGCAGCCCGGTCTTGTCGGCCATTACGGGCAGGACGTCTGCGAAGTCAACAGGATCGGTTGCCCCCAGATTGAAGACGCCGCCGGCCGCTTTCGGATGGGTGAGTGCGATGAGCACGCCGCTCGACATGTCGCGGGTGTCGGTGATGTGCATGCGGAACGGCCGACCGTTTTCGTTGCGGGTGAGAACGAGCGCTGGCTTCCCGGGATCGGCCGCTCTCAGGAGATCAGCCGCGGCTCGGTTGCCGAAGCCCTCCTGCTGCTTGATTTTCGGACGCAGGAAGAAGCGCGGACCGGAGAAAAAGCTGTCCGGGTCGAGCAACTCGCCGGCGTTCTGCGTGTGTGAGAAACGCAGGATTACCGTCTCCAACGCCGATGCACGGCCCTGGAATTTCACCAGTTCCTCGCCAATAAGCTTGGTCATGCCATAGGGCGAGAGCGGCTTCGTCGGGTGGTCCTCGGTGATTGGCTGGAACTCCGGCTTGTTCTCCGGATAGACCTCGCCCGAACTTGCGAAGACGAAGCGCCCTACCTTCGCGGCGGCCGCTGCATCCAGCACGATCCGCGTTCCCTCGACGTTGGCCCGGAAGAGCCTGTCACGATCACCTGCGAGCCACGACATGAAGGCGCCGAGATGGAGAACGGCATCGATACCCTCGCAGGCGCGGCTTGCCGCCTCGCGGTCATCGAAGGCGCCGACGACCTCCTCGAAGGCTGCGTCTTCCAGACCGGCCGAGCGCAGGTCGAAGCCCCGCACCTGGTGTCCGGAGGCGAGCAGCTGCCGGGCGACAAAGGAGCCGACCCTGCCGGCGGAACCGGTTACAAGCACCTTCATGTCAGTTCATCGCCCTTTCTGTCTTTGCGTCGAAGAGATGGATCTCGGAGGGGTCGAAGGAGAGCAAAAGCTCTTCCCCCTCGCGGATGGGGCCGGCATGCGCGATGCGGGCGATCAGACCCTTGCCGCGTTCTTCGTCCCGCGAAGCCGCACTGTGGGCATGCTCGCCGGGCTCGAAGTAGACATATTTCTCCGACCCCAGGCTCTCGACCAGCGTCGGCTTCACGGTGAATGTGACGTTGCCCTGACCGAGCGCGAGGTGTTCGGGCCGGATGCCGACGATGACTTCTCCGTCGCCGCGTCCCGCTGGCGCATCGAACGTCTGGCCGAAGAGAGTGAGCCTGCCGCCCTCGACCCTGGCACGCAGGAAGTTCATGCCCGGCGAGCCGATGAAGCCGGCGACAAACAGGTTGGCCGGTCTGGCAAACAACGTATCGGGATCGGCGATCTGTTGAATGACGCCGTCGCGCATGATGACGACGCGGTCGGCCATCGTCATCGCCTCTATCTGGTCGTGGGTGACGTAGACCGTGGTGACGCCGATGCGCTTGTGCAGCGCGCTGATCTCGGCGCGGGTATGGACCCGCAGCTTGGCGTCGAGGTTGGAGAGCGGCTCGTCCATCAGGAAGGCGCGCGGTTCGCGCACGATGGCGCGGCCGAGTGCGACGCGCTGGCGCTGCCCGCCCGACAGCGCCTTCGGGCGCCGGTCGAGCAGATGGTCGACCGCCAGGATCTTCGCCACCTCGCGAACCCGCTTGTCGATCTCCGCCTTCGGGGTGCCGCGCATCTTCAGGCCGAAGCCGATGTTCTGGCCGACCGTCAGGTGCGGATAAAGCGCGTAGTTCTGGAAGACCATGGCAATGTCGCGATCACCCGGGGCAAGGTCGGTGACGTCCGTGTCGCCGATCAGGATCTTGCCGCCGCTTGCCGGTTCAAGTCCGGCAAGGATTTTCAGCATCGTCGACTTGCCGCAACCCGAGGGGCCGACCAGGACCACGAACTCGCCATCTGCGATCTCGAGCGAGAACTCCTTGAGAACGTTGAGCGCGCCGTAATTCTTGTAGACGTTTTGAATGCTTATGCCGGCCATTTCACTTCTCCGCGCCGGCTGTGAGGCCGCCGACCAAATAACGTTCGAGGAACAGGTAAATGAGGAGGATCGGGAGCGCGATGAACACGGCAGCGGCCGAGATCTCGTTCCAGTCGGTGACATACTCGCCCTTCATCGTGGTGATGCCGAGATTGGCCGTCCAACTGCCCTGTGCGTTGGTGAGAAAGGTGCGGGCATAGGCATAGTCCGCCCAGGAGAGCACGAAGGCATACAGAGCCGTCGCCGCGAGCCCTGGGGTAGCGACCGGCAGCACGACGCGGAACATGGCGCCCAGCGGAGAGCAGCCATCGACCATCGCCGCCTGCTCGAGTTCGCGCGGGATCGTGTCGAAATAGCCCTTCAACATCCAGGTGGTGAAGGGGATGATCAGCGTCGCATGGGCGAGCACCAGCGACCAGAGGCTGCCGAGCAGCCCGATCGAGCGGAAGATGCCGAAGAGCGGGATAACCAAAAGCGTTGCAGGCAGCATCTTGGCCGTAAGGATGAACAGGCCGAGCGACCGCCCGCCTCTGAGGCTGAAGCGCGAGAGGCTGTAGCCGGCGAAGACCGAAACGACCATCGACAGGCCAACCGAGCCGATCGCAGCAAGGGTCGAGTTCCACAGCCACAGCAGGATCGGCCGCTCGGAGGCGACCTTGGTAAAAGTGCTCCACTGCGGCTCGGCCGGCCAGAAGGACGGCGGTAGCTGGCGGATCTCGGCGAGTGTCGAGAGCGCGGTGACGAACAGCCAATAGATCGGAAAGAGCAGGATGCCGCAGACGACCGCGAGACCCGCATAGAGCGCGAAGGATTGAAAACGAGTGCGTTCCATCGCTTGGATCTCCTAGTACATCGCCTGGGACTTGCGGCCGAGCATCAGGAGGCTGGCGATCACACACAGGATGAGCGTCACGATGCCGATCGCGGAAGCGTAGCCCATGTTGAAGAACCCGAAAGCCTGATCATAGGTCATGATGGAGAGCGTCTGGGTCGCCTTCAGCGGTCCGCCGTCGGTCAGCACCTTGATAATCGAGAAATCGCGGAACACCCAAAGGATGACGAGGACCAACGTCACCCCGAGCACAGGCATGAGCACGGGGATCGTGATGTACCGGAACCGCTGCAACGCACTGGCACCATCGACCTTGGCGGCGTTGTAGAAGTCCTCCGGGATCGACTGCAGACCCGCAAGCGTCATGATCGAAACAAAGGGATAGCCCTTCCAGATCATCGTTATTGCCACCACCCAGAAGGCGGCGGTCGGCTCGGAGAACCAATTGATCATCTGGCTCGTGACGCCGAGCTTGATGAAGAGCCAGTTCATCAGACCGAAGGACGAATCGAAAATCCAGGCGAAGATGACGACCGCAATCACCTCGGGAACGGCCCACGGCAAGGCAACGAAAAGCCGCGCCAGCGTCCGCCCTTTGAAGCGGTTGTTGACCAGGAGCGCCGTGCCAAGGCCCACGGCAAAGCACGCGGCACTGACGACCACCACGAGTTTAATCGTCACCCAGCAGGCATTCCAGAAATCCGGCGACGTGAAAAGCTTGCGGTAGTTGTCGAGCGTGAAGGGCTTGCGCGGTGCGCTGAGCGTGGCCATGCCGATCTTCTGGAACGACAGGTCAAGCGAAACGAAAAGCGGATAGACGATGATCAGGGCCACCAGCGCGACGGCCGGCAGCAACAGCAGATAGCCCAGCCAGTGCTGTCGGCTTGGGCGTGCCAGATCGAGGAAGCGTAGGCTCATGGCTTTGCCTTCAAATTTGCAAGGGCGGGCGCTCCCATGCGAGCGCCCGGAATTCTTCATCGGCCGGCGGTGTCCGCCACGCGCGGACAGAGCCCCTATTGAAGCGCCGCCGCCTTCTCCTGCATCGTCTTGGCGACGGCGGCGGGATCAAGATCCTCGATGATCATCCGCTGCGCTTCCTCCTGGATCATTTTCGAGAATTCGTTGAACTGAACCTCGAGGCCCACCGGAATGCGGTCGATCTTGTGCTCTGCCGCCGCCTTTTGCGATTCCACCATCAGGTTGAAATGCGGGATCTGCGCCTTGGCTTCGGTCAGATCCGCGCGCGGACTCGGAGGCGTGGATGCGGCGAGCGTCGCAAAGCTTGTCTGGAATTTGTCCGACGTGGCGATCGCGATGAAGTCCCAGACCAGTTGCTTCTTCTCGTCCGAAATCTCGCTCGGCATCGCCAGCACGTTCGACGAGCCGCCGAGCGGCGGGTCGAAGGGCACGCTTGCCAGCTTCAGTTTGTCCTTGGCCGCCCCCTGCTGCATGATCGAATAGATCCACGGACCGTCGACCTTCAGCGCGATCTTGCCATCGGCGAAGAGCTTGCGTACCTCACCCGCCGAAAGGTCGCGCGGCGTGAGGTTTTCCTTGACGATCGTCTTCCAACGGCTCAGGCCTTCGACCATCTCGGGCGTGTCGATCGTTACCTCGCCTTCGGCATTCGTGAAGCGTGCGCCGGCATCGAACAGATAGCTCGCCATTTCCGCGATGTATTGGCCGCCGCCACCCTTGGTTTCGTGCCCGGTTCCGAACTGGTCGACAATGCCGTCGCCGTTCAGATCCTTCGTCGTCGCTTTGGCGGCTGCGAGGAACTCCGCGTAGGTCTTAGGAACGGCGACTCCTGCTTGCTTCAGGATCTCTTCGTTGTAGCCGAAGATCGTCCCGTAATAGAGCATCATGATGCAGACGGTCGTGTCCTGGAACTTGCAGATCTCCTGGCCGCTCCAGCCGTCGAGATTGAGCCCCGCCTTTTCGACCCAGGGACCAAGGTCTTCCAGCCAGCCGTTATTGGCGAAGGCCTGGAACTCGAACGAGGCGAGATGCACGATGTCCGGCGGCGTGCCGCCGGCAAACAGCGTCGTCATGGTGTCGGCATAGGCGCTGCGTTCGACCTTGGTCCATTCGATGGTGCTGCCGGGATGCTTGACTTCCCACTCCTTGATCACCGAAGCCCACCAGTCGCCGACGCCCTTCTCGTCCTTCTGCCAGGAGACGAATTTAAGCACTTCCGCGCTGGCCGCGGTGGGCAGGACGGCGCCGACGAGCATCGCGGCAACCGCAGACGCGGCGATCCGTTTTCCTATGGTTTTCATGTTCTCCTCCACTCCTCCGCAAACTATCCAAGTTCAGTGCTTCTTGAGCAGCCCGAGAGCCTCCCTGGACGGCTCGACGCCGAGGCCCGTCCCTGTCGGCAGGACGTACTCGCCCGCGGCGCAATCCATGTCGCCGTCGAGAAGCCGGCGGTTGGGTTCGAAAATCGAATGCTGGAACTCGTGGCAGTCGACATTGGCCAGAGCCGCGCTCGCCTGCAGGCTTGCGGCAAGAAAAATGCCGGAGCCGATCGTTGCATGCGGGATGATCTTGATGTGGTGCGCGTGGGCATATGCGCCGATGCGCATGAATTGGGTGATGCCCTTGTGTCCCATTTCCGGCTGAACGATCGCAACCGCATTACGGGCCACGCGCGGCACCATGTCGTAGACCGTGCGCCATTCCTCCCCGACAGCGATCGCTGTCGACACGCTGGCCGCCACCCGGGCCAAGCCGTCTAGATCCTCGGTGCGCACCGGCGCTTCGGCGAACCACAGCCCATGCGGCTCCATCGCCCGGATCAGAGCGATCGCCTCGCTTGCGGTTTGCGTCCAATGCATGTCGCAGGCGATGCGCGCTTCGGGTCCCAGCCTTTGTCGCAGCGTTTCGATCTCCTTCGCGACGCCGTCGTCGGCAACGGGAGACGCAAATTTGAAAGATGAAAAGCCTTTGGCTTGCCAGTGCGCGGCGAGTTCGGCGCGCTTGGCGCGCGTGTCCTCCGGCAAGCCGGAGACATAGGCGGCTATCCGGTCGCGGCGCTGCCCGCCAAGCAGCTTGCAGATGGGCAGACCGGCGAGCTTGCCGGCGAGGTCCCACAATGCAATGTCGATCGCGGCCAGCGCGTCGACGTAGAAACCGCCGGTGTAGCCCCGCACGCGCATCAGGTCGTAGAGATCGTCGTGCACCGCCGAGGCATCGAAGGGATCGCGACCTATGGTGAAGTCGGCCAGAAGATCGTCGATGATCTCCATGGTGGCCGCGGGAGCAGCCAGTCCGTAGGTCTCGCCCCAGCCAACCGCGCCGTTCGTTGTCTCGATCCGGACGAGCACGCTGCGATCGAAGGTCGGATAGACCGTGCGATTGCCCTTGCGCACCAGATAACCGCGCGGGCTCGGTTCCTCGCCCGGACGCGGCTTCCCGAGATAGGGCCTCTCGCGCGGCAGGGTCATCGTGAATGTCTCGATCTTCCTGACGCGGTCACTCATGCGCCAACTCCCCCTGCGATCGGTGCCGATACCAGAGATTGTAGCCCACATTCGGCGAAGCAGCTTTCGATGTCCCGCACCGCCAGCGCATCGAACTCGGGCGTCGGCGCACGCACGGCGCGATTGTCCAAGACGCCGCGGAGCCCGAGCACGTGCTTGGTGAGGCGCATACGGTAGACGGCCTGCAAAACCAGTAGGGGCAATGACTTAACGTAGAGCGCCCTCGCTTCGCTTCTACGTCCGGCGCGGTAATCTCGATCCAGGGCGACGTGCAGATCGGCTATCTCGAGCGCCGGCATCGCGGCGCATGCTCCGCGATCGTACTCGTCCAGGATGTAACGGGCGCCGCCGCCGCCGATCACACCCAGCAGGTGTTCAGGCGCTTCGGCGAGGATCGCCGTGATTGCCGGGCCTGCGGGCAGCGTCTCCTCTTTCACATAGCGGACCGCTGCGACCTGACGGACGACCTCCAGCACCGCCTCTGGCGAGAGATCGGAGCCGCGCGGCGCAGGCGCGTTTTGAAGAATGATTTCAGCGCCCGGCAACTCGGCCGCCACTGCGGCGAGAAACGAAGCCACCGCGCTCGCGCCGGCGCCGATCGACTTCGGCGGCTGCACCATTAGGCGCGTGACCCCCAGGGCAAGCGCGTGCCTGCCGTAATTGACGACCTCTTCCGCGCTCGGCGCGCTCGCGCCCGCCACGACCGGCACGCGTCCGTCGACTTCGGCGACAACGAGTTCAAGCAATGCTGCGCGCTCGTCGACGCTGAGCGTCTCCACTTCGCTTGCAAATCCAGGAAATACGACTCCGTCGACCCCGGCATCGAGCGCGAAGCGGACGACCCGACGCATCGCGGCGAAATCGACGCCGGCATCCGCAAAGGGCGTCGGAAGCACCGGAAGTATCCCCGTCAGAAGCATCATTAGGTCCATATCGTGAGACTTATGTTTTATGTTGTGGACCATAAGCGAGAATGGTAGGTGATGTCAATCACGCACCGCGATGTGAAGGAGACCTGACTTGTCCAGCGCTTCCAGAAAATCAGTCACAGTCGTGCTCGATTGGGGCACCACCAGTTTCCGCGCCTTTCTAGTAGATCGAGAGGGCTCGATCGTCGATGCCAAGGAAAGCGGGCAAGGCATCCAGTTCGTGCCGAAGGGCGAGCATGCGCGCGCGCTTTCGGACACCCTCGCAGCCTGGCGCAATGAGCATGGCCCACTCGCGATCGTCGCGGCAGGAATGATCGGCAGCCGCAATGGCTGGCTGGAGATACCTTATGTGCCGACACCGGCGAAGGCCGCTGATTTCGCCGCGGCCAGCCGCACGATCGACCTCCCGGAAGGAGACCGCGTCATGTTCCTACCGGGATTGACCGACCCGACCGCCTTTCCCTTCCCCGACGTGATGCGCGGCGAGGAAACCCAGCTTGTCGGTTTCGGCCTGGAACAGGACATTGTCGTCGTTCTGCCCGGCACCCATTCCAAATGGGCCGAGATCCGCAACGGCCGCATCGAGCGATTCCGCACCTTCGTCACCGGCGAGATATTCGCCACACTGGCCAACCATTCCTCCCTGTCGAAGGTCGCGACGGCGGAGGCCGACCACGGAACCGACGCTTTTGCCGAGGGGGTTGCGCTTGCGCGGGATGAAAGTGGGAAGGCCGGCGGCCTGTTGACTCGCCTTTTTGCCGCGCGCACCGGATGGCTCGCCGGAAAAGTTGCGCCCGAAGAAATGAAAAGCCGGCTTTCGGGGCTCATCGTTGGATGGGAATTCGCCGAGGCGCGGGCGGGCAGCTGGTTCACGGAGGGCGACACCATCGCTGTTGTGGGCGACGATGAGCTTGTCGAGGCCTACGAGGTCGTGGCCAAAGCTTTCGGCATGAAGCTTGCCCCAGCTCCGGCCGACGCGGCGATCCGCGGCGCGCTCGCCATCTCGGGACGAGACCGTCGACAGCCTGCGTGACCCCGCCGGATGCAGAGTTGTCGCCGGTCAAAAAGGAATAGGGCGCTCAACCCTGGAAGGGGAGCGCCCTATTCGACCCGGAGATGCTTTCCGGCCAGACCAAGCGTCGGCTCGAAGCGCCTCGATACGGGCAGTGGGCGATAGATGGGCCTTGACCGGCTGGTTTCAAGGCCTGATCAAGCAAATTGCTTCCCAAAACCCGCAGCCCCGCCCGGCAATGTCGTATCGCCGCCAAGCAAGTCAAGAAAGTAGCGGTGCAGACTGCCCCAAGAAACGTATCGCCTTGAGGCTTGGTCGTTGATTTCGCGCCAGCGGATCGTCAAAACCGCGGTGCGCAGGCGTATATTATGTAATGCGCGGGAAAATTCGCGCCGCAATAGGCGAAAAGACGAAATATAGCGCGCGCCATTTTTCAAGATATAGTTTTCACGTTTTATTTTTGTCTTTAACATTCCGGAAATATGCGGAACCAATCCACATGCGTCACGTTCAATCTTTCACAGAAGAAGGAGGATTGATCATGAGTGCGAAAATTCTTCTGGTTCCCGCCCTTGCAGCCGGGCTTATGGCAGCGCCTGCGATGGCAAATGACAATAATGACGCCGCCGTGACCGGTGCGGCCGGTGGCGCCGTGACGGGCGCGATAGTCGGAGGCCCGGTAGGCGCTGCGGTCGGCGGCGCGGTTGGCCTCATCGCCGGTGCCGTCATTTCGCCTCCACCCCAACAGGTAGTCACCTACGTACAGCAACAGCCGATGCCGGCCGGGGTCGTTGTTCGAGAGCGTATCGCAGTAGGTCGGCCGCTTCCGCGGACCATTGCTCTAACGCCGATACCCGAGAATCCGACCTATGCCTACGCGGTCGTGAACAATCAGCGTGTCATCGTTGATCCAAGGACCTATACCGTCGTTCAGGTTATCCAGTAGGCCACCGGCGCTCCCCGCGCTTTCAGCGCGGGGAGCACCTTTGTTCCGTCTTTCCGGTACGCCGCAAGTTCCGGCGCGCCGCCTTTCAACCGTCGATGCGAACGTGGAAGCGGCTCATGAAGTCGCCCTCCCACCACATCGGGAAATTGGTGCCCCATTTGTTGTTGTGGAGATTGAACGCGAGTCCTGTCTCGTAGGTCGGCGGCCTGTCGGGAAACTGCATGAAGGGTTGTCCGAGCGGTCCCGCGAGCGGCGAGTCGAGCGGTTCGATCGTCATTTCCCCGCCGCCGGCAAGTGCTGCCCGCGCAGCAAAGATCGCCTGCAACGCTCCCCCACCCCGCCGGACAGTCCGCGCCGCCTGTTGCCAGAGCCCGGTCTTCAAAAATTCCCAGCCGACGGCCCCTTTCGCAACAATCTCGATGAACCCCGCTTCAGGCATTCGGTTGGCGGACTTGCCGCGCAGCACCACCGCGAGTTCCACACCGTCGCCCGTCGGCCGCACGACATAATCCACCCGAGTGGGGGCGCCCAGTTGCTCCTGTGCTGCCCCGGAAAACCGGCAGGCGATCAACAGCCGGCCGCCATCCCTTGCGACGCCGATCAGTTGCGGTCTGAACGAAGCGGAGTGCGCCGTCTGCGCCTGGCGGAGCCCAGGCTTGCCGTGATCGAGGATCGCCCATTCCGGCCGGTCGGTGAGATAGCTGTCCATGAATCGAGCCACATCGTCCGCGTCGTAGCTCTCATAATGGTAGCCGAACAGCCGTCGGTCGCCTTCGAGCCGACAGTTGCCCACGGCAAGCGCCAGGATGTCGCCGGTCTCAGGGTCGAGCTCCACCTCCATGTCGTCCATCGCGACCTTGCCCGTCGGCGCCAACGGCTGGACATCGATCGCCGCCGGCACCTCCGTCTCCCGAAGCGCCTCCTCCGCTCGTCTGCGATCCTCCGCCGAAAGCGCCTCGACCGCCTGGCCGAGATAGGCCCGCTGCTCGCCCCAGGAGGCTTCCGTATAGCCGAAGCGGTAGTCGCTTTTTCGCATCACCTCGAAGGCCGGCCGGTCCCAGGCCGTTTCATCGCGCAGGAATGTCTTGATATCGACGCCGCAGGTGTGTTCGGCCACCAGAGTCAGCTTGCGCCCGAAGTCGCACCGCGCCGGCGACAGCCCCTCCGCCTCGAAGGTATCATAAAGCCGTTGCAACGCCCGGAACCGCGCGATCTTTACCGGGTCGGCTGCAGCGCCGTGGATCCAGCTGTCCCCGAGTTCCATCTCCACCACGGGGAAACGCTCGCGATGCTCCCATAGGAAAGCGCCGTAATCCTCAAGCGTCGCCGCGCGCATCTCTGCATCCGGATGCCGGTGGCTCATTTCCCGCAGGACCTCCACTACCTGATGGATCTGCTGCGGGCCGATATTGTCGCTGGTGTGGGCAAAGCTCAGGCCCTCGGAGAGCCCTTCGGGCAGGTGCGTGGCGCCGTAGCTTTTCTGGTACATGACGACGATCTCCTCGCCGCCGGGGGCTTGCCATCGGAAGATCTCCGGAACGTCGGGAGGAGGACAGGCGGTGTTGACGCCGATATGCAGGAATTTCAGTCCGGCTTCCGCCATCAAAGGTACAATCCCGCGCGTATGGCCGGGCACGTCCGTCATCTTGGCGGCGATCGTCTTCTTTCCAAAGCGGCGGTCGAGCTCGGCCGCATAGGAGAGCCCGGCCCGGAAAAGCGCGGGACTCATCAGTTCCGAATGAGTCGTGAACGGCAAGCCGTGCCAGCGGATCACCCCCTTCTCGATCGCCCGCTCGAGCCGCGTCACTTCCTCGGCCGAACGCGTGTTGAGATGATCCCAGATCAGCCAGGCGCCCGTGGTCCAGATGAACTTCGGGTTTTGCGGATCCTCGGCATAAAAATGTTCGCCCGTCGCGATCGCCTGCGGGATGAAGCGCTCGTGGTAGAGCCGCCGCACGTTCTCCGCGTGATCTGTGAAGCCGATATCGAGATGGGTCTTGAAGACCAGGTGGATGCGTCGAGCGGTCATGCCATGCCTTTGTGTCTAGATCATTTCACTGTTCTTATTGAAGCAGTGAAATGATCTAACCCTTTGAAATTATGCAATTCCGGAGGGAAACCCTTGTGCACTTTTCCTGGAATTGCTCTAGCCCACGGTGCCGCGCACCACGAGCCGCGTGCGCACGGTTTCAGAAAGGGCTGGCGCCGCCGGGTCCTTCAGGCGACGCAGGATCAATCGGACGAGCGCGCGGGTGCGCGCCTTGAGATCCACCTTCACCGTCGTCAGGTTGTAGCTGCGCCAGTGCGACTGGGAGATGTCGTCGAAGCCGACCACCTTCACGTCCTCCGGCACGCGGCGCTTCAATTCGTAGCGCAGCGCGTCGAGCGCGCCGAAGGCGCTCTCGTCGTTGGCAGCGAAGATCGCGTCCGCCCCCCCGCCGACCCGGAAGAGATCGAGCGTGCCGGCATGGCCCGTGTCGTAGCTGAAATCACCAGGGATGATGGTCGGCGGGGGCAAACCGCGCCGCGCCATGAGGGCTGCCAAGGTCCTGCGGCGGGCCTGCTCGGCAAGAGAATCGCGCTTGCCGGAAAGATAGGCGATGCGCCGGCAGCCATAGCCGGCAAGAAGCGCCACCGCCTGCTGCATGCCCTCCCACTGATCGACATCGATCCGGTCATAGAGCGCCTCCGGCTCACCCGTGCCCCATCCATGCGCCGGCTCCTCGTCCATAAGATAGTTGATGTAGATCGGCACGGCCCGGTCGAGGTAGCGGGTCAGGATATGCGGGCGCACATTCTCCGTGAAAGCGATCACCGAATCCGGATTGAAGCCGCGCATGTAAGCGAGCAGCGTCTCGTCCATGCTGAAATCCGTGCGCGTCTTGAAGAGCAGCGTGGCGAAGCCTTCGGCCTGGAGGGCCGTGGTGAGCGCGTCGATCTCCTGGCTTTCCCAGGGGCTGCAGACATCGGGCACGATCACGCCGACAAGGTGGGTGCGCCGGGTCACGAGCGCGCGGGCCGCGCGATCGGGGACATAGCCCAGCTCCTCGGCGATCCTCAGGATGCTTGCCCGCTTTTCCGGCTTCAGCGGCGCGTCCGGATTGAAGGCGCGCGAAACGGCGGCCCGGGAGACTTTGGCCGCCTCGGCCACCGTCTCCGCCGTGATGCGCTGTGGCGTCTCGTTAGGTTTGCTGGTCAAGCAATCGACCTGATTTTTCTCGCAAACTGAAATCGTGTTCACTGCTATCCTTCCGCAGCAAACTTGGGCGGTCAAGCCCTTTACGGACAATTCCGCGAAAAATGTCGCGGTTTTCAGGGATTCCGATGGAATATACCCGCCGGGCTCGCGCCAGCAAATGAATTCGGCTCGCTTCGGGTTGACGCAAAAGTGAAAACGTGTTCACTTTGCAGCATGAGGGGGCGGCGGCCATTGCCGCGCGGCCTCTCGTGGGCCGCGGGAGCCGGCCGAACCAATCGCGAAGGGAGGAAAATCGCGATGCGCATTCACCTGCATGCATTCTGGCTGAGTCTTGCCGCGGCGACGGCGTTCGCCTCGCCGTCAATCTCCGCCGATCTTTCGATCACTTGCCGCTGCGTCGAGGGTGGCGTGAACTCCGAACTCGCCGCATGGGTCAAGAAAAGCGTCATTCCCGGCTTTACCAAGATGAAGGGTGACGGGGTCAAAGTCACCCTGACCGAATTCGCCGGGTCAGACGAGCAGTTGACGCAGCAGCTCGCGCTCGACTTTTCGACAGGCGCCGGCCCTGATGTCGCCGGCTTCGACGGCTTCCTGATCCCGAGTTTCGTCGAGGGCGGGCTCTTGAAGCCGCTCGAGGAACTGGCGGGCGATGCCGTGACGAAGTGGGACGGCTGGAGCCATATTACCGAGGGGGCCAAGGCGCTGATGTCCTATCAGGGCAAACCCTACGGCCTTTCGCTCGGCACCGATGTGCGCGTGATCTTCGTGCGCGCCGATCTCCTGAAGGAGGCCGGCATCGACCCCGCATCCTGGCAGCCCACCTCGTGGGCAGAGCTGCTCGATACCGCCCGCGAGCTGAAGGCCAAGAAGCCCGACTCCTTCCCGCTGCAGATCAACGCCGGTGTGCCGATGGGCGAGGCGACGACCATGCAGGGCTATTGGATGGCGCTGCTCGGCACCGGCGAACAGGTCACCGACGACAAGGGCCGTTACATCGTCGCGAGCCAGGGCATTCTCGACACACTCAATCTCTACAAGACCGTTTATGTGGACGAGAAGCTCGGTGACCAGCGGGCCCAGCTGCTGGGCGACGGGCGCAATCGCACGTTTGCGAACTTCCGCGACGGCAAGACCGCGATGCTTCTCGAAAGCGACTGGTTCTATCGCTCGGTCACCGCACCCGGATCCGAATTCGCCGTCGAAAATCGAGACCAGGTGGTGACCTGGGCGAAGATGCCTGCCAAGGAGCCCGGCAAGGGCATCCGCGGCCAGGACTTCGTGACGATCTCCGGCGGCACGGGCTTCGTCCTCAATCCCAATACGGATGAAAAGGAACTGGCCTGGGAACTGCTCGCCTTCATGAACAGCAAGGAACAGCTCGCCGAGTTCCAGAAATACGAGCCGCGCATCCGCATTCGCGACGACGTGGAAATCGCGGACGCCCCCTTCCTTGCCGAAACTTCGCAGGCGCTGATGCCGCTCACCACGGCGCGGCCAAACGACGCCAAATACAATGCCGTTTCGGCCGAGGTCCAGCGCATGACCGAAGCGGTCGTCTCGGGCGAGCTGTCGCCGGAAGAGGCAATGAGTCGCTACCGCGACGCCGTGATCCGGATCGTGGGCGAGGAAAACACCGTAAGCCTGCTCTAGATCCCGACGATTTTGGTTCATCGAACCAAAAATCACAAACGTGATCGATTCCAATAGTTGAGAGCGGGATGCGGGCGGAAAACCGCCGACACTTCCTCATCCCGCTCTAACCGGTTGCGGTCGCCCCCGCATCCCGCATGGCAGACGTGACAATCCTCCGCGCATGTGGGGTCGGCAGGAGACGCCCCATATGCGCGGAAGCAGGAGGTCGGATGAAATCCTTTTCCCTTCTATCCCGCGGCACCGGGGTCGCCTTCCTCGCCCCGGCGGGGTTGCTGATCGGCGCGTTCGTCATCGCGCCGTTCTTCTGGGTCATCTTCGTTTCCTTTACCAACCGCTCGCTGCTGGGCCGCACGGCGGTAGACCCGGATTTCGTGGGGCTGGCGAACTATTTCTCGCTCTTCGACGCGGCGACCTTTTTTACGCGCGGCGAATTCGGCTCGTCGCTGATCCTCACCATCCAGTTCGTTCTCCTGTCGGCGGTCGTCGGCCAGGCCGCGCTCGGCATGCTGCTGGCATGGATGCTGCAATCGGTGCCCAAATCGCTGAAGCACGTGACCGAGACCGTGGCGATCGGTGCGTGGATCCTTCCCGAGGTGGTGATCGCCTTCGCATGGTTCGCCTTTCTCGACTACGAAAACGGTACGCTCAACATGATCATGGAAGCTTTGGGCTTCCCGCCGGGTGACTGGCTTCTGTCCTTTCCCTTCTGGGCGATCGTCGTCTTCAACACCTGGCGCGGCACTGCCTTCTCTATGATGTTGTTCAACTCCGCCTTCTCCTCGATTCCTCCGAGCTATTTCCAGGCGGCGGACGTCGCAGGCGCTTCGAGCTGGCAGAAATTCCGCGATATCGGCCTGCCACTCATACGCGGCCATGTGGTGACAGATCTGATCCTCATCACGATGTGGAGCTTCAATGTCTTCACGCCGTTCCTCTTGACGAGCGGCGGGCCGTCCTATCGCACCGAGATCCTGCCGATCTACACCTATCGCATCGCTTTCCGCGATTTCGACTTCGGCAAGGGTGCGGCAGTCGGCGTCGTCGTCATGCTGATCAATCTCGTCTTCGCCCTCTTCTATCTCTGGGTGATGCGCCGCCGCGCCAAGGGAGTCGCCGCATGACACGCTACCTCGGCCTCTACTTCACCCGCATCGGCTTCTCAGTGGCAACGGCGCTGATCGGGGTCTTCTTCGCGCTGCCGCTCGTCTGGTTCATCTTCGCGCCGTTCAACCCGCGCGCCGAGCTGGGCCTTTCCATTCCGGAGCCATTCTCGCTCGCCAATTTCGAGACCGTCTTCCAGAACGGCTTCGCGATGCGTGGCCTTTGGAACTCTCTCGTCCAGAGCGTCGGCGGCGTCATCCTCGTCGGTGCCGGCGCCACGCTTGCCTCCTACGCGCTGTCGCGCTCGCCGATCCCCGGCAAGAGCGTCATCACCTACATCCTGCTGCTGTTCTCCTCCGTCGTATCGGGATCGGCGGCGATGGTGCCGATCTTCCTCATCATCAACGGCATCGGCCTCATCGACACGCAGATCGCGGTGATCCTCGTGTTCGCCGGCGGGCTTCTGCCGACCGCGATGTTCATCCTGCGCGACTTCATCGACAGCATCCCGAAGAGCTACGAGGAGAGCGCGATGGTGGCCGGAGCGTCGCCGGTCCAGGCCTTCTTCGACGTGGCGCTGCCGGTCATCCGGCCGGGCATCGTGGTCGTGGTCGTGTGGGCATTCGTGAGCATCTGGGGGAGCTTCCTCATCCCCTTCATCCTGCTGCGCTCCAGCGAAAAGATACCCGCTTCGGTGGCGATCTATTCCTTCTATTCGGAGGCGGGAACTCCGATCGTCACGCTGCTCGCCGCCTATTCCCTGCTCTACTCGCTTCCCGTCGTCATTCTCTACCTGTTCGCGAGCTGGAAGTTCGGTTTCCGGTTCTTCGGCGGTATCAAGGCTTAAGGTTCCATGGCTTCCATACGCTTCAAAGGCATCACCAAGAAGTTCGGCGAGTTTGTCGCCGTCTCGGATCTCGACCTCGAAATGCATGACGGCGAATTTGTTTGCCTGCTCGGCCCCTCGGGCTGCGGCAAGACGACGACCTTGCGCATGATCGCCGGCCTTGAGACGCCGACCGCCGGCCAGTTGCTGATCGGAGACCGCGACGTCACCTTCCTGCATCCGAAGGACCGCAAGATCTCCATGGTGTTCCAGGATTATGCGCTCTACCCGCACATGAACCTCGCCGACAACATCGCCTATCCGCTGAAGGTGCGCGGAGAAGCGGAAGCCAAGCGCCACGCACGGGCCCGCGAAGTGGCGGATGTGCTGAAGATCGGTCACCTCATGGAACGCATGCCCTCGCAGATCTCCGGCGGGCAGCAGCAGCGCACTTCGCTTGCGCGCGCGCTGGTCTATCCGTCCGAGGTCTACCTCTTCGACGAGCCGCTCTCCAATCTCGACGCGAAGCTCAGGCTGGAGGCGCGCGGCTTCCTCAACCATCTGCAGCGCGACATGGGCATGACGGCGGTCTATGTCACCCACGATCAGGCCGAAGCCATGGCGCTTGCCACCCGGGTCGCGGTGATGGACGCGGGCAAGGTGGTGCAATACGCGCCGCCGATGGAGGTTTACCGCCGGCCCGCCACCACCTTCGTCGCCAATTTCGTCGGCAGTCCGCCGATGAACCTGCTGCCCGTCGAGGCAATGATCGCCGACGGCGCGCTCCACCTGAAAGCCGACAGGGTTTCCGTCGCGCCGCTGCCGGTCTCGCGCGCGGTTGCCGCAGCATTGAAAGGTAACGGCAAGCTGACCCTCGGCGTGCGCCCCGAGCATCTGTCGATCGCACGCGGCGGAGAAGCAAACGCGATCACCGGCCAGCTCTTCGCCAACGAAAACATGGGGCCGGAAAAACTAGTTACACTCGAGCGGGACGATGCCGCGCGCTTTACCGCCCGCATCTTCACCGACGACGTGATCGCGCTCGACGCGACAGTGACGCTCGGCTTTTCCTCTGAACATATCCATCTCTTCGATCAGGCCGGAGCCCGGCTTCCGATGGATGGGGAACCGGTCTGACATGCTCAAGTACAACCTGCGTCTGACACTGGCCGACAAGGCGCGCTCGCCCTATTTCTACGTGCCTTTCGACGTGCCCGCGGGCACGACACGGCTCGACGTGACGATGTGTTACGAGGGGGCCAGCGACTGCATCATCGACCTCGGCTGCGCCGATCCGCGACTTGGCGACTTCCCGAGCGAACAGGGCTTTCGCGGCTGGAGCGGCGGCGCGCGCGACCGCTTCTTCGTGGCAACCGACGACGCCACGCCCGGCTATGTCCATGGCGAGATGCCGGCCGGCACCTGGCGCGTGATACTGGGGCTCTACAGGGTTCCCGAGCACGGCGTCGATGTCGAATTGACCTTCGCATTCGACGACGCGGCGCGCCCGTACGCGCCGCAGCCGCAACGCCTGAGCCCCGTCCGCCAAGGTGCCGGTTGGTACAAGGGCGACCTGCACTGCCACACCTTCCACTCGGACGCGAAGGGCAGCCCGGAACTCCTGCATGCTGCGGCGAGGCAGGCGGGGCTCGATTTTCTCGCCGTGGCCGACCACAACACCATCACCCAGCGGCGTTACTTTCATACCCACTCTTCGCCGGAGCTCGTCTTCGTGCGTGCCATGGAAGTGACTACCGCCGAAGGCCACGCCAATGTCTTCGGCGTCGACGACTGGATCGACTTCCGTATGACCAGGCGCGAGGACGCGCACAGGCTGTCGCAGATCGTGCACGAGAAGGGCGGGTTGCTCTCGATCAACCACGACAAGCCGACCATCCCCTGGGATTACGAGTTGCCGCGGATCCACTGTATGGAGGTCTGGCAGCAGGCGTGGTTTGCCCGCAACTGGATATCGCTTCGGCGCTATCAGGAGCGGCTCGCCTCGGGCTGGAAACTGTCGGCCATCGGCGGCAGCGACTACCACCAGCCGGCCCGATTGCTGCCGGAAGGACCGTTGGCGCTCGCCCGTCCAACGACGGTTCTGTGGCTGCCGGAACTCTCCGAGGATGCCGTGCTCGCGGCGATGAAGAATGGGCACGGCTATGTCACCGAAAGTCCTCGCGGCCCGCATCTCGCGCTGACCGTCGACGGCGCACCGATGGGGTCGACTGTTTCCGGCGGGCACGCCGAGGCGCATGTTATCGGTGCGGCCGGCGACCTCCTGGCCTGGTACGACGCCAGCGGCGAGATCGCGCGCATGCCGATCGACGGGGACGACCAGAGGCTCGCTCTCGAAGCCGCCCCGCAAAAATTCCTGCGTTGCGAAATCTTGGCCCATGCCAGCCACGCCGCACTCGTCGAGGCGTTTCGCGCGGCCCTCGGTAATGGCCCCCTTCCCTGGGGTCTGACCGAAGCGGTGCTCGAGGCCGAGCCGCTGCGCCGCGCTATTTCCAATCCCGTCTATTTCGCGCCATAGGGGGGCCCGAATGCTCCTGTCCAACGCCCCGTGTTCCTGGGGCATTTTCTATCCCGGCAATCCGCGCGTGAGCGCCTTGCAATATCTCGACGAGGTCGCGGCAGCCGGCTACCAGGGCACCGAACTCGGCCCCTACGGCTTCCTGCCCACCGATCCGGCAGCTTTGCAGGATGCCCTTGCCGGCCGAGGCCTTGAACTCGTCGGCACGGTTCACGTGCATACCTTCTCGGATCCTCTGAGCGGCCCGCAGCTGCTTGCGGATGCGGAGAAGATCGGCAATCTGCTTCATGCCCTCGGCGCCCGCACCTTTACCCTCATGGACGAGGGCAACGTCTATCCGCCACAGGCGGTCGGCCGACTCACCGACGCACGGTGGCAGGCGATGACAGCGATGCTTCGTGACGTCCAGGCGCTGCTCCTTGAAAGGTTCGATATCGCTCTCGCCTTCCATCCGCACGTGGCAACGGCGGTGGAGTTCGAAGAGCAGATCGACCGCCTGTTGCAGGATACGGAAATCAGCCTCTGCTTCGATACCGGTCATCACGCCTTCTGGAATCAGGACCCGCTCGCCTACATGGGCAAGGTCTGGGATCGCATCGGCTGCATGCACCTGAAGAATGTCGACGCAAGCGTGCGCCGGCGCATGCTCGCCGGAGACCTGACCGTGCGTGAAGCCTTAGAGGCGGGCGCCATGTGCCCGCTGCCGGACGGCGCTGTCGATATCGCCGCGGTGGCCCGGATGCTCAAGGAGCGCCGCTTCACCGGCCCCGTTGTGGTCGAACAGGACTATTTCGAGGTCATGAGCGAGAGCCCTGGACAGCTCGCAAAGCGTAACGCCGAATTCCTGAAACCTCTTATCTAGGAGCAGTCGCCGATGCAGATTTCTGTCGGCCTGATCGGTCTGGGCGAGGTCGCCCAGCTCATGCATCTTCCCCTCCTCGCGGATCACCCCGGCTTCCGGATCGCCGGCGTCTGCGACGTCTCGCCGATGCTGGTCGAGGCGATGGGCGCGCGCTATGGCGCCCGTCTCCGCACCACCCGCGTCGAGGAAATGCTCGCGGCACCGGATATCGATGCGGTGTTCATCCTTGCGCCGGATTACCTGCATTCGGAGCTTCTCGCCCAAGCGATCGAAGCGAGCAAGCACGTCTTCATCGAGAAGCCGGTCTGCCTCACGCGACGCGAGCTTTTGCCACTGATCGAGCGCAACAAAAACAACCCGAAAACAGTCTTCGTCGGCTACATGCGCCGTTACGCCCGGCCGTTTCTGGAACTCAAGAAGCGGATGCCTCCCGCCGAGGAGATCCGCCATGTCCGCATCCGCGATCTCATCCGCGAGTCGCGCTTCTTCGTCGACCAGACACGTCATATCGTGCGTGCGACGGACGTTTCCATGGCCGTTATCGCGGAAGGCCGGGCGCGAACGCGGGCGCTTCTGCGGGAGGTGATGGGCGAGGATCGCCCCGATCATGCGGTGCGCGCTTATCAGGTGCTGACCGGACTGTCCTCGCACAGCTTTTCGGCCATGCGCGAGCTGCTGGGCCCGCCGAAGGGCGTGGCGGCGGCGCGGCAATCGGGTGGGGAATCTCTGGTGGTGCTCTTCGACTACGGTCGCTTCACCGCGATCTACGAGGCGGTGATCCACGACGTCGCCCGCTTCGATTCCGGCATCGAAGTGCTGACGCAGAACCGGCAATACAAGATCAATTACGACACACCCTATGTCCGCAACCTGCCGACCCGGCTCGAAATCACCAGCTCCACCGACACCGAGACCGGCACCGAGATCATCGGGCCGTTCTACGAGGATGCTTTCCGGGTAGAACTCGGCGCCTTCCATGACTGCGTGACGCAAGGGATACGCCCGAAAACCGACCTCGAGGATTCACTTGCCGACCTTGACCTCTTCGCCGAGGTCGGGCGGCATTTCTGAAGCCGTCGCGCCCGGCCCGAGACCATTTCCGTGTTTCTCGAGGCCGCTACTGCATGTTCCTTAATCGGATCCGATTTAACGATAAACATGCAGCAATCCAAAGTGCTACAGCGTCCTTTGCGCGTCTGATAAGACGCGCGGCGCTGCAGGGAACGATTGCCAAGCCCTGTTCCATAGATGACTCCTTCCACAGGTCTTGCTGTGGTATCTTTCCCACTTGCGCTTCTTCTCGGGGGGAAAGAAAATGGGAGCCCTTGCAGCTTTGGCGCGAAGCCGGGTTTTCACCGTTTTTTGCGGCTGTTTGCTCTTGTCGTCTTCGGTGGCGGCTGAAGAGGCCGCCGATGTGGCGACCGGGGAGCGGCTCGCCGAAGTGCTGAGGGCCGCCCGAAGCGTCCTTTCGAATTATCAGTCGCTCATCAATGATCCGGCCGTCGGCGACAAACATCTCGATGGCGAGCGCTTCACGGCAGAGGCGATCGCTCTTTATGCCAAACGCACCGGTCATCCGTTGATCACCGATGATCTGGCGGAGCGCGATCGCAAACTGCTGCAGGCGCAGGTCGAGGCCATGCGCGAGGTCGTCGACGAAGAGCAGGACGATATCAACCGCCCCGGCATCGGGTTCAAGGGCTTTGTGCCGGCCGTTTTCGCGCGCCTGATGAACGAGAAATTCGCCGCCAAAGTGGGAAACGAGGCACTGGTTCGCGTGACCGCCCCGGAGGTCCTGGTGCGCAACCGCAAGTCGCTTCCCGATGCCTGGGAGACCCAGGTCATCACTGAGGTCCTCTCGAATCCGCAGAAGCCCAAGGGTGAGGCCCATACGGAAGTGACGAAGGTAAACGGCCGCCCTGCCTTCCGGATGCTGCTGCCGGAATACTACACGGAGTCCTGTCTGTCCTGTCACGGTTCGCCCAAGGGCGAGATTGACGTCACCGGCTACCCGAAGGAAGGGGGGAAAGCGGGTGATCTTGGCGGTGCTATCAGCATCGTCTTGTTCAAATGAGCGCGTTAGGGCAGCAGCGGTCGATCGAGGCTGCCCCGGCGCCGACGAGAAGTCTCGCCAGCCGGCTTGCCAATCTGCCTATCTCCGCCCGTGTGGCGGCGCTGACCGCGGCCGGCCTCATCAGCCTGATCCTGTCCTCGGTTTTTCTCACCCAAGCGCTCCACCGCAGCGCCGAGCGGATGGCGGAGACCAGGGAGCTGTTCGATCGCGCGGCTTCGGCGGCCGCGGCGCATGTCGCCTTCGGAGACCTCAGATATTGGCTGACCGACCTCTCCGTCAGCCTGCTGATGAATTCACAGCGCAACGCCGACGAGGCCCGTGAACGCCTGCAGGTTCAACTGGAGCGTCTTGCAGAACACTCGCCCGACGCGGTCAAGAAAATCCGCACCGAGGTCGACGCCTATGTCGAGACGGCGCTCCAGGCAACGGACAGCTATACTCAGGACAACCGCATCGTCGGCAACGCCTTCCTGGCAAAGGCGCGCACCCACAGCGGCAACGTCGACGCGGACCTAAACAGGCTCGTCGAGCAGGTTAGAGCCGATGCGGATGCAGCCCGCAATGAGGTCGTCGCGCAAACGCAGAAGACCGCCACGGCGGCCGCCATCCTCGTGGGCGTCGTGGTTCTGGTTGGCTCGCTCCTTACTCTTCTTGTCCTGCGCTCGATCGTCGGCCCGCTCCGGCGCCTCAGTCGAGTGGTCGGCGAGCTGACGGAAGGGCGCTATGATGTCGAGATACCCCAGGAGGGCGGCGACGACTTTGGAGCGATGGCAAAGGCGCTTTCGCTTTTCCGGGAAAGCGCGATCGAAAAGAAGAAGCTCGAGGACGAGGCAGAGCGGCAGAGGCGGACGATCTCAGCGGCGCTCGAAGTGATTTCCGACGGATTCGTTCTCTACGATCCGGATGACCGTATCCTGATCGCCAACAGCAAATATTGCGAAATCTTCCCCAGCCATAAGCCGTCGACGCTTCGCGGCAAGAGCTTCCGAGAGATCGTGGAGCAGAACCTGGAAAGAGGGCAAGTAGACCTCGAAGGCAAAACGCGGGAGGAGTGGATCGAGGAGCGGCTGCGCCTTCACAGGGATCCCGCTGGCCTGGTCGACGAGAGGCGGTTCGGCGACAAGTGGGTCCGGATCAGCAAGCGCAAGATCCCCGATGGCGGGACCGTCGCCGTCTATACCGACATCACCGAACTCAAGCAGAGGCAAGTCGAACTCGAGCGTGCAAAGAGCCATGCGGAATCGGCAAACGAGGCCAAGAGCCGTTTTCTCGCCTCCATGAGCCACGAGCTGCGCACGCCGCTCAACGCGATCATCGGCTATAGCGAAATGCTGATCGAAGAGGCACGCGACCACGAGGACGACGAGCTCGTCCCGGACCTCGAGAAAATAGCGTCCGCCGGTCGGCATCTGCTTACGCTCATCAACGACATCCTCGACCTGTCGAAGATCGAGGCGAACAAGATGGAGGTCTTCCTCGAGACTTTCGACGTCGCCGAATTGCTCCGCGACGTGGCCGTCACCGTCGCACCGCTGATGGCGAGGAACCGGAACGAATTCATAGAGGACCTCGGGGCCGACCTTGGGCAGATGCACTCCGACCAGACGAAGCTGCGCCAGAATCTTTTCAACCTGCTCAGCAACGCGGCCAAGTTCACCAATGGCGGCCGGGTCACGCTCTCGGCCCGGCGCGAAATACGCGCCGACGGCGATTGGCTCGTGTTCAAGGTAGCCGATACCGGGATCGGCATGACCCCGGAGCAACGGGAACGGCTCTTCAACGCCTTCACGCAGGCGGACGCTTCCACCACTCGCAATTACGGCGGCACGGGACTTGGTCTGAGTATCACCCGCAGCTTCAGCCACATGATCGGCGGCAGCGTCAGCGCCGAAAGCGAAGTTGGAAAAGGCTCCGTCTTCACGATGGAAGTGCCGGCGCAGTGCAGGCGGGAAGCCGAGGAGCCTCAAATCGCCGCGCCGGCGCCGAATTTGCAGCCGGGCCGCACGGCCCTCATCATTGACGACGAACCGGCTGCCCGAACCCTGATCGCCAAGGCACTCGCCGAGGCGGGACTCGCCTCGATCGAGGCTGCAAGCGGGGCGGAGGGAATAGCCGCCGCTCGGCAGCACCGGCCGGCCGCGATCATCCTCGACATCATCATGCCCCATCAGGACGGCTGGTCGGTGTTGCGCACGCTGAAGAGCGATCCCGAACTCTGCACGATCCCCGTGATCCTGGCGACGATCCTGGCGGATCGCGAACTCGGCCTTTCGCTCGGCGCCGTCGAATATCTGACCAAACCCATCGACACCGACAAGCTGATCAGGACGATAGAGGCCCACGGCGGCGGCAATCGCGACGTATTGGTCATCGACGACGATCCGGCTTCACGCGACTTTCTCCGGCGTATTCTGGTGAAGAGGAATTGGACCGTCCACGAGGCAGGTGACGCTATTCGCGGGCTGGAAATGATGAAGCGGCTTCTGCCGCGCCTCGTCCTGCTCGATCTTCTGATGCCGGAAATGGACGGATTCCAAACGCTGAGCGAGATGCAGAGGATTCCGGAACTGCAGAACATCCCGGTCGTGGTGGTCACGTCGAAGGACCTCTCTTCAAACGAGTTGATATGGCTGCGCGATCGAGCGGTTGCGGTCGTAAACAAGGGCGCAAACAGCAGGTCACAATTGGTCAAAGCGCTCGAGCGCCAGATAGCAATGCAGGAAGCAGTCGGTAAGGCCGTTGCCGATGGCTGAAGCCGACAGCGCTGCATGTTTTCATCCTTGAATCGGCTCCGATCTAAGGAAACATGCCGTAGGCCGGAGGAACCCGGAAATGACGAAAATTCTTCTGGTGGAAGACAATGAAATGAACCGCGACATGCTTTCGCGACGATTGTCTCGTCGCGGCTTCGACGTGCTGATCGCCGAAAATGGCAAAGCCGGCGTCGAGCTTGCCGCATCGGAAAAGCCCGATCTGATTCTCATGGACATGAGCCTACCCGTGATGGACGGATGGGAGGCCACCCGGCAGATCAAGGCCAATCCGGTGACGTCGGGAATACCGGTCATCGCGCTCACTGCGCACGCAATGGCGAGCGATCGGGACATGGCGCTCGAGGCTGGCTGCGACGATTATGACAGCAAGCCAGTCGATCTGCCCCGGCTCGTCCGGAAGATTGAGCAGTTGCTCGCGACCTAAAGCGCGTCGCGTGCAATCGGACTCATGCGCTTTAGGTCATTGCTTTTGTGCATGTCGTTGTCCCCAAAACCGCTGCACACTGTTGGGCGACATGCATTAGATTGAAGGGCATCTGCAGGATGAGTGTCGGGAACGAATTCCAGCGCCAGGCGATCGCCGCGCACGTGGCCCAGCGGTTGGCCGGCCCCGCTCGCGCGATTTTGGGTTTTCAGGAACTGCTTATCGAGCAGGCGCGGGATCTCGGCTTGCCCCACATGCAGCCCGACCTGGAGCGGATCGGCACCGCCGCCAGGCAACTGAACGGTCTCATCGATCACCTCCTCGACGGTACGACCTGCTCTCCGGAGGTCCCGTTGGCGGAGGCGGAGGCAAGGCTGCGCCATGATCTCCGCACACCGCTCAATGCCATCATTGGCTATTCCGAAATGCTTCTGGAAGACGCAAGGGATTCGCACGAGCACCCGCTCAAGGAGGATCTTGGCGTCATCCTTGCGGCGGCGGGCGAGCTCTTGAAGCAGGTCGACGCCATTGCGGGCCTTTCGCGCGGACAAACGATCGAGATGCTCCAGTCGGGAGAGCAAAGCGGAATCGACGCGGCTGGGCTTGAACGGCTACTCTTCACGACCGAACACGAAGCGTGGCCGGATCAGGGCGGCAGAATTCTCGTCGTCGACGACGTCGCCAGCAATCGTGATCTCCTGTCTCGCCGGCTGCGGCGCGAAGGTCATCGCGTCGTCACCGCCGAATCCGGACTGTCAGCGCTCGCGAGACTGGCGGAAGAAGAGTTCGATCTTATCCTTCTCGATATACTGATGCCCGACATGAACGGCATAGAGATGCTCTCGCGACTGAAGTCGGAGGATCAATGGCGGCACGTCCCGGTGATCATGATATCAGGCTTGAGCGAAGTCGCGGCGGTGGCGAAATGCATCGAGGCTGGAGCGGACGACTACCTGACGAAACCGTTCAATCCGGTCTTGCTGCGCGCGCGCATCAACTCCACGCTCGAGAAGAAGCGCTGGCTCGACCGCGAGCACCGCTATCTTCAGCAGATAGAAACAGAGAAGCGACGTGCCGACACACTCATTCACGCGATCCTCCCCGACCAGATCGTGAGCCGGTTGCAGGATGGCGAAGAGATCATCGCAGACCGCTTCGAAGAGGTTTCCATTCTTTTTGCAGATATTGTCGGCTTCTCCGCCATCGCGACAAGGCTGCCACCATCCGATCTCGTCAGCAGACTGGACGGGATGTTCAGCCAGTTCGACCTGCTGACGGAACAGCACCGGGTGGAGAAGATCAAGACCATCGGCGATGCCTACATGGCCGCTTGTGGGATTCCGGAACCCTCAGCGGATCACGCAGACAGGATCGTGGCTCTCGCGAAATCCATGCTTGAATCGCTACGGGACATGCCTCCCGAACGCGATCGCTTTCGCGTCCGGATCGGGATCCATTCGGGACCGGTTGTGGCCGGGCTGATCGGGCGGCTTCGTTTTGTCTATGACGTGTGGGGAGAGACCGTAAACATTGCAAGCCGTCTCGAGTCACAGGGAATTGCCGATGGCATACAGATCTCCGACGCGACTAGGCGCTCACTTCGTGGCCAGTGGACGCTCGAGCCGCGCTGCGCCTTGGATCTGCGCGGCATCGGCCCGATCGAAACCTACATGGTGCAATAGATGCTTGGCCGCGAACCAACTCGCTCTTCCTCAGCGACCGTCAAGCTCGAACACGTGATGGTGGATGTGTCCTTTGAACATCTCGAGCAGGCCCTTCGTCAATTCGCGGCTTTCGTAGCGCACCGGTGATTCAAGAGCCTGCGCCAAGGCCTCGCGGTCATCATAGGCGGTGGAAAGGATCATCGCGAAAGGCGTCGCTCCTTCGTCGCGCTCCACGGCATGGAGAACCCTGACTTCCCGGACGCCCGGAAAGGCCTGCCAAAGCGGCATCAGCTTCTCGGCGACATAGGCCCGGAATGCTTCTTCCCGACCGGGATGGATCACGCCCTCGAACAGGGCCTGTCGAACGATCATGCTGTATTCTCCCGCTTCAGTTGGCGACGTTCGGCGATTTTTTGCCGGCGAAATGGGCGGCGAGGTTGGCGAGCACGAGTCTGCCCATGGCCAGCCGCGTCTCGACCGTCGCACTGCCCTGATGCGGCATGAGCACGGTATTCGGCGTCGAATGAAATTCGCTGCGGATCTTTGGTTCGTTGACAAAGACGTCGAGCCCCGCACCCGCGATCGTTCCGGACCTCAGCGCCTCGATCAAGGCGTCCTCGTCGACGACGCTGCCGCGCGCGACATTGACCACGATGCCCTTCGGGCCGAGTGCTTCGAGCACGGAGGCGTCGACGATGTTCTGAGTTGCGGCGCTCGCCGCCACGCAGACGGCGAGCACGTCGCTGTCGCGGGCAAGATCGGCTGGGCTTTCATGGGCCACCCACTTGACGTCGGTGAGCCTGGACCGGTTCCAGTAGCGCACCGACATGCCGAAGGCCTCCGCGCGTAGCGCCAATGCACGCCCGATCTGACCGAGACCGAGCACGCCGATCCGCTTGCCCTTCGGGCTATGGCCGAGCGGCAATTGTTCGCCCGCGGCCCAGCGGCCCTCCCGCACCAGCCTGTCACCCTCGCCGAGCCGGCGCAGCACCGCAAGCATGAGCGCGATGCCCAGGTCCGCTACGTCTTCGGTGAGTACGCCCGGTGTCGTCGTCACGTCGATGTTGCGGCTGCGCGCATGGGCAAGATCCACCTTGTCCGTGCCGACCCCGTTGATCGCGATAATCCCCAGTGAAGGAAGCTTCTCTATCCACTGGTTGGCAAGGCCCGTGCCTCCGCCGGTCGCGACCGCACGGATCGAAGGGAGCGCCGCCTCAAGCGCCGGCCGGTCAGCGGCCTCGTAGAGCCTGTGAACCGTGTAGTCCCGGTGAAGCTCCTCCATGATGAGCGGCATCATTGGCTCTACGAGCAACAGATCTGGTTTCACGTCTAAACTCCAATTGCTGAGATGTCGCCCAAAAGTGTGCTGCGGTTCTGGGACGATGACATGCATGAAAACGAAGACTCGAAACGCGCCGAAATTCACCGAAGGCGACGCGCTTCAGTCGCTCGCGCCGACGATCAGGAAATCTGGCCGAGGAAGAATCGCGTGCGCTCGTGCTGCGGAGCGTCGAAGAAAGTATCGGGCGTTGCGACTTCGAGGATCTCGCCGCGGTCCATGAAGACGACACGGTCGGCCACACTTCGCGCGAAGCCCATCTCGTGCGTCACACACAGCATGGTCATGCCTTCGTTCGCGAGATCGACCATGGTGTCCAGCACCTCCTTGACCATTTCCGGATCGAGCGCCGAGGTTGGCTCGTCGAAAAGCATGATCTTCGGATTCATGCACAGCGCACGCGCGATCGCCACGCGCTGCTGCTGTCCGCCCGAAAGCTGCGCCGGATATTTCGCCGCCTGCTCGGGGATACGCACACGCCGAAGAAACTTCATGGCGGTCTCCTCGGCTTCGGCTTTCGTGATGCCGCGTACCTTCATCGGAGCGAGCGTGCAGTTCTCGAGCACGGTCATGTGGGGAAACAGGTTGAACTGCTGGAAGACCATGCCGGTCTCCTGACGGATTAGATCGACATTCCTTCCACCGGCGGTCAGGTCATGACCATCGACGACGATCCGGCCCGAATGAATGGTCTCGAGCTGATTGATGCAGCGGATCATCGTCGACTTGCCGGAGCCGGAAGGTCCGCAGATGACGATCCGTTCGCCGCGGCCAACGGTCAGGTTGATGTTCTTGAGGGCATGAAAGGACCCATACCACTTGTTGACGTCCTCCATGCGCACGGCCGGATCAGAAGCCCCGCGCGACCGGGGGGCGGAGGCGATTTCGCTTACCATGTTCATCGCGAGGGGCTCCCGTTTTCTATTTCGCTTTGGTCACGAATTCCGGCAGCGGAGAACCGAGCCATTTCTCGTGGATGGCATTGAGCTGCCCGTCCGACTTGACCTTGTCGAGGAAGCTGTTGACGAAGGTAAGCATCTCGCTCGATCCCTTGCGGACGGCGATGCCCTGAACCTGCTGATTCAAGACGAGCTTCTGATTGAATTGCCCGGGAGCGGCCGCCTCGATCTGCTGGGCGACGACGTTGGACACGCCGATCAGCTCGACCTGGCCGGAAAGCAATGCCTGCACCGCACTGGCGTCGTCGTCAAAACGCTGAATGTTGGCGTCCGGCGGCGCGATCTTGGTAACCGCCGTGTCCTGCGTGCTGGCGCGCGCCACGCCGATCGTCTTGCCCGCCAGATCTTCCGGTTTTGCGACAGCCAGATCCTGGGCGCCGAACACGCCGATCGAGATGCCGGCGTAGGGCTGAGAGAAATCGACGTTCTTGGCGCGCTCTTCGGTGATGCCCAGCGAAGCGACGAGCAGGTCCACCTGATTGCTCTGCAGATAGGGGATGCGGTTCGGGCCTGTCACGGGCACTATCGACACCTCGACGCCGAGTTCCTTGGCAAGCAATTTCGCGACGTCCGCGTCATAACCGTCCGGATTGTTGCTTGCATCCATGATCCCGAACGGCGGAAAATCGACCAGCATTCCAACCTTAACGGTCCCGGCCGATTTGATCGCCTCCACCGTCTGGGCTGCGGCGGGGGACACGAAACCGGCAAGAAGTGCAGCGCCAAGAACTGACATTGCCATACGTCTCGATATATTCATTCTTCCTTCCCTTTCAGATGCCGGCCCTCCCGCCGGCGGGGCCCGTCAACGTGCCGTTGCGCGGGAGAAACGGGTTTCCATTCGACGTGCGACCAGCGACAGCGGCCAGCACAGGAGGAAATAGATCGCGGCCACCGTGCCGAAGACGAGGAATGGGCTGAATGTCGCATTGTTGATGATCTGCCCCTGACGGGTCAGCTCGGTGAAGCCGATGATCGATGCGAGCGACGTGCCCTTTATCAGCTGGACCAGGAAGCCGACCGTCGGCGCGACCGCGATGCGGGTCGCCTGGGGCAGGATCACGTGGCGCATGGAATGATAATAGCGCAGACCAAGCGCCGTGGCTGCCTCGCGCTGTCCCTTCGGCACGGCCTCGATGCAGCCGCGCCAGATTTCGCCGAGAAAGGCGCTGGCGTGAAGCGCAAGCGCAATGGTGGCGGCAATCCACGGGTTGATCGCAAAGCCGAAGATATTCATGCCAAAGAACACGAGGAAAAGCTGCATCAGCAGCGGCGTTCCCTGGAAGACGCGGATGAAACCGGTGGCGAAGAGACGGAAAGCCCGCACTTCGGACACGCGCATCAATGCAATCAATAGTCCGCCGATGCTGCCACCGGCAAAGGCGATTGCCGAAAGCGCGATCGTCCACTGTGCCGCCACCACAATGACAAGGAATTCGTTCCAGCCGAAGACTCTGATCATGGACGTGCTCCTAGCGGCTGAGCGGATATTTGAAGGCCATTTTCTCGACCGCGTAAAACAGCGCCGAGAAGCCGACCGACAAGGCGAGATAGATCAGGGTGACGGTGATATAGACCTCGAAGCTCGCAAAGGTCGCAGACTGGAGATCATTTCCGGCGGCAGCCAGGTCATCCGCGGAGATGACAGACACGACGCTGGTATTCAGCATCAGGTAGATGAACTGGCTTGTGAGCGCGGGATAGACGGTGCGCAGCGCCGGCTTCATGATGACGTAGCGAAAGATCTGCACCCTCGACAGACCAAGGGCCCACCCCGCCTCCACCTGGCCCTTGTGGATCGACTCGATGCCGGCACGGATGATTTCCGTCCCATAGGCGCCGAAATTGACAACGAGCGCCAGGAGCGCAGCGCTGTTCGGCGACAGCTTGGGACCAAACGATGGCATGGCGAAATAGATGAAGAAGATCTGCACGAGGAAGGGAGTGTTGCGGATGATCTCGATGTAGCCATTGATCACGGCACGCAGCATCGCCGGTCCGGACGTCTTTCCCCAGGCGCAGATGATGGAGACGACAAGGCCGATCAGCATGGCGGCGAACGACAGGCGAACAGTCAGCCAGGCGCCGATCAGCAACTGGTCGAAGGACGCCAGCACGGGCGTGAAATTGAACTCGTACAATGCAGGGACCTCCTCCCGAAACGTCGAGACGGGACGCCGCGCCTCCTCGCGTCCTCATCACTTAGATCGATCTAAAATGTTTCCCAGCGAGCGTCAACCGCAAAATGACGGTCAAATTTCACTGAGGTCGGCCGCAGGACTGCCGAATGTGCAAGGTTGTGTCGTTCACCACGCGGCGCGGCGGCAAGTCGGGATTGGCGATGCGTTCGAGGAGAAGCCGCGCCGCCATTTCGCCGATTGTCACCGGCCCGGTCGAGACGGAGGTGAGTTTGGGCCGGATGGCTTCTTCATCCGCCACATCGTCGAAGCCGATCAGCGAGAGGTCGCGGCCGATCGTCAGTCCGCGGTCATAGAGCCCTGCAGAGAGTCCGAGGGCCACAAGATGATTGAAGCAGATCGCCGCGGTTGGCCGCGTCGCCTGTTCGAACAGAAGATGCGTCGCGCTGGCGATTTCTCCGAGCTGCGTCGGAAAGTGGATCAGGATCCCGGGATCGAGCCCCTTCGACAGCATGGCGTCACGGAATCCATCGACGCGCTCCTGATAGGCTGATTGAACCGGGCCATGGGCGGCAAAGGCGATCTTCTCGTGGCCGAGCGACGCGAGATAGTCCACCGCCTGGCGCATCCCGGCGGCATAATCGGCGCCGACGTAGTCAATGTCGAAAGAGATATGGCGCAACACCTGCACGACCGGCATGCCCCAATCCGCTATCTCTTCGGAAAGAGCCGGCGCTGTGCGTGCGGCAGGGCATAGAATGACCCCATCCACACCGTGTTCCCGCATGCGCTGTAAGAGCATTGCCTGCCGCTCGACCTTGTCCCCGCTATTGGCAAGGATGACCACTTTGCCGGTCTCCCCGATCACCTCTTCGATGCCTGACAGGAGCTCCGCAAAGAAAGGGTTTGTGAGGTTTGGGACGATGGCACCGATGATCTGGCTGCGCTCGACGCGCAGGCGGGCCGCACCGATATTGTAGACATAACCGAGGTCTCGCATCGCCTGCTCGACGCGCGAGCGCGTCTCGCTGCCAACCAGCGGGCTTTTGCGAAGAACAAGGGACGCCGTCGCGCGGGAGACGTTTGCATGTCGCGCAACATCCAGAAGCGTAACGCGGCTCTTCTTTCGTTCGTCAAAGGACATTGAATACCAATAGGGAAAGAGTGGGGGTGGGAAGAACTATAGTCAACAACGAGAGTCGGGCAAACGCTGCCGCGTCTCTGGCGCCGAACCCATAGAGTTCCGACAGCGAACGAGCGCGTCTCCGTTGCTAATGCAGGCTACCGACCCCGAGCAGCCGTTCGACGGCCGTATGATCCTGCGAAAGCTTTTCCGGCGTCCCGGTCCAAGCGATCCGTCCCCGCTCCAGCACGATGACATGGTCGGCAAAATCCAGCGCGCTCTGTATCCGCTGTTCGACGAGCAATATTGTCATGTCGCCGGTTCTGGCAAGCTCGGCAAAGACCTTCATGAGCTCTTCGCAGATGACCGGTGCCAGGCCTTCGAGCGGCTCATCCAGCAGCAGCACCGACGGCCGTCCGAGGATCGAGCGCGCGGTCGACAGCATCTGTTGCTCTCCGCCGGAGAGTTGCGAGCCGAGATTCCTGCGCCGCTCATGGAGGCGCGGAAACATGTCATAGGCCTCCTGGAGTGCACTCTTCGGCCGGCCCTTGAGCCCGACGAAGAGGTTTTCCTCGACGGTCAGGGTCGGGAAGACGCAGCGCGCCTGCGGCACGAAGCCGAGACCACTCAAGGCCCGCGACGCGCTCGGCAGCGCGGTGACGTCGGTTTCGCCGATGCGGATGCGCCCTTCGTAGTGGCGCGTCTGGCCGGCGAGCGTCGCAAGCAGTGTCGTCTTTCCCATGCCGTTGCGCCCGAGCACGGCGAGACGCGCGCCGGCCGGTACCGAAAAGGAAATGCCTTCAAGCACCCGCGTCGGCCCGTAGCCTGCGGACAGGTTTTCGACCTCAAGCGGCGTGGCCGGCATTGGCATAACTCCCGAGATAGGCTTCGCGTACCCGCGGATCCTTGGTCGCATCCGACGGCGAACCGTCGAAGATGATCGTGCCGGCGGCCAGCACGATCACCCGCCTGGCGAAGCGGAACACAAGGTCCATGTCATGCTCGATCATCAGCACGGCAAGGTCGGGCGGAAGGTCGGCCAGCGCCTGCTCGATACGACCCGTGTCGCTTTGCGGCACGCCGGCGGCCGGTTCGTCGAGGAGCAGCACCCGCGGCTTCAGCGCCAGTGCCACGGCGATCTCCAAGAGCCGCTGCTGCCCATAGGCGATCTCGCGGACACGCCGGTGCATCTGGTCGCGCAGCCCGAGCTTACCGATGAGATCGCCAACCTCCGCCATCACCTCAGGCATTGCGAGATAATTCCCGAACAGGCGCCCTGCCCGGCCGTCGCGCTGCAGGATTGCAAGCGCCACATGTTCGGCCGGCGTCATGTCCTGGAAGAGGCGCGTCACCTGGAACGATCGCACGAGGCCTCGCCGAACACGTCCGATGGCATTGACGCGGGTGATATCTTCGCCGCCGATCCGGACTTCGCCGGAATCGGGCGTCAGGTTGCCGGTGACAAGGTTGACGAAGGTCGTCTTTCCGGCGCCGTTCGGGCCGATCAATGCCACGCGGTCGCCTGGGGCCATGGCAAGGCTGACATCGTTGGTGACGGCGAGGCCGCCGAAGGATCGCTTTAAATTCCGAACCTCGAAGATGGCACTCATCGGCGCGCCTCCTGCCACCGGGCCGCAACGGCGGCGATCGTGCCGTAAAGGCCTTTGGGCGCAAACAGCACGACGGCGATCAGCAGGGCACCGACCATCGTCAGCCAATGGAAGGGATTGGCCGCCGAAACAATATCCTCGAAGAACATGAAGACGATCGTGCCGGTCAGCGCGCCGAACAGCGAGCCGGTGCCGCCGAGCACCAGCATGACCAGACTCTCCGCCGAGAGTGTGAAGGAGAGGCTGTCGAGACCGACCACCTGCGTCGAGATGGCGTTGAGCGCACCGCCGGCCCCGGCCACCGCACCGGAAATCATGTACATCTTGATCAAGGTGACCTTCGGCGAGGCGCCCATCGCACGGATGCGGATCGGATCCTCCTTGATGCCGCGGCAGAGCATGCCGAAGGGCGACCGCACGACAAGGCGCAAGAGCGCGAACACGACCGCAAGAAGGACGATGCCGAACACATAGGCGGTTCGGCCCCAAAGGTCGAACGCGAAAAGCCCGAGCAGCGGATCGGGCGCGATGCCGGCGAGCCCATCGCTGCCGCCCGTCCAGGATGAAGCCTTGTTGGCGAACTCGTGAAACAGATGGATGAGTGCGATCGACAATACGAGCTGCGGAAGGCCGTGGGCTCTGAGGATGACCGCGCCGCAGAGAAGCCCCGCAACGACACCGCCGAGAATGCCGCAGGCGAGCATGAGCAGCGGATCCGTAATGCCGAAATGGACGGCGGCGATGCCGGCAGTATAGGCCCCGGTCCCGAACAGAGCCGCATGACCGAGGGTCGCCACCCCGCAATAGCCGGTCACGAGGTCGAGGGACAGGACCAGGAGCGCGATCGCCGTCATTCGCGTGAGCAGAGCCAGGTTGTTTGGAAACAAAAGGTAGCCGACGACGGCGAGTGCGAGAATCACAAAAAGGCCGGCTAAGTCGCGGCCGAGTTTTCGCCGATTGCCGCGTGCTGCTGCCAGTGCGTCGTTCATCGTCGCCATGGTCACTATCTCGTCCTCCCGGCAAGACCGCGCGGGAAAACGCAGACGATTGCGATGACGGCGAGATAGAAGAAGAACTCGCCGAATTCTGGCACGAGATAGCGGCCGGCCGTATCGATACCGCCGAGCAACAGGCAGGCGACAAGGGCGCCCGGTATCGAGCCCGCCCCACCGACAGAAACGACGACCAGGAATGTCACCATGTAACGCAGAGCGTAGTAGGGTTCGACCGGGAGCAGTTCGGCGCCCACCACGCCACCGAGCGCAGCGAGCCCCACGGCAACGGCAAAGCTCACCGCATAGACGATTTCGGTGCGCACTCCGAGCGCTGCCGCCATGGCCGCGTCGTCGACGGCGGCCCTCAGCTTCACGCCGAAAGCCGTCTTCTCGATCAGGTACCAAAGAGCGGTGGCGACGGCGAGACCGCAAAGGATCGCGAAAATGCGGTGGGTGGCGATCGAACGGAAGCCGAGATCGACGGAGCCCTGGAGCCCCGTCGGCAGGGGGATCGTCTTCAGCGTTGGGCCGAAGGCATAGTTGGCGATGCCGATGATGCAGAAAGTGATGCCGATCGTCATCAGGACCTGTGTCAGTTCCGGCGCCCCGTAGATGCGGCGATAAAGCAGCCGCTCGATCGGGATGGCGACGAGGATCGTGCCAAAGACCGCGATCATCAGGGCGATCCCGTAACCGAGGCCCATGTCGCGTGCCGCATAGGAGGCGATGTAGCCACCGATCATGGCGAAGGCGCCATGAGCGAGATTGACCACCCGCATCAGCCCCATGGTGACGGAAAGACCGATCGAGATCACGAACAGCACCATGCCGTAAGCGAGCGCGTCGACCGCTATGCTAAAGACGGTTTGCATATACCCATCCTGTTCCCGATGATGCGAGGCCGATCCGCCACCCCGCATCCAAGTCGCTGGCCGTTGCTATTTCAGCGCCGCAAGGCCGGGATCGCCCTGCTTTTCGAACGTCTGGATCTCCTTGTTGTAATAGGATCCGTCCTCGGCTTTGGCGACCTCGCGCAGATAGATGTTCTGGGTGATGTGGCGCGATTCCGGGTCGATCGAAACAGGCCCGCGTGGGCTCGTCCAAGAAAGTCCCTTGACCGCATCGACCGCCTTTTGCGCGTCCTGCTCGCCGCCGGTCGCCTCGATCATCTTGTAAATGACATGCATGCCGTCATAGGCGCCGACGGCAGGGAAGGAAAGTTCGGCGGGATTGCCGATCGCCTTGCCGGCGGCCTCGACGAAGGCCTTGTTTTCGGGCGAGTCGTGCGAGACAGCATAGTGGAAGGTCGTCTGAAGGCCGAGCGCGGCTTCACCCAGCGCCGGAAGGTCGGACTCCTGCGTCAGGTCGCCCGGCGCAAAGAGCTTGATGCCCGCGTCCTTGAGCCTGTTTTCATTATAGGCCTTGACGAAGCCGAGCGTTGTCGGACCGGACGGCAGGAAGGCGAAAACGCCCTCCGCGCCCGAATCCTTGATGCGCTGCATGATCGGCGAGAAATCGTTGGTGGCGAGCGGCATGCGGACCGCCTCGACGATCTCACCGCCCACAGCTTCGTACGCTTTCTTGAAGGCGTTCTCGGCGTCTACGCCGGGGCCATAGTCGCTGACGACCAAAATGACCTTCGAGACGCCGGCATCCTTCGCGACCTTGGCGATCGGCGTGGATGTCTGCCAGAGCGTGAACGAGGTGCGCACGGCCAGCGGGCTTTTGGTGACGATCGCCGAGGTCGCCGCATTCATGATCACCAGCGGCACATTCCCCTGCTCGAGCAGCGGCGTCACCGCCATCGCGTCGGGGGTGAAATAGAAGCCGGCAAGATACTGCACACCCTCCTTGACGACGAGCTCCTGCGCCAATGCCTTGGACTGGGCCGGATCCGCCTGCGGCACGTCGCGATAGATGACCTCGACGTCGTCGTCGCCAACCTTGCTGCCGTTCAACGCCATATAGGCGTCGATGCCCGCCTTGAAATTCTTGCCCTGCAGCGCAAACGGGCCCGAAAAAGGCCCTATTACACCGACCTTGATCGTGTCGGCTTCGGCTGCGCCGCTCATTGCCAATGCCGCCAGCGCGGCGAGAATCGTCCGTTTCATTTTTCCTCCCCGCGACACCCGGCTCACTCCCGTCCGGCATCGCCTGAATATCAGCTTCAAAACTCCACTGTTGCCAGTTTGTCATGTCCAACAGCGATAAATAATGAAATGTCAGCGCGTGTTCCATAACCGATGGGTTATGTTACCGTGACCAAACTTGCTTGTAGAGATCTCCCTCCGAATGTAAGGCGTCGGCGCTCGGAACGCAGGCTCCAGCCCTATCTCGCCACCGCTGCTCTGGTAATCAAAACGGCAGACCCACATAGTTTTCCGCAAGCGCTGTGGCGGCCGCCCGGGAATGGGTGAGATAGTCGAGCTCGGCTTCCTGGATCTTCTGGTCGAAGTCGCTGGTATCAGGGAAACGGTGCATCATCGTCGTCATCCACCAGGAGAAACGGACCGCCTTCCAGACGCGCGAAAGCGCTCGGGCCGAATAGGCGTCGAGGCCGGCATCGGAGCGATCCTCGTAATGCTCGAGCAGCCCCTCGTAGAGATAATGCACGTCGCTTGCGGCGAGGTTCAGTCCCTTGGCGCCGGTCGGCGGCACGATATGGGCTGCATCTCCGACGAGAAACAGCCGGTGAAACCGCATCGGTTCGGCGACGAAGGATCTAAGCGGTGCGATCGATTTCTCGAAGGACGGTCCAGTCACCACCCGTTCGGCATGGTGGACGGGAAGGCGGCGGCGCAGTTCATCCCAAAAGTGTTGGTCGTCCCATTCCTCGAGCTTTTCGTCGCGCGAGCACTGGATGTAATAGCGGCTGCGGGTCATTGATCGCATCGAACAGAGCGCGAAACCGCGCGGGTGGTTGGCGTAGACCAGTTCGGGACTGACCGGCGGCACGTCGGCAAGTATGCCCAGCCAGCCGAAGGGATATACCTTTTCGAACGTGCGGATGGCCTTTTCCGGTACCGACCTGCGACTGACCCCGTGCGACCCATCGCAACCGGCGATGAAATCGCAGGCGATGCGGTGGGTGCTACCGCCCTTCTCGTAGGTGACGTAGGGTGCGTCGCCGTCGAAATCATACGGCGTCACATTCGCAGCCTCGTAGACGGTCGACGCTCCGGTTGCTTCCCGACGATCCATGAGATCGCGGGTAAGTTCCGTCTGGCCGTAGATCAGCACGCGCTTGCCGTCGGTCAGACCGAAGAGATCGATGCGATGATCGCGACCGTCGAAGGCGAGCGAGAACCCGTCGTGCGGCAGCCCTTCGGCATGCATGCGCGTGCCGGCCTGCGCCTCGTCCATCAGCCGCACGGTACCCTCCTCCAGCACACCGGCCCGCACCCGCCCAAGGATGTGGTCCTTGCTGGCGCGATCGAGGATGACATTGTCGATCCCCGCATGGGTCAGCAATTGCCCGAGCAGGAGGCCGGACGGCCCCGAACCGATAATGACGACCTGGGTTCGCACGGACCTCCTCCCGTCGAGCGCGTCGCGCCCGCTCCAAATTTGCCTTTTGTCAGGAAGTTTGCGCGCCGCCTGCCCCTGTCTCAATGGACATTTCAGCCAAGAAATTGCACTTATTGAACATTGGCATTGGGCGGGAAAGATGAAACGGGCGATCCCGACATATGAGCTTTACGGCGAGGAGTCCGGAGAACGTCCGGATTTCTGGCTGCATTGCGAGACGATCCCCTCGCGCAGCCGCCTGCACCATTGGGAGATCGGCCTCCATCGCCATCAGAGCTTTTTTCAGATCCTGTACATCGCCAAGGGCTCGGGCGACGCCCTGTTCGGCGAGACGTCGCAGGCGATCTCTCCCCCGGCCGTGATCACCATTCCGCCCGGCGTCAGCCATGGCTTCCGTTTTTCCCGCGACATCGACGGTTTCGTTTTCACCGTCCTCGCCTCGCACCTGCCGGCTGCCCCGGGCGGCCGCAGCAGGCTGGGCAAATGGCTGTCGACCGCTGGCCTCACGCCGCTCGGCGAAGGTGAAGATGGCCGCTACATCGCCGAGACGCTGCAGCGCCTGGCAGAGGAATGGCAAGCGCGGCGCAGCTACCGCACGGGCCTGCTCGACGCCTATCTCTCGACGGTCCTGACGCTGACGGCGCGGCTCGCAGAAGCACCGCGCACCGACGCAACTGCCGTGGAAAGCGAGAACGAGCGTCGGATGGAGCGCTTCGACGCGCTGCTCCGTCAGCACGTTCTCGCGCACCGGCCGGCGGCGTTCTACGCGCGAGAACTCGGTCTGTCGCAGACCCATTTGAACCGCCTGGTCCGGGCGATGACGGGGCAGAGCGTGCACGAGGTGATTGCTGAAAGGCTCCTGAACGCGGCACGCCGCGAACTCGTCTTCACCCGTGCAAGCGTCCAGGAGATCAGCTTCCGCCTCGGCTTTTCAGATGCGGCGTACTTCTCGCGTTTCTTCGTGCGTCACATCGGGACCACGCCGCGGGCTTGGCGGATGGCGGAGCGGCAAAAGCTCGGCGTGTGACGGTACGCGCTGTCTCGTCGGCAGCCTAAATGCATGTCGCCCGAAAGTGTGCATCGGCTTCGGGAGAACGACATGCATGCAAACAAAGACTTAAAGCGCGTCGCCTGGTTCGTATTGAATGCGACGCGCTTTAAGACACCTGCATTTCCTCGATCGAATCCACCCGATCCGGATAGAAGGCCATGTGGTCCTTGATTTCACGCACTGCCGCATGCGGGTCTTCATAGGTCCAGATGGCGTTCTTCGAGCGCTCGCCACCTGGTGTGATGCTGTAATAGGACGCGTCGCCCTTGTAGGGGCAATGCGTCGAATGCTCGGTGCGTGCGAGCAGCGACATGTCGACGTCCTTGCGAGGAATATACTGCACCGGCGGATACGACGCCTCGCGCAAGGTCAGCGCCTCGCGCGTATCGGCAACGACGCGGCCGTCGAGCTTGACAACGATGCGCGCCGGATTGCGGTCGATGGTGATCGGATGATCGGGCCCGGGAATCTTGATCGACTTGTCTGACATGAGCGAACGCCTCCGGATTTTGATCCTCCTTACATAGGGTCTGGCCTCCCGCTTCCCAAGGGCGGTAACTGGCCGACCGGGCTGCACGCGGCCAGACGTCGAAAAAACAGGGTTGACGCCGCGGCGATATCGGTGACTATTTGCATCCATTCACCAGGGGGGTCCCGGCAAGGGGCTGAGATACTGCTGAAGCGCGCAGTGACCCGTTGAACCTGATCCAGTTCATACTGGCGTAGGGACGGTGCGGACGTGCGAAGCCAGGATTCCGATTCTCCGTGATCCATCGGCGTAGCGTCTTTTCATCCTTCCGGCTTCAGAACTGGGTCTCCAACGCGAAAACTTTGGAGCCTCAAGATGAATGTTTTCAAGCCTCTCGCAGCGCCTTCGGTCACGCAGGGCCCTCTTCCGGCCTCGCAGAAAGTCTACAAGCACGGCGAGATCCATCCCGATATCCGCGTGCCGATGCGCGAGATCGCGCTGCATCCGACCTCGGGCGAGCCGCCGGTCACCGTCTACGATTCCTCCGGCCCCTATACGCTCGAAAATGCCGACATCCGCATCGACGACGGCCTGCCACGGCTCCGCCGCGACTGGATCCTCGAGCGTGGTGACGTCGAGGCCTATCAGGGCCGCAGCGTCAAGGCGGAAGACAACGGCTTTGCCACCGGCGAGAAACTGACGCCCGAATTTCCCGTTCGCCGCCAACCGCTGCGCGCCAAGGGCGGACAGGCCGTCACCCAGCTTGCCTATGCCCGCGCCGGCATCATCACGCCGGAAATGGAATTCATCGCCATCCGCGAAAATCTCGGCCGCAAGGCGGCGAAGGAGGCGCTTCAGCGCGACGGCGAAAGCTTCGGCGCGTCAGTTCCCGATTTCGTCACGCCGGAATTCGTCCGCCGGGAAGTAGCCGCCGGTCGGGCAATCATTCCGGCCAACATCAACCATCCGGAGTCGGAGCCGATGATCATCGGCCGCAATTTCCTGGTGAAGATCAACGCCAATATCGGCAATTCCGCCGTCACCTCGTCCATGGCCGAGGAAGTCGAGAAGATGGTCTGGGCGACGCGCTGGGGCGCCGACACGGTGATGGACCTTTCGACCGGCCGCAACATCCACAATATCCGCGAATGGATCATCCGCAATTCGCCGGTGCCAATCGGCACCGTGCCGCTCTACCAGGCGCTCGAGAAGGTGAACGGCATCGCCGAGGATCTGACTTGGGAGGTCTATCGCGACACGCTGATCGAGCAGGCCGAGCAGGGTGTCGACTATTTCACCATCCATGCCGGCGTGCGACTGCACTACATTCCGCTGACCGTTAACCGCGTCACCGGCATCGTCTCGCGCGGCGGCTCGATCATGGCGAAGTGGTGCCTGCATCACCACCGCGAGAGCTTCCTCTACGAGCATTTCGAGGAGATCTGCGACATCTGCCGCGCCTATGACGTCTCCTTCTCGCTCGGTGACGGCCTGCGCCCCGGCTCGATCGCCGACGCCAACGACGCCGCGCAGTTCGCGGAACTCGAAACGCTCGGGGAGCTCACGAAGATCGCCTGGGCGAAGGATTGCCAGGTGATGATCGAAGGCCCCGGCCACGTGCCGATGCACAAGATCAAGGAGAACATGGACAAGCAGCTTTCCGTCTGCGGCGAAGCACCTTTCTACACGCTCGGGCCGCTGACGACCGACATCGCGCCAGGCTACGACCACATCACGTCTGGCATCGGCGCGGCGATGATCGGCTGGTTCGGCACCGCTATGCTCTGCTACGTGACGCCGAAGGAGCATCTGGGGCTGCCCGACCGTGACGACGTCAAGACGGGCGTCATCACCTACAAGATCGCGGCGCACGCCGCCGACCTCGCCAAGGGGCATCCGGCCGCGCGCATCCGCGACGACGCGCTTTCGCGCGCCCGCTTCGAGTTCCGCTGGGAGGACCAGTTCAACCTGTCCCTAGACCCCGAGACCGCCCGTAGTTTCCACGACGAGACGCTGCCGAAGGAGGCGCACAAGGTTGCGCATTTCTGCTCCATGTGCGGCCCGAAATTCTGTTCGATGCGGATCTCCCACGACATCCGCGCCGAGGCGCAGAAGGAGGGTCTCGCGGCAATGGCAGCCAAATACCGCGATGGCGGCGATCTCTATATGCCGGTCGGCGAAGAAGCGCAGCCGGGAGAGTAGGATGACGGTATTGATCAAGGGTGCCGGCGTCGCCGGTCTTGCCGCCGCCTTCGAGCTCAGCCGCCGCGGGATCGCGGTGGAGGTGTTGGACGCGGCGGAAACCGTGGGAACCGGCGCATCCAGTTATGCCGGTGGCATGATCGCGCCTTATTGCGAACGCGAAGCGGCCGATGAAGCCGTGCTGACACTCGGGCTTTCCGCCGCCGACTGGTGGGAGGAGGCTGCCCCCGGCGAAGTGTTCCGCAGGGGCACCTTGGTGATCGCCGCAGGACGGGACAGCGGTGAGCTCGATCGCTTCGCCGCCCGCACCGGCGGATACGAATGGGTCGGCGGCAACACGATCGGAGAGCTCGAACCGGACCTTGCGGGCCGGTTCGACCGCGCCCTGTTCTTTCCCGAAGAGGCCCATCTCGATCCGCGAAAGGCAATGGCAGGCCTTTACGCCGCTCTCATCGAGAGAGGCGTCCGCTTCCACCTCGGGAGCACCGACCTGCCGTCCGACACGTCCTTCTCGGCAGTGGTCGAATGCACCGGCGCGGCGGCGATTGCCACCACGCGCGGCCTTCGTGGTGTGCGGGGCGAGATGCTCTTTCTGGAAACCTCTGAGATCAGCCTCTCAAGGCCTGTCCGCCTGCTTCATCCACGCCACCCGCTCTATATCGTGCCGCGTGACAACCATCGTTTCATGGTCGGCGCGACCATGATCGAAACCGATGATGACGGACCGATCACCGCCCGCTCGGTGATGGAGTTCCTGAACGCCGCTTACGCCGTACATCCTGCGTTCGGCGAGGCTCGCGTCGTGGAGATGGGCGTCGGTGTCCGGCCCGCCTTTGCAGACAACCTGCCACGCGTCCTCGACCGCGACGACGGCTTCGCGATCGCCGGCATGTACCGCCATGGCTTCCTGCTTGCGCCCGCCATGGCGCGGCAGCTCGCGGAAAAGCTCTGCGGAGCGGACCGTCCGCCCTTCTCCCCCAATTCTTCTTTCCGACAGGGAGCAACCCAATGACCTACATCGTCAACGGCGAGACCTTGGAGAGCAGCGCAAAGACGCTGTCGGAGCTGCTGCTGGCGCTTGAATACGAGGGCGACTGGCTCGCAACCGCCGTCAACGGCGAACTCGTTCACCGGGGCGACAGGGCAAACCATCGGCTCAATGATCGCGACCGGATCGAAATTCTATCGCCGATGAAGGGAGGCTGAGGATGCTGACACTATACGGACAGGAACTCGGCTCGCGCATGCTGCTCGGCACGTCGCGCTATCCCTCCCCCGCCATCCTCGCCGATGCCGTCCGGCAGGCGGGCACCGAAGTCGTCACGGTGTCGCTCCGCCGTGAGACAGCCGGCGGCCGACAGGGCGGCGCCTTCTTCGAACTCATCCGCGAACTCGGCGTGCGCGTTCTGCCGAACACCGCCGGCTGCTACACGGTGTCGGAGGCGGTGCTGACGGCGAAGATGGCGCGCGAGGTCTTCGGCACGAACTGGATCAAGCTCGAGGTCATCGGCCATCACGATACGCTACAGCCGGACGTCTTCGGGCTTGTCGAGGCGGCGCGCATCCTTGCCGGCGAAGGTTTCGAGGTATTCCCCTATACGACCGACGATCTCGTCGTTGCCGAACGGCTGGTTGATGCGGGCTGCAAGGTGCTGATGCCCTGGTGCGCGCCAATCGGCAGCGCCATGGGACCGCAGAACATCGCGGCGCTTCGAAGCATGCGCGCGCATTTTCCCGATGTGCCTTTGATCGTCGACGCCGGCATCGGCCGGCCCTCGCACGCAACGACCGTGATGGAACTCGGCTACGACGCGGTGCTGCTCAATACCGCCGTTGCCGGCGCCGGCAATCCGGCGTTGATGGCCGCAGCCTTTGCCAAGGCGATCGATGCCGGCCGCGCTGCCTTCGAAGCGGGCATGCTCGAACCGCGCGACATGGCCGTCCCCTCGACCCCCATCATCGGAAAGGCAGTCTTCTCGTGAAGCTCGACCCGTTCTACCTCATCGTCGACAGCGCCGACTGGATCGAGCGCCTCGTGCCGCTCGGCGTGAAGCTGGTGCAGCTTCGGATCAAGGACCGGCCCGATCCGGAGCTCAGAAGCGAGATCCGTCGCGCCAGGGCTATCTGCGCCGATCATGGCTGCCAGCTGATCGTCAACGATTATTGGCAGATCGCCATCGAGGAAGGCTGCGACTTCGTCCATCTCGGTCAGGAGGACCTCGCCGAAGCCGACGTCGCGGCGATCCGCGCGGCCGGGCTGAAGCTCGGCCTCAGCACCCATGACGAGACGGAGCTCAAAACCGCGCTCGCCGCCAAGCCCGACTACGTGGCGCTCGGACCGATCTACCCGACGATCCTCAAGAAGATGAAGTGGGAGCCGCAGGGGCTTTCCCGCATTTCCGCCTGGCGCGAGCGCGTGCAGCCGCTGCCGCTGGTCGCGATCGGCGGATTGAACACCGACAGGCTCGAGGGCGTCTTCGCCCACGGAGCAGACAGTGCGGCCGTGGTCACTGACATCACGCTGAATGCCGACCCGGAAGGCCGGACGCGAGAGTGGATCGAAAAGACCGCGCGCTGGCGCTGAGCCACTGCGGCGCTTGAAGAGGTCACGCCGCGCGATCCGCGCCTTCGGTGGAAGTCAGGTTCGGATTCTGAGCGTAAACCAGTCCAGGCTGGACGATCCATTCGCCAGTCTGGAGCGACTGGACATCGAACCGGCCTCTCTCGTCGCGCGGCGCGACACCGACGAACCGATAACGAAGCCCATCATTGTCGACGATGGTCTCGCGGATCGGGCGGCCGGCCAGATGACCGATGACTCTTCCTTCGAAGTGCACATTCGCCAGGATGAAATACTCAGTTGGCAGATTTCGGCTGGTCTTCCAGGTAATCCTGAAGCCGTTCTTGATCTTCATCGTCTCTTACTCACTGCAAGTCTCGGCGGTCGGACCGCCGATACTCATCTTCGGGTCGGGCCGGCTTGACGCGACAACTATGGAATTCTGAAGGCAACGGCTCCGCTAAAACGTTATCCCGTTCCATGTCACCTGACCCGAAGTCGCATAGGAAATCGATACGGAACTCATGCCAAAGACATAAGGAACGCATAAGTTCCCGGCATGCCTGTTCCGGTCACCTTGCTTTCGCTTGCCCCTTGGTATCGCCGACCATCAGTGTGGGAGCGTTGCCGCGGCTGGCGCGCTGACAGTCCCCTGTAAGCCATGGATTTGGCGAGATAAATCTCGTTCAATCGGCCCTATTATGGTCCCGCGGTCAAATCCGCCGACGCGGAATTGCCGGAAAACGCAAAGACGTCGATCGGCTCGTCGAGTCCCCTTACCGGATAGGAGCCGAGATTTTCCAAGTCGCCCTGGCATTTCGCCATTTCGACGAAGGCCTTGGAGAGCAGAACGGGCCGCTTGATCACCTTCGTCAGGCTCTCGAGGCGGGAAGCGATGTTCACGGCCGGCCCGATCACCGTGAAGTCGAGGCGCTTGCGCGAGCCGATGTTGCCGTACATCACGTCGCCCACATGGACGCCAATGCCGTAGCCGAGTGGTTCATGGCCCTTTTTCAGGTTCTCCTCGTTCAGCCTGGCAAACGCCGCCTGTGCTTCTCCGATTGCACTGAGGAGATTGTTGCAGGCCATGGGATCGCTCAGCGGGAAAATCGCCAGCAGGCCATCGCCCATGAACTTGAGTATCTCGCCGCCATGCCGCTCGATCGGCTCGCACATCGCGTCGAAATAGCCATTCAACAGCTCGATCACGTCGTCCCGCGGCCACAGGTCGGACAGCTTCGTGAAGTCGCGAAGATCGCAAATCAGGATCGCGGCGCCGACCGTTACCCCGCTGCCGCGCGTCGTTGCACCGGCCAGGATCTGTTCGCTCGCATGCGGTCCAACATAGGTCTCCAGCAGCGTCCGGGCGAAGCGGTTCTTCAGCCTGATCTCGCTGACGAGCGCCAGCACCGGCAGGAGATCGGCGAAGACCGCCATATCGTCCTCGCTGAAACCGCCCGGCCTGTCGCTCGCGAAGGTCACCGCGTGCCGCTTGCCGAGCGTATGCTCGAGCGGCCAGATGAAATAGTCGGTGAGGCCGCTGGCGCGCAGCTCGTCGTAGAGGGGGTATTGCGGGCCGTCAGCGGCGGGGTCATCGAGGTGCCGCCGAACCTCTGCTGCTCCGTTGTTGAACTCGTGCAGCGGGCTGTTCAGGTATTGTTCCGTGTCCTCGATGCCATATTCGTAGGTTTGGAGCTCCGCCTCCGACAGCCCTTTGCGCCAGAGGATGCGCGCGCCGATCCATTGCGGATGGTGAATTCGGAAATGAAGCGTCGCCCGCGCGACCGGCACGCCGGCCGCCACGAGCCGCTCGCACATTTCGACGAAGATGTTGTCGATGAACCGCTCGCCGCGCGTCTCGTTGATCAACCAGTCGACGACGTTCCGCCTTCGCATCGGCCGGGTTCCGTCGTCCTGACGTGCCTCGGCAAGGCTCGGATTCAATAGCGACTGCATTGCGACACTCCATCATCGCCGGCAGCGTCCTTGCGTCCTTTCGGACGCCCGCAGGCCGCTGTGGCACTTCCAATCGCTGCATGTTGCTCCAATCGACACCGATTTGAGCAAACATGCAGGATATACTTTGGGTAATGTGGCGCACCGCGGCACGATTTTTAAGGGGCCGGTTGTGGAAAAGCCCCGGAACGATTGTCCCGGGGCTTTCTTGCCGCCTGACCGGGAGAAAAATCAGGCGGCCTGAACCTTTTTCGAAACACGCGCCCATTCGGGGATCCAGTCGCGATGGGCGGCGAGCAGGTCATCGACGAGCGACCAGATCTGGTCGAGGTCGAGTTCGGCGGCCGTGTGCGGATCCATCATCGCCGCGTGATAGAGGTGTTCGCGGTTTTCCGTGACGAGCGCCTGGACCGTCAGTTCCTGGACGTTGATGTTGGTGCGGATCAGCGCGGTGAGTTGCGGCGGCAGCGCGCCGATATAAGTCGGCTGGATGCCGGACGCATCGACCAGGCACGGCACTTCCGCAGCGCAGTTCTCCGGCAGCGAGGTAATGCAGCCATTGTTCCTCAGGTTGCCGTAGATGACCGAAGGTTCGCCCGTCCAGACCGAGTTCATGATCGAGGAGGCGTATTCATGGCTTTCCGCGACTTCGATCGTCTCGGCCTCCTTGAAGGCAGCCGCCTGGCCCTTCCAGCGTTCGATCTGCTCGATGCAGCGCTTCGGATATTCATCGAGCGGAATGCCGAACTTTTCGATGAGATCCGGGCGGCCATCCTTGATGAAATAGGGCGTGTATTCGGCGAAATGCTCCGAGCTTTCGGTGACGAAATAGCCGAGCCGCGTCAGCATCTCGTAGCGCACCTTGTTCGGGCAGCGCGGGTTCCAGTGGCTGGGCTTGGGGAAACGGCCTTCGCGATAGCCACGGATCAGGTCCGGATAGAGGTCGCGATAGCTGCCATCCTTCTGACGGTGCTCGAACTTCAGGTAGAAGGCCATGTGATTGATGCCAGCCGCACGGTAGCGGATTTCTTCGAGCGGGATGTCGAGGTCACGTGCAAGCTCGAAGGCCGTGCCCTGAACCGAATGGCAGAGGCCAACCTGGCGGATCGTCGGGTATTTCTCCGCGATCGCCCAGGTGTTGATCGCCATCGGGTTCACGTATTGCAACAGGATCGCCTCGGGGCAGACCTCAAGCATATCCTCGCAGACTTTCCAGAGATGCGGCACGGTGCGAAGCCCGCGCATGATGCCGCCGACGCCGAGCGTGTCGGCGATCGTCTGGCGCAGACCGTATTTCTTCGGCACTTCGAAATCGGTGACGGTGCAGGGCTCGTAACCGCCGATCTGGAAGGCGACGACAACGAAATCGGCCCCCTCAAGCGCCTTGCGCTGGTTCGAGTGGGTTTCGATCTTTGCCTTGACGCCGAGCGTGCGCACGAGCTTGCCGGCGACGACCTCGCTCTCCGCGAGACGCTCCGGGTTCAAGTCCATCAGCGCGATGGTGGCGGCGGAAAGCGCGGGGCGCTGCAAGACGTCGCCGATGATGTTCTTCATGAAGACGGTGGAGCCGGCGCCGATGAAGGTGATCTTGGGTTGCCTGGTCATTTGATACCTCTGTTTGAAGATCATGCGGCTACATCGAAGGCGGCCCGGACGAGCCGTTCGGTGTAGGCGGTCTTGGGATTGGAAAGGATTTCGTTCACCGGTCCCTCTTCGACGATCTTGCCGTGCTGCATCACCACCACGCGATGGCAGAGTGCGCGCACGACCTTGAGGTCGTGGGAAATGAAGAGGTAGCTCAGGCCCCTCTCGTCCTGGAGCTTGCGCAACAGGTCGATGATCTGGGCCTGTACCGAGAGATCGAGCGCCGAGGTCGGCTCGTCGAGCAGGATGAACTCCGGCTCGAGCGCGATCGCCCGGGCGATGGCGATGCGCTGGCGCTGGCCGCCGGAAAACTCGTGCGGGAAGCGCGACAGGATGTTGGCCGGCATGCCGGCGCTGACGAGTGCGTCCTGGACGCGCGCCAAGCGATCCTGGCGGTTCTCGCCGATACCATTGACGATCAGGCCTTCCTCGATGATCTGGCCCACCGACATGCGCGGGTTGAGCGAGGCAAACGGGTCCTGGAAGACGATCTGAATCCGCGAGCGCAATGGCCGCATCGCCTTGCGGTCCTTGCCGTGGATCGGCTGCCCGTCGAAGTAGACCTCGCCGCCGTCCGTGTTGATGAGCCGGATCAGCGCCTGGCCGAAAGTGGTCTTGCCCGAGCCGGACTCGCCGACGAGGCCCAGCGTTTCGTGCCGACGCAGGTGAAGGTTCAGGCTGTCGACAGCGACGAGCTCCTTCAGCTCCGGCTTGAAGAAACCGCCCTTCTTCAACATGAAGGAAACCCTGACATCCCGGCCATCGAGCACGATCGGCACATTGTCCGGCAGCGGATTGGCAGCGCCCGAAGGTTCGGACGCAAGCAGCCGGCGCGTATAGACGTGAAGCGGGTTGGCAAAGAGTGCGGCGGTCGTGTTGTGCTCCTTCACCTCGCCATATTGCATGACGTAGACATAGTCCGAGAACTGCCGGACGACCGTCAGGTCGTGGGTAATCAGGATCACCGCCATGCCGAGCTCCTTCTGCAGCTTGCGGATCAGATTCAAGATCTGCGCCTGCACGGTGACATCGAGCGCCGTCGTGGGCTCGTCGGCGATCAGCACGTCCGGGTCGTTGGCGAGCGCCATAGCGATCATCACCCGCTGCCGCTGGCCGCCGGAAAGCTGATGCGGATACTGGTTGAGCCGCGCTTCGGGATCCGGGATCTGCACGTGGCGCAGGAGTTCCAGTGCCCGTTCGTTCGCCGCGCGACGGCTCATGCGGCGATGGGCGCGGATCGCCTCGATGATCTGGCTACCGATCGTATAAACGGGATTGAGCGAGCTCATCGGCTCCTGGAAGATCATCGAGATTCGATCACCGCGCAGCGCACGGCGCTGCTTCTTCGAAAACTTCAGAACGTCACGGCCGTCATATTCTATGCGCGCCTGCGGAGCGATCGTCGCACGCTTGGACAAAAGCCCCATGACAGTCCGTGCCGTCACCGACTTTCCGGAGCCGGACTCTCCGACGATCGCCACCGTCTCGCCCCGGTAGAGTTGGAAGGAGACGTCCTTCACCGCCTCGACGGTGCCATGCTCGACCTTGAAGGTGACCGCCAGCTTGCGGGCATCGATGACCGGTCGCGTATCCTTGGTGTGGCGGTCGCGCCTTTCTTCAGGAGCCGGGACAATGGTTTCTGTGGTCGCCATCGGCGTGCTCCTCAATAGGGATCGATTGCATCGCGCAGGCCGTCACCCAGCGCGTTGAAGGCGAAGACGGTGACGAGCACGAAGGCGACGGGCGAGAGAATCCAGGGATAGGAACCGATCGCCGAGTAATTCGCCGTATCCTGCAACATCAGCCCCCAGGAAATCAGCGGCGGTTTCACCGCAAATCCGAGGAAGCCGAGGAAGGATTCGAGCAGCACCACCTGCGGGATCGACAGCGTCACCGCGACGATGACGTGGCTCATCACGTTCGGGAAGATGTGCTGGAAGATGATGCGCCGGTCCGTCGCGCCGATCGCGATCGCCGCCCGCACGTAGTCGATCCGGGCGAGCGCCAGCGTCTTGCCGCGAACCTCGCGCGACATCTGCGCCCAGCCGAGCGCCGACATCACGATGATGACGAAGGCGAGGAAGACGCTGGTCGGCGCGGTCACCGGGATCAGCGAGGCGAGCGCCAGATAGAGCGGCAGTTGCGGAAAAGCGAGCACGAGTTCGACGAAACGCTGCACCCAGGCATCGAAGCGCCCGCCGAAATAGCCTGATACCATGCCGACGGTCGTGCCGACCACGGTGACGATGAAGACGACGACAAGCGCGATCATCAGTGAGATGCGCGAGCCGTGAAGAATGCGCGAGAGCACATCGCGGCCGAACTTGTCGGTGCCGAGGAAATGGACTGCCGTCCCGTCAACCGCGCCGAAGAGATGGCGCTCCGCCGGGATGAGACCCAGAAGCCGGTAGGGTGCTCCCTTGACGAAGAAGCCGAGGATCTGAGGATTGTCGTAGTCGGGACCGACCACCGGCTGGAAGGTGATCGGATCGAGTTCCTCCGTCTCGCGCACCGGATAGCTGCGCGGCGGAAAGACGAAATTGCCGTCCTTGTCGTGGATGCTGATCGCCTGCGGCGGAGCAAAGCCGACACCGGTCGCCTTCGGATCGACGGGCGACAGGAAATCGGCGAAGAGCGCCATGAGAACGAGCAAGCTGACGAGGATCAGGCCGAGGACGCCAGTCCAGGACCGCTTGAGGCGCCGCCAGACGAGAGCCGAATAGCTTTCGTTGTGGTGCTTTTCCTTCGGTTGCTCCTTCGGCTGCGCGGCAACCGGAATGGTGCTGTGTGTTTCGACGCTCATGCGTAAGCCCCCCCTCCCATGCGCACCCGCGGATCGAGGGCAGCAAGCAGCAGGTCGGCGATGATGTTGCCGACGATAAGCGTTGCCGACAGGACAAGCATGAAGGTCGCGGTGACATAGACGTCACCCACCCACATGGAGCCGACGATGGCCGGGCCGACGGTCGGCAGCGCGAAGATGATCGCCGTCTCGATCTCGCCGGTCAGCATATAGGGAAGCACGACCCCCTGATACATGATCAGCGGATGCAGCGCGTTGGGGACGGCATGCCGCATGACGACAGCACCTTCGCTCAAGCCCTTGGCACGCGCCGTCTCGACATATTGCGCATTCAGCGTGTCGAGCAGATTGCCGCGCATGACGCGCATATTGTAGGCGAGCCCGCCGAAGGTCGCGATCGCGACGACCGGCCAGACATGCTTCACGAGATCGACGAACTTGCCCCAGGACCAGGGCGCGCCGCCGTAGCGAGCGGAATGGAAGCTGTTGATCTCGCTGACATTGAAATGGAAGACGAGGACATAGACGATGATCAGCGCCATCAGGAAGCGCGGCACCGTCATGCCGAGGAAGGAGACGGTCGAAAGCAGGCTGTCGACCCAGGAGTATTGGCGTGTCGCGGCAATGATCCCGAAGGATATGCCGAGAAGCGACGCCAGAATATGGCACACCAGCGCAAGCGCCAGCGTGCGCGGCAGGCGCTCGCCGACTACGTCGGCAACCGGCTTGTTGTAATAGAGACTGTGGCCGAAATCGCCGCGCGTGAGAATCCCGGTCATCCAGTTGACATACTGGACCGGCAGCGGCTGATCGAGGCCATGCTCCTTGCGATAGGCCTGCGCCTGCGCGTCGGCTTCCTCGAAGGAGGCCCCGCCCTGATTGATGAGCTGCGAGCGGATGTAGTCGCTATAGTCGCCGGGCGGCGCCTGGATGATGGCAAAGGTCGCCACGCTCAAGACAAGCAATACCGGAATGGCAGAGGCGATGCGGACAAGCAGAAACCTGAACATGCCGTTTCCTTCTGTCGTTCGTCGCGCGGGACACCGGTCTTTCCGGTCTCCCGGGCGCATTGGAAGGGCGCCCATCCTTCCGGCTCCACCATGGGAGCCGGAAGGATGGTTCAAGGCTTAGTTGATCGGGCCGCTTTCACCCGGCTTGCCGGGAAGCTGCTGCGGATAGAGCTCGTAATCGCCCTGCTTGTCGGCTGCGACGAAGACTCGCTCGCGGATGATGGTGTCTTCGGCCCAGTTGAACATGAAGATCGGAGCGCCGGTCGGAATGTTCGAGAAACGCTTGTTGATGATGAGCGCGCCCGGATATTCCGTCAGGCCGACCGTATCGACATTTGTCGTCGCGGTCTTCTGATACTGCTTCATCAGCGCCGCCCGCTCGTCATTATCGTTGCTGGCGATGAACTTGTTGACGAGATCGACGAGTTCCTGCTCGTAGGGCATCAGGTCGACGGTGCCGCTTTCAGGGGCACGGTGGTGCCAGCTGGTGCGCGGACCGGTCGGCGCAAGCTGCGTGGTATTCTGAACGACCGACGTCAATTCCTGGTCGTTGCGGCGGATGAGCCAGTCGAATTTGCCGGCATATTGCGTCGCGTCGCGCTTAGTGCCGTCGACGGCGTTGATGACGACCTTGAGACCGAGCTGCTCCATCTGGCCGATCAGACCCTCGGCGAGATTGCGGTCGGTGCCGTAGTCGGAATTGACGAGCAGCACGATCTGCACGTCCGCGCCGCCCGCGGTTCCTTCCGGGAAGTTGACGAAGCCGTTGCCGTCCGTGTCCTTGAGCCCGGCCTTTTCGAGCAGCGCTTTGGCGCCTTCGAGGTCAAACGCATAGTACATCGTCGACTGGCGGTCATAGAAGCTCGTGCCGGAGGAAAGCCCGCCCGGATAGAGCGCCGTGAACGGCCCCTTGACCAGCGCTTCGCCGAGCTTCTTGCGGTCGATCGCCATGGTGACGGCCTTGCGGAAGTCGAGATTGCGGTTGAGCTCGCGCACCGCCTGGGCCCGCGCATCCGGTTCGCCCCAACCATTGCCCGAGAAGTTCAGGCGCAGATTGTAGCCGATGACACGGGGACCGAAGGCGAGCCGCGCGGGCGCCGCTTCATCGGCGGCGCGTTTCAGCGACTCGACGAAATTTTCCGGCTGTTCCAGGTTCGAGAAATCGCCCGAACCGGCAATCGCCTGCACGTCACGGTCGGCCCAGGTCGAAAGCTTGTAGTGCAGCTCGTTGAGGTATGGCAGTTGATTGCCGGCCTCGTCCACCTTCCAGTAGTAGGGGTTGCGGCGCAGCACGATGATGTCGTCCGCCCGGTAGGCGACCGGCACCCAAGCGCCCATGACAGGAATGTTCAGGTATTCCGCTGGGAAGCCGTTCTTGTACTGGTCATAGGTCGTGCCGGCATATTTCGGATGCTTTGTCTTCAGGATATGCGACGGACCGGGGCAGAAGGTACCGTAGGCCATGGCATAGAGATGCTGGCGCGGAAACGCCTCCTTGAACGTCCATTCGACCGTGTATTTGTCGATCTGCTTCAGCGTGGTTCCGACACCGAAGGTCTCGGGGGTCGCGCCGTTCAGCGGGGAAACGTTCGGGTCGACGACATTGTCCTCCCAGTAGAACATCACGTCCTCGGCGTCGAAGGGATCGCCGTCCGACCATTTCGCGCCGTCGACAAGATGCATGGTGAGCTTATGCCCGTCCTCGGACCACTCCCAGCTTTTGGCAAGGTTCGGCAGCGGCTCAACGTCGGCCGCCTCGACCTGGAAGAGCGGCGCGGTGCGCGTCAGGCACTCGGACATGCCGATGTCGATGCCGCCCCACCCTTGAGTCTGGCCGGCGCTGTAGTTCCAGCCTTCCGGGCGACCGCCGATGACATGGCGCAGCACGTCGCCATAGACGCCGACGCCGTCCGGCATATTGCCGGTCTTGAAGACCATCGGCTCCTTCGGCAGCCGCTCGGCAACCGGCGGCAGCTTGCCGGCTTTCACGAATTTCTCCGTGACCCAGTCCGGCTCGTGATATTCCGGCAGCGCCTTGAACTCCAGCAGCGCGTCGCGCGGAACATAGGTGATCTTGCCCTGGGCCGGGAATGGCGGTTGCTCGGGCACGACGGTCGGCTCCGATGCGAAGGCCTCGATCGTGAAGGCGGAAATGCCGGCAAGCAGGGCGGCCGTTGTTTTCAGTCGGTGCGTTTTCATTGCCTCAGGTTCTCCCTCCTGTTATCGCCACGCCGGGGCGGGTGGCGCTCCTCCTAACTGTCGCCGGCGCCGAACGCCGGGCGGCAGCCGCGTCTCCTCACGCGGATGCCGCACGCGCCACCACCAATCAGCCGGCGGCGCGCTTCTCCTCACGGATTTCTTCGATCGAGCGTACCTCGCGGCGCGCCGCACCCTTCCAGTCGCGGGTCTTGACCGTCGCGCGGGCGAGCCGCTCCTTGGCCGCATCGATCGCGTGCGCGTATTGCGGCAGCCATTCGGCCTCAGCGACGACCATCTCGTCGACCATCTGCCACACCTCCTCGGGCGTGCAGATGGCGCCAACGAGCGGGTCGTGCAGCATGGCGAGCTTCAGAAGCTCGATGTCGCCGGAAATCGCCGCGTGGACGGACATGCGCTGGACATTGATCGACGAGATGCAGGTGGCCGCACAGGCCTCCGGTAGCGTGATGCCCGACACCATGTTGATGCCGAAGCGATCGACGAAGCCGGGCGATTCGATGATCGCATCCGCCGGCAGGTTGGTGATGACGCCGTTGTTCTTGACGTTGAAGTGACCGCGATAGACCCGACCTGTCTCAAGCGCTTCGAGGATATGGCTCGCATGCTCGTTCGAACGCTTCGCCGGATCGATCGGCTTGCCGGCGGAAGCCAAGAGCTGCGGATACTCCGTTTCGAACCAGTTGCGAGTTTCGGTCGAATAACGCAGATAGCCGCCGGTCTCGCCATGGATCCAGTCCGACATGTCGATCCATTTGGTGATCTCGTCCGGACGCTTGCGGTACCAGGGCAGGTATTCCGAAAGATGGCCGTTGCTTTCAGTCGAATAGACGCCGAAGCGCTTCAGGACGTCGATCCTCAGCTTTTCCTGCTTCGAGAAGACCGGATGGGCCTCGAAGGCGGCGACGAGTTCATCCTTGCCGATTTTCCGGCCACCAAAGCGCACGTCGATGAACCAGGTCTGATGGTTGATGCCCGAGCTGATGTAGTCGAGCTCGCCATCCTTGGCGCCGAGGATTTCGGCGATCTGCTCGGCCCCGTGCTGGACGCCGTGGCAGAGTCCGACCGTGTCGACCTTGCCGTATTCGATCGCGGCCCAAGTATTCATCGCCATCGGGTTGGCGTAGTTCAGGAATTTCGCGCCGGGTTCGGCGACCTCGCGGATGTCCTTGCAGAAATCGAGGATGACAGGAATGTTGCGCTGGCCGTAGAGAATGCCACCGGCGCAGATCGTATCGCCGACGCACTGGTCGACGCCGTATTTCAGCGGAATACGGATGTCGTCGGCATAGGCGCCGAGCCCGCCCACGCGAACACAGCTGATGATGTAGCGCGCCCCTTCGAGCGCCTTGCGGCGATCGGTGGTGGCGGTCACCCGTGTCGGCAGCCTGTTCGCCTCGACGATCCGGTCGAGGATGGTCTTGATCATGCCGAGGTTGTGTTCGCTAAGATCGGTCAGCGCGAATTCGACGTCCTGGAGCTCCTGCACGGAAAGAATGTCGGTGAAAAGCTTCTTGGTGAACCCGATGCTGCCGGCACCGATAATGGCGATCTTGAAGCGGCTCATGGTCGTCTCGTCCCTCCTCGTCCTGCAGAATTCGCGTAATAAGGGTAAAATCAATTCATCGAATTGACCTTGGTCGCAAAGTACGATCTCTCCCCTCCCACGCCCTATTCCCTTGCGGAAAAGCAGCGGTCTTGCGCGATATGCGGCCATTATGTGTATAATCGACCGCGCGACTAGAGAGGTATTGTGCTTTCATGGGTAATTCTGTGCTGCAGGATTTGATCGACCACGGCCCGGTGATGCGGACGGTTTCGCTGCCGCGGGGAAGGCAAAGCCTGCACACCATGCCGACCAGCACCGGTTACGAGATAAGGACCGACGCGACCTACAACTGGGACGGTCGGAAGCGCGGTCAGACGCCTTTCACCGTGCTGCAGCACACGATCGGCGGCGCCGGCAACCTGCGCTACGAGAACCGCACCTATCGTTTGCGCGAAGGCGATACGCTGCTGCTGCTGGTGCCGCATAATCACCGCTACTGGCTGGAGGACGGCGGCCGCTGGGAGTTCTTCTGGATATCGATGAATGGCGAAGAGGCGCTGCGCATCCATCGCGCGATCCTTGCGGTCACCGGCCCGGTGCTGAAGCTACAGCCGGAAACGATCGAGCATCTCGCCGATTGCAGCCTGCGGCTCATCACCGGCGGCGAGACGCCGGGCCGCGCCTCGGCAATCGCCTACGAGGCGGCGATGGCGCTCTATGACGACGTCTTCGGGTCGCACCCGGTCTTCAGCCAGGAATACCGGACGATGCATCATGTCATCGATCACATCATGGCGAATCTCGAAAAGCCGCTGCCGGTCGAGGAGCTGGCAAAGGTCTCGGGTCTCAGCCGCGCGCATTTCTCTCGCGTCTTCGCGGCGAGCGAGGGCATGCCCCCCGCCGAATTCGTCCTGCAGAAGCGGCTGCAGCGGGCAGTGAAACTTCTGACCAAAACTGCGGACCTTCCGGTCAAGGAAGTCGCGATCCTGTCGGGCTTCGAGGACCCGAACTATTTCGCCAAGGTCTTCCGCCGCGTCTTCGGCGCAAGCCCCACCGAGTTCCGCACCACCGGCATGTATGCGAGCGTGCCGGCCAAGCCACAGAAGGCGGAAACGGCGAATGTCTGACCGCGCGAGCTTGCTGCCAGCCATTGAAAATGCGGCGATAAAATTTTACTAAATGACTGGGGCGAAGCAACCGCGGCGCATGCAGGCGACAGGGCGAGACGTAAGGAAATGGTGACAATCAAGGAAATCGCATCGGCCGTCGGCGTCTCGTCGGCAACCGTTTCGCGCGTCTTGAACTACGATCCGACGCTATCGATCTCCACGAAGAAGCGCCAGGCAATCATCGAGACGGCGGAGGCGCTCAACTATGCGACACCGCGCAACCGCAACCGCGCCGCGGCTCAGGGCGTCGGCGCCGGCTTGAAGATCGCGCTCGTCCATTTCCTCGATCCCGCCCAGGAACTGGCGGACCCGTATTATGTCGGCGTCAGGCTCGGCATCGAAAGCCGCTGCCAGGCGCTGAAAAGCGAGGTCGTCAAGGTCTTCCTGACCGGCAGCGCTCCCGAAGCGGCAATGCTGGAGGGAGCCTCGGGCGTGGTGGCCGTTGGCCACTACTATGGCGACGAGCTCGAATGGCTGCGCCGCCATAGCCGGCACCTGGTGTTCGCCGATTATGCGCCTGCGGGAGACGTGGACGACGCCGTGCTGAGCGACGTTTCCCTCGCCATGAGCCGGCTGCTGGCCGCCGTCCACGGCATGGGCTATCGCCGCATCGGCTTCATCGGCTGGATCGACGCCTTCTACGGCCCCGACAACGTCCATGCGGAACGTCGCTGCCGCACCTATATCGACTGGATGACCAAAGCCGGCCTTTATGATCCGGAATTGTGCATGGTCGAGCGAATGACACCGGACAGCGGCTATACGCTCGCCAAGGCGATGCTGACGAAGCCCAATCCGCCGACAGTCCTGATCACCTGCAACGACAACATGGCCCTCGGCGCCTACAGGGCGATCCACGAGATGGGCCTCCGGATCCCGCAGGACGTCGCGGTCGCAAGTTTCAACGATATTCCCGTCGCCCAGTTTTTGGGTCCCCCGCTGTCCACCGTGAAGATCCCGGCGGAACTGATCGGCGAGACGGCGGTCGACCTGCTTCTTGAGCGCCTTTCGGGGCGCGAAATCGCCAAAAAGGTGGTTCTCGGAACCGAGATCATCTGGCGCGGCAGCACGCCCGCACCGGCCGCCGCCGCGGCGGAGTGAAAAACCGAAGTAAAAATTTACTGAAAATATTGCGTCACTCAGAATTTTGGGAAATACTCCACGCCGAGACAGGGAGGACTGTCTCGGGGAACACAAGATTCCGGGAGGAAACAATGGACAATCTGGCGCGTGCCTATCTGCCACGCATCGCCGGCCTGGCGCTGGCGAGCGTGAGCTTCCTGGCGGTGACTGCTGCGGAGGCGAAGGAAATCACCATCTGGTGCTGGGATCCGAACTTCAACGTCGCGATCATGAAGGAGGCCGGCGCCCGCTACACGAAGACTCATCCTGATGTCACCTTCAACGTCGTCGATTTCGCCAAGACCGACGTCGAGCAGAAGCTTCAGACGGGTCTTGCCTCCGGCACCGCCGATGCGCTGCCCGACATCGTTCTGATCGAGGATTACGGCGCGCAGAAATATCTCCAGTCCTTCCCCGGCGCCTTCGCGCCTCTCTCCGGCACGGTCGATTATTCCGGCTTCGCTCCCTATAAGGTCGAGGTGATGACCGTTGACGGCCAGGTCTATGGCATGCCGTTCGATTCCGGCGTCACCGGGCTCTATTACCGCAAGGATTACCTCGAACAGGCCGGCTTCAAGCCGGAGGACATGCAAAACCTCACCTGGGACCGCTTCATCGAGATCGGCCAGCAGGTCGAGGAAAAGACCGGCAAGAAGATGATGGGGCTCGACCCCAATGATGCCGGCCTCGTCCGCATCATCATGCAGTCGGCGGGACAGTGGTATTTCGACAAGGACGGCAAGACCAACGTCACCGGCAACCCGGCGCTGAAGGCGGCCCTCGAGACCGTCGGCAAGATCATGTCGGCCAATATCTACAAGCCGGCGGCCGGCTGGTCCGACTGGGTCGGAACCTTCACCTCCGGCGATGTGGCCACGGTTGTCACCGGTGTCTGGATCACCGGCACCGTCAAGGCGCAGCCGGATCAGGCCGGCAAATGGGGCGTCGCGCCCATTCCGAAGCTTTCGATCGACGGCGCCACTCAAGCCTCGAACCTCGGCGGGTCGAGCTGGTATGTGCTTGAAAGCTCGGCAGAGAAAGCCGAGGCGATCGATTTCCTCAACGAGATCTACGGCAAGGACATAGACTTCTACCAGAAGATCCTGCAGGACCGCGGCGCCGTCGGCTCGCTGCTCGCCGCGCGCGGCGGAGCGGCTTACGAGCAGGCCGATCCCTTCTTCGGCGGCGAGAAGGTCTGGCAGAACTTCTCCGACTGGCTGGCAAAGGTGCCCTCGGTGAACTACGGCGTCTTCACCAACGAGGCGGATACCGCCGTCACGGCGCAACTCCCGGCCCTGACGCAGGGGATGCCGGTCGACGACGTCCTCAAGGCGATCGACGCCGAGGTCAGCGCGCAGATCCAGTGACCGGATGAGGAAGTGGGCGGGCAGCCGCCCACTTTCCGGCTGCAACTCTATGGGCGGCCGACAGGTTTCCGTTCTTTCCCGCGAGGATGACGATGGTTCACGCGCGCCGCGGCAGCATCGGCCGCTACTACGACGTCAATGGCTGGCTCTTCGTCGCCCCGGTGCTCGGGCTGATCGGCCTTTTCATGATTTACCCGATCGTCTGGTCGCTCTGGATGTCCTTCCAGTCCGGCCGTGGCATGATGATGAAGTTCGCCGGCTTCGCGAACATCGTCCGCCTCTGGAACGACCCTGTCTTCATCAAGGCGCTCACCAACACGATGACCTATTTCGTCGTGCAGGTACCGATCATGATCGTTCTGGCGCTGATCCTGGCGTCGATCCTCAACAATCCACGGATCGTCGGGCGCGGGTTGTTTCGCACGGCGATCTTTCTGCCTTGCGTCACCTCGCTGGTCGCCTATTCGGTACTGTTCAAGGGCATGTTCGCCCCCGACGGCGTGGTCAATTCCACGCTCGCAACGCTCGGCGTGATTTCCTCGCCCATTCCGTGGCTGACCCATCCCTTCTGGGCGAAGGTGCTCGTCATCATCGCCATCACCTGGCGCTGGACCGGCTACAACATGATCTTCTATCTCGCGGCGCTCCAGAACATCGACAGGTCGATCTACGAGGTGGCGCGCATCGACGGCGTCCCTGCCTGGGCACGCTTCACCCACATCACCATCCCGCTCCTGAAACCGGTCATCCTCTTCACCACGGTGATCTCGACGATCGGCACGCTGCAGCTCTTCGACGAGGTCTATAACCTGACCGAAGGTCGGGGCGGACCGTCCAATGCGACGCTGACGCTGTCGCTCTACATCTACAATCTCACTTTCCGCTTCATGCCGAATTTCGGCTATGCGGCGACGGTCTCCTACGTCATCGTCGTGCTCGTCGCGCTTCTCGCCTTCTTCCAATTCTTTGCAGCCCGGGAGCGCGACAAATGACGAACGGCATCGGACGCGCTGCCAGCGCGCTTCTTACCTACGGATTACTGGGGCTGATGGCGTTCCTCTCCGTCTTCCCTTTCCTCTGGATGGTGCTCGGCGCCACTAATTCGTCGATCGACATCATTAAGGGACGTGTCCTGCCGGGCGAGTTCCTCTCCACGAATGTCGACAAATTCTTCACTCAGGTGAACGCGCCGCTCGTCTTCTGGAATTCGGCGAAGATCGCAATTCTTGCCACCGTGCTGACGCTCGCCGTCTCGTCGCTCGCCGGCTACGGTTTCGAGATATTCCGCTCGCGCCATCGCGAGCGCCTCTATCGCGCAATGCTCCTGACGCTGATGATCCCGTTCGCGGCGCTGATGATCCCGCTCTTCATCATGATGGGCAAGGCAGGCCTCATCAACACGCACATCGCCGTCGTGCTGCCGACTATCGGCTCGGCCTTCGTCGTCTTCTATTTCCGCCAGTGCACCAAGGCGTTTCCGTCCGAGTTGCGCGACGCCGCGAAGGTCGACGGCCTCAAGGAATGGCAGATCTTTCTCTTCATCTACGTGCCGGTGATGCGCTCCACCTATGCTGCGGCCTTCATTATCGTGTTCATGACGGCCTGGAACAATTACCTCTGGCCGCTGATCGTGCTGCAGTCGAACGAGACGAAGACGATCACGCTGGTCATCTCCTCGCTCGCCTCCGCCTACTATCCCGATTACGGCGTCGTCATGGTCGGAACCGTGCTGGCAACGCTTCCGACCCTTGCCGTGTTCTTCTTCATGCAACGTCAGTTCGTCCAGGGCATGCTGGGCTCAGTCAAATAGGAATGATGATGCGCTCTGTTACTTCGTTCAACGATTCATGGGTTTTCTCCGAGGGCTTCGCCGCCGCCGATGCCGGCACGCTCAAGGCCGGAGAGGCCGTCAGCCTGCCGCACAATGCGGTCGAGCTCCCTTTCAACTATTTCGACGAGACCTCCTATCAGCGCGCCTTCACCTATCAGAAGGTGCTGCCCTGGCGCCCGGAGTTCGCGGGCCGCGAAGTCTCGCTTGTCTTCGATGCCGCAATGGCGGATGCCGTCGTGTATCTCAACGGCGAGGAGATCATCGCCCACAAGGACGGCTACACGCCGTTCGAGGCGCGGCTGACCGGCAAGCTCAAGCAGGGCGACAATCTGATCACGGTCAAGATTGACGGCAGCGAGAATCCGGAGATCCCGCCCTTTGGCGGCCGGATCGACTATCTCACCTATGCCGGTATCTATCGCGACGTCTGGCTGAAGATCACCGACGCGGTCTCGATCGCCAATATTAAGATCGAAACCCGCGACGTACTAAGCGACGCGAAGGTGGTCTCCGTCCGCTGCGATCTCGCCAATCCGCAGCGCCTCAGCTTTTCGGGAACGGTGACGGCGCTCTTGAGGGACGCGGAAGGCGAACTCCTGGCTGAGGCGGTCGGCGAGACCCGCAGCGAAAGCATCACGCTCGAAATGAGCGGCCTCGCGGGCCTCTCGCTTTGGAATATCGACGATCCGGTACTTTATCAGATCGAAGTGCAGCTCAGGACCGATCACGGCCGCGATCTCCTCTCTTCTCATTTCGGCTTCCGCACGGCGGAGTTCACGACGGAAGGCTTCCGGCTGAATGGCCGGCCGCTCAAGATCCGCGGCCTCAACCGCCACCAGTCCTTCCCCTATGTCGGCTATGCCATGGGCCGCAGCGCCCAGGAGCGCGACGCGGAAATCCTGAAACACACGCTCCACTGCAACTTCGTCCGCACCTCCCACTACCCGCAGTCGAAGTGGTTCCTCGATCATTGCGACCGCATCGGCCTGCTCGTCTTCGAGGAAATCCCCGGCTGGCAGCACATCGGCGGCGAGGCGTGGAAAGAGGAGTCGATCCTGAACGTCCGCCGGATGATCGAGCGCGATTGGAACCACCCGTCGATCGTCATCTGGGGTGTACGCATCAACGAGTCGCAGGATTCGCACGACTTCTACGTCGAGACCAACGGGCTGGCACACGAGCTCGACCCGACACGACAGACCGGCGGCGTGCGCTACATCACCGACAGCGAATTTTTGGAAGACGTCTATACGATGAACGACTTCATCCTCGGCAACGAGGAACTGCCGGGGATGAACCGGCCACGCACGGCGCTCCGGCCGCAACAGGAGTGCACCGGGCTCGATCGCAAGGTGCCCTATCTCATCACCGAGTTCGGCGGCCACATGTATCCGACGAAAATCTACGATCAGGAGCAGCGCCAGGCCGAGCATGTCCGCCGGCACCTCGAAGTGTTGAACGCCGCCCACGGCGACCCGAGCATTTCCGGCGCGATCGGCTGGTGCATGTTCGACTACAACACGCACAAGGATTTCGGCTCCGGCGACCGCATCTGCTATCACGGCGTCCTGGACATGTTCCGCGAGCCGAAATTCGCGGCCTACGTCTATGCCAGCCAGTGCGATCCGTCAGAGGAAGTGGTGATGAAGCCGGTCACCTTCTGGGCGCGCGGCGAGCGCAACATCGGCGGCGTGCTGCCCTTGATCGTGCTCACCAATTGCGACGAGATCGAATTGAGATACGGCTCACTCACCAAACGCGTCGGGCCCGACCGCCAGAACTTCCCCCACCTGCCGCACGCCCCGGTTATCATCGACCACCGCCACTTCACCAAGGACGAGCTCGGTGTCTGGGGAATGAAATGGGAGGATGCAGCGTTTACCGGTTTCATCGCCGGCAAGCCCGTCGTCACTCTGCACATGGTCGCCGATCCCGTTCCGACGACCTTGGAGGTCGAAGCCGATAGCAGCACGCTCCGTGCCGAAGGCCGCGACAGCGTGCGGGTGATCGTCCGCGCGCTGGATCAGGTCGGCAACATCTTGCCCTTCCTGAACGACGCCGTTGACATCGCGGTTCAAGGACCAGCGCGGCTCATTGGCCCGAGCCGTATAGTCTTCCAGGGAGGGTCGACCGGCTTCTGGCTGGAATCGGCGGGGGACACGGATGACGTTGTCGTCACCGTCACTTCGTCGCGGCTCGGCTCGGTGAAGGTGGAGCTCTCCGTCGAGGGAGCAGCGAGCGCATGAGCGACCTGCAACTGAGCGACATCTGCAAGTCCTATGGCAGTCTGGAGGTCATCAAGGGCGTCGATCTCGACATAAAATCCGGCGAGTTTGTCGTCTTCGTCGGACCGTCCGGCTGCGGCAAGTCGACCCTTCTGCGGATGATCGCCGGTCTCGAGGAGATCACCTCCGGCGATCTCACGATTGACGGCGAGCGGATGAACGACGTCGACCCGTCGAAGCGCGGCATTGCCATGGTGTTCCAGTCCTATGCGCTCTATCCGCATATGACCGTGCGCGAGAACATGGGCTTTGCGCTGCGCTTCGCCGGCGTCGCTAAGGCCGAGATCGAACGCCGCGTCGGCGAGGCCGCGAAGATCCTCGAACTGGACCCGTTGCTCGACCGGAAGCCGAAGCAGCTCTCCGGTGGCCAGCGCCAGCGCGTGGCGATCGGGCGTGCGATCGTCCGGCATCCGAAGATTTTCCTTTTCGACGAACCGCTTTCCAATCTCGATGCGGAGCTGCGCGTGCACATGCGCATCGAGATCGCACGTCTCCACAAGACGCTCGCCGCCACCATCGTCTACGTCACCCACGATCAGGTCGAGGCGATGACGCTTGCCGACAAGATCGTCGTTATGCGCGGCGGCGTTGTCGAGCAGGTCGGCTCACCACTCGAACTTTACGACGATCCCGCCAATCTCTTCGTTGCCGGCTTCATCGGTTCGCCGAAGATGAATTTCCTCAAGGGTGCGATCGAGCCCGGCGATGGCGGGCAGCTCTGTGTGCGCCTGCCGGACTACGGAGGCGCAAAGATCCCGGTGCAGCTGAAGGAGGCGGCGCCGGGAACCCCGGTAACCATCGGCATCCGCCCGGAGCACTTCAACGAGACCGGGCCGGCGGCCCTCGATCTGACAATCGACATGCTCGAACATCTCGGCGGCGAGACCTTTGCCTATGCCCGCCACGGCAAGGGCGATCTCGTCGTTATCGAAACGAAAAACGGCCGCGGGCTGAAGTCCGGCGACTGCATCGCCGCCCGTTTCGACCCGGACTCAGCCCTGGTCTTCGACGTCAATGGCAGGCGCCTGCGGTAGTGCGATTTTCAAGGAGGGGCGCGCCGACACCACTTGAAATCCGCCAGGCGACAGTGTCGCTGGCGCCAGCGGCTGTTCGTCACGCAAGACCGCCGATACAAACATATTTTGTGTCGAGATAGTCTTCGATACCCTGATGCCCGCCTTCGCGACCGAGGCCGGACTCCTTGACGCCACCAAAGGGAGCCTCCGGCGTGGTGATGAGCCCCTCATTGACGCCCACCATGCCGTATTTCAGGCGTTCCGAAACCCGGAACGCGCGAGCGAGGTCGCTCGTGTAGAAATAGCAGGCGAGCCCGTATTCGGTATCGTTGGCGAGCTTGACGGCCTCTTCCTCCTTCTCGAAGCGGAAGACGGGGGCGACGGGGGCGAAGATCTCCTCCTCCATGAAGCGCATATCGGTCGTGGCTTCCGAGATGACGGTCGGCCGGAAGAAAGTGCCGCCGAGCTCGTGGCGCGCACCGCCGGCGACGATCTTTCCGCCCTTCAAGGTGGCGTCCTCGATCAATTCCTCGACCTTCTCGACGGCCTTTTCGTCGATCAGCGGGCCCTGCTGTACGCCTTCCTCGAGCCCGGATCCCACCTTCAGCTTGTCGCAGGCCTCAGCGAGCTTTTCCACGAAGCGGTCATAGACGCCGCTTTGCACGAAGAAGCGGTTGGTGCACACGCAGGTCTGCCCGGAGTTGCGATATTTCGCGATCATCGCGCCCTCGACGGCGCGGTCCAGGTCGGCGTCGTCGAAAACGAGGAAGGGCGCGTTGCCGCCGAGTTCCATCGAAACCCTCTTCACGGTAGACGCCGCCTTTGTGAGGAGGAGCTTGCCGACCTCGGTCGAGCCGGTGAAGGTGATCTTCTTCACCGCCGGATTCTCACAAAGCTCGTCGCCGATCTCCGACGCCGAGCCGGTGACGACATTGACGACGCCGGGCGGGATTCCGGCCTCCTCGCAAAGAACGCCCCAGGCAAGGCCCGAATAGGGCGTCTGGGAGGCGGGCTTGACCACGGAGGTGCAGCCGGCGGCGATTGCCGGGCCAATCTTGCGCGCCAGCATGGACGACGGGAAGTTCCACGGGGTGATTGCCGCGATCACACCCACCGGCTCCTTCGTCACGAGAATACGGCGGTCGGCCCAGGGGCTCGGCACCGTGTCGCCATAGGAGCGCCGCGCCTCTTCGGCAAACCAGAGAACGTAGGCAGCCGAAGCACCAATCTCGCCTCAGGCTTCGGCGAGTGATTTCCCCTGCTCGAGGGTGAGCAGATAGGCCAGCGCCTCCTGATTATCCATGAGTGCGTCATGCAGCTTGCGCAAGAGCTTCGAGCGCTCGAGTGCCGTCGTCTTACTGAAGGTCTGAAAAGCCTTTTCCGCCGCTTCGATCGCGCGCCTGGTCTCCAACCTGCCGGACTTCGGCACTGTGCCGATCTTCTGTCCGGTCGCAGGATTGGTTACGTCGATGGTCGCGCCGGAATCGGCCCGGACCCACCTGCCATCGATCAGGTTGGCCTCACGCATGCAATGGCTGGTCTGCTGAAGCATCGCTGTCTCCTCAATCGTTTCTTGGATTATCGTGGACCCTGCTATGCCCCACCGGCGCACCGTCTTCTCCTCGATCTTGGGGAAGACGGGGTTCTCAATGGCCAGACCGATGATGATGACCGTCAGCAGTCCCGCGAAGACATCGGGAATGTCGAGCAGGTTCTTGCGCTCGTAGATGAACCAGCCAAGCCCTCCCCTGCCAGAGCTGACGCCGAACACGAGTTCGGCCGCGATCAGCGTTCGGCACGCAAAGGCCCACCCGATTTTCGGCCCGGTCAGAATACTCGGCAGCGCGGCCGGAATCAGAATCTTCCAGACAAGCCGGGCCGGAGAGGCAGTTCTGCCCCACCATGCGGAGCGTGTTCGATACGGCGCGAAACCCGGAATGCGTGTTAAGCACCACGGTCCAGAGAACCGAATGGGCGAGGACGAAGATGACGCTGCCTGACCCCAGTCCAAACCAGGTCATCGCGAGCGGCAGCAAGGCAATTGCCGGCAAGGGATTGCCCGCGCGGGGCTAACCAGACCCGCGCCGCACAAGGCTGCTGCGCCAGCCAGAAAATCACGTCGATGCATGTTTTCTCTCCTCCCAGTGACCGCCGGCCGACAGAGTCCCTCCCTCGCAGCCCGGCGGCAGAATTCAGCATCGATAGTCTTCTATAAGTTATAAGTTAGAGGAGTCAACAGGAATATGAACGTTCTACTCGGTGACACGGTCGCTCAAATGCAGCACCGGCCGTGTCTGCTTCCAGTCAAGCGCACCGTGGAAGCTGTGAGGGGGAACAAATGCGTAGCTGGCGAATTAACGGATGTCGTTCGCGCCCACGAATGACATCAGGAGACCAACCTGAGAAATGAAGTGCCCGCGTTTCTCCGCGCGGGCACTCGCACATCACCGTCTCGAAGGAGGCGCTCGAGAGACTGCCTTTGCGTTAGGGAAGCGCCCGCTGTGTCGGCAAGAGGGAATGAGCCCTACCGCTTCCACCGCAGGAAGACCGTCGCGAGCGGCGGCAGCGTGAGAAGGATCGAGAAGTCCTTGCCATGCGCCGGCCGGCGTTCCGTCCAGGCGTCGGGCTGACCGAGATCGGATCCTCCATAGATCGCCGCGTCGGTGTTGAGGACGACCTCGAAGCGTCCTTCGATCGGCACGCCAACGCGATAGCTGTGCCGCGGCACCGGGGTAAAATTGGACATAATCAGGAAATGCGAGGAGCGGTCTTGCGCACTGCGATGCATTCCGTAGACGGAGTTTTCGGCATCGTCGACCACCGCCCATTCGAAGCCAGCCGGATCAAGGTCGCCGAACTGCAGCGCAGGTTCTTTCACATAGAGCCCGTTGAGATCGCGGATCAACTGCTGAATGCCCGCATGGCCGGGCCGGTCAAGCAGATCCCAGTGCACAGAGCCGTCATGGCTCCATTCGCCTTCCTGGGCAAGCTCGCCGCCCATGAACAGCAGTTTCTTGCCCGGATGACCCCACATGAAACCGTAGTAGGCGCGCAGGTTCTCAAGCCTCTGCCACTGGTCGCCGGGCATCTTGCCGAGCAGGGAACCTTTGCCATGCACCACCTCGTCATGGGAGAGCGGCAGCATGAACCGTTCGGAATAGGCGTAGATCATGCCGAAGGTCATCGCCCCGTGGTGGTATTTGCGGTGGACCGGATCCTCCTGCATGTAGTGCAGCGTGTCATGCATCCAACCCATGTTCCACTTGAAATCAAAGCCGAGGCCTCCCTCCTCGGGCGGCTTGGTAACGTCCGGCCAGGCGGTCGACTCTTCCGCGGCGGTAAAGGCATGCGGGCAGCGCTGATGGATGATGCTGTTCAAGTGCTTGAAGAACTCCACTGCTTCAAGGTTCTCGCGACCACCGTATTGATTTGGTATCCATTGGCCCTCCTCGCGGCTGTAGTCCCGGTAAAGCATCGAGGCGACCGCATCTACACGCAACGCATCCACGTGATAATGCTCCAGCCATTCAAGTGCGCTGGCAATCAGGAAGCCTTTCACCTCGTTGCGGCCAAGATTGTAAATCAGCGTGTTCCAGTCGCGGTGGAAGCCCTCACGCGGGTCCTCATGCTCGTAGAGCGCGGTGCCGTCGAAACGGGCGAGCCCCCAGACATCGGTGGGGAAATGCGCCGGCACCCAGTCGAGAATGACGCCGATACCGGCGGCATGGCAGCGGTCGACGAAATAGGCAAAATCCTCCGGCATGCCGTAACGACCGGTGGGAGCGAAAAGGCCGAGCGGCTGGTAGCCCCAGGAGCCGCCGAAGGGATGTTCCATGATCGGCAGGAATTCGATGTGCGTGAAGCCGAGATCCTGCGCATAGGGGATCAGCCGCTGGCTGAGCTCTACCCAGTCGAGCGGCCGGTTTCCCTCCTCAATGATCCTCAGCCAGGACCCGGGATGCACCTCATAGACCGAGATGGGACCCGTGATCGACCGGTCAGCGCGGCGGATGCGCATCCACTCCTCGTCGCTCCAGCGGAAAGGTTTGGACGACGCGACGATCGACGCCGTCGAGGGTGCGGCTTCGCTGGCGCGGGCAACCGGATCTGCTTTCTGCGGCAGGAGATTGCCGTGAGCGTCGAGCAGCTCGAATTTGTAGCGCTCTCCATGCGTGAGGCGCGGAATGAAGATTTCCCATACGCCGGCTGATGGCCGCAGTCGCATCGGGTGTCGGCGACCATCCCAACTGTTGAAATCGCCGACGACGGAAACCCGCCGCGCATTCGGTGCCCACACGGCAAAACGCACGCCCTGGACACCATCGACTTCCATCGGAATGGCACCAAGTGTGCGGCCGAGATCGTAATGGGTGCCCTGGGAGATCAGATGCAGATCGAGGTCGCCGAGCAGCGGGCCAAAAGAATAGGGGTCCTCCGTCTCCTGCACGGCATCGGGCCAGTGGATGCGAAGGAGGTAACTAGCCGCGCCACTGATTGCGCCGGCGAAAATTCCACCCTCATGAATCAACTCCAGCCGTGTCAACTCCCGGCTGGTCTCGGACTCAACGACGTCCACGGAGACTGCGCCGGGCAACAAGGCCCTTACGACATTGAGATCGTCATATCGATGGCGACCGAGGATGGAGAAAGGATCGCCATGCCGGCCTTCGACGAGAGCCTGGAGGCCCTCAGCGACAGTGCCGATCATCAGGTCTGCGCGCTCATATCTCATGCGACGTGCTCCAGGAGTCTCGATGCCATAGCCGAGAAGCCGGCAAGTGGTAGCGGTAGCCAGTTGGGTCGATTGCGCGCTTCATAGGCGATCTCGTAGGCCGCCTTCTCCAGCAGGAACAGGTCGAGGATGCGAGCGCGCGAAACCGGACGTAAGTTGAGTCCTCGCGTTTTGCCGATTGCGCCGAAATAGCTTTCGAGGAAGGCAGGTTCCGCCATTTCGATGAAGCGCGCCACGAGCGCGGCATGTCTTCGATCGTCCACCTCGCTCACCAGTTCACGCTCGAGATCGGCGGCTGCCACAAGATAGCTGAGTGATCTCAGCAGCCCTGCGACATCTCGCAGCGGATTGGTCTTGGCGCGGCGTTCAGCGAGATCGCGGGCGGGTTCGCCCTCGAAGTCGATGATATAGGCGTCACCTTCCGCAACAAGGACCTGGCCCAGATGGAAGTCGCCGTGATTGCGGGTCATTAACGTGCCAACCGATGCCTTTGCCAGATGTCCGGCCAGCTTCAAAAGCTCCTCGCGTCGTTCGACGAGCGGTCCGATCTGCCGGGCAACCTCAGGGGCAAGGCTTTCCTCGGTCTCCTTGAGGATGGCGAGGCTTTCGTGAATTTGCTTCTTCACGGCGTCGCCCCACCGTTCGGCATCCGCGTTGGACATGCGTGCCGGTTTGAAATCTTCATTTTCGGTCGGCTGCGCCAGAGCCACATGCAATTCGCCGAGCCGCTTGCCAATGGTCGCTGCGAAATCGACCAGCGGCCTGAAATGCTCATTCGCCATGTCGACTTCGACATTGGTCACCATCACCTCGTCGATCGCCCGGCGCAGGTTGCTGAGCATCCAGTTCCAGGCATCGCCTTGATTGCGGATCGCGCCTTGCACGACGATCAATGTGCAACGGCTGCCATCCGGCGTCGTGTGCGCGACTTCGCCGAGCAGTTGTGCGGTGTTCCCAAATCCGACGTTCGTCAGATAGCGGGTCATCTCCACCTCCGGATGGACACCCGGCAAGACGTGGCGGATGAGCTTCACCATCGCGATCTCGCCGATGATGAGCGAACTGTTGGATTGCTCGGCCGAAAGCCAACGCACCGGCAGGTCGTCGTTCACGCTCATGCGGTCGAGTTGATCCGTCCCGAGAAATTCAAGCGTACCTGCTCGGCCGGAGATCACCGCACGTTCGCGGAGCCCGCGGAGGATGCCGCGTGCCAGGTCCTCTATGGCAAAGCCGTCGGTCAAGAATCCGACGCGGCGGCCCTGGCGCAGACGGGCAAGCGCAAGTTGTTGCGCAAGCGCCGTTGGATGCCTGTCATCCCACGACACCGCAAGTGGCAGCAGATAGATGTCCCTGCGGCCGTCGAGTTCGGCTTCCACCTCTCCGAGCGAGAGATCACGGGCGAAAGGAAGCGGTGTGGCGACGACGAGCGAAGCATGCCTCAGCGTCTCGCCCTTGGCGCCGAACCAGCGCCGCCTGCCGAGATAAGCCGGCAGTATCTCGTTCGAGAGCGTGCCTGATAACCGTGGTTCATCGACCAGTTCCTGCAGGTCGCGACGCACCACCACCGTCACCAGGTCCTGCATCTGTTCCGGTGGTTCGGCGCGCCAGGCCGGGCCATCCGCCTCCCGGGCGAGCAGGAACCAGAAGAAGCCATAGGGGGGTAGCGTGAGCAAATAGGTGAGCTGACCGATCGGCGGGAATGGCGACATGCCAGTCAACTCGATGGGTGTGCGACCGGCAAAGTTCGCAAGGTCGAGTTCGACAGCCTGAGGCAAGCGCGACAAGTTGGCGACGCAGAGGATCGTCTCGTCGTTGTATTCGCGCAGATAGGCGAGAATCTTCCTGTTGCCGGGCGACAGGAACCTCAAGGAGCCACGTCCGAATGCCGAATGCTTGCTGCGTAGCGCCAACATGCGCCGTGTCCAGTTGAGCAGCGAATGAGCATCCGCCCCCTGTGCTTCGACATTGACTGCCTCATAGCCGTAAAGCGGGTCCATGATGGGCGGAAGCACAAGCCGCGCCGGATTCGCCTTGGAAAAACCGCCATTGCGGTCCGGTGACCACTGCATGGGCGTGCGCACACCGTCGCGGTCGCCGAGATAGATATTGTCGCCCATGCCGATCTCGTCGCCGTAATAGATCACAGGCGTGCCGGGCATGGAAAACAGCAGTGCGTTCATCAACTCGACGCGACGGCGATCCCGCTCCATGAGTGGCGAAAGTCGGCGCCGGATTCCGAGATTGATGCGGGCTCGACGGTCGGTGGCATAGATGTTCCAGAGATAATCGCGTTCTTCGTCTGTCACCATCTCCAGCGTCAGCTCGTCATGGTTCCTCAAGAAGATCGCCCACTGGCACGTCTCCGGGATTTCCGGCGTCTGCCGCATGATATCGGTGATCGGGAAGCGGTCTTCCTTGGCTATTGCCATGTACATGCGCGGCATGAGCGGGAAGTGGAAGGCCATATGGCATTCGTCGCCATTGCCGAAATAGTCGTGCGTATCCTCCGGCCATTGATTGGCCTCGGCAAGCAGCATCTTACCTGGATGGCTGGAATCAAGGGCTGCGCGGATCTTCTTCAGGATCGCATGCGTCTCGGGCAGATTCTCATTGATCGTGCCTTCTCGTTCCACCAGATATGGTATCGCGTCGAGCCGGAAACCGTCGATGCCAGTCTCCAGCCAGAAACGCATCACACCCAAAAGCTCCTCCACAACCAATGGGTTGTCGAAATTGAGGTCAGGCTGGTGGGAATAGAACCGGTGCCAATAGTAAGCGTCGGCGACGGGATCCCATGTCCAGTTGGACTTTTCGGTATCGAGGAAAATGATGCGGGTCTCTGGGAACTTCTGATCTGTATCCGACCAGACATAGAAGTCCCGCTCCGGCGAGCCGGCGGGCGCGTGCCGCGCCCGCTGGAACCATGGATGCTGGTCGGATGTATGATTGATGACGAGCTCGATGATCACCCGGAGCCCGCGCTGATGCGCGGCTTCCACGAAGGCCTTGAACTCCTCCACTGTGCCATAGTCAGTGCTGACATTGGTGTAATCGGCGATATCGTACCCGTCGTCACGACGCGGGGATGGAAAGAAAGGTAAGAGCCAGATCGTATTGGCGCCAAGCGAGGCGATATGATCGAGCTTCTCGTGAAGGCCCTCGAAGTCCCCGATGCCGTCGTTGTTGGCATCAAAGAACGACTTGATGTGAAGTTGGTAGATGAGCGCGTCCTTATACCACAGGGGATCGGGCTCTTGCGTGTTGGTCTGATCCTGCCCCTGGTCGCGGCTAGTGATCACCATGTCCATTTTGTTTCTCCTGCCTCATCTCACGCGCCAGATCGCAAACGGCAGACCAGCATGCGGATCGAGCCGAAGGTGCTGAACCTTGCCGGTCCAACGGAACGTGTGACCGGTGATCAGGTCTTCGAGGTCAAGCGTGCCATTGTCCGGGAGGTTCCACGACCGGAGCGGGATTTCCACATCCGCTTCATGAGCGCTGTAGGGATCGAGATTGACGGCGATCAGCAAAGCGTTCTCACGCCCAGGACTGATCTTCTCATAGAACATCACGTTGTCGTTCCAGGCGGTAAGAAGCTGGAGGCCGAGATGCGAATGCAGAGCCGGATTTTCCTTTCGGATCCGGTTAAGCATGGCGATTTCCGATTTGATATTTCCCGGCCGGTCGTAGTCCCAGGCGCGGATCTCATATTTTTCGGAGTCGGCATATTCCTTGCGCTTGGCGTCCGGCCGACCCTCGCAGAGTTCGAAACCATTGTAGACACCCCAGAGTCCGGACAGCGTCGCGGCAAGTGCCGCACGGATCAGATAGGCCGGACGAGGCGCATTCTGCAGGAAGTCGGGGTTGATGTCGTGCGTATTGACGAAGAAATGCGGACGGAAGAACTCCTTCGGTTCCTGCGTGGTGATCTCGCGCATGTATTGCTCGAGCTCCCACTTCGTGTTGCGCCAGGTAAAATAGGTGTACGATTGAGAAAAACCGACCTTCGCGAGCCGATACATCACCTTCGGCTTCGTGAAGGCTTCCGACAGGAAGACGACCTCCGGATGCCGCGACCTGATATCGGCGATCAGCCACTCCCAGAAGGGGAAAGGCTTGGTGTGCGGATTATCGACGCGGAAGAGTTTCACGCCGTTGTCGACCCACATCTGCACGATATCGCGCAGCTCGATCCAGAGCGACGGGATCGCGTCCCAGCTATAGAAGTCCACATTGACGATGTCTTCGTATTTTTTCGGGGGATTTTCCGCGTAGCGAATGGTTCCGTCCGGTCGCCAGTCGAACCAGCCTGGATGCTGTTTCAGCCACGGGTGGTCGGGCGAGCACTGGATGGCGAGGTCGAGCGCTATCTCCAGGCCCTCGTGCTTGCTGGCGTCCGCCAGACGACGGAAGTCTTTGAAAGTGCCAAGCTCAGGATGGATCGCGTCGTGGCCGCCCTCCGCCGAGCCGATGGCATAAGGGCTGCCCGGATCCTCCAGCGCCGCGCGCAGGCTGTTGTTCTTGCCCTTGCGATTGGTCTTGCCGATAGGATGAATCGGCGGGAAATAGAGCACGTCGAAGCCCATGGCGCGGATGGCAGGCAGCCGCTTGATGACGTCGTCGAATGTGCCGTGGCGGGCCGGATCGCCGCTCTGTGAGCGTGGGAATACCTGGTACCAGCTTGCAAATGCGGCGCCCGGACGCTCCGCATCAAGAGGGATGGTCTGCGACCGGAGACGATGGGGGCGTCGGTCTGCCATCACCATCAGTTCGGCGGTTTCTGCCGCCAGCAGGATTTCGGTGCGTTGGACATCCTGCACCGCCGTCAGCTTGTCGAAGAGGGCTTTGAGCTGCGTCTTGATCTCGTCTTCCGCGTAATCGAGCGCTTCCAGCACGAAGTTGATGCCCTCCTGGATTTCGAGCCGGAGGTCGAGCCGCGCATCGTGTTTCTTGACGAACTCGTAGCGGAAGATCTGGAAGGGACTGCGCCAGGCTTCGATCGCAAATTCGTGCCTTCCCAGGCGCCTGGGCGTGAATTCCGCACGCCAGCGATCATTTTCGACCAGCTCCATGTGAACTTCGTTCCAGCCATTTTCGTCGACCGCTCGCCAGAGCAGGACGGCCGAAAGAGGGTCGTGGCCATCGCCGAAAATATCCGCCTCGACCTTCACTGTCTCGCCAACAACACGCTTGACGACAAAACGGCCCTCATCGACTGCCGGCGTGACCTTCTCGATTGCCAATCTCGGAGACGCGGCGGCTTCGCTGGCATCGGACACTGGAACCGCGTCAACGATCGGAACGGATGACTGTCCTTCGAAAATGCGCAACTCGCCCGGCCTCAGCTTGAGATCGGCGTCAAGAACCTCCTCTTCGGCCTGCGGGTCGACGAGCGGAAGGAAAAGGGACGCAGCCTCCCGCACGACATTGAACGGTGCGTTGACGACACGCCGCAGGTCGCGGTTGAGGACAACGAGGCGGATTTTCTGCGAGGCGCGGATGTCCGCCTCGTCCGTCTGCATCAGAGCCACGGCCGGAGTCTGGCTGGCGGGGATGAGCTTGAGCGGCTGCCGCGCGAAGCCGGCGGCCGTCTTGTTGGTCCAGCCGTTCACGGCGCGGATATCGTCGGAAAGATCAAACGAGCCGTTTTTGCGAAGGCCAAGCAGGCCGGTTCCATCGCCGTGCAGCGGATCGAGCGGCGTGGCGGCACCGTATTCGAAGCCCATGGGAATCATCAGGCCGCTGGCAAATGTGGAAGCAAGTCTCAGTGCGCGGATGGCCTTGCGTTGCAGTACTTCACAACCGTCGGTGCCGTGGGCGATCCGCTTGCCGAACGGCGCCTCAGGGAAGGTGACTTGATAGCCGAGCTGCCGCTGGATCTGATATTCGTCTGCGATCCACCGCGCCTCGAGGTTCCACCAGGCAAGCGAAGAGAAGCTGCCGTCAAAGCCTGCCCCGTCAAGAGCTTTGCGGTCTTCAAAGGCGCTGCCAGGCGTCCAGGCAAGAAAGATTGTCTCTGGCGCCAACTTACGGGTTGTGGCGATAAGATCGTGCCAGGCCTCCGGCGCCAGCCGGCCGATGCCCAAGCAGCGAAAGCCCGCAACACCGAGGCCCGTGAGCCAAGTCATACGGTCACGCCAGTCCTCGACGTGCCTAACCTCGCCCCTGAAGTCGATGCGCCGGCTGCAGCTTTCCTGCGGTGCCACGCGCGGGTCGGCGATGATGGACCCTGCAGGCTTGTGATCGATGGCCACCCGATCCACGGCGAGGTCGAGCATCAGCTTGAGATCATTTTCCCCAGCCGCCCGAACCAATGCCTTGACGCCATCCTCGACGGACTCACCCAGCTCCAGGTCACGATCGAGCCGATCGAAGTTCCTGGTGACGAAGACACTCCCGTTGTGGCCGCGTTCAAAAAGGGGTGCCGTCAGGACTGTGTCAAAGCCGAGGTCTTTGGCATGCGTGAATACCTCTCGCCACGCGTCGTACCCCTTCAGCATCAAAGGATGCACGTAGTAAATCTGTGGTGGCTGCGAAATCGAGATCCGCGAAGCGATTTGAGGACGCGTGTCCAACGGTATTGCCTCCGCTGCACAGTATTACGGCCTAACGGCAAGCCAACCCTGCTTGTTCCTTCAAAACTCGCGCAAGTGCCGTTGCCTCAGATTGTGGGCATGGATTCGATGAGTGGCGAGCAGCGCTGCGCGAGAACTGCGGGGAGACTCGCTTCCCCATGGACAGAAGAAGAGGCACTGCCGGACCACTCGAACTGCATGTCGGAGTATCCGTTGGTTGGGAAGCCCGGAAGGTAAACACCGGCCGAGCCGGTCCGAAGCCAAAAGGGTGGTGCTCGAGGATACGCGTGCATGACGAATCCGGGATATCGGAACCGGCCCACGGAACCCGGCATTGCGGGTAATCTGGTGATCGCCCTCGAACGAAAAACGCCCAAGGGCGGTGCGATTGGATTAAGGCACCGGCGGGGAAGGCGCCCGTTCGACGTACAAGGCCTTTCTCCAGAGGCTCTACGGCGCCGGGCGTCTAATCAGACGCGCAAAGATTGCTGTAGAACTTTGAGTTTCTGCGTGATTCCTGAAATCCATTCCGATTTCAGGAATCACGGCGTCCGAGCATCAGGTCGATCCCCAATTTACCAAAGCCGACGATCGGACGCGCGAGAGTGAGGGCGAGGTCCCCCGCCGAGAGCCTTACAAGCGCGTCACCATTCCGCATAGGTGCCGTCGGGAGGGGTCCAGTCGGCATCTGGCAGGCGCCAGTCCTGCTGCTTCGCGACGATTCCCTCCTCGTCCAGCACGATGCCGAGGCCGGGTGCGTCGTTCATGGCGAAGACGCCGTCGACCGTGGTCAGCGGCTTGGTATCCTTCAGATAGTCGAGCCGTTCGGCTTTGGGCAGTCCGGCGAAGCCGGTGTGATAGTGCAGCCCGAGGCTCTGTTCCTGGATGACGATGTTGGGACAGCAGAAGCCCACCTGCAGCGACGCCGCGAGCGATATCGGCCCGTTCGGGCAGTGCGGCGCGACCGCCACGTCGTAGACCTCGGCCATGCGTGCAATCTTCTCCAGCTCGGCCAGCAGCGGCTTGAGAGCAGCCCGGACGGGCGCACCGCCTACTGGGCCGACACGACGCTCACGCCGCACCAGGTCTGGCGGGCGCGCTACGACCCGCATACGGGCAGGCCGGAAGAGAAGGAGACCTTCGTCGTCTTCCCCGAGGGTGGCGGACGTCCCGACGGCGCCGCCGTCGATGCCGCGGGCTGCTATTGGGTGGCTGCCGTGCGCGGCTCGCAACTGCTGCGCTTCACGCCGGAAGGAAAGCTCGATCTTGTTGTGCCCATGCCAGTCTCACGTCCATCGAAGATTGCGTTCGGCGGATCGGACCTGAATACCATCTTCGTCACCTCGATCAGCGAGGGCCTCACGCCCGAGGCCCACGCGGCGGAGCCTCTTGCGGGCGCGCTACTCGCGCTCGACCTTGGGATCGAAGGGTTACCCGCGATGCACTTCAGAACCAGCCGGTAATTCAGCGCAAAGCTAATTCAGATCAAATCCGACGCGTAATGCATGGCGTCGGTCTGGCAGCGCGATTCGCGATATTCCACCGGCCGCTTGTGCAGATCAAAGGCGATGCGCCTGATTTCCAGCAAGGGCGTGCCAACCGGGCAGTTCAGCTCGGCACGGTCGGCTTCATCGGCCGAAACGGCCTTCAGCTTCTCAGATATGCGGGTGACTGTGACGCCCCAGCGTTGCGAGTAGAGGCGGTAGACGTTGTTGGGAATCTCCTCCATCTCGCCCAGGCCCTGGAAAATCGAACCCGGCAGCGACAGGGTTTCGCGCAGCATCAGCTCGGAGCCGTGGTAGCGCAGCCGCGATATACGCCAGACCGTAGCCGTCTCATCGAGACCGAGCGCCTCGCGCTCGCGTGCGTTCGGCGTCGCGGACGAGAGCTTCAGCACCTTCGATATGGGAAACAACCGCTCGCCCGAGTCGGGGTAGAGCCGGAAGAACTGGAAAAGAATCCGGCTCTCCTCGTATTCGGCGACGAACGTGCCCCTGCCCTGCCGGCGAACGAGGATGCGTTCGGCGGTCATCGCGTCGAGCGCCTTGCGGACCGTGCCCTGGCTGACGCCGAGCTCGCGCGCGAGTTCCTGCTCGCTTGGCAGCATCGTGCCGGGTTGCCAGCGCCCGCTCGCAAGCTGCCGGGTAATCTCCTCGCGTACCTGCAAGTAGAGAGGACGAAAGCCCAAGTTGGTTTCCGCGCTCACGTCCATTGATCATCGCCTCCAATTTTCCTGCACCCTTATAGCGAAGTTTGATTGACAACGCCAGAGTTTCATATCTTATGTCTTATATAAGAATTCAGAACCAAGGAGGAAAGAGTGAGCGTACCGCAACTGCTGGTGCACGAGACACGCGACAACGTCGGTGTCGTCGTCATCGAGGGCCTGAAAGCCGGCACGGAGATGACCTGCGTCGTGACGGCCGACAATTCGAGCTTTAACCTGAAGGTCAACGAAGACGTGCCGATCGGCCGCAAGGTCGCGCTGACCGATCTCAAGGCCGGCGATACGGCGATCAAGTATGGCGAGGATATCGGCCGAATCGTCGCCGACGTCGCCAAGGGCGGACACGTTCATGTCCACAATCTCAAGACCAAGCGCTGGTAGGTCTGATCATGGCTTCAAGGTATTCCAACCTCACCTTCAAGGGCTATCGCCGCGACAACGGCCGTGTCGGCGTGCGCAACCATGTCGTGATCCTGCCGGTCGATGACATTTCCAACGCCGTCTGCGAGGCCGTGGCCAACAACATCAAGGGCACGCTGGCTCTGCCGCATGCATACGGCCGTCTGCAGTTCGGGCCCGACCTCGATTTGCATTTCCGCACCATGATCGGAACCGGCGCGAATCCCAACGTGGCGGCGGTCGTCGTCATCGGTATCGAGCCTGGCTGGACGAAGCGGATCGTCGATGGGATCGTAGAAACCGGCAAGCCGGTCGCGGGCTTCTCGATCGAACAGAATGGCGATCTCAAGACCATCATGGACGCAAGCCGGAAGGCCAAGGAGTTCGTCCACTACGCCACCGAGCTGCAGCGCGAGGAATGCTCGATCTCGGAGCTGTGGGTCTCGACCAAGTGCGGCGAGAGCGACACCACGACGGGTCTCGGTTCCTGCCCGACCGTCGGCAACATGTACGACAAGCTGTTGCCGGAAGGCATCTACGGCTGCTTCGGCGAGACCTCCGAAATCACCGGCGCCGAACACATCTGCAAGGAGCGCGCCATCAATCCCGAGCTCGGCGAACGCTGGTACAAGATGTGGAAGGCTTACCAGGAAGAGGTGATCGAGGCCCATAAGGACAGCGACCTCTCCGAAAGCCAGCCGACCAAGGGCAATATCGAAGGCGGACTCAGCACGATCGAGGAGAAGGCGCTCGGCAACCTGGAGAAGATCGGCCGCACCTCCCGCTATATCGACATCCTCGAACCGGCAGAGGCGCCGAAGTCCGGCAGAGGCCTCTACTTCATGGATTCGTCTTCCGCTGCCGCCGAATGCGTCACGCTGATGGCGGCCGGCGGCTACGTGATCCACACCTTCCCGACCGGACAGGGCAACGTCATCGGCAACCCGATCGTGCCGGTCATCAAGATCACGGCCAATCCGCGCACGGTGCGCACCATGGGCGAGCACGTCGATGTCGACGTGTCCGGCATCCTGCGCCGCGAGATGACGATCGAGCAGGCGGGCGACGCGCTGATCGAGAACATCCTGCGCACGGCCAACGGCAGGCACACCGCCGCCGAGGCACTCGGCCACCGCGAATTTGTGATGACCAAACTCTACCGGAGCGCCTGATTACCGAAGCCAGTCGACCGAGGCCCTTTATCATGAACGTCGAAACTCGGCCGATGGCGAGGCGTGGATGGCTGAAGGCGCTGTCCACGCCGGCGCCGGGGTTGTTTCTCGCGCTGACTGTCGCTGCGGCGGCCACCTTCGTGGCCGAGGCCGTCGGCGCGGCGGTCATGCCTTTCGCATTGCTGATCGGTATTGCGCTCAATGCGGCTTCCGGCGACGAACAGTTGCGTGCGGGACTCGCCTTCGCCTCGCGGCCCCTGCTGCAGGTCGGTATCGCGCTCCTGGCATTGAAGATCTCGGTCACGCAGGTCGCGAACCTCGGCTCCGATACCTTGCTTCTCATCGCCAGTGGCACGGCAGTCTCGATCGCGAGTGGCCTCGCACTTGCGAGGCTTTTCGGGCTGCCGTCCACCCTGGGTGTGCTCGCAGGCGGGGCGACAGGCATATGCGGCGCTTCGGCCGCACTGGCCATTTCGTCGACGCCGCCCGCCTCGCCGAACAAGGATCGGGAAACCGCCTTCGTCATCGTGACGGTCACGACGCTCTCGACCGTCGCGATGCTCGCATACCCGGTCATCGCCCACCTCCTCGGCCTTACCAATCGCGAGGCCGGAATATTCCTCGGTGCGACCATCCACGATGTCGCCCAGGTTGTCGGCGCGGGCTATGCGGTATCCGAAGAGGCAGGCGACACCGCGACGATCGTCAAGCTCTTTCGCGTCGCGCTTCTTCTGCCGACGGTGCTCGGGATAGCGCTCACAATACGATCGCGCGTACCGACGGAGGGAAGGCTGCCGTGGCTACTGCCTCCGTTCGCGATAGCCTTTGCCGTGCTGGTCGTGGTCAATTCGTCCGGCTTCGTACCGACCACATTGCGCGACGTCTCGATTGCGCTTTCCAACTGGTGTCTCGCCACCGCTGTGGCTGCGATCGGCATCCGCACCTCCATCTCGGGAACACTGAGGATGGGCTGGGCCGCCCTGGCGGTTCCGACAGCTGCGACCATTCTCCTGATGACCTTCGTCATCACCTTTGAACTAGCGTCATCGCGGAGAAGGTGCTGGCCGAATTGGAGAGAACTCGATGAGCTCGGTTACGCTTGATGCTGGACAGATCCACGCGCTCATTTTCGGTGCGCTCGTACGCTCGCGCACTTCGGAGAAGAACGCGGCGTCAGTGGCCGACGCACTGGTCGAGGCGGAACTGGCGGGCCAGGGCGGCCACGGCCTGCGCCGTGTCGCCGCCTATGCCGCACAGGCGAAGGCCGGCAAGGTCGACGGCTTTGCGACACCCACCCTTGAAAAGCCCCGCCCTGCCGTCCTCGCCGTGGATGCCGCCAACGGCTTCGCCTTCCCGGCGCTCGATCTCGCGGTTGAACCGCTCGGCGAATGCGCCCGCTCGCAGGGCGTTGCGCTCGCTGGTTTCCGCAGGTCGCACCATTGCGGCGTCGCCGGCGTCGTCGTCGAGCGTTACGCCAGGAACGGACTCGTCGCCCTGATGTTCGCCAACGCCCCGGGCGCGATGGCACCCTGGGACTCCACCCGCCCCTTGTTCGGCACCAATCCGGTCGCCTTCGCGGCACCGATCGCCGGCGCGGATCCGCTCGTCGTCGACATCTCCCTGTCGAAGGTGGCGCGCGGCAAGATCATGGCCGCGAACCAGAAGGGCGGCGCCATTCCACCAGATTGGGCTTTCGACGCCGATGGCAAACCAACCACCGATCCGAAAGCGGCTCTTGCGGGAACCATGGCGCCAGTCGGAGATGCCAAGGGCACGGCGCTTGCGTTGATGGTCGAGTTGCTTGCCGCTGGGCTGACCGGCGCCAACTACGCCTACGAGGCAACATCGTTCTTCGACGACAAGGGCGCGCCTCCTGGGGTCGGCCAGTTGATTGTCTGCATCGATCCCACGGCTTTCGGCAGCGGCACCCTCGAACGCTTCGCGGCGATGGCCGACATGGTCTCGGATGCACCGGGTGCGCGCCTTCCCGGCCGCCGCCGCCAGGCCCTGAGGCAGTCCCTGCTCAAAGAAGGAATTCCTGTCGACGAGCCTTTGATAGCGGAAATCGAATCAATCGGCCGCTGACCGCGCCACCACGAAGTGAGGAAGATCACACATAGAAACCCAGGCAGAGGATCGAGGCGGCTAACATCGGCAACCGCTGGCTCTTCGCGCGAAACATAACGGCGAACGAGAGTGCTGCGAGGGCAGCAATCGCGGCAGCAAACACGACTCCGGAAGAGAGATATAGGCCCAAGGCTCCGACAAAAACCGTGGTTCCGACCGTCGTTTCGATGCCGGACCTCCAGTTATGGGGTCTTTCAGCAAAAGCCGTAAGAAACGCGGGGCCGCTCAATCCCAGAGCAAGCCAAATCAGCGCCGAGGAGAAGTCGAAGAAGTCCAAGCTGCACCCATACCGACTGTAGTCGTTTAAAGGGGAGCAATTTGCGTGCCAATTTCGAAGCCCGGCGAAATGCATTGCGACAGCGAACGATAATGGCGCAATGCCTACATAGAATTCCGTCCGCGCTATTGCCTCGCCCGATTTATAGGCACATAAGCCTCGAAAAATAAGCAGACGCAATTTGACGCCCCGGAATGACTGTCCAGCCTCCGCCCCACCAAAAATCAGGCTACTTGCCCAAATTTAAGCTGTTCTCGCCGATCCTGGCGGGCGCAACGCTAAAAGAGCGCTTGATCGGCTGTCTTGGGGCCTTGATCGGGATCTGCCTCACCGGCCTGGTCTGCGGCTTTGTTTTCGGCGACGATCCCCAGCTGCCGCTGATCGTTGCACCGATTGGCGCCTCGGCGGTCCTGCTCTTTGCCGTTCCGGCCAGTCCGCTTGCGCAGCCCTGGTCGATCATTGGCGGGAACACGATTTCCGCCCTGATCGGCGTCTCCGTGAGCTGTTTTGTGAAGGATCAGATGCTTGCTATCGGCCTTGCAGTGGCTCTGGCGATCCTTGCAATGTCGCTCACGCGATCACTTCATCCGCCGGGAGGAGCCTCGGCGCTGACTGCAGTAATCGGTGGCGCCGCGGTCGCACGCGCCGGTTTTTGGTTCCCATTCATACCGGTGGCTATCAACTCCGTGATCCTCGTCGGTTTGGGCGTGGTGTTTCATCGGTTGGCTCGCCGACAGTATCCTCATCGACCGGTAGCTGCGCCGGCAAATACGCATAAGACGGGGGATCCTCCGCCTGCGCTTCGGGTCGGCTTCAATTCCGAGGATATAGATGAGGCCATCGCGCGCTTGAATGAAACACTTGATATCAGCCGCGAGGATATCGACGCCCTCCTGAGAGAAGTCGAATTGCAGGCCCTTGTCAGGCAGAGGGGAGAGTTGACTTGTGCCGACATCATGTCCCGCGACGTCGTTACCGTCCCAAGCGACGCGACGACGGACCATGCACGATATCTGTTGTTGAAGCACGACATACGGACACTTCCAGTTCTCGACGAGAATGAGAAGCTGCAAGGCACGGTCGGCCTGCGAGAGCTAGCCGGCAAAGAACCAGACAGCAACCTGCCGATAACCGTGGCAGCTACCGCCAAACCGTCCGATCCTGCGATTGGCCTGCTTCCCCGCCTGACGGATGGCAAGACACACGCCGTTGTCATAGTTGATGGCGACGGCAAGGTCGTGGGCATCATATCCCAAACCGACCTGCTCGCGACTTTGGCCAAAAGTCTCTCGCAATATGGTCCGTCCGAAATAATGCACGGCAACGGCCAAGGCATCTGAGGCCAGGCCGGGAGACCCCGTCTGCACTGTCGCCACGGCCCAGAAGCGTAGATGGACCCTTACAGTGCGGCGCATCAACGGCAGCGGGGTTGGTATTGCACAAGGAGGGGGATCATTCGACGTAAAGCGATCAAAAGCGATCACGCGCTCGCCGGCGCGGAGCGCTTGGCACGAGCGGCCTGCATCTCGCCGCCCATTAGGTAGAATAGAGACAGCTAGGAGCCAAGGAACCGGGAATGCCGCTGAGCATCAAAGATCCCGAGACGGAACGCCTTGCAAAGGCACTGGCCGAGAAGACTGGTGAAACCATCACCATGGCGACCCGGCGCGCACTGGAAGAGCGGCTGCGACGTCTCGCAAACGCGGCAAATCGGGATGTTCTTCTCGAGGAGCTTGCCGCCAGCCGTAGACTCTGTGGCAAGCTGCCGGTGCTGGACAGCCGCTCCGCCGACGAGATCCTGGGGTATGACGAAAACGGGCTCCCCAACTGATGGTCATCGACACGTCCGCCATCGTTGCGATCGCATTCAACGAGGCGGAAGCGGAAACCTACGAACGGAAAGTCGTCGACGCTCCGCGGCGCTTCATCTCAGCCGCGACAGTCCTTGAACTCGCCATCGTAATTGAAGCTCGCCTCGGCGAGGCCGGTGCCCCAGAGCTCGACCTGTGGCTCTACAAGGCGGGCGTCGAAATCGTCGCCGTCGACGCAGAACAGATCGCCGTGGCAAGGCGGGCTTGGTGCAGCTACGGCAAAGGCCGACATCCGGCAGGTCCGAACTATGGGCACTGTTTCTCCTATGCGCTGGCCAAAACGCGCAATGAACCGCTGCTCTTCAAAGGCGATGATTTTTCGCGTACTGACATAGAGGCGCATGACAATGCAGCTGCCAACCGTCGGCGGCGCAGACAAACTCCTCCACGAGGCCAAGCACGAGCCGCGACGAGCAGCAAGGCTGCTCATCCAACTGCTGTAGCGGCCCTTGGCCGGTTAGCCCTTCTTGGTGCGAGATTTGGAAGCGGTGCTCCTCTTCGGCTTCGCATCGTCTTGCTTCTTCGTCGCTGCGGATTTCCTCGTTTTCTTCCCTTCGGGCGGTTCCGCGGATACAATGGCGTCGCCAGAGAGCGCGCCATTCTCGGGCTCGCCGCCCCGATTGATCCTTGCGGACTGAATCTCTTGCGCCGCCTCGAACCAGTGCTTCAGACCGTCGCCCTCCGGCCGTCCTGCTTTCTCCCACAGTTCATAGGCCCGCTTCCTGATCAGTTCTTCGCCGTCCGTCTTCATGGCAAACGCTCCTTATCAGCTGAGGTGGAAATGGCCGGTGGGTGGCCGTGAAGCCTGATGATCGAAGGAGAGTTTAGGCAGAATGCTGCATGCTCGCAATCGCAACACGTTTGCACTTGGTCACTTGTTGCAACTCATGAGACGGGACCAGGTGGAAGCTCGCCGTCCGCAGCGCGCAATTTGCGAAGACCTCGCTGTTCGTTGTAAACATTCCGCCGCTCGATCTTAAAGGAGACGTGGCATGGACCGATTTACGGGCGGTTGCCTGTGCGGCAATGTCCGGATTGTGGCGTCGGGACGTCCATACCGGGTCGGCCTTTGTCACTGTCTCGACTGCCGCAAGCATCATGGTGCCCTTTTTCACGCTTCCGCGATATTCCCTGAGGACGCAGTGACGATCGATGGCGAAACACGCGACTACGCCGGGCGGTTTTTCTGTCCCCGCTGCGGCTCGCCCGTTTTCGCACGCACCGCAGACGAAATCGAAGTGAACCTGGGATCCCTGGATGCCCCGGACCAACTGACGCCAACCTACGAACTGTGGACCGTCCGTCGCGAGTCCTGGTTGCCGCCGTTTCCGCTTACGAGACGGTACGAGCGCGATCGTGACCCCACGAGTCGCTTCGAGGAGTAGGTCGCGTCATTCCGGAAGACCGGCCTTGCGGAAGCCATCAACGAAATGCTCAAGCGTCGCCGTGTCGCGGAATGGCTCCGTCGCGGCCCAGTGGCGGGTTGTGAAATGTGGGTTGCCGACGAGGAACAGTTCGGCCTCTGCGCGTGCCTCGTCGAGCCGGTCCAGCTGGGCAAGGCTTGCCGCCAGGAAACGGCGTGAGCTTGTACGATAGGTCTCGTCCCTGCGCAGTGTCTCGACAGCGGCTTCGTATTCGCCGGCCGCATATTGCGCCTGGCCCAGCGCCAGATAGTACCAACTTGCCGGAAACGGATTCAGCCGAAACGCCTTGCGAATGTGCTCAAGGCCCTCCTCGACCCGCCCGGCCAGGACCGCGATGTCGGATAATGCCGCCCAGGCGTCGGCCTCGTTCGGGTCGAGCTCGATCGCCTTGGCGAATTCCGCATCCGCCTCGGCGAAGCTGCGCTCATAGGCAAGCAGATAAGCCAGGACCCAGTGGCAGCCAGCGTCGCTTTGATCGAGCTCGACGGCTTTGCGCGCCAGTTCCAAGGCAACGCTGCGGTCAGCTTCGGTTGGTCCGCCCGAATGCACCCATCCCATCCAGTGATTCATGGCGAGCCAGCGATAGGGCTCGGCATATCCCGGATCGAGCGAAACCGCGCGCGTGAGCATCAGGTGCGCTTCCTGCGCCGACTGCGGCGAATCATCCATCAGCTTGCGCGCCCGCACGCAGAGATCGTAAGCCTCGATATTCTTAGGCCGATTGCGCGGCCGCGACGTGCGCAGCCGGCCGAGAAGCGCCTCCACGATCTTGCCGGCGACCTCGTCCTGAACGGCAAAGATGTCTTCCAGGCTGCGATCGAAGCGTTCCGCCCACAGATGCTCGCCCTTCGCCGCTTCGACCAGCTGGACGTTGATGCGCACGCGCCCCGCGGCGCGCCTTGCGCTGCCCTCCAGCAGGTAGCGCACGCCAAGGTCCTCAGCGATCGCGCGCACGTCCATTGCCTTTCCCTTGTAGGCAAAGGCCGAGTTGCGTGCGATGACGAACAGGTCGGAGATCCTGGACAGGTCGGTGATCAGGTCTTCGGTCAACCCATCCGCGAAGGATTCCTGCTCGGGATTGTTGCTGACATTCACGAAAGGCAGCACGGCTATCGATGGTTTGCTGGGCAGCGGCAAAGGTCTTCGCTTCGCGTCACCGAGCTGTTCGACCGCCCCCGTGAAGCGATAGCCGACTCGCGGAACCGTGGAGATCCATTCACCGCCGTCGGCGGCCGGACCAAGTAGCTTGCGCAGCTGCGCGATCTGGACGGTGAGGTTGCCTTCTTCGACGGCCGTGCCGGGCCACGCGGCGTCCATCAACTCAGCCTTGCCCAGGATTTCGCCGGGCCGCCCGACGAGCGCCGCAAGCAGCTTCAGCCCGCGATAGCCAACGGCAACGGGATCATCGTTCCGAAGGAGCGTTCCCGCACCCGGATCAAGCACGAACGGACCAAAGGCAACGCGCGATCCCTGCATGGGGCGCATCTATATCCAGTTTGGAAGTTTTTGAGAACTATTTGGAAGGGCTTAATTACGACGCTGCCGGTAGTCTGCAGAATTCAACCTCCAGAACAGATGGAGGTTGCTATGAACGATACTCCCACCTTCGGGTCGGCCGCGCATCAGCCAGCACGGCCGGGAATGCTCACGGATGTGTCGCGTCGGCACTACAGCTTGGCGACCCTGCAAAGCATCCTCGCGACCTGGGACGAGCGGATACGCTTCCGCTGGGACCTTGAGCAAAAGGCGAAGGACAATCCCCATTTGATCGACGATATCGGTCTGACGAAAGATCAGGTCGAGGCAGAGATCGCCAAGCCCTTCTGGCGACGGTAAGGCGAATGCTGACGGAGCATGCGCCCCCCGTTTCACCCTTTCGGCAAACTCGCGACGAAACGATCGAACAAGTCCACATCATAGCGGTGGGCCTTCGTTCCAAGGCAGAGCCCAGCCGGTAAACCGCCTGGCAACGCCCATTCGACACTGGCGGGTACACAGCCGGCGATCGCCTCATACCAAGCGTGCAATGAAGCCTGCAGCCGCGCATGCAGGTCAAAATCCGACCGATCGCGCTCTGTGTCTCCGTCTCTTTGCCGGCGGGCGGTCGCCGGATCGATCCTCTTGACAAGGTAGAGATCGGCAAAGCCGAGGACTTTGCGCCGAAACGCTTCCCGCGTCTCTTCCAACTGGTAGAGCCAATGCTCCTTGGGTGCCTCGCCGATCCGCCAAAGCCCCCAGATGAAATGCAGCTTCAGCGGGTCGGTGTCACAAACGGCAATGCCCTGCTCCTCTTCGGTCGCCGGCGCATCCGCCCAGCGCTTTGCATTCCAACCGGTCCACACTTGCGCCGCCTTCATCGCGTCGGCATTCCTGTCCGGCCGCGGCGACGGATAGCTCTCCCGGACGAGAACCCGCTCGGCATGGTTTCGACACCAGGTCGTCTTTCCCGCAGCGCTGATGCCTTCTACGACAACGATCACGAAACGCTCCAATCCGCACCGCCATTCGCTCTCGGCAAGACCATCTGCATCGGTCCGGTGGCGACGCACTGCACCACACCCTCCCCCGTCAGATCGCGAATCGTCGAGAACGCCCGCGGGCCGGCGAGGATGGGAACCGGTCCGCCAACCGTCGGGTGCGCCTAACGCGCACCCATCCGCAACGCGCCGTCGAGGCGGACGACCTCGCCGTTCAGCATGTCGTTCTCGCAGATATGCCGGACGAGCGCCGCATATTCCGCCGGGCGGCCGAGCCGCGGCGGGAACGGCACGCTCTTGCCGAGCGAATCCTGCACCTCCTGCGGCATGCCGGCCATCATCGGTGTCTCGAAGATGCCCGGTGCGATCGAGACGACGCGGATGCCGTAGCGCGCGAGCTCGCGCGCGATCGGCAGCGTCATCGCGACGACCCCGCCCTTCGAGGCAGAATAAGCTGCCTGGCCGATCTGCCCGTCGAACGCGGCAACAGAGGCCGTGTTGATGATGACTCCGCGGGCGCCGCCGTCATCCGGTTCTTCCTTGGCGATCGCCGCCGCGGCAAGGCGGATCATGTTGAAGGTGCCGACAAGATTGATGCCGATCGCCCGCGTAAAGCTTTCGAGACGATGCGGCCCGTCGCGCCCGAGCACTTTTTCGCCAGGCGCGATGCCGGCGCAGTTCACCAGCCCATGGAGATGTCCAAAGCTCTCAAGCGCGACGGCAACCGCCGCCTCGCCCTCCGCCTCGCTCGTCACGTCGGTCGGCACGAAACGTGCTTTCGCGCCAAGCTCGGAGGCAATCGCCGAGCCCGCGTCGGAATTGATATCGGCGACGACGACCGATGCGCCATCGGCGACAAGGGCGCGTGCGACGGCGGCTCCGAGCCCCGACCCGCCGCCGGTCACCAGAAAGACCTTGTCCCGGATCAGCATGGGAATGCTCCCGGAGCCCGGTTGGTCGCGTTCCTCTGCATCATAGTTTCCTCCCGTCCGTATCCCGGATCACGCATGTCTCAAACTTGGCGGCGCGGACTATAGCCAGACGCGCCGTCGGACGCGATACCGAAAGGATGCGGGATCGGTCATGCGCCCGTACGCGCGACGACCGGAACATAGTGTTCGAGCTCCGGGGCCGGAAAGGTGAGCGTCGCACCGATCTCGGCCGACCGATAAAGACCCATCAGGACCTCGACCACGGCGAGGCCGTCCTCGAAAGTTTCGAGCGGCTTCACGCCCTTGCGGAAACACTCGACCATGTGCCGGTTTTCGTCCGTGTAACCATAGACGCCGGCCTCATCCTCCAGAATCGGCATCAGCCCCTGCTCGGCATTCTGCTTCTCGACGAGATCCTCGCCCTCGGCGCCTTTGACCTCGCGCGACAGAAAGATCTTCAAGCCCGTCCCGAGCGAGTTATATTCCAGCGCATATTCCGGTCCCAGGAGTTCGAGCTGGATGCGTAAGCCGGCGCCGACATAAGCCCAGGACGTGGTCGCCTCGATCATCAGCTCGTTGCCGTCCTCGTCCTCAAGCGTAACAGTCGCGCGGGCGAAATCCTCCGCCGGGCGCCTGCGGTAATCGACCGCCTTTCCGAAACGCTCTGTCAGCTGCTCGGCATAGCCTGGACGGGTCCACTTGAGGTTCGCAACCGTTCCATTGACCGCCTTCACCTTCAGCGAGTTGCGCGCTGCACCCGGCGCCGTCAGGAGGTGACGCGCCACCTCGACGCTGTGGCACATCATGTCGGAGAGCACCCCGCCGCCCTGTTTGTCGCCCTGCCAGAACCAGGGCTCGTGTGGGCCGGAATGCTCTTCCGCCGCACGGGCGAGATAGGGCCGGCCAGTAGTGGACGCTGCGCGGCGCCAGATGATCTCCTTGCCGCGCAATACCGGGGTGCAGAAAACCTGATTTTCGAGATAGCCGTGGTTGAGGCCGGCATCTTCGGCAAGGCGCAGCATTTCGCGGGCTTCGGCGACCGTGCGCGCGAGCGGCTTTTCGCAGGCGACCGCGAAGATCTTGCTGCGCCCTGCCTTGATCGCCGCGTTGAGCGTCCGCATCACCTCGATCCGCGTATAGTTCGGCGAGAGAATCCAGATCGCGTCGACATCGTCGGCGGTAACGAGAGATTCGAGGCTGTCATGCGCCCGGCAGCTCCCGAGGTCGAGCGCCTCGACCTCTCTGGCAAACCGCGCGCGGTGTTCGGCTGTGGGACTGAAGGCGCCCGTCACCTCGACATTGCGCACGCCGACCAGCGATTTCAGGTGGAAATGGGCGATGAAGCCGGTTCCGACGAAGCCGACGCGCAGTATCTGCCTTGGCAGTTCAGTCATTCTCTCCTCCTGGATTTGTGTGTGCGGAGCGGGATGCGAGCGCTCCACAGTCCCGCACGCGTTTGTCATTCCCGCGGCGGAGCCGTACTTCCCCGAATGTGCAAGACAGTCGGAAGGACGATCGGTTCGTCGCAATCGATCTCGGCGCCGGACAGGATCTTAAGAAGCAGTTCCATGGCGACATGTCCGATCTCGGCGCGCGGCTGGCTGACGGTGGTCAGCGGCGGGTAGAAGGCCTTGCTCAGGTAGAGATCGTCGAAACCGACCACCGAGACGTCGCCAGGCACATCGCGCCCCATGCGGCGCAGTTCGTATGCGGCGCCATAGGCCATTTCGTCGTTGGCAACGAAAAGCGCGGTCGGAGGCTCCGGCAGGGCGAAAAGCTTGCGGCAGCACTCCTGCCCGCTTTCGAGCAGAAAGTCACCGCGGACCTCGTAGGCATCAGGCACGTCGAGCCCGGCATCGCGCATGGCCTGACGATAGCCCTCGCGCCGATGAAGGCTCATCAGTTCCGGCACCGGTCCGCTGATATGGGCGATACGCCGATGTCCGAGAGAGATGAGATGCTCCACCGCTTCCCGCGCCGCGCCCACATTGTCCACCTGCACGTGCGGCAAGCCCGCACCCTCGATGATCTCCAGCGCCACCACCACGGGCAGGCGCGCTAAGCCACCGGTCCAGCCTCCGCCGGCCGGCGGCAGCTTGCCGGTCATCAGGATCATGCCGTCGGCGTGGCCGTCCCGCAGCATGTTGAAATACTCGATTTCTCGGGCCGGATCGCTTTCGGTGTTTCCCATCAGCACCGAATAGCCGGCCTCCCGCGCCGTCGCCTCGACCCCTTTGAGGATGTCGAGATAGAAGGGGTTGCCGACGTCGCGCACGACGAGCAGCACTGATATGGACTTGCGGGTGCGCAGGCTGCGTGCGCTGACATTGGGGCGGTAGTTGAGCTCGCGCGCCAGATCGAGAATGCGCTGGCGCGTCTCGGCCGTCACCAGCGCCGAGTCGCTGAGCGCGCGTGATACCGTCGCAACCGACACGCCCGCCCGCTCGGCGATATCCTTGATCTTCGGCCGCTCTCTCATGCGCGCATCGCCCGACCCCGACCATAGAACATCATGAGCAGGAGCAGCGTCGCCCCGAACACCATCTGGCGCCCGGATTCATCGATGTTCACCGTGGTCAGGATGCTCTGGAGAATGACGAGCAGGATCGCACCGGCCATGGTGCCGGTATAGCCGCCCTTGCCGCCGGCAAGCGACGTGCCGCCGAAGACGACCGCGATAATCGATGCGAGCGTGTACTGCTCGCCGACATTGGCGAAGGACGACCCGGAATAGCCGAGCAGGCAAAGGCCGGCGATCGCGGCAAACATGCCGGAAATCATGAAGAGGGCGACGCGCATCAGCCTCACCGGAACACCTGCCATATAGGCCGCATGCTCGTTCGAGCCGATAGCATAGATGCGGTGGCCGAAGACCGTGCGGTGGAGCATGAAGGCCATGAGCACGCCGATAGCGATCCACAGCCAGATGATACCGGGAATGCCGGCAGCGAGCGGTTGCGTGACGAAGCTCGAAAGGCCCGGCGCGGCGCGGCCCGAGGGAATGCCCATGCGGATGACGACGAGCAGGCCCTGGAGGACGCCGAGCATGCCGAGGGTCATGACGAGCGGCGGGATCCGCAGCAGCGTCACACCCAATCCGTTGAGAAGGCCGAAGAAGGCGCCGGCCGCGAGGCAGGCGAGAATAGCCGGCACAATACCGCTGTCTGCGCCATTCATGACGTTGCCGGCGATGATCGCAGACAGCGAAACGACGCCGCCGACCGAAAGGTCGATGCCCTCGCGCCCGCCGAGAATGACGACGTTCTGGCCCGCCGCGACGATGCCGAGCAGCGAGGCGACGATCAAGAGCCGCAGAACCTGTCCGCCGGAGGCAAAGCCCGGCGACAGCGTTTGGCCGAGGTAAAGCAACAGCGCGATCAGCACGAGCGCGACAACGAGCGGCTGACGCGCGAAAGACAGGATCCGCGTCATGCGCGCGCCCTCCTGCCCGCGAGCACGCCTGCCATTAGCACGACGAGAATGGCGAAACCCTGGACGAAGTTCTGCCATTCCGACGGCGTGCCCATGAAGAAGACGACCGAGTTGATGAGGCCGATCGTCAGCGCCCCGAGCAGCGAGCCGACCACCGTTCCCCAGCCGCCGGAAAGCGCGCTGCCGCCGAGCACCACGGCCGCGACGCTGTAGAGCGTCATCCTGCCTCCGACAAGGGGGTCGCCGCTCGCCGTGTCGCCGGTGATGCAGAAGGCGGCGAGTGCGGAGAAAAGCCCGCAGAGCAGATAGCCCTTGATCCGCACCTGCACCACCGGAAGTCCGGTCTGGAAGGCCGCCTGCTGGTCGTCGCCGACGGCGAGCAGTTGCGTAACGAGGCGCGTGCGGCTGAGCACCAGGAGCAGCACGACCAGCACCGCCAGGATATAGAAGACGAAGGGCACGCCGAGCAGCCGGCCGCCATAGGTCCGCCAGAAGAGCGCCGGCGCCGGCGTGCCGGCAACGGGAAGGATATAGAGGGCGAAGCCTGTGAAGAAGATGCTCGTTGCGAAGGTCGCAACGATCGCCTGCAGCCGCAGTGCCGCAACGACGATGCCGTTCAAGAGGCCGCAGCCGAGCCCCAGCAGAAGGCCGAGGGCGAGCGCGAGCAGCACGGCGCCGGCCCCGCCGCCCCATCGCTCCATCAGGACGACAATCGCGACATTGACGAGCGACAGGATCGATCCGGCGGACAGATCGATGTCGCCGGCATAGATGACATAGGTCTGGGCGATCGCGAGCAGGACCAGCGCCATGTAGGTGCTGAGCAGTCCCGTCAGCGACCGATAGCTGAGGCTATTCGGCGAAAACAAGCCATTGAGCAACAGCAGTGCTACGACGATCGCGAGCGCCGGCAGAAAGGGATAGCGCTCCAGAAGCTTGCGCATGCCGCCCGCGCGCGTCCTCGAGGTGATTGTGACCTCTGCCATCACGCGGCCTCGTAAGCGGCTTGATAGAGATTGTAGCGCGTACGGTCGGTGCCCGTCAGTTCGCGGCTGACCGAACCGCCGTTGAAGACGAGGATGCGGTTGGCGTTCCCGAGCAATTCGGCGTCCTCGGATGAATAGAGCAGGATGCCGAGGCCCTCGGCCGCCAGCTGGCGGATCAGTGCGAAGAGGTCGGCCTTCGCCGAAAGGTCAATGCCCTTGGTCGGGTCGTCGAGCAGCAGCACATCGGGACGGTCGACCAGCCAGCGGGCGATGATCACCTTCTGCTGGTTGCCGCCGGAAAGAGAATTGATCGGATCGAACAGGCTCTGAAACTTGGTGTGCATGCTTTGAAGCGCCGGCACCACCTTGTCGCGCAGCTTGGAGGGCCGCGCGATCATCAGGCGATCGCGCAGATAATGGATCGGCGTGACGTTCTCGATGATCGGCCTGCCGCTGATGACGCCGTCGCGGCCGCGGTCACCGGAAACATACGCGCAGCCCCGCCGGATGGCATCGCGCGGGCTCGACGCGTCAAAGCGGCTGTCGCCGATCAACACTTCGCCGGACGAAATGGAACCAGCGCCGAAGATCGACCGGAGCAGCGCCGATTGACCCTGGCCGTGAAGGCCGCCGAAGCCTAGGATTTCACCCTTGGCGACTTCGAAACTGACATTGCGGAAACCGCGGCCGGAGAGATTGCGGACGGTCATCGCGGCGCCGTCCTTGCCTTCGACAACGGCGGGGGCCGACGATTGCGACGCCGGCATGTCGCCGGAGCCGCCGACCATCAGCCGGATAACCGAGGTTGCGTCCGTCTCGGCCAGATTGAGCGTCGTGATCGTTTCGCCGTCGCGAATGATCGTTACCCGGTCGCCGATCGCCTTGATCTCGTCCATGCGGTGGGAAATGAAGATGATGCCGCGGTCCTGCCACGTCAGATCACGAAGGATCTCGAAGAAGCAATCAACCTGCGCCCGATCGAGCGCGGAGGTCGGTTCGTCGAAGATCAGGATCGGCGCCTCGCTCGCCAGCGCCTTCATGATCTCCACGAGCTGCCGCTGGTCCGGGCGCAGGTTGCCGACGAGAGCATCGGCGGAAAATCCTTCTCCGGCTACCTCCTCGAAGAGCTGGATATAGCGCGCCGCGCGCTGCTTGAGCAAAGCCCGGTCGACGAACAGGTGGGATCTGGTCGGCAATGCGGCAAGACAGATGTTTTCCTCGACCGAGCGATGAGCCGCAAGGCTGAGCTCCTGATAGAAGATGCCGATCCCCTCAGCGCGTGCCGAACGCGGCCCGGTGATCGTGACCGGCCTGTTGTCGATGAGAATTTTTCCGGCGTCCGGCCGCACGCTGCCGGCGATGATCTTGCAAAGCGTGCTCTTGCCCGATCCGTTCGACCCCATGAGCACATGGACTTCGCCGGCCAGCACCTCCAGATCGCCGCGACGTAACGCCAATGTGGCGCCGTAAGCCTTGCTCACGCCGCTCAGTTTCAGTTTCGACATCGAACTTCGTCCGTTGCAGTGCGAAGGGAAGCACGGGCCGAGACTCGGCCCGGGCAACCATTGGAAACACTCACTTGAAGAGGGCTTCCGCGTCTTCGATCGAAAGCGAGCTGGTGTAGGAAAAGTAGCCGGGCTTGCCTTCGAGCTGCTTTGCGGCATCACCCACGTTCTTGCTGTCGATGAACGGGATCGGCAGGTAAAGAGCGTTACCGTATTGGCCGGCCTTGGCGGGCTCCTTCAATTCCTTGCCCTGCAGCATCAGCACCGCGACATTCAGCGCGCTCGCCATAACGCCCGGCGGGTTGACTGTCGCGCCGGAGTTCAGCTTGTCCTTGACCCAGAGGTCGATGAAGTCCTTGCGGATCTCACCCGTTGCGGCGATCTCGCCGGTCTTGCCGGCGTCCATTATCGATTTCCAGGCGCCGGCGGCCATGCCGTCCTGCACCACGACGCCATTCACGTCGGGATAGGTGGCAAGGATGTTCTGCATCGCCTGCTGGCCCTGCGCCTGATCCCAGTTGGCGTTGACTTCGTTGACGATCTGGATGTCCGGATACTCCTTGAAGACCTGCTTGTAACCTGCCACGCGCATCTCGTTGGCCGGGTGACCGGCAACGCCGTTGATTGCGACCACCTTGCCCTTGCCGCCCAGCGTTTCGGCAAGCCATTTCGCACCGGCGGCGCCCCAGGCGGTCTGGTCAATGCCGACATAGATGGCGTCCGGAGACGAGACTTCCGCGTCCGTCGCGATGACAGGGATACCGGCTTCCTTCGCCTGGGCGAAGATCGGGTCGAAGGCGGTCGGGCTGTTCGGGTTGACGATGATGGCGTTCACGCCCTCGGCGATGAAGTTGCGGATGTGGGCGATCTGCCCGGGAACGTCGACATTCGCGCTCTGGACCGAGACTTCGACGTCGACGCCCTTTTCCTTCCACTTCTCCGCGGCGGCCTTGGCCTCGTCGATCATCTGGGTGCGCCATTCGCTGCCGACCCAACCGTTCGAGAGACCGATCTTGAAGGTCTCCGCGTTGACTACCGATGCCGAGATGACGATGGACGCAACTGTGCTGAGCGCTACTGCGATGAGTTTTTTCATAAGATCCTCCCAAATCTTAAGGAGGACATGAAGCCAGAAAATGTAATCGATTTCAATGGCGTTCTGACGGCTGCACCGCCGCGGCCGGGCCGATGAACGGGCGGCAAAGACGTCCAGCGGCCACCACGCGCGGCGCCGGCGGACCGTTCGAGCGCGTGACTTGCAGCGGCCGCGCGCAATCTTAGAGCAAGATGAGGAAAAGTGTGCGCGGTTTTCCGCCCCGCATCCCGCGTCTCAACTCATCATGATCTCGGGCGTGCGCGAGTTCAGACGACGACGTTCCTGACGATGTCGCTTTCGCAGAAAACAAGATTCGGCGAATAGCCTTGCGCAAGGAACTGCTGGCGATCCTTTTCGGCGACGACGAAGACGGCCGCGCGCGCGATTTCCGTTGGCTCGAGCTCCGGCGCGGGAGCGGCGACGGCGATGTCCTGGCGCAGGCCCAGTTCGCGCAGAAGACCTTCAAGCGACGTCGGACTGTCGACGCCATGCAGGATCACGCGGTCGACCTCGGCAGCCGCATTGACCTGCCAGGCAAGCGTCTGCACGGCCACCATCAGCGGCAGGGAATCCTTCAGTTGCCGCGCCGTCGGATGGTGCTCGAAACCGGCGAGGGCCATGCGGGCATAGATTTCATAGGCCTTGACGTAATCTTTCTTGGCCGCCCACATGCGCATGGCGACGGCCATGCGGATGGAGGTGAAGTGCCTGATCTGCGCGTCCCGCGCGGTACGACGGTCGGGTGTCATGCGCAAGGCTCCACGCTTGGCTCCGACGTGGAGGAAATATTCGAGGCCGCCCCGGTAACGGTCCCAGGCGGTCAGCAGTTCGTCATGGCCGGCCTGCGGGCGATCCCGTCCCAGCTTCGATTGGATGACCTGCCTGTAGAAGGGCTTCTTCAGAAACGCGACGCCGCCGCCTTCGAGAAAATGTGCGAGATTGGAAAACGCCCAGTAGGCGAAATGGCGCGGCAGCCAAGACGTGCGCAGCGCCGCGGTCCGGTAGATTCCGATCTCGGGAAAGATGTGCCGCTCGACGATGAAAGCGAAAAGCCGCTCGAACTCATCCTTGTCGAATTTGATGTCGGCATCGATCTGGTAGAAAAGTTCCGTGTCCCGGCCTTCGACCTCGTTGTGGACATGCCACGGCGCATAGCAGGCGGAGAGCGCCGGATTCCTGTCGAGGTAGGCGATGGCCTCGACAAGACCGTCGACCGCCAGCATGTCATCGTCGGCGAGATAGATCGCATACGCGCCCGCCACGTGGCGGAAGGCGCTACCGAGATTTGCGTCGACGCCGCGATTTTCCGGTTGGCGGAAATAGCGGATCGGCAATCCTTTACCGGCGAAAGTCTCGACAATCTCCCGCGTGTTGTCCGTGGACGCGTTGTCGGAGATGACGATCTCGAAGCTGAACGGGATCTGATAGCTTTCGATAAAGCGGCCGAGCGCATTCTCCAGGAACCGCGCTCGGTTATAGGTCGGGATGCAAATGCTGAGCTTGACGGGATCCACCCAAGTGTTCCTGCTAGAGCAATTCCCAGGAAAAGTGTGTAACGGTTTTCCGTCCGGAGTTGCGTAGTTTCAAAGAGTTAAATCATCTCGAATGGCTCTTGCTCGCCTTCGATAGAGGCCGCCGCTCCTCAACGCCCGTGCGCAGGCTGCGGCGGGCAGAGAACCGATGAGAACACTTATTCCGGTGCGATCTTGTGTGAGGCTTGCTGCTGCATGTTTCTTACAGCGCCGCGCGTCTGATTAGACGCGCAAAAGACGCTGTAGCACTTTGAATTGTCGTCGCCGATCTGAGGAATCATGCAGCAGGCTTCACGCGTAGGATTTGACCGTCGCGGCAGCGCCTTCCGACATCAACCTGGCGAGCGTGCGGACGAGCGTGTCCCGGAATGCTCCGTCCGACGACAGGTCGTCGCCGAACACCTCCGTGATGCGCAGAAGTGCCGCCACGATCTCTTCGGGCCGTTGCAGCGGCTGCGCCACGTCGGCAATCCGGCCGGCAAGCGGGTCGCGAACATCGATGGCGTTGCCTTGTTCGTCTATGCCGCGCGCGTATCGCATCCAGGCGGCGACACCGAGCGCCAGGCGGTCATAGGACGATTTCGCAGCGATGCGGTCCCGGATGGTTCCGAGCAGTCGCTGCGGCAGCTTCTGCGATCCGTCCATGGCGATCTGCCATGTCCGGTGGCGCAGCGCCGGATTGCGGAACCGCTGAAGCAGTGCCCGGCGATATTCTGCGAGATCGAAGCCCGGCAATGCCGGCAGGCTCGGCGAGACTTCCTCGACCATCAAGCCTTCGATCAGCGCCTCCATGCCCGGCAGCGCCATGGCTTCGGCGACCGTTTCCGCGCCGGCGAGATAGCCGAGATAGGCGAGCGTGGAATGGCTGCCGTTGAGCAAGCGCAGTTTCATCATCTCGAAGACGGCGACGTCGTCGACGAAAACGACCCCCGCCTTCTCCCAGGCCGGGCGGCCGAGCGGAAAATCGTCTTCCACCACCCACTGCCGGAACGGCTCGGTCACGATAGGCCAGGCGTCGACAACGCCGATTGCCGTGGAAATCTCTGACCGGTCCTTTTCCGTCGTCGCCGGGACGATCCGGTCAACCATGGTCGACGGCGAGGCCACCTCTTGGACAACGCGGCCAAGAGCCGGATCGCGCAGTTCCGCGAAGCGTGTGACGACGTTTTTCAGCACGTGGCCGTTGGACGGAAGATTGTCACAGGAGAGCAGCGTGAACGCAGGCACGCCGGCGCTCGCCCGCCGCGCAAGCGCTTCCACGATGAAGCCGACGGCCGATTTCGGCCGCGCCGGATTCTGAAGGTCATGGACGACGTCGGGATGAGCTTCATCGAGCTTGCCCGTCGCCGGATTGTGGCAATAGCCTTTCTCGGTGATCGTCAGCGACACGATGCGCGTCGCCGGGTCGGCCATGCGTGCGAGCACGGCTTCCGGGTCCTCCGGCGCGCAGAGAAGCTCGGCGACGCTGCCGATCACCTGCAGCTCCTCGCCCTCGCCATCCTGGACCTTAAGCGTGTAGAGCCCGTCCTGCGGCGCAAGCGCATCGCGCGTCTCGGGGCTGCGCAGCGAAACGCCGCAGATCCCCCAGGAAGGATCCTCTGTGAGCACCGCGTCGGTAAAGACCGCCTGGTGCGCCCGGTGGAAGGCACCGATGCCGAGGTGGACGATACCAACGGCAAGCCCGGCGGGATCGTATTCCGGCCGTTTGACGGTAGCCAATAACCGATCGAGTGTCTGTCGTGAGAGCCGCATCATGAAGCCTGCTGTTATTTGGCCCGCGCGACGATCTGCGTCGGGCTGACGAATTGTAGCGCGAGGACCAGCCAGAAGAGCGTCGTCACCATATAGACGACCGCCATCGCGTCGATCACTGGCTGGCACTCACGCCGGAGGCGAAGACTGCGCAGTAAAGTGCAACAGTTGACTCACAAGCGATACGCCCGCTTGGCGAGCCCGTAGGCAAGTTCGCGCGCAAGGTCGTGCGCCTCCTCCTCGTCGAGGCGGTGGTCGGCGACGAGGCGGGCGAGATAGGCGCAATCCACCCGGCGTGCCATGTCGTGCCGCGCCGGAATCGACAGATAGGCGCGGGTATCGTCGTTGAAGCCGACGGTGTTGTAGAAGCCGCAGGTCTCGGTGGTAGTCTCGCGGAACCGGCGCATGCCTTCCGGACTGTCGAAGAACCACCAGGCGGGACCGAGCCGGAGTGCCGGATAGTGACCGGCGAGCGGCGCCAACTCGCGCGAATAGGCGGTTTCGTCGAGCGTGAAGAGAATGATCGTCAGCGACGGGTCGTTTCCGACCGCATCGAGCAGCGGCTTCAGCGCATGCACATAGTCGGTGGCCTTCGGGATATCGGCGCCCTTGTCCGGTCCGAAGTTCGCAAACAGCGACGGATTGTGGTTGCGGTAGGAGCCGGGATGGATCTGCATGACCAGGCCATCCTCCTGGCTCATCCGCGCCATTTCCGTCAGCATCTGGCCGCGGAAGGCTTCGGCCTCCGCTGGTCCCGCCTTGCCGGACAGGACCTTCTCGAACAGGCTTGCAGCGTCGCTTGGCGAAAGGTTCTCCGTCCGGGCGGTTGCGTGGCCGTGATCGGTTGCCGTCGCGCCGCGTTCCTTGAAGAAGGCGCGGCGGGCGCGATGCGCGTTGAGATAGCCGGTCCAGGTCGCGGGTTCGCCGGTCAGTGCAAGGAGCTTGCCGACATTCTCGACAAAGCCCAGCGCCTCGGCATCCACCACAGCGTCCGGCCGATAGGTCGGCACGACACGGCCACCCCACCCCGAGTTGCGGACCGCGTCGTGATGGGCGAGGTCGTCGAGCGCCCCATCGGTCGTCGCTATGACCTCGATGCCGAATTTGTCGTAGAGGGCGCGCGGCCGAAGCTGAGGTGTCGCAATCGCCTCGGCGATGCGATCGTAAAGGGCGTCGGCATTGGCCGGCCCGAGCCGCTCCGTAATGCCGAAGACGGACTCCAGCGAATGTTCGAGCCAGAGCCTCGTCGGCGTGCCGGCAAAGAGATGGAAATGCTTTGCGAAAAGCCGCCAGATCGCGCGGCCTTCAGGAGCAGTGCCTGACCCGTCGCGCCTCCTGACCCCAAGGTCCTCCAGCCTGACGCCCTGCGAATAGAGCATGCGCGTCGCATAATGGTCCGGCGTGATGAAGAGCGCCGCCGGATCGGGAAAGGCGCGATCCTCGGCGTACCACGCCGGCTCCGTATGGCCGTGCGGGGAAATGATCTTCAAGCCTGCGACAGCATCGTAAAGGCGCCGGGCGATGGCGCTTACCTCCGGCTCCACCGGAAACAGCCGATCGGGATGCAATGCCATTTCGGGCCTCCCTTCCCTCATCCATATTGGCAATCTGGACGAATTGATATACTAGTATCCAAAACCGAGTCAACTGATGGAATTCGCCTCCATGTCGAAACGCCAACGTCCGGATGTGTCGTCGCCGACTTTCCCAATGTCGGGCGGCGCCAAGATTCGCCGGGTCACCACGGCGTCGGCGATCTATCAGCAGCTCCACGCGGCGATCCTCTCACTGCAGATGAAGCCGGGCGCCGCCTTGCAGGAGAAGCGCATTTCCGAGGAGTTCGGCGTTAGCCGCACGCCGGTGCGCGAGGCGCTTCTGCGGCTGGCGGAAGCCGGGCTGGTCGAAATCTTCCCGCAGTCCGGGACCTTCGTGTCGCGCATTCCGGTCTCCGCCATTCCCGAAGCCGTCGTCATCCGCAAATCGCTGGAGCGTACGACGGTCGAACACGTGGCCGAAATCGCGACCGTCGAGGATATCGCCAGGCTCGACGCGATCATTGCCCGCCAGCGTGTGCACGCCGCGCTCAACGAGCCACCGCAATTCCACGAACAGGACGAGGCCTTCCACGAAGCCATTTCGGCGATCGCCGGCTATCCCGGCATCTGGACGATCCTCAAAACCGTGAAGCTGCAGATCGACCGCGCCCGCCGCCTCACCCTGCCGGTGCTCGGCCGCATGAACAGCGTCATCGAGGAGCATATGACGATCCGTGACGCCATTGCGGCGCATGATGTCGACCGTGCGCGCGATGCGATGATGCATCACCTGAGCGCCGTCATTCCCGACATCGATCAACTGCGGCTACTCTATCCGGGCTATTTCAGCTGAAGGGCGAGCGCCCCGACGACCTTAAGAGACGACCTCAAGAAAAGAATCAGGAATCACAGGAGGAATACCAATATGCGGCAAGGCTGGAGATGGTTTGGGCCGGATGCGCCGGTCACGCTCGACGATGTGCGTCAGGCGGGCGCGACCAATGTCGTCTCAGCGCTGCACCAGATGCCGATCGGCGAAGCCTGGACCGAAAAGGCCGCGCGCGAGCGCCAGTCGCTCATCGAGACCACGCCGGCCGGCCGCACGCCGCTCAAGTGGTCTGTGGTCGAGAGCATCCCGATCCCCGATCTGGTGAAGCGCAAGGGCGGTAAGGCAAAGGCCGAGATCGAAGCCTGGATTGCCAGCCTCGAGGCAGTCGCCGCCTGCGGCATCAAGATCATCTGCTACAACTTCATGCCGGTCGTCGATTGGACCCGCACCGAGCTCGATTTCGTGACGCCGACGGGCGCGACCGCGATGCGCTTCGACCACGAGCGTTTCGCGGCCTTCGAGCTTTTCGTCCTGAAACGGCCCGGCGCGGAAAAAGAATACTCGCAGGAGGATCGCGAGAGGTCCGAGGCGGTTTTCCGCTCGATGCCGGAGGAGGAGATCGCCGAGATCACCCGCATCATAACCTCCGCCCTGCCCGGCTCCACCACCGAGCCGCTGACGATTCCCGCCTTTCGCGAGCGGCTTGCGGCCTATCAGGGCATAGACGCGGCGCGCCTGCGCCAGCACCTGATCGAATTTCTCGAGGCCGTGACGCCGGCGGCGGAAGCACGGGGCGTCAAGCTGACGCTCCACCCGGACGATCCGCCTCGCCCCCTATTCGGCCTGCCGCGCATCGCATCGACCGAAGCCGACTACGCCGCGCTGTTCGACGCCGTTCCTTCGGAAGCAAACGGCATGTGCTACTGCACCGGAAGCCTCGGCGTCAGGGCCGACAACGACCTGCCGAAGATCGCTAGGCGCTTTGCGTCGCGCATTCATTTCGCCCATCTTCGCGCCACCACCCGCGAGGGTGACGGCCGGAGCTTCCATGAAAGCGCGCACCTCGAAGGCGACGTCTCGATGGTCGATGTCCTGAAGGAGCTCGTTGCCGAGGATCGGCGCCGCGGGCTCGAGGACACCATCGTGTTCCGCTCGGACCATGGCCACCGGATGCTTGATGATTTGCAGAAGACGGTCACACCTGGCTATCCGGCGATCGGTCGCCTGCGCGGCCTTGCGGAACTGCGCGGCATCCTTCACGCGCTGGGCGCGCCGCCGACCTGATCGACAGGCGAGCCCCGCGTCAGCGGGAGCTTCCCGCCGATCCGGATGATGGCGGAAGAGAGTGGGAGTCGAACCCACCAAAGGCCGTCTCTCGACCCCTCCCGGATTTGAAGTCCGGACGCCCCACCGGGGACGAATCTCCTCCCGAAACATCTGCCCTATCACTGACACCATTCGACAAATTGCCGAAAAGGTCCAGACGGTTGCGATTGAGGCGGCGCATATCGCCGCGCCTCAGCGTGACGCTGTGACGATCGAAGAAGTCGAGGATCTGGATCGCAACCTTGCGGCCGTTTTCGAGACGATCGCGGAACTGCATCGCGGTGAACCAGCCTTTGTCGGCAGCCGCGCTGATCTCGGCGATGACCGCGACCATCTCCGCCACCACTTCGCGCAGGAAAAAATGATCGTGCGCCACCTCATGCACCTTGCCCATGCGGCTGCCGAGCTTCAAGAGGCGGCGAACCTGCGCCTCTGGCACCGCCAGCAACCCGGCTATGTCGCGCACGCGCGGCGGGCGGAACCGCTCGGCTCCATCGAGCAGGGGCGCGATATCATGCCAGAGCCGTTCGTCGGCCAAGGTCATCGTCACCCGATGGTCGGCAAGCCGGACCCAGGCTCCGTCGAGCGCGATCTCGCCCGGTCGAGCGAGCGCCTGCAAGGCCGCCCGAAAGGCCGGCACGGGCAAGCGAAGCTCCGCCTGTGTCCGCAGCCGCTCGACACCCATCCCCAAAAGGTCCGGATTGTCGGCATGAAAGGCCTTGAGCCGGGCAAGGATATCGTTGCGGAATTTTTCCCAGCTCGTCTGAGACATGGCGAGCGTCGTCGCCTCCAACGGCAGTTGCACGACGCCTAGCGCTTGCGCCAACGCGGGCCCGTCCGTTGTTGCAATCGCCCGGTCGCGGGCAAAGGCGCTCATGTCGAGATAGAATGGCGGCGCGGCAAGCAGGGCCTCGATCGCCTGCTTCGGCTCGGTCAGCGCGTGGGCTTCGAGTTGCGCCATCCGCTCAGGGGTGCGGCGCTTGCGTGCCGGCGCGCGCAGGTCCAGGAATCGACCGCCGCCGATCGTGCGGCGTGCTGAGGTGTCGCGAACAACGTAACGGTCTCCGGCCGCCGCCGCGATCGGCCGTTCCAGTACGAGCTGGACCAGCGTGCGCGCTCCCGGCGCGACCGGCTCCTCAGCCAAAAGGACGATTCGGGCTCCGACTTCCACCGAGGCATGATGAAGCCGGACGGGGAACCAATGGCCGATCGGCTTCGGTTCCGAGCCAAGCACGCGCAGCGTCGCATCGATCCGGCTCGTCGGCGCATGCAGGCCTGGGTCGCAGACCATGTCGCCGCGATTGACCGCCGTTTTCGTGACGCCGGAACCGGCGAGGTTCAACGCACAACGGTCGCCGGCGCGGCCAGTTTCGCTTGGTCTGTTCTGCGCATGGATCGATCGTATCCGGGCGTTAAGGCCTGAGGGGCTGATGGTGACATGGTCCTCCACCGATACCAGCCCCGAAAGCACGGTTCCGGTGACGACCGTGCCGACGCCTTGAATGGTGAAGGAGCGATCGACAGCCAGCCGGAAGCGCCCGCTCGCCTGCCGTCGCGCGAAGCGGCGTGCCGCATCGACGATTTCGTCGCGAAGCGGCGCCACGCCCCTGCCCGACACGATCGAAACAGGAATCATCGAAACATCGGCAAGCGCCGTGCCGGCGAGCTCGTCTCGCATCTGCCGCTCGACTTCCGCGAGGCGATCTTCCGCCACGAGGTCGGCCTTGGTGATCGCGACGATGCCGTGTTCGATGCCGAGAAGATCGACGATCGCCAGATGCTCGCGCGTCTGCGGCATGACGCCGTCGTCGGCCGCCACCACCAGGAGCACGAAGTCGATGCCGCCGGCGCCCGCCAGCATGGTGTGGATGAATTTCTCGTGGCCCGGGACGTCGACAAAGCCGAGGGTTTCCGCGCCCTCGATCGGCATGTAGGCAAAGCCGAGGTCGATCGAAATGCCGCGATCCTTTTCCTCCTTCAGCCGGTCAGTGTCGACACCGGTCAGCGCGCCGATGAGCGACGTCTTGCCATGATCGATATGACCGGCGGTGCCGACGATCACTTTTCGTCCCTCCCGCTTGTCGGCTGGGAGGGATCCGCCGTCTCGGAGAGCGGCATCGCGGCGCGGCGCTCGGCCTCCGTCAGTTCATCCGCGTCGAGCGCGTCACGCACGACGTCGAAAAACGGCGTCGCCAGCGCGCTGCCACCTTCCCGCGCCCTCAAGAGCCAGGCAAAGGCTTCGACGGGATCGCGGGTGATGCCGCGTCCGAGATGATAGGCCGCGCCAAGCATCGCCTGCCCGTCGGCGTCACCGGCGCGCGCGCCGAGTCCCCACCAGTAGACCGCCTCGATCGGATCGCGCGCGACGCCGATGGCATTGTGATAGAGCATCCCGAGCCGTGTCATCGACGCAGCGGAACCGTTCTTCGCGGCCGCCAGCGCCCAGCGGTGCGCTTCCGCGAAGTCGGGCTCGATGAGATCCCCCTCCAAAAGCATCCAGCTCAGCATGTCCTGCGCCTCGAGGTCATCCTGTTCGGCGGCCTTGCGATAGAGCGCCGCCGCTCTTTGGTAATCCAGCGTGATCCCCTCCCCCTTGAAGAGCAGCGAGGCGAGGTTGCGCTGGCCGACCGGATCGCCGGCCTCGGCGGCAAGACTGAGCCAGCGATAGGCGAGGTCGGCATCGCGGGCGACGCCCAATCCACCGGCAAAACATGCGCCGATGTTGTTCTGCGCCCGCGGATTTCCCGCCCGCGCCAGAGGCATCCAGGTCGCAAGTGCAGTCTCGTAGTCGCCGCTGCGGGCAGCGGCGAGCGCCTTCTCCATCGGCGCCTCGCCGGATTGATCGCTGTCGGTCGACCTTCGCAGAAAGCGGCTGAAAAGACTCACGGCGACGGTCCTTCGCTCGGGGGATCGAGATGGGCGAGATTGGCGACGAAACCCTCCTCGTCCTCAAGGCAGCGCAAATCGAGGACGAGCGACCCGCGTTCGATGCGGCCGATGACCGGCATCGGCAGACGCCTCATGGCCGCGGCCAGTTCGGCAAGCGTGCCGCCGCTGCCCGAACGTGGTGTCAGGGCGAGGCCCGCGCTTGGCACCGTGGAGAGCGGCAAGGCGCCGGAACCGATCTGGCTTTCGCAATCAACGACCGAAACGCGGAATGCACTCATCACTGCGCGCTCAACCAAGGGTGCCAGTCGCGCCGCCTGATCGCCGATGTCCGTCTTCGGACGGGAAAGCAGCCGCATCGTCGGAAGCCGCTCGCCCAAGCGATCCGGGTCGCGATAGAGCCTGAGTGTCGCTTCCAACGCCGCAAGGCGGATCTTGTCGACCCGCAGCGCCCGTTTCATCGGGTTGCTGTTGATCTTCTCGATGAAGGCGCTGCGCCCGACGATGAAGCCGGCCTGCGGTCCGCCAAGCAGCTTGTCGCCGGAAAAGGTGACGATGTCGGCGCCGTCGGCGACCGCTTCGCCGACGGTCGGCTCATGCGCAAGCCCGAAGCGCGTAAGATCCGCAAGCGTCCCCGAACCGAGGTCGTTGACGAGCGGCAATCCGCGCTCATGGGCGATGCCGGCAAGCTCCCGTGCCCCAACCTCCTTGGTAAAACCTTCGATTCGATAGTTGGAGGTGTGGACCTTCATGATGAGGCCCGTCTCGGGTCCCATGGCGTCGCGATAATCCCTCGCGTGGGTGCGGTTCGTGGTGCCGACCTCGACGAGGCGGACGCCGGAACGCAGCATAATGTCCGGCATGCGGAACGCGCCGCCGATCTCGATCAATTCGCCGCGCGAGACAATCGCTTCCCTGCCCGCCGCGAGACTGTTCAGCGCCAGAAGCACGGCCGCCGCGTTGTTGTTGACGACGGTCGCGTCCTCTGCGCCGGTCAGCTCGCATATAAGCGCCCGCAGGTGATCGTCTCTTTCGCCGCGCTTACCGCTCCCAAGGTCGAGTTCGAGCGCCACCGCCTCGCGCATCGCCGCCGTCGCGGCATCGATCGCTGCCTCGGCGAGCAGGGCGCGGCCGAGATTGGTATGGAGCACGGTCCCCGTAAGGTTGAACAGGGGGCGGAGCGTCGATCGATCATTCTCCTCGAGCGCCGCGACAGCGGTCGCGATAATGGCGCCCGGAGGGGGAACCTCTGCACCTTTCAGTACCTCGTCCCGGGTCGTGGCGAGTACGTTCCGCAAGGCCTCGGTAACGGCCGGCCGCCCGAAGCATTCCACCGCTTCGACGAGGGTGACCGATCTCAGAAGCTCGTCCACCGACGGGATGTCACGCAGCCTGACATTGGCATCCATTACATTCCTCCCTGGATCACGCCTCGATGCAGCAAGTTGGCGTGATCGATTCCAATAAGTTGGAGCGGGATGCGGGCGGAAAACCGCGCACACTTTTCCTCATCCCGCTCTAGAACCCGGCCAGAAGCGGCGCGAATCCGCCCCGGCGGTAGGGGCCCTCGCGCATCAGAAGATCGAGGCCGAGGCTTGCGACATCGTCGGCCGTCGGTTCTGCCGCCGGCTCCTTGTTCTGATAGAGAATCTTCGTCCAGCCGTGGCATTCGTCGCAGATCTCGGCCTTGACCGTGCCGCCCTGGTTCTCGATCTCGCGATAGGAGATTCCCTTGGTGGAACCGCAAAGCACGCATTTGATCCGGACATAGTGCCAGTAGGTGCAGCACAGCGAGCAGCAACAGAACCGCGCGCCATGCGAGCCCGGCCAGCCGACGACCATGGACGATACCGGCCTGGCACCGCATGATGGGCAAACACCGTCCGCGACCGGCGTAAGCTTCTTCGCGTCGAGAAGCGACGCAAGGCGGGCGAAATGCACCTGAAGTGCGGCCCAGACGAAAATGTGTTCCGCGATCGCGTCCCCGGGCAACGAGCCGGAGAGCACGGTATCGGCCATTTGAAGACGGGTTTGCCGATCGGCGGCAGCGACACGTGCCAGCGCGGCGGCAGCCGGCGCAGGTTTCTCGATTGCGTCAGCGGCTGCAAACAGACGGTCAAATATGGTGTTGATCGCCTCGCCCTCCATCCCATGGCGATGGAGCGGCGGCATTTCGAACTCGCGTGCGCGCGTGAGCGCGGCATCGTCAGGGCCTTCAGCAGGCGGAAGGCCTTCCTGGATATCGTGTTGAACCGCCGAAAGCCCGGCTAGAAAGTTGAGGTAGGGCGCCAGGTCGCTTCCTTCGGCCAGTTGCCGAAGACGCAGCGATCGGGCGGAGAAAAGCGAAGAGGGATCAGGCAGGCGCGCAAACGGCGGCGACGAGACATCTCCTATGGCGGTGGGATCCGGCGCTGCGGCGTCTTTGCGTTTCATCACACTCCCTCACGAACCCGACGGGCCACGTGATAACCCTAAAACTTGGTTTCGAGCGGGCGGACGGAAAACCGCCAAACTTTTCTTCATCCCGCCCTATTCGGCTGCGGTCCTCTTCTCGTCTTTCGCAGGCGGCTTGGCGACCAGTTCGCGCAGCCATTTGCGGTGGTATCGCCATGCCCAGCCGCCGGTGACGGAGCCGCGTACCATCCCGCGTATCGTACCCTTTACCCAGATCGCTGCATAGACATGGGTGATCCAGACACTGATCGCGAGTATGGCGGCGATCGAGTGCACGAGAACAGCCCATCGCTTCTGCTCGATGGTGGTGTAAGCTGCAAAATACTCGTCCCAGATGACGACGCCGGACGTGATCAGCACGATGATCAAAATCGACATCGACCAGAAGACGAGCTTCTGCCCGGCATTGTACTTGCCGACTTCAGGCAGGCGTTCGTCGTGCGCGGTCAGGACATCACGCACGCGCGCAAGCCAGGTGCCGTCTTCGCGCTTCCAGAGATTGAGCTTCCAGAAACGCAGGAACAGGCCAAGGAAGCTGAAGAACAGCACGACGCCGATCCACGGGTGGATGGCGCGTACCAGCTGGCCCCCGCCAAACAGCGCCGACAGGAAGAAAAGCCGCGGGTGGAAAAGAGAGAGGCCCGAAAGCGCGAGCAGCACGAGGCTGCCGGCCGTGATCCAGTGATTGATCCGCGCCCCTCCGGTGTAACGATCGACCATAACAGGCTTGCCGGGGTGCACGCTGTTGCCCTTGCCGACGTCGGATTCCGTGTTGGTACTCATGAGGAACGATCTCCCGTGAGCCGCTCAGCGGCCTCCTCATCCTCTTCGCTAACGCGGTTGGGGCCGTTGACCATGTAATGCAGGAAGCCGGTGACCGCCGCGACGCCCATGACGGCAAGGCCGGCATATTTGGTCATCCCCTTCCACGCCTCGACGATCGGGCTGATCGTCGGGTTGTTGGGAAGACCGGCGTAAATCTCCGGCTTGTCGGCGTGGTGCAGCACATACATCACATGCGTGCCGCCGACGCCCGGCGGATCGTAAAGACCGGCATTGGCAAAGCCGCGGGACTTCAGGTCGGTGATGCGCCCTTCCGCGTGCTTCTTCATCTCCTCCTTGGTGCCATAGACGATCGCTTGCGTCGGGCAGGCCTTGGCGCAGGCCGGTCCCTGACCGACGGCGATGCGGTCGGAGCAGAGCGTGCATTTGTAAGCGGTGTGGTCGACCTGCGAGATCCGCGGAATATTGAACGGGCATCCCTTGATGCAATAGCCACAGCCGATGCAGTTCTCATGGACGAAGTCGACGACGCCGTTCGAATATTGCACGATCGCACCGGGCGCAGGGCACGCCTTGAGACAGCCCGGATCCTCGCAATGCATGCAGCCGTCCTTGCGGATCAGCCATTCGAGATTGTTCGTCTCCGGATTCTCCCATTCAGTGAACCGCATCAGCGTGAACATGTCTGGTGTCAGGTCGTGCGGGTTTTCGTAGACGCCCACATTCTCCTCGATCTCGGGATGGGTGTCGTTCCACTCGATGCAGGCCGCCTGGCAGGCCTTGCATCCGATGCATTTGGAGACGTCGATAAGCTTGGCGACTTCGGTCTGGCGCTCGGCGGGCGGCGTCACGTTCGACGCCGAGCGCCGCATCAGGTCCTGTTCACCGAATTTCGGGCTTTGAGGTCCGGTGCTGGGATTTGGGACGGGCGGGAACATGGTTCAAGCCTCCTCACGCCACCGGCCCGGCAATGGGCTCGATATTGACCAGAAACGCCTTATATTCCGGCGTCTCGATGTTGGCGTCCCCGACGAACGGCGTCAGCGAGTTCGGGCCGAAGCCCTTTCTGGCCACGCCCGTAAAGCCCCAATGCAACGGTATGCCGATGACGTGGACAGGTTTGCCGTCGCAGATCAGAGGCTTGATCCGCTTGGTAACGACGGCCTTGGCCTCGACCGAACCGCGTTTGGACCAGACGTGCACCCAGCCGCCCTTGGTGATGCCTTTCTCCGCCGCCAGTTCCTCCGAGATCTCGACGAAGAACTCCGGCTGCAGCACGGCGTTCGTGTGGACATGCTTCGTCCAGTAGTGGAAGTGCTCCGTCAGGCGATAGGACGTCGCCGCATAGGGGAACTCTTCCGAGGCGGGTTCGGCAAACTGCTCGAAATCGCCTTTGAATACCCGCGCCGCGGGATTGCCGCGCACATTCGGTGCGACAAGATTGCCGAGCGGGGATTCAAACGGCTCGTAGTGCGCCGGGAACGGGCCGTCGCGCATCATGCCCCTTGTGAAGAGGCGCGAGACGCCTTCCGGATTCATGATGAATGGCCCGACCTCGCCGGGCTTCGCCGTCGGCACGATATCGGGCACGTCGTAGCCAGACCACTTCGTGCCGTCCCATTCGATTATCTTGCGGCTCGGATCCCACGGCTTGCCGTTAAGGTCCGCCGAGGCCCTGTTGTAGAGGATGCGGCGGTTGGCCGGCCAGGAGAAGGTCCATTTCGAATAGGCGCCGGTCTCGTCCGGGTCCGACGTGTCGCGCCGGGCCATGTTGTTGCCCTTCTCGTTGAAGCAGCCGGAATAAATCCAGCAGCCGCACGTGGTTGAGCCGTCGTCGCGCAGCGCCGCGAAGCCGGGCAGGAGCTTGCCGGCCTCCGCCAGCACCTTCGTCGGGTCGGCGGTATCGTAGACTGTGGTAAGCGCCTTGCCGTTGATCTCCTTGGCGAGCTCCTCGGCGGTCGGCTCGTTCGGGTCGGCATAGGCCCAGTCGAGATTGACGATCGGGTCGGGGAACTTTCCACCTTCCTTGCGGTAGAGCTCCTTCAGCCGCACATGGATCTGCGCCATGATCCAGTTGTCGGTTTTCGCTTCGCCTGGAGGCGTGCCGCCCGGCCAATGCCACTGCAGCCAGCGGCTGGAATTGGTTAGCGAGCCCTCGTCTTCGGCAAAACAGGTGGCGGGCAACTGGATGACCTCCGTCTGGATCTGCGAAGAATCGACGTCGTTGAACTCGCCGTGGTTCTCCCAGAAGCGCGACGTCTCGGTATCGAGCGGATCCATGGTGACGAGGAACTTGAGCTTCGACAGCGAATCCGTCACCTTCTTCCTGTTCGGGGCAGCCAGCAGCGGATTGAAGCCCTGGCAGAGATAGCCCGTCATCTTGCCCTGGCCCATGAGCTCGAGGGCGCGCAGGATGTCATAGCCTGAGACGTCGAGCTTCGGCAGCCAGTCATAGGCGAAGTCGTTCTGCGGCGTCGCTGCCGTGCCCCACATCGCCTTTTGGAAGCTGACGAAGAACTTCCTGTAGTTCTGCCAGTAGCTCATCTGGTTGGGTCTGAGCGGCTTGAAGCCGCGCGTCGACATGTAGGTCTCGAAATCCACCTCCTTCTCGTTCGGTATCGTCAGGTAACCAGGCAGCAGGTTCGACATCAGCCCAACATCGGTCAGGCCCTGGATGTTCGAATGGCCGCGCAGCGCATTCATGCCGCCGCCGCGCATGCCGATATTGCCGAGGATCAACTGCAGCATCGCCATGGCGCGGATATTCTGCGACCCCTTCGAATGCTGCGTCCAGCCGAGCGCATACATCGAGGTCATCACCTTGGTCGGCGACGAGCATTCGGAGACCATTTCGACCACCTTCAGGAACTTGTCCTTCGGTGTGCCGCAGATGCGCTCGACCATTTCCGGCGTGTAGACGGAAACGTGCTCCTTCAGCAGGTTCCATACGCAGCGCGGATTCGCCAGCGTGTCGTCCACGACCGCATAGCCGTCGGGACCGATGACATAGTCCCAGGTCGATTTGTCGTAATCGCGCTTGGCCTCGTCATAGCCGGTGAACAGCCCGTCCTTGTAGGCGAAGCCGTCCTTGACGATGTAGCTGGCATTGGTGAACGCCTTGACATAATCCCACTGCACCTTGTCGTTCTGGATACAGTAGTTGATCATGCCGAGCAGGAAGGCGATGTCCGTGCCCTGGCGGATCGGCGCATAAAGATCCGCGACCGACGCCGAGCGGGTGAAGCGGGGATCGACGACGATCAGCTTCGCGCCGCGATTGGCCTTCGCCTCGGTGACCCATTTGAAGCCGCACGGATGCGCTTCTGCAGCATTGCCGCCCATGATGATCACGAGGTCGGTGTTCTTGATGTCCGTCCAGGAGTTGGTCATTGCGCCGCGGCCGAATGTTGGAGCCAAACTGGCTACCGTAGGGCCGTGTCAGACACGCGCTTGGTTGTCGAAGACCAGCATCCCGGCGCTGCGGACGACCTTGTAGGTCTCCCACGCCGTTTCGTTCGTTGTGGCGGAGGCCGCAAGGAAGCCGGTCGTTATCCACCGGTTCACCGGCACGCCCGCCTCGTTTCTCTCGACGAAATTGGCGTCGCGGTCGTCCTTCATCAGCCGGACGATCCGATCGAGGGCCTCATCCCAGCTCACCCGTTCGAACTTGTCCGACCCAGGTTTCCGGATCATCGGATATTTCAGCCGCGTTTCGGACTTGACGAAATCGAGCAGCGCCGCGCCCTTCGGACAGAGCGTGCCGCGATTGGTCGGATGATCGGTGTCACCCTCGATATGGATGATGTCTGCCTGCTCGCCCTTCGTCCGGTCGCCTTTCGAATACATGATTACGCCGCAAGCGACGGAACAGTAGGGACAGGTGTTGCGGGTTTCGGTCGTGCCCACGAGCTTGAAGGCGCGGATCGCTTCGGCATGCGCGGCTTCGATTTCCCCGAAGCCCAGAGATCCGAGCGCCGTAGCCGCCGCCCCGGCACCGACGGCACCTAGGAATTGGCGCCGCGAGAGTTCCATGTTCATAGCATGACACCTCCCTGAAACCGGCCTTGCCGACGAGGGCGTGCCGGAAAATTTGGGTCCCGCCTCTGACAAGAAAGACGTAAAACCGGCATTGCAAGATTAAATCTTAGTCCTCCCTATCCTATTGTCAAATCGATAAGAACTGCAAATCGTGAACATGATATTCCACTTACATCTAAATTGACACGCGCGTGTATTAAGGGCCGCGAACACAATCGGACCGCACCGATGTTTTAGCGTTTTCTCTCACATCTCCGTGAACCCCACTTGATCGTTGCTGGCGAGTGCTCCCCGGCAAATTGACGCGCTCACCCGGATCAACCATAGTAACACTATGGGCTTGCTCGCCGCTCCCGAGGTTCGGGGCATTGCGCACTCACGATCGCCATGGGGCGCCGACGCGGTGGGCCATTCCGGCCCGCGCCCGACGCATTTCCGGTTTTCCACGAAGTTTTCATACGGCCTACGGCACCGTGCGTCTTTTGAGACGCACAATGGTCGCTGCAGCGCTTTGAGTTACCGTGTGAATTTGCCCTCATTCGGCTCCGATTCAATTTATGCAATCGCGCCGCGTCACGCGCGGTCCATACGAAACATTGGGAGGCAACCATGGATACCGCGACTTTGCCGCGCCTGACGGCGCTTGCCCATGGCGGCGGCTGCGGCTGCAAGCTGGCGCCGTCGGTCCTGCAGCAACTGCTTGCCGGTCAGCCAGCGTGCGGGCCTTTTGCCCGGCTAATCGTCGGCACCGAGACAGGCGACGACGCCGCCGTCTGGCAGCTCGACGATGAGACCTGCGTGATCGCCACCACCGACTTCTTCATGCCGATGGTCGACGATCCCTTCGATTTCGGCCGGATCGCCGCGACCAACGCCATCTCCGACGTCTATGCCATGGGCGGAAGACCGATCATGGCACTCGCCATTCTCGGCATGCCGATCGACAAGATGCCGGCCGAAATGGTGCGCGAGATCCTGAGGGGTGGCAACGCCATCTGCGCCGAGGCCGGCATTCCGGTCGCCGGCGGTCACTCGATCGATTCCCCGGAGCCGATCTACGGTCTCGCGGTGATCGGCACGGGCTCGACCGCCAATATCAGGCGCAACAGCGGCGCGCGCGCCGGCGATACTCTCATTCTAACGAAGGCGCTCGGTGTGGGAATCTATTCGGCGGCGTTCAAGAAGGGCGCGCTGCCAGCGGATGCCTATGCGGAACTCATCCAGTCGACGACGCTTCTGAACCGTGTCGGGGCCGAGCTCGCCAGACATTCTCACGTGCATGCGGTCACCGACGTCACCGGCTTCGGCATTCTCGGCCACGCGCTCGAGATGGCGCGAGGGTCGAACAAGCGGATAGCGATCGATGCGGACGCCATTGCGCTCTTTGCCCGTTGCACCGAACTGGCAGAGCAAGGCTTCGTCACCGGCGCGTCGCACCGGAACTGGGCAAGCTATGGCACGGCCGTCGTTCTGCCGGAGGAACTTCCGGCATGGCGGCGCCACATCCTCACCGATCCCCAGACCTCCGGCGGTCTTCTCATATCATGCCGCGCCGATCAGGCGGACGCCTTGCTCGAGGAGATCGTGGCCGCAGGCTACCCCGCAGCGCGGATCATCGGCGCGGTCGAGGAAGGCGAGCCAAGCCTCCGCGTCACGGCGTGACCGCGACTTGTCGACAAAAGCGAAAGCGCGTCTGCGTGCTGAGCCGAACGAAGGCGCACGCTACCAAGTGCCGGTGGCGAGCGCGAAGGGTGACCATTCGGCAAAATCGTAGCGGATTGGCAGTGCGTCCGGCCGCCAGACGATGCGGCGCGGACGGAAACGCCAGTAGCGCTCCGCCCCTTCGAGAGGCTTGCCTTCGGGGTGGTCGAACATGAGCTCGGCCGCGCCGGTCATCTGCAGCAGGCCGCCCGTCGAGAAGTCCGGGAAAACGAGCCCGGCGCGCGGAGTAAGCGCGATATTGCCGAGCGTGTTGAAGAAGCGGTTGCCGATGAAATCCGGAATCGTCAGCCAGCCGTCTTCGCCGACATCGATGAATCCCGCGCGGCCGCCGCGATGGGAAACATCCACCTGCCGGCCGGCGGGAAGATCCGCACAGGTGGCGACGAAGAAGGTATCCGCCTGCCGGATCAGGGCACGGGCGGGTGCGTCGAGCTCTGAACTCCAGGCGGGGGGCGCCGCCGGCGGCTCCGACGGATCGCGGACGAACTGCACCTGGCGGAGCTGAATGTATTTCGGGCAGTTGCCGAAGCTCTGGCCGACGCTCAAATCGAACCCTCGCGGATGCCGGCTGAGGGTGCCGTTCAGCCGGTTACGGCGCCGCGTGGCGAGATCGATGCCGAGGAGGGCGAGCGAGGCGCCATCCTCCATGCCCGGCTCGGCCGGGTCCGTCGGCTCTCTGGCGAGCTCGACGGTGAGCCGGTAAGCGTCCGGTGCATGGAGGAAGCCGGGGCGCCCTGCCCTGAGCGTCGCCCACACGTCGCCGTCCTGGTCGACCGCCCCCAGCACCACCATCGGCAGGAGGGGATAGAATTCGCGGTGCTGGTCGATCAGATGGTCGCGCAGAACCCGGCGACCGACCTCGTCCATGCGCGCTTCCACACCGAACCGCGTCTGCAGCGCAAGCTCGCCCGCATGCCAGGGCGAAGAATCGAGGGGACGGCCGTCCATGATTTGTGCCTCCTCAGGCTGCCAGACCGACAGGCGTCTTCTGGAACTCGGCAAAGCCGGGCAGCGCCTCGATGCGGCCCAGCCAGGCGCGGATGTTGGTATAGGGCTGAAGATCCACGTCGCCCTCCGGCGCGCTTGCCACATAGCTGTAAAGCGCGACATCGGCGATGGTCGGCCGCTCGGCAGCAAGCCAGCTCCGGCCCGCAAGCGCCGCCTCGATCAGCGTCAGGATCGCATGGGCGCGGGGAATGACCTCTTCCGGCCGATAGGGCGCCTTGAAGACGTTGATGAGGCGCGCCTGCGCCGGGCCATGGGCGATCTGGCCGGCAGCGACCGAAAGCCAGCGCTGAACGGCGGCCGCGCCCTCGGGGTCTTCGGGCAGCCAGTCCGTGCGTCCCGTCTTCTTCGCGAGATAGACGAGGATGGCGTTGGAATCCGAGATGATCGTGCCACCGTCATCGAGCACCGGAACCTGGCCGAAGGGGTTGAGCGCGAGGAACTGCGGCTCCTTGTGCTCCTTCCTGGCGAGATCGACGAGCACGAGTTCGTGCTCGATTCCGATCAGCGAGAGAAAGAGCCGGGCGCGATGCGCATGGCCGGACAGTGGATGATGATAAAGCTTCATGTCTGCCTCCTGGGAATAGAACGGCATCAAGATGATTGTTAAACGTGAAGTTGATAAGCGCTTCGGAAGGCACTAGACCATTTCACTGAACGCAATAATGCGCGCTAACGGGAAGGCGATGGATCGCTGGCAGGCAATGCCGATCTTCGTGCAGGTGGTGGAAAGCGGCGGGTTTGCGCCTGCCGCCAAGATCCTGCACATAAGCCCGCCATCGGTGACGCGGGCGATTGCGAGGCTGGAGGAGATGATCGGCACGCGGCTGCTCGTCCGCACGACCCGTTCGCTGAAGCTGACGGCAACGGGGGAAGGCTACGCGGCCGATTGCCGGCGCATTCTGGCGGAGATTTCCGAGGCGGAGGCCAATGCGGCGGGCAGCTTCACGCACCCAGCGGGATTGCTCACGGTGACGGCGCCCGCCCTTTTCGGGCGCATCCACGTGCTCCCCGTCGTTCTCGATTTTCTCGATCGCTACCCTGCCATGCAGGTGAAGACCATCTTCGTCGACCGGGTGACCAACCTGGTCGAGGAGGGTTTGGATGTCGCCGTGCGGATCGCCGCGCTTCCCGCTTCGGGCCTCATCGCCCGCCGCGTCGGTTCGGTGAGGCAGGTGCTCTGCGGCTCGCCGGATTATTTCGCCCGCTTCGGCGAGCCTATCGAACCGCAGGATCTTGCTCATCACCGCATCATCGGCCGGGAGGGCCTCTTCGGCCATTCGGAATGGCTCTTCGGCCGTGACAACAGCATTCGCGTTCCCATCAGTCCCCGCCTCATCGTCAACACCAATGACGCGGCCATCTCTGCCGCCGTCGCCGGTTGGGGACTGTCGCGCTTCCAATCGTATCAGGTAGCGCCGGAGATAGAGGCTGGGCGGCTCAAGGTGGTACTTGCCGACTACGAGCGAGCGCCGGTGCCGATTCACATCGTGCACGCGGAGGGCCGCATGGTTTCCGCCCGGGTACGTGCGTTCGTGGATTTCGCAGCCGAGCGCCTGCGGCGCCGTGCGGGCGTGAATGCAGAGCGTTGAGCAGAGGCGGGCAACGCAAGCCGCCCCCTGGCTGGCAGTCCGCCTCACGCCTTTCCATATCCGCCGCCGGTCGGCGTCACGACGGTGAAGGCCTCGCCGGCTTCCAGCACCGTATGGGCGCAGCCCGGCAGTTCCTCGATACGGCCGTCATTGCGCCGAACGCTGTTGTGGCCGAGTTCGCCCGGCTCTCCGCCCTTCAGCCCGAAGGGCGCGACACGGCGGTGGCCGGAGAGGATGGCGAAATCCAGCCGTTCGCGGGCGCGGATGGTGCGCTTGGTGCCATTGCCGGCCGACCATTTTCCGCGGCCTCCGGAACCTTCGCGAATGTGGAAGTCCTCCAGCACCACCGGGAACCGCGTTTCGAGAATTTCCGGATCGGTGAGCCGCGAATTGGTCATATGGGTGTGGACCGCGTCGGCGCCGTTATAGCCGGGACCCGCCGGGGCGCCAGAGCAGATCGTTTCATAATACTGGTAGTTCGCATTGCCGAAAGTCAGGTTGTTCATCGTCCCTTGTGCGGCGGCCTGCGCCTCGACGGCGCCGAAGAGGCAATTGGTCACGGCCTGGCTGACCTCGACATTGCCGGCGACGACCGCCGCGGGATAGCGCGGCGTCAGCATCGTGCCTTCCGGGATAATGATGCGGATCGGGCGCAAGCAGCCGGCATTCATCGGAATATCGGCTTCGACCAGCACCCGGAAGACATAGAGCACCGCGGCGCGCGTCACCGGCGCCGGCGCGTTGAAATTGTCCGAACGCTGCGCGGAAGTGCCGGTGAAATCGACCGTCGCCTCTCGGCTTTCGCGATCGACGGAGATCTTCACGACGATCCGGCAGCCCTGGTCCATTTCGTAGGAGAATTCGCCATCGCGCAACTGGTCGAGTACGCGCCGCACGCTCTCGGCGGCATTGTCCTGGACGTGGCCCATATAGGCCTCCACCACCTCCTCGCCGAACTGGGCGATCATCTTCTTCAGTTCCGCGACACCCTTCTCATTGGCAGCGACCTGTGCCTTCAGGTCGTTGACGTTCTGGAGGATGTTGCGCACCGGATAGCGCGCGCCGGTGAGAAGCTTCTCCAGCTCCTCCTCGCAGAAGCGGCCGCGGTCGATCAGCTTGAAGTTGTCGATATAGACGCCTTCCTCCTCGATATTGGTCGCAAGCGGCGACATCGAACCCGGCGAGATGCCGCCGATATCCGCATGATGGCCGCGGCTCGCGACCCAGAAGCGGATCTCGCGGCCGGCGTCGTCGAAGACCGGCGTGCAGACCGTCAGGTCCGGTAGGTGCGTGCCGCCATTATAGGGCGCATTGATCAGGAACACGTCGCCTGGATGGATGACCGGGTTTTCGCGGATCGCGGTCGCGACGGAAGCATCCATCGAGCCGAGATGTACCGGCATGTGCGGCGCATTGGCGACGAGGTTGCCGTTGTTGTCGAAAACCGCGCAGGAGAAATCAAGCCGTTCCTTGATGTTGACCGAATAGGCGGTGTTCTGCAGCGTGACGCCCATCTGCTCGGCGATCGACATGAAGAGGTTGTTGAAGATCTCCAGCATCACCGGATCGGCCTTGGTGCCGATGGCGGTACGTTCAGGCAGCGGCTTGATGCGCGTCAGCACGATGTGGTCCTTTGCCGTGAGCTCCGCCTGCCAGCCGTCCTCCACGACGATCGTCTGGTTCGGTTCGATGACGATCGCTGGGCCGGCAAGCCTTTGTCCCGGCTTGATTTCGGAGCGCAGCACCACCGGCGCATCGTGGAACTGGCCTTGCGAATAGAAGCGGGCGCGCCGGCCGAGATCGGGTGAGCCGGAGGCGACGGCAAGGCCGTCCGCCTCCATCTGCGCCGCACCGCCTCCGACGGCCTCGACCTCGACCGCGTCGATCACCAGCGCCTTGTTCTCGGCGATGAAGCCGAAGCGGCGCTTGTGCAGGAGTTCGAACTCGCGGCGCAGTCGCGCGGCATCGTCGTGCTCCGGAAAACGCGCCTCGACGGCGAGCGCCGTGTCCGTGCCGGCATAGCGGATATGGGCGCGCAGATGGGTACGCACGAGATGCGGTGCGATGCCCTGCGCGTCGAGTTCGGCAAGGCACTCGCCCTGCAGTTCATTGCCAAGCTCCGTCAGCGCCGGCGGCGCGTCGCCATCGAGCCCTACACCAAGCGCCTTCTGACGGGTGGCACGGATGTCCGCGAGCCCCATGCCATAAGCCGAGAGGAGGCCGGACATCGGGTGGACGAGAATGTTCTTCATGCCGAGCGCGTCCGCCACCAGGCAGGCGTGCTGGCCGCCAGCGCCGCCGAAGCAGCTCAGCGCATAGCGTGTCACGTCGTAGCCGCGCTGGACGGAAATCTTCTTGATCGCCTCGACCATGTTGGCAACCGCGATGCGGATGAAGCCGTCGGCGACCTCTTCCGCGCTCCGCCCGTCGCCGATCTCCTGCGCCAGCGCCGCGAAGCGCGCCTGCACAGTCTCGATGTCGAGGCGTTCGTTCTGTTCCGGCCCGAACAGCGCCGGAAAGAATTCCGGCATCAGCTTGCCGAGCATCACATTGGCGTCGGTGACGGCAAGCGGTCCGCCATTGCGGTAGCAGGCCGGGCCCGGATTGGCGCCGGCGGAATCAGGTCCGACGCGAAAGCGCTCGCCGTCGAAATGCAGGATCGAGCCGCCGCCGGCGGCGACCGTATGGATCAGCGTCATCGGCGCGCGCACGCGCACGCCGGCGACTTCGGTCTCGAAGGCCCGCTCGTACTCGCCGTCGAAATGGGCGACGTCGGTCGAGGTTCCACCCATATCGAAACCGATGATGCGATCGAACCCCGCCGCCTCTCCGGTCCTCGCAAGGCCGACGACGCCGCCGGCCGGTCCGGAAAGGATCGCGTCCTTGCCCTGGAACATGTCCGCCGCCGTCAGGCCGCCGGACGACATCATGAACATGATGCGTGCCCTGGAGCGCGCGATGTCGAGTTCGTCGGAGACCTGCTGAACGTAGCGGCCGAGCACCGGCGAAAGATAAGCGTCGATGACGGTGGTATCGCCGCGGCCGACATATTTGACGAGCGGCGAGACTTCGTGGCTGACCGAGACCTGCTCGAAACCCATCGCGCGAGCGAGCCGCGCCACCAGCGCCTCGTGGTCGGGATATTTGTAGGCGTGCATGAAGACGATGGCGATCGCCCGGTAGCCTTTCGCCTTCAGGTCTTCGAGCGCATGCCGCGCATCATCATCGCTCAAAGGTCGCTCGATCGTGCCGTCCGCAAGCACGCGCTCGTCGAGTTCGACGATGTCCTGGTAGAGCGCCTCAGGCTTGATGATCTCGGTCGCAAAAATCTTCTTGCGCTCCTGGTAGCCGATCCTGAGCGCATCGCGGAAACCGCGCGTGGTGACCAGCGCCAGTCGCTCGCCCTTGCGCTCGAGAAGGGCGTTGGTGGCGACGGTCGTTCCCATCCGCACCTCGCCGATCCGGCCGGCCGGTATCGCTTCGCCCGCTGGAAGGCTCAGAAGCTGCCGGATGCCGTGCACCGCCGCATCGCGGTAGGCTTCGGGATTTTCGGAGAGAACCTTCAGCGCATGGAGCGCGCCCTTGGGATCGCGGCCGATGACGTCCGTGAAGGTGCCGCCGCGATCCACCCAGAAATCCCAGGTCCCGGTTCCGCTCATCGCCACTCCCTTCACTTCCCCTAGCCGCTTCTACAGCGCCGCGCGTCAAATCAGACGCGCGGTGCTGTAGCACTTTGAATGGCCGCATGTTTCCCTCAATCGGCTATAATTTAAGGAACAAGCAGTCGCCCACTGAAAGCGGATAAGGTGCTCAAGATCAATCCGAAATCGTCGTAGTCGCGACGCGACGGGAAGCGCGCTACGCACCCGTCATGTGATGTGCCACGACGCATTAAGGCGGGAACCACCAAGAAAAGATGGAATATAAAATTCCGATTGCCAAAGATAGATCCCCTCATCTCACCCGCTAAACTGAAGAGGCTCCGACAAAAATCGGAGCCTCTTCAGTTCAACGGAGATCATGAAGGCGACGCAATAAAGCACCGACACCGAAATACGTCTTCAAAACATCACCAAGGCAGGGGAACTACAAGGAAATGCTTGAAGATGTGCCCGCGCAATTAGGAGATTACACAATTGCCCGGACAAGGCAATCAAAAATAAGCGATGACTAATAAGTCATACTAAAGTCGAATCCAACGCGTGCTCGTCTGCGCGTTCACCGTCTTCCGCTGACGGTCGCATCACCCAGGGCGAGCCATGTTCACCGACGACAGCGCCGCGCGTCTTTTCAGACGTGCAACGGACGCTGTAGCATTTTGAATTGCTGCATGTTTAATCCTTAAATCGGCTAGGATTTATGGGAACATGCAGTGGACGCACCGAGGAGGCCTCGTGATATTTCGGCTTTCTATTGCCTGTGGCCTGATCGCGATTACAGTCGCCATCCAGGCTATATTCATGTCCGCCGGACTGCATACCCTGCGCCGGATGGACGAGAGGCGAAAATTTTTCGCGTATCGCCACCCGACCGTAGTGACGGTCGCCTGGGTAATATACCTGATATTTCCGATTATAATCGATGTCTCCCTGTGGGCGGTGTTCTATTATTTCGCGAATGCTTTGCCGACCTTCGAAGAATCCTTCTACTTCTCGACCGTTACGTTCACTACGGTTGGATACGGCGACATCGTTCTCGGCAGGGATTGGCGCCAGGTTGCCACGTTCGAGGCGGTCAATGGCTGGATCATCTTTGGTTGGGCGACGGCGCTGATGATGGCAGTGATCCAGCGCCTCTATTTTCGCGCACCCGAACTTGGCCGGCACCACGACTAATGCATGTCGCCCAAAAGTGTGCAGCGGTTTTGGGACAACGACATGCATAAAAACAAGGACCTACTGCATGATTCCTTAAATCGGAATCGATTTAAGGACAAAATCATGCAGCACTTTAAAGTGCTACAGCGACCTTAGCGCGTCCGATTGGACGCGCGGCGCTATAAAGCGACGCATGAGTCCAATTGAACGCGACACGCTTTAGATCCGCGCTGAACCGGCGCCATGGTCCCGCGGTTCCGCTTCCCATCACGACGGCGCCGCGGGTGGCAGGAGAAACAGGGTCATTCCGAATATGGCATAGGTCGCCAGCGCCATGACCCCCATGTACCAGGCCGCGCGTCCGCCGTTGGAAAGGAGCGTCGCGGCCATCGTCGCGACCAGCATCATCGCGACCGCGCCCGGCCAGAACTGCAGGGACATCGGTTCGGGACCGACAAAATAGCTGACGAGCACCAGAACCGGGGCGACAAAAAGCGCGATCTGGGCGGCGCTGCCGAGCGCAATGCCAACGCTGAGATCGAGGCGATTGGCTCGCGCGGCGGAGAAGGCCGTCGTCATCTCTGCGGCGCCGCCCACAAGGGCGACGATGATGAAGCCGACAAAGGCCGGCGTCATCCCTAGATGCTCAGCGGCGATCTGCACCGAACCGACAAAAATCTCACTGACGAGGGCGACCAGGAGCGTAACGGCAACCAGGACGACGATCCCCACAGAAAGCGGCCATGGTTTCTGATCTTCGTCGGCGTGACCGACGCTGGCAAAGAGCTCCCGGTGTGTCCTCAGCGAAAACAGCATGCCGAGGCCATAAACGGTGATCAGAAGTATCGCCAGTCCCAGGCTCAGCTTCTGGGAGAAGGCGGCGGCTGGAGCCCGGTCCACTTCGCTGATCACAGAGGGAACCAGAATGGCAATCGTCGCCAGGAACAATAGGCAAGCCTGGAAGCGTGCGTTCACCCTGTTGAATTCCTGCAGGTGATGCTTGAAGCCGCCGAGGAGGAAGGCGCCGCCCAACATGAAGAGCGTGTTGGTGACGATCGCACCCGCAAGCGAAGCCTTGACCAGCAGATATTGACCCGCCTCCAAAGCCGCGAGCGAAATCACGAGCTCGGTCAGGTTGCCGAGAGTGGCGTTAAGCAGCCCTCCCACCGTATCGCCGGTCTTCGCCGCCACTGCTTCGGTCGCGCGGCTCAACAGTGCGGCGAGCGGTATGATCGCTGTCACCGACAGGAGAAACAGCCAAGTGTGCGCCTGTGGCGCCGTCTGCTCCAAAAGGATGACGACAGGCACGAACACGATGAGCGCCAGCAGAGGCGTTCGCCGAAGCTCCGCCAGGGCCGCCTTGCCGACTGTACGGCCAGGCAGAGCCTCGGAGCCTCCGTCCTTCAAATTGCTCATCACATCACCCTCCGGAGTCCGAGTGCGTCCGCCGCCGTTCATCGATTCGCACAACAGCCCAGCGCGTCCAATCGGACGCGCGATGTCGCTGTAGCACTTTGAATCGCTGCATGATTTTGTCCTTAAATCGATTCCGATTTAAGGAATCATGCAGTAACTCCTGCCGGCCCTGACGCCCAGCAATTGCGGAATGGTCTCCTGGGCGCGCTTCACCGTCTCGTTGAACTGTGAAGCGCTCTACCTGTTTGAAACGCAATCCCAAACGGAAGAGCGTTGCGTCCTCTTCCTGGAACCGCGCTAATTGGTCGCCGCTCCGGCATGCGCACCGCTTCCGAGCGTCTCGTCCAACTTCGGCCGCTTCTTGGGCGGCAGCGCCGGCTGCTCGAGCACCTTCACAGGCGCGCTGATCGTCGCGGCCGCGACCGTGCCGACATTCTTGGCGGTACCTGCAACAACGGCGGTGATGCTGTCGCCCAAGGTGACCTGGGAATCCGTGAGCGTCTGGCCATTGACGATGCGCTGGCCTATCAGCTGCACGATTTGCGGACTTTCGGCGAACTTGCCATGGTGCAGGCTATCCTCGGATTGGACCTTGGTGAGGTCGATCGCGGTGATGCCCGCTTTCTCAAGCTGCGTGCGATAAGGTTCAGCCGTCGGATCGATCGCGCCCAGTCGCGAGACGTCGCCCGAGATGAAGCTCGAGACGGCGAGCGCCCGGTCGTCCTGCGAAACGAAGATCGTGAACTTCGGCCGCTGCTTACCCAGTTCCACGAACTGCTTCGCGAAGACATCGAGGTCGATATCGGGAGATGCGAGGATCACGTTCTTGATCTTGGGTGCGATCCCGCCGTCGCGAATGCCCATCTGCCGCAGCGACTCCATCGTCAGCCATGTCCCCATCGAATGGGCGAGAATGGTCACTTCATTGACATCGGGTGCTTTCGCCAGAGACCGCAGCGCGTCTTCGAGCGCAGTTCTCGAATAGTTGGTGCTCTCCTTGTCGTAGTTGTAGTCGAACACGCGGGCGCGAGACGGCCAGGTGAACAGCATCGGCGTCGCCTGGGCACCGGAATCATGCACGATCTGCGCCAGCCGGAAGACCGAATCCTCGTAGGTGTTGTTGAACCCGTGCACGAACAGGAGGATGTTTCCGCCGACGCTATGCTCGCGGTACCAGGCGTGCGCTTCCTCGCGCGACGCCAGTTCGCGTACGCGCGTCACGGTGAAATCGGTTTCCGGATTGGGCGGCAGGCGGCGCGGCCACTGCACGGTGCCAGGCTTGCGTTTCGAATCCGGCGGGATCGACACCGCGACGTCCGTCAGGGAAAGCGTTGCGTTCCGTTCTCCGGAAAAGAGGGTCGCAGGATTGCCGGAAGGCTGGCGCGTCGTCGCGACCAGCATATCGACCTGCGATGTCTGTGTCGGCGCCGTCAGCGCCACCGGCGTCATCACGCCCTTTGGACGCCCCCCGCATCCGACCAGCACGGCAACCGCCACCAGCGCACCGGCGACCGCTCGTCCAGCTTTCCCAAGGCTGCGGCGACGCGCGCAGAGACCCCTCACTTCAGGCATCGGCATTCCCCTCTGACACCACTACCAGACCCCGCGCCACTTGACCGCGGCTACGTAAAAACTTGATGACGTCGCACGATATATCCGCACTTCAACGTCTTTCGGAAGTCGAAATCGACTTCCGACGCTGAACGAATTCTTCAGGCTACTGCATAATTCCTTAAACGTGGCCGATTTAACGATAAACATGCAGCCATTCAAAGTGCTACGGCGTCCATTCCGCGTCATAGACGCGTGGCGCTGTAGGCGCAAACATCCGATCGGATCGTTGGATACCGTAGCAACCGCGAGAGTTTCATTGTCGTCGAGCGCCGTCTCGCCAGCTCTTGGCTCTCCACGCCTCAGCCAGCGATCGCTGCCCTCGCTCAGGCTGCTGCCGCAGCATCGGCGGGCGGCCCGCCGAACGATCGATATATTTTGTGGTCAGAGAATCAGTCGGCCACCACGGTCCATTTGTCATCGGGATTGAACCGATCGATGAATGGCACGATCGCTTCGGTGCTGGACCCAAGATCCCGCTCGTAAACGATGCCCTGCTGGTTGACGACGAAGGTCTTGACGCCGGTCTCGGCATAGGTGACCGGCCAGGCGATCAGACCGAAGCCGGCGATCATGTTGTCGTTGATGACATAGTCGTATTTGCCGCCGGCGATATTGTCGCCCTGGGAGGTCAGGATGCGGAAGCGATAGCCGAAATAGCCCTCGCCGGCCTTGGCCTTTTCCAGAGCCGCTTCGCTGATCGCATCGCCGACCGGGCTTTCGCCGGTGCCCTGATCGGCCGGCCAGTAGAGCCCGTCGGTCTGACCCGGGCTGCTGATCAGCTTCTGGGCATATTCGAGCACGCCGTCCGCATCGCGGTCCTCGGACGCATAGTCCTTCTGCGCCTCGACATAGGCGCGCGCCGCTTCGATCGCCTCGAGCTCGTTTTCGCCGACACGGCGGTTGATTATCTCCTCCAGCCCGACATAGGTGTCGAAGGCCCACTTGCCGTCCTCGCCCTTGACGATCGGGAACGGAAATGGCCAGAGGCGATCGCCGATCTCGACGATTTTGCGATTGTCGACGTCCTCGACCACGACCCGGCGGGCCGCCCCCTCGCGAATGAGCGCGAAGTTCTCCATCGCCCCTTCGCCGGTCTTCACCTTCGCCGCATCGAGCCCCAGCAGCTTCGTCAGGCCGTCAAAGTCGTTGGCCGCCAGCCGCGCCTTGAAGGCCTCCACCGCCTTCATCGGATCGTCGAAGGCCGGCGGATCTTCCGCAGCGGCATAGTCGTCGATGATGCCCGCCGGCTGCTGTGCCTGGTCCGGCTGCTCAGCCTGCGCGACAGCAGCGTCGATGGCAAGCACGCACGCAAGCGACACCGCCGATCCGAACAGAAGTCCGTGCAAAAGTTTGGTCATGGCCGTTCTCCTCCGCTCAGCGCCTGCGTCCGCCACCGCCGCGGCCTCCGCCGCCGCGGGCCATCGGCGGCCTGCCTCCGCCACCGCGGCTCATCTGCGGCCGCCCGCCACCACGCTGCCCGCCGCCCATGCTCTGGCCGCCGCGCCGTGACGAGGCTACCTCGCGCCGGCCGGCATTGACGTTGCCGAGGCCGGACGGCTTCTTCGGCCGGTTCTGCGCCTTGGAGGCCATCTTCTTCTTGCCGGCGGGCCGGCTGACAGACGGCTTGCTGCCGCCCTTCGACCGGTTGATGCTCGGCTTGTCGCCGTCCGGCCGCGCGGCCGCAATTGCCGACCGGTCGATGTTCGGTCGCGTCCCCGCCGCCGGCCTCTGCTGCGCCTTCAGTCCTTCCAGCGTGCTCTTGCGCACGTCCTTGAGCTGGCCGCCGCCGGCTCCGCCCGGGCGCGCCTGCGGCCGGTCGCGGTTGATTTCGGCGGCGCGGTTGCGCAGGTTGTTGTTGCCGTTGGCCTTGATATTGTTCTTGATGCTGGTCCGATCGAACTTGTTGAGCTGATCGCGGTCGAAACTGATCTTGTTGCGGTCGACATTCTTCCAGTCGATGTCGTTCCAGTTAACCTTGCCGTCGAAGTCGATGTTGTTGAAGCACTTGTTGCAGTCGACATCGATGTCGCCGTCCCAGCGGCCACCCCAGACGCCCCAGTCGTCCCAGTCGATGATCGCGGCGAAGGCCGCGCCGGTGACGGCGCCCGCGAAGAAGGCCGCGCCAGGATACCAATAAGCGGGATACGGCTCTTCGTAATACGAGATGGGCGCCGGCGCGTAGTCCGGTACATAAAGCATCTCGGGTGGGTACTGCGGCACGTAGATCGTTTCCGGATTTGCCGACTGGATGACGATGTTGTCGCCCTCCTCGACCACCTTCACCTTGTCGTCCGTCTTGATGATGTCCTTGGCCACCGCCTCATCGCGCAATTGCTGGATCGCAATCAGCACATCCTTCTGCTGATTGGCGATCGCTTCGCCGAAGGACTGCGTCCATTCGAGGTCTTCGCTCATCATCTTGACGACCTGCGGATAGTTCAGCAGCGAGACAACGCTGCCGTCCCAGCTATCTTTCGGCTTCAGGTCGGACTTCTTTTCACGTGCCTCGAGAAACCGTTCGGCCTCGACGATCTGTAAGGGATAGAGCGAAGCCGCGGAAATCAGCGCCACCAGTTCGTCCGGATACAGCGCGATGCGGGCGACCAGAATCTCAAGCTCTTCGTCCGTAAGTGGTTCGGGCGCCGCCTCTTCCTCGGCGGGAGCAGCAGCCGTCTGCTGGGCCAAAGCGTTCGTTGGAAAGAAGGAGCCTCCTCCGACGTGCAGCAGCGAGATTGCCGCCAGCGCGGCCGCGCCCCGCAGGATTGACTTGATCATGACAACGCCTCCCAAATCGCCCATCATGGAATACGCCGCTTTCTCGGCGAAGCGGTTGACCGTTCCGAGACGGGCCCTGTCGTACAAGTCGCAAGCGAGACTACCACTCTTCATCCTTGCATCAAAGCCACAACAATCAACGGGTTTCGGCTCTGGCCGAGCGGCGCCGATTGTGCCAGATGGACCTTGGTCCAACACCCTTGGAGACTGGATGTCGTGAAACAGCTGCGCCCCTCACCAAAGAGACATGGCAGCGAAACGAAAGCCGAGGCCGGCAAGCGCGTGACGCTCGCGCGTGCGCTCTCCAAACTCGGCTATTGCTCCCGTACGCAGGCCGAGAAACTGATTGCCGAGGGTCGCGTTAGCGTCGGCGGTCGAAGGACGACGGATCTTTCGCGCTGGGTCGATATCGAGGCCGACAGGATCGCCGTCGACGGCGTCACGGTCGCGGCGGAAGCCAAGATCTACCTGATGCTGAACAAGCCACGCGGGCTCGTCACCACGCGCGACGACCCGGAGGGACGCCCCACAGTCTATAGTTGCCTTGGCGACGCCGATGCGCGGTTTCTCTCGCCGGTCGGCAGGCTCGACAAGGCGAGCGAGGGACTGCTGCTCTTCACCAACGACACGGTGCTGGCGCAGCGCCTGCTCGATCCGGAGACGCATCTTGGCAAGGTCTACCATGTGCAGGTGAACGGCATCTTCGACGACGACGCGGTTGCCGCAATGATGGAAGGCGTCACCGAGGGTGGCGAACGACTGCAGGCCGCCGGCGTCAAGCGGCTAAGAAGCGGCGAACGCAACAGTTGGATCGAGGTCGAGTTGCAGGAGGGGCGCAACCGGCAGATCCGCCGCATGCTGGACGTGCTCGGCTTCGAGTGCCTGCGGCTCGTGCGCGTCTCGATCGGCGAGATAAAGCTCGGCGACCTGGCGAAAGGTGACGTCCGGCTGCTGACCGAGGCCGAGATCCGATATCTCCGGCAGCGCACCGGACTTGAGGCTTAAGCAGCGTAATGGGTGGAAATCCACCCATCGCTCGGCGGCTTTGTTTCCAAATCCACCCATATCACGCGCACCAGGCGCGGAAATCGGCAAAGTGACCGCGGGCGGCGGTTGTCTGTGGTAAAATCCCATCTGCAAATAGGCGATCCAGTACCGGCACGGGAGGAACCATGCCGGCTGGTCCATAATTTCATCGGGAGGAAAAGATGAAAGTTCTGCAAGCGCTTCTGGGCGCTGTCGCCGCCGTTTCCCTTTTTGCCGCCTCGGCCAATGCCCAAAACTATCCGGAGCGCTCGATCACGATGGTTGTGCCGTTCTCGGCCGGTGGCCCGACCGACACGGTCGCCCGCCTCGTCGCCGAATCCATGTCTAAGGATCTCGGCCAGCAGATCATCGTCGAGAATGTCGGCGGCGCCGGCGGCACGCTTGGCGCGGGCCGCGTCGCCCAGGCCGATCCGGATGGCTATACGGTCCTGCTCCACCATATCGGCATGGCGACCAGCGCCACGCTCTATCGCAAGCTCGCCTACGACACACTGAACGCCTTCGAATATGTCGGCCTCGTTACCGAAGTACCGATGACGATCGTCGCTCGCAAGGACTTCGAGCCGACCGACCTCAAGGGGCTGATCGACTACGTCAAGGCCAACAAGGACACGGTGACGGTCGCCAATGCCGGCATCGGCGCGGCATCACATCTTTGCGGCATGATGTTCATGAGCGCGATCGAGACACCGCTCACCACCGTGCCGTACAAGGGCACCGGCCCGGCAATGACCGATCTGCTTGGCGGCCAGGTCGACATCATGTGCGACCAGACGACTAATACAACGAAGCAGATTCAGGGCGGCACGATCAAGGCCTATGCCGTCACCTCCCCCGCCCGTCTCAAGATCTTCCCCGATCTGCCGACGGCGGTCGAGAGCGGCCTTGCCGATTTCCAGGTCGGCATCTGGCATGGGATCTACACGCCGAAAGGTACGCCTGCCGAGGTGAACGAGCGCCTGTCGAAGTCGCTGCAGCTGGCGCTCAAGGATGCAAACGTCGTCGCTCGCTTTGCCGAGCTCGGCACCGAACCGTCGAGCGAGGCAGACGCGACGCCGGCGGCGCTGAAGGCCAAGCTCGAAAGCGAGATCGCCCGCTGGAAGCCGGTGATCGAGGCCGCCGGTCAGTACGCCGACTGATCGTGTGACGGAACCCGCCGTCGCCAATACCTGTCGCAAGACAGAACGGCGGCGGCCACCGGTCTTCGATCACGTGAACACGCGCCGTCAAGCCGAAAGACGTGATCGGTTCGAAAACGGGCGGGATGCCGGCTAAAGGCGCACTCATCCCGCGGCAGCGCCGAGATCGAACGTTGACAGCTGTCAACTCGATGAAGATCCGGTGCCCCTTGCCCGGATAACAAGACGCGAGCACATTCGCCAAAGGAGGGAGCGCGGTTCAATGGCTCCGGAACAAAGTGGGGACACGATGAAATCCATCACATTTGACGCGACCAATGCCCTATGCGGCGGCATCCTGACGGCCGTCGGGCTGTTCTTCATCTGGCAGTCGCTCAGCCTCGAGCTCGGCACCGCCTTCCGCATGGGCCCCGGTTATTTCCCGCTCCTGCTCGCCTGCGTGTTGACGCTGCTCGGCGCCGTCATCCTTGTGCAGTCGGCGCGCGTGCAAGGCGAACCGATGGGGGCGATCGCAGTGCGCGGCATGTTCCTCATCCTGCCCGCACCGATCTTTTTCGGACTGACGGTGCGAGGACTAGGCTTCGTTCCGTCGCTGTTCTTCACGGCGCTGATCGCCTGTTTCGCGTCTCATCGGATGAAGCCGCACTGGGCGATCGCCATCTCCCTCGTGCTGACCGTCTTCTCGGTGGCGGTGTTCAGCTACGGCCTCAAGCTGCCCTTCGAGCGCTTCGGCCCCTGGGTCCGGTTCTAGGAGGCGGTCATGGATCTTTTCAGCAATCTCGCCCTCGGCTTTAGCACCGCCGCTTCGCCGGCAAACCTTCTTTTCTGCCTGATCGGGGTTCTGCTCGGCACGCTCATCGGCGTCTTGCCCGGCATCGGCGCCACGGCGACGATCGCCATGCTGCTGCCGATCACTTTCCAGCTCGAGCCGGTCTCTTCGCTGATCATGCTCGCCGGCATCTACTACGGCGCGCAATATGGCGGCTCGACGACGGCGATCCTGATCAACATGCCGGGCGAGTCCTCGTCCGCGGTCACCGCGATCGATGGCTACCAGATGGCGCGCAAAGGCCGCGCCGGGACGGCATTGGCGATAGCCGCGCTCGGCTCGTTCTTTGCCGGAACCGTATCGACCTTTCTCGTCGCGATCTTCGCGCCGCCGCTCACCGAAATCGCGCTGGAGTTCGGCGCGGCCGAATATTTCTCGCTGATGATCGTCGGCCTCGTCTCCTCGGTCGCGCTGGCGCACGGCTCGATCGTCAAGGCGCTGGCGATGGTCGCGCTCGGCCTGCTTCTCGGCCTCGTCGGCACCGACATCTATACCGGAACGCCGCGCTTCACCCTCGGCATCCGCGAATATGCCGACGGTCTCAATTTCGTGGCACTCGCCGTCGGCGTCTTTGGCATTGCCGAAATCCTGCGCAATCTCGAAAGCGAGAAGACCCGCGAAGTGCTGATGGCAAAGGTCAGCGACCTGATGCCGACGCGCGATGATTTCAAGCGGATGTTCGCGCCGGTCGTGCGCGGCACCGTGATCGGCTCGGCGCTGGGCATCCTGCCGGGCGGCGGCGCGATCCTCGCCGCCTTTGCCTCCTACACGGTGGAGAAACGCATCTCGGATCGGCCCGAGGAATTCGGCCGCGGCGCCATCGCCGGTGTCGCTGGACCGGAAAGCGCCAACAATGCCGGCGCGCAGACGTCCTTCATTCCGCTCCTGACGCTCGGCATTCCAGCAAACCCGGTCATGGCGCTGATGATCGGCGCGATGATCATCCAGGGTATCGTGCCCGGCCCGAACGTCGCGGTGGAGCAGCCGGCGCTCTTCTGGGGCATCATCGCCTCGATGTGGATCGGCAACCTGATGCTGGTGGTCTTGAACCTGCCGCTGATCGGGCTCTGGGTGAAGCTCCTGAAGATCCCTTATTTCGTGCTGTTTCCGATCATCATGGCCTTCTGCTCGATCGGGGTCTACAGCGTCAACTCCAACGTCTACGACCTTTACGCCGTCGCCTTCTTCGGTCTCGTCGGTTACCTGCTCCTGAAGCTGCGCTGCGAGCCGGCACCGCTGCTCCTCGGCTTCGTGCTCGGGCCGCTGCTGGAAGAGAACTTGAGGCGCGCCATGATCCTGTCACGCGGCGACCCGACGACATTCATAACCCGGCCCATCAGCGCCGTGCTGTTGCTGATCGCGGCAATCGTGCTCGTCGTCATCTTCCTGCCGGCCGTTAAGGCCAAGCGCGAGGAGGTCTTCGTCGAGGAGGATTAAGGGGCGCCAGATGCTGCTGTCACCCGCTTCACGGTTGACAGCGGCGCCGGAAAGGAACCTCATGCGGGTTTGGGGCGTTCAACGAGCGATCGGCGAGCGCCACGTCTTCGCCGTATCCGATCACGAGGAGGGGGTTCCATGATCCAGCGTCTGCTGGCCGCAGGCGGCCTGTTCTTTATCGTCGGAGCAGCACAGGCCGACGAAACGGCATTTCTCGGATCACTCGAAGGAAAATGGACCGGCAGCGGCATGGTGAAGATCCGGATCAACCGGTCGCCGATGAACGTGTCCTGTGTTTTCGATTCTGAGGCCAGCGGCCAAGCCCTGTCGATGAAGGGAACCTGTCGCAGCATGATTGTCGTGTCGCGCGCGGTTGGCGCCGATTTGCAGTTCAATGGGGCAAGCTACAGCGGCACCTATGTCGGGCCGAGCGGAAGACCGGCCGGCTTGACCGGAAGCCGACGGGGCAATGCGATCAACCTCACGATCCGCTGGCCGAGGCTGGTAAACGGCGACCGCAGCGCAAACCTGACCGTGCAGAAGGTCGGACAGAACGGCATGCGACTGGTAACGACCGATGTCGACCCGAGGTCCGGCGACAGCGTCGTCACCAGCGATATCAACCTGCGCCGGCAATAGTGGTCGCCGGCCTGGGAAACGCAAAAGCGCTACCTCTTTGAAGAAAAATGCAGGCTGGAACCAATGCATGTCGCGCAAAAGTGTGCAGCGGTTTTGGGGCAACGACATGCATAAAAACAAGGACCTAAAGCGCGTCGCATGTGTCCGATTGAACGCGACGCGCTTTAAAGCACGCCCCAGCCACGATAACGTCCCCTGCCCGTCATCTCGCGCACGCCGAGTTCACGGACCAGATTGAGCGCGCTGCGCGGCGTGACACCAACATGGCGGGCGATCAGCGCCGTCGAGACGATCGGCCGCGATAGCACGAGATCGATCAACCCAGGAAGATTGCTGCTCGAACGGCGGTCCTTGACCCGCATCTCCATTTGCGTCTTTGCCAGAGATAGCCGGTCGAGTTCCTTCATGCCGAGATCAGCCGTCACCGACATCGCCTCGAGGAAGGCAACGAGCCGCGTCAGTCGGTCCTTCGACCGGCGGCGTTCGTGGCGGATCGTCTTCAGGCCGGTGTTGAACGCCAGCACGTGCGAGGATACTTTTCCGCGAAAACGCAGGTAGACCCCAACGAGCAGCGAGCCCAGCCAGTGCTGCCGCCTGAGCGGCTCGATGCGGTCCCAGGCGTCGAACAGAATTGCCGCTCCAAGAGAAGCCGGCAACTGATCGGCCGTCGCAAGGACGGCGCGCCAGGTATCGAGCCGCTGCTCTTCGTCCCAGTCCTCTTCGAACAGCAATCCAAGCTGCCCCATGGGTTCCACGCTCGCCTTCGCAGCTGGCGACAACCCCGAAGCGGTTTCCTCGATACCGCTCGAGTGAGTGTCCAAGAGCCGTTGCGACCGAGCGATCGCTGCGTCGAGTTCGGCAAATTCAGCGGCGAGCGGATTTTCGTCCGCTTCGTCTTCCGTGTCCGCAAGCGCGGGATCCCGATGAGCTTCGGCCGATAGCTCCTGGCGATGGTTGTGCTGCGCGACCGCCCCGCCCTCGCCCCTCAGCACGTTCAAGCCGGCGCTCGTCAGCGCCCAGTCCGGCTCAGCAAGATCCAGCCGGCGGCGGGCGCGCAGCACCGCATGGGCGATGGTCAGTTCATGGGATGGTGCGCGCGCATCCATATGCGCGTCGTGCAGCACGAGATCTTCAACATGCACCAGTTCACCGGCGACCCAGAGCGCCGCAGCCGCATCGAAGAACTGCCCGCGCTCGCGAAACCCCTCCGAAACCGGGTGCCGGCCGGCCCGCTCATCGAGACGCGCAAGGCTGTCTTCCGCCGCAATCAGCGCCGGCAGGAGTGTTGGATGGAGCGGATCCGGGGTCTCGTATCTCATTTTAAAGACGAAGCGTTATCGATGAAACGGAAGGTAACACGCGATTTCTTTCCGCCACAGGCTTTCCGGCCGTTCTCCCCTGCTAATATCCGGATCGACGCGCCCTCGCATGGAAAGGCGGCCGCCCGCCCCTTTCCGCGCGCAAACAGCCCGCGACCTCGACGACAACGTGCGCGGACCGCAGTTGACAGCTGTCAACAGGTGCGCCACGGGCGGGTGTCATTCTCTTCGTTGGGTCGGCGTTGCGTTCGGCACAGGCTCACCGAATGCCATACCAAAAGAAGGGAGAGGCGATCGTGCCTCCGCCGCGCCGTTGACAGCTGTCAACAGGTGCGCCACGGGCGGGTGTCATTCTCTTCGTTGGGTCGGCCTCGCGATCGGCACAGGCTCACCGAATGCCATACCAAAAGAAGGGAGAGGCGATCGTGCCTCCGCCGCGCCGTTGACAGCTGTCAACTGACATCGATATGAAGTCGGCCACGATCGAAAATGCCGGCTGCATTCCTCGGAGAAGACGGGCCGGAGAGGCAGGAATGACGGGTAGCTTGCAACGTCGCTGCGGTCTCCTTCAAGGCGAGCGTCACACAAGCGAGCGTCACTCGGCATGTCGTGACCGTGCCTTACTGAATGCGTGAGAGCGCACCAGCAGGATGGGAAGTCGAAAGCAATTCCCCGACTGTCGAAGCTCTAGGCCGCGACTTCGAGACCGATGGACAAAATCGGCTGTTGCGGAAAGACCTCTCGGCAGGCGGCAAGAGTGGAGAGCCCATGGCAAGCGTTCTGGCGGCAAGTGGCGGCGTCAAACAGGTAATCTGCATCAACTGGGGCACGAAGTACGGTCCGCCCTTCATCAACCGGCTTTACGCCATGGTGGCACGCAATATCACGCCGCCTTTCACCTTCACCTGTTTCACCGATAACCGCAGCGGCCTGCGTCCGGAGATTCTTTGCGAAGATCTGCCGCCGCTCGATGTCGCGATGCCGGTCAACACCAAAGGCATCTGGCCGAAAGCCCGGCTCTGGGGTCCGAAGCTCGGCAATCTCACCGGCCCGGTGCTGTTCCTCGACCTCGACCTGGTGATCGTCGGTTCGCTCGATTCCTTCTTCGAGTTTGGCGGCCCGGACGACGTGGTGCTGGCGCGAAATCAAACGACGCCCTTTGAACGTCTCGGACAGACGTCGTTGTTCCGGTTTCCGGTCGGCAAGCTCGTTCCGCTGCAGGAGAAGTTCTGCGCCGACCCGCAGCGCGTGGCTGATGAATACAGCTTCGAACAGCGCTTCGTAACGCGCAATGCGCCAGGCGGCGTCAAACTCTTTCCGCGGCGCTGGGTTCTGCATTTCCGGCAGGATTGCCGCTGGCCCTTTCCGCTGAACTATTTCCTGGCACCGCGGCTGCCTGCCGATGGCCGCGTCGTGCTCTTTCCTCGCAACCTGTTGCCGCAACATGCGATCGATGGGCAGTTCGGCTACAAGGGTCGTCCGGCGACACCGCTCGAACATATCCGCGGCCTGTTCGCGCGTGACCGACGGCAGAAAGGCGTGTTCAGCTATCTGCGCCACTACATCCGCCCGACGCCATGGGTGGCGGAACACTGGCACGAGTGAGCGGCTTCGTCGGTGACTTTAGGCTGCTTTTCATTGAAACGGAGAAGCGCTCCGGTTCCTTGAAAAGACCGCCGACGGAAAGCCGTTACACACTCTTCCTGGAATTGCTTTCCGGCACGTTTTCGCGAGTCGGGCTGATTTACGGATAGCAACATGCAGCAGTTCAAAGCGCAGCTTTTGCGTGCGTTTCAGAGGCGTGGCGCTCTAGAGTCGGTCAGTCTTAAGCTGAATCGAAACAGGATTCCCTTTTTGCTGCGATTGTGATTCAAGATCATTGCTGGTGAGGAGGCCAGCAATGATGGCGCGACCTCTTTCTCTGGATTTACGCCAGC
>NZ_JADYVE010000050.1 GCF_020193655.1 Ensifer sp. IC3342
TCGACGCATCGTCATCGCCGCCCTGTCGCAGCACCAACCACCTCTACGATGTCCCCATTGCCGAATTAGGTTCCGGTCGTCCCGGAAATCGAATCTGCCAAAGTAGTGCTAGGCCGTCGACTCATAACGATCTGATCCAGATGCGTGTTGCGACCAGCTTTATGGCTGCGAGGAAGTTCCGGGCGTTTTTGTCATAGCGGGTGGCTATCCCTCTGAATTGTTTGAGTTTGTTGAAGAAGCGCTCAATCTGATTTCGCTGACGATAGACCCAGGAGCTGAAGGGGAAGCTTTCTTTTCGGTTTTGCTTCGCCGGGATGTTTGCCCAAGCACGTTTTTCTTTGGCGAGCTCTCGAAGAGAGTTGGTGTCGTAAGCCCTGTCTGCCAGCAGGATTGTGCCGTTGCGCATGTCCCTCAACATAGGCTCTGCCATTCGGCTGTCGTGAGCCTGCCCGGCCGTCAGATCGACGCCGATCGGCCTGCCATCGGCATCGACGACGGCGTGAATCTTTGTGGTCAGGCCGCCACGGGAACGTCCCATGCAGCCATCGTCTCGATCCCCCTTTTTCCCGTCGCCGCATGCTGGTGAACACGGACACAGGAACTGTCGATCATCACGATGTCACCGTCGAAGGCCTTGGCGACCTCGCGTAGAACATAATCCCAAACGCCTGCCTTTCTCCATCGGACAAAGCGATTGTAGCAGGTCGTGTATGGACCATATCGCTCCGGCACATCCGCCCAAGGCGAACCAGTTCTAACCCGCCACAGAATGCCATTGATTACCCGCCGGTCATCAACACGCGGAATGCCACGGCTTTTGTTCGGCAACAACGGTTGAATGATCGACCACTCGAAATCTGTCAGGTCGAAGCGACGACGGGTCATGCGAGGCCTCCAAATCAAAGCCTCATTGAATCAAAATCATGCACGAATGGAAGCCAGATTGAGATGTCTTCTGATTCGAAAATCCTAGACTTTTCCGGCCCTTGCCCGTCGATTTCTCTAAAGAGCACCTTTCTGGGTCGGGCAAAGTGCCGCTAATTCCTTAAACGCCCGCCGAAACGAACTGGAGTGCGAAAAGCAGCACGAAGAGCGGCGGCAGCGGTTGTGCCAATCACGCGTCCGCCAGCGGATTGGGCAATTGGTGTTCGACCCGGTAGTCGCGAAAGCGCTCCAGAATCAACCGTAGCACCGAGCGGGTCGGCCACGGCCGTTCCAGAAAGGCCTCACGCTCCTCAATCCAGAAGGCTTCGGACAGCATCCGCGGCCGCAGCCAGTCAAACGCCTCTTCGGTCTCCTCCCGCAGGATGCGCCAAAGTTTGTTGTCGGTCGACGAATATTGCTCCTGAAGGCACAGCGCGACCTCATGGAGGTGACAGACAAAGCAGGCATCGATCACGAAGGAACGTACAAGGCCAATATCGTCGTCGAACGTGGTCGGCAAAATCCCCTTGCGACTGAAGGGCTTCAGGTCGTAACCGCGCGCTTTGAACAGCGGCGGAAAAGTGCGGCCGTCACCGAAATCACGGATCAGCAGTTTCCGCGCCATGCCGTAATCATCGAAAAGGATTGTGCTGTTTTGCTGATGCGCTTCGAAAGCAATCCCATAGAGGAGATACATGGCCAATGTCGGGCGGATGACGCTGCGCACATAGGCGCGAAAGAATGTCGCGACCGCCGCCTCGCACTCATTGCCATTTCTGGCGATGAGTTCGCAGATAAGCGGACGACGGTCCAAAGGGCCTGCGGTCAAGAGGGCGGCAGCGGTCACGGGCAGCAGGCCGTCCTGGCGCACCAGAGGATCCGCATTGCGGTAAACCACCGAAAGAAAACAGCCGGGATGCTCGTCGCCTCTGTCCGGGTGGTGGAGAATCGCGCCCAACTCTTCGAGGAAGATCTCCAACCCATCGCGAAGATCATCCTCCTTGGACAGGATGCCGGAAATCAGCGCGCTGAGGCGAGGTCCCATGTGGACCGACTTCGCCCGAAGGTTTCGCTGTGCGCTCGTCATCCAGATCGCCACCGGCACCTTGATGAAGGGTCTCGGCTCCGTCGTCTCCGGTAACATCGTGCGGAACGACATGGACGGCAGCGTGACGATTTCTGGGCCATCCGGATGGAGAATGCCGGAAGAGATCTCGGCTGCAAATTCCCGTCTCACGAAATTCTCTAGATGCCAGGCGTGAACGGGGAAAGGAAGCCAGCCCTCAGGCGACTGGTTGCGCGCCTTCAGGCCCTCCGCCCAATCGAGCCACACGTCAGGGAACTTCTGGGAAAACCATTCCGAATAGTTACCCACATGTGGCATCGTCTCCACGTAGGCCCAGTCTTTTCGGAGTGCCGCGATGCGCAGGCTCACCCGCGCGCCGAACTCGGGAGAGAGGGCAATTACGTCCGCTGCCGCCAGGCCGGGCTTAGCCTTCCATGTCGGATAAAGCGGATGGCCTTCAAGCGCGCCCCATTGGTCAAGTGTCATTGCCGCCAAGTGCGGCGGCAGGTTCGCTTGAACGTAGGCAAGGAAGCCGGGAGCACCGGATTCAGCAATTTTTTCGCGGAGCTCGGCGCTCCAGGTTTGCCGATGGCAGCGCGCAAGAATGTCGTTGCGCATGCTGTCGTCCACGTCGCGCAGTAGATTCTCCACGGCGTCCGGAGCGGGTTTCATCGTTAGGCATGGGCCAACCTCCCTCATCAGGGCAACGGGGCAATCGATCCTGTGTCTGGCGCCGGTTCCATCGAGCACTTCGATCTCTCCGCGGTTCTGCAGGGTTCCGGCAGGGGCAGTGCGCAGGTCGGAAAAATGCAGCACTCGTCGGGACGGCCATAGAGGGAACCAAGCCTGGCGATTGTCCCGCGCCCAGAGCAACGCACTCGGCTCGAGAATGCGCTCTGCGAAGATGCAGCGAATGAGGCGGTTCATGGCATTGCGTGCCGCATTCGCTTGGTCGTTCTCGTCAACGGCATCTGTCAAGGAAGAAATCCTCTTGTCCATCATGTAGCCTCCGGCCGATCCACGGTACACTGTCGGGCGTACCTTCGTCCAAACGGCGCGACAGCCGCGCGCCCAGTTCTGGGTCCTTGCGATCGCCGGAATAGCCACACCGAGCTTCCGGCGACCATTATCCCCGGCCGGCGCGCGAGCAGTCGCCACCAACAGACGGGTGCTCCCAAAGTGCGACCGGAGCTGATAACCGCGGCATTGACGCGATCGGGCATAACCTCGAGTGCGGCAGCACCGTCGTCACTTTCGCGACGATGAAGCGCCGATAAGTTGCATTGCCGCCGCCCGTCCGCACCCACCTGGCGTTATCCAGGACGTCCTTCCGCCCCAGATCACCACATTGTCTCCGATCGAAAGCATTTTTTGCTGAGAGCAAGTTGAAGCCGCAAAAAGCCGGGATTCGCGCCGACATAGACGCGCTTGTTCCCGAGCGGGATCCGGTGCGATCTGATGTAAAATGCAAGCCGTGCCAGAGTAAGCTGCGTTATGGCCATTTCCGTGTCATTAGGCGCCACGCTTGGATCCGTGCTGAGCCTCCAGCGTCTTGGCCGCCAACCACCGCCTCCGCTGCACCGCGCCGAGACTGCGGCCGTTCCCGTCACCACGAAAACAGTGAGACCTGGACGCTGCTTGACCAGCGCAGCGTTCGAATGCCCCGTGCGGCCTTCAGCGCAGGCAAGCCACAATTGTCGAAGACTGCGAAGATATTTCTCGCCGCAGCGTGCAGCGGGCGTGACCACCGTCCCTGATAATCTACCAAATGCGATCTGACGCACACCCGACATGTTCTTTGCCTTTCTTCCTTGATCGCCACATCACGGGGCGACATGAACATATGGTCGGCGGGGCCCGCCGCCTCGATAAACGATGCAAGAGTCGTGCCAGCCACGCGGAAGGGGACTAGAAGAAATGTTCCAGCTTGTAACGGCAACAGCCTTGATCGCCACCGTCGGCGATAGAACCTCCTTCAAGAATGGCCGTCAGTTCGCAGCTTTGGCTTGGTGCCGGCCGCGGGCGACAAGCAGGAGGCGGTGGCCGTCCTCCGATTTGACGTGGACAGGCGTGAACCAGCCCGTTCGCAGCATCTCCGCTCCTTGATCCGACGGCTCTTCAGCGCGTCCGCCGCCCGGCGCGCGTCCATACAAACCACCGGATAGCTCATCGCCGCAAGCGCGCGGAATAAACGGTGAGAACGGCCTGCTCTCCAACCCCAAACTTGCCAGCTCGCTCGCAAAACGCTTTCAAGGCGGTGTCGATCATCTCAGGATGGGTGTCGACATTCCGCGCACAGCCGCGTCCACGACGCACACTGCGGTCCATCTACCACCAATATTCCATCCCGCAAGCATCGCCATCGCTGCTCTCCATCGCTCCTACGAATCACCAGCGAAAGGGTCACCCATTCCGCCGAGAGCAGCAACCTCGTGTACGGTATGTATAAGGCTGTCGGCGTTCGGCTGTGCCGCGGCGCTGAAACCGGCGATTGACGGATAGCGGCGCGCGTTGCACGCGCCGCGCGACTTGCGTGCCGACAACACCATCGGCCGATACGCCGCGCAACCGGCACGGGCATGCCACGCGCCCAAGATCAAGTTCATCAAAATTGAGCGGCGGCGTCGGCATGCACAGAGCTATCTTTCCCGACATCTCGCGATCGCGTCGCCGGATGGTCTGCCGTCGAACGGCGGAAACGCAGGAGAACTCCTGCCGGCATTAACCATAAAACGCCGGGACATCCGACACTACGTCTGATTTGTCGGATCCGGAACATAGTGGTATCCAACACGTCTTCTGCTATCCTTTCATGTAACCAATTGAATATTGGATCAAATCTCTTCTGCGGTGTTGCTTCTGCGCAGTTGGCGCGACTTTTGAATCTCCAGCGTAGCGAATTGCCGAATAATCTTAATGTCCGACCCAATGGAACGAATACAGGAGAGCAGCATGTCAAGATCTGGGTAGCATATCCGCCTTCCGAGCGACGTTTCGTCCTCACCCCGAGTTCGCTTTTCAACTTTCTTGGGATTGAGCGACTTTGATGCGCTCGCATTAAATTATAAGCCGTTTCGATGCCATTTGCGCCGCGGCTCAAAGCGCCTGAGAACGGAGCGTGCCACATGCTTGTAATGGACCTTTTGATCGGGTGTGCGATCTCAATACGTTACCTCCCGGCAGCAACGCAATACCTAAAGGCCCGAGCTAACCAGTGCCGCCGAGGCATTGCGTAGGTCCGTGTCTCTCGACGAGGTGTGCGCCCACAATTATTGGTGAACGAAAAGGCCGTTTCTTTGGTTCAGCACTTATCTACTCGCTGAGGACGTAAATCAGAATGGAATTCCCCGTCGCAAGTGTCATAAAGGACAGCTATGAGCGGTTCCCTCGGCAAATGAAGGTCGCCGCACGTTGGTTGGTGGATCATCCGACTGAGGTAGCACTGCTGTCGATGAGGGAGCAGGCGCGCCGGGCACAAGTCCCTCCGGCAACACTAACGCGGCTCGCAAAGCGTCTTGGTTTCGATGGTTTCGACAAATTGAAGGAGCTATTCGCAGCTAGCATCAGGGAACGGCCAGAGAGCTTCGCAGGGCGTGCAGAGGAATTACTGGCACGACGGGCGATCGACGGCGATGGCGTCCTCATCGGCAATACAATTGAAGCCTTGCAGGGTCATCTAAGCAGGTTCGCGCAGCCAACCGCGATTGCCGCGCTGGCAGCAGCCGCCGACCTCATGGTAGAGGCAAGGCAAATTTTTTGCATCGGCCGCCGTTCAAGTTTTCCTGTAGCTTATCTGATGCACTATGTCGGGTCATTGCTCGGCTCTCCCACGATATTGATCGACGAAATTGGCGGCGCCGCCAATGACGCGCTCCGGTCTGTCGGTCCAGAAGATACTGTGCTGGCCGTTACAGTCAGCCCGTACACTCGCTTCACAGTGCAGGCCGCCCAATTCGCCGTTTCGCGCGGTGCGAAACTCATCGCTTTGACCGACAGCGACCTGTCTCCGATCGCCAAACATTCCGAAATTGTGATCCGCGTGAGGACTGAAATGCCTTCGTTTATTCACACCATGGCTCCCGCATTCGTCGCGGTTGAATGTCTCCTGGAACTGCTCGCCGCCAGACGCGGCAGTCGCGCTCTTCAAGCTTTGGCGGCCAACTAAGGACATCTTGCAGAATTCGAGACTTATGTCCTGCCGAAACCGCCCATGCGCGAATTCGTTTGACCGCCGCAAATTCAAAAATGCTCATTTTTGTTAGCCAGGAGGAGCCGTACTTCGACTTCGAGCGTCCCCACGCGACGGAGCGACTTGTCGCGGGTGCCCTTACGGCGAGCGGGCTTGACGAGCTTTTGCCCAGGAACTGGTAGGCCGAACAGGAAGCACGGCGTCTGGTGGCTACATATTGGTGTCTCCAACAGGCCAAGAAGGGCGAGCTCAACGCTTCGTCGCGCCGCTGACTGGAACGCCACATCAACGATCGCTATGTGCGGCGCGCAGCTCGAGGGGACACCGTGCGCGGCGGGCCTTCAAGCTTCTCGCCGGCGCGAGGCGCATCATCAATTGTATGGTCTCGCCGCGACATCGACCCATCAAAGCGGCCATCACCCATCCCTGGAGCACCAGCGCGGTCGACCGCCGCTTAACCCCTCAAGACGCTCAATCCTGACACGGTCGCATCGGATACGAGCTGTTGCGAAGCCATTGGCGGCCGCCTGAACATTCCAAGCGGAGATGGCCGGACCGGAAGCACTGACCGCACTAAACATGCGGAAGAGCCATGATCGACGACGGTCTCGGCTTCAACCTCGCACCGTGGAGGCCGTCCATGGCTGAAGGTCTCGCTGAAGCTGCGCCACCGGAGGATCACAAGCTCGGACCGCACGGGGCCGAGCGTACTGTCCTTGAGGATGTGTTGACGATCGAGCGGTCGGCGAAACCTGCTGCCGTTCTACGTCGCGATCTTGCGGGAACCGTCCACCTTTATCGTCAACGACCTCGCGCCGACGATCGGGGCGGACGGCCTACGAAGGCGTCAGGGCCGAGCACGACGCCTATATTGCAGCCATGTGCAATGCCGGCGCCGATGTGACAGTCTTCCGCCTCCTGAAACTTTTCCCGGGTTCCATCTTCGTTGAACGCCCGGCGGTCGTCTTCACCGGCGGCGCCATCCTGCTCCGTCCAGGTACGCCAAGCAGGGTCAACGAGACGACGGAGATTGCGCCGATCCTGCGCGAGATATTCGAGACGGTACTCGACCTGCCGGCTCCTGGTCTGGCGACGGAGACGGTGGAGAAGCGGTAAAGCTTGCTGGCTTGCTCGGCGACAAGCACCTGCCAAGGCGCGTGAACAGAACCGTCGAAAGCGAGGTAGTCTCGCTCTTCGAAGAATTGCGGGAGCGCTTCGGCCATATCGACGTCTTCGTCAACGGCATGAATGACACGCTCGTCCCCGATA
>NZ_JADYVE010000051.1:0-2500 GCF_020193655.1 Ensifer sp. IC3342
GGGCTGCTCCACCCCGCGTTAACTTTCGTTTTTGTTTTGTGTTGTTTTCGCCGTTAGTCGGCGTTTGTGAGAGAAGATGTTTGTTTGTTTATCTTGCGTTTTGCAGACCTGGCAGCGACCTACTCTCCCGCGTCTTAAGACGAAGTACCATCGGCGCTGGGGCGTTTCACGGCCGTGTTCGGAATGGGAACGGGTGCAGCCACCCCGCCAGAACCACCAGGTCGGCAAAGCGCAAGAATTGCGCGCCGGAGGCGTGCAATTTGTAATCGAGAAGCTGGGAGGCTTGTCACCTCTTTTGAACACGTCTGACGGCGCGTATGGCCTTCGGAGCGTTAGCTCCGCAAGGCCAAAGGCCGTCGCGCCTTTTGGCGCGGCCCGTCCGGAGCGCTTTCGCGCGTCAGGACAGTCAACAGCTCATCTTCGATGAGCATGAGCAATGGGAACGATCAAGCCGATCGAACGATTAGTACCGGTAAGCTTCATGCGTTGCCGCACTTCCACACCCGGCCTATCAACGTGGTCGTCTTCCACGGTTCTCAAGGGAATACTCGTTTTCAGGTGGGTTTCCCGCTTAGATGCCTTCAGCGGTTATCCCTTCCATATATAGCTACCCTGCTATGCCCTTGGCAGGACAACAGGTCCACCAGAGATATGTCCATCCCGGTCCTCTCGTACTAGGGACAGATCCTGTCAATATTCCTACACCCACGGCAGATAGGGACCGAACTGTCTCACGACGTTCTGAACCCAGCTCACGTACCGCTTTAATTGGCGAACAGCCAAACCCTTGGGACCTGCTCCAGCCCCAGGATGCGATGAGCCGACATCGAGGTGCCAAACAACCCCGTCGATATGGACTCTTGGGGGTCATCAGCCTGTTATCCCCGGCGTACCTTTTATCCGTTGAGCGATGGCCCTTCCACGCGGGACCACCGGATCACTATGACCGACTTTCGTCTCTGCTCGACTTGTCAGTCTCGCAGTCAGGCGGGCTTATGCCATTGCACTCGACGAGCGATTTCCGACCGCTCTGAGCCCACCATCGCGCGCCTCCGTTACTCTTTCGGAGGCGACCGCCCCAGTCAAACTACCCACCATACACTGTCCCGGATCCGGATGACGGACCGCGGTTAGACATCCATGACGATAAGGGTGGTATTTCAAGGACGGCTCCACAGGAACTGGCGTCCCTGCTTCAAAGCCTACCACCTATCCTACACATGCCGACACGAATGCCAGTGTAAAGCTATAGTAAAGGTGCACGGGGTCTTTCCGTCTGACCGCAGGAACCCCGCATCTTCACGGGGAATTCAATTTCACTGAGTCTGCGTTGGAGACAGCGGGGAAGTCGTTACGCCATTCGTGCAGGTCGGAACTTACCCGACAAGGAATTTCGCTACCTTAGGACCGTTATAGTTACGGCCGCCGTTTACTGGGGCTTCGATTCAGAGCTTGCACCCCTCCTCTTAACCTTCCAGCACCGGGCAGGCGTCAGACCCTATACGTCGTCTTGCGACTTCGCAGAGCCCTGTGTTTTTGATAAACAGTCGCTACCCCCTGGTCTGTGCCACCCCATCATACTTGCGTACAAAAGGGTCACGCTTCTTCCGAAGTTACGCGTGCAATTTGCCGAGTTCCTTCAACGCAGTTCTCTCAAGCGCCTTGGTATACTCTACCTGACCACCTGTGTCGGTTTCGGGTACGGTCTATACGGTGGAGCTATTTCCCGGGACCGCGTCCAAGCCTGGACAATCCAATAAGTCCAGACAAGTTAAGCGATCCGTCACTACCACCAGGCCCACGAATATTAACGTGGTTCCCATCGACTACGCGTGTCCGCCTCGTCTTAGGGGCCGGCTAACCCTGCTCAGATTAACTTTAAGCAGGAACCCTTGGTCTTTCGGCGAGAGGGTCTCTCACCCTCTTTATCGTTACTCATGTCAACATTCGCACTTCCGATACCTCCAGGACCCCTCACGGGTATCCCTTCACAGGCTTACGGAACGCTCCGCTACCACTTGCTTGCGCAAATCCTCAGCTTCGGTGCATGGCTTTAGCCCCGTTACATTTTCGGCGCAAAGACCCTTATTTAGACCAGTGAGCTGTTACGCTTTCTTTAAATGATGGCTGCTTCTAAGCCAACATCCTGGTTGTTTTGGGATCCTCACATCCTTTCCCACTTAGCCATGACTTGGGGACCTTAGCTGGAGGTCAGGGTTGTTGCCCTTTTCACGACGGACGTTAGCACCCGCCGTGTGTCTGCCGACTAGTACTCCCCGGTATTCGGAGTTTGGTTAGGATCAGTAAGACGGTGAGTCCCCATAGCCCATCCAGTGCTCTACCCCCGGGGGTATTCGGTCGACGCTCTACCTAAATAGATTTCGCGGAGAACCAGCTATTTCCGAGTTTGATTGGCCTTTCACCCCTAGCCACAAGTCATCCCAATCTATTGCAACAGATGCGGGTTCGGTCCTCCAGTTGGTGTTACCCAACCTTCAAC
>NZ_JADYVE010000052.1 GCF_020193655.1 Ensifer sp. IC3342
AGATGCAGGTTAAACTCTTGCCACGCCTGAACGGCGAGACCTGCACCTTCTTCCCGAACAGCGGGTGCCAAGGGTAGGCAATCGTCGAAGAGCGAGAAACGTATGCAGAATGTCGGTAGTTGGCCGCGTCGTCCTCGGAACGCAAAGACCGCACCTCCTGTCGGCTTCTGGCGCAGCACGTCCTGCGCCAGCGCCGCCAGACCCTCGATACCCTTCCGCATGTCCGTTATCCCGCAGGCAAGATACACGCGAACGCCAGTTCCCGGTCCGATCATGCCGACTCCACTGCCCGGATAAGCCGCGTCAGGGTCGCGGCATTCACGCCGCTGTCGAAGCAAAGGCTGCGACCGCAGGTCAATCTCAACTCGATCATCCCAGATGGGTCCTGACGGTCTCCACCGCGCTCGATCTGCACGGCATTCACTTCAACGGGAACAAACACTGCATTCGCAGACGGCGACAACAGTCCCTTCTTCTTCAGTTCACTGCGCCAGGTGTATATCTGCTGCCTTGTTACATCGTGCCGATGAGCCACCTCAGTCACCGTCGCCCCGTCGATCCCAACCGACCTGATAATCTCGAGCTTCTGTTCGTCGCACCACCGGCGCCGCCGTTCCTGCCCAAGAATTTCCACACGCATCGCAAACCTCGCCTAAGACACGTCCTTAACGACGTCGTTAAGGACGTGTCTTAGGCCATCACGACGATAGCCGGCAGGCGGTGACAATCGGGCGGTTACTCTATGTCTGCGCCTAGTTCTGGAACTTCTCTATTCGGCGTCGTGAGGTCAAGCGCTATCGAGCCTTCCACTTTCACCGGCATTCGACGTCGTTCACGGGGTCTTGCTTCTCTTCGGGATCGGGTCTTTGCCCCTCCCATTATGGGGTCAGTAGAATGAAGTAGAACAATCTAAGACGCGTCCTGGTCGGTAAACCCGATCGGTACAAGTTCCAGAGCGGACTCACTTCATTCATCGTCCCGTGAAGGACCTCGTTCCACCGGCGGGTGGAATCTAATCGTCTGACATGCTCAGGCCTTCGCCAGTCCGTGGTCCTTTGACCACTGGAATTCTGTGCCATCACTCCACATGCGATGCATGATCACAGCCAGCCGGCGTGCCAAGGCGACGATTGCTTTCTGATGGCCGCGACGTTTGGCAATATTCATCGCCCACGCCTTTAGCCAGGACCATCTTCTGACCATGTCGGGCGAAATGAAAAACTGACCCCCTAACGAAGCGAAGAACTGACCCCCTCGTATTAAAACGAGGAGCTTTAGATGACGAGCACGATTTCATCGCATCCTGCATTGTCGCGAACGATGCAGGGCGGGGATATGCTTCAGGCTGATGAGGTGGTGGCAATGCTGCGGCTGCACGAGCTTGGTTGGGGTAGCAAACGTCTGTCGAAGGAGTTTGGATGCGCCCGCAATACGGTTCGCCGATATCTTCGCGAGGGTGGCGCTGCACCGTTTAAACAGCCTGCTCGGCGCACTGCGTTCGACGGGCTTGAGAATTGGCTTCGCGAGCGCTTTTTCCGGCATGACGGTAATGCGGATGTGATCCGCCAGGAATTGGCGAGCGAGCATGGAATTATCATCGGTCTGCGTTCGGTGGAGCTTCGCGTACGGCAATGGCGGCGAGAGCTAAAGGCACAGAAGCGGGCGACGGTCCGCTTCGAGACGGCGCCGGGCCATCAGATGCAGATCGACTTCGGTGACACGAAGGTGTGGATCGGTGGCGAGCGGGTTCGGGTTCACCTGTTCGTGGGGACGCTGGGTTATTCGCGGCGGATGCATGCTCGCGTGTCACTTCGGGAGCGCCAGTCAGACTGGTTTGAAGGCATGGATGGCGCTTTTCTGCGGTTCGGCGGGGTTCCGGCCGAAGTGCTGATCGATAATGCGAAAGCCCTGGTCGAGCATCATGATGCGGTGACGCGGGAGGTGAGATTCAACGCGCGACTGCATGCTTTTGCCCGTTATTGGGGCTTCACGCCGCGGGCCTGCGCGCCGTATCGGGCGAGAACGAAAGGCAAGGACGAGCGCGGGGTCGGCTATGTCAAAAAGAACGCGATCGCCGGGCGGCGCTTCGAGAGCTGGGCCGCGTTCGAAGCGCATCTGGATCGATGGACACGCGCAGTTGCCGACCAGCGTGAACACGGCACCACCGGTGTCAAACCGGCGGAACGCTTTGCCGACGAAGCCAGGGAGCTGCGCCCGCTGGCCGGACGGGCACCCTTCGGGCAATTGCGGGATCTGGTTCGCAAGGTTCAAGCCGATTGCGCGATCGACCTCGACACCAACAGCTACTCGGTCCCTTGGCGCCTGATCGGCGAGAGTGTTCAGGTCGTGGTGTTGGCGGGTCGCGTCATCATCCGGCATGCGGGCCAGGTGGTGGCCGATCATGCCCTGTGCGATGGACGACGACAACGGATCGTGGACCGGGCGCATTTTGTTGGTGTGGCCGGCTTCGAGGGGCCGGTAGGCAAAGAGGCCATCGAGATCGCGCCCGCTGCCTTGTTGCGCCCGCTTGCGGAATACGAGGCGGTTGTCGGAGGAGGCTGGTGATGACGAACGTGGATCATGACGTGCTGATCGCAACGCTCGATCGGCTGAAACTGACGGCGATCCGCGACCAGCTCGACACGCTGCTGGACGAGGCGGCTCGTTCGAAGATGACCTTGCGCGAGGCGCTGGCTTTCCTTGTGTCGCGCGAGATCGCCCGGCGCGACGAGCGGCGGATATCGATGTCGAGCAAGCTGGCGCAGTTCCCGTTCGTGCGTGAACTGGACGGCTTCGACTTCGAGGCACAGCCCTCGCTGGATCAGGGGCAGATCAGGGAGCTTGCGACCTGCCGCTGGATCGCTCACGGTGACACCGTGCTCTTCCTTGGACCGCCAGGTACAGGCAAGACACACCTGGCTGTGAGCCTCGGCCGCGAGGCCATCCGCCAGAATTACAACGTCCAGTTCGTCACGGCGGCCACGTTGGTGGCGATGCTGGCGAAGGCCCACAGCGGCGGTTCGCTCGATAAGCAGTTGACGATCCTGTCGCGGCCGAAATTGCTGATCATCGACGAGCTGGGCTCGATCCTGGTCACCTCAAATCGTTCCGTCGGCGAATCGGGAAGTGTTTTTGGCGACCCTGTCGTCGCCACGGCAATATTGGACCGTCTGCTTCACCACTCGACGGTGATCACCATCCGGGGCGACAGCTACCGGCTTCGCGAAAAGCGCCGCTCCGGCCTCCTGCAGAAGGCCGGAGCGGCGCTCGAACCCATCGAAACCGCAAACCAATGAGGGGGTCAGTTCTTCAATTCGGCAAGGGGGTCAATTCTTCGATTCGCTTGACAGACCACAGTCAGCATTACTTGAGCCGCTTCATAGAGCAGCGTTCGCATCATTGTGTCACCACACAGCGAAATTCGGCCGAGGCGATTGCTCTCACCAGATTGGTTCATCACCGGGGTCAGCCCTAACGCAGGGCCAACGGCTTTGGAATTTTTAAAGCGTCCGGGTATGTCGATCGTGCTGACAAAGCCCAAAGCGACAACCGGCCCAACGCCCAGAATGATCATCAAGCGTCGGCAGGTCACATCGTCCCGAACGATGGCTAGCACCTTGCGGTGCAGAGCTTCGAAGCTCGCTCGAAGCTGCTGTCTAGCCGAGAGCAATGGTTCGATGATTTCCGCCAGATCGTCCATACCCTCAAGAGGTTCTGTTATGCGCGCCAGAAAGCCAATGCGCCCGATCACGCCGACCTTAAGACCAAAATTACGCAGCAGTCCTCGGATGTCATTCTCGATGTCCCTGACCTTATTCAATATTAGCTTGCGCGCGGTGAGCAGAGCCCGTCGCTGCTGGCTCGATATTGTTTTGACATGCACTGGCCGAAACAGGTTAACCCGCATCATTTGCGCGATGCCACGCGCATCATTGCGATCCGTTTTATTCACGGTCGCCTTCAGGAAGGCTTTGGTGTGACGGGTCTCGATGCAAACAACCGGTAGACCGGCATTCGAAAGACCTTCGAAAAGCCACTGCGATAACGGTCCAGCTTCAAGACCGATACGCACAAGATGCCAGGTAGGATCTTTCAGAACTTCGATGAGGTCATCCGGATGGCTGGAGACTTTTAGCTCTCGGCAAATCCCGCCCGCTTCATCAACGATGCACAGGGAGGTCTCTTTCACAGAGACGTCCATTCCGACATAATGCTTCATGCTGCGCTTCCCTTCAGATGTTTGTGGCTGTTTGCGATACAGACCACGTTTTATCATCCCTCGAAGCGCAGCACCCCGCCTACGAACCGCCTGAAGATGAGGCGCCAAGCCGAATACCCCATCTAGAACCTTCCATATGATCGAAACTGTTGCCGACCGCCTTGAGGGGCAGCTTCGCCGACGCTGGTCGGATGAGTTCAAGGCACGGGCGGTGGCGGAGGCATTGGAGCCAAGCGCGAGCGTCTCGGCGATCGCGCATCGGCTCGGCATTCACCCGTCGCAGCTCTTTGGCTGGCGTCGTGCGGTCTTAGACGCTCGGAAGGTTTCCACGGAACCGGCGCGTTGTGAGATAGCCGCGACGTCTACTGGCGAAGCGGTGATCGAGGTGGTGCGGTCGGCATGATCCCCTCCGGCGTGAAGGTGTTCCTCGCCAGCCATCCGGTCGACTTCCGCAACTATGCGGCGACGATAATTATGCAGAGCCGAAGACGCCGATGGCGGAAGCTGCAAATCTGATAACAGTCTGCAGCTGCGTAGTGCCGGAGACAGAGCTTCGGTGGGGAATCGTCGTATGAATTGTGTGGCCGATAACTACTAAATCGACGCCCGCTGGCAGATCGAGGCAGCCCAGGACGAACACACGGAAATGCGTATTCAACACGCGCATCAGAGTCTGCTCAACCGTCGTTTTTAAAGCTCTGTCTCCAGCCCTGCGCAGCCGCTTCAGCTGACCCGACCGCAATGACAACAGGGAAACGCCGAAGGTTGCCGAATTTACTTTACAATGAACATCAGAGTTCATGCGCGACAACTGGCTCTCGAACCGCATCTTCAAGGACTACCCCGATATCGTCACCCATTGCTGCGCCGCGTGGAACAAGCTCGTCGACCAGCCGTGGAAGATCATGTCCATCGGACTCCGCGAATGGGCGTATCGGTCATGATCTCCGCCCGCTGGTATAGTCCATCAAGGCGCTATCCGGCAGGCGGTGCCAATCGGACGGTTACGTTCAATCCTGCGGTTCCGGATTTCAATCCGACTCTCTAGTTCGAGGAACTTGGACATACGCCACAGCCTCCCGACGAAGTCAGGTATCCCTCCGGCGGGAACCGCCTTGCGAAGTTCCGCTTATCCCGTGAGTCTGCGCTCTTAAGAGTGGACCTAAGAGCGCACTGAGCAATTCATGGCACATGCAATTTTGCTGACGGGACCAGAGCGGCGTCGGCGATGGTCGTTGGAAGATCGCGCGCGGATACTGGCGGAGGCTTTCGCGCCAGGCGCGGTGGTTTCCGAAGTCGCACGCCGCTTCAAGGTTTCGACTGGCCTGATCTACACCTGGCGGCGGCAAGCTTTGGTCCAGCAGGCCGAGCCCGCCTTTGTCCCAGCCAAGCTTGCTGATCCTGCCAGCAGTGATGCGGTCGAACTGGCCATGGCGGTGGACTTCCCGAACGGCGTGAGGGTGAGAATTGGTTCCGCAGCGCCCTGCGACCTGGCAGCCGCGATTATGCGGGCGCTCAAATGATCCCGATCAGTTCCGGGGTGCGGGTGTGGATCGCGAGTGGTCACTGCGACATGCGCAAGGGCATGCAGGGTCTGTCGCTGCTGGTACAGGAGGGCCTCGGCCGCGACCCGTTTAAGGGCCATCTCTTCGTCTTCCGGGGCCGGAGCGGCCAACTACCGACATTCTGCATACGTTTCTCGCTCTTCGACGATTGCCTACCCTTGGCACCCGCTGTTCGGGAAGAAGGTGCAGGTCTCGCCGTTCAGGCGTGGCAAGAGTTTAACCTGCATCT
>NZ_JADYVE010000053.1 GCF_020193655.1 Ensifer sp. IC3342
ATCTTGAGCTCGGTCTTCAGGAACGCGATGCGTCCCTCGATATGTTCGGGGGCCATCATCTGGGCCATCGCCCCCATGCCGCCCTGCCCCATCGGTCCTCGTCCGGCGGCCATCATGCCCATGGGGCTCTGGCGGCCGCCCATCATCCCCATCATTCCGCCCATCATGTCACCGGACATCATGCCGTACGGCATCATGTCGCTCGGGTCGGTGGCGGAGATCTGCGGTTCTACAATTTGCCCGCTCGTCTGCCCGGCTGTGGCCTCCGGATGGTGTGCGTCTTCTGCAAAGCCTGGCGTCCCAAGCAGAAGCATTGAGCTCGTAAGCAGGATCGTTCGCAGTTTCGCCATGTTCGTTTCTCCCAAACGCGCCGGATCATCAGTGATCTGGGTGGAAGATTACACACCTACCGAGTAACTCCACATTGAGGGAAATCAAGACCGTCCGCAGGAATTAAGGGCATCCAGCTTTAGGCTGCTCGATCTTGAGCCGCTCAGCGACGTGAACTGGTGGTGGGACATGCTTGTGCGGCAATTGACGAGAATCAATGTCGAGTGTCTCCGGGAAGCGCATCCATAAAGGCCATAGCCAGGTGAACGAGCATAGGAGTTCGTTCCATGCAGCATCGGCAAACCATATCGTCTCACGTGCATGCGCCCGCGGCTGGCGCATTTGCAAAAGATCCGATCTGCGGGATGATGGTCGACAAGGCCACGGCGCTGACTTCCGAGCGCGGCGGACGCACATACTATTTCTGCAGCCAAGGCTGCCTGCGAACCTTCGAGGACCCGGAGCGCGAACTCAAGTCCATGCGCACCAGGGTCGCGATCGCGCTCACCGGGGTTCTCGCTCTCGCCATTCTGCGGGCGGGCGCTTTCATCGCTCTCGCCGCCGGTGCCACGCTTCTGACCTGGGTTCCGATCCCGGCGCTGCCCTGGTTCACCTGGGGCGTCTGGCTGTTTATCCTGGTGACGCCGGTGCAGTTCATCGGTGGCTGGAGCTTCTACCTCGGTGCCTGGCAGGCCGTTCGCAGCCGCTTGATCAACATGGATTTCCTGATCGCGCTCGGCACGACGGTCGCCTACCTTTACAGCGTGGTGGTGGTCTTTGCGCCCGACGTTCTCCCGGTGAAGGTCGAAGAGCGCGACGTCTATTTCGAGGTCTCTGCGGTCATCATCGCGTTTGTCCTCCTCGGCAAGTACATGGAGGAGATCATCAAGAAACGGTCGTCGGCCGCCGTACGTCGGCTGCTGGATCTCAAACCCGCTGTCGCCCATGTCCTGCGCGACGACATCGAGACCGAGATCCCGGCCGAGGCAATCATGGTCGGGGAGACCGTCATCGTCCGGCCGGGCGAGCGAATTCCGACCGATGGCGAGGTGCTGGAGGGGCAATCCTCGGTGGACGAGTCCATGCTCACCGGAGAGTCCATGCCAGTGGAGAAATCCGAGGGTTCGAAGGTGATCGGAGCGACCCTCAACCGCAGCGGCATGCTGCACTTCCGGGCCACGCACGTCGGCAAGGACACGGCGCTTTCCCAGATCATCCGGATGGTCGAACAGGCGCAGGCGAGTACGGCGCAGGTGCAAAGGCTCGCCGATCAGGTGACACGGTACTTCGTGCCGGCGGTCGTCGGCGTGGCGTTCCTTGCCTTCGCCGGTTGGTGGGCTGCCGGGAATTTCCCGCAGGCACTTCTAGCCTTCATCGCCGTCCTTATCATCTCGTGCCCCTGTGCACTCGGAGTCGCGACCCCCGCGGCGCTGATGGTCGGTGTCGGGAAAGGCGCTGACGCCGGCATCCTCATTCGCGGTGCCGAGGTGCTCGAGCGAGCCAGAAAGCTCGCGGTCGTCGTCTTCGACAAGACGGGCACGCTGACGCGCGGCGAACCGAATGTGACCGACATTGTCCCGTTTGATGGCAATACAGATGCGGACGTGTTGCGCATGGCCGCCGCGGTCGAGGTCGGCTCCGAGCACCCGCTTGGCGAGGCGATCGTGCGTGCCGCGAGCCATCGACAATTGATCTACCCCGTCGTTACCGGCTTCGAGGCCGTGCCCGGAAAGGGCATCAGGGGAAATGTCGACGGGCGGCGCGTTGCCCTCGGCAACCGACAGTTCTTCCGCGATGAAGGAATAGCGATTGCGGACGCCGAACAAGCGATGAGGCGACTCGAGGAAGAAGGCAAGACCGCCATGCTCGTTGCCGCGGATGGTGCGGCCATCGGTATCATCGCCGTCGCCGACACGCTCAAACCCGAGGCGCAGGAGGCGATTGCCGCGCTCCGCAGCGAGGGGATCGAGGTCATCCTGCTCACCGGCGACAACGGGCGCACCGCGACGGCGGTCGCGCGCCAACTCGGCATCGATCGGGTCATCGCCGAGGTGCTGCCGGGAGACAAGGCCCGCGTCATCAAGGACTTGCAAGCAAGCAGCAAGATGGTAGCCATGGTCGGCGACGGCGTGAACGACGCTCCGGCGCTCGCCACCGCTGACATCGGCATCGCGATCGGCTCGGGCTCGGATGTGGCCAAGGAAACCGGCGGCATCGTCCTGATCAAGGACGACGTGCGCGAGGTCGTGATGGCGATCCGACTATCACGCGCGACGCTTCGCAAGATCAAGCAGAACCTCTTCTGGGCCTTTATCTACAACAGCATCGGCATCCCCGTCGCCGCCCTCGGCTTCCTCAATCCCATCATAGCGGCGGCGGCGATGGCGCTCAGCTCGTTGTCGGTGATCGTCAATTCCGCACTGCTGAAACGTGCGAAAATCTCGCTGGCGACCTGATGGAGAAGAAAAATGAACACACAACCGCTTCAACACGCCCCGGAATCGCGCCCCGCATCCGAAATGCGTTCAAGGGCGGGGCCGTACCGCATGGCATGGGCGTGTCTACCCGTAATGCTGGCCTTGGGCGGACTGGTCCTCGTCCTGTTCGGCGTCTCGTGGTGGACGCTTCTGACCGCCATCTTGCTGCTTGGGTGCCCGGCGGCGATGGCGACGGTCACCTATCTTGGCCTGCAGCCTCTACCGCAGCCCGAAAACAAGAACGGTCCTGAGACATCTGGCAAGTGACCGAGGCTGCTTACGCGCTGGCTCCGCAGGAGGGCCCCCATGAAGGAGGAGAGATATATTCAAGAGCTTCGGCACCTTCAGCGGGAGACGTTCGACTACTTTCTCAACGAGGTGAACCCGGCGAATGGCCTGATCCTCGATAAGACAGCGGCGAATTGGCCGTCCAGCATCGCGGCGACGGGTCTCGCCCTCGCCTGCTATCCCGTCGCGGTCGAGCGCGGACTGATGAGCCGCGAAACGGCCGTAACACGAACCTTGGCCACGGTCCGTTTCTTCGTGGAGAGTGCTCATAGCTCCGAGCCCAATGCCACGGGATACAAGGGCTTCTACTATCACTTTCTCGATATGGTGACCGGCCGGCGCGCCTGGCAATGCGAGCTGTCGACGATCGACAGCGCCTTGCTCCTGGCTGGGGCCTTGTCGGCTGCGGCGTATTTCGACGCCGCGGACCCTCGCGAACGGGAAATAGGCGAAATCGCGGACGCTCTCTACCGCCGCGCAGATTGGCAGTGGGCGCTGAACGGCGGAGCGACGGTAACGCACGGCTGGACACCGGAGACCGGCTTTCTCAAGTACCGTTGGGAGGGCTATAACGAGGCGCTGCTTCTCTATATTTTGGGGCTGGGATCGCCGACCCATCCGCTTCCGGAATCGAGCTACTCCGCCTGGACCTCGACCTATCGGTGGGAGAGTTGCTACGGCTACGAATATCTCTACGCGGGGCCGCTCTTCACGCACCAACTGTCCCACGTCTGGATTGACTTCCGCGGGATCCAGGACGCCTACATGCGCGAAAAGGGTCTCGACTATTTCGAGAACAGCCGCCGCGCGACCCATGTTCAGCGCGCCTATGCAGTCGCCAATCCCCGCAAGTTCGAAGGCTACCGCGAATGCTGCTGGGGGATCACCGCAAGCGAGGGGCCTGGTCCGGCAACGCTCAAGCTGAAAGGCATCGAGCGAGAGTTCTACGACTACGTCGGACGCGGCGTTCCCTATGGACCGGACGACGGCACGCTTGCGCCTTGGGCTGTTGCCGCCTCGCTGCCCTTCGCGCCGGAAATCGTGCTTCAGGCCCTCGACTACTGCATCCACCAGGCGAAACTCAAGATGTTCAACAGGTACGGGTTCAAGGCCGCCTTCAACCCCACCCATCCGGGCGAGCCGGGGAACCCCTATGGCTGGTGGGTGTCGCCGTGGCATTTCGGGCTGAACCAGGGTCCGATCGTGCTCATGATAGAGAACCAAGAAAGCGGCCTGCTGTGGGAGCTGATGCGCAGATGCCCCCGCGTCACAGCGGGCCTGCGCCGCGCTGGCTTCACCGGCGGCTGGCTTTCAGCGACGTGATGCCGCTCTCGGCCGGACCATGGCGTTTTCTTGATCGGCATCAAAGCTGGCCGCCGCAAATTCGGTAGCATTGTGACGAGCTTTGAGGATTTCGGTGCAGACCTTCAGCCATCCCCAGGCTGCACCGGATGACGTGGGAGGCCACGATGCATGACAGCGCTCCTGCCTACGGCCTTTGGTCGTTGGTGATCGTCAATTCCGCGATATTCATCATCTTCGCCTTCTCCTTCTTTCGCCCGCAGACGAAGCGCGACTGGCGGTCGTTCGGTGCCTTCAGCGCGTTTCTCGTCGCGCTGTTCACGGAAATGTACGGCTTTCCGCTCACGATCTACCTGCTCTCCGGCTGGCTGCAGAGCCGCTATCCCGGCATCGACTGGTTCTCGCACGATGCCGGACACCTTCTCGAAGAGCTGTTCGGCTCGAGGACCAATCCACATTTCGGCCCGTTCCACCTCCTGAGTTTCGCCTTCATCGGCGGCGGTTTCCTGCTGATATCCGCGGGCTGGAAGGTGCTCTACGAAGCCCAGAGCCGCCGCGCCCTGGCCACGACCGGGGTTTACGCGCATGTCCGCCACCCGCAATATGTCGGCTTCGTGCTGGTGATGCTGGGCTTCCTGCTGCAGTGGCCGACCCTGCTGACCTTGGCGATGTTCCCGATTCTGGTCTTCATGTATGTGCGGCTGGCGCGCATAGAGGAACGCGAATCTCTCACAGAATTCGGACCCCCTTACGAACAATACATGCGCGAGGTGCCAGCCTTCATCCCGCGTCTCGGCAGTCTCACGCGCCTTTTGAAAATGGATGCCGCGGGGCGGAAGCAGAAGAGGTGACGCTGCCGACAGCCGGGTCTTTCGCATGAGGAGGACGCTATGTTGCATTCAGCAAGATACAGGTCTGAAGCGGCTGCATTTGCTCTGGCGCGCGAGTACCGGTCGGTATGGCGGCAATGCCTGCTGACGCTGCTCGCCATTGCGTTGATGTTCGTGCTCGCGACATCTCACGCCTCGGCTACGTCCGAGGACGAGAACTACCGGGTCGCCGATAGCTTGGCCGTCTACCTCGGCGTTCTGCCCGCCGCCATGGTGCGCGGCCATCCGAAGGCACATCCCGAAGCGAGCATGCACGATGGCGTTCCGAGCGGAGCGCACCAATACCACGTCGTCGCCGCGCTCTTCGACGCGCGCAGCGGGGCCAGGATCGAGAATGCAGCAGTGACGGCGACCGTGTCAGGCTTGGGAAATGTCGGCAGGAAAACGATCGAACTCCAGCCGATGGCGATCGCCCGGACGGTTACCTACGGTAACTTCCTCACGCTGCTCGGCACCGACCGCTACGACATCCAACTCCAGATCAGCATCCCCGGCCGGGAAGATCCCTTTCAGGTCGGATTCGAATATCAGCACACGAGATGAGGCACGGGCAACCGATTGACATGTTAGATGCCAATATTCCGCATGTTTCACATTGTGTTCGTGGCCATGGCGTTCGTGCTGGAATGCGCTCTGCGCGGCCTTCGCCTTCTCCCATCGAGCCCGCCCTCCTCCGAACGATTTCGCCTCAGTCTCGAACGCC
>NZ_JADYVE010000054.1 GCF_020193655.1 Ensifer sp. IC3342
TACCAAGACTCGATCGGATATATCATCGCCTGTACACCCAGTCCAACTCGGACCGAGGCGATACTTCAGCAGGCAGTCGACTTAATCACGTGGTCGATCACACCATGAGCGGCTCCTCGCAAACTGTGGAATTCGTCGAAGTTCATCTTCACCCTCATTTTGCCCTGAACATTGAATCCGCGAGCAGCGGGAACTGGCTGCCGCAGTTCGGCTTGCTTGGAACGCAGCACCCACGCGCCCGGATTCGGACTACTCGTCCAACCCGACGAGCCACGTCATCGCGGCACAACGTATCGATCAGGTTGAGGGGAGGGTCCCGGTGCCAAGCCGAATCGAACGGCTGTGGAGTTCCGACGACCGTCATGTTCAGGGCCGGATCGAAAACACGGCGCAGCGCAAAGCGCCGCAAGCCCACCCTCGGCCCCACCTCGGGACGACCTCGGGACCACCCCAAGCAATAGAGATCGAAGCGACTGGGACGGTGATTGCTTCAAAAACCCCGCAAGTTCGATTGCGGGGTTCTGAGAGTGATTCGGATCAGAAGTCACGCTGCAGGCGAACGAAGCCGCCTACGAGTTCCTCTGTATCTGCTCCGATATCGCGGTTTGTGTATTGCATCGAAGCGCGAGACGCCAAGTCTGGGGTGATCTTATAGTCGACCGTCAGACCACCGCGCCACTGATCGGCATCGCTGGCGAACCCCAAGTCGTCCCAATACTGGACGCCCGGGGTAATCGCGAGCTTTTCCGTTGCGTTGTAGCGGTACACGCGGCAACGGTTCACTCGGAGACGGCAAAATACGCGTTGAATCAGATGCCCAGACGCCGGCAAGCTGAAACACGCCCGGACCGACCTCCGCGGAAACCAAGGCACGGATGGCCGCTTCTTCGAACTCGGTGTCGTAGCCGCCAAGCAGGTCGATCGAGACGCCGCCGACGGTCACCGAAACGATACCCTGCACTCCGATGCCATTCGCCTTCGTTGTCGCACCTTCGAGCCCATCAACAGCAACACCTGCCTGGAACGAGCCGCCATCATAGATATACGCGATTGAGTTGAACTCAGTATTGTTGCCGACTGAGTCAGTTTCCCGTTCAGGCCCTTATCTCACCAGCTATAGAAGAACCCCCCCTTAAAGCCGCCGAGCTGGACGTGGGCCTCATTGACGTTGATCAGACTGTCGCCTACGTTGCTGTCGTTGTCAGCGTTGAACTCGCCAGCAAAAAACCGGTGAGTGTCCCAAGTTCAGTATCGCTCTTTGCATTCAATGCGATGTATCCGCGCGAGAAGGCGTCCCAATCAGAGGCGCCTTGGTCTCCCCAGCCTTGGCGCCTGTTGACTTCATCGGGACCAAACGAGGTCTGGAACCGAACAAAGCCGCTGATCTTCAGGCAGGGTTCAGTGCCCGGGATATAGAAATAGCCGGTGCCGAAAGCGTCGCACACGCGAACATATTCAACGGTTTCAGGTTCCGCAGCGACAATAGCATCAGCCACCTGTGCGCCAGTTACAGCGGTGAAGGTAGCAGCGGAGCCGAAAAGCAAACTTCTGATATACATCGGATTGATATCTCTCCTGTTAAAGTGGCCAACGCCGGCCCGGGTGTTCACGAGTTGTATCGGCTACCTTGGTCGCGCTGCAGCGAAAAAGGCCATCGACGGGGATGGGCAGCGATCGAAAGCTATCACTTAAGATCAATAGGAACAATATCAACTGCTTGTCTGGCTAATCGTGACCGAAACAACGGGCATCTGGTGATAATATTACAACAAAAATAGGGTCGCAATATGTATAAACCTTACATATAGTTCTATAAGAGAATATATACTACCAACTATAAATATGGTTCCATGCTTGATTCGCTGGGAGCTCATATGTAACGTGACTTTAGGTCAGGTTTTAATTACAAAGCGATTGCTCTCGAGAGGAAGGACCTCCCGTGTAGCGTCGCCAGCAACCAAGGCTGGCGACGTAATTGCGTGCCCAGATAGATGGACCTGAGTGCCCGCTCTATGCGGGGAGCGACGCAATATTTGTCTTTGCCAATTCTCTGTCGTGGATTTATTACGCTGAGCACGGAACAAGAGATCTTTGACGGCCGGCGGTTTGTCGGAGGTCGTGCCGCAGACACGATCCAGCCCGATGTTGCAAGCGCTGCAGCGGTTCTCGTTGCAAATCGTCTGTACGACCTTGGCAGCGGGTGAAGCCTGAAGCCAAAGTCGATGGTGTGCGTCTTCCGCGTTAGACACTCAACTATTGGACAGTTGGTATTATCGGGCTCGTCGCTAGCTCTCGTTGCCTGCGAAACGAAGAGTGGAAGAAGGACTGCATCCGTAGGCTCTCTTGTATAGAACCGAGAAACGGCTGGGGTTGGAAAACTGGAGGCCCACCGCCAGGTCGGTTATGCTTGTTATTTGGCCGGCTTTGATGGCGCTGTGGGCGGCAGCCAGCCTATAGTTACAGAGAGCTCCGATGGGCGAGTTGCCACGACAGGTGCGGAACATTCTCTGCAGCGCCCGCGGACTGCATCCTGCAGCGCCGGCGAGATCGTCGACCGTTATCGGGTTGGACAAGTTCTCCCGCATGAAGGCCTCGGCCTTGAGGAGTTGCCTTGGCGCATCAGATAGGCTTCCGCAGCCAAATGGCTGGGCAAGGTTGTGCGGCGTATTGGCAAACAGCTTCGCCAACGCCAATTGTTGGTACGCTTTTGCCAACATCGGTCTTTCCTCAGGAGACGCGGAAATCAGATCCTGTTCTGCCTGCCGGAGGGTCTGGTAAAAGCCCTGCGTGCCGCCTTGACCAAAATTCGTCGGGGGCAGCGAGAATTCCCGCAGATATGGCCTACCGGTCATCTCCTCAAAGTTTCGCCGCAGCACAGGCTCCGGCATGCGGAACGCCAACCACGAACTATTGGCTTCGATGGTCAGTCGTTTTGCTGAAGTTTCGCAGACACTTGCAACGTGATCCGCGGGGATCGAAAGAGTCTTGCGCGCCCGCCGATCACCGATTTCAATCGCGCCCGCCGTCACAAAGAATATACTCATGCGCGCCAGGTTACGTCTGGCAAGCGCATCGAGACCGACGGAATGCTCCACGCGAGTGATCGAGCTCGTCAGAAGTTGTTGCCTGCTGAACCTGATCTGGCAATTCTCAACTGAATGGGAGGGAACATTCCACCTCCAATTCGGCTCACAGGCGTCCAGATTGCGTAGGATCGAATCACGCGAACAGGCTTCGAAGCTGTCTGCGCACGGTTTCGTGATGCTTTCGAGCACATTCATCCGCTGTGCCCCGGTAATCAAAGATCGTTGATCACGCGGTGCTGCGCCTGCGTTTCCTCGTAGCACAGTGCGACAGGTGCTCTTCGTACGAGCGGCACGTAGAGGAGGGTGAACAGCCGCCGGGCGGTATTGCTGTCGACGGTCACCTTGGCGGCGAGCCGCGCTCTGAGCAACTTGGAGGCGTCGTTGTGAATGGCGCGGCGAACCATGTCGATCGCTTCGAACCTGGCGGTGTTCGCAAGTGCTATGGCGTCGTGGAAGCTCTCGCAGGTTAAGAGGTGATCAATGAGGAGCCGGCGGAACGGAGCGAGGGAAAGGTAATGATTCATGACATGCGCTCCCTTTTTTGTGGCAAACTGATTATGCAGCGCTAGGTGTGTCCCCGCCAATGCCAGCCTGAGGCGATTAGGCCCGCCGTCATGGCCGACAGGAATAAAAGGTTCTTCTCGAGCAGGTCGAAGGCGGCGGGGGCGCGTTCCCGCTCCATGCGAGCGTTTCGACTGCGAAGCCATAGAGTGACACTTGTGCAAAGCCGAGGCATGTCGGCGGTCATCGTGATGGCGCTATGAGATAATTGTGGCGGCCCTGTTGAGATGTCTACAGCGCAAAAGCAGAAATGCCACCATGGGCCGCACGGCACGATTATCATCAGCCCCGGTCTGATCGGCCGGCTCGGGCTGCAAGGATAGATCGGGGGCTGGATCACCGACCGATCGCTTGACCTTTGGCAGCCAGATCTGCGACTCTTTTTGCGGCGTCGAGGTGTGGGAGCGCCTGCCGTGCGATCCTTCAGGAAACCGTCCGCTTGCCGAGCTGACTTCCCCCCGGCGTGTAGCCATCCTTCTCGCTGTCGCGCCTGACCTTCGGCGCCCGCAAGCGCTCCTGCTGCTTCTTGATGTAGGTAAGCACATCGGAAAGCTGCTCATTCTTGGTGATCACTGCGTGGCTCTCACCGGTGCTATTGCTGCCACCCAACACTACGCCTGCGACAGCGCATCCAAACCGCGAGCTTGATTCTCCTTCATTTTAAATCTGGATTGGTGTTCCATGGACTCAAATGTTTCACATCTACTCCAATGCAACACTCTAAACACAAACCCTAAGAACGTGCAACAAATAAATCACGCGTGCCAATATCGATTCATATGGGTTATTCCGTAGGCGTGTCGGGAGCGCGCATCGCCGGCACGGCCGCGCGCATCTCGCTGTATATCCAAGATGCCGTCGGCTCCGCTTCTGGCCCCAGCCGAGAAATCGGTTGGCCGCACTCCTCAGGAGGTCGATTTTTGGTTCTTTCTGCGTCAACTTCACGCTTACACGGCCTTGACCGTGCGGCGCACCAGTGCCGCTGGCTTAGCTCCGTTGATCGCGTTTCTTTCGGTGACGATCACCCCGTATCGACCTTCGCCTCCGCCGGTGCGTTAGAGGTCACTAACTGTTCCTGTTTGCCAAAGTCGGAAACGGTGTGATCGTCCAACCAACTAAGTCGACGGCCCGCTGAAGTATCGCCTTGGTCCGAGTTGAGCTGGGCGAAGAGGCGATGACATATCCGATAAAATCTCCGTC
>NZ_JADYVE010000055.1 GCF_020193655.1 Ensifer sp. IC3342
GCCGACCGCCGCTCTTAGCGCGTGAGGTCGTAGGAATAATCCGTGACGGCTGTCTGCATGGTTTCGCGATCGAGCCTGTCGAAGATCGTGTCGAGGATGGTGGTCATCAGGCGCAGGCCACCCTGATAGCCGATGAGCGGAAAACGGTGGTGATGGTGCCGGTCGAAGATCGGAAACATCAGCCGGATCAGCGGCGTGCCGGTATCGCGCTCGAGATACTTGCCGTAGGAATTGCCGATCAGCAGGTCCACCGGCTCCGTGAAGAGCAGCGAGCGCATCGCCCAGAGATCCTTTCCTGCCCAGACCTGGGCATCCTTGCCGAAGTGAGAAGAGGCGAAGAGCGCCTTCATTTCGGCTTCCCAGGCCGCCGTGCCGTTGGTGGCGAGGCAATGCCTTGGCTCGCCGCCGGTCTCCATGACGAAGCGGGCCATGGCGTAGACGAAGTCGGGATCGCCGTAGATCGCGTATGTCTTGCCGTGCAGCCAGGATTGGCTGTCGGCCATGGCGTCGACCAGCCGGCCGCGTTCCAGCCGGATCGTCTCGGGGATTTCCTTGCCGGAAATCTCCGACACCTTCATCAGGAATTCGTCGGTGGCCTGGATGCCGAGCGGATAGTGGAAGGAGGCGGTGGCCTGTTCGACCTCCCGGCAATATTCGAGCGTCTTGCGGGTATTGTAGTGCTGCAGCGACAGCGTCGCCTGGGCATTGAGTGCCGCCCTCACCGCTTTGATCGTCGTGCCCCCGTCATACATGCGGTATTCGCCATCGGAGGGCGTATCGAACTGGTCGGAGGCATCCTGGATGAAGGTGTAGGACACGCCCATGAGGTCGAGCAGGCGCTTGGCCTCGCGATTGTTGCCGACGCAAAAGCCGTCGAAGCCCGGGATGATGTTGATCGTGCCAGCCGCTTCCGTGCGCTGTTTGCCTTTCCAGAAGTGCTCCAGGATGCCTTTGACCATGCTGTCATAGCCGTCGACGTGGCTGCCGACGAAGGCGGGCGTGTGCGCGAAGGGCACGTCAAATTCGGGAGGGACTGCGCCTTCGCTCTTGGCGTTCTCGATGAAGCCATGCAGGTCGTCCCCGATGACCTCGGCCATGCAGGTGGTCGAGACGGCAATCATCTTCGGATCGTAGAGCGAGTAGGTATTGGCGAGGCCGTCGATCATGTTTTTCAGGCCGCCGAACACTGCCGCATCCTCCGTCATCGAGGACGAAACGGCCGAACACGGCTCCTTGAAATGGCGTGACAGGTGCGAGCGATAATAGGCAACGCAGCCCTGACTGCCATGGACGAACGACATCGTCCGCTCGAACCCGGCTGCTGCGAATACCGCCCCCAACGGTTGACAGGCCTTGGCGGGGTTGACGACGAGCGCCTCGCGGGCGAGGTTTTTTTCGCGATATTCCCAGCCCTTGGTGTATTCGCGCTGGTCGGTGACGAGCCGCTCCGGGTGCGGACATTCGAAATTCAGCTTCTTCTCTGCGAGCATCTGCCTGTATTCCGGCTCGCGGAACAGCGGAGCATGGTCGAGAATTTTCTCAGCCGATTGCGGCATAGTGTTCACCTTATTTTGAGCTGGCCTCTTCAAGGCACAGAGATGTTCGAAACGGTGCCGGTCTCCCGCGGTCCTCGTCCCGCGGAAGACCGGACGATCATTCGGCTGCAACTGCAGCCGTCGGCACCGTCATTTTCTTCCAAGGCGCGTCGTAGAGATCCCAGACCGGATTGTTGATGGCCAGATCCATGTCGCGGGCGAAGATGGCGAAGCCGTCATAGCCGTGATAGGGGCCGGAATAGTCCCAGGAGTGCATTTGGCGGAAGGGTATGCCCATCTTCTGCACCGGGTACTTCTCCTTGATGCCGGAGCCGACCAGATCGGGGCGGATCCTCTCGATGAATTTGTCCAGTTCGTAACTGGTCACGTCGTCATAGATCAGCGTGCCCTTCTTCACGTAATGGCCGGTGCGCTGATAGTCGTCGTTGTGGGCGAATTCGTAGCCGGTGCCGACGATCTGCATGCCGAGGTCTTCATAGGCGGTGATGACGTGACGGGGGCGCAAACCCCCGACATAGAGCATCACTGTCTTGCCCTGGAGGCGCGGCCAGTACTTGTCGATCACAGCGTCGACCAAGGGCCGGTACTTGGCGATGACCCTCTCGGCCCTTTCTTCGATCGTCGGGCCGAAATGCCTGGCTATCTTGCGCAGAGAGGCTTCGATCTGGGATGGGCCGAAGAAATTATATTCCATCCAGGGGATGCCGTATTTTTCCTCCATGTGCCGGCAGATGTAGTTCATCGACCGGTAGCAGTGGATGAGGTTGAGCTTGGCCTTTGGCGCACGCTCCACTTCGGCGAGCGTGGCGTCGCCCGACCAGTTGCCGACCACGCGCAGCCCGATCTCCTCGAGCAGGATGCGCGACGCCCAGGCGTCGCCGCCGATGTTGTAATCGCCGATCACGTTGACATCGTAGGGACCGGTTTCGAACTCGACCTCCGTCTTGTCGAAGACCCAGTCGCGGATGGCGTCGTTGGCGATGTGATGGCCGAGCGACTGGGAGACGCCGCGGAAGCCTTCGCAGCGCACCGGCACGATGGTTTTTCCGAGTTCACCGGCCTTCTTGCGCGACACGGCTTCGATGTCGTCGCCAATCAGGCCGATCGGACATTCGGACTGGATGGTGACGCCGTTGTTGAGCGGAAACAGTTCCTCGATCTCGTCGATGACCTGTTCCAGCTTCTTGTCGCCACCGAAGACGATGTCCTTCTCCTGAAAGTCGGAGGTGAACTGCATCGTCACGAAGGTGTCGATGCCGGTGGTGCCGACATAGTAGTTGCGGCGCTGCGACCAGGAATACTGACCGCAGCCAACCGGGCCGTGCGAGATGTGGACCATATCCTTCACCGGCCCCCAGACCACGCCTTTCGAGCCCGCATAGGCGCAGCCGCGGATCGTCATCACGCCCGGAATGGACTTGATGTTCGACTTCACGTCGCATTCGGAGATGGTCTGGCCTTCCTCCCCGGGCTGATCCCGGTCCGAGGCGACACTGAGGTGCTTTTGGCGATGCTTGGCCGCCTTGTGCGGGTACTGCGACAGCACCTGGGTGATCAACTCCTGATGGAGCGCACTGTCATTCTCGTAATCGAGGCTCATTGGGCCTGCCCCCTTTTCGCGTGCCCTCCAAGAAGAGGCACCGTTGGTGGAATGTTGCACCGGCTCACGTTTTGATGCGGCGGCATCACTGGGCAGCGGTTGCCGCCGCTTCCTTTGCCTGAAGTTCGGCAAGCATCTGCTCGTCGGTCTTCATGATTCCGAAATCGAGCAGCATGTCTTCCAACTCCTCCATGGTGATCGGGGTCGGGACGGTGCCCTGGCCCGAATTGGCATGGATCTTTTCGGCCAGGGCGCGATATTCCGCCGCCTGTTTGGAGTCCGGTGCATACTGGATCACCGTCATCTTCCTGAGTTCGGCGTGCTGGACGATGTTGTCGCGCGGCACGAAGTGGATGAGTTTGGAATTGAGCTTGGCCGCCAGCGCCTCGGCGAGATCGAGTTCGCGGTCCGTCTGGCGCTCGTTGCAAATCAGCCCGCCGAGCCGCACGCCGCCCGAATGGGCATATTTTAAGATCCCCTTGGCGATGTTGTTGGCGGCATAGAGCGCCATCATCTCGCCGGACATGACGATGTAGATTTCCTGCGCCTTGTTTTCGCGGATCGGCATCGCGAAGCCGCCGCACACCACGTCCCCCAGCACGTCGTAGGAGACGTAGTCGACATCGTCATAGGCGCCATTTTCCTCCAGGAAGTTGATCGAGGTGATGACGCCGCGGCCGGCGCAGCCGACGCCCGGTTCGGGGCCGCCGGACTCGACGCATTTGATGCCCTTGTAGCCGACCTTGAGCACGTCCTCGACCTCGAGGTCCTCCACCGACCCCTCCTTTGCCGCCAGATGCAGGACCGTGTCCTGCGCCTTCGAATTGAGGATAAGACGGGTGGAGTCGGCCTTGGGGTCGCAGCCGACGATGAGGATCTTCTGCCCGAGGTCGACAAGGGCGGCGAGCGTGTTTTGCGAGGTGGTGGACTTGCCGATACCGCCCTTGCCGTAAAATGCGATTTGACGCAGACCTGCCATGTTGCTTTCCTTCGTTGTTCGAACCATCGCGGTTGCCCGCACCACGAATGCCGCGGCAGCTTCCGCCGCCTGCGCAACAATGCCTACAAGACCCGTGCCAACTCGGTGGAGCGGAACGACGGCGATCGATTTTTGCCGATTTCTCAGCCGCTTGGATCAAAGAGCGATCACCCGCACTTAAAAGCAAGCCTGTGTCGCGGAGCCGACAATCGTAACCAGCAATTGTCG
>NZ_JADYVE010000056.1 GCF_020193655.1 Ensifer sp. IC3342
CCGGTCATCTCCAGGTAGCCCCTCCCACTGACACTGCCCTCGAAGGCGATCGGGCCTTCCCAATACGGTATGGACGTTGACATCCATGCTTGGTCATTCAGAGGCTGGGTTGTGACGTCAAAGCCGCGATTGGGAATCTGGACGTTCCAGGAGACAGGAATCAGACGCCCTGCGACTTTGGCGGTTCGCACGGGAACGATCTTGAGAGCTCCCGCGGGCAAGGGGTTCGGTCGCCCGTCGGCGGTGATCCAGGTGGCAGAGGTAAATCCCTCCCCCTCATCTCTGAGACGGAAGCCCATCAGCTTCTCCCCTGTATCGAGGTGGAGCGAGAACCACTCCCAGCCCGTCTGGTCTTCCGCGAGCGGCTGTGACGACCACTCGCGGTCAAGCCAAGCCTTCCCGGTCACCTCTACGTTCCTCGTCGGCAGCGAAAGCGAGCCAGTCACCGCATAGAATGGTTGTGAATAGTAGTAGCTGGCCTGCCCCTTCGCTGATTTCACCGAATAGCCGTTATCGCCCTGCGGGACCAGCGGGCCTGTGGCCGATAGGCGGAGTTCGTAGCCGAATTCCTCTGCTGTCGCAGTCAGGGTGAGGTTAGCCAGTTGGTCCGCTCCCGGAACGGCATTTCCCTGCATCTGCCAGTCGTCGATCCAAGCCGAGAAGGGCTCCGCCACGACCCCAGCCTGCCCTACTCCCCCGCGTGAAATGCGTTCTGCCACGAAGTGGTCTTCCGAAGTCGTGACGGCGGCGTGACCCATCCAGAGCTGTGGGCTCGACCACCCTTTGTTCTCCCCCGGAGCAAGCGCTGACCGGAAAAGGGTCCACTGCGCCCCATACCGAGTTCCGTCCGGAGCTTCAAGATTTGCAGTGAGATACCACCACTCTATCCGGAAATCCGGATGCGCGCCGTGGTCGACGGGGAAATGGAACGGCCGGCCGGGCTGCGGCACCGAAAACCCTTCAGCCGCCGAGCCGAGGCCAGCAAAACCCTGGGAGGGCGCTTGGTTTCCGGACAAACTGGTTATGGTCATCACCGCAAAAGCGATCGCGATCGATCTAACGCTCATTGGCGAATACCTTGAGAAGTTCCGACGGCGCGAGTCCCGCCAGCCGGCGAAGCGGGATGAATACGGAAACGACCGCAGCGGCAAGCGCGACGAGACCGAGCCTGACCCACTCGTAAGGAAAGATATGCATCGGCAGACGCCAGCCGAAGGCTTCGACGTTCACCACCGCAAGAAGCACCCACGCCAGCACCAGGCCGAGGGGCAAAGCGGCAGCAAATGTCGCCAGCCAGAGCACCAGGGTCCTTAGTATCTCAAGAAGAGCGAGATCGCGCCTCGTGACCCCCATCGCCCAAACTGGCGCAAGCTGCGGGAGGCGCATTTCCGAAAGCATGAGAAGGCTTGAGAACACAGCCAATGCCGCAACCCCAAGCGTGAAGATGTTCAGCGCGCCAGTAACCAAAAACGTACGATCGAAGATCCGCCGTGACTGTTCCTTCAGTGCCGCTTGATCGACGATGTTATCCGGTGGTAGTCCGAATTCGTCCGAGATGCTCGACCGCAGATCCGCAATCTGATCGGGCTGGACCCGCAGACCATAGCGCAGGTGCGAGACTTGCGGGTGGCGAGAGGTCAGAGCGTTTATTCCGGCGATGACCTGGCCCTTTGGGTTTCCGTAATCCGAATAGACGCCGACAACTGTCGCGTTCCAGTCGCTGGCCAAATCCAGCTGATCGCCGATGCGGAGCCGCTCCCGCCTCCAGAACTGTTCATTGACCAACACCCCTTCACCGGACGCCACGCGATCCCAGACGTCCGGCATAACGACGATCAGGGGCCAGTGTTCCCGGTAGGTCGGATCGTCAACGACACCGAAGATCTGCATCGGTTGCCCCCGGATCTCGGCGTCCACGCTCACGATTGGCAGCACCGATTCCACCTTTGTTGCAAGCCATGCCCGGAGCCGATCTGCCTCGGGTTCGTTCCGGGCGGCGACGTAAAGCTCCGCGGCGAGGCGTTGGTCGAGCCAGCCGATGAAAGTGAGGCGGAAGCTCGACACCATGGTTCCGACGCCGACGTTTGCCGCCAGCGCAAGAAGCAATGCCATGAGGGCGAGGGAAAGTCCGGGGAGCTGCTGCCGCGCATCGGCCCAAAACCACGTGACGAGCGCACCCGAAGACAGCCGCTGCATCAAGGTGAGGAATCCAGAGAGCATGGCCGGGAGAAGCAGCGACGCCCCGAGTAGAAGACAGCCAAGGACCCCAAAGCCCGCCCGAAGTCCATCAGCCCACAGAATAAGTGCTCCCGAGAGGCCTAGCAAAGCCGCTGCGGCCAGCACCTGAAATCGCCGCCCCGTCTGCGACGATCGCCCCCAGGCCTGAGGCTGGGCGGCCGCGAGCACAGGCATCCGCATCAAGCGCAAAAGGCTTTGTATCGAGGAAATCAGTGTTCCGGCCGCCGCGATGGCAAAGCCAGAGAGCCACCACTCCGGACGTAGGGAAAGCGTGCCGGGGACACTAGCTCCGTAAAGGCCTTCGAGGGTTGCGGCGACCCCGGGCAGTAGCAGCGACGCGATCAGATATCCGATGATGACTCCGGCCGCTCCGGCGACAAGGGCGAAAAGGAAAAGCTCGGCGAGCAGCGAAACCGCAAGCGCGCTCAACGAAACTCCAAGGCACCGAAGCGTTCTGAAGGTCGGCCGCCGTTGCTCGAAGGCGAGGCCGATCGTCGAGTACACGATGAACAGCCCCACCGCGAAGGCGAGAAAACCGAAGGCCGTAAGATTGAGATGGAAGCTCTCGGTAAGATACTCGAGGTTGCTTTGCGCACTCGGCTCGCGAACCAAGAGCGCCGGGGCAAGCGTTCCGAGTGGCTCCAGACCGGGACGTTGGTTCTCGGCGATCACAATCCGAGTAAGTTCGCCCTCTCGTCTCAATAGCCGCTCGGCTAAGCCGATATCGACGAAGGCGGCCCCGTCCGGCATCCGGTCCGAAACACGCAATGCAAGATCAGTCTGCCTTCGTATTTTCTCCGCGGTTTCGGGAGAGACAATCAGCGTGCCAGGAGGCGAGATGAAGGAAAGTAACTCCCCGGCATTCCTCCGATCGACGGCCTGCGTCTCCGCGGGCATAGTCAGCGGCTCGACACCGATCACCCTCAGCCGGGCGGTGCCGAACCGATATTCCCCCTCAAGGACCGGCGACACGTTCCAACCCGCTCGTCTGAGCCGCACGAAGACGGCCTGCGGGATCGAGCGGCCGTGCGGAGAAACCAAGTGCGCCAACCCGTTCTGGTCGAGCACAACCGCTGCGCGGGCATAGCTCGCGCGGGCTTCTGCGTTGACGGCCTGCACGCCGGACCACAGGGCAGTCGCCAGCGCCAGGCCCAACACGACAGCGCCGAGCTGCAGCGGCCGTCGTTGCCAGTGGGATAGGAGGGCCGCGGCTACGGTCCAAATCGTCATGCGATCTTCCCCGACCGCAAATGCACCTGCCGGTCGAGCCTGTCCGCGAGCTTTTGCGAATGCGTCACCATGAGCAGCGTCGATCCCGTTCCCTTCGCCAGCGAGAGCATCAGATCCAGGACAGCGTCTCCGTTAGCCTCGTCCAGATTTCCTGTGGGTTCGTCTGCCAGAACCAAGCCGGGACGTGCGGCAAGAGTCCGTCCGATCGCCACCCGCTGCTGCTGGCCAGTGGAAAGCTGCTCTGGATATCTGGTCAGCAATGTCCCGACCCCGAGGCGCTCCGCGAGTTCATTTTCCCACGTGGGATCATGGCGGCCGGCGAGCTTAGCGTGGAAGGCTATGTTCGCCGCCACGTCCAGTGAGGGGA
>NZ_JADYVE010000057.1 GCF_020193655.1 Ensifer sp. IC3342
TCCGCCTGCGATCAATACCAAGGAGAAATGCGAATGGAACGGACGTGCCTGGCAATCATCCTGGCGGCTGGCGAAAGCACGCGGATGAAATCGTCCGTATCGAAGGTGCTGCATCCGGTGGCGGGCAGGCCGATGATCGCCCACGTCGTCGACGCGCTATCGAGCGCCTCTATTTCGGATGTGGCGCTGGTCGTCGGTCGCGATGCCGAAGCTGTTTCCGCCGCCGCCCAGACCGCGGGCGCTGCCGTCACCTCGTTCCTGCAAAAGGAGCGTCTCGGCACCGGGAACGCCGTGCTCGCGGCTCGCGAAGCCATTGCACGGGGTTATGACGACATCCTGGTCATCTTCGGGGACACTCCCCTTATCACGGCAGGACCGCTCAAGGCGGCGAGAGAGGGGCTGGCCTCAGGAAATGACGTGGTCGTCATCGGGTTCGAAGCCGCCGATCCGACCGGTTATGGACGCCTGATCGTCGAGGACGGCGTGCTGGTCGCGATCAGGGAGCACAAGGACGCCTCCGAGGCGGAGCGTCGGATCACGTATTGCAATGGCGGGCTGATGGCGATCAATGGCCGCAAAGCCCTCGATCTTCTCAGCCGTATCGGCAATGCCAACGTCAAGGGCGAATACTATCTCACCGACCTTGTGGAGATCGTCCGCACCGTCGGGGGTAGGGCAGTCGCGGTCGAAGCACCGGAAGAGGAACTGACCGGCTGCAACACACGGGCAGAACTCGCCTATATCGAGCGTCGCTGGCAAGAGCGCCGGCGGCAAGAACTGATGCTCGCAGGCGTGTCGATGATCGCGCCGGAAACGGTGTTCCTTTCCTGGGACACCGAGCTTGCCCAGGATGTCCTGGTGGAGCCGAATGTTGTCTTCGGGCCTGGCGTCAGCGTGGAGAGCGGGGCGATTATCCACGCCTTCTCGCATCTCGAGGGGGCGCTCGTTCGCGCGGGCGCGACTGTCGGACCGTTCGCACGCCTTCGTCCGGGCGCCGATCTCGGCCCGAAATCGAAGGTCGGCAATTTCTGCGAGGTGAAGAAGGCTGAGATCGGTGCCGGTGCCAAGGTCAACCATCTGACCTATATCGGCGACGCATTCGTCGGTGCTGGATCGAACATCGGCGCCGGAACCATCACCTGCAACTATGACGGGGTGAACAAGCATGTGACCCGCATTGGCGAAAATGCCTTCGTCGGGTCGAACTCGTCGCTTGTGGCTCCGGTGTCGATCGGCGATGGCGCGCTTGTTGCATCCGGCAGCGTCATTACCGACAACGTTCCCGCGGACGCAGTCGCCTTTGGGCGCGCGCGCCAGGACATCAAGCCTGGCAGGGCGCGGATCCTGCGCGAGCGCTACGAAACGGAGAAGGCCGCCAGGAAAAAGGCGAAGGCCGTCGAATAGATCCTCGTTAAATACTGAAATTGAAAGTGAAATCGTACGGGATTGCCTCACGCGGCAATTCCGCTACCAAGGCCCGAAGGCGGCAGGGGTCGCCTCGGATGACCACTGCGCTGGGACAGGCGCGAAGAGAACGCGGAGAGGGTTATGTGCGGGATCGTTGGCATCGTCGGCAGTCAGCCGGTATCGGAGCGGTTGGTCGATGCGTTGAAGCGGCTGGAATATCGCGGTTATGATTCGGCCGGCGTCGCAACCATCGAGGGGGGCCGGTTGGAGCGCCGCCGTGCCGAGGGGAAACTGTTCAACCTCGAAGCGAAGCTGAAAGAGGAGCCGCTGGCCGGCAGCATCGGCATTGCCCACACGCGCTGGGCGACGCATGGTGCACCGACGGAGCGCAATGCGCATCCCCATTTCACCGACGGCGTTGCGGTGGTCCACAACGGCATCATCGAGAACTTCGCGGAATTGAAGGATGAACTTGCCGCGTCAGGCGCCGAGTTCCGCACCGATACCGATACGGAAGTCGTGGCGCATCTCCTGGCGAAATACCATCGCGATGGTATGGGGCGCCGCGAAGCGATGCACGCGATGCTGAAGCGCGTTACCGGGGCCTATGCGCTCGCCGTCCTCTTTGAGGATGACCCATCGACGATCATGGCAGCCAGAAACGGGCCGCCGCTCGCGATCGGCCATGGCGACGGCGAAATGTTCCTGGGGTCGGATGCGATCGCCTTGGCGCCCTTCACCAATGAAATCACGTATCTGATCGATGGCGACTGGGCCGTTATCGGCAAGACCGGTGCGCACATCTTCGACATTGACGGCAATGTCGTCGCGCGCCCGCGCCAGATTTCGATGGCTGCGGCCTATATGGTCGACAAGGGCAATCATCGCCATTTCATGGAGAAGGAAATCTACGAGCAGCCGGAGGTCATCTCCCACGCGCTCGGCCACTACATCAACTTCATTGAAAACCGGGTGACGGCCGTTTCCGATGCCATCGACTTCGCCGAAGTGCCGAGCCTTGCTCTTTCCGCCTGCGGTACCGCCTATCTCGCCGGACTGATCGGCAAGTACTGGTTCGAGCGTTATGCGCGCCTGCCAGTTGAAATCGATGTCGCTTCAGAGTTTCGCTATCGCGAGATCCCGCTCTCGCCGCAATCGGCCGCTCTTTTCATTTCCCAGTCTGGCGAAACGGCCGATACGCTGGCATCGCTCCGGTACTGCAAGGAACACGGTCTGAAAATCGGTGCCGTCGTCAATACCCGCGAATCGACGATCGCGCGGGAGTCCGACGCGGTCTTCCCGATCCTCGCCGGTCCCGAGATCGGCGTGGCATCGACCAAGGCCTTCACCTGCCAGCTTGCGGTGCTCGCCGCGCTTGCTGTCGGCGCTGGCCGGGCGCGAGGCACGGTCAGCGAACACGAAGAACAGGCGCTGGTGAGAAGTCTTGCCGAGATGCCGCGCATCATGGGCCAGGTGTTGAACAGCGTCCAGCCGAAGATCGAGCTCCTGTCGCGTGAACTGTCGAAGTGCCGCGACGTGCTCTACCTCGGCCGCGGCACCAGCTTCCCGCTGGCGATGGAAGGCGCGCTGAAGCTCAAGGAGATTTCCTACATCCATGCGGAAGGTTATGCGGCTGGCGAGCTGAAGCACGGACCGATCGCGCTGATCGACGAGAACATGCCGGTCATCGTGATCGCGCCGCACGATCGGTTCTTCGACAAGACCGTCTCGAACATGCAGGAAGTTGCCGCTCGTGGCGGGCGCATCATTCTCATTACGGACGAGACGGGGGCTGCCGCGTCGAAGCTCGACACGATGCATACGATCGTGTTGCCGAACGTCGACGAGATCATTGCGCCGATGATCTTCGCGTTGCCGATCCAGCTTCTTGCCTATCACACGGCCGTGTTCATGGGCACCGATGTCGACCAGCCGCGTAACCT
>NZ_JADYVE010000058.1 GCF_020193655.1 Ensifer sp. IC3342
TCGATGTTTGGGCCCGGTTCCAATCGTGAGCCCGTATTTCCATCCTATCGGGGGCAACCAACCCAGACAGCATCATCTTGCAAAAAAGTTCCCGGGGGCAGTCGCACCGCGATTACCCCATGTGTAGCAGGAAGGCGGCCATCAGTGTTTTTCCGGTAGGGTCGGGTTGTTCAAGCTCAACCTGATGGAAAGATCACCGATGACCGACGAGATGATGAACCTGCGCTCGCTTGTTGAGAAGAGTGCGGACGCGGATTTACTACGCGAGATGATCGGTTTTGCCGCCGAGAAGCTGATGGAGCTGGAGTGCGGCGCGAAGACGGGTGCGGCCTATGGCGAGAAGAGCGCCTTTCGGCTCGCCCAACGTAACGGCTACCGCGAGCGCGACTGGGAGACACGGGCCGGGACGGTGGAACTGCGCATCCCGAAGCTTCGTACCGGCAGCTATTTCCCAAGATGGGGTATTCGGCTTGAGCCCCATCCTTCAGCGGTGATGCCATGAAGGTGCTGCGCTTCGAGCTGATGGTAACCGTGGTCTGTTCTGGAACAGCCACAAGCATCAGGAAAGGAAGCGCAGCATGAAACATTATGCCGGATTGGACGTCGCAGTCAAAGAGACCGCCATTTGCATCGTCGACGAAACGGGCGCGATCTGCCGTGAGGGGAAGGTGCCGAGCCATCCCGAAGATCTTGTGCGGGTCCTCACCGATCCTGCCTGGGCCCTTGAGCGGATCGGGCTTGAAGCCGGGCCCTTATCGCAATGGCTATTCAGCCGGCTGGCGGAAGCCGGATTGCCGGTGACCTGCATCGAGACGCGGCACACCAAGGCATTCTTGAAGGCACAGCCGAACAAATCCGACCGCATTGACGCCCGAGGCATTGCCCAGATGATGCGGGTCAACCTGTTCCGCCCGGTGCATGTCAAGACGCTGACGAGCCAGAAACGCCGGGCCTTGCTGACGGCGCGCAAGCTCTTACAGGAAAAGGCGATTGCCATCGACAACGACATCCGCGGGCTGTTGCGCAATTTCGGGCTCAAGGTCGGCATGGTCGGAGCCGTCAAATTCGCGCACCGCATCCGCGAGCTCACCGAAGACATGCCCGAACTAGCCGAGATCCTGGAGCCGCTGCTCGACGCACGCGACAAGCTACGCCAGCATTTTGGCGCCCTGCACCGCAAGGTTCTGATGCTTGTCCGGGAGGATGAGACGTGCCGCCGACTGATGTCGATCCCCGGTGTCGGTCCGGTGACCTCGATGGCCTATACCGCGACGATCGACATTCCTCAGCGGTTCAGGAATTCCAAGGCGGTAGGGCCGATATTGGGGCTGACGCCGGTACTGCATGAGTCGGGCGAAAGCCGCCGCATCGGCCGCATCACACTGTGCGGCGACGGCTTGCTTCGATCCCTGCTCTACGAGTCGGCGCAGGTGCTTCTGACGCGAGCCACGAAATGGTCCTGGTTGAAGGCCTGGGCGATGAACGTCGCCAAGCGGCGTGGTGCGCGCAAGGCCATTGTCGCGCTTGCCCGCCGACTGGCGGTGATCATGCATCGGATCTGGATCGACGGCACCCAGTTCCGCTGGACCAGGCAGGACCCCGTGCCGGTCGCTGGCTGACGTCCCGACCAGTGGCCTGCCGCGGCGCTCGTGCCCGTCAAGGGCAAGTCGCTGCGCGATGGCCCGCTGGGCCTCCCTTGACGACCACTGTGTGCCGACGGCCAGCGCGAAATCAGGTCGGGACGAGAAGATGGTCGCCCAATCGGCCGAACAAGAAGATGGGAGATGAACCACGACAAATGTGACAATTATCACCCCGATGGAAGGTGAGACACAGTTCCACCATGCCGGTGGAAACCTGTCCTTCGCGGGACGGTGGATGAGGTGAGTTCGCCGCAGAAAGCTGTACCGATGCCCCTTGCATCAGGACGCTCCCGAGATTGTTCCACCTCACTCATTTGAATCCCATGGAGGGAGGGCCGAGGCGCCGATCCCGCAGAGAAGCAAGACCCCGCGAAAGACATCAAATGCCGGCAAGCCGGAACGCTCGAAAGCGCTTGACCTCAACACGCCGAATAGAGAAGCTTTCTCGAGCCGCGCCGCATGGCAGAGAAGGCTTTGACGGCCGTGATCCAGGAGGCCTACATCCAGGGCGTCTCGACCCGCTCCGTCGACGACCTGGTCAAGGCGATGGGCATGAGCGGCATCTCCAAGAGCCAGGTCTCGAGGCTGTGCGAGGAGATCGACGACAAGGTGAAGGCGTTCCTCAGCCGCCCCATCGAGGGCGACTGGCCGTATCTGTGGATCGACGCCACCTATCTGAAGGTCCGGCGCGGTGGCCGCATCGTCTCGGTCGCCGTCATCATCGCCGTCGGCGTCAACACCGACGGACGGCGCGAGGTTTTGGGCATGGAGATTGGCACGTCCGAGGCCGAGCCGATCTGGACAGAGTTCCTGCGCAAACTGACGCGGCGAGGTCTCAGAGGCGTGAAGCTCGTCGTCTCCGATGCCCACGAGGGGATCAAGGCCGCCGTCTCCAAGGTTCTGTCCGCTACCTGGCAGAGGTGCCGGGTCCACTTCATGCGCAATGCTCTGGCGCATGCCGGCAAGAGCGGGCGACGGGTGGTCTCCGCCTTCATCGCCACGGCGTTTGCCCAGGACACGCCGGAGGCCGCAAGCACCCAGTGGCGCAACGTCGCCGACCAGATCAGGCCGAAAGTGCCTAAGCTCGCCCAACTCATGGACACCGCCGAGGAAGACGTTCTCGCCTACATGACCTTTCCCCGACAGCACTGGACCAAGTTGCATTCGACAAACCCGATCGAACGCCTCAACGGCGAGATCAAGCGACGCACCGAGGTCGTCGGCATCTTTCCCAACGACGATGCCATCGTCCGCCTCGTCGGCGCGCTACTGCTCGAACAGAATGATGAGTGGGCCGTTCAGCGCTCCAGATACCTGTCCCTTGAGACCATCGCCGCAATGAGCGATGATCCGCTCATCAGCCTGCCCGCTGCGGCAAGCTGATCCATTCCCGGCTCCGTCCGGAAAGCACGGCGATCGCCGAAGCTACACATGGGGTAATCGCGGTGCGACTGCCCCCGGGAACTTTTTTGCAAGATGATGCTGTCTGGGTTGGTTGCCCCCGATAGGATGGAAATACGGGCTCACGATTGGAACCGGGCCCAAACATCGA
>NZ_JADYVE010000059.1 GCF_020193655.1 Ensifer sp. IC3342
ACAAACGCCCCTCAATGGCGTGTGCAACACCGGAGTTTGACCTGGCCAACCGGAAACGCCTGCAAGCGAAGGGACTCGCCCCACTCACTCACCCAGCTTCAGTGCCGAAACCGCACTCTTTGGAACTTGCCGATCACAGGCGATCCTGGGCCAACAACAGGCCTAGATGATCACTTGCTCTCCCAGTTCGACGACGCGATTGGGAGGCAGATGGAAGTATTCCGTGGGATCGATCGCGGAATCCGCCATGGCTATGAACAGCTTGTCCTGCCACTTGGGAAGACCTGATTGGGGGTCGGCGACCAGCTTTCGCCGTCCAAGATAGAAGGACGTGGACATGATCTGGAACTTGAGGCCTGCCTTTCGGCATAGCGCCAGCGCTTGCGAGACATCGTGCTCATCCATGAAGCCGAACCTCAACTCCAGTCTGCTGAAGCGCTCGGAGAGTTTCGTGAGCGTGTAGCGGTCCTCGTCCGGTACATAGGGGACCTTCGCCGTTTTGATCGTCAAGATGACATTGTGCTGATGAAGCACGTGATTGTGTTTGATGTTGTGCAAGAGCACGGCAGGCGTCGTTTCGGGAGTGGCCGTAAGAAAGATCGCTGTTCCCGGAACTTCGACGGGTGCGTGCTCGGATCGTCGTTCGACCGCGGCAATGAACTGGCTAAGCGGAATCTCTTGGCGGGACGTCTTCTGGCGCAGGAGTTTTACACCTTTGCGCCAGGTCCACATCATCGTCAGCAAGGTGCCCGCAAACAGGATCGGCATGTAGCCACCGTGGTGAAACTTGAAGAGGTTGGCGCCGAGAAATACCATTTCCAGCAAAAACAGAGGCGCCAGGACCGCGGCTGCGCTCGGCACCGGCCAGTTCCACTGTCGCCGCACGAATTCGAAGGCAAGAATAGTGTCAATCACCATGGCACCGGTGATCGATATGCCGTACGCCGGGGCGAGAGATTCGGAACTACCGAACATGAACATGAGGACGAGTACGCCGGTCAGAAGGGCGGTATTGACGAGTGGCAAATAAATCTGGCCTGTCTGCGTTTCGGAGGTGTAGCAGATCTCGAAGCGTGGCAGGAAGCCGAGGTGGATCGCCTGCCGCACCAGCGAGAATGCGCCGGTAATCACAGCCTGGCTGGCGATGATTGTCGCTACCGTGGCAAGGATCACAATCGGCAATAGAGCCCAATCCGGGAACATCAAGAAAAACGGATTCGAGAGAGCATCCGGATGGGACAGCACCAGGGCGCCTTGTCCGAGATAATTCAGCGTCAGAGCGGGAAACACGATAACAAACCAGGCCGCCTGGATCGGGCTGCGCCCAAAATGACCGAGATCGGCATAAAGCGCCTCGGCTCCTGTCACCGTCAGGAAGATGGCGCCGAGCACGATGAATCCGATAAGACCCGCATCCCATAAGAAGGCAACAGCGTGGGCTGGGTTGAATGCCGTGAGGATCGTCAGGTCGTCACCGATATGAGCGATACCGGCTGCCCCCATCACGAGAAACCAAACGAGCGTGATTGGTCCGAAGAAGATCGAGACCGCTCCGGTGCCACGTGACTGAACGGCAAAGAGCAGCACGATGATGCCCACAGCGATCGGCAGGACGTAGTCATGAAGCGCCGGCGTCACGAGCTTCAGCCCCTCTACTGCCGACAACACCGAAAGCGCCGGCGTGATCATTGCGTCGCCGATGAACAGGGCGGCGCCGAGAACACCGGCAAAAAACATCAATGTTACATGCTTGGTGCCCTTCTTCATCAACAGGGCGAGCAGGGACAGAGTGCCGCCCTCCCCGTCGTTGTCGGCCCGAAGCAGGAAGAGCACGTATTTGATGCTCACGATGATGGTCAATGTCCAGATGACCAAGGAGACGAGCCCGATGATCTCTTCTCTGCCTACGCCACCTGCCCCGAACGGGCGGAGCGCCTCGCGGAAAGCGTAGAGCGGGCTTGTCCCGATATCGCCATAGACTACCCCGATCGATCCCAGTGTCAGCGCCAAGAAACGAGGCAGATTATTTGCCTGTGCCGGCGCATGATCGAGGGAGGCATTCATGGGTTTCTCCCGCTGATGGATACGAAATATCCACGCTAAGCATGTCGCTCAAGCATGTAAATGCTACCGCAGGGCGGGGCCTCTCCCAAGAACGCGTGGGCTCGAAAGAAGTTGCGGCCGGCTTTTGCAGCGTCGAAGCACCGAGGATCCCGCCGAGGCGGTTCGCGCTCGAGAGCGCCCGGACGATCGACATCGAAAAGTTCGTGCCGCGCAATACCATCGAGTGGGTCTGGCTGGAGAAGCCCCACTACCTGTCGCCGTCGGATGAGGTCGGCCACGAGGCGTTCAGCGTTATCCGCGACGCCATGGAGGCAGAGAAGGTCGTTGGCATCTCCAGGCTCGTCATCGGCCGGCGCGAGCGCGCTGTGATGCTGGAGCCCTGCGGCAAGGGCATCGTCGTTTGGACGCTTCGCTATGGCGACGAGGTGCGGAAGCCGGAAAACTATTTTAACGATATCGGCGACGGCGACAATGACCCCAAGCTCATGAGCCTCGTCACATCGCTGATCGGGGAGCGGCGCAAACCTTGGAACCCGGACATGGTCCAAGATCCGGTGCAGGAAAAGCTCAAGGAAATCATTGAGAGCAAGCGCAAGTCGGCCAAAAAGGGTGCAAAGCCGAAAGGCAAAGGCAAGGATGAAGAGCCTGCCTACACTGGCAACGTGATCGACCTGATGTCGGCTCTGAAAAGAGCCTCGAAACGAAGTCGGGTGGTAAGAGTAAATAGGCGCCGGGAGAAATCAGCGTGGCTAAACTGAAGCGCTGCAGCTGGAGCCGCCGATATAGGAAGGCGTCTCCGGGAATGGGTGTTAGCGATCGCAATGGGGGGAGAATAGAACCGAGGACTCTCATCGAAGCTGCCATCGGCGAAGTAGAAATGCAGGCCCGCAAAGACAATTCCAAACTTCGCGTGCAGCGCGCCGGCGATAGACTCACCATCAATGGCGAAATCGATATGAACGCGCTCGTGATGGTGGTTGTCGGATCGATGGCGGGGGTACCGTAGCGCCGGTCAAGGCACG
>NZ_JADYVE010000005.1 GCF_020193655.1 Ensifer sp. IC3342
CGACGAGCGTAGCGTCGAGGCGACATGGCGGCGCGTCGGCGACGTTCTCAAGGCGTTCAGCCCGCACGAATGCGCCGCCTATCTCAGGCATTCAGGATACGCTTCAACATAGGTCTGACAGACTCTAGAAGCATACTCTGAGAGGCGTGGAGATCCAGCCAACGAGGCAACGGCCCCCGAAGCTTGAGCTGTGCCCGCTGACTTTCGTGTAGCCAAACTGTGGAGGGCCGAGCCGCCACAACCGTTGACAGCTGTCAACTTCGAAAATTTGTCGGTTTCCTGAGGGTCGCTGCCCTCGCTCGCAGTCGGCTGCCGACGAGGCGGGGACGGCGCCTGTTTTTGGTTGTCCGAGGTGTCGGAAATTACGGGTGAGATAGCTTCCGCAACGTGCAATTAAAGTCTTTTTTGCCAATACGTTACGATAGACGCAGAATCGTTAAGAAACGGCCACCAGACGACGCCAAAACGCGAATCCAGGCGAATCCGTCAGGCAAGCGAGTGTCGGATATTCTACGCCTCAAGGCAATGCTTCGACATGACGCGATCTCAGGACAGCGTGACATTGCCCCTGCCCCGTCTCTCGCTGCAGTGGGCCGAAGCAAAAGTCGCTTTCTCCCGACGGATCTGCCTTCCTAACTCGCAAAGGCCACTCCTCCACTTCCTTTTGCACGGCTCAACGCGACGACCATTGGGGCAATCGAAAATTCCTGCCGTCGCGCCCGTCTGGTGAGTTCACGCAGGTAGCCGCCCGGCGATGTGATCTGCTCGGCTCTTTCCAGGATGCAGGCGACGATGGTTGCGGCGTTCTCGCAGCCAAGGACGGAGCAGGCTTCGTCATAGGCATCGGCGCTGACATTGAGCATGGAGCGGACGACGATCGCCGCCGTCATCAGATCCTTCCAACTCAAAATCCGGCCAGAAGGCCCATAGTCGGCGATCTGTGGGCAGGCTTGCAGGACGGTGGGCAGCGGGATTTCGCGGCATGGCCGTTGAGGCAGCGTACTCGAGCGATCGGCGGCGGACGGCGGTGATGCTTTTGATGACGCCAGCTTTGGTCGATGTTCTGTCAAAGCCCCTGCAGCGTTCGTTTCGGCTGCTTTCTGCAAAAACGGTTCAGGTCCATTTCCCAAGCAACGTTCAGATTCAGAAAGAGAGTCTGGATGTGAATTCTGTATGTGGCATCCATTGCGGTGATCATTGGTGTCCTTTTTTTTGGAATTCAGCAAATTTTCCAATTGGTTGGTGAGATCGCGGCGAAGACGGTCCATTGCGCCGAGAACGGCTTCGATGTCGGACGCGGAAGGCTTGCGGGGAATCTGCGCGATAAGCACTGCGAACATCCGCTCGCAGTCCTGCCAGTCGCTCTGTGGAGCGCTTTCGCGGATGAGATCCAGCAACTTGGCGAGGTCGCGCCGGCAGAGGCTCAATCGTTCACGCATGATGCGCAGATGCTGGCGTTCGGCGGCGAGCTCCGCGGCAGTGGATTCGATTTCGGTCGCACGTGCGATCAGCGGAGAGAGATCGAACCCGAAGGCTTCTCCGACGGCACCGCTGTGGCTTCGCCGAGCGTAGCGTTTGCCGTTCGGGCTGTCGCGCCGAAGGATCAAGCCTGCCTCGACGAGAGCGGCGAGGTGGCGCCGTAAGGTCGTTCCGGCCATGCCATGCGCTCGAAGCGAAAGCTGGGCATTCGACGGGAAAACAACAAGGCCGCTGGCGCTGGACAGTTCGGTACCGGGGTAAAAGCTCAGCAGCGCGTTCAGCACCGCCAGCGAGCGATCGGAGACGCCAACCACGGCCTTCGCTTCGCAAAGCCATCGAAACAATTTCCATTTGTCGACCGATCGCTCCACCTGGGTGCGGCTGGCGGTGATTTGGCTTGCGAGCATGCCAAGCGTCATCGGCCGCCGCCCAAAGGGCGTCGTCACACTTCCACGTTCCATTTTTCTTCACCTTATCCAAGGCAAAAGAAAACCGTTCGCCGAAACGACGTCAAAAACTCTTGACACTGATTCGCGGAAATGGGATTCTCAGGTCGCTACACGAGAGAAGGGTTTCCGCAGCGCTAGTCGTTCGGAAGCCTTTTTCTTTTGCTCTGTTTAATCTCCTGTTTCCTGTTGGTATTCGAGGTATAGAGATTGCAGCCTCTGCCTCAGGAAATCGGCAAAACCCGGCGCAATCTTCCTGTTGAAGGTAAGAGTCGTTTCTGACTCTGTCTCGCGGATGCGTACGGGACGTGTGCGGTCGGGCGCAATCCAGGCCTCGACCTTTGCGCGCTCCTTGGCCGTACTGAGGAAACTGAACAGCTTCTCGAAGCGCTGATCGCTTTCGCCGGCCGGAAACTCGGTCTTTTCGACAAATTCGAGCGCTCGCGATCGGTTGTCGTCGAGATCGATAAGATCAGCCAGTTCCATCCATCGCCGGCGTCCAAAAGTGGGGGCGGCACCGACCGCCTCGATCACTTCGACCGGCAGCCGACGCACCACCGTGATCATTTTCGAGAGCGCCGCCTTGTCGACGCCGAGCGACGACATGATGATCTCGCGGGTGAAACCGCGATCTTCGAGCCGCGTCGCAAACAGCGCACGCTCGATGAAGGAGAGATCTGTGCGGGCGTTGTTCTCCTGCCCCTGGGAGACGACGAGCTGTTCGTCGCTGAGATGGCGAATGACCGCCTTGACCTTCCCGCCAAGCTCGCGGAGCGCCGCAAGCCGCCGGTGACCATAGGCGACCTGGTAGCGGTCCTTGGCCGTCGGATGCGGCCTGACAAGGATCGGCACCTGTTGTCCGTGGTCGCGAATCTGTTGCACCAGTGCGGCCTGTGCCTCGGCCGTAACACCGAGCCTATCGACAACGAAGGAGGCATCGATCAGCGAAGGGTCGAGATCGACGATCGATTGCCCCTCGGCAAGCTGGCGCTCCAGTTCCTCGGCGCGCTCCACTTTCTGGGTAATATTCGAGAGTGACCGGGTAATCCCGCCGACGAGGCCGTTTGGTCGGTGACCCTGCGCGAGGCCGGCAATCGGGCGCTCGACAGCCGGCCGCTCTCCGTCGACCGGAGCCGTCGGGCTGTCGGAAATGCCGATCAGGTTCTTGCGCGCCATCGATTACTTCCTTCCCCAGACCTTGCGGACCATCTCTTCGATCTCCGCATTGACGAGCGACAGCGAATCCATTGCCCGGTCATAGGTGCCGCGAATGAATTGCGAGCGTTCCACCTCGTAGAGCGTCTGTTTGGTGACGCCGGCGTCCGAGATGGCAGTCGACTTCACCATGGCATTCTGGAGCATTCGGTTGCCGAAGATCGCTCGCATGAAGCCGGTCATCTGGCTTTGGGGTCCGTCGTTCGGCTCGAAACGGGTGACCAGATAGCGCATCCAGTCGTAGCTCGTGCGCCCGCCAGCCCTTTCCACCACGGTCATCAGATCGCTCGTCATCGACAGGAACTGCGACATCGACATCACATCGAGCATCTGCGGATGCACGGTGATGAGCACCGAAGTGGCGGCGCAGAGCGCCGACATGGTCAGAAAGCCGAGCTGTGGCGGGCAGTCGATGACGACGATATCGTAGAAACTCTCGATCTCGGAAAGCGCCTCGCCGATTCGCGCGAAGAACAAGGTTTCGGCCGATCCGCCGATCATTGCCTTCGGCGTCTCGTGTTCGAACTCCATCAGTTCGAGATTACCCGGGATCAGGTGGAGATTGGTGGTGTAGGTCGAGCGGACAATATCGGCGATGGGGCGCGGGTTCTCGTAGCGAATCGCGCCATAAAGGGTCTCGGCCTCGCCGACGTCGAGCTCCGGCTGGTGGCCGAAAAGGGCGGAAAGCGAGGCCTGCGGATCGAGGTCGATCGCCAGCACGCGATAGCCGCGGAGCGCGAGATATTGGGAGAGATGGGCCGAGGTGGTCGTCTTGCCCGAGCCACCCTTGAAATTCATGACCGAGATGACCTGGAGCTTTTCGCCCGGTCGGCGGTGAGGGATGTATTTTCCGGTCTTGGCGCCCTCGTCGAGCACACGGCGGATGCGATCGATGTCCTCGACGGCATACATGCGCCGGCCGTTTGACAGCGGCTGCGGCCCATGGCCTTCTGAAGCGATCTGGCGCAGGTACCCTTCGCCGATTCCGATGAAGGAGGCCGCCTCGGCTGGAGTGAACAGCCGCATCGTTTTTTGTGCCGTCGGGGAGAAGATCTTTTTCTGATGTTCCTGCAGCTGATGAGCAAGCTCCTGAGCGTCGGCGGACAGCAGCGATGGCAAATGCTCCTGCTCCTCAAGACTCTGGATTCTCTGCTGCAACATCGCCCTCTCCGAAAAACTGCGCAAAATTCGACAATAAGGCCCCATCTGCGCAGTTATACTATGCGCCGATTCGTTGCCAATTTACAAACGCTTAACAAAAAGCCCGTTTATCCCGTCTGGACGTCGCAGTTTTATGAATTTCTCTGTTTAACAGTTGTCCGCGGTCAATTTTTGTGAGCGGTCCCGATTCGGTTGTCCGCGGACAACCAGGGCGCTGTTGTCGCGCCGGTGACTTGGCTGCGAGTCTCCGTGGCGCGTCAATTGATACGGGCAACAGGCCGAGCGCCGTGGCGGTCACAAGCCATGACACGGCTCCCAATGGGAGCGCATCCGAACGGGCAGGGGATGCGTTGTCCCGCGACAGCAATGGCTGGCTGCAGAAACATTGCTGGAAGTGAAGGAGCCCTGCTCGCGGTGAACCGGCCGACGATCACCTTGCCGACACATGGCGCCGGGGCGACGTTGCTGCATGCTTTTTGAAGCTGATGCTTTTGCCCTCATAAACTCAGCCGAGCTGTGATGTCATTCCTGCGCTTGTCACAGGTATCCAGCAGCGCCGCGTCGGCGGCGCGAGAGATACCCCTCGACGCTACGATGGCAGCGCTTTCGTCTTGGCTTAATCAAGCCAGTTCTCTTCCGACTGTTTCCCGCCGCCCCGCCGCGAGTCATTACAGCGCGTCCGCGCCGGACTGGATTCCTGTGACAAGCACAGGAATGAGGCAAGGGAGACCTGCTGTGCCGCACCGACAAGGCAGCAATACGCTGCTGTCGTGGACTATGACCGTTGCCGCTTGGGTCACCGTAAGACTTTGAATTTATTGAGTTCATGCTTTGGCGATCGCGGCCGGAGACGAGTGCGGTCGATCCGGAGGCGTGACGCTCGATCACGCGTCATTCCCGCCCCTTACTCAACCGTGATTGGCGCGGCATTGAGCTTGCCTCGAGCGAGTCGACCGGCGATCGGAGAGTAGGCGTGTTAGAACATAAATTTAGTAGACTATTGACAGGCCGCTGGATTGTGGCACCATCTTGTCTGAAAAACACGAACAGCGAAGGGCGCTGCATGTTCTATCTCGGCGGAATGACGCTTGGCTATTTCGAGCCACCTGTGCCGGAGGCGGTGATGTGCAACGAGAAGGCCGCTTCTGATGTCGTCCGTGGCGATGTTTCGGCGGAGCGCGAGCGGGAGCAGGAACAGGAATGGGCCCGTGCGTTCCTGACGCCTTGGCATCTCTTCTACTAAGAGAGATCCGGCGAGGGCGTGACGCGACCTCCGTTCGCACCTCGGCTTGCGAAGACGCCATCGCGGCGTGCCGGCGGCCGTCCCGGCAATCGTTCTCGACTCGGCCGGGTCATCGTAACACGTTGATCGTGCGGCATCCGCCGTGGAAAACCGGCGGACGTCTTCACCGGGACTGTTGCCGCGGCGGGAAATGTTTAAGGTACGGGGTCAGTCATCAGCCGAGGATCCCGCCATTCCCATCGATCGTTCTTCCCACGAGGAAAATCGTCCAGAGCAGCCGCTCTCCCTACATCAGCGGATTCTCAGTGACGTCGAGGGGCATATTCTGTCCGGCGATTGGCCGCCGGGGCATCGTATTCCTTTCGAGCACGAGCTGACGGAGCAATATGGTTGCTCGCGCATGACCGTGAACAAGGCGCTGACCGAGCTCGTCAAGAAGGGGTTGATCGAGCGGCGGCGCAAGTCCGGCAGCTATGTCACCTTTCCGCACGTTCAGTCGGCGGTGATGGAAATTCACGACGTGAAACTTGAGGTGCAGTCGCGCGGCCTCGAATACGGCTATCGTCTCGACGAGCGGCATGTCCGCAAGGCCGGTGCCGACGACACGGGACGCATAGACCTGCCGGCCGCGGCGCGACTGCTCGATATCACCTGCCGGCATCTGGCGAGCGGCCGGCCGTTTTGCCTCGAGGAACGGCTGATCAATCTTTCGGCGGTGCCCGAGGCGGAAGCCGAACCGTTCGATGCCGTCGCGCCCGGTTCCTGGCTGCTCGGCAAGGTGCCGTGGAGCACGGCCGAGCATCGCATCCGGGCCGTGGCGGCGAGCCGCCAGGCCGCGCAGGCGCTCGGCATCGCGGTCGGTTCGCCCTGCCTGGTAATCGAACGACGGACCTGGAGCGGCGGCGCGCCAGTCACCAGCGTTCGGCTGACCTATCCGGGCGATCGCCACGAACTGGTCGCGGAGTTTGCACCGAGTGCTATCGGGTAGACAGCGCGACAGACGGTGAACGGGTACAACGGCCCCCTCTGCCGTGCACTCGGCGTGGCTTTCGCGGTTCGGGTCCGCGACCTTTTCCCAAGATCGTCAATCTCAGCCTTGCGTAGCGACGGGCACGGGTGCACCCTTGGTCAAGCCTTGACCTCGCGGGGGGGAGGACGCACGCCCGGAGGAGCCATCGATCTCCCGGCACTGTGCCTGATGTGAGGCATCTTGGTCCGCTGCATGGTTCCTTAAGTCGAAGCCGATTTAAGGGTAAAAACATGCAGCGATTCAAAGTGCTACAGCGCCGCGCGTCTTATCAGACGCGCGGCGCTGTAGAAAACGTGTCATCGTGGTAGGAGGATCGCCGATGCGCTGCTTCACGGTACTTGGGCCTTCGCAGACCGGGAAATCCACGCTCGTGGAAAAGCTCAGTCTGCTCGAAGGCCAACCAAGAAAATCCGCCTCTCCCTATGGCTTGAGCCTGACGGAGTTCGAATTCGGAAACGAAGAGTGGTGTGCGCTCGATACGCCCGGAACCAACGAGGCGCTGGCGCAGGCGCAGGATGCGTTGCTCGCCAGCGATGCCTGTGTGCTCTGCGTTTCTCCGGTTCCGGAGGAGGCCGTGCTCGCCGCGCCCTACCTCAAGGTCATCGAGGCGTCGGGAACGCCCTGCATCCTTTTCGTCAACCGCATGGACGAGCCGAGGGGACGGCTGAGAGACGTCGTCGCAGCACTCCAGGACTATTCCAACCACCCTTTCGTCCTCCGGCAGATCCCGATCCGCGACGGTGACAAGATCATCGGCAGTTGCGACCTGATTTCCGAGCGCGCCTGGCGCTACCGGGAGGGTCAGCCGTCGGCGCTTTTCGAGCTGCCCGAAAGCGTCGTCGAGCGCGAGCACGAGGCGCGAACCGAATTGCTCGAACATCTCTCCGAGTTCGACGATTGGCTGCTGGAAGAGCTCATCGAGGACCGCGAGCCAGCGAGCGACGCAATCTATGCCATCTCCACGCGGGTCCTGAGTGAAAACAAGATCATCCCGGTGCTGGTCGGTGCGGCAAGCCACAGCAACGGCATTCTGCGGCTGATGAAAGCACTCCGTCACGATGCGCCGCGGGTGGAGGCGCTCAGAAAGCGCCTTGCCGCGGACGGTGGCATCGCCGATGCGACACTCGCCGCCGTCAGCTTTCACGCCCATCATCGCCCGAGTGTCGGCAAGACCGTGTTTGTTCGCGCGCTCGACAGCGGCGTGAAGCAGGGAACGATGCTCGGCGGCGCCGGGCTCGGCGCTTTGCAGGATCCGGCGAACGGCCGCCCCCTGGCGTCGGCCACACCGACGCCCGGTCAAGTCTTCGCCGCCGTGAAATCCGATCACCTCGTCGTGCCGTCGCTGTTGACGGCCAATGCCACCGTGGCGCCGCCGGAATGGACGACCCCGCCGACGCCGATGATGGAGCGGATCCTGGTGCCGGAAAGCGAGCGCGACGAGACCAAACTTTCGGAAACGCTTGCCAAGCTTTCCGAAACCGATCGCGGCCTGAAGGTCATGCAGGAGGAGGGGACGGGCGCGCAATTGGTCTGCACCCAGGGGCCGGTGCACTTGCGCGACCTGTGCCGGACGCTCTCTGACGTGTTTCATGTCGAGGTCAGTGAGCAACCGCCGAGCCCTGTCTATCGCGAGACGATCTCGAAGTCGTCCGACGTGCATTATCGTCACCGCAAGCAGACCGGCGGCGCCGGCCAGTTTGCGGACGTGAAGCTCAGCGTTCACCCCAATGAACGCGGCGGCGGCTTCACCTTTGCCGAAACCGTCAAGGGCGGCGCCGTTCCGAGAAACTTCATACCGGCTGTAGAAGCAGGGGCGCGCGAGGCGATGGACAAGGGCCCGCTCGGCTTCAAGGTCATCGACGTCGGCGTGATGTTGACCGACGGCCAGCATCACTCGGTCGACAGTTCGGAATACGCCTTCCGCACGGCGGGAAAGATGGGCGTTCGCCAGGCTCTCTCACAGGCCTCGGCCGTGCTGATGCAGCCGATCTTCCGGGTGGAAATCCACATCCCCTCGATCTATTCCGGCAGCCTCGTGCCGGTCGTTTCGACGCTCAAAGGCCAGGTCCTCGGCTTCGATCGGGACGAAGGGGCGAAGGGATGGGATATCTTCCGCGCCCTCATTCCAGGCGCCGCGCTCGACGACCTGGCGCGCTCGCTCAGATCCGCAACACAGGGGATCGGCTACTTTTCCAAGGGTTTCGATCATTTCGAGGAGCTTTACGGCAAGGAAGCGCAGAGCGTGATCACGGCCCATGGGACGCATGCGAACGAGCATTGAGTGAACGTTTGGGCCGGGGCCGCTGCCGGGAGCGGCCTCGTATCGCCTCAGACGACGAAATCAAAGCGGCCGAATTTGCCGTCGGCCGTGTTGCGGATATCGAGCAGCAGCGCATCCGAATAGAGTGCGTCGCGGGCATTGGCCGGTTCGTTCGGAAAGTAAAGCTGCGTCGTGAGCAACTCGCCGCCGCGACGCTGCACGCGGAGATGATAGTGCCGGGTCCTGCCGCTGTAACGCGCGGGCACGATCGTGCCGAACCACCAGCGGCCGTTTGCATCGGTGAATTGATGCGCGCGCAGCCGGAAGCCGCTCGTATCATAGGCGCCCGTTTCGTCGGCATGCCAGATCTCGACGAGGCTGTTGGCGAGCGGCCGGCAGTCGGTGTCGAGGACATAGCCGGCGAGCGTGATGCGCTCACCATCGGGGGAGTCGGCAAAGAGTTCGTGACGCATGGGCGCGTCGGGTTTGTAGAAAGGACCGGCTGTGCGCGCGAGGGTCAGGTCGCGATCGTTGCCGCAGGCGGGCGTTGGCGGCGGGGGGCGCCGTTGCGCGGTGGCCCGGCGGAGGTTGACGATGGGCAAGGCGGGGATCGCCAGAAAGGCAGTCAGAAGTGAACGTCGCGTTGGAAGCATGGCCGGCTCCTTTCACGCCACTACAGCGCCGCGCGTCCATCAGGCGCGCAAAGGACGCTGTAGCACCTTTGCTTTGCTGCACGTTTGGAAACATGCAGTGTTCGGCGCGGCCCTTTGAGCCAGGACGTCCTTGGTATTGCGCCGCACCCGTCGATCGACGTTAGCACGTAATCGGCGGGTGCAGCTTCACAAAGCGTTCATCGCCCTGTCGCCGGCCAGCAGGCCCGCCCACGCCTCCTTCCGGACGCGGCGGAAATGTCTATTCCGCAGCAACGACCCGACGGCGGCGGCCGATCGTTGCCTGGGTAACCAGGAAGGCTCCAAGGGCGCAGAGCGCGATGCCGGCCGCCATCGGCAGTGCGGTACCGTCGAAGAAGATGCTGGTGATGACCATCGCCACGGCGGAGGTTACGAAATGCAGCGTTCCCATCAGCGCCGAAGCGGTGCCGGCAATCTCGCCATGATCCTCGAGTGCCAGCACCGACGACGTCGGAATGACGAGACCAAGGACGCCGTAGCCGACGAAGAGGAAGGCCGCCATGACTGGCAGTTGATTGATGCCGAGGCTCATGACGAGGAACATGCTGACCATGGTCAACGCGAACATCGTCACGGCCATCCGCATCAGCCGGACGAGACCGAAACGCTCACCGAGCCAGCCGGTTGCCTGCGACACGGCGAAGAACGAGACCGCGTTGATCGAGAAGGCGAAGCTGTATTGCGTCGGCGTTAGGCCGTAGTGGTCGATCAGGACGAACGGCGAGTTCGCGAGATAGACGAGGAAGCTCGAGATGCCGAGGCCGCCGATGAAGGTCAGTGTCAGGAAGTTGCGGTCGCCAAGAAGCAGCCGGTAGGCGGCGACCGCGCTGCCGATGGTGCTGTCCGAGCGGTGCTCCTTCGGCCGGGTCTCCGTGAGCTGCGTCGAAAGCAGGACCAGGCCGGTCACGGCGGCGATCATCACCGCATAGAAGACGCCGCGCCAGCCGTAGAATTCGATCACGGCGCTGCCCGTCAGCGGTGCGAGGATCGGCGAAATGCTGAAGACGAGCATGAGCAGCGACATCAGCCGCGCCGCCTGGACGCCGGTGTGCATGTCGCGCACGACCGCGCGCGGAATGACCATGCCGGCGGCACCGCCGATGCCCTGAATGAAGCGAAAGGCAATGAGCGTCTCGATGTCGCTCGCGACGGCGCAGCCGATGCTCGCGAGCGCAAAAAGCCCGATGCCGAGATAGAGCGGCGCCTTGCGGCCCCAGATGTCCGAAAGCGGCCCATAGATGAGCTGGAACAACGCGAAGGAGATGAAGAAGGAGAGCAGGCTCAGTTGCACGACGTTGTTTTCAGCGCCGAGATCCTTGCCGATCGAGGGCAGGGCCGGGAGGTACATGTCGATGGCAAACGGACCGATGGCCGATAAAAGTCCAAGAATAATGGCAGTGCGTAGAAATGAGGCGGTCATGATGATGCTCTTTCAGAAACCGCGAAGGCAGAGCCGGATGCACCTGCCGGCCCATCGCTGTCGCTAAAGGTTGAAACGGAAAAGCGGCCGCCGGACAGGCATGGACGCGGCTTGGGAGGATCGCATCTGCCCGCGACTGCTCGTGTCTAACAAATTGGACACGAGTGTAAAGTTAGACACCATTGTCTAATTCGTCAACACGTCTTATTTTCATCGCATGAAAAAACCGAAAGTGCCGCAACCGAAGCCGGGCGGCCCCACTCAGAAAGGCCAATGCGCCAAACGCGTCTCGATTTTGGACGCTGCTGCTGAAGTATTTTGCCGTGAAGGTTTTGCCGGCGCCAGCATCGACGAAATCGCGATGGAAGCCTGCGTCTCGCGGCAGACCGTCTACAACCACTACCGGGAAAAAGAGACGCTGTTCATGGCGGTCGTCCAGGATATCCTGGATCGCGCCAATGCCGCGCTCTTTTCGATCCTGGCGACCTTTCCCGACAACGGCGACAATCTCGAAGACGAGCTCACCGCCTTTGCTGTCCGCCTCAACAAGAACTGCGTGTGCAATCACGACGGAAAGTTCATCCGTAAGCTGGTGCAGACGGAAGGCGAGCGTTATCCGCATCTCTTCGAGATCTGGCGCGAGCAGGGACCGGGCAAGATCGGAACCGCCTTGGCGGCGCTCTTTGCCCGGCTTTCCCATGTCGCGCGGCTGGAGATCGACGACTTCGACCTTGCCGCCAAACAGTTCCTCGCCTTGGTCAATGCCGATCTGCAAATGATCAGCTTCTTTGGCGGAACACCGACCGACGAGGAGCTCGAGAAGTCTGCGCGGGCGGCCGTGCGTACTTTCCTCCGCGCCTATGGCCGACCGCCGGCTCGAGAAGCTGGCGGCGTCGAAGAACTCCGCGAAGAGACGGCCTGAGCGGGTTCTGTTACCGCTGCAGCCAGGCCTCGATCCCGCGCGCCGCAGCGCGTCCCGTGGCAAGGCAGGCGGTAAGTAGGTAGCCGCCGGTCGGCGCTTCCCAGTCGAGCATTTCGCCGGCGACGAAAACCCCCGAAAGCGCCTTCAGCATATAGTCGTCGTTGATGCTGCTGAAGCTGACGCCGCCCGCCGAGGAAATCGCTTCTGCGATCGGCCGGGGTCTTAGAACCGGAATCGGCAAGGCTTTGATCAGGCTCGCGAGTTCATGCGGATCGGCCTGAAGGGCTGCAGGTACCAGTTCCCGCACCAAGGCGGCCTTGACGCCGGCAAGTCCCGCGGCTTTGCGAAGACGATTGGAGAAACTTGCCTTGCCTTGCTGTCGCGCGAGGTCGCGGGCAAGGCGTTCGACTGCTCGTCCGGGCACGAGGTCGAGCACGAGTGTGGCTTCGCGGTCGTGCTCAAGCCGGTCGCGCAAGCTCGATGCGTGGGCATAGACGAGGCTGCCCTCGATGCCATGCCGCGTCACCACGAATTCGCCCGGAAGGACGCCGGCGTCGGACGAAGCCGTCACCGATTTCAGTGGTTCGCCGGCGAACCGGTCGCGAAAGTTTTCGCTCCAGGCGACGTCGAAGCCGCAATTGGCGGGCTGAAAATCGTGGACCGTGACACCCTTATCGCGCAGTAAGGCCAGCCAGCCGGCATCGGAACCGAGCCGCGGCCAGCTCGCCCCGCCAAGCGCCAGCAAGGCCGCGTCGCAATGGACGACTGTCCGTCCCTCCGGCGTCTCGAACACATAGCCCCGTTCATCGAAACCCGACCAGCGATGACGGGTGCGAAGCCTGGCGCCCTGCGCTTCCAGCCTGCGCAGCCAGGCGCGCAGGAGCGGGGAGGCCTTCATGACCTTCGGAAAAACGCGGCCAGACGAGCCGACGAAGGTTTCCGTGCCGAGCCCGGCTGCCCAGTCCCGCAGGTCGTCGGGCGTGAAGGCATCGAGCGCAGGGCGCAGCCGGTCCGAGGCGGCGCCGAAGCGCGTCCTGAAAAGCGCATAATCCTCGGCGTGCGAGATGTTGAGGCCGGATTTTCCGGCAAGCAGGAACTTGCGCGCGACCGTCGGCATGCTGTCATAGATCGTCACCGAATGGCCGAGGCCGGACAACACCTCCGCCGCCATGAGGCCTGCCGGCCCACCGCCGATGATCGCGATCTCTCTTGTCTTCATCTGCCTGTCTGACTTCGAATCTTTGCGCGCAGTCTTGGCCTGCCAAACGGCAGGGCGCAAGGGCGTGTCGGCCCGGCGCGGTCGACGTCTGCCGACCGATGTTTAGCCTGCTTTGTCCGGAATTGCGTCTGAGTGCGGCACCGGGCCGGTGGACTCGCGAAGAATGAGCTCGACCGGCCAGAGCTCGTGGATCTCGGTCGCCGGCCTGCCCGACAGGAGCTGCAGGACGAGGTCGGCCGAGCGTACGCCGGCCGCGCGCAGCGACGAGCGGGTGGTCGAAAGCGAGGGGACCATGTTGTCGGCGGTGAGGTAGGGGAAGACGTCGTCATGGGCGATGACGGAAATGTCCCGGCCGACCACGAGGCCGAAGGAGCGCACGGCGCGATAGACGCCGAGCGCCGTCATCATCGATCCCGCCACGAATGCCGTCGGCCGCGGCGATTGTTCGAGGAAGGAGCGGGCGAAGCGGAAGCCGAGTTCGTCAGTGAAATGACCATGGGCGACGAGGCGCGGATCGAACTGGATGCCGCGTTGCTCGAGCGCTTTGCGATAGCCCTGGTCGCGATGGAGCGAAAAGGTCAGACCGGCGCGGCCGTTGATCATCGCGATGCGCCTGTGGCCGAGATCGATGAGATGCGAGGTTGCGCGCCGGATGGCGCCCTCGTTGTCGATGTCGAGCCAGGCGTGCGGAACGTCCGTCTCGGAGCGACCGTGGACAAGGAAGGGCATTCCCAGCCTGTGCAGGAGCGCGATGCGCTCGTCCTTGGGCATCGGCGAATGGATGATCACGGCATCGACCCGACCGCTGGTCGCTAGCCGGCTATGGAGCTGGCTCTCGTCCTTGCCTCCCTGCTCGGCGATCGGCGTCACGAGGATGTCGATGTCTTCGCTATCCAGCCGCTCGGCCATCCCGCTCATGTATTCCGAGAACTGGAATTCGCCGTTGCGGCCCATCACCACGCCGATCGCGCCGGCGCGTCCCGTGACGAGGCGCACGGCGTTGACGTTCGGTCGGTAGCCAAGACGCACGGCTTCTTCCGCGACGCGCTTGCGGGTCTTCTCGCTGACCTCGGGATAGCCGCTCAAAGCGCGGCTAACCGTCGTCGGGGACAGTCCCAACTGCTTGGCGAACTCCTTGAGCTTCATGTGACCGATCGAATTCCCTGCACGCCCCCACTGCATGGTTCTCAAATCGGAGCCGATTCGAAATCATGCAGACACCAATCTGCCCAGGCGACCTTGCACGTCTGATGCGGCGCCATAGCATTTGTGTGGGACTATACCCTGTTTGCCGGTGGTAACAACCGTTCGTGAGGGAAACGGGGTTGCGCACTACCAAACGGCGTGGGGATCGCAGAAAGCCAAATCGTTTTAAATTTTCGACAAATTCACGCCCGATCGATATCCCGGGGAACTCCTGCAGCCGCAACGATCCACAGGCTAAATCAGGCAATTTATCGTGGAAAAACAATGCTATAACTCATGCTCGCTTTCGTTGTGACGCCGGTCTGGAGCACATCTTGACAGAGATTTTGGCTTCTGCCAGCTTGCTCGTCAGCCAAACCGTTTTCGAATTTAGGGGATGTTACGAAACCGGGGGAGCTTGGAGGAGCTAGAACATGAAGCCTATCGCAAGGACGCTGATTTTATGCGCTGCCATCGCGGGCGCTGCCGATCTTGCCGCTGCCGCCGAGATATCGATGGCGGCCAATTCGACCGGCAAGAACCTGAGCTTTCTGCGGGAGCAGATCGCCAAGTTCGAGAAGGATACCGGTCACAAGGTCAACCTGGTGACAATGCCGCCGTCCAGCAGCGAGCAGTTCAGCCAGTACCGTCTCTGGCTCGCGGCTGGAAACAAGGACGTCGACGTCTATCAGACCGACGTCATCTGGGCGCCCCAGCTTGCCGATCAATTCGTCGACCTGACCGAGAGCACCAAGGACGTGGTCGGCGCCCACTTCCGCTCGATCGTGCAATCGCAGACCGTCAACGGCAAGCTGGTCGCGCTGCCGTTCTACACCGACGCGCCAGCGCTCTACTACCGCAAGGATCTGCTGGACAAATACGGCAAGAAGCCGCCCGAGACCTGGGATGAGCTCGCCGCCACGGCGAAGGAAATTCAGGACAAGGAGCGCGCGGCCGGCAATCCCGACATCTGGGGCTTTGTCTTCCAGGGCAACGCCTATGAGGGCCTGACCTGCAATGCGCTCGAATGGATCAAATCCTCCGGCGGCGGCCAGATCATCGAAGCCGACGGTACGATCTCCGTCAACAACGAAAAGGCAGCCGCGGCCCTCGAACGGGTCAAGGGCTGGATCGGCACGATCTCTCCTAAGGGCGTGCTCGCCTATCAGGAGGAGGAGTCGCGCGGCGTCTGGCAGACCGGCAATGCCGTGTTCATGCGCAACTGGCCCTACGCCTATTCGCTCGGAAACGGCGACGACAGCGCCGTCAAGGGCAAGTTCGACGTGAAGCCGCTGCCGACGGCGACGGACGGCGACCAGCCGTCTTCGACGCTCGGCGGATGGAACCTCGCGGTTTCGAAATATTCGGACGAGCAGGAGGCGTCGATTGCCTTCGTCAAGTTCCTGGGGTCGCCGGAAGTCCAGAAGGCGCGCGCCATCCAGCTGTCGAACCTGCCGACGATCGCCGCACTCTATGACGACAAGGAGGTCGCGGCCGCGCAGCCCTTCATGCCGAACTGGAAACCGATCTTCCAGGATGCGGTGCCGCGCCCCTCGGCCGTGGCGAAGGTGAAGTACAACGAGGTTTCCTCCAAGTTCTGGAGCGCCGTACACAACACGCTTTCGGGCAACGGCACGGCCGCCGAAAATCTCGAGCTGCTCGAAGTCGACCTAACGGAGCTCCAGGGGGACGGCTGGTAAGCCTCTCTATGCATGTGGCCCAAAAGCGCGCAGCGGTTTTGCGATAACGACATATACAAAAGTATACGGCAGCCGCTCGCCGGCTGTCGTCGAAAGTAGCATCGCAGGCTGTTCGGGACCCCGAAGAGTATTTCAAGCCTTTGAATATGGAGCGGTTTCCTGGATCCCCTGAGATCCAGGGAACCATGCAGCAGGTCGAACGTTCCGCCCAGAGCTGGACGCCAACCAGTGAGCTCGTGTCATGACCGAAGTTTCTCTCGCGGGGCCGCCGTCTGCGATTGCGGGCAAGGGGATCGGCTCCGATCTCCAGGCGCAGCGTCTGCGCTCGGCCTGGATTTTCCTGGCGCCGACCTTGCTGGTGCTGGCCATGGTCGCCGGCTGGCCGCTCGTCCGCACCATCTATTTCAGCTTCACCAACGCCTCGCTGACCAATCTCTCGGCCGCCGAGTTGGTCGGCCTGCAGAACTATCTCTCCTGGGTGACGTTGAAGAGCGGGCGCACCATCTACCGAGGCCTGCTCGCCGACCCCGCCTGGTGGAACGCGGTGTGGAACACGCTGAGGTTCACCGTAATCTCGGTCAGCATCGAAACGGCGCTGGGCCTGATCGTGGCGCTCGTGCTCAATGCGCGGTTTCCCGGACGCGGCCTCGTGCGCGCCGCGATCCTTATCCCGTGGGCGATCCCGACGATCGTCTCCGCCAAAATGTGGGCATGGATGCTCAACGACCAGTTCGGCATCCTCAACGACGTCCTGCTCGGCCTCGGCCTGATCAGCCAGAAGATCGCCTGGACCGCGAGCCCCGATACCGCGATGATCGCGGTGCTGATCGTCGATGTCTGGAAGACGACGCCTTTCATGGCGCTCCTGATTCTCGCCGGCCTGCAGATGGTGCCGGGAGATATCTACGAGGCCACGAAGATCGACGGTGTTCATCCGGTCAAGGTTTTCTGGCGCATCACCCTGCCGCTGATCCGCCCCGCACTGATGGTCGCGGTCATTTTCCGCATGCTGGACGCGCTGCGCATTTTCGATCTGATCTACGTGCTGACACCGAATAACGCGCAGACGAAGACGATGTCGGTGCTCGCTCGCGAGAACCTTTTCGATTTCGACAAGTTTGCCTACGGCGCTGCCGCATCGACCATGCTGTTCCTCATCATCGCGGCGATCACCGTGCTTTACATGTGGTTCGGGCGCCTTAACCTGGAAGGCGAACGCTGATGCTCACGACACTCGCAAAACGAACCGCGTTCTATGCGCTCGTCGCCGTCATTGTCGTCGTCGCGGTGTTCCCGTTCTATTACGCGATCCTGACAAGCTTCAAATCCGGCACGGCGCTCTTCCGCGTCGATTATTGGCCGTCGACGCTCTCGCTTGCCAATTACCAGGAGATACTGACCCATGGCAGCTTCCTGAGGAATCTCGGCAATTCGCTGCTCGTCGCGACCCTGGTCGTCGCCGTGTCGCTGCTGCTGGCGATCACCGCTGCCTTCGCTCTTGCGCGTGTTCGTTTCCGGGGGCGCGGGCTGCTTCTCCTCGCCATCCTGTCGGTGTCGATGTTCCCGCAGATCGCCGTGCTCGCCGGCCTGTTCGAGCTGGTGCGCTTGATCGGCATCTTCAACACGCCGCTGGCGCTCATTTTTTCCTACATGATTTTCATGCTGCCGTTCACGGTGTGGGTGCTCACTACCTTCATGCGCGATCTGCCGGTCGAAATCGAGGAGGCGGCGATCGTCGACGGTGCATCGCCCTGGGTCATCATCACCCGAGTGTTCATGCCGCTGATGTGGCCGGCGCTGGTGACGACAGGACTGCTTGCATTCATCGCGTCCTGGAACGAGTTCCTGTTCGCGCTGACGTTCACATCCTCGGACACGCAGCGCACGGTGCCGGTTGCGATCGCGCTGCTCTCGGGCGGCAGCCAGTTCGAAGTTCCCTGGGGCAACATCATGGCGGCATCTGTGATCGTCACGGTGCCGCTCGTCATCCTCGTCCTGATCTTTCAGCGGCGGATAATTTCCGGCCTCACGGCCGGCGGCGTCAAAGGCTAGGGCGGACAAGGAAACTGTGGGCGGCTCCCCACTCGCATCCCGCTTGATTTAGGAGAAGGAAATGGCAGAGCTACAATTGCGGGACATTCGCAAGTCCTTTGGCTCCTTCGAGGTTATCAAAGGCGTCAGCATGGACATCCGGACGGGGGAATTCATGGTCTTCGTCGGGCCGTCCGGCTGCGGCAAGTCCACGCTGCTCCGGCTGATTGCGGGCCTGGAAGAAATCACCTCCGGAACGCTGGCCTTCGACGGGCAGATCGTCAATCAGCTCGCCCCATCCCGCCGTGGTATTGCCATGGTGTTTCAGTCTTATGCGCTTTATCCGCATATGACAGTCTTCGACAACATGGCCTTCGGCATGCAGCTCGCCGGCAAGGACAAGGAACAATGCAGGAAAAGGGTCGAAGCGGCGGCCGAAATGCTGCAGCTTACCCCCTATCTCAAGCGCCTGCCCCGCCAGCTCTCCGGCGGGCAGCGGCAGCGCGTGGCGATCGGCCGTGCGATCGTGCGCGACCCGAAGGTCTTCCTTTTCGACGAGCCGCTTTCCAATCTCGATGCGGCGCTGCGTGTGGCGACCCGCATCGAGATCGCAAGACTTCATCGCAGCATGCACAACACGACGATGATCTATGTCACGCACGACCAGGTGGAGGCGATGACGCTCGCCGACCGGATTTGCGTCTTGAGGGACGGGTTGGTGGAACAGATCGGCACGCCGCTTGAAGTCTATGAAAGCCCGAATTCGATCTTTGTCGCCGGTTTCATCGGCTCACCGAAGATGAACTTCCTGGCCGGGCCCTTCGCGGAACCCTACGAGGCGCAAACGATCGGCATCAGGGCGGAACATCTGGAGATCGTCGAGGTCGCCGGGCAATGGAACGGAACGATCGTCCACGCCGAGATGCTCGGTTCCGACAGCTATGTTTATATCGATATCGGCGCAGGCGAGCCGGTGATCGTCCGCGAAAGCGGGATCTCCAGGCATCTGCCCGGGCAAACCGTGCAGATTTCCCCGGCCGCCGGCCACATCCATCGCTTTGATGCAGCAGGACGCGCGATCGGCCGCACGGAATTGCGCGGCGCGGCGTAACCTCGCCGTAAATTCACCACCAGACAAGGGCATCCGGCAGCGGATGCAGTAACCACGAGGAGAATGACCTTGGCTATCAACACCATCGTGTGGGGTGAGAACATCCACGAGCAGACGAATGCGGTGGTTCGGGAGATTTACCCGAACGGCATGCACAACACGATCGCGGCGGCGCTCAACGAGGATCCGGCGGTTGCCGCGACGACGGCGACCTTGCAGGAGCCGGAGCATGGGTTGAGCGAAGAACGGCTCGCTTCGACCGACGTGCTCGTCTGGTGGGGCCACAAGGATCACGGTGCCGTCGACGACCGCGTCGTCGAGCGGGTGGCCAAGCGGGTGTGGGAAGGCATGGGGCTGATCGTGCTCCACTCCGGCCATTTCTCCAAGGTGTTCAAGCGGCTGATGGGTACGCCCTGCGCACTCAAATGGCGCGAGGCGGGCGAGCGCGAGCGTGTCTGGGTCGTCAATCCGCGCCATCCGATCGCCGCCGGTCTCGGCGAGAATTTCGTGCTGGAAAACGAGGAAATGTATGGCGAGCAGTTTTCCGTGCCGGAGCCGCTGGAGACGGTGTTCATCTCCTGGTTTGCTGGAGGCGAGGTGTTCCGCTCGGGGCTGACCTGGCGGCGCGGCGCCGGCAACATCTTCTATTTCCGTCCCGGCCACGAAACCTATCCGACCTATCACGATGCAACGGTGCAGACGGTGCTGCGCAACGCGGTGAAATGGGCGCACAATCCGCAGGGGACGTATAAGGCGATCCACGACGCGCCGAACGTCCCGGTGGAGAAGGCTCTGGAGCCGATCGTCGAGCGCGGGCCGAAGCTGCACCAGGCAGGCGAAGCAGGATATCGATGAGGTCCATCATGCGTTTGCTTATTCTCGGAACCGGCGGCATGGGCAACAGCCATGCGCTCGCCTTTGCCAAGATCGATGGCGTCGAGCTTGTCGCCGCCGTCGACGTCGACCCGTCGCGGGCGCGCGCCTTTGCCGACACGCACGGCATTGCCCGCGTCTTCACCTCGCTTGAAGACGCGATCGATTGGGGCGAATTCGACGCGGCGACCAACGTCACGCCGGACAAGGCCCATCATCCGACGACGCTGGCCCTGATCGCCGCCGGCAAGCACGTGCTGTGCGAAAAGCCGCTGGCGGAAAACTACGACAAGGCCGCCGAAATGGCCGAAGCCGCCGAGCGCGCCGGTGTCGTCAACATGGTGAATCTCACCTACCGCAATGTCGCGCCGCTTCAGCGGGCACGCGAACTGGTGCTTGCGGGCGAAATCGGCAGGGTGCGTCACCTCGAAGCCTCCTATTTGCAGAGCTGGCTGGTGTCGAAGGCCTGGGGCGACTGGGCGAGCGAATCGAAATGGCTGTGGCGGCTGTCAACCAAGCACGGCTCCAACGGCGTGCTCGGCGATGTCGGAATCCATATCCTCGACTTCGCCGGCTATGGCGCCGGCAGCGCGGTCGAGCGGGTCTTTGCCCGGCTGAAGGCGTTCGACAAGGCACCCGACAACCGCATCGGCGAGTACGACCTTGATGCGAACGACAGCTTCGCGATGACGGCGGAGTTCGAGAACGGCGCCATGGGCGTGATCCATGCCAGCCGCTGGGCGACGGGGCACCTCAACGAGTTGAGGCTGAGGCTGCACGGCGACAAGGGCGCGCTGGAGGTGATCCATTCACCCGACGGCTCGCTCCTCAAGGCCTGCCTCGGCCCCGATGTCGAAAAGGCGATCTGGCGCGAGCTCGACGCCGGGACGGTGCCGACCAATTACCAGCGCTTCGCCGAGGCGGTCGCAGCCGGTCAAACTGTCGAACCCACCTTCCGCCATGCCGCCAATCTGCAGAAGGTGCTCGATGTTGCCATCGAAACCGAAAAGGAAAGGCGCGAACTGGAAGTTGCGGACGCGCTTTCGAACGAGGAACAACGCGCGGTCGTCGGAGGTTGACGACACGGCGACGACTTAAGCAAACATGCAGCAGCTGGTTTCGCTGGACGCGGGGAGGACAGTTCCGATTGAAAAGCCGAGCGCTCCCCGCGCGTTCCTCTGAACGCGCATCGCTCTCACGCAATTCCGGGGAAGGTGCGTAGCGGCTTTCCGTCCGGAATTGCGCACGTTGAAAGTGTCGGATCATTTCACTGTTTCATTGAAACGGTGAAATGACCTAAAGCGCGTCGCGTTCAATCGGACTCATGCGACGCGCTTTAGGTCCTTGTTTCTTATGCATGTCGTTGTCCCAAAACCGCTGACGCTTTTGGGCGACATGCATTAGGCATGCGACTGCGGGTGGCGATAGTCCCAGACAGCCCAGGCCGACAATGCCGCGACGAGCACGCCAAGAATGACGTGTGTCCACATCGCGTTTATGTTTGCCACGAAGCCGAGCAGCCAGGGAGACACGATCAGCCAGAGGCCGATCACCATGTTCACCCATTCCTCCCATTCTGCGAAGGCCGAGAGCGCCGCAATCGCCAGCGCACCAAGGACGATGCCGGCGATCCAGGCGTTCCAGGTCGGCACGGCCTCAGCCGCAAATCCGATGACCCAGGGAGAGAGGAACAAGCACACCCCAAGGACCAGGTTGGCCCAGTCCTGGGCCCTTTTTCCCGCAATGAGAGTGTTTGGCATGACAACCTCCACATATGAAGCTTGACCAAAGCGTCACCCTCGCGTGCGCCTTACGTTTCAGCTCCGCTGCCAAAGTTCGCACGGTCGCTGTAACGCTTTGAATTGCTGAAGTAATTTTACGCTCAAATCGGACCCAATTCAAGAAATCCCGCAACACACGGATTTTATGGATTATTTGTCCCGAAATTCGCGCATCATTTCCCTGAGGCCGCGATTGAGGTGTTTGTCCCGGCGGACAACCATCGCCAGCGAGCGATTGAGTTTCGGGGCAAGAGGGTAGAAAGCCAGCGAATCTTGCCCGAGCAAGGAACGTTCGCCGTCATCTTCGCATAATGAGTTGGAATTGCTAGATTTTATCGGCGTAATTGCCGCTGCCGGGCTGCCGTTCGCGTTCGCCATAGGGCTGGCGTGGGGCGGGCACTCGCTTGGCGCAGCCGCCTTCGCCGTGACCTACGGCGTCAGCATCGGGCTTTTCACCACCGTGCGCGGCCTGCAGCCGCTGCAGCTCTTCGACACTCGTGCTTACAGCAGGCTTTCGGGCTGGATGCTGGCGCCGGCGTTCTTCGCTTCGGCACTGGCGCCTTTGCTCTATGCGGGCATCATCGAAAGCCAGGGGAGCGGTGCCGCGTTGCGCTTCTCGCTCGTCCTGGCATTCGGCACCTTTGTCTCCGCGGTTCTGATATCGCAGCTCTATGGTCAAGAGGCGCGATAGGCATCTGCAGGTTCATCACGCTCGAAGCGGTCGCGCCGTTCAGAGACCCGCCACCTTCTTCAGGTCTTCGATCGCACCGGGTGCGGCGGCGAGAACGGCAGCGCCCTTGGTGAGACGCTCGCCCTCGACGGGGAAGGGCAGATACCAGCCGCCCGCTTCCTTGACGAGGCAATAGCCGGCGAGGCAATCCCAGGCATGCATGTAGGGCTCGTAATAGCCGACGAGGCGGCCGGCGGCGACATAGGCGAGCATCAGCGCGCCGGAGCCGTTGCGTACGAAATTGCCGCCGGCTTCAAGCAGCTTCTCGACCATTTTGCCGACGAAGGCCGGCGTCACGTGATTGTTGGCGCCGATGCCGGTGACGCCGTTGCGAATAGTACGTGAGGCGTCGAGCGACAACAGCTTGCCGTTGAGCCGGGCGCCGCGGCCAAGTGCTGCTGCATAAAGTTCATCGTGGCAGGGCGCCGAGATCACGCCGACCACCGGTACGCCCTCATGGAGAAGGGCGATCGAAACGCACCAGTTCGGCATGCCATTGAGGAAGGGGCTGGTGCCGTCGATCGGATCAATGACCCAGGTGAAGCCAGAACGTCCCGGCTCCAGGCCGTATTCCTCGCCGAGCAAGCCATCGTCGGGATAGGATTCCGCGAAACGGGTACGGACGAGATTCTCCACCTCGCGATCGGCGATCGAGACGACATCCTGCGGATCCCGCTTCGTCTCGACGACCAGCGTCTCGCGCCGGTTGAAATAGTCGAGCGCGACGGCCCCTGCCTCGCGTGCCACCGCTTCGGCAAGGGCCAATCGGGTTTCGAGCCCGGAAGGGTCGTGTGACGTCATGAAGCTTTCCTTGGTCTTGGTTTAAAAATCCGGTTTCTCGCAGAATGCGAGGTCAACCGTTGATGATGGCGATGCCACGCTCCTTGAAGCCGATCGCGACATCCGTTGCCGGGGCAAGCGCTCTTTCGACGGCGGGATCGACAACGAAGAGCGTGCCGGCGGCCGTCTTCACCTCGTATTCGACATGATCGCCGAGATAGGCGGCATGGGTGATGCGGCCGGAAAACGCGCCGTCTCTTGCGGGTTCCAGCGTGATCGCGTTCGGCCGTACGGCGAGCTTCGCCGGCCCGGGTAGGATATCGCGCCCCGGCACGCGATGCGTCAGCGCCTCGACGCGGATCGTCGCATCGCCGCCCTCGACCGCGAGGACATCGCAGGAAACGACATTGGCCTCACCCATGAAATCGGCAATGAAGGACGATGCCGGTGCCTCATAGAGATCGCGGGGCGCCCCTTCCTGGGCGATGTGTCCGTCCTTCATGACGATGATGCGGTCCGAGACGGCAAGCGCCTCGTCCTGGTCGTGCGTGACGTAGACGGCGGTGAAGCCGAGCCGCTGCTGCAGTTCGCGGATCTCAGTCCTGACGCGGCGGCGCAGCCGCGCATCGAGATTCGACAGCGGCTCGTCGAGGAGCAGCACCTGCGGTTCGAGCACCAGCGCGCGGGCGACGGCGACACGCTGCTGCTGTCCGCCGGAAAGCTCGGCCGGCAGGCGCCCGCCCATGCCCGCGAGGCCGACGAGCGCCAGCCCGTCCCCGGCCCGCTCGCGCGCTTCCTTGCGCTTCAGGCCGGACGATTCAAGGCCGTAGGCGACGTTGTCGAGCGCCGTCATGTGGGGAAACAGCGCGTAGGACTGGAAGACCATGGAAACGTCGCGTTCATTCGCCGGCAGCATGGTCACGTCCTTGCCGCCGATCAGGATGCGGCCGGATGTCGGATGCTCGAGGCCGGCCAGCATCCTGAGCGTCGTCGTCTTGCCGCAGCCGGATGGACCAAGCAGCGTCACCAGCGTGCCGGGCTCGATTGTCAGCGACAGGTCGTGGATGGCCGTGAAGGCGCCGAACTGCTTACGGACGTTCTGGAAGACGACAGAACCTGGACCTTCGATGCTCATGCGGTTTTCTCCTGGCGAAGGGAAGCGGGCGTGGTTGCGGCAAGCGACTGCACGCGGTTCTCGCGCCTCAGCCGCCGCTCGCCGACAAGGAATTGGAAGCCGGCAATGACCGTGATCATTACCAGGATCAGCATCGAGGAGTAGGCAATCGCGACGCCGTACTCGCCATTCTCGACGAGGCCGACGATATAGGAGGTCGCCATGTTGTACTCGGCGCTGACCAGGAAGATGACGGCGCTGATCGACGTGATTGCACGCACGAAGGAATAGACGAGTGCGGCGGTGATCGCCGGGCGCAGCAACGGCAGGATCACCTTGCGGATCGTGCGGAAGCTGTCGGCCCTCAGCGTCAACGAAGCTTCGTCGAGGCTGCGGTCGAGCTGGCTCATAGCTGCGACGCCACCGCGCACGCCGACCGGCATGTTGCGGAACACGAAGCAGGCGATCAGGATCAGGGCGCTGCCGGTCATTTCCAGCGGCGGCAGGTTGAAGGCCATGATGTAGCTGATGCCGATGACCGTGCCGGGGATGGCAAAGCTCATCATCAGCGCGAATTCGAAGAGCTCGCGGCCGGCAAACTTCTGGCGGACGATCAGATAGGCGGTGAGAAGACCGACCGCAGCCGTCAACGGCGCCGAAATGAGGGCGATTTCCATGGTCGTCCAGAACGAGTTCCAGGCAACGCCGGTCCAGGCGATGGCGCCGTCGCGGAATTCGATCGAGAAGGCCTGGGCGTAGTGCGCGAGCGTCAGCGTGTTGTCGAGCCCCCAGGTCTTCACGAAACCGCCGATCAGGATCATGCCGTAGACGACAAGGGTGAAGAGCGCCCAGGGAATGACCAGCGCGTGGACGCCGACCGAGACCGAGCGGGGGAGGGCCGCATGCGCGCCGCTGTCGCCCTTGCCGGTGACGGTGGAGAAATTCTTGCCCGAAAGCCAGAGGCGCTGGGCGAGGAAGGCCGCAAGCGTGAATGTGAGCAGGATGATCGCAAGCACTGCAGCGCGCGAGGGATCGTTCTGCGAGCCGACGACGGCGAAGAAGATTTCCGTCGAAAGCACGCCGTGGCTGCCGCCGAGCACCAGCGGATTGCCGAAGTCCGCCATGCTTTCGATGAAGCCGATGAGGAAGGCATTGGCGAGCCCGGGCTTCATCAAGGGCAGCGAGACGCGCCAGAAGGTCCGCCAGCGGCCGGCTCTCAGCGTCTGCGAGGCTTCCTCCATCGACGGGCTGACACCCTCGACGACACCGATCAGCACAAGGAAGGAGATCGGCGTGAAGGAGAGGACCTGGGCGATCCAGATGCCGGTAAGGCCATAGAGCCAGCGGCCGGGCTCGATACCGAGGAGCGCCGACATCGCCTGCGTCGCCACGCCGGAGCGACCGAAGAGCAGGGTGAGGGCCAGGCCGACGACGAAGGGCGGGGTGATGATCGGCAGCACCGTCAGGAGCCGCAGGCTCTTCTTGTAGCGAAAGCTGGTGCGGGTGGCGACGAGGGAGAAGGCGAGCCCGAGAACAGTCGAGCCGCCCGCCGTCATCACCGCCAGCCAGAAGGTGCGCCAGGCGACGCCGCAGCGCGCTCCGCCGATGACGCAGTCGAGGCTCCAGATCGACGGGTCGACGATGTTGCGGGTGAAGCCGTCCGGGTTGAACGTGCCGTCGAAATCCTGGAAGGCGCCGACGAGCATGCTACCGACCGGATAGAAGACGAAGACAGCAACGAGAAAGACGAGGAGGGAAATCGCGCCGACGACGAAGGCGTCGCCCTTCATCGCGCCGCGCTCGGCAAGGCCGAAGGAAAAGATGAGGACGAAGACGAGCGCCGACAGCACCGCGCCGGCGCCCATGGAGGGCTGCCCGTCGGGGAGCGCGCCGAAAAGCGTTTCGCTGATCGTCCAGGTCCAGCCGGTAAAGCCGATCGCCAGGCCCTGCAGCGCGAGAAAGACGATCCCGAGCGCGCCGGTCCAGGCGAGGAGAGTGCCGCGTCGCTGCGCATCACCGACAAAACGGCAGGCGCCGGCGAGGGCGAGCAACAGCGCCGGTGCCGCAAGCCACCACCGACCGTTCGCGATCTGCATCAGGCCGGGCGAAACCGACGCGTCACCCGGAAAATCGGTGAGCCAGCCGAAGCCGAAGAAGCCTCCCTCGATGCGGTACCAGGGTAGGACGAGAAAGGCCGCTAGCCCGAGCGCGAGGACGATATCCAGTCTGCGATTGCGGTTTTCCATGGATCGCGTTTGCCTCGGGCCTTCGGGGTCGCGAGAATCTCGCCCGGCTCAATCCAGGCATCGATGCGACCGATTGCAAGGAAGTGTAGCGACATGCGCCGCCAGACTCGCCACCGCGCCATTCGTACGTTGCGGAGGTTTCGATTGGCCGGCGGGTTGCCGCCGGCCTCCATCTACAGGAATGATCAGATCAGTTCGCGTTGGCGCCGATCTCCCGGTCCCAGCGCTCCAGCAGTGCCTTGCGCTTGGCCGGGTCGCCATAGGTCTTGAAGTCGTAGTCGATCAGCTTGATGTCCTCGAACTTCGGCGCTTCCTTCGGAACTTCCGCGGTCTTGTTCGACGGGAGCTGGAAGGATTTCGCCTCCTTCATTTTCGACTGTACTGCGGCCGAGAGCGCCCAGTCGTACCATTTCTTGGCGTTGTCGAGGTTCTTCGCGCCCTTGATGATCGACATGGAGCCGATCTCGTAGCCGGTGCCCTCGCAGGGCGCCATCGACTTCACCGGGAAGCCCTCGACCGTCTGGGCCACAGCGTCGTGCATGAAGACGATGCCGATCGCGGTCTCGCCGCGGGCGGCCGCCTTCACCGGCGCCGAACCGGACTTGGTGTATTGCGACACGTTGTCGTTGAGTTTCTTCAGATAGTCGAAAGCCTGGTCCTCGCCCATGATCTGGACGAGTGTGGCCAGCGCGGTATAGGCGGTGCCGGATGAGTTCGGATTGGCGATCTGGACCTCGCCCTTATACGAGGCGTCAAGCAGGTCGGCCCAGCACTTGGGCTCCTTGAAATTCTTCTGCTTGAAGATCTCGGTGTTGTAGCCCCAGCCGAGTGCGCCGGCATAGACACCGACCGTGCGGTAGCCGGCGCTCTCGGCCTGCTTGACCGCCCAGTCCTGCAGTTCGCCGAGCATTGGCGACTTGTATTCGAGCGTCAGCCCTTCGGAAGCGGCCTGCAGGTGCGGGTCGCCGGTGCCCGCCCACCAGATATCGGTTTTCGGATTGCGTGCCTCGGCGCGGATCTTCGCATAGGTCTCACCGGACGAAAGGCGAACCATGTTGACCGAAATGCCGGTCTCCTTCTCGAAGGCGCCCTCCATCTGTTCGCAGATCACCACATCCGCCGAGCAGATAAGGTTGAGATTTCCATCGGCATGCGCGGAAAAGGCAAAGAAAGTCACTCCCGCGGCAAGCGCCGCCGCGGCCATTTTCACCGAACCCATGATTTCCTCCCAGATTGTTCCGGCGCCTCCATGCCGGGCACTGTTGCAAGCGCGTGCAAATGCTGCATGAGCAGATTTTTGCTGTCAACATTTTTCTTCGGCTTTGCAGCCATCGCGGCGCCAGTCACACCTTGCACGCAATTGCAAAATTGTGCAAAACTCTATGCATAGATCGCAACCCACTCAGGCCATCGTGTCGCAAAAGCCTTTCGTCAGTGCTCAGGAGGTCGCCGAGCGGGCGGGTGTTTCCCGTTCCGCCGTTTCGCGTACCTTTACCCCCGGCGCCAGCGTCTCGCCGGAGACGCGGCGCAGAGTGGTGGAGGCGGCCGACGCGCTTGGCTATCACGTCAATCATCTCGCCCGCGGGCTGATGCTGAGCGAGAGCGGCATCGTCTGCCTCATCGTCTCCGACATGGGCACGCCCTACCGATCGAGCCTGATCCGGGCGGTGACACAGCAGTTGCAGGATGCCGGCAAGATCGCCATGCTGATCAACACCGACCGGTCCGACGGCAGCGTCGATCTCGCGCTAAGGCAGGCGATCCGTTATCGCGCTGACGCCTCGATCATTCTCTCGGGAATGCCCGACAAGTCGATCACCCAGCTCTGCCTCAAGAACGGCCAGCGACTGGTGCTGATCAACCGCGACGACGATCAGGAGGGGCCATTCAGGATCAACCTCGATGACGCCGCCGCCGCGGGCCGGCTTGTCACCGCCTTCCTGCGCGCCGGCTGCCGTCGCCTTGCCTTTGCCAATTCGGAGGCCGGAACGCCGAGCCTGATGGCGCGCGAGCACGGTTTCATCGCGGCCGCGAAGGCGATCGGCCTCGAGGTCGTCGTCGAGCGCTACGGACCGACCGGCTATGAAAGCGGCCGCGTGCTGGCACAAAGGCTGCTGACGCAGAGCGAGCGGCCCGATGCCGTTTTCTGCGCAACCGACCTCATCGCCTGCGGTTTCATGGATGCCGCCCGGCACCAGTTCTCGATTGCCATTCCGGGTCAGCTTTGCGTCGCCGGCTTCGACGACATCGAGCAGGCGGCCTGGTCGTCCTACGAATTGACGACGTTCGCCCAGCCGGTCGAGGCGATCGCCCGGGAGGCGGTGACGTGGCTCGGCAAGGACGGCTCGGACGATCCTGCCGAGCGCATACATTCGGTCAGACTGAACGCCGATCTCGTGTGGCGTTCCTCCATCCGCGGCGGGTAGTACCTGCAAATTCCGAACGCGCCGGCTGGCAATCGCGATCCAACGGGCGCATGCTGGCTTGATCGTCCTCTGTGACTGGCGGTGCGAGCGCGCGCCGTCGCACTTTTCGCCGCCCGAGGGCGATGTGCGGACTACTGCATGTTTGCTTACATAGGAGCCGATTTAGGGACAAAACATGCAGCAGTTCAGGGTGCTGCAGCGACCTTTATGCGTCTGAAAAGGCCCATAAAGCTGTAGGATCAATCAGAACCCGAGGAGGTTACTGTGAGCGGGCACGTCTACAAGAAGATAGAGTTGATCGGAAGTTCAACGGCCTCGGTTACCGACGCCATCGAAGCGGCGATTTCGCGCGCCTCGAAAACCATGCGCAATCTCGACTGGTTCGAGGTCGACCAGATCCGGGGGCAGATCGTCAACGGGGAGGTGGCGCACTATCAGGTCGTCATGAAGGTGGGCTTCCGCCTCGACGATTGATGCGCGGCCGATGGCCGATCAAGGATAGGTTAATGGCTTCGGCCCGGGTGATGCAGATCGAGTCCGGGTCGTCGCGTACCGGTGCTTCGAACACAAGGACGGGGGTTATCGCGCCCGCTCCTCGGTCTCTCCTTCCTTTACATTTCGGCTTCCCATGCGCACACTCGCGCTTCAATTGGCTGCATGCTCTTGGCTTGAATCGGGTTCAAGGAGCATGCAGGGGAGGAAGGCGGTCCGTTGGGAGGCGGTCATGTTTTCACATTCCGACCATATCCGCGAAATCGAGCGAGTCGGCCGCGGCCTTCCGAGCAGTCGCGACGATATGGTCGTCAAATCCTGGCGGCGCTGCCTGGAACATCACCGCCTAGACCCGGCGCAGACTTGCGAGGCCTATATCGTACCGGAGACGCGGCTCAACGAGCATCGCCAGCAATCGGAAGACCTGATCACCATCGCCCGCTCCGGGCTCGAGCATCTGTTCCGGCAGGTGGCGGGGCAGAACTATGTGCTCCTGCTCTCCGACCGGCAGGGCGTTACTGTCGAGTTCCTTGGTGATCCGCTCTTCAACAACAGCCTTCGCAAGGCGGGGCTTTATCTCGGTTCCGAGTGGTCGGAATGGCGCGCCGGAACCTGCGCCGTCGGCGCCTGCATCGAGACGGGCGAGGCGTTGACGATCCACCAGACCGACCACTTCGACAACACGCACACGCCGCTCTCCTGCACGGCGGCGCCGATCTACGACATTCACGGCGAACTTTCGGCCGTCCTCGATATCTCGCTGTTGAGTTCACCGATTCTGAAGGCAAGCCAGAACCTGGCGCTTCATCTGGTCACCGCAAGCGCAAGACGCATCGAGCTCGCCAATCTCATGGCCCAGGCGCGGCATCAATGGGTGCTCAGGTTCTCGCGCTCGCCGGAATTCCTCGACGTCGATCCGGAGGCGGCGATCTCGATCGACGGCCTCGGGCGGATCGCCGGCATGACCCATGGAGGGGCCAAGATCCTGGCGCGCTCGACCGGGCTCGACTGGCGCGATCCACGCCAACTCATCGGCGAGCCGGTATCGCGCTTCCTCGACCTGGAGGTCGACGACCTTCCTGAGCTCACGCGCCGCCGGCCGACGCAGGAACGGCTCGTTTTCGCCCGCGACGGCAATGCGCTCTTCGCCCATGCCATCGAGCCGCATTCGGGCATCCGCGCGCCGGCCGTCGTACGTGCGCAGATCCCGCCGCCGCTGCGCCGGCTCGGCGGCGATGCGCCTGAAATTGTCGCGTTGCAGGCAAAGGCCGCGAAACTCGCCCGCACCGGACTGCCGATCCTCATCCAGGGGGAGACCGGGACGGGCAAGGAACACCTGGCGCGCGCCATCCACGAGGGCAGCGGCCTTGCGGGCCGCTTCGTCGCCATAAATTGCGCGGCGATCCCCGAGCAACTGATCGAGAGCGAGCTCTTCGGTTATCTGCCGGGCGCCTTCACCGGAGCATCGGCCAAAGGCCGCAAGGGCCTGATCGAACAGGCGGACGGCGGCACGCTCTTTCTCGACGAGATCGGCGACATGCCTCTTGGGCTGCAGAGCCGTCTGCTCCGGGTGCTGGCCGAGCGCGAGGTGCTTCCGGTTGGAGGCACTGTGCCGCGCCCGGTCCAGATCCGGATCGTTTCGGCCTCGCATCGGCCTTTGCAGACGCTGGTCTCGCAAGGCGCCTTCCGCGAAGATCTCTACTATCGCCTCAACGCCGCGATGCTCTCATTGCCGCCGCTAAGAGACAGACCGGACTTCGATTGGGTGCTGGAGCAGATCCTGAAACGGCATTCCGACGCGGCGGGAGAACACACGCTCTCTCCTGCCGCGCGCGTGGCGTTGAAGGCGCATGACTGGCCGGGAAACATTCGCGAGCTCGACAACGCCATCGCGGTTGCGGCCGCGCTCACAGAAGGCTCTGTCATCGAAGTTTGCGATCTGCCGGACTATCTCGTCGCCAAGGCCAAGCCGGACGAGGTGGGCGAGGCCGGCGCGGCGCTGAGCCTGATGCTCAATGCCTGCAGCGGCAACATTTCCGAGACGGCGCGTCGCTTGGGCCTTGATCGCTCAACCGTGCATCGGCAGATCAAGCGTTATCACCTCAAGCAGAAGCACTGAGCTTCCTCGCGCCGCAACAGATCGGCTGCCACACCTGTGGCGGCGGCGTTGTCCGACGCAACACGGCCGCTCGAGCATCCTCTCTGAAATCATTGCATTTTCCACGTCAGCAACGGCTTGGCACAGCCATTGCAAATCGCTGTTCAACCATAACGGCAGCGATCAGGAGGAAATATGCGAGCGCTCAGATTTCATGCGGCCAAGGATCTCAGGATCGAGGATATCCCGGCGCCGGAGAAGCCCGCGGCCGGGCAGGTGCTGATCCGCAACCGCCTTGTCGGCATATGCGGTACTGACCTGCACGAATATGCTTACGGCCCAATTTTCATTCCTAAGGAGCCACACCCGTTCACCGGCGCATATGGCCCTCAAGTCTTGGGGCACGAGTTCGGCGGCGTGGTCGAGGCGGTCGGCGACGGCGTGACGTCGGTTCGCGCCGGCGACCGGGTTTCCGTGCAGCCGCTGATCATGCCGCGCGCCGGCGACTATTTCGCCGATCGCGGCCTCTTCCACCTGAGCACGGAATTGGCGCTCGCGGGTTTGAGCTGGGCTTGGGGGGGCATGGCCGAATACGCTTTGCTCAACGAATACAATGTCGAGAAGATTCCCGACGAGATGACGGACGAGGAGGCAGCACTCGTCGAGCCGACCGCCGTTGCGGTCTACGCCTGCGATCGCGGCGGGGTGACGGCCGGCAGCAGCGTGCTCGTGACCGGCGCCGGGCCGATCGGCGTGCTGACATTACTTGCCGCGCGCGCGGCCGGTGCGGCCCAGCTCTTCGTCTCCGATATCAACGACGCCCGCCTCGAATTCGCAGCATCGATCCTGCCGGATCTCGTCACGATCAACCCCGAGCGAAGAAGACCGGGTGATGTCGTGCGGACTTTGACTGAGGGCAAGGTCGGCTGTGACGTCGCGATCGAATGTGTCGGAAACGAGCACGCGCTCAAGGCCTGTGTCGATGCGGTGCGCAAGCAGGGCGTGGTCGTGCAGACTGGCCTGCATCCGCATGAAAACCCGCTCGACTGGTTTCAGGTCACCTTCAAGGACATCGATCTGCGCGGCTCCTGGGCCTATCCAACCCACTACTGGCCGCGCGTCATCCGTCTGATCGCGTCCGGCCTGCTGCCGGCGAAGCGGATCGTCACCAAGCGCATCGCCCTCGATGAAGCGGTGACCGATGGGTTCGACACGCTTCTCGACCCGTCCGGCAAGCACCTGAAGATCCTGATCGATCTCATGAAGTGACGCCGATATTCCCGCGCCGGCGGATGAGGAGCCGCCCGCGACTACCCAAGCGAAAAGGAGGAGATCTCATGCTTGAAGAAAGTCCCAACACCCGTATCGACAGCGCGCTCGCCAAGCTCGGCAGGGCGCTCGAACAGGGCGATATTGAGGCAGCCGTCAACCTGTTCCAGGCGGATTGCTACTGGCGCGACCTCGTCACCTTTACCTGGAACATAAGGACGATGGAGGGCCGGGACCAGATCCGCGACATGCTGATGAGCCAGCTCGCGGCGGTGAAGCCGGCGCAGTTCCGGCAGGACGTGAACGAAGGAGCAAGCGGCGGGGACGGCGTGACCGATGGCTGGTTCGAATTCGAGACGGACGTGGCGCGAGGCTATGGCCATATCCGGTTGAAGAACGGCCTGATCTGGACTCTTCTCACGACCATGACCGAGCTTAAGGGTCACGAGGAGCCGAAGGGTTTCAGGCGGCCACTCGGTGCCGAGCACGGTCACGACCCCAGTCGGCGGACGTGGAAGGAAAAGCGCGAGCGGGAGGCGGCCGAGCTCGGCTACGCGACGCAACCCTATGTCGTCATCATCGGCGGCGGTCAGGGCGGCATCGCGCTCGGCGCGCGCCTGCGCCAGCTGAACGTGCCGGCGATCATCATCGAGAAGAACGGACGCCCGGGTGACAGCTGGCGCAAGCGCTACAAGTCGCTCTGCCTGCATGACCCGGTCTGGTACGACCACCTGCCTTATATTCCCTTCCCGGAGAACTGGCCGGTCTTCGCGCCGAAGGACAAGATCGGCGACTGGCTGGAGATGTATACGAAGGTAATGGAGCTCAACTACTGGGGCTCGACCACGTGCAAGTCGGCCAAGTACGATGAGGAGGCGAAAGAGTGGACTGTCGTCGTCGAGCGCAACGGCGAGGAAGTCGTGCTTCGGCCGAAGCAGCTCGTTCTCGCGACCGGGATGTCGGGTAAGCCGAACATTCCGAAACTCGCGGGCCAGGACCTCTTCAAAGGCGAACAGCAGCATTCGTCGCAGCATCCGGGGCCGGATGCTTATCGCGGCAAGAAGGCGGTGGTCATCGGCTCCAACAATTCCGCGCATGATATCTGCGCGGCGCTTTGGGAAGGCGGTGCCGACGTGACGATGGTGCAGCGCTCGTCGACGCACATCGTGCGCTCCGACACGCTGATGGATATCGGGCTCGGGGACCTCTATTCCGAGCGGGCGGTTGCCGCCGGCATGACGACGCGCAAGGCCGATCTGATCTTCGCCTCGCTTCCCTATCGGATCATGCATGAGTTCCAGATTCCGCTTTACGAGAAGATGCGCGAGCGTGACGCCAAGTTCTATGCGGATCTGGAAAAGGCCGGCTTCATGCTCGACTGGGGCGCCGACGGCTCCGGCCTGTTCATGAAATATCTGCGCCGCGGTTCCGGCTATTACATCGACGTCGGCGCCTGCGATCTCGTCATCGACGGCAGCATCAAGCTGAAATCCGGCTCCGACGTCAGCCACCTGACGGAGGATGCGGTCGTCCTGAAGGACGGCACCGAGCTTCCGGCCGATCTCATCGTCTACGCCACCGGCTATGGCTCGATGAACGGCTGGGCGGCCGACCTCATCTCGAAGGAGGTTGCAGACAAGGTCGGCAAGGTCTGGGGCCTCGGTTCCGATACGCCGAAGGATCCGGGGCCCTGGGAGGGCGAGCAGCGCAACATGTGGAAGCCGACGCAGCAGGAGGCGCTCTGGTTCCACGGCGGCAACCTGCATCAGTCGCGGCACTATTCGCAATATTTGTCGCTGCAGCTGAAGGCGCGCTGCGAAGGCATTCCGACTCCAGTCTACGGCCTCCAGGAGCGTTACCACCTCGGCTGAGCGCCACGAAATGTGCCAGCCGGCTTACCTGCCGGCTGGCGCGTCAAAAATCACGGGAGCTTACTCCGCCGCGATCGGCGCGGGATAGCGCTCCTCCTCCTCGTCCTCGGTAGGCTGCTCAGCCACTCCCGGCTCCGCCTTCTGCGCCTTCGGCTCCCGACCGAAGAACAGTGCGTAGCCGGCGGGAAGCACGAGGATCGTCAGCACCGTGGCAACGAGGATGCCGCCCATCATGGCATAGGCGAGCGGGCCCCAGAACACGCCGCGCGAGATCGGGATCAGCGCCAGCACGGCGGTGAGCGCCGTCAGCATGATCGGCCGGAAGCGGCGAACCGCCGCGCCGATGATCGCTTCGGCGCGCTCCATGCCGGCGGCGATGTCCTGATCGATCTGGTCGACGAGGATGATCGAGTTGCGGATGATGATGCCGAGCAGGGCGATGACGCCGAGGATGGCGACGAAGCCGAAGGGGGCGCCGCTGATGAGTAGCGCGGCCGCCGCACCGATGATGCCGAGCGGACCGGTCGCGAGCACCAGCATCGCCTTGCCGAAGTGCTGGAGCTGGGCCATCAGGAGGACGACGATGACCAGCAGCATGATCGGCGCCTTGGCGGCGATCGAGGCTTGGCTTTCGGCGCTGTCTTCGGCGCCGCCCTGGATCTCGACCTTGTAGCCGGGGGCGAGGCCGTCTCTCAGGCCCTGAAGCTCGTCGTAGAGCTTCATCGTCACGTCGTTCGACTGCACACCATCGGGCAGTGTCGCCCGCACGGTGATCGTCGGCAGGCGATCGCGGCGCCATTCGATGCCCTGTTCCATGACCGGAACGACCTTGGCCACCTGCGAGACGGGCACAAAGCCGCCGAAATCGGTCGGGACATAGACCGAGTTGACGGCCGAAAGCAGTTGGCGATTGCCGTCCGGCTCCCGCGCGACGATCGAGACGGTTTCCTCGCCGTCGCGGAAATTGTCGAGCGGCACGCCGGACATCGTCGCCTGCAGCATCTGGCGGATTCGCTGCGAGGTGACGCCGAGCGCCCGGGCGCGATCCTGGTCGATCACCAGTTTCATTGCCGGCACCGGCTCCAGCCAGTCGTCGTGAACGGCGCCGAGCAGCGGATTTTCGTTGAACTTCGCCTTCACCTGATCGGCGATGCGGCGCACTTCGGCGCGGTCCGGGCCCATCACGCGCAACTGCACGGGCCAGCCGGTCGGCGGGCCGAGGAACAGGCGGTCGACCTTGGCGCGGATCGACGGGAAGTCTTCGGCGAGAATCGTGCGCAGCTTGGCAATCAGCCGTTCGCGGGCCGGCTCGTCCTTCGCCATGACCAGGAGCTGCGCGAAGTTCGGGTTGCGGAGCTGCTGATCGAGCGGCAGGAAGAAGCGCGGCGCGCCCTCGCCGATATAGGTAGCGATGAAGCGCTTGTCCTCGTCGTCCATCACCCGGGCTTCGAGCGCCTTCGCCTGCTTCTCGACCTCCTTGATGCTGGTTCCTTCCGGCAGCCACAGATCGACCAGGATTTCCGGCCGCGAAGACTGCGGGAAGAAGTTCTTCGGGATGAACTGGAACGCCCAGAGGCTTGCCATGAAGGTTGCAAGCGTCATGACGAGCACGATGACCCGATGGCGCACAGCCCAGCCGACGGTCGCGCGCAAGCGCCGGTAAAAGCGCGTGTCGAAGACGTCATGGTGGCTGCCTGCATGGTGGCGCTGCTTCAGGATCATGTAGCCGAGCCAGGGTGTGAAATAGACGGCGACGAACCAGGAGACCACCAGCGCGATGCCGACGACATAAAAGAGCGAGCGCACATATTCGCCGGCGGTCGATTCCGCAAAGCCGACCGGAATGAAGCCCGCGGTCGTGATCAGCGTGCCGGTCAGCATCGGGAAGGCGGTCGACGAATAGGCGAAGCTCGCCGCCTCGATTTTCACGAGGCCTTCCTCGAGCTTGCGCTCCATCATTTCGACCACGATCATCGCATCGTCGACCAGCAGGCCGAGCGCGATGATCAGCGCCCCGAGCGAGATGCGCTGCAGGTCGATGCCGAGCTCGTACATGATCGCGAAGGTGGCGGCGAGCACCAGCGGGATGGCGATCGCGATCACCAGGCCAGAGCGCCAGCCGATCGACAGGAAGGAGACAACGAGAACGATGATCAACGCCTCGATCAGCGCATGGCTGAATTCGCTGATCGCGTCGGTCACGACCTCGGGCTGGTTGGAAATCTGGTCGACCGACACACCGTAAGGAAGCGAGGATTCGAAGCGTTCATAGGTCGCTTCCACCGCCTTGCCGACGTCTGTGACATTAAATCCTTTCGCCATGACCACGCCGATCTGGACGCCGTCGTGGCCGTTGAAGCGGAATTTGCGCTGGAAGGGGTCTTCCAGTCCAGCGGTAACGGTCGCGATATCGCCGAGCCGGATCACCTGGTTACCGGCGCGCAATCTCAACTGACGGATATCCTCGGCGCGGTCGACGCCGCCTTCGACCGAAATGCGGACGGAGCGCGTGCCGGTATCGACGGAGCCGGCGAGATCGACATTGTTCTGGCCGACAATCGCGCTGCGCAGATCGTTGAGCGTCAGCCCGCGTTCCGCGAGCGCCTTGGAGGAAACGTCGATATAGATCTTCTCCGGCTGGTCGCCGATGATCGACACTTTTTCGACGCCGGGCGTCGTCAGGAGCATGTCGCGGCCCTGGATCGCGAACTTCTTCAGTTCGGGATAGCTGTAGCCGTCGCCACTGATCGAATGGAGCGTGATGAACGTGTCGCCGAACTCGTCGTTGAAATAGGGGCCGAGCAGGCCTTCCGGCAGTTCGTTGTCGATGTCGCCGACTTTCTTGCGCACCTGGTAGAAGGCGTCGGCCACCTCTTCGGCATTGGTGTCGCCTTCGACCTGCAGCGTGATGATGGCGCTGCCGGCGCGCGTGTAGGAGCGCACGAAATCGAGATGCGGCGTTTCCTGCAGCTTGCGCTCGATCTTGTTGACGACTTGGTCCTGCATCTCCTCGATCGACGCGCCCGGCCAGACGGCCTGTATAACCATGACGCGGAACGTGAATTCCGGATCTTCGCGCTGGCCCATGCGTACGAGGCCAAGCGCGCCGGTAATGATGATCAGCGCGAAGAGGAAGCGCGCGATGCTCGGATGGCCGATCGCCCAGCGCGAAAGGTTGAACGGTTTCCTGTCCTCAGTGGAGGCGTGCATGGCGTCGTTCCGTTCTATCGATCAATTGGGGGGTTAGCGAAGGACTTCGCCCGTTGCGGCAAGCGCCTGCTGTTCGGCTGCTGGCAGCTTCACCTTCAGGTCTTCCGTCATGAATTGCGTGCCGGCGGCGACGACGAGATCGCCCTGCTCAAGCCCTTCGGCGACGCGAACGCCATCGCCGGTGAATTCGGCGAGCGTGACATCGCGCGCATGCACCGTCGAGCTGTCACGATCGACCACCCAGACGAGCTTCCGGCCGTCTTTTTCGGCAAGCGCGCTCAACGGGATGGAAACCGACGGCTGGGCATTGTCGGCGACCGCCTCGATCGTGGCGGTCATGCCGAGCAGCACGCGCGGGTCGGTCGGCAGGCTGACGCGCACGGAAAAGGTCCGCGACTGCTGGTCCGCGCTGCCGGAAACCTCGCGCACATGGCCGTCGAGCACGAGTGCTTCGTCTGACCAGAAGCGCGCCTTGACCGTCTTGCCCGGCTTGAATTCGGATATATCCATCTCGGGCACGGCGATCTGCACTTCTTTCTCGCCATCGACGGCGACAGTCACCACCGGCGTGCCGGTGCCGACCACCTGGCCGATATCGGCATTGATCGCGGTGACGATGCCGTTCTGGTCGGATTTCAGATCCGTATAGGTAACCTGGTTCCTCGCCTGGTCGAGCGACGAGGCGGCGGCATCCCGCGTGGAGACCGCCTGATCGTAAAGAAGCGTCGCCTGATCGAGCTCAGCCTTCGACGAGAATTCGCGGGTGAAGAGCTGCTCCGCCCGAATCTTGGTCAGCGCTGTCGTTTCCACCTGCTTTTCAGCGGCGGCGAGGTTTGCCTCGGCGCTTTTCACGGCAAGCTCATAGTCCGTCGGATCGATGCGCGCGAGCAGGTCGCCCGGCTTCACCCGGTCGCCGATATTGACGATCCTTTCGGTGATCTTGCCGCCGACGCGGAAGCCGAGATTCATCTCCGTGCGCGCCTTCACCGAACCGGAGTAGTCGAGTTCGCGCTGATTGCCGGCCGCGGCGATCTCGACGACCTTGACCGGCCGGATGATCTCCTTGGTCTCCACCTTCTCTTCCGAGCAGGCGGAGAGGGCGACGGTGATGGCAAGTGCGGCCGCGAGCTTGGCGACGACCGGGGTTCTCTTTGCGAGGGCCTTTGGCGAAAACATCTCTGGCACTCCTGATCCTGTCTGCCGCCATGCGGCTCGAATATGTCTGGCTCGATTATTTCTTCAGTGCTCTGATCGCGAATTCGATCAACTCGTCGGGCGTCGCGCGGTTTTCCTTCGAGAGACATTGGGCCACGATTTGCGGATGACAGAGCGTGACGATGCTGGCGCCGAAGCAGCGTGCAGCCTTTTCCGAGTCCTGATCGGCGAATTCGCCGGCCTCAATGCCGTCTCGGATGATATCGGCAAGGAGCCCGTCGATGCGGTCGATGTGCTTCTCGATGACGTGCCAGTCCCGCTCGATCGCAACGACGACCATTTCATGGACCTTCTGCTCGTCAAGCATCGTCTCGACCGTCATCTTGTGCTGCGCATGCGCATAGCGCCGGAGCCGCTCGGCGGCGCTCAGCGGGAGCCGGGAAATCTCACCGGCTTGCTGGTAGCTCGCGGCCAGCATCCGCGCGCAAAGCGCCTGATGGATCTCCGTCTTCGAAGCGAAGAAACGATAGATGTTGGCGGGCGACATTTCGAGGTCACGAGCGATGTCGGCGACATTCGTCTTGCTGTAGCCGTAGTGCCGGAAAAGCCGCTCGGCGGAGTCGAGGATCCGCGTCACGTTTTCCTGCCTGGTTGCGTCGACGCCGGTGTCTGCGAGTTCGCTCATTTCATTCCACGAATTACGAGTGACGATTTTCGAATTTCGTCAGTCTTAATCCGATAGGCGTAACCTGTCAATGATCCACGACGACGGAACTGCCGTCGAAATCGCGTTGGCGGCTGAGATGCCGTGGGGCGGAAAAGCTGCGGTGACGTCGACAATCGCGGCGTCGCGGTTCGCATCGCCGCGGGAAGCAGAACCGCTGCGGCAATCGGCGGTCATCGTGCTCGTTATTTGACGCGCGTCAAAGTCGGCAGACCGGCATCGGCCTATTTCCGGGGCGACAACCACGGGCAGGGGCCGGTGGTTAAACGGAGAAGATGAAATGCTGACAATGATGAAGAAGGGCCTTGGGATGAAGAGGGGCCTTGGCCTCGCCGCAATGGCAATGCTGATCACCACCCCTGCGCTTGCGGCAGACTTTGAAGTCCACATGCTCAACAAGGGCAAGGACGGCGTGATGGTCTTCGAGCCGGCTTCGCTGAAGATCGCCGCCGGCGACACCGTGACCTTCATCCCGACCGACAAGGGCCACAATGTCGAGACGATCAAGGGCATGCTGCCGGATGGCGCCGAAGCACTGAAGAGCAAGATCAACGAGAACTACAGGGTCACGTTCACCACTCCGGGCGTCTATGGCGTGAAGTGCACTCCGCATTACGGCATGGGCATGGTGGGCGTCGTGCAGGTCGGCGACAGCCCGGCCAATCTCGACGCGGCGAAAGGGGCGAAGAACCCGAAGAAGGCGCAGGAGCGTCTCGACGCCGCCTTCACGGCGCTGGCACTGTGAGCGGCGGCGTCCGTCTATAGCGGTCGACATCCACCAACGGAATGATAGAGGCCGGTGCGGCGCGAACGCCGCATCGGCCTTCTTTATTCGGCCGCGCCCGACATCTTCACGCGCTGGTGTTGTAGAATGTGCGCTTTTTCGAAAACACGAAATGATGCGGGTGCTCATTCCGAAGAAAACCCCACATTTGCCCGGGTAAGAATATCCTGTTGAATTGACAGACGTTATTTCTATTCTTGAGAGCGACAGTTTAGATTATTTTCCTTTCTTTCCCGTCAAGGATCGTTACTATGCTGGCGAGTGCATCAACGAGGGACGTTGTCGTGTCAGAGTTATCTCCGCAGCAGGTGACGGCGCCACCGCCGCAATCCCGACGACGGGAACTTCTGACATTTCTGGTGCTGGCCTTCGGCATCTGGCCGCTGCTCGCCGTCGCTGTCGTCGGCGGCTATGGCTTTCTCGTCTGGATGTTTCAGCTCGTCTTCGGACCGCCCGGTCCGCCGCCGGCGCCGCATTGAGGCACGTCATGGCGGTTGCGACGATTTCCAGACGAGACCTGCTCTTCGGACGCGGCGCGTCCGAGCCCGAACGGATCTGTCCGCCCGGTGTGACGCTCGAGAGCCTCGCCGCCTGCACCGGTTGCGGTCGCTGCGCGGACGCCTGTCCGACGCAGATCATCAGCCTTGCCGGCAACCGGCCGTCGCTCGATTTTTCGGTCGGCGAGTGCACCTTCTGCGGTGATTGCCGGAGCGCCTGTCCGGAGCCGGTCTTTCAGTTTGCCGACGTAACGCGCTTTCCGCATGTGGTGGCGATCGCCGATCATTGCCTGGCGAAGAACAATGTCGCCTGCCAGTCCTGCCGCGACAGCTGTCCGGAACTGGCGATCCGCTTCCAGCCGCGGATCGGCGGGCCTTTTCTGCCGGTCGTCGACGAAGATGCCTGCAGCGGTTGCGGCGCCTGCGTCGGAATCTGTCCGGTCGGCGCCGTTCACGTCTCCGCACGGCATCAGGAGAGCGCCAATGCCTGACAAACCAAGCGAATATCATATCTCGAGCGCCGTCATCGTCGCCGTTCCGGCGATGGAGGACAAGGTTTTGGCGGCGCTTTCCCGAATGAGCAATGTCGAGGTTCACGGCCACCAGGGCGGCAAGATCGTGGTGGTCATCGAAGGAACGAGCACGGGCCTGCTCGGCGAGTGCCTGTCGCAGATTTCCGCGCTCGAAGGCGTGGTCGCGGCCAACATGGTGTTCGAGCATGTCGAGAAAGAGGAGACGATCGGCAATGACCGGCGAACTGACGCGGCGTGACATTCTCAAGGCCCACGCGGCGGGCATAGCGGCGGCGACCGCGGGCATCGCGCTTCCCGCTGCCGCACAGCCGGTGCCGGGGGGTGTCGAAGCGCTGCAGATAAAATGGTCGAAGGCGCCATGCCGCTTCTGCGGCACCGGCTGCGGCGTGATGGTGGGCGTGAAGGAAGGGCAGGTCGTCGCCACCCATGGCGACATGCAGGCGGAGGTCAATCGCGGCCTCAACTGCATCAAGGGCTATTTCCTGTCGAAGATCATGTACGGCGCCGACCGGTTGAAGACGCCGCTTATGCGCAAGCGCAACGGTGTCTTTGCCAAGGACGGTGAATTCGAGCCAGTAAGCTGGGACGAAGCCTTCGACGTGATGGCGGAGCAGGTGAAGAGGGTCCTGAAGGAGAAGGGGCCGACGGCCGTCGGCATGTTCGGCTCGGGGCAGTGGACGATCTTCGAGGGCTATGCGGCGACGAAACTGATGCGCGCCGGCTTCCGCTCCAACAATCTCGACCCCAATGCTCGCCATTGCATGGCATCGGCAGCCTACGCTTTCATGCGCACCTTCGGCATGGACGAGCCGATGGGATGCTACGACGATTTCGAGCATGCCGACGCCTTCGTGCTCTGGGGCTCGAACATGGCGGAGATGCACCCGATCCTCTGGACCCGGCTCGCCGACCGGCGGCTCGGCCAGCCGCATGTGCGCGTCGCGGTGCTCTCGACCTTCACCCACCGCAGCATGGATCTCGCCGACATCCCGATCGTCTTCACGCCGGGAACGGACCTCGCGATCCTCAATTACATCGCCAATCACATCATTCAGACGGGGCGCGTCAATCAGGAGTTCGTCGACAAGCACACCACCTTCATGGTTGGCGCGGCCGACATCGGCTACGGCTTGAGGCCAGACAATCCGCTCGAGGTCAAGGCGGTGAACGCCAAGGACGCCGCCAAGATGACGCCGAGCACTTTCGAGGACTTCAAGACCTTCGTCTCGGACTATACGCTGGAAAAGACCGCCGAACTGACGGGCGTCGACGCCAGCTTCCTGGAACAACTGGCCGAGCTCTACGCCGATCCCAACCGCAAGGTGATGTCGCTGTGGACCATGGGGTTCAACCAGCATGTGCGCGGCGTCTGGGTCAACCACATGGTCTACAATCTCCATCTCCTGACGGGGAAGATTTCCGAGCCGGGCAACAGCCCGTTCTCGCTGACCGGGCAGCCTTCTGCCTGCGGCACGGCGCGCGAGGTCGGTACTTTTGCCCATCGCCTGCCGGCCGACATGACGGTGACCAACCCGGAACATCGCAAGCACACCGAGGAGATCTGGCGCGTGCCGCACGGCCTCATCCCGGAAAAGCCGGGCTATCATGCCGTCGAGCAGGACCGCATGCTGAAGGACGGCAAGCTCAATTTCTATTGGGTGCAGGTGAATAACAACATCCAGGCAGCACCCAACACCAGCAACGAGACTTACCAGGGCTACCGCAACCCCGACAATTTCATCGTCGTTTCGGATGTCTATCCGACGATTACAGCCATGAGCGCGGACCTCATCCTGCCGGCCGCGATGTGGGTGGAGAAGGAAGGCGCCTATGGCAACGCCGAACGCCGCACGCATGTCTGGCACCAGCTCGTCGATGCGCCCGGCGAGGCGCGTTCCGATCTCTGGCAGATGGTGGAGTTCTCCAAACGCTTCACCACCGAAGAGGTGTGGCCCGCGGAGATTCTCGACGCCAATCCGGAATATCGCGGCAAGACGCTCTACGACGTGCTCTTCAAGAACGGCAATGTCGATCGTTTCCCCGTAAGCGAGATCAACAAGGACTACGCGAACCGGGAAGCCGAGGCCTTCGGCTTTTACATCCAGAAGGGCCTGTTCGAGGAATACGCCTCCTTCGGCCGCGGGCATGGGCACGACCTTGCCCCCTACGACCGCTACCATGAGGAACGCGGCCTGCGCTGGCCGGTGGTCGACGGGAAGGAGACGCTCTGGCGCTACCGGGAGGGTTACGACCCCTATGTGAAGCCGGGCGAGGGCGTGAAGTTCTACGGCCGCGCCGACGGCAGGGCGGTCATTCTTGCCGTTCCCTACGAGCCTCCGGCCGAGCCGCCTGACGACGAATACGATATCTGGCTGGTCACCGGCCGCGTGCTCGAACATTGGCATTCCGGCTCGATGACGATGCGGGTGCCGGAGCTGTACCGGGCCTTCCCTGGCGCCGTTTGCTTCGTGAACGCCGATGATGCCCGCAAGCGCGGCCTCAATCAGGGTGCCGAAGTCAGGATCGTTTCCCGGCGCGGCGAAATCCGTGCCCGCGTCGAAACTCGCGGCCGCAACCGCATGCCACCGGGCGTGATCTTCGTTCCGTGGTTCGACGCCAGCAAGCTTATCAACAAGGTAACGCTCGACGCTACCGATCCCATCTCCAAACAGACGGATTTCAAAAAATGCGCGGTCAAGCTCGTTTCTGTCGCATGATGAGAAGCCCAGGATGGATGCTCGGAGCGCTGCTCACAGTGCTGTTCGTCAGCAGCGCAGCCATCGCTCAAATGGCGCCCGGAAAAAGGGTGCCGGAACTCTCCGGTCCGCCGCAGGAGATGACTGAGCCGGGGGCGCCCCCGATACCGAAATGGGTGGTCGACGACGTCCGCAAGGAGCGTAACTATCCCGACCAGCCGCCAGTGATTCCGCATTCGATAGAAGGCTATCAGCTCTCCGTCAACACCAACCGCTGCCTCTCCTGCCATAAGCGCGAGCTTACCGAGGAGTCGGGTGCGCCGATGATCAGCGTCACCCATTACATGACGCGTGAAGGCCAGATGCTCGCGGACGTGTCGCCGCGGCGCTATTTCTGCACCGCCTGCCATGTGCCGCAGGCGAACGTCAAACCGCTCGTCGGGAATACTTTCAAGGATATGAGCGAGCTGGGCGTCAAGCCGGCGGGAAGCGAGTGACGCCATGGCATGGATCAGGAAACTCGTCCTTTGGGCGTGGCGCATCGTCAGCACGCCGGCGGGAACGCTGAGCCTCGGCTTCCTGACGCTCGGCGGCTTCGTCGGCGGCGTGATGTTCTGGGGTGCCTTCAACACCGCGCTCGAGCTCACCAACACCGAAACCTTCTGCACCTCCTGCCATGAGATGCGCGACAACGTCTATCAGGAGCTGACGCGGACGATCCATTTCTCCAACCGCTCCGGTGTCAGGGCCACCTGTCCGGACTGCCATGTGCCCCATGACTGGACGGACAAGATCGCCCGCAAGATGCAGGCGTCGAAGGAGGTCTGGGGCAAGATCTTCGGGACGATCAATACCCGCCCGAAATTCCTCGAGCACCGGCTGGAACTCGCCCAGCATGAATGGGCGCGGCTGAAGGCAAACGACAGTCTCGAATGCCGCAATTGCCATTCGTCGGTGGCCATGGACCTGCAGAAGCAGACGGAACGGGCGGCGACGATCCACACTCGCTATCTGCTTCCCGGCCGGGCGACCTGCATCGATTGCCACAAGGGCATCGCACACGAGCTGCCGAACATGGAGGGCATCGATCCGGGCTGGAAGGTGCCGCCGGAACTGGAAGGCGAAACCACCACGAGCTCAACCCCGATCGACGAACTCAGGCAGGCGATGAAGGAACTGCACGCGAGCAACTTCTAAACGCTACCGCACCGCGCGTCCAACTGGACGCGCAAAGGTCGCTGTAGAACTTTGAATTTCTGCAGTGGATGGTCGCGTCAATTGCTCTGGCGCGTCAGGATGAAGGCGGCCGGGAGCGCCATCACGGTCGCGACGATGGCCGCAAGCATCGCGTCCGGCTTGCTGAAGACACAGAAGAGACCGAAGCTTGCGGCGATCAGGGCGACGGAAGCGAACTTCGCCCGTGCCGCGATTGCACCCTTTTCACGCCAGAGACGCAGCGAAGTGCCGAATACGGGGTGCTCGACGAGCCAGCGCTCAAGCCGGGGGGACGCCCGGGCGAACAGGCCCGCCGCCAAGAGCAGGAAAGGTGTGGTGGGCAGGATCGGCAGGAAAACGCCTGCGATGGCGAACCCGACCATCAGCCAGCCAAGGCACAGGCAAACGATACGCAATGGAAGGTTCATTCGCCGTCTCCAGATCGCGCGCTCCCGAAAGCCTGACAGTGTTCATCGCATACCCGCCTTCGAGCCCGGCAAGGTGGCGGCGACATTGAGCAGCCGCGCCCCTTGCAGCGCAGCTTCGGCAATGTCCTCGAAAAGCAGCCGCGCTTCCACCAGCACGCTTCGGTCGGCATCCCCATAGCCGATCTCGTCCAGTTCGTGAAGCAGTTCCATGATCGTGGCGATGCGGCGCCGCTGGCGCCGGGCCTGGTCGAGCATGCGCTTTTCGCGTTGCCTCGTTGTCAGGCTTTCGAAGCGAAGCAACAACTCGTCGACACGTGCGCGGCAGCCGCATTCGAGCGCAGCGCCATCGATCAGCCTGCGAATCTGGCTAATGACCGTCACGAGATTTTCGTCACCTGTGGTTTCATCTGCGAGAACGTCGATTTCACGTACCATGGCGAGACTCCGGCTAATGGAGAGCGGGATGCGGGCAGAAACCGCACACTTTTCCCATCCCGCTCTAGGCTGATGCGTGGCCCGCGATCCAGGCGGCGCCTTGCTGGGCGTAATGGAACCCGTTCGAAAGGCTTGCGCCGGGATAGGCGGTTTGAAGACGGGCGATGGCATCGGCGGGTGCGGACCTGCCGGCGATCGCGTCGTCAAAGGTTCGGGCAACCGAGACCATGTCGCAGTCCTGCGGCGAAAGCCGGATCCGCGAAATGCCGGCAGCGGCCAGTTCCGGCAGTTCCTGGATCAGTGCCTGGCATGTGTGCGACACGGTCTGCACGCCATTCAGGGCAAGAAAGGGCTGTCGATCGAGCGTTTCGACCACCAGACCGTCCGGGTCGTCGCCGCAGATGAACTGACAGTTGTCCTTGACCAATCCCTTGGACCGGGCATGGGCGCAGCGGGCCGAGATCGCCAGCGGAACGCGCCCGAACGCGAAAATCTCGAAGGCCACGCCGGGCGCATCGCGAACGATCTCGCGCACCGACGCCATGGGCAGTTCTGGCGGCAGGCAGATGCTCGTCGCACCGCGCGAGGCGAGCAGCCGCGCGGTGGCGCCGTTATAGACGTTGATCAGGGGGCCGACGGAGTGCGGCTTGCCGGCCAGCAACCCGAGCGCCGACAGGTCGTTGGCTTCGACCGGGTGCGCGCTGTCGCGCGCGAGCGCCCGGACGATCTGGCTCTCCCGCTCGAGCGTGACGAGCGCCAAGGAGGCGAGACTGACGCTCTTGCCTGCGCGCTCCAGCCGCTCGACCACTTCGCCGACATGCGGCTCGATGAAATGCAGCCGTTTCGAGCAGACCGTCTCGCCGATGACGACATGCGCGACCGGCGCCTCGTCGGCGATGCGGAAATAGAAATCGCGCCATTTGGGTCCGTCCCACAAGTAGAGGACCGGACCGAGGCTGAGGCTCGGAAGCGTTGCGACAGTCATGATCTACCTCCAACGCTTTTCATAGGCGCCGGACGTCGTCCGCTGGCCTTCGCTCAAGAGTCTCAGCCGAGAGATGAGGGCGGGACGGTCGGCGGCATTCGCAGCAAGCGCGCGGCGCATCACCGAGACGACCTCCGCCACGTAGGCCTTACCGCGCTGGCGTCCCTCGATCTTCAGCGCGCTGACGCCCGCCTCGCGCAAAAGGTCGACGTGGTCCATGACGTCGAGCGAAACCGGGTCCTCGAAGGCGTAGCCGCGCTCGTCCGCTACATTGAAGCGTCCCTTGCAGAGCGTCGGGTAGCCGGCTGCCTCGCCGGCGGGAAAGCGGTTGATCGTATAGTCGCCGAGTTCCGAGACGAGTTCGCGCCCATCCTCGCGGTAGCGCACATGGCTTGCCGGGGAACAGACCCCATTCATGTTCGGCGACTTGCCGGTGGCATAGGAGGAGAGCGAACAACGCCCTTCCGCCATCACGCAAAGCCCACCGAAGACGAAAACCTCGATCTCGCAGCGGATCTGCCTTGCAAGGCGGGCGATGTCGGGAATGGTGAGAATGCGCGGCAGCACGACACGCTTGGCCCGAAATGTCTCGACCAGGAAATTGACTGCGTCCGCGTTGGCGGCGGATGCCTGCACCGATACGTGCAGCCGCTGGTCGGGATAGCGCTCGGCGGTATAGGCCATCAGCCCGAAATCGGCGAGGATGACCGCGTCGGCGCCAAGGCGCACGGCATCGTCCACGGCCTCGTGCCAGAGCTTTTCGCGACCGGCCCGCATGAAGGTGTTGATGGCGACGAATGTCATCGTTCCGTGCTGGCGTGCATAGGCGATTGCCGCCTTCAGCTCGTCGCGGGAAAAGTTCAGCCCGGGGAAATTGCGGGCATTGGTCTCGTCGCGAAAACCGCAATAGACGGCATCGGCTCCGGCATCGACGGCCTCGCGGAAGGCGGCCGGCGTTCCGGCCGGGCAGATCAGTTCCATTGGCCGGCCTCCTTGGGCAGGACGCGGCTTCTGATCTCCGCGGCGGCCCGCCGGACGAGCGGCGCGAAGGGGCCTGCGAGGCTACCGACGTCGGAGGGCAGGTCGATGTTGCAGTCGTCGAGCGCGTTGCGCAGCGCCAGCATCGCTTCCATGTCGCCGGTCACCGTCAGGTCGCGCGAGAAGAACACCGCATCACCGTCGAGGCGACCCTCGAGCAGCCCGAGGAGAAGCACGAAGCCGCCGGTGACCGCAGCGTCTGTGGCAGGCAGGTCGGCCTTGCGGTGCACGGATATGCGGTTCTTGGCAGGCTCGACCAGGAAGCCGACCGGCAGGTCGGACGGGAAAAAGCCGTATCGCTTGCCCGCGTGTTCGCCCAGGCGATCGAAAAGGCCGGGATGCCGCGTCATGACGTGGGAGAAGACGAGCCTTGTTGCCCGCTCGATGGCGGGAATGGGGATGAGCCGGAGCGGAACGGCCATCGCTGGGGGTACGGTCATGTGGGGCCTGCAAAATGAGAATGTCCGCCTAATGTTAGCCGGCGCCCGTCCGCTGTGTTTGTCCCATATCAAAGACAGGCGGAAATCACCGGCACAAAGAGGCGGCATGAACAAAGCCTTCCGCACCGCATCGCACTTCGCCTCGCTACAGGATTTCGCTTCGGCGCTCGAACGCGACGGCGAGCTGAAGCGGATTTCGCGACCTGTTTCGCTCGTCCATGAGGTGACCGAAATCCACAGGCGCGTGCTTGCGTCGGGCGGACCAGCGCTGTTGTTCGAAAAGCCGGTCGATGCCTCCGGCCGTGTGCAGACAATTCCGTTGCTTGCCAACCTGTTCGGCGCGCAAGCGCGGATCGAGCGCGGCTTCGGCCTTGAGCCGGGTGGATTGACGTTCTTTGCCGAGGAGCTCGCGGAGCTGCGGGATCCCCGTGCGCCGGGATCGCTGCGCGACGCCTGGGAGAAGCTGCCGTTGCTGCGGTCCGCGCTCTCGATGCGGCCGAAGCATCATAGCCGGGCGCCGTGCCAGGAGATCGTCTGGGGCGGTCCGGAGATCGATCTCGGAAAATTGCCGATCCAGTGGTGCTGGCCGGGCGAGCCGGCGCCGCTCATCACTTGGCCGCTGGTGATCACCATGGCTCCGGACGATCCGACCGACCTCAATGTCGGCATCTACCGCATGCAGGTTTTGGGCAAAGACCGGGCAATCGTCCGCTGGCTCGCCCACCGCGGTGGCGCGCGCCATCACCGCCTCTGGCAGAGACAGGGCCGGGACATGCCGGTCGCGGTCGCGATCGGGGCGGATCCGGCCACTATCCTCGCGTCGGTGATGCCATTGCCGGACGGGATGAGCGAACTCAATTTTTCAGGGCTCATTCGTCGGCGGCGAACACCGGTTGCGACGGGGAGGACGGTGCCGTTACCAGTGCCGGCGAAGGCGGAGATCGTGCTCGAAGGCACCGTGTCTGCTGTCGAGACCGCCGACGAAGGGCCCTACGGCGACCATACCGGCTATTACAATTCCATCGACCGCTTCCCGGTCATGACGCTTTCGGCGATCACGATGCGCCGCAGTCCGATCTATCTCTCCACCTATACCGGCCGACCGCCCGACGAACCGTCGCGTCTTGGTGAAGCGATGAACGTGCTCTTCGTGCCGCTGGTGAAGAAGCAGTTCCCGGAGATCGTCGATCTGTGGCTGCCGCCGGAAGCCTGCTCCTACCGGGCGATGGTCGTCGCGATCGACAAGCGTTATCCGGGTCAGGCGAAGCGGTTGATGATGGGGCTCTGGTCGATGCTGCCGCAATTCAGCTATGTGAAGCTCATCATCGTCGTCGACCCTGACATCAACGTGCGCAGCTGGCCGGATGTCGTCTGGGCGCTTTCCACGCGCTTCGATGCTAGCCGCGACGCCACCATCGTCGCCGACACGCCGATCGACTATCTCGATTTCGCCTCGCCGCACTCCGGCCTCGGCGGCAAGCTCGGGCTCGACGCGACGACCAAGATCGGCGCGGAGACCGACCGCGAATGGGGGAGGGTGCTCGATATGTCGCCAGAGGTGAAGGCCGATGTCGACCGGATGTGGGCCGAGCTGGGTCTGGGAGACGGGCGATGACGGGGAAATTGAGGATAGTCGTCGGCGTGACCGGCGCATCGGGGGGCGCGATCCCGCTGCGCATCGCCGAGCGGCTTGCGCGGATCGACGAAGTCGAGATGCATCTGGTCATGTCGCCGGCGGCGCATCGCACGTTGAGCCACGAGGTCGGACCGGACGCGCTCTTGCGCTTGCTCGAAAAGGCCGACCGGGTCTACGAGCACGACAATATCGGCGCGGCGATTGCCAGCGGATCCTTTCCGACAGCCGGCATGATCGTCTCACCCTGTTCAATGCGCACGCTGGCGGCGATCGCCAGCGGCCTTGCGGACAATCTTCTGGTCAGAGCCGCGGATGTGCATCTGAAGGAGCGCCGGCGGCTCGTGTTGATGACGCGCGAGACGCCGCTCCACCTCGGGCACCTGCGCAACATGTGCGCCGTCACCGAAATGGGGGCGATCGTCATGCCGCCGGTGCCGGGATTTTATCACCGGCCGACAAGCGTCGAGGCGATTGTCGACCATCTTGCCGCGCGCGCTATCGATCTCCTGGCGCTGCCGATCGCGCCGCTAGCCGAAGCCTGGCAGGGATAGAGCCGGATCGAGTAAACGTTCCGGCGGCAGGTTCAAAACATCGGAAAGGCTTGGAGCAGCGGATCGGCACCGAAGAGGGCGTAGTGGCCGCCGGCAAGCAGCCAGAGCGTGATGGCTGCCGTGGCGAAGGCCGACAGCAGCAGGACCGGATCGAGGCGGAAGCGAGCGCGACCGCTGAGGATGGCGGCGAAGGGCCAGATCGACGTGCCGGCGGCAGCGCTCGGCCATTTGTCGCCCAGGCGACGGCGCGCGCGCCGCTCGACCATCAGGAAGCCGCCCGCGGCAAAAAGCGCGAAGCCGCCGAAGAGCACGAGCGAGCGAAGATCGCCGTTCGGAACGACGTGTCCTGCCGCCCAGATGAGGAATCCCCATAGCACCGGGTGCCGGGTGACGCCGACGATCGCCCCCGTCTGTCCGGTGCCCTGAAAGATCGAGACGGAAAGCGGGTTCTCGCTGAAGAGGCCCGCAAGAACAAGAAAAACGCCGAGGGGTGCGAGCACGAGCGTAACCCAGGCCTGCCATGGCGCCGGGTCCCAGAGCGGTATGAAATCCAGTGTCAGCGCCGCGTGGAAGACCCAGACGAGCGCTACGACCGACAGCAGCGAATAGCCGGCAAAATAACCCTTTCGACCCAGCCGCTGAATGAGCCGCTCGCGAAGTTTCGGCATGGCGGGAATCATGTGCAACGCGAGAAACACCGCGAAGGCCAGCGAAAATTCACGCATGGCAGGCACCCCGACGGCTTTCGGCAAGCAGCAGGCGCTCGGTCGCGACATGGCGACGGAGGCTCTCGAAGAGGGCACGCAGCATATAGCCGATCGCGTCCCAGCTAAGGCTGCAGCGACCGTGAAGGAGCTCGCCCAAGACTTCAGCGACATCGGCCGCGGCTCTTTCGTCCTGCCGGTGCTCTTCGCGAAGACGTTCGATCAGCGCGCTCACGTTTCGGCGATCCGTTCGTGCGCGAAGTTGCGGAAAGAGGACCTGTTCCTCCAGCTCGTGCAGGCTGCCAAGCGTCGGTACAAGCGTGTTCGCGATCTCATCGTAGTGCGTCACATCGATTGCGTTCGGCAAGGCGTCGGCGATTGCCTCCAGCCGATCACATAATTCCAACAGTCCGTCATAGCCGTTCTCCAGCATGCGGCTTCGTTGCATCGTCTCTTTTCCAGCCATCAGCCGGACTCCGGTCTATTTAACTTAGCGCAACCGTCTAGCCGGCGAACCTGCTCGTCTCTTTGACATATCGCAAGTTCCAATCGATACGACGCAACTCCGGACGGAAAACCGTTAGCGGTCGAGAAAGAGCACCACGGCAATCGCGATCGAGAACAGGACGGCCGAGACGGTGCCGGCGCGCTGCAACACGCCCATGCGGTGGAGGACAAGGGCGAAAACGATGATGATAGGGGTTGCGACCGAAAGGCCGATTTGTGCGTCTGTCATCGAGGAACTCCTGGATCACGATGATTTTGGCTCTACCGACCCAAAGTCATGAACGTGATCGATTCTAATAAGTTAGAGGGGGATGCGGGCGGGAAACCGCGCACATTTTCCTCATCCCGCTCTAGTTGCCTTTCCCGATAGCGGGTCTTAAGCGCGGCTTCCTTGCGCAATGTCAAAGACGCTGCTTCCGAGGCTCGCCTAAGTGCCGATTATTTCCGATCAAGGGAGATGCGGCATGGACGCACGCGCAACGTCTGACATCGATGCGGGGGAAGAAGCGCCCGCAGATGAGCTTCTGCTCTGGGTTCTGGTCTGGAGCGAACTCGCGGCCTTCGGCATTCTGCTCGTGGCCTTTCTCGTCACCGCCTTCCTGCAAGCCGACGCTTTTGCTGCCGGGCAAAACGAACTCAACCCCTTGCTCGCGGGCATCAACACGCTGGTGCTCTTGACGAGCGGCTGGCAGGCGGCGCTCGCCGCGCGCAAGTCCGCTCTACCCAGGGAGCGCCGGCGTGCCCTCGCCATGGCCGCCCTGCTCGGCTTCGTCTTCGTCGCGGTCAAACTCGCGGAATACAGCGGCGAGCTTGCACGCGGCGATATTGCCCGGTTCGGTGCCTTCTTCGAGCTCTATTTCCTGATCACCGGGTTTCACCTCATGCATGTGGCGTTCGGCGGCCTGATCCTGCTTCTCGTCGCCTGGCGCCAGACGCCCGGCAATGTAACCCTGATAACAACCCTCTGGCACGTGATCGATCTCATCTGGATCGTGATGTTCCCGATCATCTATCTGGTATGACCTCATGACGGACCGCACCCGAAATCAACTCGGTCGAACCTGGATCGTGCTCGTTGCCATCGTCCTTTCGGGCATGTCGGCGGTCGCCTTTCAAGGCCGCACCTCTATCGTCGTTTTCGCTGTCCTCGTCCTGGCGCTTATCAAAGCCAGACTGATCATCCTAGATTTCATGGGCCTGCGCCTCGGTCCAGCCGCCATGCGGCGCGGGCTTTTCGCCTCGCCGCTGATCCTTGCGCTGCTGGCAGCGGCGAAGCTTTTCGCCACCGGCATGCCGTCCGTTTGAAACCGCTCTCTTTGTTTGCCGAAACGCAAAGAACGCGCGCGGGAAATCCATAGACATGGATCGTGCCCCGGACATTAGTCGGCACCGCTTAAGGCGGCGCCAAACGGGGAGGGGATCAGATCAAGCCGGCCACGCATTCGCGGCCATCTGAAATCGAAAGGACCACGTGATGGCAGAACGCCTCACCAAGACCGGGGCCCGAAACGTCTTCTACGGCGGGTCCTTCTTCTTCTTCGCAATATTCGTCGGGCTGACGGCCCATAGCCACTATTACATGAAGACAAGCTCGACGGACGAGACGACGCTGACGGACTCAGTCGGGCGCGGCAAGCACGTCTGGGAAAAGAACTCCTGTATCAACTGCCACACGCTTCTCGGCGAAGGCGCCTATTTCGCGCCCGAGCTCGGCAATGTCTGGAAGCGCTGGGGCGGCGACAAGGATCCGGAAGGCGCGCGCGAAACGCTTAAGGCGTGGATGGCGGCGCAACCCTCCGGCGTCGAAGGGCGCCGGCAGATGCCGCAATTCAATCTCACCGAACAGGAGCTCAACGACCTCGCCGACTTCCTGGAGTGGACGAGTCGCATCAAGACCCAGAACTGGCCGCCGAACGAAGCCGGCTAAGCGTTGCGATTGGAGTAAAGAACCATGAAATACCAGACCCAGAAGGTCGCGATGCTCTATTTTTATGGCGCACTCGGCCTGTTTATCGCCCAGGTGCTGTTCGGTGTTATCGCCGGCACCATTTACGTCCTGCCCAACACGCTCTCCGAACTCTTGCCGTTCAACATCGTGCGCATGGTGCACACCAATGCGCTGATCGTCTGGCTGCTGATGGGCTTCATGGGTGCCACCTATTATCTCCTGCCAGAGGAAGCGGAAACGGAGCTTTACAGCACTAAGATTGCCGTGGCCCAGTTCTGGCTCTTCCTGATCGCGGCGGCCATCGCGGTCGTCGGATACCTGCTGCATATTCACGAGGGCCGCGAATTTCTCGAGCAGCCCTTCGCGATCAAAGTCGGCATCGTCGTGGTGGCGCTGATGTTCCTCTACAACATCACGCTTACTGTTCTCAAAGGCCGGAAGACGACGGTAACCAACATCCTGATCTTCGGCCTATGGGGTGTGGCAATCTTCTTCCTGTTCTCCTTCTATAACCCGATGAACCTGGCGCTCGACAAGATGTACTGGTGGTACGTCGTCCACCTGTGGGTCGAAGGTGTCTGGGAACTGATCATGGCCTCGGTGCTCGCCTTCCTGATGATCAAGCTCAACGGCATCGACCGCGAGGTTGTCGAGAAGTGGCTCTACGTCATCGTCGGCCTGGCGCTCTTCTCCGGCATCCTCGGCACCGGTCACCACTACTACTGGATCGGCGCGCCGGGTTACTGGCAGTGGATCGGCTCGCTCTTCTCGACGCTTGAAGTCGCCCCGTTCTTCACCATGGTGATCTTCACCTTCGTGATGACCTGGAAGGCCGGGCGCAAGCACCCGAACCGCGCGGCTCTTCTCTGGTCGATCGGCTGCTCGGTCATGGCCTTCTTCGGCGCCGGCGTCTGGGGCTTCCTGCACACGCTGTCCTCGGTGAACTACTACACCCACGGTACGCAGGTGACTGCGGCCCACGGCCATCTCGCCTTCTTCGGCGCCTATGTGATGCTGAACCTGGCGGTGATGGCCTATGCCATCCCGGAAATCCGCGGCCGCCAGCCCTACAACCAGTGGCTCTCGATCGTCAGCTTCTGGGCCATGTGCACCGCCATGTCGGTGATGACCTTCGCCCTCACCTTCGCGGGCGTCCTTCAGGTCCACCTGCAGCGCGTGCTTGGCGAAAGCTACATGGACGTGCAGGACCAGCTGGCGCTGTTCTACTGGATCCGCCTCGGCTCCGGTGCGGTCGTCCTCGTCTCGGCGCTGATGTTCATCTGGGCCGTGCTGGTTCCAGGACGCGAGCGCAGCGAGAAGTTTAGCGCTTCGATCCAGCCCGCCGAATGATCGCCCTGACCGGCCCCGCCGTCCGCGTCGGGGTCAGTCCTTCCATCTGCTTCGACCGTTTGTCACGGAGATCAAAATGAACCTTGTTCTGCCGAACGCATCCCGCCCGACCGCCGATATTCCGCACTACAGTCCGCTCGGCAACGAATGCGCGTTGTTCGAGACCGCCTGGGTCAGGCAATTGCCACTCCTCCTGAAAGGTCCGACCGGCTGCGGCAAGACGCGTTTCGTCAGCCATATGGCCGCGAGGCTCGGCCTACCGCTTTCGACCGTTTCCTGCCATGACGATCTTGCCGCCGCGGATCTCACCGGCCGCTACCTGTTGAAGGGCGGCGACACCGTCTGGGTCGACGGGCCGTTGACGCGCGCCGTGCGCGAGGGCGGCGTGTGCTACCTCGACGAGATCGTCGAGGCGCGCAAGGACGTCGCCGTCGTCCTGCATCCGCTCACCGACGATCGCCGCATGCTGCCACTGGAGCGCACCGGCGAGATGCTCGAGGCACCGTCCGGTTTCATGCTGGTCGTATCCTACAATCCCGGCTACCAGAATCTGCTCAAGAGCCTGAAGCCCAGCACGCGGCAACGTTTCGTCGCGATCGAGTTCGACTTCCTGCCGAAGGCGCAGGAAATCGCCGTCGTCGCGGCGGAAAGCGGCCTTGCTGAAGCGCAGGTGGCACGGCTCGTCGATCTCGCCGCGCGTCTCCGGGCGCTCAAGGGCCACGATCTAGAAGAGGGCGTTTCGACCCGCCTGCTCGTCTACTGCGCCAGTCTCATCGACGCCGGGATGCCGGCGAAGGAAGCTGTTCGCGCTGCCATGATCGAGCCCCTGACCGACGAGCCCGACGTCAGGGCCGCGCTTCTGGAAGTGGCCGATTCCCTGATAGCCTGAGGTCCTGGCGATGCTCGATTTCCTCGAACTGGAAGAAACGGTCGGCCGTGCCTGGCACCGCTTCATCGGCAACACGCGCACGTGGCGGCGCCACCCCGAACATGCCGTGCGGCTCGCCGATCTCCTGCCGGTGCTCGCGATCTCGTTTCGCGGGCACGGCGGCGAGAGCGCAGTGCAGATCGCCCCGGCGCGCGGTCGCACCTCGGCCCACAGGCTCAAGTGGCGTCAGCGCGTGGGCCTCGGGGAAGAGAAGCTCACGCAGCCCGGACGCGATCACGCATCGCTGATGTTGCCGGCGGAAATCGATCTTTTTCCGGACAAGGACCTCAATCGCGACCTCTATTTCTGGCTTGTCGGCTATATGGCCACCATGTCGCTGGAGCCGCTGGCGGAGGCCGATCTCCTCCGCCGCGATCTTGCCGCACTCGCCCGTGCGGAAGTAACGGTCGCGGCCGTGTTGGGCACGTTCCCGGGCATGCGCACGCGTTACCGCCGGCTCGCGGCAGCCGTCCTTGCCGAGCGGACCCGAGGCGCGCTGCCATCCGTGGAGCAGCATGTCGAAAACCGGATTCTTGGCATGCTGAGGAAGGCGGCCGGGGAGCCGGACAAGACCTTGCCGGTGATCTTCCCGCATCGGGCGCCACCCGGCTATCTGCCGATGCTGCCTCTCCCGCTCTGGCCGGATGCACTGGTGCGCGCCGAGACCGAAACGCGGCGCGAGGATGATGAGCCGGCGCAGGGCGCGGCGGCGCCGTCCGCGGTCGAGACCGAGCGCCATGTCGCGACCCGCGAAAATCCCGAGAACCGCAAGGGGGACCGCAGCCCCTTCATTCTCAACCGCTTCGAGAAGATCCTTGCGATGGCGGAGATGGTCAACGTCGACCGGCCGGCCGACGACAGCGACGACCACGACGCGAAGGCTGCGGAAGAGCTGGATGAGATGACGCTCGGCGAACGCAAGGGGCGCCCGTCCGCGCGCTTCCGGTTCGATCTGGACCTGCCGCCCGAGGCGGTCGACGTCACCCCTTTGACGGCCGAACATACTTATCCGGAGTGGAACTACCGTACAGGCACCTATCTCAAAGACCATTGCCGCGTACTGGCTTCCCCTGCTTCCGCACTCGGCGACCGTGCCGAACTGACCTCGGAGACGCAAAGCCTCATACGTCGGGTGCGGCGCCAGTTCGAGGTGCTGCGTCCGCGCCACGAGATCCTGCGCGCGCAAATCGACGGTGCTGACCTCGATCTCGACGCTGTGGTTCGTGCGCGCACCGACCTTGCGGCCGGGGGCCAGGGAAGCGATCGCATTCACCTGATGAGCCGGCCGCAGGCGCACGATCTCGCCGTAACCATCCTTGTCGACGTGTCGCTCTCGACCGATTCCTGGTCGGATAATCACCGCGTTCTCGATGTCGAGAAGGAGGCGTTGACGATCCTGGCCCACGGCCTGGCGGCTTGCGGCGACAACCATTCGATCCTGACCTTCACGTCGCGCCGGCGCGATTGGGTGCGGGTGGAAACCGTCAAGGCTTTCGATGAGCCGATGAGCGGTCTCGTCGAGGCGCGGATCGCCGCGCTCAAGCCCGGTTATTACACCCGCATCGGCGCGGCGATCCGGCATGCCTCGGCCGAGCTCCGCAAGCAGCCGAACCGCAAGAAGCTGCTTCTGGTGCTGACCGACGGCAAGCCGAACGACGTCGACCACTACGAGGGACGCTTCGCGCTCGAAGACAGCCGGCGTGCCGTGTCGGAGGCGCGCCGAAGCGGGATCAGTACCTTTGCCGTCACAGTTGACCGCGAAGCGCGATCCTATGTGCCGACGATGTTCGGCCAGAACGGCTATGCCATGGTCGGCAACATTGCCCGGCTACCGGCCGCACTTCCCGCCATCTATCGCGGGCTTGCCGGATAAGGGCAACAGGGGACCCACAGAAAGCCCGGCATTCGCGCCGGGCTTTTTCTTTGCCGTACTTGTTCCTCACGCAGCCTTGCTGTGCGTCCTTTGTGACTGCTCGAGGTAGGCGTCGAAGGCGGCGGCGACGGCGCGGATGACGAAGCGGTGATCCTGCCGTACCTGAATGACGCCGCCGGCGATGTCCAGCACGCCGTCTTCGGCAAGTGCTGCGAGCTTGGCGTTCTGATCGATAAGTGGATGAGCGTCGAAACCGTGGGCCGCGGCGATCGCGTCAATGTCGGCGCTGAAATCGCACATCAGCCTTTCGATGATCTCGGCCCGCAGACGGTCTTCGCCGGTCAGTCGATATCCCTTTGCCGTTGCCAGGCGACCCGACGCGATGTGGCGGGCGTAGAGGCCGGGTGCCACTTCGTTTTGCGCATAGCCTTCCTGCGAGCGGCCGATGGCGGACGCGCCGAAACCGATGAGCGTCTCGCAGTTGTCGGTCGTGTAGCCCTGAAAATTGCGCCGCAGCTTTCCAGGCTCCTGGGCCTTCACGAGGTCGTCGTGCGGCAGGGCGAAGTGATCGAGACCGATCTGCCGGTAACCGGCGGCAACGAGCGTCTCGCTGATGGCCATCGCCTGTGCGTTGCGGGCGGCGCCGTCGGGTAGCGCGTTCTCGTCGATCATGCGCTGATGCTTCTTGAAGGAGGGGATGTGCGCATAGCCGAAGACGGCAAAGCGTTCCGGCCGCATCGCCAGGGCCGCCTTCGTGGTCGCGACGCAGGAGTCGACAGTCTGATGCGGCAGGCCGTAGATCAGGTCGAAATTGATGTTGTCGACGCCGGAGCGGCGCAGATGATGAACGGCGTCCGCCGTCTGCGCCTCGCTCTGGATGCGGTTGATGGCTTTCTGGACGATTGGATCGAAGCTTTGCACGCCGAGACTGGCGCGGGTGACGCCGCCAGCACCAAGCGCTTCCGCCATCTCGACCGTCAGCCGTCGCGGATCGATCTCGACTGCGATGCCGGTTGAGCCGGCGAAGGAGAACTGCTCGCGCAACAAATTCATCAGCGCGAGAAATTCCTCCGGCTCGATGATCGTCGGCGTGCCGCCGCCGAAATGCACTTCGCCGATTGGAAGAGGCTGCCGCGTGCGGCCCGCCACCATGCGGATCTCATCCTTCAAGACAGCGAGATAGTCGAGGATCGGCTCGTCCTGCCGGGTGATCGTCGTGTGACAGCCGCAATACCAGCACATCGAACGGCAGAAGGGGATGTGCAGATAGAGCGATACCTCTTGCTCGCGCGGTATCTCCGCCAACCATTCGGAATAGGTTTCGTGATCGATCGCGTCCGCAAACCGTGGCGCGGTCGGATAGCTTGTGTAACGCGGCAGGCGCAATTCGCCGTACTTCTGAAGGATCGAGGCGTGCATGGCAGCTCCTGTGGTCATGTCGGAATTCATGACCCGACTCTAGAGTGCGTGCCTGACGGTTCTTTGCGAAAAGCCAAGTAACGGGCGTGTTGCTCAATCCGGAATTTGTTTGCGCTTCGACAAAATGTCGCGTTGGCGCGCCGACTAGTTTTCTCAAATCCGGGGCGATCACGCCGCCTTGCCCCGGAAAACTGAACAATGCCGGCGGCAGCCCAACGGATCCCTCATGACAACTGCAGAAACGGAATCAAAGCCCTTCATCGACGTTCGAACCATTCCGTCGGTGGAGCGCCACCCCAAAATTTTCGGCATGCTGAATGCTCTCGCCGCAGGTGGTTCCCTCATCCTCATCAATGACCACGACCCGCGACCGCTCCACTACCAGCTCGAGGCGAGGCATCCGGGCGAATTCTTCTGGGAATATCTGGAACAGGGGCCCGACGTATGGCGCGTTGAAATCGGGCGCCATGAGGCGTCCGGCTGTGACTGCTGCTGTGGTGGCCATTGAGCGGCGGCGGCATTCCGCTCCTGCCTATCAGAGCGGGATGAGGAAAAGTGTGCGCGGTTTTCCGCCCGCATCCCGCTCCAACTTATTAGAACCGATCACGTGACCCCGATTGCTTCGCGTGATCCGGTCAAACAGGTGAATGAAGATGTTCGGGGCCACGCTTTCCCGCTGGACCATGTCCTATTTTGCGGCCGCACTCGCCTTTCTCTTGATTGGCGAGGCGATGATGGTCCTCGGCTATGGATATCCGGCCGCTGCGATTGAGGCGCCCGAGACCCTGGCGCTGGTGCACACGATCGCGCTCGGCTGGCTGAGCCTTCTGATGGCGGGTGCGCTGTTGCAGTTCGTGCCGGTCCTCGTCGGCCGGCCGCTTTGCTGCGCCCATCTCGCCTTTCCCGCGCTCGTGCTTCTCGTGACCGGCATCGGCGGCCTGGTCCTCGGTTTCGTGGGGCCTTCCGGGAATATCGTTTTGCCGCCTGTCATGCTGCCGGTGGCGGCAGTTCTGACGATAGCCGGCTTTGCCTGTGTCGGGGTGGCATTCGCGGTGACGCTGTGGCGCGCGCGTCCGCTGCCGCTCACCGCGCGGTTTGTCGCCGTCGGTCTGGGTGCACTGGTGCTAACGGTGCTGCTCGGCGGAACCTATGCCTTTGTTCTCGGCGGTGCGAGCGTGGCCAATGCCGCGATCGCCCTCACGTTGGAAGGGGTCTCGCTGCATGCCGCACTCGGCCTTGGTGGATGGCTGATCTTTACAACAATGGGCGTCAGCTATCGGCTCTTGACCATGTTCATGCTTTCGCCGGATGCCGAGCGTCGCAGCACCAGGGTCGTCTGGCTGTCCGGCAGCGCTGCGCTTGGCCTCGTAGCCGGCATCGTACCGCTCATTCTCACGGGTTCGGTCGGCCGTCTCGCCCTGTTGCTCGTCGCCGCCTTTCTTGGCGTGCTCGCAGTCGCGGTCTATGCCAGCGATATTCTCCGGATCTACCAGGAGCGAAGGAGGCGGGAAATCGAGCTCAACACCCGCGCGGCCATCGGCGCCTTTTGCGCGCTTGCGGCCGCGACCGTTCTTTTCGTGGGACTGCTCGTGACCGGCCGCATGGAACAGGGTATCGGTTCGCTCGTTTATCTCGTGGCTTTCGGATGGCTGACGGGCATGGGTCTTGCGCAGCTTTACAAGATCATTCCGTTCATGACCTGGCTCGAATGCTACGGTCCGGCACTCGGCCGCACTCCGACGCCGCGTGTCCAGGATCTGGTCGTCGAGCGGCGGGCGCTCGGCTGGTTTCGCGCGTTCTACGCATCGGTGCTTGTCGCGACCCTCAGTCTCTCGGTTGGTGCGCAGCCGCTTTTCCGGCTTGCCAGCCTTTGCCAATTGGTCGCAATCTCGGTGCTTGTCCTTGAGTTCACTCGTGCGCGCCGGCTCTCCAACGTACCCGCCAGCCTTCGCTTGCCGACAGGTGCCGTGCGTCCGCACCTTTTTCTGCCATCTTTTCCGTTGTGGAGACAACCATGACCATTAAACCCCATGAACTTGACGTCCGGCCGATATTGCGCGGCGGCGGCGATCCTTTTCAGGTGATCATGAACACCGTCGACAACCTCGTTCCCGGACAGGCACTGAGACTCATCGCTTCGTTCCGGCCGGTGCCGCTTTTTAGCGTCATGGCCGGCCGCGGGTTCTCCCACCAGGAAGAGGCTCTCGGCAACGGCGATTGGGCCGTGCTGTTTACCCCGCAAGGACAGGTCGACGACATTCGCATGTCGTCCGGGGACATGGATCTCGACGGATGGCCGGATCCGGCGCGCCAGCTCGATCTGACCGATCTCGATCCGCCGGAGCCGATGGTGCGCATCCTCGCCGCGCTCGAGAAGATGGAAGCCGGCGAAGTGCTTTTCGCCCTGCTCTCGCGCGAGCCGCTGTTTCTCTATCCGGAACTTGCGAAGCGCGGTCATCGCTGGGCAGGAAACTTCGATGTGACCGGTGAGGTCTATCGCATCCTCATTCGCGCCGGAAAGCCAGGTCATCATGTCGGCGCCTGATTGCGAGGAACTGCCTGATACGGAGGAGCTGGTGGAGCGCATCCGCGACGCACTGCGGATCGTCATCGATCCGGAACTGGGATCGAACGTCGTCGATCTCGGTTTGATCTATGACATCGAGGTGCTGGAAGGCGGCGTCGTGCGCATCACCATGACGACGACCGTCAAGGGCTGCCCGGCGACGGCCTTCCTCAAGGAGGCCGTGCAGAACTGCGTCTGGTATGTCCCCGGCGTCGAATATGCCGAGGTGCGGCTGACCTACGAGCCGCCCTGGACGCCGGACAGGATGGCCACGGCTACTGCCTGATTTTCCTATATCGGAATCGATGTAAGGAAACATGCAGTGGCCGCCAACACTTCATCGAAGTGGGCAAACCGGCTTAGAGAACGAAGTAACCCTTCTGCATGGCAATGGCATCATCGAGGTGAATGGCGAAATCCGCCTTCCTGTCGCCGTTGACGTCGCCATAAATATAGGTGTCGGACGCCGTGCGATCATAGCGCAGCTCGCCTTTGCCGCCGGAAAAAGCGGCTGTTCCAACGAAGACGAATGCCTGGTTCCCCGTCGCCGCCGTGTTGGCGTCGATCGCTGAAAGGTCGATCCTGTCCGATTGCGAGGCGACGAAATCGTAGATCGTGTCGCGGCCGGTGGTGGCGACGGTCGTTTCCGCGAGCGACTTGAAGAGAAACTTGTCGGCTCCAGTTCCGCCGGTCAGCCTGTCCGCTCCGGCGCCGCCATAAAGACTGTCATTGCCGACGCCGCCGTCGAGCAAGTCGTTGCCGCGATCGCCGCTCAGCACGTCGTTGCCGGCGTAACCGCGTAGCGTGTTGGCGGCCTGATTGCCGGTGATCGAATCGCTCGCCGATCCGCCCAGTACGTTTTCGATCAGCGAGCGCGTGTCGCCATGATAAAGCAGGGCATTGAAGATATTGCCGCGCGCGAAGCCGTCGTTCGGGCCGCCGCCGAGATAGGCAAGCTGGTCGGCGCTGAAGGTCGAGGCCTGCCCGGGACGCAAATCGATCTTGAGCCCGGTTTTGTAGGCCGAGAGATCGTAAGTATCATTGCCGCCGCCATCCCAGACTGTGGCGAAAATCCGGTTGGCGCCTGGGGCGATGGCGGTTGCGCCGTTGACCAGCGTGGCGCCGCTGTCCGGTGTCCATTTGTAGACGGTGTTACCGCTGTTGGTCGTGAAGTCGGCGCCGTACATCTCCTGCAGCGCGGCGATGTCGGCCATCATGAAGGTTTGCGGAGCGCCGAAGCGCTCGTACCAGTAGGCATTGCCGGAGCCGATGAAGCCGCTGTAGGTCATCACCGAAAATTCGATCGAATTGTATTGCGCAGGCAGCGCCCCGAAGTCGTCGGCCTCATGCCCGTGCGACAGGCCAAGCGCGTGTCCAAGCTCGTGAAGCAGCGTATGCCAGGCGTAGTTTCCGGCGACCGGCGTGCGGTAGTCGTTGACGGTGCCGGCATAGCGGGTGCCGAACCAGACGTCGCCGGCTTCAGCATTTGTACCCGGGTAATAGGCGTAGGCCGTCTGCGGCACGCTCGACTGCGCAAATCGGACTGTCGCGGTGTTGGCGCTGCCGAGGGCGAAGCTGGCGTTGGTGAAGCCTTCGACCGAGAAGCCGTCATTGGCGGCGGAACCGAAGGATTGCTCCATGGCGAACAGCGCGGCGTTTTTCTGAGCGGCCGATACGGCAGCAAAGCCGCTGTTCTTTTCCCCGCTGTAGCTGTAGCTGCCGGCGGCTGTGGGAAAGGCATAGGTGATCGTGCCGTTCCAGGCGATATTCGAGAGGACCCCGTCAATCAGGCCGTTCCCGGTCGGCTTCACAATTTTGATGGATTTGCCCGTTCCGCTCATGCAAATTCCCGATCTTGACGTGCTGGCGCCTACTCGCGTCCGGGACAATAGCCGCCGCGAGATACGATTCTCATAAGCGGATCGTTAAAATTGGAGACGTTTTTGTGGCCATGCATGGAATATTGAAATCGGTCGGATTCGCCATCCTCGTGATGGGCCTGTCGACCACTGTGCAAGGCGCAACGAAAATAGGCGGGGTAGAGATGCAGAAGCCTCCGGATCCTGAAGTTGCCGTCAGGTCGGAGTTCGAACGGGTGAAGGCGAAGAACACGGTCGAGGCCTATGAACGCTTCATCCGCCGCCACCCGGACCACGCCCTGGCCGAGGAAGCGCGCAAGGCGCTGTTGCGACTGAAGCAATAGATGGGGGCCGGCGGGCGCTGCCGCCGCCGGCCAGAACTACGAAGTTCGACGGAGCTACGAGCGGATCTCAGCCCGCGTCGCGTGGCGAGCGGCGGTTGCGCACCAGCATCGGTCCATATTCCAGGCAGAACAGCGTGAATGCGCCTATCCACAAGGCGCCCGATGCGGCGGCGAGCACGTGGTAATGGGACGGCACGATTTCCGCGAAAGGCCGCACCAGCGCCGCCCCGATGATCGCCACGTAGGATGCGCTGGTGATGGGCGACGCGGTCAACGGCCGGCCAGTGTGCCCCCGGCTTGCGCGGGTCATCACCGCCAGCATCATGCATGCCATGACGCCGACGGTCAGGATGTGCATCACCGGATATTCCCCGAGTGCGCCGAGCGCGCCTGCGGCAATCCCGGCGAATCCCAGCGGCACGAAGGTGTAGGCGACGTGCAGCACGACGAGCAGCCGCTCGCGAAAGGTCGTCCAGCCGCGCCAGCGAACCAGGCGGGCAATGTGAAGCAAGGATGCGACCGTCGCGATTGCGGCAGTGAACACATGTTCCGGCGCCAGCGCCCAGGAGGCGAGTGCCGCAATGCCCGTCAGGATGGCGGCCGTGTCGAAGCGGTTATATGGCGTCGGAAAATCGCTGCGGCCGAACTTGTTCAGCCAGTTGCGCGTGAAGCTCGGCAGAATCCGTCCCCCGACGATCATGATCAGCATGACGTAGGCTCCGATCGCGAGCCTTGCCGCGGTATCGACATTGGCGTCCGCGAGCACCGCAACGTGGAAGTGCACGTTGGCACAGGAGAGAAGCACCAGCCCGCCGATAACCTTCAGGTCCTTCCATTTCCGGCCCGCGATCACTTCACGGGCGCAGATCGCCAGTAGCGTCGGCAGAAACAGTGCCTCGATGACGGCCGCCAGCATCAGGCCGAGAAAATCCGTCGAGAGCAGTGCCAACCGGCCAGCTAGCCAGAGGCCGAAGAGCCCGGCGAGCGGCAGGCCGGACACGGGAAGCCTTCCGGTCCAGTTCGGCACCGCGGTCAGAAGAAAGCCCGCAAGCACGGCGGACGAGAAGCCGAACAACATTTCATGGGCATGCCAGTGCGCGGCGCCATAGGTCCCGGCGATATCGATGCCCGTGCTCAGTGCCGCGATCCATGCCGCCATCGCGCCGATGGCCCAGAGACCCGCCCCGAGAAAGAACGGTCTGAAGCCATAGGAGAAGAGAACGGGCCCGGTGGTGGCAAGCCCGCGCGGTATGCCGCCGCGGGGCGGCGATTTGCTGCGCATATGAAACATGTCCGATCCTATCTGCGGGATCCCGACCGATATCGAGATGGCACCGAGTACCACGGGAGCGGGTCCATTCTTTGCGAAAACGCAAGTATTGGCGCGCTTTGCTAAAACGCAAGTATTGGCGAAGGTGCGACAAAGTGCGCACGCGATTTTTCCAAAATACGCAAAGCGGCAAGAAACGTTTGTTCCAAGACAAAGATGCCGATTGGATCTGGTTCTACTTGGAATACGAACGCTGAAAGAGCAGCGGTCAAAGCAACGGTGAGCCGGCCGTGGGGGCAATGGCAACCGTAACACGTTGAATATCGGCTTGATCTTTCGACAGCCAATCCCGGCGTCGTGACCATGCCCAAGGAGAGCGATGATGAGTGAACAGCTTCAGATGACTCGCAGGACGGTTCTCGCCGGCGCGGCTTTCGCAGGCGCCTTGACGCCACTCTTGCAGACCGCGACGGCGCAGGCGGCGCCCGCAGCCGCGGCAGCCACTCCGCCGGTCGATATCTCGACCTTGCCGCGCGTGAAGGTGGACCTCGTTACTCCGCCATTCGTCCATGCTCATGACCAGGTGGCCAAGACCGGCCCCCGCATCGTCGAATTCACGATGACCATTCAGGAAAAGAAGCTCGTGATCGACGGCGACGGAACGGAGATCAATGCCATGACCTTCAATGGCTCGGTGCCGGGGCCGCTGATGGTCGTGCACGAGGGCGATTATGTCGAACTCACGCTGATCAACCCGGACACCAACACTCTGTTGCACAATATCGACTTTCACGCCGCCACCGGTGCGCTCGGCGGTGGCGGCCTGACGAAGGTCAATCCCGGCGAGGAGGCAGTTCTGCGCTTCAAGGCAACCAAGTCGGGCGTGTTCGTCTACCATTGCGCGCCGGAAGGCATGGTTCCCTGGCACGTCACCTCGGGCATGAACGGCGCAATCATGGTGTTGCCGCGCGACGGCCTAAAGGACGAAAAGGGCCAGCCGCTCACCTATGATCGCGTCTACTATGTCGGCGAGCAGGACTTCTATGTGCCGCGCGACGAGGCCGGCAATTACAAGAAGTATGAAACTCCCGGCGATGCCTACGAGGACACGGTCAAGGCCATGCGCACGCTGACCCCGACGCACGTCGTCTTCAACGGTGCGGTCGGGGCGCTTACCGGCGAGAACGCGCTGACCGCCGCCGTCGGCGAAAAGGTGCTGATCATCCATTCGCAGGCGAACCGCGATACGCGGCCGCACCTGATCGGCGGGCATGGTGACTATGTCTGGGCGACCGGCAAGTTCCGCAATCCGCCCGAGCTCGACCAAGAGACATGGCTCATCCCCGGTGGCACGGCGGGCGCGGCCTTCTACACATTCCGGCAGCCAGGCATCTATGCCTATGTCAACCACAATCTGATCGAAGCGTTCGAACTCGGCGCGGCCGGCCATTTCAAGGTCACCGGCGAATGGGACGACGATCTGATGACGTCGGTGGTCAAGCCGGCATCGATGTAAGTTGATACTTACGAAGCGCCGCCGCGGGGGCATCAAGCGTCCTCGCGTCGGCCGCGACAAATGTCCCATCCGGAAACCAAGCCATGAGCGAGAAGAACCGGGAAACTTCGCCGTCGATCTTGTCGCTGACCGTGCCGGCGGCCCTGCTCGTCGCGCTCGGCGTGACACTGTCGGCGAAACTCGGCCTGTTCGATCCGGTGGGGCCGGTCTCTGGCCTTGCGATCAAAGGGCCGGAGACCGTCGTCATAGAACCGCGACAGATGCGCTATCGCGCCGAAGGGCACTTCCTGAAAAGGGGTTTGGCCGTTGACGCGCCTCTGGTCGATGCTGCGCTCAGGGCGCCGTTTGCGATCACCAAGTACCAGGTGAGCCGCGGTGAATATCGCCGTTGCGTCGAGGATGGCGCCTGCGAGGCGCCGGAGGCCGGGGACGGCGGCGAGGACGTGCCGGTCACTGGCGTCAACTACAGCGACGCAGAGAACTACGCCAAGTGGCTTACAGCGCAGACAGGAGAGGTCTGGCGACTTCCGACCGACGAGCAATGGGCCTTCGCCGCCGGCAGCAAATTTCCCGACGATGCGCTGGGGATCGACGCCGAAAGCGATAATCCGGCGCTCCGCTGGCTCGCCGACTACGAGCGTGAGGCAAGCCGCCAGAAGTCGCCCGATCCGCGGCCTCAGCCGCGCGGTACATTTGGCGAGAACGAATATGGCGTGGCGGATGTCGGCGGCAACGTCTGGGAATGGACCAGGACCTGCCATCGCCGTGTGGCGATCGGTGATCGCGGCGAGGTGCTGAAGGAACAGCCGGCCTGCGGCATCTATGTGGTCGATGGCAAGCACCGCGCGTCGATGAGTTTCTTCGTGCGCGAGCCGAAGAGCGGCGGCTGCGCCGTCGGCGTTCCGCCAGACAATCTCGGCTTCCGCCTGGTGCGCGACGATCGCTGGTACGCCCGTTTGCTCTATGCCTTCGAACGGCGTCGCGAGGGTGCGGTATGACAGCGCACATGCCGTCCGGGCCGGCCGTTGAGGCCTGCGCGGACGACAAGGACGCGGGTCAGTCCTTTCTTGCTCCGGTGCTGTATGGTATAGCAGCCGCCATATCGGAACGGCAGAAGACAAGGAACGACGTGGCCGCGCTCGACCGTACACTCGTAAAATCACTCCCATTGTTTCAGAAGATGAGCGACCAGGAGCTCGATCAGTTGCTGGCGCACGCGACCGTCCGGCGTGTCCCGCAAAACGAGGCGGTGTTCGAGCAGGGAGGTACGGCGGATTTCTTCTACCTGCTGCTGCATGGACGCCTGAAGGTGACCCAGGTCACGCGGGACGGTCAGCAGATCATCGTTCGTGTCGTCAATCCCGGCGATCTCTTCGGCTTTGCCCGTGCGCTTCAGCGCAACGATTATCCCGGAACCGCGACGTCGGCGACCGAAAGCCTGGTGCTCGCCTGGCCGACGGAGCTCTGGAGCGTCTTCGTCGAGATGAACCCGCATCTTGCTGTCAACGCCATGCATACGATCGGCCAACGGCTGGACGAGGCACATACTCGGATCCGGGAAATGTCGACCGAGGAAGTCGAGCGGCGCGTCGCGCATGCGGTGCTGCGGCTCGCCGAAAAGGCCGGCCGCCGGGAGGAGAGCGGGGTCCGCATCGATTTTCCGATCTCCCGGCAGGATATCGCCGAAATGACCGGCACGACGCTGCATACCGTCTCGCGAATCTTGAGCGCCTGGGAAGGACGGGGTCTCGTCCAAGGCGGCAGGCAGAAACTCGTCCTGTGCGACATCGCCGGCCTCAAGCGTTTGGCCGAACAGGTTGAAGAACGATAAGCTTTACGGAATCGATGCCGGGATGCGTTCGATTGGCTTAGCCACAAACGTCTTCCTTCAGCTCGACGGCTTGCTTGCCCGGATCGCGTAGCGGTGCTGGCTCTTGCGCGCGAGCGCCTTGAAAAAATTCCAGTTTCTCGCCTGCGTCCGATGGATTTCGCTGAGATCCATGTCGATCTTAACGTCGACGAATCCGGCCTTGCGCAGGAGGTCGGCCACCTCTTCGGCGCGCGCGCCTTGCGAGAAGTGAACACGGGAGAGGATGCTCCGGTGGGTCTCCATCATCTCGCGCGATCCGGATGGCGTGTCCGCCTTGAGAAGCCCGGCGCGCTGGCCCCAGGCGCTGAGTTCTGAGAACAGCCGCTCCAGCGCATTCGTGTTGACGAAGTCACCGTCGACGATCAGCAGCCTGCCGCCCGGTTTCAAGACGCGCAGCCATTCCGCAAAGGCTGCAGACGGATCGACCAGCGTCCAGACCAGATGCCGGTTCACGACGGCGTCGTAGTGCTCATTCGGTTCCATCGTGTTTTCGGCGTCGCCCATGCGGAACGAAATCTTGCGCCGACGCTCGCGCGCCTTGTTGCGCGCGCGCTCGAGCATGGGTTCGGCCCAGTCGAGGCCGGTCACCCGGAAGCCGAGGTCGTCGAGCAGGTGCGAGACGACGCCGGTGCCGCTCGCGAGATCCAGCGCCATGCGGCCTTCGCCCTCGCCGAGATGGCGCCGGATCAGCCGGTGCCACGCCGCGCGCTCTTCCTCGGAGAAAATCTCGTGCCCGGGGGAGAGGTCGAAGGTTGCCGCACGCTCGGACCAATAGGCCTTGATTTCGTCGCGAAGACTATAGTTCCGCCGCTCTGCCACGTCGCTCATATCGACCTCGTCCGCATTGCCCACCTTATTCTGTGCATGTCGTTGCCCCCGAAACCGCTGCACACTTTCGGGCGACATGCGGCGGTTTGGAAGCGTTCTAAAAGATAAATGTTGACGGATAAAGTCATGAAATATTAGATCGCCCCAATTTTTCAGCGGAGCGAAGAACAATGAGGCTTTTCAACAGGGTGGCCACCGCCGCCATGGTTTCGTGCGTCCTTTTTACGACCCCGGCCTTGGCTGAAACGGTCAAAATCCGGGACGTCACGGGCCGTGATGTCGAGGTCGAGGTGCCGGTCGAGGACGTGATTCTCGGCGAAGGGCGCCAGATCTATTTCCTCGCCGCGCTCGACCGGGAAGAGCCTTTCAAGCGCGTCGTCGGCTGGCGCGACGACCTGGCCAAGGCCGACCCCGAGAGCTATGCTGCCTATCTCGCTAAATATCCCGACATCGCCAAGCTGCCGGCTTTCGGCGGCATGAAGGACGGAACCTTCGACATAGAGCAGGCCGTGTCGCTGAAGCCGGACGTCATCCTGATGAATGTCGACGCCAAGACGGCGACGGAGGAAGCCGGTTACATCGAAAAGCTCCGCAAGGTCGGCATTCCGCTCGTCTACGTCGATTTTCGCGAGAAGCCGATGGAAAACACCGAACCGAGCATGCGCATCATGGGCAAGCTCATCGGCAAGGAGGAAAAGGCCGAGGAATTCATCAAGTTCCGCGCCGACAATATCGCCAAGGTGACCGACGTACTCGCCAAGGCCGACGCGAAAAAGCCGCTCGTCTTTGTCGAACGCGCCGGCGGCTATTCCGACGATTGCTGCATGTCCTTCGGCAATGAGAATTTCGGCAAGATGGTCGAACTCGCCGGCGGCGTGAACATGGCGAAGGACATCATCCCGGGGACGTTCGGCACGGTAAATCCGGAGCAGATTATCGCCGCGAACCCGGACCAGATCATCATCACTGGCGGCAACTGGCAGGGTTACGTGCCCGGCGGCGCCTGGGTCGGTGTCGGCTACGGTGCCGACGAGACGGAAGCACGCCGAAAGCTTGAGAATCTGACCAAGCGTCCGGCCTTCACCGGCGTCAAAGCCGTCAAGGACGGCAACGTCCATGCCATCTGGCACCAGTTCTACAACAACCCCTACCAGTTCGTCGCCATCCAGCAGATCGCCAAGTGGCTGCATCCGGATCTGTTCCAGGGTCTCGATCCCGAGGCGACGTTCAAGGAACTGCATGAGCGCTTTCTGCCGCTTCCCTATAAGGGCGGCTACTTCGTCTCGCTTAACGTCGGACAATAACGGATCGGGCGCCGGAGCCCCCGGCGCCCTTATCAAGAGGGTTGCATATGTCGCTGTTCAAGGGACTTTTCCCGGCGCTGGTCGCCGTCGCGGCGCTCATCGCTGCACCGGCGATGGCCGCGGAAATCACCGATGTCACCGGTCGGCGGGTCGAACTCGAACTCCCGGCCAAGCGGGTCCTGCTGGGCGAGGCGCGGCAGATCCATGTGGCGGCGGCACTGAAGGGCGAGCACGTTTTCGACACGATCGTCGGGTGGCGTGATGACCTCATCAAGAAGGATCCGGATTCCTACGCGGCCTATCGCGAACGCTTTCCGGCGATCGCGGACCTGCCGCTGTTCGGCTATATCCCAAGCGGCGATTTCAGCCTGGAAGCAGCGATTGCGCTGAAGCCGGATGTGCTGACGCTCAATCTCGAGGCGCAGCAGGCGGTCGAGGAATCCGGCTTCATTGAAAAGGCGGCCGCGGCCGGTATCGCAGTCGTCTTTCTCGACTTCCGCGTCGATCCGGCGAAGAACAGCGTGAAATCCGTCGAAATTCTCGGCGAACTTTTTGGCGCGAAGCAACGCGCGAAGGAATTCATCGCGTGGCGTCAGGCCCAGATCTCGCTGGTGACCGACCGCTTGGCGGCGGCCGGCGTGGTCGCGCGCCCGAAGGTCTTCATCGAACGCTCGCCTGGCATCACCGGTGAAACCGCCTGCTGCAGGACGTTTGGACCTGCCAATTTCGGCGAGATGGTGGAAAAGGCGGGCGGCCACAATATCGGCTCGGATGTGGCCACAACTACCTTCGTTGATCTCAACCCTGAACAACTCATCATCGCCGATCCGAACCATGTGATCGTGACCGGCAGCAACTGGGCGGCCGAGTCCGACATCAACCAGTTCGTCAATGTCGGCCGCGGCGCGGATCCGGCGGCGGCCCGGGAAAGGCTTTCGGCCCTGATGCAGCGCCCGGGCTTCACCACGCTCAAGGCGGTGAAAGAGGGCAGGGTGCACGCCGTCTGGCACCAGTTCTACGGTGCACCTTACGAATTCGTGCCGATCCAGCAATTTGCGAAGTGGTTCCACCCCGAGCTCTTTGCCGACATCGATCCTGACCGGACATTCCGCGAGTTCCACGAGAAATTCCTGCCGGTCGCCTATCGGCCGGGCTATTTCGTCTCGCTTCCGCAAGGGGGTGAATGATGGTTGCGGCGGTGGGAGAATTCTCCGGCGTCGAGGGGCGCGGGCGTTACCGCGCCCTCGTGCTGCGCCGGTTGTTGCTGATCTCCGGTCTAGTCACGGCGCTCTTCGTATCGGTGGCGGTCGACATGGCGCTCGGGCCCGCGAACTATCCGCTCGCCGACGTGCTTGCGGCCCTGTTCCGGCCGGAGACGGTCGGCGACCAGCTTCGCGTGGTGATCTGGGACATCCGCATGCCGATTGCGCTGATGGCGATCACCGTCGGGGCGTCGCTCTCGGTGGCGGGCGCGCAGATGCAGACGATCCTCGCCAACCCGCTGGCAAGCCCCTTCACGCTCGGCATTTCCGCTGCCGCCGGCTTCGGCGCGGCGCTCGGTCTCGTTGCCGGTGTCGCGATCTTTCCCGTCGCAATTCACTACATAGTCCCGATCAATGCCTTCCTGATGGCAATGGTGGCGGCACTCTTCATTCATTTCGCCTCGACCATGCGCGGCGTGACGGTCGAGACGATCGTGCTCCTCGGCATCGCCCTCGTCTTCACCTTCAACGCGGCTCTGTCGCTGCTTGAATATCTGGCCTCCGAGCAGGCGCTCGCCGCCGTCGTGTTCTGGACCATGGGGAGCCTCACCAAGGCGACATGGCCGAAGGTCTGGATCACCAGCGCCGTGCTCCTCGTCGCAGTCCCGCTCTTTGCGCGCCACGTCTGGGCGCTGACGGCGCTGAGACTTGGCGATGACAAGGCGGCGAGCTTTGGCATCAATGTCCGCCGCCTGCGGCTCGAAACCATGCTGACGGTCAGCCTGCTTGCGGCAATCCCCGTCTCCTTCGTCGGCACCATAGGTTTTGTCGGTCTCGTGGGCCCGCATATCGCCCGCATGCTGGTCGGCGAGGATCAGCGCTTCTTCCTGCCGGCTTCCGTTCTCTGCGGTGCGCTTCTGCTTTCGGTGACGTCCGTCGTCAGCAAGATGCTCATCCCCGGCGCGGTGCTGCCGATCGGCATCATCACGGCGCTCGTCGGTGTTCCCTTCTTCTTTGTGCTGATTTTCACCAACAGGAGACGGTCATGGTAGCCCTGACGCTGGAAAGGCTTGGCGCGACATACGGCCGGCGCGTGGTGCTGTCCGACGTCAACACCGGCATGTTGCGGGGTGGCGGTCTGACCGCCGTCATCGGTCCGAATGCCGCCGGCAAGTCGACGCTCTTCAAGCGCATCGCCGGCCTTGCCGCCGGCCCCGGCCTCGTCCATCTCTCCGATACGGTCAAGGGGCCCGAGGCGATCTGTTACATGCCGCAGGACACCGGGGCCAATGCAGTGTTGACCGTCTACGAGTCGGTGCTGCTCTCGGCCAAGCAGGGATCCGGCTGGAAGGTCAAGGACGGCGAGCTTGCGGAAATCGACCGGGTGCTTGCCGCGCTCAGGATCGATGATCTGGCCTTCCGCGGGCTCGGCGAGCTCTCCGGCGGGCAGCGCCAGCTCGTCTCGATCGCGCAGGCGCTGGTGCGCAAGCCGGAAGTCCTGCTGATGGACGAGCCGACGTCGGCGCTCGATCTCTTCCGCCAGATCGAGGTTCTTGGCTTCATGAAGCGGTTGTCGGCGCAATCCGGGATGGCGGTGCTGATCGCCTTGCACGACCTCAATCACGCGCTTCGCTACTGCGACGACACCATCGTGATCAGCAACGGATCGGTGGTCGCCAGCGGCCCGACGCCGGAGGTGATCACGACCGAGATGCTGAAATCCGTCTATCGCGTTGAAGCCCGCGTCGAGGCCTGTTCCATGGGCCGCCCGGTCGTCATCGTCGACGATTCCATCCAGGCCGCTTGACTGCCGGTCAACGGACCGAGAGCCGCAAGAATGCGTCCGTCCGGGTTTCCGGAGGATTGACGCGTCGCTGCCGCAGCAGCGATTGATGCTCCGTTGCGGCTGGCGGGGAAACCATTTCACATTTTTGCCGCTCGATGATCGAGACAAACAGTGTCTTGCCCCATGAGTGAGGCGAGCTGCTTGCCGATGGTCTTGGCCCAGGGCCAGAACGACCTCGCGTCAAGCACGGGAAGGGAGCGCCTGTCCCCCTGTTCCGCCCGACGGCTCGTGGTCACCGGCGTTATTCGAAGGCGCATCCGGCGACTGCAATCCGTTTCGGGCAGTGCGCCCTACGGCCCAGCTTCCAAGTAAATCTATCTGCGAACTGAATTGATTTCTTGCCGCTGCAATGTGGTTGATCTATATAACGTATATCTAAGGTGCCCAGTGAGCGTATGAGCCGGCGCGACGCGCGACCGCCGTTACAGCGCCGCGCGTCCTATCAGACGTGCTGAAGGACGCTGTAGCACTTTGAATTACTGCATGTTTCTGCACTTGAATCGGCTACGATTCAAGGAAACATGGCAGAGCAAAAGTCTTTCTCGAAGGCGATGCCTCATGCTGACAAAAAAAGGGAAATACGGTCTGAAGGCAATGGTTGATCTTGCCCAGCTTCAGCCGGGGGAAACGGCGTTTATCACCGACATCGCCGTTCGAAACAATTTGCCGAAGAAATTCCTCGACACGATCATGCTGGAACTCCGGAACGCCGGGTTCCTTCGTTCCAAGAAGGGGCCCGGGGGCGGTTATTCGCTGGCGCGTGCGGCGGCTGAAATCCGCGTCGGCCAGGTGATCCGCACCCTCGACGGCCCGCTCGCACCGATCCGCTGTGCCAGCCGCACGGCCTTCGAGGCCTGCGACGACTGTCGGGATCCGGAAACCTGTCACGTGCGGCGCTCGATGATGGTCGTGCGCGATGCCATGGCAGGGATCCTCGACAACATGACGCTCGAACAGTTCGCCGCCGGTGAGAAGGAAGTGGGTGAGAAGGAAGAGACCGTGGCAGCGCTTCGCAGCGAAGCCGGTTGAGGTCTTACCTGCCCCTTCGTAGTGAACAACCGGACTGATGTTCGACGGTTTGAACCGAGCCGTGTGTTTTGTCGTTTGGCGCTCCGGTTGCTAAGCGGTGGTCTGAGCGGGAGCCCTCGGACCCGCAGAACTTCACCATCATTCATCACGGAATCGCATCGTCTCATCTAATCGTTTCATGATTCGCATCTGGCATCGGCCTTGACTCCTGCCGGTGCACCTTTACACATACAGTTGTCAGACATCTTACATAAAGAGGGATCGTGGCTGACGGATCGAAGAGGAGGATCATGTGAATAAGCTCATCGCACGACTTGCCATCGGGGTTGCATTCGTAGCTGCCGCAGTCTCTGCCCATGCCGGAGAGACGTTAGACCGCGTCATGGAAAAGAAGGCGATGGTCGTCGCAACCAACAGCGGCTGGCCGCCCCAGAGCTACCTGGACGACAACAACGAGATGGTCGGGTTCGACATCGATGTCTCGCGTGAGATCGCCAAGCGCCTCGGCGTCGAGGTGAGCTTCGAGACGCCGGACTGGGCGACGCTCACCGGTGGCCGTTGGCAGGGGCGCTACGACCTCGGCGTCGGCTCGGTGACACCCACCAAGGCGCGCGCCCAGGTTATCGATTTCGCCGGCATCTATTACTACAGCCCGTACGTCTACGTCCTGCACAAGGACAGCGAGGCGAAGTCGATCGACGATCTGAAGGGCAAGGTTATCGGCGTCGAGACGGCGACAACCTCGGAAGACTTCATCAACCGCCGGCTTGAAATCGACGCGCCGGGCTTGCCGCCGATCGAGTACAAACTGGAGCCGGGCGAGGTGCGGACCTTTGCCGACTCGATGCTACCCTTCGATGACCTGCGCCTCGGCAACGGTGTGCGCCTCGATGCGGTGATCGCACCTGAGCAGACCGCGCTCAACGCAATCAAGAACGGCTATCCGCTACGCGTGATGGATGGCGAATACGCCTTCAAGGAGCCGCTGGTCGTCATCGCCGAGAAAGTCGATCCGGAATGGACCGAAAAGGTCGGCGGCATCATCGAAGAGATGAAGAAGGACGGAACGCTGGCGACGCTTACCACCAAGTGGTACGGCAAGGACTACAGCGCGGACTGACAGGGTGGGCGCGGGCGTTATTCGCTCGCGCCCTCTGCATTTTTCAGCGGACCGGCACGGCATGACCTACCCAGACAGCTATTACAGACGAACCATGGCGGACCAGACGGTGCGCCGGTCGCTCGCAGGCAACGTGGACTGCGACACCGTTATCATCGGCGGGGGCCTCGCGGGCCTCACCACGGCACTGCAGCTTGCGCGGGGCGGGCAGGCGGTTGCCATCCTGGAGGCCGAGAGCGTCGGGTTCGGAGCTTCCGGCCGTAACGGAGGCTTCGTCAGTCCCGGTTATGCGACCGGCAGCGCCGAGATCGCACGGATTGCCGGCGAGGATGCCGCCCGCCGCCTCCATCTGATGTCGATCGAAGGTATGGACTTCGTGCGTGAGACGATCGAGGCACTGGCGATCCGCGATGCCCTGCCGACAAGCGGGATCACAAGCGTGCTGCGCTATGAGGACGGTGCCAGCCTGAAGGCGCATGCGGAGAAAATGCATCGGCTGTACGACTACGAACTCGACTATCTCGACTGCGATCAGGTGCGTTCGGTGTTGAAGTCAAAGCGCTATTTCCAGGCGCTGCGCGACAGTCGGGCGTTCCACATGCATCCGCTCAACTATTTGCGTGCGCTTGCCGGCGAGATCGAGCGCCTCGGCGGCATGATCTACGAATCCTCTGCTGCGACGAAGGTGGTGCTCGACGGCGCCGAGAAGCGGATCTTGACCGCGGGTGGCGAGGTTCGGGCCCGCACCGTCGTCTTCACGACGGGCGGCTACACTGGACCGCTTCATGGCAGGCTCAAGCGCGCCTTCCTGCCGATCGCGACCTACGTGATGGTCAGCGAGGAAGCGCCCGATCTCATCGCTTCGGCGATCACGACCGGCGACGCGATCGGCGATAACCGCCGTGCTGGAGATTATTACCGCGTCGTCGACGGCGGAAAGCGCCTGCTGTGGGGTGGGCGTATCACAACTCGCGCCGCCTCGACGGGTGCGCTCGTACGGGAGCTTCGGGCGGAGATGGTTGGTACCTATCCGCAGCTTTCCGGCCTGAAGACTGAGCTCGCCTGGTCGGGTCTCATGTCCTATGCGCGGCACCTGATGCCCCAGATCGGCCGGATGAGCCCCGGCGTATGGTACTGCACGGCGTTTGGCGGCCATGGGCTCAACACGACGGCAATCGGCGGCAGGGTCGTCGCCGAGGGCATCCTCGGCCAATCGGAGCGCTACAAGCTTTATCAGCCGTTCGGGCTCGTGTGGGCGGGCGGGCTTGCCGGCCTGGCCGTCGCCCAACTCACCTATTGGAAACTCCAGGCGCAGGACTGGTGGCGCGAACGCGCCGCCTGAGACAGGGAAGACCACAACCATGATCGGTCGATTGATCCTCACCTATCCGGAAGCATCGCGGCGCGCCGGCGCCCTTCTTGTGCTCGCGCTCGTGACACTTGCGCTTTACCAACTCGGGATCAGCTCCGCCTGGATCGGCCGGTTGCTGCCGGCGTCGCAAGGCTGGCTCGGGGAAAATCCGGCGGCCGGTCGCCTCGTCTCGGCACTCCTGATCGCGCTGATCGTGGCGGCGAACTGGAAGGCGCTACGCCAACTTTCCCGTCGTCAGCAGATTGTCGCCGTTTGGGCCGAACTCTTCGCGCTCCTAATGTTGTTCTTCTATTCCTTCGATCTATCCTTCGCCTTCATCGCAAAGAAGATCGGATTCCTCGTCTCACAGGGCGTCATTACGACCCTCTACATCTCGGCGATTTCCATTGTGATCGCGACGGTCATTGCGCTTGCCGGCGCCATTGCGAAGCTCTCCACCAACGGCGTCGTCTACGGGCTCGCTACCTTCTACACCTCGCTGTTCCGCGGCCTTCCGCTGCTCATGCAAATCTACATCATCTATCTCGGCTTGCCTCAGGTCGGCTACGTGATCAGCGCCGTTCCCGCCGGCATCCTGGCGCTCTCGCTCTGCTACGGCGCCTACATGACCGAGATCTTCCGCGCCGGCATCGAGAGCATTCCACGCGGCCAGACGGAAGGCGCGACCGCGCTCGGTCTCAGCCCCGCCCAGACAATGGGCCTCGTGATCCTGCCTCAGGCGATGCGCGTCATCATCCCGCCTACCGGCAACCAGTTCATCGCGATGCTGAAGGACTCCTCACTTGTTTCGGTCGTCGGCGTCTGGGAAATCATGTACCTCGCGCGTACCCAAGGTCAGACGGAGTTCCGCCACATCGAGATGCTGATCACCGCTTCGATGATCTACTGGATCCTCTCGATCTGCCTCGAATATTGCCAGGCGCGCATCGAGGAACGCTTCGGACGCTTCGATGTCCGCTGACGTCTCCTCCGCGGGTGCCGACGGTGCGGCGCCCGCGCCCGCCAACGGGCGGGCCGCGCTCGTGGTGCTTTTAGCCTTCGCCGTCTTTTCCGGCACGGATGCCATCGTGAAGGTGCTTGCAGTCGGAATCGCGGCGCCGCAGGTGACGTTTCTGGTAACGGCGGCGGCGCTGTTCATCCTCTTCTGTCATGCAGGCGTCGTTGGCCGCCTCCGACGGCTCGTGCCGCGCCAGCCCGGTCTCGCCCTGCTGCGTGCACTTCTTCTAGCCGGCGACACCTTGCTCATCCACTATGCCTTTGCGGCCCTGCCGCTCGCCGAGGCCTATCTGCTTGCCTTCCTGACGCCGATTCTTGTGGCGATGCTCGGATTTGTACTGCTTGGCGAGCGGCTTTCGCCGATCGGCTGGGCAGGCGTGGTGATCGGCTTCGCTGGCGTAACGGTGGCGCTGAAGCCCGGTGTCGCGCCGCTTAACCTCGGCCATGCTGCCGCCGTCGGCTCGGCGGTTCTTTTCGCGCTCTCGCTCGTTCTCCTGCGCCGGGCGAAGACGGCGGAGACTGACGAGGCGCTCGTCGCGAGCCTGCTCGTCGTTCTGACGCCGCTTTCGCTCGGCGCGGCCCTCATCGGCGGCGGCATCGTCCCCGTCAGCGCGCAAGACTTCGCGCTTGCGTTCGCCGGCGGTGCGTTGCTTCTTGGCGGCCACGCTCTGCTGGTCCGGGCGTTCCGCATCGGAGAAGCCTCGGTTGTCGCCCCCTTCCAGTACAGCCAGATCGTCTGGGGCGGCCTCTACGGCGTGCTCCTCTTCTCAACACCCCTCGAATTCCACACGCTGGCTGGCGCCGGAATCATCGTCCTGTCCGGCTGGCTCGTGCTCAAATGACATCCGGGAGACTCATCATGCCCACGTCCACCGAAGGACTGTCGGAAATCCAGCTTCGCGGCGTTCACAAATGGTACGGCCACTACCATGCGCTTGACGACATAAACCTCTCGATCGCCCCCCGCGAAAAAGTCGTGATCTGCGGCCCCTCCGGCTCAGGAAAGTCGACGCTCATCCGCTGCGTCAATCGTCTGGAGACGCATGAAAGCGGCCGGATCGTTGTCGCTGGCGTCGAGCTAGATCATGACGAGAAGCGGGTGGATGCGATCCGCCGCGAGGTCGGCATGGTCTTTCAGCAGTTCAACCTCTTTCCGCATCTGACAATCCTCGAAAACTGCACGCTGGCACCGATGTGGGTGAAAAAGATGCCGAAGAAGGAGGCGCGCGAGATCGCGATGCATTTCCTTGAGCGTGTACGCATTCCCGAACAGGCCAACAAATATCCGGGGCAGCTGTCCGGCGGCCAGCAGCAGCGCGTCGCGATCGCCCGCGCGCTCTGCATGAATCCACGCGTCATGCTCTTCGATGAGCCGACCTCTGCGCTCGATCCGGAGATGGTCAAGGAAGTGCTCGATACAATGGTGGCGCTTGCCGGCGAGGGCATGACGATGGTCTGCGTCACGCACGAGATGGGCTTTGCCCGCCAGGTTGCCGACCGCGTGATCTTCATGGACCGCGGCCGGATCGTCGAAGAGGGGACGCCGGACGAGTTCTTCGCGCGCCCCAGGACGGAACGTGCGAGCATTTTCCTGAGCCAGCTCCTCCATTGAAGCCGATCCGGCGCCTCCCACGGCCTAGAATGGCAAAGGCTCCTGCGGAAAACCGCCGACATGGGTGCAGGTCTCGGCGGCCCAGTCCCGACCGGCCTCCAGACATGCGGAAAGCGGCTTGCCAGCGACTTGGGCTGCAAGAAACGCAGCGATGAAGCTGTCGCCGGCACCCGTTGTATCGACGACCGCGACTGGCGTGATGCCGGCTTCGACGCGGATAATCCCGTCGGTTGCCATTGAACCCTTCGATCCGCGCGTGACGACGGCGATACGGGCGCCCTGCGCCAGAAGTTCAGCCGCGATCTGCTCCGCCGCCGCCTCGTCGGGACCGGCCGAGGCGAAGGCGATGGCAAGCCCCGCGACTCCGAGGTCGTCCGGGTTGGCGTTCACCGAAACGTCCTGCGACAGGCTGACCCCTTCCGCCGCCAGCCTGCGCCTGAGCGCGCCCCCGTCGTCCATCCAGCCGATATGGACATGGTCGAACGTCTTCAGCACAGCCACCTCCGCGTCGTCCGGTGCATAGCCGGCACAGACGCCAAAATCCTCGTAGGAGATGATGCGCTCGCCCGACGGCAGCACGTCGATATCAGTGTAGGCCGTGACGCCCGACCGCTCCTGAAGGTGATCCACGGCCACGCCCTTGCTCTGCAGCAAGCGGCGCGTTCGCACGCCGTCTGCATCACGCCCGACGGCACCGAAGTAGTGGGCGACATGCCACATTCGGGCGAGTTGTACTGCAACGTTCACGGCGTTGCCGCCGACGAGTGACTGCGAGAGGGGCGGCTGGAAGCGGTCGATGCAATTGTCGCCGACAGTGGCGAATCGAAGGGGTTTCATGCGGGCCCTCGTGATCGGACAATAAAGCCGCGAATGCGATGATGTGCATTCGCGGCGACTGCATGATTCCTTAAACCATGCAGAGACTCAAAGCTGTACACCGACCCTTGCGCGTCTGATTAGACGCGCGGCGCTGTAGTCGCCTCGGGAGTCTAGCATCCGCGGTCAGTAGGCGACGCGCTTATAGTAGCGGCGAGTCGTGAGCGGATGGTTGCGCATGACCTCGAGATGGGCACTGATGCGTTCGAGCACGGTCGCGAGCAGGACCGGCGAGACGAGAGCGCGGACCTCGGAGGAAATACCGGGCAGCGCAAAATCCGCCGTGTCGAGTACCGTCAGCTTGTCAGTGTAGTTCGGCGCGAAGTTCTCGACGCGTTCGGCGAGCGGGCGGAGCGCATCCTCGCCCTTGAAGAGGATGACACTGACGCCCTTTTCGATCAGTTCCAGAGTGCCATGGAAGAAGTCGGAGGCATGCACCGGACGGGTGCGGATCCATTGCATCTCCTCCAGAATGCACATGCCGTAGTAGAAGGCCTGCGGCCATACGTTCCCAGCGCCGGTGATGATGTGATAGTCGGACCCTGCGAGGATCTTCGCGAAGGCCCCGGCCTTAGGCTCGTAGGCGCGTTTCACCTCCAGCAGCAGTTCCGGCATCCTTGCCAATTCGGCGACGATCCCCTCGTGGTTCGCGATCTCGCCGCGCTGCTTCAGGATGGCGAGTGCGATGAAGAGCGACTGCAGATAGAAGGACTCGCAGGACGTGTCGTCTTCGGCGAAGTTGACGAAGACATGATCGCCGCCCTTGCCCAATGGCGTATTCTCGTGGCCGACGAGCGTAATGACGGTCGCCCCGGTCTCCTTGAGCTTGCCAAGCAACGCCACGCTCTCTTTCGTCGTGCCGGAGAGCGACGGTATCACGACGATCGACTTCTCAGTCAGATGCGCGCAGCCCGTAACGACGAGTTCGGCCGGCATGTCGAGGAAGGCGGGGAAGCGCGAACGCCGTTGCAGCAGCTGAGCGGCCGGCTGCATCAGAATCGCCGCTCCGCCGGTGCCGAGAAAGAAGATATTTTCGGCGCCGGCCGAAAGGCAGGAGGCAATCACCGCTTCGAGGCGCTTCTGCAGCGCGATAGCCTCCGACTGTATGCGGAGAAATCTCTGTTCGTCAAAATTCAGCATGGTCCTGCTCTCGGTAAAACGGATGGTGATCGTCGGAAGCCGATGTTGTAAGACAACTGACATCTCGACGGCAGCGTGTCAAGCCACACCCTTCTGATTTCCGTTGCAGTTTCCTGTAACAGCAAAATGCTCCTCTGAAGTGAACGCACTTCATTCGCTTGACCTCCGCGAATTTGTCAGACAAGAACAGGGCGAGATCATTCTTGCCGGAGGCCCGCCATGGACGAACCCCTTCGCGATTCGCGTACCCTGGCCATCCAGCTTCGTGACCGCATCGCCGATCTCATCCACGGCGAGGGCCTGAAGCCGGGCGACAAGCTGCCGACCGAGGCGCAACTGACCCAACGCTTCAAGATCTCCCGGCCTGCGCTGCGCGAGGCGCTGAAGCTGCTGGAACAGGATGGCCTCATCTACGTCGAGCACGGCCGGGGCCGCTTCGTCTCGGCGATCTCAGCCGTACACGTCGACCGGCCTATTACCGTCTTCGAGAGCGTGACCGACATGGCGCACCATTACGGCTACAGGCCGCTCAACAAGGTGCTCTCGATCGCCGAGGAGACCCCTGACAAGCACGTGGCCGCACAGCTTCAACTGACGGCGACAGACCGGGTCATCCGCATCGAACGGCTGCGGTTGCAGGGCGACGAGCCGATCCTCTATTGCCTCGATTACGTGCCGCGCAGCATCATTCCGGCCAGGCTCTATGACATCGACTGGAGCGGTTCGCTGCTTTCCCTGCTGGAGGAATACAAGAACCGGCCGCGCATGTCGGCTGCCACGGTCTCTGCCGTCATGCTGCCCGACGAGGTCGTCCAGCGCAACGACCTGCGCGATTTCGGACCGGCGCTGCTCATCACCGAGACCTGCTTCAATGCTGCCGGCACGCCAGTGAACTACGCGATCGACTATCACCGCGGCAGCCATTTCTCCTTCAGCCTCGTGCGCAAGTGACTTGGCGAAAACTGCCGAGGTAGGAGGATCAATATCCTGCTGCATGATTTCTTAAATCGGAACAAAAACAGCAGCGCTCGAAGCGCTACGGCGTCCTTTACACGTCTGAGATGCGCGGCGCTTTAGTCGTACCGAAGCGATGGATTGGGATCATCCACGTAGTCGAGTTGAAAGAAGAAGTATCTGTCGTCTCCCTCCAGGACCATTACCCCGAGCACCCTCTTAGGATCGATCCTTCGGAAATGGTCGACGATGGGCTTGCGGTCGTAGAGCATGGCCGCGCTGGTCCCCTTTCGGAAGCGGGACGTCAGCAGAGTAGCTGTCGGGCTTTGCGCTCGCAAATATTTGGCCAAATGGGAGAACAAATTCCGCGCGGCGGTGGTACGACCTAGCCGATGGAAGCGAAGGGCCAGACGAAGCGGGATTGGAGATGGATCGACCGGCACGAGGCGGTTGCCATATGTATTGAACAACAGAGCGTCGGCGCGCATATCGGCGCGGAAGCGTTTGCCGAACCAGCCCAGGTTCTCCAGCACCCCGTCCAGCGGATGCCCGGTCGGAATTCCACGCCCTTTCCAAAGCCCGACCATCTCGGTCACCGACACCGCATCCAGGCTATCGAAGTAGGCGAGAGCCTCATGCTGGGAGTGCATCTTGATGCCCTTACTCAACGACGTGCCCAAGTCGTTACACATGCCGCGTTTACCTAGGGCGCGCCTGCTTGAACGTCCATACTCCCGTCTTGACTCGGGCGGCATGCTCCGTTCGCTGCGAATGCATGTTTCTTCAAACCGGCGCCGATTAGGATAGACGTGCAGCAATAACAAGCGCTAGAGCTGCCTTCGCGAGTCCCATGAGACGCGCTGCGCTGAGGGCCGGCCGTTGACACAGGCCAGTCTGTAGGCGTCAGATGAATTGGGAACTGCGCTCCCGGCGCTTCCCGAACGCAAGGTTCCACGCAGGAGAGCGGTTTCCCGGCGGCGTTCCGATTCTGCAGGAGCGGCATGTGGTGTTCCTCGTTCAACCCAGGCTGGTCAACGAGCCGTTCGGCGATGCAGGTCTCCTGCTTGATTTCACTTTCAAGTCGCGTGCGATCCTGTTCGATCTCGGCGACCTGTCTCCTCTCCCGGCTGGCACCGTTTCCAAGATCCGGCACGTATTCGTGTCTCACATGCATATGGATCATTTCGCAGGCTTCGACCGGCTGCTCCGGTTTTTTCTCAACCGGGCGGCAGAGCTTCAAATATTCGGTCCTCCCCGGCCTGACAGACTCCGTCGAGGCAAAGCTGCGATCCTACACGTGGAATCTTCCCAACGAGACTTCCGAGGATTTCTCGATCGTTGCGGCAGAGTGGAATCTCAAGGACGAACTGACGCGATCACAGTTCAGGGCACGCAACAGATTCGGTCGCGAAACGCTCGGTGTCGAGGTGCTGGCCCTCCCGCGCCTCCTCGTAGAACCCGACTTCCACGTCGAAGCGATCGAGCTCGATCACGGGATTCCATGCCTGGCATTTGCGTTTCAGGAGAGCCTGCGGGTAAACGTGCACAAGGCGGTGCTGGATCGGCTTGGCCTCCCCTGTGGGGGCCTGGTTGCCGGAGGCCAAGCGTCTCGTGAGGTCTCGCGGGGACCCAGGCGCGATCGTGCAAATTCCCGGCCACCGCGACATGAATCTGGGCGACCTCCTCAGTGCCAGGGCGCTTGTCACAGGCCCCGGAGAACTACGCAACCTGGCATTCACCGACGCGAACGTCTCGCGCTTGCTTGCGTTGGCGAGCGGGTCGGACTACCTCTTCGTCGAGGGCTGCTTCCTTGATGAGGACAAGGCCATTGCAGCTTCCAAAAGGCACTTGACCGCATTGCAGGCGGGCAGCATCGCCGCAGCCGCGCGGGTAGCAAGGTCCGTTCCCATGCATTTCTCACCGCGCTATCTCGGTCGGAACAATCTCTAATCGATGAGTTCCGGGCAGGCCTTGCCAGCAGAGCTCCTGATGCGGATCCTTGAGCCGAACGGACGACAATTGACACGACTGGTATAAATCAGAGCCGACGCCCGCCCGGCTGGACCAAGTCAAAGGATTCCGTTGCGAGGCGGTGCCACTTCGTTGAGGTGATAGTTGCCGACGACGTGAAATTTCCATCGCACCGGATCGTGCAGCGTGTGGGTGCGCGCATTGCGCCAGTAGCGGTCGAGATTGAGTGCGACCTTCGTCGAGGTGGTGCCGGCAAGCTCGAACAGCGTGTTGCTGGCGTCAAGTGCAACCTCGGTCGTCAGGACCCTGGCGGTCGTGACGGCAAGGCTCGCTTCGCTTGCGTGTTGCTCGGTCGGATCGATTTGGGCGGCGTCGACCTTTTTTCCCGCATGTTCGACGACCGCCGTGGCCGCTTCCAGGCGGACGGCGATCTCGCCGACACGGGCGATCGTCAGCGGGTCCTCCGACACCTTTTCGACGCCGCTGTCCATCCGGGGCTGCGCCCTATTGCGGATGAAATCGACGGTCTCCCGGAAGGCGGCGCGCGCGATACCGAGGTCAACGCCGGCATGGATGAGCTGGCCGACGGAATCGATGGTGCTGCGTCGTTCGAAGCCGCGACGGTGCCTGACGACGGACCCGGCGTTCACATAGACGTTCTGCAAAATGATCGTGCCGCTGCCGGTGACGCGCTGTCCGAAACTGTCCCAGTCGTCGATGATCTCAACACCGTCGGTGCCGCGCGGGACGAAGGACATGGAGAGCTGGTCGGCGGGATCGAGCGCGAAAATGGCGATCCAATCGGCAAAGAGAATACCGGTCGAATAATGTTTGCGGCCATTTATGCGATAACCGCCACCATCTTCGCGAAGTCGTGTGTTGTGGCTCACGGTCTCCGTCCCGGTTTCGGCAAGCGCACTGCCGAACCGGTCGCCGGCAAGCGCGCGGCCGAAAAAGGACTTCTTCTGCTCCTCTGTCCCATCGTGACGGAGCGCCTCCAGGACATAGAAATGGTTCTGGGGAATCTGGCCGATCGAACTGTCGGCCTCGGAAAGGATCGCGGTAACCTCGGCAAGCACCGCGTTCGAAGCATCGATCCCGTCATAGTCGGATGGAACGCTGATCGCTAGCAGGCCGGATTGCGCAAGCTGATCGACTTCCTCATAGGGAAGAACGCGCTCCAGGTCGCGTTCGCTGGCGCGTTCCGCAAACCGGCTTGCCAGCTCTCTTGCAACCGCTAAGGCCTCTTCCTCGCTCTCGATGCGCTGCGCGGGCGGCCTCGTCTTCTCGGCGAACTGCGAGATGGTTCCCATATCGATCCTCCGTGGATCGCAAATAGGTCCTGGATCGCATCAATCCAGGACCATCGCGATCGATTCCAAGAACTTCGCTGCGGGCGGAAACCGCCTCTCACTTTCCGCAACGTCTCCGACATCGGCCGGTATCAGTGAACGATCATCTTACATGTGGTAAGAAAGCTTGTTCTATAGAATTTATGGATATTGGACTTTCTTTGCTTCGCTCGGACCGAGCTTCGTTCATAGTATGAAGCACGAACCGTATTCTTTCATCCGCCAAATATCGGCCCCGTTGCGAGAAAGGAGACTGTGTTCGCACGGCGCTGACGTCGTTTGGGCACCGATGACGAGGGGAATCGTGGTTTGATTTCAATCGGAAAGAGCGCGCTGCGCTCCCCCGCGCCAACGGCACGAAGACAAGCGGCTGAACAAAATGCTTGATGATCGGCCCCTTTGTCATAAAATACTAACTTGATAGACTATGCCGTATAACGATGGCCAAGAGCCGAAGTGCCAGGCTAGCCAAAGGAGCGGAGACTTCGCGGGAGGCATGCGGCAGCTGCATGTTTCCTCAAATCGTAGCCGATTTAAGGACAAAACATGCAGCAATTCAAAGTGCTATAGCGTCCTTTGCGCGTCTGATAAGACGCGCGGCGCTGTAGTCGAGACATCCCTGAAAATTCAAACGGCAGCTATTTGTGTGTCTCAAGGTCCTGCGTAGGGGTTGCCCATGACTGGTCCGGCTGCGGCCGGGGCGCAAAGGAGCTCACATGACTGTGCACGGATTGTTTGCAGCGAAGCCGTCCGCGGCGGCCGACCTGTCGTCGAAGCCTGAGATTGCTATCGTCGGGCGTGGATTTTCGGGCATCATGATGGCGATCGCCCTCATGAAGTCGATCCGGGTCTCCTTCCATTTGACAATGTACGATCCGCACCCGTCGATCAGCGGTGGCCAAGCCCTCTCTTCGGCGCAGAGCATGGAGATCCTCAACAGCCGCGTGCGTGATCTTTCGGTTGCCGCCGGGCAGCCAGACGACTTCAACGACTGGCTTTGCACCAACGGCGAATTCCGTGCGGCGGTGCCGGCAGCGATCCCCGGCTTCCAGCAGATTTTCGTGCCAAAGGGCATTTTCAGCGATTATGTCCATCAGCGTTTCTCCGAGGCGCTTGCGCGCCGTTCCGATATCACGGTGAAGTTTTCCCATGAGCCGGTCCGTGCGCTGCGCAAGCTCGCGACGGGCCGCTTCACGCTCGTTCACGATGGCGGAACCGACGAAAGCGATGTCGTCGTGCTCGCTACTGGCTTTGGCGTCAGGGCGCGCGACGTCGAGATTCCCGATGGGGACCGGCCGGTCGTAAGAGCCCGCCGGCTCGTCGATCCGCGCCACGCCGTTCTGCTCGGCAGCGGCATTCGCGTCGTGGACCAGTTGTTCCAGATGCGCGACAGCGGCTACGCAGGCAAGATCACGCTGCTCTCGCGACATGGTTTCCTGCCGCAGACGCATACGCGCCTGTCGGCGGCGCCGAGCTTCCCAGTCGACCCGATGCCGTCGTCCCTCAGGGAGATCGTCCGGTTCGTCCGCGAGGCCTGCGCCGATGCCGAGGCCAAGGGGCAGAGCTGGCAATCGGCGATGAACGGGCTTCGCCGCCGCGCCCGTTCGCTCTGGCAGGCACTTCCTGCGCGGGAGAAGCGCCAGTTCAACCGGCATCTGCGCGCCATTTACGACAGCCACAGAAACCGCCTGCCGGCGGCCGTGCACGCCCGTCTCCAGCAGGAGCTTGCCGAAGGGCGGACCGTGCTTCGCCGCGGATGGGCCGGGCGGCGCGTGCCGGAAGGACTGATGGTCCGCTGGTCCGGTCAGCCGGCGGAAGAAGTCCTGCGGGCCGATCAGGTAATCGACTGCCGCTGCTCGGCGCCGGACCTGCAGGCCCCGCTGTTCCAAAGCCTTTTTTCCGGCGGACTGGCCATGCCGGACGAGCTCGAACTCGGCATTGCCGCCAGCCCTACCGGAGAGGTGCTCGGCAGCGGCGGCCGCACGCCGAACCTCTTTGCGATCGGGCCGCTCGGCGTGGGTAGCCTCCCCGACATCGACCTCGTTCCGGAGATCGTCACCCAGACCTATGCGGCGGCACGCCTGATCGCGACCGGCAAACGCCTGGCACTGAAAGCGGGATAGATCACCGGTTCCGCGCCGCGACACTCCTAGCTGCTCGAGCAGCCGCGTCTTGAGTGATCGCTTTGGTCGCTTGCTGCGCATTTTTCATTACTGAAAAACCTCCTGCGGAATCGAAGCTTCTGATCGCCGCGCGACCAGTGGCATAGTCGCCAGCATTGCTCCATGACTGGAAAGGAAATGCCATGCTTGCCAGCGACATCTCTGCCGTCAGCCGCAGGCCATTGGGCCGCTCCGGCCTGTTGGCCGCGCCCATCGGGCTAGGCTGTTGGGCGATCGGAGGCCATTTCACCCTCAACGGCAGGCCGGACGGCTGGGGAGAGATCGACGACGAACAGTCGATCCGCGCCATTCATCTGGGGCTCGAGACAGGCGCGTCGCTGATCGACACGGCTGACGCCTATGGAACCGGGCACAGCGAGGAGGTCATCGGTCGAGCGCTCCGCGGGCGACGGGGTGACGCTATCATCGCGACCAAGTTCGGATACACCTATGATCGCGTCGCACGCGCACTCGTCAGCACCGATGTCAGCCCCGCCTATATCGAACGGGCCTGCGCGGCTTCGCTTGCGCGTTTGGCGACCGACTATATCGATCTTTACCAGATCCATGTCGGGGAGATTCCGGACGATCAGGCGGATGCGGCCGGCGAGGCGCTTGAAAAGTTGGCGGAGAAAGGTGCCATCCGCTTCTGGGGCTGGAGCACGGACAACGCCGCTGCGGCGAAGCGCATGGTGAAGTTCCCGCATTTCGTCGCGGTTCAGCAGGAACTGAACGTCTTCACGGATGGGCCGGCCATGCTGGCGATGTGCGAGGGCAATAATCTCGCCAGCCTCAATCGATCGCCGCTCGCGATGGGGTTCCTGACCGGAAAGTTTGGTCCGCAAACGCGGCTGCCCCCAAGCGACGTGCGCGCTGCCGGCCACAGCTGGGTACGGTTCTTCGAGGACGGACGGCCGCGTGCCGACTATCTCCTCCGTCTCGCACGGGTGCGGGAGTTGCTTCAGAGCGGAGGCAGGACCCTGGCGCAAGGCGCGCTCGGCTGGATTCTTGCCCGTTCGCCCAACACCTTTCCGATACCCGGCTTCAAAACGGAGGCGCAGGTGCGTGAAAATCTGGCGGCGCTGGAGAAGGGACCGCTAACGGAAGCGACGGTAGCGGAAATCGATGTGCTTCTTGCGAAGGACGCTGATAACGGATGATTTTTCTGCGGAGCGCTTCGGCAATGAGAACGCGATGCGGCCGCCTCCTGTGGCCACGCGCTTACGACATCGCACCGGACCGAAGGATCGAACCGCCGGCGCGGCGAAGAAGATGCTCTTGAAAAGTGTTGCATTCCCGCAACGGCCCCGAGGTGATTTCTGCAATCCGAAATTGTGCCTTTGCAGATCGGCCGGTCTCGTGTATGGTTACCTCATCTCGCAATTCAAATCAGAGGAGGCGTGAAATGAATCCTGTTCTCGTGATTATGCGCCTCTCTGGCGGGACGGCTGGCAGCACCACGATGTATCGCACATCTTGCTCGAGCCGATTTAGCTTCCGGGGTCTCTAAGTCCCGGATTTTTGCCGATTGGCGCTTTCCCATTTGACCTGACGTGACCGGCTGACGGAGCGACTGTTCGCATTTCCGTGTCCGCATCCGCACGTCTATTCGACCTTCGAGAGGACCTGGCCGCGTTGCCGCGCCGGGACGGAAAAATCATGCGTGAAGCACAATTTTTAGTTGCTGATACCCTCGCCGCAACGATCGATGACCTGTGCCAAAAATTCGGCGTCTGGAAGACCGCGCGTGCGCTGATACTGGCCGCTTGGAGACATCGTCAGACGACGAACCAGGTCTCCCATCTGTCGGATCGCATGCGCCGTGACATCGGCCTTCCGGACGGTGAGCCCGGGCTCCTGGAGGCCAGATTTTCCCTTTGGGATCTTCGGCTTTGAGGCGCCCTCTTAAGCAGGACGGCGATCGTGATCGGGGTGGAGGGGCGTCCCAGGCGCCCCTCCTTCCAGTATCCATTTCTGGCGCTTAACGCCCAACCGTTCACCAAGGCTGAACGTGTGACGCGGTCCCGCTTCGAAAGCTCAGCCCAAGAACGCGCACCGGCGTTCCAGAGCTCACGCGGACCTCATTTCACCATCGCGGAACAGATCGCCTGGGGAACTGATCTTGAGGTGCGGCGTTTCCCACCGTCGGCGGAGATCTGCGATGTGGGCCTTGCGGGTGGTAATCGTTTGCGTGGCGGCCATAATTGTGGCAGCAGGTGCGTTCTTTTTTCTGGCGTGGCGTTCCGAAATTCCCGAGGACGCCTCGGCGGCAGAGGCCACGTTCGCTCCGGAACTCGTCGGGAAGGGAGCGCAACTGGCGGCGCTTGGCAATTGCATCGCCTGCCACACCGTCCCCGGAAAACCGGCATTTTCCGGCGGCCTTGGCGTGCCGACGCCATTTGGGACGATTTACTCCACCAACATCACGCCCGATCGTGAGACCGGCATTGGCGGCTGGAGCGAAGAGGCGTTCCAGCGTGCCATGAACGAAGGTGTCGATCGGAGGGGCAGCCATCTCTATCCGGCATTCCCCTACGATCATTTCACGCATGTCTCGGCAGAGGACAATCGCGCTCTCTATGCCTTTCTGATGACGCGCCCCGCGGTAAAGGCCGAAGCGCCGCAGAACGATCTCCAGTTTCCTCTCACGTACCGGCCCCTGCTTGCCGCCTGGAAGCTCGCCTTCTTCGACAGGGGTGAGCTCGAACCGGATACCAGCCAGAGTGAGGCATGGACGCGCGGGCGCTATCTTGCCGAGGGTCTCGGACACTGCGGCGCCTGCCACACTCCCCGAAACGCCTTCGGCGCCGAAGACCGCGACCAGTATTTTGGCGGTGGCGAGGCCGAGGGCTGGCAGGCTTATGCGATCAACAAGGATTCCAAGGCGCCGATTCCATGGGACGAGCAAAGCCTGGCCTTTTACCTTCGCAACGGCTGGCACGAATTCCACGGCGTTTCGCGTGGCCCCATGACCGAGGTCACCGGCAATCTCTCGGGCCTTCCGGATAGCGACATCATGGCGATCGCCACCTATGTCACGTCGATCATGGGCGATCCCACGCCCGAACGCGGGCAAAGAGCGGCGCAACTGCGCGAGCAGTTCGAAGGGGACTACTTCGAACAGGCGGCCGATAGCCAGAGTTCTCCTGTGAGTGCTTCCGGCGGCAGTCCCGGCGAGGCGATTTATGTAGCTGCCTGTGCAAGTTGTCACGAGGGCCAGCGGCGCCAGCCCTTCGGGGGACTGAACTTCGATCTGAGTACTGCTGTCAATGCGCCGAACCCGCAAAATATAGTCAACGTCGTGCTGTTCGGCCTTCCGCCGGCCGACGGCGAGGCGAGCGCGGTGATGCCGGCCTTCCGGCATCTGCTCAGCGATCAGCAGGTGGCCGACGTTCTCACCTACATGCGCGAGCGGTTCTCCGAGGAGCAGCCTTGGGCCGGGCTCGTGGAGCTGATCGCCAATACCCGTTCCGGCGCGCACAAGGTCACCATCCGGCCGTCGGACGGCATTGAAAGGGCGCCGCACAACGTCGGGGCCGAGGAGGGATGATGAGCATTTCGCTGACAGTCAATGGCAGCCCGCATCAGGTCGATGTCGATCCGGCGACGCCTCTGCTTTACGTCCTTCGCGACGACCTCGCCCTGAACGGCGCCAAATACGGCTGCGGGCTCGGCCAGTGCGGATCCTGCACCGTGGTGATGGATGGCGAGGCGGTGCTTTCCTGCATGGTGCCGGTCATGCTGGTCGAAGGCCGCGAAATCACCACCATCGAGGGCCTGGGCACGATCGACGAGCCCGGACCTTTGCAGCAGGCTTTCATCGAGCTGCAGGCGGCGCAGTGCGGCTATTGCATTCCAGGCATGATGATGAGTGCGCATGCGCTCTTGCGCCGGAAGCCGCGGCCGAGCGACGCGGAGATCCGCGAGGCGCTGACGACGAATCTCTGTCGTTGCGGCACACATATGCGGATTCTGGCAGCAATCCGGCGGGCAGGCGAATTGATGCAGGCCGCGTCGTTGCCTGAAGCCGATGAAGGGAGGGCAGGCTAATGGGCATTCTCCAGCACGAAATCACGCGCCGCACTGTGATCGTCGGCACTGGCGGGCTTGTTGTCAGTTTTTCGCTCGGCCGCGCTTTTGCCCAGGCGCCCGCGACACCGCCGGCCCCACCGGCACCGCCCGCGTCCTTGCCCGGCAGCCTTGACGATGACCGCTTCCTCGATTCCTGGATCCGGATCGACCCTGACAATTCCGTCACCGTCTTCACCGGCAAGGCGGAACTCGGCCAAGGCATCCGCACCGCCCTTCTGCAGGTTGCCGCGGAGGAACTGGAGGTGGACCCCGCAGAGATCGAGTTCGTCACGGCGGATACGGGCCGCACGCCAAACGAAGGGTTCACGGCCGGCAGCCAGTCGATGCAAAACAGCGGCACTGCCATCAGGAACGCCGCGGCACAGGTGCGCGCGTTGCTTCTGGCGGAAGCCACCAAGCGCTTCGGGGTCGCGGTCGCGGAACTCAGGGCCGAAAACAAATCCGTGCTTGCAAAGGATGGGAGACGCGTGAGCTATGGCGAGCTTGTTTCCGGCCAGATGCTGCACGTGGAGGCGCAGCCGCAGTCGTCCTTGAAGCAGCCCGGGACCTTCCGCGTGATGGGCAAGCCGCTCCCGCGTGTCGATATCCCGGCGAAGGTGACGGGCCAGCCCGCCTATGTGCATGATCTGCGCCTGGACGGCATGCTGCATGCACGCGTCGTGCGTCCCCCGAGCCCGGCAGCTACGCTGACGGAACTCGATCAGGGCGCGGCCGAGAGGATGCCCGGCGTCGTTTCCGTCATGCGCGACGGCAACTTCCTCGCGGTCGTCGCCGAGAAAGAATTCCAGGCGGTGAGCGCCATGCGGGCTCTGGCAGCGGGAGCGCGGTGGCAGGAACGCGATACCCTTCCTGACCAGACCACCCTGCCGGCAGTCCTTCAAGGGCTCGAACGCGAGGTCGGTACCGTCGCGGAGGCGGGCGCGCTGTCGTCCGACGGCAAGGTGTTCGAGGCGACCTACACGCGGCCCTATCAGATCCACGGCTCGATCGGCCCGTCCTGTGCCGTCGCGCAGATGAAGGCGGATGGCACATTGGACGTCTGGTCGCATACCCAAGGGGTCTTTCCTGACCGCGAGGCGATCGCCGAAATGCTGGCGATGCCGGAAGAAAAGGTCCATGTCATCCACATGGAAGGATCGGGGTGTTATGGGCACAATGGTGCCGACGACGCGGCTGCCGACGCGGCGCTCATCGCCAGCAAAATCCCCGGCAAGCCCGTGCGCGTTCAGTGGATGCGCGAGCAGGAGCACAGTTGGGAGCCTTATGGCCCCGCGATGCTGATGAAAGTCAGTGCGACGCTCGACGATCAAGGCAGGATCGCGAGCTGGGCCTATGATCTCTGGAGCAACACGCACTCCACGCGTCCCGGCGGGGCCGGTGCGCTGCTCGCAGCGCGTCACAAGGCTCAAGCGTTCCAGCCGGAGCCGGCCGAGCTTAGAATCAGCCCCTCCGGCAACGGCGACCGAAACGCCAATCCGCTCTACACTATTCCGAACAAGCGCGTGCTCTGGCACTTCCTGCCCGACATGCCGCTACGCGTCTCGGCGCTCCGGGCGCTGGGCGGCTACGCCAACGTCTTCGCGATCGAAAGCACGATCGACGAACTGGCACTGATGGCCGAAGTCGATCCGGTCGAATTCCGGCTCAGCCACATGGAGGATCCGCGGGCGCGTGCCGTCATCGAACTGGCTGCGGAGCGCTTCGGCTGGGACAAGGCGCAAATGCCGAGGAATCGCGGCCGCGGCTTCGCCTTTGCCCGCTACAAGAATCTCGCCGCCTATCTGGCGGTTGCGATGGAAGCGGAAGTCGAGCCGGAAACCGGCCGCGTGCGCGTCGCGCGCGTCGTGTCCGCCATCGACAGTGGCGAGATCGTCAACCCGGACGGCATCCGCAACCAGACGGAGGGCGGCATCCTGCAATCGATCAGCTGGACGCTCTACGAGGCCGTGGCATTCGACAGGACGAGGATCACCAGCACCGATTGGTCGAGCTATCCGATCCTTCGTTTCGCCAGCGTCCCGGACAGTGTCGAAGTCCATATCGTCGACCGCCCCGGCGAACCCTTCCTCGGGACAGGCGAGGCGGCCCAGGGACCTGCGGCGGCGGCTGTCGCCAACGCGATCAGAAACGCCACAGGCAAGCGTCTCTATGATCTGCCCTTCACCAGAGATCGAATACGAAACGCCATCGGCGGCGCTTGATCGATCAGGCAGGTCTTGGCGGTCATTGTCGCCTTGCGGCCTGGCCGAGCAACCAGTCTCGAAGCCTTTTCACCTGATCCGGCTTCCGGGATGCTCTGGGATATACGATGTAGAAGCCGAGATCGTCGCGCAGCTTTATGTCGAGCGGACTGCAGAGCCGTCCGGCGGCGATGTCATCGTTGACCAGGGCATCGCTGGCAAGGGCCACGCCCTGACCGGCTATCGCCGCGTCGATGGCGAGCGACGTATGGGAGAATTTGAGTGATTTGATGCTCCGCGCATCAGCGTGTACGCCGGCATGTTCCAGGAAAACCGGCCACATCCCATGTGCATCATGGAGCAAGACGTGGCGGGTCAAGTCTGCTGCAGTTCGGATTGGAACATCGTCCACGAGAGTGGGTTTGCATACGGCAAGAAGCGTGGTCGGAAAGAGCAGTTCACCACGAAGCCCCGGTCCGAGAGGCGGCTTTGTATGGCGCACGGCGATGTCCACGCCATCGCTTTGGAAGTTCGCGAAGGCATTTGCCGCCAGAACCTGGACTTCCAGGTCCGCGTTGGCATTCGAAAATCCGTTCAGGCGCGGGATCAGCCACTTGGTCGCGAAAGAGGGCGTCACGCTTACCGTAAGCGTCGTCTTCGAGGGCCGCAGCTCTTCGGTCGCATCGGAGATCAGGGACAATGCCCGCTGAACCGGCTTCAGGTAGCGCCGGCCTGCTTCGGTAAGGTCAAGTCCTCGCGGCAGCCGGTCGAAGAGCTTGACTTCCAGATGCTCCTCCAGCGCCCGGACCTGTTGCGCAACGGCACCCTGGGTGACGCCGAGTTCTTCCGCAGCGAGCCGGAAATTCAGATGACGCGCAGAGCTTTCGAACATCCTGAGCGCGTTGAGCGGCGGAAATTTATAGGGGCTCTTTCCACCGGTCATCCAATAGTTTTCCTACAGGCTCGTGCGTGTATTTCTGTTTAGTCGCCGCGCACCCTTTATGTCAAAATTTGCCGGGCTCTTGAACGAACGTCCTGAAAGGAAATGACATGGCTATGGAGAAGGTCGCGCTGGTTGCGGCAGGCGGGAGCGGCATGGGGGCAGAGGCTGCGCGCCGGCTCGCCGCCGATGGCTACAAGGTTGCTATCCTCTCTTCCTCGGGCAAGGGCGAAGCGCTGGCAAAGGAGCTCGGCGGTCTGGGCGTCACGGGCTCGAACCAGTCGAATGAAGACCTGAAGCGGCTTGTCGATCTCGCCGTTGCAACGTGGGGCCGCATCGACGTGCTGGTCAACAGCGCCGGCCATGGCCCGCGCGCTCCGATCCTCGAAATCACCGACGAAGACTGGCACCGCGGGATGGACACGTACCTGATGAACGTGATCCGGCCGACGCGCCTCGTCACGCCCGTGATGCAGAACCAGAAGTCCGGAGCGATCATCAATATCTCCACGGCATGGGCATTCGAACCGAGCGCCATGTTCCCGACGTCGGCGGTGTTCCGCGCGGGGCTTGCCGCATACACCAAGATTTTCGCCGACACCTATGCCAGTGAGAATATCCGGATGAACAACGTTCTCCCCGGCTGGATCGACAGCCTGCCGGCGACCGAGGAGCGTCGCGACAGTGTGCCCATGAAGCGCTACGGAACGAGCGCCGAGATTGCCGCCACCGTTGCCTTCCTCGCCTCGGAGGGCGCGGCCTATATCACCGGCCAGAACATCCGGGTCGACGGCGGCCTCATGCGCTCCGTCTAGGGCGGATCATGATTATACGCGGGTGTTGATACCCCCTCTGCCCTGCCGGGCATCTCCCCCACAAGGGGGGAGATTGGCAAGTGGCGATGTCCCACTCAGCTAATGAGCGTCTGCGCGCGGCGTTTGATGAGCCTGTGCGCGCAAAGTTGCATTGGGAGACCTCGGCATTTGCGACTTCGCTGTCGATCAGCGCCTTGCTTCTGGCCCATCTCCCCCCTTGTGGGGGAGATGTCCGGCAGGGCAGAGGGGGGTGCCGCCATCGGGCAGCTCAGGAGGCCAAATCCGTGCCCCCTGAGTACGACAAGCCAACCAATTTTCCTAAGGCTCGGCCGGCGCAGCGATCGTCGCGCCCGCAGCGCCGCTTCGACAGGGCAGACGACGGCCCGGGCGTATCAGGGGAAAAGCCTGTCATTCACCTGCCGCCAAGATGGCTGCAGACAGCTGCGGCATCAGGGCAAACTCTTCTCCTTTACCCATGCGAAATAGAACCGCGTTCCTATAATTCATAAAAATTATAGATTTAGATTGATCGCATCTGAAACGGCTTCGACGGAGGTCAACGATGCCGGACAAAAGAGTGGTCGGAATTTCGGGAAATATCACGCGCCCGTCCAAGACCCGGACTTTCATCGATCATATCGTCCACCGGCTTGCAATGAGCGTCGGAGCCTCGGCACAGACGTTCGACATCGAGGACTTCGGCCCTTCTCTGGCGAGCGCCAGACGGTTGGACGATCTCGCTCCCGAAGCGCGCTACATCGTCAACCAGGCGATCACGGCTGACGTGCTGGTCGTCGGTTCGCCGACGTTCAAAGGCAGCTACACCGGACTGTTCAAGCACTGCTTCGATCTCTTCGACCCCTCATCGCTGCGCGGCAAGCCGGTCATCCTGGCGGCAACCGGCGGCGGCGAGCGTCATTCGCTGATCGTCGAGCACCAGCTGCGGCCGCTGTTCGGCTTCTTTGAAGCGCTGGCAATGCCGACGGCAATCTACGCGTCGGACAAGGACTTCGTGGACGGCGCCCTGATCTCGGAAGCGATCCATGCGCGGGTCGGGCAGGCGGTCGAGGAAGCAACGCGAGTCCTCGGGCACTCCGACCGGCGAAGCATCGCCGCTTAGTGCGCCGAGCCGGAATCCAGAATCATAAAACAAGCACTCATTCATGGCCGACCGGCCGAAAACTCTCGGAGAGGTTCAATGACGAGAAAGATCAAACTCGGCGCTTTTCTGCCCGGTGGCGGCCAGCATATCGCCGCCTGGAGGCACCCGGAAGCTCCGGCAGACGGGGCCACAAGTTTCGAGTTTCACCGGAAGCTTGCGCAGACGGCCGAACGTGGCCTGTTCGACGCTTATTTCCTGGCGGACAATCTCTCGGTCGGGCTCGGGGGGCGTGAGGGTGGCAACGCTAAGATCGCGGGGTTCGAACCGGTCACGCTGTTTGCTGCGCTCGCACCGCTGACCACACATCTCGGCTTCATCGCAACTGCGTCGACGACCTATGAAGAGCCCTATACGCTCGCCCGGAAATTTGCGTCGCTCGACCTTCTTTCCAACGGCCGGGCTGGGTGGAACGTGGTGACGTCGGCGGGCGATGAGACGGCTCGTAACTTCAACAGGCAGACGCAGCCGACCCACGCCGAGCGCTATGAGCGCGCTCACGAGCACGTCGAAACGGTGAAGGCGCTCTGGGATAGCTGGGAGGACGACGCCTTCATCCGTGACAAGGCGACCGGCCGTTTCTTCGACGCCGGACGCGTCCACGACATCAATCACCGGGGCAAGCATTTCTCGGTGAAAGGGCCGCTCAACGTGCCGCGCTCGATACAGGGCCACCCGGTGGTCGTCCAGGCGGGACAATCCGAAGACGGACGCGGGCTTGCCGCGGCGACCGCGGAAGTGATCTTCACCGCCCATCAGAATCTCGGTTCCGCCCAGGAGTTCTACCGGGACATCAAGGCACGCGTTCGACGCGCCGGACGCAATCCCGAACACGTGTTGATCATGCCGGGAGTTGCCCCCTTTGTCGGCCGTACGGAAGAAGAAGCGCGCAGCAAATGCGAGCGGCTGAACGAGCTCATCGTTCCTGAAGACGGCGTCGCCCTGCTCAACGGACTGACCGGCGGAACGCTCGACCTGACGGGATATCCGCTCGACGGTCCGCTGCCCGTCAGTCAGGAGACCGAAGGCATGAAGAGCCGCCAGGCGCTGATCCGCAAGATCGCCGACGAGCACGGTTTCACGATCCGGCAGCTTTACCAGTGGATCGCGACGGCGCGGGGTCACTACACCGTCGTCGGCAGCGTCGAGCAGGTTGCCGATCAGCTCGAGGAGTGGTTCCGCAACGAAGCCGCGGACGGATTCAACATCCTGCCGCCGTGGCTCCCCGGGGCGCTCGACGACTTTGTCGACCTGGTGATCCCCGAACTGCAGCGACGGGGGCTGTTCCGGACCGCATACGAAGGCCGCACGTTTCGTGAAAACCTCGGCCTCCCCAGGCCGGAAAATCCGTGGACGCAATCGCGCGAGACCGTTCAGGCCGCCGAATGAAACGCCAAGGAGGCCAAGCAGATGAGCTTGCAAGATATCGACAGATCGATCATCGCCAACGGCGGCGCCAGTGGCGTGAAGGCCGAAGAATATCTGCAGCGGGCCGGCGTAAAACTTCGCCATTGGCTGTCGCGCTACGGACTGCTGGCTGCCTTTCTCGTTTTCTGGCAGGCTGCCAGCAGCAGCGGTTGGGTCAATCCGGCCGTTTTCCCGCCGATCGACGCGATCCTTTCTGCCATGTGGAGAGGCGTCTTCGGCGGAGCCTTGCTCGACGATATCGCCATCAGCCTTCAACGATCCGGCCTGGCATTCGTGGCTGCGGTGGTGGTGGCGATACCGCTCGGCCTGTTCATGGGACAGGTGCGCCCGATCGAGCAGGCGCTTGACCCGATCCTTCAGCTCTTCAGGCAGACATCAGCGCTCGCGCTTTATCCGGTGTTCATCCTGTTGCTCGGGCTCGGTGAGGCATCCAAGGTTTTCGTGATCTTCTGGGCAACATTGTTCCCGCTGCTTCTGAACACGATTAGCGGGGTCAAAGAAGTCGATTCGAAGCTGATCGAGATGGCGCGCGTCTACGGAGCATCTCGGTCAACCGTATTCCGGCGTGTCGTCCTGCCTGGAGCCATTCCCTCCATTTTTGTCGGCCTGCGATTGAGCGCCACGACCGCGCTTTTGTTGCTGATCGCCTCCGAGATGATCGGCGCGAACAAGGGGGTCGGCTTCCAGGTTATGAACGCCCAGTACAACTTCCAGATACCGCTGATGTTCGCGGCGATCTTCATTCTGGCCGGGCTCGGGCTCATCGCCAACTACGCGCTCGTCTTTGCGCAACGCCGCCTGTGCCGCTGGAGCGACGTTTCGATCTAGCGGCGCGAAAAAACATCCCCCTCTTCAAAAGGAAAGACGAACATATGACCATCTCCATTCGCTCCCTCGGCCTTGGCACCCTGTTTGCCATCGGCCTCTCCGGATATGCCGCGGCGCAGTCGCCCGATCAGGTAACCCTGCGCTACCTCGCCAGCCACGGCAGCATCTCGGCGCACGAGTTCGCGTCCGAACTTGGCTACTTCGATGGGCTGGGCATCAAGCTCGAGAACGTCGGCTATGCGAGCGGCGGTCCGGAATCGCTCTTCGGACTCGCATCCGGCAGCGTCGACATCGGCTCGGCGGCAACCTCGGCCGTCATCAACTCGATTGCCAGCGGCAACGATTTCGTCGCCGCCTATCCGACCAACGGCATCAATGAGCAGGTGAAGAGCATCTTCTACGTGCTTGAAGACAGCCCGATCAAATCCATCGAGGATATCGCCGGCAAGACCATTGCGGTGAACACGCTCGGCGCCCACCTCGACTATGCGATACGGGAAGCGCTGCACAGCAAGGGCTTGCCGCAGAATGCCGCCAACCTCGTTACCGTGCCCGGTCCGCAACTTGAGCAGACGTTGCGCTCGAAGCAGGTCGATATCGCGGCTGTCGGATACTGGCAGGCAACGTTCAACGGCCAGATCGTGGAGAATGGCGGCGTACGCGCAGTCTTCGATGATACCGACGTCCTTGGCGAGCTTGCCGGCGGCTTTGCCGTTCTCCGCCGCGACTTTGTCGAGGAACACCCGGAAGCGGCCAGGAATTTTGTCGAACAGTCTGCCCGGGCGGCCGACTGGTCGAGAGAGAATCCGGAAGAAGCACGGGCGCTGCTTGCAAAAATTCTCGAAAAACGCGGCGAGAATGGCGCACTCGCGAAGCACTGGACCGGCTTCGGGCTGCGGCCGGGCGCGCGTGCGATCGAAAGAGACCTGGACTTCTGGATCGGCGTTCTCGAGCGCGAGGGCAGCCTGCCTCAGGGCGAGTACAAGGCATCCGATCTTCTGCTCCAGACCACCGCCAGCGCGGCTGCAAACTGAGGTCCAGCCATGGGAGATGTCCAGACTTTGCGAAAAGGGGAGATTGCGCTGCGCGATCTCTCGAAATCTTTCCAGATCGGCGGACGTTCGCTCAGAGTTTTGAGGAACGTGAATCTGGATATCCGCTCGGGCGAGTGCCTCGCAATCGTCGGGGCCAGCGGATCGGGCAAGACGACATTGCTGCGCATCCTGGCGGGCCTCGAGGCAGCAGATGCCGGAAAGGTGCTCATCGACAAGGAGCCTGTCAGAGGCGTTGGCAACGAACGCGCCGTTATCTTCCAGGAGCCACGCCTGCTTCCCTGGCAGACGGTGCTAGAGAACGTCGCCTTCGGGCTGGAGGTGAGAGGCGGCCATGCCCGTCACGCCAAGGAGCGCGCGCGCCACTACATCTCCCTGGTAGGACTGGCCGAATTTGCGGACGCCTACCCCAAGCAGCTCTCAGGCGGCATGGCGCAAAGGGTCGGTATAGCGCGGGCGCTGACGGTCCAGCCGGAGATCCTGCTGCTTGACGAGCCATTTGGCGCGCTCGATGCGATGACAAAACTGACGATGCAGGAGGAGCTGGAGCGAATATGGCGGGATGAGAACGTAACGATGGTTCTCGTCACGCACGATCTCGAGGAAGCGGTCTACCTCGCAGACCGCGTCCTGGTTCTTCCGAAGAACAAGGACAGCAGCCCGAAGATCATCGAGATCGATCTTGCCCGGCCACGTGATCGAAGCGAGGCGGGTTTCGTCCAGTACCGCAAGGATTTGCTCCGCGAGTTTGGGCTGCACTGAGCCGCTACAGCGCCGTGCGTCTTTCCAGACGCACAAGGACGCTGTAGCACTTTGAATCGCTGCATGTTTCCTTAAATCGAGTACGATTCAAGGAAACATGCAGTAGTCTCGCGCGGCTGATTTCGGGTGGACGTCGATACCGAGCTGGTTTCACAGTTCGTTGGAACTGTGAAACGCTCTCCGAGAGAAAAACCCGCCTGCTTTAGAAGGCGATTTGAACTCCACCCGTGCCGGTCGTGGTGAAATCAGGCTCGGGGTAGGCACCCTGCCATTGCGCATAGGTCGTGTTGACGTCGCCTGTGCCGGTGCTTGCGCATCCTGAAAGTGCCAGAAGCGCTATCGCCGCAATCAGAAATTTAAGAGGCATGGTATTCTCCTATCACGGGAGATCGCCCAGGCCTCAAGGGCCAGCTCCAAATTTTCCCTCAAATCATCTGCGATGGCAAGCGGGTCCGTGCACGTTCAGGCAGTCGTCTTAATTGAATTTCAGCTTTTCCGAGCGGCACGGCGCGACGACGATATGGCCACCCGTAAGCGGGCCAGCCATCGTGCCCGAGGACGCGATCGGCATCTCCCCAGCGGCGGTGGGGCTGGCTCCCTTGCGCGGTATTGCTACAGCGCCGCGCGTCTTTTCAGACGCAAAAGGGACGCTGTAGCACGTTGAATCGCGCATGTTTTTGTCCTTAGATCGAGTACGATTTAGGGAAACATGCCGTAGCGCCCGGCAAGCAGGTGGCGGCGCACGCCATTGACAAATTCTTGACACGGGGCGAGCCTCCGCAGGACGCGGTGAAGAAGATCGCCAAGATGTGCGCCGTTACCGGAGCGGAGGGACGCGAGGTGACTATCGTGAGCGGGGGGTGCCCCACGGTCGTTATCATTGGCGGCGGTTTTACCGGGGCGGTCGTCGCTGCAACTCTCGCACGCGACAAAAGTATGGAAGAGTGGCAGATCGCGGTCTTCGAGCCGCGCGAACGTCTCGGCTGCGGCCTTGCCTACGACACCGACGATCCGGCGCATCGGGTCAATGTGCCGGCTGGGCGCATGAGCCTCGACCCGGACGACGCCGACCATTTCGTCCGCTGGATGGAACTTCGGGGCGAGCCGCGCGACGATAGGGATGCGCGGGCGCCGGACGGCCATCTCTATCCGCGCCGTGGCCTTTTCGGCCGCTATGTCGCCGATGCCGTGGCGCCGCATCTCGGCAACGGCCGCATCATCCACCACCGGCAGCGGGTGATCAGCGTGGAGCGGCGTGGCGAAGATTGGGAAATCCGGGATGACGTCGGCACGACGGTTCGTGCCGACATACTGATCATCGCAACCACACATCCGGCCCCGGCGGTCCCGGCGGGCATCGATGACGTATTGCGGGGGCACCCGCGCTATGTATCGAATACCACTCTACCTGACGCTCTTTCGGCGATCCGCCCCGACGACCACGTCCTGATCATAGGCACCGGCCTCACGGCGGCGGACGTCATCGCTTCCTTGCGCACGACCGGGCGGACGGGGCCGATCACCGCCTATTCCCGGCGCGGCCTCCGCTCGCGCGGGCACCCGGCCCAAGCCCAGGACCCGTACGGAGACTTCACGGCGGCGCCGTCGCGAGCCGCGACTGAACTTCTCGTGCGCGTGCGGCGGGCGGTCGCCGACGCCGAAGCGGACGGCTTTTCCTGGCATGCGGTGTTCGATGCGCTGCGCAGCCAAGGCGGGGAGATCTGGCGCAGCCTGCCAGTCACGGAACGGCGGCGGCTGATACGCCATCTGCGCCCATTCTGGGACGTTCACCGCTTTCGCATCGCGCCGCAGATCGATGCCATCGTCAGAGCCGGACTGCAGTCGGGCGACATTCGCATTCTGGCGGGTCGGATCGATCGGATCGAGAGAAACGGCGACGAGATCGCCGCAACGTTCCGGCGACGCCACGGAGCCGGGATCGAGCGCTGGAATGTCGATGCCGTGGTAATCACCACCGGACCGGCACACAAATCCGTCTTGAAAAGCCAGCCCTGGCTCGAAACGCTTTCAGCCGACGGCTACCTGCAGCCGGATGCCGTCGGGCTTGGCCTTGCCTGCAGCGAGACAAGCCGGGCGCTCGACAGGCAGGGCCGGGAGATGGAGACGCTCTTCATCGCCGGACCGCTCGCCCGCGGGACCTTCGGGGAGTTGATGGGCCTGCCGCAGGTCAACGATCACGCCATCTTCGTGGCGGAGCAGGTGGCTGCACTCGCCCGCGGGCGAGGAGCGGCGGAAGCCGCCCAACAGCGAGATGACGGATCGGAAGAATTGCAGTCTGCATCGATAAGTTAAAGCAGGATGCGAGCGGAAAACCGCGCTTAGCGGGCGGTCACGAGACCGCGCTGTGATCTGGGCCGCCGGCAGCCCACAGCGCCGCGCGTCTTATCAGACGCGCAAAGCACGCTGTACTGTCAGCGTTCGCCGCTCAGCTGCTCGATGCAGAAGCGCAGCGTCGTCGCGGAGGTGGCGACGGCCCTGTCGGCATCGAGGGCATAGTCCTCGTTCTCGATACTGATCACATCGTCATAGCCAACCTCCCTGAGGGCCATGAGAATCTCCAGCCAGCCGCGGACCGGCGTGCCGTGGCCGAGCGAGACGAAATTCCATGATCGTCCGCGGACCGGCAGCACGTGCTTCGGGTCGAGCAGACCGTCGATACGGGCCTGCGGTTCGATGCGGGTATCCTTGCCATGGACGTGGTAGATGCAGTCGCCGATCGCGCGGATCGCGGACACCGGATCGCCGCCCATCCAGATCAGGTGGCTCGGATCGAAATTGACGCCGACGGTCGGGCCGACGGCGTCCCGCAATCGAAAGAAGCTCTCGACATTGTAGACGGCCTGGCGGCCATGTTGCTCGACGCAGAGGCGGAGCTCCTTTTTCTCTGCGGCCGCCGCATAATCCTTCCAGAAGGGGATGACGCGCTCGGACCATTGCCATTCGAGCATCGCCATCGCTTCCGGTGGCCAGGAGGAGGTGATCCAGTTGGGGCAGATATCGCCCGGGCCGCCGGCCGGCAGGCCGGACATCATGACGACGCGTCGAACGCCGAGCAGCGTCGCGAGTTCCAGTGCGCCATAGGCGAGATCAGTGTCCTTCGCCCCGCTCTCACCCGGATGCAATTGGTTTCCGGAACAGTTGAGCGCGGAGATTTCGAGATTGCGGTCACGCAGCATGCCAAGGAGCCGATCGCGGGCCGTGCCGCTCGCAAGCAATTCGGCAATGTCGACATGCGGCGCGCTCGACCAGCCGCCGAGCCCGAATTCGACGCAGGAGAGCCCAAGTTCGGCGGCGCGGTCGAGGCAGGCTTCTAGCGAGAGCGCCGCGAAGCTGTCGGTGTTCAGGCCGATTTTCATCTGTCCCTCCCGATCGACACGATGGCCGTTAATCGGCGTGCGAAACCTTCACCGGCGCCCCGGTATCCGCGGCCAACTGGATCGCGTCGAGGATCTGCGCGGCGCGCAGGCCGTCGAGCGTCGATCCGTTCTGCATCGGATGGCTCTCGGCGACCGCCTCGAGAAACTCGTGGATCATGAATCCGAACACTTCCGCGTAGCCGATCGCTACGCCGTCATGGGGAACGGGGAGCAAGTCGGAGTAGGGAAGGGCCGGGTTGTTCGCGACCAGCGCAAAGGGCGATTGTCCGCTGCCGTCGAAGCGCGCGATTTCGTAATGGGCCGGCAGGCGGGAATTGTAGCGCAGCGCACCCTTCGTCCCGGTGATCGAGACGGAAAGCGTATTGCCCATGCCGACCGCCACCCGGCTCGCCAGAAACATGCCCTGGCAGCCGTTTTCGAATCGAAGCAGGGCGGACACGACATCGTCGTTGTCGACCGGCCTCTTTTCGGGGCTGAGCGCAACCTTGTCGTGGCCGATGCCAGCGGCCGCCGGCAGAAAGCGCTCCTTGACGGAAATCGTGCCGATGGCGCCAGCGACCTCGGAGACTTCTCCGCAAAGAAAGCGAGCCGTGTCGATGGAATGGGTTCCGAGATCGAGCAGCGCCCCGGCGCCGGCGCGGCTGCGCTCATACCGCCAGCTGTGCGGCAGGTTGGGATCGGCGGCGTATTCGCTTTCGTACTGGACCAGAAGATTGACGAGATCGCCTATCTCTCCTGCGGCGATGATATCGCGTATTGCCGCAACGGCCGGAATGCGCCGGTAGTTGAAGACCGTTGCGGAGACGACCGGCGATGCCTTCGCGACGCGATGGATGCGCAGCGCCTCCTCGGCATTCAGCGCAAGCGGCTTCTCGCAGATAACGTGCTTTCCGGCGGCGATCGCTGCCAGCGTCACCTCCGCATGAAGCGCGTTCGGCAGACAGACACTGACGATGCCGATGTCGGGATCAGCGAGGACCGCGTTGAGGTCGGTCTGCGTCTTTTCGAAGCCCCAGGTTGCGGCGAGACGGCGAGCGAGCGTCTCGTTGCCGTCGCAGGCGGTCGCAAGGCGAAGACCGGCGATGCGGTTCTCGAAGCGCGGCAGATTCGTTCGGTAGCCGAACGCGTGCGCGGCACCGATCATGCCGGCACCAATGATGGCGATAGCGTTCCCCTTCATGTTCTCCTCCGGAGAAGAGGTGCAGCAGAACCGCGCAATTAGCGTATGGGAGCACTCCGGTAACGTCAATCAAAGCCGCTTCGACACGATCCGCCGCGTGTGCGCCGATAGGCCGCGCGCACGTCGTGGTCATGACGCAACGGGGGGCCTGGGTCGGGCGAAATCCGGGTTGAGCGGAGGCAGCGCCGCGGGTCTCGCGGTCGCGCTTAAATGGGAGCGCAGCCAGTTCCGGCGGGCGGTGCTCAGCCCTCTTCGCAACGCCCCGAAGTCAGTCGTCGTCCGACCCTCGGATGGCTTGCCGTAGAGTGCCCGTTGGTGCTCGGCGAAGAGACGCTGCGTCGCCGTGTCCGCGAAGCGGTCGAGCCAGCGCGAAAGCGGCAGGTTGCCGGTCTTTCGCGACCAGGCGTCGAGGGCTCGGCCGAGGCGTGTCAGGTCGTGATCCCGGCACGCCTGTTCGATGCGCCGGAAATATTCCCGTTCCGAGTCGAGCCGGCGGCGATGATACGCCTCGCCCCAGGCCTCCGCGCGGCTCAGGAGTTGGGCGGCCAGCCGGATGACTGCGGTGGCAACAATGGTTGCGGCAGCGACGCCTGCCCAAAGCCGCCAATCGAATGGGGGCTTCTCCGGCTCCGGTGCCGGCGGGCCAAGCCCGGTATCCACTGTCGGCGCGGCGGCGACAGTGACCGCGACCATCGGCGCTTCCGCCTGTTCGATGTTTCCTGTCCGAGGATCGAACCATTCGACGGCGATTGCCGGGAGCCGATAGGACCCGGCTTGCGCGAAGACATAGGTTGCCGTGTCCTTACGAACCCCGGCCACGGGCTCTCCCCGGGGCGTCCGTTCCTCCGAAAGCGCCGGGTCGTGGACATAAACCCGAGCGCCCACCGGCGATGCGAAGTTCGGTTCCGGAATCATCATGGCATCGAGCCCCTCGGCTCGGACGGTGATCGTTCTCACCAGTGCGTCGCCGGCATGGAGGCCGCTCGCATCGCGGTCGAGCGCCTGGTCGATCGTGACTTTCACGGCGGTGACGCCGTCGGCGCCGCCCGGCGCGGCCTCGACGGTAAATTTGAGTGGCGGGAGTGTGAGCTTGCCTTGGGTGAGCTGGCCCGGCACAGCGGCAAAACCGAAGGGAATTTCGGCTGGCGGCAAGACATAGTCGCCGGCGGTCTGAGGCGTCACGGCATAGCTCTTGCGGATGCCCGAAAAGCTTTCGCCGTTCACGGTTTCGTTGAGGTTCACGCCGCTTCCGTCAGGGATCGTCACGACGGCGCCGGAAAGATTGAACAGCGGAAACTGAGGCGGGGCCATGAAATAGTTGGGAACGAAGACATCGACGTCGATATGGACTTCCTGGCCGGTATAGAGCGTACCCTTGGTCACAAGTGTTGCGCGGGCGAACGGATCGGCGGCAGAGGCGGCACCCGTAGGTAGAAGCCCGCACGCGAGCAGAGCGAACGTCAAAACGAAGAAACCGGCCACGGCCCGGATCACGGCTTGCGCTCCTTCGCCTCGATGGCGAACTTTCGGGCAAGCAGGTCGGCCGGCGACACCTGGATGTTGCGCATCCACATATCGGCAGTCTGTTCTGCTGCCTGGATAAGGCCCTCCTTGCCTTTCTCGCCCTTCTCGTCGATCTGGATCTGGTCGGGAGGAAGGTCCGCCCCCTGTTCTTGCTGCTCCTCCTCTTCTTGCTTCTGCTTGTCTTTATCCCGCTTCTCAGCGAGCGCCAGGTTCGCCTTCGCTTCGGCCCAGTCAGGACGGAGCCGCAAGGCCTGCTCGTAGGCGGCGATCGCTTCCTTCGGCTTGTCGAGATGCATCAGCGCATTGGCCTGATTGTAGTAGCTTTCGGCCGTGTCCTCTTGCGCAAAGGCGTCGATCGCCTCCTGGAAACGCCCGGCGCGGTAGAGCGCGACGCCGCGCCAGGCGGGATCGGCGAATCGCGTGGCCGCGCTCTGAAAATCTCCCTGTTCGAAAGCACGGCGGCCCTGTTGGTCCGGCGTGAACCACATGTCGCTGAAACGGCTCTCGGCAGCCTCGGCCTTGCCGCCCGAAAGCGTCAATCCCGCAACCAGCAGGAAGCCGGCCCAGCGCAGCGTCCAGCCGCGTCGGAACCAGAGCACAGCGAAAAGCGCGATCGGGATCGTCAGCCACCAGCCGGCATCACGCCAGCGGGTCTGTCCTTCCGATACCTTCTCAGAGAAGGCGGACTGGATGCGCCGGACGATCCAGCGGACATCGCTGTCGTCGAGCGCCGCAGTCGCGACCTGAACGCTCGAGCTACCCTGCAGCGCTTTGAGCGCGTCGATATCGAGGCGCGCGTGGACGCGCCCGCCGGACGCATCGGCAATGTAGCCCCCGTCGGCACTCTTGACGGGGCCGCCTTCCGCCGTGCCGATCCCGAGCACAATCAGATCGTTGCGACCCCCGTATTGCTCGAAGGCTGGAAACGCCTCGCGTTCGACGCCGTCGGTCAAAAAGAGGATCGTGCCCGGGACGGTCTCATTGGCGAGACCCGCTTCGACGGTTTCGAGCGCTTTAGCCGTGTCCTTGCCCTCAACCGGCATGATGCGCGGGGAAAGCGCAGCAAGGTAGGTTCTGACAAGCGCGGCGTCGTCGGTTAAAGGCAGCACCATGTGAGCCGAACCGGCATAGGCGAAGAGCGCCGTACGCGCGCCTTTTCGAAGGTCAAGAATGTCCTGCACCTTCAGCTTAGCGCGTTCGAGCCGCGTCGGCGACACATCCGTCGCGTTCATCGTTGCGGTGAGATCGATGGCGATCGCAAGCGGTGCCGTATCCTCGACGAAGGGCGGACGTTCGCGCTCCCAGGTCGGGCCGGCCGCCGCAATTGCAGCAACGGCGATCAGTGCCGCGGTCAGGTGCACGGGGCGAAAGCGATGCGAACCGCCGCGGTCGATCAACAGATGATCGAGCAGATGCGGCGCAATCATGCCTTTCCAGCGCGAGTGGATATCGGTGCGGCGGCCGATCAGCCGGACAAGGAGCGGCGCCGCAAGCAGGGCGAGCAGCCACCAGGGTCTGAGGAAGTGGAAGTCCGCAATCATCTGCTGCCCTCGCTTGCCGGGCGTCGGGCGCCTCGTGTGGAGAGCAGCCACATGATGGCGTGATAGGCGACGACGATGATGAGCGATGCACCCAGCGGATAGTGGAACAGCTCGATGCGCGGCCGCCAAGAAAGCGTCTTCTGGTTTGCCGGCGTCAGTTGGTCGAGCAGCCCGTAAATGGTTTCGAGCCCGACCTGATCCTGGCCGAAGAAATAGTGGCCGCCGGTCTTCGTTGCGATCTGCTGGAGCTCGGCGGTGTCGAGCTTCTGTTCTCCCTCCGCATGGGGATCGCCGATCCCGATCGCGTGGATGGTGATGCGGCGTTCGCCGGCGATATCGGCCGCCTTGTCTGGCGGCATTCTGCTGGCGGTATCGTTGCCATCGGTCAAGAGGATGAGGACCTTTTCGGGCGCTTGGCTCTGGTCGAACATCTTGATGGCGAGGCCGATGGCGTCGCCGAGCGCCGTGCGAGGCCCGGCCATGCCGGGCAGGCTATCGACGAGCATCGCCTTCACGGTCCGATGATCCAGCGTGAAGGGAACGAGCGGATAGGGCGCGTCGCCGAAGGCAATGAGGCCGAGGCGATCGCTCGGCCTGCGGCCGATGAACTCGGCGACGACCTTATGGACTGCGTCGACGCGGGGCTGGATGTTCCCGTCGGAATCGCGGAAATCGCGCGTGTCCATCGATTGTGAAAGGTCGATGGCAAGCATCAGATCGCGCTGTGGTTCGGTCTTTTCGATCGGCGGCTCGATGAATTGCGGACGTGCCAGCGCCAGCACGATCAGTCCCCAGCAAACGGGCGCGATCAGCTTCTGCCCGAGGTTGGATCGCGGCACTACCGAACCTTCCGTGGCGCCGACGCCCGCCGCGTCGATAATATCCTTGAAGAAGGGGACTCGAACGGCCGGCGTGTGCTCGCGATAGGGCGGAAAAAGCCACCAGACGAGGAACGGCAGCGGCAGGAGAAAGAGCAGCCAGGGCTGGTCAAGCACGTACATCGTGGCCCTCGATCCATTGCCGGGCTGCCAGAGCGTAGCCGCGTGCCTTCTTTTCGTCGGTCAGCCGCAACGCCTCCTCGCCACGATATTCCGCCTCCTCGAAGAATCGGGCGGATTCGGGCGAAAGGCCTGCTCCGCCCGAGCGCGCGCTAAGAAACCCGACCCAGAGCGGTCCATTCAGATCAGCGACGGTCTCGCGCGGCCAGGCGGCAAGCGCCACACGTTTCAAAAGGGGCGGCAGCTCAGCAAGTGCCGTGCCGCGTGTCGCGGGGTCGGCGAGATACCGTTCAATCCGTGCAAGCTCGGAGAGTGCCTCGCGGCGATAGCGATTGGTGGCGCGACGGCGAAGCCAGAGCCACGAGGCGGCGATGACAGCCAAGAGAATGACGGCGCCAAGCACCGCCCAGCCCCATGTCTGCGGCAGCATCGAGACTGGTGCCGGCAATGCGAGGTCCGCCAGATCCCGCAGCGTTGCTGCAAGGGCGGGATCGGTTGTGGCGGGCAAGGCGGGTTCCATCGCTATCGCCTCCTTTGCCGCCATCCGAGCTGCCCCAGAAGACGCCGGAGCTGTGGCGCGACCTCTTCGGCGGCCGACAGCGGCAGCATCGGCAGCCCCATTTCCTGCTGCCAGGCGCGGAGCGCCCGGCCACGTTTGCGCGCGAAGCTGTCGATCGCCTCGCGCACGTTACCGCGCCCGAGCTGCAGTTCCGCCTGAAGCGCGCCGCCGCTGACGACGATGTCGCCCTTGCGTGGCAATTCGAGCAGGAACGGGTCGTAGATCAGAATGACAATGACGTCGTTGCGCATCGATAGATTGAGCAGAATCTCGCGCGTGTCGAGGCCATAGCCGTCAAAGTCGCTGATTAGGATGACGAGGTGATCGTGCTTGGCGATGGCGGCGACCGTCGACAGCACGAGATCAAGCTGGTCCGCTCCCCGCGCGGTTTCGGACGCAGCGTGGAGCGACGTATTGTGCTTGGCGATCGCATCCGCAAAACGGATGACCGCCTCGCGGCTGCGATGCGGACGGACCTCGTCGACCGTTTCGTCGCCGAAGACGAAGCCGCCGACGCGGTCGCCGAGCGCCATCACGCGCCAGGCGCAAAGTGCCGCGGTCTGTGCTGCCGCAACGGATTTCATCGCACGGCGACTGCCGAAAAACATGTTCATTCTCTGGTCGACGACGATCAGCGCCGGCCGGTCCTTCTCCTCGTCATAGACACGGACGGCCGGCTTGCCGGTACGCGCCGTCACACGCCAGTCGATCGTGCGGATGTCGTCGCCGGGGAGATAGTCGCGTAACTCCTCGAAAGAGAGACCGCGCCCACGCATGCGCGATTCGTGGCGTCCGGCGAGCAGCCGGCGAACAGGCGCATTGCGCAGAAATGTCAGGTCGCAGGCGGTCGCTTCCAGCCCGATCAGTTCGTCGATCGAGGTATAGACGCCCGAACCCGCTCCACTCTGCGTCCGCGCGATCCCTTTCGATCGGGCAAAAGCCGGTATGGATATGCCCATGGCGGTCTCCCATCCTATGCCACGGCGACCTGTTCCACGATCCTGCCGATGACCTGGTTGGCGGAAATGCCGCTCGCATGCGCCTCGTAGGAGAGCACGAGCCGGTGCCGGAAGACATCGTGGACCGTCGCCTGCACGTCGTCCGGCGTTACGAAGTCGCGCCCCTTCAGCCAGGCATGCGCCCGCGATACCTTGTCGAGGCCGATGACGCCGCGCGGGCTGACGCCCACCTGGATCCATTTGCTGAGTTCTTTGTCGAGCCTGTCCGGATAGCGCGTCGCCATTACCAGGGCGACGATGTAGTTCTCGATCGCCTCGGACACGGTGACGGCGGAAATCTCTTCGCGGGCGGTGAAGACGGCATCCTGCGCGAGCTTCCCGGCCGCGTGGCCGTCGGCCTTTGTCGCAGTCTCCTCGGAACGCACGAGCCGCATGATGTCGGCTTCCGACTTTGCGTCCGGATAGTCGACCTGCACATGCATCAGGAATCGGTCGAGCTGCGCTTCGGGAAGCGGATAGGTTCCCTCCTGCTCGATCGGGTTCTGCGTCGCCATCACCAGGAACAGATCGGGTAGGCCGTGGCTCTTGCCGCCGATGGTGACCTGCCGCTCCTCCATCGCTTCGAGCAGCGCCGATTGTACCTTCGCCGGGGCGCGATTGACTTCGTCGGCAAGCACCAGGTTGGCGAAGAGCGGCCCCTCCTGGAAGCGGAACTCGCCCTTTCCGCCTTTGGTGAAATAGATTTCGGAGCCGGTGATGTCGGCCGGCAGAAGGTCGGGTGTAAACTGGATGCGCGATAGTCTGGCGTCGAGGTTCTTCGCCATGGTCTTGATGGCGCGTGTCTTGGCGAGGCCGGGCAATCCTTCAACGAGCAGGTGGCCGTTGCTGATGAGAGCGAGCAGCAGGCGCTCGATCATGCCTTGCTGGCCGACGATCGCTGCGCCGATCCGCTTGCCCAGTTGCTCGATGTCGTCGCGCGCACCCATCAGACTTTGCCCCTTCGTCCAATTGCGACCGGTTTTACTTTCGTTATCATAGAGCTTAGCGAGCCGAGAACGGATCGGAAGAACGTAACAGTAACGAAGGCCGGGGGAAGGTTCAATTTTGGGCGTTCAGTAAGTCGCTCCTGACCTTCGTAGCCGTAACGTACTTGGAGGGCAGGCGATCGCGACTACTGCATGTCTTTGTCCTTAAATCGACCTCGATTTAAGGACAAAGACATGCAGCAATTCAAAGTGCTACAGCGTCCTTTGCGCGTCTGATAAGTCGCGCGGCGCTGCAGAGTATGGTGGCTAGGTCGGACTGTGTGCTGCAAGGTCGATGAGGTGAGGCATGAACATTCCGCTCAATCGATCCGCGGGCGATGAAACGCCGACGGCGATCGCTGCCCGCGAACAGGTCTGGATCGAAGGCGGCACCTTCGTCATGGGATCGGACCATCACTATCCCGAAGAAGCTCCGGCGCATCCGGTGAAAGTGGATGGATTCTGGATCGACGTCGCGCCTGTTACCAATCGGCAGTTCGCGGAATTCGTCGAGGCCACCGGCTACGTGACGCTCGCGGAAAGGCCCTCCGACCCGAATGACTATCCGGGTGCGCCGGCGCACATGCTGAAAGCCGGATCGGTCGTTTTCGATCCGCCGAAGCGGATAACCAGCCGTGAACCGTCACAATGGTGGCATTTCAAGTTCGGGGCGAACTGGCGCCGGCCATACGGAGGCCTGAGCAATTTGCGCGGAAAACTCGACTACCCGGTCGTGCAGATCGCCCATGCCGACGCCAAGGCCTATGCGGCCTGGGCGGGCAAGGATCTGCCGACCGAGGCCGAATGGGAGTTCGCCGCCAAGGGCGGCCTCGAAGGCGCGGAATTTGCCTGGGGCGATGAACTTGTTCCGGACGGCCGGTTCATGGCCAATACCTGGCACGGTGTTTTTCCGACCGAAAATCTCAAGCCCGATGGCTTCGAACGGACGTCGCCGGTCGGCAGTTTCCCGCCGAACGGTTACGGACTCTACGACATGATTGGCAATGTCTGGGAATGGACGAACGACTATTGGGCCTCCGCTCATCCCGCACCGGCCCAAAAGGCCTGCTGCATCCCCGCCAATCCGCGCGGGGGCAGCGCTAAAGAAAGCTTCGACCCCGCGCAGCCGCAGATCCGTATCGCCAGGCGGGTGGTCAAGGGCGGATCGCATCTCTGCGCGCCGAACTACTGCCGGCGTTACCGGCCGGCGGCGCGCCACCCTCAGGAAGAGAACTCGGCGACGACCCATATCGGATTCCGTTGCGTGCGACGGCCGTAACGCCCGGTTGCCGCGGCCCCGATGGGCAATTCCTCGGCCGACACGAGGGGGCATTGAAGCTGCCGACCGGGCAACGACACTCGCGCCGCAGTCCAGTCGGAGCTATGCCGCGCAGATGATGGCGCGCCCCCATCAGCGACCGCACGGGCGCGCGACTTCCACGGCAGGTTGCGGGCACGCCTTACCCTTTCGGCAGTTCTGGCTTATATTAGAAGGGATCGATTGGGCGCAAAATCATCGCGATCCAAAGAAACTCTGAGGTTGTGGCGGCGAATGTCCCGAATCCTCATCCTGCTCATGACATTGATATCGGCGTTCGCGTTTCCTGCCCCGTCCGCTTCCGAAGCCGAGCGCCGGGCGATCGTCCTGCATGTGGACGGCGCGATCAGTCCGGCGACCGCTGAATATGTGACGCGTGGCCTTGAACGGGCCGAGGCGCGTGGCGTCTCTCTCGTCATATTGCAGATGGACACGCCCGGCGGCCTCGACACGTCGATGCGTGACATCATCCGCGCCATCCTCGATTCTTCCGTACCGGTCGCAAGTTTCGTGGCGCCGAGCGGGGCGAGGGCGGCGAGCGCCGGGACCTATATCCTCTATGCGAGCCATATCGCGGCGATGGCCCCGGGCACCAATCTCGGCGCGGCAACGCCCATTGCCATCGGCGGTGGACTGTTCGGCGGCGATGAAGAGGGCGACAAGGATGGTTCCGGTGAGGCTGACAAGCTAAGTGGCGCGAAGCAACCGGCCAATGCCGGCGAAGCAAAAATGATCAACGACGCGGTCGCCTATATCCGCGGCCTCGCCGAGCTGCGCAATCGCAACGCCGACTGGGCGGAGCGCGCGGTGCGCGAGGCAGCGAGCCTTTCATCGAATGCCGCCGTTCGCGAAAAGGTCATCGATTTCACTGCCGCGACGATCGGCGATCTCCTGAAGCAGGCACATGGCCGCACGGTCCGTGTCGGCCAGGCCGATGTCCGCCTCGATACGGCGGGCCTCGCCGTCGAGGACGTTCTCCCGGATTGGCGGACCCGCCTCCTGTCTGTGATCACCGATCCCAATGTCGCCCTGCTTCTGATGATTATCGGCATCTACGGTCTGATCTTCGAGTTTCTGGCGCCGGGAACGGTCCTGCCCGGCACGATCGGCGGTATAAGCCTCCTGCTCGGCCTCTACGCACTCGCCGTGCTGCCTGTGAGCTACGCCGGCATCGGACTGATCATCCTCGGGGTGGGGCTGTTGGTGGCCGAGGCGCACGCGCCGTCGTTCGGGGCGCTCGGACTCGGCGGCGGGGTCGCGCTCGTGCTCGGTGCGGCCATCCTGTTCGACACGGATGTCCCGGGCCTGCAGGTCTCCTGGCCGGTGCTCGGCGGCGTCGCTATCGCAAGTCTCGCCTTTAGCGCCCTCGTTGCCCGGCTCGCCTTCATCTCGCGCCGGCACAAGGTCGTCACCGGCGGGGAGCAGATGATCGGCATGTCCGGCACTGTCGATAGCTGGACGGGCGGCACAGGCTACGTCATCGCCCACGGCGAACGTTGGAGAGCCGTCAGCGGCGAGCCGCTCACCGCGGGCGAAGACGTGACGGTCATTGGCCGCAACGGATTGACGCTGAAAGTCGCGCGCAGTGCGTCGCAAACCTAGAGCAGTTCCAGGAAAAGTGTGACGGTTTTCCCTCCGGAATTGCGTGGTTTCAAAGAGTTAGATCATTTCACTGTTTCAATGAAACAGTGAAATGATCTAACGGCCTCGGCAGGAGAAGGTCATGGACATAGTCGGAAGTCTCGCCCCCTTCATCGCGGCGCTTGTGGTGCTGCTTATCGTGATTGCCTACGCGATCAGGATCTTGCGTGAATACGAGCGCGGCGTCGTCTTCACGCTGGGCCGGTTCACCGGCGTCAAGGGGCCGGGGCTGATCCTGCTCGTTCCCTATGTCCAGCAGATGGTGCGGGTCGATCTCAGGACGCGAGTGCTCGATGTACCGAGCCAGGACGTCATTTCCCACGACAACGTTTCGGTCCGCGTCAGCGCGGTCATCTATTTCCGGGTGATCGACGCGGAAAAATCGACGATCCAGGTCGAGGACTTTATGGCGGCAACGAGCCAGCTCGCCCAGACGACCTTGCGCTCCGTGCTCGGCAAGCACGACCTGGACGAGATGCTGGCCGAACGCGACAGGCTCAACGACGATATACAGAAGATACTGGACGTCCAGACGGATGCCTGGGGGATCAAGGTCGCCACCGTCGAGATCAAGCATGTCGACATCAACGAATCGATGATCCGGGCCATCGCGCGGCAGGCGGAAGCAGAACGCGAACGGCGGGCGAAGGTCATCAACGCTGAGGGCGAACAGCAGGCGGCGGCGAAGTTGCTCGAGGCGGCGGAAATTCTCGCCCGGCAGCCGCAAGCCATGCAATTGCGTTATCTCAGCACGCTGAACGTGATCGCCGCTGAAAAGAGCTCGACGATCATCTTTCCGTTCCCGATGGATCTGGCGAATATCCTCGCGAACAAGACGGGCGGTTAATCTCTCGGCAGCCCCGCCGGCCGCAGCTGTTTCTTCAAAGCGGCGATGCGGAAGATGGCATTGGCGGCGCCGTAGCCGCGGTAGCCGCGTCGCTCCACGATCTCGAAGAAAAATCCCTCGCCATAGGTCGGACTGTAGAGCTGGAAGTACTCTCCGTGCTCGTCGCGATCGTAGAGAATGTTTGCCTCCTTCAGGCGCTCGATCAGCTCCGGCTCGAGTGCGAAGCGCGCCTCGATGTCGTCATAGTAGTTCGGCGAGATCGGCAGCGCGCGAAAGCCGTTTGCCCGCAACGCCTCGGCTGCCGCAAAGATGTCGTTCGTGGCAAAGGCGAGATGCTGGATGCCGGAGCCGAAGGTCTCGGCGATGAAATGCCCTGCAAGCGTGTTGCGGTTTTCGGCGCCGTTCAACGTGATGCGCAGCGAGCCTGCGTCATTCTCCACCACCTGACTGCGTACCAACCCGGCCGGATCGACGATGTCGACCATCGGCGTCTTATGCACGTCGAGCAGCGAGTTGTAGAAGAGAAGCCAGGTCAGCATTTCCTCATATTTGACGGTCTGGGCGACATGGTCGACCGAGGCGAGGTCGGCCGGCGTCGTCGACAGGTCATCTTCCACCGGCTCGAATTCGATCTCCCAGATGCGCGCCAGCTCGGACTTTTCGTCGAGAAAATAGATGACCCCGCCGCCGACGCCGCGGATCGCCGGCACCGAAAGCTCGCCGGGGCCGACGGCCTGTGCGAAGGGTTCGGCGCCGAGCGCCTTTGCGCGCTCGACCGTCGCTGTGGCGTCGTCGACCATCAGCCCGAATGCATAGGCCGACGTGCCGTGCACCAGGTAGGAGGCATTGGCGAACCCCTCGCGCTCCGTATTGACGACCAGATTGATTGCGCCCTGGCGGTAGAGCGCGACGCGTTTGCTCCTGTGCGTCGCGGTCTTCTGAAAGCCGAGCGTTCTGACCAGCGCCTCCAATTCGGCCGCCTGCTCCTCGTCGGCGGCGAATTCGATGAAGGCGACGCCCTTGACCTCTGCGGGCGCCGGCATCGCAGGTACCGACAAGGGTGTGTCCGGTTCGGCGCGCTTGACCTGGTCGCCGAGATAGATCAGCGAGCGGCGCCCATCGACCGCGATGGCTGCAGCATTGCCGCCGCGGAATTGGTCGTTGAAAATTTCCAGCGACAGATAGCCGTCGTAACCGGTGGCGGCGACCGCGCGCATGAAGTCGGTGACCGGAAGATCACCTTCGCCGGGCATGTTGCGGAAATGCCGGCTCCAGTAGAGCAGGTCCATGTCGATCAGCGGCGCATCGGCGAGCTGGATGATGAAGATTTTTTCTTTCGGGATTGACCGGATCGAATTGACTTCGATCTTGCGGGAAAGCGTGTGGAAACTGTCGAGGATGAGGCCGACATTGGGGTGGTCGGCGCGCCGGACGATCTCCCAGGCGTCGCGATGATCGTTGATGTGCCGGCCCCAGGCGAGCGCCTCGTAGCCGACCCTGAGGTTTCGCTTCGCCGCCCGCTCGCCGAGCTCGCGGAAATCGGCCGCCGCGCGGTCGATGCCGCCCTGGGCAGCAGGCGAGACATTGGAGCAGACGAGCACGAGATCCGTGCCAAGTTCCTGCATCACGTCGAACTTGCGCTCGGCACGGTCGAAGGTTCGCGTGCGAAGCGGTTCCGGCATGCCCTCGAAATCCCGGAACGGCTGGAACAGTGTGATATCGAGGCCGAAGTCGTGCGCCATGCGGCCGACCTCCCGCGGGCCTTCATCGAAAGCGAGGAAATCGTTCTCGAAGATTTCCACGCCGTCGAACCCGGCCTTCGCGATTGCCTGCAGTTTGTCCTTGAGATCGCCGCTCAAGGAGACTGTCGCTATCGAGGTTTTCATGGTCCTGTCCTGTCCACGTTTTGTGCGTCAGCCGGTCAGGGCCCGGAAATGGCCGAGCATCCGTGCTGCGTCGGGCTCGAGCCCGGTAAAGAGTCGAAAGGCGCCGACCGCCTGGAACACGGCCATGCCGCCGCCGTCGAGCGTGCGGCAGCCGCGCCTTCTCGCTTCTCGGAGCAGCGCCGTTTCCAGCGGGAAATAGACGATCTCGGCGACCCAATGGCGCTCGTTGAGGAGCTCGGCGTCGAGCGGCAGTCCCGGATATTTCGTCATCCCGGTCGGGGTGGCGTGGATGAGACCCGATGCATCCCGGACCGCGGGAGCGAGATCCGTGCCGGCCACTATCTCGGCCTCGGGAAAGATGGGCGAAAGCATCTCGGCAAGCGATTGCGCGCGCTCCGGCTCGCGGTCGAAGACAGTAAGCCGCCGCAGACCGAGCGAAAGCGCGGCGTAGGCCGTCGCGACACCTGCGCCGCCCGCGCCGAGCTGCACCGCCGAGGCAAGATCCGCATCCGGCAGACCGCGCCGGAAGCCTTCGGCGAAACCCCACCAGTCCGTGTTGTGGCCGTAGCGCCGGCCGCCCTTGAGCACGACGGTATTGACGGCGCCGAGCCGCCGGGCGTCGGGGGCGAGCTCGTCGAGAAAGGCAATGATCGCCTGCTTGCAGGGATGGGTGATGTTGAGCCCGGCAAGGCCGCGCCGCTCCGCGTCGGCGATGAGATGCGGCAAATCATTCTCCGTCGCGCCCAGCGCATTGAGATCGATCAGCTCGTACTCGTAGCGGAGTCCCTGCGCCGCGCCCTCCGCCACGTGCATCGCCGGTGTCAGTGAGGCCTGGATGCCAGCGCCGATCAGGCCGGCCTTTAAAGATCTTACGAGCGTATCGGTCATGGTTTCCCGTTCCATGTGCTTTCCGCGCTGACGGCATCCGCGCCGCCGCTGAGCCGACCCACCTTTCGCGGCAGGCGGGCCGGCGGTTTTTCTCGTTACTGGCCGCGTACGGCGCCGATTTCCTTGAAGAGGCTCTGCACCGTTTCTTGACCGATGTCGGCGCTGAACTTCTCGATCATCGGCTTGACGGCATCGCGCAGCTTCTGCGTTTCCTCCGGGCTGAGTTCGCTGACCTCCATCCCGGTCTTGCGGATTTCCTCGAGCGCTGCGGCATCCTGCTCGCGCGACACCTTGCGCTGGAAGTCGCGTGCTTCGACCGCGGCCTGCTGCAGGACCGCCTTCTCCTCGTCATTGAGGCCGTCCCAGAACCTCTTCGAGATCAGCACGATCTGCGGGTTGTACTGGTGACGGGTCAGCGTCATGTATTTCTGCACCTCGTAGAACTTCGCATTGAGGATGTTTGCGGCCGGGTTTTCCTGTCCGTCGACGGTTCCGGTTTCGAGCGCGGTGTAGAGCTCGGTGTAGGGGAGCGGCACGGCGTTGGCGCCGAGCGAGTTGAAGAGTTCGACCGGGATCGGCGACTGGATCGTGCGGATCTTCAGGCCCTTGATGTCCTCGAGCTTGGTAACCGGATGACGGTTGTTGGTAAGATTGCGGAAGCCGAGCTCCCAATAGGCAAGGCCGACGAGGCCGGTGTCGGGCAGGCGCTCGATCAGGCCGGTGCCGAATGGGCCGTCCATCACCTTGTCGGCTTCCTCACCGCTGTTGAACAGGAAGGGAAGGTCGACGGCGCCGAATTCCTTGACGTTGCTTGCGAGAATGCCGGCGTTCAGCACCGTCATCTCGATGACGCCACCCTGCAGCGCCGAGACGGTCTGGACGTCGCCGCCGAGCGCGCCGCCGGGGAACAGTTTCACCTCGATCTTGCCGCCGCTCTTCTCGTTTACGAGTTCGGCGAATTTCTCCATGCCGGTCACCTGCGGGTGACCCTTGTTGTTGGCGGAAGCGAATTTGATGGTCTGGTCGCGTATCTCCGCAAGTGCCGGCCCTGCCGTCAGCAGCGCCAGGGGCAGGGCGAGGCCCAATGCCAGTTTCGTCAATCTGTTCAACATGTTTTCCTCCCAGGTTGGGCCGGTGTTCACGCCGGCCGTGTTGACAGTGCTTGAAGCCATGCCCGTCAGTGCCCGAACCAGGAGACCGGAACGGTCACCAGCTGAGGGAAGAGGACGAGCAGGAAAAGAACGATCAGCTCGGCGATCATAAACGGCATGACGCCCTTCATCAGGTCTTCCATTGACAGTTTCGAGACACCGCAGATGACGTTGAGAACCGTGCCGACGGGGGGCGTGATGAGGCCGATCGAATTGTTGATGATGAAGAGCACGCCGAAATAGACCGGGTCTATGCCCGCCTGCTTGATGATCGGCATTAGCACCGGCGTCATAATCAGGATGGTGGGCGTCATGTCCATGGCAGTGCCGACGACGACGACAAGGACCATGATGGCGACGAGGAGCACCGTCTGGTTGTCCATCAACGGTTCGACGAGGGCGGCGAGCGCGCCCGGTACGTCGGCGACCGTGATCAGCCAGGCCGAGACCGCCGCGCAGGCGACCAGGAACATGACGACGGCGGTGATCTTGGCGGCCGAGACGAAGACGTGGAAGAGCTGCGCCGGCGGCAGCTCGCGATAGATCACCATCGAGACGAAGAGCGAGTAGACGGCCGCGACCACGCCCGCTTCGGTCGGCGTGAAGACGCCGAACTTCAGCCCGACGATGATGATCACCGGCAGCATCAGCGCCCAGAAGCTGTCGACGAAAGCCTTGAGGCGCACGGCACCGCTCTCTCTCGGCGGCAGTTCGGACTGCTCCTTGCGGGCAACGATGAGCCAGGTGACGCAAAGGGCGGCGGCGATCATCAGCCCCGGGAAAATGCCCGCGAGGAAGAGCTTGGTGATCGAGACGCCGCCCACCACGCCGTAGAGGATGAAGCCGATCGAGGGCGGGATGATCGGCCCGATGATCGAGGCGGACGCCAGCAGCCCGCCGGCGCGCGCCGGGTCGTGGCCCGATTTCAGCATCATTGGCAGGAGGAGGGCGCCAAGGGCCGCCGCGTCGGCGACGGCAGAGCCTGAGAGGCTTGAAAGGATGCAGGCTGCGAAGATCGCGACGAAACCGAGGCCGCCGCGAATATGGCCGACCATCGCCATAGCAAGCGCGACGATGCGGCGGGAAAGGCCGCCGGTGTTCATGACCTCACCGGCGAGCAGGAAGAAGGGAACCGCCATCAGCGGAAAGCTGTCAGCGCCGTTCAGGACGTTCTGCGCGACGATCTGGGCGTCGAAGAGCCCGAGATAGAGCATCAGCGCCACGCCGCTCAAGATCAGGGCGAAGGCGATCGGCACGCCGAGTGCCATGGGTCCGAGAAGTGCGCCGAGAAAGATGGTGACGGTCATCGTCGCCTCCTCAGTGCTTCGGCGAGAGCTGGCCGAGCACGGGCTCGGGCAGATCGTCGAGGGCCGCCTCATCCTCGCTCTCGCGGACGAGGTCGGCCGTCGTCACGTCGATCCGGCCGGTCGCGATCGCGAGGGCGTCGGAAAGCAGGATCAGGAAGGCCGGAACGCCGAAGGCGATGCCTGCACCGTAGAAAAACGCCATCGAGATGCCGGTTGCCGGCGCGCCGACATGGAGGTTGATCAGCGTCTGCGTCCAGCTGCCGCTAATCACCAGCCATGTCGCACAGAGCATCAGCGCATGGCCGCAAAGCACGGCCAGCTTTGCGGCAGACGGCGGCAAGCGCTTGATGAGGGAGTCCACGCCGAGGTGACTGTGTTCGCGCATGGCGACGACGGCGCCGAGAAAGGTGAGCCAGACGAAGAACATCCGCGACAGCTCCTCCGAAACCGTGATCCCCTGGTTGAAGGCGTAGCGCAGGACGACATTGCCGAAGACGAGCACGACCATGCCGGCAAGCAGCAGCGCGATCGCCACCTTCAGCGCCAAGAAATAGAAATCGATGATGCGGGCCATTCGCTCCTCCCAAAGCGATAGGGCGTACCGGCAGCACGTCGCGACGACGCGCCAGTGGCAGGCCTCCTCCTTGCAACGCGCGGCGGTTCGCCGGCGGCCGTCCCGCGCTCCTCGGCACGGTTCCGGCATCTGATTTCTAAAATGTACTAACTAGTTCGAATGTCAAGCACCGTGCTATTGAAAGAGGATGATAACGTGAATATGACTTGAGGAATTGCTCTTGCGGGGCACAGCTAGCGGTCGAAAATCGGCAGTCATTTTCGATGAAGTTGACGGTCCCGGATCGCGAGACGCGGCGTTTCGTGCATTCATCGAGGCGCGTGGGGTCCGCAGGAAATAGGCGTGACGATTCAATGGCCTGTCTGGGCCGGGAAGCAGTGCGGAAAATGGCGGAGCGGCAGGGGAACGGCAGAAAGAACGATCCGCAAAGGACGCAGGAGGATATCCTTGCGGTAGCGACGGAAGAGTTTTCGACGCACGGGCTGGCCGGCGCGCGGGTGGATGCGATCGCCGAGCGCACGCGCACCTCGAAGCGGATGATCTATTACTATTTCGGCAGCAAGGAGGGGCTCTATCTCGCCGTGCTCGAGCGCTCCTATCGCAGGATCCGCACGCTCGAGGCCGATCTCGAACTCGCCAACCTGCCGCCGGAAAAGGCGCTGAGGACCTTGATCGAAACCACCTTCGATCACGATGAGGCCAATCCGGATTTCGTCCGTTTGGTGAGCATCGAGAACATCCACCACGCGGCGCATATGCTGCGTTCGGAGGCGATTCGCGAGCTCAATGTCTCGGTCATTCAGATGATCGAGGCGATCATCGCGCGCGGTCTCGCCGACGGCACCTTTCAGCGCAAGGCCGACCCGATCGATGTTCACATGCTGATCAGCGCCTTCTGCTTCTTCCGTGTGTCGAACCGCTACACATTCGGCACCATCTTCCGCCGTGACCTCTCGGAAAAGGCGACGATCGAGCGCCACCGCTCGATGATCGCGGATGCGGTCATCAGCTACCTGAAGTCGGAAGGCGGGCCTTCCACGCCGCCTGGTTAAGGAACGAGTACGGCTGCGCCGTTCAGCCTGCCGGCGCGAAGATCGGCAAGGGCACGGTTGGCCTCACCAAGCGGATAGACGATGGTGTGCGTCTTGACGCCTGCTTCTGCCGCGATGGCAAAAAACTCTCGGCCATCCCGGCGCGTGAGGTTGGCAACCGAAACCAGTTCGCGTTCGCCCCAAAGCACAGCATAGGGCATGGCGGGAATATCGCTCATGTGGATGCCGCCGCAAACCACCCGTCCGCCCTTGCGCACGGCTTTCAGTGCCGCCGGCACAAGGTTTCCGACCGGCGCAAAGATAATCGCCGCGTCGAGCGGCTCCGGCGGCGGCTCGTCCGAACCGCCGGCCCAGGCCGCGCCGAGGTCGAGGGCGAAGCGCCGTGCCGCAGCATCGTCCGGGCGGGTGAAGGCATAGACCTGCCGGCCCTGCCAGACGCAGATCTGGGCGATGATATGAGCGGCGGCGCCAAAGCCGTAGATGCCGATCCTCTTGCCGTCGCCGGCCCGTTTCAGCGACCGCCAGCCGATGAGCCCCGCGCAGAGGAGGGGCGCAAGCGATACGGGATCGCCGTCGAGATCGAAAGCGTAGTCTGCATCCGCTATGACATCGGTGGCGAAGCCGCCGTCGCGGGTATAACCCGTGAACAGCGGATTGTCGCAAAGGTTCTCCGCGTTCGACCGGCAATAGAAGCAGTGCTGGCAGGTATGGCCGAGCCAAGGGACCCCGGCGCGCCGACCGATGCGGGCCGGATCGACGCCGCTCCCGACCGCTTCGATGATGCCGACGATCTCGTGGCCCGGAACGAGCGGCAGTTTCGGTCGCGGGAGGTCGCCGTCCACCACGTGCAGATCGGTGCGGCAGACGGCGCAGGCCTCGACGCGCAGCCGGATCTCACCGGCGAGCGGTTCGGGAAGCGGGCGTTCCACCGCTCTCAACGGTTCCCCGATCTTCTCAAGGACCATCGCGCGCATCGGCTTTAGCCTCCTTGAAGTTGCAAAAGTCGCGATTGCCGCTCGCTCTGTTCGAAATGCGGCTCAGCAATGATATCCTCCCGGGCCACGGACGTCGAAAGGGATCGCAAATGCCGAAAAAAAGCGCAGGCATCCTGCTCTACAAATACGACGGCGAGGCGTTGCGTGTCCTGCTTGTTCACCCGGGCGGTCCCTTCTGGAGCAATAGGGATGCCGGGGCTTGGTCCATCCCGAAGGGGGAATATGACGCGGACGAACAGCCGGAGGCGGCTGCACGGCGCGAGTTCCTCGAGGAAACCGGCATCGCGATGAACGGGGCGTTGGAGTCCCTTGGCGAGCTGCGCCAGAAAAGCGGCAAGCTCGTCACCGCCTTCGCCGGTGAGAGCGATGTCGACATCACCGATATCCGCAGCAATATGTTCGAAATGGAATGGCCGCCACACAGCGGCCAGACACAGGCCTTTCCGGAAGTCGATCGCGCCGGATGGTTCAGCCTACCGGAAGCGCGGGAGAAGATGAACGCGTCCCAGCGGCCATTTCTCGATCGCCTTGAAGCATTGCGTAGCAAGGCGCTGTCGCCGTCCGAATGACGTTCAGCAAGGGTGGTCAACTCGGGCGCGCGAGCCCGAACGTCACTCGGCTTTGACCGCAATCTTCTTCTCGTTGCTCAACGCTTCGACCGTCTTCGGCAGCCGAACGGTTAGCACGCCCTTTGCGAACGACGCCTCGATCTTGTCGGCATCGACACCGGGCGGCAGCTGGAACGTGCGCTGGAAGGAGCCATAACGCCGCTCGGAAAGGAAGCGATCTTTTTCGCGCTCTTCCTTCTCCTCCTTCTTTTCGCCGGCGATCGAGATCACGCCGTTGGCAATCTTCACCTCGACGTCGTTGGCATCGATCCCAGGCATTTCAGCCGTGATCTTGTATTCCTTGTCCGCCTCGACAACGTCGACCACCGGGGCGAGTTGCCAGGCGCCTTTTTCGGACCACGGTAGATCGAAGTCACGGGCGCGCGTCGGGAAGGATCGCCAGCTCAGCGGATGAAAGTCGTCGAACAGCTGGTCGATTTCGCGCCGAAGGCTTTCGAAGAGGGATACCGGCGGCCGCGCCGCGGGAGCTGGCGTTTCAGGCTTGACGGGTTGTTTGGATGTAGCTTCGGTCATGATGTGAACTCCCTTGGTTAGACAGTTCGTCTTAGCTTGCGAGGGGGTCGCGCGCCGAAAGCAACCGCGCCCTCTCGCCAGGCCGAAGAAAGCATCCTCTATGAGAAACCGCATTGATGCGGATCAAAAGCCTGCCGCCCACACCCCCTTAGGCTGCAGGTGTCAATGATTGGCGATGTGCACGCTCTGGCCCGCGGCCGCTCCGGCCAGATCGGCGGTAATGCCAAATTTGGGAAGCCCGTCGATTTTGCCCGGCCCCTGCCCTGTGGGGTGATGGCGCTCGGCCTGTACCCCCGGTACGATCTCGACGGGAATGCCTTCGCTTTCCAACAGCCGGATTTCTTTGCGCACTCCGACCGAAGCGGTGGGGTCACCGGATTTGAGCCGCACGACGCACTTGCCTGAAAGGACCAGTTTGACCACAGCATCGTGGATATCGCTTCGGCCATCGGAGATCCGGCTGTCGGGCCGGCCGACGAACTGGCGCTTTGCTTCCCGGCGGGAAAGTTCGAGCACATCGGTCGAGATCGGTTCGTCGAAAAGAATGACGTCGGCGGCCTGCAAGGCACGAACGGCCTTCAATGTCAGGAGTTCGGCATCGCCGGGACCCGCGCCGACGATCGTGACGCGGCCGATGGCGGAGCGGGTCGCGGAAAGGCAATCCAGATCCTCCATCAGCCGCGTCTCGACACCCTCCTCCGGTGTCTCCAGAAAGGCGCGATCGACGAACCGCTCCCAGAAGGTGCGGCGCGCCGCACCCGGGTTCAGTCGGGCGTTGACCGTTTCGCGGACGGCTCGCGCGATCGTTGCCCAGCCTTTGATTGCCGGTGGCAGCAGGGCCTCAATCCGACGGCGGATCGCTTGTGCGAGGATCGGCGCGGCGCCGTCGGTCGAAATCGACACGACGACCGGCGAGCGATTGACGATCGAGCCGAACTGGAACTGGCAGAAGGCCGTCTTGTCGATGACATTGACGGGAACGCCGGCCGCACGCGCCCCATTGAAGAACGCCTCGGCTTCGGCGTCGTCGCCGCAATCGGCGATCGCGATCGCGGCCCCGGAAAAGATGCCTGGGTGCCAGAACTCGTCGTGATGGACGAAGCGGCCGTCTTCGTGGGCGGCGCCGCGCTTTATGAGACCGAGAAATACGTCGCTCAGCTCCGCGCGTGGCGCATGGAGATGAACCTCCGCGCCACAGGCCGCCAAGAGTTCCGCCTTCCAGGCTGCGGCGTCGCTGCCGCCGGCGACGACGACGCGCTTGTTCTTCAAGGTCCAGAACAGCGGCAGGGTTGCGAGTGGAGCGACACGTTGCGGCGACGGCTTTGCGGTCCGGTCATTCCGCGGCAGCGGCAAGGCATCCATCGATGATCCCCCTGATCTCTGCGCGGCAGGAGCCGCAATTGGTGCCCGCGCTAAGCCTCTCGCCGATCGCCTGGACACTGTGGCAGCCGTCCCGAATGGCGGCCGTGATCTGGTTGACGCCGACGCTGAAGCAGGAGCAGACCGTGGCGCCCGGGTCCTCTCTGCCGGCACCGGGGCGACCAGCGGCGACGGCGAAGCGCGTGCCGAGGTCTTTATGCGAGGCGCGGAGCTGCGATACGGCCCAGTTGCGGGCGACCGCCACCGGCCGGGACGCGAGGAACAGGGCGGCAAGCAGCCTGTCGCCGTCGAAGAAGGCGAGGCGGAGTTCGCCAGACTGACGATCGGTATAGCCGATCGGCTCTATACCGGCCGGGATGGAAAAGACCCGCCGGCACCAGCCGATCCAGTCCGTTTGCGGCTCAGCGAAGGCAAGCTCCAGGCGCCAGCCGCCGTCGGCCTTGGCGATCGCCCAGTAAGCAGCATCGATGCTCTCGGGTTTTTCGGCGGAGACCGCGAAGCCATAGGCCCGAGCGGCGAAACGGGCAGCCTTGACCGCCACGTTTTTCGACGCCGGCTGCCCTGAAACGGGATCCGTGATCGGCGGCACCAGCGCGTCGATGCGGCCTTTAGAGGCGAAATGGTCGTTCCAGTGCATCGGCACGAAGAGGTTTCCCTCGGCCTGGCGCTCGGTAAGGAGCGCGCGGACGATCGCTTGTCCGTAGGGGCTCTCGATTGTCACCAGATCGGCATCCGCGACGGCAAGCCTCTCGGCATCGTGCGGATGAATTTCGGCGTACGGTTCAGCGATATGGGCGGAAAGCCGGGCGCTCTTCCCGGTCCGGGTCATCGTGTGCCAGTGGTCGCGCACCCGGCCGGTATTGAGTGTGTAAGGATAGGCGGCGTTTGCCCGTTTGGAGGGCGACGTCTCGACGGCGATGAAACTGGCGCGCCCGTCCGCATGGTAGAACCCGCCCTCGGCGAAAAACCGCCGCTCCCGGGCTTGCGTGCCCTGCGGTTGCGGCCACTGGAAAGGTTTCAGATCGTCATAGGCCGCCTTGTCTATCGTCGCGTGAGCACTGATGTCGAAATCGCGGTGGCCGTCGTTTTCAAAGCCGGAAAGCGCGGCATGCTCGGCAAAGACTTCAGCGGCGGAAGCGTAGGGGAACGCCTGCGAAAAGCCCATGCGCCGCCCGACCTCGGCCAACTGCCACCAGTCGGCGCGCGCCTCGCCGGGAGCGTCGAGGAAGGCGCGCTGGCGGGAGATGCGCCGTTCGGAATTGGTCACCGTGCCGTCTTTCTCACCCCAGCCGAGCGAGGGCAGGGCCACGTGGGCGTGACGCGCGGTATCGGTCTCGCTAAGGATGTCGGAGACGACGACGAAGGGACAGGCCCTGATCGCGGCCTCGACCGCGTCCGCGTCAGGCATCGAGACGACGGGGTTCGTCGCCATGATCCAGAGTGCCTTGATCCGCCCGTCGGCGACGGCGCGGAACATGTCCACGGCCTTGAGGCCTGGCTTGCCTGCGAGCGCGGGTGCGCCCCAGAAGCGCCGGACAAGATCACGGTGAACGGATTTCTCGATGTCGAGATGGGCGGCCAGCATGTTGGCGAGCCCCCCGACCTCGCGTCCGCCCATGGCGTTTGGTTGGCCTGTCAGCGAGAAGGGACCCATACCCGGCCGGCCGATCCGCCCGGTCGCGAGATGGCAGTTGATGATGGCGTTGACCTTGTCCGTGCCGCAAGCTGACTGGTTGACGCCCTGGCTGTAGCAGGTGACGACCTTCTCGGTCGTCTCGAACAGGCGGAAGAAATCGCGCAATTGCGCTTGCGAAAGTCCGGTCAGGGTCGAGAGTTCCGCGAGATCAAGCGCAGAAGCGGCTGCAAAGGCCTCGGCGAAGCCCTTTGTATACGCAGAAATAAAGTTGTGATCGATGGCGCTGCTCGCTGCCAGATAGGCAAACAGGCCGTTGAAGAGCGCGACGTCGCTGTCCGGAGCGAGCGCCAGATGCATGTCGGCGATGTCGGCGGTCATCGTGCGCCGGGGATCGATGACGACAACCTTCATCGCGGGGCGGCTCGCTTTGGCCGCGGCAAGGCGCTGGTAAAGGACCGGGTGGCACCAGGCGAGATTAGAGCCGGTGAGCACGACGAGATCGGCAAGCTCGAGGTCTTCGTAGGTGCCCGGAACCGTGTCGGACCCGAAAGCGCGGCGGTGACCGGCGACCGAGGACGACATGCAGAGGCGCGAGTTCGTATCGATGTTCGCCGAACCCATAAAACCCTTCATCAGCTTGTTGGCGATGTAATAGTCCTCGGTCAGCAATTGGCCGGAGACATAGAAGGCAGCCGAATCCGGGCCGTGCTCGGCAATGGTTTGCGCGAAGCGGTCAGCGACGAGATCGAGCGCTTCGTCCCAGCCTGCGCGGCGGCCGCCGATCTTCGGATGGAGAAGGCGACCGTCGAGATCGAGGGTTTCGGCAAGTGCCGAGCCTTTGGAACAGAGCCGGCCGAAATTGGCCGGATGCTCGGGATCGCCCTTGACGCTGACGGCGCCCTCATCGTCCACGCGGGCGATGACGCCGCAACCGACGCCGCAATAGGGGCAGGTGGTTTTGACCTCGCACGCCATGCCTACTCCGCCGCTGCCAATGCCAGGCTCTCGAGCGCGATGAAGAGCGCGCCGTTGTCGTTTTTCACGGGGATCGTGCGGACCTCGCCCTCGTCGGCGCCGAGCGCCTTGCCGGTTTCGAGCGAGATCACCCAGTTGTGCAGCGGGCAGGTCACCGCAGTGCCGTGGACGATGCCTTGGGAAAGCGGCCCGCCCTTGTGGGGGCAGTGATCCTCGATCGCGAAGACGTCGTTCTCCGCGGTGCGGAAGACGGCGATCTTGCCCTGCGGCGTCCTCACGCAGCGCGCGCCGCGCAGAGGGATATCGGAAATATTGCCGATTGCGATCCAGTTCATTTCCATCACCTCACTCCGCTGCCTGATTGAACCCGACCGTCGCCATCGGCCGGAACTCGTGCTTGTCCTTGCCGGAGACGCGCTCCGACCAGGGGTCGACCTGGGCGAATTTCTGGCTGAAGACGAAGCGGTCGAAATAGGCCTTGCGCTTCTCCGCATCGTCCATGATCTGGCGGCGGATCTCGTCGAGGCCGATGCGTTTTGCCCACTTGTAAATGCGCTCAAGATAGCGCGCCTGCTCGCGATACATCTGCGTCAGCGCAACGATGTGCTCCAGCGCCTCGTCCTCGGTCTTGACGAGCCCCAGGACCTCGGTGCCCTTGATGTCGAGACCGGCGGCGCCGGCGAAATGGATCTCGAAGCCGGAGTCGACGCAGATGACGCCGACGTCCTTGCAGGTGGCCTCGGCGCAATTGCGTGGACAGCCGGAGACGGCCATCTTCACCTTGGCGGGAGTCCACGAGCCCCACATGAACTTCTCGATGCGGATGCCGAGCCCGGTCGAATCCTGCGTGCCGAAGCGGCACCAATCAGAGCCGACACAGGTCTTCACCGTCCTCAAGCCCTTGGCATAGGCCTGACCCGAGACGAAGCCGGCCTTGCCGAGATCGGCCCAGACGGCCGGCAGGTCTTCCTTCTGGATGCCGAGCAGGTCGATGCGCTGGCCGCCCGTGACCTTGACGAGCGGGACATCGAACTTGTCGACGACATCGGCGATGGCGCGCAGTTCCTTGGAATTGGTCACGCCGCCCCACATGCGCGGCACCACCGAATAGGTGCCATCCTTCTGGATGTTGGCGTGGACGCGTTCGTTGATGAAGCGCGACTGGTAGTCGTCGGCATATTCGTCCGGCCAGTCGCACACGAGATAATAGTTGAGCGCCGGCCGGCATTTGGCGCAGCCGCAGCAAGTCTTCCACTCGAGCTCCTGCATGACGGCGGGGATGGTCTTCAGCTTCTTCGCCTTGATGAGGCGGCGGACGTCGTCATGCCCGAGCTCCGTGCAGCCGCACATCGGCTGCACTGCGGCAGGATTGTAGGCGTCGCCGAGGGTGAGCGACATCAGCTGCTCGACCAGCCCGGTGCACGAACCACAGGAGGCCGAAGCCTTGGTGTGGGCACGCACGTCGTCCAGTGACGTCAGGCCCTTTCCGGTGATCGTCGAGACGATCTTGCCCTTGCAGACGCCGTTGCAGCCGCAGATTTCCGCATCATCCGGCAAGGCTGCAACGGCCGCCATAGGGTCCAGCGGGGACCCTCCCTGATAGGCCTGGCCGAAGATCAACGTGTCACGCATTTCGGTTATGTCGGTGCCGCGCTTCAAGAGGTCGTTGAACCAGGCGCCGTCCCCGGTGTCTCCATAGAGCACCGTGCCGATGATGCGGTTGTCCTTCAAGACCAGCCGCTTGTAGATGCCGGCGGTGGCATCGCGCAGCACGATCTCCTCGCGGCCGTCGCCATCGGCGAAATCGCCGACCGAATAAAGATTGATGCCGGTCACCTTCAGTTTTGTCGGCGTATCGGAATGGACGAAGGCGGCGCTGCGATCACCGACAAGGTGGCGTGCGGCAACCCGCGCCATCTCGTAGAGCGGGGCCACCAGGCCGTAGACCATGCCGTCGACTTCGGCACATTCGCCGAGTGCCATGATGTCGCCGTCGGAGGTCTGCATGCCGGCATCGACGACGATACCGCGGTTGACGGCGAGCCCGGCTTCCTTGGCGAGGCTGGCATTCGGCCTGATGCCGACCGCCATCACGACCAGTGTCGCCGGGATGATGCGACCGTCTTCGAGCTCGATGCCCTCGACCTTCTCCTCGCCAAGGATCCGTTTGGTATTTGCCTTGGTGATGACCTTGATGCCGCGTTCCTCGACCGCCTTCTGCAAAAGGTAACCGGCGGCCGGGTCGAGCTGACGCTCCATCAGCGTCGGCATGACGTGCAGCACGGTGACATCCATGCCGCGGGCTTTCAGGCCGGCCGCCGCTTCGAGGCCAAGGAGACCGCCGCCGATGACGACCGCCGTCTCGCGCGACTGTGCCGCGAGCAGCATCGCCTGCACGTCGTCGAGATCGCGGTAGGTGATGACGCCGCGCAGATCCTTGCCGGGCACCGGAATGATGAAGGGCACGGAGCCGGTGGCGATCACCAGCTTGTCGTAGCTTTCCGTCACGCCATGGTCGGAGGTGACCGTCTTGGCATTACGATCGATCGCGATGATCTTGTGGCCTTTGTACAGCGTGATGCCGTGCTGGATGTACCAGCCGTCGCCATGGATGACGATCTGCTCGTAGGTCTTTTCGCCGGAAAGCACCGGAGAAAGCATGATGCGGTCGTAATTGACGCGCGGTTCGGCGTTGAAAATCGTCACCTGATAACGCCCGGGGGCGCTTTCGAAGAGTTCTTCCAGCATGCGGCCAGGCGCCATGCCGTTGCCAACAATTACCAGCTTCTCGGTCATTCCATTACTCCGCGGCTTGTTTCTTGAGGGTTTGGGCGGACAACATCGTTCGGGCGGCGCGCTTCGCCCGGATCGCTTCGAGATGTTCGGGAGCGGGGCTGGCACCGCCTTCGTAGGCCTCCAGGAAGTCCAGGAGCTCCTCGCGGTAGGCGTAATAGTCGGGGTGCGACAGGAGCTCCTTGCGCGAGCGAGGCCGCGGCAGGTTCACTTCCATTATATTGCCGATCCGTGCGTTCGGGCCGTTCGACATCATCACCACCCGGTCCGCGAGCAGGATCGCCTCGTCGACGTCATGCGTGACGCAGATTGCCGTCACCTGGGTCCGCTTCCACACGTCCATCAGCACTTCCTGCAGCTCCCAGCGGGTGAGGCTGTCGAGCATGCCGAATGGTTCGTCGAGGAGGAGCAGTTTCGGCGACAGCGCGAACGCCCGGGCGATGCCGACGCGCTGTTTCATGCCGTTCGACAGGTCCGCCGCAAGCCGGTGCATCGCATCGCCGAGGCCTACGCGCTGCAGGTAATATTCGACGACGTCGCGGCGCTCGGCCGGTGTCGCGTCGGGGTAGACCCGGTCGACGCCGAGCGCGACGTTTTCGCGGGCGGTCAACCACGGAAGCAGGGAAGGGGCCTGGAAAACCACCGCCCGATCTGGACCGGCGCCGGAAATTTCCCGTCCGTCGAGGATGATGCCGCCCGACGAGATCGGGTTGAGGCCCGCCATCATCGAAAGAACGGTGGACTTGCCGCATCCCGAGTGGCCGATGATCGAGATGAATTCGCCCCTGTTCATCTTGAGGTTGAAGCCGTCGACCACCGTCAGCGGACCTTTCGGCGTCGGATAGACCTTTCGGACCTCGAAAAACTCGACGTAGCTCTTCTCGATCGCGGAGCGCGCCTTTCGGGCATAGGCGTCCGGCAGCTTGGTGCCGGTGAGCTTCTGCGTGATCGGCACGACGTTGGGCAAGGCGACGGCGCCGCTTTCCGCGGTACTCCGTCCGGCGCCCAGGTCCATCAGATATTCGGTGACGGCGCCGCGAAGGCGGATGAACTCGGCGTTTGAGTTCATTTCCGCGCGGTCGCGCGGGCGCGGCAGGTTCACCTCGAAGCTCGGACCTAGCGAGGCATTCGGGCCGGGCGTCAAGGGAATAATCCTGTCGGCAAGCAGGATCGCCTCGTCCACGTCGTTGGTGATGAGGATGATGGTCTTCTTTTCCTTCGACGAGATCTCGGCGAATTCGTCCTGCAGCTTCGAGCGGGTGAGCGCGTCGAGTGCCGAGAGCGGTTCGTCGAGCAGGAGCACGTCCGGCCGCATCGCGAGCGCTCTTGCCACGGCCACGCGTTGACGCATGCCACCCGAGAGCTCCGCAGGCCGGCGCTCCGTCGCGTGGGACAGGCCGACCATCTCGATATAGTACTGAACGATGCTCGCCCTTTCCGCCTTGCTCTTGGCGGAATGCACCGCATCGACGGCAAGCGCGACATTGGCGCGGACCGAGAGCCAGGGCATCAGCGAATAGGATTGGAAGACGACACCGCGCTCTGGCCCGGGACCCGACACTTCCTTGTCGCGGAAGAGCACCGCGCCGCGATCCGGCATCGCCAGGCCGGCGAGGAGGGAAATCAGCGTCGATTTGCCCGAGCCGGAAAAACCGACGATGGCAATGAATTCGCCTTCCTCGACCTTGAGGTTGACGCCCGAAAGGACGTCATTGCGCGATTTGCCCTCACCGAATGACTTCGAGACATCGCTCAATTGGAGAATTGCCACGCGCGCCTCCTACCGGTTCGACGAGAAGGTGAAGGCGGACTGGAGGGCATACATGACCCGATCCAGAACGAAGCCGATGATGCCGATCGTGAGCACCGCGACCATGATGCGGGCGAGCGAGTCGGAGGAACCGTTCTGGAACTCGTCCCATACGAACTTTCCGAGGCCCGGATTCTGAGCGAGCATCTCTGCTGCGATCAGCACCATCCAGCCCACACCCAGCGACAGCCGGAGCCCGGTGAAGATCAACGGAAGGGCGGAAGGCAGAACCAGCTTGCGGATCGTCGTCGCGGTCGAAAGCTGCAGCACTTTGCCGACATTCACCAGGTCCTTGTCGATCGAAGCGACGCCGAGCGCCGTGTTGATCAGCGTCGGCCACAGCGAACAGAGGGTCACGGTCACCGCCGAGATCACCAGCGACTTCGGCAGCATGGTCGACGGATCGACATAAAGCGCCGAGACGATCATCGTCACGATCGGCAGCCATGCCAGCGGTGAGACGGGCTTGAAGATCTGGATCAGCGGGTTGATAGCACCGTTGATCGTCTTGGAGAGACCCGAGGCGATTCCGAGCGGCACGGCGACCAGCGTTGCAATCACGAAGCCGAGCCCGACTGTCATCAGCGACGTCGTGATCTGGTCGATATAGGTCGGCTTGCCGGTGAAGACGCGATGCTTCACCTGGTCGGCCTTGCCCTCGGCAACGAGCTTGGAGTTGCGCTCATCCTGCCGGGCATAGAATGCAGCGGCCTTGTGCCGTTCTGCAAAGTGGTCCTCAAGGAGCACGCTCGCCTGGTCGAAAACGGCCGCCGGCCCCGGAATGGCGCCGAGCGAGGTTTGAACCTTCGGTGCAAGAACGCCCCAGAGCGCGATGAAGCACAGGATGCCGGCAAGGGGTACAAGCAGCGCCTTGCGAATCTCAGACATCTGCTCGGCGACATTGTCGCCGGCCGCAATGCGCAGGATTGGGGTCACCCAGCCGAGGCCAAGCACATTGAGCCAGCCGGCGGCTTTGTTGATCCGCTGAAACAGACGCTCTCGTCGCGCGAGTTTCGGGTCAGCCACGGTGATCGCTTGAGTCATGGATTTGTCTCATCTGTTGAAATTTTCGTAGAGAACAGGCGGCCTCGGGTTCCGCGCCGCCAGCCCGATGTTCAGCCGCCAACGACATCCGAACCGGATATAGTCTGTTCGTTCTTCAGCCCGATCTTGAGGGAGTCGATGTAGGCGTTCGGCGCCTTGGCATCGAAGGTGACGCCGTCGATGAAGTCGGAGGTAGGTCCCCTGTAGCCGTCGGTGCCGAAGGGGAAGTCGCCCTTGTCGGCCTTGCCCTCCTCGACCAGCATCTCTGCCGCCTTCATGTAGATATCAGGCAGGTAGACGGACTTTGCCGTTTCTGCGTACCAGGCGTCGTCCTTGTGCTCGGCGATCTGACCCCAGCGGCGCATCTGCGTCAGGTACCAGATGGCGTCGGAATAGAAGGGATAGGTCGCGTTGTGGCGGAAGAACACGTTGAAGTCGGGAACGTCGCGCTTGTCGCCCCGCTCGTATTCGAAGGTGCCGGTCATCGAGTTCGCGATCACGTCCGCGTCGGCGCCGACATATTCGCTGCGCGACAGGATTTCGACGGCCTCGGTCCTGTTGGCGTTGTTGTTTTCGTCCAGCCATTTGGCGGCACGAATGAGCGCCTTTGTCAGCGCAAGCGTCGTGTTCGGGTATTTCTCGGTGAATTCCTTCGTCAGCCCGAAGACCTTCTCCGGATTGTTCTTCCATATTTCATAGTCGGTCACCACCGGCACGCCGATGCCCTTGAAGACCGCGGCCTGGTTCCAGGGCTCGCCGACGCTGTAGCCGACGATGGTGCCGGCTTCGAGGGTCGCCGGCATCTGCGGCGGCGGCGTCACGGAAAGGAGTGCATCCGCCCTGATTTGTCCCGTGACGTTTTCCGGCGAATAGAATCCCGGATGGATGCCACCGGCGGCGAGCCAGTAGCGAAGCTCGTAATTGTGGGTGGAAACCGGAAACACCATGCCGAGATTGAACGGCTTGCCCTCGGCCTTGAATGCATCGACGACGGGCTTCAGCGCGTCGGCCTTGATGGGGTGGACGGGTTTGCCGTCCTCGCCGAGCGGAATATTCTCCTTCATCATCGCCCAGACGTCATTCGAGACGGTGATGCCGTTGCCGTTCAGGTCCATGGAGAAGGGTGTGACGATATGCGCCTTGGTGCCGAAGCCGATGGTGGCGGCAAGCGGCTGACCGGCGAGCATGTGCGCGCCGTCCAGTTCACCGGTGATTACGCGGTCGAGCAGCACCTTCCAGTTGGCCTGCGGTTCGAGCGTGACGAACAGCCCCTCTTCCTCGAAGAAGCCCTGCTCATAGGCGATCGCGAGAGGCGCCATGTCGGTGAGCTTGATGAAGCCGAGCTTGAGTTCGTCCTTCTCGGGCACCAGCATCTCGGCAGATGCGAAAGAGCCGGCGCCGACATAGAGTGCGGCCGCCCAGGCGGCGAGCGAACACTTCGCGAATTTTCCAGTGGAAGGCCTGTTCATGCTTTTCTCCTGTATGCCGGCGATGGGAGGCTCGCCTGCGGTTGCGACGTGGCAAAAAAGAAAAAGGCTGCCAAACCGCGATCAAACGCTCTGCCTCGTTCAGAGCGCGTTCCCGGTTTGGCAGCCTTGCCTTCTGCGCCCTTCGTTGGACGCCGATTATTTCGAGCGGACCCTCAACGGCCCTTCGCTTTCCTTGATGCAGGAACCGTGCCAGTTTCCTGAACGGGCAGATTCTCATGATTTTTCAGGATTGGAGCCAAACGGCCAGTCCGCTCGTGAGAGGCGAATAAGCTGTTGCTTGAACAAATTTTGCGCAGTGCACAATAATCGAGCAGTGCGCCGAGCGGGGTCAGCGCTGGCTCGCCAGATAGTCGTCGAGCCGATCCGGGTCGAAGATCCGGCCGTCGAAAAAGCCGTCTGGGCCCAGAACGAGCCCCTTTTCCGAAGCGCCCACCGGCGCCGCGACGGTCAGAGCGCCCTCGACCTTCATGTTGGCGCCGGGCATCGGCGCGGCAATCGGCTTCAGCGCCTGCCGGTAGATGTCGGGCCGGTAGGTGTCACGTGCGCGCTGGGCCAGCGCCGCCGAGTGTGATGTGTGTCCCCACCTCACCATCTGGCTGTAGAACCAGAGGGCGTGGCTCTGCCAGGGAAAAGTCGCTCCCTTCGCGTGTGGGACAAAGAACTCGGGAATGTCGCCGGCGGCGCCGTCGCCGAGCGTCAGTCGGCCCGTGAGGATCGGCATCAGCGCTTTACGCGGCAGGTCGAGATAGGCGGGCGTGCTCATCAGTGCCGCGAGTTCTTCGTGATTTGCGCTTTCGCCGCACCACATCGAGCTTCGGTAGAGCGCGCGCAGCAGGGCATCCAGCACGGGGCGGTTTTCGGAGGCGAAGCGGGCCGAAACACCGAGCACCTTTTCCGGGCTCAGCCGCCAGATCGACGCCTTTGTGGTGGCAATGCGCCCGGCATGGCGTGCGACCGCGACACTGTTCCACGGTTCGCCGACGCAGAAGCCGTCGATCGCGCCCGTCGACAGCGCATCGGCCATCAGCGGCGGGGGAACCACGACAATCTCGACGTGGCTTTCCGGATCGATGCCGCAGCCAGCGAGCCAATAGCGCAGTTCGTAGTTATGGCCGGAGAAAGGATGGACGACGGCAAAGCGCAGTGGCGGCTCGCCCGCGTCGCGGCGGCGTTCGACGACGCGCCTCAACCCCGCGCCGTTGGCGCTCGGGTCGGTGTCGGGCCCGGCACCGTCGGCGACCATGCGGTCCCAAAGGTCCCGCGAGACTGTCACCGCATTGCCGCCGAGTCCGAGCGCAAAGGGCGCCACGAGGTCCAGCGAGAGGGGCGTGAGGCCTAGATTGGAAGCAATCGGCATTGGCGCCAGCATGTGGGCCGCCTGGAAATGACCGACGGCGATCCGATCGCGAATATTGGCCCAGGAGGTTTCCCGGACGAGCTGCAGCGACAGACCCTCGTCGGTGACGAAGCCCTTTTCGCTGGCGGCGATCAGCACGGCGCTGTCGAAGAGAGGCATGAAGCCGAGGGTGATGTCGGCGGTGGCAGCCATTTACAGGTCCTCCAGCAATCCCGCCGCCAGCACCAGGCTCTGTGCGATTTCGGCTATCTTGCGGTTCTGGTTCATCGCGGTCGTGCGCAGGAGCTTGTAGGCCTCTTCTTCGCTGATGCCGCGCGATTTCATCAGGATGCCCTTGGCCCGGTCGATCACCTTGCGGTCGGCAAGCTCGCTGCGCGCTTCCGCCAACTCGCGCTCCATGCGTGAAAAGGCGTTGAAACGGCTGATCGCCATATCGAGTATCGACTTCACGCGCTCCTGACGCAGTCCGTCGACGACATAGGCCGAAACGCCGGCGTCGATCGCCGCTTCGATCATGCTGCTGTCGGATCGATCAACGAACATGGCGATCGGGCGCTTTACCGAGCGGGAGAGCTGGAACATGCTCTCCAGCAAATCGCGATTGGGATTTTCGAGATCGATGACGATCACATCCGGTTGCAGCCGTTCGATCACCCGTCCGACGCCATGGACATCGTGCACGATGCTCACACGGCTGTGGCCGGCATCGCGCAAGCCTTCCTCGATGATCGAGGCGCGGATGGCGTTCTCGTCAATCACAAGAATGGTCAGGTCGCGGCGGGTCATGCGGCGATCATGATGCAGCGCAGCAAATTTCGCAATACGTTTGCCTAAAAATTTTGCGAATGCATGGAATGCACGAATTTAAGGCAAAACGCTGCGCGGAGTACCCTCGATTCAACATACTGCGTTTCCTCAAATCCTAGCCGATTTAAGGATAAAAAACATGCAGAAGTGCTAAGTGCTACGGCGCTCTCTGCGCGCCTGATGGGACGCGTGGCGCTGTAGGCTTGAACCGATCCACGGGCCCATCCATCTATTTTGAACAACAGTACCAAATTGCTTCGGTCCGTTGGTTCGGCGGCGATGGTCGCTGCCGGTTGAGGATCAGACCATGGGTTTCATCGACAAGGAAACAGCACCCATCGAAGACGGCGCGCTGACGGATGCCTATTCGCATGCAATTGCCGGAGCGGTCGATGTGGTCGGTCCGGCGGTCAGCCGCATTGAGCGGGTTGGCGGCAGGGCCGGTCATGGCTCGGGCTTCGCGGTTTCTTCCGACGGGCTGATCGTGACGAACAATCACGTCGTCGGGGATGCCAAAGCCGTTCGCATCACGACACCGGACGGCTTCGTGACGGAAGGTCGCGTGCTCGGCCGCGATGTCGATACCGACATTGCGCTCATCCGGGCGAACTCGGGCGTCGGAGCCTGGGCGCGGCTGGGGGATTCGAAACGGCTGCGGCGCGGGCACATCGCCATCGCCATCGGCAATCCGCTAGGTTTCGAATGGACCGTGACCGCCGGCATCGTTTCGGCGCTTGGTCGCACCATGCGGGCGGCAAGCGGGCGCCTGATGGACGACGTGATCCAGACCGACGCCGCCCTCAACCCTGGAAATTCGGGAGGGCCATTGGTCTCGTCCGGTGGTGAAGTGATCGGGGTCAACACCGCCGTGATCCAGGGCGCGCGGAGCATCGCCTTTGCGGTCGCCTCGAACACGGCGAATTTCGTGATTTCCGAGATTCTCCGATACGGCCATGTCAGGCGGGCGTATATCGGCATTGCCGGCGACACTATCGAGTTGCCGCGCAGGATCGCGCTGGCAGCCGGAACAGACCGGACGACGTCGGTCCGGCTGAGACGGCTGGAACCTGGCGGCCCCGCCGAGCGCGGTGGTCTTCGGGAGGGCGATTATATCCTGTCGATCGACGGCAAACCCGTCGGCGGCGTGGACGACGTCGTCAGGTTGATGGACGGTGAGAGGATCGGTCAGGCGACCGAATTCCTGATCTTTTCGGTGGCTGGCAAGATCGAAAAGAGGACCTTGGTGCCCATCGCTCGATCGTGAGCGCCCGTGCCGGTTGCCAACGAGTCCAAGGAGCGGGGAGCAGGATCCCGGTGGAAACCGCTCCGCACTCCTCGCCCCTCTCCAGATCATTTCACTGTTTCATTGAAGGGAGAACGATCTAACTCTTTGAAATGACGCAATTCCTGACGGAAAACCGTTACACACTTTTCCCGGAATCGCTTTAGCAGCGGCCCAAACTGCCGAGCGCCATCAGGTCGACTGTCGGAAGAACGTTCTTGTCGGTGATGTATTCGACTTCCTGGAGCAGGGAGGCCAAAGCCAGTTCCAGGCAATATTGCACCCCTTCGACGTTCAACGTCTTGGCGGAGTCTCGCGCGTAGCTGACGAGGCGGGCAAGGGCCAGAAGTTCCTTCTCCTTGTCTTCCACGTCTATAGGTAACTTAATGGATTGCTGCATGATTTTCCCCAGTGCCACTCGGGGGTCACTGCGACCCGCTTTCGTCAGCAATATAGCGTGACTTCCGGGCCGTGGGCGTGACACGAGCGTGACACACGCTGAATGGGAAATGCAACCGAACCTACGTCTCAGGTTGATTAAGCAAAACCTTCCACATACTTGTCGAATTGAACGCCCAGCTAGGCCTTTCGTCGCGCCGTTCGTCCGGCTGAGCCCGAACCGCGTCGAAGAGCGCGAGGGCGTCCGCGCGCTTCTGGTCGACCATCTCCTGCTGCAGCCGTGCCACCAAGGCGCCACGATCGCGATCCGCCCGAAGGTCTGCCTCGGCAACGATCGCTGCCCATGTACGTCGCTTGTAGAATATCCCCCCCGCTGCCGCCTCGATCCGGGCCGTATCCGCGGCGGTGATCGCGCCGGCATGCCTGAGGCGTGCAAGCGTCGCGTGCACATTGACGAGCGGGACCGTCAAGGGCGCATGGCCGAGCTCGGCGGGAGCGTGAAGCAGGGCCACATCCGAGTCGTCTGCCAGCTCGCCCGCGGCATACCGGCGATATATTTCCCCGATCCCGACCATTCCGAAGGGCGCACATTCGGCGGCGCGCAAGGCCCCCATGCTCGCCGCCCCGAAGACGCGTACGCCTTGCGAAAGGGCGAACAGTATCTCCTTGTGCCAGACCGGCGCCACATGTTCGAAATTGCCGTCGACAAGGCCGATGATCGTCGCGCCGGCGCGTACGGCGCGCAAGATGTCTCCCTGCATCGCCGGCGGCCGGACCGCGAAGGCTGCACCGGCGCGTTCGTGCGCATCGGGGACGGTCGGACCGACGAAGACGATCTTCACGCCGCCTCCAGTGCCCAGGAGAGCGCCCGCGTGCCGAAGCGGCGCTTGCGCTCGCCTTCCGGGTTCTCCAGTTCCGGAACGAACACTTTGACAACTGCAAAGGGCAGGTCATCGCCAAGCAATGGCACGGCGACGGCCGGGCCGATGCCGACGTCGCGCAGCCGCTGCAGGACGAAAGACAAGAGCGCGTCCTGTCCTCCCGCCTCTGTGGCGTGGACGCGTGCCGGCTCTTGCGGCACAGCCTCGAACAGTTTTTGCGTCAGCTGCGGCAGAGGGCGAACGAACGTCTCGGGATAGACGTCGTCGCGCGCGCCGCTGATATAGGTGAGCCTCGATTGGGCCGCCTCAGTCACGGCGCGGATTGCCGCTCTCACCGCATTCGGATGCGCCCCGTGCCCGACCGTGACGTGGTGGAAAAGCGGCGCCTTCGCCGACAGAATGTCTTTCCCGGCTACGACGGCGGTGAAGCACGGTATGCCGACATCGCTGGTGATGTCGAAAAGGCGCAGCTCCAGATCGGCCGCGGCAATCTTCCCTGCCATGGCACTGAGCACCGGATCACCGAGCGCCTGCGGTGCAACGCAGCTTCTAAGCCTCGAGGCTAATGGCGTGATGCGCCACAGCACCTCCGCGTCGCGTTCGATCCGTTCCAGGAGCCCATGTAGCACCGCTTCGGTTTCGTTGTTGCCGGAGGCGAGGCCATCGGATGATTGCCAGTATCGGCAGTTCTCCACCGTTCTGTCGAGCAGGGCGGCCTCCAGCGGAACCCATGTCGGCGCCCCTCCGTCGAGGTTGCGGCCGAGAACCCACCGGGTCGGCTCGTCGTCCGCAAGGTCCGGCCGGCCGCTGGCGATCAACCCCGGCAGAGACAGGGCCTGATTGCCTTCGGCCAACAGGTTGCTGCGGGTCGCAACTCTCGCCCGCACACGCGGCGCGCATGCAACGGCGCGCTCGAGCGCCTCCATGGCCGCCGAGACTTTTGCGTCGATGTCCGTTATGCCCTTGCCTTGATTGATGACCAGTGACTTCGAGTTCGGAGACACGGCATTCCAGACCGGAATGCCGATGCAATCCAGCCCGGTCAGGCGCGCAAGCCGTGTGATGCCGAACTCCGGCAAAAGAGATTCGATCCGGCCGAAGGTCGTTTCGGCGGCGCAGACCCGATCGGAATAGAGAATTGAGCCGGACATGGCTTTAGGAGACGCGTGGGCGGCACCCCTTTTGGCCTGCCGCCCGTCGCGCATGGCCGGCTAGCCGTCCAGGAAGCCGCCGAAAACGGCGTCGGCGCTACTTGCCGTAGCTGCAAGATTGACGGTCTTGACGACCGTGGCGCCGGCCTTGCGCAATGCGTCGGCGTCGGCCAGCGCGCCCTGCGTGGGTGGATCGATCCTGGTGACTGTCCCCGCCTTGAGATCCGCAAGCCACAAATGATCCTCGCCGGCAATGCCGAAAACAACAACCTCAGCCATTACTTACCCCTCTTGCTGTCGCGCAGGATTGCGCCTCAAAAACCCGCCTTCTTCAAGCCCTCGCGGTAAAGCTCCCTATGCCATTCCTCGCGGATGGGCACGATCGCCATCCACCGGTCGAGATCGAAATCCGGATGGACATCGAGTGTCTTACGCACGAACTGGCGCGCCTTTCTGCGGTCGCCGAGCATGCCCCAGCTCGCCGCCGACAGCCGGTCGGCCGGTGTCCGATCCCGCATCCGATCGATGTAGGCGAGCGCCTGTTCGTAGTGGCCGAGAGAGTAGCTGGCGCCGGCGGCCGTCCAGAAATATTCGTCCGGAGCGATCGGATTGAGGTCGATCGCCGCCTCGATCTTCTGCAGGCCCTCTCCGGGACGGGAAGCCTGCACGAGGGTGTCGGCGTAGCTGGCGATGACATTGGCATACTGCGGGCTCAGCTCTTCCGCCCGGTCGTGGAATTCGACGCTTTCGTCGAATTCGCGGAGGTAGAGCTTGACGACGCCGAGCTCCCTGTAGCCGGAGGCGAGCGTCTCGTCCGCGGCCACGGCCTCGCGCGCATGGCTTTCGGCGAGCGTCAACAGTTCGCGATCGCCCCGCGCCGTCAGCAGCCATTCGACGAAATAGCTTCGAGCAAGCCCGCTCATGGCGGGGGCGAAGTCCCTCTGGGCGCTAAGCGCTTCGCGGAAGCTCTTGCGCGCCCGGCGGATCTCGGGAAGATTGAGATGCTTGAGATACCGCTGGCCGAGGAGGTAGCTGCGGTAGGACTCGCCATTGCGTTCGTAGGCGTTGCGGGCGGCTTCGTTCTGTTCGACCTGGCTTGCGATCGCAGAAGCGATCCGATGCGCAATGCCCCTGCGCGACTGCATCAGACCGTCGCCGACAAGATTGAATCGGTCGGCCCAGATGACCTCGTCGCTTGCGAAGAAGATCAGTTGGGCAAAGAGGCTCTGGCGGTCACCCTCGTCGGTCAATCGCGTGTCGAGGATATAGCTGATGGAGTGCCGTTCGTAGGTGTTTGCCTTGTCGGACTGAAGGCCGATCTGCGCCGCGGTATAGGGCGCGATGACACTGACAGACCGAAGGGCGCAGAGGCCGATCGTTACGTCCTCGATGAGCGAACTTGCAAAGATCGCCGCGGCGGTGTGCGCTCGTTCGGAGTTCGGCGGCAGCAGCACGAGTCGCGGTGGCTTCCTCTGGTGATCGTCGTCCCTGGCGAGGATCTCGACGGGCGCGGACGGCTGGTTGCCGATGATTGGCAAAGACCGGCTGACACTGTCGAAGATGACCTGCGCGTCACGGTGCTGTCCTTCCGACTCCAGCGCACTCTTCAGGACTTTGCGGACTTCCTCGTCCGACGGATTGCGTTCGAGCAATCGCATTGCCGCCGACTTGAGAAGTTCGCGATGCTTGCCCGCGGCGGCGGGCGCCGCGGCAAGCAGGCTTTCCCTGAGCAGGGACATATGCGTCTCCCGCTGGCGGCCAATCCAGGCATCGAGCGCCTTGCCGTGCGATTTCGTGTCCTTCAGGAAATCGTCGCGCAGCACGGTGGCAATGCGGCAGAAGCGAGGCACGGTATCGCCGCCGTCGTCGGTCACGGCATCCAGGTCGCTCGTCAAGGTTCCGGGGTTGAGCAGGATCGACGACTGCGAAAAGGTCAGAAAGGTTCGGCCGAGCTCCATCTGGTGCGCGGTGATGCGGGAGATTGTCTTGCGCAGGTTGACATAGGCCTGGCTGGGCTCGACCCCGTCCCAGAGCAGCCTGGCAGTTTCCGCCCGGGATTGCTCGCGATAGCCGTTGGCAATCGCGAGACACAGGATGAGCAGACCCTTCTCGGGGAAGGCGACTTCGCGGCCCGCTTCGTTAAGCAGCCGCAATCGTCCCAGAGTCTGCAACCTGTAGGTCATGCGGCCCCCTCGCTGACGGTAAGGTTATCTCCGCTGCATGTTTCCTTAGATCGACTGCGATTTAAGGAAACATGCAGCAATTCAAAGTGCTACAGCGTCCCCTTGCGCGTCTGATTAGACGCGCGGCGCTGTTGTCGCTAGCCGTGCAGAGGCTCTGTGCGACGCGCTCCAGAGGCGACACCCGTCGACTCCGCATCCGGTGTCTGGGCCATGGCGGCAACGAGCGAGATGATCTTCTTACGCAACACCGGATCGGCAATCTTCAGGAAGGCCCTGTTGAGCGCAATGCCTTCCTTCGAAGCTACGAAAGAGGAAATCTCGTTCGATTCATGCATGTCGCCCGCGCTGTCTCGTCCCGACGGCTTGTCATCTTCGCGTTGGAAAAAGAAGCTCGGGTGGACGCCCAGGATATCGGCAATCGCCTGCAGCCGGCTCGCGCCGATGCGGTTTGTGCCCTTTTCGTACTTCTGTACCTGCTGGAACGTGATGCCCAGGCCATCGGCCAGCTTTTCCTGGCTCAGACCGACCATCAGTCTGCGCATTCTGACGCGAGAACCGACGAAGGTGTCTATCGGGTTTGGATCCTTCTTATTCATCGCAGTGATTCTCCTCGGAACGGTTCGACCTCATTCATATAAGTTTGCTCGAATAAATGATGTGATGCAATCAGCGCGCGCCCGATTCTGTCGGCTGAAACACATTTTGTGATTGTGTTGCGCATACGCCCGTCGCGTCAGCGGACAACCGGTTCGCCGTGAAATCGGCGCCGCGAAGGTTTCGACACGCCGAATCCGACTTCCATCATCAGCCGCGGCGTCTGTTTTGCAACCGTGCCCATGTGGAAGCCGAACGGATCCTCGACGAAGCCGAACCCGGCTTCGCCGGTCAGGGTGATCGCATTCTGCTCGCCGTAGAAATCCAGAACTTCGTTTGCAGGATGGCCAACGAGCAGCGTCAGTTGGTGCTTCAGGCGACGACGGCGGTGACTGCCCAGAACGTAGACATGCGGGCCGGCATTCTCGTCGACGTCGGACAAATAGAAGAAAAACTTCAGCATCCGCCAATCGTCGAGATCGAAGTGATATTTGAACGACGCGAGGCTGATTTCAGCGTCAGAGGCGGATTTTGTCGGGAAACTCCACCAGACCCGGGTGGTGATCAATTGCGCCTGGCCGCCGAGATAATGCTTGGCCACGTCGAGGAGAAGCGGGTCGCGTTGCACCGCGACGGCGGCATCGCACTTAAGGACCCGTTCGAAATGGTGTCCGCTGAGTATCGCTCGGCCGAAGCGTTCTTCCGCCGTGGGGTGTTCGCCCGCGAGAAACTCGAGTCGCCGATCGAAATTGCCGAAGCAGGGCGTCTCGTTTGCGAAACGCGCTATCTCGTCGCGTATCGCGGGCGGCAGCATCAGGCCCGAGGAAAGCCCTTTCTCGCGCAAGTCGGCCACCACCGCTTCGGTGGTGACGCCGTCGAACATCGAAGGCGTCGTGCCCGCGACGGAGGGAGCCGGCTTGGCCGTCAACCAATGAGCCCTGCGCACCGGCATCATGCGGGCGAGGACGAACATCGGCAGCCAAGCCGGATTCTCCCGGACGTCCGCCCAATAGGTAGGTACCCGCGCCGCCATGCGACGGAGCCGTCCGCCGCTGCGCGCTATCGTCTCGAGATCCTTTGAGTTGGAAATGCGTGAGTCGAGCATTCCATATCCTCTCATGCACGAAGGCGGCGCTCCCTTAGGGGGGGCCGCCGTGGTCGCCGGAATGCAATGAGGCTAGCGTCCGCCGAACATTGCTGCAATGCAGCAATTTTAGGGGTTCTGTGGTTCTGTTGCAGCGACTGCGAAAGCGTCAGGCAAACCGGGTTGCGGTCGAGGCGAGCGCGGTTACGCCAAATCCGATGAGCAGAAGACCGGAAAGACGCGACACCCAGGTGGCGAAACCATCCGGGAGCCGTGTCCTGGCGAGCGCGACGCCGCCACTCAGGAAGAACCACCAGGCGAGCGAACCGAGAAAGACGCCCGAGACGACAATCGCGCCCTTTGCTCCTTCGCCGACCGTCGAAAGCCCGAGCCCCGCGAAGATGGCGGCGAAGGACAGGATCGTCGTGGGGTTCGCGATCGTCAGGAAGAAGGTCGCGGTCGTGGTGTGAATGAGATCGCGCGCGTCGATCTCGGCGGCCGCAGCAACCGGTTTCGGGGCCAGTCCGCGCCAGCCGAGCCAGATCATGAACAGGCCCCCCACCAGGCCGAGCGGCGTCGCGATCACGGAAAGCACGGCAGCGAACGCCGCAAACCCGACTGCTGCCAGCATCGCGTAGGTCGCGTCGGCGAGCGCGGTTCCGAGACCGCCGGCGACGCCGGCCCAAAAGCCGCGCGTCAGCGTGCGGCTGATGCAAAGCGCGCCGATCGGCCCGACCGGCGCGGCAATGGCGAGGCCGAGCAGGAGGCCTTTGCCGAAAAGCAATATCGACATGTCTATCGGACCTCCGGTCCCGTGAAGAGGTTATCGGCAACGGTCGAAAGCGCGATCACGGTCTCGCTGCGGGCGAGATATCGCCGCGCTTTCAGCTCCGAGAGAAACGGCTCGATGTCGCCGAGCGTCGGCATGCGGATCTTGACGCAATAGGACCATGCACCAGTCACGTGATGGCATTCGGCGACGACCGGGTGCGCCGCCATGAATGCACGGAATTCGGCTTCATCGGCATCGGCCGAAAGGGCGATCCAGACAAAGGCGAGAACGTCGAGACCAAGGGCGCGATGATCCACATCGAGCGTAAAACGGCGGATCGTCCCACCGGCGACGAGGCGGCGGATGCGTTCGTTGACCGCAGACGGCGAGAGGTCGACCGCCGCACCGATGTCGGTCAGCGAGGTGCGGGCGTCCCCCGCGAGAATTCCAATGATTTTTCTGTCTATCGTGTCCATTGCAGAAAAATACGTGGTCAGCCGTGAAAATTCAACTGTTTTCTTGGAATCGTCCTTTCGAACAGACGGGGCGGTGGCGGCAAGCGCTTCGTCGAACCGCCACGCCGCTTGCCCACCGGCGGCGCGGAAGCTAAGACCGAAAGTGTAATCGCTCGCCAGTAGACAGGGATGCCGCGTGCAGGATGATGACCGAGAAGAGGCACAGAGGTGCGGCGCCGGGGCACCGGTTCGAAGGCTCGATCATCGTGATGGGCGTCTCGGGAAGCGGAAAGTCCTCCGTGGGCGAACGTATTGCGAAGGCCTATGGCTACCCCTTCATCGAAGGGGACGCCTTGCATCCGCCCGAGAACATCAGGAAGATGTCCGAGGGCATTCCGCTGACGGACGATGATCGTTGGCCATGGCTTGCGGCGATCGGCCGTAAGCTCGCGGAGAGCTCCGGCCCAGCCGTCGTCGCCTGCTCGGCGCTTAAGCTCAGTTATCGGCAGAAGCTGCGTGAAAGCGCGCCGGAGGGGTTGGCCTTCGTCCATCTCCATGGAAGCGAGGCGGTGTTGGCGGAACGGATGCAGCACCGCACCGGCCACTTCATGCCTCAGTCCTTGTTGAAGACCCAACTCGCGACCCTGGAAGATCCGACCGGCGAGGCGAACACCGTGGCGATCGACATCGACCAACCGCTGGACGCAATCGTCGATGAGGCGCTTGCCGCCCTCGGCAAGATGTAGCCGCGTGCGCTCATTGCTCAAGATGTGATGCCAGTCGTCTCGAATCGCGCTCTGTGAACGAACGGGGCCAACCCTGAGTGCTAAGCATCGAACTGCCGTATGTGAGCCTTCCCCTTTCCAAATCGTGCTTGGCTGCCCGGCTCTTTGGAAGGAAATTAGCCAGGCGCGATGTTATCGTTCGCGGCAATGGCCGTGCGGCGTTACGATGCAGCGATGAGAATTACAGCGGCCTTTGCGTGTCTGAAACGACGCGCGGCGCTGTAGCGGTCGTGCTTCGAGGAGGATGCCCGCGGGGCCTGTTTCTGTCGGCGATGAGGAGATCGCCGCCGGGGACATGCGGAGGAGAAAGAGACATGTATCAAGGTGGACTGAGTTTCGCCCTTGGCGATGACATCGACGCGTTGCGCGATAGCGTGCGCCGATTTGCGAGCGAACGGATCGCGCCGCTCGCGGAAGAGACGGACCGGAGCAACGCCTTTCCCGCGCCCCTCTGGCAGGAAATGGGAGAGCTTGGCGTACTCGGCATCACCGCCGATGAGGCCTACGGCGGCGCCGGCATGGGCTATCTCGCCCATTGCGTCGCGATGGAGGAAATCAGCCGCGCGTCCGCTTCAGTGGGCTTGAGCTACGGCGCGCATTCCAACCTCTGCGTCAACCAGATCAACCGCAACGGCAGCTCGGCGCAAAAGGCCAAATATCTGCCGAAGCTGATTTCCGGCGAACATGTCGGCGCGCTCGCCATGTCCGAACCGGGCGCCGGCTCCGACGTGGTCTCGATGACGCTCAAGGCCGACAAGCGCGGCGACCGCTACGTGCTGAACGGCAACAAGATGTGGATCACCAACGGTCCGGACGCCGATGTGCTGGTGGTCTATGCCAAGACCGATCCGGCCGCCGGCCCGCGCGGCATCACCGCTTTCCTCGTCGAAAAGGGCTTCGCCGGCTTCTCGACCGGCCAGAAGCTCGACAAGCTCGGCATGCGCGGCTCCAACACCTGCGAGCTCATCTTCAGGGACTGCGAGGTGCCGGAAGAAAACGTGCTCGGCGCGGAAGGCCGCGGCGTCAACGTCCTGATGTCCGGCCTCGACTACGAGCGGGTGGTGCTTTCGGCAGGGCCGCTCGGCATCATGGCGGCTTGCCTCGATGTCGTCGTCCCCTATCTCCATGAGCGCAAGCAGTTCGGTCAACCGATCGGCGAGTTCCAATTGATGCAGGGAAAGCTTGCCGACATGTACGTGACGATGAATGCGGCGCGCGCCTATGTCTATGCGGTGGCGGCGGCGTGCGACCGTGGCGAAACCGCGCGCAAGGATGCCGCCGGCTGCATTCTCTATGCGGCGGAAAAGGCGACCGCATTGGCGCTCGAGGCGATCCAGGCGCTGGGCGGCAACGGCTACACCAACGACTACCCGGCCGGGCGCCTGTTGCGTGACGCCAAGCTTTACGAGATCGGTGCCGGCACGAGCGAGATCCGCCGAATGCTGATCGGGCGCGAGTTGTTCGCGGAAACGAAATAGACGAACGGCGTCAGCCGTTCCTCGCGCATCTTGGTCAAATCGCTTGCCTGAGGGCTTCATGACAATCTTGAGATCGCATATCTCGGCATCCTCCGACGTCTACAAGACCAACCGCGCAGCGATGACGGAAGCCATCGCGACGGTCGAGGAGGCAGTGCGGCTCGCCGTCAACGGCGGCGGCGAGACGGCGCGGGAACGCCATGTCAGCCGCGGGAAGCTGCTACCGCGCGACCGGGTCGCTTCGCTGATCGATCCGGGCACGCCCTTTCTGGAGGTCGGCGCCACGGCCGCGCACGGCATGTACAACGGCGATGCGCCGGGTGCCGGGCTCATTACCGGCATCGGCCGGATCGCCGGGCGCGAATGCATGATCGTCTGCAACGATCCGACCGTCAAAGGCGGCACCTATTACCCGATGACCGTCAAGAAGCATCTGAGGGCGCAGGAAATTGCTGCCGAAAACCGGCTTCCCTGCGTCTACCTGGTCGATTCCGGCGGCGCCAACCTGCCGAACCAGGACGAGGTCTTTCCCGATCGCGAGCATTTCGGCCGAATCTTCTACAACCAGGCGAACATGTCGGCTGCCGGCATCCCGCAGATCGCCGTCGTCATGGGGTCCTGCACGGCAGGCGGCGCCTATGTGCCTGCCATGTCCGACGAGGCGATCATCGTCGAGGCGCAGGGCACGATCTTCCTGGCCGGCCCCCCGCTGGTGCGGGCGGCGACAGGCGAAGTCGTCTCGGCCGAGGACCTCGGCGGCGCCGACGTTCACACGCGACTGTCGGGCGTTGCCGATCACATGGCGCGTGACGATGCGCATGCGCTGGCCTTGGCGCGCCGCACCGTGTCGGGCTTGAACCGAGAAAAAACATCGTCTGTGGAGCTTCGCACGCCCGAGCCGCCGCTCTACGATCCGGAGGAAATCGCCGGGATAGTACCGGCCGACCTCAGGACGCCCTATGAGATCCGCGAGGTGATCGCGCGGATCGTCGACGGCTCCCGTTTCGACGAATTCAAGGCCCGGTTCGGAACGACGCTCGTCTGCGGCTTCGCCCATATTCATGGAATACCGGTCGGCATCGTCGCCAACAACGGTGTGCTGTTTTCAGAATCGGCGCTGAAGGGAAGCCATTTCGTCGAGCTCTGCGCCCAGCGCAAGATCCCGCTCGTTTTCCTGCAAAACATCACCGGCTTCATGGTCGGCCGCAAATATGAGACCGAAGGCATCGCCAAGCATGGCGCCAAGCTCGTGACGGCAGTGGCCACCGTGACGGTGCCGAAGGTCACCATGCTGGTCGGCGGATCGTTCGGGGCCGGCAACTACGGCATGTGCGGGCGGGCCTTTTCACCGCGCTTCCTTTGGACCTGGCCGAACAGCCGAATTTCGGTCATGGGCGGCGAACAGGCGGCCGGCGTGCTCTCGACGGTGCGCGGCGAAGCCCTGAAGCGCGCCGGCACACCGTGGAGCGAGCAGGAGGAGGCGCGTTTCCGCCAGCCGGTGCTCGATCTTTTCGAGCGGCAAAGCCATCCGCTCTATGCCTCGGCGCGTCTTTGGGACGACGGCGTCGTCGATCCGCGCAAAAGCCGGGACGTGCTCGCACTGTCGCTGTCGGCCGCGCTGAACGCCCCGATCGAGGATACACGTTTCGGATTGTTCAGGATGTAGGGAGGTGGGCCATGAAGCGCGACAATATCAACGCGATCAACGCACCGCAGCCGCGTGGCGGCTATTCGCAGGCCGTCAGCGTCGAAAATCTTCAACGCCTGCTCTTCGTCAGCGGTCAGATTCCCATGACCTCCGATGACGTCGTGCCGGAAGGCTTCGAGGCGCAGGCACGCCAGGTCTGGCTGAATGTCGACGCCCAGCTCAAGGCCGCCGGCATGACCAAGGCCAATATCGTTAAGGTGACGACCTACCTCGCCGACAGGAACCATGTCGTTGCAAACCGTGAGATCCGCAGCGACTATCTCGGTCAGCTGGCACCGGCGATGACGGTCGTGATTGCCGGAATCTTCGATTCCGGCTGGCTCCTGGAAGCCGAAGTGGTGGCGGCAGAATAGAAGCGGAACCGAGGGGCATGTTTTCCAAACTCCTGATTGCCAATCGCGGCGAGATCGCCTGCCGCATCATTCGCACCGCCCGGCGGCTCGGCATCCGCACCGTGGCCGTCTATTCCGATGCGGATGGTGATGCGCTTCATGTGACGCTCGCCGACGACGCCGTGCGGATCGGCCCCTCGAATGCCGCCGAAAGCTATCTCGCGATCGACCGCGTCATTGAGGCCGCAAGGGCTGTCGGCGCTGACGCCATCCATCCTGGCTATGGCTTCCTGTCCGAGAACGCCGAATTTGCCGAGGCCGTCGAGGCCGCAGGCATCGTTTTCGTGGGGCCGCCGGCGGAAGCGATCCGGGCCATGGGCCTCAAGGACGCGGCCAAGGCGCTGATGGAGCAGTCCGGCGTGCCGGTCGTGCCGGGCTATCACGGCGACCAGCAGGATGCTGAGTTCCTGGCGGCCCGGGCCGCTGAAATCGGCTATCCGGTGCTGATCAAAGCGCGCGCCGGCGGTGGCGGAAAGGGCATGCGACGCGTCGAGCGGCGAGAGGATTTCGGTTCGGCGCTGGAATCCGCGCAGCGGGAAGCGCAGGCCTCCTTCGGCGACGGCGGGGTTCTGATCGAGAAATACCTGAGCCGCCCCCGCCACATCGAGGTCCAGATCTTCGGGGACCGGCATGGCAACATCGTTCATCTTTTCGAGCGCGACTGTTCGTTGCAACGGCGTCACCAGAAGGTGATCGAGGAGGCACCGGCGCCAGGCATGACCGCGGAAGTGCGCCGCGCCATGGGAGACGCCGCCGTCAGGGCCGCGCATGCGATCGGCTATGTCGGCGCCGGCACGGTCGAGTTCATCGCCGACGTCACGAACGGCCTCTGGCCGGACCAGTTCTATTTCATGGAAATGAACACGCGGTTGCAGGTGGAGCATCCGGTCACCGAGGCGGTCACCGGGCTCGATCTCGTCGAATGGCAGTTGCGCGTCGCAGACGGCGAGCCGCTGCCGAAAAAGCAGGGGGAGATCGGCATAGACGGCTGGTCCTTCGAGGCGCGCATCTATGCCGAGGATCCGGCCCGCGGCTTCCTGCCTTCGACCGGCCGGCTGGCACATTTGAGCTTTCCGGACAGCAACGCGCGCATTGACTCCGGCGTACAGCAGGGGGATTCGATAACGCCCTTTTACGATCCGCTGATCGCCAAGCTGATCGTGCATGCGGGGACACGGTCGGCAGCGCTCGCCCGGCTGCAGGCGGCCTTGAAGGAGGTCCAGATCGGTGGAACGGTCACCAATCTCGATTTTCTCATCAGGCTGACGGACGAGCAGGATTTCCGCGCGGGCAGGCCGGACACGGGACTGATCGACCGGACGGTCGAGCGGTTGGCGGCGCCGAGCGACCCCGACGACGAAGCATTGGCGCTGGCGGCAATCGTCTCCACCGGCGTCCTCCAGCCAATGACCTCCACCGATCCCTGGGCCTCGCTCGGCTATTGGCAGATCTGGGGCGATGCCCACCGGACGGTTTCCATCGACCACGCGAACGGGCGCGCGGCCGTCACGCTCGCGTCGCGCGGACGCGATCAGTTCGCGGTTCGTGCGGGGACGAGCACCTTGCCGGTGCTCGTGCTCGAACGCTTCGAAAACGGTGCGCGGCTGGAAGTGGCCGGGCAGAGGCGAACGCTTCGCTACCTGCGGCAGGGCGAGACGCTGACATTGTTTCTCAATGGAAGGAACCTGGTGTTTCACCTGCCGGATGCGTTGTCCGGCGGACACAGCGGGGAGATAGCCGATGACGAGCTCGTCGCGCCGATGCCGGGGCTCGTCAAGATGGTCCGTGTCGGCGCCGGCGAGGCCGTCGCCAAGGGCCAGCCGCTGGTGGTGATGGAGGCGATGAAGATGGAACTTACGCTTTCGGCCTCGCGGCAGGGGACGGTCGCGAGCGTGCACGTGGCCGAGGGCGCGCAGGTCAGCGAAGGCACCGTCCTTGTAACGCTCAGCGAGGAGGCAGCACAGTGACATCGTCGGCAAGCGAGCACATCACGATCGTCGAGATGGCGCCGCGCGACGGCCTCCAGAACGAATCCCGTCTCGTCGATACCGACGACAAGATCCGGCTTGTCAACCTGCTCTCGGATTGCGGGTTCGAGCGCATCGAAGTGACGAGCTTCGTCAGCCCGAGATGGGTCCCGCAGATGGCCGATGCTCCCGCGGTCATGGCGGGCATTGCGCGGCGCCCGGGCACTCGCTACGCGGCGTTGACGCCGAACATGAGGGGCTTCGAAGCCGCCCGCGCCGCCCGCGCCGACGAAGTGGCGGTCTTTGCGTCCGCCTCCGAAACCTTCTCCGAGAAGAACATCAATTGCTCGATTGCCGAGAGCATCGAGCGCTTCCGCCCGGTCGCGGAGGCAAGCCGGCACCACGGAATTCCGTTGCGCGGCTACGTCAGCTGCGTCGTCGAGTGCCCTTACGAGGGACCGATCGCGCCGGAGGCCGCTGCCCGCGTCGCGCGGCTACTTTCCGAGCTCGGCTGCTACGAGATCAGTCTCGGCGACACGATCGGGCAGGGCACACCGGAAGCCGTTGATACCATGCTTTCGACGGTGCTCGGTGATATCGACGCGGCGAAGCTTGCCGGTCATTTCCATGACACGTCCGGCCGGGCGCTGGAAAATATCGCTGTCGGACTTGAGCGGGGCCTGCGGGTGTTCGACGCTTCGACCGGAGGGCTCGGAGGTTGCCCCTATGCCCCGGGCGCCGCCGGTAATGTCGATACGCTTGCGGTGAATGCTTTCCTGGAGAAGAGGGGATTTTCAACCGGGCTCGACGCCGAAAAGCTCGACCGCGCGGCGGCCTTCGCCCGATCGCTGAGGAGTGCCGCATGACTGGGCAAACGATCCGGTGCACTGTCGACAAACGGGGCATTGCCCGCCTGACGCTCACCCGGCCGCAAAAGCACAACGCGCTTTCCGCCGCGATGATCGGCGAACTCACGGATGCGGCGATCCGGCTTGGCGATGACAAGGCGGTCCGCGTCGTGATCCTCGACGGTGAGGGCAAGAGTTTTTGTGCGGGCGGCGATCTCGACTGGATGCGACAGCAGTTCGACGCTGACCGGGAGGCGCGGATCGCCGAGGCGACGCGTCTTGCGATGATGTTCAAGATGCTGAACGAGATGCCGAAGCCGCTGATCGCGCGGGTGCATGGCAATGCGTTTGGCGGCGGGGTCGGGCTGATGAGTGTCTGCGACGCGGTCGTCGCGGCGGCAGGCGCAAAGTTCGGCCTGACGGAGGCGAGGCTCGGGCTGATCCCGGCGACGATCAGTCCCTATGTCGTCGCCAGGATCGGCGAAGGAACGGCGCGGCCGCTGTTCATGTCGGCACGGCTTTTCGGCGCGGAAGAGGCGCTCGCGGCCGGTCTTGCAACGGTCGTGGTCGACGATGGCCAATTGGACGCCGCTGTCGATGCGGAAATCGCCCCCTATCTTGCCGCCGCGCCGCAAGCGGCCGGAAGGGCCAAACGGCTGGCGCGGTCGCTTGGCATGCCAATCACGGATACCGTCATCGCAGCGACGATCGAGCAGCTTGCTGATACCTGGGAAACCGAGGAAGCCCGGGAAGGAGTCTCGGCCTTCTTCGACCGGCGGACGCCCTCCTGGCAGTCATGACCAACGACTGCGCTTGAAATGATCATGGATTAATCTTATTTTGTCCATGTGTTGATCAAAACAAGATCGAGTTTTGCCATGATTGCCCTCAGTCTGGACATTCCCGCTGCCCGTTTCGGGGAGGATCATTCCCCGTTCCTGTCGGCGCGCCTTGTTGCCGACCGTCTGGGCATAACGCTTGCTGAACTCGCCAAGCTGATCGGCGTCGCGCGCAACACGCTGACAGCCAAGACCGGCGCCCGCAAGGTCGACAGTGCCCTGAGCAATGTCGTCCGCATCCTCTCCATGGCGTCCGAAATGGCGGGCGACGAGGCCCGCGCCGTCATCTGGTTCAAGCACCAGCCGATCCCCGGCTGGGCCGGAAAGACGGCGTTCGATCTCGTCGGCGAAGGCAAGGCCGACAAGGTTCTCGCTTATCTGGAAGCTGTTCGCGCCGGCGTCTACGCCTAAACGGATGAGGAGCGGTTCTCGGCCCGCAATCGGCTCTGACTTGGAGCAACCACTGCCTGCAGAGCCGATGCCGCTCTGGCGCGCTTTCGTACCGCGCTGGGCCCACTTGCCGTTATCCGGCGCTGGCGCCGCTCGCTTCGGCGGCCGATGGAATCCGGTGGGCGTGCCGACGATCTATGCCGCACGCGAGCTTTCCACCGCCTGGGCGGAATACAATCAGGGGTTCGTGCAGCATCCGGCGCTGATCGTACGGCTCGAGCTTTATGATGCGCGGCTGGCCGATCTCACGGATGCCAATGTCCTTGCGGAGCTTGGGCTGACGGATGCCATCCACCGATGTGAATGGCGAGACGACCTCGACAGGGGCGCGGTGCCGCAGACCCATGAGGTGCAGGCCGATCTCGCGGCCCGGAAATTTCACGGAGTGATGTACCCGTCTTTCATGTCGCCTGGCGGCACTTGCGTCGCACTCTGGCGCTGGAACGGCACGGGTGAGCCGCGCCTTGAGGTCATCGATCCCGAAGGCAGGCTGCCGAAGTCGTCGGCCTCCTGGCTTTAAAGCGGAATGAGGAAGGGGGTCCTTAGCCCGTGTCTGCGCAATGCCTATTTAGAGGACGGTTGCGCGGTCTTGTTCAGGCGATATTTGAAGTCGCAATGGGATGCGCCCTGCATCACCGTCTGCGTGCGCTCAAGCGTGATGCGCGGATCGTAGCCGGTGCAGAACACGCCGTCGCGGTTACAGGATAGAAGATGCCCGATATGCCCCAGGCCCATTTCCCGATAGGTCTCGGCATAACGACAGCGCAGCACATTATAATGGAACTCCTCGTCCGTCGCCTTGACGACTTCGATCGTCAGCGCGTCGTCCTGGGTCCAGAGATCCTGCAGTTCCTGAAACGTCCGCAGGCTGGTTCCGCCGGGCGTTTTTGCGGCGAAGGCCTTTCCGGCGTCGATGGCAGCGCGCGTGATCGCGGTGTCGAGAATCGATTGGGCGAGCTCCTCACCGATCTTCTCGCGCATGACCTCATAGATCGGCGCGATGATCCTCGCTTCGATCTTGCGTCTGGCAAGAATGCCGAGCTCTCCATCAATTGCCGATCTGGAGTCGCTTTGTTCGTCGGTCACGTGCAGATCCCTCCTATCTTTGGAGCAGGCGTAAAGGCTGCGCTCCGCCACTCGGCGGAAGCCAATATAATCGCGATATCGGCGCTGCTTTCTTGCAAGTGGCGCAATAGGCCTTTGGCGGGAACCTCTTGCAACATAGCGGCACGATCTAGCGCAGCACCTTGCCGGGATTGAGGATGCCGTTCGGGTCAAGGGCATTCTTGATCCGGCGCATGACGTCGAGTTCGGCGGCGCTGCGGGACCGATCGAGGAAGTCGCGCTTCAGCGTACCGATGCCGTGTTCGGCGGAAATGGATCCGTGATACGTGGCGACGAGCGGGTAGACAACGGCATCGACCCGATGAGCGGTTTCTTCATCGGCGCCCGAAACGGAAAAGGCGATATGGAGATTGCTGTCGCCGACATGGCCGAAAAAGGAGACATGTGCCGATGGAAACCGGTTGGAAAGCGCCCTGCCGCATTCCTCGGCAAAGCGCCCGATATCGCCGATCGGCAGGCTGACATCGAGATTGACGAGGGAAGGCAGCAACCTGTCCATGGCATGGCCTTCGCGCACGCGCCAGAAGCTCTGGGCCTCCTTGTCCGACTGGGCGACCAGCGCATCGCCAATCAATCCGTCTTCGAGGGCCTGTCCGAGGAAGGCTTCGAATGGCTCGCGCTCGCCGTCCTTTCCGTGGATGTCCTGCTCGAGGATCACGGCGAAGGCGGGAGACGTCTCGAAGAATTTTCGTCCTTCCGCCTCGCAATTGAAACGGAAATAGCTTTCCCACATCGCTTCAAACGCGGAAAGACCGGAGAGCTCCCGCTGAGCGCGCTTCAGGAAGGCAACAACGTCCGTGTAGTCGCCGAGCGCGCAGAGTGCAGTCAGCCGCCCGGCCGGCAGCGGACGCAGGCGCAGCACGGCGCGCGTGATGATGCCGAGCGTACCTTCCGAACCGATGAAGAATTGCCTGAGGTCGTAGCCAGTATTGTTCTTGATCATCTTGTTGAGCGAAGAGATCACCGTGCCGTCGGCAAGCACGACCTCGATGCCGAGGACATTGTCGCGCGCGACCCCGTTGCGGATGACACGGATACCGCCGGCATTGGTGGCGAGATTGCCGCCGATCTGGCATGAGCCGCGCGCGCCGAGATCGATCGGCAGCAGGAAACCCGCATCCTCGGCCGCGCGCTGTGCGACTTCAAGCGGCGTGCCGGCAAGCACGGTCATCGTCGCGGCCGCCGCGTCGATCTCCTCGATCCCGGAAAGCCGCTCCGTCGAAATGACAACGTCGCCGGCGTTGGGGTTGGCGCCGCCGGCGAGCCCCGTCATGCCGCCCTGCGGCACCACGCTCTGGCGATGCGCATTGCAGATACTGAGCGCGGTAGCGACCTCGGCCGTGCTCGCCGGGCGAACCACCGCGCTCGGGAGGTTTCTCCCGGTGAGGCTGGCGTCGCTCCGATAGCGTTCGCTGATCCGGTCGCCGGTCAGCACTACCGCCTCGCCGAGCGATCGTGCCAGATCTTCGATGACAGACATCACGTACCGGTGCGCGCGAGTTCGCGTGCCCGCGTCTCCACCTCTTGCGGTGCCGGTTGCAGGTTTTCCTCCTTGCGGAAGAGCTTCCACTTCGTCGGCCGGAAAGCGACGCGGGTGTGGTCGGTGGAAGTCGCGCGTTCCGGCGGTAGTTCGATTTCGACCGAGGGCTGCGTCCGCCCAAGGTCGAGCTCGAGATGGCGCGTTCCGGCCACGCGGCGGCTGCCCGTCACGAGGCCAGCCAGACACCCGCCGCAGCCATCGATGAGCTCGATGTCATGCGGGCGGAAGTAGAGCGTCGCCGTTCCGTCCGGCTCGTTGGCGGCGCGAAGGCCGATCGGCCGGTCCTCGAACCAGATTTCACCGTTCGCAAGCGTGACGTTGAGGCTGTTGGACTGGCCGATGAAGCCGTAGACGAATGGCGAGATGGGATGGTCGTATATTTCGTCCGGCGTGCCGACCTGCTCGATCGCGCCCTTGCTCATGACGACGACGCGGTCGGCGAGCTCAAGGGCCTCCTCCTGGTCGTGGGTGACGAAGATGGTCGTGTGACCCGTGCGGTCGTGAATTTCCCTGAGCCAGCGTCTCAGCTCCTTGCGGACCTGGGCATCGAGTGCACCGAAGGGCTCGTCGAGCAGCAGCACGTTGGGCTCGACCGCCATGGCGCGGGCGAGCGCCACGCGCTGCCGCTGGCCGCCGGAGAGCTGGGCCGGATAGCGTTTTTCGAGGCCGGAGAGTTGCACGAGATCGAGCAGATCAAGTGCCCGGCGGCGGATTTCGGCGGCCGGCGGCCGCCTGTTGGCCGGCCGCACCTTCAGCCCGAACGCGACGTTGTCGAGCACCGTCATGTGCCGGAAGAGGGCGTAGTGCTGGAAGACGAAACCGATGTTTCGTTCCTGCACGCTCTTCTTCGATGCATCCTCGTCGCCGAAGAAGATCATACCTCCGGTCGGGCTCTCTAGCCCGGCGACGAGCCGCAGCAACGTGGTCTTTCCCGAGCCGGACGGGCCAAGCAAGGCGATCAGTTCGCCGGACCGGATATCGAGCGAGACGTCGTCGAGCGCCGGGAAGCGGCCGAATTCCTTGCGTATGTTCTGGACGCGGACTTCCATGGATGTCTGGACCTTTCAATGCCTGCGGCTGGCAGCGATCTCGTCGCTGTAGCGGAGTTCAAGTGCCGTCTTCAGGACGAGCGTTACCAGCGCCAGGAGCGCAAGGAGCGCCGCCACTGCAAAGGCGGCGACGAAATTGTACTCATTATAGAGGATTTCCACCTGCAACGGCATCGTGTTCGTTTGGCCGCGAATATGGCCGGAAACGACCGAGACCGCACCGAACTCTCCCATGGCGCGCGCGTTGCAGAGAAGCACGCCGTAAAGCAGGCCCCATTTGATGTTGGGCAGCGTCACATGCCAGAAGGTTTGCCAGCCGGTGGCGCCGAGCGACAATGCCGCTTCCTCGTCGCTGGTGCCCTGCTCCTGCATCAGCGGGATCAGTTCGCGCGCGACGAAGGGGAAGGTGACGAACACGGTTGCGAGCACCAGCCCGGGAACGGCAAAGAGGATCTGGATGCCGTAGTTCTGCAGGATAGGGCCAAGCAGGCTGTGCGACCCGAAGAGCAGCACGAAGACAAGGCCCGAAATCACCGGGGACACCGAGAAGGGCAGGTCGATCAAGGTCGTCAGGAATGCCTTGCCCTTGAACTCGAACTTGGCGATCGCCCAGGCGGCCGCCACCCCGAAGACGAGATTGAGCGGCACAGCGATCGCGGCAACCAGCAACGTCAGGCGAATGGCAGAAAACGTCTCCGCATCACGCAGTGCCGAGACGAATTCTGCTGGTCCCTTGCGGAACGCCTCGATAAACACCGTGGCAAGCGGCAGCAGTAGGAACAGCACCACGAAACCGAGGGCAACCACGATCAGGGTCGTGCGTGCGAGCCGAGTTTCCGAGGTTGCAGCCCTGACCAGCTTTGACGGCTCAGCAATCGCCGTCGAACCGACATCATGCGCCATAGCCGTATCTCCGTCTGCTCCAGGACTGGATCGTGTTGATGACCAGCAGCATGATGAAGGAAATGAGCAGCATCACCGCGGCAATCGCGGTCGCCGCCGGATAGTTGAACTCCTCGAGGCGAATGATGATCAAGAGCGGAGCGATCTCCGAGACGTAAGGCAGGTTGCCGGCGATGAAGATGACGGAGCCGTATTCACCGACGCCACGCGCAAAGGCGAGCGCGAAGCCCGTCAGCCCGGCGGGGAGAAGGCCCGGCAGCAGGACGCGGCTGATCGTCTGATAGCGGCTGGCGCCAAGCGTTGCGGCCGCTTCCTCCACCTCCTTGTCGATTTCCTCCATGATTGGCTGAACCGTTCTAACGACGAAGGGAAGGCCGACGAACACGAGGGCCACGACGATGCCGGCGGGCGTGAAAGCGATCTTGATGCCGAGCGGCGCAAGAAGCGAACCGATCCAGCCGTTCGGGGCGTAGAGCGCCGTCAGCGCAATGCCCGCAACTGCGGTCGGCAACGCGAACGGCAGATCAACCATCGCGTCGATGACGCGCTTTCCGGGAAATCGGTAGCGAACGAGCACCCAGGCAAGCACGACGCCGAAAACGAGATTGATGACCGCCGCCACGAAAGCGGTGCCGAAGCTGATCGTCAAAGCGTTGACAGTCCGCTCGTCAGAGGCGAGCGCCAAAAACTTCGACCAGCCGAGGCCGCTCGAGCGCCAGATGAGGCCGGAAAGCGGAATGAGGACAATGAGGGTGAGCCATGTCAGGGTGACGCCGAGCGCCAATCCGAAACCCGGAATGACGCTCGGCTGCCGAAACTGCCATCGCGTGCTGCTGCTGCGAAAGGCCATGAAATATCATTGTCCCGGCTTGTAGATCTGGTCGAAAATTCCGCCGTCGGCGAAGAACTTCGGCTGAGCTTCCTTCCAACCGCCGAATTCGTCAATAGTGACCAGCTTCACATCTGCAAAGCGTGCCGTGTCCTTGGGGTCCGCAAGTTCCGGCTTGAAGGGCCGGTAATAGTGCTTGGCTGCCAGCTTCTGGCCGACATCGCTGTAGAGAAAATTCAGATAGGCTTCCGCCACCTTTCGCGTGCCCTTGCTGTCGACATTGCCGTCAACTAGCGCCACTGGCGGCTCGGCCTTGATCGAGATCGTCGGCGTTACGATCTCGAAATTGTCCGGCCCGAGTTCCTCCAGCGAGAGGTAGGCCTCGTTTTCCCAGGCGAGCAGCACGTCGCCGAGGCCCCGCTGGACGAAGGTCGTTGTTGCGCCGCGCGCGCCGGTGTCGAGAACCGGCACGTGCTTGAACAGTTGCGCCACGTACTCCTGCGCCTTCGCATCGTCACCGCCATTGGCGGCCCGTGCCCAGGCCCAGGCAGCGAGAAAGTTCCAGCGTGCACCGCCCGAGGTCTTCGGGTTCGGCGTGATCACCTGGATATCTTCCCGGACGAGATCACCCCAGTCTTTGACGCCTTTCGGATTGCCCTTGCGGACGAGGAAGACGATCGTCGAGGTGTAGGGTAAGCTGTTGTTTTCGAAGCGCGTTTTCCAGTCGGCCGGTATCTTGCCGGTCGCCGCGGCGATCGCATCGATATCGGCCTCGAGCGCCAGCGTCACGACGTCCGCCTCGAGACCGTCGATCACCGACCGAGCCTGCTTGCCGGAGCCGCCGTGGGAGGTCTGGATCGTCACTGTCTCGCCGGTATCAGCCTGCCATTTTTCGGCGAAGGCCGCATTGAAATCCTTGTAAAGCTCCCGAGTAGGATCATAGGACACGTTCAGGATCGTTGTGTCCGCTTGAGCGAGGCCAATGGAGCCAAGCTGCAGACTGCCGACCACAAGCGCTAGTTTTACTATTCCGGTAAGTCTATTCGAGCTCATAGTGCCCTCCATCCTTTGCCAGATAAAACTATCAATTTAATCGACTACCACAACGCAAACTTATGACGCTTTGCCCCCCTTTCGTGAAATGTCCTGTCGTCAACGCGCCATTTGCAGAAATTCTTTGCTCGCTCGGGTCTCCTGTTGGCGGGGCGTGACCGCGAAAATAGCATGGTGATTTGGGTGGCGCTATATATCCGGAGCCGCCGGCTGATCACAGGATCAAGCAACGTCCGGTTGCGGTAGATGGTCCGCTTCGATGAGGGCGCCGGGCTGCTCGATGACGCGTGCAGCGACTTTTGCGGCGAACGCCGCGGCGTCACGAGGGGGCTCGCCCCGTAGCTGCATCGCCAGGAAGGCGCCGTTGAAGCTGTCGCCGGCGCTCGTCGTGTCCCTGACCGGGTCTGCGGGATGGGCAGGAACATGGATGACCGAGCCGCCGCTGCTGATCGTAATCCCGTTCGCGCCGTCCTTGACCGCGACAAGCTCCGCTCCGAGGTCGCGATAGCGTTTCGCCGTTGCTTCGGGGGTGGCGTCTCCGAAATGACTGTGCTCGTCGTCGAAGCTCGGGAAGACCATTGTCGCCACGCGAGCGCCGTCTGAAACCGCGGCGCACATCGTCTCGCTGTTTTCCCAAAGCCGTGGCCGCAGATTTGGATCGAACGCGACGGTCTTTCCTAACTCGCGCGCCCGGCGGATCTCGTCTAGCAGGCGGCCGCGATCGTCGGGCGAGAGGATCGCAAGCGTGATGCCGGAGAAATAGACGAGCCCGGCGTCATCAATCGCCGCGCGCAGCCGGTCGCCATCTTCGGCCAGAAGCTTTGCCGCCGATGTTTCCCGCCAGTATTGGAAGCTGCGCTCGCCGTCCTTCAGGTGGATCATGTACATACCGGGATTGCGCCCCTCAATGCGGCGCACATGATCATTGGCGATACCGGCGCCGTTCATGAAGGCGAGCATTTCGTCGGAAAGCCTGTCCGTTCCGAGTGCCGTGAAGTAGCTTACCCGCCAATCGTTGCCGAGAAAGGCGCGGGCATACCACGCCGTATTGAAGCTATCGCCTGCGAAACCCTTCTTGAGATGGCCGTCGCCGGCCTGTGAAAGTTCGATCATGCATTCGCCGATCGAGAGAAATGTCTTTGGCATCAGGTAATCCCACGAGTGGAGGGGAGGGCAGGTGTCGGTGACGAGAAGTCGCGAAGCGGCCTTCCGCCCACCATCCTAGAAAAGTTCCCGGGTGCAAATCTAGATGCGAATCGCAAGAGAGTGCCCAATCGCAGCCCGCGTGCGCGCTCGTTTACCCCCTATAAAATCGACGACCGAGGTGAGGATCCTCCAAACCCGTCCAGCGAATATCTCTCGTCTGCCTCCGGCGGCAAGAGCGTGATAGGCTGGTTGCAGCTTCAACAGTTCGAGGCGTCACCCGCCCGAAGGGAGATCATGTCCGGTTCCGATGGCAGTATTCTCGATTTTCTCGGGGTATTGGCCGTGTTTCTGCTTGTTGGCGCGAACGGCTTCTTCGTCGCTGCCGAGTTTTCGCTCGTTTCGGTCCGCCGCAGTCGCGTGGCGGAACTGGTTGCGCAACAGCGCATGAACGCGAGCGCGCTCCAGCATGCCGTCGAAAATCTCGATGCCAACCTGGCGGCCACTCAGCTTGGGATCACGATATCCTCCCTGGCGCTGGGGTGGGTCGGTGAACCCGCGCTCGCCCATCTGATCGAGCCGTTGCTGACGATCTTGCCTGCGGCCTGGGCATCGGTCGGATCACACGCGATCGCGGTCGCGGTTTCGTTCATCATTATCACCGCACTGCACATCGTGCTCGGCGAATTGGCACCGAAGAGCTTAGCGTTGCAGCGCAGCGAGGGCACTGCGCTGGCCGTCGTCCGCCCGCTCGCGCTGTTTCTCTTTCTGTTGCGCCCCGCGATCCTCGCCCTCAACGGCCTTGGCAATCTCGTCCTTCGATTGATCGGCCTGCGCCCCGGCGCTGGCGAGGCATCACTGCATTCCCCGACCGAACTGAAGCTTCTTGTCGCCGAAAGCCAGGAAGCCGGACTTCTCGATGCCGCCCAGCAGGAACTGGTGGAGCGGATATTCAGCATTGGCGACCGAAGGATTTCCGACATCATGACACCGCGGATCGAGATCGACTGGATCGACACCGACGACAGCCAGGAGGAGATCCTGAGGACGATCAGGGAATCTCGCCACGAGCAGCTTCTGATCGGCAGGGGCAACATCGACTATCCGCTCGGGATGGTGCTCAAGAAGGACCTGCTTGACCAGTTGCTCGATCGTCAAGCGCTGGACGTCCTCAGCGTGATTCGGGAGCCGTTGATCCTGCACGAGTCGACAGCCGTCTTCCGGGTGCTGGAGAAGTTCAAGAGCGCCCCCGTCCGGCTCGCTGCGATCATCGACGAGTACGGCAGCCTGGAGGGGATTGTCACCCAGACCGACCTTTTAGAGGCGATTGCCGGCGACCTGCCGGATACGGAAACCGTCGAGCCGGATATCGTGGTGCGCGAGGATGGCAGCATGCTGATCGAGGGCATGATGGCCGCGCATGACGCTTTCGAGAGGCTGGGTTTCCATGACCGTCCGGAGGGCGACTTTCACACTATCGCCGGCTTTGCGCTGCAGGTGCTCGGCCATCTTCCGCATGTGGGCGAGAGCTTCGATTTCGAAGGCTGGCGCTTCGAAATCGTCGACATGGACGGCATGCGCATCGACAAGCTTCTGGCTTCGCGGACTAGCTGACATCCCCTTTGCCGCGGTGAGGGTGATACAGCGCGATCGAGTTCTGTATCTGAATTTTGGATATAAAACAAAATAGCTGATTTGAAAAATCATACAGATTAGCTTCGGGCAAAATCGAATTCAACAAACGAGGAAGCCCATGCGAGCGAAAGCCACTCTAAACCGGGAATACACGATCTCGACCGTGAAGTGAGCAAGGCGTTCAAATATTTCGACAAAACACTGGAGACGGTGGTCTGCGGCTCGTCGAATGACAAGATGAAGACCTATCCCGAGTGGGAGGCGACGGTCCTCGACGCCAGCTATGACAGCGTCGACTATATCTCCCTGCACAAATATTTCGGAAACGAAGACCAGGACACGCTCAACTACTACGCCAAGGCGATCGATCTCGATCGTTACATTGTCACCATCGGCGGCGTCATTGACTATATCAAGGCGAAGAAGCGCTCGAAGCGCGATGTGAAGATCTGCTTTGACGAGTGGAATGTCTGGTATCACGACCGCAAGCAGGATGGCGAGCGCATCGCGAGCTGGGATTGGCCAGAGGCGCCGCCGCTCCTCGAAGAGCTGTACAATCTCGAGGATGCGATCTTCGTCGGTTCGCTGCTCAACGTCTTCATTCGCCGGTCCGACCTGGTGAAAATCGCCTCAGCTCGTCAACGTGATCGCGCCGATCCTGACGAAGGCCGGCGGGCCGGCCTGGCGCCAATCGATCTATTATCCGCTCCAATACGCCTCGAAATACGGACGCGGTACGGCGCTGAATGTCGTCGCGTCCAGTCCGACCTACGACTGCGACGTCGCGCAGGACGTGCCCTATCTCGACCTTTCGGCGGTTCTACAGGAGGACGGCAAGTCGCTTGCGATCTTCGCCGTAAACCGCAGCATCGATCAGCCGCTAGAGCTGACGGTCGATCTGCAGGGCTTCAAGCGAGCCAAGGTCGTTCAGCACAGAGTGCTGGAGGGTGACGACCTCAAGGCGCGCAACTCGGTCGACGATCAAAACCGCATCGTACCCAAGGCGGGGAAGGCACTCGCGGTCGACGATGCCGGCACGCTCGTCGGTACGCTCCCGCCCAGATCCTATCACTTCGTGCTGCTTTCCGTTGAGTCGGCGTGAATCGGCCGCTGGTCCGGGCGGCTGAGGAGGTCGCCCGTATCATGAACGTGATCGATTCCAAGCGTTAGCGGGAGGCACAATGTCCGGAATCAAGTTGACGGGCGTCAGCAAATCGTTCGGCGCCATGAAAGTGATCCACGATGTCGACATCGAGATCGAGCAGGGGGAGTTCGCCGTTTTCGTCGGCCCTTCCGGATGCGGGAAGTCCACTCTTCTGCGCATGATCGCCGGGCTCGAGGAAACGACCGGCGGCGAGATCCGGATCGAAGCCGAGGACGTTACCCGCAAGGAAGCCTCGAAGCGCGGTGTGGCGATGGTCTTCCAATCCTATGCCCTCTATCCGCATTTGTCGGTCTTCGACAACATGGCCTTCAGCCTTTCCATCGCGCGCCGTCCGAAGACCGAAATCGAGACGAAGGTGAAGGCGGCGGCGGAAATCCTGCGGTTGACCGACTACCTGAACCACAAGCCGAGCCAACTCTCGGGCGGACAGCGCCAGCGCGTGGCGATCGGCCGGGCCATCATCCGCGAGCCGCGCGTCTTTCTCTTCGATGAACCGCTTTCGAATCTCGACGCCGAACTGCGGGTGATCGAGTTTTCGGCGGAGTTGAGCTCGGAGACACCGGCCACCAACGCCAATTGGCCGTCCGACATCTCCATCTGGATCAACGGCATCAAAGCCGGTTACTGGACATCGCCGGGCGACTTCGGCGATCGCCGGGGAATTTATTCGCCGTCCTGGTGGAAGCTCAGCGGCTCACAATACGGCAAGCTCAAGACCTGGACCATTGACGACCGGGGGACCTGGATCGACGGTGCCATGGTGTCGACCCAGACGATCGCATCGCTCGGAATTCCTGATCACCACTCGATCCGATTTCGCATCGGCATCGACGAGAGGGCCGAAAACCCCGGCGGCCTGAACATCTTCGGCAAGGGCTTCGGCGACTTCGACCAGGACCTCGTCATGACCATCCATTTCTAAGGCGGCGGCCGCGAACGCTCAGAGAACGCGGCCGCGCGCGACGATCGGCCAGATCGCCTTCGCCTCGTTGCCTTCGACGATATGGACCGCATCGACCATATTGGTCACCACGCAGGCGTGGTTCGGGACAATGCGCAACCTGTCGCCGACCTTCAGGCTGATCGGGCCGTCCGAGACGAGCCTGCCGTGCTCCTCCGAAAGCTGGTCGATCCTGATGTCGTCGCGTCCCAGCACATGGCCGTAACCAGAAAGACCGAGAAGGTCGGAGGTCAGGACCTTGCTACCGGCATCGATGATCGCCCTGTTTTCGGCGGGAACCGAGACCACGGTCGCAAGCACCGTCAGCGCGCAATCGTCCCACGTCGCCACGCCGCGGGCGACGAGAGAGCGATCGTTGTAGATATAGGTTCCCGGACGGTGTTCGGTCGCGACGGACGCGCCGGCTGCTTCCATCATGTTTGGCGTGCCGCCGGAGGTGATCGTCGGAACGTCGATGCCGTCCGCTTCGATCAGCCGCTTCGCCTCGCTCATGAAGGCTTGGACGCGCTCGGTTCCTCCAACGGGCGGATAGGTCATCAGCCCGCCGAAGTGCAACCCGGGCGCATCGGCTAGGCGCCGGGCGAGGCCCGCGGCCTCGGCCGGCGTCGCCACCCCGCAACGATCGGCGCCGGTGTTGCATTCGACAAGCACGGTCAGCGGTTCGTCTTCGCGGGCGAAACGGGCCGACAGGCCGTCGATGACCGTCGCGTTGTCGGCGACCACGCTGAGCGTGACACGTTTGTTGAGCTCAGCGAGGCGTGCGAGCTTTTCCGCTCCGAGGATGTTGTAGGTGATCAGCACGTCCTTGATCTGCGCACTGCCCTCCACCATCGCCTCCGCCTCGGTGACCTTCTGGCAGGTTATGCCGATCGCTCCGGCTTCGAGCTGCAGCTCGGCCATCTGCGGAAGCTTGTGCGTTTTGATGTGTGGCCGCACCCGAATGCCGTGGCGATCCGCGTAATCCTGGAACGCGCGGATATTGCGGCGGGCGATCCCGATGTCGACCAGCACCGCGGGCGTTTCGATCGGCAGGGTCATACGGTTAGTTTCCTCTCTCAGACAACGGCGGATGTGCGGCGAATTTAGCCGATCCGGCTTGACAAGTTATGACCCAAGGCATTTCATAGGTCAATCCAGTATTCAGGACGTATGTCCACTATATCGGATGACAGAAAAATCACCGGGAACTGACAAAGGGGAGATCTCCGATGATCAAGACATTTCATGCGACTGCGGGCCTCATAATCGCCACGCTGGCAGCGGCGCCGGCCTCCGCGCAGCAGCCGACAAGCAAACTCGACGAAGTGCTTGCGCGCGGCCATCTGGTGCTCGGCACCGGCAGCACGAATGCGCCCTGGCACTTCAAAAGCGCCGAAGACAAGCTGCAGGGTTTCGACGTCGATATGGGCCGCATTATTGCCAAGGCGCTGTTCGGGGATCCGGAGAAGATCGAATTCGTCAATCAGTCGTCGGATGCCCGTATTCCGAACATCACCACCAACAAGGTCGACATCACCTGCCAATTTATGACGGTCACGGGCGAGCGCGCCCAGCAGATCGCCTTCACCATTCCTTATTATCGCGAAGGCGTGGGCCTGATGCTGAAGGCGGACGGCAAGTATGCCGACTACAAGGCGCTCAAGGAGGCTGGTTCCTCGGTCACGATTTCGGTGCTGCAGAACGTCTATGCCGAGGATATGGTCCACGCCGCTCTGCCGGAGGCAACGGTCGATCAGTATGAATCTGTTGACCTGATCTACCAGGCGCTTGAATCGGGACGTGCCGATGCTGCCGCCACCGACCAGTCCTCGCTTGCCTGGTACATGACCCAGAATCCGGAGCGCTACAAGGATGCCGGTTATGGCTGGAATCCGCAGACCTACGCCTGTGGCGTCAAGCGCGGCGACCAAGACTGGCTGAACTTCGTCAACACGGCACTGCACGAGGCGATGACAGGTGTCGAATTCGACTTCTATGCCAAATCCTTCAAGACCTGGTTCGGCAAGGATCTGAGCGCGCCGCAGATCGGTTTCCCGGTCGAATACAAATGAACCCTTCGCCGGGGCGGCCCCGCCAGTGGGGCTGCCTCTCGCCCTGCTTTCAATAATGGCTGGCGCGCATGACTTACTCACTGAACTTCGCGGCCGTCTGGCGCTCGTTCGACCTTCTTCTGGAAGGACTTGCGCTCAGTCTCGGCCTCGCTTTCGCGGCAATCCTTGCCGGTTGCGTGATCGGACTGATTACGGCTTTCGGGCTCGTTTCCAGGACTGTCGCGTTGCGCAAACCTGCCGGACTCTATGTCACGATCATCCGTAACACGCCGATCCTCGTCCTCGTTCTCTTCAGCTATTTCGCTCTTCCGGAACTTGGTGTCCGCCTAGGCAAGATCGAAAGCTTCGTGTTGACGCTGGCGATCTACTCCGGCGCCTATCTTGCCGAGGTGTTCCGTGGCGGCCTCATCGCCGTGCCGCCTGGCCAGCGCGAGGCGGGCCTTGCGATTGGGCTGACGGAGATGCAGATCCGCACTTCGATCATCATCCCCCTGATGCTGCGCAACGTCCTGCCGTCGCTCGGCAGCACCATGATCTCGCTTTTCAAGGATACCTCGCTCGCCGCGGCGATTGCCGTACCGGAACTCACGTTCGAGGCACGCAAGATCAATGTCGAGACCTTTCGGGTCATCGAGACCTGGATCGTGGCGAGCTGCCTCTATGTCGCAACCTGTTCGCTCCTTGCCGCGCTGATGCGTGCCGTCGAGCGGCGTCTGGCCGTTCCGAGGTGACCATCATGGATTTCGCATTTCTCGATCAGCTCTGGCTTGCCCGCCTGCCGCTCATCAAGGGGCTCGGCGTGTCGATTTCCATATCCTTCCTGTCGATCGCGGTCGGCACTGTGCTCGGCATTTTCGTCGGGCTGGCGCTGACCTATGGCTACACGCCGATGCAATGGCTGGTGCGCGGCTATACCGATTTCATCCGCGGCACGCCGGTCCTGGTACTGGTGCTGGCGAGCTATTACGTGCTGAGCACTGTCGGCGTTGAACTCGGACCGTTCCAGGCGGGCATCCTTGCGCTCGCCGTCTTCTGCAGTTCGCATGTTGGCGAGCTGGTGCGCGGTGCACTGCAGTCGATTCCCAAGGGACAGACGGAGGCCGCAAAAGCGATCGGGCTCACGTTCTCGCAGACCTTCGCTTATGTGCTTGGCCCCCAGGCATTGCGCCAGGCGCTGCCTGCCTGGGTCAATACGGCAGCCGAGATGGTCAAGGCGTCGACGCTGCTCTCGATCATCGGCGTCGGCGAATTGTTGCTGCGTACGCAGGAGCTGATCTCCCGCACTTTCATGAGCCTCGAATTCTATTTCTTCGCGGGCTTTCTCTATTTCGTCATCAACTACAGCATCGAGCGCTTCGGTCGCTATGTCGAGCGCAAGACCGCTGTTCCGTCGTGAGGCTTCGTATCCGATGACCAATAATCTTCTCGAAATCCGCGACCTTCACAAGCGCTACGGCACGGTCGAAGTGCTGAAGGGTGTCGACTGCACCATGCGGCAGGGTGAGGTGATCAGCATCATCGGCTCGAGCGGCTCCGGCAAAACGACAATGCTTCGCTGCATCAACATGCTGGAGGAGTTCCAGGGCGGGACGATCAGCATCGACGGCCAGGAAATCGGCTATGAGATGGTGAACGGCGTCCGCCGCCGCAAGCGGGAGAAGGATATCGCACGCCAACGCGCACTCACCGGTATGGCCTTTCAGCAGTTCAACCTTTTCCCGCATATGACTGCCGCCGGCAACGTCGCGCTCGGCCTCGTCAAGGTCAAGAAGATGAGCCGCGACGAGGCGGAGGCGATCGCGGAAAAGTGGCTTGACCGCGTCGGGCTGCTGTCGCGCAAGGATCATTATCCTGGTCAGCTTTCCGGCGGCCAGCAGCAGCGCGTAGCAATCGCTCGCGCCATCGCGATGAACCCGAAGCTGATGCTCTTCGACGAGGTCACTTCGGCGCTCGACCCGGAGTTGGTCAACGAAGTGCTGCAAGTGATCAAGGGGCTCGCCGAGGACGGGATGAGCATGCTGCTCGTCACCCATGAAATGCGCTTCGCTTACGAGGTTTCGTCGCGGGTAATCTTCATGAATCAGGGCCGCATCGGCGAAGAAGGCAATCCGCGCGAGATGTTCCTGAAACCGAAGACCGAGCGCCTGACCGATTTTCTGAAAACGTCATCGTTCAACTGAAGGACCGGTTCAACTGGAGACCGATAATCGAAATGCAGAATTGGAGTGAAGTGCTGTGACGATTAAGCGTTATGGAACGGGCGAAACCGGTGCGGGAAGGCAGGCCTTGCCATTTGCGCGCGCCGTCGAGGCAAACGGTTGGCTATACGTCTCGGGACAGGTCGCCATGGAGGCCGGCGAGATCATCGATGGCGGCATCATTGCCGAAAGCCGCAAAGCGATCGAAAACATGATCGCGATCCTGCATGAGGCGGGCTACGGCGTTGAAGACGTCGTGCGTGTCGGCGTCTGGCTCGATGACCCGCGTGACTTCTGGACCTTTAATGGGATCTACGCGCAATACTTCGGTGAGAACCCGCCGGCACGCGCCTGCGTACAGTCACGCATGATGGTCGACTGCAAGGTCGAAGTTGACTGCGTCGCCTACAAGGCTAAATGAGGTGAACTTGGCGTCGGGTTTGCGGAGTGGGTGAAGTGAGTGCGGATTTCTGCCCGCATGTCTTCACTCGTGCTTCGGGACCCGCAGGAGAATAGCGATGGCTGATGCGGTAGATACGGTCACCCGGAGGGCGCGAGGTCTCGACCGGGCATTCGAAATCCTCGACTTTTTGCGCCTGCAACGTCAGCCCCTGCGCCCGAACGAAATCGCCCAGGGCATCGGCGCCCCGCGCTCTTCCGTTTACGAGCTCGTTAACCTGCTGATCCGGCAGGGCGTGATCGAGTATCGGGGCGACGATGGCCGTGTCTTTCTCGGGCGCAAGCTCTATTTCCTCGGTGCGGCCTACGCCGAGCAATTCGATCTTATGCGCGAGTGCGAACATCTGTTGGCGAGGATCGCCGAGGAGACGCGGGAGACCGCGCAGATGTGCCAACTGGAAGGCAACAAATATGCGGTCGTTCTGATGAACGAGGGCAGCCGCCCCTTCCGCATCTCCACCAATATCGGCGAGCCGGTCGCCATTCCGTGGACCGCGTCTGGTCGTCTGCTGGTCGACCACATGAGCGACGAGCAGATACTGGATTTCATTCCCGCCGAGGATTTCGTGCTGCCTACGGGCAAGCGCCTCGATCCGTCCGATTTTATCCGCCAGGTCCGGGAAGCCAAGAAGGACGGCTACTTCACCTTCAACAGCATCGTCGACAGCTTTACCCATTGTTTTGCCGTGCCGGTGTACGATGCTGAAGGAATTTGCATCGCGACGCTCTGCCTCGTCGCTCCCAAGGAAGACGGGTTGCGCAATCGTGATGCTTACCTTCGCGTACTGATCGATGCGGCGGCCGAACTTTCCGAGAAGCTTGGCTATAGGCAGGACCGACCGCCCGTTCGGACAACAGCCCGGGCAGCCACCGGCTATTGAAGTCCAGGTTCATAGCAGAACTGCTCATTATTGCCGACGGTCTCGGCGGTTCTCACGCCGTCAGCAACGAGCGCCCCGTTTCGGGATCGAACAGATGCAGCGCCGCCTCATCGAAGGAGAAAAGCTGCTCCGATCCGGCGCGGAGACGCGTGCGCGGCGGAAGGCAGGCGGTGATGCGCTGATTGCCAAGCTTTGCCGTCGTGACCAGCTCCGGCCCGGTCAGTTCCATGACTTCGACGTGCACCTCGATATGGACGCCCGCTGCGTCGGCGCTTGTGAGCCGTAGCGCCTCCGGCCGTATGCCGATCTTGACGCGTTTGCCCGCCGGCACGGTACCTTTGAGATCGGCCGGCAGCGGAAGCGTCTCATGCGAGCCGCTGACCTGCAGAGCATTGTCAACCACTTCCGCGTCGAGAATGTTCATCGGCGGCGAACCGACGAAACCGGCGACGTAAAGAGTTGCCGGCCGGTCGTAGATTTCCTCTGGCGTGCCGAGCTGTTCGATGCGGCCGTCGCGCATGACGGCAATGCGGGTCGCAAGCGTCATCGCCTCGATCTGGTCATGGGTCACGTAGACGACGGTGGTCTTCAGCATCTGATGCAGGCGCTTGAGTTCGGTGCGCATCTCCATGCGCAGCTTGGCGTCGAGGTTCGACAGCGGCTCGTCGAAAAGAAACACTTGCGGATTGCGCACCAGCGCCCGGCCGATCGCAACGCGCTGGCGCTGGCCGCCGGAAAGCTGGCTCGGCTTGCGGTCGAGAAGATTTTCGATCTGGAGAAGCCGAGCCGTCTCACGCACCGCCGCCTCGCGCTCGGCCGCCGGCACCTTGCGCATCTCGAGACCGAAGCCGATGTTGCGGGCGACGCTCATGTTCGGATAGAGCGCGTAGGACTGGAACACCATGGCGATGTCCCTGTCCTTGGGATGCAAGCCCAGGATCGAGCGTTTGCCGATCCTGACGTCGCCGCGGCTTGGCTCCGCAAGCCCGGCGATGATGTTCAGGAGGGTGGACTTGCCGCAGCCGGACGAGCCGAGCAGCACCAGGAACTCGCCGCTGTCAAGCGCGATGTCGATGCCCTTCAGCGTTTCCACCTCGCCGTAGCGTTTGTGGATGTCGCGGATTTCGAGTGCGCTCATTTCCTGGTCTCCTGGAGGAAGGCCGAGAGGGGTTTGCCATAGCTACGCGGCAGCGTGGAGATGGCTTCGGATGCGACGGTGACGCCCACCTGCAGACAGTTTTCGAGCGGCAAATCGGCGGCAAGGGCGGCCAGGAAACCGGCATTGAAGACATCGCCGGCGCCGATTGTATCGACGACGTCAACGCGCGGCGCCGGAATCGAATAGTCTGCGCCGGTCTTGTCGAGGGCAAGCGCGCCATGCGGCCCACGCTTGACGACGACGATCGCTTCGGAAGGCATCCGTGCCTTCAGGTGACGGGCGGCTTCAAGGGGGTCCGTCTGGCCGGTCAGCGTCGTCGTCTCGACTTCGTTGAAAAGTGCGCAGTGGCAGCGCTTCAGCCAGTCGAGGGTCTTGCGCTTGTTCGCCTCGGTCCAGCCGTCGAGCGGCCAGCCCGTGTCGAGCGCAACGGCAATGCCATGCGCATCCGCCCAGTCGAAGAACTTGTCGTAGGCGAGTGTCAGGGCGTCGGTCAGGAACGAGCCCGCGAGCAGCGCAAGGCCGCCGTGAAGGCGCTCGCCGTCAAGCATCGTGCGGACTTCGTCGAAGCTGAAGAGCGGCAGGTGGCCGCGCGTGGTGAAGAACGTGCGCTCGCCGTCCGGGTGGGTAATCCCGACCGACAGCGTGGTGCCCACGGCTTCGACCGGCCATTCCCGCGCGCGCACACCGAAGGCCTCCTTCAACCAGATGCCGAACTGGTCGTTGCCGACATTCGCGGCAATCGCGTAGTCGACACCGAGCGAGTCCCAGGCAAGCGCGCTGTTGCCGGCGCAGCCGCCGACGCGCAGCTCGTCATGATCGACGATGATTTCCGTGCCGGCCTTCGGCCACGGCTCCGCCGGACCGAGGATCAGGTCGATGTTGACGTTGCCGATGACTGCAAGCGGGCGCATGGCGTCACTCGCTCCGGGTGATCTTGGTGGAGCGCGCCGGCGTGCCGGCATTGTCGACACGGGCATCCGCGAAGGCGAGCATCAGCGATTGCGCGACGGGCAACATGGCAAAGACCGCTGCGAGGCCCGCGGCGCGCCTGAAGCGGATAGTCGTGACCCCTTCGACCGGCGGTTCGCCGGAGGCATCGAACACCACTACTGGGGAGCCTGCTTCGGCTGCGGACGTCGCCATCGCTGCCACGAGACCTGCCGTCGGGTCGCTGGCGCGGAAGAGCACAACGCCGACATCGGGGCCGAGCATTTCCATGGGACCGTGGCGAAGTTGCCCGCCCTCGAGCGAGAAGCAGGGGAGGCGCGAGAGTTCGGTGAGCCCGAGCGCGATCGCCTCGGCGAGACCCTGCAGTCGGCGGCCGGAGGTGACCACGGCACGCACGTCGGCGAGTGTGGCAAGCGCTTCGTCGATCGCCGCGGACTCGGGCTCGCGCAGGGCATGAAGCGCGCCGGCCGGATCATCGCCGAGGGCAGCAAGGACTGAAAGATGCAGCGCAAAACTGATCGTCAGGCTGCGGGTCGCGGCAAAAGCCTGCTCCGTGCCGCCGGCGCCGATGAGCGACGGCGCGGTGCGCGCCAGAAAGGAATTGCCTTCCAGCGTCACGCCGAAGGTATCCGCCGTGCCGCCATTGGTCTCCTTGAACCAGCGCAGCACCTCGGCGCTTTCTCCCGACTGGGAGGTGATCAGGACGGTCTTTCCCTCGATCGGCAGCGGCTGGCCGAGCTGCTCGGAGAGAGGCAACGCCACGGCTTCGATGCCGAGTGCCCGATAGAGCGGCTCGACCGCGCGCCCGACGGCATGCGAGCCGCCCATGCCAAGGAGGAGGAGGCGGCCAGTCGATCTCAGCGACGCGGCAATTTTCTGCGCGAGCGGTGCCGACTGTTCGTAGGAGGCGATGGCATCGGCCTGCTGGCGCGCCATTTCCTTGTCGATCGCGATGAGCCCGGCGGGCCTTTGCTTCGAAGCCTTCATGATCATCCTTTGACGCCGCCGCTTGTGAGCCCGGAAATCAGGGCCCGTTGCATGACAAGACCGATCAGCACTGGGGGCAGGGCGGCAAGCACACCGGCGGTGGCGATCAATCCGTAGTCGGAGACACGGCCGCCGGCGAGATCCGCTATGGCGACGGTTAGCGTCTTGGCGCGCAGGTCTGAGGTGAAGAGCAGCGCGTAGAAGAATTCGTCCCAGGCGAGCAGAAAGGCAAAGAGCGCGGAGGTCGCCATGACCGGGGCGGCAAGCGGCAGTGTCAGCAGCCTGAGGATCTGGTCGAGCCGTGCGCCGTCGATCATCGCGGCGCTTTCAATTTCCCTGGGTATGGAATCAAAGCCGGATTTCAACAGCCATGTCGTGAAGGGTGCGAGGATGGTGAGATAGACGAGCGCCAGTCCGAACACCGAGTTGAGCAGGCCGAGATAGGCAAGCCCCATATAGAGCGGCACCGCGAGCGCCACGGGCGGCAGCATATAGGTGGCGATCACCGCAAAGAGCGACCAGGAGACCGTCGGCGTGCGCGAGACCGCCCAGGCGGCGGGAATGGCGACGGCGATGGCCGCCAGGGTCGCCATGCCGGCGACCGTCAGGCTGTTGAGCAGCGAGGCGACGAAGGCGGCGCCGGCGGTGTTCTCGATCGTCGACAGCAGGGCGCGGTAGCGCGAAAGATCGATCTCGTCCGGCCACCAGTTGAGAGGCTTGGCGGAAAGGTCGGCGGCCGACGAGATGCTCATGACGAAGAGCCAGGCAAGCGGCGCCAGGATAACGATCGCAAGCAGCAGCGCGCTTGCATAGACGAAGGCGGTGAAGAATGGGTTCTGGCGTTCCATCACGATGCTCCCGCAGCCTTGCGCAGCAGTGCCGCGTAGGCGACTGCGAGAATGGTCACGAGCAGCGTGACGATGAGCGCGAGCGATGCGCCGGAGCCTGCCCGCTGAAAGGAGAAGGCCTCCTGGTAAACGAGGATCGAGAGCGTGCGCGTGCTGTTTGCCGGCCCGCCTCGCGTCATCACCCAGATGATGTCGAAGACCTTGAAAGCCTCGATCGTGCGCAGCACGAGCGCCACAAGCAGGGGGCCCGCGAGATAGGGCATGATCACGTAGCGGAAGCGATTGAACGGGCCCGCGCCGTCGACAAGTGCTGCCGCAGTGATGTCGCGGGGGACAGCCTGAAGCGCGGCAAGCGCGATCAGCGCCACCAGCGGAAAATTCTTCCAGCAATCGGCGACGATCAGCGCTGTCAGTGCCGAAGCCGGCTCTCCGAGCCAGGAGCGATAGCTGTCGAGAAGTCCGATCTGGGTGAGCGCGGCGTTGAGGGCGCCATATTCCGGATTGTAGATCAACCGCCAGAGCGTGGCGTTGACCACCGTCGGCAAGGCCCAGGGCAGGATCATCAGGGCCCTGAGCGCCGTGCGGCCGCGAAATTGCTGGTTGAGCAGCAGCGCGGCGAGTACGCCCAGCACCATTTCGGCGGCGACGGACACGACCGCAAACCAGGTGGTCGTCATCAGCGCCCGCTGGAAGTTCGACCCGCCAAGCATTTTTGCGTAGTTGTTGAGACCGACGAAACCGCCTGCGGTGCCGACAAGCTTCGCATCGGTGAAGGAGAGCCGCACCGTATCGACCAATGGCCAGCCGATGACAGCGATCATGACCACGAGCAGCGGCAGCATCAAAAGCCACGCACGCGTTGTTATCCAGATACCGGGCATCGGGGTGAAGACTCTTGCGGCCGTCAGGGCCGTTTCATGCGATTCATTGTGGCTCGGCGATGCCGAGGATTCGAAGAAGCTGCGGCTCGATCACGTTCCGAGCGGCGCGGCCGCCCGGAACGTGATCTCGCATTGTTAGAGGCCGCTGTTCTCGGCAGCCGTCTTCAAGGCATCTTCGGCGGAAGTCTGGCCGAGCAGTGCCTCCTGGATAGCCTGCTGCAGGGCAGTCGAAAGCTCCTGATATTTCGGCGTCGTCGGGCGCGGATACATCGCCGCGAGGCCACGCTTGGCCGCTGCGATCAACTCTTCCTGGCCCTTCGTAACGCTGGGGTCCTCGTAGGACGAAGCCCAGATCGGCAGGCTGAGCTTCGCATAGGCGTTCTGCGTCGGCTGCGAGGTCATGTGGACGATATATTTCCATGCCTCTTCCGGGTGCTGGCTGGTCGAGGTGATGCCGAGGCCCATCGAACCGTTGACGGCCGAAACCTCGCTCTTGCCAGCGACGCCCGGAGCCGGCACGACGCCGACCTTGCCGGCCACCTTGCTTTCCTTGGGGTCGTTGGCAAGGTTGTACATATAGGTCCAGTTGAGCGCGAAGGCGGCCTCGCCGTTCTGGAACACCTTGCGCACATCCTCCTCCAGGAATTCCTTGGAATTCGGGTTGGTAAGGCCGGAGCTGTAGCTCGAAACCATGTAGTTCAGCGCATCGAGTCCGCCGCCCGTGGTAAAGGCGGGCTTGCCGCCCTCGATGAACTTCCCGCCATAGGCGCTGACGAGCGTCGTGTAGTCACAGATCGCGGCTTCGGCCTGCGACCAGCTCCAGGCAATCGGGTTATCGAGCAGTCCCTTGTCCTTGATCGTCTTTGCCTGTTCGGCAAGCTCGTCCCAAGTCTTCGGCGGCGCGCTGATGCCGGCCTTTTCCAGAATCTCCTTGTTGTAGAAGAGATATTTGGTGTCGAGGATCCACGGCATGCCGTAGCGCTTGCCGTCATATTCGACCGTGGTCCAGGCACCCGGCAGGACGCCATTCTTCATCTCGTCGGTGATGCGGTCGGTGACATCGACGAGCACCTTGCTGGTGGCGTATTCGGCCGGCCAGATGACATCGAAGAGAACGACGTCATAGCCGCCGCCGGAGCCCTGCGCCAGCACGGTCTTGTCGTGAAGGCCTTCATAGGGGACGAATTCGAGGTTGACCTTTATATCCGGATTGGCCTTGGTGAAGGCCTCCGTCATGGCGCGAACATCGGCCTCGCTATAGGCGGCCTGAGCCATGAACAGCGCGTTCAGCGTCGTTTCCGCATAAGCCTGGCCGCTGAAGGATAGTCCGACAAGGGCAGCGCCGAAGAGTGCGTTGCGCGTGGATTTCAACATTGTTGCCTCCAATAATCGATCGTTTCAGTTCCCGGCGCGGCCCCATCCGCACGCCGGATGCGAAGAACCCGCCGCGCTCGCGGCGGCCGTCGACAAATCAATCGGAGCGTTTGCGACAGCATAGCACCGCCGCCTTCGTTCCCCCGAGGTTTCTTGCGACCTCTCATTAAGTCAATTGTCTTGACTTATTTCTTCGCCAATATTCTAACAGTGTCAAGCGGGATTTGTGGATGAACGACATGCGCCCCATCCGGGCCAAGAGCGGGACCAATCAGGAGGGGGCCAGCGCGCACAACCGCCGCGTCATGATCGACGCTCTGCGGTTGAACGGGCAATTGTCGCGCGCCGATCTCGCGCGGGCGACGGCGCTTACCAAGCAGACCGTATCGAATATTATCGAGGAACTCGAAAGCGATGGCTTGGTCACGTCTCTTGCCGCCGTGCGCAAGGGTCGGGGGCAGCCGTCAACGCCCTATCGGCTGGTGCCCGAAGGCGCCTTCGCGATCGGCCTGCAGATCGATCGGCATGTCACGCGCACGATTGCGGTCGATCTGGTCGGGACCGTGCTCGCGCGCGGCGAGGCGAACCTGCCCGCTGGCGGTCCGACGGCGGGTGTCGCGACCATTTTGGATTTGATCGCCAGGACGCGTCGCGACCTGGCGGCGATCGCGCCGCAATCCGAGGATCGCTTCGTCGGCCTCGGCGTTGCGATGCCCGGGCCGTTCGGCATCGATGCGGACGCCGACGATCCCTGGATGATGGCGGCCTGGCAGAACTTTCCTCTCCTGGAAACGCTGTCGGCCGGCACCGGTCTCGACGTGCGTTTGCAGAACGACGCAGCCGCGGCCGCGACCGCCGAGAAGATGGTCGGCGCGGCGCACGGGGTCGACCAGGCGATCTGCATCTATCTTGGCTATGGCCTCGGGGCCGGGCTCATTCTCAATGGCGAGCTCTATCGCGGCGCCAACGGCAATGCCGGCGAGATCGGCATGATCTTGAGCCAGCCGCGCACGGCGTCCGGCATCCAGCGAGCCCCGCTCGAGCATCGGGCTTCCATCGCGTCGCTCAGCAAGATCCTCGGTCTCGACCCCGCCGATCCCGATCTTTATCGCCGGATCGACGAGCTTGCGGGCGGACTGGACGTGCGCGTCACCGCGTGGGTCGAGGACGTGTCATTCGAGCTGCGGGCCGCCATTCAAGCGCTGGAGAGCATTTTCGATCCGCAAACCATCATCTTGTGTGGCGGTATGCCGTCGGGTCTCGCTCGCCTGCTGATCGAGGCGATCCATCCGTTGCTGCCTTCGATCGCCGAGCACCGCGCGCGCAGCATGCCGCGCCTGCAACTGGGCTTCACGGACCCCTGGGCCGTGGCCATTGGCGCGGCCGCGGAGCCAATCAGCCGCACTTTCGATCCTCGTTTTTCCGCGATCCTGAAGACACGTACCGTGGGTGCGGTCTGAACTTGCAAGTAAGTTGCGGGCCGGGGATCGCCGGGGCGGCGCCGGACGTTTCGGGATCTCACCCCACCGGTCGCTTCCCTTCAAGGGGGTCAAGGAGTGGAAATCCTCGCGCGGTCAAGCGCGCGGGGAAAAGGTTGCTAGTCTGTCGTAACTCACGAGAATCGTTTTCCCTGATGCTTGAAATATTAGCGATATAGCGTTTAAATACATGCTCGCAACGATCCGGCCTTATTTTTGCCGGCTGCGATTAATTAATACTTTAAGCCGCGATGCTTTCGAGCGCGGACGAATTCGTAATTTCACGTATAGAAAACTTCAAAGTTTTAAATAGAGGGATTGCGATATGTCTCTTTCCCATCTTCGGCGACTTGAAGCTGAAGCAATTCACGCCATTCGCGAAGTTGTTGCGACGTTCTCAAATCCGGTTGTACTTTACTCCATTGGAAAGGACTCCTCCGTCTTGTTGCATCTGGCGATGAAGGCGTTTTTTCCATCGAAGCCACCTTTCCCTTTCCTCCATGTGGACACCACATGGAAGTTTCGCGAAATGATCGAATTCCGCGACCGGATGGCGAAGGAGCGCGGCTTCGATCTGCTGGTTCATATCAACCAGGACGGTCTGGACCAGGGCATCGGGCCATTTTCGCACGGATCGAATATTCACACGCACATCATGAAGACCGTTGCCTTGCGGCAAGCCCTCGACAAATACGGATTTGATGCGGCGCTCGCAGGCGCCCGGCGCGACGAAGAGAAGTCGCGCGCCAAGGAGCGCATATTCTCGATCCGCAACGCCCAGCACGGCTGGGATCCGAAACACCAGCGTCCCGAGCTTTGGAAAACCTACAATACCCGCATTCGTCCGGGCGAGACGATGCGCGTGTTTCCGCTCTCGAACTGGACCGAATTCGACATCTGGCAATACATCATGATGGAGGACATACCGATCGTGCCGCTTTATTTTGCGGCAAGACGCCCGGTGGTAGAGCGCGATGGCATGCTGATCATGGTCGACGACGACCGCATGCCCCTTCAACCGGACGAAAGCGTGACCGAACGCCTTGTGCGCTTCCGCACGCTCGGCTGCTATCCGCTGACGGGCGCGATCGCGTCGGAAGCCGCGACCGTCCCCGACATTTTGCGCGAGATGCTGACGGTGCGCACCTCCGAGCGGCATAGCCGGCTCATCGACCAGGACGAGGCGGGTGCGATGGAGAAAAAGAAGCGGGAGGGCTACTTCTGATGTCCTATCTTCCCTCTCTCGCACCGCTTGATATCCAGGCGCACCTGGCCGATCAGGACAACAAGTCGATCCTCAGATTTATCACCTGCGGTTCGGTGGATGACGGCAAGTCGACCTTGATCGGCCGGCTGCTTTTCGATGCGAAGCTGGTTTATGAGGACCAGCTTGCCAACCTGGGGCGTGTCGGTGCGCAGCGCAGCGCCAACGGTGACGACATCGATCTCGCCCTTCTTTTGGACGGCCTCGAGGCCGAACGCGAGCAGGGCATTACCATCGATGTCGCCTATCGCTATTTCTCGACCTCGAAGCGCAAATTCATCGTCGCGGACACTCCCGGGCACGAGGAATATACGCGTAACATGGTGACCGGGGCCTCGACCGCGGCTCTTGCGGTGATCCTCATCGACAGCCGCCATGGGGTTCTTCCGCAAACACGACGCCACTCCTACATCGCGTCGCTGCTCGGCATCCGCCATGTCGTGCTGGCGGTGAACAAGATCGACCTCGTCGGCTACAGCCAGACGGTCTTCGAGAGGATCGCCGAAGACTATCTGCGCTTTGCGCGCGAACTTGGCTTCGAGAGCATCAAGCCGATACCCATCTCGGCACGCTTTGGCGACAACGTCATCGCGAACTCGGAGAAGACGCCCTGGTACCAGGGTGCCGCACTTCTCGAATATCTCGAAACGATCGACTTCGATCGCCAGGAGGCGCAGAAGCCGTTCCGCTTTCCCGTTCAACTGGTCATGCGGCCCGACGCGAACTTCCGGGGATATGCGGGGCAGATTGCATCCGGCAAGATTTCGGTCGGCGACCAGGTAATCGTCGCCAAATCGGGGCAGCGTACGTCGATCAAGAGCATCGTCACCTATGACGGCGAAGTGCAGAAGGCTGTGGAAGGTGAAGCCGTCACGCTGGTGCTTTCGGACGAGGTGGAGGTTTCCCGCGGCAATATGTTGGCCGCGCCGGGTGCCAGACCCTTCGTCGCCGATCAGTTCCAGGCCCACATGATCTGGTTCGATGCGAGCCCGATGATCCCAGGGCGAAGCTATATCCTGCGCACGGAGACGGACAGCGTGAATGCGACCGTTACCGCGCTCAAGCACCAGGTCAATATCAACAGCTTCGTGCGCGAGGCGGCGAAGTCGCTGCAGATGAACGAAATCGGCGTCTGCAATATCTCGACCCAGGCGCCGATCGTCTTCGACGCCTACAAGGATGACAGGACGACGGGCAACTTCATAATCGTCGACCGGATTTCCAATGCGACGGTCGGTGCAGGGGTGATCGATTTCCCGCTGCGTCGCGCCGACAACGTCCATTGGCAGGCGACCGACGTCAACAAGAGCGCGCGCAGCGCAATGAAAAACCAGAGACCCGCTGTCCTTTGGTTCACCGGGCTCTCCGGTTCGGGAAAATCGACGATCGCCAATGCCCTCGACAAGGTTCTGCATGCGCGGGGCAAGCATACCTATCTGCTCGACGGCGACAACGTGCGTCACGGTCTCAACCGGGACCTTGGGTTCACCGCCGAGGACCGGGTGGAAAACATCCGGCGCGTGGCGGAAGTGGCGAAGCTCATGGCCGATGCCGGCCTGATCGTGCTCGTATCCTTCATTTCTCCGTTCCGCGACGAACGGCGCTTGGCGCGCGAACTGATGGAAAAGGGCGAGTTCATCGAGATATTCGTCGACACGCCTTTGGAAGAATGCGCACGCCGCGATCCGAAAGGCCTCTATGAAAAGGCACTGGCCGGCAAGATTGCGAACTTCACCGGCATTTCGTCGCCCTATGAGGTGCCCGAAAATCCGGAGCTGCATCTTCATACGGTCGGCCACGAGCCGATTTCGCTGGCGCTCAAGATCGAGGAATATCTCGACCAGATGACGGAGGAAAAATGACGTCCTTGTGCGAGGTGCTTGAACGCATCGCGATCGATGCCGGCGAGGCTATCCTTGGCGTCTACGACGCCGGTCCCAATATTCGCTACAAGGACGATCAGTCGCCCGTCACCGAGGCGGACGAAAGAGCCGAAGCCATCATTCTCGAACGGCTCTCGCGATTGTTCCCTAACGTCCCGGTGATCGCGGAAGAGGCGGTTGCCTGCGGCAATGTTCCCGACATCAGCGGCGGTTCCTTCTTTCTGGTCGATCCCCTGGATGGCACGAAGGAATTCATCAACCGGCGAAACGACTTTACCGTCAACATCGCGCTGATAGAGCGAGACGTCCCGATTGCAGGCATCGTCTATGCACCGGCCCAGCATTGTGCCTACGTGGCAGCTGATAGCAGGGCCGAGAAACTGCTTTTCGGTCACGGTGGCACGATCGAGAAACGGGAAACGATACGGGTCAGGCCGAGGGGCGCGGTGCTGACGGCCGTCGCCAGCCGCTCGCACAACAGCTCCGAAACCGAGGCTTTTCTGGTCGGGCATGGCGTCAAGGACTGCATGTCCATCGGGTCGTCGCTGAAATTCTGCCTGGTTGCCGAAGGCAAGGCTGACGTCTATCCGCGCTTTGGCCGCACAATGGAGTGGGATACTGCTGCCGGCGACGCGGTATTAAGGGCCGCGGGCGGATCGGTCGTTCGCCTGAACGGTTCACAGCTGGCCTATGGCAAGAGGATGCAGGCGGACGACTGCGATTTCGCAAATCCGCATTTCATCGCCTGGGCGGCAAATCCCTCGATACCGTGAAGTTCAGCCCTACCTCGAAAGATCGTGCTCCGCGACGGTTTGGCAATGCCAGCCGGTTCCGCGGTGCCGCGCGTCTAATCGGACACCCAAAGACGCTTAGCACTTTGAATTGCTGCATGCTTTGTCCTTAAATCGATTACATGCAGCGGTGACATGCGGCTTTCCAAGGCGCGTCGCCGCATATTTTTGTCGCCACGTCAATTGCGATGCGCGCAATTGGCGGTAGTACTCCGGTAACTTTTACGTTGACGAGATCAATGGCTTCGTTCAGTCTCGGGCTTCGAGATCATCGACGTCTCGAAGAACTTTCGCATTATTGTTTTGGTGCCGATACGAATTTCGAAGAGCACCGACATTTGGATAAGTGTCAACCGCTTCGCTCAAAGGCTATTTTCATTGATGCGAGAGTTGGCGGCGCTTTCGATTTTCTTTCAACGCGAAGTGCTTTTCTGGCCAGGAGGGACGAACCCACTCGGTGAAAGCCCGATACCTGGCACACGAGATCCCAACTTGATCGGCGCATTGATGGCCGCGTTCTTAAAGTACTTGCGATGTGCGGACTTGCCGGGCTGATAAATTACAAGCGCGGTCAGCGCGAGGAATTGGTCGCGATCTTGCGGCAGATGGCGTTTGCCCTGGCGCATCGCGGGCCTGATGATGCCGGCATCTGGCTCGACGAGGAAAGCCGTGTCGGGCTTTGTCACCGCCGGCTGTCGATCATCGATCTCTCCCCGTCAGGGGCTCAGCCGATGCAATCCGCCAGCGGCCGATACTCCATCGTCTACAACGGCGAGGTCTATGGATTTCTCGAACTGCGTGATGAGTTGGAGGCGCGCGGCTCCCGCTTTCGCGGGCACTCCGACACGGAAATCCTGTTGGAGGCCATCGAAGTCTATGGCTTCGAAGCTGCATTGCGCTGTTGCAACGGCATGTTCGCCTTCGCTCTTTATGACAGGGAGGAGCGGAAGGTCCTGTTTGCGCGCGATCGAATGGGCGAAAAGCCGCTCTATATCGGCGTGCACGACGGCGTTGTCGCCTTCGGGTCTGAACTGAAGAGTCTGAGAAGGCATCCATCCTTTGCCTCTCCGGAATTGGATCGCGATGCCCTGGCGCTCTACCTCCGCCACAACTATGTGCCGACGCCCTATACGATATACCGGGGTATCTTCAAACTGCCGCATGGTTGCTGGCTGAGCATATCCGTCGATGAACCACCTGCCTCAATGGCTGCAGCCCTGGGGTCGGTCCGGCCCTATTGGGATGCCTTCGAGGTCGTCGAGCGAGGCTATGCCGAACGGATCGAGTCCGCGGAAGAGGCCTTGCGCCTTCTCGACAACACGCTGAGGGCCGCTGTTCGCGAACGTATCGTCTCCGATGTCCCGGTCGGCGTGTTGCTCTCCAGTGGCATCGATTCGTCCCTGGTGTCGGCGGTCATGCAGGAAGTGTCGCCCACGCCCGTAAAGACCTACACCGTGCGTTTCCTGGAAGAAGACTACAACGAGGCGGATGCGGCCGCCGAGGTGGCGGGTTATCTGAAAACGGATCACACGGAAATCACGGCCGAACCCGAAACCGCCTTCGGGACCATTTCCAGTTTGCCGGATATCTATGACGAGCCTTTCGCCGATCCGTCACAAATTCCGACGTTGATGGTCGCGAAGCTCGCGCGAAAAACCGTGACGGTTGCACTTTCCGGCGATGGCGGCGACGAATTTTTCGGCGGTTACAAGCGCTACCAGCAGATGATGGCATTCGATCGCCTGGCCAAGACAATGCCGGCAGTTGCCGTTCACGCGGCAAAAGGCGCACCGGACTGGTTGCTCGATATCGCATCAAGCCTTAGTCGATCCATGATTGCCGCGCCGCTCAGAGACGAGGTGACCGGCGGTCGCCTCCGAAGGCTGGCGGAACTGCTGCAAATCCAGGATCCGGACGACCGCTATTTGAACTTCGTGTCCCAATGGACCAGTCCAACCGATGTGGTGCTCGGCGGAAAGGAACCGAGCACGGCGTTCTCGTCGAAGAGAATCCCCGGCGGTCTCGGGTCGGTCGACAGAATGATGTTTCGCGACATGGTCGCGTATCTTCCTGACGATATCCTCGTCAAGATCGATCGCGCCTCCATGGCTGTTGGTCTTGAGATGCGGACACCGCTGCTTGACCATCGGTTCATCGAATTGGCGTGGCGGTCGCCGCGAACCCTGTGCTTTGCAGACAACCACAGCAAGCCGGCGCTGCGCGAACTGTTGTCCCGACGGCTGCCTGATAAGCTCATCAGTGCCAACAAGCGGGGCTTCGGGGTGCCGTTGAACGCCTGGCTTCGCGGTCCATTGCGCGCCTGGGCCAGCGACATGCTGTCGCCATCACGCATGCGCCGCGACGGGATGTTCCAGGTGGAGCCGATACTGGACCGTTGGAAGGCACATCTTTCAGGCAACCGCGACTGGGGGCCGCAGCTCTGGACGGTGCTGATGTTCAATAGCTGGCACGAACGGTGGGCGGGTGCTTAATGCATGTCGCCCAAAATTGTGCAGCGGTTTCGGACAACGACATGCATAAAGACACGGACCTAAAGCGCGTCGCATGAGTCCGATTGAACGCGACGCGCTTTATAGAAATGCGCTCGCCGCAGGGTGCCTAATGGTTTCCACGCATCGTGACATTTGCAGCGCCGTGCTTTCTTTAGGCCGCACAAAGGTCTCTGTAGCACTTTGAATTGCTGCATGTATTTATCCTTAAATCGAGTACGATTTAAGGAAACAGCAGTAGAGAGCCGTGCGTTCATTTCAAGCACACGACTCTCTAATACTCTGAATCTAGATCCTTTTCACGGTTTCAGTGATGCCTCATGAAAGCGGGAGGGTCTAGAATGGTTACCTGGTTCTGCATCGATGCCGACGCGGGAAGCGATGCAGTTGCGGGATGCCGGCTTATGCGAAGACGAAGTCCGCGCTGCTGAAGCTCGACACACTCAGGTTATTGGCTGGATCATCGATAAGCACGGAAATGGTGCCGCCCGAGCCGTATCCCTTGATCAGGATATCGCCGCCGGACGTTTCGTAGGCGTACACGGTACCCGCCGCACCTGAATTCGAATACTTCGTTATTCCGAGGTTTTCGAGCACGAGAAGATCGCTCCCGTTCTGGAAGTCCATGACGGTGTCCTGCCCGGCATAGGCGCCTGCTCCCTTGAAGGCGAAGCGGTCGGCATCTGCGCCGCCCCAAAGGACGTCGGCGCCGGCTTCGCCGATGAGGGTGTCCTGTCCGGCGTCGCCGCGCAGCGTGTCGTTGCCTTCGCCGCCATAGAAGCGGTCGTTGCCGATGCCGCCCCAAAGGATGTCGGCGCCGGCTTCGCCGCTGATGCTGTCGTCGCCAGCATCGCCGTACGCGACATCGTTACCCCCGCCGACTTCGATCTTGTCGTTGCCGTTTCCGCCATGGGCCTCATCGATGCCGATCTCGGAATCGAGCACATCGTTGCCGTCGCCGCCATCGAGGTAGTTGTTGCCATCGCCGCCGTCGACCTTGTCGTGGCCGATGCCGCCGTAGACCCGGTCGTTGCCCGACTGGCCCTTAAGGGCGTCATCGCCGCCTTCGCCATAAATCGTGTCGTTGCCGGCTCCGCCGCTGACAGCCTGCTGGGTCAGCTTGCCTGTAGCGGGGTCGATACGGTTGTTGAAGCCGTCATTGCCTTCACCGGCATAAATGATGTCGTCGCCGATGCCGGCGTCGATCCATTCCTCACCAGCGCCGCCGTAGATCTTGTCGTTGCCGGCATCGCCCTGGAAATGATCGTGGCCGTCTCCACCCTCGAGGATGTCGTGGCCGTCACCACCCTCGACGATGTCGTTTCCGAGGCCGCCGAGAAATCTGTCGTCGCCGGCGCCGCCGTCAAAGCTGTCATTGCCGTCGCCGCCATCGGCGTAATCGTTGCCGATCGAGGCTTTGAAGAAGTCGTTACCGAGCCCACCGTAAAAAGTGTCGTTGCCGGCACCACCGTCGAGATAATCGTCTCCTGAGTAACCCCAAATGAAGTCGTCGCCATCGTATCCGCTGATCGTATCGGCGGAGTTCGTACCATAGAGCCGGTTGCCCGCGTTGGTTCCTTTGATAATCATAAATAACTCCTCTGCTGTTAGCGGGGGAGCGGGTAAAGTTGGAATGAGGCACAAAGGTGTCCCGCGACCGATCTAGGTAGTATGGCGTTGATCTGATTAAGGAAAAATTTGAATATCCGTTCTAACGCGAAATTTATCGCACGGATTCAACCGATTATCGGAATTGGTGGCGAGAGGAGTTGCTTCTCCTGGCGGTGGGATAGTGTATTTTCACCGACGATTTATTGTCACATTCGGCGCCAGTGCTATTTGTAAGATCCCAGGAAATTTGAATATTTTCGTTCGATCGCGGCCAGCGTATATTCGCTCTCGATGCGCTCGCGGGCATTGCGAGCATAGCGAGCATATTCGCTTGGGGCGAGATCAAGGATTGCGCACATGGCCTCGGCGAGGGCTTCGGGATTGCGCGCCGGTACGGCGATTCCCGCGTTCCCCGCGACGACTGCGGCATCGCCGACATTCGTGGTGACGATCGGCTTGGAATAGCTCATCGCCTCGGCGATGACGTTCGGGAAACCCTCGGTCCTGGATGACAGGACCAAGAGATCGATGCTGCGGTAAAAGCCGGCCATGTCGGAGACTTCGCCTCTGAGGTCCACCGAGTGGGGCGGGAGCCCCGCTTCCGCCATGAGTTTCATCACTTCCGGATTGTCTCGTGATAGGCCGAGGCCCGCAGCCGCGAACGTCGCCTGCGGGTACGTCTCGAGCACACGGGCGGCCGCGCGAAAGAATGTGGCATGGTCCTTTTGCGGATGAAAGCGGCCCGCGATGCCGATCCGCTTGGCTGACGTCGCCTCGCCGGCAACGAGCGGCGGCAGTTCGAAGCCGTTTGGAATGACCGCCACGTGACGATTGCGATAGCCGTATGCCTCATGCAGGTCACGGGCGCGCGAACTGTTGTAGATCACGCCGGATGCTCTGGCCGACAGCAGCCGGCCCGCCGCGATCGCGATGCGCGAACTGCGTGAGAGGCAAGCAGGATCGTCGAGCGACTGGCGAATGTTCCAGAACACCGGGGCCTGGGACTGCGCAATTCCCGCCGCGATCGTACCGGCGATCATCGCGTGATACATCCAACACAGAATGACGTCGGGTTCTTCCTTGCGGATCAATTTCGCAAGTTGGACCAAGGCGCCGGGCAGGCCGGCAGCGGACGCTGCCCCCAGCGGCGCGTAAACGACCCTGGGATTGTCGGCGAGGCTGCGGTTCCTTTCCGATATGCCACGCAGAGAGGCAACGATGATGCGTTCGTCGCTGGAGATCTTCAGCAGGCGCGCCAGCATCGTCTCGGCGCCGGCGCTGGCGGTGAAATTGGTGATGACATGCATGATCATGGCAGCGACCTTGTTGGCGCAGCGCGTTCGCTCCCCGGAAGCCGGCCTGTTCGCCTTCGCGAACCGCAGCGGTCCGGTCTGGCTTGGGTGCACCGGGGGCGAGGGGGACGCGGTGGCACGGATGCAATCCAGGTTCACGCCAGACGCATGCGATCGAGCAGCATCTGGTTGACCATGTGGACGTCGAACCGAGCCTGCGCGATGTAGCGCGATTGCCGCCCCATTTCTGCGGCCAGTCTCGTGTTGCGGGCAAAGACCGACATGGCTTCGGCGAGGCTCAGCGGATTCCGCGGTTGGACGACCAATCCGTTCACGCCGGGTTGCACCGTGTCGCGGCAGCCCGGCAGGTCAGTCGTGACGATCGGCCGGCCCGTTGCGAGGGCCTCGAGTATGCTTCGCGGAATGCCCTCCCGATAATAGGAGGGCAGAACGAAGACGCTGCACGCGGCGAGGTAAGGACGCACGTCCTGCGTATATCCGAGGTAGTCCAGGATGCCCTCGCGGACCCATCCGTCGATCTCCTCACGCGAGATCGCGCTCGGATTGCTGTCGAAGCTGCCAAGCAGTTGGAATTTTGCATCAGGAAAGCTGCGACGCACGATCCTCGCCGCCTCGACATATTCCACGATCCCCTTGTCGCGCAAAAGCCGGGCGACGAGAAGAAACACCGGCCCGCGCTGCGGTGGCGGCGAAAAAGCGAAATGCTCAAGATCGACCCCCGATCCCGGGATCAGACTGAGCACGGCAGTGCTGTCGAGCATCTGGTATTTGCAGATGTCTGCACGATCGGCCTCGTTGTAGACGAACACGGCCTTCGCACCGCGGAAGGCAATGCGATACAGGCGGACGCACAAATGCCTGACGACACTCGACTTCAAGGAGGCGGGTGTTTCGTTCGAAAAGACATGTCCGAGGCCGGTGACGAGGAAGCAGCGGTCCTTGATCCCGAGCATCCGGGCGGCAATCCCGGCATAGATGATCGGCTTCATCGTATAGGGCAGGATCACGTCCGGCTTCAGCCGCTTGAAGTGTCGCCTCAGCGACCAAAGCGTCCGCAGGTCATCGAGGGGATTGAGCCCGGTGCGCGCCATGGGAATTTGAACGAAGCGGACGCCGATCTCGGTCAATTGCTGTTCGACCCGCTCGTCGTTCTCCGGAGCAAAGGCAACGACGTCATGCCCGGCTTTGACCAGTTTCTTCAGCAGTTCCAGCCGGAAATTTGTCAGCGATACCGTTAGGCTCGCAACCACCGCGATCATGCGCTTCTGCCTTTGCGCGTACTGAGTGTGGCACGGTTCGGCGGGAATGGAGAGTTGTACGTCGCCGCGTTCGACGCAGGGGCGCGAAGTTGACATGGTCGGGTTCAAGGCCGTCTCCCGCGAGAGCTTCGCCGCGATGCCGTGGGAAACGGCATGGAGCGACATGCGTCGCCAACCTGGTGTGATGGAGTTCGGTTGCGCATCCCAGTCTCCGCGCTCGGCCTGCTATGAGACTACAAACGATGTTGCAGCTTTGCGCCCTTGCGACCTCTCATCCTGAATGTCTTGCCGTTCGGCGCGAGCTGCGCATCGTGGGCGATGCGCAGGCCAGCCTTCGCGGCTTATCAAGTTCAAGTTCCGGGCAGGCCAATTTCTTTGCGCGCGCCCTTGTCATAGCCGTTGCGCTGCGGACCTGCCTTCGCAAGATTTCGCCGCCGAAGCGGCTTGCGATCCTTGAGGGGGTAGGCGTTGCCGTTCACCGGCTCCGGCTCATAGCGGGGAAGCAGCTCGCGCATGACCATCTTCAGGGCCTTTTCATTGCCTCGCTCGGCATGGCGCTGCAGCCGCGTAAACGCGTCGCTGAGAGTCGGCAGGGATATCGGATCCGGAACCGCCCCAAGGACACCCGGCACCGGTGACTCGATGCGCTTGTCCGTTTCGTCGAAGAGCTCCTCGAAGAGCTTTTCACCGGGCCGGCATCCGATGATCTTGATCTCGATGTCGCGATCGGGCGTGAACCCTGCCAGCTGAATCATCCGCCGCGCGATATCGATGATCTTGATCGGCTCGCCCATGTCCAGAACGAAGATTTCCCCCTGGCCGAGCTGTTTCTCGAAGCCGTATGCAGAGGCCTGCAACGTCAATTCCACCGCCTCGCGAATGGTCATGAAGAAGCGCGTCATGCAGGGGTCGGTAACCGTAAGCGGGCCACCGCGCGCAAGCTGGCGTTTGAAAAGGGGGATCAGCGAGCCGCTCGATCCAAGCACGTTTCCAAAACGCACCGTCATGAAACGCGGACCTTTGCCGGTCTTGACCCCGTCCAGGTCAAGCGCCTGGCAATAAAGTTCCGCCAGGCGCTTGGTAGCACCCATGACGCTTGTCGAGTTCACAACCTTGTCGGTCGAGATCTGGACCATTGCAAGCGTGCCGTATTTCTTCGCGGCATTGGCAACGTTCATCGTTCCGATGACGTTGGTCAGCACGCCTTCGCACGGGTTCATCTGCACCATAGGCACATGTTTCAAGGCAGCCGCATGGAACACCAGTTCCGGCCGGTGCCTGTCGAAGATTTCATCGACGCGCTGGCTCCGTCTGACGCTGCAAAGATAGCTGAAACGCGGGACGGTCGCGAAATTCTCGCTGAGCGTCATGTCGATCGCGTAGAGATTGTATTCGGTGTTGTCTATCAGCACGATCTCGGCCGGCGCGCAGGCGGCGATCTGAGAGGTCAGCTCACTGCCGATCGAGCCGCCGGCTCCGGTTATCAACACACGCCGTCCGCCGACGAGACGCCGAATGGCCTCCTTGTCGAGCGCCGCCTGCGGGCGCTCCAGAAGGTCGGTCAGTTCGATCGATCGAAGCTCGTAGGGATTTTCGGATTTCGCACGCTTGAGCTCGGTCATTTGAGACAGGCGCGACACCGCGATCCCCAGCCTCTCGGCCGATTTCAGCAGTTCATCGGACGCCGCGTCCCCGAACGTCGAAGGCGCTTCGGTGAAGACGACGTGGCGCGGCTGCCGGTTCACCCGCTGCAACTCGCACACGACCTTCTCGAAGTCCTCGATCCGGCCGGCAATCGGAACGCCGCGAAGCGTCATGCCGATGTGATCGCCCGTCTTGTCGAGGCAGGCGACCGGCAAATATGTGGAGTTCGGGTCCCGAGCGAGCGCGCGCAGATAGAGGTCAGCCGCATCCCCCGCCCCAACGATCAGCAGCGGTATGCGGTGGTCCGTTTTTGCCGCGCCATTGCGCGCAATCCTGAAAGCCGGCCGCGCCAGTGAAATTTCGTCCGCGCGAAAACTCAAGCGAGAGGCGGCCAGGCAGGCGATCAGGAGCAGCGATTGAAGCGGGACGACAGTTCTCGGAATCTCGCTGAGTCGCGTCGAAAAGAACAGCAGCGAGACGAGCAACAAGGACGTCAGCAAGGCTGCGCGAAGGATGGTGAACAGGTCTGAAATGGAACCATATTTCCAGTTTCGGCTGTACAAGCCGGACAACGGGAAGACGAAGGCGCAGATTGCCACATATTGCAGGCCCGACCATATGAGCACGGAGGCGGTTTCCGGCCGAGCGGTGAGGCCGGTGATGCCATAGCGCAACAGCAGCGCCACCGCGAGCGCGATCGCTGCTGACCCAAGGTCCACAAGATAGAGCGCCGAGCATTTTTGGGCGCTGCGAGCCGCAGTCGAGAGGCGCCGCAGACCGATGTCGCGAGCGGCATCTGCGATCGCCCAAACCATTTTTCCGAGGGATTTTGCTGTTTGGTCCTTCCGCGACAGCGGTGGCCACTCTAGGAAATTGTCACGAATCGCCTTCGCGGCAGCGTATAAACGCAGCATGACGGCCCCTTCCTAACAAGTGCAAGCCTTACCGCCCAGCCGCGCGACGACCACACCTGCCCTCGCGCCCCATTGCTGTGTGAGGGTCGTCGTCTATGAATCTTGTCTGGTCGACATGGTCGAAAGGCTAATATTTATTTTCAACAAAAAATGATCGCCCCGCGATGGTCAGATCCCGGCGCAAAACTAAATAGTCATATTCGATTTCCTTAATAAAAAAGCATGTAATTAACCGGTTGTAAATAGGTTTCGCGCATCGCGCCAAATATAATTTCCCATTTGATTGCCAGAGTTTAGCGGCTGCGGACGGTGCATGGATAAGTTGTAGATCGGCCAAGATGCTCCTAAAAGGTTGATTTGAGAGCGAATTCCGACTTGGGCCTTCCTTCAGCCGGATTGAAGTTCGGCCAGACGGGCTTCCAGGGCGTCGAGATCGGGCAAAACGATGTGTGGCCTGTAGGTCTCCCCGGGGGCTTCGCCGCGGTGAACTCTATCGGCTCGAGCGACTTGAACCGTCCACCATCCACGCGCACGTGGGGTCACGAAATCCTTGCGAGGATTATCTGCCACGTAGACGATGCGTGAAGGGGGCGCCTCAGCCCACGCCTCGATTTCCGCGAACGCGCGCGGGTGCGGTTTCCAAAATTCGGCTCCCCAGACATCGGTGTAAATGATGTAGTCGATCATCCGGTCGAGGCCGAGCGCCTGTACTTTCGCTCGTTGTGTTGCCGAGGGGCCATCCGTGATCATGGCGAGCCGTCGCCCGAGGTGGCGGCCACGAAAGAAGCGCTCGGCATCGGGCGCGAGCGCGATTGCGGGTTTGTGGCCACGATAGACGGCAACGAGTTCGCCCACGAGAGCCTCGTCGGCGGCCACGCCAAGCGCGCAGAGCGCCTCGTCGAAGATCTTCGTTCTGCGGCCCTCGTTGAAAAGCGCCCCGCAGCGTTCTGCCAGCCCCTGCAGACCGCTCCGACCGGCGTACCAATCGCCGGCGGCCCTGAAGCCGCTGAAGGCGAAGTCCCGCTCAAGATAGAGCGTATCGTCCAGGTCGAATACCAGAACGCCTTCGTGGCCGGACACTGTTCTACTCTCCATAGACCGCTGCATCGTAGCGCAGCATCAATACGCCTTCGCGCCATGCGTCATGCGCGCTGCTCGGCAGGCCGGCGACTTCTTCCAGAAGCCAGCGCGCGAAAGTCGCGCCGGCGCGATCGACCAGGGGGTAGCCGCCGCCGAACCGGGCATTGATTTCGATGACCTTCGGTCCCGTCTGGCGGTCGACGATAATCTGAAAGCACAGAACGCCGCGCGCTTCCGGCAGGGCCCAGGCAAGCTGGTGGGCGATTTCGGTGAAACGTGGATCGCGGACGGTCCTTCCCTTTTCCACCTCGCCCGCCCGCACGCTGAGGCGATGATGCGCGACGGCGGTTTTCAACCGGCCCGTCGCATCGAAGAAGGCATTGATCGTGTATTCCGGACCGTCCAGAAACTCTTGCACGATCATCGGTTCCTCGACGTCCTGGGGCAACTCGTCGGGTGTCCGCACGATGCGGATAAGCCGGCTCGCGCTTCCGTTGCGCGGCTTCATGAAGAGCGGCCATGGCCATTCGCCGGGTCGCTCCCGCACATCCTCAAACGTGCTCGTGGCGGGAACCGGCACACCGGCGGCGCCGAGCACGCGCATGGTCTCCGCCTTGTCGCGCGCGATATTGATGACTGACGGCGGACTGACGTGGACACGAGCGCCGATGGCCTCGAATTCGCCGGCGGCGACAGCGAGCGGCAGCAGTTCCGGATCTATCGTTGGCACCACCAGCCTCGCCTCGTGGCGAGCCGCGATGTCGCGGAGGACGACGGCGAATTCCGGATGATCGACTCTGGGTACCTTGAAGGCCTTGTCGGCGATCTGGCAGGCGGCACTTAAGTCGGGGTCGGCGTCGCAGGCCAACACCGTAAGGTCGAGATCGATCGCGAGGGCCGCCCGACGGAAGCATTCGATCAAGCCGACCCGTCTGCCGGCGGAGGAAACCAGTATCGCTAGCGATGTGCCCCTCATCTATGCGCCTCCGCTGAACTTGCTGTGAACCGGCGGGCGTTTGCCGGACGATGCCGTCCAGGCCGACACCTCGATGCATTGGTCGTCGCCACAAAGAACGACGAATCCATGTTCCGTGTGGGTCTGGACCTGGCCGGGCAGACCGATATATCGCCCGCGGTTATCGAATGCCGTGGCCGCGTCGATGCGGACTTTCTCGCCGCTCTGAAAGGTGAAAGCTCCGGGATAAGGTTCGCCGACGGCGCGGATCAGGCGCAACACGGACGCGGCCGGGTCGCGCCAGTCGATGAGGCCGTCTTCCGCCGTGCGCTTGGCGCAATAGCTCGCCTGCATGTGGTCCTGCTCGGCTCGGGGCGCCTCTCCGGCCTCGACGAGTGCCACGGCCTGCACCACCATTTCGGCGAGGTTCGCCGTGTGCTTGGCGTAGAGACTACGCGCGGTCTCGTCGGGCGCCACGGCGAACAGGCGCTGCAGCACGATCGGTCCGGAATCCACCCCGTCGTCCAACCAGAACAGGGTCGAGCCGGTGGTCTCTTCCTGGCGCAGGATCGTCCAGGGAATGACAGCGCGGCCCCGAAGCCGTGGCAGCGCGGCCGGATGGAAACCGATGGTGCCTTTTGCCGCAATATCGCGAAATGGCTGCTTGCAGACCTGCGACCAGCCGATGACAAGTGTCAGGTCGGGGGCGACCGCCGCCATCGCCTCGAGGGTCGCGGGCGCGTTGATGTTGTTCGTGTAATGAACCGCACTGCCGGCGGCACGCGCTGGACCGGAAATGTCCACGAAATCGGAATGCCTTGCTGCCGCTTCGGGCGGGAGGGTTATCGTCAGTGACGGCGTGCGACCGGCCCGGATGAGGGCATCAAGAGCAATACTGGAGCCTTCGACGGCGCCAACGAAAACAATACGCATGTTCTCTGCACCAATAATAATGATAAGCGACTATTCGCGACGGCTATCGGGACGGTAAGGCCACAACAATGGCCGAGAAGCGGATGCCCGCGATAGAGTGTAAGTAGAGCATTGCATTGTGCTAATGCTTTGTCATCAAACACAAAAGCAGTGATTTATCCATATTGCGCCTCAAGTGCGAAAGACCCATAGACGGGCCATTAGATAATTCCAGATGAAGACCAGCGGAACGCTCAGGATCTTGGCGATCAGCGCCGGCATGATCATCACGAACAGCGCGACAAGGCAGGTCGAGATCATGAGCCCTGCCAATGTCGAAACAACGAATTTCAGCGCCAGAACGGGGCTCCCGCGCGCGCCGAATGTCCAGGACCGGTGGAGAAGGTAACTCACCAATATGCCGCAGGAATAGGAGAAGAGATTGGCAAGCGCAGGCATCGCACCGACCGCCACAAGGGCTGTGAAGAGGACGAAGTCCAAGGCGGTCGTCACCGCCCCGACGACGGCAAACCGCGTGACGGTTCCGAGGCCTCCCCGTGCTCCGGCGCTGTGGCTGGTGGGCGCGTACCGCATCAAGGCGAACCCAGTTTCGTCGCGACAAGCTCACGATTGAAGCGGACCTCGCCATTCAGGCTTGCCTCGATGATCGGCGTTGGGCGCCGCTTCGACTGCATGAAGATACGGCCGAGATATTCCCCGATGATGCCGAGAAAGACCGCATTCAACGTGATCGAGAGCAGGATCAGGATGGTGGTCGTGGCGAAACCGGCTGGCCAATCCTGTCCGAACACGAGTTTGCCGATAACATAGCCCATCAGCAGCAGAAAAGTCGCGGTCCCCATGATGAGGCTTGCCATCGACGCGATCCTGAGCGGCGTCAGCGAATGATTGAGAATGCCGTCGACGGCGAGCGACAACATGGCTTTGACCGGGAATTTGCTCTCGCCTGCGACCCGCGCCTGGCGGTCATATTCGAAACCGATCTGGGAAAAGCCCATTGCGCTGATGAGACCGCGCAGATAGGGGGACGTGTCGTCGACCTGGCGCAATTCGTCCAGGATGCGGCGGTCGACAAGGCGGAATTCGCCGGCATTGAGAGGGAGGTCGTCCTCGCTCAACGCATTGATGAACCAGTAGAAGGCGCGCCGCATGAAGGCGGTCACCGCATCATCCTTGAGCGAGCGCCGGATGCCGTAGACCACCTGGTGACCCTGTCGCCAGAGCGCGAGCATGTCGGGAATGAGGTGTGGCGGGTCCTGCAGGTCGCAGTCGATCTGCACCGAGCAATCGCCGGTCGCCGCCTTGTAAGCGACCAGAAGTGACCGTTGGTAGCCGACATTGCGGCTAAACCGGATGACGCGAACGCGAGGATCATCGCGCGCGATTTCCTGGAGGAGCTCGAAGGTGCGGTCGGTCGAATGATTGTCCGTGAAGACGATCTCGTAGTCGTAGCCCGGGAGCTCGCGAAACGCGTCGACGATGGCCGCATAGCAGCGCCTCACATTTGTCTCTTCGTTGTATGCGGGCACCAGCACCGAAACCCTTGTTTTCATGTCGCTCACTGTCGCACTCCAGTCCTGTTTTCACGCGCGGTGCTCGACCTTGCGGGGCGAGACGCCGGTGCAAGTGTGTTCTCGGTACCATGCAACGGTTCGTGCGACGCCTTCCGCGAGCGGAACGCGTGCCCGCCACCCGATGAGTTCGCGTGCCTTATCCGCTGACCCCCTTAGGTCTACGATGCCCGACGAATGATCGTCCGCGCCATATTCGATCAGGCGAGGATCGGCGCCTGTCTGCTCGACGACCATTTGCGCCACCTCGCGCATCGTGGGGGCGATGGTGCTCGCGATGTTGACGATCGTTGGCCCCGGCAGCCGGGCTTCTCCCAACCGCAGCAGCGCATCGATAACGTCGTCGATGTAGAGCAGATCACGCCGATCCCGCGGATGGCGGACGATCGAAAGCTCCCCGGTGAGGCATCGCCGGATGAGCGACGGCATCAGGTAGTCGGTCGCCTGCGACGGCCCATAGACAAGGGCGAGACGCGCGGTAACCACCGGAAACGGCAGCCGCGCCTGAAGACCGCCAATCAGGTGCGTCGCGGCCGCCAGTTCGGCGCCGTAGGTCGTGACAGGCGCCTCGCGGCTTGTTTCCAGGTAAGGCGCTGGCGCAAGTCCGTATTCGGCGAGCGAGCCGGAGCGGATAAGAACCGAAGGCGGACGGTGTGTCGTCGCAGCAGCACCGAGCAGGCTGACGAGCGTCTGCAGATGCTCACGCACGCCCTCGGCGGCATCGGCAAAATCGGGACTTTCGCGCCGGCGCGGACGTGCCGCCAGATGGAAAATGCGATCCGGTTGAACCTCCGACAGGCAATGCTTCAGAGCGGCTTCGGACTGAAGATCGAAGCCGTGGCGGACGACATCGTCGGCAATCGGCCGCAGCCGCTCGTCGTCCGAGCCCGGACGCAGGACCACATGCACCTCGTGGCCGGCCGCAAGGCAGGCCTTGGCGAGGTGGGCACCAATGAACCCTGCGCCACCGGTAATCAGAACACGCGACATCTTGTCAGCCCACTGGTTTCATTGAACCCCTGAATGATCCAACGCTTTGAAATGACGCAATTCCGCACGGAAAACCGTTACGCACTTTTCCTGGAATTGCTCTAGCTCTCCGCGGCCGTCTTTGCGGCGGCGGAGAGGGAGTTTGTGTCAATCGTGCGGTGCAGAAGGCGACGCCTTCGGCTCAGCTGACCAGCACCGGCCGTGGCAGCGGAACGAGGAACCGCCCCCCTCGCGCCGCAAAGTCGCTCTGCTGCGAACGGATTTCATCGAAGAAATTCCATGCCAGCACGAGCAGCACCTCGGGACTATCCTCTTGCTCCAGTGCCTCCGGCGGCCGAATGGGAATCTTCATGCCCGGCGAATAGAGCCCCTGCTTCAAGGTATTGCGATCCACGAGGTAATCGAGCAGCTCGGGGCCGATCTTGAAGTAGTTCAGGAGCGTGTTGCCCTTCGCCGGAGCTCCGTAGCCGGCGACTGCGACGCCGTCTGCCTTCAGTTGCTCCAACATTGCGATTAGGTCGCGCCGGATTTCTTCCACGCGTGTGGAAAAAGCCTCATAGGTTTCGGCCGACTGCATGCCGGCGTCGCGTTCTTCGGCGAGCATCTCCTTGACGATGGAGGCCACCGCGGGAGCGCCAGCCGCGCGCTTGAGGAAGACGCGCATGGAGCCGCCGTGGACGCCAAGCCGCTGCACGTCCGTCACCGTGAGTCCGAAGAACTCTCCGAGCCGCACCAGCGACAACAGGCTGAACTCCGAAACGTGCTCGTGATAGATCGTGTCGAATTCATTGTTGTCGAGAAGGTTCTTCGCCCAGGGTACCTCGATCACGAAGACGCCGTCATCGGCAAGCCACCGCACCACACCCGCCATAAAGTCATGCAGGTTACCGATGTGGTTGAACGTATTTGTGGTAACGATGGCCTTGGCCGGGCCGCGTTTTTCGGCAAGCGTTGGAGCCGCCGCCGCGGTGAAATATCCGACCTCGACGTCGACGCCGCGTGAACGGGCAGTCTCCGCAAGATTGGCAGCCGGATCGACGCCGACGGTTCGGCAGCCGATCTTGTTGCAGGCCGAGAGCAAAAGGCCGTCGTTGCAGCCGATGTCGACGATCAGTCCGTCGCCGGCTTCGTTCTTGAGCACTTCGGCAAGCCCGGCGAAGTGGCTGTGCATCGAGGTCGCTGCGGAGGGCACGTAGAGGTAGTGCTCGAAGAAGCCCTCCGGAACCTGGTCGGAGACCTGGATCAAGCCGCATTCGAGGCAGACCTGGGTGTCCAGGGGATATACGGGTTGCTGCTCCTTGATGTCCTCGGGCCGCACGAAACTGTTGGCCGGCGGATGGTCTCCCATGCGGAGGAACGTGTAGGGGGTGGCAGCTAGGCATGCGCGGCACTGGGTCAGAAGGGCCATCGTCAAACTCCCGTGGCTTTTGCTGCGATAGGGGACTCAAAGGCTTGTCGTGCCGCGGGTCGCGTGGCTGGGAGGCTCTTGACGAACTCTCGGAACGAATTGTGTATGTGGTTCAGTTGCTCTTGCGTGAGGCCGTGGTGGCACGCGAGCAATATGCCGCCGCGCGTGACATCATCGGCAACAGGGTATCCGGCCTCGGCCGTGCGGCATTTCACGCCCTTCATCGCTGGCTGGCGCAGAATGTTGCCGGTAAAGACCGGGCGCGTCTGAATGTCCCGACGTTCCAGGAAAATCTGCATGTCGCGCCTTGTGAACGGCGCATCGGGCCGGATCGTGAGCGGAAACGCAAGCCAGCCCGTCTTCGAGCCGGGCAGTTGCCGCGGCAGCCGGAACCAGTCCTCGTATTCCTCAAAGAAGGCATACTGCGCGGCGAAGTTGCGTTCACGCGCGGCAATGTTTTCCTTGAGCCTGTTGAGCTGGACGAGACCGAAGGCGGCGCCGAGTTCCGACGGTTCCAGATTGAAGCCGAGCATTTCGAACACGAATTTCGCATCGTAGGAGATGCCGTCGAGATCGATGTTGAAACGGTTTTCGATGAGTTCGGAATCGACGAAAAGCGAGGAGGTGCGCCCCCACGAGCGCAGCAGTCGCGCCCGGCGCGCCAGCTCGTCGTCGTTCACGCAGAGCATGCCGCCGTTTCCCGCCGCGGTGATCACATGTGAGCCATAAAAGCTGGTCGTGCTCACTTCCGAGCGTTTGCCGGTGCTCGTGCCATGAAGCGTGGCGCCGAGTGTGTCGCAACTGTCCTCGATAACGACCAAGCCGTGCGCATCGGCAATCGAGCGGATGCGATCCCAATCCGGAAGGTTGCCGATCAAGGAGGGGATCATCAGCGCGCGGGTTTGCGGCGAGATCATCCGCTCGATGAGGTCGACATCGATGTTGTAGGTGGCTTCCGCCGCATCGACGAGGACCGGTGCCAGACCCGCTCTTACGATCGGCGCGATGGTCGTCGCGAAGGTCAGCGCCGGCGTAATGACCTCGGAGCCCTTTGGAAGGTTCAACATTTCGATCGCAATATAGTTGGCGGAGGATCCGGAGTTGACCATGATGCCATGTCGCTTGCCGAAGTGCGCCGCGACGCGCTCCTCCATTTCCCTCACTGCCTGACCCATCTGGGTCGATCTGCGCATGGTGTCGGCGACGGCGGCGATCTCTTCCTCGCCGTAAACGGACTGCCCATAGTTAACACGCATTTCACGCTCCCCATCTACGGTTCGTCGGGCGCCAGACTCAGACGGTGCGGCCCCAAGCTGCTGCGTATTCGTCAAGCTGCTGTTGTGAAAACCGCCGTATCTCCGACGGCTCTTTCAGATATTTCCGGTACCAGGCGACGGTCATGGCGACCGCATCGTCCAGGCGGAGCAGGGGCCTCCAGCCGAGTTCGACGTGCGATTTCGTGCTGTCTAGCCTGAGGACGACGGATTCCTTTGGTTCGTCGGCACGGCGCTCGATGACATATTCGGGCGCGGCCTCGCCCCAGTGGGCGACAACCAGTTCGGCAAGCGTACCGACGTTGACGGTTGCCTCCTGTTCGGGGCCGAAGTTCCAGCCGCCGGCAAAGCGCTGACCGGCGTCGATCAAACCGGCAGCAAGCATGAGATAGCCGCGGATCGGCTCCAGCACGTGTTGCCAGGGCCTGATGTTCTTTGGGTTTCGCAGCCGCGCCGGCGTGCCGGTTTCGACGGCGCGCACCAGATCCGGGATCAGTCGATCCGCGCCCCAATCGCCACCCCCGATGACATTGCCGGCACGCACCGTGGCAAGCTGCGGTCCTTCGGGATCGCTGAAGAAGGAAGCGCGATAGGCGGCAGCGACGAGTTCGGCGCAGCCCTTGGAAGAACTGTAGGGATCACGCCCGCCCATCGGGTCGCTTTCCCGGTAGCCCCAGACCCATTCGCGGTTGTCGTAACACTTGTCGCTCGTGACGACGACGACGCCCCGAAGCGAAGGCATGCGCCGAGCTGCGTCCAGCACGACAGCGGTCCCGACCACATTGGTCAGATAAGTGTCGACCGGCGTCTCGTAGGACGCGCGGACGACCGCTTGGGCGGCCATATGGATGACGAGGTCGAAATCCTGGCCGTCGATGCTTTGGCTGAACCCGGTTTCCGTACGGATATCGCCGATGCGCCCGTCGACGATGCCATCAAGATCCACGGCTTTGCAGAAGGAGGGCGCCGTTGGCGGCAACGCGACGCCCACGACGTTCGCGCCGAGGCGCCGGAGCCAGAGCGATAGCCATCCGCCCTTGAAACCGGTATGCCCGGTCACCAGCACGCGGCGGTTGCGCAGCACCTGTGAAAGGTAGGACTCGTCCACGGCGACCTCCGTACCCTAGGCCGTTGCCTGTGGCTGCTGGGGCGAAGCGGTTGCGGAAACGGGGCTTCGTTCAAACTGTAGCCACGGCGGATCGTCCGTTTCGGCGAGGCCGTTGAGGTAGTCGCGGTCACGCACCGTGTCCATCGGATGCCAGAAGCCCTTGTGCTTGTAGGCAAAGAGCTGGCCGTCCCTGGCAAGGTTTGTCAGAGGCGACATTTCAAGCGGCTCCGCTGCACCGGGAATATAGTCCAGGATGCCCGGCTCGAAGACGAAGAAGCCGCCGTTGATCCAGGTTTCGTGCTTGCGCACTTTTTCGGTGAACTCCACGACCTGGTCGCCTTCGAGCTCCAGATTGCCGAAACGTGCCGGCGGTTGCACGGCGGTAACTGTTGCGAGCCGACCGTGCGAGCGGTGGAAGGCGAGGAGTGCCTCGATGTCGATATTGCCGACACCGTCGGAATAGGTGACCATGAATGTATCGCCGTCGAGCCAGTCGCGCAGGCGCAGCAACCGACCGCCGGTCATGGTCGACAGCCCGGTGTCGACAACCGAGACGTTCCAATCCAATGGATGAACGGGGCGAAGAACCATCGAACCACTTCCAAGCGCAACCGTGAAGTCCGCAGTCGACAAATGGAAATTGTGGAAGAAGTTCTTGATGGACATGCATTTGTAGCCGCCCGCGACGACGAAATCGTGGTAGCCCCAGTGGCTGTAGATATCCATGACGTGGAGAATGATGGGCTTTCCGCCGACCTCCACCATCGGTTTCGGAATGCGGGTGGTCTCCTCCGCGAGGCGCGATCCAAAGCCCCCGGCGAAAAGAACGACTTTCATGACGGCCTCCAACAGGTCAGTAGTGGAATTCCGGTTGGGTCATCCAAACGGTGCCGTGCGCGTGCTTCTTGAACACGCGCGCAAAGACGCCTTTGTCGGCAAGTAAGTCAAAAGCAGCTGAAAGCCGGAAAGGCGTGCAGATTTTTGTATAAATACGACTGTACTTAAGGTAATTTTCGCTGAATAATACTCGGTAATTTGATATATGACGATTATGCTATCTGACCTTCCGTAAATCCGCAAGCCATTGAGGTGTCAGGATAAACCTTGCATCCTTGTCAGGATTACTCCGGAAGGCGTTGAAAACAGCCATTTTCGATAATTGAAAACGCGAGCCGTGTTCGCTTCCAACAACATGAGTTCGCCAGAGATTTTTCTGTTCGGAGTATCTTTATGGCAAATATTGAAGAGATTTCCGTTTCAAAAATCATCGGGCAATCAGTAAAGCCGAGAGCGCTATTGTTCAGCGCCGGGATGGTTGTCCTTTCAGCGCTGCTTTTATTTTGCTTGCTGCTTCGCATTATGAACTACGAGATGCGGAAGGACGAGCAGCTGTACGTCCCGCCAATCCGGCTGCTCGATCAGCATCAGCTTTACACCGACTTCTTTTACAACCATCCGCCCGGTTCCGCCTGGTTATTCTACGGGATCGGCAAGATCGTCGGTTCGGATCACCTCTTGCTCGCGGGCCGAGTTTCGATGTTCTTGGCCTGGCTTTTGCTTGTGGCCGTCATCGGCTGGATCACCTATGCGCTCACCCGCTCAGCGCTCGTTTCCTGGTGCGCCGCCGTCCTGACGGTTACGAATGAGCTCTTCCTGTCGCAGACGGGCATGACGGCGACAAACAACTTGCTGCCGCTGCCTTTTTCGCTTCTCGGCATCGGGCTCTTCCTGCTCGCCGTCAAGGATGGGCGCGTCTTGCCGCTGGCGGTTGGTGCGGCGGGTTTCTGTTTGTCGATTGCGGCGAGTTTCAAGATCAGTGCCGTCGCCTTCATCCCTCCTGTCGCGATCGCGGCCTTCTTCCTGCCGCGTGGGTGCGATTTTCGCCAGCGCCTCCTGCGCGTCGTCCTCCCGCTTGCGCTCGGGGGATTGCTTGGCGGACTTCCGATCCTCATCCCGCTGGTCTCCGACCCGCAAGTGTTTCTCGCCCATGTGCTCGGCTACCACACCGGCCCGCATCTGCAATACTGGCGAGACCCGGCGGTCGAGTCAGAGGGCGCGTCTGTCTCGTGGGCTGCCAAGTTGCTGCTGGCGCAAAGTGTCTGGCTGTCCGCTACGGTCGCCGTCGCGATTTCCGCCGCCCTCATGCTTTTTCTTGCCTGGCTTCTTTTGCCGGCCGGAAATGGGCGGCTGCCGGTGGCCGCGCTGCTTGTGGTCGCGGGAGCCCTTGTTTGCAGCGTCGCGCTGAGCCTGATACCGACGCCCAGCTTCCCGCAGTATTTCGGGCCGCCGCTGATATGCCTGCCGCTGGCACTCGCGCTGCTTTATGCCGGCCTCGGTCACGAAACGCGTCGCTACATGCAACCGGGCCTCGTTGCTGCAACGATCGTCGTGCTCGTGGTCGCAGCGCCTCGCCTGGTGCAATATCTGCCGGCGGTTGCGCATCCGGAGCGGTGGACCGTGCTGCGGGTACATGGGGCTGGCGAGACCGTTGCCGAGCGCCTTGCGGCCTCCGGTGTTAGCGGCAAGATCGCGACCCTCTCGCCTATCTATCCGCTCGAGGGCGGGCTTACGGTTTACCAGGAGCTTGCGACCGGGCCTTTTGCCTATCGGATTGCCGATATTGCCGACCCGAAACTTGCCGCTTTCTACAAGATGACGTCTCCGACGACGATTGGCGCACTGTTCGAGGCCGATCCGCCTGCAGCCTTGCTGCTCGGCTTCGACGGGGTTCTGGAGCGGCCAATGCTCGCCTATGCACAACGCAACGGCTACGTGGTTTCGTCCGATCTGGGGATCAAGGATCGATATGGATCGCCGGTCCTGTACGTCAGGCCGCAGGCGGATTGAGGTGCGGTCGTTTTTCCCGATTGCGGCCTGCGGCGGCAGATAAGCATTCAGGACCGCACGGGAGCGCGCGCATCTTCGATCGATCCCCGGGCTTTTAGTGATGGACGCCGTGCGGCCGACGCGGTGATGGTGTCGTCCCAGAGTTGCAGCACCGCTGACGTTGCGTAGCGTGTCGTCGCCGCGGCGGACCCAGCGCTTGCGAGCTTTTCCCTGAGGGTTCGGTCCATGATCAAGCGGCGAATTGCATCGCCGAGCCGTTCGACATCTGCCGCGGGCACGAGCACGCCGGTATCGGGGCTGCCCAGGATTTCCGACGGCCCCCAAGGGCAGTCAAACGCGATGACGGCCAGCCCGGCCGTCATCGCTTCGAGAAGCACGTTAGGGAAACCCTCGAAGCGGGAACTGAGAACGAAGATATCGCCAGCCTTGATCCAATCAGCGGGGGACTTGGTGACGCCGGGCATCAGGACGCGGTCGCTAAGCGCGAGATCGCGCACCTGCTGCTCCAGGGCGGCGCGCTGCGGCCCCTCGCCGAAAATCGTAAGCGTTGCCGCCGGCGCCGTCGCTGCGACGCCTTGATAGGCCTGCAGAAGGAGATCAAAGCCCTTCTGCTTGTCCAATCGGCCGACGGCGATGATCCTCGTGCCGTCGCCGGGGGCACGCGCGCATGCCGATGGCAGGGCGACAGGATTTGGGATAATGACCGCCTTGGCCCTCAGCGTTTCCGGCAGACAGCGGCAGGCTTCGTTCGTCTGCATGACGAGGTTTGTCGCAAAGCGCGCCGCGAGCGGCCGTGCAAGCCGCCAGAACACATGCATCTCCTGCGACCGAAAATTGTTGCGCTCCGACATGATGACCGCCGTGTCGAGGCCCCAAGTCGCCAGTCCGACCAATACGTTTATCTTGGTCAGGAACGAGATGACGACATCGGGCTGAAGGGCCTGCAAATGGCGGCGAAGTGCTAATAGCCGCCATCCCTTTCCGGAAGCCGGCAAGGCCTGGCGTTTCCCGTTTCCTAGGGCTTCGACGCTGATCGCACGGTCGTATGGAAAATAGGACTCCGGGCTAGTAGCGTTGAGCGCAATCACGTGGACGGTGTCCCCGCGAGCGAGCCGGTGATGCGCCAGGAGATTGACGATTTTCTCGGCGCCGCCGGCACCCAGCCCGGACAGGACGAACACTATTCTCACAGGATCCCCTTCGTTTCGGCGACAGTGGGCGAAAGAGCCTTCGAGCGGACGTGAGCGCGGGATAGCCCTCCGACTTTGCCGCCGTCTCTCGTTGGCGGGCGGTGCGGTGCGCCAATCGCGCGCTCAGTTGACGCTCATCCAGCCATGAGTCAGGGCGAAGTGAACAATCTGCGCGCGCGAGTGCAGGTTCAGTTTTTCTGTGGCCCGTGCCTTGTATGTTTCGATCGACTTGACGCTGATATTGGCGCGGGCGCCGATTTCCTTGTTGGAGTAGCCAAGGGCGACCAGCCGCAGCACATCCCGCTCCCGGGCGGTCAGCCCCGAAGCGTCCGCGGAAGTCGAACGGATGGCATGTGGCTCGGTTGGCGGCGCGGTCATCTCCCGCGCCGTCGGCGGATCGAAAAACAGACCGCCCAGCATGACCGAGCGAATGGCCAGAAGCAGGTTCTGTCCGGCGGAGCATTTCTGAACGAAGCCCTTTGCCCCGGCCTGCAGTGCCTGCTGGACATAGGAGCGATCGTGGTACTGGGTCATGATCACGATGCGACCCGAATATCCGCTCGCTATGATCTTCTCGGCAAGCGCGAGACCATTCATGTCCGGCAGCGAGACGTCGAGGACGGAGACGTCCGGTGCTCGCTCACTGATTACCGTCAGCGCGTCGGCGCCGGTATTCGCTTCTCCGACGCAGACGATGTCATCGCACGTGTCGATCAAGGCGCGCACGCCTGCTACGATAATTGGATGGTCATCAACGATGACTGTTCGAATTGGCGAGGTCATGCCAGCCCCCTCTCGCACTGCTGAACGCTCGAACGCTCTGTCGGAACTGCGACTGTGAGACGTGTGCCTCTTGCTGTCCGCTCGAGCGTCAGCGTGCCGCCGAGCTCCGCAACACGTTCCCGCATGCCCGCGATCCCGGAGGGCCGGTGGAAGCCCCCATCCTGCGGCATTGGCGGTCGTCCCTTGCCCGTCCCATCATCCTCGATTGTCAGAGCCAGGCAGGTCGCTATCTGCCGCAGACGAATTGTCACGAGTGAGGCCGTTGCAGCGTGCTTTGCGACATTGGTCAGCCCCTCCTGGGTGATCCGAAACAGCGTCTCCGCCGTCGCGTCGTCGATCCGGAAATCTTTGGCCGCCTCGTGCAGGAAGCGCGTGGCGATCCCTATGTGATTTTCCCATCGCCCGATTAGGTCTGAAAGGGCCGTGATCAGATCGGATCCGTCCGGCGTCGCGCTCTCAGAACCGGACGTCACCTTCTCCAGTTCCCGGCTGAGTTGCACCAGCATCTCCCGAACATCGTTGCAGTGGCGCGAAAGGGTTCCGTCACCGCTCGCCCGTTCCAATGCGTCCAGGCGAAACAGGGCTGCAACGATGTACTGGCCGGAAAGATCATGGATGTCGCGTGCCAGCCGCCGTCGTTCCCCCTCCGCGGCGCTTAGCGTCGGACGGTAGTCATCGAGCGCGGGTACCGTGGAAACGTCACGTCTACCGGAGATTTCCATTTGAGCTTGCCTCGGGCGGACGTCATTTTCGAACGCAACAACCGGAAGGCGAACGGCAACACGGCTTGAAAAATCTTTTCGTGACTTAGTCATGCAAGAGACCTCGCCAGGATATACAAAGAGTGGCAATCGCCCGGCGGACGCGGGCCGGCTAAAATATTCAGGTCCTGACAATCAGGATCATTAAAAAATCAAAGTAATGCCAGTTCTTTTCAGAAGCCTAAAATAACAGATAGCGCCTAGGCGTCAACTTGGCCGCTTGGGGCTTATCTCGCCATCATGAAGGGTGCAGCGCGCCCGTGTTGCCGTGGCGCGCGCCTTCTTGGGGATGGCCCCTCAACCAGTCTGTAAGATCTCTGCCGACCAAAGTACCGAGCTTTTCCGTTTCGGCGGCATAGTAGTCGGCCATCCTGTCGCGAAGCTCTGTACTCAAAGGTGCGTATTGGACCTCACTGACAAACAGGGACCTCGCTTTCTTAAATCCGGTATTGTCTCTGAACCGGGCAACGACCGGTTTCAACGGACGCAGGAGGCGACGCAGGGCCGGATTGACCACCGGCTCGGCCTTGTCCTTGACCTTCGTGGACAAGGGGCTCGGCGCTACATCGCCGTCGAGCTTCAGGAAGTCGCGCACACGGGAAAGCTGCACGTGAGCATCGACCTTTAAGTCCTCATAGAGCAGCACGAGAAGCTGATCGCTGGGAAAGCGGTCGAGGTATCGCTGCAGTTGTTGGAAATAGAGTCCGCCGTTCAGGAAGCGCCCGCCCGCCCCCTGTCGGGGGTCGAGATAGCGGGCGATGTCGCGACCGGCCTCGCCCCGGCGGTAGAGCATGCAGTAGTCCGAATAGGCGCGGTCGACGGGATTGCGCAGCTGTGCGATCAGTCGTGCCTTGGGCAGCTTTTCGCCTATCCGGCTACAGGCTTCCGGCGTGTCCATGTAGGAGTTCGATTTTTCGCCCACGAACCGGCCGTTCTTTTCGCCCTGAAAATACGACAGATACCAGGGGTCGCCGCGTTCGTAGTAACGGCTGAAATAGTGGAGCTCAGGACTGGGCATGTATATCTTCGGATCCTGCACCAGCGACTTCTGGAGCCAGGTTGTTGCGCTTTTGGCGGCGCCGATGATCAGGAAGTCAATCTCATGCATTTCCATTGTCGACCTCTTTGCTTCAAGCTCGTAGCGAACGAATGCCCAGAGCGGCGCTCCGGAAAGCGGAATGCACTAGTGTCGAGAAACCAGTTGCCCGTGCATGGCCGGTGATTGCCGGGGTGCGAGCGTCTCGTATAGCCGGCTGATCCCCTCTATATGCGCTTTGTTGCCGTATCGGGCGCGCGCATTCTCCAAGGCGGTCGAGCTTATCGTCTCCCACTGATGGCGATCGAACAGAAGTCGTTCCAGCGGTTCCACGAAGGCTTCCGGACATTCGGCCTTCACGAGATAGCCCGTCAGTCCATCGTCGATTGCCTCCGGATTTCCTCCGTGATTTGTCGCGACGACCGGCGTTTGCAGGAGCATGGCCTCGATGAGCGTCCGCCCGAACGGCTCATTGACAGCGGTGACGAGCAAGGCATCGAGCGCGCCCATGCAAGGGGCGATGGGTGTGCGAAAGCCCATCAGATGAATCCGGTCGGAAATACCGAGCTCCTTGGCTCGGCACTTCGCCGCGCTGGCGAGGTCCGGCCCATTGGCGGCATTTGAACCGAACAGCAGACCCGCCAAAGGAAATTCCGGATGATGTTGCAGAAAGGCGTGCACCGCTTCGACAAATTTCACCGGGCGCTTTCGCTCTATTAACCCGCCGACGTAGCCGACGAAACGCGTGTCCGGCCGAAGGCCCAATTCCTCGACGAACCTTCGTCGGCATGCGTCACGGTCCGGGAGGCCGCTCGGATGATCGAACGGGCTGTGCAACACGGTGATTTTGTGGTCCACCGGCACGATCGGCTTCGCCGGTCGGACGAAGTGCGACACCGTTACGATGTGATTGGCCAGCAATGGCGCCACGATGTTCACACCCCTTGCCATCGGGTCGCCCCGGTGATGCCAGAGAAGCTTTGCGCCCGACAGCCTGGCGGCCAACGCCCAGGTCGCATGCATGCGGCCGTCATTGGTATGAACGATGTCCACCCGGTGGCGCCTCAAGAAGGGGGCGAGTGTTGCTGTCGTCCGTACCAGGCTCAATCCGTTCGCTACACTGGCCGCGAACCCGAGGTCGGAATCCGCCGAAAGAATACTGACGTCGGGGGCAAGCATAAAGGGCAGCCCGACTTTCCTCAGGTATTCCTCTAGTATTAGGCCCTTCTTATGAAGAATAATTATCGGTTTGAATTTGTCCCGGTCGAGCCCACAGATTAGTCCTGTTGCAGAAATGTGGCTGCCGCCCAGTTCTCCACCGGTGAATGGAAAAGCGATAACAATCTTTTGGGAATCCATTGCATTATTCCCTGCCTTTGTTATAAATTTAAATTGTCTTTCAGTGTCGAAAATATAAAATATATTGAATTTAAAAACGCGGACGTTCCGTTTTGCTCAATTGCTGTGATTGCTACAGGACAATTCCTTAGCGAAATTGCGGTATTAGCGCTAAAAATCCCCGCGCGGGCTCTCCAAATGTCTGGCCAAGCAAAAATCGGATGCCGAGCTTTCTAGGAGATTTCACATGAAAAAGTGGTCGGAGGCAAGATGTTCCGTTTTTCAACACGGTTTCTTGAAATGGAGAGGCGCGCCGGCGGGGCGAGCCTGCATTGAAAAAGCGCTCCCTGCTTTGCTTTTACTTGCTTTTTCTCCGATCGCCGTTGACGGGGCCCGGGTTTACGCCGACGAGTCTGCTCAGACGGCGTTCCCGGGTGCACAGGGCTACGGCAGATACGCTGCCGGCGGCAGGAACGGGGCGGTCGTGCTGGTTACAAATCTTGACGACGCCGGGCCGGGCAGTCTGCGGGCCTGCGCGGAAATGCGGGGGCCGCGCACATGCATCTTTCGCGTCTCCGGCGTTATCCGGCTCAAGAAGTCCCTGGTCATCGGCAAGGGAAGCGGACAAGTCTCGATCCTCGGCCAGACCGCGCCCGGCGGGGGAATTCTTCTGACGATCGACGAGCGCAACGAAGAAAAGAAGCACACGCCTCTCGTCGTGAAGAGAGCCGACGACGTCATCATTCGCCACCTGCGCGTCCGTCCCCGCCTGCCCAACACGATCTCCAACATCGATGGCGTGACGGTCGAGGATAGCAAGAAGGTCTACATCGACCACGTGTCCACGTCATGGTCGACAGACGAAAACTTCAATTCGCATTCCAATACCAGCGACCTGACTGTGGCGAACTCGATCTTTGGCGAGGGGTTGAACAAGCACAGCAAGTGCGCGCTCATTGGCTCCGATCCGCGCGTGCCCCAGAACATCACCTTCATGCGGAATGCCTGCATTTCCAACCGGGACCGCAATCCCGACAACAACCACTACGCCAATTCATGCGTCGAGATCGTCAACAACCTGTTTTTTAACGCTTTGTCCGAGTGGGGCGAAATCTTCTCGCAGTACCCGGGCGGCACGCCGATCGCGTTTGTCGGCAACTATTTCAAGGCGGGAGCAAGCACCAACGACCTCACCTATGCGATGGCCTGGGACCAGGCCGCCAGTGTCGACAAGCCGCACATCTATCAGGCGGGCAATGTCACGTGGAGCCCGAGCGACAAGTCTGTCGTTCTCCTCTCTCCCGAGACGGAAGATGTTCTCGTCGACGAGCCGCCCTGCGCCCTGGCCGTGTCAGAGGTCCTGACGGCAGAGCAGGCCTACGAAGAGATAACCCGGAGCGCCGGCGCCTTTCCGCGCGATGCCGTCGATCAAAGGCTCATCAGCGAAGTGGGGCGAATGGGCGCCGAAGGTGGCGGCGAAATGGTGAAGGAGCCCGGCGCCCTGCCGGATATCGCTTCCGCGGAGCCCTACATCGACGCCGATGGCGACGGGCTGGCCGACAGCGTCGAGCCGCGCTTCGGAGCAAACCCCGCGAAGAACGACGCGTGGGAAGACTCGGATGAGAACGGCTGGTCCAATTTCGACGACTTCATGCAATGGCTGTCGGAGGAACGCATCGCCGGGCGCTATCCGCAATAGGCCGCTGATCCCCGTGGGCGCTTCTGATGCGTCGGGCTGTAGACGCTATTGTTTCGGCGGGCGACGATAGACGACCATCATCACCGAAAGCCAAATCGCCGACATGACGATATGAGCCACGTTCGCGCCCATGGCGCCCATGACGGGGACGAGCAGCAGAGCCGTAGAGTGGAATGCCGCGGTGGCGATCAGCACGCTGCGAAGAACCTGATCCTCGCGCCCCATGGCAAGAAGCGCCGATCGGATGACGGTGCCGCAAAGCGTCATCGTCACCGCAATGGACTGGACGACGACCAGTGGGGCGGCCGCGACAAAATCCGGACCTGCCGCCAATCTCAGGAGCGGCTCGATCGCAATGTAGAGTCCACTGGTGAGGAGCAGCCCGAAGCCCAGGAGAAGGGTTTGCGTCTGTACGATCGCGTGGCGGAATTCGGCCATCGCCTTTGACGCCCAGGCTCTGGCGAGTTCCGGATAAACGACGGTCTGGAGCTGGTCTCCGGCCTGTTGCGCGATCCGCCCGATGCGTTTGGCGATGTGGTAAAGGCCCGCCGCAGCGGGATCGGCGAGATAACCGACCAGAAGGGTATCGACCTGGTTGGCGCTCGAGCGGATGGTCAGGGAGATGTTCGTCGAGATCGCGAATCTCCAGATGCCTGGAAATTTCGATGTTACGCCCTTGAGCGGCGCGGAAAGCAGTCCGGCGAGAAGTCCCTGTCTGTGTAGCTCCGCGCAGGCGAGCCCGAGCACGGTCAGGGAGCCGATGATTTGCGATGTCATCCAGATCAGCATGAACTCAAGAAAACCACCACCGACCATGATCCCGATCGCGCAAAGGATGACGCGCAAGATGCTCGTCGCAACATGGCCATAGGCAATGGTCCGGAACCGGCCGAACAAGCGCAGCACCGCCGTGGGCATTCCCGAGATCTGGAACGGCAGGACGGCAGAATAGAGCATGACCAGGCCGGACATCTCAGGCGATACCCCGAACCAAGGGGCGCCGATCCATAGGAGAGCGACCGCGATCGGCCAGCCGGCCGTGGCCGCGCAAATATCGAGCAGAAGGCCGAACTTGAGCAGGGACTGGAATTGCTCGGTGTCGCCCGCGTTTTGCGCTTCCGCCCCATACTTGATCAGTGGGAGCCACGACTGAAAACTGACGAGCCTTTCGATGACGCCGACATAGGTGAAGCAAAGGGCAAGGGCGCCATAATCCGACGGGCCGAGTGCCCTTGCCGTCAGCGCAAAGCCGACGAGCCCAAGCACGGAGGTCAGTAGATTCCCGGTCAGCAGATGCGCGACATTCTCGAGACGCGTCTTGAGATTCTTTTCGCGGTCGAGGAGTTGGTGCAGAATACCGAGTTTTTTGCCAAGTCTTTTTCTTATCGTCAAAGGAACCTTCCTACATCTCAAAGGTCGGAGCAGGACTATGAATTCGTTTGAGAAAAAGCTGTTGCCGGGGTTGCCGGCGAATTCTTATCGATAACAAATAAAATGCATTGCGGTGGGCGCCGCCCTGAAAAACTACGCACCTTCAGTGGCGAGCCCGGACGAGACTGCCGCCACACAGTATCATTCGCCGATTGCCCCCCGGCCGTGAAGAGTACTGCCAATTTCCTTTGACGCGGCAGCGGCAGGAAGAATATAGTTGGCCAATATTTTTTGGTAGCGTTTTCTTAATTTGTTTTTTGGGGGACTGTTTGAGATGGGTACCCTCCGTGCATCCAAGAGAATGCGTTCGTCGCTGTCCGGCTGGGGAGCGCGCTTGGCGGTCGCACTTTTGGCGATCATGTTCACGGCAATCGGCCAGCCGCATCTGCAAGCGGCAGAGTATCGGCTTGCCATCGGCGATGTGCTGACCTTCGACTTTCTTGATGACGCCGAACTGCCGGTCACTGCGACGATTTCCAACGATGGCGAAGCACCATTCCCGCTGATCGGCGCCGTCGACGTGGTCGGCCTCACGGTGACGGAGGCCATCCAAAAGCTGAAAGACGAATACCGCCAACGCGAGATACTGGTCGACCCGAAGCTGTCATTGAACATCGCGAGTTTCAGGCCGGTCTTCGTGCTCGGGGAAGTGAAAACGCCTGGTTCATTTCCCTATTACAGCGGCTTGACGGTCGAGCAAGCCATCGGTTTGGCGGGCGGCACGCAGGTCATCTCCTCGAACCCATCAGACCGGATCATAGCGCGCGCGCGCCTTCGCGCAGAGATCGAGGGTGCCGACGCAGAGATCATCCATGAGGGCATCTATGCGGCCCGGCTCGTGGCTCAACTGAAATCCAAGCCCAAAGTCGACTTGAACGACGTGCCCGAAATCGCCCGGGACTATATCAAGGACGCTTCGGTGGCAGGTGTTATCGAGCTTCAGGAGAAAATTCTGACGGCCGACCTTGCCGCCAGAAAGTCTCAACTTCAGATATTGTCGGATGGGATCGTGCAGGCCGAGGGCGGCGTCGAGATCCTGAACGAGCTGGTGGCGCAGCAGAAGGAGGTTGTCTCGAACAACGAGAAGGACCTCGAACGCATCAGTTCCCTGCGCAAGCGAGAACTGAACACAGAAAGCGATCTTTCTCGGGCGAAGAACAATGCCCTTGCGGAGAAGGCGCAGCTTCTTCAGACGTTTGCAACGCTTGCGAGATCGCGCCAGGAATTGAGCGAGATGAAGCTGCAACTGTCGAAGCTCAGCGCCGACAGGGAGAAGGAAGTCCTGACCCTGCTGCAAGAGCGCGAAATTGCCATCAAGAAGCTCATCGCAGAACGGCAGTCGGCAGAAGAGCAAATGCTGCTCATGGCTGCCGTGGAGGCCGATGCATCGAAGCAAAAAAAGATCTCGTATACTTATGAGATACGACGGAATCCGGTGGCAGGAACGCCGACCAGCATAAAGGCTTCGACCTTGACCGAAATGCTGCCTGGCGACGTCCTCGTCGTCGCCATTGCCGGAATTTAGCGACGCCGTGTTTGGCGTCGCCGCATCACTTTCCAGTTAGGCTCTCATCTTTCCAAGGGAATTTTGAGTTGAAGGCGAATCTTGATCGCGTGATTTCTGTTCCCGCCTGGCCGCCGCTGCGACGGTCGGCAGCTTTCAGGCGCGCCATCGAGTCTCTGTTTGCGGCTGTTGCTCTCGTCCTGTGCCTGCCCTTGATGGGTCTGACGGCGATCATCGTCTGGGTCAACCTTGGCCGGCCGCTGTTTTTCACGCAGGTGCGTGCCGGCGTCGGGATGCGCGCCTTCACGATATTGAAATTCCGCACCATGACGGAGGCGCGAGGTCCGGACGGCGAACTGCTCTCCGACGAATTGCGGCAAACGAAGCTGACGGCCCTTCTGCGGCGGCTGCGCTTCGATGAACTGCCGCAATTGCTCTCGATTCTGCGTGGCGACATGTCGTTGGTAGGGCCGCGGCCACTGCCGGTCGGAACCATTGCCGCCTTCGGCGAGCTTGGCCGTCTTCGTTGCCTCGTCCCGCCGGGGCTGACGGGCTGGGCGCAAGTCAATGGCAACACGCGTCTGTCGGACTACCAGAAGATCGCTCTCGATCTCTGGTATGTCGGACATGCCAGCTTGCGCCTCGATGGACTTATTCTCCTCATGACATTGAAAACGATCATCCTTGGCGAAAAAGTCCACCGCGAGCATCTGAAAATGGCGGAGGAGTACTTGGCAAGGCGCGCCAGTTTGCAGGGCTGACCGGAGATAGCGGCCGCGGCTCGATCTGGCAGTTCGAGCGAAACCATAGAATGGAGCGGAATACTTCTGATGAAGATCACAAGCTTTGCCAAGGAGGCGCGATGCAGGGGCTAAGATTGGCGTTTGGGCGCACGCTCGTGATCGCGCCACATCCGGACGATGAGGTGCTCGGTGCCGGCGGTACAATCGCAAGGCTTGCCGCGGAAGGCGAGGATATCTTCGTTGCGATTGTAACCGAGGGCAAGCCGCCGGCATTTGCGCCCGATGCGGTGGCCAGGGTCCAGGCGGAGGCAAGGACGGCCCACGCCATTCTCGGTGTCAAGGACACATTCTGGCTCGGGCTTCCGGCGGCCGGGCTCTCGGAGACGCCACACACCAGCTTGAACGGCACGCTTTCCGACCTTGTGCGCCGCCTCGCGCCCCAGACGGTTCTCGTGCCGTTCGTGGGCGACATGCATATCGACCACCAGCTCACCTTCACCTCTGCGCTGGTAGCCTGCAGGCCGCATCAGGCCGAGTTTCCCACGCGCATTCTCGCCTATGAGACCCTGTCCGAGACGAATTGGAACGCCCCCTATCTGTCGCCGACCTTCGTACCGAATGTCTTCATCGATATCGCCGCGCATGTCGAAACGAAACTGGAGGCGATGCAGGCCTTTGCTTCTCAGTTGCGCCAACCGCCGCACGAGCGATCGCTGACCGCGTTGCGAGCGCTCGCCACTCTGCGCGGTGCAACGATCCAGCGGCAAGCGGCAGAGGCATTCGTTTTGGTCCGCCACGTCGCTTGAGGTTCTCGCGACGCGACGTTGAACACGGGGTAGGATGTGTCGGCATTGGCGGGAACGCGATGCAATGGACCCGAAAGCGGTTTGGAGAGACAGAATGGGACGCTGGCCAGTTTACGACGAAGAACAGATCGAAGATGTCGTGTCGGTCTTGAGGTCGGGCGAGGTGAACGCCTGGACGGGGCCGCATGTGCGCAACTTTGAGGCCGCCTATGAGCGGTTCCTGGGGGCGAAGCACGCCATTGCGCTGGCGAATGGAACGGTCGCGCTGGATCTTGCGCTCTACGCGCTTCACTTTCAACCGGGCGACGAGGTCATCGTGACGCCCCGCAGCTTCATAGCATCCGCCTCCACAGTGCCCATGGCAGGTGGCGCCGCGGTGTTCGCCGACGTCGATCGCGACAGCCAGAACATCACCGCCGAAACCATAAGGGCGAAGCTGACGCCGCGGACGAAGGGCGTGATCGTCGTCCATCTTGCCGGTTGGCCGTGCGACATGCCGGCGATCATGGCGCTGGCGCGGGAAAAGGGCCTTTGGGTTATTGAGGATTGTGCGCAAGCGCATGGCGCCGAAATCGATGGCCGGCCCGTCGGCAGTTTTGGAGATATCGCGGCATTTTCCTTCTGCCAGGACAAGATCATCACCACCGGCGGGGAGGGCGGCCTTGTCGCCATGAACGACGAAGGCCTGTGGAAGCGTGCGTGGAGCCGCAAGGACCACGGGAAGTCCTACGACGCTGTTTTCAACAAACAGCACCCGCCCGGTTTTCGCTGGCTGCACGAATCCATAGGAACCAACTGGCGAATGACGTCCATCCAGGCTGTTCTGGGCCTGCGCCAGCTGCAACGCCTCTTAAAGTGGCGCGATATACGCGCCCATAACGCGGCAATTCTTGCAAGGGCGACCGAGGGCATCGAGGCGCTGCGGACGCCATCGCCGCCCAGCCACCTCCAGCATGCCTGGTACCGCTTCTACACCTTCGTGCGGTCCGACTATCTCAAGTCCGGGTGGAGCCGGGACAGGATTATCAGTGAGATCAACGCCGCCGGCGTCGCCTGTTTCAGCGGAAGTTGTTCGGAAATCTATCTGGAGAAGGCGTTCACCGATATCGGCATGGGCCCGACCGAGAGGCTGCCCAATGCACGGGAACTCGGTGAAACCAGCCTCGCTTTTCTCGTCGACCCTGCCCTCGATACCGTCGCCATGGAGAGGAGCGCGCATGCGATACGGAGCGTGCTTGCAAGCGCCAGCGCGGAAAAAACGAGGCAGGTGGCGCAGCGATAGCTGCGCGACACCATGGGCACGTGCCTGAAGAAACGGGGCCTCTCGATCGTTATCTACGCTCCAGCCCGAAAGACCGCAGCTGTGAGAACTGGCGATGCCAGCTCCGGCAGTAAGCTTGCGCCAATGCGACCGAGAGGATGATCGGTACGGACCAGAACCTGCCATAGACATGTGTGAACGCATTGACCGCCAGCAGGAACATGCTCACGCAGACGAAGCCGCAGGTCGCAAAAGGAAGCCCTCCCGGCAATTTGAACGCTCGCGCGATCGGCCCGAGGCCCGCAAGGAGCATGATCAGAAAGCCGCTCACGGCGACGATCCCCCCTTCGTTCCACATGAGAAGATATACGTTGTGCACCGGGCGCCCGATGTAGCTCACGACCATGTATTGATCGGCGCCCAGTCCGACCCAGAAATTCTGCTCGACGAGACCCATGGCTTCGTGAATGAGCTCAAGACGGTGGTCGAAGGTCCCGGCCTGGCTCAAGTCGCCCGATTCCAACGCCCCGAGCACCCGTTTCTGAAAGATTGCGGGAAGATATTCGCGACCCGCGTCTGCCATGACCGCCGCGGCTGCAAGGGCGACGCCGGCGCCGGCGAGCAGGCGCTTCCAATTGGCCGTCACCAACAGGAAGACAAGCAGTCCGTAGGCGAGGCAGGCCAGCCCGCTGTTGGATCCGGTCAACATGATGCCGTAGCCCATGACCGGGACCGCAACGGCGACATAGATCTTCCTCAATTTGCCCGCCGAGGCGACGAGCAGCAATATAGGCACAGCCAACGCAATCAGTGCCGCGCATTCGTTTTCTCGTTCGACAAAGCCCGTAAACCGGCCGCTCCCGCTGACGAACGTCGTGTTCTTCTGCCCATCCCAATGGATGAGATAGATCGCGTGGACGCACATCAGAAACACCGAGAGGATATAGAATTTTGCCAGCTTGATCGTTTCATCCACCGGGCGCCCGGCAACGATAAGCAGGACGATAAAATACGCGAAAATGTACTGACCCGGAACGACCAGGCCTCTTATCGGATCTGGGCTGACGAGGCTGCTGACGAGGAGACCAATTGCGATACAGCAAAGCCCCGACAGCCAGACGACTGTGCTGACGCGCCCGAGCGGTCGCAATGGGATGCGCCCGTTGATCAGGCCGAGGATCAACGCCAGGCTGAACAATGCATCGCTGAGCGTGAAGTAGAACTGATTGAGGCGCAAAACATTGACGGGCGAAAAGAAGATCGCAGCACCCACAGTCAGGAATTCGATGCGCTGCCAGACCTCTCTCTTGGATTTGGCCGGGACTGCGAATCTGGACTCAACCGCGCTTATCATTGTCGGCCCGCGTAAACTCTTGCTTTTGCCTGGACGTCCGATAACATCCGCTAAAAAAATTATCGCGCGAAGAAAGCCAATATGGCAAAATCGCGCCAGGCACGATTTTACGAGATATAAAAATTTACTTGCTCATCCGGCGGATGAGATGTGTGTTAAGTACTTAAAGCTTTCTAACTTTGCACGCATTTGGCCGCTGAGTAAATATTGCATAGCAGCAACCTTTTCACATTAGAAATTTGACCCCAATTTTCAGTCTGGGCTTCGGTGTCCGACGGGGTTGGAAGAGGGGCATGATGCTTACTTTTGATCGGGATTTCGAAGTCCGCGAAGAGGCCAGGAGGCTTGCAAACCTGGGCGGTGCGGGCCAGCGAGAGGCGTCGATTCAGAGCTTCCATGACGTTTTGGATCTCTTGCGGCGCTACGCCAAGCTGATCGCTTCTGTCGTCGTCGTCGGTACATTGCTTGCCACTATAGTCACCTATTCGCTCGACAAGGTTTATACGGCGTCATCGACGCTGGTCTTCGACCGCAACGACACGCGTCCCTACGAGTCGGTGCTCGAGTTGCAGAAACTCGAGCGCGACAAATCCGCGATGGATACGGAGATGGATCTGGTCAGGTCGCGCGAGTTTCTGGGATTTGTCGTCGACGATCTGAACCTTCAGGAAGACCCTTATTTCAACCCGCGACTTGCTGAAAAACAGGCTGCCTCCAAATCGACTTGGACCTCTCTGAAGGAATTCTTCGGAGCCTCTCCTGAAATCATCAGTTCGCGTGGTCGAGAGGACCGGCGGTCAAATATTGTTGCTGGAGGACGCTCGAGGGACCGTGCGATTACGAGGCTGCAGGCTTCCGTTGCCGCTGACCGCAGGGGCGACAGCTTGGCGATGACCATCTCAGTCCAACACGACCTTCCGGCCCGGGCGGCCGAGGTCGCCAACGGCGTTGCGTCAAATTATGTGGCGTGGACATCGCACCTGAAGGAGGCCGCAGCGCAAAACACCGTGAACTACCTGCGCCTGCAAGCCAGCGGCCTGGCGACGTCGATCGCGAAAAAAGAGCGCGAGATGGCGGAATTTGCCGCCAGGAGCGATCTGGCCTTCGATCCACGGGACGATGTGCTGCGTGCCCGCACCGAGCAGCTGAATACCCAGTTTACCGTTGCGCGCGTCGATGAGGCCGGCGCATGGGCAAAATATAACGAGGCCAAGCAGCTGCTCGCTTCGATGGGCATCGATTCTGCCGGAAAGGTCGTGACCTCGGAATTGCTGACTACCCTGAGAAACGAAGAGGGCCGCCTTCTGCGCGAAAGGGCGCAGCTCACCGCGAAGTTTGGGCGAAACCATCCTCTCGTCGTGGAATCGGACGCGCAGATCGTCTCCAATCGGCGTCTGATCAATGAGGAAGTTGGGCGAATTCTGCGGGAGCTGGAGAACGACGCCAAGGTTGCCACCATAAGGGTGAAGAAGTTCCAGCAGGAGGTCAGCCTACTGCAAAAGGAGATGCAGGTCCGCAATCTCGATGAAATTCGCCGTCGCGAGTTGGAGCGAGACTTGCTCTCGGAACAAAAGCGCTATGACGAGGTGGTGCTGCGGCTGGGCTCCTTCGATCCGGAGCAGGAGGAGGTCAAGGCCACGGCGCGGATCGCATCCTTTGCAGAAATTCCGCGCGCGCCGTCCTTTCCGCGGCCCGCACTCATGATTCCGATCGCCGCCGTGGCTTCTCTCCTGTTGGCCGTCGTCGCGATGTTCATCATGGATGGGCTGGACACGCGCATTCGCACGACGCGAAAGGTGGAGAGCATCATCAAGCGCCCGAACATCATCTCGATCCCGGATGTGGAAGGGATTCTGGAGCCGGGACAGACCCCGTATCAGCATATGCTCGCCAGTCCCCATTCGCCTTTTGCGCGCTCGATGCGTTCCCTGTGCTTGGCCTGGCGCGCGCTGGAGTTTGGCGCGGACGTGAAAGTCGTCATGTTCTTTTCCGCCGGTGCGGCCGAGGGTAAGACGACCTGCGCCCTTGGAATGGCGGCAACGGCCACTCTCAGCGGTCTGAGGGCCGTCATTCTCGACATCGATCCCAAGCCGAACGGCGCGGCTGGCATGCTCGGCATTACCAACAGAAATCCGACGCTCGGCATGTATCTGGACGGTACGACCGACCTCGAGTCCATCATAAGCGTCGCGCCTGAATATCCGTTCTTGCGTGTCATTAACTCACGCCTCGGCCTGCATGACCATGAACGGCTCTTCCAGGAGCTGCGCCGCCGCTTCGACCTCGTCATAATCGATCCGCCGGCAATCGCACACGACGACGATTCCGTGTGGCTGTCATCCCAGGTGGACGCGGTTCTGGTGATGGTCGCGGCCGGAAGGACGCAGGAGACCGAACTGCTTGAATCGGTCCAGCGTCTGAACATCGGTCGCGCGCCCGTCGTCGGCAGCATCCTGAACTTCGCCGGCCGCCGCGGCGCAGGCCTGAAAACCTGGCGGCCTCAATCCCTCAAGTCCCTATGGTCGCGAATTCGCAGCAAGTTCCGGCATCTGCCCGCGGGCGGCCTGCCGGCCTTTAAGAGGCGTGATCGGGCAAGGGTGTGAGAGCCCTCCGGTGCCAACAGCGCCGCGCCTCTTATAAGACGCCACAGCATATGACAGCCGCGCGCTGTCACCTCGTCGCTCGCGGTAGGGCACGGTATCTGCTCCCTACCTCATTCCAGTGCTTGTCACAGGAATCCAGCCAGCCCAAGTCCTTGGGCTGAAAAGACTCTTCCGCGCCGCAGCTTGAGCGCCGCCCACATCCCTGTGACAAAGCACAGCGATGTGGGCGGAAAAAAAAGCATGCGCCAAAGCCAGTTACGTTACTACTTTGAATTGTCGTATGGTTTTATCCTCAAGCCGGTTACGATCTAAGGAAACATGCCGTGATCAGATCGCACTGGAGCTGATCGCAACTATCTCGATTTGATCTGCGTGAAGGCGACAGCATCGATCTTGCCGTCCTTCAGGCGGTAGACCAGCGACTGTGTCAATTGCGCATCTGCGCCGGCTCCTTCATGAGCGTAGCGGACCAGGCCGCTCTCCGGAGCGTTGCCGAAACGTTGTTGGAGGGAAGCTCTGTCTTCGCCGAGCGTCGGTACCGGGATTGTCCAGTTCTCAACATCGAACTGCCCCTTGTCGCAATCGAGTTGATCCTCGGACGTCTCCTCGACCGCAATCATATTCACGGCTTGTCCCGCCCCGGATGCCGCCTGCATGTCGTTGGCAATGAACCAGACATCGCGCTGAACGGATTGCGAGACAAAGGTGTAGCACAGCCAGCCGACTGCAATATCCCCGGCCGAGCGTATCCGGATTTCACCGCCGAATGCAGCTTTGATGTCGTCGAGCGTCGTCTTGTCGAGGATGATATTGATCGTCGGCGTCTTGACCTCCTCGACGAATGCCTGCTCGAAATTGTACGTTTGCGCCTCGGCGGTCTGGCCGCTGAGGATCATGGAAGGCAGGCCTGAAAGCCTGCCTTCCTTAGCCGACATAGTGCCGCCAGAAAAAAGGAGGACGGTCATCGCCAGGGCGCCTGTCAGCAACCGCGTCGAGGTGACGTGGCCTCCATGGATGGCAGCTATCTTCGCAACCTTCTTCGGCATCGCGGTTTCCCCTCTTTGATCGCCAAATCCTCTTCCGAAAAACTATGTGCGCAACGGCCGGTTTCAAGTCCCCAACGGCCACACCGCTTGCAGGGTAAGCTGCACGCGGGCGAAAGCAGAACCGACGAGCGTGTCCCCGAATTCAATCAATGATAATCCAGATCGGGCAGGATGGCGTTGCGCTATGACACTTTTATTAGGCATCTGCTATTAAGGATAAAATGCAGGTTAATCGCCTGCTGCATGTTTCTTTAAATCGCAGCCGATTTAAGGACAAAAACATGCAGCGATTCAAAGTGCTACAGCGTCCTTCACGCGTCTGACAAGGCGCGCGGCGCTGGGGTGGTTCGTCGTCGCAATGGGAAAGGCTGGGTCGCCATGCATGCAGCTTCAGGTCATTGCAGGAAAGGTGTGGTTCTCGCCTTCTTTGTCCTGTTTCTACAGTTGATTTTCGCGTTTGCCAGCCCTCTGGCCGCGCAGGAACCGACGGCTGCGCTGCCCCCGGCCAAGGTGCAGCAACTGATCGAGTTGCTCGATGATCCCGAGGTCCGCCAATGGCTGGTGGCTAAGCAGGCGGCGCAGCCTGCGCCACCGGCGCCGACCACCGGGCTTGCCCACCAATGGGTCGCGGAAATCAAGAAGCACTTAAGCGGCATGCGGGACGCAGTTCCACGGATGGCTCCCGAATGGCGGGCCGCGAAGGATCGCATCGCCAGCGATATGCAGAACCAAGGAACGATGCCCATTCTGCGGGGGTTCGCTTTCATCTTGCTGGTCGGCTATGGCGCCGAATACTTGCTACGCTATTTCCTGCGGCGCAATGCTGAGCGTAATGCCGCCCAGTACGGAGGCGGCCTTGGCGCCTTCATCCGCATCGCACCTCTCGTCGCCTTTGCAATCGCCGCAATCGCCACTTTCGTGCTTTCCGGTTGGCCGCACCGACTTGAGGCCGCGATCGCGCCGCTGCTCATCGCCTGGATCGGCGCGCGCCTGTTGATTGCCATCGCATCGGCTGTCTTCAAGTCGGCCGCCGGGGCCGCCCCGACGCCGGGTGCAGAAGCAGTATATGCGACACTTGCCCCCGACGCCGCCCGGTTCTGGTTCAATCGATCGGTGCTGTTCATCTGCGCGCTCGCCTTTGTGTGGGCGATTACCGATGTGATGCAGGCCCTTTCGGTTGCGGAAGACGTTCGCAAACTTGTTGCCGCAATAATCGGACTTGTCATTCTCGGCCTCGCGATCGACACGACGCTTCGCCGCCCTGTCGAGCCCACGACGGCGGCGCGCCGGATGCTCCGCAATGCGATGATTATCGCCTTCCTGGTCCTGCTCTGGTTCCTTTGGGTCGCCGATATGAGGGTCCTGTTCTGGATCGGCATCTATGTTCTCGGCTTGCCGCCGCTCTTGCGTTTCACCAGCGCAACGACGAGGGCGATGCTCGACACCTCGGCAACCGACGGTATGAGCGTGCTGCGCAATGTGTCGATCGAGCGAGGCGCCCGGCTCGTGATCATTGGGCTCGCGGCTGCCTGGCTCGCTGTCGTCTTCCGCTTCAACGGCAGTTCGATGCTGCAGGACGATGCCTTCAACCGCATCTTCCGTGGCGTGCTTGCGGGCATCGTCATCCTGCTCGCAGCAGATCTCATCTGGCACCTGGCAAAGGAGCTCATCAATCAACGTCTGAAGCGGGCGAGCGTTAACGTCGCGGACCCGGTGCAACTCGCACGTGATATGCGCCTGCGCACGCTGCTGCCGATACTGCGCAACTTCCTGGCCGTCTTCATCGCCATAGTCGCTGTGCTGATGGTTCTTTCCGGCCTTGGTATCGCGATCGGTCCGCTGATCGCTGGCGCCGGGGTGTTCGGCGTCGCAATCGGCTTCGGCTCGCAGACGCTGGTCAAGGATATCATCAGCGGCATCTTCTACATGATGGACGATGCCTTCCGCGTCGGCGAATACATCCAGAGCGGCAGCTATATGGGGACGGTCGAATCCTTCAGCATCCGCTCCGTCAAGCTGCGCCACCACCGCGGACCGGTGTTCACCGTACCGTTTGGCTCGCTCGGCGCCGTCCAGAACATGAGCCGCGACTGGGTGATCGACAAGTTCAAGATCAACGTTTCCTACGACACCGATGTCGGCAAGGTGAAGAAGGTGGTGAAGGGGATCGGCGCCACGCTGCTCGAGGACGAGGAGCTCGGGCCGCTGATCCTGGAAACGGTGAAGATGAAGGGCGTCGAGCAGTTCGGCGACTACGGCATCACCCTGAGCTTCGCGATGAAGACGAAGCCGGGACACCAGACCCAGGTTAGGCGGCGGGCTCAGGCCCTGATCAAGCAGGCCTTCGACGCCAACGGCATCCACTTCGCTTCACCGACCGTCCAGGTCGCCGGCGACGATACGCAATCGACAACGGCCGCGGCCGCCGCGACCCGCGACGCAATCGCCAAGAAGAACGCTGCCTTAGCGCAGGCGGAAGGAGCGCCAACGGAATAAACCGCCACAACGCGGAACGAGAGCCGCAGTACTTGCATCGGGCCCGCCCGCGTGTAGGTAGTGGCAGCCGCCGCGCTGCCTTCGTTCGACACATGTTGACATCCGATCGGTAAGGCGGGATAGCTCGCGTCGAATGAAGATCGCCTTTTACGCGCCTTTGAAATCGCCCGATCATCCCGTCCCCTCCGGCGACAGGCAGATGGCGCGCCTGCTGATCGATGCGCTTCGGCTGGGCGGCCATGAAATTGGCATCGCGTCGCAACTGCGCAGCTTTTCACGCGAGGCGTCCGATGAACAACTTTCGTCGCTTCGAACGGAAGCCGATCTGGAGGTCCGCCGTCTTCGGCGCCTCTGGCGCGCTGAGGGACCGCCCGACGCATGGTTCTGCTACCATCCTTACTACAAGGCGCCGGATCTCATCGGCCCCCGCATCTCGACTGAATTTTCCATTCCCTACATTACCGCCGAAAGTTCCTACTCGTACCGCCGCAACGTTGGCGCCAGGAAGCCAGCCCAGGATGAAGCTGCGGCCGGCGCCAGGCATGCTGCCGTCAATATCTGCTTTACACAGCGCGACCGCGAAGGCTTGGAAGAGGCCATACCGGATGGCCGATATGCCATGCTTGCGCCGTTCATAGACGTGGCGCCGTTCCACGAGCCGCGACAATCCGAGACCGACCTGTGCCGGCTGCTGGCAGTGGCGATGATGCGGCCGGGCGACAAGATGGAGAGCTACCGAATGCTCGCCAAGGCTTTGGCGCTGGTGGTCGACCTGCCCTGGACAATGTCGATCGTCGGCGACGGCCCCGCCTGGGCGGAAGTGCAGGAAGTTTTCTCCGCGCTTCCAGCCGAGAGGCTGAATTGGCTCGGCGAGAGAGAGCCCGGAGCGATTGCCGGGATTCTTGCGCGCGGCGATCTCTATGTCTGGCCGGGCTGCGGCGAGGCCTATGGCCTCTCCTATCTGGAGGCGCAGGCAGCCGGCCTGCCGGTCGTCGCGCAACGGACAGCCGGCGTTCCGGAAGTGGTGAGGGATGAGGAAACGGGCTTGCTGACGAAGGAGGGTGATATCGACCTGTTCGCCGCGGCGATCCGGCGGCTGATCAGCGACAGGACCCTGCGCGCCGAGTTCGGGGCAAACGCGAGCCGCTTCGTTGTCGAGCAACGGTCGTTGCAGGCAGCAGCAGCGCGCCTTGGCGAGATTTTCAAGGACTTTGTGGAGAAGGCGGCATAATGGGGACGTCGACCTGGCAGCCGATTGTCGACAGACTGGAGCGTTTGCGGACGGCCGGGCGGCGCGTCGATTTCTGGTTGCGCGACGACGATGCGGTCGAACCGACAGCGGCGCTCGACCGGCTGGTGGATTTGGCGGACCGGTTTTCCGTGCCGATTACCTTGGCCGTTATCCCGGCGTACACAAGCGGGGAGCTCTCGCGTTACCTTGCCCACAGTGACGATATCAGCGTTGCCGTTCACGGCTGGACGCATCGAAACCATGCGCCGCCGGCGGATAAGCGGCAGGAACTTGGTGGTCATCGGCCGCGCGAGGTCGTTCTCGATGAGTTGGAGAGGGGACACTCCCATCTCAAGGTGCTCCATCCGTCCTCTTTTGTCCCGCTTCTCGTCCCGCCATGGAACCGAATCGATCCGGGCCTCCTCGATGGGGTGCCAGACATCGGCTTCACGGCCCTTTCGGTCTTCGGTCCCGAAAGAAAGAGTCCGAGCAAGCCTGCAAAGATGAAGAACGGGCCGATCGCATCCGCTTTTCCCCGGCCCGGCCTGTGCCTCATCAACACGCATGTGGACGTGATGGATTGGCATGGAACGCGCGGCTGTCGGAATCACCGGGAAATCATTCAAGATATCGTACGGCGCTTGGACGAGATGGACGTCGATGAGGAGGCTGTCGGCATTCTCACGCACCATTTGGTCCATGACGAAAGCGTATGGGAATTTCTGTCGCGATTGTTCGAGCTTACCGCCGTGCACCCCGCCTGCCGCTGGCGCAGGGTAGGCGACCTCATAGCTCGATGATCTGGCGGTCGCGGGCCGCGAAGGCGCCCTCGAAAAAGGCCTGTACTTCCTGTTCCATCGCCGCGAGCTCAATATCCGTCCGCGACGGATCGTGGTGGAACATTGCCAGACGCCGCACGCCGGCAGCTTGCGCCAGCTTGGCGCCGTGCATGCCGGTCGAGTGCCCATATCCTCGATAGGTCGCCATCTCCGATTCGAGATAGGTGCAGTCATAGACCATAAGGTCGGCGCCGGCGATGAACTCAAGGATTGCTGGATCGAGAACACCGGCCTCGTGTTCGGTGTCATAGATCAAGGCGACGGCACGGCCGCCCCATTCGATCCGGTAGCCCACGCACCCGCCGGGGTGATTGAGACTCATCGTGCGGATGGTAACCCCTTTGCGGGGCGCGAGCACGTCTCCCGGGCGGAAGTCGACACAGTCCATGCTCGATTGACAAATGTCGGTATCGACCGGGAACCATGGCGGCCGCATGAACTCGCCGACCATTCTCTTGGTGCTCATCCTTCCGTAAAGATGGCCGGACCAGAAACGCACGGCAGTGCTGCAATTGTAGATCGGCTTGAAATAGGGGAGGCCGATGATGTGATCATAGTGGCTGTGCGTGAAGAACAGGTCGAACGCCGAGATGCCCTCCGACATGAGCGCCACCCCGGCTTCGCGCAGCCCTGAGCCGGCATCGAATATCAGGACTTCGTTGCCGCAACGGACTTCGATGCAGGGTGTATTGCCTCCATAGCGTAGAAATTGTTCGCCGGATACCGGCAAACTGCCTCGCACTCCCCAGAACCGCACTCGAAAGGTGTTTTCCTGCATTCCCGTTTTGGCTTCGTCCTGCCCGCCTCGGCGCTTTTGCCTGCGTGCATTTCCTTAGACAAGCACAGATCATAAGGGTCCTGCAACGGCATAAGTTCCAATTGGATTGTAGGGTTGCTTTATTTCTAGATCTGCTCTCCAAAGCCTGTTTTGAAACTTCATCTTCGGATCTAACGTGATTTAGAGCGAAGCGAAGAAGAATAAAGCGATTCTCGAGCGCATTAGGCTAAAGTCGAAAAGGTTGGATGCAGTCATGGCGAAGGCAGCTGATATGCAGTTCTACGAGAGCCTTCCCCTTTTTGAGGCATTCGAGGGGGTTGCCGACGAGGCCAACTACCGGCCCTTGCCGGATGGTTGGGTGCTGGCAGTCGCTGACATCGTCGACTCGACCAGCGCCATTGCGGAGGGTCGTTACAAGAGCGTCAATATGGCCGGCGCGAGCGTCATATCTGCGTTGATGAATGCGCTCGACGAGAGAAACCTACCCTTCGTCTTCGGAGGCGACGGGGCTCTTGCCGCAATACCCGCGGCAATGGCAGCGAAGGCGCGCGCTGCATTGGCCGACGCGAAGACCTGGGTCGCGGAAGAGCTTGGCCTCGAACTGCGGACAGCCCTTGTTCCGGTCGCCGACATCCGTGCCAACGGGCTCGACATGCACATCGCGCGCTTCAAGGCGAGCGAGGAGGTCTCCTACGCCATGTTTTCCGGTGGCGGTGCCAGTTGGGCAGAGGCGGAAATGAAAGCGGGGCGCTACCAGATCGAGGCCGCGGCGGCCGGAAGCAGGCCGGATCTGACCGGGCTATCCTGCCGCTGGAATCCGATTGTCTCCCGGCACGGGGCCATCGTCTCGATCATTGCCGTTCCGGGTCTGCGCGGCAATGGTCCGGAGTTCCAGGCACTGGTCGGTGATATCGTGGCATTGGCCGAAGGCGAGGAACGCGGGGGGCATCCCGTGCCGGAGAACGGGCCAGAGCCTCGGCTCTCCATGCAAGGGGTTGCAGTCGAGTCTCGCGCTATGGCGCGGAAAGGCCGACGTCTCATCGCCTGGTCGTGGATAACGCTCCAGAGCCTGGTGCTGTTCGTGTGCTTCAAGCTGGGATGGAATATCGGCACGTTCGATACCACGCAATACAAGCGCGACCTGGTCAGAAATTCCGACTTCCGCAAGTTCGACGACGGGCTGAAGATGACGATCGATATCGGCATCGAGCGGCTCAGCCAGATCGAAGAAAGGCTGAAGCGGGCGGCGGAGGCCGGCGTCTCCAGCTATGGGCTGCATCAGCAGGATTCCGCGCTGATGACCTGCATCGTACCGGCGGCCATGAGCCGCGATCACGTGCATTTCATCGACGGCGCGGCAGGCGGCTACGCCATGGCGGCGAAAAATCTGAAGGCTGCGCTCGCGCCAGTTGGCTGAAGCGACGCGGCTTTTCGCCCGCATCGCGCTCCAACTCGCTACAGCGCGATCGCTCGCACGTCAGGCTTTGACGACGTGGTCCGCAACAATGCCGAGTCGTGCGAAAACGTTGCGCGTATCGACAATCAGAGGTGCCCAGTCCGAAAGCGCCTTGTAGTCGATGCCGTCATGGTCCGTTGCGATAAGCACGGCGTCGAAGCGGCGCACGCTTTCCTTGTTGAAGGGGATCGATCGACGGCCCTTCAACGGGAGATGTTCGCGCGTCGAGGGGATCTCTTCGACATGTGGATCGTAGAAGGCAGCGCTGCCGCCGCGCTCCTCGATGAGCTCGATCAGCCTGAGCGAGGGGCTTTCCCGAATGTCCGGCACGTTCTTCTTGTAGGCGAGACCGATGACGAGAACGTTTGAGCGGCTGAGCGCCTTGCCCTGCCGCCTGTCGAGCGCCTCGGCGAGCCGGCTGACGACATGGCGCGGCATCGCCGAATTGATTTCGCCCGCGAGTTCGATGAAGCGTGTCGGCAGTTCGTATTCGCGCGATTTCCAGGTGAGGTAAAAAGGGTCGATCGGGATGCAATGCCCGCCGAGTCCCGGCCCGGGGTAGAAGGGCATATAGCCGAACGGCTTCGTCTTGGCCGCTTCGATGACTTCCCAGATGTCGATCCCCATGGCCTCGTAGACGACCTTGAGCTCGTTGACGAGGGCAATGTTGACGGCGCGGAAGATGTTTTCGGTAAGCTTCACGGCCTCGGCCGTGGCGTTCGAGGAGACCGGGACGACGGTCTTGACCACGGCGCCGTAGAAATGCTGCATCAGCGCTGTCGCGCGCGGCCCGTCACCGGCTACGATCTTCGGGATGCTCGCGGTCTCGAAGACGCGGTTCCCCGGGTCTTCGCGCTCGGGCGAGAAGCCGAGGAAGAAGTCCTCGCCGGACTTCAGCCCCGTTTCTTCGAGGATCGAACGTACGACGCCGTCGGTGGTGCCGGGGTAGGTGGTCGATTCGAGAACCACAAGCTGGCCCGACCTCAGCGTGGCGGCGATCGAGCGCGCCGTTCCTTCGACGAAGGAGAGGTCCGGATCGCGGTGCCTGGTCAATGGCGTTGGCACGCAGATGACGATCACGTCGCACGGGCCAAGCTCAGAGAAATCTGTCGTCGAACGGAATCGGCCCGCGGCGATCTCGCGGCCAAGCGCCTCATCCGTAACCGCCTCGATATAGGAGCGGCCATCGTCCAGAGCGACGATCTTCGCTGGATCGATGTCGAAACCGGTCACCGGAAAACCGGAGCGTGCCACCGCAATGGCGAGCGGCAGGCCGACATAGCCGAGGCCGATGACGCCGACGCGTGCCTGGCGCGCTGAGATCGATTCAAGCAGCCTGTCGTGGTGAGGGGAGGTCAAGATAGGGTTCCATCTGTCAGGGGCAGGGCGAGCGATTGCGACGATCCCGACTGCCGGAAAGGTCGCCGTTTTGTTGGCGAGAAAGGCGTCGCAAGTCAAGCGCGGGGCGGAAGGTCGCGGACCACCCCAACAATTACAGGGTGCAATTATACGATCAATCCCGTGTACGATCGACGCATGATCAAAAATTTCGAACGTCTCTGGAAATCGGGCTCGCCGGTGAATATCTCCAGGAAAGAAGATGCTGCGATTCAATCGCCGCAAGTACTGCCGCCGAGCGCGGCAGACGCCGTTCGTTACAACGGGCATCACAGGTGGACGCGGCCTTGATTGCAAGGTCCGCGCGATAGCCGTCGGTGTTGGCCGTCATGCCGATAATGAGGAATGCCATGAGCCCGATCAACAACAGCGTATCCGAAATTCTTCTGGACAAGGTCGCAGACTGGCTCATGCGAGCGTCCTTGAGCGACGAGACGCTCGAAACCCTCGTGCGTGGCTTCTGCGAAAGGCTGGCGGCGGCCGGCCTGCCGCTCATGCGCGTCCATCTATCCTTCTCGATGCTGCATCCGCTCTACGACGCGCTCGGTTTTACCTGGTGGCGCGGCAAGGGCGTCGAAGTAAGCGGTTTGCGCCATGAGGACCTGGCGCTCAATCCCGAGCGGTTTCTGCGGAGCCCCTATTATTATCTGCTCAACAACAACCTCGACCACGTAAGGCGGCGCATCGATCCGGCGGAGGTGTCCGAGTTTCCGATTTTCGATGAGCTGAAAGAGCATGGGGCCACTGATTATCTGGCCTTCATGCAACCGCTCGGGACCGATTCCGACCATGGCATGGTGGGGTCCTGGACGACGGATCGCCACGGCGGCTTCAGCGACGATGTGATCGCGGCGTTGCTCAAGCTTCAGAATCATCTGGCGGTTGCCGCCAAGGTCGCCGTCCTCGGCAAACTCGCCGACAACATGTTGACGACCTATCTCGGCGCCAATGCCGGACGGCGCGTGATGAGCGGTCAGGTGCGGCGCGGTGACGGCGAGACCGTGCGCGCCGTCCTGGTGATGGCGGACATGCGGGAATCGACCATGCTCGCGGAGAAGGAAGGTCGCCAGGCCTATATCGAGACGCTCAACGGCTTCTTCGATGCGATCGCGACGCCATTCAACCGAAACGGCGGGCAGATCCTGAGCTTCGTTGGAGACGGATTCATCGCCGTCTATCCATGCGGCCGCCACAAGGAGCCGTCGGAAATGGCGAGCCGCGAGGCCCTTGCTGCAGTGAGCGTGGCGACCGCGCGCGTGGCGGCCCTGAATGCGGAAAGGAAGAGACAGGGCCGCGATCCGATCGGCTATGGAATTGGGCTCCATGTGGGCAACGTCATGTTCGGCAATGTCGGGCTTCGCGACCGGCTGACCTTTTCCGTTTTCGGGTCGGCGGTGAACGAGGTGCAGCGCCTGCAGAGCCTGACGAAAAAATATGCCCACAACGTCGTCGCCAGCGAAGCCTTCGTCAACTATTGCGGCGGCGACTGGGCGACGCTCGGCCAGGAAAAACTGCGCGGCGTGCGACAGAAGTTCACCATCCTCTATCCCAAGGACACAGCGCTTGCAGCGATCGCGGAGGAGCGTCCCGACGATGCAACTCAGGATGGACTTTCCGAGGCAGAGCATGTCATGTTGCTCTATCGCAATACGAAGCAGTCGCCGGGGCCACGCGGCCTCATCGACAAGATGTTGCAATAGTTCGTCAAGACGCTCGCTTTAAGGAGGTTCGATGTTCCGTGTGGTTGTTCTGGCCGCAGCCCTCGCTGCGACAACCGTTGCGCATGCCCAATCGACAGAACAGCAACCCGCCTTGGAGCAGAAGCTGGTCGACGGGTTCGAGGGGAAGGATTTTGCCCCTGAAGGCGGGCTCTACTATCGCGACAACTTCGAACAGAGCGCCGGCACCTATGTGTTTCAAAGCGACGTCAAGCGCACCGGAAGTGGCGGGTTGAAACTGTCCATCGTGCCAAAATGCCTACAACCCGACGACGGGTGCAGCGAGCGGGCGGAAATCTGGGAAAAGACCGCATTGCGCGTGCCTTACGATCAGGGGGTCTGGTACGGCTTTTCGGTCAAGTTCGCCGATCCGGTTCCGAGTGGAGACCATCGCTACCTCATTGCGCAATGGAAGCGTGAAATCGATCACGGCGCCAACGGAGACTTCAGCCCCTTTCTGGCGTTCCGCATGAGCTTGGGTAAGCTCTTCGTTACTGTCGAGACCAATTATCTGCCGCCGGTGTCCACCGGGCCGGAGAACACGCCGGCGAGCTGCGCGCCGGGGGAGGTTCCCGTCTGGGTGCGACCCGAACTCAACCAGATGCGCATGCTGGTCGCGGCCGATCCGAACTGGAAGCCCGAAGACGGCGGCCTCTTCAATTCATGCACAACCGGGATCACCGTCACCAATCACGGCAATCCGCTGCCAGATCCGAAGTCCGGCTGGATCGACTTCGCGGTCTTCACCAAGCCCGGGCCGGACGGTTCCGGACATATCGAGCTGTTCGCCAATGGTCAGCCGGTCATTACAGTGAAGGGTCATATCGGCCATGCCGACAAGGGGCTCGGCCAGAATCAGTATTTCAAGTTCGGGCCATACCGGGCGGCGGACACGACCGACTGGACGCTTTATTACGACGATTTCCGCCGCTCGCCGCGGTGCGCCGACGTTCTGACGAACGGCATTTGCCCGTTCTCATAAGCTGATTGGCCGTTGAACCGCAGCCCCCGGGGCGCCTCCGGGGGCCTGCTGGACAGCCCGTTTAAGCTAGGCTACTCTTTTTTTGGTGTCGGACGCTATGGCATCGCCAACGACGTGAAACGCCTCGATTGAAGATGCGTAGAACCAAAAAGGAGAGCGTCCATGTGCGTCTGGGGACGACGTACGGCGCTCTGAGGTAGTGAGGGAAGCGTGCTGCAATGACATCAGGGGCGGACCTGCTACGGGTTGAGGGTCTGCGGATCACATTCTCGGTGCTCGGCGGCGAAGTCGAAGCCGTCAGGGGGGCGAATTTCAGGATTCTGCCAGGGAAGGTAACCGCGCTGGTCGGCGAGTCCGGATCCGGTAAGTCGGCGATCAGCCAGGCAATCATGGGCATTTTGCCGAGCGTTGCGAGGGTCAGCGGAAGGGTCTTGTTCAATGACCCGGCCGTCGCTGGCAAGCCTCAAGATCTGCTCTCGCTCGAGCCTGACGGGCGCGATATACAGGCCATTCGCGGCGCGCGCATCAGCAAGATCTTCCAGGAGCCGATGACCTCGCTGTCGCCACTCCACACGATCGGGAACCAGATTTCCGAGGTGCTGGCGATACACACAGACGCGGACAAGGAGGAGCGGAGAGCGAGGACCGAGCAGCTTCTGGGCTATGTCGGATTCTCCAACCCGCCGCGCGCTTACGACATGTACCCGTTCGAGCTTTCCGGCGGGATGCGGCAGCGCGCGATGATCGCCATGGCGCTGATCTGCCGCCCGGCGCTCCTGATTGCCGATGAGCCGACCACGGCACTCGATGTGACGGTGCAGGCGCAAATTCTCCAGCTCCTGCGCGAGCTTCAGGCCAAGCTCAACATGGCCATGCTGTTGATCACGCACGATCTCGGCGTCGTCGCCAATATGGCCGACGAGGTCGTCGTCATCTATCATGGCGAGATCGTCGAAGCGGGTCCGGTCGATGCAATCTTCCGCAATCCCCAGCATCCCTATCTAAAGGGCCTGATGGCCGCTGTGCCGCACTTCGACATGAAGCCCGGCGAACGCCTGAAGGCACTGCGCGAGGTGCCGGTCAAGGCCGAAAACCTTCTCGGAAATCGACCGGCGCGCAAGACTTCCAGCTCCGATGTTCTCATCTCCGTCCGTAACCTGTCGAAGACCTTCACCACCCGCAACTCGGGGTGGTTCGGCAGTCAGGATGCCTCCCGACACCGCGCCGTCGACAATGTCAGTTTCGACATTCGCCGCGGCGAATGTCTCGGGCTCGTCGGCGAAAGCGGCTGCGGCAAGACGACGGTGAGCAAGATTCTGATGCGTGCGGTGACGCCGGATTCGGGATCGATAACTTACGATGACGGCGGCAGGGCGGTCGACGTCCTGAAACTCGAGGGTGCGGCACTGAAAGAGCTGCGCTCGAAAATCCAGATGGTCTTCCAGGACCCGGTCTCGTCGCTGTCGCCGCGCATGACGGTCAAGAACATTCTCAGTGAGCCGCTTGAGATCCATGGGCGTGGAACGCCGAAGTCGCGGATCGAAACCGTTCGCTCGCTGCTTCAGGCCGTCGGCCTCGATCAGCGTTTCATCAACCGCTATCCGCACAGTTTCTCCGGTGGTCAAAGGCAGCGCATCGGTATCGCCCGCGCGCTGGCGCTCGTTCCGGAACTGTTGATCTGCGACGAGCCCGTTTCAGCGCTCGATGTTTCGGTGCAGGCCCAGATTCTCAACCTTCTCAAGGATTTGCAGAAGGAATTGGGCCTGACGTCGCTCTTCATTTCGCATAATCTGGCGGTTGTGGACTACATGGCGGACCGGATCGCGGTGATGTGTGCCGGCCGGATCGTCGAACTCGCACCGCGTGAAGTGCTGATGCGCAATCCCGTACACCCCTATACGAAGTCCTTGCTGGCGGCCGTGCCTTATCCCGATCTCGATCGGAAGCTCGATTTCGACGCCCTCCAGGCAAGCGGAGGCTCGGACAAGCGGCGGTGGGGTGCACAGTTCTCGGACGATGGTGAGGAAGACGCCCTTTTTCCCGCGAATCTCGGCGGCGATCATTTCGTTCTTGCTCGAAAGTCGGTGGATGCAAGGGAGCTACGCCCATGATCACCCGGAGAACTGCGCTGGCGATGCTGGCTTCCACCGTTCTTCCGCCGCGGCTGCTTGCGGCGGGAACAGAGGCCGAGGCGCTCGCGCCGCTGGTTGCGGAAGGCAAGCTTCCTCCGCTCAATGAGCGGCTGCCGAAAACGCCGCGCGTGATCAATGTCGCGGCCAGAGGGCGGACGCCCGGCAAGCATGGCGGCGAGATCCGAAGCCTCATCGGCAGCGCCAAGGACATCCGCCTGATGACGGTCTACGGCTATTCCCGGCTGGTCGGCTACGACGAGCAGCTGAACCTTCAGGCCGATGTTCTCGAAAGCTACGAAACGGTCGAGGACCGCATCTTCACCCTGCGTCTGCGCGAAGGCCATAGGTGGTCGAATGGGACGCCGCTTTCGACGGAAGACTTCCGCTACTGCTGGGAGGATGTGCTGCTCAACGAGGACCTCTCTCCGGCGGGTCTCCCGACGGCGCTGGTGATGGATGGCGAGGCGGGCAAGTTCGAGATCATCGACGAGCGCACAGTGCGTTATTCCTGGTCGATGCCGAACCCGGATTTCCTGCAGAAGCTCGCCGCTCCGCAGCCGCTGGTCATCGTCATGCCGTCCGCCTATCTCAAGCAGTTCCACAAGAAGTACCAGGACGAGGACAAGCTCAAGGCAAAGATGAAGGAAGAGCGAGTCAAGAAGTGGAGCCAGCTGCACATGCGCATGGCACGCTCCTATCGCCCGGAAAACCCCGATTTGCCGACGCTCGATCCGTGGCGGAACACCACACCGCTTCCCGCCGAGCAGTTCATTTTCGAGCGCAATCCGTATTTCCATCGGGTCGACGAAAACGGCCTGCAACTGCCCTACATCGACAAGTTCGTGCTGAACGTCAGCTCCTCCTCGCTCATCCCGGCGAAAACCGGCACGGGTGAAAGCGACCTCCAGGCGGCGGGCATCGATTTTGTCGACTACACCTTCCTGAAGGATGCGGAGAAACGCTATCCGATAACGGTCAAGCTGTGGAAGAAGACGCAGGGATCGCGTCTCGCGCTGCTTCCCAACCTTAATGCTTCCGATCCGGTCTGGCGTCCGCTGCTGCAGGATGTCCGTGTCCGGCGAGCGTTGTCGCTGGCGATCGACCGGCGCGAAATCAACATGGCGGTCTTCTACGGACTGACCAAGGAGAGCGCCGATACTGTGCTGCCGGATAGTCCGCTGTTCCGTCCCGAATTCGCAAGCGCGTGGGTGGCCTACGATCCGGAGGAGGCCAACAGCCTGCTCGACGCGGCTGGTCTGGCGAAGCGCGGGAGCGATGGAATCCGTATCCTGCCGGATGGACGGGCGGCCCAGATCGTCGTCGAGACGGCGGGCGAAAGCACGCTTGAAACCGATGTTCTGCAACTGATAACCGACTATTGGCGGAACGTCGGCATTTCGCTCTTCATCCGTACTTCCCAGCGCGATACGTTCCGCAGCCGGGCGGTCGGCGGCGAGATCATCATGTCCATGTGGTTCGGCATCGACAACGGCGTTCCGACCGCGAACATGAATCCGGGTCAACTGGCGCCGACGGCCGACGATCAGTTGCAGTGGCCGGTCTGGGGATTGAATTACCTGTCGCACGGCGAAATGGGAGAAGCGCCGAAACTGCCGCCGGTTGTCGAGCTTCTTGACTTGCTCAAGCGCTGGCGGCATTCGAGCACCGACGCGGAGCGGACGGAAATCTGGAAATCGATGCTGTCGATCTATACAGATCAGGTCTTCTCGATCGGCCTCGTCAATGCATCGCTGCAGCCGATCGTCGTCTCCTCGAAGCTTCGCAATATGCCGGAAGAGGGGCTCTACGGCTTCGATCCGACCAGCTATTTCGGCGTGTACAATCCCGACACCTTCTGGCTTGAACAGGACACGTGACATGCTGCGATACATTCTCTGGCGTATTGCGGCGATGGTTCCGACCCTTCTGATAATCTCGGCCCTGGTGTTCGCTATCATCGAGTTGCCGCCGGGAGACTATTTCGAGAGCTACGTGGCCGAGATCAGGGCGCAGGGCGAAGGCGTCAACATGGAGCAGATCGAAGCCCTGCGAAAAGAATACGGCTTCGATCAACCGCCGCTGCTGCGCTACATCTACTGGGTCGGCGGCATGCTGCAGGGCGACTTCGGCTATTCGTTCGAATATGAACTGCCGGTGAGCGAGGTCGTCGGAGACCGGCTCTGGCTGACAATCCTTGTCTCCTTCTTCACCATCATGCTGACCTGGATCATCGCCTTTCCGATCGGCATCTATGCGGCGACGCATCAATACAGTTGGGGCGATTACGGGCTGTCGCTGGTCGGCCTCATCGGCATAGCGGTGCCTAACTTCATGCTGGCGCTGATTCTCATGTATTTCGCCAACATCTGGTTCGGAACCTCGATCGGCCATCTCATGGATCAGCGATATCTCAACGAGCCGATGAGTTGGGCAAAAGCCAAGTCCATGCTCGAGCACATGTGGATACCGGTGATCATCATCGGCGCGGCGGGAACGGCGGGCATGATCCGGCGGCTCAGGGCCAACCTGCTCGACGAGCTTCAGAAGCAATATGTGGTGACGGCGAGAGCGAAGGGGCTCTCACCCACCAAGACCCTGCTCAAATATCCGCTGCGCATGGCACTCAACTTCTTCATCTCCGATATCGGCTCGATTCTGCCGGCGATCATCTCCGGCGCGGAAATCACGGCGATCGTCCTCTCACTTGAAACGACGGGTCCGATGTTGATCAAGGCGCTGCAGAGCCAGGATATGTACCTCGCCGGCTCGTTCCTTATGTTTCTCGCATTTCTCACCGTCATCGGCGTGCTGATATCCGATCTTGCGCTCGCCGTTCTCGATCCCAGAATCCGTCTGCAAGGCAGGAGTACGAAGTGACGTCACCGATTCCGGCGCCCGGCGAACCCCTGCCGCATTATGTGTCGACCGCCCCGTTCGATCCCTATTCCGTCGAGGTGATGACGGAGGAGCAGGTGCGCGTGAACCAGGCGTCGCAGCTGCGCCTGATGTGGTGGAAGTTCAAGCGGCACAAGTTGGCGCTTGCCTCCGGCATTTTCCTGGCGGCCCTCTACGTCATGATCCTCTTTTGCGAGTTTCTGGCGCCGTACAACCTGCACACGCGCAACGTCGATTTCATCTATGCGCCGCCGCAGACTGTCCGTCTCTTTCATGACGGCGCGTTTGTCAGCCCCTTCGTCTATGGTCGGACGATGACGCTGGACATAGCAACGCTGAAGCGGAACTATGCCGACAACCCCTCGGACATCCAGCGGATCCGCTTCTTCTGCCGCGGCGATAGCTATCGTTTCTGGGGACTTTTCGAGAGCAACCTGCATCTCGTCTGTCCCGCGGAGGGCGGTCAGCTCTTCCTGCTCGGCACCGACAGGCTCGGACGCGACGTGCTGTCGCGCATCATCTACGGCGCGCGGATTTCCCTGACGATCGGCCTTCTCGGCATCACGGTCAGCTTCGTGCTCGGCATCGTCATCGGCGGCCTCGCTGGCTATCACGGCGGAGTTTTCGATCTGCTGGTCCAGAGACTGATCGAGGTGCTCCAGTCGATTCCGAGCATTCCGCTGTGGCTGTCGCTTGCAGCCATCATGCCGGCCACATGGAGTCCGATCCTAATCTATCTCGGGATCACGGTGATTCTGGGGCTTCTCGACTGGACGGGGCTTGCGCGGGCCGTCCGCTCGAAGCTGCTTGCGCTGCGTGAGGAGGACTATGTCCTTGCGGCCCAATTGATGGGCGCGAAAAGCAGCCGCATCATCGGGCGCCACCTCGTGCCGGGATTCATGTCCCATCTTATTGCAACGGCGACGATCTCCATTCCCGGCATGATCCTCGGCGAGACTGCGCTGAGCTTCCTCGGGTTGGGATTGCGTCCGCCGATAACGAGTTGGGGCATCTTGCTGACAGAGGCAAAGAGCGTTAGCGTCATTGCTTTCTATCCCTGGCTGCTGTTTCCGACTATACCAGTTATTCTTGTGATTTTGGCGTTCAACTTCCTGGGAGATGGGTTGCGCGACGCCGCCGATCCCTACAAATAAGGCCGGCATACTTTCCTTTGACTGCCCGCGGGCGCTGCATCCTGTTGTAGCCCTTCTGATGATGAGCGAAAGGTTCTTCGCATGGTACGGCGTTTCGAGGATGCCCGGATCCTCATGTACAGCCACGACACTTTCGGCCTCGGTCACCTGCGGCGTTGTCGGACGATCGCGCACGCGCTCGTGGAAGACTATAGCGGGCTGCAGGTCCTGATCATCTCGGGCGCAACGATCGCCGGGGCGTTCGATTATCGTGCACGCGTCGATTTCGTGAAGATACCGAGCGTCATCAAACTCAGAAACGGTGAGTACACGTCGCTCGACCGGCATATCGAATTGCACGAGACGCTGAAGATGCGCCAGTCGATCATCCGCTCGACGGCCGAGACGTTCAAGCCGGACATCTTCATCGTCGACAAGGAGCCCATGGGCCTGCGCGGCGAGGTCGAGGATACGCTCACCTATCTGAAGACCCATGGGACGAAGTTGGTGCTTGGGCTTCGGGAGATCATGGACGCACCGCATCTGCTCGAAGTCGAATGGAAGCGGCGCGACACCATGCGCAAGATCGAGCAGTTCTACGATACGATCTGGGTCTATGGCCCGCCTGATTTCTACGATCCGCTAGTGGGCCTCGAGGTGCCCGCAGCCGTCCGCGAACGCATGAATTTCGTTGGTTTCCTACAACGAAGCGTTCCGCATGACGGGCTGCCGGACCACAGGCCGGAGGGGGACTATATACTCGTCACCACGGGCGGCGGCGGCGACGGCGCCGAACTCATCCATGACGTGATCCACGCCTATCAGCAGGATCCCGAACTGACGCATAACGCCCTCGTGGTGCTCGGGCCCTACATGCCGGCCAGGCAACGCAACAAGCTGATCAAGAAGGGCGGTCGCATTCCTTTCATCAAGATAATCGAGTTCGACAATCGCATGGAAGAACTGATCGCCGGCGCGAGAGGAGTTGTCTCGATGGGCGGCTACAACACCTATTGCGAGATTCTCTCCTTCGACAAGCCGGCCTTGATCGTGCCGCGTCTCGAGCCGCGGGAGGAGCAGCTGATCCGGGCCCGACGCGCGTCCGACCTTGGCCTCGTCGAGATGCTGCTTCCACACGAGGCCGAGGATCCGCTGCGGTTTGCAGCTGCGTTGAAGGCTTTGCCGGGGCGCGCGCCGCCATCGCGCGCTGCCAATGGCCTGAGGCTGGAGGGCCTTGTCCACATCTCCGAGCTCGTCGGCAACTGGCTCGATCACAGATCGAAAGAGCACTTAAGCATCGTGAAGCAGACGAGCTGAGCCAGTGTCGCCGAATCGCAAGATTGCCGTCATCCTGAAAGGCTATCCGCGCCTGTCGGAAACGTTCATTGCGCAGGAACTGCTCGGCCTCGAAAAGGCCGGGCACGAACTCGTTCTCGTCGCGCTCCGTCGTCCGACCGATGACAGGCGTCATCCCGTGCACGACGAAATCCGGGCCGACGTCCACTATTTGCCGGAATATCTGCATGAGGAACCATGGCGCGTGCTTCGCGCCACGTTCCGCTTGATGCCGAAAGCCGGCTTCTGGCGCGCGCTTGGCCCATTCCTTTGGGATCTCGTGCGCGACCCGTCGCGCAATCGTTTCCGGCGGTTCGGTCAGGCGCTGGTGCTGGCCGCCGAATGGCCGGGCGCAGCGACCTGGCTTCACGCGCATTTCATTCACACACCGGCTTCGGTGGCCGGCTATGCCAGCATCATCGCCGGCATACCCTGGACCTGCTCCGCCCATGCCAAGGACATCTGGACGTCGTCCAACTGGGAGCTTTCCGGAAAGCTCGACCGCGCCCGCTGGACCGTTACCTGCACGCGGAGCGGCTTTGAGCATCTGCAAAGCCTGACGCCCGAGAAATCGCGGGTGCATCTGAGCTACCACGGTCTCGACCTCGACCGCTTCCCGGTTTTTGGCGGCGACCATTCCCGCCGCGACGGCTCCGACCCGGACGATCCGGTGCGCATCGTCAGCGTCGGACGCGCCGTCGCCAAAAAGGGCTACGACATCCTGCTGAAGGCCCTGTCGCTGCTGCCGGCCGATCTCGACTGGCGCTTCGATCACATCGGCTCGGGCGAACTGGCTGGCGACCTCAAGAAGCTTGCCACCGAGCTCGGTCTTGCCGAGCGGATCCGCTGGAAGGGCGCGCTCGACCAGACCGACGTGCTTCAGCATTACCGCGACAGCGACATCTTCGCGCTCGCCTGCCGGGTCACGGCAAATGGTGATCGTGATGGCCTGCCGAACGTTCTGGTGGAAGCGTCCAGCCAGCGGCTGCCTTGCGTCTCGACATCCGTCTCGGGCGTTCCGGAATTGCTGACGGACTATCAGAACGGTCTCCTCGTGCCGCCCGAGGACCCGCGGGCGCTTGCCGTGGCGCTCGAACGGCTGGTTCGCGACCCGGATCTCAGGCGACAACTCGGCACTGCTGCCGAACAGCGGGTTCGCGCCGAGTTCGACCATCACTCGAGCGTCACACAGTTGATCGGGCTCTTTCAAAGCGAGTGGAGCAAAGCCTCTTGAACAAGCGTCGGGTCTTCTTTTACGTGCAGCATCTGCTCGGCATCGGGCATCTGGCGCGAGCGAGCCGTATCGCTAAAGCGTTGTCCGTCGACGGGTTCGACGTCACGATGGTCACGGGCGGCGCATCGGTTCCCGGTTTTCCGGGCGACGGTCTGGCGACGATCGCGCTGCCGTCGGTTACGGCCGGCGACAAAGGCTTTACCGGCCTGAGCGATGCCGACGGCAATCCGGTCACGGCTGCTTTCCAGCAGCACCGCAAGAACCTGTTGATCGAAGCGCTGCATGCATCGAAGCCTGATGTCGTCATCATCGAGGCCTTCCCGTTCGGTCGCAGACAGATGCGCTTCGAATTGCTGCCGCTGCTCGATGCCATCGCAGCCATGGAGCCGCGGCCGCTGGTGGCGACTTCGCTGCGTGATATACTGCAGGAACGGGTCAAGCCCGGCCGTGCAGAGGAGACCGTGGATCTGGTCAAGGCGCATTTCGATCTCGTGCTTGTCCACGGCGACCCGGCGTTTGCGCGTCTCGAGGAGACCTTTCCGCTCGCGAGAGAGATCGCGGAAAAGGTTGCCTACACGGGTCTCGTCGCACCGCCTCCGCCAGCCGAAGCGAAGGAGAAATTCGACATCGTGGTTTCGGCCGGTGGTGGTGCTGTCGGGAAGGATCTGATAAGCGCGGCACTTGGCGCGGCAACGAAGCTGCCGAAGGCGCTCCGCTGGTGCATCGTTACCGGGCCCAATCTGCCGCAGGGAGATTTCGATGATCTCACCACTGCGGCTCCCGACGGGGTCAGCCTCTTCCGCTTTCGCCAGGATTTTGCAGGCCTGCTCGCGGGCGCGCGGCTCTCAGTCTCGCAGGCAGGATACAACACCGTGTGCGACATTCTTCGCGCCGGCTGCGGCTCGTTGCTCATTCCCTTCACGGCGGGCGGCGAAACCGAGCAGAGCACACGCGCAGCGCGGCTCGAAAGGCTCGGCCTTGCGGGCGTCCTGCCGGAAGAAGGGATCACGTCCGACCGGCTCGCACGGGACATAGAGGCGATGCTTGCGCGACCGAAGCCGGAGATTCCGCCGCTCGATCTCAACGGCGCTGCCAGGACTGCAACAATCATCAGGGAAGAGCTGCAACAGCGGGAGGTCAGACCGTCCCGATCAGCATGAAGCGATTGTATTTCTTCATCGGCAACGCGCCTGCAAAATGGAGCTTCGAAAGACCGGCCCGCGCTTGGAATTCCTCGAGCGAGGATACGCAGCTTATATGCGTCGGTTCGCTGAAATAGTCGTTTGACTGCAGCAGGACGCGCGTGCCCGAAGGAAGGAGCTCAAGCCAGAGCTTGAGATCGGCAATGTGCTCGCAACTCGTGTTGATGATCAGATCGGCTCCGATCGTACGATAGTCGAGAGCATACATATCCGCCGTGATCGCGCGGAAGCGGTCACCATGCACTGAATTGAGCGTGCGTGCGACCTCTTCGACCGCAGGATCGATGTCGTAACTGTCGATGGCGCCGATGTTGAAGCGCGTGTCCTCGAAAAGCATCGCGGGCAGAATGCCGTACCAGCCGCCAAGCACGGCTACGCGGTTGAAGGCCGAGCCGGCGCTTTCGAAGAGCTTGTCACGCGCCCAGATCTTGCAGCCGACCTGCTTGTAATTGAACGCGTTGGCGATGTCCGCATCCGGGTGCTTGGCGATCACCCTGCCTATGCCCGCCACCACGGCGCTGCCGGAATAGGCGGCGATCCCGCGCACGAGATCATAGGCGTTCTCGTGCCAATCTTCGGGGTGAGTATGGGTGGCATGCATCATGAGGCTGTTGTAAGCTGATGGGTAGGCGAGTGCAAGCCACGCGCGAGTATGCCTCGAGCCGCACATGCTCGCCGTATCTGCAAGGATACCGTCCGGGCCTTGCGGAAGGGGCGATCTGTTCGACGGATGTTACCCGTGGTTCGCGTCCGCTTGACATGGGGCAAGGCTCTGCTCTCATGCCGGGCAGTCACGATTCCGTGGATGAAGCGCGAGTCCATTGACGATTTGATGGACTGTAACCATTTGCGACGGGAGTCCGCCGGCCCTATCGGTCCGGTGATCCTGTATTTAAGTTAGGTCACATTGCCAGCACATGGAAACACGTCTTTCCCGCTACATCTGGACCCACACGCGCAAGCAGCAGCTTTGGATCCTGCTGGTCGTCGCGCTGTCGATGATACCTTATTTCCTGTCCTTCGATCTTCCCAAGCAGATCGTCAACGGACCGATTCAGGGTGAAGGTTTCGAAGGTCCCGAGGCGACCCAGGCATTCCTGCCGGTTTCCTTCAACCTGCCCGGTTTCGGCGAGGTCAACCTGTTTTCGGGCTTTCAACTTGAGCGAGAGGGAATGCTGCTTGCCCTCAGCCTTGTCTTCCTGCTGCTCGTCATCGTCAACGGGCTCTTCAAGTTCTACATCAATACCTACAAGGGCCGGCTCGGCGAGCGCCTCCTGCGGCGCATCCGCTTCGAACTCGTCGACCGCGTGCTGCGCTTCCCGCCGAGCCACTTCAAGCGCGTGAAGCCCGCCGAAATCTCGACCATGATCAAGGACGAGGTCGAGCCGCTTGGCGGGTTCACCGGCGATGCCTTCGTGCAACCGGCGCTCCTCGGCGGCCAGGCTTTGACGGCGCTGATCTTCATTCTGCTCCAGAGCCTATGGCTTGGTCTCATCGCCGCCTTTATCGTCGCGATACAGGCGGTGATCATTCCACGCATGCGGCGGCGGTTGATCGTGCTCGGGCGCGAGCGCCAGTTGACGGCGCGGGAATTGTCGGGACGGGTCAGCGAGATCGTGGACGGCATCGGAACCATTCGCGGGCACGACACGTCCAACTATGAAAGAGCCGACATTGCTGCCCGCCTCGGCCGGATATTCAAGATCCGCTACGACCTCTATCAGTGGAAGTTCCTGGTCAAGTTCCTGAACAACTTCCTGGCTCAGGTTACTCCATTCCTGTTCTACTCGATCGGCGGCTACTTCGCCCTGCAGGGGCGGCTCGATATCGGCCAGCTCGTTGCGGTGATCGGCGCCTACAAGGACCTGCCGGGTCCGCTGAAAGAACTCATCGACTGGGATCAGGCGCGGCAGGACGTGCAGGTCAAATACGCCCAGGTCGTCGAGCAGTTCAGCGTCGAGCCGCTGATCGACCCCGGTGTTCAGGCGATCTCCGTAACCTCCGTGGCGCCGATCACCGGGGCTCTTGCAGCCGTCAATCTTTCAGTTGCCGATGACGGCGGTTCGAGGCTCGTGGAACACGTGTCGCTGCAGGTGCGCCCCGGCGAGGCCATCGCGATCACGGGCGGCTCCACCGGCGGCGGCGAGGCGCTCGCCGAGGCCTTCGGGCGCCTGACGTGGCCCGAAAGCGGCAGGATCGTCGTCGGCGACGACGATATCCACGACCTGCCGGAATCGATCGTCGGGCGGCGGATCTCCTACGCCTCGTCGGAGGTCTACACCTTCCAGGGCAGCTTGGGTGATAATCTGCTTTACGGTCTCAAGCACGCGCCGCTGACAGAGGTGGTCTACGAGGGCGACAAGGCTGCCCACCGACGGTGGGAGCTGCTGGAAGCAAAACTTGCCGGCAATCCCTCGCTCGACCTCAACAGCGACTGGATCGATTATGGAGCGGCGGCTGCAACCGGCCCGGATGACCTCTTCGCGAAGGTCAGAGAGGTGCTCGACACGGTGCTTCTCACAAACGACATCATGGCGCTTGCCGTCCGCTCGACCATCAATCCCGCGCAGCACGAAGCATTTGCGGGTGAGATCGTGGCGATGCGCGGGGCCCTTCGCAGGCGTCTCGAGGCCGAGAAGCTCAGTGACTTGGTCGTGTTCTTCGAGCCTGGTTCCTACAATGTCGAGGCGACGATCGGCGAGAACCTGCTGTTCGGGACGGTGACCGATCAGGCGCGGTGGGAAAAGGCGCTCGAAGACCACCCGTTCTTCAAGACCGTCTTGAAGAGGGCCGGCCTGCACGAGGCCTTCTACGAGATGGGACTCGAAATCGCCGGGAACGTCGTCGAGCTGTTCCGCGACCTGCCTCCGGACCACCCGTTCTTCCAGCAGCTCACCTTCATGGCGGCGGAAGAAATCCCGGCCTATGAGGCGCTTCTCCAGAAGCTGAGGGGACGGGCAATCGACGAAGTTTCCGAGGATGATGCCATCAAGATCATCCGCCTGTGCTTCGGCTACATCGAGCCACGCCACCGCTTCGGCCTGCTGTCCGAAGAACTTATGTCTCAGATCGTCAAGGCGCGGCGGGAATTCAGCGAAGGTCTGCCCGAGGACCTCATCGGTATCATCGAGCACTATCAGCCGAACCACTATATGGCATCGGCCAGCATCATCGATAACGTGCTCTTTGGTCGTATCGGCCATAGGCACACCGACGGCTCCGAGAGAATCCGCGCGATCGTGCGCGACCTTTTCGAAACGCTCGGACTTTACAACAACGTGCTTGCCTTCGGACTTGACTTCGACGTCGGCGCCGGCGGCAAGCGGTTGACGGCGGGGCAGCGGCAGAAGCTCAATCTTGCGCGTGCATTGATCCGCATGTCGGATTTCTACATCTTCAATCAACCGCTGCTCGCCCTTGACCAGCGGGCACAGGAGCAGATCACCCGCAACGTCTTTGCCTTCTTGAGGCAGGACGACCGTAAACCGGCGATCGTCTGGGTTCTCGCCAATCCGGCTCTTTCCGAGTTGTTCGATCGCCAGGCGCACTTCGAAAACGGCCATCTCGTAAGGGACGAAGCTGTGGAAACAGCGGCGAAAGACAGCGACTACAAGGAACTGGCATCTTGATGTAATATAAATGTGAGGGCGCAAGCATATCTTCCCGATTGCAAGGGGAGGGAGGTGCTTATGCTCGCGACACACTCGGAGAAACGAACTGTTATGCTCCTAAAAGACGAAGTGGAAATGCTGCGCCGGATCACGCTGTTTTCCGGCTTGCCGCCAGCCAAGCTCAAACTTCTGGCATTCACCTCCGACAGGGTAATATACGGCGCGGGAGAAAGTCTGTTCCATCAGGGCGATATCGGCGACGCGGCCTATGTGATCCTTTCCGGTAGAGCCGATGTGCTGGTTGCGACGCAAACCGGGCAATTGAAGGTCGCCGAGGTGGAGCAGAATTCGATCGTCGGCGAGATCGCCATTCTCTGCAACACGCCGCGCACGGCGACCGTCAAGACCACCACGGCCCTCGAGGCGCTGCGCATTCGCAAGGACGATTTCCTGAAATTGCTGGCCGACTTCCCGGAAATGGCAGTGGAAATCATGCGCGTGCTTGCCGACCGCCTCAGCCAGACAACCTCCGAACTCACCGAAGCGCGCAGCCGCGCCCAGCGGGCAGAGGCGTAAGCGCCATTCGGCAGTCGAACCTCGCGCCCGAGCGGTGTCACCCTGACTCTTTATTTGCCCGTCCTCCTACAGCGCCGCGGGTCTTATCAGACGCGCGAGGCACGCTGGAGCACCTTGAATTGCTGCATGCTCTTATCCGTACGCCAGCTACGATTTAGGGAAACATGCAGTAGCGGGAGCCGCTTCACACGTCGCCCCGAAATGCATTAAAGAGGCGCGATGCGTGCGATAACCTATTTTCAGAAGACTGTATATTTCCCCGACAAGCCGGAGAAGGCCCGCTTCTTTGCCCGGCTGGAAGGCGGGCAATGGGAGCCCGGCACATTCCGCAACATCGAGCGTCTCGTCGACGGTACGACCACCTTCATCGATATCGGAGGCTGGATCGGCGTGACGCCCTACTGGGCGGCGCAGATCGCCGACAATGTCATTACCGTCGAACCTGATCCAGTGTGCTTCGAGATCCTTTCGGAGATGCAGCGCGAGAATGCGGGCGAAGTGAAGCTTGTCAACGCGGCGCTCTCCCAGGATGAATGCCTGGTGCTGCACTCGGTCGGCGGCGGCTTCGGCAGTTCCGAAACCTCCGCGCTGATTGCCGACGACACCGGCTTGGCCGTCACGGCGCAGACGGTCACCATTCCCGAGCTTCAGGAAATGGCGAGGACGGAGCGGCTCTGCTTCAAGATCGACATCGAAGGCTACGAATACAAGGCGCTCGATCAGTTTCGAGCGATCGACCGCAAAAGGACAGCGGGCGTGCTGATCGCGGTGCATCCGCAGATCCTCGCCGCCTCACTCTCCGGTCCGCGGTTTGTCCGCGCGCTGCGAACGATCGCCGCCACGGTGCGCCTTATCCGGAGCTTCCGCGGGTTCAGGCTCGAGAATCCGTCCGCGATCTGGGCGGCGATCCGCAAGTCGGTATCGCGGCGCGAGTTCAGGGGTTTCGATCTGCTTTTCGTCGCGAAATAACCCTCACCGCCCCATAACAGCGCCATGCGCCTGATCAGACGCCACAGTCCAAACATGCAGCCGGCCGCGGCCCATCATCCTGACTTGACCCGCACGGGGTCGATGCCGTTTCGGCCGAAGCGGGCGGGTTCCCGGGCCTGTTCGGAATTCACTTTTGCTTCGGCGAGGTCGTCAAGGATCGGGCAATCCGGCCGCTCGTCGCCGTGGCAATGGGCGGCAAGATGCTTGAGCGTCCGGCTCATAGCCTTCAGCTCTTCGGCCTTGCGCTCCAGGATTTCCACTTGGTCGAGCGCGATCTTCTTGACTTCGCTGCTGGCGCGCGAGCGGTCGCGCCAGAGCGCCAGCAGATCCGCCATTTGCTCGACCGTAAAGCCGAGATCGCGCGCACGGCGGATGAAGCGCAGCGTATGGACGTCCTTGTCGCCGTAGTTGCGGTAGCCGGATTCGCTGCGGCTGGCCGGTGGGATAAGGCCGATCGTCTCGTAGTAGCGGATCATTTTCGTCGAAACGCCGGAGGCGCGCGCGACATCGCCGATATTCATGACATCACCTTCCAGAGCAATTCCAGGAAAAGTGTGTAACGGTTTTCCGTCCGGAACTGCGTAGTTTCAAAGAGTCAGATCGTTGCAATGAGCCGTGAAACGATCTGGCAGCGGGGGTATTCCCGTTGATATAGGAAATTCGCTTGCGAGGCGCCAATGGCGCCGCGCTATTGAACGGCGGCAGCCTCGTGCGACATGCTCCTGAACCGCTTGAGACGCAACGCATTACCGACGACGAAGACGCTTGAAAGTGCCATGGCACCAGCCGCAAAGATGGGCGAAAGCAGCACGCCATAGGCCGGATAAAGCACGCCCGCGGCGACCGGTATCAACACCACATTATAGGCGAAGGCCCAGAACAGGTTCTCCTTGATGTTGCGGATTGTCGCCTTCGAAAGCGCGATGGCATTCGGCACACCGAGGAGATCGCCGGACATCAGCACGACGTCGGCGCTCTCGATGGCGACATCCGTTCCGGTGCCGATCGCCAGCCCGACATCCGCTGCCGCGAGCGCCGGCGCATCGTTGATGCCGTCGCCGACGAAGGCGACATTGCGCCCTTCCGCTTTCAGCCGCATCAGAGCCGCGACCTTTCCGTCCGGCAAGACCTCGGCCACGACCTCGTCGATCCCGAGTTTGCGGGCGATCGCCTCCGCCGTGCGGCGGTTGTCGCCGGTGACGATCGCTATCTTCAGGCCGAGCTGATGCAGCATGCGGATCGCCTGCGGCGTCGTCTCCTTGATCGGATCGGCGACGGCGATGATCGCCGCCAGCTTGCCGTCGATCGCCGCGTAAAGCGGGCTCTTGCCTTCGTCACCGAGGCGGCGGGCGTGATCAGTGAAGACGGCGATGTCGATGCCCTCGCGCGCCATCAGCCTGTCGGCCCCGACAAGAACCGTGTGTCCGGAAACGTTGGCGCGGGTCCCGAAACCGGGGATCGCCTCGAATTGCTCCGCTTCGCCGATCGTCAAACCCGCGTTCCTTGCCGCGGAAACGATCGCTTCCGCGATTGGATGTTCGGAGCGTGCTTCGACGCTTGCAATGAGGGCAAGGACGGAATTGCTGTCAAAGCCCGCAGCGGTTTTGAGATCGGTCAGTTCGGGCCGGCCCCGGGTCAGTGTGCCGGTCTTGTCGATCGCGATGATTTCGGCGTTGCGCAGCGTCTGCAAGGCTTCCCCCTTGCGGAAGAGCACGCCCATTTCCGCAGCGCGACCGGTTCCGACCATGATGGAGGTGGGCGTTGCGAGCCCCATGGCGCAAGGGCAGGCGATGATGAGGACGGCAACGCCATTGACAAGCGCGAAGGTCAGCGCAGGATCCGGGCCGAGGACGAGCCAGACGAGGAACGTTGCAAAGGCGATCGCCATAACCGCGGGCACGAACCAGGCGGTGACGCGATCGACGAGCGACTGGATCGGCAGCTTCGCGCCCTGGGCCTGTTCGACCATGCGGATGATCTGCGCCAGCACCGTATCCGCTCCGACCTTGGTGGCGCGGAAGCTGAAGGCTCCGGTTTTGTTGATCGTACCGCCGACGACTTCGGCCCCATCCGCTTTCTGAACGGGAACCGGCTCGCCGGTGATCATAGATTCGTCGACATAGGAGTTGCCCTCGACGACCACGCCATCGACGGCGATCTTTTCGCCGGGCCGCACGACAACGACGTCGCCGGCACGCACATCGGCAATCTCAACCTCCACCGTTTCGCCATTGCGGATGACTCGAGCCGTCTTCGGCTGCAGCCCCATAAGGTGCCGGATTGCTTCCGACGTGCGACCTTTGGCGCGTGCTTCAAGGAAGCGGCCAAGCAGGATCAGCGTGACGATCACGGCCGCGGCCTCGTAATAGACGTTGGCGGTGTCGGCCGGCAGCAGGCCGGGCGCAAAGGTTGCCATCACGGAGTAACCCCAGGCGGCAAACGCGCCGATCGCGACCAGCGAGTTCATGTCCGGCGCCGCTCTGGCGAGCGCCGGAACGCCTTTCTGAAAAAAGCGCAGACCCGGCCCGAAGAGAGCGAGCGATGTGAGCACAAACTGCAGATACCAGCTTTCCTGCATGCCGATGCGGATCATTACGAAATCGTGGATCGCAGGAACGAAATGCGATCCCATCTCGAGCACGAAAATGGGGAGTGTCAGAAGGGCGGCGATCGTGAGAGACAGCTTCAGGCGACGGCTTTCCCCTTCGCGTTTCTCCGTTTCCTGATCAACGTCCTTTTTGTCGGCGATGCGCCTGGCGTCGTAGCCCGCGCCGCGGACGGCTTCGACCAGCATGTCCACGGAGGCGAGACCCTTGACGACGCGAACGGTGGCCTTCTCGGTGGCAAGATTGACGCTCGCCTCCACAATTCCGGGCACGATTTTGAGCGCCTTCTCGATGCGGGCGACGCAGGAGGCGCAGGTCATGCCGTCGATGGCGAGCTCGATCAGCTCTTCGGATGCGCCATAACCCGTATTCTCGATCGCCTTGACGATATCTGCGGGGTTCGCCGCTGCGTCAAAGCGTATATCGGCCCGCTCCGTCGCCAGATTGACGGAGGCCGACAGGACGCCCGGCACCGCGCGTATGGCCTTCTCCACTCTCGCGACGCAGGAGGCGCAGGCCATGCCCTCCACGGCGATGCTGGCCGTACGTCCCGACCCGGCAATCGGTTCGGCATTTCTCGTTTGGATGATCGTCGCGGATCCCATGATCGCGCTCCCTGCAATGCGACTGCGAACTAAGATGAGACTTCCGAGGAAGGCAGATCCGGTCGGCGCCAGCTGTGTCTGGGCGCCAGGCGACCGGCCATCCGCCGAACTCTACAGCGGCAGACTGTCGTAACCGACTGTCTTCAACGCCTCTACGATGACACCGCTGTCCGCGGTCGTTTCGACGCGCACTTCCTTCGTCCCGAGATTCGCTTCGACCTTGGCCACCGGATCGATGGCCCGGATTGCCTTTTCAATCGTGCCGACACAGTGGCCGCAGTTCATCTCGTCGATCTTGTAGCGTTGCATGCTTGTCTCCTTTGCTTTCCGTGATGGGAGGAACATGGGGCTTCCCATCGTTGGAAGGTCAAGGGTTAATCGTATTTCCTCGACGTCGGGATAAATTTGATGGTGCAAATACAATTTGACGCAGAGCAAAAAAGCCAAAACCAATGAGACGTGAAGCAGCGCCGGTCTCCGGTAACTGCAGGAAATGCCAGCGGTCCGCACCCGCTCAAAGCGAGCGATTCGGTTATATTGATTGCATAATTCGCGTAAGCCAGTCGGCGAAAATCCTCGCCAAGCGGCGTTGGCTGCCTGATTTCGGATAGGCCAGGTAGTGCCCGATGTAGCGCGTGTCACGACACCTGCCTGCGAAGGGCCGCACCAGTTTTCCGTTCTCCAATTCACGGCGTGCCAGCACATCCGATTCCAGTGCGACACCCAACCCGTTAGCGGCGGCGTCTACCGCAAGGAAGCTCCTGTCGAAGCTCATCGTTGGCGCGGGCGGCGGTCCGAGGTTGTTTGCCTCGAACCAGTCGACCCACTGGATGCGCTTCAGATCGCTGCGTATGAGCGGCTTTCTTAGGAGGTCGCGGGGCGATTTGAGATCCTTGGCCATCTCCGGCGAGCAAAGGGGAGCGACGATCTCCCCTCCGAGAGGAATAACGATGAGGTCCTCGCGATCCAGAGGCTCGCCATAGACGATGTCCGCATCGAAAAGACCGTCCACGAAGCGGGCATAGTTCGTGCTAGCGGCGAACCTCACTTCAATGCCGGGGTTCTCTTTCAGGAACAGCGGCAGGCGCGGTGACAGCACCTGAGCGGCAAAACTTGGCGCGCAATGCACGCGCAGCAACTGCGCTCTTTTGGATGAAATGAGTTCAACACCACGGCGCAGTTCCTCGAAAGCGTTGGAAGCATGGGTGAGCAGCGTTTGCCCCGCCAGTGTCAGCTCGACATTGCGTGTCGTCCGCTCGAAAAGACTGGCGCCGAGATCGCGCTCCAGTCGCATTATCGCGTGGCTTATGGCGCTTGGCGAAAGCCTGAGCTCTTCGGCAGCGGCTCGAAAAGAGCCGAGGCGGGCGGCCGACTCGAAGATGCGCATGGCGGAAAGTGAAATCATGTTCAGCATCGAATTAGTGAAGCAGAGTCATCTACCGATGTAAACTTGGCGTTTGAAGTAGACCGCTTGTTCATTCAATTCTCTCTCCATCGAAGCGGCGGACCGCCATGCGGACGAAGAGGACCAGAGGCTTCGGGAGGAGATCTGTATGCTACTGCGAGGAAAGACCGCGGTCATTTCGGGCGCGGCAAGCAAGCGCGGCATCGGCCGTGCTACTGCCGAGCTATTTGCGGAGAATGGCGCCAGGGTGGCCATCCTGGACATCGAAGCCGAGGCCGCCAGTGAAGCGGCGTCGACCCTGGCACCGGTCGAACATGGCAAGCACATCGGCCTCGGCTGCGACGTCACCAACCGGGCGTCTTGCAATTCTGCAGCTCACGCGGCCATCGAGGCGTTTGGCGCTGTCGACGTGCTCATCAACAACGCAGGCATCACGCAGCCAGTAAAGACGCTCGAGATTTCCGACGCTGATTGGCAGCGTGTCGTTGCGGTCAACATGACGGGCGTACTGAACCTCAGCCAGTCCTTCATTCCGAATATGCGCGACAATGGCGGCGGATCAATTGCCTGCATGTCATCGGTCTCCGCCCAGCGGGGAGGCGGCATCTTCGGCGGTCCGCACTATTCGGCGGCCAAAGCTGGCGTTCTTGGCCTCGCAAAGGCGATGGCACGCGAATTCGGTCCTGCCGGCATTCGCGTCAATTCGGTAACCCCCGGTCTGATCCAGACCGACATCACCGGCGGCAAGCTGAGCGAGGAGATGCGGGCCGAGATCATCGGGGGCATCCCGTTGAACAGGCTCGGCGAGGCACGCGACGTCGCCAACATCTATCTGTTCCTCGCCTCGGACCTTTCAGCCTATGTGACCGGCGCCGTGATCGACGTCAACGGCGGGATGCTGATCCACTGAGCTCGTAACAAAGCCTCCAGTACAAATCGGAAGGAAAGAACGAATGACCGAGATTGGTCATAATGTGAGCTTGCGCGAGCGCGCGAGGCGCATCCGGCGCAACGCGCTCCGGATGGGCGAGGTCCAGGGCCAAGGATATATCGCGCAAGCGCTTGGTGTGGCCGACGTGCTCGCGGTGTCCTACTTCCACGCCACCAACTATCGTCCGGAGGATCCGGAGTGGGAAGATCGCGATCGGTTCCTGCTCTCGATCGGCCACTACGCGATTGCTCTTTATGCCGCCCTGATCGAGGCGAAGATCATCCCCGAAGACGAGCTCGAGACCTATGGCACCGATGATAGCCGGCTGCCGATGTCAGGCATGGCGGCCTATACGCCCGGCATGGAGATCACCGGCGGGTCGCTCGGCCACGGGCTCGGCATCGCAGTCGGCATGTGCCTGGCGTTGAAGCGCAAGAGCTCGAAATCGTTTGTCTACAATCTCTTCTCGGACGGTGAGTTGGACGAGGGTTCGACCTGGGAAGCGGCGATGTCAGCCGGTTCCTACAAGCTCGACAACCTGATCGGCATCGTCGACGTCAACCAGATGCAGGCCGACGGGCCGTCCCTCGGCGTGATGAACTTCGAGCCGCTCGTACCGAAGTTCGAAGCATTCGGCTGGTTCGTGCAGCGCGTCGACGGAAACGACATAGACGCGCTTGTCGGGGCCTTCGACGCCGCCCGCCACCACGACGGGGTACAGCCGCGGCTGATCATCTGCGACACGAAGATGGCGAAGGGCGTGCCGTTCCTGGAGGCGCGCGAGCGCAATCACTTCCTGCGGGTCGAGCCGCATGAATGGGCCGAAGCCCTTGATATCATCGATGCGGGAGCCGTGGCATGAGGCGTTCCAAATACATTCGGCAGCCGCACTTGCTGAATAACGGCGACGGGCCGCGGCTCACAACTTCCGCTATGATCGCGTCCATTGCCGGGCCGGACCAGCCGACGAAGCCGGCGCCTTTCGGCCACACGCTCGCCGCGATTGCTGACAGAGAGCCTCGCATCCTCGGTCTTTCCGCCGACCTGGCGAAATACACCGACCTGCACATCTTCCGCGCCGCCCATCCCGACCGGTTCTACCAGATGGGAATGGCCGAGCAGCTTCTGATGATGGCCGCGGCCGGCATGGCGCGGGAAGGCTTCCAGCCGTGGGTCACCACCTATGCGGTCTTCGCCTCTCGCCGCGCCTACGATTTTATCTGCCTCGCGATCGCCGAGGAGATGCTGGACGTCAAGATCGTCTGCGCGCTTCCCGGCCTCACCACCGGTTACGGGCCGAGCCATCAGGCGACCGAGGATGTAGCGATGTTCCGCGGCATGCCGAACCTGACGATCATCGATCCTTGCGACGCGCACGAGATCGAGCAGGCGGTGCCGGCGATCGCTGCCCACAAGGGGCCGGTCTACATGCGGCTGTTGCGCGGCAACGTGCCGCTCGTGCTCGACGAATACGGCTACCAGTTCGAGCTCGGCAAGGCGCAGCTGATCCGGGATGGACGGGACACGCTGATCATCTCGTCCGGCCTTATGACGATGCGGGCTCTCGAAGCGGCAAAGGAGCTCCAGAGGGACGGCGTGGACGCGGCCGTGCTGCACGTTCCCACTGTCAAGCCGCTCGACGAGGCGACGATCCTTGCGGAGTGCGGGAAGGGCGGCCGCCTGGTCGTGGTGGCCGAAAATCACACGATCATCGGCGGGCTCGGCGAGGCCGTCGCCGCCACGCTCATGCGCTCGGACGTCCGCCCCGCGGCGTTCCGACAAATTGCCCTGCCGGATCGTTTTCTCGAGGCAGGCGCCCTGCCGACGCTGCACGACCAGTACGGACTTTCCACGGGCAGGGTGGTGTCGGCGATCAAAGGCTGGCTGAACGAATAAGGGGGAGATCCGGCTTGGAGGAGCTGGATCGCCTTCGATCTAAGCACATGATGGAGGAGACAATGAGCTTGCAGATTCAGAGACGTACCTTTCTCGCATCGGCCGTGGCAGTTCTCACCGCGCCCGCGCTTGTCAGCACGATCCGGCCCGCCAGGGCCGAAACGACATTGACGCTGGGTCATGGCGCTGCGCCCGGCAATCCGCGCACCGTCGCAGCCGCGAAGTTTGCAGAACTCGTAGCCGAGAAGACCTCGGGCCGCGTGACGATCAACGTTGCGGGGGCGGAGACGCTTGGTAGCGATGCGGCCATGTTGACGAGCTTGCGAACCGGTGCCCTGGACTTCACGGCAAACAGCCAAGGTGCCACCTCGGCTCTGGTTCCGGAACTGGCGGCGCTCGGCTTGCCCTTCCTGTTCGAGAGCACCGAGAAGGCGATGAAGCTTCTCAACGGTGCCGTCGGAGAGGAGCTGAACAAGCGCTTCGAAGCGGTCGGCGTCGTTCCGCTCGACTGGTGGGACAACGGCATTCGCCATCTCACCAATTCGAAGCGCAAGGTGGTCGCACCCGGCGATGTCGCCGGTATGAAGATTCGCACGCCCGCAGATCCGATGACCATCGATATTTTCGAGACGCTGGGCGCGACGACGGAGCAGATCGCATTTGGCGAGCTATACATCGCGCTCCAGCAGGGCGTCGTCGACGGGCAGGAGAATCCCCTTGCCAATATCGAGAGCTCGAAGCTCTACGAGGTCAATCGCCACATCAGCCTGACCGCGCACAAGTGGGAGTCGACACCATTCCTGATGTCGAAGATCGCGGAGGCGCGGCTTGGAAGCGACCGCGAGGCGGTGAAAGCTGCGGCCAAGGAGGCTGGCAACCTGCAGCGAAAGCTCTCCACCGAGAAGGCGTCGGAGGTCCTGGCCGCCTTCAAGAGCAACGCGAATGTCGAAGTCGTCGAGGTCGATCGCGAGGCATTCGTGAAGGCGACGGCTCCTGTTGCCGAAATCTGGAAGAAGAAGCCTTTTGGCGATTTCGTCAGCCAGATCGAAACGGAGGCGAGGGCGTAACTGTCCTCCCCAAGCCGGAGCCCCGTCATGCTTACGCTGTTGCAGCTCGTCGACGCCATCGAGAAGATCATCGTGCGGCTCGCCCGCTTCGTCGTGATAGCGAGCGGGATCGCACTCACCCTCGTTACCACCAGCAATGTGCTCGCCCGCTATACGTTGAGCGGCGGTGGCTTCTCCTTCGCACAGGAGCTGCCGATGCTGATCTTCCCCTGGTTCATTCTGGCCGGCATCGTTCTCGCCGCACATATGGGCGGACACATGGCCGTCGAATGGCTCTACGAAAGGCTCGGCGAACGGCTCCGTTATGCCGCTTTCGTGCTCGCCAGTGCCATGAGCGCCTTCGCCTTCCTGGTGCTCAGCTACCAGGCAATCGTCGTCGCCGAGATCGCGGGCGTGGAACACAGTCCCGTGCTGCAACTGCCGAACAGCGTTGGGTACTACTCGCTCGCGATCGGCGCCTTCCTTGTGGCCATCGTCACGATCTCCGTCGCGGTGAGGGTACTTCGTTTCGGCTGGGGCCAGCGGACCCAGGCCGGGGCAGAGGAGATGCCGCTATGACGTTGGTGATGATCATCTCGTTCTCTATTCTCATGGTCCTGGCCGTGCCAGTGGGCTACGCCCTCATCATTGCCGCGGGCTTTGGTGTGCTTTTCAACGGCTACGTACCGCTCTCCGTCGTCGCGCAGCAGGTTTACGACCAGACCCAGTCGTTCCCCATGCTGGCCCTGCCATTTTTTATGCTGGCCGGGACGCTGATGCTCGGAGGCGAACTCGGCCGGCAGCTCCTGGCGCTTGCATCGAAGGCGATGCAACGCTGGCGCGGAGGCCCGTTGTCGACGACGGTCGTCTCCTCCGTCGTCTTTGGCGGCGTATCGGGCTCGGCTGTAGCAAATGCCAGCGCGCTCGGATCGGTGCTCATTCCCTGGCAGAAGAAGCAGGGCTATCCACCGGCGCTCTGTGCCGCCAACAATGCGACCTCGGCGGTCATCGACGTGCTCATCCCGCCGTCGATCCCGATGATCCTCTATTCACTCATCAGCGGTGTCAGCGTCGGCAACCTGTTTCTCGCGGGCGTCCTGCCCGGCCTCATCATGGCGGCGAGCTTCGTCTTCGTCTGCTGGTTCGTGTCGGTTCGGCGTGGGTACCACGCGCAAGCCGCGAAAGTGAAGAAGAGTGAGCTGGCGATGCTCGCGCTCAAGAGCTTTCCCGCAATTCTGCTGCCTGTTCTGATCGTTCTATTCCTGCGCTTCGGCTTCGCGACCCCGACCGAGGTGGCCGTGCTGTCGGTCATATATTCCCTGTTGCTGAGCCTCTTGTTTTACCGCGACCTGACCTGGACTCGCTTCTGCGAGAATGTGGTCGAGGCCGGCGTTGCGACCGGCGTCGTCATGCTTGTCATCATGGGAAGCGCCGCTGTCGGCTGGGTCCTGACCTTCGACCAGGCGCCGCAACAGATGGCGGCATGGGTAGCGAACAACATTTCGAGCCCGATCCTCATCATCCTGCTGATGAATGTCTTGATGCTGATTGTCGGTATGCCGCTCGACATGCCGCCGGCAGTCCTGCTGCTCGGCCCGATCTTCGTGCCTCTGGCGGACGCAATCGGTCTCGACCGTGTGCAACTCGGCCTGATGATGGTGATCAATCTCGGCATCGGCCTCTACACGCCACCGATTGGCACAACCCTCTTCATCTCGTCTTCGATCGCCAAGGCCCCACTCGGAGCGACGACGGGGGAACTATGGCCATTCTTCGGCATGGCGATGCTTCTTCTGCTCGCCGTCAGCTTCATTCCCGGTCTGACGATCTATTGACAGGAGAAGCGTGATGGCGGACGCACGTCATTCGTCGCATCGGTGAAGAGGCTGACCAGTCCTACGGCGCTACTCCGTTCTCAACGGTGTCGATTTTTCGGTTGCTCGCGGTGAAGTCCATGCGCGCCTCGGAGGAAATGGCGCGGGATACGAGACGACGCTCGGTGCTGGCGTGGCGGAGGTCTCACTCTAAGCATTTGCCGAAGGCCACGTCCTCGCGTAATCGGCATGGCGAGCTTTGGCTGCCTGCAATGCGGCTCCGAAGAGAACCTTAGGCCCTGTCGAGTTGCACGTTGGACAGCTGCAGCCAAGGCGGGTTGTCGGCGTACATCTCGCGAATGAGTTGCTTGATCTCTTCGATCCTTCCTTTCGCATCGTCGCGCCTAAAACTCATGATGATCGGCGATGTGGCGTTCTCATCTTTTATGATGCGGTAACACACGTCGTCGGGTCTTTGCCGCTGCGAGGCTGTGGGAATGATGCACAAGCTCATACCGGCCGCTACGATGCCCAGCGCGGTCTGGATTTCACGGACCTCTTCCACGCTGCCAGGAGAAATGCCTTGCTCGCTCAACATGTTGAGGACCTCGTCGGCAAAGCTCGGCCGCGGCGCAGACGGATAGATGACCAGCGGTTCCCCGTCCAGTTCGGCAAGGCCGATCGGTTCGGTGGAGAGCGATTTCGGATGCCCCTTGGGGAACGCGACGACCAGTCGTTCCTCCCGGAGCGTCAGCCTCTCGATCTCCCGATCGTTGAAGCGGACCCTGCCGAAGCCGACATCGATCCGCCTTTCCTTGAGAGCGGTGACCTGCTCGGTCGACATCATTTCCCGGATCTCGATGTCGAGATCCGGCCAGCGCTCGCGCATGCGGCGGACGAGGTCCGGTATACCGCCATAAAGCGTCGAGCCGACGCAGCCAATGACGTAGCGCTCCCGTCGAGATAGCCCGATCTTGCGCGTCTGCTCGCGCATATTTTCGATGCGGGCAATGATCTGTCCGGCCTGCTCGTAGAAGAAGCGGCCAGCCTCCGTCAAATCGAGCGGTCGGTTCGACCGATCGATAAGCAGAACACCGAGTTCGTCTTCCAATTGCTGGATCTGCCGGCTGAGGGGCGGCTGGGCGATATGCAAGATCTCCGCGGCACGCGAGAAGTTCCGCTCGCGCGCGACGGCGAGAAAATAACGCAATTGCCTCAGTTCCATGATCATACCTTTTAGGTATAAAATTCAACTTTTATAGTTTTGGACTGATTTTAAAGTGGACGCTAATTTCCTCGTAATCAAGGGAGGAAAGCCTGGTGTCTACGGCAATCCGCATCAGCGCGATTGAAACAATTATACTCGATCTGCCCACCATCCGGCCACATCGGCTGTCGATGGTCACCATGAACCGGCAGAGCATGACCATCGTTCGCCTCCGCTGTTCCGACGGCTTCGAGGGGCTCGGAGAGGGGACGACGATCGGCGGTCTCGCCTACGGGGCGGAAAGCCCGGAAGGCATGAAACTGACGATCGACGAGTACATCGCGCCGCTGCTGATCGGCCGTGACGCGACGCGCATTCAGGCAGCCATGGACCTCGTCGTCAAAGCGGTAAAGGGAAATCACTTCGCCAAATGCGCTGTCGAGGCGGCCCTGTTCGATTGCCATGCGCGCCGCCTCGGTCTGCCGATGTCGGAACTGCTCGGTGGCCGGCGCCGCGATAGCCTCCCAATCGCCTGGACGCTCGCCTCCGGCGACACGGCCAGGGACATCGACGAGGCGCAAGCCATGCTCGACCGGCGGCGCCACAAGGACTTCAAGCTGAAGATCGGCGTGAAATCGATCGAAGAGGATGTCCGCCATGTGGGCGCGATCCGCAAGGCACTACCGGACATGGCCTCCATCCGGGTCGACGTGAACATGGCGTGGCGGGAGCGGGAGGCGCGCAATGCCATCCAAGCTCTGGCTGACGCCGGCTGCGTGCTGGTCGAACAGCCGGTACAGGGCATAACAGCCCTCGCCCGTCTGCGGCTCGCTTCCCCGATCGCGATCATGGCCGACGAGGTTCTGGTTGGACCTGAGAGCGCGCTCGAAGCGGCGACTGCGCGGGCTGCCGACGTGTTCTCGATCAAGATCGAGCAGGCCGGAGGGTTGTTTGCCGCCGCCCGGGTGATCGCGATCGCGGAAGCTGCGGGCGTCAGCGTTTACGGCGGCACCATGCTGGAGGGGCCAATCGGCACGATCGCCGCCTCTCAGTTGATGGCGACGGTCAAGGAACTGGAATGGGGCACTGAGTTCTTCGGACCGCTGCTTCTGACTGAGGAGCTCCTGGAGGAGCCGCTACGCTTCGAGAACTTTGAGCTGCGATTACCAACGGGTCCAGGGCTCGGCGTGATGCTCTCCGAGGAAGCCGTCAATCGCTTTCGCAGGGATGGCAAGTTAGCTTCGACCTTGCGCGTGGTGGGGTGAATTATGCTTTTTCATGTGCGGATGAACGTGAACCTTCCCCATGACCTGCCCGCTGCCGAGGCGGCCGATGTCATCGCCCGGGAGAAGGCCTATTCGCAGGAACTGCAGCGTACCGGCAAGTGGCGGCATATCTGGCGGATTGCCGGTCAGTACGCGAACTACAGCGTGTTTGACGTCAGGGACAATGCGGAGCTGCACGAGGTTCTCTCGGGACTTCCGCTGTTCAAATTCATGGACATCGAGGTGACGCCGCTTCTGAGGCACCCCTCTGCGATCCGCGAGGACGACACCTAGAACCGTCGTCAGCGGTGGTCCCGGGAGGACGGGAACCGCCGCAGTTTCAAAACAATCCAAGTGGAGGAATCGACATGAACGTGAATATTTTCAACAGGCCCGATATTCAGGACTTTCTCAAGGCACTGAGCGGTTTGGACAAGACCGACGGTAATCCGCGCGTCAAAGAGATCGTTCATCGAATTGTGTCCGATCTGTTCAAGGCGATCGATGATCTCGATATCACTCCCGACGAATACTGGACCGGCATCGCCTGGCTCAATGAGATCGGCGCCGCGGGTCAGGCTGGCCTGATCTCGCCAGGTCTTGGTCTCGACCATTTCCTCGACGAGCGCCTCGACGCGATCGACGAGGCCCTCGGCATCGATAATCCGACCCCGCGCACCATCGAGGGGCCGCTCTATGTCGCCGGTGCGCCGGTTTCACACGGCTTTGCCCGCCTAGACGACGGCACCGACGAGAACGGCCACACCCTCGTCATGCACGGCACCGTCTCTGGTGCCGACGGCAGGCCGCTGCCGGGCGCCATGGTCGAAGTCTGGCACTGCGATACCCGCGGCTTCTACTCGCATTTCGATCCGACGGGAAAGCAGGCGCCGTTCAACATGCGCCGCACGATCATCGCCGACGCAAACGGCTGTTACAAGTTCCGGAGCATCGTGCCACACGGCTACGGTGTGCCGCCGGGCAGCCCGACCGAGCAACTGCTTTCCGCGCTCGGCCGCCATGGTCAACGCCCGGCGCATATCCACTTCTTCATCAGCGCCGATGGTCACCGTAAGCTAACGACGCAGATCAATATTGAGGGCGATCCGCTGGTCAACGACGATTTCGCCTATGCGACGCGCGACGGCCTGGTTCCTGCCGTCATCGAGCGGACCGACGAGGCCAGCATCAAGGCCAATGATCTGAGCGGCCCCTTTGCGGAGATCAGGTTCGACATTCATCTTACGGCACTGGTAAACGGCGTGGACAACCAGATCAACGAGCAGCGCAAGCGCGCGGCCGCCTGACAGACAATGCCGGCGGCTCGTACGGGCCGCCAACTACCCTTACCGTCAGTATCGACACAGTTGCAGGGCAGCGCCGGTCGGAGCGCGCCTTCTGCGGGAGATAACCCATGTCTGCGATTATCGATAAAGCCCGGGACCTCGATCATCTGCTCGCCACTGCCGTGCAGGACGACAAGGAGGCCGGCATATTCCGCTGTCGCCGCGACATCTTCACCAATGAAGACCTGTTCGAACTGGAGATGAAGCACATCTTCGAGAGCAACTGGGTCTATCTGGCCCATGAAAGCCAGATTCCGGAGAACAACGACTACTACACGACCTATATCGGACGCCAGCCGGTGGTCGTCACCCGTGACAAGAACGGCGAACTCAACGCTGTCATCAATGCCTGCGCGCACCGCGGGGCCATGCTGTGCCGGCGCAAGCACGGCAACAAGGGCAGCTTCACCTGTCCCTTCCATGGCTGGACCTTCTCCAACACCGGCAAGCTCCTCAAGGTTAAGGACGAGAAGACCACCCAGTACCCGCCCCAGTTCGCTAAGAACGGCTCGCACGACCTGAAGCGCGTTCCCCGTTTCGAGAGCTATCGTGGCTTTCTCTTCGGCAGTCTGAACGAGGAGGTGGCGCCGCTCGCGCACTATCTCGGCGAGGCGAAGGTCATCATCGACCAGATCGTCGACCAGGCGCCGAACGGGCTGGAAGTGCTGCGGGGCAATTCATCCTACATCTACGACGGCAATTGGAAGCTGCAGATGGAGAACGGTTGCGACGGCTATCACGTCAGCTCCGTGCACTGGAACTATGCCGCGACGATGGGCCGGCGCAAGGAAGAGGGTACGAAGGCGGTCGACGCCAACAGCTGGAGCCGCTCCGTCGCGGGCGTCTACGGTTTCGAGAACGGCCATATCCTGCTGTGGACGAACACCATGAATCCCGAGGTCCGTCCGATTTACAACCGCCGGGACGAGATCAAGGCACGAGTTGGCGAAGATAAGGCGGACTTCATCGTCAATCAGACCCGTAATCTCTGCATCTATCCCAACGTATTCCTCATGGACCAGTTCTCGACGCAGATCCGCGTGACGCGCCCGATCAGCGTCGACAAGACCGAGATCAGCATCTTCTGTTTTGCGCCGAAGGGCGAAAGTGCCGCGGATCGCGCGCTGCGCATCCGGCAATACGAGGATTTCTTCAATGTCTCCGGCATGGGCACGGCCGACGACCTCGAAGAATTCCGTGCCTGCCAGGCTGGCTATGCCGGCACCGCCGCACTCTGGAATGACCTGTCGCGGGGCGCGCCGCTCTGGATCGACGGTCCTGACGAAAACGCAAAGAGGATGGGCATAGTGCCGCGTCTCTCCGGCGAACGCAGCGAGGACGAGGGGCTGTTCGTCCGCCAGCACGAATACTGGGCCAAGGTGATGCGTCAGGCGCTGGCCGCCGAAAAGGAAGGGGCCGTCGCATGAACATTTCCTATGAAGCCGCCTGTGCGTTCCTCTACCGGGAAGCGCGTCTTCTGGACGACCGCGAGTGGGATGAATGGCTCACCTGCTATGCGCCTGATGTGACCTACTGGATGCCGGCCTGGGACGACGACGATCAGCTCACTGAGGATCCGCGGACGCAGCTCTCGCTGATCTATTATTCGAGCCGTGACGGCCTGGAAGACCGGGTCTTCCGCATCAAGACCGAGCGTTCGGGCGCCTCGACGCCGGAGCCGCGCACCAGCCACAACGTGACCAATGTCGAGTTCGTGGAGAACCGAGGCGACGAGGTCGACCTTCGCTACAACTTCCACACGCTCAATCACCGCTACAAGGTCACCGACCACTTCTTCGGCACCATGTTCGTCACGCTGCGCAGGAGCGACGACCGCCTGGTGATCTCGCGCAAGAAGATCGTGCTGAAGAATGACTATATCCGCCAGGTCATCGACGTCTATCACATCTGACGGCGTCGCCGGACGGCACAGGGACTGGTGAGGAGGGTTCCATGGCCAGCTACAGCATCGCTTTGAACTTCGAGGACGGCGTTACCCGTTTCATCGAATGCAAAGACGGCGAGAAGGTTCTCGACGCCGCCTTCCGCAATAAGATCAACTTGCCGATGGACTGTTCCGACGGCGTGTGCGGCACCTGCAAGTGCCGCGCCGAGAGCGGCAGCTATGAACTCGGCGACGATTATATCGATGATGCGCTGACGGCCGACGAGGCTGGGAGCGGTCTCGTGTTGACCTGCCAGATGAGGCCGTCCTCCGACTGCATCATCGCGGTTCCCACGACCTCGATCGCCTGCAAGACCGGGCAGCAGACCTTCGCCGCCACCGTCGCCGCTGTGGTGCCGCACAACGATGCGGCAATCGTACTGGAACTGGATGTCGACGCTCAGGCGCCCGCGTTCCTGCCCGGCCAGTACGTCAATATCGGCGTGCCGGGCAGCGGCGAGCACCGCTCCTATTCCTTCAGCACGGCGCCCGGCGAACGGCGCATCGGTTTCCTGATCAAGAAGATTCCCGGCGGCGTCATGAGCAGCTGGCTGGAGCGCGCCGAAACCGGGACGAGGCTCGAGTTGACCGGTCCCTTGGGCAGTTTCTACCTGAGAGAGGTCGAGCGACCGCTCCTGTTCCTGGCCGGCGGCACGGGTCTTGCGCCGTTCCTGTCGATGCTCGAGGTGCTGGCGCGCGAGAATTCGCAAGAGCGGGTTCATCTCGTCTACGGCGTCACCCGGGATCTGGATCTGGTTCTCGTCGACGAGATCGAGGCTTACGCAAAACGGCTCGCCAACTTCACTTACAGTACCGTCGTGGCCGAGGAGTCGTCCAGCCACCCGCGCAAGGGCTGGGTGACCCAGCATTTGCCGGCCGAGGCGCTCAATGGCGGCGATGTCGACGTTTATCTGTGCGGTCCGCCGCCGATGGTCGACGCTGTGCGTACCTATTTCGACGACAACGGGGTGAAGCCCCACAGCTTCCACTACGAGAAGTTCACGCCCAATGCGTCAGCGAGGGTGGCTGCATGAGCACGGCGCGTTTCGAAGGCCGCTTCGCGGGCAAGGTGCTGGTCGTCACGGGTGCCGCGCAGGGTATCGGCCGGGCCGTGGCGATCCGCGCGGCGGAGGAGGGCGGCCAAGTGTTGTTCGTCGACCGCGCCGACTTCGTCGCCGAGGTGGCGATGGCGGCCGGCGAGAATGCCGCGGCCTTCAACGCCGATCTCGAAACCTATGAGGGGGCGGCGGCGGCGATGCGGTTTGCGGTCGACCGGTTCGGCGGCATCGACATCCTGATCAACAATATCGGTGGGGCGATCCGCATGCGTCCCTACGCCGAATTCGAGCCGCGGCAGATCGATGCGGAAATACGCCGCTCGCTGATGCCGACGCTCTACGGCTGCCACGCCGTGCTGCCGCATCTCTTCGCCCGTGGCGGCGGCACGATCGTCAACGTGTCCTCGAACGCCACGCGCGGCATCCACCGCGTGCCCTATTCGGCGGCGAAGGGCGGCGTGAATGCGATCACCCAATCGCTGGCCATGGAGCTCGCGGCGCGGAACATCCGCGTCGTCGCCACGGCCCCCGGCGGCACCGAGGCTCCGCCGCGCCGCGTCCCGCGCAACGCGGCGGGCGATAGCGAGGCCGAAAAGGGCTGGATGGCCGAGGTCGTGAGCCAGGTGAAGCAATCCAGCTTCATGAAGCGGTACGCAACGATCGAGGAACAGGCCGCACCAATCCTGTTCCTGGCCTCGGAAGAGGCGTCCTACATCACCGGCAGTGTGCTGCCGGTTGCCGGAGGTGATCTCGGCTGAAAGCTCATTTTTACCATGCGTAACAACTCGGGGAGGAGTGATGATGCGCACCATCGATGTCAATGAAACAATAGACAATACCCCTTTCGGGGCCTTCCAATGGACGGTGGTCGCTCTCTGCGGGCTGCTGCTGATCGTCGATGGCTACGACGTCTTCGTCGCCGGTACCGTGCTGCCGACGCTGATCGCCGAATGGGGCCTGAGCAAGCCACAGGCCGGGGCGCTGCAGGCATGGGCGCTGTTCGGCATGATGTTCGGCGCGCTCATTTTCGGCCCGTTGGCGGACAAGATCGGACGGAAGAGGGGCATCGCGATCAGTTTCATGCTGTTTACCGTTTCCACCCTTCTCACCGGTTTCGCCAACTCGCCGGACCAGTTCAAAGTCTTCCGTTTCTTCGCCGGTCTCGGCTGCGGCGGGCTGATGCCGAACGCGGTGGCACTGATGAACGAGTATGCGCCGAAGCGCCTTCGCGGCACCATGGTCGCCCTGATGTTCTCCGGATATTCGGTCGGCGGCATGCTCGCGGCGAGCCTCGGTGTCGGTCTCATCCCGCAATACGGCTGGAAGCCGATGTTCTTCATCGCCGCGGTTCCGCTGCTGATGCTGCCGCTGGTCCTGTGGAAGTTGCCGGAATCCTTGGGCTTTCTCACCCGCCAGGGTAAGCAGGAAGAGGCGAAGCGGATTTACGGGAAGATCGCTCCCTCCTCGCGCTTCAGCGATACGGACACGCTGGTCTTTTCAGAAGCGAAGGGTGCTTCGGCGTCGGTCATCGAACTGTTCCGTCATGCGCGGACGCTGCGTACGCTCATGCTTTGGGCGGCTTTCTTCTGCTGCCTTTTGCTCGTCTATCTGCTGTCGTCTTGGCTGCCGAAAGTCCTGCAAGAAGCCGGCTACGCCGAGAAGGCCAGCCTCCTGAGCCTCTTCTCGCTCAATTTCGGCGGCATGGTCGGAGCGATCGCCGGCGGCCGGCTGGGAGACCGGTTCGGTCTGGCGAAGGTGGTGGTCGGCTTCTTCGTCGCCGCTGCCGTGTCGATTGCGCTGATCGGGTTCAATCCGCCCGCAATTCTGCTGTTCCTGGTGGTGTTCGTGGCCGGCGCCACCACGATCGGCACGCAGATCCTGCTCTATGCCAGCGTGGCCCAGCTTTATAACCTTTCCGTCCGCTCCACGGGACTGGGCTGGGCTTCGGGCGTCGGCCGCCTCGGCGCCATTGTCGGCCCCACGCTCGGCGGTGTTCTGCTGGCGATGGAATTGCCGCTCCAGCAGAACTTCCTGATCTTCTCCATTCCTGCGGCGATCTCGGCTCTGGCGATGCTGGTGTTCGCGATAAGCAACGCACGCCGCTCCGGTGCCGTGCAGCTTGCCACGGCATGAGGGGAGGAGCGACGACCGGCATTGGAAGGCAATCCTTACGCGGATACCTCTCTCCCGGCTGTTCCCGCCGGCATGGCATCCACAGTGAGCGCATCTGCCGGACCGCTGGTCGTCGCGTCTCAGCAGTGCCAAGCACGAACCCGTTACTGCTTGAATCGGGTGATCGCATGGCCGGCGCCAAGGATCACCCTTCTCCGCCGTTCCTATTGTGAGTACTTGACCTGTGCCTTATCTCGATCTTGCCACCCATCGCCTCCATTACCGCATCGACGACGACACGGACGGTAGCCGAAACAAGCCCTGGCTTATGTTCTGCAATTCGCTCGGCACTGACCTGCACATGTGGGACGCGCAGGTGGCCGAACTGTCGCGGGACTTCCGCGTGCTGCGTTATGATCGTCGCGGTCATGGACTGTCGTCGGCTCCACCGCCGCCATACGGTTTGTCCGACCTCGGCAACGACGTCCTCGCGCTGCTCGACGCGCTGGAGATAGAGCGGGCGCATTTCTGCGGTCTTTCTATCGGCGGCCTCACAGGGCAATGGCTGGGTGTCCATGCCGGAGAGCGCTTCGGCAAGATCGCTGTGTGCGCGACATCCGCGAAGATCGGTACCGCAGAAAGCTGGACCGCACGAATGAACACCGTTCGGGAGAATGGTCTCGCGGCGCTGACCGCCGCCACCGTCGAGCGCTGGTTCACTCCGGGGTTCAACGCAATTGAACCCGGCAAAGTCGGCAAGGTGCTCGACAGTTTTGTCGCGACCTCGGTGGATGGGTACATCGGCTGCTGCGCGGCTTTGGCCGGAGCTGACCTGCGGGAGGATATTGAACGGATCGCCAACCCTCTGCTGGCCGTTTCCGGCGATGACGACCCGGTGTGCCCGCCAGCCGACCTAGAAGACATTGCCGCGCGCGTCCAGCGGGGCCGGCATCTGTCGTTGCCGGGCCGGCACATCGTCAACATCGAGTCGAGTCAGGCATTCAATGCCGCGCTTCTGGAATTTTTTGAAAGCAAGGCGGCTGATGATAATGAGCCACCCCTTTGATGCGCGAAGGCGCATTTGGCAGGCCCGGTGAGCGGTGGACGCTGGAACCTTGCTTTGGATATCGCAAGGAATCTCTTCATCCATTTGGAGCAGACTTCGTCGTGCCTCATCCCCTCGCAGGGGCCGCCGATCTTCAAATGCTGTGGGGTACGATGCACGGCCGGGCCATAGGCGTGAGCTGCCTTCGTAAGCCGTGTAATACTCGGGGCGCGGCCTGTAGCGTCACGTCGCGTGCCAGTAGGCGGCGACCGATTGCTCCTCTTTCGTGAATCCTCGGTCGCGGAGGGTTGCGCGAACAGCCTTTGCCGTCTTGCTTTCACTGGCCATCCAGACAAATCTCTTCCGGGAAGCATCCGGAAGTTCCATGCTGGCAATTGTTCGCGCCAAGCCTCGACAGTCGCCGTCGTGATCCTCCCGATAAAGCCATCTGGTTTCGACGGCCGCCGGGCTTGTGAAGGCGATCGTATCAGTCGGGCTGCCAACTTCGATCACCACCGTCGCGGTCGCACGCTCATCGAGCGATTCCAGAATGCGCGAAATTGCCGGCAGAGCAGTCTCGTCTCCCGCAAGCAGATACCATGCCGCATCCCCGCATCCCCCGCCACTCGGTCCCGCCGCACCGACCACGTCACCACGCCTTGCCCCGGCGGCCCATCGGGAACCGGGACCTTCCGCGCTGTGCAGCACGAAATCGACGGCAATTATATGATTTTCGGGTTCGACAAAACGGACTGTGTAGGCCCGCCAGATCGGCGAGAGGTCCAAGGGTGACGATCCCAGTCGGCTTCCCCGCGATGCGTGCTCATCGGCAAGCTTTTGGAAATTGAATAGGATTCGCAGATGCATGTCGTCCAACGTCTCGAAGGACCGAGCGTCGGCTGTCCTGAAACGGATCCGCCTCATCCTGGGTGTAATATCGACGATGTCGTCCACCGTCAGGACGGAGAAGCTGGGCGGCAGATGACGCTGAAGACAGTCTTCGCTCCACACGATGCGAATTGTCCCGGAGGCCCGTTCCTCTGCAACAGCGTCCTGGAGCCAGACCTTGGCGAAATACAAGCTCTCAAGATCGGCAGCGGCAATCTGCACCTCGATGCCACCGTCCATCAGCCTCAGTGTGCCTGAGACCGCAGGCAGATCGACGAACAACCTGTCGCCGGATAAGCGGGCGTCGACATCGTGTTCGAGCAGGTGGGTGTGCAGGCGTTCGAAGAGGTACTCGGACCTTTTCGCGACGATTTTTGCGCGCAGCTTGTAAGGGAGCTCTTTCATAAACTTGCCTCGTCCGCGACGACGCCCGGGTGCCAAAGCCGGTTCGAGAAGAAGCGCTGCCTGGAGATCGACATGATCGCTGCTCGCTTGGTCGGGAGGTCAACGCTTCGCATGTGAGCAAATCCCGAGCGTTGCAGATTGCACAGTTGGCGGTGGTGCGCCGCGCTCGGCTCTTGCACGATCCGCTCGGTCCGTGGGTCGTCGAGAAACATCAGGTGCAAAAGGGAGGGTAGCCAGGCCGTGAACCAGGGCTTTCCGCGGAAGGCTCCCTCGCCGACGATGACGTGGCAGCCTCGGTCGTAGTCGCCGGCGCCGCAGAAGGGGCCGATTAAATCCTCTTTCGCCCAGTAGATCTCGAAATAGGAGAATGCCTGTTCATTGAAGCGGCCGATCAGCGGTATGACGTGCGGATCCGCGAGCATGCGCTCGAGATAACGTTTGTGGGCGGCTTCGCTTCCCGCTTCGTTCCAGAATTCGTCGACCCTTGGATCGTTCATCCAGCGATGAACGTCAGGCAAGTCGTCGAGTGAGGCGGCGTGGAACGAAAGCGTGCCGGAAAGCCACGGGATGAACCGGGCATAGAGGCATTCGGTCGGCTTTGGCGGCCGTAGAGGATGCTCGCTCTTTCCGTCGAAAACGTCGCGTCTTGGATAGGCAAAAGACGAGGAGGCCATCCAGATCTCCGGCGTCTGCCAGAACATCTCCGCGAACACCGATGGCTGCGTGTGCGCATCGGCGCTTTCGACAAGAAGGCCTTTCGACCTCAATGTCGGCAACAGGACCTGCCAGCCGTCTCCCGCGAGCGTTACTGAAACGAGTTCCCGTTTCGTCGCGAAGAGATACTCAAAGGCCGCGCAAGCAAGCCGTGCTCCCTCAGCGGCGTCCGCACGGAAGTCGGTAAGGCGGAGCTCACCATTAACAAGCTTGAAGGTCGCGCGTTCGTTCCTGGCGGTCGAGACCGCCAACAAGGGTCCGGCTTCGGACACGTCGACTGGCCCGCGCGGGTGGAGCTCGAAGGATCGAAATGCTCCGACTCGAATGGGAGTCGTTCCGGGTTCGCGTGTCGTTCCGGCGAATGAGTGCTGCGGTCCCTGACGAGATTGATCCATCAAAAGACTTTCGTCAGCGAGATTGCGAATGTGCGTCCGCGCCCCTTGTAGTCGAACACCGCTTCGTCGGCCAAGGCGCCATAAAGGGCTTTGGCACGGGAGCCCCACACCGTCGTGTAGTCGGTGTCGAAAACGTTCTGGATGCCGAAATTCAAGGTGGTCTCCGTGTTCTCGAAAGTGTAGCCGCCGATCAGGTCGAACAGCGTGTAATCATCGATCGAGAAGCCATCGGCGTCGGTGAGCTCAAAGACGTGCTGGCCGGAAAATTTCACGCTGAGCGCGTCATTGCTCCAGCCGACATAGCCACCGAGCTTCGAGACGCTTGCGCTGCCGATCGAGTCCTTTTCCCAGCCGTCGTCATCCTTGACCTCGGTTCTCACCCAGTGGCCCAGCATTCCCACATCGAAGCCGTGGTCGAGCTTCACGCCCACCTTCCCCTCGATGCCGTAAACGCGTCTCTCCTGATCAACGACCTCGACCGCAAGCGTCGTGCGGTCGAGATTGATGGAGCGGTCCGAGAACGAGTAATAGGCTGCGGTTTCAAAATTGTAGGTGCCGTCATCAAGACGATAGCCGATTTCGAACGAGTTGGTCTTGATCGCCTCGAGCGCTGAATCGCCGACGTTCACGCTGTTGACAAGCGAGTAATGTCCGCCCGACAGCGAGTAGACGCCAATTCCATAGTACTTTGCTGGATCCGGCAACTCGAAGCCCTGGCTGAAGTTGGCGTAGATCTGCTGCGTATCGGACAATTGATAGGTCGCGCCAGCGGTGAACAAAGCTGCGTCGTAATCAACTTCGCCGCCCGGTATGGCATCGGCGGAGTTCGCTCGCCCCTGAAGGATGGCGACCTGTTGCGCCGCCCCGATGAAATCGGACACCTTGGTGTTAACGAACTGATAGCGCACGCCCCCATTCAGCGTCAGCATGTCAGTCGCCTCGTATGAGGCTTCTGCAAATCCGGCGACGGTCGTGACATCGATAGACGGATAGAGGCCGGTTACACCGATCGTGTTGAAGTTCAGGCCGCCGGTTTGCGCGGCGGTCAGCATGTCGAAAACACTCTGACGCGACTTGAAGGAATCCCGATCGGCATCGATACCGTAGGTTATCCTCAGTGCATCGGTGGGTTCCGCGACCAATGCGGCTTTAACAGTGTAATAATCCGTATCCTGCGAGCTGCCCGCGAAATAAGTGCCGGTTTCGGCATTGCCGCTGGTGGGGAAGGGGTTGAACTTGATTTTTTCGGTTCTATAGGACCCCTGCAGCAACAGTTGCTGGCCGAGGACGTCGTCGTCGGTATAGGTGACGTTGAACATCGAACGCCGGGTCTGCGGGTTGAAGTCGGACTCGTAGCCTCTTCGCGTTTCAAACAGGCTCGGATCGGCAAGCGCAGCGAAAAAGGGCCCATAATAAAGCCCGTAATCCGACTCCTGTTTGCTGTCGAAATATTGCCCGGAGAATTCGAGCCGGCGGCCCTCGTCGATCTGGAAGCCGACCGATCCCATTAGATCGATGCGCTTGTTGAAGGCGGTGGACGTCTGCGTGATGTCCGGGATGACCATCGTGCCGCTGCCATCGTAAAAGGCGCCGGTTCGGTTGCCGGCAATCGAGAAGCGGGCATCCCAATAGTCGCTGTTGTAGGTGACGGCGCCCGCGGCATTACCATCGAAATCCTGGCTGCCCGCAAAGCCGCTCTCCATGCCGCCGGTGACTTCCGCGTGAAGCCCCGGTTCTGCGTCCTTGCCCTTCTTCGTTATGATGTTGATGATGCCGCCGGTCGCGTTCCCGCCGTAGATCGCGGTCGCCCCGGACAGGACCTCGACCCGTTCGATATTGAAGGGATCGATGGAATCGAACTGGCGGCTGAGCGAACGTGCAGAATTCATCGAGACGCCGTCGATAAGGATCAACGCTGGCCGGCCGCGCAGATTCTGGCCGAAGGATGTACGCGCTCCCTCGCTCGCTGGATCGAAGCTCGGGACGGTTTCACCGAGAATCTGCTGCAGCGTCTTGCCCGACCGTGCCTCGGCCTGGATTTCATCCGACTCGATGACGTAGATGGTCCTCGGGATTTCCGAAATCTGCTGCGCGGATCGACCACCTGTCACGACGATCGCTTCCAGGTTGGTGGCCACGTCGGATTGACCGGTAACGCCTCCCTCCTGGGCAACCGCACTCGTGCCGACAGCCATCGCCACGGCGAAGACGCAAAGGCCGACGCCGCCATTTTCATTCTTATCCATAACGCCCCCTGCGCGCAGACAACCAATGCCGCCCCGGGCAGCGGACGATCTGCAAATACAAGACTATTTAAGTCATGTTTTATGGGCTATGGGTGTTCGCCGCTTGGATAATGGCGAACCTCATTTGGACGGATGCGAACGTCAACAGGAAAGGCTGGCTCACGACATGGAGATAATCCGACCGCTGAAATTCGGGACGCTTTCTCTGACTGATCGCGAAAGCAGGCTCGTTTGCAGGAGCATTCTTGTCGATATGCTCGGGGAGGCGACGATTGGCACGGAAGAGGGCGATTTGGCCGGCGTCACCGGATTGTTCTGGCGATATGTCTCTCTTTCGCTGGCTACGGTCTATTTTCCCAAAACGCCGCTTCGGGTTGCGGCAAACGGGATCAGGGATGCCGGCATTGTAATCGTGCGCGCGATGGACGGCCCGCTCATCGTCCATCATCGCCGCAAGAAGGTGGAGGCGGCGAGGGGAGATGTCATCTTTCTTCCCGCGGACGCCTCATGCGAATTCACGCTGCCGGAGGGTGGGCGCTTCGATTGTGCGCACCTTCCTGCCTATGCCGTTGCCTCGGTGCGCGCACTTTTGAGGCCGGTGATGATGCAACCGCTTGCAGCGGAGTGCTTGCCGCTACAACTGCTGACCAACTACGCCGGCTACCTTTTGCGACAGGAGTATCAGAGCGAGGAGCATGCCAGCATGATGGTCGCTCACTTCTACGACCTTCTGCCGGTGCTCGCTCAGCATGTCAGCAATTTGGGGCCGCGAGAGACGCCGCAGAACCGCATGGCCTCCATCAAGAAGCTGATCGAACAGAACCTCGTGAACGGCTCCTTCTCGATCACCGACGTGGCAGAGGCCGAGGGAATCACACCGCGGGCAATCCAGAAATTCTTCAGCCGGGAGGGAACGACTTTCTCCCGCTATTTGCTCGGGCGGCGGCTTGCGCTCGCAAAGGGCCTGATATTGGCGGAAGGCGGTTCCAGCTCGATCAGCCAGATCGCCTACAATGTGGGATTCAACGATCTCTCATACTTCAACCGCACGTTCAGAAGCCGCTATGGCGTGCGCCCCTCCGACTTGCGCCGGCTCGCTGCAATGGCGGCCTGACAATTTCCAGTGCGAAGGGCCACCCGTCGGGGCAGCCCTTCCTGTTCTTCGGTTTGAGCACACCTACGCCGCGTTGCTGCGCTTCTCGAAGGCGACCAGCGGATTGTCCACCATACCCTGGAAGTCCGGAACCGGGCGTTCGTCGTCGTCGGCATAGCCATGCGTGAAGAGGCGAACCCGGTTCAGGCAAAGGCGCGGATATTCCTCGCCGAAGAGATCGAACGTCGCGAAACGGGATTCCATCTCCGGGAAGCGTCTTTGATACCGGAGCACCGTGTCGCGCACCAAGGCCCAAAAGGCGCTTTCGGAGAGGCCGGAGCGCTGATCGAGCAGGACCGACATGTAGCGGAAGACGCAAATGAAGAGCGTCGTCTGGATGAAATGGATCAGGAAGTCCGCCGGCAAGCACAGGAGGACGGCTCGAACCTTCTCCGGCATGGTGGCGGTTTCGGGAAATTCCTGATCGCAGACGATGACGTCGTCGATAAAGTCGCGTAGCGCCAAGCGTTCCGGGCGGCCATCCTTCAGAATGAGCGTCGCATTCTGGCCATGGGCCGAGAAGGCAAGGCCGTGCTTCGCAAGCAGGTGGAAAACCGGCGGGATGACGACATCGAAGAAGCGTGCCATCCAATCCGATACGGTAATGCCTGCTTTCCCGGCCAGTGCCTGGATGACCGGCTTGCCGTCCGTGCCGGCATGCAGGAGCGCAGCAAGTGGCATGCCCATCTCGCCAGGCTTCAGATGTGCGGCCAGGCTGTCGCGCCACAGGCAGCCGAGCATCTCGTTGAACTGATAGGGTGCGCCCTCGATCCCAGAGAATTGCGGATGGACATAGTGCATGCCCGCGCGCTCGCCGAGCAGGACGAGACCGCACTCCTCGGAGAGGAAACGGTCGGTGGCTACCAGTCGGTCGAGCCATGTCGTCAGCGGTGCGGCCGTCAGCGCGCGCTTTCCGGGGATGCCGCGGTAGACGGCCGTGTTGAGGATTGTCATGCATAGTTTCAACGTCGATTTCTCCGGGTGGGAGATATTCGACAAGGTCCGCACGGATTGCTGCGGCAGGTAGAGATCGTCTCCCTTGCCAAGTAGCACGATATGCCCGCAGGCGATGTCGGCGGCGAAATGCGGAACGACCATATGGTCCCACTGCCAAGGATGGACCGGCATCATGTAATGCGTTTCTGTGGAGCCCCCATGCGCGCCGAGCTCGGCGCAAAAAGCGTCGTAGCGCGACACGCCGACAGCCTCGCGAACAAGCCCCTCGTTCGTGAGCGTAGGCTCCGCGACGAAGGAGGCGCGATCCTTGTTTACACCGAGCCAGAGCACCTCCGTCGGCGCCTGGTTCTCCGGCGCAAAGGCGAGATAGTCGGAATAGCCGAGACCGATGCGACCTTTGCTGACGGTCACCCAGGGATGGCCCGTGGTCTCGCCTTCCATGCGAACATCGTCGAGTTCAGCAAGCTCCGCACCGGTCTTCGACGACCGGGCGGCGATATGCGCATCGGCGACGAGCGTATTGCCGAGCTCCTTGATGAAATGCGCGACCGTCATCGGCTTGACGCCGAGCTTCGGCAGCACCTCCGCGCAGAAGGCAAGCGGGTCATGGATGAGAACGTCGCTGCTGCTTTCTCTCCTGACGATGCTCGCAGGATCGACCGAGAGGTTGTCGAAGACATAGCGCTTGGCTTTGAAGCGATACTGAACCCCGCCGATATCGAAGCTGTAGTGTCCCGGTCTTTCCTCTTCGACGCCGAAGACGCGCTCGTAGGCGAACTCCTCTATGACCTTGGCGAGAAGACGTCTGGAAACCTGCTGCCAGAGTTCCTTGGAAAAGGCACCGGGAAGAAGGGGATCATGACGCATGGGCATAGAAATCTCCTGATATCGAGGACGGGCCGGTCTGGTCGGAAGGGAGACCGAAGTTCTGGAAAGACGCCGGCGCGCCCACCCGATAGTGCTCGCGGCCGAGAAGCTGGTTGACAATGACAGCGTTGCGGAAGGCGCCGAGGCCGAGATCGGGCGCGCCGACGCCGTGATGGAAGGTTTCGGCGTTCTGGATGAAGACATTGCCCCTGCCGCCATCGCTGCGGCGGGCGCGGAAATCCTCCCCGACGATAAGGTCGCCCCGATCTGAGGTTTCAAGGATGCCGCCCTTGAGATTGTCGAGCCATTCCGGCCAGGCATGCCGGTAGCCGGTCGCGGCGACGATCGCGTCCGTCTCGACGGTCGCCTTCTCGTCGAGATGGTTGTGGGCGATGCGGATGCGCAATGCTCCTGACGATCCTGTCCCCTCCAGCGTCTCGACCTCGCAATTGGAAAAGAGCGAGAGACCGGGGTCGCGTCCACCGACCGAGCGTTCGTACATGAGATCGAAGATCTCGCCGATGGTCGAAAAGCTGATGCCCTTATAGAGCAGTCCCTGGTTCGCGACGATCTCACGGCGCCTGTCCGGCGCGATCTGATGGAAATGGCGCATATAGTCAGGCGTGAAATATTCGAGCCCAAGCTTGGAATACTCCATCGGGAAGAAGCCGGCCGAGCGGGTGATCCACTGGATTGACGCACCGGCTGCGACCACCTCGGGCGTGAGCTCGTTGTAGAGCGCAAGAACGCACTCGGCGGCGCTTTGCCCGGAGCCGATAACGGTAACGCGGCGTCGTTTCGCAAGCTCCATGCGTCGCTTGCCGAACTCGCTGGAGTGGAACAACGGGGCCGTCGTCTTGATCCGCGCCCATTGCGGCAGGAAGGGAGCCGTGCCGACGCCGATCGCGATGTTGCGGCTTCGATATTGCTGCCTGCCGGCCGAGGCGGTGCGGCTTTCGACGACGAAGCTATCGGAGGCCGCATCGCGCGTGACATCGACCACGTCCTCGCCGAAGCGGCAGGAGGCAAGCTCATGCGAAGCCCAACGGCAATAGTGGTCGTATTCCTGCCGCGGGATCATGAAGTTTTCGTAGAAGTAGAACTTGTACAAACGATCGTGCACCGCAAGATAGTTGAGAAAGCTCAAGCGATGCGTCGGGTCCGCCATGGTGACGAGGTCGGCCATGAAAGGGACCTGCAGCGTCGTTCCGGGAAGGATGAGCCCCTCGTGCCAGCGAAACGCGGGCTTGCGCTCGAGAAAGACGCTCGAGAGATTCTTGTGAGAGGAGAGAAGGGCGGCGAGGCCGAGATTGAACGGCCCGATGCCGATTCCCGCCAGATCGAAATCCGTCATGGTTATAATCCGAATTGGTGGATGAAGCGTTCCCGGTGGCAAAACATCAGTTTGGCGCGCTTGTCGGGAAGCTCGATCTCGCCCTGCTCCTCGAAGGCGCAGACCGGCGCATAGCGAAGCAGACGTCGGGCCGCGACGCTCGGTTCGCCGACGACCTTGCGGGTCTCGGGATCGTCGAGAAAGAGGAAGCGGGTAAAGGCACGGATGACCGCCGGGGCAATGCCGCGGCCGAAGAAGGCGGGTTCGCCGACCAGCATGTGCCAGCCCCGGTCCTTCTCCTCGGCCGGATAATACCGCCCGAGAATATCGTCCTTCGCCCAATAGGCCTCCCAATAGCTCATCGGGGTGTCGTCGATGAAGCCGATATAAGGGTCCTGATGCGGATCGGCGAGATTGGTGTCGATGTAGGCGGCGATGTCTCCAATCGGCTTCGCCATCTTCCACTGCGGCACGACATGCGCCTGGTTCATCCATCGCCACAGGAGCTCCAGATCGCGCTCCTTCTCCAGAAGGCGGAAGCTGATCGTCCGCCCGATGTCGGGATCGTAGCGCGAATAGGCCAAGGCCGTGCCCGACTTGCTGATCTCAAGCATCGGCCAACGCCTTATCGGTCGCAAGCAGAGGGTTGGCGATTTCGAGATAGACCGATTGCGTTTCGAGCGGACCGACGAGCTCGTCCATGCGTGCGAGGCGCGTCTTGAGGTTGGCCTTGCACTACAAGGTCGGTGCAAGCATCTTGCGCACGAGGCGGGAATTCGCGCCCTCCAGCGCCTCAAGCCGCAGCAGTTCGCTGCGTAGCATCGAAAGCAACACCGTCTCGTCGACAAGTCCTTCCCGTCCAAGCGCTCCGATCATGCCGAGGACCGAATTGATGAAGGCGTAATAGAGCAGGCGCTCGTCCACCGCCTCCTCGCCGAAGACAGACTCGCTCGGCTCGCCGAGACCGGGCAGCGCCTCGACAAGCGCCTGGTGCGCGCGCTCATGGTGGAAAAAGCCCTGATTGTCGCGATAGAACACGCCGATCGGATAACCGTCCTCGATCTCGATCACGATGTTCTGCTGGTGAGCCTCCATGGCGATGCCGTGGCGCAGATAGAGCCCGAAAACCGGCCGGACGAAGACGGTCAGAAACCGCTCGAACCAGTCTCGCGCAACAACATCGAGAGGACGTCCTTCCAGCCGCGAACGATTGCGGATCAGGTCCCCGAGCCGGCTGCCGCGGCCCGGCAAGTGCTCGCATAGGGAAGCGAGCAGCGACACGTTGCGATCGGCATCCGCGCCGGTGAAGGAATTCTCGCGCATCGATACGGAGAGGCCGTCGATCACGGTGCCGTCGACGCTGACGCCCATATAGGCCGGATCGGGCACGAGCGTCAGTCCCGGGTAGCCGCGCGAGAAATCCTGCCAGAGCCGATGGCGGCGGAAGCGGTACATGTCGTCGCCGCGAAGCAGTTCGCGGGCAAGATTGACGCGAACGGAATTGGTGATGCCGACGCCCAGTGAAAGCTTCAGCATGAAGGGCGCGTCGGCACGGTAGAGCGTGCGCACGGACGATGTCGGGAACCACGGCTTGCCGGCCTCGCCGAAATCGACCACTCGGCCGTCTGCCGTAAGCGCCGCCACGGCGGGATCCTTCAGCATCTGATCCGCCTGCCAGGGATGCACCGGCAGCAAGGCGAAGTCCCCCGCGGGCAAACGCGCTCTGATGCCATCGAGGTCGTGCCCCACTGCCGCCTTCAACCACTCCTCGGCCGAGAGCGAGCCCTCGGAATGGCCGGTATGGAATAGGCGGCGCTCGACGGCGAACCAGCGCAGGGCAAACCCGGCTGCGAATTCCGGCGAATAGCGACGCGATTCTGCCTCCGTCATTCCTTCCCGGCTCTTCGGGCAGGGATGAATGCCGTGGCCGGCAATCAGCCCCTGTTCCGCCGCGATGAAGGAGACCTCTTCCGCGGCGAGACCGGCAAGGTCGGCATGGCGCGCCTCAAGCGCCGCTTCGATGCAGAGCCGGCTCGAATGCGTGCGGTTCAGCAGGTCGGCCCGGCCGTCCCTTGCCGCGGCGGAAGGTTCGAGACGCTCTATTATGGCCGTTATCGCTTCTGCCGCGCCGATCGTCGCCGAACCGTCGTCGGTCAGCGTCACTGGTTCGCCGAACAGGTTATGGCCGGTCGAGGAGCGGTAAAGAACTGGCAGGTCGAGGCTTCCGCCACCCTCCGGGAACGTCAGCGTGAAGCGCACTTCTCCAAGCCCTTCCGACCAGCGGACGCGGTCGGCATATTCGCGCGCCACGCAATTGAGAAGAGAGCGCAGGGTAAGCGTAGCAGCATCACGTGCGTGCATGGTGGGCCTCCAGTTCGCGGGCCGTTTCGCCGATCGCATCGAGGACGCGGTGGACGACGTCGGGGGTTGAACGCGGATTGAGCAGAGTAAGCTTGAAATGAACGCGACCGTCGAGAACGGTCGTTGCGAGGGCCGCGATACCGGCATGAAAAAGCGCGGCTCGCGTCTTCAGCGTAATCGCATCGGAGAGTTCTGGTCCGCCCGCCGAGATGTAACGGAAGAGCACGGTCGATAATGACGGCGGTCGGGCGAGATGCAGGTATTCGCGCGCCTCCACGGCCGCGGCCGCAGCACGGGTGTTCTCCAATGTCTGGCAGATCAATGCGTCGAGGCCATCGCGACCGATCGCGCGCATGGTCATGAGGACTTTCAGTGCATCGGCCCTGCGCGTGGTTTGCATCGAACGCTCGACGAGATTGGGCGCATCGGCGAAGACGGCATCCTCCGGATTGAGGTAGTCGGCTTTGCTGGCAAGCGGCGCGAAATACGCGCGGTCGGCAAGGAGAAGCGCGCCGCAACTGATCGGCTGAAACAGCATCTTGTGAAAATCGAGCGCGATCGAATGGGCGCGCTCGAGTCCGGCAAGACGGTCGCGATGACGGGAAAACAGAAGCCCGCCGCCATAGGCGGCGTCCACATGCATCCAAATGTCCCGCGCGGCAGCGAGGTCGGCGATTTCCGGAAGCGGATCGATGGCGCCGAGATCCGTCGTCCCCGCCGTCGCCACCACGGCAACCGGCACGCGACCCTCTCCTGCAATCCGCCGCAGCGCGGCTTCCAAGGCCGGCACGGACATCCGGCCCGCTTCGTCCGATGCGATGGAAGTGACAGCATCATCCGCAAAGCCTAGGACGGCGGCACTCTTGCGGATGCTGAAATGCGAGTGCTCCGAGGTGAGAATAACGCCGGACTGCCGTGCGTCGGCACCGTACCGCTCGGCCGCTAGATACAAGGCGGTCATGTTCGACTGGCTGCCGCCGCTCGTGAAATTGCCGCTTGCCGAGGCGGGCAGCCCTACAAGTTCCGTGAGCAGCGTGAGCACCCGCTCCTCGACGAGTGTAGCAAACGGCGACTGATCCCACGAATCGAGCGATTGGTTGGTGGCCGAGATCAGCACTTCGGCGGCCAATGCCGGCACGGCAACCGGGCAATGAAGATGCGCCATTGCTGCCGGATGACCGACCATCAGCGCATGCTCGAGCGCCGGCCGCCCTATCTCGGCGAGCGCGGCGGCGATGCCTGTTCCGACCTTCGGGAGCGGATCAAGATCGTCAAGAAGCGCGCGCAGTCCGTGCACGCTCGTTCCGGAGTAAAGGCTGCTTGCGGCCGCCGTCCCATGGGTGACCATGTCGATGGCTTGCAGCATCGCGTCTTTGAAAGCCAGGCGCGATGGCATGTCTGTGCCGAGTATCTGATCGGCGTGATCCGTCTCAGCGGCCGGAGCGAGCTTGAATGCGGCGACATTCATGTTCATGCCGCCTTGCGTCCAAGGCGCTCGAAGGCGGAGGCAAGGACACCCGAGACTTGATCGATCTCCTCGTCCGAGATGACCAGCGGCGGCAGAAGGCGCAGCACGCTGCCGTAGCGTCCGCCGGTTTCCAGAATGACACCGGCGCGGAATACGTCGTTCTGGATCATCCGGGCGATCTCCGGCCCATGCGGCGGATGGCCAAGCGCATCCGGCCGACCGGCTGGATCGACAACTTCGACGCCGAGCATCAGGCCTTCGCCACGGACCTCGCCGATATAGGGCGTCTCGGCCGCGATGCGTTCGAGATTGGCGCGCAGCCTCCGCCCGGCCATCGCGGCGCGTTCGACAAGCCCATCCCGCTCGATGATCTCCAGCGTCTTGGAGCCGGCCGCCATGGCCAGCTGGTTGCCGCGGAAAGTGCCCGCATGGGCGCCCGGCTTCCAGAGGTCGAGACCCTCGCGATAGACGACGACGGCGAGCGGAAGACCGCCGCCGATCGCCTTGGAGAGCACCATCATATCGGGAACGATGCCGGCTTTCTGAAAAGCGTAGAAGCTGCCGGTTCGGCCGACACCGCTCTGGACCTCGTCGAGGATCAGCGGAATGCCGAGATCGCGCGTCACCCGGCGAACCGCGCGCAGCCATTCGGCCGGAGCCGGAATGACGCCGCCTTCGCCCTGCACGGCTTCAAGAATGACGGCAGCCGGGAGGTTGATGCCGCCCTCGGGATCACGCAGGGCCCGCTCGAAATATTCGGCGGCGAGGCTCGCGGTTTCCTCGCCACCGCGGCCGAACGGGCATCGATAGGCATAGGGGTAGGGAAAGAAATGCGCACCCGGCACGAGTTGGCCGACGGAACCCTTCGGGCCGAGCGACCCCATGAGCGAAAGCGATCCCTGCGACATGCCGTGATAGGCGCCGCGGAACGAGACGATATCGGTGCGGCAGGTGGCGGTCTTTGCAAGCTTGATGGCGGCCTCGACGGCATCCGTACCGCTCGGGGAGCAAAACTGGATCCTGGCCTCCTCGCGCAGCCCGGAGGGAAGGGTGTCGAAGATATCGGCGACAAACTGGTCCTTTACCGGCGTCGTCAGGTCGAGCGTGTGGAGCGGCAGCCCGGAGCTGAGCACGTCCTGCAGCGTCTCGATCACTTCCGGGTGGTTATGGCCGAGGGCCAGCGTTCCGGCGCCCGCAAGGCAATCAAGATAGGTTCTGCCGTCGACATCGGTGAACGTTGAGCCGAAGGCCGATTTCAGCGCAACGGGAAAGCGCCGCGGATAGCTGCGGGCATTCGACTCTCGTCTCGCCTGCCGGTCGAGATAGAAAGCATTGCTGGCGCGTGCGGAAGCATCCATGAGATCAACTCCGTTCATGATTTTCCGATGAGGTCTGGTGGCGGGCTCAGGCGCCCGACAGAGCGGGGGCAGGCCGCGCCTTGATCCTTTCCAGCATCCAGGCGGCGACTCCGATGCCGAGCACCGAAATGACCGTCGCTAAGGAAAAGAGCGTTGCGTAGCCGAACTGGTCGGCAAGGTAGCCTGCGATCGAGGTGCCTATCAGGTAGACGACCAGTTCGGCGCAGCTCAGGATCGTGAAGTCCGTGCCCGGCTGATCGTCGGAAGAGGACGCCATGAAGAAGGAATAGATCGCGACCAGTTCCATGTAGCGGATCAGCGTCTGGGCGGCGGAGGCCGACATGGCGACCGCTATTCCGGGCCAGATGCCGAATGCATTAAGGGCAAAGGCGAGGAAGCAGAGGCTGCGAAGCCCGCCAAGCAGGATGAGCGTCGTCGTCAACCCCGCCTTGCGGATGATCAGCGCGGCAATCACCGCGCCGAGTAGTCCCGCTGTCGCGGCCGCACCTCCGGACAGATAGCCGATCCAGGCGGTCGGCACTTTGCTATCGACGAGATAAGCGCCTTCCATGCCGCGCACGAGACCTTCGCTCGCCCGGTAGGTGAGGGCGAAGGCGAGGATCATCCAGGCGTTCGGCCGCCGGAAGAAGCCGACGAGGCTGGCTCGCTTGGGGCTTTCTCGCACGGGCAAGGTCGCATCCGGGCTGCGCTCGACCTTGTCCTGCATCCAGATTGCCGCGACGAGCGGCATCAGGGACAGGCCCGCGACCAGCAGGATCGTCGGCTGCCAGCCGATCCAATGGAAGAGCACCAGCGTCAGTGTGCCGCCGACGATGACGCCGAGAGCGACCGAGCCCGCCTGCACCGCATTGCCGACTGGCCGCGTCGTTCCGGTCAAGTGCCGCACCGCATAGCCATCGGTCGCGATGTCCTGCACCGAAGAGAGAAGTGTTATGCAGATGCCGATCGCGAAGAGTATGCCTGCCTGGTTCGGCTCGACCAGGGCCATCGAGGCGATGCCGGCACTGACGAGAAGCTGCGTCGGCACTACCCAGCCGCGCCGATGGCCGAGACGCGGCCAAAGCGCCCACCGATCGACCAGCGGCGCGATCGCGAACTTCAGCACCAGCGGCAGCATGAGCAGAGAGAACAGGCCGATCGCGGTGCGCGATGCGCCGCTCTCGCGCATCAGAGGCGGCAGCGCCACGAGCAGGAGATAAGTCGGAATCCCCTGGGCGAGATAGAGCCCGCCCAATACCGCATAGAGCCTTCCGGCGCCTTGCCCTGCCGTCCCCTCGAGGACCCGTGAAGAAGCCTGCATAATTGTCATGATCGAAAGGTTCCTTGCTCCGCAGTGCCGAGCATCCGTGATGGCCGCTGCCTCGCGCGGTGCAGTTGCCGATAAACAGGAGTATTTTTCTCATGTTTAATCGGGCAAACGGCCAAAGGCTTGGATGTGAGCGAACCTGATTAAGACAATTGCGAACGAGTACACGAGAGAGGGCAACAACCCAAGCCGCGCCAAGCGCGGAGGAAACCCAGGCTCTTCGGAGCGTCGCGAAGATTGGCGCCATCGATGACAAGAGCGATTCCCTGCGCGGATCGAGCATTGCGGCCTACCGAAATTGCGTGGCGGCAACGCCGCGGCAGTTCGCTCGGCGCCGGGCGATCCTCACGCCTTTCCGGCTCATGCGAGCAAGGCCAATCCCGACGCTAAGGGGAACGCTGTGCAACATGGTTTGTCTTCCATCGTCAGTTGAGATGGAGGGCAAACGGGCAACCTTGCGGCCTATTCCGGCCGATGTGACACTTCTTTGACGCTCGGCGGGCCGATTCCGGTAAGGCTCGAAATGACATCCCAAGCGACCGGACAACTTTCACACCGCGAAAAAATTTGGCCGGTTTCGCCACACAGCCGTTGGACCGGCTCCTTTCAGACGGAAAGTCCATCGCGTCCTGCCGCGGTCGGTGCAGCTTTGTGCTTGCGGATCGTTGTGCTGGTATGATTTGAGACTAGGCATAGGCTGCCATGCGCAGCGCATGGCGAACGGGTCGGATCGTGGAGCGAAAGACGAATCTCAAGGAGGTGGCGCGCGAGGCGGGGGTTTCGCTTAGCACCGCATCGCATGCGCTGAACGGAACCGCGCCGCTGACCGTAGAGGTGCGCGAGCGGGTGCTCGAATCCGCCCGCCGGCTCGGCTATCTTGAAAGCCGGCGGAAAAAAGCGACCATCGCCGCGCTGCGCGTCGTGCTTCTCGCCTTGACCAGTGACGCGGCGCCCCAGAGCGACCTCAACATGGTGAGCTGGACGATCCTCAATGGCCTGCGGCGCGAATGTGAAAGGCGAGGCATCCGCGTCGTGCCTTTCGTCAGCGCCAGCACGCGGCTTGATCCCGCCGAGGTGCGCGATGTCGCCCACGGTGAGAACGTCGACGGCATCATCGTCCTGAACGACGACCGGCCGGAGCTTATCCGGGCGCTTTCCGGCGCCGGCAAGTCAATGGTGATCCTCAACGGCGAAGATCCCTCCATGCTGGTCGATACGGTGACGGTCGAGAACCGCTTCGGGGCGCGACTCGGCACCGAGCATCTTCTTTCGCTCGGCCACCGCCGCATCCTGCATCTGACATGGCAGGGACGCACCACCATCCGCAGGCGCTACGACGGCTATGTCGATGCCCATCTGGTCGCGGGCCTACCAGCGCCGGAGAACATGGTCGTGGTGGCCGAGAGCTACGAACCACGCCATGGCGAGCAGGTGATCCGCTCCCTTCTGGAAACAGACCGAAAGCTGCGTGGAGCCACCGCGATCTTCTGTGCGGCCGACAATCTCGCGCTCGGCTGCCTGAAGGCGCTCGCTGAGGCCGGCATCCGCGTGCCGGAGGACGTCTCGGTGCTCGGTTTCGACGATATCGTGCCAGGCGAGTTCAGCTCGCCGCCGCTCAGCACGATCCAGATGCCCGCCGACCGGTTGGGTGCGGCCGCGCTTTTGCTGCTGGAGCAACGCTTGCTCGCCAATGACCCGCTCCGCCCGGCGCACCGGCTGGAGCTCGGTTGCCGGCTGATCCTCAGGGGCAGCATCGCGCCGCCCCGGAGGTGACTACCCGCTACTTCATCCCCGTCCCGGCGATGCCGGCCGTGATGTAGCGCTGGAGGAAGAGGAATACGACCGTCACGGGCACTAGGCTAAGGAAGGTCATCGCGAGGATATAATGCCATTGCACCGAGAACTCGCCCTGGAAGGCATTGAGGCCGACCTGCAGCGTGAAGTTCTCGCGGCTGCTGAGCACGATCAAGGGCCACAGGAAGTCGTTCCAGCGCCAGAGCACCGAGAAGATCGCCAGAACGGCGAGTGCCGGGGCCGTCAGCGGCAGGACGATGCGCCAGAAGATGCGGAACTCGCTCGCTGCATCGACGCGCGCCGCCTCGATCAGCTCGTCGGGAATGGTGAGCATGTATTGTCTGAGCAGGAAGACGCCCGTGGGCGAAGCGACCGTGGGGATGATCACACCCCAAAGATTGTCTACGAGACCCACGCCGACGATGACGAGATAGGCCGGCACCATCACGACGGTGAGCGGAATCATCAGCGTCGAGATGATCAAGACGAAGATCGCCTTGTCGCCGCGGAAGCGGTATTTGGAAAGCGCGAAAGCCGCCAGCGCGTTGACGATGAGCGTCAGCAGAGTCGCCACGAGGGTGACGAAGACCGAATTCTTGAGAAAGGTCAGGAAGCTGAAGCGCGTCAGCGGGTCGGTGTAGTTCTCCGTCGCGACCGTCATCCGCTGGACCGGAGAAATGCTCTTCGTGTCGACGCTGATAGGTTTGCCGGGATTTTCCGGATCGACCATTTGCGCCTTGAGGCCGATGCGGCGGACCATTGCCATTTCGCGGGTCTCGCCTTCGATCATGACGTTCCAGAGGCTCAACGGCTTGTCGAAGCCCGGGACCTCCGCCTGCATCGCGGCGCGCGGCAGCAGCGTCGGCGGAAAGCGGGTGATCTCCGCCTCTGGTTTCAGCGAAGATAGGCCGGCCCAGGCGACGGGCACGAGGACCGCGAGCGTGCCGCCGATCAGCCACAGCCATGAGAGGATATCGGTGATGCCGATCCGGCCGGGGCGGCGGGTGCGGGTGAGAAAGCCGATGGTGTTGAAGGTGCCGTGCATGATCAGGACTCCACCTTTTTCCCCAGGCGCAATTGCGCGAGGGTAAGCACCAGAAGCACCAGTCCCATGAGGACGGATGCGGCTGCGGCAAGGCCGAACAGTCTCAAGTCGCCGGCAAAAGCCGTCTGGTAGATATACTGGACGAGAAAGGTATTGGCCGTGCCCGGGCCGCCGCCATTGGTCAGCACCCAGGCCTCGTCGAAGATCTGCACCGAGCGGATCATCAACAGGATGAGAACGACGAGCAGGTTCGGGCCGAGGAGCGGGAGGGTTATCCGGAACAAGGTGCGCGACGGCGTGGCGGCGTCGATCGCGGCCGCCTCATAGAGATCCTTCGGTATCGCCTGAAGCCCGGCGAGCAGGATCAGCGTGTAGAAGCCCATATGGAACCAGACCGAGACGACGACGACGAAGAAGCGTGACCAGCCGACGTCGAGTAGGAAGATCTCCGGCGGCACGCCGAGCATCTGCAAGAACGCATTGAGTAGCCCGTTGCGGTCGAGGAACCATTTCCAGATGAGGCCGATGACGACCGGCGACAGGAGCACCGGGTAGAAAAACATCGCCCGGAAGAAGCCGCGCGCGGCGATCGCGCGATTGAGGATCAGCGCGGTGATGAGGGCGACCAGAAGGGTGGCGACCACATTGAAGCCGACGAACCAGAGCGTGTTCCAGATCGCCGTCCAGAAGAGCGATTCCCCGCAACTTCCCGGGGTAAGATAGTCCGCGCAGGACAGAAGCTTGCGGAAATTGTCGAGGCCGACGAAGGGGCGGTTGGAGATCAACAGCTCCGTGCCGCCAGTGAAGGCGTAGCCTACGGCAATCGCGATCGGCAGGAAGGTGAAGATACCGAAGAGCACGAGATTCGGCGCGAGGAAGAGATAGGGCATACGCCGCTTGCCGATCAGCCGCTCGACGGCATTGATCGGCGCCTCGACCAGCGCCATGGCGAAGTCGACCGCACGGTCCGCGAGTCCCGTCGACCGGATCATCTCAGTTCCTCCCGGGGCTCGCTGCGGCGGGCGAGCGCCAGCTCGTTTGCCGGGTCGAAGACATGCAGGCGACCCTCCTCCGGCATGATCTTGAGAACGGCGCCGGGCGTGGGCGCGAAATGGCCGGGCTGGTGGACGATGACCTGTTCCGCCTGCCCCTGAAAGTTGCCGTAGACATAGGTCTCGGTCCCCAGGCTTTCGTGATATTGCACCTCAAAGGGCAGGCCTTCGCCATCCGTGAGCGCGAAATGCGCCGGGCGGACGCCGGCGAGAACCTCCTGTCCGGCGGAGACGCTGGCGGGATCGGCGGCGGTGCGCAGCAGGGCCGGATAACCGACGTCCACGAATACGCTGTGGTCGTCGCCGATCACGACCTTGCCCCTCAAAATGTTCATCCGCGGCGAGCCGAGAAAGCCGGCGACGAAGAGATTGCGCGGATGCTCGAAGAGCTCGAGCGGCGTTCCCACCTGTTCGATGCGGCCCGCCCGAAGCACCACGATCTTGTCGGCCATGGTCATGGCCTCCACCTGGTCGTGCGTGACATAGATCATCGTCGTCTTCATCTGGCGATGCAGCTTGGTGATCTCGGCGCGCGTCTGGACGCGCAGCGCCGCGTCGAGGTTGGAGAGCGGCTCGTCGAAGAGGAAGATGGCGGGTTCCCGCACGATCGCCCGGCCGATCGCCACGCGCTGGCGCTGGCCGCCGGAAAGTTGCCTCGGCTTGCGGTCGAGATAGGGTTCGATCGCCAGCATGCGTGCGGCTTCGGCGATCCGTGCCTCGATCTCGGCCCGCTTGAACTTCAGGTTCTCAAGCCCGAAGGCGAGGTTCTTGCGCACGCTCATATGTGGGTAGAGGGCGTAGGACTGGAAGACCATGGCGATCTTGCGCTCCGCGGGCGACAGCGCGCCGACATTCCGTCCGCCGATCGCGATTGATCCGGACGTGATGTCCTCGAGACCGGCGATGATGCGCAAGAGCGTCGACTTGCCGCAGCCCGACGGACCGACAAAGACGACGAATTCGCCATTGTCTATTTCAAGGTTCACATCGTTGAGCGCGGCGACCGCGCCGAACGATTTGTTGAGCTTCGTAAGCTTGAGGTCTCCCATCGCCCTGCTCCCGTCAGGTCAATTCTTCGATAATGTTCGTCGCATTCCAGCCGTCCGGCAGGCGCGCTGGACGCTTTACAGCCACCTCCCGCGCGGACAATCCCCGCACGCCTTTGAGATAGACCGCAGGCATGCCGCCCGGATAGTCGACAAGCCCGACGATCCTTCCGTCGGCGCCGCGCGTCCAGGCGTTCGCCCGCCCCGCCGCATCGGCACTCGGCGCGATATCCGCAAAGGTCGGCCGCAGATCGTAGCGAAGGCCGGTGCCGAGCGGCCCGGGCTCTTGGGCGAGCGTGATCCGGCGAAGCGCCACATTGTGGATGCCGGCGTCCGAGGCGGATACGAGGTTGATCGCACCCTGCATGCGCCCGGTGATGTCCTCCACCACCAGGTTCTCGACCGCACCCGCCCTCCGTTCGGGGCGCCGGTCGACGACCGTCACGGTCAGCGCCTCGCCCGAGCCCCAGAACCCGTCGGGCGTTTCGTGGCAGTCGACCTCGATCCGGGAAAAGCGCACGTTTCTCATGTGACCGCCGTCGCGGGAGAAGAGGCCGAGCCCGCGATTGGACTGGGTGACCTTGCAGTCCTCGAAGACGATAGTGTTGAAATCGCCGTAGGACTCCGTTCCGAGCTTGAGCGCGCAGCTCAGGCTCGAGACGGTAGAGCGGCGGACCACGACATTCTCGCATGTCCCGATCGCCCTGCCGTCCGGCCCGGCACTCGTCTTCAGGCAGATGCCGTCGTCGGCGGTCGAGATCGCACAATCCTCGATCAGCACGCGGCGGCAGGCATCGAGCACCATGCCGTCGGTGTTCGGCAGACGCCTGTCATTGGCGATCGTGACGTTGCGGATGGCGACGTCCTCGCAATCGGCGAGGTGCAGGGTCCACATCGGCGAGCCGGCGACATGAAAGCCTTCGAAGGCGACCTTGCGACATCCTTCGAACACGACCACACGCGGGCGGAGCTCCGCCGGGATGAAGGTACCCACCGTCGCATCATCGCCTGTGATGAAATGCTCGCCGCCTGCCTCGATCCTGCCCCGGCCGGTGATCCGCACATTCTCGGCATCGCGCGCGACGATCATGCCCCGGTCCGATTTTTCGGCGATGACGCGAACGGTCGTGTCGCGATAGGCCTCGTAATCGGGCAGGGGGCGAAGCACGGCGCCTTCGGCGAGATGGAAATCGACGCCGCTCTTCAATTGCACTCCGCCGGCTACGTGCTCGCCAGGGAGAAGCGACACGCGCCCGCCGCCGCTGACGGCCGCCGCGTCGATCGCGGACTGGATCTCGGCGGTCGCGTCCCGGCCGGTCGGTGTGATGCTGAATGGCTGAGGGCTCGTCACGTCCTGACATCTCCCTTGAGCAGGACGTCGATCAGCAGCAGCATGGTCAGCGCCTGGCCGTAGGGCGTCGGCAGGTTGGGGATCCGCCGATAGAAATCGAGGTCATGGCCCATCGGCGTTCCGTCGGAGACGCCCTGGACGACGCCTTCCTCGTCGATCCGTCCGAGCACCGCCATCAGGGCCAGGTCCGCATGGACGCGGTCTTCCTTGTCGAGGATACCGGCCTCGATGCCGCGCAGGATTCCGTAGGCGATCCCCGCTGTGGCGGAGGTCTCCAGAGGCGACGTCGGGTCGTCGACCAGCGTGTGGAACATGCCGTCGTCTCGCTGGTGGCGCTTCAGCGAGCGAACCTGGCTTTTGAGCACGTTCGCCAGGAAACGCTGGTCGTTGGGGGAAAGCGACGGCACCAGTTCGAAGAGTTCGGGGATCGCGACGGTGATCCAGGCGTTCCCCCGCGCCCAGAAGGCCCTGGCGAAGTTGTGGCGGCCGTTGAATGTCCAGCCGTGGTACCAGAGGCCGGTGACCGGGTCGGAGAGATAACGGGCGTGGATCATGAACTGGTAGACGCCTTCGTCGATCCAATCCGGCCGGTCGCAGATGACGCCGGCGCGAGCGAGGAAGAGACCGGCCATGAACAGCGTGTCGTCCCAGAGCTCGCCTTCGTTCAGGCGCTCCTTCACCACATGCTGGAAACCGCCATCTTCGGTTTTCGGCAGGTGATGCACGAGCCAGTCCGCCCAGTCCTCGACGAGCGCGCGGAAATCGGCGCGATCGACATGTTCCGTCAGGATGGCGAGCGGCAGCATCGGCGCAGTGCTGTTGATCTGGCGCGGCGGCAGGCCGCGTTCGATCTGCCGGGCATACCAGGCGACGAGCTCGTCGAGCGCCTTGCGGTCGCCGGTCGCGAGCGCCCGGCGCAGGAAGCCGTAGAGACCGACACCGACCTCCCAGTCCCATTCGTCGAACTGGATGCCGCCGGCATCATTCGCGCCGACCAGACCTTCCTTGATGCCCTTCAAGCGGCTGAAGGCGGCTGCGACCTTGTCGATCGTGGTCTTAAGCGAGGATCGCTCGATGGTGATCTGGTTCATCTGCATGTTCCACTCATGAATAGAAGAGAGGATCCGCGCCACTGGCGGAATCGGCGCTGTCGAAGGTGATTTCCGGCTTCGGCTGCCTGTGGTCGAAGGAGAGCGGCCGGCCGCCGATCGAGAAAGCGCCGTCATAGGCGAGCCGCAGCTCCGGACGACCCGGCGGCGCGACCGAAAGCAGCCGCCGCTCAGGATCGAAGGCGACCTTGGTGGCGAGGATCCGCTTGCGGAAGCCGTCGAAAGCGTCACCGTCACCGCAGCCGACGGCGGCGATCCAGCCGCAGCGCTGGTCCTCGGAGCGGATTTCCCGCCCCGCGGTGGCACCCTGCGTGACCATGGTGAGGCCGTTGGTGGCGTGAAGTGCTGCAAAGCCGGCGCCCGAACGGACGATCAGCCACCCCTCATCGAGCACGACCTCGTCGAGACCATCGCGCCCGAGATAGGCGTGGGTCCAGGCGTTGCGATGATCTCTGGTATCGAAGATCATCAGCGCGAGATCCCGGTGCTGGGCGACCCGCGGTAGGATGCCGCTGCCGGCCCAATAGGAAGGCCGCTGCGTGCCCCAGGGATCGTCCTCGCCGGGGTGGTTCACCCATAGTCGCGCCATTGGATGGCCGGAAAGGCGGATATCCAGCACGTGCTGCTGGTGGCCCTTCTCTCCGGTCTTGTGATCGACGACGGTCGAGAGCTGTGCAGCCACGTTCTTGAAGAGGATGAGCTTGGCGGCGTCGAGCCCCTGCGCGTAACGGGCCTCGACGGCGCGGCTGGGCTCCAGCCTCGCGAGGTGAGCGAGTTGGGCGGGCGGAATGTAGTCCGAACAGCAGAACATCGGCAGCGAGGCCACGCCGCCATTCAGCCAGCCCTCGCCGAAGGCAACGGCAGCAAAGGGGGCAAGCTCGGTCAGCGGGCCGGCGCGCAATTCCTTGTCGTAGGCGCGCCCTTGCGAGCCTGCCGGCACGCCGGCAAGCGTATGCAGCGCCATCATTTCGAAGATCAGGTCGAGCTGGCGTCGGGCACGCTCAGCGAGTTCGGGTTCGGCCCAATGTTCGACCGCGAGCAGGCCGATGAAATCGATTGGGTAATAGGCGGCCGAGTTCCATTCCGCCAATCCATGCGCCTCGACGGCGTCGAACCAGCGGGCAAGGCGTGCCGTCGCCAGTGCCGCCTGCTCCCTGCCGGTCCTGCCCGAGGCTTCGAAGACCGCATCCGGCAGGAACTCGCCGGCAAGCAACTGGCTCACGTGGAAGCAGAGAACGTGGTTCTCGCTCCAGAACCACATGACGTCATTGCCGGGCTCGTCCACCCAATAGCGGTAGCCGAGGACTGATGCCCGAATTCGCTCGAGAGTCTCCGGCGGCAATTGTCCACCATAGGCGCGCGCCAGCCAGAGGAGCGGCACCATGACGAAATCCGAGCAATCCTCCCGGCTGTCGATCGCCTCAAGGGTCGCCGATATGATGCGATCGATCCTCTCCCGGTCGTCGCTGCCCGCGGCCACCATCGCAAGGACGCGACCGATGCGCTCTGCGCCGTGACGGGCACTGAAGGCGAGAGCTGCCCGCTTTCGCGCGGAGATCGACGACGCGATCGTGCTCGGCAAAAGGCGGCTGAGGAAGGCGGCGTCGATGACGCGGGTCACTGTTCCCGCTCCGGATCCGATCGTCAGCCGCACGCCATGATAGCCGTCCGGGATGCCGAGCGTTTCGGGAATGGCGAGGCCGGTTTCGGTGGCGCCGAGCGTCGCTGCCACCTGCGCCAGGACAGCGCGATCGTGGCCATGGCTGTAGACCTCGACGAAAACCGGCAGATCGGCGCCCGGTGCGGCATCGAAGACGATTTCGAGTATTTCCTCAACGAAGACGTCGCGGCTCGGCCGGACATCGCGCACCAGCGCGGCGAGCCGCCTGACCTCGTCCTGGTCGAGAGGCACGGGCAGCACGACGGTAAGCGGCGTCTCGTCCAGAAGTTCGAGCTCGAAGAACCAGATCGTGTCCCGTTCTGCAAGGTCTTCGCAGTGGAGGAGGATTTCGTTGTCGCCGGCCGCAAGCTCGAGCGTCACCTCCGTCGTGCTCTCAACGTTGCGCCGGAAGGGTTCGAAGCGCACCTGCTCGACGCCGTTCACCCAGATGCGCACGCCGCCGCAGGTGCCGAGCCTGAGATGAAGCCGGCGCGGAGCCTCGGTTCGGAAGGTGCCCTTCAGCCATCGGCGGAGATGGGTCGGCACATGCCAGAAACCGGTGAACTCGACGCGGCGGTTGGAACCGGGGAGATTGAGATGCGCTGCCGGCCAATCGCGTTCCGCCTCGACCGTGCGGCCGACCATCTCGGCCCAGAAGGCCTTGCGGCAGGGCAGGTCGCCGACATCGACGAAGCCGTTGATGAAGCGGTAGTTGACGCGGTCATCCGCCGGGGCCGCGATGCCGGGAAAGCCGGCGCTGATCAGATCGGAGACGATCCAGGCGGTAATCGTCTCGCCCTTGGAGACCTCATAGGCAGGATCGAAGGACGCCGCTTCCATTGGGGAATTGCGCTCCATAGATCGCCTCCCGTCGACCTTATGAAAATATTTTCACCAAAATACGAAACGGCGGTTGAACGCCGTCCGTGACCTTCTTCGACAGAAACAGCTTGACGCCGGGCCTGTCAAGTCGCAAAAAGGTGAAAATCGAAACTGGAAGGGGAGCTCCGGTTTGATTTAATGAAAAAGTTTTCATGAGGAGGAATGCGCATGTCGAAGCTTTTTTCAGGCGTAAGTGCCCTTGTAATCGCCAGTTTTGTCGGAGTTGCCTCGGGCCAGGCAGAAACCAAGACGATCACGTTCCTGTTCACGGATGACGACCAGGGCTATGTCCAGCGTATGGCCGAGCTCAGCAAAGAGTTCGAGGCCGCCCATCCGGATGTGAAGGTCAACTTCGTCTCGTCAGGCTATGATGCCGTCGCCAAGCAGTTGCCGGTGCAACTGGCCGTCGGCGAGGGGCCAGACCTCGCCAAAATCACCGACTGGCAACTCGCACCCTACTACCTCGACATGCGGCCCCACATGAAGGATCCGGATGCCTTCGCCAAGCTGCACGGCGCGAGCCTCGAGCAACTGCGACTGCCGGGCATCAACGATCCGAATTCCATCAACGGCTACGTGGCATCCCAGACGTTCAATCTGCCCTTCGTCAACAAGACGCTGTTCGAGCAGGCGGGTGAGCCGCTTCCCGGTCCTACTGCGACGTTGAAGGAGACCGTCGAGGCCTCCGCCCGGGTGGCGAAGGCGACGGGCGTGCAGATCCCCTTCACCATGGACCGCTCCGGCCACCGCTTCTCGGGCGCGGCCTTCTCCTATGGCGCGACCTATGTGAAGGATGGCAAGTTCAGCTTCCCGGACGAGGCGGCAAAGAAATACATCGCCGATCTCTATGCCTGGACCGAGGACGGCAGCTTCCCCAAGGAGATGTGGGGTGCGGCCGGCGGATCCCAGTACAAGAACATGGGCGACGAGTTCGTCAACGGCAATGTCGTGACGTATATTGCCGGCAACTGGATGGTGAACCCCTTCCAGACCAAGATCGGCGACGCCTTCGACTGGACGGCGATCAATGCGCCTTGCGGCGATGCCGGCTGCTTCGCCATGCCGGGCGCAACCGCGATCGTGGGCTTCAAGCGCACGAAGCATCCCGAGGCGGTTGCCGAGTTCATCGAATTCCTCGGCTCCGAAAAGATCCAGCGCGAGATTGCGGAGAATTATGTCATCCTGACCGGCGCCGAGATCAAGGATCCGCAGTACAAGCTTTCAAGCGATGACGCCAAGGAGTCCATGGCGGTCTTCCTGGCCAACAGGAAGAATGCGCCGCAAGCGGCGCTCGACTTCGAGCGGCAGAAGGGCGGCTCGGCGCTGTACCAGCAGATCGTCCAGCGCATGAGCCAGTTGATCGTCGGTGAACTGTCGCTGGAGGAAACCTACAAGGTTCTCGAGGACGACGTCCGCAAGATCAACGAAGCCCGTGCGTCACAGTAAATCGGCCCATTCTTGCAAAGCCCCTCCCAGGCTTGGACGACGTGCCCGATCGGCGGGCACGTCGTCTCGCGCTCAGAGCAAAAGAAGAGGAACGCCATCCAAGTCGCCGATAACTGTTCGCCATGCTACGGCATCTATCCGGTGACGTCGATCGGCAGGCTGTTCATCGAAACCAACCGGCCGCGACGGCCCGGTGATATCAGGTCCCTCTAGGCGAGCAGTTCGACCTTTCCGCTCGCAATGTCATAGCGGGCCGCCACAACCTTCAGCTTGCCCTCCTTGATCGCTCCGGCAATGATGGGGGAGGCTTGGCTGATTAGTGTCGCCTGGATCCTAGCATTGGCGTCAATGGCGGCGTTGAGGTTGGGGCCTGCCTCATTCACAGCCGGCCAGATGGGAGCATAGAGGGCGCCGATCTGGCCGGGAACTGCCTTGCCTTCTATGGTTGCCTTGACCGCCCCGCAATTGCTGTGCCCCAGCACCATGAGGGTCTTGGTGCCTAGAACGGCGACGCCATATTCGAGGCTCGCTATGATCTCGGGCGTGGCGACGTTCCCCGCCACGCGGACAACGAACAGCTGGCCAATACTCTGGTCGAAGACAAACTCCACCGGCACCCGAGAATCGGCGCAGGACAGCAGGGCAGCGAAAGGTTCCTGCTTCTCGGCTGTTTTCGCCTTGAGGATCGACAAGTCTTCGTTGAGGGATTGGAGCTGGCCGCCGACGTAGCGCTGGTTGCCGTCCATCAACTCCTTGAGTGCGGCTTCGGGCGATAACGTGCTCTGGGCCAATGCGGGCCGCGTGGAAGAGACAACGGCGGCACTCCCCAGCACGACGGCCGTGCCGGCGACAGCACTGCACAGGAAGCCGCGACGCGTCAGATCGGCATCCTTCTTATCCGCCTCTTACTTCATCGAGCAGCTACAGCAGTTGCAGCCCACACCAACGGGCTGGATGTCAATGTATTCATCTGACCCTCCAAGTGTATTTTAATGCAATTCATGGCAAGGAGACCGCGCCGCCACGCATGAGATGACTGGTTTCCCCTAAGTAATGCTCTACCCTCTGCAAACCGTTGGCAAGTCGTCTCTACCGATACGCGGAATAAAAAGCCTCGGATGTCAGCAGCAGTGATGAATTTGTGCTGAGAACATCGATATTTAATCTTGGTTTCATCCCCCAGGAAGAAGAAGCGAGGTTGCCTGCCGCAGGAGGCTTGCCACCTAAGAAAGACATTGCGGAGCGACAGGTCCTTGGCAGTATTGGCGTGTTCGCGCCGCCGTCACAGGGCGGCAAGAAACAGCCGGATCACGAGCGCATTTGCTATGTCGATGAAGAACGCGCCGACAAGAGGCACGATGAGAAACGCCACATGCGAAGGCCCGTGTCGCTGGGTCACCGCAGTCATATTGGCCATTGCGGTCGGCGTCGCGCCGAGCCCGAAGCCGATGAAGCCCGCCGTTACGACCGCCGCGTCGTAGCTCCGTCCGAGCGCCCGGAAGCAAATATAGATCGCAAAGAATACCGCCAGAACGAGTTGAAGCGCGAGCAGCACGGATAGCGGGCCGGCAAGGTCGACAAGCGTCCATAGCTTCATGCTCATCAGCGACATCGCGAGAAACACGCCCAGCGAGACCTCCGCTATGAGGGCGAGCGCCGCCGTGCGGCTAGGCCAGACGCCGGAAGGAAAGACGCGCAGCAGCAGGTTCGTCAGCAGGATTCCGGCGGCAAGGCACGGGAGAAACAGTGGCATCTTGATCCCCATGCTCTCGAGCCCGCGGTGAGCCATGATGCCGATCATCCCGGCAATGTGAATGGCAAGGATCGCGCGCAGGAAGGAGAAGTAATCTATCTGGGGATGCTGTGCCTCGACAGGCACGCCGACGTCATACAACTGATCCGCCGGCGCCTTGAGCCGGTTCCGCTGGATCAGGAAGCGGGCGACTGGGCCGCCGGCAAGGCTCGCTAGAACGAGACCCATGGTCGCGCAGACAATGCCGATCTCCACCGCATTTGCGACCCCATGGGTGTCGGCGATGACAGGCGCCCACGCGATCGCCGTCCCGTGCCCACCTGTCATCGACACGCTGGCCGCCAGCAGCCCGACCGACGGGTCCAGCCCAAGTAGGCTGGCCGCGCCGACGCCGGCGAGGTTCCCCGCAAACATGAAAGCCACCGTGACCGCGAGAAGCACTGCGAGCGGCTTCCCGCCTCGCGCGAGATCACTGACATGGGCGTTGATGCCGATGACCGTGAAGAAATAGACGAGCAGAATGTCGCGTGCCGTCAGTTCGAAATCGACCTTGACGCCCGAGATGAGATACACCACCCAGAACGCAACCGAGAAGAGGAGCCCCCCGGTCACGGGCTCCGGAATGTTGTACTTGCGGAGAGCGGCAAGGCGCTGGTTGAGCGCCTTGCCGACGAAGAGTACCACAACCCCGGTGGTGACCGACAGGAAAGGGAGCACGTGGAGCACCTGCTCTGCATCGAGTATGACCATCTGGTTCCCCCAACGCCAAGTCTATCGTATCGCAGACGGTATGGCCCCCTAACGACGTTCGCTGGCGTCCGAAAGAGCCAGCGAAGACCCACGGACTTCGTTTGAGAGCCAGTCGTTAGTTCAGGCCATGCGCAGAAGATAGTGGCTTTCGCCCTGACGCTCACGCTCGGGTCGCTCGGCGGTCGGGTGATTACCGGCCGGCGCCCATGCCTCTATATGGGTAGGATCAGGCCCGTCGAAACATCACGACGGTCGGCGGCAATGGCCACCGATCGGCTCTTCCATTGGCGTCGCGCTGGCTTTCTACTGGGGTAGAGACGCATTACCGGCGGGAGCCCCGCCTTGCCTGTTCTCGGTTCCGCTCGCCACGATACCGATCAACGCCAGGCCATCGGTAAAGTATCGATCGCCGCCGCCGTTCCGGCCATCCGTCGTCGCCCCGATGCCGTCAATCTCGTAGGTCGACTCGATTTGCCCGGCGGCTTGCAGGTCGCTGATAAGAAAGTCTCGTTCGGCGTCGATGTCCGCGCCGATATGATGGGTGATCTGGCCCGTATCGTGACTTAGTCCGACCCCACGATCGAAGGTGGCCGAACCGAGCCAGACCGGTCGGCCGTCGTTGTCGCTCCGATCCGTCAGCCAGAATCGCACGTGATGGCGCTGATCGGCGCTTTCTCCAACCGCTTTTTCGAAGGCGAGGTCCTGCTTTCGGCCGTCATAGAACAGCGGGCTTACCGGCGCCTCGCGGTCCGGCCGGTCAAGCACGACGCTAAGGCCGATGTCGATCGAGGAGCGCAAGGTGATTGCATCGGCGGGATACCAACGGGCAGCCGCAAAGGCACGCACCACCTGTGCTTTTGAGCCGACCAGACCGACGTTGATCGGGTCGCCGGGAATGTCATCAGCGGTGGCCGTCACCATTGTATTCGAGGCGGAAAGCCGATGCCGGTCGCGAAAGATCCAGATCTCCGGCACCACGAAGTATGCGAGCAGGAGATAGGCGGCAAGCGAGATGAGGAGCGCGGCCAGGGCGGCGTGGACGACGGACAATTGGCGCATGTGATCCTCTTCGTGGCGGCGCAATACCCAAATTCACCAGGGCGTGTCCCCGGCAGTGTCGGAGAAATTCCATGGCGACAGGGACAATCCATCCGGCACGCCTGAGTCTGGAGCGGGATGCGGCCGCAAGAACCATGGGTGTTCCGCACCCCGCCTCACCGGCCCGGGAGTGTTAACGAACGTAGATCGTCAGCCCGCCGTCAGTCGCCTGTTCAGCGCCGCCGATGTTGTTCATCTCGACATTCTGCGCCTTCAGCTTTTCAGCCAAGGGCTTGTTCGCTTCGACCGCCTCGAGCAGCGCCGCGCGTTGTTCCGGCGTCGCATTCTCGACCCACAAGCGCGTTTGGTCCTGCTCCGAGAGTGTGCTGACGTCGACGACATTGATCTTGTCGCCGCTGTAGCTGCGCACGGTCTGCTCTATCTCTTTGGGCCAGTTCATTTCGGCGCCCTGACCGTGTGCGATCCCCGCGAAGCTCAGGGCGGCGAGGCTGGCAATCATGGAAAAAGTCGCAATGCGGTTCATTGTTATGCTCCTTCCTAGGTTTTGCGCTTGTGACCGGGCGGCAATCAAGCGCGGCGGCTTGAACAACTCGTCCCATCTAAGATTACGCGAGACTTCACCGAGTGATATTGTCCTTAGGTGAAGTCGTCTGAACTTGCTGACCGCTTTCAGGTTCTCGTCGCAGCTCGCCGTGATGAACAAGACCGGCGGGCCAGAACCCCGCTGCTCTCAGTTGCCGGTCCGGTTTCGAGATCGGCGTCGATCTCACGGCAGACGTTCAGCAAACGACCTGAGCCGCCATCCTTGCCCCCAAACCGCTGCACACGTTTGGGCGACGTGCATTAGAGTTTGATGAAAGCGTCGACGACTTTGCTAGACGGTAGGCAGGCTGACGCGGATTATAGTCCCGGCGGATTTGGATGAAGCCGAGATTCGGCCGTTGTGATGCTCGACGATTGTTTGACAAATGGCCAATCCCAGACCCATCCCGCTGGACTTCGTGGTCGTGAACGGCTCAAAAATTCGGTCCGCGAGCGAGGGCTCGATACCCGGTCCTGTATCCTCGAGTTCCACAATGACATCGTTGTTGGTAACAGAGGTCCTTATCTTTATTCGGCGGTCATCCTCGGTAGCAATCATTGCCTCAATCGCGTTGTGAACGAGATTGGCGACTACCTGTCGCAGTTGCCCCTTGTTGCCCAGTACAAGTGGTATTCGTGCCGTTAAATCCAGGCTTGCTTTTACGTGGTTTTCGATAAGAGCGTATCTTTCGTTGCTGAGTACTTCTAACACCACATCGTTGACGTTGACTGGCTCTTTTTTGAGCTTGGTTTTGCCGAAAACGCCTGTGATGCCTTTCAATATCTGACCGGCACGGCGAACGTCAGCAACGATGTCGGCTAAGGCCTCTTGCGCAGTCTTGGGGTCGGGCGGGATTCGCGTCAGGCAGAGCCGCGCAACTTCACCATTGGTCGCAATAGCTCCCAACGGTTGTCTGACCTCGTGCGCGATGGAAGATGCCATCGCCTCCAGACTCATTAGCTTGTTGGCGCGTTCGCGCTGCAGCAGCATGTTTGAGAGCACCAGGCGTGCGTGCAACGCCGTCAGTTCGCTTATTCCAACGATCAACACGAAAGTTGAGGCGGCGTAGGAGAAGATCCGACTTCCGTACCATGCAAGGCTAAATCGGGCCGGAACAAGAAGAGTTCCAAGCGTTATCTCAAACAGAAAGGCTCCGCATACTGCAATCAGCCACAGGTCAAGGACGGAGCGCCGGCGGACCCATAAGAGCGTCAGGCCCGCAGCAGCCGGCAGTATCAACGCTCCACCGTATGCTAGGCGGAAACCCAGGTTCACCTCAACGCGGTCGCGCATGACGATCGGCAGCAGGGATTCTTGAGCGGTCGTAAACCACGTCAATCCGCCCACCAGAGCAAGAACGATTCCGACGCTCCAGCCGATCGCGCGTCCCCATGAATCGTCAATGACGCCTGCCGAACCCGGTGCATCTTTCAGCAGCACATAGCTGATGACTGAGATTGGCAGCGCCGCATGCCAGAACCAGTAAAGCCACGGGGCAGTTTGCAGTCCACCGCCGAGGAGCCCCATCGACGAGAATGCTCCCGGAAACGTCAAGGCATAGGGAACGATGATAAGCGCCGAGAAGAGATACCCAGAAGCCAAGATCAGGAGTGCCCTCTTTCTCGCGGCGGCAAAATGAGAAAGCAGCAAAGCGGCCGTCACGAGGTCGTTGATCACGATGGCCGTTGCGAGCGCCGGGATGAAGCCGTCCAGGCGCGGCAGGCGAACATCCTTGAACGGGAGGAGTGCGACAAACGTGACGGAGAGGATCGCTAGAACGGAGAAAGCCAGTCGGATGTGAGTCTTTGATGGCGGCAGTTGGGAAAGCAGGAACGAATCCTGAGCTGAAGCATCTCGTTCAGGCCAAAAAGTAGTCTCCCGCAACATGGGTGTGCTCCTGCTTCGCTCGGTCCCACCATCCGACGAAATTCGGCGTCGAGTCACAAATCGGGCCAATCTAGGGAGCTTCACGGCCCTGCGTTGCGCATTGCAGTCTAAACCGGGTCTGGTGCTGGACTTCCGCTCGTCGTGTGCGCAGCGCTTGTTCCGCGCCCTCATCGGAATTGCGCTGAACTCTCCCCCGTACCGCGCACAGAGCTGCCGGCTCTTCAAGGAGGCCGACCTAAATGAAAATGCCCCGGAATTCCCTAAATAACAAGATCAATACGTTTAAAGTTGCATTTTTTCGTTCCTAGGTTGTGGCGCTTCTAACATGAGCAGGACCCCCAGGGAGGCGAAGCTCGGACGCCGCCGCATAATCCTGGGCTTCACATATGCAAGGCTCTAAAGAAGAGAAGGAGCGCGCCCTCTGCAGGCTGCGATCCCATCTTCACTTTTTCAGGAAGGGGAGACTGCGGGTGCGCGGCGCCGTCCATCGCTGGAGCGCTGGTTGCTACTCAACCAACTCAACATCGGCGAGCTTGAAGCTGCGGCTCCAGAACGGCTCATCTCCGCCGCAAAAGCGCATGAGCGGACCGGCCTCTTGCCTTGCGTCGGGATCCAGTTGGCTTCGAGTCCCTCGGGCCGAAGTAGCTGTCGACACTACCGTCTGCGTCTTCCTCATGCCAGCAGTGTCGTATGTCGACAGGCCAACCTCTCCAGGGTTGTAAATGAAGGCGAAGGTCGCGTAGCCGTAGACGATCAGGACCAGAACTGCTTGACCGGCATGTCCGCCGGCACGCGTAGACGATAGAAGCGCCCGGCTTCGTTCCATAGCAGCCTTGTATTTGGGCGGCGGATTGAAGGGCCTGCCTGCCTCGATGCCCAGGCTGGCCAGCATTCCCATGATGACCTTGTCGCGTGGACGTACGGGCTCCCCGTCGAGCGCCTCGTAGAGGTTGCGGAAGTAGCGAAGGTCGTAGAAGGCGAGCGTATGCATCGGCTGGGCCCACGTATCGGCGAAGCGCGTCGGCTTGGGATTCGGTGCCTCGGCAAGCGGATACATGCGCAGACCAGATGGTTATATCGTTGTCCGCTCCCCGAACTACCGCATCTCCTTTGCCTTCCGGTCCGTCAAGTTTCCCGGAATGACGGACGATGACGCCCCTGCCTATGCGCAGAAGGTACCGCGCCGTCGTAGCCGGGAGGAAGGAAGAGGTACTTGCCTCCCCTTGCTGTGGTCAAAGCCGGACGGACCAACGGCAGCAATGGCCTCCTGCCATGCATCGACGACCTGCCCGAAAAGGACGCCCTCCTCTGAATGGGGCGGCCTCCTTTCGGGAAACTTGCGACCTCACTCCGGTCCAATCGGGCGCGGGAGCAAGATTCAGACGCTCCCGGGTCCAGTTGGGAAGTCCCGGAGCCTATTGGGCTTCCTGGCAGGCGCGTAGCGCCTGAAACGCAGCATCGGTTCCGGCCAGGCTCAGCACGATGGGATCACGGCCGTTCGGCGTGATCGTCAGCGTCTTCTTCTTGGCAAGGTCGTAGATGAAATCTGGATTGTTGAACCGGGCGTACGCTCCTTCGTAACCGTCGATCCGCTGACCGATAGCCTCACCCTCGAACATCTGTCCGTCAATGTCGAACATCACGGACAACTTCTCTCCCGCGGCGATCGTGGCATCCGCCTTGTTGTAAAGCGCCATGTAGCCGTGCACATCGTCTTTCGCGTTGATACCCATTTCAACCTGCTGGCCGGCCTCGTTAATTTTCGCGAGCAGGCATCCGGGGCCCATGTCCTTCCTGATAAAGATGTCCCAGCCAGCTTCCGAGCCGTATTTCTTGAACATCTCCTGAGCGCCCGCGCCTGTTGCGCACAGACCTGCAAGGACCAGCGCTGTACCGAATAAACTCTTCGCAAACATGGTGTTCTCCGTTGTTGCTGTACTCCAAGCCATTCTCCGGCCCCGGCTACTTGCCCCGGCCCGACTGGCGGTGCTGCACTCAGTAAAGGAACGCACGCCTGTATGCGCGACGCGCCACGCCCGCATAGGATAGGGGCGTCAGTGGCATGCCTATGATGTCGATGAACACCGACACGTCGGCGCCCTTCTCCGGCAGCTCTCCGTCTATGACCTGGACCGCATAGGAAAGCCTGTCGGCGTTCAGTTCCGGATCCTTGAGGACGACCACGACCTGCTTGAGCTCGCCTCCCTCGAGGATCGACAAGTCGGCATTGGGCGGGTCGGAAAGGAAGCTGTCCTTGCCCTTGCTCCAGAATGGAACGAAGGCGGCCGTCTTCATGTTTCCGGCGATACGCTCCGGACGATCGGAAAAAAACAGGGTAGAACCGGAAACGCCTTCCAGCGTGATTTTGCTCGTACCCTTGTCGTAACTCATCGCATCCGCCGTTTGGACGAAGAGGAAGTCCGCCACCTCATCGGCTGCGTGGACAGATCTCACCCTTGGCGAAACCGCCGCCACCGCCAAAGTGGAAGCCGCCAACAGAAGATTTCGTCGAGTGGTCATCTTTTCGCTCCGTTGATAGTTGATGACAGGTATTGTTGGCCTACCGGCCCCATCTCGCTTGATCGCCCGGCCACACGTCGGGCCGCACCTGCATGTATCGCGGCCCCTGATCCTCGACGATACTGATCTGAAATCTGCTAGGGGGCTATTGTCCTAAAGGGAAGCTGGCGCTCTTCACCCACACCAGGTGGCGGGGCCGGTCGTCCACTGGAGCATATCGAGGTCGTCGTCCGAATTGCCGAATGCGGCAATCGGACGAATGCCGATCTGCTCGTGTATGCTCATCGACGTGCCGGGGCCGTCGTCAACGAAATTGATCTGCGGCATGCGGAAAAAACGTCGGGATTCCTTCGCGCATCTGAAAAATGCGTCTTGATCGAGGAGCCAACGACCTGATCGGGGGGCACCCCGCAGGGGAAGAAGGTAGCGCGGATAGGCGCTTCCTTGAAGCAAACGGGCGGCCGAGAGAGCCGCCCGTTCGATTCTATCCTAGTTACCGGGCTTGTTTCGGATTGCCTCGTCGATCCGCTTTTTGACGGCGTCAAGATTGAAGGAAGCCGGGTCCTGCATCGGCGGATAGTCAATCGCGGTGAGGGCGAGTTTCGCGACCTCCTGCTGAACGCTGACAAATCGCCAGAACTCGCGTGCATAGAAGTCATTCATGTAGCCCCCGCCGAGGTCGTTAAGGCTTTGACCGCCAATTGATGGCGTCCGCTCGAAGGGATCCTGGCGGATGTTCACCATGGTGGGCATGTCGGTCGTCACCTTGGGGCCGGGCCAACCGCCTGGCTGCTCATAGAACTGGAACTTGAAGTCACCGATGCGGATGGCGCCAAGGTGCGGACCGCCGAAATAGAAGAATTCGTGACGCGCAGACGGTCCTTTGCCCTGCAGCAGGTCCAACTGGTTGTAGCCGTCAAGGTGGTTCTTGTAGGTCCGGTCGCCAAACTTCACACCCTTCAGAAGTTGCTCGCTGATGTTGGGATTGCCGGCTGCTGCCAACAGCGTGGGGAACCAGTCCATGGCTGAGAAGATACCGTTCTCAACCGTGCCCGGCTTGACCATGCCCGGCCAGCGAATGATTGCCGGAGCGCGGAAGCCGCCTTCAAACACGGTACCCTTGGTGCCCTTGAACGGGGTCATGCCGCCATCGGGCCAGGTGAAGACTTCTGCGCCATTGTCGGTGGTGAAGATGACGATGGTGTTGTCAGTCTCGCCCGCGTCCTCCACGCACTTCAAGAGGGCGCCGACGCTGTCATCCAGTTGCGCCATGCCGGCTTCTTCAAGGCCATAGTTGGTCTTGCTGTCCATAAGCGCCCGGTATTTCGGCGACAGAAACGTCCACACGTGCATGCGCGTGGTGTTGTGCCAAACAAAGAACGGCTTGCTGTCGGTCTTGGCTTTGTCCATGAAGTCGCACGAAGCCTTGACCAGCACCTCATCAAACGTACCCATGTCGTATTTGGCCTTGGGCGTGATGTCGTGCATGTTCGGCACGTTGGACATGTCGGGGTACGGCGCCAGCGGCCCCTCATCGACGATCCTCTGCTTGCCGATCTTGCCCCAGCGCGGCTGTTCTGTCGCGTCGTCGGTATCGGTCGCGAATGCATGCACCAGATTTCGCGGCCCGACTTTGTCACGGTACGACTGGTCATCCGGGAACGAATACCAATAGGGATCCGACATTGCGTCGAGGTGGTACAGGTATCCGAAGAATTCGTCGAAGCCGTGTAACGTGGGCAGGTATTTGTTCAGGTCGCCGAGATGGTTCTTGCCGAATTGGCCGGTGGAGTAACCCTCGGACTTGAGGGCGGCGGCTATGGTAGCCGCTTTGTCGGGCATACCGACGTCCGCGCCGGCCTGGCCAACGGTCGTCAAGCCCGTCCGCAACGGGATCTCGCCTGTGATGAAGGCCGCCCGCCCTGCAGTACAGCTTGCTTCAGCATAATAATCGGTGAACATCATGCCTTCGGACGCAAGCTTGTCCAGGTTCGGCGTCTTCCCGGACATGATGCCCCGGTGATAGGCGCCGATATTGAACCAACCGACATCGTCGCCCATGATCACCAGGATGTTGGGCTTGGGTTGGTTCTGTGCTTGGACCACTGACGTGCTGCTCAAAAGAACAGCCCCGATAGTCAGTGCCGTCGCAATGCAAGTTGCTCTTGTTCCTCTCATGTTATTCATCCTTCCTCGGAACGTCTTCTGTCAGCGCGGCCAAGGCTTGTCTTGACTTGCGCTGACGTGGTCTGCACATCACGACAAAATTCCACGCGAATACCGGCACTTGGTGCCGTCATCCTTCTTCTCGGCTTTTCGCCATTATCGGGGGCGGTTGTATCGCCTCCATTGTATGGGTGATGGCAACGCTCCCGCATCACGCCAGATTAGACTTACGCAGGATTTGCCCGAGCGATATTGTCCTTAGGTGAAGCCCGTTATGATCTAGCAGGATACGCGCAGAGGTGATGAACCGACCTGCGCAATCGGCGCTGTCCGGTGAAAATCCGTCCGCCTACCGATCGCGCAGGGCGCTCGTGACGGCAGCAATCAGCGCTTCCGGCGGAAACGGCTTCTGCAAATAGGCGGCGCAATGCAAACTGATCGCGGCCGCTTTCAGGTTCTCGTCGCCGCTCGCGGTGATGAAGATAACCGGCAGGCTGGAGCCCGCCGCCGTCAGTCGACGTCGCAAGTCGAGACCGGACATGCCCGCAAGGCGGATGTCTAGCACGAGGCAGGCAAGCTGACTGTCTTGATTGCGGTCGAGAAACGCTTCCGCCGAGGCAAACGCCTCGACGGCAAAGCGACTTGCCGTCAGCAGGCGTTGGATGCTCCTGAGCATGCTGGGGTCGTCTTCGACGACTGCGATCGTGTACAGCTGGCCGTCCAAAGTCTGCCTTTCCTTAACCGCTGGATGGCGATGCCAGCGTACTCCAGTCAATGAGCCGAAACGCGAATTGTTCCTATTGTCCTTTCGGGAAACAGCTCGCGTGGGCTATCTACAGCGTCCTTTGCGCGTCTTATCAGACGAGCGAAGGACGCTGTAGCACGTTGAATTGCTGCATGTTTCCTTAAATCGGCTACGATTTAAGGAAACATGCAGCTGGGTCTGCACTCACGAGTGCATAACCAGATCGGAAACAGGATTCGCGGGTTTGGGTCTGGAGACCGGTTTCACGGCTTATGTGGAGTGGCAGAGTGGTCCAGCAGGCCGAGTTGCTCGGCGATCGAGACCAGTTCTGCCAGTGATTGCGCTCCGAGCTTTTCCATGATGCTTCGCCGGTGCGCCTTAACGGTTCTCTCAGAGGTGCCAAGCTCATAAGCAACCTGCTTGTTCCGTTTGCCGCGCACAATGAGATTGAAGACGACGGACTCTCGTTGCGTCAGGCTCGCCACGAGCGTTTGGAGCATGACGCCGTGTTCATGTTCGATCGCCCGTTGCTGGTAGCGATACATCGCCCGTTCGATGGCTGCCAGCAAGGCGCTGCTCGAAGCGGTCTTCTCAAGGAAGTCTTCGGCCCCCGCCTTTATCGCCCGCACCGTAGTCTCGATATCGCCATGCCCCGTTAGGAAAACAATCGGCAGCAGCGGCGCTGCCTCGGCCAGACGATCCTGCAGTTCGAGCCCGCCAAGGCCCGGCATGCGTAAATCAAGCAGAATGCATCCAGGTTCCTCGATCGGCAGTCGTGCCAGAAACTCGGTGCCCGATTCGTAGCATGCGGATCTGAATCCCGATGCCTCAACCAGACGTCCGACCGACGTGCGATATGCCTTATCGTCATCGACGATGTGCACGATCGGGATGGGGGAGCTCATGACGCCTGCACCAAGCTGACCACGGCACCGGCGCCGCCGTCCCGGCGTTTGCCGGGCCATATCTTCCCGCCGTATGTTTCGATCGGCCGCACTCTGGCGATCTCACCGATGATGCTCGTCGCAGCAAGCCGTTCATCGTAGGGATAAACGATCAGGACGGGAGGGGCACGCCTGATGATTTCAGCCTCGGCTTTGCCGATAGCACTGAGGAAAAAGAGCAGCAGCAAAACTGAACATTCGGCGATACCAGCTAGGCTGCTCCGCCGACAGCTGACAAGACCCCGCATGATGAGACCAATGTTTCGCTAGCAAACTGTCAATGCCGACGGTTACGGGCTCAAGATACCTTGACATCACTGCTTCTGTAAAGGCGCGGCTTTGCCGGTCGATGTAACGACAAAGTAGGGGTGCAGATTCCCCTAAGTACAATGTAGCTAACGCAAATTTCGCTTAGGTTATTGTAGAGTAATCATCCTCGCGAAGGCGGTTGCTAATCACGACCCCATACGGCGTCACGCGCGCGCCTCAAGAGGTCGGCGCGGACTTTGCAAGCGCAAAAGGAGGGGAAAGGACAAAAAAGTTACCTGTCCGGCCGCCGTCTCCTTTGTCGGCAAAACTTGAAAAAGGCGAGGCTGCCAAATACCACTGGCTTGCTGGCTGGTGATCGCTTTTACGAGTTGCTTGTCATGGCGCATGAACATGATAGCTATACTCATGTTATGTGAGTCCAAGGAACCCGTTGGAATGCCTCCAGGCGCCACCTACAGAGCCACTGCAGCATTCGCTCCAATGAGACGGTATTTCGGCACGCTTGGTCTAGCGGGCAAAGTATCACGCATCTCAGAGAGCGCTGGATTCCCGATCTATGGCCTCGGCGCGATCGAGGCCAACGGCTATGGCTTCGGCGGCACGCTCACCTGGTACGGCAATGGCGGCCTCTATGTCGACGGCCAGGCGCAGGCGACCTGGTATGACAGCGATCTCACCTCGGCCACGCTTGGCAGAACGCTTGCCGACGGCAACGACGGCTTCGGCTACGGCCTCAGCATCGAGGCCGGACAGAAGATCACACTCAGGAGCAACTGGTCGATCACCCCGCAGGCGCAACTCGTCTATTCCTCGGTCAGGTTCAGCGACTTCACCGATCCCTTCGGCGCCCGGGTGTCACTCGACGACGGCGAATTCCTGATCGGCCGCATCGGCCTTTCGGCGGATTACGAGAGCGAGTGGCGCAGCGCGACGGGCGGGATCAACCGGGTGCATGTCTACGGCATCGCCAATCTCTATTACGACTTCCTCGGCCGGATGACGACCGAGGTCGCCGGTACCCGCTTTACCAGCGGGAACGAGGATCTTTGGGGCGGGATCGGCGTCGGCGGCTCGCTTAACTGGGCCGACGACAAATATTCGGTCTATGGAGAGGCAACGGCAAAAACCAGCATCAACGATTTCGGCGACAGCGGCACCGTCAGTGGCACGGTCGGCTTCCGGGTCCGATGGTAGCAGGGATCTCGACTTGCCCCGGCGTCCTTCGCCGGGGCAGCAAATCAACCAGGAACGAGAAAGGTAGTCCGTTATGACTATGGCGAAATTCCGTCTCGCCGCGGCCGCGGCCGCCTTGGTTGCGTTCACCGCGCCCGCCGCGGCTCAGGAGGCGACGTCAAAGCTGCCAGGCGGGGCTTCCTCGCTCCAGGAAACCTATGAGGCCTGGAGCCTCGCCTGTCAGGGCATGCCTCAGACGGTCTGCGCCATCTCCCAGCAGCAGGTGCAGCAGAACGGCCAGCGCGTGCTGGCGATCGAGCTGAAGCGGGAGGCTGACGGCGCTCTCACGGGCACTCTCGTTCTTCCCGTCGGGCTCTCGCTCGATGCCGGGGCAACCCTGCAGATCGACGCCGCAGCGCCGCAGCCGCCCCTGCGCTTCTCCACCTGCCTGCCGGGCGGATGCCTCGTGCCGCTCACCTTCAATGGCGAAGCGGTGGCGGCCCTGCGCGCCGGCAAGGCCCTAAAGATCAACGTCCAGGGTATGGACAAGAAGGAGGTCGGGCTGTCGGTCGCATTGAAAGGACTGGCTGCGGCTCTCGACGGGCTTGAGGTCTTAGCAGGGGCTTAAATATTCCGACCGTCTCAGTTCCACACTGCGTCGATGCGGCTTCGGTACCAACCGCATAGTCGGGCGCAATTCCAAGGCTAGTCTAATGCCGCATGCGCTCCTTTGTCGCGAGGGTTTCGATCAGGCTGACAACGCGCTTTCTGACGTTCGCGTCGCGAATTCGGTGAAAGGGCCGGTTCAAGGCCAGGGCCTCGTCGCTGCGCAGAAACTCGATCAGCTCATCGTGCGGATTAAGCTTAGTGATCTCGTCGTCCCGGCGGCCGGCCACGTCCTCGAAAAAGTACGAGGGTGCCACTTCGAGCACTTTCGCGATCGCTTGAAGCCGGCTTGCCCCGACTCTATTGCTCCCGTTCTCGTACTTCTGCACCTGCTGGAACGTGATTCCGAGCGCCTTGGCAAAGGTCACCTGGGTCATCTTGATCCAGAGCCGGCGCATGCGGATTCGGCGGCCCACGTGAATGTCGACGGGGTTGGGGTCTTTTCTTTCAGAGCTACGACTGAGCACGCGTCACTCCTATCGTGTTTGCTGATTTTCGGACCAATGCATCGTCGGCGAGTCGGGATCCAGATACCGACCGATCGAGCTCAGTGCGTAACGCCCCACATCGGCGCACGAGCATTCCTAAAACCGCGGCACGAGCCCCGGATCGGTCCTGCTGAACGGTTCGGCCACAGTTCCTGCCCGCTCCGAACAGCTTTATCGCGAAGCTGTTCCCAGTTGGTTGTATACTGCTACAGTGCTCAACTTACGTCTTGCCTTTGCACGCCAACTTTGCTGCTCGGATGTTAAATTCTGCATCCTCGATCGGGTTACGGCCTTCCTGGCGGTGGCATACTGCAGGGAATACCAGCGTTTGCTGGTCAAGACGAGCGTATGCCTCCACCTTGGCCAGTATATTGATGCGCTCGTTGAAGGGACTCGGTTGTGCGCTGCTACTCCGCAGGCGCAGGCATGCGGCAGCGCGTGCTACCTAAGAGGGGCAGCGGGTTCGAACCCCTCAAGGCGAGAGATTGGAAACTGCAGACACCAAGGGGCGTCTATTCAAGCCTTCGAGCGCTTGCCCGAGTTTCTCGCCGGGAAACGTCATATGCCACCGTCACCGCCTCACGCCTTGTCCGTCTGGAAGCGCGATGGCGCCACTCCCGTCCAGCGTTTAAACGCGCGGGTGAAATGCGCGGAATCGCTGTAGCCCACCCTGAACGCGATGTCGGTCATGCTATGAACACCTTCGCAGATCAGCCGGATTGCCTCACTGCGGCGCGTGTCATCGAGTAACTCCTCAAAATCGACTCCGCAAAACTTCAGGCGCCGCTGCAGGGTTCGAGCCGACATGCCAAGGCTTCTCGCTACGGTCTCCAGTCCAAGCTCATGACCATCGAACAGCCTTTCGCTGAGCATCTTCGCCGCCTCTATCGCGGAAGCTAGTGCCTCTGTCACCTTCGAGGGCCGATTACCGGGAGGGTTGAGAGGAAGGTCGAGCAAGTCCCGATCGAACTCGATCACATCGTAGTCGCATCCCGTTTCGATGTTCGGCCCTAAGCACTCCTCGAGTGCCTCGCTTCCACGCGTCCTCGAAGCCGTCAGCCGTACTCTTATTGCGGAGGGTTCACCCGCCAAAAGCGGCACCTTCCGCAGCACAGCGAGACTGCCGAAGATGAAGTGCCGGGGATCGAACTCGCAATGATCAGCGAAGCGGAAGATGATGCGAGCGGTTCCGCCCTCCACCAAGAAGCGTATATCCGATCCGCGGTGGATCGAGGCCACGTTGGATGTCGCGAGCACGCAGGCATCAGCGACGTTCTCTGCTGCGAGAACCGACTGTCCCCATGGACCGAGATCACGCAGTTCTGTCAAGCGCCCGACATGCGCTCCGGCGAATGGGTCTCCCAGGAGCGCTGCGACCTCGTTGGCCATGTGAAAGCATTGGGCGCGCGGGAGCCAGCCGTCCGCGTTTTGGAACACGTTTGGCGAGATGCCGAGGCGCGCGCAGAACTCTATGGCCGAAACATCGTGCTTGGCGAGATAGGGCGCCATCGGCAGGAAGGCCCTAACCCTGATCGAGGGTGCAGAATGTAACATCCGAGCCGCAAACTTGGCATGAAAAGGCAAGACGCAAGTTGAATACTATAGCAGTATGCAACCGACTGAGAAGACCTTTGCGACGAAGTTGTTCATGACAACCCGCAGCGACTTTTGAGGATGAACTGATGCCGTCGAAACTTGCAGCCAGCTCCGTTGCGATTACCCTTTTCGCCCTTAGTCACATAACGGCGTTGGCGCAAAGCGCCGAGCCGGCTCCCGTACATGTCCCATTGCAGAAGACAATCGGTCAGGCAAGAACCGAGGTCGTGCCGTCGCTGATCGTGCTCAATGCGCGCGGGGCCAATCTGGCAGACAAAACATTAACCCTGACTGGCGTAACCACCAACGCCATATTGTTTGCGGATCGTCCAGTGCGGGCGGCTGGCCACGCACCGACCAAGCAGCTAATCGAGGATTGGGCGGAAGGCAGCGACAGTTTCGCCAAGGACCCACCGAACGCAACCGTATCCGTCTTGAGCAAGAACGGTGCGACGATCCGTGACGCGGTCGTCGTCCTGAGGTCGCCCAAGCTCGATGGCGAGCAGCTGTCCTTCGCCGTCGAGGTTCTGGAAGGAAACCTCGACGGCGCCGACGGTCCGGCTTCGGTATTCATTGACATTATCGGCATGCCGCTGACGCCGCTCTCCTTCGCCGGTGTCGCCCGCCGAACTGCGTATCGCAGCGCCTGGTACGCTGGTGCCGCTGCGGCGGCAGCCCCCTACTACCGATCGGCCTGCGGCTATTATCCCTATCCGCCCTGCTATTGAAGCGCTGGACTAGGCATCGTCGCAAAGGAGTCAAGATCAAACTGAGCGCCGTCCTACCCGCGCAGCCCTCTCCCGCAGCGATTGTACCGATTGGATTTCAGCGGATGTCGAATCCCGCGCGGATTGGTTTCGCGCCGGTGTATGTGATGCTGGCCCGCTCAACACTCCTGTTACCACGCGGCCAGCGCCCAACCCATAGGAAGGAGCATATTTATGAACAGAATTGCGACTTTTTCCGTGATCGTTGCCCTGTCCGCCTTCAGCTTCGGTGGAATGGTCTATGCCCAAGGCGCGGCCATGAACTGGCCGAAGGAGATCGAGGCGACCGTGCGTAGCTACAGCGGCGACAAGGTGAATGTCGTCCTCGTCAGCACCCTGTCGGAGCAGGACCAGACGCGGCTGTGGGTTGAAAACGCCACACCGGACCAGCGCGCGGCGCTGCTTGCAGCGGTCGAAGCCAACAAGCCACTCTTCGAGAAACTTAAGGCGCAGAATGTCGAGATCGACAATATCGGCGGCGCCGAACAGGCGGCCGACGGCGGGCTGATAATCTACGTGCGCTAGTTCCTCCCGAGGGTGAAGAAGCGGGATGCGGAACCTGAACTGTGGGCGCATCCCGCTCATATCGTGGCCGCCGAAGCATATCAAAATGGATGACCGGGGCGCCGCAATACACGCTGCGAGCAACTGGAATTCGGACGGGATCGAGGCATTGCAGTTTCAATTCACGCCGCCGGCCGACGCGAACAAAGTTGTACACGTCCATGCCGACGTTACCGGCGAGCTTTCACTGGGGGTAGGGCAATGAAGAGGCGCAAGTTGAAAGTCCTTTCAGTCGCCGTCGCCGGCCTAACGATGCTTGCGGTGGATGTCGTCACCATCCCGTTCGGCTCGTTCGTGTCGGAGGCACACGCAATCGTAGGGCGACCATTAACCCCTGGAAGTGTGGCCGGCGTCGCCCGCCGTACCACGCGTCGAGTGATCCGCCGCACTTCGGTGTATGTCGCCACGCTGCCCGCCGGCTGCGTCAGCACCAGCGTCAATGGTGCCGTGGTGTGGCGTTGCGGTGGGGTCTACTACCAACCATACGGTGGCCGTTACGTCGTCGTTTACATCGACTGAACTCAATGCACTGCGTCGCACTGCAACTTTCCTAGGAGGAATAGCATGGATATTACGCGTCGTGACTTGACGGCCGCCGGTCTTGGGGTGCTGGCGGCAGGTTCTCTTGCTGGGCCGGTGGCGGCCGCTGACGGTTTGGTGGCAGATTTGCCGGAAGGGCTCGATGAGTTCGCGCTGGCTGTCGAGGCCTACATTTATGCATATCCTCTCGTGACAATGGAAATGACCAGGCGGGTGATCACCAACGTCGTCGAGCCGGAAGGAAGCCGGGCCCCTATGGGGCATCTGATCAAGTTGCGCCAGTATCCGGACGCCAAGTTCCGGGATGTGACGGCGCCCAATGCCGATACCCTCTATACGACCGCGTTCTTTGATGTGGGGGATGAGCCCTGGGTCGTCAGCCTGCCGGACATGAATGACCGCTATGCCCTGTTTCCAATGCTGGATGGCTGGACGACAGTGTTCGACGTACCCGGAAAACGCACCACGGGCACGGGCGCACAGACGTTCGTGATTACCGGCCCAGGTTGGGACGGAACGCTCCCGGAGGGTGTGACCGAATACAAGTCTCCGACGAGCATTGTTTGGCTGCTTGGACGCATCTACTGCACGGGCACCCCGGAGGACTACGCCGAAGTTCATAAGCTGCAGGATGAAGTGAAGCTTTACCCCCTGAGCGCATGGGGAAAGGACTGGACTCCACCCAAGGGCAAGGTCGATCCGGCGATCGACATGAAGACCGCCGTTCGCGACCAAGTCAACAAGATGGATGCCGTCGAGTACTTCACCCTCTTCGCCGAGCTCCTGAAAAGAAATCCGCCGACCGACGCGGATCAGCCCATGGTCGCCAAGCTCGCCGAACTTGGTATCGTTCCTGGCCAGGACTTCGACAAAACCAAGTTCGACCCGGCGTTCGTGAAGCGGGTGCCGCAGATCGGTTTCGCACGCATCATGATGCATTTCAAATTCAGCGACGGCGACGTGCAGGATATTGATGGCTGGGGCTTCACGACGAAGACCGGTATCTACGGCACCGACTATATCCAGCGCGCCCTAGTCACCGCGATCGGTCTCGGAGCAAACCGGCCACAGGATGCAATCTACCCAACGTCGCTGAAGTCCGCCAGCGGCGTGATCAAGCGCGCATATAACGGGTCCGAGAAGTACGTTCTGACGTTCAAGAAAGGCCTTACGCCGCCCGTTTCGGGTTTCTGGTCCCTGACTATGTATGATGCGGACTACTTCTTTGTCGACAACCCGCTGAATCGTTACTCGATCAGTGCACGCCAGCCGCTCAAGGCAAATCCGGACGGCTCGATCGACCTGTTTATCCAGAATGAATCGCCGGGAGCGGACAAGGAATCGAACTGGCTCCCGGCGCCCAAGGGAAAATTCATCCTCATGATGCGCCTTTATTGGCCAAACGAGAGCAATCCTTCTATCATTGATGGTTCGTGGACGATACCGCCCGTGAAGAGGGTGAGCTGACCTCTGTATTGGTGTGCGTGCAGCCGCGACGGATCGGTCCGTGGCGGCTGCAAAAGCGAACCATCTCTCATGCATGTCACCCAAAAGTGTGCTGCGGTTTTCGGACAACGACACGCATAAAAACGAGGACCTGCTGCATGATTCCTTAAATCGGAATCGGACAAATCATGCAGCACTTCAAAGTGCTGCAGCGACCTTAGCGCGTCCGATTGGACGCGACGCGCTTTAGTAAATGGGCCACTCCTCCAGAAAATAGGGTCTCACTCATTGGAGCCGGTTCGGTCGCTCAATCATTATTTGGCGATACCGGGCTTATATGTTGCTCATCCTGCCGGTAGGTTTATTCTTCTCCCTGTCGGGATTTACTGAGCTGCACGCGCAAACACCGGCGGCCACACCTGCAGAACCGTCAAGGTAGCCGATCCATATTGTCGCCCGCAGCCTGGGCCGAACGGAAGCTGACCGAGTGATGCGCAGCCGAGCGATCGAAGAGGCGGCGGCGCAGTCGAGGTCCAGCCTCGTTTCGACGGACCGATATGAGGAAGGGATGCGGCGATGTCTGACAACGCCAGCCCGGATGACGTTCTGCGGACGCTAAAGGACGGCGAGATCGCGATGGTCGATCTCCGGTTCACAGACCTTCCCGGCCTGTGGCAGCATTTCTCCGTGCCGCCGCGCGCCATCAGCGCGGACAGCTTCGCCAATGGCATCGGCTTCGACGGCTCGTCCATCCGGGGCTTCCAGGAAATACAGGAAAGCGACATGCTTGTCGTGCCGGATCCGACCACCGCTTTCCCGGACCCGTTCACGGAGGCGCCGACGCTAGTCCTGATCTGCAATATCCTCGACCCAGCCAGCGGCCAGCCCTATAGCCGGGATCCCCGCTTCATCGCACAAAAGGCCGAAACCTATCTCAAGGCAACCGGCATCGGCGATACGGCCTATTTCGGCCCGGAGCTCGAGCACTTCGTCTTCAACGGGGTCCAATACGATCAGGGCACCAACTACGGCTACTACGAGATCGACGCCGTCGAGGCGAATTGGAAGGGGCGGGACGGAACTAACCTCGGGCACAAGCTGCGCCCGAAAGAGGGCTACTTTCCCGTGCCGCCTGCCGACACCCTTCAGGACGCCCGCACCAGAATGGTGACGCTGCTTGAGCGAATTGGCATTGAGGTTGAGGCGCACCACCACGAAGTCGCGACCGGCGGCCAGGGCGAGATCGATATGCGTTTTGCGACGCTGACACGCATGGCTGACAGCGTGATGATCTACAAATTTGTCGTGAAGAATGTCGCGCGCAGCCGCGGCATGACCGCAACCTTCATGCCGAAACCCCTGTTCGGAGACAATGGCTCGGGCATGCACGTCCACCAGAGCATCTGGCGAAAGGATCATCCGATTTTTGCCGGCGACGGCTATGCCGGTTCCAGCGAAGCAATGCGCTACTATATCGGTGGACTGCTCAAGCACGCGCCGGCATTGCTAGCCATCTGCGCTCCGACCGTCAATTCCTACCGGCGGCTCGTGCCGGGTTTCGAAGCGCCGGTTAATCTCGGCTATTCGCGACGCAACCGCTCCGCGGCGTGCCGGATCCCGATGTATTCACCCAACCCCAGGAGCAAGCGGGTAGAGTTCCGCTGCCCGGATCCCTCCTGCAATCCGTATATGGCGTTCGCCGCGATGCTCATGGCTGGCCTTGACGGGATCCGCAGCCGCATCAATCCGGGGGATCCGATCGACAAGAACCTCTACGACCTGCCCCCGATGGAACGCGCCGCAATCCCATCGACACCGGCGTCACTCACCGAGGCTCTCGACGCGCTTGAGGCGGACTGCAAGTTCCTGCTTGCAGGGGACGTGTTCACGACGGATGTCCTCGAGACCTATGTGGACTACAAGCGCTCGCACGAGATCACCGAGATACGCATGCGCCCGCATCCATATGAGTTTGTTCTCTATTATGACGTCTAGTGGGCCGCGCGCGCAGGATTTGACTGGTTACGACTTCTGCTGTTTGGCCGGTCACGTTTCGGGAGGGATGGCCGATGAGCGCAACGGGCCAAGTATCGAGATTTGGCTGGGAGCATTTCCATCATGACGCGGATATAGGGGTGCGCGGATGGGGTCGGTCTATTGCGGAGGCGTTCGAACAGGCCGCTATGGGCCTGACCCGGATCGTCACCTTCAGTCCGATCGCCGCCGATACCCAGGTCGATGTCGAATGCCACCAAAGCGACCTGGAATTGCTCTTCGTGGACTGGCTCGACGCCGTCATTTGCGAGATGGCGACTCGCAAGATGCTCTTCGGTTGCTTTGCGGTCGGCACGGATGGGCGCACTCTTAAGGGCGCCCTTTCAGGAGAGCCCATAGACGTGGCGCGGCACGCGCCGGCTTGCGAACCGAAGGGTGCCACGCTCACGGCATTGAAGGTAACGCGAGACGGTGACGGCATCTGGTGCGCACAGTGCGTCATCGACGTATGAGGTGTTTCAATGGATCCGGCAAGTTTCACTCGGATAGGGCCGGTCATCTGGCGAATCGAGCCGACTGGAGCGATGCGCGTACCGGTGATTATCTTTGCGGACGAAGAACTCATCCGTGGGATGGACGAGAGGGTCGGTGAGCAGGCCCGCAATGTAGCGACCCTACCTGGGATCGTGTCTGCCTCCTTCGCCATGCCCGATGCCCATTGGGGCTATGGCTTTCCAATCGGCGGTGTTGCCGCCTTCGATCCGGAGGAGGGCGGCGTGGTCTCCGCCGGCGGGGTCGGCTTCGATATCTCCTGCGGTGTGCGCACTATGCTCGCCAGCCTCTCGGTCAAGGATATCCTGCCGGTGCAAGAGGCCCTGGCCGATTCCCTCTTCCGGCAAATCCCGGTCGGCATCGGGAGCCGGGGAAAGATCACGCTCGATGATGCCGGGATGGACGCGATGCTGCTTGGCGGAGCGCGCTGGGCCGCCGAGCAGGGCTGGGGCGAAGAGCGTGACCTGGAACGGATCGAAGAGGGTGGCTGTATGGACTGCGCCAGGCCCGATTTCGTTTCCGACCGCGCCAAGGACCGGCAGCGGCGGGAAATGGGCACATTGGGTTCCGGCAACCACTATCTTGAGGTGCAGGCGGTGGCGCAGATTTTCGATGAAAAGGCCGCCGCCGCATACGGCTTGCGTCCCGATGGCGTCGTCGTCACGATTCATTGCGGCTCACGGGGGCTCGGCCACCAGATCGGCAGCGAGTTCCTGAAGGAGATGGCAAGCACGGCGTCGCAGGCGGGGATCATCCTTCCTGACCGTGAGCTCGCCTGTGCACCGATCAAGTCAGAGCTCGGGGAGCGGTACCTCGGAGCGATGCGCGCGGGGATCAATTGCGCACTCGCAAACCGGGAGATCCTCGGCCACTTCAGCCGGCGCGTCTTTGCCGAGTATTTTCCGGGGGAAAGTCTCGAACTGCTGTTCGACGTCTCGCACAACACCTGCAAGCTCGAGACCCACGAGGTCGACGGCAAGCGCCGCGAGCTCTTCGTCCACCGTAAGGGGGCAACCCGTTCGCTCGGTGCCGGCAATCCCAGCCTTCCGCGGGTATTTCATGCCGTCGGCCAGCCGGTCCTCATCGGTGGCAGCATGGGCACCAGCTCCTATGTGCTGGCCGGCGAGCCGACGAGCGAGGAGGCGTTCTCGTCAGCGTGCCATGGAGCCGGCAGGGCCATGTCACGACACGCGGCGCTCAAGCAATGGAGCGGCCGCCAAATTGTCGATGAGCTTGCGGCACGGGGGATCCTGGTTCGCAGCCCCTCCAGCCGTGGCGTGGCAGAAGAAGCACCGGGTGCCTACAAGGATGTGGAGGCCGTGGTGCTTGCGGCCGAGCAGGCCGGCCTTGCGCGGCGCGTGGCGCGCATGCGGCCGCTCATATGCATCAAGGGCTGATCACACGGCCGCGGTTGCATTCACGCCCGGGCCCGTCGACGCGAGACCGCGGTGCAACCGGCGCCAGCCTTTCGATGCCGGGACACAGGTGTTATCCTTTTTGTTTCGCTTGGGATCCACGGCTGCCTCAAGCCGTGAGTAAACAACCCGGGAGGCGGCCATGTCAAAAGATAGACCCACCGAAGTGTCCGAGGCCGAAATTGCGGTCCACTGGCAGGAAGAGGACTACGTCAAACCTTCTGAAAAATTCGTTGCTCAAGCAAACCTGACCGACGGAACGGTCCTGGAACGGTTCAGCCTCGACCACTTCCCTGACTGCTTCAAGGAGTACGCCGATCTCCTCGACTGGTACAAACCTTGGGACACCACGCTCGACACGAGCAAGCCGCCGTTCTGGCGATGGTTCGTCGGCGGAAAGATCAACGCGAGTTACAACTGCATCGATCGCCACCTCGCCAAGCACAGGAACAAGACTGCGATCCACTTCGTCCCCGAACCGGAGCAGGAGGCGATCCAGCACGTCACTTACCAGGAACTTTATGTCCGCGTGAACGAGGTCGCGGCGCTGTTGCGAGACTTCTGCGGGCTGAAACGAGGCGATCGAGTGACGCTGCACATGCCGATGGTGGCCGAGCTTCCGGTCACGATGCTTGCTTGCGCCAGGCTCGGCGTCATTCACTCGCAGGTGTTCAGCGGCTTTAGCGGCAAGGCGACGGCAGACCGCGTCGTCGATGCCGAGAGCCACGTGCTGATCACGATGGATGGCTACTACCGGGCCGGCCAGCTTCTCGATCACAAGCAAAAGGCGGATGTCGCTGTCGAAGAGGCAAAAAAGGAAGGCTTGTCGGTAGACAAGGTGCTGGTCTGGCAAAGACACCCGGGCAAATATTCCAGCGCAACGCCGTTGGTAAAGGGCCGCGATTTCATCATGAATGAGGTATTGTCGGGTTACCGGCACCGCAGGATCGACCCGGTCGAGATGCCGGCCGAGGATCCTCTGTTCCTGATGTACACCAGCGGCACCACGGGGAAGCCGAAGGGATGTCAGCACAGCACGGGCGGATATCTGTCCTATGTCGCGGGGACGTCGAAATACATTCAGGACATCCATCCGGAGGATGTCTACTGGTGCATGGCCGATATCGGCTGGATCACCGGTCATTCCTATATCGTCTACGGCCCGCTGGCGCTCGCCGCCTCGTCGGTCGTGTTCGAGGGCCTTCCCACCTATCCCGATGCCGGACGTCCCTGGCGCATTGCGGAAGAACTTGGGGTCAACATCTTTCACACTTCGCCGACGGCGATAAGGGCGCTGCGGCGTGCAGGCCCCGACGAGCCGCGGAAATACGATCACCATTTCAAGCATATGACGACGGTCGGCGAGCCCATCGAGCCGGCAGTCTGGCGGTGGTACTACGACGTCGTGGGCAAGGGCGAGGCGGTCATCGTCGACACCTGGTGGCAAACGGAGAACGGCGGCTTCCTGTGTAGCACTATTCCTGCACTGCACCCGATGAAGCCGGGAAGTGCAGGGCCCGGCCTGCCAGGCATTCATCCGGTCATCTATGACGACGTTGGCAACGAGATTCCACCGCGCTCCGGCCGTGCGGGAAACATCTGCATCCAGAACCCCTGGCCGGGCGGGTTTCAGACGATCTGGCGGGACCCGGATCGCTTCGTCGAACAGTACTACGCGCGTTATTGCAAGGACCGGGGGAGCCATGACTGGCGCGATTGGCCGTATATGGCTGGCGACGGCGCGTTGCAGGCGGCCGACGGCTACTATCGCATCCTCGGCCGTATAGACGACGTCATCAATGTGGCTGGGCATCGACTAGGAACCAAGGAAATCGAGTCCGCCAGTCTGCTGGTCGAGGAGGTCGCTGAGGCTGCGGTCGTCCCCGCCACAGACGAGATCAAGGGCAAGGTGCCGGACCTCTATGTATCGCTGAAGCCCGGCCTCTCCCCAAGCGAGGCCATCCGCAAGCGCGTGGAGGACTCCGTGATCGATGAAATTGGGCCGATTGCTCGGCCGCGGCGTGTCGTGATTGTCCCCGACATGCCGAAGACCCGGTCCGGAAAGATCATGCGGCGCGTGCTCAGGGCGATCTCTAACGACGAGGATGCCGGCGACATCTCGACACTGGCCAATCCCGAGATTGTCGAAGAGATTCGAAAGATAAAGGCCTAGCCACGAAGTCGTGGAATGTCGTTCGAGCACGAGCCGCCGCCGTGATCAGGCATTCTGCTGATACTGCTAAGATGAGGCGAGGAGCCCAACAAGATGGTCGAACGCATCCGATCATTGCTGGCAAGGTTCCCAGAAGATGAAGAAACCGTCCGCCGGCTGGCGGCGACGGACGCGCGCTTCAATGCGCTTTGTGACGAGTACCGCAAGATCGTCGATCTCCTCGATGCCTGCGAGGCGCAGGTCACACGGCTCAGGGAGCACAGGGCCTTGCTGGAAGACGAACTGCTGACGCGCATTGAGGGACACCAGCCGCTGTAACGCACCGCAGGCAAAGCGTAACGGAGCAGCCGGGCAACTCGCGCGAAAAATGCAACCGGAACCGATCGACTGCAACGGGCGTTTCCTGGGAAGACGCAATGTCCTGTGGAGGCGGGTGACCGCCGTTGACAACGGGATTGGGCCAGACGGCCCCATCTTCCAGAGCTCATGGCATCGACGACAGCCAAAGACGAGGTTCGTGCAGACCAGCCGGCAGCCAGGAAGCCCGCCGCGAGGGCATCCCAGTCCGTGATCAGCGACAGGGCAGGCTCCGGTCGCCCGGTCTATATCGTCGATGGGGCGCGCACGCCCTTTCTGCGCGCCCGCGGTAAGCCGGGCCCATTTACGCCGGTCGATCTGGCCGTCCAGTGCGGCCGACCACTGCTGTTGCGTCAGTCCTTTTCACCCGACGCGATCGACGCTGTGATCCTTGGCTGTGTCAACGTGATTGCTGATGAGATGAACCCCGCGCGTGTGGCCGCGCTCAGGCTCGGGATCAGCGCGTCGGTGACAGCCTTCACCGTCCAGATCAACTGCGGCTCGGGTATGCAATCGATCGATATCGCTTTCCGCACGATCGAAGCCGGCAAGGCCGAGCTGATCCTTGCTGGCGGTACGGAAGCGCTTTCCCACGCACCTTTGGTGCTTCGCCGAAGGGCGGTCGAATGGTTCGGCCGCGTCGCAACGGCGAAGACCACCTGGACAAAGGCAGCCGCCCTGCCAAGCTTCAGGCCAGAAATGGCCAGGCCCGTCATCGGACTCGAGCGTGGGCTCACCGATCCGATCACCGAACTCAATATGGGCCAGACGGCGGAGCTGGTCGGGCACCTGTTCGGCGTTACGCGCGAGGCGGCCGATGCTTACGCGCTTGCCAGCCACCAGCGTCTGACACGCGCGCAGAGGAATGGCTTCCTTGAAGGCGAGGTCATGCCGGCGGTCGCTCGTGATGGCTCGATCTACGACCATGACGACGGCGTACGGCCCGACACGTCCATGGAAAAACTTGCGGAGCTGCACCCGGTCTTCGAAAGGCCGTACGGGAGGGTGACGGCCGGCAATTCCTCCCAGATCACCGACGGTGGCTGCTGGCTTATTCTCGCCTCAGAGCGAGCCTTGGGCGAACACAAGCTCAAACCGCTGGCCCGCATCTTGGACAGTGAATGGTCGGCGCTCAATCCGGCGATCATGGGACTCGCTCCGACGCTCTGCTCCGCCGCTCTTCTTGAACGCCAGGGCCTCCACAGCGAGAGCATCGATCTATGGGAGCTCAACGAGGCCTTCTCGGCTCAGGTTCTGGCCTGCCTCGCCGCGTGGGAGGACGAGGAATATTGCCGTGACGTACTCGGCCTCGATGGGGTCTTCGGACCGATCGAGCGCGACCGGCTCAATGTGGACGGCGGGGCGATCAGCCTCGGACATCCGGTCGGCACGAGCGGAAACCGTCTCGTTCTTCACCTTGTCCACGCGATGCGGCGGCTTGGGCTGAACCGCGGCATCGCGACGGAGTGCATCGGTGGCGGTCAAGGCGGCGCGATGCTTCTGGAGATTGTGTGATGCAGGCCAGCGAAACCTCTGTCTGGAAGACGCTCGAACCACGCAACAGAGAACTCGGGCCGAAAGGCGAGCCTGCCGGCGTGCTAACGCACTGGCGTTTGAGCAGGTCTCCCAACGACGTCGCCTGGCTTATCCTGGACAGAGCCAACGAGCGCGCAAACACGCTGTCGGAGACGGTCATGACCGAGCTGGAGGCGATGCTCGGCAAGGTCGAGAGTATTGGCGCAAGGGGGCTTGTGATCCGTTCGGCAAAGGCGGGCGGGTTTATTGCCGGCGCCGATTTGCGTGACTTCGAGGGTGTCACACAGGCGCGCGACGTCGAGATGCGTCTCAGGCGGGCGCACGAGATCGTCGACCGCTTGGCCGCACTCAAGATCCCAACCGTGGCGGTGATCCACGGTCATTGCCTGGGGGGTGGTGTTGAGATCGCGCTGGCCTGCCAATATCGTATCGCCACGGTTGATGCCAAGCTTGGCTTTCCCGAGATTCGGCTCGGCCTGCACCCGGGCCTCGGCGGCACGTTCCGGCTTCCGGCGCTCATCGATCCCATCGCGGCGATGACCATGATGCTGACGGGCAGGAGGTTAACTGCGAAGCAGGCTAAGGAACTCGGCCTCGTCGACGCGATCGTCGAGGAGCGCCACGTCGAAAATGCCGTAAGCGCCGCGATTTCGGGCGGGATGAAGACAAATCGCGGCAGCTGGAAATCCGCCATCCTTGGCCTGGCGCCAGCACGCCAGGTGGCCACGCGGCAAATGCGTGCCCGGGCCGAAAAACGGGCGCCGAAGAAGCATTATCCGGCACCTTGCCGCCTGATCGATCTCTGGGAAGTGCATGGTGGCAATGCGAAGGCGATGCAGGAGGCGGAGATCGGGTCTTTCTGCGATCTCCTTGTCGGGAACACCGCACAGAACCTTATCCGCGTCTTCTTCCTGCGCGAAAGGCTGAAGGCATCCGCCAACGGCGAAAGCAGCTCTTGCCACGTCCACGTCGTGGGGGCGGGCGCGATGGGCGGCGATATCGCCGCCTGGTGTGCGCTGAAGGGCATGCGGGTGACGCTCGCCGATGTCGATCGCAACGCCATCGCGCGCGCGATCGGTCGCGCAGGCGACTTCTACGACAAGCAGCTGCATTCCGGTAGGGATCGTCGTGACGCTCTCGATCGCCTGATACCGGATTTTGAAGGCTCAGGTGTGGCCAAAGCCGACGTCGTGATCGAGGCGGTGGCCGAGAAGGCCGCGGTGAAGCGCAAAGTTTTCGAAGAGATTGCGCCGAAAATGAAGAACGATGCGATCCTGGCCACCAATACGTCGAGCATACCGTTGGAGGCCTTATGCGAGGGCATGCCTTCTACGGATCGGCTGGTCGGACTGCACTTCTTCAATCCTGCGACGCGGATGGAGCTCGTCGAGCTTGTCGCCCATGACCAGACGAGCGAGCTGACGCTTAGCAAGGCACGGGCATTTTGCGGCGCAATCGGGCGCTTGCCAGCGTCCGTGAAGAGTTCGCCGGGCTTCCTCGTTAATCGCGCGCTCACACCATATCTGGCCGAGGCCTTCGTCATGCTCGACGAGGGCACGCCCAAAGAGACGATCGACCACGCAGCCGAGGATTTCGGCATGCCTATGGGGCCGATTGAGCTCGCCGACCGCGTCGGGCTCGATATCGGCTTGGAGGTCCTCCGGATGCTCAAGGAACAGCTTTCCGATCCCATCCCTGAGATTCCGGCATGGCTCACGAAAATCGTCGAGAGTGGCGAGACCGGCCGAAAGGGAGGCAAGGGCCTTTATGCCTACGACGGCAAGGGCAAGCCCAAGAAGGAGACCAACGTGCCGGTGCCTGACCACGAGATGGCGGATCGACTTGTCCTGCCTATGCTCAACGCCTGCGTGCGCTGTCTGCGCGAGGGCGTCGTAGAAGACGAGGATACGATTGACGGAGCCATGATTTTCGCCACCGGCTTTGCCCCGTTTCGCGGTGGACCGATGCATTACGCGCGTCAGCGCGGAATACAGGAGATTGTCGATACTCTCAGCCGTCTGGAAGAAAAGCACGGGGCCAGGTTTACCCCAGACCGAGGCTGGGAGACTTTGAGCGCACAAATGTGAATGGACGACCCGACCGACACCAACAGGCCGAAGACGTCGCCGACCGTATCATCGATCGGCTTGGCGGAAAAATCGTCCTCGCGCTTCCGCTCGGGCTTGGCAAGGCCAATCTGGTCGCCAACGCGCTCTTCGAGCGGGCTGTTGCCGACAGCGCGATAGAGCTTTCGATTTTTACGGGCCTGACGCTGGAAAGGCCTTCCTGGTCGAGCGACATGGAGCGCCGTTTGATCGCGCCGTTGAACGAGCGGCTGTTTTCAGGCTATCCAGACCTCGCTTATGCCAAAGCGCTGCGCGAAGGTACGCTCCCGGAAAACATCCGCGTCAGCGAGTTCTTTTTTGTCGCCGGGCGCTGGCTGACTGTTGAGGAAGCCCAACAAAACTATATCTCGGCCAACTACGCACATGCCGGCCGCTACATCCTCGACCGCGGCATCAATGTCATCGCGCAACTCGTAGCCAAGCGCGGCGACGGCATGGAATACAGTCTGTCCTGCAACACTGACATTACGCTCGACATTCTGCCGGCGCTGAAGGCACGACGAAAGCCTTTCCTTCTTGTGGGCGAGGTGAACTCGCATTTGCCGTTCATGCCGGGCGAGGCAGTGCTGCCCGCCAGCGAGTTCGACCTCATTCTCGATGGACCTGATTGCAAACGGGCGCTCTTCATCGTCCCGAAGCAGCCCGTGTCGACCATCGATCATGCCGTCGGCATCCATGCAGCAAGCCTGGTAAAGGACGGCGGGACGTTGCAGGTCGGCATCGGCTCACTCGGCGATGCGTTTGTCGCCGCCCTGATACTGCGACACCGGGAGCCCGAGCGCTTCGCCGAGACACTGCAAAGACTCTTTCCGTCCAACCGCATCGAAGGTCGGGAGACAAGTGGCTTCGAAACCGGCCTCTATGCCGCGAGCGAGATGTTCGTCGATGGTTTTGTGAATCTCTACCAGGAAGGAATACTGAAGCGCCGAGCATCCGATGGCGCGATCCTCCATGCCGGTTTCTTCGTCGGCGGCGAGGCGCTGCGCCGGTTTCTCAGGGAATTGCCCGAAGAGCAGCGCCCACTCTTTCAGATGCGCGGCATATCTTTTGTCAACGAACTCTATGGCGACCAGGCGGCGAAGCGTGCCGACCGAGTGGAGGCGCGGTTCGTCAACAGCGCGATGATGGTGACCCTTCTCGGCGCCACGGTATCCGACGCGCTTTCGGACGGTCGCGTCGTCTCCGGGGTGGGCGGGCAGTATGATCTCGCTGCCCAGGCCTTCGCTCTTGAAGGTGCGCGCTCCATCATCACGCTCAACGCAGCGCGGCGGGCGCACGGCCGTCGCCAGTCGCGGCTTGTCTGGTCCTATGGTCACGCGACGCTGCCGCGCCACCTACGCGATATCGTCGTGACCGAGTATGGCGTTGCAGACCTGCGCGGCAAGTCAGATCGCGACTGCGTCATCGCCATGCTGAATATTGCCGATTCTGCTTTCCAAGACGAACTGCTTGATGCCGCGAAGTCTGCCGGCAAGATCGAGAAGGACTATGCCATTCCGGCAGTTTTCCGCAGGAATACGCCCGAGCGGATTGCTGAGGCGTTGGCGCGGCTGCGAGAGGCGGGCTGGTGTGCCAGATTCCCATTTGGCACGGAGTTTACGCCGGAGGAGCAGCGCTTGATTCCGGCACTCGAACATCTGCGGCATACAAGCGCCTCAAGGAGGTCCCTTCTTGCGGCGATCTTTTCGGCGCTTCGCGAGAGGCAACCTGATGCGCAGGAGCGGAACGCTCTTGAGAGGATGCAACTCGCCGCTCCCCTGGACCTGCGCGAGCGCATCTATGCCAAGCTGCTTCTTTGGGCGCTGAGGCATGGCGGATGACGTCTCGACGCTCGCGGCACTATCCCGCTCGCTCGCGATGTTCAGCGCGTCTCGCGCGAGCGGCGAGTGGTGAAATTTCGTCCATGGCGAATGCATCCACGGCTATCACGCGGTCCACCGCCGCTCTGGCCTCTGCCAACTTCTCAAATTCCCTTTCGGTGATAGTACCTTCGTCGCGGGCCCTCTCAGGATCTCGAATACCTTCTTCCCGCATTTTGCGCTCTATTGGCGCCAGGCCGGTGACCATCTTGAATGCGCTTTCCAGATCCCTCAACGGGTGCTCCTTGCGCCCCTCGCCGAGGTAGATGTCCGGCGTCAACCGCTCGCGCTGGGATGAATCCTTCATCAGCGTTTCTGCCACCGCACTCGTCAGCTTGTCCGACGGCATCGACCTGGAAATGCCCACGGGGAAGGCGAACAGCCTGACTAGGAACGCGGCCCAGCGCGCCGGCAGATTTTCGAGCGCACCGGCGAAAGCGGTTGCCATGCGGCTTTGGCCCTGAAGCATCACGTAGTCGACGATCGGCTGGTCCTCCTCCGGCCGTCGCTCCGTCTCGAACCGCTTCAGCACGGCACTGAGCAGATAGAGTTCGGAGAGCACATCGCCGAGACGGGCCGATATCATTTCCTTGCGCTTGAGCGCGCCGCCCAACGTCAGTAAGGCGAAATCGGAAAGCAGCGCGAAAGCCGCGGCATAGCGCGAAAGCTGCTTCCAGTGGTGCGGCATCGACACGGCATCTGGCGCCGGCGCGATGCGCCCGCCCGACCAGCCGCGCACAAGGGTCCGCCAGGCGGTGGCGAAAATATGTCCGGCATGGCTCCAGAACGCTTTGTCGAAAGCTTCCAGGCCCTTGGGGTCATTCTTGTCCGACAGCGCCAGCAACTCGTCGAGTATGTATGGATGCGAGCGGATCGCGCCCTGTCCAAAGATCATCAGATTTCGCGTCAGAATGTTGGCACCCTCGACCGTGATGCCGATCGGCACCGCGCGATGCTCTCCGCCGAGATAGTTCCTCGGTCCGTCGATGATTGTCTTGCCGCCGTGGATGTCCATCGCCTTCTGGACGGATTCGCGCATGCGTTCGGTGGCATGAAATTTCATGATTGCCGAGATGACCGATGGCCTGTGTCCCTCGTCGAGGGCAGCGATAGTCAGGCGCCTCGCGGCGTCGATCAGATAAGCATTGGCGGCCAGGTCCGCGAGTGGCTGTTGGATGCCCTCGAACATGCCGATCGGCACATCGAATTGGGTCCTGATGCGGGCATAGGCTCCCGTAGCACGGGCGCATAGGGCAGCTGATGCGGCCGCCTGGGAGGGTAGCGAGATACCGCGGCCGGCGGCAAGCGCCGTCATCAGCATCTTCCAGCCTGCCCCACTTTGCCCTACGCCGCCCAGAATATGGTCGAGCGGCACGAACACGTCCTTTCCGTAGAGTGGCCCGTTCTGGAAATAGGTGAATTGCGGAATATGCCGCTCGCCATACGTAACGCCGGGCGTCGCCGTCGGCAGCAGCGCAACCGTAATGCCCAGCTTCTCGCCTCGACCGAGATGGTTTTCCGGGTCATACATCTTGAAGGCTAGACCCATGAGAGTGGCGACCGGACCGAGCGTAATGTAGCGCTTATGGAAATTGAGCCGGATGCCGAGAACCTTCTTCCCCTTCCACTGGCCGTACTCCACGATTCCGGTGTCTTTCATCGCGGCCGCATCCGATCCGGCATCCGGGGAGGTAAGGCCGAAGCAGGGTATATCGAGGCCGGAAGCAAGCCTGGGGAGCCAGTAATCGCGCTGCTCGTCGGTGCCGAAGTGCAGGAGCAGTTCGCCAGGCCCTAGTGAGTTCGGCACCATGACCGTCACGCCTGCCACGACGCTGCAGGAACAAACTGTGCGCACGACCTCCGAATGCGCGGCGTTGGAGAAGCCGAGGCCACCATATTTCTTGGGGATGATCATGCCGAAGAATTTCTTCTCGCGCATGAAACCCCAGACTTCCCGTGGCAGATCGCGGTCCTCCCAGACGACCCTCCACTCGTCCACCATCGCACAGAGCTCTCGCACGGGGCCGTCCATGAAGGCCTGCTCCTCCTCCGATAGGCGCGCCTGCGGCATTGCGACGAGCTTGTTCCAGTCTGGATTGCCGGTAAACAGCTCCCGGTCCCACCACACTGTGCCGGCATTTATAGCCTCGCGTTCCGTCTCCGAGATCGGTGGCATTGTGCGTGTCGCCCATCTGAAAATCGGCTTGGTGATCATATCTCGGCGAAGCGTGCGCAGGATCATGGATCAGGATCTCGGTTCCCATACACGACGGACAACGGTGCGCGCCGCGATGAGTTCCCGACCGGCCCGAAACTGGAACAGCGTTCCTGGCCGCCCGTGAGTTCCATCAGGATCATTGGCGCTCAACGTTCCAGAGTTTGCTGTTGAGGCCCGTTTATCCAAATCCCGGGATCGGGCATTCGAACCTCCTTTTAGGGCGGTCAGATTGATAACTTCCCCTGCATAGCCTTTCCGTTCGGCGATCTTGAAGGTAACGATACACGAGCAACATCTCCGTGTGGATGGAGAACAGGAGGCGTTCTCGCCCCATGGGCTGCGCCGCAGATGGACGATGATGGCTGAACGACGATACGGCGAAGCGCGCCCGAAAACCGACACTACCCTTGCTGGCGCGGACTGGTATGGCCGGCAGATCGAGCGCGAGCGTCATGAAAACACGCTGTTCGTCGATCTCGACCTGACCGAGGCGCAGACCGTCGGGGTGGTCTTCCACGAATGCATCTTCCGCCGTGCCCGCTTCAATGCCTCCTCGCATCAGGCGAGCGCCTTCGTCAACTGCACTTTCGTCTCCTGCAAGTTCTTCGACAGCCGTTTCACGGAGTGCAAGTTCGTCGGCAGCATGTTCGATGCTTGCGAATTCGACCAGATGCGGGTTTCGGGGGGCGATTGGTCCTTTGCCGGCCTCCCTGGCGCCGCACTCGGCCGCGCCTCCTTCAAGGACACCCGCCTCCGGGAGGCGGATCTCACGGGCGCCTCCTGCAATGGAGGCTCCCTGCGGGATGTCGATCTCTCCGGCGCTTGGCTGCACGGCGTGGACTTTTTCCGCCTGCGATCTTCGGGGCAGCGACCTGAGCGCGATCGAACCGGAAAACATCCGCCTGAAGGGTGCGATCATCACGATCGACCAGACCATCGTCATTGCCGAGGCTCTGGGTCTCGAAGTGCGGCGGAAGTGATCGTTTCCGGTCTCCAGCGCCGCGCGTCTTACCAGACGCGCAAAGGACGGTGTAGCGCTTTGAATTGCTGCTTGTCTCCCTAAATCAAGGTCGGTTCAAGGAGACATGCAGTAGCCTCAGGCCGGGCGATGTCTTCCATGTGCCCGGCGGCGCCAAGCACGCCTTCCGCAACCGATCGGACGCGCCGGCGGTGATGATCATCGTCAGCACCGACAGGATTGGACGCTTCTTCCGCGAGGTCGGCATACGTGTAACTGCGACACTGGAGCGGCTGGGGCCGCCTCCGGACGAGATGATCCAGCACTTCCTGGAGATGTCTGCGCGATACGGCTACTGGAACGCCTCGCTCGACGAGAACGCACGGATCGGCCTCTAGCCGCGGACCGATTTGACGTGCCGACAGGGAAATATCACAATGAGCAGTTCAGCAATCAGCTTCGGGATGCGGGCAATCGCTACGCTCCCGCGCAATCCGCTCAAGCGTCGGTTCATCCGGGTTCGCGAAGAGGTTCGCATGCGCCGCGAACTTGAAAGCTTGATGAAGCTCGATGACCGCGCGCTCGCCGATATCGGCCTTAGCCATGACGAGCTTCGCTGCATCGCCATGCTAGCAGCGAACAGGACGCGGCGCGCTCGCTGACAGTGCCCGGACGTCGGTGACGACCGGTGAACGAGGTTCACGTCATGACGAAATCTCAATCATTGGGACCGGTACGGCCGGCCTGCTTCCCTCCATGGCAGGTCGTCGTTGCGGAGGAGGCGAATGACACAACTGATTACCAGTTGCTTCAGCGAATCATCAGGGCCAGCGCTTAGCTTGCGCAGGTTCGCCTCAATCAGGATACCGATCGAATACCGGTAGCTCATGGATATGCGCAGCCCAGGGCAGGCGCTCGGCAACCTGAACCTGGATGTCGGGACTAACCGCCGTCGGATCGTCGAGGGTGGCTATTTGCACATCGACGATCCCGGGAATCAGCGCTTCGTTCAGATAGTAGAGACCCGTTCCGCATGTCGCACAGAAATGCCGGTGCGCTTGGCCGTTGGACGACCAGGCACGGGCTTCGCCTTTCGTGATTCGAAGGCTGCTGGCCGGCACTCCCATCCAGCCGACCATCGGCGCACCCGACGAACGACGACAATCCTCACAGTGACAGATCGCCGCATGAACGGGCCGATCCACCTCATAACGGACGGCACCGCAACGGCATCCGCCAGTTAATCGGGCATTCGAGGCGGCTTCAATCATCGCCTAGTCCTCCTTCCACACATCAATTGTCGTCGGCGCAAACCCGGCCGGCATCTCATCTCGACATGGCTCTCCGGTTTCCGCATATGGTTTGCGAGAGGTTACTGGTCTTCTCGTTCCAAGCCAATGACCTGTCCTTCGACGCGGCGATCACAACAGCCTTGCTGGCATCGTTCGCTGCCCCAGCGATTACGCTTCGCCATATCTGCAATCGCGTTTTAGCGTCGTGATGCTTTCGAGCGGCAGCCATCGCCCAATGCAGTCAACCGGATTCCGCGCTTTTCACGCTGGACTCGTGATTCCTCTCCGCATGCACCTATGTTCTGCAGGGATCGCGGACCGAAGTGGCCCTGTGGCGAAAATCCCAAAACCCGCGACGTAACTAGTTTTAGGAGTTTCGCGACAGGAAGCCCACAGAAGGGTGGAACAACGTCACTGGCATCAGCGGCCGGGACCATGTGGTTACGAATAGGACCGACATAACGGAGTCGCCGATATGATCAGAATTGGTTCAATCGTAATCCATTGCTACGAGTTCGAGCGCATGGTCGCGTTCTGGCAGGAGGCATTGCATTATGTTCCGCGAGCGCCGGCGAGCGGTGGCTGGATTGTCCTTTGTGATCCCGAAGGCCGTGGTCCCAATATTTCATTTCAGGCTCGTGATCGCCGCGACTGGAGGAGAAGCTGGCTGCACTTGGACCTTTATACCGAGTGTCAGCAGGAGGAAGTTCGTCGTCTGCTGACGATCGGAGCGAAACAATATGCGTGGCGCTATCCGCAAAACGCTGATTACGTGGTCTTACAGGATCCGGACGGCAATCTTTTCTGCGTTGTGCAAAAGTCGCATGCCAAACGCGAGGGAGAGAAGGGGTGACTTGGCATCGGCTCCACATGCACCGGCTTGAAGAAGCCGGTGTGGGCTAGATGCGCCAGTGCGGGCATCGTGGCGGTTTGCTCTCCTCTTCGTCGGTGGCCGTTCTCGAGGACTACTGCGCTACTAAGTGGTGCGCGCTGGGCACGGCGGTCGCTGCTTGGATGCCCGCCATGCTTATCACTCTGGCGTGCTTCATCTTCCCACCTGACCCATCCCGGCAAATTACGAGGCATTCGCAACGGATTACAAATTGTTCATTTTCGGAATGAGCCGAATTGCGGACGCATTTGGCCCGGAGGCTGTCACCGTTCAGTGATCAGGAGGTGACCGCCATGAGCCTCTCCTTTCCGACAATGGCCGCGATCCGGTTCGGCTATGGTTTCCGACCGGGCGAGGTGCCGCCGCAGAGCAAGGACCAGCTACTTAGTCAGATGGTGAGCGGTGCTCGGAGTGCACCGTCCTTTCTTGCCGACGGCATCGATGGACGGCATCAGCAGATTGCCGACCTGCAGGACGAATTGCGGGAATTGCGCCAGAGCGGCGACGAGCAGGCGCGCCGGGTGAAGCGCAAGGCGATCCAGAAGCGCGTACTGCACGGCTTCCAGCGCGACGCCAATGCGCGGCTGATGCAGGCCGTGCTTTCGCCGAACGGCTTCTACGAGCGGCTTGCCGCCTTCTGGACCGACCATTTCTCGACGAGCGCCAACAAGAGCCTGCCGATGCGGATGATCGTACCGCTTTACGAGGCGGAAGCGATCCGGCCGCATCTCGGCGGCTCGTTCCGCGATCTGCTGCGCAACGCTACCGAGCATCCGGCGATGCTCATCTATCTGGATCAGGCGCAGTCGCAGGGACCGGATTCGCCTGGCGGCATGAAGCGGAAGAAGGGATTGAACGAGAACCTCGGCCGCGAGCTCCTCGAGTTGCATACCCTGGGCGCGGGCAGCGGCTATACACAGGCCGATGTCCGCGCCGCAGCGATGGTGCTGACAGGATTGACGATCGACCGCCAGGATATGGACGTCGCTTTCCGTCCGGGCATTGCGGAGCCGGGCGAGCACACGGTACTCGGCGTCAGCTATGGCGGCGCGAAACGAAAGCCGAAGGACTATCTGGCGCTGCTCGACGATCTCGCGGCCCATCCGAAGACGGCGGAGCACCTCAGCCGCAAGCTTGCTGCCCATTTCGTCTCCGACCAGCCGTCCAGCGAGATGGTGGCGGCAATGGCGGATGCCTGGAAGAAGACGGACGGCGACCTGATGGCCGTCTGCGGCGCGATGCTCGACCATCCGGCGGCATGGCGGGACGAGGGAGCGAAGGCGCGTCAGCCGTTCGACTATGTCGTGGCCGGGCTGAGGGCGCTGAATGCCGGTGGCGGCGATGGCGCGGTAGGCGCGTTCATGCAGGCCCATCAGGATGACGGCGACGGCGGCGATGCGACGATGCCGCCGCAGGCAATGGCGGGGGAGGGCAGCGCTATGGGCGGCGATACCGGCGCGATGGCGGCCGATCCCGAGGACGCGGCGGCATCGAGACGGCGCAAGGCCTTCCAGACGGCGCGCGTGCTGGGGCAGGGCGCGTTGCGGCGCATGGGCCAGCCGACATGGCTGCCGCCGAGCCCGGCGGGCTTCGAAGAGAATTTCTCCACCTGGATCACCGGGAGTCAGCTTGCCGAGCGGCTTGCCTGGGCGCGGCGTGCCTCCGCTCAGTTCGGCAAGGACCAGGATCCGCGCGAATTCCTGAAAGCGACGCTTGCCGATGCGGCGCGCGACGAGACAATCCGCGTCGTCGCCCAGGCGCCGAACAGGGTCAGCGGCCTGACGTTGGTGCTGGCCTCGCCCGAGTTCAACCGCCGATAAGGAGCACGATCATGACCGAGGTTACGCTTTCCCGCCGCGGCTTCCTCACATCGGCCTGCTGCCTGGCGGCGGCGCCGATCTTCACGCCGGTTACCTTCGCTGCAATGCCGGGCGACAACCGCTTTGTCACGATCGTGCTGCGCGGCGCGATGGATGGGCTCGACCTGGTGCAGCCTTACGGCGAGGCGGGTTTCGCGCGCCTGAGGCCGACGCTGGCGCTGACACCGGAGAAGGGACTTCTCGATCTCGACGGGCATTTCGGCCTGAATCCCGCGGCGGCCGGCCTGATGCCGCTCTGGAGGAGTCGTGAGCTTGCCTTCGTGCATGCGGTCTCGACGCCCTATCGCGACCAGCGTAGCCATTTCGACGGGCAGGACATGCTGGAATCGGGCGGCGAGCACGTGGCCGAGGAGAAGACCGGCTGGCTCAACCGGGCACTTTCGGTCATCCCGCGTTCGGAGGATCGCAAAGCGATCGACGTCAACACCTCGACGGAACTGATCCTTTCCGGCCCGAACGACGTCGATGTCTGGGCATCCGATTCCAGCCTCCGCACGGCAAAGGACGAGATGCAACTCATAATGCGGCTCTATGCCGGCGATCCAGTTTTTGCCAAGGCGATGGAAGAGGCGACGCGGGCGAACGGGGCGGCGATGGTCGCCGAGCCGGACGGCAAGCGGGCCGAGAGGATGGTCGACGTTGCGAGCCTCGCCGGCACTATGCTGAAGGGCGAGTACCGAATCGCGAGCTTCTCGATCACCGGCTGGGATACGCATGTGGGGCAGGCCGGGCAATTCAGGCAACCAGCGCAGGATCTGGCGCAGGCGATCAATACGCTGAAGCTGACGCTCGGCCCGACCGTCTGGTCGAAGACCGTAGTGCTGGCGATGACGGAGTTCGGGCGTACGGTGCGGCAGAACGGCTCGGGCGGTACCGATCACGGGACCGGCGGATGCGCCGTGCTCGCCGGCGGGGCAATCGATGGCGGACGCGTCCTCGGGCGCTGGCCGGGCATCGGCGATGGCAAGCTGCTCGACGACCGCGACCTGATGCCGACCGCAGACGTGCGCGAACTCGCCGCGGCGATGCTCTATCGGCAGTTCGACGTGACGGCCCGCGACCTGGCGACGAAGATTTTTCCGGGGTTGAGCTTCGACAAGACCTCGCAGTTCCTGAGGGCTTAACAGACCTACAGGCAGACATCGTCCTGCGTCAGTTTGATTCTCTGCGAATCGACCGCTGCGTCCGGTTCGCCGTTGGCGAAGTGATACGCGCCAAACAGGAGGTCGCTGGTTCCAGTTCCCTCAAGAGCATCGTTCCAAGGCCGCGGCTGAGGCCTGGCTGATCGCCACAGGGACGCGTTGGCGGCCACGTCACAGCCCCACACCGTGTAAACCGCGTCGGCGGCGATAGATGGGTGTCCGGTACGAGCGGATCGATGTAGTTATGGAACGATTCTTCACTTAAACCTGCAGGCATATGGAAACGTCGCTTTATCTGCCCGTCAAAGGCTTTCTCGAAAAGGCAGGTTACATCGTCAAGGGCGAAGTTGGCGGCTGCGATCTCGTCGGCTTGAGCGATGGTGATCCGCCTGTGGTCGTGATCTGCGAGCTGAAACTGAGCTTCAATCTGGAGCTCATACTGCAGGCCGTCGATCGCGCAGCTGTCGCGGACGAGGTTTGGATCGCGGCGCGAGTCTCGGCCAAGGGCAAAGGTCGCGAGGCCGACAAACGCTACCGCGATCTCTGCCGCAGGCTCGGGATCGGCATGCTCGGCATTTCCGATGCCGGCGACGTCAGCGTTATAGTCGGCTCCGTATCGCCGATGCCGCGAACCAATCCGAAACGGCGTTCGAGGCTCATGCGTGAACACAAGAGGCGACGCGGCGATCCAGCAGTGGGCGGGAGCACACGCGCGCCTGTCATGACCGCGTACCGCCAGCAGGCGCTCGGCTGTGCTTTAGCGCTGGCATCAGGGCCGATGCGCGTGCGTGAAATCAGATCCAGCATACCAGATGCCGGGAAGATTTTGCTTTCGAATGTCTATGGCTGGTTTGAACGGATTGAAAGAGGCGTCTACGGCTTGACCGACGCCGGACGTGAAGCACTGCAGCGATGGCCGCAGCAGGACACGCAGGCAGCAATAGCCGCGCCGGCCTGATTTCTGTTCCCCAATGGAGCTTTACGCCGCTCTATCAGTCAGCCATGCCGAGCCGCGGGAGCGCGCTGCCGGTAAGGAGGGCTTCGAGCCTTGGCTCGACGTTTGCTATAGCGCTTCCCTGCGCCTCCAGGAAAGAAGTGCCGGGTGGCATGAGGAGTGCAACTCGAGAGTTCATGCGCCGATAATCTTGCCAGCAGGAAGTGCTCCCCTAGATGGCCAAGGATGGAGCCTCAGGAAAGCGTAGTTGTTGCCAGTCGGGCGAGCGCCTCCCCGGAGGTGCGATTTCAGGCGCCCAACCCGGCGGTCATGGCCGAAGTCGAGCGCCTTCTCGCGGGCCGCACGCGGGACATCCGCCTCAGAGGTGAGCTTGGTCGACTGTTCGAAGAGCGTTCGTGGTCGCGGACGGCCAAAATCATTCGCGCGTGGATGACATGGGTCGCATTGCTGGATGTACTAACGCTGGGTCTCAACGCGATCCTGCTTCCAAAGGCGGTGGTGCTGTCGATGCTTCCGCCAGCCTGCATGCTTCCGCCCGCAGCATTGGCCACCGCCCTCGTCTGGCGCAAACCACGCAGCGTCTGGCTTCCAAAGGTGTCTTTGCTCGCAGGCCTGTTCCTCATCCTCCTGTCGGTCGCGCTGGTGGGCGTGAGCGCCGGTGGTGAGTTCTATGAACGGCACTTGAACATTATGCTGTTCGTCGCCATCACCGCGATCATCATCTTTGCGGTTCCTCTGACTTGGACGGTGACGGTCGCCTCCTTCGCGCTTGCGCTCTACCTTATTTTTCAGTTGCGAAATCCGGCCCTCGATGAGGGCAGCGCAGTGGCTGGGACGTTGTTTTTTGCCAGCGGCATTATCGCTACTGTCGTTGCCCGACGCACGATGACGATCCTGGCCCAGAAGACATTCCTTCTCGAACTTCGTGACAAGCGGCGGGTAACGGAGCTTGCCGACGCCAATGCCCGCCTTGAGCGCCTTGCAAGAACTGATCCCCTGACCGGGATCGCCAACAGGCGCTGGATGATGGAAACCCTCAATCGTCTCTGGAGTGCAGACGCGAGCCGCCCGCAGGGTAACGCCATGCTGATGTGTGACGTCGACGACTTCAAGAACCTGAACGATCGCCTTGGCCACGCCGAGGGCGATCGCTGCCTCGTGAAAGTTGCCGGCATTATTCAGAGCAGCGTCAGGCGAAACCGCGATCATGTAGCCCGCTACGGCGGTGAGGAGTTTCTCGTCGTACTTCCGGGCGCGGATGAACGCGCTGCGCTGGCTACGGCTGAACGAATTAGGGCGAGCGTCGAAGCCGCCTCCCTTCCGAATCCCGCATCCCGCGTATCGCCTTACGTCACCCTCAGCGTTGGAGTGGCGGCGCAGGCGCCAGGTGAGGAGATCATCGCGCCGGAGAAGCTTCAGCACCAGGCTGACATGGCACTCTACCTGGCCAAACAAGCCGGCCGCAATCGCGTGATACTCTATCAGCCCGATTTGCCGACCGCATAATCGTGTGTCTCTTTCCGATCGATGGATCTGCTTTGGTTGACTTTGCAGGGCTTCGGTCCACGGCCGCTTCGATCGCCCAGACGACCGGCCGAAGGGTGTGGCCCCTCAATGCGGATTTCCCCTGAAGAGATCTTCCAACGCCGTGCCCTCAGCCAATCAACCGCGGAGCGCTGATGACGCCGGAGTGGCATGGGTGAGCGCCGCGACCTTCTTCACATGCGCCACCGCCGCCGTGCCGCCGGCAGTCTTGGTGAACAGTTCAAGCGCCTCCTCCTCGTCGGCTCCGACCGGCGTCAATGCCTGGTCCATGTAGACCCTCGAAGCCGGATCGCGGAAGATCCTGTAGGCGGCGGCAGACAACCGGATGATCGTGCCCGCGAGCGCCACATGCTTGCGCACCGTCTCCCATAGAAACTGCGGCCAAAAGATCAGCGGATGGACCCGCTTCATGCCCGGCCGCCGCTCCGACGGCCGCTTCAGGCGCAGAAGGCCGCTCTGCAGCGGATGGACGTTTTCAAGTGGTACCATCGTCGCAAAGGAAACGAGCAGCTTTACAAGGCTTGCAAGCGGCACGCCCGTCGCGGCCGCGCGGCGTAGCAGGATCTTCATGTGCTCCGGCGTGTAGTAGAGCCGCCATGTCTCGCGGTAGATGTCTTCCCACGCTTCCCGGGTCATCCTCGGATGCGCCGTGCATACATGCTCGACATCATAGATGTTGAGATCGGCCTCCATCTCGGCACCGTCTTTCCAGAGCTTCTGGTGATCCTCCGAGCCCGGCAGCGGCGTGAGAATGAAAAATTCGATGATATCGACCGGCAGTTCGTGTTGGATGATGGCGATGTCGCGCCGGATGGTCTCGGGCGTATCCGCCGGGAAACCGAGGATATAGCCCGCGAGCGTCATGATGCCCTGCGCCTTCCAGGCGAGCAGCATCTTGCGGTACTCGGTGATCTTGTTCTGGTTCTTCTTCGCGGCGGTCAGATTGTCCGGATTGATGTTCTCGAGGCCGATGAAGACGCGGGTAACGCCTGCCCGCTTTGCCTTCTCGATGAAATTCGGGATCTTATGGCAAAGCGTATCGACCTGGATCATCAGGCCGAGCGGAATACCGTCCTTCTCCCGCAGTTCGATCAGACGGTCGAAGGTCGCCTCCCATTCCTTGTTGCGGGCAAAATTATCGTCGGTGATGAAGAATTTGTGCACGCCCTGCGCCCAGTTCATCCGCACGAGCTTCTCAATGTCGTCGGCTGAACGGAACCGCGACTTGCGCCCCTGCACGTTGATGATCGTGCAGAACGAACACTGATAGGGACAGCCGCGCCCGGCATCAAAGCTGGTGCTGAAGCCGAGGGTGTGAGCGACATTTTCCCTTGGCAGGAACGGCACCGGCGTGCCGCCAAGACCCGGCAAGTCGTCCATAAAGTTATAAATCGGCTCCAGCTTGCCGGTAGCCGCATCGCGCAGCACCGTTTCAAGACGGCCCTCTGCCTCACCGGCAAAGATGGAAATGCCCATCTCCCGGCAGGCGTCGAGTTCCACCGCCTTGCCGTCGAGCATGGCAAGGCAGCCCGACACATGGAACCCGCCCATGGCAACGGCGAAGCCGGCCTCGCGGAACGGCCGCGCAATATCGAGCGCGCGCGGATACTGGTTGGATTGGACCCCGACAAGCGCCACCATGCCAAAATTGCCGTGTCCGCCAAGCAGACGCAGAAGGGCCGGGAAATCGATCCGCGTATTCGTCTCGTCGAGCACTGTGATATCGATGGAAGCGTCTGGGCCGAGCACCTTGCGCTCGGCGCAGTCGGCAGCAATGCCATAAAGCGCCGCGAGCGAGTTCGAGGGGATCATCGCGCGCCACCAGCGGATCACATAGCCATCGTCATCATAGTGCGATGGCTTGATCAGGATGAGCTGGAAACGCTTTCCCCTAGCTTCCGAAGAATGCGCCACGTTGGCCTCTTTGGTGTTGGAAGCAATGGAGGCAGCCTAGCAGAGCCAGACGCCAAGGCAAGCCGGTGCTAATTCTTCTGCTTTCAAAAGCACATCTGCAGATCCGAGCAGAGCTCTTCCTGGGCCGGCGGTCGCATTTCGGTTTCGCACGGCCGCCGCTGGGCGCTGCGCGGGTAGTTCGCGCTTTTGTTATCGAAATCCCGCTCGCACAACACCTGTGTAGTCGCTCTCAGAACTCCCCCGCAACGCTCCAGCTGATTTGCGGCAAGTGATTGTTTTTGCGTGCCGTTCCAGCGCGATTGGCGTGAAATGTATTCCGAGACCTGGCGACATCGAGCAGCGCGGTAACCCGCGGCATGACGTTCTTGCCGACCGAGGTGGCGGCGGCGATGAGCGTGTCGTAGCCGCCGGCGAGCGAGACGATCGTGGCGGCGAGCGGCTCGGCGAGATTGTGGGCGAGCGAGGCGTCGTCGGCGACGAGCACCTTGGCGACACCGGCAAGCTTCGCCGCCTCATCGGCGACCCATCTATTTCGTGACTGGCCGGAGGGTGCTCATTCCGGCCGGTCTGCAAGCAGCGCCCAGAAAGCCAGGAATGGCTTATCGAAGGAGCGCATCGCATGTTTGATACCGGGCTCGTTGTAAAATGAGCCGGCAAACCCCGGCCGGAACCATGGCCCGTCGCCCTGATGAAACGCCCCATCCGAAAGGACGAGGTAGACTTCCTCTGGTGGATGATTGTGGTCTGGGTAGCGGACGTGAGGGGCCATCAGCGTTATGCCGATCCACACATCCGTGCGCTCTTCGAGGCCACAAGGTCCGATGATCATCGCATTCGCATGGCCGTCGTGGAAATTATCACTCGCCGAACTGTCATAATTCGAGCGCCGGCGCCATTCGAGCAGCGGCTCGATCGCCTTGAAGCGATCGACCAGACGGTGGAGCGAGTCGTGCTCCGTATCGATCGCCAGCACCGTGTCGATGTGGGAACAGACGGGCAGCCGGCTTCCGGGACCGGATCTCTCTGCGCCCGGAACCTCCAGTGCAGAGAAAATCTGCGGAATAGACCGGCGCGATTGCGGCGCCTGTGCGAATTGATCAAAGGCCACGAAAGCGGCGTCGACGAACAACTGAAGGGCTTCACTTCGACGTGTCATGGATGGTCCTTGGTCGCACGGCAGGCTGAGGCCTCCCGCCTGGCGTCAGATATCCTTGATAAGGCGAAGCGCGTCGTAGATCGCCGCGTGTGTGTTGCGCGCCGCGACCGCATCGCCAATGCGGAAGAGTTGGAACTTGCCTTGCGGGTTGCGCACGACGGATTGCGGCTCGCCGGCGATCAGCTGATCGTGCGACATCTCTCCGAGGTTGCTCGACGCCGGTTTGAGCTCGAAGTACAGCTCATCGAGCGGAATGGTGCCGTGATTGATCACCACCTGATCCACCGTGCGCTGTTTGGCGACGCCGCCATAATCGCTGCCGACATGGGCGACGAGTTGATTGCCGCTCTTCTCGACCGCCTCCAGGCGGTAGGTGACGGTGAAGGTCACGCCGAGCTTCTGAAGCGAACGCATGTAAGGAACGAGGTTCATGGCCATGACCTCCGGGGCGAAGGAGCGATCCGGCGTCATGATCTCGACCTTGGCGCCCGCCTTGGCGAGGAATTCGGCGGCCTGCAGGCCGGCATGGTCGCCGGCGTCGTCGAAGATGAGGACGTTGGTTCCCGGCTTGACGTCGCCCGAAATGATCTCCCAGGTGGAGACGACGAGCTCGTTGCCCTTCGACAGGACCTCCGTATGCGGAAGCCCGCCCGTTGCGATGATGACAACGTCCGGGTTCTCCGCCTGAACCGTGTCCGCTTCCGCCCATGTGTTGAACTGGAAGGTGACGCCTAGCTTCTCGCATTGGCTCATGCGCCAGTCGATGATGCTGATCATCTCCCGGCGGCGCTCGCTTTGAGCCGTGAGCCGGATTTGCCCTCCTGGATTGTTAGCCGCCTCGAAGACGACGACCTCATGGCCGCGCTCGCCGGCCACACGCGCAGCCTCAAGGCCGGCAGGTCCGGCGCCGACGATCACGACCTTCTTGCGACGCTCCGCCTTCGCGATGGTGTGCGGCATCGTGAGCTCACGTCCGGTCGCGGCGTTGTGGATGCAGTAGGCGGCGCCGCCCTGGTAGATGCGGTCGAGACAGTAGTTCGCGCCGACGCAGGGCCGAATGTCGTCCTCGCGCTTCTCGACGATCTTCCGGACGATATGCGGATCCGTCATATGCGCGCGGGTCATTCCGACCATATCGACCTTACCGGATGCGATCGCGTGGCGCGCGGTCGCGACATCCGGGATCTTCGCAGCATGGAAAGTCGGAAAGTTCGTGGCGGCACGTATTTCGCCGGCGAAATCGAGGTGAGGGGAGTTCGCCATGCCTTGGATAGGGATGACGTCGGTGAGGCCGGCGTCCGTATCGATATGCCCACGAATGACGTTCAGGTAATCGATGAGCCCGCTCTCCTTGAGGCGCTTCGAGATTTCAAAGCCTTCCGCCTTGCCCGTCCCGCCGGGAAGGCATTCGTCCGCCGTGTAGCGCACGCCCAGGATGAAATCGTCTCCGACCCGTGCTCGGATCGCCTTCAGGACGTCGAAACAGAAGCGCAAGCGGTTGTCGAGCGAGCCCCCGTAAGGTCCGTCAAGCTCGTTCGTCAGCGGCGATGTGAACTGATCGAGGAGGTGCCCGTAGGCCTCCAGCTCGACGCCATCCATGCCGCCCGCCTTCATGCGCTCGGCGGCATCGGCGAAATCCTTGATGATCCTCTCGATGTCCCAGTCTTCGATCTTCTTGGGGAAGGCGCGGTGCGACGCTTCGCGGTGATGGGAGGGAGCGACAACCGGCAGCCATTCACCCTTGTCCCACCGCGTGCGCCGACCGAGATGGGTAAGCTGGATCATGATCGCGGCGCCCTCCTCGTGCACAGCGTCGGTCATCTGCCTGATCCACGGCACGATCTCATCCTTGTAGGCGAGCAGGTTATTGAAGACCGGCGGGCTGTCTTTCGAAACAGCGGCAGAGCCCGCGGTCATCGTCAGAGCTACGCCGCCCTTTGCCCTTTCAACCGTGTAGGCGCGGTAGCGCTCCTTCGGCATGCCGTCCTCCGGATAGGCCGGTTCGTGCGCCGTCACGATGATGCGGTTGCGCAGCGTCAAGTGTTTGAGCTGATAGGGCTGGAGGAGGGGGTCGTTCGACATATGTCGGGCTCCGGTCTAGAAACGTCAGCTCGAACGCTACGCGGAAATGTACATAAGTGTCAAGAAAGAAAACATCAAAGTCCATCGCGTCGACATATGTGTACATTTTTCTTGTATGTCCTTTCACAATTTGTTAGGAGGTCTTTATGGAGCACGTTGCAAACGATAGCGGCTGGCGCGGATCGCAGGAGGGATGGCTGGAGGCGGCCTACGAGTCCCTGCTGGAAGGCGGCGTGGACTCGGTAAAGATCCTGCCGCTGGCAAAGAGGCTCAATCTGTCGCGAACGAGCTTCTATTGGTTCTTCAAGGATCGGGAAGAACTGTTGGCGGCGCTCATCGGTCGGTGGCGGGAAAAGAACACCGGCAACATCGTGAAGCAGTCGGAGGCGTACGCGGAATCTCTCGCCGAAGCGATGCTTAACGTATTCGATTGCTGGCTGAACAAGGACCTATTCGACTCGAAGTTCGAGTTTGCCGTGCGCAGCTGGGCACTCCAGTCCGAAGGCATCCTGGCGGAAGTTCAGCGCGCCGATCAGGTCCGGTTGGAAGCGCTCAAACGCATGTTCATCCGTTTCGGTCATTCGGAGATCACTGCCGATGTCCGCGCCCGCACGACCTACCTGGTTCAGATCGGCTACATCTCGATGCAGACTCAGGAGGATATCGCAACTCGCATGAAGCGGATCCCTGAGTACATCGCCATCTACACGGGCCAAGTGCCGGAGCAAAGGGAGCTGGACCGGTTCTTTTCGCGGCACGGCTACAAACCCGAGGCGAGAGGATAACCGACGATGAGCGGCTCATTGAGGATCGGCATCGTTGGTGGAGGCGGCTGGCTCGGTGGATCAATTGCCGCTTCACTCCTGGATGCCGGTCTGGTGCAGTCGCACGATCTTTCCCTCTCTTATCGGACGGAGCAACCCAACCGCTTAAACGCTTCCTTCTGGACCACCGATAACCAAGAACTAGCCGACCGTTCGGACGTGATCATTGTGTCGGTCCGGCCTGCTGATTGGCCGCCGCTCATGATCGATGCCGATGGCAAGCTCGTGATATCCGTCATGGCCGGCGTCCGTTTGGGCCAGTTGGCTGAACACCACAATACGAAGAGGGCTGTCCGCAGCTTGCCCAACGCGGCGGCCGAAGTCGGCAAGTCCTATACGCCCTGGATCGGCTCGGCAGATGTAACGGATCAGGACCGCGCCATGGTCCGTGCAATCTTCGATGCCTGCGGCACTGAGGACGAGGTCGCAAGCGAAAGCGATATCGATTACCTGACGGGCCTTTCCGGGTCTGGTCCGGCATTTCCCGCATTGTTGGCTGCCGCAATGATGAACGATGCCGTGGCGCGCGGGCTTAAGCCCGAGATAGCTCGGCGCGCGGTGACCACGGTCCTTATCGGCGCGGGCCGCCTGCTTGAACGTCGCCACGAATGTCCCACCGATACGGTCGAAGCATTTGTCAGCTATCGCGGCACCACCGCGGCAGCGATCGAAACAATGCGCGCCGCTGGCTTCGACGCTGCGGTCGCCGGCGGACTAGCAGCCGCTCTCCAGAAATCGGTGAGTATGGGGGTGCTCCCCTGATCTCCGTTGGAGCGGGCAACCGCGGCACCCCGCTCCTCAATTAAAGCGCCGCTAAGAAAAAGGGAACGTCAGATGAAGAAGCTGCTTGCGTCAACATGCCTGGTGTTTGGCATGCTCGGAGGAGTGTCCGTATCGAATGCCGCGGAGTGCGGGAGCGTCACAATCGCCAGCATGAACTGGCAAAGCGCAGAGGTCCTCTCGAACCTCGACAAGTTCATTCTCAACGAAGGCTATGGTTGCAGCGCCGAAATCACCATCGGCGACACCGTGCCGACGATCACCTCGATGGCAGAGAAGGGGCAGCCCGACATCGCGCCGGAAGCTTGGGTCGACCTCCTGCCAGATGTCGTCAAGAAGGGAACGGAAGAAGGCCGGATCATCCAGGTAGGCTCTCCGCTGCCCGACGGCGGCGTCCAGGGATGGTGGATTCCGAAGTACGTTGCCGACGCCCATCCGGACATCAAGACGATTGGCGACGCGCTGAAGCATCCCGAGCTCTTCCCCGATCCGGAGGACGCCAAGAAGGGTGCTGTTTTCAATGGCCCGCAGGGCTGGGGCGGCACGGTCGTTACCTCTCAACTCTACAAGGCGTTCGACGCTCAGAAGGCAGGTTTCACGTTGGTCGACACCGGTTCGGCGGCTGGCCTCGATGGTTCCATCGCCAAGGCCTACGAACGCAAGGAAGGATGGCTTGGTTACTACTGGGCACCGACTGCGCTCCTCGGAAAGTATGAAATGGTCAAGCTCGACCCGGGCGTGCCGAACGATCCTGCCGAGTGGAAGCGATGCATTACCGTTGCCGACTGCCCCGACCCCAAGCCGAGTGCGTGGCCGATCGACACAATCGTGACGCTGGTAGCCAAGCCCTTCTCCGAGCAGGTCGGTCCCGAGGTCATGGATTACCTGAAGAAGCGCTCCTGGAGCAACGACACGGTGAGCAAGCTGATGGCCTGGATGACGGACAACCAGGCGAGCGGCGAAGAAGGCGCCAAGCACTTCCTCGAGGAGAACGAGGACGTCTGGTCCAAGTGGGTCTCTCCAGACGCAGCCGAGAAGATCAAGGCGGCGCTCTGATAGATCGTAAGGTGCGGCGCGCAATGACGCGCCGCACTCATCCAGCCAAAAAACGGAAAAAACGTATGCCGGCTTCTTCAAAAAGGGGAACCGAATGGAATGGTTTTATGAATTCCCGAGCATGAACGATGACTCCCTGCGCACCCTGAAGAAGGCGATCGACGAAGGATTCCGTACGTTCACGCGCGCATACGGCGATGCCATCGAGGGCTTCTTCTCGCCCTTGCAGCACTTTCTGATCGCTGCCGAACGCTTCATGACGCAGACGCCCTGGCCGATCATCACCCTGATCATTCTGGCGATCGCCTGGGGAGCGAGCAGGAGCTGGAAAATTGTGCTGGGCTGTCTCGTCACATTGCTGGCCATCGGCTACTTCGACATGTGGGACGACACGATGCGGACGATCTCGATGATCTTCGTCTGCACCATTCTGTCGATCGCGGTCGGTATCCCGATAGGCATCCTGATGTCCCGTTCCGATCGGCTGCAGCGGCTCGTCAATCCGGCGCTCGACGTCATGCAGACCATGCCGAGCTTCGTGTATCTGATCCCGGTCGTGATGCTGCTTGGCATCGGCAAGGTTCCAGGGCTGATCGCAGTCGTCATCTACGCCATCCCGCCGATGATCCGGCTTACCGATCTCGGCATTCGCCTGGTCGACAAGGACGTTCTCGAGGCAGCCGAGGCCTTCGGCTCGTCGAGCTGGCAGAAGCTCAAGAACGTGCAGTTGCCGCTGGCGCTACCGACCATCATGGCCGGCATCAACCAGACCATCATGATGGCGTTGGCCATGGTCGTCATCGCCTCGATGATCGGCGTGCAGGGGCTCGGCCAACCGGTCCTGAAAGCAATCGCCAACCAGTATTTCACGCTCGGAATCTTCAACGGCCTTGCCATTGTCGGCATTGCCATCATCTTCGATCGGGTCAGCCAGGCATACGGGCAGAGACTCCAGAAGCACCGGGAGGTCGTCCATGGCTGATCAGCACTTCGACGGCATCAAGATCCGCCACCTTTACAAGATTTTCGGACCCAACGCTTCAGCGCATGTGGAGGCCGTCAGAAACGGCCTCTCGAAAGCCGAATTGAACGAGAAGTTCGGCCATGTACTCGGCCTCAAGGACATCAACATCGAGATGCCCTCGGGGTGTGTCCAAGTCATCATGGGGCTGTCCGGTTCGGGAAAGTCGACGCTTATCCGCCACATCAACCGCCTAATCGATCCGACCGCCGGCGAAGTGCTGGTGAATGGGGTCGATGTCGTGAAAATGAACGAGCTCGAATTGCGGGAGTTTCGCAGGCAACAGACCGCGATGGTGTTCCAGAAGTTCGCACTTCTCCCCCATCGCAACGTCCTCGACAACACGCTCTACGGCCTCGAGGTCCAGGGTGTCGAGCGCTCGAAGGCCGTCGATGTCGCGATGCGCTGGATCGAGCGGGTCGGACTGAAAGGCTTCGAGAGCAAATATCCCAATCAGCTCTCGGGCGGCATGCAGCAGCGCGTCGGACTGGCCCGCGCGCTCGCCAACGACGCGCCGGTGCTGCTGATGGACGAGGCCTATTCTGCCCTCGATCCGCTGATCCGCACGGATATGCAGTCGGTCCTTCTCGACCTACAGAAGGAGATCAGGAAGACCATCGTCTTCATCACCCACGACCTCGACGAGGCGCTGCGTCTGGGAGATCAGATCGCCATACTGCGCGACGGCGAAGTCATCCAGCAGGGCAACAGCCAGGATATCGTGCTGCGGCCCGCCGACGACTACGTCGCGAACTTCGTCAAGGAGGTCAACCGCGGGCGCGTCGTCCAAGTCGAGGCCGTGATGGTGCCTCCGTGGGCCGGCCTTTCGCCGACCTGCATGACGATCCCGGCCGGAACCACCATCGAGGATGCCATGCGCGTGATTGCCAAAGGCCCCGATGGCGATGTCGCCGTCGTCGGTCCGGGCGGAGAGCCGATCGGGGTGGTCAACCTTCGTCAGCTTGCCGGTGCGATGGTCAACTCCCATGGGGCGGTGTCCCAGCACGACGGCTCCGTGGCGAGGGCATTATAGGCCGGCTCACAAGTCCTGACGCGTAGATCAGTGCCTCCCAGTCGCATTGCCGGAGAATCCTGATGTCCAAGCTGTTCCCACACCTGTTCTCACCCATCAAGCTAGGTGGCCGCATCTTGAGAAACAGGATCGTGTTCGGAGCCCACACGGCGAACATGGCCGAAGGCGGCCTTCCGACCGAGCGACATGCGGCGTACTACGCTGAGCGGGCGATCGGCGGGGCCGCCATGATCGTCGTGGAACCGATGCCGGTGCACCCGGCCGCCGTGCTCACGCGTGGGAATTTCCGCCCCTCGGACGACAGCGTGATCCCGCATTTCAGGAAGATCGCCAACGCGATCAAGGACAATGGCGCTGTCGCCATCCAGCAGCTCTATCATGTCGGTGCTCACGGCGATTCGGACAATTCCTTTCACCCGCATTGGTCGCCGTCAGGTCTTCCGAGCTATCATGACAGTGATGGCTCGCATCCGATGAGCGAGGCGGAAATCTGGGAAACGATCGACGGCTTCGTCCAGGCGGCACGCCGGTGCCAAGAGGCGGGCTTCGACGGCGTCGAAGTCTGGGCCGCCTATCTCGGCATGGTCGATCACTTCTGGACGCCGTGGTCGAACCGCCGGGATGACGATTGGGGCGGCTCTCTGGAAAACCGCACGCGAATGTCACGAGAGATCCTCACGCGGATCCGGGCAATCTGCGGTCCGGATTTCATCGTCGGCCTAGCGGTGAGCGACGAACCGGATCACAGCGTCGCGCTCTCCAGAGGCGAGCTTGCCGAAATCGTCGGCATGCATGACAAACTGGGGCTGATCGACTACGTCACTTGCGGGTCCGGCGGCTATCTGGACTTCCACAAGCTGATGCCGACCTTCCTCTACCCGGAAAAACTCGGGGCGGACCTATCGGCGACGCTCAAGCGAACCGTTAGGAAGGCGCTGGTTATTGCCGAAAGCCACATCAGGACGCCTGCGAACGCCGAGACGGTGCTCGGTGAAGGTGCCGCGGACCTGGTGTCCATCGTTCGCGGCCAGATCGCTGATCCGCATCTGGCAAGAAAAGCAAGCGAGGACCGCCCCGACGACATCAGGGGCTGTATTTCCTGCAACCAGATGTGCTGGGGTCGGCGGTCGCGTGACTACTGGATAAGCTGCCTTATCAACCCGTCCGCCGGACGAGAGTTCGAATGGGGTGGCGATCGCTTCACGCCGACGACAGAGCCCAAGAAAGTTCTGGTCGTCGGTGGAGGGCCAGCAGGTTTGGAGGCGGCGCGGGTCGCGGCCGAGCGAGGTCACGAGGTTATCCTCGTGGAGGCCTCGAGCCGTCTGGGCGGCAACTTCCTTCTCGCCGGCATGCAGCCGCGCCGGGCGCAGATCCTCGATCTCCTCGAATGGTATGAGCGGCAGCTGGCGAAGCTCAAGGTCGATGTACGCCTCAACTGCTATGTGGAGGCATCGGAGATCGGGGACTACGGCGCCGACGTCGTGATCGCCGCAACCGGCTCCTACTCTCCCGAAACAGGGTTTCAAAAGGCACTGCCTGCGGTCGAGACCCTGCCTGGAATCGAGAAGGGCAATATCTTCACCGTCGAGGCGGTGATGGCGCGTCAGGTGAGACCGGGAAGGCGCGTTCTCCTATTGGATGAAGGCGGCGGCTGGCGGGGCTGCGGTACGGCCTGGAAATTTGCCGAAGACGGCCACACGGTTACGATCCTTTCCCCGGACCCTCTTGTTGGCAAGGAACTCCAGCGCACGACGGCGGATGTGCCCCTTCGACGCATCCTGAGGAAGCTTGGCGTCAACTGGCTGCTCGAGGTCAGCATACTCGAATGGCACGGCAACGGTGCCACGTTGCTCGACCACAACACGGGAGAACAGATTTTCGTAGAGGGCGACTGTCTTGTGCTCGCGACCACAAACATGCCGGCAAACTGGCTGGCGGAAGAATTGCTGGCGGCCGGTCGACCGGTCGTGCAGATCGGCGATTGCGCGGCACCTCGACAGGCTCCCTATGCGTTCTATGAGGGCAGGAAGGCCGCATTGGAGCTGTGATGGCAGACGAAATCGAGACGTTGTCGGTTGCCGAAATCCGGCGCATTGCCGCCGACGCCTGTTTGGCATGCGGGGCAACCGCCGCGATGGCGAAGTCGCTCGTCGATGCGACCATGTCCGCCGCTTGGCATGGGCGCCCGGAGGTGGGATTTCCCCATTTCCTCGACTATCTTCAAAGCCTGCGCGACGGCCGCATCGACGGAAAGGCGAGGCCTCGCATCGATTATCCGCTGCCGGCATTCATTCATGCCGATGCGATGGGCGGCATAGCGCAGCTCGGTTTCGATCTCGTCTTCGAGGACCTGGTCAAGCGGGCGCGGACCCTCGGCATCGCCATCTTCACGCAGAAGAACAGCTATACCGCCGGCGAGCTCGGCTATTATGTGCGGCGTCTTGCAGGGCACCACCTGCTGTCGATCGCCTTTGCAAACGCTCACGCGATGATGGCGGCCGCCACGGGCGGAAAACCCGTGTTCGGTACGAATCCTCTTGCTTTCGGGGCGCCCTTGCCGGCGCCGCGGGCACGTCTCGTCATCGACCAGGCGGCCAGCGCGACGGCCGTCGTGAACATCGTTCGAGCCGCGGCACAGAAAGCCTCCATTCCGGAGGGATGGGCTATCGATAATGACGGTGCGCCAACGACTGATCCGGCAAAGGCGATGCTCGGCGCATTGCTGCCGTTCGGCGGCTATAAGGGGGCGAATATCGGCCTCATGGTCGAGATCCTGTCGGCGGGCCTTTCCGGGGCTGCGTGGTCGCTCGAGGCGGGAAACTTTCGCTCCGGCGACCGGTGCCCCAATACGGGGCTGACAGTCATTGCGATTTCGCCCATGGCGACGGAGCCTGATTTTGCAGAGCATACAGGGGATCATCTTCGCCGGCTGACGGAGCTCGGCGTGTACGTTCCCGGCGGCGCGCAGCGGCCGAATCCCCCGGGGGAATGGGAGAGCATTGAGATCGAGGCCCAGGTCCTGGCTTCGATCCGTGAATTCCTTCGGTGATTTGCCGTTCTTCAACCGGGTGATCGCCGAGGTCGCCGCCGCGTGGGCTTGATCCAGGAGGCGGCGGATCGCGCACGTGAAAGCTACGCCTGGACGCTTACACGGCCCAAGGGCTTGGAGCAGCAGGCGAGGATATAGCCGTCCTCGACATCCTCGTCGGTGATGCCGCCATTGTGCACCATATGCACCTGGCCTTCGGTCTTGCGGACCTTGCAAGTGCCGCAGATCCCCATCGAACAGCCCGAAGGGATCACCAGTCCCGCGGCCTTGGCGGATGCCAGGATCGTGTCCGTCTCGTTGCATCTGGCGGTAATGCCGGAAAGGGCGAACTCGATCTCGGCTTGGTTCTGCTCATCGGGAACCACATCCTCGGGAACGTCCTCTGCATGTTCGGGCTCCGCCGTGAAACTCTCCTGATGGTAGCGGTTCATGTCGAAGCCGAGACCGGCAAGCGCCTCGCGCACGGCCCGCATGAACGGTTCGGGGCCGCAGCAGAATACCTCGCGCTCAAGGTAATCCTGCGCCATCAGGCCCAACATGATCTGGTTGAACATGCCCCGATAGCCGGTCCAGGGCCGGAAGGGATCAGGCTCCTCGACAACCCATTTCAGGTCGATGCCGACAATGCGTGATGCCATGAGCTCCATCCTGTCGCGCAGGATAATCTCGGAGGGCCGGCGCGCGCAATTGATGAAGACAATATCCGGTTCGCGTCCGGAATCGTAAAGCCACGTGGTCATCGCCACCATCGGCGTGATGCCGGAGCCGGCCGAGATGAAGAGGTACTTCTCCGCCGGGTGATGGACGATCGAGAATTTTCCCGCTGGCCCTATGGCCTTCAGACGCATGCCTTTATGCAGATTGTCGAGCATCCATCTGGTTCCGACGGATCCCTCTTGCGCCTTGACGGTGATCGTGAGCGCCGTCGGTCGCGAGGGCGAGGACGAGATCGTGTAGGTGCGGTAGAGCGGCCCGTCGGGAAGGGGCAGTTCCAGCGTGACGAACTGCCCGGGGTCATGGTTGAACAGCGCACCGGAAGGGCTCTGGAAGCTGAAGGTGACGACATTCGGTGCTTCCGGCGTGCGGGTGACGCATTCGAGTTCCTCCGCATCGTTCCAGAAGGCAAGATTTTTGAACGCGCTCATCCGCTTACTCCGCGGCCTGCCGCATCGGCGTCAGCGCACGCTCGAGCCAGGTGGCGTACCAATCCACGAACTGGATGACGCCGCTTTCCTGGTTCGGCGAATAGGGTCCGGGAACATAGGCGGGCGACAGGATCCCTTGCTGGTTGGTCTCAACGATCTCACGGTCCTCGTCATTGGTGGCGATCCAGACCTCGGTCAGGCGCTTCAGATCGTAATCCACACCTTCGACGGCATCCTTGTGAACGAGCCAGGTGGTGGTGACTTCGGTTTCCATCGGGCTGATCGGGCTCACCCGGAATGTCAGCGAATGATCCGGCAGGAAGTGGTTCCAAGTCGTCGGATAATGGAATTTCAACAGTGTGCCGGCGTCGGGCAGGGCAACCCGGCCGAGATTTTTGCTGACGGCAGCTTTGCCGTCGAGCGTGTAGCTCAAGGCCTTTTCCTGCAGCGGCATCCGCGCCAGGCGATACTGGCCGTCCCCGGCGATGCGGAATTGCGCCGGCGCGCCGGAAGCTTCGCAGCGGTCGAAATGCGCCTGCAGGACATCCGAAACCGAGCCGTCCGGAGAGACGCCCGCGACGTTCGGATCAAGCGGAAAGGAACGACAGAGTGCGGGATGGTTGCTGCTGCAATGGTAGCATTCGCGGTTGTTTTCCCAGACGAGCTTCCAGTTGCCCTTTTCGACGATGGTCGAGGTGTAGGCGACTTTGGCGTCATTCAGGTCGTGGATCGCGAGATAGGGACGCACCAGCTCGGCGAAGGCTTCGAAATCCGGCGGCGTCTCCGACAGGCAGATGTAGATCAGGCCTTCGAGATTGCGCAGGTTTACCGGCTTCAGGCCGTGTTTCGAGCCGTCGAAATCCGGCCCCATGTCGTTCGCCCAGATCAACTTGCCGTCGAGTTCGTAGGTCCATTGATGATAGGGACAGACGAGCTTGGCCACTTGCCCTTGCCGAGCCTTGCAGATCAGCGAGCCGCGGTGACGGCAAGAATTATGGAAGGCGCGGATTTCTCCGTCGCGGGCGCGAACAATGACCACCTCATAGGCGCCGACGCGCATCGTGACATAGCTGCCCGCCTTGGCGAGCTGGCAGGCCGGGATCGCATAGAGCCACTCCTTGTAGAAGATATGCTCCAGGTCGAGCTCGTAGATCGCCGGCGATGTGTAGAACGGCTGTTCGAGCGAGTGACGGGGAACGCGGCGCACAAGCAGATCATATATGGAAGGCGAGGGGACTGTCATCGGAGGATTCCACGCTGGACAATTTAACTGTTGTGGAATCTTGTTTTCGGCAAGCCTCTTTGACAATGGCACTTTTTTTCATGATGGATTAGTTTAACTAATCTCAAGAGCTCTGCGAGCGATGTTCTGACAACGTGTGCTTTCTAAGAGACCACATGCCAAGGCCTTACGATCTCTCCTCCATGACCGCTCTCATCTGCTTCGAGGCGGCCGCCCGCCATGCGAGCTTCAAGAAAGCCGCTCAGGAAATGAATGTGACGCCTGCGGCCGTTAGCCACCAGATCAAAGCGCTCGAGACAGATCTCGGCTGCAACCTGTTCCTGCGCCGCAGCCGCGGGGTTGAGCTCACGGAAAAAGGGGCGTTTTTGTTCCTGGCGATCCAGCGTGGATTCGAGACGATTTCAGAGGCCGTCACGCAGATACGCGATCGCCCGGAAACAGTTGACGTGACGATTCGGACGACCACGGCGGTCAGTTCACTATGGCTCACGCCGAAGATTTCAGCTTTCTGGAAAATCCATCCCAACATCACCGTCTCGCAGATCACCAGCGACGTCCCCGGCATGACCGGTCGCTGCGACGTGAGCATCCACTACGGCGATCCGCAGGAGAATGGCGTCGAATACCGTAAGCTCTTTCAGGATCGCATCGTCGCGCTCGGGACACCAGCTTTCGCCGCGCAGTACGGCATCAGCCGCGTCGAGGATCTGCTCAAGGCGCCCCTGATCCATATGAGCAACGAGGAAAACGGCTGGACCACCTGGGCCGATTGGTTCTCGGCGCTGGGCCGTCCCCTACCGAAGGGCCGCAGCTTCTATGTGAACAATTATATGATCGCGCTTCAGGCCGCTCAGGACGATGTCGGGGCAGTGCTCGGCTGGGACGGTCTGGTAGAAGGTCTGATGCGGGAAGGGCGGCTTGTGCCGCTTGTGACCGAAAGCGTTCCCTCACCAGTGCCTTTCCATCTGAAGATCCATCCCAAGGCGACGTCGAAGGCTCGCCTGTTTGCGGACTGGCTCGTCAAAGCGGCCTAGCCGGTCGAGCCGGCCTCGCGGTGTGTCCTACTTCAGGAAATCGGCGCGATGCGGCGTGAAGCTGTCAATGAGGCGGCCTGCCTCCAGCGCTATGACGCCATGGACCACGCCCGACGGTGCGATGAAGCTGTCGCCGGCGGAAAGAACCGCGCTACGCCCGCCGACGGTGACTTCGAACTTGCCTTCCGCGACATAGCTCGCCTGAACGTGCGGGTGCGAATGCGGCGCGCCGACACCGCCCTTTTCGAAAGCGAATTCGACCATCATCAGTTCGTCCGTGTGCAGGATCACTCTGCGGCGGTTGCCCTGTCCGAGATCGGTCCATTCACCTTCGTTGCCACGGGCGAAAAGTTTCGTGTCCATTATCGTCTCCTCATCGCGCGAGCCAGCCGCCATCCACCGGAATGACGGCGCCATGCATATAGTCCGAGGCCGGGGCGAGCAGGAACACCGTCGCATCGCCGATGTCATCCGGCGTGCCCCAACGGTCGGCCGGAATGCGCTCCAGAATGGCGGCGCTGCGCTTGGCATCGGCGCGCAGCGCTTCGGTATTGTTGGTGACGATGTAGCCGGGCGCCACCGCGTTCACATTGATGCCCCTCGCAGCCCATTCGCAGGCGAGAATCCTGGTGATGCCCAGCGCGCCGTGTTTGGATGCCGTATAGGAAGCAACGCGTATACCGCCCTGGAAGGAAAGCAGCGATGCAATATTGACGATCTTGCCTCGTCTTTGCTCGGCAAGGAGGCGGCGGCCATAGGACTGGCTCAAGAAAAACAACGATCTGAGATTAATGTCGATCACGTCGTCCCAGTCGGCCTCGGTGAGATCTGCCGCGTCGGCGCGGCGGATGATCCCGGCATTGTTGACCAAGCCGTCCAGCGGACCATGCTCGTTCCACAGTTCGTCAATCAGCGAGCGGGTCGCTTCCCGGTCCGAAAGGTCGGCATTGGCGGGAACGAAGTCTCCGCCAGCCTCAGCGACCTTTCCCGCGGTCTCGTCCATGGCTGAACGACCAACGCCGATCACTGTGCCGCCGGCGCGGGCGATCGCGACCGCAATTCCCTGCCCAATCCCCGTATTGGCACCGGTGACGACGATGCGGCGCCCGGCCAGGCTGAACGCAGATGGCACGCTCATCTGAGTGCCTCCATTGGCACCATGTCAACGTCGGTGTAATCGACATTGTCGCCCGCCATGGCCCAGATGAAGGCGTAGTTCGACGTTCCGCAGCCGGAATGAATGGACCAGGGCGGGGAGAGCACCGCCTCCTCCTTCGCCATCACGATATGGCGCGTTTCACTTGGTTCGCCCATGAGATGCAGAACGCGCGCGCCGTCGGCGAGATCGAAATAGAGATAGGCTTCCATGCGCCGGTCATGCACGTGGCAGGGCATGGTGTTCCAGACCGAGCCTGGAGCGAGCTGCGTCATGCCAACAACAAGCTGGCAGGTCTTCACGCCTTCCGGGTGGATGAACTGGAAGATCGAGCGCTCGTTCGAGGTGGCGGCGCTGCCGAGATCGAGCCGCTTGGCATTGCCGATGCGGATAAGGCGGCTTGGCAGCGCCTGATGAGCTGGTGCACTAAGCAGGTAGAATTTGGCCGGCGCCGCCGGGTCTTCGGACGAGAAGGTAACCTCCTCGCCCAATCCGGCATAAGCCATGTCGCGCGGTTCAAGGCGGAAACTCTCGCCCTTCATTTCGACACGACCTGGACCGCCAATATTGACTGCAATCAGCTCGCGTCGGTCGAGAAAGCGGGGCGTGCCGGTCGGACGGATGGTCTCGAGCGCCAGAGGCCCGTCTACGGGCATCGCGCCGCCGACGATCATACGGTCGTAGTGGCTGTAGGTGAGCGCGATTCGGCCCGGTCGGAACAGCCCGGAAATGTGAAAGTTCGCGCGCAGCGCATCGGTTTCCATGCGTGCGGCGGTCGCCGGGTCAATAGCGTGACGGATGGTGTAGTCAATATGGCTTGCGGTCATCGGCTCACTGTCCTCGAATTGGATAAAGGAAATCAAACCCTGCGTTTCGCCGTGTCCCACTCGGCCTGCTGACCGCTCAGCCGGGCGCGATAACGTTCCTGGCTGGCGGTCAGATGGGCGCGCATGGCGGCGCGGGCAGCTTCCGGGTCACTGGCGGAAATCGCCTTCAGGATCGCCAGGTGCTCGCGTTGCAGGCTCTCCTGATATTCACGCGACAGCACGCTGTCGGTGCCCCAGGGGGAGGCGATGTCGCAGGGGATCGCCCGCGTGCCGAGCGCATCGAGAACTTCGACATAGTAGGGGTTGTTGGTGGAAGCCGCGATCGCCCGGTGGAAGGCGAAGTCGCTCTTGCCGGTTGCTTCGCCGCGCTCGAGCAGGCGGTCGAACTCGAAGAAGGCCTCCTGGATCTGCGCTTCCTGGGCGGCGTTGCGTCGGAGCGCGGCAAGACCCGCGCTTTCGATCTCGAGCCCCATGCGCACCTCGATCACGTTTAGCGCGTGGGAAATCTTGTTGCCGACCTCGAGACTGATCGAGCCGAAGGCGAGCGTCGGGTGGTCCTTGACGAAAACGCCGGCGCCCTGCCGCGGCTCAACCAGGCCATCGGCGGCCAAGGTCGCTATCGCCTCGCGGACCACCGTGCGGCTGACGCCGAAGAACTCGCTCATCCGGCTTTCCGTCGGCAGCTTCTGGCCGGGCGGGATCTCGCCTTTCAGAACTTGCTCCCGAATCGCGCTCGCGACGCGCTCAGAAAGCTTCGGTTTGCGCTCGATCTTCAATTCGGCGGTTAAATCCATGACGCTGTCACCCCTTGAACACGCTCGGCAGCCAAAGCGAAAGCGCCGGAACATATGTGACGAGCCCAAGGACGATCAAACCCGCCAGGTAGAAGGGCCAGATGCTGCGCATCGCCTCCCAGACAGAGATTCTACCGACCGCACAGGCGACGAACTGCACGGCGCCAACCGGCGGCGTGTTGAGGCCGATGCCGAAGTTCAGGATCATGATCACCCCGAAATGAACCGGATCGACGCCATAGGCCAACGCCACCGGCAGGAAGATCGGAGTGCAGATGATGATGGTCGGTCCCATGTCCATGAAAGTGCCGAGGAACAGCATCAGGACGTTGATCAGGAGGAGCACGATGATCGGGTTCTCGGAGATCGTGTTCATCCAGTCGATCAGTGCGGCGGGCACTTTTAGGAATGCCATCAGCCAGGAGAAGGCGGCCGCCATGCCAATGATGAGCAGGACCATGGCAGTGGTCCGCACGGCGCCGAAGGTGGCGTGGATGAAATCCTGCCAGCTCATCTGTCGATAGACGAAGACAGTCACCGCGAGCGCATAGAGAACGGCGATGCAGGAACTCTCGGTTGCCGTGAATACGCCCGAGCGGACGCCGCCGAAGATGATGCCGATCAGCAGCAGGCCAGGGACCGAGACCAGCAGATAGCGGCCGACCCGGGCAAAACCGGGAAAGGGCTCGGTCGGATAGCCGCGCCGGCGTGCTACGAGATAGGCGGTGACCATCAGCGCGGCCGCATAGAGCAGGCCGGGGACGATGCCGGCAGTGAAGAGATCCGCGATCGAGATCTTGCCGCCCGCCGATATCGAATAGATGATCATGTTGTGCGACGGCGGCAACAACAGCGCGATTAGTGCCGCCATCGAGGTGACGTTGACCGCATAGTCGACGCCGTAGCCGCGCTCCTTCATCTGCGGAATGATCAATCCGCCCACCGCCGCAGCTTCCGCGACCGCGGAGCCGGAAATTCCGCCGAACAGCGTCGCGGTGACGATGTTGACTTGTCCCAACCCGCCGCGGACATGGCCGACCAGCGAGGCGGCGAAGGCGACGATCTTCTGGGCGATACCGCCGCGCACCATCAGGTCACCGGCGTAGATAAAGAAGGGAATGGCGAGCAAGGAAAACACGCTCATGCCGGAATTCAGCCGCTGGAAGATCACCAGCGGCGGCAGCCCCATGTAAAGCACGGTTGCAAAAGACGCGACGCCAAGGCAGAAGGCGATTGGCGTGCCGATCAGCATCAGAGCCGTGAATACGCCGAACAGGATCAAAATATCCATCTCATCACGCCTTTACATCTGCGGTGTCGAGTTCGGCGGCAACTTCCGCCGGTGGCATTTCGTCGAGAAGATCATCGATCGGCTCGCCGGCAAGGCGCAGTACGATGCGCTCCAGGGCGAACAGACTGATGAGGACGCCGCCTGCAACCAGCGGCACATAGCTCCAGCCGCCGGAGATTTGCAGCGACGGAAGAATGGTGTCCCAGGTGAGGCGGACGAGCTCGACCCCGTACCAGATCATGCCGATGCCGAAGGCGAGAGCGACGAGATCCGAGATCATGCGCAGCCACTTCTTGCCGCCTTTCGGTACCACATAGAGAAGCACGTCAAAGCCGAGATGATAGTTTTCACGCACGCCGACGGCAGCACCCAGGAAGATGAACCAGCTCATCAGCATGACCGCCCCGGGCTCGGTCCAGCTCGGTGAGTCGTTCAGCACGTAGCGGCAGAACACCTGCCACGCGACTATGGCCGTCATCACGACGAGGCCGATACCCGCGAGCCATAGCGAGAGCGAGCTCAGCCAGGACAGCGTGCGGCCCGTTTTTGCCAATCCGTTAGACACGGTCATTCCCTCAAAAGGGACGGGCAGGCTCTGCAGCGCGAGGCTGCAGGCCTGCCCGTCGGTCTCCTCACTGAACCGCCTGCACGTCCTCGACCATCTTCTTCAGAACCGGATCGGTGATGTGCTTTTCATAGACCGGCTTCATGGCGTCGATGAAACCCTGTTTGTCGGGGGTGGTGATCTTCGCGCCAGCCGCCTCGATTTTCGCGCGCGACTCGCTGACCTTGGCCGCCCAGAGCTCGCGCTGCTTGGCGACACTGTCCTTGGCGGCTTGTTTGAAGATCTCCTGGTCTTCCGGAGACAGCTTGTCGAAGACGGCCTTGTTCATCACGAACACTTCCGGAAGAATTGTGTGCTCGTCGAGCGAGTAGTTCTTGGCCACCTCGAAATGCTTGGCAGTGTCGTAGCTCGGGAAGTTGTTTTCCGCGCCGTCGATGACGCCGGTTTCGATGGCGGAGTAGACTTCGCCGTAGGGCATTGGCGTGGCGTTTGCCCCGAGCGCTGCCACCATGTCGACGAAGATGTCGGACTGGATGACGCGGAATTTCAGGCCCTTCATATCGGCTACCGAAGTGATCGGCTTCTGCTTGTTGTAGAAGGAGCGCGAGCCGGCGTCGTAATAGGCGAGCACCACCAGCCCGGCGCTTTCGAAGGCCTTCTTGATCTGGTCGCCGATCGCGCCGTCCATGACCTTGTGCATGTGTTCTTCCGAACGGAAGAGATAGGGCAGCGCCGGAACGATCGATTCCTTCACCGTGCCGTTGAACGGCGCCATCGAAACGCGGTTCAGCTCGATCACGCCGGAGCGTACCTGCTCGATCGTGTCCTTTTCCTCTCCGAGCTGCGCGGAATGATAGACCTCGACGGCGTAGCGGCCGCCGGTGCGCTCCTTGACCAGTTCACCGAAATATTTGACTCCCTCGACCGTCGGATAGCCGTCCGGATGCGTGTCAGACGAGCGAAGCACCGTCTGGGCGCTGGCAGTGCCAGCCATGAATGAAGCGGCAACCAAGAGACCCGCCGCCAGTTTAACTAAGATTTTCATGCTTTCCTCCCATTTCGCATGATTTGATGTCTCATCGCAGTACGCCTCCTTTGCGAGCCCTCAGGCAATTCCCGCTCAAGCCCTTACGCCCGTTCCTCCCTGAGGCGGTGTCGCGCGAAGATACGCGCGAGAAGCGTGCACTCCACCCGGCGCGCAATATCGTAGCGCGCGGGGATGGCGGAAACGCTCGGGTGTCGTCATTGAAGCGGCGCATGCCTACCAGACTATCGCGGAGCTGCAGGCCGTTGGCCTCGGCATAGTGGCTGCGGGCAAGGGTGCGCGTGCACTCCCCCGGAAACAGAAGATCTGGATCGATCAGCCCCTGCATTTTGACCCGCTCCTCCAACAGGCTCTTTATGGCTAGAGCTCGTAAGGCGTAATGTCAACATACGAAATTTATCTAGTTGTATGATGAATTCCTTGCGCTGGAGCGATCGCCCGTCGTAAACAGAGCTCCAAAGAAAGCGCGTGGGGAGGCATCATGCGCACGCCTGCGATTCTTGGCTGAAGGACGGACCGAAATGGCAAAGCTGTGCATTGGTCTCATAGGGCTCGGGATGGCGGCGGCGCCGCATGCCAAAAGCCTGCTCGACCTCAAGGATAGGGTTGAGGTCGCTGCCGCTTTCAGCCCGACTCCTGCTAGGCGAAAGACATTTTCGGAGACCTATAGCTTCGGGACCTGTGACGCCGCCGAAACGATATTCCGTGATCCGTCGATAGCCGCGGTCATGGTGCTGACGCCACCCAATACGCACCTCGAGCTCGTGCGACGGGCCTCCGAAGCGGGCAAGCATGTGCTGCTCGAAAAACCTCTGGAGATCACGCAGGAGCGGGCGGAGGCCCTAGTCGAGACAGCGGAGCGCGCAAGGATAAAGCTCGGCATCGTGCTCCAGCACCGCTTCCGCCCTGTCAGCGAGGCGCTTGCGAAGCTGATCAACGAGGGGCGCCTTGGTGAGATCGTCAGCGCTTCGGCGCGTCTCCACAACTGGCGGCCACAAAGCTATTACGACCAGCCGGGTCGCGGCACGCGCGCTCGCGATGGCGGTGGCGTGCTTCTCACCCAGGCCATCCATACGCTTGATCTCCTGGTCTCGCTCGCCGGCCTTCCGGAGGAGGTCAGAGCCTATGCGGCGACCAGCAAGGTGCATCGCATGGAGATCGAAGACCTGGCAATGGCTGCCATCGGTTTCGCAAACGGAGCGATCGGGACGGTGAGTGCTACCACCTGCGCCTATCCCGGCTATCCGGACGAGATCGACATTATCGGCACGCGCGGCATGGCACGTCTCGGCGGGCAAAGCCTTGTCGCTTCCTTCCACGATGGAACGGAATTATCACTCGAAGACGAAGCCGCCGGCGGTGCCGGCGCCGATCCCATGGCCTTCCCGCACCACCATCATCGCGCGGTGCTCGCCGATTTCCTCGATGCCGTCGATGCTGGACGAGAACCACGTGTGAGCGGGCGCGAGGCGTTGAAGGTTCACCGCCTTATCACCGCAATTCTCGCCGCCGCCGAAAGCGGCCAGCCGCAACGTCTCTGAAACAGCATCCGCGCTTCAAGATTCAGCCGGCAGAGAAATGCTCGGGAAAATCGCTCAGATTGTCGGTCGCGATGAAAGCGGCCGGCATCTTTGTCGTGCCAGGCGAGGGCAGCTTCGGTTGTGGATTCCGATCATCCGGGTTGCGCCCTCAAAGAGGTCCTTGGCGAATTCGGTCAAGGCGCGCGATCGGTAAGGGCGTCGGCTCCCTCCTGAGACGCGCAATGCGCACAGCAATAGATAGTGTCGCCCTGCTCCACTCCATGCCCGACGATCCGCACGCCGCAATGCGGGCATGTCGGAGCGAGTTTCTGGATAGCGCATTCGAAACTGTCGAAAGTGTAGGTTTGATCCCCCAGATTCACCTGGAAAGCCTTATCATAGTCATTGCCGCACTGGTCGCATCTGGCCATGGTTATATCCTCCTTTGCAGTCGGGCCAACCTCGCAGGCAGCGTAAGGTTCCGGCTCAAGCCGCATGCTCGATCATGCGGATGACGTCCTCGATGCCACCGGGTTGGATATCCAGTTCTTTGAGGCCCGGAAGATCTTTTGCCGCGACGTTGTCAAGACGCATGAGATCGACCTGATTGCGCGTCAGGGCCGCGGCGGGAAGAAATTCCGTGGCAGTCGCCAATATGCTCCATATCGCGAACGGCACGGGCACCGTCCTTACTCGCACCCTGAGTTGCGCGGCGATCTCCCGGACGAGCTCCCGATAGGAATAGATGCGCGGACCGGCGCACTCGAAAATCGAAGCATCCGTGGAATTCTGCCCCAGGGCCAAGCGGCACACGGCTTCCGCCACGTCCTCGACATAGACCGGTTGCAGCAGAGTGCTGCCTTCGCCGAACAGCGGATAGACCGGGAGGAGGCGTACCAGCCTCGCGATCGTCGTGATGAACGCGTCATCGGGTCCAGTCATCACAGAGGGACGGACGATCACCGCGCCTGGAAACGCCGCCTTCACCGCCTCCTCGCCGCGGCCCCGGGCCTGAATGTAAGGCGAACGGGACTTTGCATCCGATCCAATGCCCGAAATCTGGATGAATCTCTCGACGCCTACATCCCGTGAAGCGGCCGCTAGATCGGCCGCGGCTTCTACATGGACGCGCTCGAAGGTCCGCTCACCGCGCTCGACATAAAGGCTGACCGCGTTCACAACCGCGCGAGATCCACCCACCGCAGCGGCCATCGAGGATGGATCCAATATGTCCGCCTCGACCTGTTGAGATGACCACCTGTCGGACGCGCTATCCAACTTGTTCTTGTGCGGATGACGCGAGACGGCACGTGCAACAACAGCCTTGTCCAGAAGGCTGCTCACGACCCGCCGCCCAAGGAAGCCTGTTCCGCCGAACACCGTCACAAGGTTCGTACCGACTGGATCACTTGGACCTGGTTGCTTGCTCATCTTAGCTGCCCAAGGTTTGGCGACACGTCGCCGGTTGCGTTCTGCGCGTTCGGGACATGCCTTTTCCAATTCAACACCTGTCAGGAGGCGATGTTCCGCCTGTTGCCGCTCCTCGAACAGCCTGCTGCATAATTTCCTTGAATCCGGATCGATTTGAGGACAGCCTGCCGGGGCTATCCCGGCAGTCGCGCGATCGTGAATACGCGATTCCCATTCTCGTCATCGCCGCGAAGTACACAGTGGTAACGTAATGGTTGCAACCTCAGCCGCGGGAGGGTGATCATGCGCAGCCTCATTCGTATCATCGTTATCGCCGCCACCGGACTTGCCGCCATCTCGGCTCTTGCGCAGGAACGCCAGGTCTACGACCTGCCGCAGGGCGCACACCCCCACGATGTCGCACCCGCGCCGGACGGGAGCGTCTGGTATACGGCCCAGCGCCAGGGCGCGCTTGGCATCCTTGATCCTGAGACGGGCAAGGCTCGCCAGGTGCCGCTCGGCGAAGGCTCCAGCCCGCACGGTGTCATCCAGGGGCCGGATGGCGCGGCATGGATCACCGACGGCGGCCTCAATGCCATCGTGCGCTTCGACCCGAAGACCGAGAAGACCACAGTCTGGGCGCTGCCGCAGGACATCGCCTACGCCAACCTCAATACGGGCGCCTTCGATCGCGACGGCATCTTCTGGTTCACGGGACAGAACGGAATCTACGGGAGGCTGGATCCCGCGACGGGCGACATGAAAGTCTTTGAAGCTCCGGAGGGACGCGGCCCCTACGGCATTGCTGCGACCCCGGGCGGAGACGTTTATTTCGTGTCGCTGGCCGGCAGTTATTTGGCAAGGATCGACCGTGAGGGCGGTAAAGCGGAGGTGATCGAGCCCCCGACCAAGAACCAGGGCGCGCGCCGCGTCTGGTCGGACAGCCGGGGGCGGCTCTGGATCTCCGAATGGAACTCGGGTCAGGTGTCAAGGTATGATCCGCGCGATAACAGCTGGAATGCCTGGCGGGTGCCCGGCGAAAATCCGCGCGTCTACGCCGTCTATGTGGACGAGCGCGATGTCGCCTGGCTCTCGGATTTCGGCGGAAATGCGATCCACGCCTTCGATCCGCGAACTGAGAAATTCACCACCTTTCCCAAGTCTCAGGAAGGCGCCAATGTGCGCCAGATAAACGGCCGGAAGGGAGAGGTTTGGCTGCCCGAGTCCGGCGCCGACCGATTGGTCGTGATCCGCACCCAGGTCGAATGAGGTTTGCGATCACAACTGCAGCACTTCTTGTCTCGGCTGTCGCTGACGGCTCCGCGCAAGAGGCGCGCGATCCTGGCGAGCGGGCGTTTCTCCAGTGTTATTCCTGTCACTCCGTCCAGGCGGGCGAGACCGAGGGCCTGCAAGGTCCGAATCTCTCCGGCATTGTGGGCAGCCCCATCGCGGCGCAGCCGGGATTCGAGTATTCGCCGGCCATGCGCGCTTTCGCCAAGGAGCAGGGTTTCTGGAGTCCGGCCTTGCTCGACCGCTTCATTGCCAAACCCGAACGCGTCGTCCCCGGCACGGCGATGTCGGGCTATCCTGGACTTGCGGACAACCGCGCCCGCAAGGCCCTCATGGAATTCTTAAAATCGCACTGAGGTTGATTCACTTCTGTGTGTGGCGGCGGTCAACGCGACGCCGCGCTGTTCTTCGCGCCAGGCTCACGGATTCCAGCCGCCACTGCCATAGGGACGCGTGATGATTTCGAGCAGATGGCCGTTCGGGTCTTCGAAATAGAGACCGCGTCCACCGTCGTGGTCATTGGTCTCGCCTGGTTTTCTTTGGCCGGGATCAGCCCAGTAGGGCAGGTCCCGCTCGCGAATTCGATTGAGAATCGCGTTGAATTCAGCGTCGCCAACGAGAAAGGCGTAGTGTTGGCGCTCGATCTCACCTTCGGCATCCATGTAGTCGAGATTGGCATCGTTGTCAGTCGCGACCATGTGGAACGGCCCCCAGCGCCGTGGCGCTGGCAATCCCAGCATGTCGGCCAGGAAATCTGCCGCGGCCTTGCTGTCTCGAGCCCACACGATTGTATGGTTGAAGTGGATGGCCATCTTGGTCTCGCGGAAACGAGGGAGCTTCAAACAGTTTCGTCCGGTTAACACCCCCGCCCGCCCCTTGTTCCGGACCTCAGGATCGCTTTCTCCAAATATCAGACGGCGTGGAGCCGCAGCGCATCGACCACGACCTTGAATGCCGGCGAGTTCTGATGTCGACTTGGATAATAGATGTAGTACCCGGCGAAAGGAGGCGACCAGGACTCTAGCAGGGGTACCAAACGACCCGCTCTGATGTGTTCCTTGACAAGGTCGTCCGGCACATAACCTATGCCGTGACCTTTCAGGGCGGCATCGACTATGGAGTAGGAGCTATTGAAGGTTAATTGGCCGTCCACCCTGACGCGGAGCTCTTGCCCGTCCTTCTCGAACTCCCAGACATAAAGTCCACCGCTCGTTGTCTGGCGCTGGTTGATGCAGTTGTGCTGGATCAGTTCCTGGGGATGCTGCGGTAGCGGGCGATTTGCCAGATACTTAGGCGACGCGACGGCCAGAAGACGCCAGTCCGGCCCGATCCGGACCGCGATCATGTCCTTTTCGATGCTCTCGCCGAGGCGAATGCCGGCGTCAAACCCATCTTCCACGATATTCCGCAAGCCATTATCCCTGCTGAGTTCCAGCTTGATGTCGGGATACTGCGAAAGGATCGGCTCCAGTTTGGGCCAGACCAGGCTCTCCAAAGCGTGGTCAGACAGCGTGATCCTGATCGTGCCGGAAGGCTTGTCACGAAGGGCCGTGAGCGCTGCCAGATCATCGCGTATGGCGGATACCCGCGGCGCCAGCGATCGCAGCAAGCGCTCACCAGCTTCCGTTAATGCAACGCTCCGGGTGGTCCGGGCCAACAGCCTGAGGCCCATGCGCGTTTCCAGGCGCTTGATCGTGTGACTGAGTGTCGACTGGGTTATGCCGAGCTTGGCAGCCGCCCTCGTGAAACTGCGTTCCTCTGCCACGGCCAGGAACCACAGCAGGTCGTTGAAGTCTTCCTTTGCCATCACTCCAAGTCCAGATGCTCATTCTCGATTTATGGCTCTCGTCGATAAATCTAAGAGAACTGGGGCGACTGATCCATAGGAATCGCTCTTGCTGCTGTCCTCCCTCTGAAACGGTCCGCTCTGTTTCGACACCCGTTTTCGCGCAAACCGCATTGAGGACACCGGTATGGAACTCACCATTAATGGGACGAAACACCAGGTCGATATCGAGCCGGATACGCCGTTGCTCTGGGTTCTTCGTGACGAACTCGGGATGACTGGGACCAAGTACTGTTGCGGCATTGCGCAGTGCGGCGCCTGCACGATCATGGTCGACGGTCGGCGACGCGCTCCTGTGTCACCCCGGTGGAGAGCATTGCGGGTACGGAGATCATGACCATCGAGGCGATCACCGAAGACCCGGTGGGCCGGAAAGTCGTCGAGGCATGGGTTTCCAATCAGGTACCGCAATGTGGCTACTGCCAGTCGGGCCGCGATCTTGGCGATGCTGATGATCGTTCCCGTTGCGGCCGCGGAAGACAAGGCTGCTGGAGCGCGTGCTTGCCAGCAGGCAAGGCGCATCGGTTGAGATGGACTTCGCGCCAGAAGGACTTCGCGTGCGCTTCAAGCTTGCGCTGACCTAGTGCAATCGGACGTTCTGTGCTGCCGGGACCAGCGACGATCCGGCAGCAGGCGCGCCTGTCATGACCGCGCACCGCCAGCAGGTGCTTCGGCTGTCCGGTAGCGCTGGCATCAGCGCCGCTGGGCGTGCGTGAAGTCAGCTCCAGCACGCCGTCTCGTCCGGCGTTTCGCATGCGGCCGACGGAGCGCTAGCCCTTACGTATCAGGCTCGACATCCTTCACGTGTGTCAAGAGGCCTTGGCCGCCGCGCTCGATATCCTGACGAATGGCATCGCGTGCTCCTTCTCCGTCGCCGGCCCTGAGCGCCGCGATTACGCGCAGGTGCGGGTGCGGTTCCCAGTCCGGCAGCCCGGCGTCATAGAGATGCGAAAGGATCGGCCCGCAGCGCACCCAGAGGCTTTCGACGATGTCGTAGACGATCGGCAGGCGACCCATGCGGCACAGGCTCAGGTGGAACTCGGTATTGAGGTCGACGGCCTTTTCGAAGCTCCGTGAAAGGTGGCATTGCGAAATCTGGCTGTGGATCGCCTCCAGACCGTCGATTTCATCCCGGGATGCGCACCTCGCCGCGGCCGCGGCCGCGCGCCCCTCCAGGTCGGTGCGGATCGCACGGATCTCCAGCAACTGATCAAGTGTCAAGGTGGGGACCATCACTGTCCCGCGTGCATCGAGCGTCAATGCCTTCTCGCTCACGAGCCGCAGCAGGGCTTCCCGCATCGGCGTCGCGCTAATGCCAAAGCGTGCCGACATCGGCCGCAGGCGCAAAAGCGCGCCCGGCCGCAATTGCCCGCGCATCAGCGCCTGGCGCAGGTCGGCATAGGCGCGATCGCTTAGGTTCTCCTTAACGATCGGCTGCACCCAATCGGCCTCTTCCAAGGCCTTCGCACTATTTTCTTGCAGGCTTCTTGACACGCGTCACCTTCATCGCGGATAGTGTTATAACAAATTACATATATCACAAACTTTGGCTTGTGCGAGCAGAAATCGTACAACAGCGACGGGCGAGGAGGCCAGTCGGCCGAAGCGAAAACGGAGGACAAGCATGATCGCGCTGCGCAAGACAGCGGCCGCCTTCGGTGCGGAGCTCGTATCGCACGGTGCGGCGCAGGCGCCCGGGCCGGGGGAACTGACCATCGACGTGGCGGCCGCCGGCATCTGTGGCAGTGACATTCATGCCTATGAGTGGACGGCCGGATATGAGTTCATGACTGCGGTCATGCCGGTCACGATCGGCCACGAGTTCTCCGGCGTCGTGCAAATGGTGGGCGAGGAGGTAGTCGACTTTCGAGCCGGTGATCGCGTTACCTGCTGGCCGACCAAGACATGCGGCACGTGCCATGCCTGCAAGGCCGGGCGGCCGCAGGATTGCGGCAACCGCAGCATCATCGGCCTTCATTGCGACGGCGGCTTCGCCGAAAGGGTCACGGTGCCGGCTTCCAACTGCCGCCGCATCCCTGACGGTCTGGATCTCGAGACTGCCGCCCTGACCGAGCCGCTATCGATAGCCGTCAACGCCGTCGATGTCGCCGATGTGGTGCCAGCCGATCGTACTGTCGTCCTTGGACCGGGACCGATCGGCCTCGGCGTTGCCTGGGTTGCCGCAAATCGCGGTGCCAATGTCCTGCTGGTCGGCTTCAACGACACGGTTCGCCTCTCCCTCGCTCGCGAAATGGGCATTCCTCACATCGCCGATCTCGCCGAAACCAGTCTTGCCGGCGCCGTGAACGAGGCCTTCGGTCAACCGGCCGATCGGGTGATCGAAGCCACGGGCGTCGCCCAATCTGTCGCCGACGGTCTTACGGTGCTGCGCTCCAGCGGCATTCTGGTGGCCGCCGGTATCCACTCGTCGCCGCTCCAGCTCGACCTCACCCGCTTCGTTCGCGAGAAGAAGCAGATACGTGCGGCCCATGACACGACATCGAGGGCGCTCGAGGAGGCGATCCGGCTGCTTGCCGAGAATGCCAAGGCGCTCTCGTGTCTCATCACCCATCGGCGCCCGCTTTCCCAGGCCGTCGAAGCCTTCGAACTCGCCCGCAGCCGTCAGGCGGTGAAAGTGTTGCTGCTGCCCGGTGCCTTGAACGATCAAATCAACGGAGAAAAGGCATGAGCGCCACCACCCGTGCCGTCATCGCATCCAGGCCCGGCGGGCCTGAGGTCCTTCAGATCGTCGAGCGGCCGCGCCCTGTTCCCGGCGAAGGCGAAATGCTGGTGCGCGTATGTGCCGCCGGCATCAACCGACCGGACGTGATGCAGCGTCAGGGAAACTATCCTCCGCCGCCCGGTGCCTCCGACATACTCGGGCTGGAACTCGCGGGCGTGGTCGAGAGCCTCGGGTCCGGCGTACGCCGCTTCAAACCCGGCGACCGGGTGATGGCGCTGGTCCACAGCGGCGCCTACGCCGAGTGGGCGGTCGTGCAGGAGGCTTCCGCGCTGCCGGTGCCCGACGGCATGTCCTTCGTGGAGGCCGGCGCTTTCCCCGAAACCTATTTCACGGTGTGGAGCAATGTCTTCGAGCGGGCAGGCCTGAAGCCGGGCGAGACGCTGCTCATCCATGGCGGTACGTCCGGCATCGGCACGACCGCGCTGATGCTCGCCAGGGCGTTCGGTGCCAAGGTCATTGTCACCGCCGGAACGCGCGAGAAATGCGAGGCCTGTCTGACGCTCGGCGCCGACGGCGCGATCGACTACCGCCGCCAGGATTTCGTGGCCGTTTCAAAGGAGCTCACGGGCGGCCGTGGCCCCGATGTCATCCTCGACATGGTCGGCGGCGACTATATCGCCCGCAACCTCGAGGCTGTCGCCGTCGATGGCCGCATCGCCCAGATCGCCTTCCAGAAGGGCTCGAAGGCGGAAGTCGACTTCCTGCCGCTCCTGATGAAGCGGATCACACTCACCGGTTCGACGCTGCGCGCCCGCCCGCTCGCCATGAAGGCGAAGCTGGCTTCCTCGCTCGAGGAGTACGTCCTTCCGATCCTTGCGCGCGGTCAGGCCCGGCCGCTGATCGACTCCACCTATCCCTTTGACAAGGTCGCCGATGCCCATGCCCGCATGGATGGCGGCAGCCACACCGGCAAGATCGTTCTCGTTATGGATACGCAGGCATAGGCCTGCCCTCCGAAAGGCCAGGAAAGGAATGAGCATGAACGTTATGAGCAGGTCACAGGCGACATCGACCGCTGACAACATGACCGGCGCCCATCTGCTCGCCGCGGCCCTCCAGCGCCACGGCGTGAAGGAGATTTTCGGCCAGAGCATTCCCTCGGCGCTGTTCCTGGCCGCGCCCGACTACGGCATCTGCCAGATCGGCTACCGCACCGAGAATGCCGGCGCCGCCATGGCGGATGCGTTCGCGCGAGTCTCCGGCAAGGTCTCCGTCGTCACCGCTCAGAACGGTCCGGCGGCGACGCTCCTGGTGCCCGGCCTCGCCGAGGCGCTGAAGGCCTCGATCCCGATCGTCGCGATCGTACAGGACGTTGCGCGCCGCTTTACAGACAAGAACGCCTTCCAGGAACTCGACCATTTCGCGCTGTTTTCGGGTGTCGCGAAATGGGTCCGCCGCGTGGCCGATCCGGCCCGCATCGACGACTATGTCGACATGGCCTTCACCGCCGCCGCGACCGGCCGCGCGGGTCCCGCGATCCTGCTCGTCCCGCTCGACGTCCTGGACGAGCGCCCGGACATCGACCCCGCACAACCGCGCCGCAGCGCGAGCCTTGGAACGTTCCCGCTCGACCGCACCGCCGCAGATCCGGCCCGGATCGCCGAGGCCGCTCGTCTTATCGCAAAGGCCAAAGCCCCGATCGTCATCGCCGGCGGTGGCGTGCATGCCTCGCAGGCATCCGCGGAGCTCTCTGCATTGCAGGGGCTCGGCCTGCCGGTTGCGACCACCGTCATGGGCAAGGGCTCGGTAGACGAGACCCACCCGCTCTCGCTCGGTGTCGTGGGCTATTTCATGGCCCCGCGCGGCCGCACCTCGCATCTGCGCAGTCTCGTGACCGAGGCCGACGTCGTACTTCTCATTGGTAACCGCACCAACCAGAACGGAACCGACAGTTGGTCGCTCTACCCGAAGGGCGCGACCTATATCCATCTCGACGTGGACGGCGGCGAGATCGGCCGCAACTACGAGGCACTGCGCCTTGCGGGCGACGCCAAGCTCACGCTTGCCGCGCTGAAGGAAGCGCTGGAGAAGGAGGGCCTGTCGACGCTTTCCTCCCGCCGCAAGGCGCTCGCGGAGAAGATTGCCGGGGGCCTGGCCGCTCATCGCGAAGACATGAAGATACGCGTCGACATGGACGCAGCGCCCCTGCGGCCGGAGCGCCTGATGGCGGACCTCGACAGCGTGCTGACGCCGGAAAGCATTGTCGTCGCCGATGCCAGCTATTCGTCGATCTGGATCGCCAACTTCCTGACCGCCCGCAAAGCCGGCCAGCGCTTCATCACGCCGCGCGGCATCGCCGGCCTTGGCTGGGGCCTTCCCTATGCGCTCGGCGCCAAGGCGGCACGTCCGGATGCGCCGGTTGTCTGCCTTACCGGTGATGGCGGCTTCGGCCATGTCTGGTCGGAGATGGAGACGGCGCGCCGCATGAAGCTGCCGGTCGTTGTCATCGTGCTCAACAACCAGATTCTCGGCTACCAGAAACATGCCGAGCTCAGCCTGTTCGGCAATTTCACAGATGTTTGCGACTTCGAGGCGGTCGACCATGCGGCCATCGCACGGGCCATCGGCTGCAACGGCGTTCGCGTCGAGCGGCCGGCAGACTTCCTGCCGGCACTGAAGGAGGCTCTCTCGCGCGACGAACTGACAGTCATCGACGTCATCACCGACGAGCGTGCGCATCCGCCGATCACCAGCTTTCAGGGGAAAGATGCCCTGAACTACTGAGACCTTGAGACCATCGTAACCAACGGCACTTCCGGGAGGAGAACATGAATCTGTCGTATCTTCTGAAGACTACCGTCGCAGCCATCGTGCTGTCGGCAACCGCTGCGCATGCCGATGTGAAATTCGGTGCGCTTTATCCCTTCAGCGGCCAGCTTGCGCTTCTTGGGGAGGAGAGCGCACGGGGCCTCGAAATAGCGGTCGACGAGATCAATGCTGCCGGCGGCATCCAGGGCGAGAAGGTCGTCCTCGTTCGCGGTGACGCGGTCGACAACAACCAGGCGATCGGCGAAGCCCGCCGCCTGATCTCGCTCGAGCAGGTGGCGGCGATCTTCGGCACCTATTCCTCGGCGCGTTCGATCGCGGCAAGCCAGGTTGCCGAGCTTTCCGACATTCCATATTTCGAACTCGGCGCGGTTGCCGACGAGGTGACGGGACGCGGCCTTAAGTATCTCTTCCGCACCAATCCTTACGCCGCGGACATGGGCAAGATGATCGTCGACATGGTCGCGGACAAGATCGCACCTGGCATCGGCAAGAAGCCGGAAGAGCTGAAGATCGGCATCATTTACGAGGACTCGAGCTACGGCACCTCCGTCTCGACGCATCAGGCCAACTACGCCAAGGAGAAGGGCCTGAACGTGGTCGTTTCCTCCGGCTATCCGGCGGCGACCGTCGACATGTCCTCGCTGGTGCTGGAACTGAAGCAGGCCGGCGTCGACGTGGTGCTGCAGACTTCTTACCAGAACGACTCCGTCCTGTTCCTGCAGCAGGCCAACGAGGCCGGCTACAAGCCTGCGGCCGTCATCGGTGGTGGCGGCGGCTACTCCATGCAGCCGACGGCCGATGCAGTGGGCCATGACGTGATCGATGGCGTCCTCGACGTGGATTTCACCCAATACCTTGTTAACACCAAGGCGACGCCTGGCCTCGAGGCCTTCATCGAGGCCTACAAGGCGAAGTACGGCAGTGCGCCGCGCTCCGGCCACTCGCTGAACAACTACGTCGGCGCCAAGGCCATTCTCAAAGCGATCGGCAAGACGGAGGGCTTCGAGCCCGACACCATCGTCGAGGCGGTCAAGGTCATGGACATTCCCGACGGTGCGACCGCCGCCGGATACGGCATCAAGTTCGGCGAGAACAACCAGAACGAACGCGCCGCTATGATGGGTATGCAGTGGCAGGGCGGCAAACTCGTCACGGTCTATCCCGACGCCGCGGCGACCGCGCCGATGCAATTCGCCGACTGAGGCGACCTCCCGAGCGGAAGGTGCAGCAGGTTGGCTGCTCCTTCCCGCGGCTGTTCTCCTTGTTTCGCACGTTGCGGCCCGGTCGGTCTCGTCCCGCTCGCCGTGCCCAACAGACAGTGAGGCGTGATGGACACGTTTTTGCAAGTGCTTGCCAGCGGTCTGATGCTCGGCGCCCTCTTCGCCATCGTCAGTATAGGCCTGACCCTGATCTTCGGGATCGTCAAGGTCGTAAACTTCGCGCATGGCGAGTTCCTGATGATCGGGATGTACCTGGTCTATCTGATCACCGCCAAGCTGGGTCTCCATCCGCTCGTAACGGTCGTGGCGGTCGCCCCGCTCCTGTTCCTGGTGGGTGTCGCCACGCAGCGGTTGATCATCCAGCCGCTGATGAGTGCGCGCGACGACCATATCCAGATCTTCGCGACCGTCGGCCTTTCCACGGCGCTGATCAACCTGGCGCTTCTGATTTTCGGCGCCGATATCGCCAACACGCCTCCCGGCGGTCTGCGCATGCCGATCCAGATCGGGCCTGCCCGCGTCCTGCTCGGGCAGGTCATTATCCTGCTTGCCTCCGCAGCACTCGTGATCGGCCTGCAACTTTTCCTGCAGCGGACGCAGACGGGCCGCGCCATTCGCGCCGTGGCGCAGAACCGCGCTGCGGCCCAGCTCATGGGCATCAACGTCAATCGCATCTACATGCTGGCGTTCGGCATCGGTGCGGCCTGTGTCGGATTTGCAGCCGCCATGGTTGCGCCGCTCTATCCGACATCCCCGACGATCGGCACCTATTTCGTGCTGACCGCCTTCGTGGTGGTCGTCCTCGGCGGCCTCGGCTCGATCGGCGGCGCCTTTGCCGGTGCGATGATCATCGGCCTGATCGATAGCTTCGCCGGCTTCTACATCGGATCCGATCTGCGCGAGGTCGCCGTCTTCGGCGTATTCCTGCTGATCCTGATCCTCAAGCCATCGGGTCTCTTCAGCGAGCGCCTCAATCTCTCGCACGTGTCGCCATGAGGAAAGCCATGACAGATACCACGCTCGACAACACCATCCCGGCCCCGCGCACGAGTTCGTTCCCGCTGAAAAAGGCTGCTGCGCTGGGCGCGCTCCTGCTGGCGCTGCTGGCGGCCCCGATTGCCATCGGCGACCAGTTCGTCGCGCACATCTTCATCACCATCTTCATCTTCGCCGGTCTTTCGACCGCCTGGAACATCGTCGGCGGATATGCCGGACAGCTCTCGCTCGGTCATGCCATCTTCTATGGCATCGGCGCCTATGCCGGGGTCATGCTGATGAACATCGGCATCTCGCCCTGGCTCGGCATGTTTGCCGGTGCGGCGGTGTCGGTCGTCGTCGCAGTTGCGATCAGTTATCCCTGCTTCCGCCTGCGCGGCCCGTTCTTCTCGCTGGCGACGATCGCTTTCCTCGAGGTCTTCCGCGTGCTCGCGCTGCACTTTCGCGAGCTCACCGGCGGCGCCACGGGTCTGATGATCCCGCTGAAATTCGGATGGGAGTGGATGGTCTTCCGCGACCGCACGCCGGCGCTTCTCATCGCCTTCGGCATGCTGGTCTTGGCGCTCGCCGTCGCCTGGTGGATCCGTTCGCACCGCCTGGGTTTCTATCTGGTCGCCACCCGCGAGCGCCAAAGCGCGGCCCAGGCCGCCGGCGTGAACACCGTCAAGGTGCGCCTGATCGCGGTCTCGGCATCGGCCGCGCTCACCGCCTTCATCGGCACGTTCCATGCCATGTATCTGACGTTCATCGAACCGGCGGCGATGTTCTCGCTGACCATGTCGATCCAGATCGCGATGTTCGCGCTCATCGGCGGTCTCGGTACAGTGGTCGGGCCGCTCGTCGGCGCCTTGTTCCTCGTGCCGCTGTCGGAACTCGCCCGCGGCTGGCTCGGCGCGCAGGCGCTCGGCCTGCACGGCTTCGTCTACGGCGTCGTGTTGGTCCTCGTCGTGCTCTTCATGCCGAACGGCGTGATAGGAATCCTCGGGCGCTACTTCGGCAGCGCCGTACCGGAACGCGGAACTCAGTCGGCTTCGGTTACCGCTGCCCCGCGCGCCGCCGAGCGTCCGCCGATCGGCAACGACATCCTGGTCGCGGAGCATCTGGACAAGCACTTCGCCGGACTGCACGTCACCAACGACGTCAGCTTCTCGCTGAAGGAAGGCGAGGTCCTCGGACTGATCGGCCCGAACGGCGCCGGCAAGACGACCGTCTTCAACATGCTTTCCGGCTTCCTGAAGCCGGACAGCGGCTCGGTCAGGGTTCGGGCGGAGGACGGCTCCTGGCGGGCGCCGCTGACGCCGGGTGATTTCGCTGCGATCGGCGTCGGCCGGACTTTCCAGGTCGTCCAGCCCTTCGCGGCGATGACGGTCGAGGAAAACATCATGGTCGGCGCCTTCCATCGGCACAGCGACGTCAACGACGCCCGAGAAGCGGCGCGCGAGACGGCCTTCCGCATGGGGCTCGCTCCCTGGCTCCATGCCGAGGCGAAGGGGCTCACCATCGGCGGGCTGAAACGGTTGGAAGTCGCCCGCGTCATGGCCATGAAGCCGCGGATCCTGCTCCTCGACGAGGTCATGGCCGGCATCAACCAGACCGACGTCCGCCGCGCCATCGACCTCATGCTCTTCATTCGTGACAGCGGCGTCTCGATCATCGCCATCGAACACGTGATGCAGGCGGTGATGTCGCTGTCGGATCGTGTTGTGGTGCTGAACTCCGGCCAGATCATTGCCGAGGGCAAGCCACAGAATGTCGTGCGCGATCCGCAGGTGATCGAGGCCTATCTCGGAAAGGAATTCACCCATGCTCAGGCTTGAAGGCATTCACGCCGGATATGGCGCGACAACCATCTTGCACAATGTCTCGCTCGACGTTCGGGCGGGTGAGGTCGTAACCATCGTCGGCGCCAATGGCGCCGGCAAGACGACGACGCTGCGTACCATCGCTGGCCTGATCAGGCCGACCGCTGGGCGCATGACCTTCGAAGGTCAGGATATCACCCGGCTTCCCGCGCATGAGGTCGTCGATCTCGGTATCACGCTCATCCCGGAAGGCAGGCAACTCTTTGCGGACATGACCGTGCATGAGAACCTGCTGATGGGCGCCTATCGCGGCGAAGCGCGCGCGAAGCAGAAGGATACGCTCGACAACGTGTTGTCGCTCTTTCCCCGCGTACGGGAGCGGCTGAACCAGAGCGCCGGTTCTCTTTCCGGCGGCGAACAGCAGATGGTGGCGATCGCAAGGGGCATGATGGCCCGCCCGAAACTGCTGATGTTCGATGAGCCGTCGTTGGGTCTCGCGCCGATCGTCGTGCAGCAGGTCTTCGACGTCATCGATGCGATCGTGAAGACGGGGGCCACGGTGCTGATCGTCGAGCAGAACGTCTTTCATACGCTCAGGGCCGCCGACCGCGGCTATGTCCTCGAAAACGGCGAGATCGTGCTTTCCGACAGCGCCGACGCGCTGCTCACGAACGATCACGTCCGCCAAGCCTATTTGGGAATTTGACGATGCCTGCAAGAGAAGAAAATCCCCGCTCCATCGCCTACCGTCCGAGCCATGCCGGCCGGCGTGTGCTCGTCACCGGTGCTGGTCGCGGCATCGGCCGGGCGATTGCGCTCGGCTTTGCCGCCCGCGGCGCGACGGTCGGCGTCGCCGACATGAACGGGGACGACATCGCCGAGACTGTGGCGCTCATCAAGGCCGAAGGCCATGGCGAGGGCCTGCCATTGCTGCTCGACGTTTCCGACTACGGCGCCGTCGAGGGCGGCCTTGCCGATGCGGCAAGGACCATGGGCGATGCTTTCGACACCGTCGTCAACAATGCTGGCATTTCGCCGAAGCACGACGGGGTGGCGCATAAGGTCTGGGAGATGGATCCCACGGAATGGAACCGCGTGGTTGCCGTCAACCTCTCCGGTCCGTTCAATACGATCCGTGCGCTCACGCCATCGATGCGCAAGGCCGAGCGCGGCTGGATCGTCAACATGTCGTCGGTGGCGGGCAAGACCTATTCGCCGATCGTCGCCTGCCACTACGCGGCGACGAAGTCGGCGCTGATCGGCTTCACCAAACACCTTGCAGCCGAACTTGGCCCCTGTGGCATTCGCGTCAATGCGCTTGCGCCCGGCCGGATCGAGACGCCGATGGTGCGCGGCGTGGCGCGCGAGATCAACGACGAACAGGTGAAGTTGACGCCAATGGGCAGGCTCGGTCAGCCGGAGGAGGTGGCGGATACCGCCGCCTACCTGACCTCGGCGGAATCGAGCTTCGTCACCGGCCAGACGATCGACGTCGCCGGCGGCCTTTATATGACGTAAGGCTAGGCTCCGAGCCCACCCCAGCAGACGAGACCACAGAATGTCGTTCCCGAACGTAATCGCCGCACAACGGCGTTCGGCGTCCAATGCCGGGCGCCCGACGAATCCTTCCAACGCCCGAGCGACACGGAGCAGGCTATGACGGATGCACCCGCCCACCGGATTACGGGCAAGACCCGCATCTACGGTATTCTTGCCGATCCGATTCACCACGTGAAGACGCCGGAGGTCATGGCCGAGGTCTTTGCCCGTCACGGCGTGGACGCGGCGCTGATCCCCTTCCACGTCAGGCTTGACGGGCTGGCGACGCTGGTGTGCGGCCTGAAGGCGATGGAGAATTTCGGCGGTTTCATTGCGACCGTGCCGCACAAACCGGCCATGCTCGGGCTCTGCGACGGGGCGACCGAAGAGGCCCGCAACATCGGCGCCGTCAATTGCGTCCGGCGCGAGGCGGACGGCCGCATGGTGGGAACGATGCTCGACGGCATCGGCTTCGTAGTGGCGCTTCGGACGGTAACCGGCTTCGAGCCGGCGGGCAAACGCGCCTATGTCGCCGGTGCCGGGGGTGCGGCCTGTGCGATCGCATTTGCCCTGGCCGATGCCGGTGTCAGCCACCTCACCATCGCCAATCGCACCGTCGACAAGGCCGAGGCTCTTGTGGCGCGGCTGCGGCAGGGGCATCCCGGCCTCTCGCTCTCGACCGATGCCGCGTCGGTGGCCGACCACGATCTCGTCGTCAACGGAACCTCGCTCGGCATGAAGGAGACCGACGCGCCGCCTCTCGATTTCTCCAGGCTCTCTGCCGGTCAGGTCGTCGCCGACGCGATCATGGAGCCGGTGTTGACACCGCTTCTCAAGGCGGCGGAGGCGATCGGCTGCCGCATCCAGCGCGGCCTGCCGATGCTGCAATGCCAGATCGAACTAATGGCGAAGCACATGGGGGCGATCGCGTGATGGCCGGCAAGGGTGCGCTTCTCGATCAACTGCGGACGATCTGTGAGCCCGCAGCCGTACTGACGGCGCCGGGCGACGTCGAGCCTTATGCCGTCGACTGGAAGCGGAGCTTCGTCGGGAGCCCTCTCTGTGTTGTGCGTCCGGGCAATACCGGCGAGGTGGCGGCGATCGTCGCCGCCTGCCGTATGCATGGCGCCTCGATCGTGCCGCAGGGCGGCAACACGGGGCTTGCCGGCGGAGCGACGCCCGACGCCAGCTCGTCGCAGGTGCTGCTTTCACTCAACCGCCTGAGCAAGATTCGCAGCCTGGACCCGGTCGGCATGACAGTGGAGGTCGAGGCGGGTGCGATCTTGCAGTCCGTCAAGGAGAAGGCCGCGAAGCGGGATCGGATGCTGCCCGTCAGCCTCGCGGCCGAGGGATCGGCGACGATTGGCGGCATCGTCTCCACCAATGCCGGCGGCGTCAACGTGCTGCGCTACGGCATGACGCGGGCTCTGGTGCTCGGGCTCGAAGTCGTGCTTGCCGACAGTACGATTGTCGACGGCCTCCGGCACCTGCGCAAGGACAATGCCGGTTACGACTGGAAGCAGCTTTTCATAGGCGCGGAAGGAACCCTTGGCATCGTCACGGCGGCCGTCCTGCGGCTCGTGCCGATGCCGCGCCACAGCGTCACCGCGCTGCTCTCGGTCGCCGACGTGGAAACGGCGATCGCGCTTTACGCGAAGGCGCAGAGCGAGATCGGGGACGTGCTTTCCGCTTTCGAACTCATCTCGGGGGAATCGATCGCGCTCGTTGAGAAGCACGCCGGCCTGAAAAGTCCGATCGCCGCGGGCGAGTGGTTTCTGCTGATCGAAGCCGCGTCCAGCCTGACCGGCCTCGAGGCGGCGATGGAAGCACTGCACGCCGCCGCTTTCGAGGAGGAACTCGCCCTCGACGGCGTGGTAGCCGCGAGTCACCAACAGGCGCAATCGCTGTGGGCGCTGCGGGAGCACGTGACGGAAGCGGAAGCGCGGGAGGGCCGCAGCCTGAAGCATGACATCTCGGTGCCGCTCACCGCCATGCCTGCCTTTCTAGCAGACGCAAGCGCCGCGGTCGCCGCCGTCTCGGGCGCGGCACGGCTCAACGTCTTCGGGCATCTCGGCGACGGCAATCTTCACTACAATGTCCTGCTGGGACCCGAGGACGATCCGGCGGTGGTCAATCGCGTGGTCCATGACGCGGTCGTTCGCCATCGCGGTTCGATCTCGGCCGAGCATGGACTCGGTCAGTACCGTGTGGGCGAATGGCATCGCACCAAGGCGCGCGCCGAACAGGCGCTTGTCCATGCCATCAAGCAGGCGATCGATCCCGCTTGTCTCTTCAATCCCGGAAAGGTCTTGGCCGCGCCGACCAAAGGAGGTGCGGCGTGAAGGCTGCGGCGGACACCTTCGACTACATCATCGTCGGCGGCGGCAATGCCGGCTGCGTGCTTGCCAACCGCTTGACGGAATCCGGCCGGCACAGCGTGCTTCTCCTCGAGGCCGGCGGCATCGGCCGCAGCCCGTGGATCGGCGTCCCCGCCGGCTTCTCCAAGCTGCTGGTCGATCCGACTTACAATTGGCGCTTCACGTCCGAACCGGAAGAGGCGACGAAGAACCGCGTCATCTCCGTGCCGCGCGGCAAGGGCCTCGGCGGCTCGACGCTGATCAACGGCATGATCTACGTGCGTGGCCAGCCCCAGGATTATGACGGCTGGGCCCAGGCCGGCTGCCGCGGCTGGAGCTTCGACGATGTCCTGCCGTTCTTCCGGGGCATCGAAGATTATGACGGGCCTGCAAACGACCTACGGGCGCATGGAGGCCCCTTGCCGCTCAGCACCGTGGCACTGCGTCCGGAAATCGGCGAGGCCTTCATCAGGGCCGCCGAAAAGGCCGGTTATGTCCGCAATCCCGACTACAACGGCGCGAGCCAGGATGGCTTCGGATACTATCAGGTGAACCAGCGCGGCGGCCGCCGCGTCAGTGCCGCCGAAGCCTATCTGAAGCCGGCGATGAAGCGCCCGAACCTCAGCGTCCGGACCGGTGCACATGTCCTTTCCATCGATCTCGATGGAAAGCGGGCAACCGGGGTCACCGCGCGCATTGGCGATGCGAAGCTCCGTTTCGAGGCGAGGGCGGAGGTCATTCTTGCGGCGGGTGCGGCGCAGACGCCGCAACTGCTGGAACTTTCCGGCATCGGCAACCCGGGCATCCTGCAGAACCTTGGCATCACGGTGGCCCATGCCCTCCCGGGGGTCGGGGAAAACTACATCGACCACTTCTGCACCCGCATGAACTGGCGGGTGAAGCAGCCGGTTACGCTGAACGAGCAGACGCGCGGGCTGAAGCTGGCAATGGCGGTGGCGCAATACGCCGCCACTCGTCGCGGCATACTCACGCTTGGCACCGGTCTCGTGCACGGCTTCGTGCGGACCCGCGAGGGACTGGAAGGTCCTGACGTTCAGTACTTCTTCATGCATGCGAGCTACGCGAATGCGGCCGAGCGGGTACTGGACCGCAAGCCCGGCATGACCATCGGCGTGACGCAATTGCGGCCGCAGTCGCGCGGGGCCATTCACGCGGTCTCGCCAGATCCGTTTGCGGCCCCTTCGATCCGACCGAACTTCCTTGCGGAGGAAGAGGATCGCCGCGCTATCGTGGAGGGCATGAAGATCGCCCGTCATATCGTCGAACAGGCGCCGATGGACGCCTTCCGCGACGTGGAAATGAACCCCGGACCCAATTGCCGCACGGATGCGGCCTGGCTGGATTTCGCCCGTTCCAATGGCCAGACGATCTACCACATCTGCGGCACGTGCCGGATGGGAACGGACGAGAAAGCCGTAACGGACCCGACGCTGAAGCTGCGCGGCATTGAAAGCCTACGTGTCGCCGATGCCTCGATCATGCCGAACATGGTATCGGGAAACACCCAGGCGGCCGTCTTCATGATCGCCGAAAAGGCGGCGGACATGATCCTGGGTGACGCCGCAAGATGGTCCACAATGGCGATCACATGACATTTCCCACCATCCTTCCGCGTCTTGCAGCCGGTTGGGACGGCCACATATGCGTTAAAGTATCAGCGTTGCGAGGAGCTAATGTTCAGAAATTTCATTGATGGGGAGTGGGTTCTTGGCACCGACGCCAGCAAGAACATCAATCCGTCGAACACCAACGATGTCATCGGCGACTATGCCCGCGCCAGCGCCGATGACGCGTTAGCCGCGGTCGCGGCGGCGAAGGCGGCGTTTCCGGCCTGGTCACGCTCCGGCATCCTCGAGCGCCATCAGATCCTGAAGAAGACCGCCGACGAGATCATCGCCCGCAAGGACGAGCTCGGCCGGCTGTTGTCGCGCGAGGAAGGCAAGACCTTGGCCGAGGGCATCGGCGAGACGGTGCGCGCCGGCCAGATCTTCGACTTCTTCGCCGGCGAAGCCTTGCGTCTCGCCGGCGAGGTCATCCCCTCCGTCAGGCCGAATATCGGTGTCGAGATCACCCGCGAGCCGGTCGGCGTCGTCGGCATCATCACGCCGTGGAACTTTCCGATCGCCATTCCCGCCTGGAAGATCGCGCCGGCGCTTTGTTACGGCAACACCGTCGTCTTCAAGCCGGCCGAACTGGTGCCCGGCTGCTCGTGGGCGATCGTCGACATTCTCCATCGTGCCGGCCTGCCGAAAGGGGTGCTGAACCTGGTCATGGGCAAGGGCTCGGTCGTCGGCCAGGCGATGCTCGACAGCCCCGACATCCAGGCGATCACCTTCACCGGTTCGGTCGGCACCGGCAAACGCGTCGCCGCCGCCTCGGTCGAGCACAACCGCAAATTCCAGCTGGAAATGGGCGGCAAGAATCCGTTCGTCGTGCTCGACGACGCCGAGCTTGCGGTCGCCGTCGAGGCGGCGGTCAATTCCGCCTTCTTCTCGACCGGCCAGCGCTGCACCGCCTCGTCGCGCCTCATCGTCACCGAGGGCATCCACGACAAGTTCGTCGCGGCGATGGGCGAGCGGATGCACGGCCTTGTCGTCGACGACGCGCTGAAGGCCGGCACCCATATCGGCCCGGTGGTCGATCAGGGCCAGTTGAACCAGGACACCGACTACATCGCCATCGGCAAACAGGAAGGCGCCAGGCTCGCCTTCGGCGGCGAACTGATTGCCCGCGACACGCCCGGCTTCTATCTGCAGCCGGCTTTGTTCACCGAGGCGACCAATCGGATGCGGATTTCCCGCGAGGAGATTTTTGGCCCTGTCGCGGCGGTGATCCGGGTGAAGGACTATGACGAGGCGCTTGCCGTTGCCAACGACACGCGGTTCGGGCTGTCCTCCGGCATCGCCACCACCAGCCTCAAGCATGCGAGCCATTTCAAGCGCAACTCGGAGGCCGGCATGGTGATGGTCAACCTGCCGACCGCCGGCGTCGACTTCCACGTGCCGTTCGGCGGCCGCAAGGGCTCGTCCTACGGCTCGCGCGAGCAGGGCAAATACGCCGCCGAATTCTACACAACCGTCAAGACTGCCTACACGCTGGCGTAAGGCCAGCGTGTTCCGGCCGCTTGGGTCACGGACCTTTCTTTAACGGAGGTCGATGTAGTCCGGGTAGCGCGTTGCGATATCATCGATCATCGACAGGGTGCCGGAAAGGTGCACCTTCATCGCCTGCGCTGCTTCGGCTGGCGCGCCCTTCTCGATGCCCTCGATGATCAAGTCATGCGTGTCCAGGACGCGCTTAGTGCCGACGTTGACAAGGTTAAAGCGTCGTGAACCCTTCGCGGTGACGCTGCATGCGGTGGGCCGTCCGGCGCCCTCACCGGCAAGCGGGTTCTCCTCACCGGCTGCGCGCCGATCGACGAGCTGGCGATCATCGCGGCGCGCGCACGACGCTCGCGAGATCATTGCGACGGACGTGATGGACAAGGTTTGGAGAAGGCACTCGAGGTCGGCGCCGACTGACGCGAGCAACGCTGAAGCGCTTTCGGCTTACGCGGCGAACAAGAATATTTCGACGTTCAATTCGAGGCGTCGGGCAACCCGAGCGCCTTGCGTTCAGCTCTGGAGGTTCTCAAACCACGCGGCGTCCTTGTCCAGCTCGGCCTCGGCGGCAATGTCACCATCCCGCAGAACGTGGTCGTCGCCAATCGAGATGAAGGGCACCTTCCGCTTCCACGAGGAATTCGGCCTTGCCGTCGCCTCATCAACCACCGTCGGGTCGACGTGAAGCCGCTCCTGACCGGAACCTTCCCGCTGGAAGACGCCGTCAAAGCTTTCGAAACCGCCGCTGACAGGAGCAAGTCCATGAAGGTCCAATTGCTGTTTTAGACCCCCGAGAGGAAGCGATCGCACGGGGTGCCCGTGCGATCGCCAGACTGTCAGTGGTTGTGGCGCGGCGGCGTCTTGGAAATCTGGCGGAACTCGTCCGCCTTCCTGATCGTCGCGCCGTCGGCGAGCTGGGTCACGGTCTGGCGGTAGATCATCTGCCAGGGAGTGGCGTCGCCCGGTACCTTCGGAATACCCTCGGCCTTGCGGCGCGCGATCTCGGCATCGTCCACCAGCATGTCGCAGAGGCCTTCGTTGAAGTCGATGCGGATCGTGTCGCCGGTGCGTACCCAGGCAAGGCCGCCGCCGGCCGCGCTTTCTGGCGAGGCGTTGAGGATCGACGGGCTGTCGGCCGTGCCCGATTGGCGGCCGTCGCCGATCGTCGGAAGGCTCATGATGCCGCGCTTCAGCAGGTGATCCGGCGGCTGCATGTTGACCACTTCGGCCGAGCCCGGCCAACCCTTGGGACCGGCGCCGCGGATCACCAGGATGCAGTTCTCGTCGATGTCGAGCGAGGGATCGTTGATCCGCTTGTGGTAGTCCTCAGACCCGTCGAAGACGATGGCGCGACCCTCGAACACGCCCTCGCGTCCCGGCTCCTGCAGGTAGCGCTCGCGGAAGCTGTCGGAAACGACGCTCATCTTCATGATGGCGAAATCGAAGAGATTGCCCTTGAGGACGAGGAAGCCAGCGCGTTCGCGTAGCGGCTCGGCAAAGGGCCTGATCACCTCGCGGTCGTCGGATTCACGGCCTTCGAGGTTTTCTGCCATGGTCTTGCCGGTCACCGTCGGACAGCTGCCGTCGATCTTGCCGGCCTTGAACAGCTCCCACATGATCGCGGGCACACCGCCGGCACGATGGAAACGTTCGCCCAGATAGGCACCCGCCGGCTGGACATTGGCGAGCAGGGGTATGTCGTAGCCGTGAACCTGCCAATCGTCGGGGTTGAGCGTCACTCCCGCGTGCTTGGCCATTGCCATCAGGTGCGGCTGGGCATTGGTCGAGCCGCCGATGGCGGAATTGACCTTGATCGCGTTCAGGAATGCCTCACGCGTCAGGATGTCGGAGGGCTTGATGTCTTCCAGTGCGAGCTCAACGGCGCGACGGCCGGTGCGATAGGCCATCTGGCCGCGTTCGCGGTAGGCTGCCGGGATCGCCGCACAGCCGGTCAGCGACATGCCGAGCGCTTCGGCCATGGCGTTCATCGTGGACGCCGTGCCCATGGTGTTGCAATGGCCGACCGAGGGAGCGGAGTCGAGGGCCGCCTCGAGGAATTGCTCGCGGGTTATTTCGCCGGCTGCATACTTGCGGCGCGAGCGCCAGATCACGGTTCCGGAGCCGACGAGATCGCCGTCGTTCCAGCCGTCGAGCATCGGTCCGCCGGAGAAGACGATGGCCGGAATATCGACAGTCGAGGCGGCCATCAGTGCCGACGGAGTGGTCTTGTCGCAGCCGGTGGTCAGGATCACGCCGTCGAGCGGATAGCCGTAAAGGATCTCGACCAGTCCGAGATAGGCGAGGTTGCGGTCGAGCGCCGCCGTCGGCCTCTTGCAGTTCTCGAACAGCGGATGGGTCGGGAACTCGATCGGAATGCCGCCCGCATCGCGGATGCCGTCGCGCAGGCGCTTCGCCAGCTCCAGATGGTGGCGGTTGCAGGGGTTGAGGTCGCTGCCCGACTGGGCGATGCCGATGATCGGTTTGCCCGACCGGAGCTCTTCCGGTGTGGTGCCGTAGTTCATGAAGCGCTCCAGGTAGAGCGCGGTCAGGTCCAGGTGCTCGGGGTTATCGAACCAGTCCTGCGAGCGCAGCCGCCGGCTGGACTCCCTGTCGTCGGTCATTGATCTTTCTCCCGTTCGCTGCCGTTGGCCTTCTCCAGATGCAACAGAAGCGCGCTGTGATCCTTTTCGCCGCCGCCATCGGCGACGAATTCACGGAATTCGTTCCGTACCATGGCCGTCAACGGCAATTCCAGATCCAGGAGATCGGCCATGGCGGCAACCGCATCCAGGTCCTTCAGCTGCAATCGAGAGGGACCGCCGGGGGCGAAGGTGCGGTTCACCATGCGGGCGCCGTGCAGGTCAAGAATCCGGCTCTCGGCAAAACCGCCGCGAATGGCGTCGCGGAACCTGCCGCGATCCGCGCCGCCGGCTTCCACGAGAATCATCGCCTCGGCGACCGCGCCGATCGTGATGGCGACGATCTGCTGGTTGGCCAGTTTGCAGATCTGGCCGGCGCCGGCGGGGCCGACATGGGTGACGCGGCCAAGCGCGGCAAAGACGTCCGTAAGGTCGGCAATAACCTCGGCCTGGCCGCCGGCCATAATGGCGAGTGTCCCGGCTTCTGCGCCGACGACACCGCCGGAAACCGGGGCATCGACGTGGGAGACGTCGCGTTCAGCGAGGCGGGCGGCGTGATCGCGGGCGACCGGCGGGGCGATCGACGAGGAATCGACGACGATCACGCCGGCCTTCAGGACTTCGGCGACGCCGGTTTCGAACAGAACCTGGCCGACGGCGTTTCCGTCGCTGAGCATGGTGAAGACGACGTCGGCATCACGTGCAGCGTCGGCGGCCGTGTCGGCGAGGCTTGCGCCATCGGCCGCCAGGGCTTCGGCCTTGGAAGCGTCGCGGTTCCAGACGGTGACGGGAAAGCCTGCCTTCAGCAGGCGGCGCGCCATTGGCGCGCCCATGAGCCCGGTCCCGAGAAAGGCAATGCGCCGGGACACAGTCGCTGTCTCCGCGGTCATCAGAGCTTGCCTCCCAACTCGTCCTCGATGTGGACCTTGATGATCTCGTCGAAGGATTTTTCAGCGGTGAAGCCGAGGTCGGTGGCGCGCTTGGCTTCGAAACCGGGCGCCCAGCCGGCGCACATGCGCATGATCATCTCGTCGGCTTCGCGACGGATGAGCGACACGGCCTTCTCACCGGCGACCCGGCGCAGCGCCTCGATCTGTTCGCCGACGGTGGCGCTGAGGCCCGGCATCGAAAGATTGCGGCGCGGACCGACCTTTTCGACGTCGATCGTCGCACCGAGGATCAGGAAGCCGACGGCCGAGCGCGGCGAGGCGTGCCAGTGGCGGACATCCTCGGAGACCGGAAGCACGGCTTCCTGGCCGACCAGCGGCTCGCGCAGGATGTTGGAGAAGAAGCCGGAGGCGGCCTTGTTCGGCTTACCCGGACGGATGCAGATGGTCGGAAGGCGGATGCCGATGCCGTCGAAGAAGCCGCGACGAGAATAGTCCGACAGCAAGAGTTCGCAGATGGCCTTCTGGGTGCCGTAGCTGGTCAGCGGAGTGGTGTGGAACTCGTCCGGGATCGGATAGGGCAGGGGAGCGCCGAAGACGGCGATCGATGAGGTGAAGACGACACGCGGCTTGTAGCCGTCCTGGCCATTGGCGATGCGGATCGCGTCGAACAGGTAACGGGTGCCGTCGAGATTGATGCGGTAGCCCTTGTCGAAGTCGAGTTCGGCTTCACCCGAGACGATGGCTGCGAGGTGGAAGATCACGTCCGGCCGTGTGGCGACGAGGCGCTCGGCTTCGCCGGTAGACGAGAGGTCGACCGTTTCTAGGACAATCTTGCCGGTAAAACCCGCCGGCGCTTCCGGGGTGACGACGTCGACTAGCGTCATCGCGTCGATGGGGCGGCCGTCCAGGTTTCCGTCCCCTGCAAGACGTGCCGCGAGCTTGCGACCCACCATGCCGGCGGCGCCGATAATCAGAATGTGCACGTGATTTAACTCCTCCATGCTTTCGTTCTCACCTTCCGACGAAGATGCGAACCACTTATCCGAAAAAAGACATTGTAAGGTTGTCTGATAACCTTATATGATGCGTTTGAAAACAGAATAATTGGTATCCCGCTCAGGTCGTCAGCGCCCGGGGCGGGAGGGACACGTGAGCGTGAGTATCCAGTCGTATCAGCAGAAGTTCGTAGACGCCCTCGGGGCGGATCTGGTTCTCCTCGGGGAAGAGGTGGAGCGCTATTGTCGAGACTGGCACGGCGATGTGACCACCGGAGCGATCGCGGTCCTTCGTCCGCGCTCCACCCAGGACGTCTCGAAGGCGGTGCGCGTCTGCGCCGAACTCGGCATCGCGATCGTGCCGCAGGGCGGCAATACCGGCCTCGTGCTGGGTGCTACGCCGGATGCGCCGGAAAACCAGGTCGTGCTCAGTCTCGAGCGCATGAATGCCATCCGCCGGATTGACGTCGATGATTTTTCGGCCGTCGTCGAGGCGGGAGCGATCCTGTCCGAATTCAAGGACAAGGTCGAGGAAGCTGGAATGTTCTTTCCGCTCGCGCTCGGCGCGCAGGGGTCCTGCCGAATCGGCGGCAATGTCTCCACCAATGCCGGCGGCATCAATGTTCTGCGTTACGGCATGACGCGCGAACTGGTGCTGGGGCTGGAAGTCGTTCTGCCCGACGGTTCGGTTTTCGAAGGCTTGTCGACGCTGCGCAAGGACAATCGCGGCATTGATCTAAAGCAGTTGTTCATCGGAGCCGAAGGTACGCTCGGGATCATCACGGCGGTCGCGGTGAAGCTGATGCCGATGCCGGACCAGGTGGCCACCGCCCTTCTGGGGTTGAATTCGCTCGACGACGTGATCGCGCTCTACCGCCGTGCCCGTCGCGACTGCTGCGACCTTCTGTCGGCCTTCGAGTTCATGCCGCCGCTCGCCTTCGCACTGGCGCGCGAGGCGATGCCGGACCTCGCCATGCCGATGTCGGGCGACCATCAGGCCTATGCGCTGCTCGAAATCTCGGGCTCGGGGCTGGTCGACGTGTCGGATCTGATGGAACGTTTCCTCGAGGGTGTCATGGGCGACGGTCTCGTGGTCGACGGGGTGGTCGCCACGTCCAAGGCGCAGTCACGCAATCTCTGGCATTTCCGCGAGGGCATGAACGAGGGGCAGGCCAAGCGCGGCCCGCATTTGCGCACCGACGTTTCTGTTCCGCTGTCGCGGCTCGCCGATTTCGTACGCGATGCTCAGAAGGCCGTCTACGACGCCCTTCCGGAATGCGTCTGCGTCTCCTACGGCCACGTCGGCGACGGCAACGTGCACCTGAACGTGCTGCCGCCGGGTGACTTACCGCGCAGCGAGATCGATGCGCGGATCTACAAGGCGAAGAAGATCATCAACGAAGTGCTCGACGGCTATCACGGCTCGATCAGTGCCGAGCACGGCATCGGTCGCCTGAAGAAGTCCGACTTCGACACGCGTCTGTCCGAGGTTCGACGCAAGCTGCTGACCGCGGCGAAGACGGCGATCGATCCGGATCTTCGGATGAACCCTGGTTGCCAATTGAGTTTCGCGAGGGATTGATAGGAAACCCCTCTCGTGACGCGGAGGAGGCGGGACGAAAGACGATGGAATTCGGACATATCAGGCGAAATGAGCATCTTCCGGCACGCATTGCCAGTCAGCTTACGCGCGATATCACGGAAGGCCGGATGCGTCCCGGCGAAAAGCTGCCGACCGAACATTTTCTGGCCAAGGCGCTGGGCGTGAGCCGGTCCGTGGTGCGCGAGGCGATTGCTCAACTGCGCAACGAAGGACTGGTCGAGACGCGCCAGGGTGTCGGTGCCTTCGTCACCGAACCCCACGCACGGCCGATCCGCATCGAGCAGGATGATCTGGCCGACCGCCGAAGTTTCCGCGATCTCTTTCAGTTGCGCGTTCCGCTGGAGATCGAGGCCGCGGGCCTGGCCGCGCTGCACCATACGGCCGACGATCTTCAGCGTATCGACGAGGCGCTCGCCGGCATGAGCGGCGGGGAAAAGTGGACGGCGGAAGGCATCGTCGCCGACCTTGCGTTCCACCGCGCGGTCGCTGCTGCCACCGGAAACGAGTACTTCTCGGTTTTCATCGGGTTCATCGCGGAGCGCATCAGCCTGGCGATCAATGCCGCGCGGGCGGCCGCGGTTCTTGAGGAGATCGTCGAGGCGACGATCGAGGAGCATGTCGCCTTGCGCGATGCCATTGCCAGCCGGGATCCGAAGCGGGCGAGGGAGGCGATGAAGATGCACCTGTTGGGCGCGGCGAGGCGGCTCGACCTGACGATCGAGGCCCATTGAGGTCGCATTTGGGAAAATGCGGCGGAAATGGCGGTGAGAACCTCAATCGCGGTGGGTTTTTGAGCAAGCCGTCATTTGAATGCTGGACAGTGCGACGGAGTCTGACTAAAACGATCGAGGAGCGTTGTCAGACATCCTGACAATAAGGCAAGGCAGCAGGGCCGCTGCCTTGGGAGACATTTGAGTAGGGAGGATGGACTTGGTTTCCAAGCATTCACTATCCGTGGCCGCAATTTTGCCGGACGACGCAGCGCGGGCCGTTCTGGTCGGGCGTGTGTGGTCGAAGGCCGTCGATGGTCCTTGCCCGGTACTGCTGCGCGATGGACGCTTGCTCGACCTGACAACCATAGCCACGACCGTTTCCTTCCTGTTCGAGCACGATAGGCTGGTCGACAGGCTGAAATCCGCTGCCGATCTTGCCGATCTAGGCTCCCTCGACGATTTTCTTTCCGGCAAGGCGGGCGAACTTCTGGCGCCGATCGATCTTCAGTCGATCAAGGCGGCTGGCGTCACCTTCGCCGACAGCATGCTCGAGCGCGTGATCGAGGAGCAGGCCAAGGGCGATTCCTCCCGGGCACGCGAAATCCGCGAACGGCTGGCGCCGGTGCTCGGCGATAGCTTGCGCGGCCTCGTGGCCGGTTCGGAGCAGGCCGCGAAGGTCAAGGCGCTGCTGCAGGAGATGAATCTTTGGTCGCAGTACCTCGAAGTCGGAATCGGCCCCGACGCCGAGATCTTCACCAAGTCGCAGCCCATGTCGTCCGTCGGCTGTGGCGACACGGTCGGCATTCATCCGATCTCGCAGTGGAACAATCCCGAGCCCGAAGTCGTGCTCGCAGTTCGTTCCGACGGCACGATCCTCGGCGCCACGCTCGGCAACGACGTAAACCTTCGTGATGTCGAGGGCCGTTCTGCCTTGCTGCTCGGCAAGGCGAAGGACAACAATGCGTCCTGCTCGATCGGCCCGTTCATTCGCCTGTTCGACGAGAACTTCACCATCGACGACCTGCGCAAGGTTCGCGTCACGCTGCTGGTCAAGGGCGAGGACGGTTTCGAGATGATCGGCGAAAGCCCGATGGAAGCGATCAGCCGCAGCCCGGAAAACCTGGTGTCGCAATTGCGCAACCGCAATCACCAGTATCCGGACGGCGCGGTGCTGTTCCTGGGCACCATGTTCGCGCCGGTGAAGGATCGCCGTGGCGTCGGACAGGGCTTCACGCACGAAGTGGGGGATCGGGTGGAAATATCGACGCCCAAGCTCGGGCGTCTGGTGAACTGGGTTGATCGCTGCGATGCTTGCCCGGAATGGACCTTCGGGATCGGCGCCCTCATGCGAAACCTCGCCAAGCGCGGCCTCTTGTAATTTTCGAACGGGGAGGACCGAGTGCAAAAGGCAATCGATCTATTCTACAAAGCTCTCGAACTTCTGCTGATCATCCTTCTTTCGGGGATGGCGGTCATGGTTTTCGTCAACGTCGTCATGCGCTACGCCATGAATTCCGGCCTGACCGTGTCGGACGAATTGGCGCGTTACTTCTTCGTCTGGGTGACCTTCATCGGCGCCGTTGTGGCATTCCGAGAACACGGACACATGGGCGTGGAGACCCTCGTGGCACTCTTTGGCCGCAAGGGTCGCGCTATCTGCATGGCGATCAGCAACATCGTGATCATCGGCGTTTCCGCCATCTTCTTCTGGGGCACGTGGAAGCAGTTCCCGATCAACTGGAGCATGAGTGCACCGGTGACGGGCCTGTCCATGGGCTTCGTTTACGGCATCGGCTTCTTCACTGGCGCCGGTTGCGTGGTCATCGCCCTGGAACGCCTCATTCGCCTTCTGACCGGTCGCGTGACCGAGGAAGAACTTGCCGCCTTCGCCGGCGAGAACATGTCCATCGAACATCTGGCCGAGCGTAGCTGATGACTCTTCTCGTATTTATTGCGTCCCTCTGCGGCGCCATGGCGATCGGCGTGCCGGTTGCCTTCGCGCTGATGTTCTGTGGCGTCGTCCTCATGTGGTTCATGGGGATGTTCAACAGCCAGATCATCGCGCAAAACATGATCATCGGTGCTGACACCTTCACGCTGCTGGCTATCCCGTTCTTCGTCCTCGCCGGTGAGTTGATGAACTCGGGCGGGCTGTCCAAGCGCATCATCGAGTTCGCGATTACCTGCGTCGGCCACATTCGTGGCGGTCTCGGCATCGTGGCGATCATGGCTGCCGTCATCATGGCGAGTATTTCGGGTTCGGCCGCTGCCGACACCGCTGCCCTTGCAGCGATCCTGATCCCCATGATGGCGAAGGCCGGCTACAACGTGCCGCGTTCCGCAGGACTGATTGCGTCCGGCGGCATTATCGCCCCGGTCATCCCGCCGTCCATGGCCTTCATCGTGTTCGGTGTGTCGGCCAACGTGTCGATCACCCAGCTCTTCATGGCAGGCATCGTGCCTGGCCTACTGATGGGCCTGTCGTTGATCCTCACCTGGCAGTTCGTCGTACGCAAGGACAACATTAAGCCGCTGCCGAAGGCTCCGATGTCCGCGCGCCTCAATGCGACCGGGCGCGCCGCTTGGGCACTCGGCATGCCGGTGATCATTCTCGGCGGCATCAAGGCCGGAATAGTGACGCCGACCGAAGCTGCCGTGATCGCGGCCTTCTATGCCCTTTTCGTTGGCATGTTCGTCTACCGCGAACTGAAGCCGCGCGACCTGCCAAAGGTTATCCTGCAGGCTGCCAAGACGACTGCGGTCATCATGTTCCTGGTTTGCGCGGCTCTCGTCTCGGCATGGCTTATCACGGCCGCGAACATTCCGAATGAGATCACGGGCTATATTGAACCGCTGATCGACCGTCCGAAGCTCCTGATGTTCGCGATCATGATCCTGATCCTGATCGTTGGTACGGCTCTCGACCTGACGCCGTCGATCCTGATCCTCACGCCGGTACTCATGCCGATCATCAAGCAGGCGGGCATCGATCCGATCTACTTCGGCGTGATGTTCGTCATGAACTGCTGCATCGGCCTGATCACCCCGCCGGTGGGCGTCGTTCTGAACGTCGTGAGCGGCGTTGGTCGAGTCCCGCTCGGAAAGGTCACGATCGGCATCCTGCCCTTCCTGCTGGCCCAAACGGCTCTACTGATGCTGTTCGTGCTGTTCCCTGAAATCATCACCGTACCCGCCCAGTGGCTGCGGTGATGGACAACCGTCAATCTTCTCAAACAACCATCCTCGGGAGGGATATCATGAGAAAACTTCTACTCGCCACGACCGCTATTGCATTCGCCTGCACGGCTTCGGCGCCGGCGTTCGCCGAATTCAACGACCGCAACATCCGCGTGTCGAACGGCATCAACGCCGACCACCCGGTCGGCAACGGTATCGAAGCCATGCAGAAGTGCCTGGATGAAAAGTCCGGCGGCAAGCTCAAGCTGACCGCCTTCTGGGGCGGTGCTCTCGGCGGCGACCTGCAGGCCACCCAGGCGCTCCGTTCGGGCGTTCAGGAAGCTGTCGTGACCTCGTCCTCGCCGCTCGTCGGCATCGAGCCGGCTCTCGGCGTCTTCGACCTGCCGTTCCTCTTCGCCAATGCCGAGGAAGCATACAAGGTTCTCGACGGCAAGTTCGGCAAGATGATGGACGAGAAGTTGGCAGCCGTCGGCCTCGTCAACCTCGCTTACTGGGAAAACGGGTTCCGTAACCTGTCGAACTCCGTTCGTCCGGTCACGAAGTGGGAAGACTTCTCGGGCCTGAAGGTCCGCGTAATGCAGAACAACATCTTCCTCGACACCTTCCAGAACCTCGGCGCGAACGCCACGCCGATGGCTTTCGGCGAGGTGTTCTCGGCTCTCGAAACCAAGACGATCGACGCCCAGGAAAACCCCTATGTGACGATCGACACCTCGAAGTTCTTCGAAGTACAGAAGTACATCACCGAGACCAACCACGCCTACACGCCGTTCCTCTTCCTGTTCTCGAAGGCCATCTTCGACACCTACACCCCGGAAGAGCAGGCGGCCCTTCGTGAATGCGCCGTCGTCGGCCGCGACGTCGAGCGTCAGGTCATCGCCGACCTGAACAAGAAGTCGCTGGAGAAGATCAAGGCTGCCGGTCTCGAAGTGAACGTCCTGTCTCCGGAAGAACAGACCCGCATCCGCGAGAAGTCGATGGTTGTTTACCAAAAGCACATGGACGAGATCGGTGCGGACGTCGTGGACGCAGTTCTTGCCGAACTCACCGAGATCCGCAAGTAATCTCCCTGGTGGCGGTCCTTCGGACCGCGCCAAAAAAGAAGCCCGCAGCGGTCTCCGCTGCGGGCTTCTTTCATATTGTGCTCTCGAGAAGGCTTGTCCCGCATGAATGCCGGTGCCGGGGAAGCTTGGCGTCGGCTCTGGCACATCTTTCGCATCATTCAATGCGAACAGCGCCTGCCGGGCAGCATTACCGCGGGGACGGCGAAGGCGGCGAGCCCGGGCCGCCGCCGCCCATTTCTTTGTCGTCCCAAGGGGTCTCTGGGGGGTCACCTCAATCAGATGCCGGAGGCATCGGACATTCGGCGGCTGACTGTGAAGGTCTTCTCAATGTCGGGATGGAGCTCCATGCCAAGTCCCGGACCAGGGGGAACCGTGATCATCCCGTTCTTCACCTCCGGCAGCGCGGTCACAAGATCGCGATACCAGGTGTTGTAGAAGGCGCGCACGCTTTCCTGGACCAGCGCGTTGGGCGCGTTGAGCGACAGATGGGTCGAGGCGCAGAGCACCACGGGTCCGGTGCAGTCATGGGGGGCGACGGGCAGGTGCCAGGCTTCGGCCATCGACGCGATCTTGCGGGCTTCCGAGAGCCCGCCGCACCAGGAGATGTCGAGCATGACGATGCCGGCCGCGCCGGTTTCGAGATAGTCGCGGAAACCCCACCGGGTGGCGAGCGTTTCGGAGGCCGAAATAGGGGCCGGGGAGACTTCGGCATAGCGCTTCAGGCTCGAAAGGCTGTCCATTTTGATCGGATCTTCATGCCAGAAGGTGTTGAAGGGCGCGAGCGCCTTGGCGATCTGCATGGCCGGCAGCAGCTGCCACATGGAGTGGAACTCGACCATGATGTCCATCTTGTCGCCGACGGCTGCACGGATCTTTTCGAAGGGAACGAGTGCCTGCTTGAGGTCGGGGACCGAGATGTATTGGCCACGCGTCTTTTCGGCGGCCGCGTCGAACGGCCAAATCTTCATGGCGGTGATGCCGTCTTCGAGCAGCGAGAGCGCCAGTTCGTCGGCGCGTTGCAGGAAGCCATTCAGGTCGTCGTAGTCCTTGCCGGTTGAAAGCCCGTAGTTGGACGTCGTCTGGCCGGTCGCCTTCTTGATGTATTCGGTGCCGGCGCAGGTGTTATAGGTGCGGATCTCGCGACGCGTGAAGCCGCCGAGAAGCTGGGCAATCGGCTGCCCCGTCGCCTTTCCGAAAATATCCCAGAGCGCGATGTCGAAGGCGGAGTTACCGCGCACTTCGGCGCCGGAGGAACGAAAGCCGATATAGCCGACGAGGTCGGCTGCGAGGCGGTCGATCTCCAGCGGATCACGGCCGATCACGCGGGGCGCGATATATTCGTGGATGTAGGCTTCGACGGTTTCCGCGCCGAAGAAGGTCTCCCCGAGACCGGTTATGCCTTCGTCGGTGTGCACGAGCAGCCAGAGGAGATTGGCGCGCTCGGCGACGCGCACGGTTTCGAGACCTGTGATTTTCATGGGAACTCCAGTTTCTTTGTTCAGGTCAGGCCGGCACGAGCGAGAGCCCTGAGGCTCTGGTCGAAATGCCGGTCCATGATGGTCGAGGCCACCTGAGGGTCGGCGGCGGCGATCGCCTCGGCGAGGTCGAGGTGCAGGCGGTTCACGGCTTCGCGTTCGCCGTCGGTGGCGCGGGCTTTCCAGCCAATCGGCCAGCTCTCGACGATCACGCCCTGAAAGGCGCCGATTATGAGGGCGAAGACGGGGTTCTTCGAGGCGCGCGCGATCGCCAGATGAAGGGCGAGGTCGTTTTCCATGACGACAGCCGGTTGGTCGAGGCGGTTCTGCATGGCGCGGGCGAAGCCGAGGATCTCGTCCGCCTCCTGCTCGGTGCGCAGCAGGGCTGCGAGCGTTGCCGTACGCCCCTCGATGGTGCGGCGCGCATCATAGATCTGGCGGATGTCGATCTGGTCGGTGAAGAGGCCGTGCCGGAAGGTCATGGCGATGGAACTGTCGTCGAGTTCGGCAACGGTGGGCCTTTTGCCGGCGCCAAGGTCGATCAGTCGCATCGCGGCGAGCGAACGCAGAGCCTCGCGAACCACCGTGCGCGACACGTTAAGGTTTTCCGTCAGGGCTGCTTCGGAGGGCAGGCGATCCCCCGGCTTCAACTGACTTTTGCGGATGAAGGCGGAAATCTGCGAGACCGCGCCCGCGACGAGGTCGCGGCGAAATGGAGTGGTCGATGCCGTTTCGCTCATTTGCTATCCTATGCCTTTTCCAAACCTGTATTATAGGTTTGGGCGAAAGCCAAGAGCGAAGGGGACATAAGGGCAAAGGTAAAAGATAAAAGGGGCGGCGAAGCGCCACCCCTTGTCAATTCACGTCTCGATCAGACGTCGGCCTTGAAGGTCTGCTTCTGCGTGCCGAGGCCCTCGATGCCGAGTTCAACGACATCCCCGGGCCTGAGGTAGCGCCGCGGCTTCATGCCCATGCCGACGCCCGGAGGCGTGCCGGTGGAGATGATGTCGCCGGGTTGCAGCGACATGAATTGGCTGAGGTAGGACAAGAGGAAGGCGACGCCGTAGACCATGGTCTTGGAGGTCCCGTCCTGCATCTTCTCGCCATTCACGGTCAGCCACATGCCGAGATTCTGCGGATCGGTGACCTCGTCCTTGGTCACCAGCCACGGGCCGATCGGGCCGAAGGTGTCGCAGGACTTGCCCTTGGTCCACTGGCCGGAGCGTTCGGTCTGGAAGCCGCGTTCGGACACGTCGTGGGTGACGCAGTAGCCGGCGACGTAGTCGAGAGCCTCTGCTTCGGAGACGTACTTTGCGGTCTTGCCGATGACGACGCCGAGCTCGACTTCCCAGTCGGTCCTTTCGGATTTGCGCGGGATCAGCACGTCGTCATTCGGGCCGCAGATGGCGGAGGTGGCCTTCATGAAGATCACCGGCTCCGGCGGCACTGCCATGCCGCTTTCCGCGGCGTGATCGGAGTAGTTGAGGCCGATGCAGATAAATTTGCCCGTACCGCCGACGCAGGCACCGATGCGGTCCGCCTGGATTTCCGGCAGGGAGGCCGGGTCGAGGGCGGCAATCTTCGCCAGACCCTCGGGCGAGATATCGGCGCCGCCAATATCCTTCACGTGGGCGGAGAGATCGCGGATCTTGCCGTTCCTGTCGAGGAGGGCGGGCCTTTCCTGGCCAAGCGGGCCGACGCGCATGAGCTTCATCGAGTGTTTCTCCCTGTCTTCGTTGTCGTCAGATGGTCCAGCCGCCGTCGATGGCGTAGGCTTGGCCGGAAGTGTAGGTGGCGCCGGCGAGATGCAGTGCGAGGTCGGCGATCTCTTCCGGGGTTCCGAGGCGTCCCATCGGCTGGCGGGCTATGAAGGCCGCACGAGCGGCGTCATAGTCGCCCTGGGCCTTCATGCGATTCTGCAGGGAAGGGCTTTCCACCGTGCCGGGGCAGATGGCGTTGCAGCGGATGCCCTGGGTCACGTAGTCGGCGGCGACCGACTTGGTGAGGCCGATGACGGCCGCCTTGGAAATGCCGTAGGCGCAGCGGTTCGGCACACCCTTAACGCTGGAAGCGACCGAGGACATGTTGATGATCGAGCCGCCACCGCGGGCGATCATGCCGGGAAGAACTGCCCGGATGGTGCGGATCATGGCGCGCACGTTGAGGTCCATGGCAAAGTCGAGATCATTGTCGGCCATCTCCATGACATTGCCGCCATAAACCACGCCTGCGCAGTTGAACAGCACATCCACGTCGCCGAATCTGCCGAATACCGACTTGACCTGCGTCTCGTCCAAGACGTTCAGCACGACCGTCTCGACGAGAGTGCCTGGGCCGGCTTCGGCTGCGAGCGTGGAGAGTGCGGTCTCGTTGATGTCGGTCGCAAGTACGCGGGCGCCGGCGCGTGCGAAGGCAATGACGCTCGCGCGGCCAATGCCTTGTCCGGCGGCGGTGACTACGGCTTTCTTGTCTTTCAAGGACGTCATGACGCGTGCTTCCTCCTAGTCATCAGGTTGTCAGACTTCTTCACGCGCAACGCCGATCTGTCAATGTCATTTGCCGCGAAACCGACGCAAGGGCTGCGGTCAAACACCGCCACATCGATAACTGTGCCAAAGCCGATCCTGCCTATGATGCAGGCGTCGCGGAGGACGCCGGATCGCATGCCGCGGGTCCATGTGCGGATCGTGGGAAGCGGCGCTACCATGGGCGGCATTGGCGAACCTGGTTTGCCGGGCGTGCTCCCGGCCATCGCAAACGCGGTCCGTTCTTGCAGGTAAGCGCGTCGAAGCCTGCCGCTTCCCAAACTCGATCTCAAGGGAGTGGACGGTTGAAATACGTTATAGCGCTTCTGGGCTCTCTCCTCTCGGCAGGCATTGCGGCGCCTGCCTTCTGTCGGGAGGCGGACGCCGCACCCGGCCAGCGGCTGTTTCAGCAACGCTGCGGGGCGTGCCATCAGATCGCAACACCACGAAATAGTGTTGGCCCGCATCGCCAGGGGGTGGTCGGTCGAGCAGCCGGCGCCGTTGAGGGCTTCCGGTACTCTGCTACGCTTCGGGATTCCGGCGTCAACTGGACACTGGAACCCCTGGAGACCTTTCTTGGCAATCCCGCCGCCATGGTGCGCGGCACACGGATGACGCCGCGGTTCAACCACGCTGAAGAGCGGCGGGCAATCATTGAGTTTCTTGGGTCGCAGTAGGTTCGTTGGACCACCTGCCTGTTGTGGTGGCGTGGGTTTCCGACCGGCGATCACACTTGATCAAGACCCGGACGCTCGGGCCATCTCAGGACTTATGTTTCGCATCGATAAATCCATTCGAATTATGACGACTAATTCTATCGATGTGCGGCTGCTACATGGAGCCGTGAGGCAAATTCCTGCCGGCCTCGCTCTCCAAGGACGATAGATACATGGCGCAGACAACACTCGATGAGACTTTGGCCGGATCCGTTGCGGCTTGGGGCGCAGTTGCGTCGATGGCGCTTTGCGTCGCGGTGCTGATCGCTTCGGAATTCATGCCGGTCAGTCTCCTGACGCCGATCGCCAGTGATCTCGGGATGAGCGAGGGGCAGGCGGGCCAGGCGATTTCGATTTCAGGTCTGTTCGCAGTAATGACCAGTCTCTCTATTGCGGGGCTGACGCGGAACATCGATCGCAAGATCGTTCTGTCTTCCTTCTCGCTTCTGCTCATCGTTTCCGGTCTGATCGTGACCTTCGCCCCCAATTACGCGGCGCTGATGACAGGACGCGCGCTGCTCGGCATCGCGATCGGCGGATTCTGGTCGATGTCCACCGCGATCGTCATGCGCCTCCTGCCGGACAGCGCGGTGCCGAACGGGCTTGCCATGCTGAATGCCGGCAACGCTATCGCCGCCACGATCTCGGCTCCGCTTGGCAGCTTTCTGGGCGACTACGTTGGATGGCGGGGCGCATTCGCTTTGGTGCCTTTGGCGCTGCTTGCGCTCATCTGGCAATCGCTGAGCATGCCGTCGCTACCGACGCGTCGGCGTAAGGCGGCAGGCAACGTTTTTCGCCTTCTCGGGCGCCGCCAGGTCGCGCTTGGCATGACAGCAATCCTGTTGCTGTTCATGGGACAGTTCGCTCTGTTCACCTATCTTCGGCCGTTCCTCGAGTCCGTCGCGGGCTATTCGGTTTCGGCACTGTCTCTGGTTCTATTGTCGATGGGGCTCGCGGGCGTTGCCGGGACCTGGAGCATCAGCCGGCTGCTCACCACGCGGCTCTACTCGATCGTGATCTTCATTCCGCTCGTGATGGCTGCGATCGCCATTCTGCTGATCGCGCTCGGTTCCATGAAGCTACCAGTCGCTGGTTTGCTCATTGCATGGGGCTTCTTCGGGACAGCGGCGCCGGTCGGCTGGGGAACCTGGCTGAGCCGGGTGCTGCGCGACGATGCGGAGGCCGGTGGGGGCCTTCAGGTTGCCGTCATCCAGTTTGCCATCACGATCGGAGCGGCGGCCGGTGGCCTTTTGTTCGATTGGGCAGGATGGTGGAGTTCGTTCGCCGTCGCCGCGGCCCTGTTGCTTGGATCCGCCATGGCCGCCCTGGCGGCCTGGTTTGACCGGGAGCGTGCAAAATGACGCGGCAACCACTCACGCGCCGGGCCCTCATCGCGGCAGCTGCCGCCGTCACCCTCATGCCGCGTCTGGCAGAGGCCGAGAAGAACACGAACATGAAGATACGCATCGCCTTTGCCGGGCACGATTTTCACCGCCACGCTTCACGACAATCCGTCGGCCCGCGGCTTCGTGTCCATGCTTCCGCTCGACCTGACGATCGACAACTATGCCAACGACGAGAAGATTGCCTATCTGCCACGAAAGCTTAGCGAGGAAGGCAGCAGACCGTTTTCCAACGAAGCGCCGGGCGACCTCTGCTATTATTCTCCGTGGGGCAATCTGGCATTCTTTTATGCCGGCTATCGTTATTCCTGGTTCGACCGCAGTCGTCGTCGGTGACGGTGCCGTCGGCCCCATGGGCGTTCTGTCCGCCAAGCAGATGGGGGCCGAAAAAATCATCGCAATGAGCCGTCACAAGAGTCGCCAGGACCTCGCGCTCGAGTTCGGCGCAACGCACATCATCTCGGAACGGGGCGATGAAGGCGTGGCCCGGATCAAGGAATTGACAAGCGGCGTTGGCGCAGAGTCGGTGCTTGAATGCGTTGGAACGCAGGAATCGATGATGCAGGCGATCAACTGCGCACGACCGGGCGGTCACATAGGTTTCGTGGGCGTGCCGCATGGTGTGCAACTGGACGGTCAGAACCTGTTCTTCGCCCAGAAAAGCCTGTTGGGCGGTCCCGCTCCGGTACGACGTTACCTGCCATATCTCATGGAACTACTGAACCGAGAGATCAACCCCGGCAAGGTCTTCGATATCGAGGTATCGCTGACCGATGTCGCCGAAGGCTATCGCGCCATGGACGAGCGCAGGGCAATCAAGACGCTGCTTCGGGTTTGATGGTCAGTTGAAAATGCGTGGCGGTATTCCGCCGCGTAAGCCGTTGATCGAGGGGCAAGTATCGTGAATGCGTCCGCAACGCAGGGCGCCCGCACACAGAGTTTTGAGTGGACGGGCAGGGGCGGTCCCGGGAATATGCTTGCGAAAACTGCCGAGGCCTCGTGATGGAACGCAAACTCGCAGCAATCGTAGCGGGCGATATCGTCGGCTATACGCGACTGATGTCCGAGGACGAATCCTCGACCTATGCGGCCCTGCGCGCGGCCTTCAGCGAACTGATCATACCGGCCGTCGAGAAGCACGGCGGCCGCACTTTCAAGACCACCGGCGACGGTTTCCTGGCGACCTTCCCGAGCGTCAACGAGGCGCTCGATGCGGCGATCGAAATCCAGAATGGCTTCATCGAGCAGCCGTTCAACCTGCGTGTCGGCATTAACCTCGGCGACGTCATAGAAGATAATGGCGATATGTTCGGTGACGGCGTCAACGTCGCGTCCCGGCTGGAGGCCATGGCAGCGCCGGCCAGCATTTTCGTGAGCGAGGCCGTGGTCCGCAGCGCCGATCGGAGCCGCAGCAAGCTGTTCTACAGTATCGGGCGAAGGCAGGCCAAAAACATTACCGAGCCGCTCGCCGTGTACGCCGTGCGGCTCGAGCCGGAGCCGGTGCACGGCCGGGGCTGGATAGGCCTGATGGCGCTCCGCCGGCGTGCCGCTTTGCCCGTCGCGATCGGGGCCGCCGGGCTTATCGCCGTCGCCGCTTTCGCCCAGATGCCAGCGTTGCGGGCGATTAGCGCGGATCTGACCTACGGCCTCGTGCGTCTCGTGGGCGGTGAACCTGCCGACGCCCGGCCGACCGTGGCGGTGCTGCCCTTCGACAATATGAGTGGCGAAGCCGGTCAGGCCTATTTCGCCGACGGGCTGACGGAGGACATTATCGCCAACCTGGCGCGAAACCCCGAGCTTCAGGTGATCGCGCGCAACTCGACTTTTGCGCTGCGCGGCCAGGCGGAGGACATCCGCAGGATCGGCGAAAGGCTGGGCGCCGGCTATGTGGTCGAAGGCAGCGCCAGGCGCGCCGGCGACCAGCTTCGCGTGGTGGCGCAGCTCATCGATGCGCGCAGCGGTGCCCATCTCTGGTCGCGGACCTATGATCGGCGCGTCGAGGACGTCTTCGCGCTCCAGACCGATCTGACAGCTGAGATCGTCTCGCATCTGGTGTCCTATGTGCGTCAGTCGGAAGTCTCGAACGCCGCCGAACGCCCGACCGAAAACCTTCAGGCCTACGACCTCGTTCTTAAGGCGCGTGACCGCTACAAGCACGGTTCGAAGGATGCCGAGGCGCTGATGGCCGCGCGTGCGCTGCTTCATCGTGCTCTTGAGCTCGATCCCGGCTACGCCGCGGCGCGCGCCAATCTCGGCATGACCTATATCGTCGACTTCGCGCAGAACCTCAGCGGCAGGGCGACCCGGACCGATGTGGAAACTGGTCTCAGCGAGGCGCGCCAGGCCGTTCGCCTCGATCCCAATCTCGCGGTCGGCTATCAGGTCCTGAGTTTCGGGCTTTCGGTCGCCGGCGACTACGCCGGCGCCATGCAGGCCGCTCAACGGGCGGTGGAACTCAATCCGAACGACCCGGACAGCCTGATGGCGCTGGCAAAGGCGCAGGTCCGATTCGGGAGCTATGACGAGGCGGTGCGCAACGCCGAGCGGGCGCGGCGGCTGCATCCGATGGCACCGGAATACTACACCTACGTCTACGGCCAGGCGCTCTACGCCGCCGGCCGTCTCGATGAAGCCGACCAGGTCTTGCGCGAATGCCTGATCCGCGCCCCGCGCGAGGCGGATTGCCTGCTGATCCACACAGCAGTCCTCACCCAGCGTGGAGACGTGCAGGGCGCCCGGCGCGCGATGGCACAACTCACCGAAGTGGACCCTCAGTTCTCACTCGCCACCGAGCGCACCAATCGTCGCTTCGGCAATTCTCCCCTCATGGATGAATTCCTCGCTCAGCTTGCGGAAGCCAGGGCTCCGGACGTCACAAGCGGCGTCCGACGCCCGCCGACCCGGCCATATCTGTAACAGGTCAAGTATTCGAGGTGGCCCGCACCGTGGTCGACGACTTGTTCGGGAGCGCACAGATCGTCTTTATGGACGGTGTCCTCACCGTAGCCATCGAGTTCGCCCTGATGGTCGTACTTGCAATCGAAAAGGTGATCATGCGGAGATTGACGCCGGCGACGGCAAATGCGGCCTGATCGAAGGATCGCACCAGCTGTCGCCGGAGGCGGACTTTGCGTGTGAGCGTCGCGCTCAAGGCTCGCGAATTGCGTCGTCGAGGCCTCGCAGCAGCGGATAGAGGAAATAGGAAATAACAGTTCGACGGCCGACCTTGATTTCTGCAGATACCGTCATGCCGGGCAGGAGGCGGACGGTCCCGGGCGGCGCACGTAGCTCGCTGTCGCCAAGCGAAACGCGCGCCTTGAAGAACGGAGCCGATGCCTGGCCCGCTGAAGCATCCTGTTGATTTGGCGTGAAGGCGTCGCGGCTGATCGTGCGGATCGAGCCGGACGCGGTGCCGTATTTCTGGAACGGATAGGCGTCGAATTTGATGCGGACCTCCTCGTTGGCCGTAACGCGACCAATATCGCGCGCATTGATCTCGACCTCGGCTTCCAGGGGCACATTGAGAGGTACGAGCGTGACGATCGGCTCCGCCTCGCGCACGACCGAGCCGACCGAGCGTTGGGCCAGATCGAGCACGACGGCGTCGGCGGGCGCGGTCAGTGCCACCATCTCGCGGCGCAACTCCATCTTCTTCAATTCCGTGCTCGCAGTATCGCGCTGGCCGCGCAACTCTACGAGCTGCTCCGTCGTTGTGCGGCGGAAGTCCTCGATGAACGCCTGCCGATCCGCCCTGAGCCTGGCCAGCGCATGTTCGGCTTCAGCCGACTTGCCGCGCAGTTGCGAGAGATTGGCATCGACGTCGAGGCGCGCATCGCGCGAACTGAGGAAATTGATGAGCGAACCTTTTTCCTTTTTGTAGAGCGTCTCACGCGCATTCTCGATCCGGGTGAGGCTCTCCCGGCGGTCGAGCAGGATGACCTCCTGATCCTTTCCGGCTTCGATTGCCGCAAGCTGCCCCGCGATCTGCTGATCGAAATTCTGGAGCTGAGCGACATAAAATGCACGCCGCTGACCAAAGAGCTGCACCTGCAGCCGCTCCTCGGGCGAATTGCCCGCGACCAAGGAGTAATCGGCGTTGGCGAGTTCCGCTTCGATGCGCTTTATTTGCGCATCGAATGCCGCGAGCTTTACCCGCTGCTGGTCGAAATCCGACTGGCTGAATGTTGAATCAAGCATGACGAGCGCCTGGCCCGCGCGCACCACCTCTCCGGTCGTCACATCGATCGAACGAACGATGGAGGTTTCGAGCGGCTGCAGGATAATGGTAGGCCGCGTCGTCACCAGCTTGCCGGGAGCAACGACGACTTCGTCGATCGATGAGATCGAGGCCCACAGAACGGCAGCGACGATGAGGCTTGCCACGCCGTAGAGCGTCAACCGAGCGATCTTCGGCGGTACGCGTTCCCCCAGTTCCACCGCATCGGATTGGAACTCCGCGATGACCGGCGGCAGCGGCCGCCTTCCCATGAGGTCGCCGTCGCTTTTTGTCGGTCGCTGGCCGCGCGCGCTCATGCGGATTGCCTTGTCTGCTGCGACCACAGGTGGCGATAGGTCATGCAGCGTGAAACGAGCTGGTCGTGGCGACCGATATCGGCGATCTTGCCGCGCTCGATGACGAGGATCGCATCGGCATCGACGAGGGTGGACAGGCGGTGGGAGACGATGATGACGGTGCGTCCCTCGGCGATCTTGGAGAGGTTCTGTCTGACGATCGCCTCGCTGTCGGGGTCGAGAGCACTCGTCGCTTCGTCGAGAATAAGCAATCTGGGATCGGTGATCAGCGCGCGGGCGATGGCAAGGCGCTGCTTCTGGCCTCCAGAGAGATTGGAGGCATTTTCCTCGAGCAGGGTTTCGAAGCCCCGGGGCAGCCGCTCGATGAATTCCTCGGCGCCGGCGATCCGTGCGGCCGCGGCGATCTCCTCGATGCTCGCATCCGTCCTTGCCGCCGCGATGTTTTCGCGAACCGTTCCCCGGAACAGGAAATTGTCCTGCAGCACGACGCCGATACTCTTTCTCAAGTGAACGAGATCGATCTCGCGGCTGTCATGGCCGTCTATGCGCACGAGCCCCTGCTGGTTCTGATAGAGGCCCTGGATAAGTCGGGTTACGGTTGTCTTTCCCGAGCCGCTCTTGCCGACGATGCCGAAGACGGAGCCCGCGGGAACCGTGAAAGAGACATCGTCGAGTGCAGGGGGCCCGTCGGGCCCGTACCGGAAAGTCACCCTGTCGAACTCGATCAGCCCCTTGAGATCCGGCCGGAGCCCGCGTCCGCGCCCGAATTGTTCCGGGCGCTGGTTCATGATCTCACCGAGCATGCGCACGGAAAGCGCCACTTCCTGATATTCGTGGATCATGGTGACGATCTGGACAAGCGGCCCGGAAACCCGGCCGGCCAGCATGTTGAATGCGACGAGCGCGCCGATCGTCATCGTGCCGCCGAACACGTCGAGCGCACCCAAGCCGACGATCGCGACGCTCATCAGTTTTTCCAGGAGCCCCGTGATGGCTTGCGCGAAGGTCGAAATCTTCTCGACGCGAAAGCGCACGGAGATCGAGCGCGCCGAATGGTCGTCCCACACCCGGCGCTGGCGCGGCTCGAGCGCCAGCGACTTGACCGTGCGCATGCCGTGGACCGTTTCCACGAGCATGGCCTGTCGATCGCCTTCAGCCTGATAGAGGGCCTGGAGCCGTTGCTGGAACGGCCCGACCAGCATCATTACGACGAGACCGACCAGCGCGGCAAAGCCGAGCACCACGAAGGTGAGCTTGACGCTGTAGAGGGCGAGGATCGGCACGAACACCAGGAGCGAGAGGCCGTCGAGCAGGGTGAGAAAGAGCCTGCCGGTCAGAAACTCACGGATGCGGCCGGTCTGCTGCATATGCTTCACCAGGACGCCGGCGGACGCCTGTTCGAAGAGTGCGATCGGCAGGTTCAGGAGATGCCCGAAGGTGCGCGTCGCTATCCTGATATCGATCTTGTTGGTCGCATAGAGCAGGAGATAGCGCCGCAGAAAGGAGAAGACGGCATCGAAGACCAGGGCGACAGCGATGCCGATGGTGAGAACCGTCAGCGTCGCGTAGCTCTGATGCACCAGCACTTTATCGATGACGAGCTGGAAAAAGATCGGCGTTGTGAGGCCGAGTCCGTAAAGGGCGATGGCTGCCAGGGCGACGTCCCGGAACAGCCCGCGTTGGCGTATGATCTCCGGCAAGAACCAGCGAAAGCCGAAGGGCTGGTCATCGTCGCCGAGACGGTAGTTGCGCTTCAGGAGGACTGCGGAACCGCGCCAGGCTTTGGAAAACTGGCTCTCATTCAGGACGATGAATTCGGGGCGCGCCGCGAGCGGATCGAGAATCCGTATCGCCTCCTCCTCGCTGTCGGTCGCAACGCCGGCGACGACGACCCAGTTGCCGTTTTCGAGTTCGGCAAGCACGGGATAGGCGCCGCCCATCTGAAAGAGCGATCGCCAGGTAAGTTGCACGTGCCGGGCACGCAAGCCGGCATCTTTCGCCATGCGCAGGAGCTGCCGGGTCGCGACCGGCTGGTCCCCCAATGCGTAGTCATGCAGCAGCCGTTCGGGCGAAAGGTCGATGCCATGGTGACGGGCGACAAGGACCAGACACTGAAGACTGGTATGCGGATTGGTACTCATCACCCGCCCCAGAAATAGCTGCGTTTCGGATCAATTGAAGTTGGGCGACGCGTTGGTCGTCATCTGCCCCTGTTGTGTGTCGGTCGCCGGAAGTTTCTGGATATCGCCGATCCGTCGAACCGCGCCTGCTTCGACGAGGCCGGCAAGCGCCTTCTGCATGAGGTCTACGGCATTGGCGAACGCATCCACCGGCATGATGATCCGCTGCCGGAACGCCGGCTTCGGGTTGTTCTTTTCGTCCCGTTCGGTGGCGGAGAGCGACATCAGGTCGATCCTGACGATTGTTCCGGTGACGGTGATCTCGCCTATGCCGTCTGAATAAAGTTCCGTGCTCATTTTCTACTCCCTACCTTTGAGCTGATCATGCGGCAGGCGCGTGCTGCCATGTTGGAAACGGATCACGCAGACCGCGCGCAAGCTGCGGATCGAAGCCGGTCTCTTCACCGATCAGGCAATCGTCGAGCGCGGCACGGATCGCCGCCTCGGCAAGACCTGCCCCGATGAAGACGAGTTCCTGCCGGCGATCGCCCCAGACGGCGCTCCAATGCCGATCGAGCAATTCGCGGAATTGCGGATAACGGGGCCAGTGCGCCTTCGGCACCGACGCCCACCAAAGGCCCTTTGCCTCGGTGCGGCGCTGCGTCCCAGCGATCGAAAGCTGCCCGATCCGGTCGGGGCGCGTCGCCAGCCAGAAATGCCCCTTGGCGCGAATGAGGCCCGTCCATTCTTTCGCGAGGAAATCGTGGAACTTCGCGGGATCGAAGGGACGTCGCGCCCGGTAGACGAAACTTGTGATCCCGTATTCCTCGGTTTCGGGGATATGGTCGCCCCAGCCATAAAGTTCCTTGTGCCACAGAGGATGTCGCGCCGACCTCGCCTCGCTAAACAGGCCAGTATCGAGGACCGTGGCGAGCGGCAGGCGGCCGAAATCGGTTTCTATGACACGTGCATCGGGATTGAGCGCCGCAATGATCCGGCGCACCGTCGTTCGCGTTTCGACGCTCACGTCCGAGATCTTGTTGATTACCACGACATCGGCGAATTCGATCTGCTCGACAAGAAGATCGACCAGAGTGCGCTTGTCGTCCTCGTCGCGAGCCTCGCCGCGGTCGGCTAGAAAATCCGTGCTCGTGTAATCGGCGAGCAGGTTCACCGCATCGACGACCGAGACCATCGTATCGAGCCGGGCGACGTCACAAAGCGCGGCACCTGTTTCATCCCTGAAGGAGAACGTCGCGGCGATCGGCAAAGGCTCAGCAATACCCGTGCCCTCTATCAGCAGATAGTCGAAGCGTCCTTCCGCCGCCAGGCGGCGAACCTCGGCAAGGAGATCCGCGCGAAGCGTGCAGCATATGCATCCATTGGTCAGTTCGACCAGCGTCTCGTCGGTGCGCGAAAGGTCGGCTCCCCCGTCGCGAACGAGGTCCGCATCGATGCTGATCTCGCTCATGTCGTTGACGATCACGGCGACGCGATAGCCATCGCGGTTGCGCAGAATATGGTTCAGGAGCGTGGTCTTGCCCGCGCCGAGGAAGCCCGCCAGCACGGTCACTGGCAGTCGATCGTCGCGCATCCTGCGAACCTCCACGCCCATCTACGCCGCCAGTTGCGGCCTGAACGCCACATCCACGTAGTAGTTGGTGCTGTTGAAGCTGCTAGTCGGGAACAGCCCGCTGGCACCATAGCGATACACGCCATTGCCGCCGCTCAGCGCCGATGACAGCGCATGCAGATTGTTGTTGGTGACCTCGGAACTGAAGAAGTTACTTGTCGCCGAATAGAACCCGTTGGTGCTGTAGGAAACGACGTAGGTCGTGTCCGGCTGGATCGCGACCTGCTCGGCGAGATTGACCGACTGCCAGCCGCTGGCGGTTTCATTCGTGAACGTGGCGCTCGCGAGCAGCGTGCCGGTCGATGTCCACAGATAGCCAGTATGCGGGCCTGTGTTGTTCGCGCCCTTGTAGAAGCGGATGCCGGTGATCCAACCGGCCACATCCGCCTGGAACTTCATGCCGAGATTGACCGCACTCGGATCGTTCACCGAAGCAATCGCGGGCGCACTGTTAGCAGCGAATACGTTCTGCTCGGCACCTTGCTGAATGACGTCGAGCGAGACCTGGGCGGAAGCGGTGCCGCCGACCCCGTCGGAAATGGAGTAGGTGAAGCTCGCTGGTCCGGAATGACCGTTGGCCGGAGTGAAAGTAATGACGTTCGACTGGCTGTTGAAGGAGACGGAGCCATTCACCGCGTTGCTGACGCCCGTGATCGCTATTGTGTCGCCATCCGGATCATTGTCATTGGCGAGCAGAGCGGAGGCCTGGATCGAGAGCGGCGCATTGGTGCTCGTGGAAAAGCCGGAATCGTTGGCGGCCACGGGAGCCGTGTTCTGCGTGGCCTGCTCGTAGAGAACGTCGACCCAATAGTTCGTCGCATTGTAGCTCGCCGTCGGGAAGATGCTGCCCGTGCCGTAAGCATAGACGCCATTTCCGCCGCTTGTCGCGCTTGATGGCGCGGTAAGCGCTCCGCTCGAATGGCTGGTGCCGAAATAGTTCGGAGTAATCGCGTAGCGGCCGTTGGAATGATAGCTCGCCACATAGGTGGTGCCCGCCGAAACTGTGACCGGCTGCGAGAAGGTCACGGTCTGCCAGCCGCTCGCGGTTTCGTTGGTGAAGGTGGCAGAGGCAAGCAACGTCCCCGTGCTGGTCCAGAGCGAACCGGTGTGGGTGCCGGTGTCCTGGGCGCTCTTGTAATAGCGCAGGCCAATGATCGTGCCGCGCGCGGAGGCGACGAACTTGACCCCGAGTTCCACCGAACTCGCATCGCTCGTGGCAGCGACACTCGGTGTATCGGACGCGGCAAACAGGCTGGTCGTTCGGCTGACGGTGAGGCTTACGCTGGCCGAGGACGTTCCGCCGCGGCCGTCGGATATGGTGTACGAGAAGCTGGCCGGCCCGGTGTAGCCGGTGGTCGGCGTGAAAATGATCCGGTTGGCCTGGGTGTCGAAGGTGACCGCGCCGTTCGTCGCGCCGTTGACGCCGGTAATCGAGAGCGTGTCGCCATCGACATCGATGTCGTTGCCAAGGACGGCGGACGCGGCGATCGACAGCGGCGTGTTGTAGTAAGCTAGGAAGCCGTTGTCATTGGCAGCGGTCGGGGCAGTGTTCGCCGTCGATTGGTTGAAGACGACGTCGACCCAATAGTTCGCAGCCTGGTAGCTCGACGTGGGGAAGACGGCGCCTGCTCCATAAGAATAGACGCCGTTGCCGCTGCCCGTCGTCGAGGCCGGAGCCGTCAGCGGTCCATTGGTGCGCGCAGTCGTGAAGTAGTTCCCGGTGGCATGGTAGGTGCCTGACGTGTGGTAGGAGGCGACATAGGTCGTCCCTGCGACAATCTGAATCGGGCTGGAGAATTTCGCGGTCTGCCATCCGCTGAGCGATTCATTGGTAAAGGTCACCGTGCCCAGCAGTGTGCCGGTGGAGGTCCAGATGGAGCCAGTGTGGGCCCCCGTATCGTTGGCAGCCTTGTAAAAGCGGATGCCGGTAATCGTGCCGCTGGTGGAAGCGACGAATTTCATGCCCAATTCGAGGGCACGGTTATCGCTAAAGCTGCTGCCGGTCGGGCCGTCTGTCGGTTGGAAGAGCGATACGCCGACGGGCCCCTCTTCCACCGTCAGGCTGACACTACCCTGATCCGTTCCGCCGCGGCCGTCGGAAACCGTGTAGCTGAAGCTCGCCGGCCCGACATAGCCGGCCGTCGGCTTGAAGATGACGTAGCCCGTCTGAGTGTCCAACGTTACGGTGCCGTTCACGGCATTGCTGACCGCGGTGATCGTCAACGCATCGTTGTTGCCGTCGGTATCGTTCGCGACGAGAGCGGTGATAGGTATGGTCATGGTTCCGTCGCGAAATACGGTGAAACCGCTGTCGTCGACGGCTACCGGAACGATATTCGGACCCGCATTGAAGACGACGTCCACCCAGTAGTTGCCGCCGTTGTAGCTGTTTCCGGGGAAGGTCCCGGCATTGGCGCTGTAGGCATAAACGCCACCGTTCTGAGCAACCTTGATGGCGCCGTTGGAATAGGCGGAATTGAAGTACCCATCGGTCACAGAATAGAAGCCGCCGCTGTGATAAGACGCGACGTAGGTGGTACCTGCCGTGATCTGGACCGGGGTGGAGAAAGTGACCGTCTGCCAGCCCGAGATCGGTTCTCCCGTCGAGACGCCGGTGGCAAGGCGCGTCCCATTGGCCGTCCATAGGCTGACGACATGCTCGCCGACGTTATAAAAACCCTTGTAGAAACGAATGCCTTCGACAAGACCGTTGGTCGTCGTTTGGAAACGCACACCCACTTCCACACCGTTGCGATCGAGCACGGTCTCAACAGCAGGCTTGGTCGCCAGCGTCCACAGACTGGATGTCTGGGGAAGCGAGACGGTTACCTGCTTGCCGGCCGACGGCGTCTCGAGATTGAGGCTGTCGTCGACGGCGCGCGACATGATCGTGTATGTGCCGCTTGCCTGCACAACCCAGTTATAGGTCCAGTTTTCCCTGCCGGTCGCCTTGAACCAGCGCTGGCCGCCATCGGTGGAGACTTCTATGCCGGCGATGATGCCGCCGCCGAAATCCACAGCCGTCCCGGTCACTGTGACCCGCTGCCCCTCCACAAAGGTCGCGCCGACGTTTGGAGAGGTGATCGTCGAGATCGGTTTGAGCAAATCGGTCGATTGCGTCGCCAGGATCAGGCTCGCATCCAGCGTCTGGGGCTGGATGCCCATGTCGGCGAACATGTTGACCATCGCCTGCTGGACATTCGGGTCGGTCGGCGTTGTTGCTCCTTCGTGATTGGAATCCAGACCCCAGGACCAGAAGACGGTGCCGGCTCCGAAGACGAGGGCGCCGCTTTCCGCCCGGTACATGGTCAGGCTGTGTGTCACGTCGGCGGAACCGATCGATGTGCCGTAGTCGCGCAGATAGGTGTCTACCGAGACCGTCGAGAGCGACAGGTTCACCAATCCAGCCGGCCTGAAGCCATTTTCGACATCGGAATCCCACTCGTATCCGAGCAGGTTCTGCACCAGCGAGTAGGTCTGCCCTGGCTGGAGGTTCGCGACATCCGTGTTGCGCCAGAAGCGCAGGTTGGAATAGTCGTAGGGAATGGTGATCGTGTCCTGGCGGTAGCTGTCCACCGTGAACATGGTGCCGGTCAGCGAATTCTCCGGCTCCTGACCCGGATCGGCAAAGCGCGGGTCTCGCCATGTGCCGGTGCCGGTATTGCTGGGATCGGGTGTGCCGCCCCAGGTTTCCTTGTAGCAAACCATCGTGCGGTAGGGCGTGCCGTTGCCGTCGATGCTCGTTTCCCAGCGGACTTTCCAGTAGACCTCGTTGCCGCTCCAGAAGGCGAGATTGACGCCCGCGTCGCGCGCGGCTTCGACGTTGGTGCGCTGTTCGGCCGACCAGTACTCGTCATGACCGACGGAGAGAAAGGCCTGGTGATTGAGCAGCAGGCTGCCGCTTCGGGTCGCGTCAACGCCGGAGATATAGGAAACATCATAACCGTTCTGCTCGAGCCATCGAATCGCCGAATGCTCCGCACCGAATATGAAGTCGTGGGTTCCGCCCTTCACGCTTGTGTTGGTGACGAAGGGACGGTTGTAGCTCACCGCGGTGGCGCGGCCGATCGAGTTGACTCCGCAGCCACAATTGGGTGGGAGATAGCCGACCAAATTGGCCGGATCGACCGGCACTTCGCCGAAATAGAGGCTCGCTCCGCCCCATTCATTATAGGCTTGCCAGGTCGTGTCGGACGTCTGGAAGACGATATCGCTGGTGGAGCTGTCGTCACGGACGATGAACGGGATGTGGCTGGCGCCGACCGTGCCATCCTCGCGGACGAGCTTGGCGATGTAGACGCCCGACACCATGTCGTCGGGGATCGTCCAACTAGCCGATACCGACCAATTGCCGGCATCGATCAGCCCGCGCGCCATGTCGACGATCGGATGCGGCTGCACTTGCGCCTGTGCGAGATTCACGTCAATCGTCGTCACCTTGCGGGCACCGTCACCGCCATAATAGCCGAGGCGGTAGATATCGATCCGGTAGTTCGTCGAATCTGTCGCTATTTTGAAATCGACCGTCTGACCGATATTGGTGCTGATCTGCGTGGCAAAACCTTGGATACTGCCGTCGCCATCGCCGTCGATACCCCATTCGCTGACGGGGTTCCCTTGCTTCATGTTTTCAAGGACGATCTTGTTTGGCGTCGCGGTGAGAGCCGCCGTCGCCGAGCCGATCGTCGTCACAACCTGCTGGGAAGTCGAACTCAATAACGCACTTGGCGAGAGGCTGGATCCGCCTCCAACGAGCCATGTTCCTGTCGCAGGATTGGATACGGCCCCCACCGTCCACGTCGGGTAGAGAGCCGTGGATGTTTGCGTGGCGCCATCAGTCTCGGAAACCGACTTTTCCACTGAAATGCCGGTCGCGATGCTGTCGCCAAGCAGCTTGCCCAGTCCGCCGGTGTCTCCAGGGGCCTTGTCGAGACTGGTTTCCCGTCGATCTCGGCGGAGCCGGTCGCCGTCATGGCGAGGTTCGTTCGGATCCTGGTCGTCCCTTGGGAAATCGCCCAGTCCGCCGGTGTCCTGCGGCAACTCGCTCGCCCCGCCAGTGTCCTGGGGGGCCTCCTCTCCCTCGTGGTCCTCATGAGATTCGTCGGGCCCGGTGTCCTGCAGCGCATCGATTTCCGCATCGCGAGGGTGGGTGTAGGTCCCGCCTGTGTCCTGTGCGGAATCCGTATCGCGCCTTTTCCGTCTGCGCGGCGGGCCGTCGCGCTCAACATCGGCCCCGGTGCCGGGCACCACAGTCACGGAGATTTCAGGCACAACATCCAGGTTCGCATGATAGGCGGCGGGGGTCGTGTAGACCCTGCTCGCACCGCTGAAAACGCTCAAGTATTCATGGTTCTTGAGATGCATCCTGAGCATAGCGCGCCCTTCGCGATCGAATGGACCCAAGTGTTTGCAAAGGCTGATCCTGACAGCTTTTGGCCCTCAGGGAACGACAGCAATCGGTGTATGACCTTCTGCTAAAATTGGTAACAGCGGAGGTGCCTTCATCCTCCGATGTGATTAAGCGCACGTTGTTTTGCAGCCTTCGAAAAGGACGCGTTGATGAAGGTGCGTTCCGAAACGGCCTCCCTGCCAAAAAAATCGGCAGCGAAAGTGCGAGCCTTTCAACGAATATGTTGTGAGCGATCTTGCCGGCGGTCCAATCTGAGCAGTGATGGGGCCGAAACAGCGCCTCGCCAAGAAAGATGTGAAAAATGCGGGATACTCTGGACGTCGTATGTCACTTCCGCAGCTATTCAGCATGCGTGGGCGCCAGTGAGGAGGGCTCCAAGTCCCTGGCATCCTTCCCGTTGAATGGGTTGATGACCGTGTGATGATGCCTTGCAATGGGCGGCCGTTCCGTTCGTCGCTCGTCTTCTTGCGATCGTGAATAGGTTCTCTAATCAACTCCGCGGGATTTGCACCGTGGCTTTGTGCCAGGGGCACGCCGCTTCGCTCAATTGACGTATCTGCGCCTCACCTGACGTCCTTTATGCGGATTGTCGGACGGATTGATTCTGTAGTCGGATCGACCATACACTTTTGAAGTTATGGTCTTATCTGCATCCGATCGCTATCCCGAAACCCCGTCCCGCCAGTGGCGATCTTGACGCGGCAGATTGTTGGTACGTCGGCGCCGTACGCGCCCGGTCGAACTGCGCAATTTCGCTGGCCGAGCGTCGCGCGAGAAAAAGCAAGGCGAGCGGAGCGACGCCCATTAGCGTGATGAGGTGATGGAAGTGGCAAGAATTCTGCTCGTCGCGCCGACCTGTGATGGCGAAGATGTCGGCGAGGCTTGGGTCGCTTTTCAGTGGGCCCGACGGCTTAGCGAGCGCCACGAACTTACCCTGCTGACGTACCACAAGAGAGGCGCAACGCCGGCGGCTAAACAATTGAGCGGCATCAAAATCGTGGAGTGGAGGGAGCCGCCGATTCTCGGGCGGGCGGAACGGCTGAACAGCATGATGAAACCCGCCTATATACCGTTCTACTTCCGCGCTCGTCGTTGGATCCGTGATGCTTTTGATCGCGGCGAGCGCTTCGATCTGGTGCATCAGCCGGTTCCGGTTGCTATGCGCTATCCGTCGCCAGCGGCCAATCTGGGCTTGCCGCTCGTTATCGGGCCAGTTGGAGGGGGCCTGTTGTCTCCTCCCGGTTTCGCAACCGAAGAGGTGTCCGCTCCATGGTTCATAGGAATGCGTCGGTTGGACGGCTTTCGCTGGCGCTGGGACCCCTTACTGCGCGGTACATTTCAAAACGCAGACTGTGTGCTTGGTATCGCGGGATATGTGAAGGAACAACTTGCCGGCATCCGCCTGCGACGCTTCGAAGTCATGAGCGAGACCGGCCTCGATGAGATTCCGCCGCCGGTCAACCGGGCGGGGCGTTCGGGGCCGACGAAGCTGCTTTACGTTGGACGTCTCGTCCGGACGAAGGGTGCGCGCGATATTATCCGCGCCATGGCCCTTGTACGAGATCTTGCGGTCGAGCTTGATATCGTGGGGGAGGGCCCCGAGCGCAGTGAATGCGAGGCCCTCATCACATCGCTTGACCTCAACGAACGCATCACGCTGCATGGATGGCGACCGAAGGAAGAACTGGCCGCATTCTACAGGCGGGCGGACGTATTCGTCTTTCCAAGCTATCGCGAGCCAGGCGGAAATGTCGCATTGGAAGCGATGGGATATTCGCTCCCGCTTGTCGTGGTTGACCGCGGTGGGCCAGGAAGCGCGACCTCGGAGCGTTGTGCGATAAAGCTTCCCATCACCACGCCTGATGCGCTAGCGGCTGACGTCGCTGCAGCAATTCGCCGACTTGCGATCAATCCGCCACTGCGCCAACAGATGGGACTCGCTGCACATGAACATGTCACGCAAACCGCCCTGTGGTCGAAGAAACTCGATCGAATGGATTTAATCTACAGGGATATTATTGGCACAACTGCGCCGAAGATGTCAGATGACCCCTTTTAATGTGAGGGCGGCGCGCAGCGCCGCTCGGTGCCCCGGCCCTAACACAACTCGCATGCTCTCCCCGACAATGATGGCAAGGCGAAACAGCATAGTGGCTATCGGCCCGTGATGCCGTCGATAATAACGGACTCGATTAGAGGTCATCAGCGCAGACAAGTAAGGGTTGCGTTGGTATGCGCCACCGATGTGAACCGCGCGCGCATTCGTGTCATAAACGACCGAAAGGGCCGACCGGCGAACCCTTTCCATGTAGTCGACTTCCTCACTGTAAAGGAAGAATGATTCGTCCCAATCTCCCACGATCAGCCGCGCCCGTGCCGAGATGGCAAGAACGGCGCCCGTCGCCCATTCAATCCGACCGCCTTGCGCATAAAGTATCGGATCGGCAACGATCTCGCCTATTCCAATCAGGGCGGCAAGCTTCGTTCCGATCAGGGCGTCCGACCAGGCCGTTATCGCAGATGGCTCACGCCGCAAGGAGCGGCAAACTTTACCGTCTTCGCCAAGGATCTGCGGGACCACAACCCCGACCGATGCTTCGGTCAGCCGATCGACCAAATGGCGCGCCGCGCCGGGGTGAAGGCGCACGTCCGGATTGAGGACCAGAAGATCCGCGTAAGGCGCGACCGTGGCAGTGGCGGCGTTGATGCCTGCCGCATAGCCGGCATTTCGACCCATTCTGATGACCCTGGCGCCGATCGGGTGGGCAAGCGCCAGGTCGGCCGAGCCGTCGCGCGAGGCGTTGTCGACGACGATTACCTGGTAATTCGCAATCCCTTCAAGTCCCGCGGGCAGGGAATCGAGCAAGCCCGGCAACACGGACGCACTGTTATACGTGACGATCACCACTGCGAGGCTGCCCGTCCCGTTTGGTCCCGGCACGGCGGCGCCGTGCTGTCGATCTTCCGCTTGCGGCCTGTCCATATTGTGCCCTCGTCTGCCCCCGAGCACGGAGGTCTCTGTGATCTTTGCAGGAAGATCGCCGGCGTCAAAAGACTGTCGAGAGAGGTAGGGTGTCGGCCTAGCGCCGGCGCCACGTCATCCAGAAAGTCAGGTGGGGCGTGGCCTGCGTCATCCACTCGGAGTACGTCAGCACCATTGTCGGCAGTGCGCGGTTGCGCTCGTAAGTCTTTGAGCGCACTGGATTATCCTGCCTGATTTTCTACGATATTCGAGGTTTCGACGGCCCCATCGACCCGTATTCGCCGGGCCTTTGGCCGTCCTTGCCGTTTCCGTCGGGACAGCGACGCTTGGGAAAACCTCATGTCGATCGAGTTTCAGCATTCGTTGTCTCCAAGAGTGGAGAGCGTACCGGGAGGCAGCAAGCTGACGCGACATTTCGCGAGCCGGATCGCGGTTGGTCCGCTCGAAAGACTGCGGGCCCTTGAAGAGGTATCGACCGACGCCTGTATCCGGGTCGACGAGCTGATCGCTCTGGCGACGCGTGGCCTGCCGCGGATGCGCAAGAAGGTCTTGTTCGCCCACACGGCGCGCGCCGTCAAAACCAACTTGGGATGGGCGGAGCAGCCTGAAGGCGAGAGTCTTCGTTATACGGCAATGGTCGCGCTCGGATTGTCCAAGTTGGACGAGACGGCGCAGCGGCAGGTTCTCGACGGCAACACCGCGGCCGATCTGGCACGAACGGCCGAAGCCCGCGCCGAAACGACGGACGATACAGGGGCGATCGCGCTTGCCGCGTGGGCCGCCGCGGAGGCTGGGCGTTTTCATGCTTCCCGGCTTTTCCGCCGGCTTGCGGCGCTGCTTGCCTCACAGTCCTCCGTCCATACCGTGAATTGCGCATGGGCCCTCATTGCGGCGCTTGCCGGGCGGCATTTCGGGGAGACGCGCGATTTGGCCACCTTTGCCGCCAGCCGCCTGCTCGGCGGTCAGGCCACGTCAGGACTCTTTCCACATGTGCTGCCCGCCTCGGTCAATGGCCGCCTGCATGCACATATCGGCTGCTTTGCCGATCAGGTCTATCCGATCCAGGCCCTCTCACGGCTTCACTCTGCGTATGGCGATCCCGTCGCCATGGCGGCGGCCGAGGCATGCGCCGCGCGAATCTGCGCGCTGCAAGGACCAGCCGGACAATGGTGGTGGCATTACGACAGCCGCGACGGAAGCGTGGTCGAGGGCTATCCGGTCTACAGCGTGCATCAGCACGCCATGGCGCCAATGGCATTGCTCGACCTTCGCGAGGCCGGGGGCAGCGATCATCGACCGGCAATCGTCAGGGGGTTGGGCTGGCTCGATCGCCATCCGGAGGTTCTGGCGCCCCTCATCGCCTACGACAAGAACGTCATCTGGCGCAAGGTCGCGCGCCGCGAGCCCAACAAGGCCGTGAGGGCTATCTCCGCCTTCACCACGGCGCTGAAACCCGGCCTGCATCTTCCGTGGCTGGACGCGGTCTTCCCGCCGAGCCGGGTCGACTATGAATGCCGCCCCTATGAGCTGGGATGGCTTCTCTATGCATGGCTTTCTGGAGAGGGCGCGGTGAGCCGGGCTCCTGGCGAGGTGGATGGCAATGCCTGACCTGTTGCAGCGATCCGACACGAACTCCAACCGCCAACTATTGTTCGGCATGTATCTGGATGCCGTACGAATGGACGATGTTATCGAGGCCTGCCGCAGAGCGCTCATCACGCGCAGCCCGATCATGCTCGGGGTATTGAACGCCGCCAAGATCGTCAAGCTGCGCAGGGACACGCTGTTGCGCAATTCGCTCACGGAATGCGACCTTCTGTTGGCCGATGGCCAATCGATCGTGTGGGCCAGCAAGCTGCTCGGACGGCCACTGCCGGAGCGCATCGCCGGCATCGACATTTTCGAGCGGCTACTGGCGCTGGCCCACAAGGAAAACCGTTCTATCGCGCTTCTCGGAGCCCGGCCCGAAGTATTGCAGAAGCTGGAGGAGCGGCTTCGCGAGCGCTTTCCCGGGCTACGTATCGCATGCAGCTATGACGGCTATTTTCAGCCGAACGAGGCGGGTCTGATCGCGGCGGGGATCAGGGATTCCGGAGCGGACATGCTGTTCCTCGGAATGACGTCCCCCAAGAAAGAAATCTTTATCGGCAAATATGGCCCGTCGCTCAACGTTCCCGTATTGCACGGCGTCGGCGGCTCGTTCGATGTGCTGGCGGGTATCACGAAGCGGGCGCCGCTTGCCTGGCAGCGCGTCGGAATGGAGTGGGCATATCGCTTGCTCCAGGAACCGCGCAGGCTGGCGTGGCGCTACCTGACCACCAACGCGACCTTCGTCCAGCTCTCGCTCAAGGAATTCGTCCATCCTGCCCCTGCGTTTGGACCCGAGAGGATCACGGGCAGATGACCGGAAACCCACGCCAAACTACCCGACGGATGCGGAGCATGTTCAATGAGTGAAGCGTTCAGAGGCCGGCTGGCCATACTCGGCATGGGTTACATAGGCCTGCCGACCGCCGTTGCGATTGCGACCCGGGGCGTCGACGTCATTGGGGTCGACATAAATCCCGCGACGGTCGCGGCCGTATCGCGCGGCGAGGTACCCTTCGTCGAGCCCGATCTCGCCGTCGCCGTCAGCGGCGCAGTCGCCATGGGCCGACTTACCGCGACGTCGGAAGTGCCGGAGGCCGATGCCTTCATCATCGCGGTCCCGACGCCTTTCAACGAAGACAGGACCGCGGACCTGTCTTATGTGGAGGCTGCGGCCAAGCAGATCGCCCCCAGGCTGCGACCCGGCAATATCGTGGTGCTGGAGTCGACATCGCCTCCCGGCACGACTGAAAAGGTGGGCGGCTGGATCGGCGATCTGCGGCCTGACCTGAGGATGCCTCGCGACGGCGAGACGGGTGCGGACATATTCGTTGCCCACTGCCCCGAAAGGGTGCTGCCGGGCCGCATCATGATCGAGATCGTCACGAACGACCGCGTCGTCGGCGGCCTCACGCCAAGATGCGCGGAGAAGGCCGCATCCATCTACCGCCTGTTCGCGCAAGGCGAGATCCTGCTCACCGATGCGGCAAGCGCGGAAATGGCGAAGCTCGTCGAAAACGCCTATCGCGACGTCAACATCGCCTTCGCCAACGAGCTCTCGCTGATCAGCGAGTCACTTCACATCGATGTTTGGGAAGTGATCCGGCTTGCGAACCGGCATCCGCGGGTCAGTATCCTCAATCCCGGTCCAGGCGTGGGTGGGCATTGCATACCGGTAGATCCCTGGTTCATCGTTTCCGCGGCCCCGCAATTGTCGCGGCTGATCCGTACGGCACGCGAGGTCAATGACCGTCGGCCGCACGATGTGGCCGAGCGTGTGGTGGCGAAGGCGCAGCGGTTCCGAGCGCCGACGATCGCCTGCCTGGGGCTGACCTTCAAGGCGAATGTCGACGACGTGAGGGAAAGCCCGGCCGTCGAAGTCGTTGGACTCATTGCCAAGGCTCTGCCGGAGGTCGAGATCTTCGTTTCGGATCCGTATGTCAGCGCGCTGCCGGCCCCGCTGTCAGGGTACTCCAACCTGCACCTCGAGGGCGCTTACCAGGCCGTGGAACGCGCCGATATCGTTGTGCTGCTGGTCGAACACGAGCCGTTCAAGGCGATCAGGCACACGCGCCTAGGCGGCAAAGTCGTTTACGACACGCGCGGGGCGTGGCGCTAACTGCGCTTCGGCGAAATCGAGGGCCGTGTCGAATTCCACCGGCAGAGTTCCGAGGCCGAAAAAGTGCTCGATCGCCCGGGTCGAGCGCATCGCGGCCTGTCCGTCTCCATAGGGGTTCACCGCGTGCGCCATGGCCTGATAGGCCGCCCGATCGGTCAGCAATGTCGTCACTTCGCGCACGATGCGATCCTCGTCCGTACCGACGAGCCGAACGGTGCCGGCGGCAACGGCTTCCGGGCGTTCGGTCGTCTCACGCAGGACAAGCACCGGCTTCCCGAGGGTCGGCGCCTCTTCCTGGACGCCGCCGCTATCCGTCAAAACCACGGAACAGTCGCGCATCGCCTGGACGAAATCGCTGTAGTTGAGCGGTCGCGTCACCAGGACATTGTCGAGGCCGACGAGCGGGGGCAGGAGCACGTCGCGCACGATTGGATTGAGGTGCGCGGGCAACAGGAACACGACCTCGGGAAACGCGCTTGCCAGCCGGGCGATGGCACGGGCCGTTCGCGCCATCGGCTCTCCCCAGGATTCGCGTCGATGCGCCGTGACCAGAACGCTCCTCTTGCCGGAGCTTCTCTGCATGTCCGGGTTGTCGGGTGGCGTGTTGCGCGACGCGACATGGAGCAGGGCGTCGATGACGGTATTGCCGGTGACGACGATGGCGCGCTCGTCCACGCCATCGTAAAGGAGGTTGGCCTTCGATGTCTGCGTCGGCGCCAGATGCAGGGAAGCGAGTTGCGTCGTCAGGCGGCGGTTCAGTTCTTCCGGAAACGGATTGTAGCGGTCGCCCGTTCTCAGCCCCGCTTCGAGGTGGATCAACGGAACCTTTCGATAGAAGGCTGCCAGTGCCGCCGCAAAGCAACTGGTCGTGTCGCCCTGGACCAGCACGGCATCGGGCTCCTCCGCCTCTATCACGCCGGAGACGCCGCCTAGCACGCGATTGGTGATATCCTCCAGCCTTTGCCCCTGCGTGATGATGTTGAGATCATGGCTGGGGCGGATGTCAAACAGGCTGTTGACCTGGTCGAGCATTTCGCGGTGTTGGCCCGTAACGGCGACGATGGGCGTGCAATGGGGCGAGCGACCGAGCTCGGCGATCAACGGCGCCAATTTGACGGCTTCAGGGCGCGTCCCATAAACAATCAACACCTTGCGCATGCCGGCCTCTCCTTCTGACCATGACGCTGGGATCGCGATGACCTCGGCAAATCTCCCTCGGTCGGGCGCGATCGATCTCGCCTTCGGAAGCAGGCGGAACGCCTGCTTTCTTCATGCCCCCATGCGGCTCCCGACGCCGCTCGGAATCCGTTTCCGCAGCGCCTCAGTAGCCGCGGTGATAGCGGCAGTTGTTCAGCACAACACCAAGGACGTTGCTCTTCTCTGACAGGTATTGCTCGCAGGAATCGACTTCACTGAGCGTGGTCCGCTCGGCCGCCGCGACCAGGATCACGCAGTCGACATTCGGCAGAAACGCTATGACGTCGTCGGTGGAAAGCATGGACGACATATCGTAGAGGATGACGTCCGGGTTCATTTTTTGCCGCAGTTCCCGCAACACCCTTGTCGTCTCGGGGCTTTGCAGCGTTTCCGCTGAAAATTGCACGGGCTGGCCGTTGACGCCGACAGCCAGATTGCTGTCGTAGCGCAGGAAGACGTCGCTGATTTCACGCTGGCCGCTGAGGAAGTTTTCGAATGGGGGCAAGCCTGTCACCCCAAGCCTCTCGCCGATCTGCGGCCGTCGCAAATCCACGTCGACGAGCAGAGTGCGGCAATCCTTCTGATCGGCGAGGCTGAACGCCAGGTTCAACGCGAGGAAGGTCTTTCCACACGCCGGCGTGGGGGACGTGATCGCGACGGACGTCCAGCTGTTCTGCCTCAGCGTTTGCAGGATCTTCGTGCGCATCATGTCGAATTGAGTGCGCGCTGGATTCGACCGGTTGGTGGTCACAACGCGATTTTGGGCGAGGATCGCGGGATCAACGCGAAGCGGTGGCAGGCTGTCCCAAAGTACTTCACTCTCGATCCGCGAGCAGGCGTGAATTGTCTGTTCCGAAGCTCGCTCTATGGCGCGGACCTGGACGATTCCCTGAAGCGATGTGGAAATACTTTCCATGATTTATTGTCGATCCTCTGTCGAGTTGTTATTATTCTTATTTCAATGTCGTGGTATTGAATCACTTTTGCATGAATTCAGTTTGAGATAAAACTCTTAAAAACAAGATCAAGCGGCGAGTAATAGTAATGGATGGTGGCCAACGTACCTGGAATGCCGGCAGCGACGAGCACCGCTGCCATGCCTCGCGCCACCCTCCGCTTGCGGCTGGCGGCGCGCAGCTCGGCTGGCGCCGGGACATGCGGGATGGTTGCGAGCGGCTGGTATTGAAGCAGCTGCGCCAGTTCCGACGGCCTGCGTACCGTTCTGTTCAGGATTTCAAGCAGCACCACGAGCGCGAGACTGAGCCCAATTCCCGCTGCGCCGCCCATGGCAACGATACGCCGTCGGTTGGGGCTTATCGGCGACTGGGGTGGCGACGCGGGCTCAAGAAGCGAAAGACGCCCGCCATCGGAGCGTAGCTCTATCTGCTCGCCTATCAGGGCCTCGGCGCGCCGCGCGATTGCGGCATTGTATTGTGTCTGAACGTTCAGCCTGTTCCGTTCGAGCGAATTAAGGGCCGTCTCGCTGGCCGGCGTCGCGACGATCGACCGTGTCAGTTCGGCAATGTTTTGCGTGATGGAGGCCTTTTCCCGGCTTATGATCTCCAGGCGCTGATCGGCGTCAGAAAGTTGAAGATCAAGCCCGGACAGGGCCTTCTTGCTGCCGGAGTTATCCGTTGCCTGGCTGGATCGCAGACCATGCTGCAGCGACGCAATCCGAGCACGGAGCGCTATGATGTTGGGGCTCGTTTCCGAAAAGATCGCGAGTTGCTCGGCCAAGGCGCGGTTCAGGTCCTGAAGCATTTGCTGTTCAGGCGTGACCGGGCCGCTTTCGGCAGACGGAGTGCCGGTGGCATAGACGTCCATGAGACTGCTGCGTTTGCTGCGAAGTGCGGATTCCTCGCGCTCAAGCAAAATCAGCCGCTCTTGCTGGCTGATTTGCTGGCGGCGGCGGAAATCGAGGCTCTCGGGAAGCGTGTCCTTGTTCTCGCTCTTGAATTTGAGGATGTCGGCCTCAAGGCGGTTCAGGTCGGACCCAAGCCTCGCAACCTCCCGGTCGAAAAACCGCAGCGTGTCACCGGCGCGGTCGGTGCGCTGGCGCTGGTTGCTGCGCAGGATCATTGCGACGAGCTCATTGACGGTCTTCGCCGCCAGGACCGGCTCCCCAGCTTCGAAACTCACGTCGAAGATACTGGCTCCCGTATTGGCGCCCAGGCTTTCCAGCTGTTCGAAGGTGATGCGGGACCGCATGTCCTTAACCACATCCTCGCTGGAGAACTCCTTGCCGCCCGAAAGCTTGTCGCCCGACATGTTGTTGCCGTAGAGATCGAGCTTGTCCGCCAGCGCCAGAAGATACTCGCGCGTGGTGATCTGCTGCTGGATGATCTGGAACTGGTCCACCGCATTTGTCGGGACAGTCGAACGCGCCAGATCCGCCGGAATCTGCGGCGCCTCCACGAGGATCTTGGCGCTGGCACGGTAGACCGGCGGCAGGATGCGAGCAACCAGAACCGCAATCACCAGCGCCGAGATGGTGATCGCCAGGAGGTACGGCATCCTTCGCCACAGGATCGAAATGTAGAAGCGTACATCCACATCGCGCATCGCAAAGTCACCCGAACTTGGACCTGAGCGGCACAGTGCCAAGTGTTCATCTTCAAGCGGTTACGGGGCAGGCGATAGATGATCAATGGGGGGTGACGGAGCGCGCCTCTGCGTCTGGTACTAGTCCCTTTGAGTAGGCTCTTTCAACCTATGCCTTACGTGCGGATTCGCGCTCGGCGGGCGACTATCCCGATGCAGGGACTTTCAGCGGCGGTTGCGTTTGTCGCGGCCGCACCGGGGGGCGACACGCGCCAACAAGCCGTGCCTTTCCAGACACGCACAAGCTCGCTGCAGCTTGAATTGTGCCCGCATGCTTCCTGAAATCGGCGCCGCGACGGGCTGCGGGTCGCAGCAAGCGGCGGTCCATATCGGCTTTCAAGTGAAGCCACTGAAAGCAGAAGTATGCTCGGGGCAATCGGTCAGGCGAAGTGGTCTTCGCACCGTCGCCTCCATCGAAAGAAGGTAGATGTAACCTCGACGATTGCGCTACAACCGGCATTCGCCTACCCGGTCTCACCCAATCTGCTGCGGCCGTTCGCGCTTCAGGCAACTTCCAAAGACCAACTCGCCCGGTCATGCTGTCCCTGGGTCGGCGGCTCACCCTTGTCGGGGAGTCACCGTTGCTTTCCGTTCAACGCGCGTAGGGTCACCAATGCACGCTGCTCCACGTCTAAGCGTTGTCATCCCGCATCTCAACGAACCTGACAATCTGCGCCGTTGCCTGCTGTCTCTCGACGCGGAGCGTGCGGATGGCATTCCATTCGAAATCATCGTCGTCGATAACGGTTCGGCCGAACGGCCTGATGCCGTCTGCTCGAGTTTCGCGGGGGTAAGCCTGGAGTACGAGTTGGTTCCTGGTCCTGGCCCGGCCCGGAACCGGGGTGCAAATGCGGCCCGGTCCGAGCTCCTGGCCTTCATCGATGCGGATTGCGTGGCGCAGCGCGGCTGGGTCCGCGCGATCGTCGAGTTCATGGCAGGAAATCCTGATGTCGACGTGGTTGGTGGCGACATTGGAATTCTAATGGCCGACCCGGAACGACCGACATCGATCGAGCTCTATGAAAGTATCTACAGCTATCGCGCTCGCCTTTACGTCGAGAATCACGGCTTTGCAGCCACCGGCAACATGGCGGTTCGAACGCGGGTCTTCCGCTCGGTCGGTCCCTTTGGTGGCATTTCTACGATGGAGGACACGGAGTGGGGAAGGCGCGCGACCGCGCTAGGTCATCGGCTGGCCTATCTGCCCCAAGCGAAGGTTTTCACGCCTTCGTGCAGGTCCTTCGCGGAACTGGCGCGGCGATGGGACCGGCACGTCGCTCATGAGTTCCGGAAGGTTGGCGATCATCCGGCGGCGATGCTCCGGTGGCTGGCCGGCGGGGTCATGGTCGGCGTCTCGCCTCTGGTCGAGGCATTCAGGATCCTGTTTTCAGACCGTGTGTCGGGCAGCCGCAGCAGATTGTTCGCCTTGGCATGTCTGATCCGAGTTCGGCTTTACCGCGCCAGGTTGATGTTCGACCTGGCTCTCCACCGAAACGCAACCTCACTGGTTGAGGACTGGAATAGAGAAAAGACCTGAACTAAATTTCCCTATTTCTTGTGTATTACTGCCCTGTTAAACGAGAAAATTCGGAAGCGTTTCTTTGGGAAATTAGGAATAACATAATTGCAATATTCGACATCATTGTTACTAGATCTAATTATCTAATAGTGATCTATTGATTCTACCGCCTATGCTGTTATTTATGTTATCTACCACAAGCAGATAGTATTATATTTGAGCGACAAAACTATTTAATTTGTCTCCTAGCTCGAATTTATATTTTGGGATAGGGCGGAGAGATCTGCGCTTGCGGTGAGGTCCACTATCAATCGTAGAGAGCGCAATGCCAAAAAATCCCAGGTTATATCCGCACTGGCTTATCGCGCCGCCCGTATCACACGATTCGACAATCGGCCCCAGGCGATCCTATCTCACGACCAAGCGTGCTTTCGACATTGTGTTCACATTAATGGTCGCGCCGTTTGCCTTGGCGATTGTCGGTATTCTGGTGCTGCTCATTCGCTTGGACGGGGAGAAGGCTTTCTTTCGGCAGCCGCGGCTTGGCAAAGATGGGCGCGTCTTCCATCTCTGGAAGCTTAGGACCATGGTTCCCGACGCAGAGCAAAGGCTGCAGGAATATCTGGACGCCAATCCGCTGGCTCGCCTCGAATGGGATCGGACGCAGAAGCTTCAGAATGACCCTCGCGTCACGACGCTCGGCAAATATCTGCGCAAGTACTCCATCGATGAGCTGCCGCAGCTCTTGAACGTCCTTCTTGGCGACATGAGCCTCGTCGGCCCACGGCCGATGCTGCCTGAACAGCGGTCTCATTATCCGGGCACTGCGTACTTTACCTTACGTCCGGGGATCACCGGGCTCTGGCAGATCAGCGAGCGCAACATGTCTAGTTTCGCCCAGCGTGCAATATACGACACGCGCTATGCTGGCATCATATCCTTCGGCACGGACCTGTCGATTCTGTCGAGGACAATCTTCGTTGTCTTGCGCGGAACGGGATTTTGACGGCCCTATTCGCGCAGCAATTCAAAGTACCACAGCGTACTTTGCGCGTCTGATAAGACTCGCGGCGCTGTAGCTTCTCGGCGTCATTGTCGCCAGCAGGCGTCTTGAAGAGGTACGCGCACGGGTGTCGCGGCCGGTCTTATCTGTAAATCTGGTTCGGCTCTCAGTGATCTGGCCAATTCGTGCCGTCGGTTGAAGGATCACTGGGAAACAGATCATTGATCTTATAGGCAACCTCGGTCCTGTTCGTGGCCTTGACCTTCTTCATGATGTTGCGGATGTGAACCTTGACGGTGCTTTCCCGCAGGTTGAGCTCGTAGGCGATGATCTTGTTCGCCTTTCCGCGTCGCAGAGCCTCCACCACTTCGGCCTGGCGCGCGGTGAACATACCGGCCAGAGGGCGCGTGACCGTATTGCCCGACTCGAGCAGCCGGCGCATTGCGAAAACGCTGCTTGCCGGAACGAAGGTCCCACCAGCCACCGCGAGGTCGATCGCCTCGATACAGACATCGATGCTGACCGAGGAAGGAATATAGCCCTTGGCGCCATACTCGAGCGCCTTCATTATCTGGGCGAGTTCGTCCGTATCGGCCAGCACAATCACCGGCACTGGTTCGAACTCGGATGCGAGCCTCCTTATTTCCTCGGCAACGGCCGGATCAACGATCCTTCTACCGCCGACATTCAAGAGGATCGAAGACAGTGGAGGGTATAGGTGTCGCTGTTGCCTCCATTCTTCGATCGATCCAAGGGCGATGACGCGCATGTCCGCCTTGTGGGACACTATGCTTTGCGCCAGGCATTGGCGATCGAGCGCCCGACTGTCGATAATCACAAGCAATCGTTCTTGCGCGGAAGATTGTTCTGCGCCTTTGTCAATATCGTTATCAATTTGCGCGGGAATTTCATTCTGTATATCTTTTCCATTTGTTATCAATTTCATAGTTATACGTCTCCCCAATAGCAATCTCGTTCGCAATATGTTTCGATATATTGATATTTATTGCTTGCGTGAGATTCTACATCGCAGATTTCAACTGAAAACGTGGCAAATATACACTGCCCCTTGAGCCAAATTCACTACATAAGCATTACCTGATCTTATAACGTCGAGGTGGACTAAGGCCCGCGGCCGCTGCCCCCCAGCAGATCCAGGCGGTCACTCCCAGTCTGCCCTATTCCAATGTAGGTTAAAGACCCCCAAAATCTTATAGTAGACGTACCTCTTTCGACGTACGGATGCATCATCCCCCGATGCGCAATCGGGACAGGCAAATCGCTGCCGCCGGTCGATCCGGTTGAGCTCATGGCTGTCTATGGCCCCCTTGGCGCGCCGTTGACCTCATTCGACACGTTCGTTCGATGACCTGCGTGCCGACTTCGTCATCAAAATTCAGCGAACAATATTTAAGTAAAATCTAATAAAAAATAGACTACTATAATGATCCTGAGGACGAAACGACCAAATTGGGGTGCTATTCGTGAAAAAGGGAGTATCTCGCACGCCTGTGGCGATGACCCAGGAGCCGTTGAATCATACGTCTGCAGTATATGGCGCTACAGCGCCTACCACATTTGAGCAGATTCGGCCCAAATATCTTTACAACTCGCAATCCCATTCGGCCGCTGGATTTTCCAGAGCCAAAAACATTGAGGAAGAACCAATACGAGTTTGAACGAGGGCGGCTCCATCTAACAGGGTCGCCGCCGTGGCCGCTTGACACGACGTGTCTGTTTGCAGGCGCGCCGCAAGCCTACGCTCCTTTTGTTGATCACTTCGGAAGGAGATGAATCCTGATCAGGAGGGAGGGCACGGCGCGCCGCATCCGCCAGGATTTCCCGCTCGCATCCCGTCGAATGCCGAAAATCGACCAAGGAGGTTTTCACTTTCTCGGCGGGTCCCAGCATCTGGGCGGAGTTTTCGACCTGTCGTTTTTGCCCCCTCTTTCCCTCGACCCTGCCACGCAGATTGGCTCTTCCGGCCGGAAACGTGGGAATATTGAGCATCCAGGCGCCACTTGCCCACAAGAATATAAATAAAACGTAAGTTGCATTCCAGAAGTGTACGGTCCAACCCACCAGAAAAAAGCCGCCCATGGCAATAAGATATGCTGTTCGATACTCTCTTAGTTTTTCATTAAGTCCTTCCTGGATGCTTACCTGATATAGAAGCGCAAAAAAAGACAGCGTTATCAATGCAACTCCGGGAATGCCGTAATATATCGCGTGCGTAAGCCAGAACATATCAATGCTTCCTGGCATCCATATCGGGCGGTCCCACCGATTGAAACCAACTCCAAACAAGGGATGGTTGAGTACGGACTCCGAGCCGAATGTCCAGATTAGAACCCGATAATTTGCGGAATACGTGTCAAAAGAAAAGTGTGTGATGAAGAACTCTGGGACCGATTGATTTGAGGCTATCTCGATGAAGACATAAACTAGAAAAAGTAGCGCCCAAAGTATTTTCCAGCGGTAAGCGTAACCGCCCAGCAGCCAGTCCCATGCGATCATTAGCGCTTGGAAGACCAACGCCGTCAGCGGGCCTGACGAGAGCGCGAGGAAGCTCGTCACAGCGACAGTCCCGGATTTGGCCCATTTGAAGGGTGGTTTCTCTTGGTACCCAAGCACTAGGTGCACCAACGCAAGGATACTGCCGCAGACGACGCCAAACAAAATCGGATGGTCGAGCGTCCCCTGCACACGTCTCAGGCCCCAGCGGGGCTCGGTGATCGCAATGGGGTGGGACGGCAAAATAGCGGAGAACAATTCAAGCAGGATGTCGTGATTGCTGAGCGCCTCGAGGATGGCGAACGGAGCCAGAACTGCTACGATCACGAACAGCAGGCGAACTGCACCACAAAAGTCGCTCGCGTCGCGAATATAGGTGCGAGCGAGCAGGTACGCTCCCACCGTTTCTATGAAGAGGATTCCTGCTGGTTCGATGGACTGTTGGAGGCCGTGGACTACCGTGAGGCTAATTGCGCTCCAGAAGCAGTATAGAAAAAGCAGAACGTCGGGCACCCTGATCCGTCCGGCCTTGCCGCCAACCCAACGCAAAAGGCACGGAACAACCATTGCAATGAGAACGATCCGGTATGGCGAAAAGGCAAGCGACCCCAGTTCTATCGTCCATGGCAAAAACACGCTCACGAGAAACAAGCGAATTGGCCAAGCCAGTTTGCCTTGCGCAACGGCGTGGGAACCTCTCGCGGATCTACCCGAGACAAAACTGGATGACCTGGGGAGGCTTCTGGCGATTGTCACCATGGACGGCGCACCTTAAGGGTGACGGGCGGCGCGGATGTGATTTTGCTCTTTGGCTGAGTACACCACTTGTTTCTTGGGCCATGACTCTCCCGGCTCTTCGCGTTCATCGACTAAAGTGAACTCAGACCCGGCAAGCGTATCGGTATCGGAGAAGACACAAGAAACTTTCGCTGATAACTGGACCATCAACTGGCTACCGCCCAAAGCTCCTCGCTGAGAAATGATGTCCGGCGATGCAGACGTGCCACTGCATATTTCCTCATTCCGCTCCAATCAGATTGCTGAAATCCCGGTGACGCGTGAACCCAATATTTCGCTTCGTAGGATCGTCGCTTAGAGGGAAGAGATACCTCTTTAGGGACTCGGCTGGCTCGAGGCGGGAAGCGCGGCCTTCGCCAATTTTGGTAGGCACCGGAGAGGTGGTGTAACAGCGGGACATTCTGGCGAACAAGCTGCCACAATTCAGAGAGGTTTAGTTTGAAGCGCGCCCAGAATAAAAGCTTGCGCGAAGCAGGCGTGAGCTTCGGATGGTCAGCCGTGACGGAAAAGCTTCGCAATCGCTTCCGCGCGGTTTCGTGGCGCTCGCCATTGTAAAACTCCGCCTTGATCAGGGCGATAGCAGCCTCGCTCTTTTTCAGCTTTTACTCGCCGAGCTTTGGAGGCCAATTGCCCGAATTAACAGTGGCAAGAATGCGCTGCTCCCGGCGCTTCCTTTCGCGCTTCCGGAACGGGTCGTGGTTTGCGATTTCGAGCATAAGAGCAAGACGGGCTGAGCGCAGCGCTTCGATGAGCCGGCGCCTTGGCGGTTCGACGAGGACCTGTCGATAAATGTCGAGCTGCATGTTTGCCGCTCGCTGTAGGCCGAAGCGCTTGGTGACCATTTCACGGCCGAACCGGCCAAGGGCAGTCCGCCGCGCCGGATCCTTGATCAGCCCCTCCATCTGCGCCGCAAGCCGGCCAGCGCCGGCGGCTCCATCGGCCAGGCCGTAAAAGCCTTGTTTCAGGAACAGGTCGAATGTTGATTGCTCGAAGACTTCGGAAAACGCCCGCTCGCCCTGGACGATGAGCGGGCGAGCGATGGCAAGCGCGCGGAGCGCCGAGCTCCCCATGCCGATGACCAGATCGGCCGCCGCATAGGCACTGCGCGGGTCGAGGTCGGCGCCAGGAAGCACCACGACCTCGCGCCCGTGCCGTCGGTTTACGGCGGCTGCCCTCGTGGTCAATGCTTCTCGCGCGGGACCGTCGCCGAGAAGGATGAGCCTCAACGGATATGACCCTGCGAGCATGTCCGCGGCATCGATCGCGCGCACGAGGGCATCGAGCTTGAGGTCAATCGCGAGGCGGGACACGCTGACGACAAGAAACTCATTGTCGGTGACGCCGTGCTTGTTGCGGAACGCCCTCCCGTCGACGAGGGGAGTGTCACGATCGACATCGATTGGCGGTTCGATCACCCAGACTCGACCGCGATGCGTCTTGCGCGCCTCCACGGCTAGGTCGGACGTTCCCATGATCAAAGGCACCGAGGCTGGGACATGCGGCGTCACTTGCATGCTGAGAACGGTACAGAGCAAGGGAACATCCAGGAGAAGGCCGGCTCCATAATAGGCGTCGAGGCAGGTCGGCCACTCGTAGGTGTGGATCAGATCGATGCGTTCGCTCCGCGCAAGGGCTGCGATCTGGATCATTCGCGAGGGGGCGGGTCGATATTTCAGAGGTCGCGCCGGTACGTAACGCAGGCCGCGTTCCTCGATATAGGAGACGAGCGGGCCGGGGATGCCGTAAACGATCACCTCGTGGCCTGCCTCGGCTACGGCGGCCGCGAGATCGACGGCATTTATCTGACTGCCGCCGATCGAAAGGTCATGTGGATATACGAGCACGCGCAACGCCTTGGTTCCCGTATCGCCTGCTTTCGGCCAAGCCGTCCTGGATCTCTTCGAGACGGCAGAGAATGTAGCGCCAGCGTAATGCCGGTCGTCCCACTTACTTCAACCTCTCACTTTGGCCGAAGAAGAATGCCGGTCTCTCTGATCGCAAACGAGGTGCGTTGGGCAAAATCATCAATGCTCTGTACGTTACTACGCCTTTCGACGCACTCAGTACTGCATTTTGTTTCCTTTACTGTTGGTCGGAAAAGAATTCTTCTGATTTGCAGAATTTATTGATTTACCTGACGAATTGGAAACCCGGCGAACACGCCGCATCACGGCTCGCCGGTCTTAATCAACACGATGAGAAAACGGGGATATTGGCAGCATGATCGCGTCCGATGTCGCGCTGCATGATGATGTTGTCATCCATCATCCAGATCTCGTCAATCTCTATGGTTGTGCTGTCGGCGCGGGCACGCGGATCGGCACGTTCGTGGAAATTCAGAAGAACGCGGCGATCGGCCGGAACTGCAAGATTTCCAGCCATTCCTTCATCTGCGAAGGGGTGACGCTTGAGGACGGCGTCTTCGTTGGCCATGGCGTCATGTTCACCAACGATATCTATCCGCGGGCCGTCAATGCCGACGGGGGGCTTCAGTCGGAGGCCGACTGGACCGTCGTGCCGACACGGGTGAAGTGCCGCGCCTCTATCGGCAGCAACGCCACAATCCTGGCCGGCGTCACGATCGGGGAGGCCGCCCAGGTGGGCGCCGGCGCCGTGGTGACCCGGGATGTACCAAGCTTCGCGATCGTTGCCGGCGTGCCCGCCCGGATCATCGGGCGCGTCAAGGATGCCACGATCGAGACTGCGGAGGCGTGAGATGATCGGCGTAGCTGTCGTCGGCTATGGTTACTGGGGACCAAACCTCGTGCGCAACTTCTGGGAGACGCCCGGTGCGCGCCTCATCTCCGTATGCGATCTGCGGAAGGATCGATTGGCGGCGGTCCAGACCCGTTACCCGGCCGTCGACATCACGGACGATTTTGAAGAGGTCCTTCGCGATCCGCGCGTCGATGCCGTTGCGATCGCCACCCCGGCCGCCGCACATTTCAAGCTCGCCATGAAGGCGCTTATGGCCGGCAAGCACGTGCTCGTCGAAAAACCGATGGCAGCAACCTCGGACGAGGCGCGCCGCATGGTGGAGGAGGCGGCGCGCCGCCGTCTCGTGCTTGCCGTCGACCACACCTTCGTGCACACGGGCGCCGTCCGCAAGATGCGTGAACTCGTGGAAGACGGGCTCGGCGACGTCTATTACTACGACTCGGTCAGGGTCAATCTTGGCCTCTTCCAGCATGACGTCAGCGTCATCTGGGATCTTGCCGTCCATGATCTGTCGATCATGGACTACGTGCTGCCGGAACGGCCGGTGGCGGTGTCGGCCACGGGCATGAGCCATATTGCCGGCGAGCCGGCAAATATCGCCTATCTCAACCTTTTCTTCGAAAGCAAGCTGATCGCTCACGTCCACGTCAACTGGCTTGCGCCCGTCAAGGTGCGCCGGACGCTGATCGGCGGCAGCAGCAAGATGATCCTCTACGATGACCTGGAGCCCAGCGAGAAGATCAAGGTTTACGACAAGGGGATAACGCTCAACGGCAACCCGCAAAAGAACGGCGAGAAGGTCTACCAGATGCTGGTCGGCTATCGCACCGGCGATATGTACGCCCCCCACCTCGATGTTGCCGAGGCGCTCGGCATCGAGCTGCGCCAGTTCATCGATTGCATCGAGCGAAATGAAAAGCCGATCGCCGACGGAAACGCCGGGCTGCGCGTGGTGAGAATCCTCGAGGCCGCCACACAGTCGCTCGCCGAGCGCGGTCGGGTCGTCGAACTCGAGCACATGAGGCGCATCGCATGATCCCCTTCCTCGATCTCAGGGCGCAGTATGCATCGATCAAGGACGAGATCGATGCCGCGGCGTTGCGCGTGCTCGCGTCGGCGCAATATGTTCTGGGCGACGAGGTCGCTGAGCTTGAACGGGAATTCGCAGCCTACTGCGGCACGCGGCACGCAATCGCCGTCAACACGGGCACGAGCGCCCTGCATCTTGCACTGCTTGCGCTTGGCGTGGGCGCCGGCGACGAAGTCATCACCGTTCCCTTCACTTTCGTCGCCACGGTTTCGGCGATCTGCTACACCGGCGCGCTGCCGGTCTTCGTCGATGTCGAGCCGGTGACGCTGACCATGGACGCGACGAAGCTCGAGGCTGCAATCACGCCTCGAACCAAGGCAATCGTGCCAGTCCATCTTTACGGACAAATGGCCGACATGAACGCCATCAAGGCCATCGCCGATCGGCACGGCGTACCCATCATCGAGGATGCCTGCCAGGCCCACGGCGCCGAATACAAGGGCCGCCGCGCCGGGAGCATCGGGGTATCGGGCTGCTTCAGCTTCTATCCGGGAAAGAACCTGGGTGCCTGCGGCGAGGGTGGCATCGTCGTTACCAGCAATGACAGCCACGCGCGCACGATGCGCATGCTCAGGGACTGGGGGCAGGAAAGCCGGTATCACCACGTGCTCAAGGGCTTCAATTACCGGATGGACGGTATCCAGGGAGCTATCCTGCGCGTGAAGCTCAGGCATCTCGACGCTTGGACTGAAGCGCGGCGTGCTCATGCGGCGCGCTACTCTGCGCTGCTTGCCGGCTCCGGCCATGTGAAGGCCCCCGTTGAGGTCGCCGACCGGCGTCATGTCTACCACATCTATGCCGTCCGGTGCCGGGATCGTGAGGCGCTGCAGCATGCACTCAGCGTCGAGGGCATACAGTTCGGCCTGCACTATCCTATTCCGGTGCATCTGCAGAAGGCCCATGCCGACCTCGGATATGCGCCGGGTGATTTTCCGAGATCGGAGGCGGCCGCCCGGTCGGTTCTGTCACTTCCCATCTATCCGGAAATGACGGTCCGGCAGATCGAGCAGGTGGTGTCTGCGGTGGAGCAGGAGGCCCATGTCCACTGAGCGCTCTGCGGGCATCCGAATCGTCCAGGCGGTGCATGGCCGCCGTGAAGCCGTTGCCGATCCGAGCTATCAGGCGGCGCTGGCCGCAGAGCTGAAACAATCCTACGGCACGGCGGGGCTGGTCGAACTCTACGGCCGCTTCATGGCTGGCGACGGTTTCGTCGACCTGTTGATGCGCAAGGCGATCTGGCAAAGCGTTGCGAAGAGTTGCGGCTGCGGGTTGCAGGTCGGTAGCGGCGCCGGCTTCAGGCATCCCGAAACGTTCGAGATAGGCAACAGCGTCTTCATCGGCGCACAGGCCTACATCCAGGGCCGCCACGATGGCAGGTGCGTGATCGGCGACAATGTCTGGATCGGCCCGCAGGCCTTCCTCGACGCACGCGATCTCGTCATCGGGGAGTTCGTCGGATGGGGGCCGGGAGCCAAGATTCTCGGATCGAGCCACACCGGCATCCCCGTCGACGTGCCGATCATCCGCACGGATCTCGAAATCAAGCCGGTTCGCGTCGGCGCCTGGGCCGATATCGGCACCAATGCGACCATCCTGCCCGGCGTGACGATCGGCAAAGGTGCGCTGGTCGGCGCAGGCGCGGTGGTCGTCTCCGACGTCGAGCCCTTTGCAGTCGTTGCGGGGGTACCCGCGAAATTCCTGCGCTGGCGAACGGATTGCTCACCGGCGCCGGTGAAACCATGAAGGATGAGGCAGGCGATGAAAGACAAGCGGATCCTGATCACGGGCGGCGCCGGCCTCATAGGCTCGCACATCGCCGATCTCGTCGCGCGCGAAGAGCCACGGGAAATCCTCATTCTCGACAATTTCGTGCGCGGCCGCCGCGAAAATCTCCGAGAGGCGGCGAGCACTGGCCCGCTCAGGATCATCGAAGGCGACATCAGGGACCGTGCGCTCCTGGCGAGTTCGCTCGAAGGCGTCGACATCGTCTTCCATCAGGCGGCCATCCGCATCACCCAATGCGCCGAGGAACCGAGGCTCGCCTTCGATGTCCTTGCGCGGGGCACGTTCGATGTGCTTGAGGCAGCGGTTGCAGCCGGTGTGCCGAAGGTGATTGCAGCCTCCTCGGCCTCGGTGCTCGGACTTGCCGAAAGCTTCCCGACCACCGAGGAGCACCACCCCTACAACAACCGCACGATCTACGGCGCGGCCAAGGCATTCAACGAAGGGCTCCTGCGCAGTTTCGCCGAGATGTACGGGCTCAACTATGTCGCGCTCCGATACTTCAACGTCTACGGTCCGCGCATGGATGTCCACGGCGCCTATACGGAGGTGTTGATCCGCTGGATGGAGCGCATTGCGACGGGACGACCTCCGATCATCTTCGGCGACGGCACGCAGACGATGGATTTCGTGCATGTGCGCGATATTGCGCGGGCCAATCTCCTGGCCGCAAAGTCTGAGGTGACGGACGAGGTGTTCAACGTCGCAAGCGGTGTGGAAACAAGCCTGCGGGAGCTCGCGCAACTGCTCACCCGTGTGATGGGCCCCTCGCTCGAACCGCAGCTCGAGCCGGCGCGCAAAGTGAACGCGGTCACACGCCGGCTTGCCGATACAAGCAAGGCCGAGCGGCTCCTGGGGTTCAAGGCAGAGATCTCGCTCGAGGAGGGACTGCGCGATCTCGTCGCCTGGTGGCGGCGCGAGCGGGTGTCGACAGGGGGAGAAGCGGCATGAGCGAGGCACCTCGCCAGATCCCGGTCGCCAGACCCGTTCTCGATGAACTGGAAGTCGAGGCGGTCCGCCGGGTCATACTTTCAGGATGGGTGACACAGGGCCCCGAGGTTGCTGCGTTCGAACGCGAGTTCGCCGACTTCGTTGGTGCGGCCCATGCTTGTGCCGTCTCGAACTGCACGACGGCACTTCATCTGGCTCTGCGTTGCGTCGGCGTCGGTGCCGGCGATGAGGTGATCACGGTCAGCCATTCGTTCATCGCGACGGCGAACGCCATCCGGTATTGCGGCGCGCTGCCGGTCTTCGTCGACATCGAGGCTGGCGGCTACAACATGGATCCCGACCTGATCGAGGCCGCGATCACGCCGCGCACAAGGGCGATCCTCTGCGTGCACCAGCTCGGCATGCCCTGCGATCTTCGGCGCATTGTGGAAATCGGCAAACGATACGCCCTTCCGGTTATCGAGGATGCCGCTTGTGCTGCTGGAAGCGAGATGCTGTGGGATGGGCAATGGCAAAGAATCGGCAAGCCGCACGGGGATATCGCTTGCTTCTCCTTCCACCCGCGCAAGGTCGTCACCACCGGCGATGGCGGCATGCTGACCACGGCAAGTGATGAATATGACCGAAAATTCCGGCTGTGGCGCCAGCACAGCATGAGTGTTCCAGATACCGTTCGGCATGGCGCGAAGCAGGTGATCTCAGAGAACTATCCGGAAATCGGTTACAACTACCGCATGACCGACGTCCAGGCGGCGATCGGCCGGGAACAGCTGAAGCGGCTTCCAGTTCTCGTCAAGCGGCGGAGGGCGCTCGCCAGGCAGTATACCAGGCGCCTTTCCGGAGTTGCGGGACTGCAGACGCCGATTGAGCCCCACTGGGCGCGGAGCAACTGGCAGAGCTATTGTGTGACACTGCCCAGCTGGATCGACCAGCGGCAGACGATGCAGGCCCTGCTCAACCACGGCATCTCCACGCGCCGCGGCGTCATGAACATCCATCTGGAGGAAGCCTACGCCGGAAGCGACACGCACCGGGCCGCCACGAGCCTGGCACGAAGCGTCGCCGCACAGCAGCGATCGGTGATCCTGCCATTCTTCGCGCAGATGACCGAAGCCGATGTGGCATTGGTCGTCGAGGAGCTTCTTTCCATTCCGGCGATCGCTGAACCGGCAGCGCTGCGGGCGGTATGACGTTCTCGTGTCTTCCCTTCTTTTGGAGAGATCAAGCGGATCTAATGCATGTCGCCCAAAAGTGGCAGCGGTTTTGGGACAACGACATGCATAAAAACAAGGGCCTAAAGCGCGTCGCATGAGTCCGATTGAATGCGACGCGCTTTAGAGCGCCAGGCTCGCATCGCCGCGGGCAGTGATGCAAGCGGCACGAGTTCCATGAGCATCCGCAGGGAATAGGCTCCGCTGATCATCGTTGTCGCGAGGCCGAGGGCGGTTGCCGGCCAGGGCGGCAGCACGAAGATGGCACCGAAGACGAACCCTGACGCCGGCAGGAAGACAAGGGCGAGTTTGCGATTGGCCGCGGACCAGCGGAAGCCTGAGAGACGTCGAACGATGCCGTAGATCAGCAGGCCGTGCCAAACATAAAGGCCGAAAAACGCTGCGCCCGCGCCGATTGAACCGAACGAGCCGACCAGCAACCATGCGAGACCGACATGGACCAGGGTCGCTGCGACCTCCGTCCAGAAGAAGGCTCTTTTCGCGCCCTTGGCGAGGACGATGAACCCCATAGGCCATGCAATGACCCGCAGCATCATGCCGAGGCAGATCCAACGAAGCAGGTCCACCGCGGCGTAGAACTCGGGCGAATAAAGCAGCCTTATCACTAGTGGGGCGGCCGTCAGCGTGGCGATGAGCCCAGGGCCGGCGAGAAGCATGCTGATCTGCGCCTGCTCGTTGACGAGGCGGTTGCATTCGGCATCGTCTTCCGCGACCGCGGTCAGGCGCGGATAAAAGTCGGTGCCCATGGCCTGCAGGACGAAGCTGGCATAGAAACCGCCGAGCGTCCAGGCCGCCTGGTAAAGCCCTGCTGCCGCGATGCCTTCCGCTCTCAGTACGATGAGGCGGATCGCATAGGCAGCGCCGAGTGTCAGGAACCCACTGGCCATGAAGACGACGCCGAGTTTCAGGAGGGCGGCGGTTTCCTCGGAGATCTTCCGGGTGGATACTGGCCGTGGGCCGATGGGTATCTGCCTGCGGTACCACCAGCAGGTCGCGAGCGTGGCCGCGGCGGCGGCGACGAGCGAAGGCACGATCCCCGACGTGCCGAAGAGATAAATCAGCGGGATGCTGATCGCGGTGCTGAAGAACGCTGCAAGGACATTGATGCGGGCGAGGCTGGCAATGTCTCGCATGCCTTGGATCAAGGCCGTCTGGCCGTCTGCGAGCAGGCGGAAGAGGATTGCTGCGGAAAGCAATGCGACGCCACCGGCGTAGCCGGGATCGCCGAAGGTGAAATCTGCGACCGGATAGGCGAGTGCTGCGAGGAGAAGTGCGCCGAGGAGCCCCAGCACCAAGGATGTCCGCTTGAGCACGGTCGCCGTTCGGGCAATCCTGTCCGTATCGCCGCTGCCGACCGCTTCCGCGATCTGGCGTACGCCGCTTGCCTGGATTCCGAGCCCGGCGAGCGCGTAGGAGATATCGGCGATGGAACTGTAGAGGCCGATCAAGCCTACGCCTGCCGGACCGAGGAGCAGAGCCATCGCCTTGTTGCGAATGATGGAAAACAGCACGGTAACGACGGATGAGCCGCCGATCAGGGCGGTCGACTTGAGGATCTGGCTGTAGCTCGGTCCACGGTCGGGGCTCGCGCGCGCTTCCATCGACGTCACTCGCTTCCCATGGCCGGTCGGCTCTCCGGGATTTTCGGCCATTGGCCAGCATAGAGGAGCCGCCGGACGACTGTTTCCGCGCTCGTTTGCCAGGCGGGCAAGCGCCGGCCGAACGTTTTCTCGAACTTGTCGGTGCAAAGGCGCGAGTCCTGTGGGCGCCGGGCTCTTGTCGGGTAGTCGGCGCTGGCAATGTCCCGCACGGTCGCGGATGGGCCGCCATTTGCGCGGCTGACGGCGAGAACGTGCCTCGCGAAGCCCGACCAGTTGGTCTCGCCTGTTCCTGCAAGGTGATAGAGGCCGAAGCGATCACTCTGCGGCTGTGTGGCAATCTCCAGTATGGCCGTCGCCAAATCCAGTGCCGATGTCGGATTACCATATTGATCGGAGACGACCGTCAGCGTGTCCCGGCTTTCGGCAAGCCTCAGCATCGTTTTGACGAAGTTGTTACCGAAAGGACTGTAGACCCAGCTTGTCCGCAGAATGATGTGACGAGGCGTTATGCTTGCCACCGCCCGTTCGCCTTCGAGCTTGGTGGCGCCATAGAAAGTGCGAGGTGTTGTCGCATCATCTTCCCTGCGCGGACGGCGGTCGTCGCCGGAAAAGACGTAGTCGGTCGACACATGGATGATGGGTGCGCCAAGCTTTGCCGCTGCCTCTGCAACGCACGCGGCGCCCACCACGTTGATGGCATGAGCAAGCGCGGGCTCATCCTCTGCTCGATCGACGGCCGTGTAGGCGGCGGCCGAAATGACGACGTCGGGTCTTGCTGCAACGATCGCCTCTCGCATCGGGATCGGCTGCGTGAGATCGAATTCGGGGCGGCCGATGGCGATCAGTTCGACGTCGCGCAGTGGCGCCGCACGCTCGATCAGGCTGCTTACGAGCTGGCCGGTCGTACCGGTGACAAGCACTTTCATCGCGCCACCACCGATTTGCCGAGGCGCTCGCCCCGATAGCTGCGCTCGCGGATCGGCTGCCACCACCAGCCGTTATCCAGATACCAGTCGATCGTCCGCGCCAGTCCCGTTTCGAAGCTTTCCCTTGGTCGCCAGCCGAGTTCACGCTCGATCTTGGCCGTGTCCATCGCGTAACGGCGGTCGTGACCCGGTCGATCGTCCACGAATGCGATGAGATCGCGATAGCTCTTCCGGCTTCGGCGTGGTCTCTTGCGGTCGAGGATATCGCATATCGTCTCCACGACGGCGAGATTGGTGCGTTCGGAGCCTCCGCCGATATTGTAGCTTTCGCCGGTCGCGCCCTTGTCGGCAACGAGTTCAAGCGCTCGCGCGTGGTCGTCGACATACAGCCAGTCGCGGACATTGGCGCCGGTGCCGTAGACCGGTAGGGGTTTTTCTTCCAGTGCATTGAGGATGATGAGGGGCACCAGCTTCTCCGGGAAATGAAACGGACCATAGTTGTTCGAGCAGTTGGTGATCACTACCGGCAGGCCAAAGGTGTGGTGCCAGGCGCGGACGAGATGATCGGATGCTGCCTTCGAGGCGGAATAGGGCGAGGATGGAGCATAAGGCGTATCTTCGTCAAAGGCGCTGTCATCAAAAGGAAGATCGCCGAATACCTCGTCCGTGGACACATGGTGAAAGCGGAACCGTTCGGCGGCCGTTTCGGGCAGGCTGTGCCAGAATTTCAGCGCAGCCTGCAGCAGCCTGAAGGTGCCAAGAATATTGGTCTCGATGAATGCGCCAGGTCCGTCGATCGAGCGGTCGACATGTGTCTCTGCAGCAAGATGCATGATGCGGTCGATCTTTTCGGCACGAAGGATGCCAGCCATGGTCTCCTCGTTGCAGATGTCGCCTCGGATGAAGCGGTAGTTGGGGAGGTTCTCGACTTGCCGGAGCGACGCCGGATTGCCGGCATAGGTGAGCTTGTCGAGGTTGATCACGCGGTTGTTGGGGTCGGCCACAAGATGCCGGCAAAGTGCTGAACCGATGAACCCGGCGCCGCCGGTGACGAGGATGTTCATGGACGCTCTCCCCCTGCAACGAAGTCGAACACCTCGGCCTGTCGCAGTTGTGGGGCCGTTCGATCCTTCTCGGACAGTTGAAGTTCCGCGGCGGGCAGCGGCCACGCTATGGCGATGTCGCGGTCGTCAAAACGGATCGCGCGATCATGGGCGGGCGAATAGGGATTTGTGACCTTGTAGATCACCTCCGTGTCCGGCTCGAGTGTCAGAAAGCCGTGTGCGAAGCCCTTCGGAACCAGGAGCTGATTCCATCGGCGAGCGGAAATCTCGATGGCGACCCATTTAGCGAAAGTGGGCGAGCCCCGACGGATATCGACCGCGACGTCGAAAACGGCACCCTTCACGACCCTCACGAGCTTGTCCTGCGCGTAGGGGGGAAGTTGGTAGTGAAGGCCCCGCAGCACGCCTCGCGAGGCGGAATAGGAGTGGTTGTCCTGGACAAAGTTCAGCGCGATGCCGTGTTCGGCGAACTGGCGAGCGTTCCAGGTTTCGGAAAAGAAGCCGCGTTCGTCTCCTATCCTGCGCGGCAGGATCTCCAGGACCCCGTCAAGGTCGAGCGATCTGACCTCCAGGCTCATGCAGCGTGTTCCTCCACGAGGCGGCGGAGATAGGAGGCGTAAGCAGTTCTCCCGAGCATGCTGGCGCGCCTCAGGACATCCTCGGGCCCAAGCCAGCCCATGTCGAGGGCGATCTCTTCCGGACAGGCTATCTGGACGCCCTGTCTGCGTTCGACCGTTCGCACGAAAGACGAGGCGTCATGCAGGCTGTCATAGGTGCCGGTGTCGAGCCAGGCATAGCCGCGTCCGAGCTGGCAGACATGCAGCTGGTCCTGTGCGAGATAAATGTTGTTGACCGTGGTGATCTCGAGTTCGCCTCGCGCCGAGGGCTCGATCGAAGCGGCAATGTCGACGACGTCATTGTCGTAGAAGTAGAGCCCGGTCACCGCCCAGTTGGATCTCGGCCGTGCCGGCTTCTCCTCGATCGTCTTCGCCTTCCCGGTCCTCTGGTCGAAGGTGACGACGCCGTAGCGTTCCGGATCGTCGACGCGATAGGCAAACACGGAGGCGCCCGTTTCACGGGACGCGGCCTGCCGGCAGACATCAGGCAGGCCGTTGCCGAAGAAGATGTTGTCGCCGAGGATCATCGCGACATTGCCGTTGCCGATGAACTCGCGGCCGATGATGAAAGCCTCGGCGAGCCCATTGGGGTGCGGCTGTTCGGCATAGGAGAGGCTCAGCCCGAACGCGGAACCGTCGCCGAGGAGCTCCTCGAAGCAGGGCAGGTCGCGCGGCGTGGAGATCAGAAGAATTTCCCGGATGCCGGTGAGCATCAACACGCTCAGCGGATAGTAAACCATTGGCTTGTCGTAGATCGGCAGGATCTGCTTCGAGACGGCGATGGTGAGCGGGTAGAGGCGGGTGCCACTTCCTCCCGCCAGGATGATCCCCTTCATATTGCCTTCCCCCTGCATCTGCACCGGTTGCGCGGAACTGCCGCCGGCCATGACCGAAGCGAGATCTCGTCGACGCGGGTCATTGGCTGGCCTGACCTGGTTGCGGGTCTGTGGAACGAGCCACCGGCGGCTCGGACATTATGGGCATCCGTCGAACGACGACCTTGATGACGTCCCCGGGCATTAGCGCCGTCGTCTCGGTCGCCGGAAACTCGCCGATTTTGCCGTCGCCCCGGCGGATTATGACGAAGCTGGTTGCCTGTTCGTCGCGCTGCGCTGAACCCTCAGTTGCCGAGAGCTCGTCGAGCAGCAGCCTCTCCGTCGTGGCACGCTTCAGTTTCAGTTGTTCGAGTGTCGCTTGTTCCGATTGCAGTTCGCTGGCGACTTCCGCCTGACGGTTGTCATAAAGACCCTCGAGGTTCCGTGTCGCTTCGCTGATATTCTGCCGCGCCCGCATGATGGCGGTCACAAAATCTAGGCGATTGGCGCGCGCGTTGGTAAGTTCGCGCTCGAGGTCCGACTGTCGCGATGCAACGGCGACGCCTCGTTCGACCAGGGTCCTCACGCCTTTGAGCTCCCGCTCGGCTGCTTCTATGCTGGCTTCGGCACCTTTCACCTTCTCTTCGAGGACCCGGATTTCCTGCTCGAGGAGATCGCGCAGTTCCGAGAGAGACTTCGATTGCCGGGCGAGTACGTTTGCGCGTGTCGAAAAGATGATCCGTTCCTGGTCCTGGATCGCCGCGACGAGCGCTGTGTCGGCGCTCAAGGGTGGGGCGAAGGTAATTTCCTTGGCGCCCGACATTTCCGCTTGCAGCCGTGCTATCCGCGCGTTGCTGCGCAGCTGAGCGTTGTCTATTCCGCGCAGCTCGCCGACGAGCGTTACATTGTCCCGCGACTGTCCGGAACTGGTCTCGCGCAGCTCGCCACCGCTCATGGCCAGGGCCTGTAGAGCGGTCAGCCCGGGGCGGAACTTGTACTCTCCTGGTGTCGTCACGTCTCCGACGACATAGACAGGCGGATATTCGACAATCTCGACGGTCGTCTCCGGCGCTTCCACCAGGCCGATCTTGGTTTGCAGACGCTTGGCGATCTCGGCAGCAAGCTGGGCCTTGTCGAGATTGCCGACGGTGACGGTTCCAATGACGGGCACCGAGATGGCGCCCGTTTCGGAAACGACGAATTCGCCACCGAGCGCCCATGGCACATATTCGCCTTTGGTAGGCATCCATTGCATGATCGTCAGGCGAATTTTGGTTCGGGGCGCAAGCTCGGGTGCATCGGCCCAGGCTGGTGTCGATACAGCGCCGACGAGGGCGAGCGCAGCCGCAAAGGAGAGGTTTCGGAGGAAAGTGCGGCACGTGCGGCAGGATGCACTCATGTATTTCTCCAACCTGCAAAGCAGTGTCTTCGGCGTACCGTCAAACGGAGAAGAACAGTTCTTGGTAGACAAGCTTTTCGCCACTTCAATTGCGTAACGCGCATGTCTGCATGGTTTCTACGCTTCAGTAGCAAGTGTGCAAATTTTCAGAATATTTGAAAGAGGAAGCGTCGCGGTTCGGCTTCATCAATATTGGTGAAGCAGTGCGGCGGCAGATTCATCCGAAATCAAGGGGCGTTGCTGTCGTGCACCCTTGTCCGACATTTGGATGATGCGAGCAAAGTGAAGGCAGAAGAGTATTGTTGACCCTATCAATAGATGGAGGGTGATCGTCACATTGAACTAGTTCCTTGGGATAGGGCAGGCGGAACGACATTTTGTTGCGGGACGTCCTTCTAGGCATACCTCAACCCTTTTGCGCCGTCGCGACCGCGCCCGGTGTGGGCTAAGGTTGCTGTGCAGCAGACGTGCGGCTTGCTTCTTGGCAAGGACCTTGCCGGTCAACGCAATTCCGCAGAGAGGGACACGCTTTGATGAGCAGGGGTATTTACGACAGTGTCGGCACGGGGAGAGACACGGACACCGAACGCCGGCGAGAGCCACAACGCGTCATCCTGATCATAGCCAATGCCGGGACAATCTCGGAGCGGCTGATCCATGCTCTCGAAAGAGAGTTTCCTTGGGTCGTTGTCGAGCAGGTCGAGCAAGTCAGAGCGGCCTTCAATGTCTTTTCCCATCCCGTGTCGCTTATCCTCATCGACCTCGCGCTGATAGACGAAGCGGAAGAGAAGTCGGCCGAACTCCTCCGTGCCCATCCTCAGGCTCTTACGGCCGTCATCGAGCCTCATGACCAGAACTTCGATGCGTCCCTTATCAAGGTCCCCGAATCGACATTGGTCCGCAGTGTCCTTCCGATGGACCTCAGACTCGATCTATGGCTGTCGGTGATCAGGCTCATGCTCTCGGGCGGCGAGTATCTTCCGCCCAGCTTGATCCTGCGCGCGAGGAGGAATGGCCATAGCACGCCCCTCCCATCCGGGAATGGCGGTATGTTGCCTCGGCCCCGAAACGATGAGGCGCGTTTCTCGGAGTTGACCGCTCGCGAAATGCAGATACTTGAAATGGTCTCCCGCGGTCTGCAAAACAAGCTGATTGCCGCGGAGTTTCGCCTGTCCGAACACACGGTGAAGATTCACCTGCACAACATCATAACGAAACTGGGCGCCCACAACAGAACGGAAGCGGCCGCGCGATTCCGGAGTTTGAAAGAGCGCCACTGATCTCTGACCGTCCGCAGACTAACAGTGACGGGGCCGACCTGACGACGCCGCCAACCACGACCCGCGAATGCAGAGCCAGCCGTTACCGACTGGCTGGATGAGGATCGCCGCGAAAGACGTCGGCTTGTGGCCACAGGGCCTGTTGGTCTCAGGCCCGAGGATCAGCTTCTGTCTGGCGCCGCGCGCGGGCCAACGGCCCCGGTGAGTACGCCTCCATTACCCAGCGTCCAGCGCCCGTCCCACTGCGCTGGAAATTTTGAAAGTCTTTCGCCTGTAGCGTCGGAATGGGTGGCTAGCGATCATTCGCGCGAAGACGCACAATCATGTCGCTCCGGATGAGGCAAGCGCTACGCTCATCCGGTGCGGGCCGAAGGGCCGAGATGACCGCCCGACGTCTTGAATTCCGGGACTGGTCAAAAATCAAAATGGTCGGGAAGTTGGAGGAGCATCTGCCCGGTCTCTGTCATTCGGCTGCGTCGTGATGGCGTCTGCCAAGGGAGGAAATATGTTTGAACGACTCTTCAAACTGAAAGAGCATGGGACGACTGCCCGAACCGAGGTGGTTGCCGGCCTCACGACATTCCTGACGATGTCGTACATCATCTTTGTGAACCCTGACATTCTGTCCACGACCGGAATGGATCGCGATGCGATCTTCGTCGCGACCTGTCTTGCCGCCGCACTCGGCTCGGCCGTCATGGCCCTGGTCGCCAATTGGCCGATCGGCATGGCGCCGGGCATGGGGCTCAACGCCTTCTTTGCCTTCACGGTCGTCGCGGCCCTCGGCTTCACCTGGCAGCAGGCGCTCGGCGCGGTGTTCATCTCCGGTCTCATCTTCCTGCTGCTGACGGTTACGGGCGTGCGAAGCTGGCTGATCGCCGGCATCCCTCATTCGCTGCGCAGCGCCATTGCCACTGGTATCGGCCTGTTCCTCGGCATCATCGCGCTGAAGAATGCCGGTATCGTGGTCGACAATCCGGCAACGCTCGTCGGTCTCGGCGACCTCAAGCAGACCGGACCTCTGCTCGCGATCCTCGGCTTCTTCGTCATCGCCGTACTGGATTCACTCCGGATCCGCGGCGCGATCCTGATCGGCATCCTAGTCGTTACGATCCTGTCGATGCTGCTTGGCGTCAGCGAGTTCAAGGGCATCGTTTCGGCGCCGCCGAGCATCGCCCCCACCTTCCTGCAACTCGACATCGTGGGCGCGCTGCACGGCGGCCTGCTTCATGTCATCCTCGTCTTCGTGCTCGTCGAGGTGTTCGACGCGACCGGCACGCTGATCGGCGTCGCCAAGCGCGCGAAACTCGTTGAGGAAGGCAAGCCCAGCCGTCTCGGCCGTGCTCTGCTTGCCGACAGTTCGGCGATCATCGCCGGCTCGTTGATGGGCACGAGCAGCACCACGGCCTATGTGGAGAGCGCTTCCGGTGTTCAGGCCGGCGGCCGCACCGGCCTCACCGCGCTGACCATTGCCGTGCTTTTCCTCGCGGCTCTGTTCATCTCGCCGCTCGCCGCCGCGGTCCCGTCCTATGCAACGGCGCCGGCGCTGCTCTACGTGGCTGGCCTGATGATGCGCGAGCTCACCGAAATCGAGTGGGACGACCTGACCGAAGCGGCGCCGGCGGCGCTCACCGCGATCGCCATGCCCTTCACCTATTCGATCGCCAACGGCCTTGCCTTCGGCTTCGTGAGCTACGTCGTGCTCAAGGTGTTCACCGGCAAGTGGAGCGTCATCCACCCGGCGACACAAATCGTGGCGGCACTGTTCGTCGTTCGCTTCGCGTTCTTCGGCAATTGATCGGTTGGCGTCGGGAGGCTTGCGTCCCGACGTCTCTTTCCGATCGCGAACACTGCCATCGGCCGGATCTGCTTCCTGCAGATCCGGCTTTTCCTTTGTGGTGCCAGCTGGCCATGGGTGACATCGCCTCGCGCTCCTCTCGCATCAACCCTCCGTTCCCGATGCCGGCAATGGAGAAAGTTTCGACTTGTCCGATAGTTGTAAAAATATGTTGCCTTCGTCGCCGGTTCTGCCATGATTTGAAAGGAAAAAAGCTGCGCGATTCCGCGCTCATCTTTTGAGAATTTGTAAAATTGGACGCCGCATGGATGTTGCGCAGAACAGGCTCCTGATCGTCGCCGATGATCTCACCGGCGCGCTCGATACGGCGGCGCCTTTCGCCGTCCATGGCTTCTCGGTCGATGTCGTCGCAGACCAGAGCGCGCTCGGCGAAGCGATCGAGGGCGGCTCCGACGTGATCGCGGTGACGACGCGCAGCCGCGAAATCGAGCCAGCCGAGGCGGCGCGACGCGTCCTCCTTGCGCAACAGGCGATGACGCCAGGCATGCGGCTTTTCAAGAAGGTCGACTCGCGCTTGAAGGGGAACGTCGAGGCGGAGCTTTCCGTCCTGGATTTTGCACGGTTCGTCGTCTTGCCCGCGATCCCGGAATTTGGTCGGGTCGTCCGTGCTGGCCAGATCCGCGGCTTCGGGGTCGATCAACCGATCTCCATTGCCGGGCGGCTGGGTGCCGTCGCCGATCGCGCCGTCATCCCGGACACGGAGACGGTCGAGGAGATGCGGGCCGCCGTCGATGACATTGCGCCCGGCGACCTTCTTGTCGGAGCCCTGTCGCTCGCCAACGCGTTGGTAAGCAGGACGGGCACACCGCGTGTCGAGCCCTTTGCTGCGCGGGAAGGACGACTGCTGATGGCAATCGGTTCCCGGGATCCGATAACGGTATCGCAGATCGAGGAACTGCGCCGAGCCGTTCCGGATCTTCTCTATCTCGCAGCACCTGCAGGACAAGTGCAGCAGGCCCTTCATGGATCCGAACGCACTGACGACGTGACCTTAATGCAGGCGATAGAAGGCGTAGCGCCAGTGAGCGCGTCGGACGTGGCGGCGGCGCTCGCGGAATCCGCAGGCGCGTTTGCCGGCGAATACCGGACGATGCTGCTCTCGGGCGGTGCGACGGCGGAAGCTTATTTCGACCGCCAGGGCATTCGTGTTCTCCGCTTGGTCGGAGAAGTGCTGCCGGGCCTGCCGGTTGCCGAGCATGGCGGCCGCTTCTACATTACCAAATCGGGCGGCTTTGGGGACTCCGACACACTTTGCAGGGTCGTCCGTGCCATGACGAGGAAAGAGGTGTTGGCCTGATGCGCGCCGGAGAGCAGCTTTCACACCGCAAGAGCCTGAGCGAGGTCGTCTTCGAACGGCTGCAACACGCGATCAAATCGGGTGCCTATCAGAGCGACGAGCGTCTGCCGACCGAGCACGAGCTGGCGGCCGAGTTCCAGGTCTCCCGCCCGGTCGTACGCGACGCCTTGAAAAGGCTTCGTGATCAAGGCCTTGTCTATTCGCGGCAGGGCGCCGGCAGTTTCGTTCGAATTCAGGGTTTGCGGCAACCGCTCGGTTTCGGGCCGCTCGAAAACATCGCCGACCTGCAGAACTGCTACGAGTTCCGCATCACGATGGAACCCGAGGCGGCGGCACTCGCTGCCGAGCGGCACAGCGAAACGCAGATCCGGGTGATCAGGCTTGCGCTTGAAACCTTGCAGGATGCAACCAATCGGCAGCGCCACCGCGAGGATGCCGATTTCATGTTCCATCTCGCAATCGCGCAGGCGTCCGGAAACAATTACTTCTCGACCGCCATGGAAGCGCTCAAGGAACACATCGCCATCGGCATGCAGTTCCATGGCCTGTCGCTGAAGAACTCCGTCGCAGGCCTGCGCCATGTCTATGACGAGCACGCAGCGATCTACGAAGCCATTCGTGACCGGAAACCGAACCAGGCTCGCGAGCTCATGCGTCAGCACCTCCGTGGCTCCCGCGATCGGCTTTTCGAGGGCCGACGGCCGGAACTCACTTAGAGCAGTTGACCTTCCACCCCTCGGAACATGCAGATGCGGTGGCCCTCTGGATGTTTCCTTGGCGCGTCTGAAGAGACGCGCGGCGCTGCAATGCGAACTCGAATCGCATTCACGACCGCCGGCAGGCGGCTGACGATAAGTGCGCCATCATGCCGTCGATAGCGCCAATTCATGTGAACTGCCGGCCTTCAGAATGTCGCCCGATAGATGTCGAGCACGTCGTTCACTGACATGTCGCGCGGATTGTTGTCCATCAATCTGCGAATGGCGTGGGCTTCGCCTGCCCAACCCTCCAAAGCAGCGGGATCGGCGCCGTGAGCCGACAGCCGCATTTCGACGCCGAGTTCCTGGCAGAAGCGGTAGGCAGCGTTCAGAACCTGCGCCTGGTCGTCGAAGACCGGAAGGCCGAGCGCCTTTAGAACTTCCGCCGTCTTCTCCCCACGCACCGGTGCGTTATAGGCGAGCACGTGCGGGAAGATGATGGCGTTCGCCAATCCGTGCGGCAGTCCAAGCCGCGTGCCGAGCGGGTAGGCGAGCGCATGGCCGGCCGCCGTGTTGACCGGGCCAAGGCAAATGCCACCGTAGTAGGAGGCGAGCATCATGCCGGCGCGCGCTTCCGTATCGCGGCCGTTCTCAACGGCTCGCGCGAGATACTTGCCGACGAGGCGAATGCCCATGCGGGCATAGCCGTCGATGAGGTCATGGGCGCGGATATTGGTGAAGGCCTCCACGCAATGCGCCATTGCGTCGATGCCGGTGGCCGCAGTCACCGCCGGCGGCACGGACCAGGTCAATTCCGGATCGAGAATGGCGATATCCGCAAGCAGGTGCGGGCTTTCGACCGCCTTCTTGGAGTGCGTGGCGCTGTCGGTAATCAGCGCCCGGATGCCGGCTTCCGATCCCGTGCCGGCCGTAGTCGGCACCTGCGCCAGCCGCGTCCGGCGGCCTTCGACCTTGTCTGGTCCGACGACGTCATCAAGCGATTGGGAGCCATCCCACAGGGCTGCGACGAGCTTGGCGACGTCCAGCACAGAGCCGCCGCCGAGCCCGACGACGAGGTTCGGCCGCAAGGCACGGGCCGCTTCCAGGGCATCGGTGAGCGCCCCGTCGTTCGGTTCGGCAGGAACGTCGGAAAAAATCGATGCCCTGTTGCCGAGGCCGAGTCTTTCCGCAAAGCCGATCGTATGTTCCGACGCGATGATCAGGACGCGCTGTGCGCCGTCGGCCAGGGCGCCGAGCCTCGCCGAGGCACCAGCACCGATCTCGATGCGCTTCGGTTGGTGGAGCGTAATCGGTCTCGCCATTCCGTCCATGATCGCCCCCTCACGCCTCTTCCAGCTGCGCCATGCGCGCCCAGACCGCCTCGCGTTCCGCATCAGTCAGTTCCACGAGGGGGGGATTGACGCGCAGCCAGCCATCGTCGCCGCGCCGCCGCGCCACCATCGCCTTGACGGTCGGAAGCTGGACATAGGCATTGGTAAGTTCGCGCCAGGCGACGATCTTCTCCTGCGCGGCCTTCACCTCCGTCTCCTTGCCGGCGACGTTCCAGTTGTCGAAGACGAGGCGCAGCTCGGCGGCGACGAGATTCGAGCTTGCTGTGATGCAGCCGGCCCCACCCGCCTCGAGCAACGGCAGCAGCAACGGGTCGGCCCCTGCGAGCACGCTGAAGTCTGGGAAGGCCCTGACCATGGCCTTCATGTTTTCGAGATCGCCCGAACTGTCCTTGATGCCGACGACGATGCCCGGGAAATTCTCGCGAAGACGGCCGATGACCTCATGCGGGATCGCCACGCCAGAAACCTGGGGGATGTGATAGAGCACTATCCTCAGCCGATCGTCGGCGACGCCGTCGATGATGCGTGCATAGGCGCGATAGATGCCCTCGGCGCTGACACCCTTGTAGTAGAAGGGCGGCAGCAGCACGACGCCGCGCGCGCCAACCCGGACGGCATGGCGGGTCAGTTCGATCGTGTCGGCGACAGCCGACTGTGCGGTTCCCGGCAGGAGTTGATCCGGACGGATGCCGCCGGCTATCGCCCGGTCAAGAATTTCCATACGATCCTTCAGTCCGAAGGAATTGGCTTCTCCTGTGGTGCCCAAGAGGGCGATGCCGTGGCAGCCTTCGTCAAGCAGCTTCCGGCAATGGTCTATGAACAGGTGAAAGTCCGGCCTGCCATCGGCCGTTACAGCTGTGGTTGCGGCGCAGAATACGCCGCCAATCTCGAAATCAGACATTTGCGTTCTTCCCAGCGATAAGCTTGCGCGCATAGGCGATAGCGGCGTTCATGTTGACATGTTTGGCCTTGCCCGTACCGGCGATATCAAAGGCCGTTCCGTGATCGACCGACGTCCGATCGATCGGCAGACCCACGGAGACGTTCACCGCCGTGTCGAAGGCGACCAGCTTGATCGGTATGTGACCCTGATCGTGATATTGCGCGATCACGAGATCGAAGCCGCCCTGGTAGGCGCGATGGAATACCGTGTCTGCCGAAATCGGGCCATGCACGTCGATGCCTTCGGCACGGGCTTCCGCCACGGCCGGCGCGATGTGCTCATCGTCCTCCGTTCCGAAAAGGCCGTTTTCGCCGCAATGGGGGTTGATGCCGGCAACCGCGATTCTCGGGTTTTCGTAGCCGATGCGTTTCAAATGCTCATTGCCCGCCCTGATCGTCGCCAGAATGCGCTCGGGCTTGGCGCGCCCGATCGCATCCTTGAGTGAAACATGGGTCGAGACATGGATGACCTTGAGCCGCTCTGATGCCAGCAGCATGAAGGCGGATTTCGAGCCGGTCAGCGCCGTCAGCATGCCGGTGTGGCCATCATAGTGGTGCCCAGCCGAGTTCAGCGCCTCCTTGTTGATCGGCGCGGTGACGATGCAGCCGATCTTCCCGGCCATCGCCGACTTTACGGCGAGATCGATGAAACGAAAGGACGCATCGCCGGAGACCGCGCTGAGTTTGCCCCATGGTAGGGGAGCCCCATCGATCGGAACATCCTCGACGATGTCACGGAGGTCGAGTTCGATGCCTAGGACTGCCTTTGCTGCTTCGAGCTGCGCCAGGTTCCCGAACACGCGCGTTGCGGCCCGATCGGCGGCGCTCATCTCGGCGAGAGACTTGACGATGATCTCCGGTCCCACACCCGCCGGGTCGCCCATGGTTATGCCAACGATATTGCTCATTTCGGGTCTCCGTCGATCCAGCCCTTGGCGAGGCGGACGTACTTGATCGCGCGTCGATGGAAGGTGAAGGCGATGTGAAGGTTGCCTTCCCCGTCTTCGAGAAGCGCAGGATAGGAAAGCTCGTGATTCCGGCCATCGAGCGAGTTGTTCGAAAGGCACGTGCCGGGGCCATCTTCCACTACGCGCCGAAGCGGGAAGGTCCTGCCGCCGTCCGTCGAAACGCAAAGCGTCAGCGGCGCCCGGGGAACGCCCCAGATCGGCGTTATACCGCCCTCGGCGTTCGGACGATGGTCCTCCTCGCCGAGTTCGTCGTAGAGCGACTCGCGCCGGTCGCTCGAGGTTGCCGATGAGACGGGATTGCAGAGCAGCGCCACCCGCCCATCGGCGAGACGGATAGCGGCGATCGAGGAATTGTTATTAGGCACGTCCGTCGGCTCCGGCGCCGTCCAGCTCCGCCCACCATCGCTGCTCGTCGAACGATAAACGAAGTCCGCCTGGCGACGACGGAAAAACGCCACCATCTCATCGCTGTCGAGCGACACGATCGTCATGTGGACGCAGCCATAGGACTGCGGGACGTCGATGACGGACCAGCTCGCGCCCTCGTCATTGCTGACCGCCGCGGCCGCGGTGTCGTGCGTACCGGTCCAGCGTGCGCCGGGCCGAGGGTTGCACAGAAACAAAGGCAGCATCCAGGCGCCATCGTCGCGCCGGACGATCGTCGCGCGGATGAACGTCCCGGCCGCCAGTCCAAGATCACGCGCCTGCCCGGAAACGGGCGTTCCATTCTCAAAGGTCAAGGACCTTTCGCGGACGCGGCTTTCGTCCTGGTTTCCCGAGGGCTGTGTCGTGTGAAACAGGCTCACGCGGCCTTCGGGGCGAACAAAGATCATCGGGTTTTGTTCGGAGCGCTCCGGATCATCGCTGACCTGGACCGTGTTGGACCAGGTGCTGCCCCCGGGCGTGAGGGTGGAGAGGTGAATGGAAATGTCGGATTTGCCCTCGAGCGTCCCGGCAAACCAGGCGCAGGCGAGCGAGCCATCGGGCAGGAACGCCAGGAATGACGCGTGATTGTGAATCCTGGGGGAGGGCAGAAAGGCCTCTTCGCGGTCCGCCTCTGTGCGAACCACGTGCCCGTCCATGCGTCTTCCGATCTCTTCCGGCGTCAATTCCTCTCCTCCTTTTCCCGTCGATGTGCAAAGAGAATTCAAACAAATCACATGTTGTCAAGTTGAATGTGATCAAATGGCGTATCTGAATTTTCGCTTGAAGTCAAAAAGATCGCGAAAATACAAATAGATATCGTCATTAAGAAAAATGCGCCTGCGAAATTGCCTTAGCACGAGTTGACAAATTATTGGCATTGCTCCAGTCTGGCTCCGTGAACGAGAGGAGCGTCGCGGGAGAGGTATGGCCGCAATCGTCAACAATCCCAGTGAGCGTCCGACGGCCAAGGCACTGTGCTGCGTGGCCGCGGCTGCCGCGCTTGCTGCGGCGGATGCGGCCGTTGTGCGTCTCCTTGCGGGCGAAGTGCATGCGTTCGTCATCGGCTTCTTTCGCAGCCTCTTCGGTCTTGCAACCATCGTCCCATTGATCGTGGCTCGCCCGCGCGTCCTGAAGTCCGGCTATCGGCTCCAGCATGTCACGCGCGCGGCACTGAAGCTTGCTGCGCTCGTTTGTTTTTTTATGGCCTTCGCCGCCGCGCCGCTCGCCGATGCGATGGCGATCATGTTCACGACGCCGATCTTCCTGATGCTGGGGGCCTGGCTGTGGCTTGGCGAAAAGCTGACGCCGGGCCTCCTTTTCGCGCTCGTGGCAGGCTTCGCCGGTGCGCTGATCATCATCGATCCCGCCGGCCAGGGCGGCATGGAGGCGGCGCTGCTTCTGGCGGTTGTCGGCGCCGCGCTTCAGGCGCTCGTGCAGCTCATGCTGAAGCGCATGTCGGATCTCGATTCGACCGAGACGCTGGTGGTCTGGAACCTCATCGTTACGGTAACATTGGCGGCTGTGCCTGCGACATTCTACTGGACGACGCCTGACCTGCGCGAGTTCGCCTTGCTCGCGCTACAGGGCGCGATGGGCGCTGCCAACATGGCATTGATGACCAAGGCGTTCAGCATCGCGGATGCGTCGCAGATCGCGCCCATGGACTTTCTTCGCCTGCCGTTTGTTGCCGTCATGGCGTGGATCCTGTTCGGCGAGGTCGCAGGACTCTCCACCTGGCTCGGTGCCGCGATCATCTTCGCCGCGACGATGATCGTCGTTGGAGGCGGGCGACTGAGGAGGCGGGTGGCGGAGGATTGAGGCAATCTGCCGCCGGTCGGCGGCAACCGATAGCGACGGCTCCGCAGCGCGGCCGGACACGGAACATTGAAAGCGCTGGCTTATCAGGGAGGAGTAGATGAAGGGTAAGAGACTGTTATTGGGCTTGATGATGACCGCGTCGGCGGCAGCGTCGGCCTGGGCCCAGGAGGCAAAGGACATCACGGTCGTTCTCGATGAAGAGGTCGACCTTGTGGAGCCTTGCATGGCGACGCGTTCGAACATCGGGCGTATCATCCTGCAGAATGTTTCCGAGACATTGACGGAACTCGACGTTCGCGACAAGAAAGGGCTGATGCCTCGCCTGGCAGAGAGCTGGGAGGAGGCGAATCCTGGCACCTGGCGCTTCCATCTGCGCAAGGATGCGAAGTTCTCCGACGGTTCCGCCTTTGACGCCGGTGACGTCAAGCACTCGATCGAAAGGGCGATGAGCGACAAGATCTCGTGCGAAAGCCCGCGCTATTTCGGCGACACCAAGCTGGAAACGAAGGTCGTCGACGACAATACCATCGATATCACCGCGACGCCGGCGCAGCCTATCCTGCCGCTGCTGATGACGCTGGTGACGATCGTGCCGGCCGAGACGCCGATTGAATTCACGCGCGAGCCGATCGGCACGGGTCCTTACAAGCTTACGGAGTGGAAGGCGGGCCAGAGCATCACGCTTACGCGCCGTGACGACTACTGGGGAACAGCGCCGGAGGTGACGAAGGCGACCTATGTGTTCCGCGCCGATCCGTCCGTGCGGGCGGCCATGGTTGCCGCCGGCGAGGCCGATATTGCGCCGCTGATCTCGGAACTCGACGCCAACGACGCGGAGATGGATTTCAGCTACCCCAACTCCGAAACCTTCTATATGCGGCTCGACCATTCCATCCCGCCGCTCAGCGACAAGCGCGTGCGCCAGGCGCTCAATATGGCGCTCGATCGTGATGCCTTCATCGGCACGCTGTTGCCGAAGGGCGCGATCAAGGCGACGGCAATCGTGCCGCCGACGACACTCGGCTGGAACCCCGACGTGAAGGTTGCTCCCTACGATCCGGAAGGGGCCAAGAAGCTGCTTGCGGAGGCGAAGGCCGACGGCGTTCCTGTCGAAACGCCCATCACCATCGTGGGGCGCACCAACAACTTCCCGAACGTGGTGGAGGTGCTCGAAGCTGCCCAGCAGATGTTCGAAGAGGTGGGCTTCAAGACGAAGCTGCAGATGTACGAGGTCGCGGAGTTCGAGAAGCAGTATTCCAAGCCCTACCCGGAAAACCGCGGGCCGCTGCTTGTCGCCGCTCAGCACGACAATGCGCGTGGCGATCCGGTCTTCTCGATGTACTTCAAGTATGACAGCAACGGCCGTCAATCGGGCATCGCCAATCCGGATGTCGACAAGATGATCGCTGAAGCGACCGCGGCAACGGGTGAGGCACGCGCGGCCGATTGGAAGAAACTCATCGCCTATCTGCATGACGACGTGGTCGCCGATGTGCTGCTGTTCCACATGGTGGGCTACGCTCGGGTCAATCCACGCATCGACTTCACACCGACGATCGCAACCAATTCGCAGCTGCAATTGTCGGAAATCCGCTTCAAGTAAGCGGATCCTGAAATGGGGAGGGCGGCGGCGACTCCGCCCTTCCATCGATAATCGGGAGTAGGACCGATGGGAAAAAAGATGATGAGGCGCATCGTGTCGAGTTTCTTCTCGCTCGTCGCGCTCGTGGTGATGGTGTTCTTCCTGTCGCGGCTGACGGGCGATCCGGCAGCCTTGTTCCTGCCGATTGACGCGACGCAGGAAATGCTCGACAAGTTCCGCGAATTGCATGGGTTGAATGATCCTCTTGTCCAACAGTTCGGACGCTATGTCTGGGACGTTCTGCAACTCGACTTCGGCGACTCGATCCGTAAGGCGCGTCCTGCGATCGATGTGGTTCTCGAGTCCTTCACCTGGACGCTGCAGCTGGCGCTGATCACCATCGCGCTGGTGACCGCGCTCGCCATCACCATCGGCTCGGTCGCAGCCTTCCGCCCGGGCGGCCTGTTCGATCGTTTCGTCTCGCTGGTCTCGCTGATCGGCGCATCGGCGCCGGATTTCTGGATCGCGATCGTCGGCATCGTCGTCTTTTCGATCACGCTCGGTTGGGTCCCGACGTCAGGCACCGGCACGGTATGGCACTGGATCCTGCCCGTGGCGGTGCTCTTCATCCGGCCGTTCGGCCTGATTCTTCAGGTCGTACGCGGGTCGATGCTGACGGCGTTCGGATCCGCCTATGTGAAGACCGCACGCGCCAAGGGCGTCGGAAACCGTTCCATCATCTTCGTCCATACGCTGCGCAATGCCATGCTGCCGGTGATCACGGTCATCGGCGACCAGGCGGCGGCGATGCTCAACGGCGCGGTTGTCGTGGAGACGATCTTCGGCTTCCCCGGCGTCGGCAAGCTGATGATCGACTCCATCCTGCAACGTGACTTCAACGTGATCCTTGCGGCGATCATGGTCACCGCGCTTGCGATCTTCGTCATGAACCTGCTGATCGACATTGCCTACACATTGCTCGATCCGCGCCTCAGGACCTGAAGGCCATGACCATGTCCAGTACTTTGCCATCCACGCAGATCTCGACCAAGCAGCGCGGCAAGGCGCATGTGCTCCTCGGCATGCTGTGGCGCGACAAGTTTGCTTTCTTTGCGACGGTCTTTCTCATTCTTGCGGTCCTGTGCGCCCTCTTCGGACCGATGTTGCTGCGAGAGGCGGCCGTCGCCCAAAACCTGCGCGCCCGCAACCTGGCGCCGTTCACGCTGGAAAGGGGCTGGCTCTTCCTGCTTGGAGCCGATGCGCTCGGCCGGCCCTTGCTCGCCCGCATCGTCGTCGCTGCGCAAAACACGTTAATGATCGCCGCCGGTGCGGTTGTCTGTTCCGGCGTCGTCGGTGCGCTGCTCGGGCTCGTTGCCGGTTACTCGTCCGAGCGGCTGTCGAACGTCATCATGCGGCTTGCGGACGTGATCATGTCCTTCCCATCGCTGCTTCTCGCAGTGATCGTGCTCTACATGCTGGCGCCGTCGGTCGGCAATATCGTGATCGTTCTCGCCATCACGCGGATCCCGGTCTACCTGCGCACCACTCGGGCCGAGGTCCTCGAAATCCGCCAGCGCATGTTCGTCCAGGCGGCAAAGGTCATGGGGGCGTCGTCCTTACGGATCGTCTTCCGTCATATCCTGCCCATGGTCGTCCCGACGCTCGTGACTATTGCGACGCTGGATTTTGCCTTCGTCATGCTGGCCGAATCCTCGCTCTCCTTCCTCGGCATCGGCATACAGCCGCCCGAGGTGACCTGGGGCCTGATGGTCGCGCAAGGCAAGCAATACCTGACCAACGCCTGGTGGTTGGCCTTCTGGCCGGGCCTGGCGATTATTCTGACGACGCTGTCGCTCAACCTGTTGTCGAACTGGATGCGTGTCGCCCTCGATCCGGCACAGCGCTGGAGATTGGAAATCGGAGGCCGCAAGAATGGCTGAGCATCTGCTTGAAGTTCGAAACCTGTCCGTTCAGTTCCATACAGCCGGCGGCACGGTGCATGCGGTACGCAACATAAGCTGGCATCTCGACCGCGGCGAGACGCTAGCGATCCTCGGTGAAAGCGGCTCGGGCAAGTCCGTCTCCGCTTCCGCGATCATGAACCTGATCGACATGCCGCCGGGCGAGATCACCAGCGGCGAGGTCATTTTTGCCGGTAGGAACCTCCTCGCCATGCCCGATGACGAGCGCCGAGCAATCAACGGCAAGCGGATCGCAATGATCTTTCAGGACCCGCTCAGCCACCTGAACCCGGTTTTCACCGTCGGCTGGCAGATCATCGAGGTCATGCGCATTCATGGAATCGCGCCCGATGCGGCACGCGCGCGGGCGCTCGATCTTCTGAAGCGCGTCGGCATTCCCGCGCCGGAGGCTGCGATGCGTAAATATCCGCATCAGTTCTCCGGCGGCCAGCGCCAGCGTCTGATGATCGCCATGGCGCTTGCGCTCAAACCCGACATCGTCATTGCCGACGAGCCGACGACCGCGCTCGACGTGACGGTGCAGGCAGAGGTGCTTGCCCTCCTCGGCGAATTGCAGAAGGAAACAGGCCTCGGCCTGCTGTTGATCACCCATGACCTCGGCGTCGTGGCCGATATCGCCGATCGTGTCGTCGTGATGAATGCCGGCGAGATCGTTGAGACCGGGACACCGGACGAGGTCTATCACAATCCCCAGCACCCCTATACGCGCAAGCTGATTTCGGCCGCTCCCGGCCGGGGCGAGATGCACGAACCGAATGCCACCGGCGAGCCGCTTCTGAAGGTCGAAAATCTCTGCAAATCCTATGGCTCCTTCAAGGCATTGAAGGGCGTGTCCTTCACCCTGCAGCCGGGAGAGACGATGGCGGTCGTCGGCGAAAGCGGATCGGGAAAATCGACGCTGGCGCGCGCGCTCCTGCGGCTCGACGAAGCGGACTCAGGCCACGCCTATTGGAAGGGTCGCGACCTTCTGAAAATGCCGGCCAAGGAGCTCTACCAGCTCCGGCGCCAGATGCAGATGGTGTTTCAGGATCCGACGCAGTCGCTCAATCCGCGCATGACGGTTTACCAACTGATATCCGAGGCCTGGGTCATCCATCCCGAGATTCTGCCGAAGGCGCAATGGCGCTCACGCGTGGAGGAACTGCTGACGCAGGTGGGCCTCTCGCCCGCCCATGCCGAACGCTATCCGCACCAGTTCTCCGGCGGCCAGCGCCAAAGGATCGCGATCGCCCGCGCGCTGGCGCTCCGGCCAGAACTCATCGTTTGCGACGAGGCGGTCTCCGCGCTCGACGTATCGATCCAGGCCCAAGTGATCGCGCTCCTCGACAAGCTCCGGCGTGAACTCGGCATCGCCTTCATCTTCATCGCCCACGACCTGCCGGTTGTGCGCGATTTTGCCGATCATGTGATGGTAATGCAGGCGGGCGAATGCGTCGAAGTCGGCACGGTCAGGCAGATCTTCGAGAATCCGCAGCGCGACTATACGCGTCGCCTTCTGGACGCCGGCCTTGACCCGGACCCGCGGGTCCAGGCTGCCCGTCGCATGCCGAAGATCAGGGCCGGTCGCGAAGTGGGTTGAGCATCATACGACGGCGGGGCCGGCAGGTTACCGCAGGAGGAACGGCTCCTCGAAGAAATGTTCCTCCAGGTTCACGCCTTCGCCGCCGCGATCGATTACAGCGAAGTCGGAAACACCCTGCAGTGGCGTCAGGATGCCGTGCCAGACGTTACGGGCTATGTTGACCCCCTGGCCCGGCGCCGTCAGGAAGGCACGCGGCTCGCCAGGGCCGTCGGCAGTCTCTTCGGAAACGACGACCAGGAACGGATTGTTGCCGAGCGGGATGAAGGCCTGGCTCCCAAGCGGGTGTCGTTCAACCATCGTCAATGTCAGGGGCAGGGCGTAAGGCTCGCCGCGCACGATGCTGATCATTGGCCGGGCCCTTTCGCCCGCAGTCTCGATCCTGGCGAGGTCGTGATAGCGCATGCACTTTCCGCCATTGATCGAAAAACTGTAAGCGTTTTCCGTCTCGATGACGTCGCCGAAAGGCGCGAAGGCCTCGCGGGTCAACGGCTGGATGGCGATTTCCTTCATCTGATAGCTTCCACGATCCGTCCAAAGACGCGCAAACGGCTGACGCCGCCTTGTCGTCATCGCATGTCCTCAGTTTGGCAGCATGTCCCGCAGGCGGAGCAGCGCGATCCTTTCCACCTGGCGGCATGCCGTATCGAATTCGGTTTCACGGTCGTTGCCGATCCGGCTCTCGAAGGCGGCGAGGATCTCGTCCTTGCGCCGTCCCTTGACTGCCATGATGAAGGGGAAGCCGAACTTTTCGACATAGGCACTGTTGAGCGTCGTGAACCGCTCGCGCTCGCTGTCTGTCAGCGCGTCGAGACCGGCCGAGGCCTGTTCGTTCGTCGAGCTTTCGGTGAGGCGCTTGGCCTCCGCGAGCTTGCCGGCGAGGTCGGGGTGGGCATTGAGCACCGCCAGCCGCTCCTCATCCGTGGCGCTGCGAAAGACATGGACGAGTGCCGCGTGCAGGCCGATTGCCGTATCGTTGGCGGGTGAGAGCTCGTCGGCGAAAGCGCGTTTGGCAATCCACTTCGAATGTTCGAACACGCCGCCGAAACGGGCAAGGAATTCTTCTTCGGAAAGCCGGGAGGGGCGGCCGTTAGCGGCCTCGAAGGGGTAGTTCTTTGCCCAGTGGCGTGCAATGTCGATGCGGCGGGCGAGCCAGACCTTCTCATGCCCCTTCACATAATCGAGGAAGCGGGCGAGCGCGGCGATCCTTCCCGGCCGGCCGGCGAGGCGGCAGTGGAGGCCAATGCTCATCATTTTCGGCGAGCCGGCAGCACCCTCTGCGTAGAGAACGTCGAAGCTGTCCTTCAGATAGCTGAAGAACTGGTCGCCGCTGTTGAAGCCTTGCGCCGTCGCAAAGCGCATGTCGTTGGCGTCGAGAGTGTAGGGAACGACGAGCTGGTGCTTGCCGTCGTGCTCATGCCAGTAAGGGAGGTCGTCGGCATAGGAATCCGAGACATAGTCGAAGCCGCCGGCCTCGGCCACCAGATCAAGCGTGTTTTCCGAGCAGCGGCCGGTGTACCAGCCGCGCGGCCGCTCGCCGGTGACGATCGTGTGGAGACGGATCGCCTCGGCGATTTCGGCCCGCTCTTTTTCGATGCTGAAATCCCTGTACTCTATCCATTTCAGTCCGTGCGAGGCGACTTCCCAACCGGCTTCCTGCATTGCCGCGACCTGGGCGGGTGATCGCTTGAGCGCCGTTGCCACGCCATAGACGGTGGCGGGCACATCGCGATCCGTGAACAGGCGGTGCAGGCGCCAGAAGCCGGCACGCGCGCCATATTCGTAGATCGACTCCATGTTCCAGTGGCGCTGGCCCGGCCAGGCTTGGGCGCCGACGATCTCCGACAGAAAGGCTTCCGACGCCGCATCACCATGCAGCAGGCAGTTTTCGCCGCCCTCCTCGTAATTGATCACGAACTGGACTGCGATCCGCGCTCCGTCCGGCCACACGGCGCGGGGATTTGGGCCATGACCGTGAAGATCGCGGGGGTATCTCATGAAAACAGCTCCTCCAGACTTTGTCTCTCAGCACAATTCGTAGCGAGAAAGCCGCCCTCTCATTCCCCCCAAAAAATTTGAAAGTCTCGAAGGCTGAGGCCGCTACACAAGCGCATCTCCCCTCCGGATACTGTGCAATGGAAAGCTGAGTTCGGGAGGAGCGAAACGCATGCAATCTCAAGGTGGAAACGCCGGCCGCCTGACGACCCACGTGCTGGACACGGCAAGCGGCAAGCCGGCCAGCAACCTGCGCATCGAACTCTATCGGTTCGATGGCGAGCGGGCGGAGCATCTCGTCTCCACCAGGACCAACGACGATGGCCGCTGCGACCAGCCGCTGCTTGCGGGCGAGCGCATGGAAAGCGGCACTTACGAGCTGCGGTTCCATGCCGGCGAATATCTTGGCCCCGCCGCGGAACGCGGCACCAATCCTTTTCTCGACATCATTCCGATCCGCTTCGGGATCGCCGACCAGGCGGCGCACTATCATGTGCCGCTCCTGCTTTCGCCCCATGGCTACTCGACCTACCGCGGGAGCTGATCGGCCATGACGACTGAAATCCGCAACACGCTCCGCTTCCTGCTGAACGACCGGCTCGTCGAGCTTGCCGATGTTTCGCCGGTCCAGACGCTGCTCGATTTCCTGCGCATCGACCGCAACCTGCGCGGAACCAAGGAAGGCTGCGCCGAGGGCGACTGCGGCGCCTGCACCGTACTCATCGGCCGGCTTCTTGGCGGTCAACTGAAATACGAATCCATCAACGCCTGCATCCGCTTTGTCGGTTCGCTCGATGGCTGTCATGTCGTCACCGTCGATGCTCTGGCCCAGCCGAACGGCCCGCTTCACCCGGTGCAGCAGGCGATGGTCGACACGCACGCCTCGCAATGCGGCTTCTGCACGCCGGGCTTCGTCATGTCGCTTTACGGCCTCTGGATGGAAAATTCGAAGCCGAGCGTTCAGGAGATCGAAAGGGCGTTGCAGGGCAACCTCTGTCGCTGCACCGGCTATGCGGCGATCATCCGTGCCGCGGAGGCGATCTCATCGATCGGCGAGGTCGGGAAAGATCCGCTCGTCGCCGAGCGCGAAAATATCGCCAGGCAGCTTGCCGCGCTTCAGGATGGCCGTCGCGTCGTGATCGGCAAGGAGACTGAACGCTTCGTGCTGCCGGCCTCGGTCGAAGACTTCGCTGCCGTACTCGAAGCCGACCCGAAAGCGACGATCGTCGCGGGCTCGACCGATGTTGGTCTCTGGGTAACAAAGTTCATGCGCGACATCGCGCCGGTGGTGCATATCTCGCATCTCGACGAACTGCGCCGGATCTCCGTCGACGCCCACGGCATCACGCTTGGGGCCGGCGCCAGCTATACCGAGGCCTATCCGGTGATCGTGGAGCACTTCCCGCAGATGCGGGAGCTGTGGGACCGGATCGGCGGCCAGCAGGTGCGCAACATGGGCACCGTCGGCGGTAACATAGCCAATGGTTCGCCGATCGGCGACACGCCGCCGGCGCTGATCGCGCTCGGCGCATCGGTGACGCTGCGCAGGGGCGAACGGCGTCGGACCCTGCCGCTGGAAGCTTTCTTCATCGAATACGGAAAGCAGTATCGCGAACCCGGCGAATTTGTCGAAACCGTACGCATTCCCTTTCTCAGGGAGGCGGCCCGCTTTGCCGTCTACAAGGTCACCAAGCGCTTGGACGAAGACATTTCCGCCGTTTGCGGTGCCTTTCGGGTGACGCTCGACGGACGGGGCAAGGTCGCCGAGGCAACGATCGCTTTCGGCGGAATGGCCGGCACGCCGAAGCGCGCCTCGAAGGTGGAGGCGACGCTCACAGGAGCGGATTGGACCGACGCGACGGTTGAAGCGGCCGTCGCCGCCTTTGGCGAAGATTTCACGCCTCTGACCGATTGGCGCGCCTCGGCCGAATACCGCATGCTCGTGGCGAAGAACCTGCTCCGCCGCTTTTACCTGGAAACGCGAGAAGCCGGACGCGTCCGGCTCGATCGCGCCGTCGCGGTTTAGGGAGGTTTGAGCCATGAATGTGATGCAGCCCATCGACCGCATCCGCGGAGGCGTTCACGAGAAGGAAAAGCACGAGTCGGGCCACAAGCATGTGTCGGGCACGGCCGAATATATCGACGATATTCCCGAGCCTGTCGGGACATTGCACGCCTATCTCGGCCTGTCCGCCCGGGCGCACGCGGAAATCCTGTCGATCGATTTTGCGGATGTGAGCGCCAGCGCCGGCGTCGTCGGCATTCTGACGGCGGACGACATTCCCGGCGAAAACGATATCAGCCCGGCGCATAAACATGACGATCCGGTTTTTGCGACCGGCAAGGTCGAGTTTCACGGCCAGCCGATCTTCGCCGTCATAGCAACGTCACGCGACGCCGCGCGGCGGGCGGCGGCAAAGGTCAAGATCGACTATCGCGACCTGCCGTATGTCACTGATGTCAAGGAGGCCGCGGCGGCGAGCTATCCGCTGGTGATCGATCCGCTGAAGCTCGAACGCGGCGACATCGACGCCGGTTTCGCCAAGGCGAAGAATATCGTTGAAGGTGAGATGCGGATCGGTGGTCAGGATCACTTCTACCTGGAGGGCCATATCTCCTTCGCCATGCCCGGCGAGGACGATGAGGTGACCGTCTATGCGTCGACCCAGCATCCGAGCGAGACGCAGCATATGGTCGCCCAGGTGCTCGGCGTGCCTTCCAATGCGGTGACGGTCAATGTCCGGCGCATGGGCGGTGGCTTCGGCGGCAAGGAGACGCAGGCGAACCTCTTCGCAGCGGTCGCAGCCATGGCGGCGCGAAAATATCGCCGTGCCGTCAAGATCCGCCCCGACCGCGATGACGACATGACTGCAACCGGCAAGCGCCACGATTTCCATGTCGACTACAAGATCGGCTTCGACGATGACGGCCGGATTGAGGCGGTCGATGCGGTCTTTGCCGCGCGCTGCGGCTTTTCGGCGGACCTCTCCGGTCCCGTGACGGACCGCGCGCTTTTCCACGCCGACAACTGCTATTTCTATCCGAACGTCCGGCTGCGCTCGCGGCCAATGAAGACCAATACGGTGTCGAATACCGCCTTCCGCGGTTTCGGCGGGCCGCAGGGCATGGTCGGCGGCGAGCGGATGATCGAGGACATCGCCTACACGCTCGGCAAGGATCCGCTCGAGATCCGCAAGCTCAACTTCTACGGTGGCGAGGGACGTAACCTGACGCCCTATCACCAGACGGTGGAAGACAACATTATCGGGCGGATCATCGAGGAACTCGAAACGTCCGCCGACTATGCCGCCCGGCGTGAGGCCGTTCTCGCCTTCAACCGCGAGAACCACGTGATCAAGCGCGGCATTGCGCTGACGCCGGTAAAGTTCGGCATTTCCTTCACCAAGACGGAATACAACCAGGCCGGGGCTCTGGTCCATGTCTATACCGACGGCTCGATCCACCTGAACCATGGCGGAACCGAGATGGGGCAGGGGCTCTACACCAAGGTAGCCCAGGTCGTGGCCGACGAATTCCAGGTCGATCTCGACCGGATCAAGGTGACCGCGACCTCGACCGGCAAGGTGCCGAACACGTCCGCAACGGCTGCCTCGTCCGGCTCGGACCTGAACGGCATGGCGGCCGCCAATGCGGCTCAGCAGATCAAGGCGCGGCTCGTCAGCTTTGCGGCGGAACGCTATGGCGTCAGCGAAGCGGATGTCGCCTTCGAGCCGAATGTGGTGCGGATCGGCAGCGAGCGCATCCCGTTCCCGGAATTCATCAAGACGGCATACACGGCGCGTGTTCAGCTTTCCGCCGCCGGCTTCTACAAGACGCCGAAGATCCACTGGAACCGTTCCGAAGGCCGCGGCCGTCCGTTCTACTACTACGCCTACGGTGCATCCTGCTCGGAGGTCAGCGTCGACACGCTGACCGGCGAATACCAGGTCGATCGTACCGACATCATCCACGACGTCGGCAAATCGCTCAATCCGGCGCTCGACCTCGGCCAGGTCGAGGGCGCCTTCGTGCAGGGCATGGGCTGGCTTACGACGGAAGAACTCTGGTGGGATGCGAAGGGGCGGTTGCGTACCCACGCGCCATCGACCTACAAGATCCCGCTCGCTTCCGACCGGCCACGTGTCTTCAACGTGCGTCTGGCCGAATGGTCGGTAAATCGCGAGGAGACGATCCGCCGCTCCAAGGCGGTCGGCGAACCGCCCTTCATGTTGGGCATTTCCGTTCTCGAAGCTATATCAATGGGAGCGGCGAGCGTTGCGGGATATCGTATCCCACCGCGTATCGACGCCCCGGCGACGCCCGAGCGCGTGCTGATGGCGATCGAGAGGCTGCGCGGGAACGCAGCAACGGAGACAACGCGGTAGCATTGAATGCGGCGCACGGCCGGTAGGGTCATGCGCGGAAACAGGAACCACGAGCATGCTGGCGAGCAGAGAGGATATCCGGGCTTTCCTGAACCGAGAAGCGGCCTCAATTCTCGTCGAGGTAGCCGTCGCGGCCGGCTCGACACCTCGCGACACGGATGCCTGGATGCTCGTCTCGAATGATCAAATCTTCGGTACGATTGGCGGCGGCCAGCTGGAATATATGGCGATCGATCACGCGCGGAAGCTCCTCCAGGGAACGAGCGCGGATTACGAGCTGACGATCCCGCTCGGCCCCGAGATCGGCCAATGCTGTGGCGGTCGCGTCGCGCTCGCCTTCAAGGCGGTCGACGAGGAAACCCGCGCGGCACTGATCGAGCGCAGCGACCGCGAGATCGCCCGTCGGCCGCATGTTTACGTCTTCGGCGCCGGCCATGTCGGCGATGCACTCGCCATGGCACTTTCGCTGGTGCCGGTTCGAACCATCCTCGTCGATACGCGTGAGCAGGAGCTTTCGGCCGTCGATGTGCCGGGGATCGAGACCTGCCTTACAGCGATGCCGGAGGCGGTCGTGCGCGATGCCCCGGCGGGAAGCGCTTTCGTCATTCTCACCCACGACCATGCGCTGGATTTCCTGATCGCCGCCGAAGCGCTCAGCCGCGAGGATGCCTGCTACGTTGGCATGATCGGCTCGAAGACCAAGCGCGCCACGTTCAAGAGCTGGCTTTCGCGGGAGATAAAACGCCCTGAGCTCTTACACAGGCTCGTCTGTCCGATTGGCGGAACTGCGGTCAAGGACAAGCGGCCGGCCGTCATCGCAGCGCTTGCCGCCGCCGAAATCATGACTGCTGCCCTGAGCCATGATCGCCAGCAGGACGATGTCGCGTCGCGAAAACGGGGAAGGTGGGTCAGGGCGTGAGGCAGGTCAACCAGGGCTCTCGCTCTTGACGGCGGATCGAGGCCTGACGACGCAATCTGCAAGACGGTCCAGCTCGTTCAACTCCGCGGCGTGGCGCTGACCCCATTCGCAGAGCGCAAGCAGCACGGGTTCGAGGCTCAGCCCCAGCGCCGTTGCCGAATACTCGACGCGCGGCGGGACCTCGCGAAAGATCTCCCGATGAACAAGGCCATGCTCCTCCATTTCCCGGAGTTGCTGGATGAGAACCTTCTGGCTGACGGCGGGGACCAGTCTCTTGAGCTCGGACAGTCGTTTTGGCGCGTCGAACAGGTGGTAGAGGATAACGGCCTTCCAGCGCCCGGAGATCACCTTCAAGGCGCGTTCGGAGGGTAGGACCGGCAATTTCTTCATGATCTCGGCCATGGTTACCATCTGGTCAGTATGGAACGAATGAGTGTGTAGATCCGTCTTGGACGGTAAGCCTAAATGGCGGTCAGAGCAATTCCAGGAAAGGTGTGTAACGGCTTTCCGTCCGGAATTGCGCCGCTTCTAACGCCACCACGATCCAAGACAGATGCACATGAAAGCGATTCAGTTCCGTCGCTTCGGCCCGCCCGAGGTGCTTGAAACCATTGATGCTCCCAAGCCAGTGCCGGGAGATGGCGAGGTCCTTGTTCGCACGCGCGCCATCGGCGTGAACTTTTTCGAAGCGCTGATGCGAGAGGACCGTTACGCGGTGACGCCGGAGCTGCCGATGATCCCCGGCGTCGAGGTTGCCGGTGTCCTCGAGGCGGTGGGTGCCGGTGTTTCCGATACCATCATTGGCAGCCGGGTCGCCGTTCCCATGTTCGCCTTTGGCCGCGGCTCCGGTTACGCCGAATATGTCACGATTGACGCCGCGGCACTGGTGCCGGTGCCGAATGGTTTGTCGTTTGAGACGGCGACCGCGCTGATGATACAGGGGCTGACTGCGTTGCACCTCATTCGTCAAAGTCCGCCAACAGGAAAGACGATCCTAGTGACTGCCGCCGCGGGCGGTGTGGGTTCGCTGCTGACGCAACTGGCGAAGGGCGCCGGAGCCCGGTCGATCGTGGCGACCGCAAGCTCTGACAGGAAGCTGGAACTGGTGCGCTCTCTCGGCGCAGACATCGGCGTCGACTACTCGCAGCCAAACTGGCCAGCGGCCCTTAAGGAAATGCTGGACGGCAGAGGCATCGACATCGTCTACGACTTGATCGGTGGCCCGTTCACGAAAGCGGCGCTCACTCTGCTGGCGCCTGGGGGCGAACTGATCTTCGGTGCCCTGGGCCGGTTCGGTCTCGGCTCGGGCGAGATGGAGGCGATGTTTTCGCAAAACCAGTCGTTGCGCGGGTTCGCCCTGCTTCCCCTGCTGACGGCCGCCGGCATGAAAACCGATCTCGCCGATCTCTTCAATCAGGCCGAAAAGGGAACGCTGCGGGTGATCGACGGCGGGCGCTTTCCGCTCGTGCGGGCCGCTTCAAAGTCGGCAAACGGCCGGGAAGATCGTGCTGATCTCTTGAGCGGTCTGCTCCAATCACCCCGGAACGAGAAAGGCGACGGCAAAGTTGCGGAGGACATCCGCGATCGGAAGGTGGCGGTGCGGCTCGAAGATGTTCCCGGTGGCCAGATTCTGCAATCGCGTGAGATCGCGGCCGTCGGGCCACACCAGATAGGTGTCCTCCCACAATTCGGGCAGGACGGACAGTCTGTCGCCGTCCGTGTGGCGGAAGACGAGGCGCGGGACCACGGTGATCGAAAAGTCGTTCTCCGCATGCCGCATGAACGCAGCGACGTGGCGCGAGCTGGGACCTTGCACATGCAAGGGAAGATACCCGCCTGTCGCCAATAGGTCCGAGCCCCCGTTTCGGCGATAGTTCAGGCATCTTTCGATCAGCAATTGCTTGCAGTCTTCGAAATCGCTTGCGGTTGGCGTGTGCGGCAGTTTGGAGGGTGTGGGCCGTGGCGAAAAAGGCCGGCGGTTATCAGGGTCGACGAGGCTGAAGTCGAGACGCTCGCTGCCTTGATAAATATCCGGGACCCCTGGCGCGGTCAGTTTCACGAGGGTTTGCGAGAGGCTGTTGATCAGGCCGGCCTGGATGAAGGGCGTCACGGTCGTCCCGAAGCTTTCGAGAAACGTTCGGTTCTGCAAATCGAAGAGGTCAGAGAGGAACCCAATCACGCCCGTTTCGTAGCGCTCGTCCGGAGACTCCCAGCTCGTCCTCAGTTTTGCTTCTCGGAGCGCCTTAACGGCAAAGCCGCCAAAGCGTTCGCGCAACGCGGAATGATCGTCTTCATGGAGAGAGGACTCGATAGGCCAGATACCAAGCAAGCTCTGGTAGAGGAACTGCTCCACGGAGGCTTCCGGTGCATCGCCGCCTGGGAGGTGGCGGATCCGCTCGGCATTCATCTCGTGCCAGCGGGCAACCGATGCCGCCCAGACGTCCGGTGCCTCGCTGATGGTATGGAGACGGGCGCGTGCGTCCTCACCGCGTTTGGTGTCATGCGTCGACGTTGCCGACAGGCCGTTTGGCATATCGCGTGCCCGATCCTCCATCATCTCATGAAAGCGGTCGATGCCGCCCGGTACCCAGGATGGAGCAGCTCCCACCTCATTCGCGGCGAGATAATCGGTCGTTCTGTAGAAGAAAGTGTCCTCGACCGCCTTGGCCATGACGGCGCCGCTCAGCTGTTGAAAGCGCGTTCGGAACTCGGATTGCAATTCCCGGTCGGCAAAACCGCTCTTCGACTTCAGCGCGGCAATGACAAGGGCTATTTCGGCCTCGGCAGTGGGGGCAGCGGCCACTGCTTTCAACTCTATTTCGTCGAGGATCCGTTTGTCGCGCTCGGTTGCGCCGCGTTCGCTGACATAGGTTCGGTAGACGTGCAACGCTGCCATCAGCTGGCGAATGGCTTCGGCGCAGCGGTCGGTGTCCTGCGATGAACCGTCGTTGTTCCCGAGGCGGACGACAAGTCTGGCCAGCCGCATGACCTCGGCATTGAAGTTATGATTCAACACCTGCAGCTTGCATTCCAGGACTGCCTTCTTCACTGCCGATCTGCGTGCCTCACTCGAAAGCCCGGAGGAAGGCCGCTCGTTGGTCAGGAGTTCCGCCAGGGCGGAGATGAACTCGTAGCCCGTGCTCCCCTCAACCGGCCATTCCCGCGGCAGAGCTTCACGCGCCTCCAATATCTTCTCGACGACGACGTAGGTTCTGTTGCCGACGAGTTGTCGCAACCGATGAAGATAGGCTTCAGGATCAGCAAGGCCGTCGATGTGATCGACCCGTAATCCGTCGACCAGGCCCTGCTTGATCAGATCCAGAGTCAGCCGATGGGTGTCCGCGAAAACCGACGGCTTCTCGACGCGCAGGCCGACGAGACCAGCTACTTCGAAGAACCGGCGATAGCTCATCTGCTCTCGCGCGCTTTTCCAGCTTGTGAGCCGCCAGGGCTGCGACTGATGCAGCCGCCGCATGTGCTGCTCGTCGGCGGAGAGCCGTTCGAGACGTTCGTCAAGTTCGGCGGCAACCTGGGGCGTCTCGACGACCGACGCGACTTCGGAATGAAGATCTGCGGTGCCCTTGGATTCCGCTGCACCGGCAACGGCCGCAACCCTTTCGAGAGCCGGGCCCGCGCCCTTGAGAATTGCCGGATAGGTAGCCGGACTGAGCGGATACAGCGCGTCAAAATACTTGAAGGCCAGGCAATTGTGGTTGCGATCGAGTGCGAGCTGCACGTTGCCGCCGGCGAGCTCTTCCTCGAAAGACTGCCCCAGGAAAGGCAGGGTAAGAGGCTCCCGCCAGTCGATGTCGAAATGACCGGCAAAGGCGCTGGAACGGCCCGATTCGATGACACTGTGCCACCATTCGTTCTCGAGGCTCGCAGCCATATGGTTCGGGACGATGTCCAGAATTATGCCGAGCCCTTGTGCTTTCAGTTGGCGAACCAGCCGCAAAAATCCCTCGCGACCACCCAGACTGGGGTCGATCTCGTTGAAGTCGATGACATCGTAGCCATGCGTTGAGCCATGCACGGCGGTAAATATCGGCGAGCCGTAAAGATGGGATATGCCGAGGCGGATGAGATGTGGGATCAACTCCACGGCTTTTGCGAAGTCCATCCCGTTTCGAAACTGCAGGCGGTAGGTTGCGTTGGGCGGCTGCATTGCGGGTGATTTGAATCCTGTGCTGGCCCAACACCATTCGTCACCCTTTGTTCCCGGGCGCTTCGATAATCCGCGAGGGCCGGAGCTTGGGCCAGTACAATACGGCGGTACGCAGTTGTGACGGTACGCGGCGAGGTCATGCAGCAATTCAAGTGTTACAGCGAGCATTGCGCGTCCGATTGGACGCGCGGCGCCGTAGGTGCGCCGCGTCGCCCGAACCGATCGGTGCTGCAGTGCATCGACCCGTCGCGGCGAAGCCCGCATGCTGGCTACGTTTTCCGAAAGTATTAATCCGATAGGATGATAATGACTTAGCGACAAGGTTGTCAGGAAAATCCTTTCTCAGATGATGGAATTGCCTGTATTTAGCTGGAAAGTCTTACGCTAACCTAACGCAAGGTAGCGGCTTGTTCTGGTTGTATCATTGAAGGACGCAACCGCGCCTAAAAATACATAAAACGGGGTCCTGAAAAGCTGTTTTACTTTTCCTGATCCTGGCAACAAGGAGAAAGGGAGAACGTTATGAATAGAAACAGCGAAGACACAGTAGACAAACTGCGGCGTATTCTGACCATTTCTACGGCGGCAGCATTGCTGGCGACCTTCGCCGCTCCTTTTACAGTCGATGTTGCCAAGGCCACTGAAG
>NZ_JADYVE010000060.1 GCF_020193655.1 Ensifer sp. IC3342
ACTAATCATTAGGTAGGCAAAATGCGAAGGAACGCACGCGGATCGCCCCGGTTGTCGGCCTTTTCGCGCAAAATTCCTTCGCATTATTTCAGAGCGTGTCGAGCCAGGCGAGCAGGCTCGTATCGCGTTTCCACGATGATGAATGCCCTGTCGTCACCGGCACGGCGACCTGCTCCAGCGCCTTTCGCTTTGTTTCCAGATTGGCCTTCGCGTAGTGATTGGTGGTGTCGAGGCTCACATGCCCAAGCCAACTGCGGATGACCGTGATGTCTACGCCCGCCGATACAAGGTGGACGGCGGTGGCGTGACGGAAGCTGTGCGGCGTTACGTGCTTCGTTTGCAGCGACAGCATGGTTCAGCCGCCGCCTTCACATAGGCGGCAAGCTTGAACCGGACGCCCGAGGCGCTGAGCGGCTCTCCGTAGCGGTTGACGAACAGACGCTGGTCTTGTGCCCGTGGCTGCCGCTCAAGCAGCTTTTTCAACAACATCACGGTTTCCGGCCAAAGCGGGCAGATACGCTCTTTTCGGCCCTTGCCCATAAGCCGAACGCAATTCGGGCTATCGAACCGGATTGCCTTGGGGCACATATCGAGTGCTTCCTGGATTCGCGCCCCGCTGTTGTAGAGGAACGAGAGCAACGCATGGTCGCGCATGCCTTCGAGGGTTGACTGGTCTGGCTGGGCAAGGATTGCTGCCACTTCCGGCGGATCCAGGTAGCACGGCTCAGATACCGGCGCCCGCTTGATCGGGATGTTGAGGATTTCGACGCACTGCGCGATCGATGCGGGATCCTTTGTCGCCACGAAGCTGAAGAAGCTGCGGATTGCGGCAAGCCGGCAGTTGCGGGTGCCGATCGTGCCGCCCCGGTCGTGCTCGGCGTGCCTCAGGAACGCAGCGACTTGCGCGGCGGTCAGATCGGCCAGCGAGATTATAGCAACTTTCTTTTTCGCGCGGTCAGCGACGAACCGGAGGAACAGTCGCCAGGTGTCGCGGTAGGAGCGGACGGTGTTGACGGATGCATTGCGTTGCTCGACAAGCCATTCGTAAAAGAACGCGCGCATCAGTTCCGGGAACGGATTGGCTTTGCTCATGACCGCACCTCCCGTTCGAGATTGAGGCATGGCGCGCCCACGGCCCTGAACCGCTCATTTGCGAGCTGCAGCAGATCCTGCGTGACCGTGATGTAGACCAGAGTGGAGTTGATATCCCGATGGCCGAGGTAGGTCGCGAGGAACGGCAGCCGATCCTGCGGGTTGATCCCCAGACGGTACCATTCAAGGATACGGTTTACGACCATCGAGTGCCGAAGATCATGAACGCGAGGCCCGAACTGCCCTTGCAGTGGCTTCAACCCGGCACGACGTACGACGTCTGTGAGCAACCAGGTGATCATTTCCGGCGTGTAGCGGGATCTGCGCTGGACGTTCCAGAACAGGGCGGAGTGCGGATCCTGCGACGCGCCGACCCGACGCCGTGCAGCGATGTAGGCCCGGAGTTCGGTCATTACACTGTCAGGAAGCGGCAGAATTCGGGTCTTGAAGAACTTGGTCTGCCGAACCGTGATGGTGCCGTCATCGGAATTAACGTCACCAATATCCAGCCTGGCCAGTTCTCCCCGCCGCAGACCCGCACAGTAGGCCAGCAACAGCATGATGTAGATGGTTAAGGGACGAAGTGTTGCCCGCGGCGAGGGATACGAACGGGCAATGTCGAGCATTCGGCGCACGTCGGCAGGAGAGTAGATATGAGGCGTTCGCCACTGCTGGCGGACCTCCTTTTGGGGTCTCGGATCCGGTCGACGCCGAGGAGCTGACGGATCGCGCCGTCGCTGGATTTTTGCGAAGAGGCGCTCAAGGTTTTCGCGCTCGTATGCATGGTTACGGGTGCCTTTCGTGGCCGCCCATAGATCGATCATTACGCTCAGCGGCTCGGTTTCCAGTTGCGGGTTCAGTTGCAGGAACCGGTCGAACTGCAAGAGTCGCACTGGTTGCGAAGTATATTTGTATCCCCTGCGGCGCATCATGGCGACATGCTCAGCCATAACCTCGCCCAGCACGCTGCCGAACGGTTTGGGCTGGCGCAGTCTGGCAAGAGCCTGTTCTGGATTACACGATATCAACGCGCGCCAGATCGGCATGCTCTGCTTTATATGACATGCCTCACGCAGAGCTTCGACAGGGTTGTGATCGATTGCACCGGTTGCCAGGAGGTGGTCGAGGAACCGGTCGATGATGCGGGTGCGATGCAGGAGCGTGGATGTCGCCCAGCGAGATGCTAATTCTCGTAGCCAAGCCTGCAGCGCTTGTTGATCGAGCATCCCATGCCGTTCAACAATATCCTGGAAGCTATGCAGGACCTGTTGATAGCAGGTGCGGCTTTTGAGATTGCGCAGATCAAGGCTCGCGACATAGCTGCCAATGCGCATGCGATCGGAATCGGGCCAACGGGAGATCATGCCAGCACCTCCGTTCCCGGCACATCAAGAGCGACGGCCCTCAGATCCTCGGTGGCAAGCTTGAGGTAGGGGTCTGTCGACCCAGTCGAGCGATGTCCTAACAGATCGCCAATTACCTTTTTCGGAACTGCCGCGCGCAGCAACTCGGTCGCACGAGCGTGACGGAAGATGTGGGGCCCGCACTTGCCCAAGGGGTTGACGCCGGCATCCCGGAGCCTCCGCCGAACCAGGCTGTATACCTTGTCGAGCTTGCGATAGGGCGCGCGCGTACGGATGAAGATTTCCCTGGCATCGGTCGCGGGTCGTCCAGACCGCAGGTAAGCAAGGATCGCTTCGCCAACCGGATCCATCAAGGGAAGGAGCGTGTAGGCTTGCGTTTTGCTGTGACGGACACGAACGACTTCGGCCCGCCAGTCTATGTCTTCGATCCGCATGTTACGGACTTCGCCCGCACGTAGCCCATAGGTGGCGAGGAGTTGTAATATCGCATGGTCCCGCAAACCGGCGGCCGTCGTGTCCA
>NZ_JADYVE010000061.1 GCF_020193655.1 Ensifer sp. IC3342
AAGTCTTCTGGCGCTCAGTGCGCTTGCTGTCGCTTCCATCGTCGTCTTGCCAAGCCTCGTTTCAAGTGACTGGATTCGCGGCGAACTCAGCAGGCAGCTTTCTGCCGCGACCGGCAGTTCAATTTCGCTCAATGGTCCAGTCAGGCTTTCTGCGTTCCCCCATCTCGCGGTTCTAGCTGAAGATGTCGCCCTCGCCGCGGAAACGCATGGCGTCACAGCTGAATTCGGGCAGGTTGCAGGTTCTGTGACGCTGTCATCCCTTTGGTCGGATCGCCTGCACATAAAAGAGATCAAGGTGGATCGACCCGTGATCGTACTCGGGAAAGGCTCAGGTCGCGCATCGACGACACAGGCTGGAGGCAACGATCGCGCCGAACAAAGCGACCCCCTTGCGGCCCTTGCCACGTTCTTCGAACGAAGCGCGATCGATTCAGTCTCGATCGCCGACGGCACATTGATACGGAAAGACGCAGCGGGCTCCGAGCAGGCAGTGACCGATGTTGACCTTTTGCTTACGGCGCCGAGCATCGATGACGAACTGTCTCTTTCGGCGAATGCCCGAATTGGGGAGCGACGCTACGAGACCACCCTCGCCATTTCCTCTTTGCGGTCACTACTTGAACGCCGTCCAACCGACATGACCGTCTCTCTCCGAGCAGATCCCGTGCCTGCATCCGGTTTCACGGAGTTCGAGGCAGTTGGGCAAGTGGCCCTCAATGCCAATGGCAGCTATCAGATCCGCGGCGGAAAGTTGCGTGTCGGCGAACAGGCGTTTGGCCTGGACGCCCTCTTCATACCCGGCAAGCGTCCCCGGGTTCTCGCTGACCTCGATGCGGATCGGTTGGATTTGAGCCCATTTGGCAAGGCCACGTCGGGTTCTTCGCGATCGAAGGCAGGGTCAGCAGACCCCGCCTCCCCCGCAAGCCTCAGATTTCTGGCTGATTTCGATAGCGACATGAGCGTTCACGTGGGCACCTTGACCGTGGGCGACGTCTCGGCCTCCGACGTCACACTGGTGGCGAAGCTCAAAGACGGAGAACTTTCTGCGCGGCTCGACCACCTCGGTTTTGATGCGGGCAGCATTGCCGCCAATGTCAGCACCGATGTTCAAGACGACGAGCCGACATTCCAGGGTCACATATCCAGTAACGGACTCGACATCGGCAAACTGGCATCGTTGATGGAACAATCGGCCCCACTATCCGGCGCCCTGACGATAGACACCGCCTTTGCCTTTCGCGGCCTTAGCGAAGATGCGCTGCGAAAAACAATCAACCTGACCGGCAATATTGGCATGCGCGACGCGACATTTGTCGTGCCGAATATAGCTGATGAAAGCATGCGCGAGGTGAAAGCAAAGAAGCTCGCAATCACGATCGAGGATCTCACAAAGCCGGTGCACCTGTCGGGCAGCCTGGCGTGGCGGGACAAGCCCATCGCCGTCGAACTGCAAATCCCCGTCCGGGATCTGCTCCTGAAGAAAAGCCCCGGCACAACCGACATCCCCCTCAAGCTTCAGATGCGCACGCCGGATGCATCCCTGGCCATCGACGGCAAGGCTGTCCTCCCGAGCCAGTATGTCGGAAAGCTCGATTTTTCAACGGCTGATCTTGATGCGTTGCTTGCCTGGCTCGGGCGGAGCGAGGCAGAGAGTGTCGGCCCGCTTGCGTTCAAAGGTGAGGTCAGGGCAAGCTCAACAGGCGTTTCATTCGAGCGCGCCATCCTGTCGGTCAACGGCGTGCAAGGGAGCGGGAACGGGTCTGTCCAGTTCACGATGCCTCTGAAGATATCCAGTGCACTCAGCTTTGAGGAACTGGATTTTGCGCGCCTTGCCGGCGCACACTCGCCTGCTACTGAAGCGAAAGCAAAAAAAGCGAAGGGAGACAAGACAAGCCCCGACGTGCCGCTGGATTTCTCTGCGCTCCAATCGATCGACGCAACGATCAGGGTGAACGCGAAAAAACTCGGATACGGTCGCGTCTTCGCCGGACCGGTTACAACGAGCCTCATCGTCGCCGACGGTGTCGCAAGCCTTGCCCTTCCCGAAAGCCCGTTTTACGGCGGCCAGGTTGCTGCAAGCCTGAAGGCCGATGGCTCTCAGCCGGAACCTTCGATTGCCTTGCAGGCGTCCATTTCGGGAGCCTCGGCCGCGCCGCTTCTGACCGACATGGCAGGCTTCAGGCATCTTGCGGGCGCGTTGCAGGCGAAGTTCGACATTGCGGGTGCGGGCGGAACGACCAAGGCGCTGGCAAACTCGCTTCACGGGACCGCAAATGTCCGCTTCTCGGATGGCGCCATTCGCGGCCTCGACATTGCCGAGGTCTACAACAATCTCGTCGGCCTGATGTCATCCGGCTTCAAACAGGACGAGAACAACGCGACCGCGTTCACCGAACTGGGCGCCTCCTTTGCCATTGAGAATGGTGTCGCGCAAACCGACGATATCAAGCTCGTCGGCCCGTTGGTTCGCATGACCGGGAAAGGCAACGCCAATCTGGCGCAGAGCTCCCTGAAATTTCGTCTCGATCCTCGGGTCGTCGCTTCGCTCGAAGGACAGGGAGCGGAGATATCGACCGATGGCGTCGGGGTTCCGGTCGTCGTCGACGGAAGCTTTGCCAACCCGCGGATCTATCCTGATCTCTCCGGATTGTTGAAGGATCCTGGCGCGGCTTTGGCGACACTGAAGAAAATCGGACTGCCAACCGACAAGCTGCGGATTGACGACCTCCTCTCCAAAGGTGCAACGGGCGGATCGGTCAAAGATCTCGTCCGCAGCACCGCAGAAAAGATGCTGAAAGGAGAAGATAACGAGCTTTCCATCGAAGAAATTATTGCTGGCGATGCGGTGAAGGGCGACCAGGCACTTCCGACACAGCAAGCCGGCCAGGAGCATGCCCCGCCCGAGGCGGCAAATGAGCCACCGCAGCAAGGTGTGGAACAGCCCGACCAGGACTCGGGCGGCTCTCTGGAAA
>NZ_JADYVE010000062.1 GCF_020193655.1 Ensifer sp. IC3342
GTGGCACGGGCACGACCGTCCTTGACCGCAAAGACGGCCCAGTCGCCCCCCCGCCGGAACAGCGCGCTCACAGGTATGGCCAGGGAGTCTTTCGATTCATAAATGGCCACATGAACGATGACCCGGAAGTCGTGACCCAGTCGGGTCCAGGATTCGGGCGGATCGACGAGATCGATCACGGTGGCGACGCGCTGTTCCTCGATCCCAAGCGCAGAGACTTTGACGAAGCCGGCCGGATCGACGCGCTTCACCCGGCCGCGTAGGGGCGGACCGCCCCAGCCATCAATGGTGACCGCAGCGCCCGTCTTGATCTGGACGGCTTCGGTCGACAGGAAATCCGCGACGACCTCGAGGTCCCTCGGATCGCCGGTCTGGACGAGCGGCGCGCCAGCCTGAACAACCGCTTCGTCCTCCTGGACGATCCTGAGCACACGGCCGCTCACCGGCGCGCGGATCTGGACGCAGCAGCCCTGATCGGTGCCAGCATCCGTTCCGGATGACTCGAGAAGGCGCGCCGACGCCACCGCCTGCTCCCGACGCCGCACCTCGAGCTGCGCCTTCGCCGTTGCGAGTTGGGCCTCGATCGTCTCGAGATCGAACCTCGCCTTTTCGAGGTCCCGCGCCGGAATCGTGTTGCTGCGCGCGAGCCCCTCCGCGCGCGCAAGCTCGGCGCGAGCGAAACTGACCGCCGCTTCGATGCGGCGTATCTCCGCCTCCGCCAAGGTCACGACGGCGTTTGCGGCGACGAGAGCCGCCTCCAGTTCCGCGCGAGAGCGGACATCGAGCAGGCCTGGCGTCACCGGCTGCATGACCGCCACGATCGTGTTGCCCGCGAGCACTTCGTCGCCCACGTGAAGTGAGGTCTGGTCATGGCCGTCGGGCCGTGAGATTCGGAGAACCTTACCGGCCACGGGAGCGGAGACCGTGTAGACATGCCGGACGCGTGTTCTTGCCTCCTCGTCGACGGTCACAGCCATCGCCACCCTCACCGCCGGTGCCGTGTCGACGGGCACCGGCCGCGGCCAGGCGAACCATGCGGCAGCGGCCGCCACCGCTCCGACTGCTGCCAGCCAACCCGCCCGTTTCAACCAGTTCCGCCGCATGGTCCTATTCCCGAGTTTTGAGGACAGCCACAAGATCGAGCTCGTAGACCCGACGCCCGACGACAAGCGCAGAAATCAGCGCCGCCACAAATATGATCGCGCTCGCCAGCACATAGGTGAGATTTTCGACGACGAGAGGCACACGCATGAGCTCTCCGCCAAGCTGCTTGTTCATGATCCATGAAAGGCCGTAGCCGATCGCCCAACCCGGCGGCTGGGCAAGGGCGACAATGACGGCCAGTTCGAGCAGAAGAATGCGCATCGTCTCGCCCTGGCTGAAGCCGAGGACGCGCAGGGTCGCCAGCTCTCGCGCATGCTCCGAAAGCGAGATGCGGGCGCTGTTGTAGACGACGCCGAAGGCGATCACGACGGACAGCCCCGTATAGATGCCCGCCATCGTCGTCACGATGATCGCCAAGCTCTGACGGAAATTTACCAGAGACACGCGCTGCAGCGCCACGCCCGCGACCGTCGGCATCCGCTTTATGGCCTCGTAGAGCAGATCAAGCTTGCCGTCGTCCACGCTGAGATGGACGCCATTCACCGTGGGGGCTTCGCGCAACAAGCGGGAAAGAGCCCGCGCATCCATCATTGCGGCGATGCCGAAATAATCCTCGACCAACGCGGCTACGGTCAGTTGAATCGTCCGCCGCCGGCCGTCGAGCAAGTCCACTTCGACGGTGTCGCCCACGCGCGCGTCGAGAAGGCGGCCGAGATACGCGGAAATCGCCACCCCTGCCTCCGGCAGACTGACCGTGCGCAAATCGACATCGATGATCCAGCTGAGATCGGCTGCAGGTGGCCTGCCGGAGATGAGCGTCCTGCGCTCGCGGCTTCCCTTCCGGATGCGGATGGGGACCTGCCGATAAGGTTCGGCCGCAAGTACGCCGGGGAGTCTGCCCACATCGAACAGAACCGTCTCTGGCCGCTTCTCCACAAAGCTGATCGTCGCATCCTGGCGATCGGCCATGAAGTAGGTCACGTCGATCAGTTCCTCCATGGCATTGCCGACGAACAGCGAGACGACGAGAATGCCAGTCGCAAAGGCCGTGCCAAGCGTCGCCAAGGCGGCCCGGATCGGCTTCCGCGCCACATTCCTGAGCATCATCATCGTGCGCTGCGAGATGAGCGAACCAAATGAAGGCCATCCGAACAGCAGGTGCCGGAACGACGGCGGTGCCGGAGGCTGCATCGCGACCGCCGCCTCCAATGCGACGATCTCGCGAAGGGACCGGAACGCGCCGCCGAGGGCAGCGCCCATGCTGAGGGCGGCGGCCAGAACATAGACGTCCGGATTGTCGGCGAAAACGAGGAACGGGAAGCGGTAATAGTCGCCGAAAAGCCGCGTCACATAGACGCCGAGCCAGGTCCCCGCCGCACTGCCGACAACGATGCCGATGAGGGCGATGGCGGCGACGAATTTCAGGTAGTGGGCGACAATGCTGGTATTGAAGTACCCGAGCGCCTTGAGCAGGCCGATCTGCTCCCGTTCGAGCGCGACCAATCGGCT
>NZ_JADYVE010000063.1 GCF_020193655.1 Ensifer sp. IC3342
GCGGCCAACTACCGACATTCTGCATACGTTTCTCGCTCTTCGACGATTGCCTACCCTTGGCACCCGCTGTTCGGGAAGAAGGTGCAGGTCTCGCCGTTCAGGCGTGGCAAGAGTTTAACCTGCATCTACACGGATGAGCGTCCAGATCTGTGCCGCGAATTGCCGAATTGGATGTTCGATCAAAGTTATTGCACCACCATGGCACTAGGGCTGCCCGAGGTCAGCATCGCCGGCCTCAACGAGTTGGCAGCGGCGCTGGCATCGTTCGACGCGAATCGGTCACGAGGCGCAAAATCCCGTCCTTCGAGGAAGAAGGAGAAGGATGATGCGAAGCAGGCGACATCAAAATCGCGACCAACTCGTTCTGCAGTTGGAGCGCCAAAATCTTCCGGTTCCGGCGGTCAAGAACGTCAAAGGGTTGGTGGAAGCGCTGGCGGATCTTCTGCTGGAAGCTTTGGAAGCGAACAGAATGACGAAGACGGGAGGCGTTGATGAACACGAAAATCACGCCTGACCATCTTGGCCGCGCCGCTGTGGTCTATGTCCGCCAGTCCACAATGACTCAGGTCACCGGCAATCAGGAAAGTCAGCGCCGGCAGTATGATCTGGCTGGAGCTGCCGCAACGACCGGCTTCGCATCGGTGAGCGTAATCGATGACGATCTCGGCCGCTCCGGTTCAGGCAGCATGGAACGGCCTGGATTCGAACGGCTTGTGGCACAGGTTTGCTCCGGCAATGTAGGAGCGGTCTATTGTATCGAGGCGTCTCGGCTGGCGCGCAACGGCAGGGACTGGCATCATCTGATCGACCTTTGCGCGCTTGCGGGTACGCTGGTTATCGATCCGGATGGCGCCTATGATCCGCGGCTCGTCAACGATCGTCTGCTGCTTGGATTGAAAGGCACGATGTCGGAGTATGAGCTTAGCTTGATGCGTCAGCGCGGCATCGCCGCACGTGATTCCAAGGCAGGACGCGGGGAACTGCGGTTCATGCTACCGCCGGGCTTGTGCTGGAGCGACGTGGGCAAGATCGAGATTGATCCGGACGAACACGTAGCTGAGACGATCAGGCTCGTTTTTGCCAAATTCCGGGAACTGGGAAGTGGACGACAGGTCTTTTTGTGGCTGCGGTCGACCGATATTAAGATGCCGGTCGTGCTGCGCAATGTCGACGTCTGCAAGCTTGTCTGGAAGGCGCCGGCTTACCACAGCGTCATGCAGATTCTCCACAATCCACTCTACGCAGGCGCCTATGCCTTCGGAAGACGCGCGCAGCGAACGCGGATCGTCGATGGCCGCGCTCGCAAGGCTACGGGGGTGCGCAAGCCGAGGGACGAATGGAGCGTGCTGCTGCGCGACAATCATCAGGGTTACATCAGTTGGCGGGAGTATGAGGAGAACCACAGGCTTTTGACCGAGAACGCGCACATGAAGAAGAATTGCGATCGCAAGTCAGCGCGTGGCGGCCGTGCCCTTTTGACGGGGCTGATGCGATGCGGTCGCTGTGGCCGAATGATGCGCGTCTTCTACGGCAGCGCAAAAGGCAACGCCCATCGCTATCAGTGCCGCGGCGACGATGCCCACGTGGGTGTCGGCCTTTGTATCGGCATTGGCGGCGTCCGGGTCGATCGCGCGGTTGCGATGCAGATTTTAGAAGCGGTGTCGGACCGTGCTGTCGAAGCGGCAATCTTCGCCTCGGATCAAGTCGAGCGGTCCCGAAGAGATGTCATTGCGGCAATCGAGCGGGACCTCGAAGGCGCACGCTACGAAGCGCTGTTGGCCAGTCGCAGGTCTGAGCTTGTGGACCCGGCCAAGCGGCATGTTGCACGCGAACTGGAGGCCCGATGGAATGACGCCCTGGAGCGAGTAGGCGTGCTTGAGCGCAAGATCAAGGACCTATCCGCGCTGTCAGCAGCACGCCCGGTCATCGATCGTCGCCGACTCCTGCAGCTTGCCCAGGATTTGCCGACCGTATGGAATGCGCCCTCCACGGAGACGCGAACGAAGCAGCGGCTCATCCACATCCTGGTTCAGGAGATTATTTGCGATCTCGATGATGCGACCAACGAGGCGGTGCTCTTGATCCATTGGACCGGCGGTCGGCACACAGAGGTGCGTGTGGCGCGCGTCAAGACCGGAAGATATCCTGCCGAGCTCGCACCATCGGCCGTCGAGGCGCTGCGCAAACTGGGCGGACATTGGCCAGATCGGGAACTCGCGGTCTCCCTCAATAGGATGCTTTGCAAGACAGGTGATGGCGAGACCTGGACGACCGTGCGTGTTCGTGACATGCGCGAGCGCCTGGGAATTCCCGAATATGATGCGACCAAAGTGGACGTACCGATGATCAGCTTGATGAAAGCGGCAGAGAAACTCGGTATTTGCGTCGGATCGGCCAAAAGCCTGGTGCAGAGAGGAATTTTACCTGCAACACAAATCCTTCCCGGCTCGCCGTGGATGGTTCCCGTCGAAGCATTATCCTCGGAAGCCGTCCGGATAGGGGTTCAGGGTGTCGTCGATCGACGCCCGAAGTTTTAT
>NZ_JADYVE010000064.1 GCF_020193655.1 Ensifer sp. IC3342
CCTGATGAGTTGCATCTGCTCGATGCTTACTGGCGGGCTTCCAACTATCTCTCGGTCGGCCAGATATACCTGCTCGACAATCCGCTGCTCAGAGAACCGCTGAAGCGCGAGCACATCAAGCCGCGATTGCTCGGCCACTGGGGAACCTCGCCAGGCCTCAACATGCTCTATGTGCACCTGAACCGGGTCATCAAGCGTGACGACCTCAACATGATCTACGTCATTGGCCCCGGCCACGGCGGGCCTTCACTCGTCGCTCACGCTTACCTCGAAGGCACCTACAGCGAGGTCTATCCCAATATCAGCCAGGATGCTGCGGGCATGAGGCGGCTGTTCAAGCAGTTCAGCTTCCCCGGCGGCATTCCGAGCCACGTCGCGCCCGAAACGCCCGGCAGCATTCACGAGGGCGGCGAGCTCGGATACGCGCTCAGCCATGCCTATGGCGCGGCGTTCGACAACCCCGACCTGATCGTCGCCTGTGTCGTCGGCGACGGGGAAGCCGAAACCGGGCCGCTTGCCACCGGTTGGCAGGGCAACAAGTTCCTCAATCCGGCTCGCGATGGCTGCGTGCTGCCGATCCTCCACCTGAACGGCTACAAGATTGCCAACCCCTGCTTCCTCGCCCGCATCCCCAAGGAGGAGTTGCAGAAATTCTTCGAAGGCATGGGTTACAAGCCCTATTTCGTCGAGGGCCGCGAGCCCGAGGACGTCCACCGGCAGCTCGCCGGCGTGCTCGACACGGCGATCGGCGAAATCCGGGGGATCTGGGCCGACGCACGAACCAACGGCAATCTCAAGCGTCCGGCATGGCCGATGATCGTCTTCCGCACGCCAAAGGGCTGGACTTGCCCGCCGGAGATCGACGGCAAGAAATGCGAGGACTATTGGCGCTCGCACCAGGTGCCCATGGGCGAAATGGACAAGCCGGAGCATATCCAGATCCTCGAACAATGGATGAAGAGCTATCGGCCCGAGGAGCTTTTCGACGACGACGGCCGGTTCAAGGCCGAGATAGCGGCGCTCGCTCCGGCGGGCCATCGCCGCATGAGCGACAATCCGCACGCCAATGGCGGGCTGCTCCTGCGTGATCTGAAGATGCCGGATTTCCGCGACTATGCCGTCGAGTTTTCCGGCCACGGCGCTACGGTCGCCGAGTCGGCCCGCGTCATGGGCACGTTCCTGCGCGACGTGATGAAGGCGAACATGGAGAGCAAGAACTTCCGGCTGTTCAGTCCGGACGAGAACAACTCCAATCGCTGGCAGGATGTGCTGCAGGTAACAAACCGCTGCTACATGGCGGAGATCTATCCGGAGGACGACCATCTCTCGCCGGACGGCCGTATCATGGAAGTGCTGAGCGAGCACCAGTGCCAGGGATGGCTGGAAGGCTACCTGCTCACCGGCCGGCACGGCTTCTTCTCCTGCTACGAAGCCTTCATCCACATCATCGACTCGATGTTCAACCAGCACGCCAAGTGGCTGAAGGTGTGCAACGAGATCCCGTGGCGCAGACCCATCGGCTCCCTGAACTATTTCCTCAGTTCCCATGTCTGGCGGCAGGACCATAACGGCTTCAGCCATCAGGACCCCGGCTTCATCGACCACGTCGTCAACAAGAAGGCGGACGTGATCCGCGTCTACCTGCCGCCGGACGCCAACACGCTGCTCTGCGTGACGGACCACTGCCTGCGCAGCCGCGACTACGTTAACGTCGTCGTCGCCGGCAAGCAGCCGGCGCCGCAATGGCTGACGATGTCGGAGGCTGTCCGGCACTGCGCCATGGGCGTCAGCATTTGGGATTGGGCGAGCAGCGACCAGGGCAGCGAGCCGGACGTCGTCATGGCCTGCTGCGGCGACGTTCCGACACTCGAAACGCTGGCGGCGGTGCAGTTGCTCCGCGAGCACCTGCCGGAGTTGAAGGTCCGGGTTATCAACGTCGTGAACCTGATGAAGCTGCAGCCAGAGAAAGAGCATCCACACGGGCTGTCGGACCGCGATTTCGACGGTCTGTTCACGCGGGACAAGCCGATCATCTTCGCCTTCCATGGCTATCCGTGGCTGATCCACCGGCTCACCTATCGCAGGACGAACCACGATAACCTTCACGTGCGCGGCTACAAGGAAGAAGGCACGACGACGACCCCGTTCGACATGGTGGTGCTGAACGAGCTCGATCGCTTCCACCTCGTCGAGGACGTCATCGACCGGCTGCCGCAACTCGGCGCGCGCGCGGCCTATTTCAAGCAGGCAATCCACGCAAAGCTGATCGAGCATCGCGAGCATATCGAAAAATACGGCGACGACATGCCTCAGATCAGCGGATGGAAGTGGGG
>NZ_JADYVE010000065.1 GCF_020193655.1 Ensifer sp. IC3342
TGTCAAGCGAATCGAGGAATTGACCCCTTTGCCGAATTGAAGAACTGACCCCCTCATTGGTTTGCGGTTTCGTTGGATTCGAGCGCCGCTCCGGCCTTCTGCAGAAGGCCGGAGCGGCGCTTTTCACGAAGCCGGTAGCTGTCGCCCCGGATGGTGATCACCGTCGAGTGGTGAAGCAGGCGGTCCAATATTGCCGTAGCGACGACAGGGTCCCCAAAAACACTTCCCCATTCGCCCACGGAACGATTTGAGGTGATCAGGATCGAGCCCTTCTCGTAGCGCCGGGACACCAGTTGGAAGAACAGGTGGGCGGCATTGGCCTCGAAGGGCAAGTAACCCAGCTCGTCGATGATCAACAATTTCGGCCGCGACAGGATCGTCAACTGTTTGTCGAGCGAACCGTCGTTGTGAGCCTTCGCCAGCATCGCCACCAACGTGGCCGCCGTGACGAACTGGACGTTGTAATTCTGGCGGATGGCCTCGCGGCCGAGGCCCACAGCCAGATGCGTCTTGCCTGTACCGGGCGGTCCAAGGAAGAGTACGGTGTCACCGTGAGCGATCCAGCGGCAGGTCGCAAGCTCCCTGATCTGCCCCTGATCCAGCGAGGGCTGCGCCTCGAAGTCGAAGCCGTCCAGTTCGCGCACGAACGGGAACTGCGCCAGCTTGCTCGACATTGATATCCGCCGCTCGTCGCGCCGAGCAATCTCGCGCGACACAAGGAAAGCCAGCGCCTCGCGCAAGGTCATCTTCGAACGAGCCGCCTCGTCCAGCAGCGTGTCGAGCTGGTCGCGGATCGCCGTCAGCTTCAGCCGATCGAGCGTTGCAATCAGCACGTCATGATCCACGTTCGTCATCACCAGCCTCCTCCGACAACCGCCTCGTATTCCGCAAGCGGGCGCAACAGGGTGGGAGGGGGGAGCTCGATGGGTGCGGCGGCTCGCACCAGACCCTCGGCGCCGGCAACACCGACAAAATGCGCCCGGTCCACGATCCGTTGTCGTCGTCCATCGCACAGGGCATGATCGGCCACCACCTGGCCCGCATGCCGGATGATGACGCGACCCGCCAACACCACGACCTGAACACTCTCGCCGATCAGGCGCCAGGGCACCGAGTAGCTGTTGGTGTCGAGGTCGATCGCGCAATCGGCTTGAACCTTGCGAACCAGATCCCGCAATTGCCCGAAGGGTGCCCGTCCGGCCAGCGGGCGCAACTCCCTGGCTTCGTCGGCAAAGCGTTCCGCCGGTTTGACACCGGTGGTGCCGTGTTCACGCTGGTCGGCAACTTCGCGTGTCCATCGATCCAGATGCGCTTCAAACTCGGCCCAGCTCTCGAAGCGGCGGCCGGCGATCGCGTTCTTTTTGACGTAGCCGACCCCGCGCTCGTCCTTGCCTTTCGTTCTCGCCCGATACGGTGCGCAGGCCCGCGGCGTGAAGCCCCAGTAACGGGCAAAGGCATGCAGTCGCGCGTTGAATCTCACCTCCCGCGTCACCTCATCATGATGCTCGACCAGGGCCTTCGCATTGTCGATCAGCACTTCCGCCGGAACCCCGCCGAACCGCAGGAAGGCGCCTTCCATGCCTTCAAACCAGTCTGCCTGGCGCTCCCTGAGTGACGCGCGAGCATGCATCCGCCGCGAATAACCCAGCGTCCCCACGAACAGGTGAATCCGAACCCGCTCGTCGCCGATCCACACCTTCGTGTCACCGAAGTCGATCTGCATCTGATGGCCCGGCGCCGTCTCAAAGCGGACCGTCGCCCGCTTCTGTGCCTTTAGCTCTCGCCGCCACTGCCGTACGCGAAGCTCCACAGAACGCAGACCGATGACAATTCCGTGCTCGCTCGCCAACTCTTGGCGGATCACATCTGCATTACCGTCATGCCGGAAAAAGCGCTCGCGAAGCCAATCATCAAGCCCGTCGAACGCACTGCGCCGGGCAGGCTGTTTAAACGGTGCAGCTCCGCCCTCTCGAAGATATCGGCGAACCGTATTGCGCGCGCATCCAAATTCCCTCGATAAACGTTTGCTACCCCAACCAAGCTCGTGCAGCCGCAGCATTGCCACCACCTCATCAGCCTGAAGCATATCCCCGCCCTGCATCGTTCGCGACAATGCAGGATGCGATAAAATCGCGCTCGTCATCCATCACTCCTCGTTTTGACACGAGGGGTCAGTTCTTCGCTTCGTTAGGGGGTCAGTTTTTCATTTCGCCCGACA
>NZ_JADYVE010000066.1 GCF_020193655.1 Ensifer sp. IC3342
GAGAGGAATTTTACCTGCAACACAAATCCTTCCCGGCTCGCCGTGGATGGTTCCCGTCGAAGCATTATCCTCGGAAGCCGTCCGGATAGGGGTTCAGGGTGTCGTCGATCGACGCCCGAAGTTTTATAAAGATTATCAATACGATAAAGTCGTCCGGTTGCCCGGAATCTGATGGAGGGATGCATTATGAAGCGCACTGTGCCGGCCTGATCAAGGTGATTTGGCATGATGGCATAGGCCTGTCGCTGTATGCGAAACGGCTCGAACGCGGCCGTTTCATCTGGCCGGCAACGGAGGGTGGTGCGATCACGCTGACCGCCGGTCAGATGTCCTACTTGCTGGAGGGGATTGATTGGCGACACCCGCAGCAGACCTGGCGTCCGACCAGCGCCGGGTGAGCTGTTCGCGGACGAATATTCCGGGACAAGGCCTTTGAAATACTAGGCAAATCAGGGCTTCTGTGATTCACTTCGGGCATGGAAAACAGCCCTGATTTGCTTCCCGACGATGTTGCTGCCCTGCGGGCAGAGCTCATCGCGGCACGCGCCAAGGGCGCCCAGATCGAGGCTGAACTTGCCGTTGCCAAGGCCAAGGCGTCCGACGATCTTGCCGTCATTGCCCGGCAGAAGTTGCGCATCGAAAAACTCGAGCGGCAGCTCTATGGCCCGAAGGCGGAGCGTCGTGCCCGGCTGATCGACCAGATGGAGTTCCAACTGGAAGAGTTGGAGATGGCGGCAACCGAGGACGAGCTCGCTGCCGAAATGGCGGTCGCGGCCACCGTCAATGTCGCCGGCTTTACCCGCAGCCGGCCGGTAAAGAAGCCTTAGCCCGAGCATCTTCCGCGCGAACGCGTTGTCGTGCCCGGTCCGGTGAGCTGCCAGTGCTGTGCGGCGATCGGCTGCGCAAGCTGGGTGAGGACATCACCGAGACCCTCGAGGTCATTCCCCGCCAATGGAAAGTGATCCAGACGGTGCGCGAGAAGTTCACCTGCCGCGACTGCGAGAAGATCAGCCAGGCTCCGGCCCCTTTCCATGCCATCCCGCGCGGATGGGCCGGCCCCAATCTTCTGGCGATGATCCTGTTCGACAAGTTCGGCCAGCATCTGCCGCTCAACCGTCAGGTCGAGCGCTTCGAACGCGAAGGCGTTCCGCTCAGCCTGTCGACGGTGGCCGATAGCATCGGCGCTTGCTGTGCCGTACTCGATCCGATCCTCAAACGGATCGAAGCCCATACATTTGCGGCAGAGCGGTTGCACGGCGACGACACGACGGTTCCGGTCCTGGCGGCAGGAAAGACCGATATCGCCCGAAGTTGGGTCTATGTGCGCGACGATCGACCGTTCGGCGGCACAGTCGCACCGTCGGCGATGTTCTACTATTCCCGTGCTCGCGCGGGCGAGCACCCGCAGGCGCATCTCGCCGGCTATAGCGGCATTCTGCAGGCGGACGCCTATTCCGGTTACACCAAACGCTATCTGCCGGATCGACGGCCCGGCCCGATAACGGAAGCAGCCTGCTGGGTCCATGCGAGGCGGCCCTTTGCGATGGCCGACGTCGAGGCGAATGCGCGCCGAAGAGCGCAGGGCAAGAAGCCGGCCGTCATATCGCCGATCGCGCAGGAAATGGTGCAGCGGATCGATGCCCTGTTCGACATCGAGCGCGAGATCAACGGTCAGCGCGCGGAGGTCCGCAAGGCCGCTCGTCAGGATCGGACCCTCCCTCTGGTTCTCGACCTGGAAGCGTGGATTAAGGCTCAGCGTGCCAAGCTGTCTCGCAACGATGATCTCGCCAAGGCCTTCGATTACCTGCTGAACCGCTGGCCTGCCTTCACCTTCTTCCTCGACGATGGGCGTGTTTGCCTCTCGAACAATGCCGCCGAACGCGCCCTGCGCGGCATAGCGCTGGGCAGGAAATCCTCTCATGACCGTCCGTCAATGAAGAAGCGCATGCAAAATCGTCACCCGCTTTCGCGCAGCCTAAAAGGTTGGAGCCCGGCAGGGACAGGGCATCGGGAAAGTATTATCGACGGTCGCTCAAACTCTC
>NZ_JADYVE010000067.1 GCF_020193655.1 Ensifer sp. IC3342
GAGAGTTTGAGCGACCGTCGATAATACTTTCCCGATGCCCTGTCCCTGCCGGGCTCCAACCTTTTAGGCTGCGCGAAAGCGGGTGACGATTTTGCATGCGCTTCTTCATTGACGGACGGTCATGAGACGACTTTCTGCCGAGGGCGAAGCCCCGTAGCGCCCGTTCGGCGGCATTATTCGTCAGGCAAACCCGGCCGTCACTAAGGAACGCCGTAAAACCGTCCCAGCGCTTCAGCATGTAATCGATCGGCTCAGTGACCGGTGAACTGCGCGACAGCTTTGTTCGCTCAGATCGAAGCCAGGTCTGAAGCTCATCAACGAGCGGACGGCTGTCCTTCTGACGTCGTTGCAGCCGGTCGTTGGCTGAAAGACCGTTAATGTCGCGCTCGATGTCGAACAGCGCGTCGATGCGCTTGACCGCCTCCAGCGCAACCGGCGAGATCGCGGCAGCATTCTTTCCGCGTTTCGCGTTGCTGGCGATGTCGGCAAGCACGAAGAATTTGCGGCGCGAATGGGCCCAGCACAGCGCCTGCGTCAGTGGAACAGGATCGCGATCCACCTTGAACAGCGGGTTGTAACCGCCATAGGCGTCCGCCTGCAGAATGCCGGTGAAGCTCTTCAAATGACGCTCGGGATGCTCCTGCCGCCGATCGCGCGAGGCATAATAGAGCGCCGCCGGCGGGGATTGCCCGCCGAACGGCCGGTCATCCCGGACATACGTCCAGATGCGACCGGTATCGGTCTTGCCCTTCGCCAGGATTGGCACGGTGGTGTCGTCACCATGCAGCCGTTCGGCGGCCAGCACATGCGCCTCGATCAGCGCATGCAGCGGCTTTAATGCCGTGGCGCAGGCCCCGACCTGGTCGGCGAGCGTCGACAGGCTGAGGTCGATGCCCTCGCGGGCATAGCGCTCGCTCTGCCGGTTCAGCGGCTGATGCTGACCGAACTTCTCGAACAGGATCATTGCCAACAGATTCGGTCCGGCAAAGCCGCGCGGCGTCACATGGAAGGGTGCCGGCGGCTGGGTGATCTTCTCGCATTCGCGGCAAGAGAACTTCTCGCGCACGGTTTGGATCACCTTCCACTGGCGCGGGATCACCTCCAGCGTCTCGGTGATGTCTTCGCCCAGCTTCGCCAGTTTGGCCGAGCCGCAGCACGGGCAGTTCGCTGGTGCGGCAAGGACGACGCGCTCGCGCGGCAGATGCTCGGGGAAAGGCTTGCGCGAGGGACGCTTGCGCTCGAAGGCCCGGACCGCCGAGGAGCGCGCCGCCATCTCCGCCGCCAGTTCGTCTTCTCCAGCGTCGGCCTCCAGCTCCTCGAGCTGTAATTCCATCTGATCGAGAAGCCGGGCCTTGCGCTCCGAGCGGCTGCCGTGGATGTCGCGCTTCAGCTTCTCGATCTCCAGCCGAAGCCGGGCGATCAGCGCATCCGGGTGCGAGTTCACTGCCTGGGCGCGAGCGGCGAGCGCTTCCGCTTCACGGCGGGCTGCACGCTCGGCGAGGATCATCGCATGTGCACTGGCAAGGTCGTCGGGAAGCTGATCGGCCGCATCGGTCATGGTGGGATGGAATCATATTCGCTCCCGCCGTGCCAGCGGTTTTGCTCATCCCGCCGACGTCGGACGCCAGGTTTTTTGCGGCATTCGCCAGTCGATGCCTTCGAGCAAATAGCCGAGCTGCGCCGGCGTGATCACCACCGTGCCGTCGGCCGCCGACGGCCAGATGAAGCGGCCGCGCTCGATCTTCTTCGTGAACAGGCAGGCACCCTGGCCATCGTGCCAAATCACCTTGATCAGGCCGGCACAGTGCGCTTCATAATGCATCCCTCCATCAGATTCCGGGCAACCGGACGACTTTATCGTATTGATAATCTTCATAAAACTTCGGGCGTCGATCGACGACACCCTGAACCCCTATCCGGACGGCTTCCGAGGATAATGCTTCGACGGGAACCATCCACGGCCAGCCGGGAAGGATTTGTGTTGCAGGTAAAATTCCTCTC
>NZ_JADYVE010000068.1 GCF_020193655.1 Ensifer sp. IC3342
TTCAGCTGTAATCTGTGCCGACATCTGCGGCGTCGGCTTTAAAATTGCCGGGCACTCTGATGGCGCCAGAGGAAGTGAGCTGACCTAAAGGTCAGGACGGTACAACTTCAAGCCTCCGCCTGCCCGAGAGACTTCTGGACTGCTGGGATGATCCTGTCTCCCCAGAGCTCTATCTGGCGCAGCATCGTCTTTTGGTTCAAATCCCCTAACTGGGTCTGAATTGCAATCTGGTCCGGCTTCAAGACATCGATCTCCTCCAGAAGGCGGTCAATCACGCGATTTATGCTGCCAATGGGCAGGTTCTTGCGCATAGTATCGAACGACAGATCCTGATGCGTCGGCATCTCCTCCAACATATAACCGTCCTGACTCTGTTGCCGACGCTGATGCAGTGCCTCGGACAGCCGGCGCTGGAAGCGGGCGTTATCGAGATAGCTGTTAATTTCCGCTCCATCATCACTGGCATAGCAGCACCGCAGCAGCGATATCTTGGCGTCGCGGACCTTCTTGCCCGCGGATCCCGCGGCGGTCTGGATGATGCCACGCAGCAAGCCCAGAGTTTCTAAGCCGTCATGGAGGGCCGTGACGAAAAGGTTGTGTCCCTCACGATAGGCTCGGGCCACCGTTTTGGAGGACGCGGTAGCAATCCAGATCGGCGGGGTCGGCTTTTGGAGGGTGCGCACCGAAATCGCCGTCGGGGGTATCTGCATGTAGCGACCGCTGTGAGTGAAGATCTTTTGCTTTAGACCTTTGAGCAGGATGTCGAGATATTCCGAAAAGACGGCCGGCGCCTCATCTATATTGACGCCGAAGCGGTCGAATTCGAACTGCTGGTATCCCGCACCAACGCCGAGTTCGAGCCGACCGTTCGCAACGACGTCGACAAAGCCGATTTCCGCTAGCAGGCGCTGCGGTTGGTAGAGCGGGAGCACGCAGACTGCGGTTCCGAGGCGAATGGTGCTCGTCAATCCGGCACAGTGGGCTATCATCAGTAAGGGCGACGGGACGAGGCTGTAGTTGTTGAAGTGGTGCTCGGCGAACCAGGCTGTGCTGAAGCCAGCCTGCTCCGAAAGAATTGCCTGCTCGATCGAGTTGCGGATGACGTTATCGGGAGACTGATGATAGCCACGCTGGGCAGCCAGAATAAACGTTGCGAACTCCATGGGGTCTCCTTGTTTTAAGATCGGGGATCGCGCCGCTCGTGACGGTCGCGCCTCGAATAACGAGAACGGTTTCGATGACCATGCTCATGGTCCGTTTGCGCCCAGAGCGCCAAGAGTTACCGGAGTGCCAAGAGCTAAAAGCGTGCAATGCATCAGGGAGAGAGAAGTCGCCGCCGCGTCGCGGGCCGGCGCCGTGTCCTCCTCTCCGTCGAAATTTCTCCACCGACTTCGCTGCCCCACGCCGCTTCTCTGGACGAGATCAAGCCTCCGTCCACGTGCAGGATTGAGCCGTTGATGTAGGAGGCATCAAAAGAGGCCAGAAAGTATGCAGCTTCGGCGACTTCTTCTGGGTCCCCGACCCTGCCTAAAAGAATCCGCTGTCGAAGCGATGCAGAACCCATGCCGTCTACCTTTGCCAGCCCGCCGGCAGCACATGTACGGATGTGACCTGGAGCGACTGTGGCTGTGCGGATACCAAATGGCGCGAGTTCGGCCACCGTGCAGCGGGTCAGCATGTCTATGCCAGCATTGTATGCGCTGTAGGCGTGACCCGGCGCGAGCGGTGAAAGGCTGAAACTTGACCCGAGATTGAGGATTACGCTGCCAGGGCGCATCGATATAGCGGCCTCGCGAACGCAGGTGAAGGCGCCAGTAAGATTGACATCCAGTATGTGCTTGAGGACTTCCGGCGACTGCTCGATATCGGGGACGAGCGTGTCATTCATGCCGTTGACGAAGACGTCGATATGGCCGAAGCGCTCCCGCAATTCTTCGAAGAGCGAGACTACCTCGCTTTCGACGGTTCTGTTCACGCGCCTTGGCAGGTG
>NZ_JADYVE010000069.1 GCF_020193655.1 Ensifer sp. IC3342
ATGGCGTCGCTGCCGACTTGATACGTGGCCCGTCCGGCCAGATAGATATCGATAGGCGCATCGACCGAGCCGCCACCGAAGGCAGGAGTGGAGCGACCTCCGCACAAGAGCGCCTTGTCTACGTTGTGGTGGAGAATGCGACCGAGGCGCTGCCGGTACTCGCGGCAGAGGTTGCGTGAAAGCGTCTCGGCAAGAGCGTCGCAGATCGTATCCGGATGACCCAGGCCCTTCCGCTCCACGACCTCGACCGGATCATCCGCGACGATAAGGTCTGATATCGTCAGCGCGGGCATGGTTGATCTCCTTTTGCTAGAGGCCGACGTCGCACACGCATTCCCCCCGCCTCTTGCCGTCCGGGCTTCAGAGCTTGCCGGAGCGGGCGATCGCCCGTAGGAGACGAAGTGTGAACCAAAGAGCGAGCGCAAAGGCGACTGCCGCGATTACCGGGATCTCCCCGTAGATACGTGGTCCAGCGGCTTCCATGAGCAGCGACCCGGACACGAAGAGGCCGGAAGCAATAAGGCCGAGGACCCGCCGGTTGCTGCTTCTATCGAAGTGTTCATGCAGGTCCTTGAGCTCGCGCACGTGCAGACTGAGCCCCAGGCCACTGCCTTCCCGAGCAAGCTGCTGGACCCATGTGCTGAGCATCGACGGCAGGTCGCGCGCGGTGTCGGCGGCATCGAGCCTCAGGCGATTGATCGTGCTTGACCAGTCGGCCTGTCTCATCGCGGCTTCCAGCACGCCCGGAGCCTTAGTCTGCAAGGATTCAAGGAGCTGGAAATCGGGGTCGAGGATGCGCACGGTGTGTTCAGCGAGAAACATGGCTCGCATCAGAATGAGAAGGTCCAGCGGGACAAAGACGTTTTGTGCCTGCCCGAGCCGCGTCACCCGCAAGAATGCCCCTGCCAGCGACCAGTCCTTGAGTGGCAACGCGGCATAGTCGCCGATAATGTCAACCAGGCCGCGACGAAACTCGCTGCGGTCCAGCTCTCCTCCCAGGATGCCGAGGTCGATCGCGGCCTCGAGGAGCCAATCGGCGTCCTGACGAACGAAGGCCAAGGCAAAGGCGGCAAGCTTGCGGCGCATGGCCCGGTCGAGAAAACCGACGATCCCGAAATCATGAAGGCAGAGCCGCCCGTCTTCGGTGACGAAGAGATTGCCGGGATGAGGGTCGCCATGAAACACTCCCAAAACGAAAATCTGATGCAGGTAGGCGTCGATGAAGACTTCCGCGAGGCGAGGACCGTCCGATCTCAAGGATGCATCGTCGATCCGCAAGCCGCTGCTTCGCTCCTGAACGACGACGGTCTCTGAGACCAGATTGTCGACGACATCCGGAATCTTGAGCTGCGGCCAATCCGCGAACGCTGTCACAAAGGACCTGATGTTTCTCGCCTCGCGGCAGAAATCGATCTCCTTTAAGAGATTAGTCCATATCTCCGTAACGATGCGCAGTGGTTGATAATGACGCAGGCGAGGAATGATCACCGCAGCCACACGCGCCAGCCAGAAGAGTGAACGCATGTCCTGATTAATCTGTCGCTTCAGACCGGGCCGGCGAACCTTGACGATGACGCTTCGACCGTCCCGAAGGCGTGCACCGTGGACCTGCGCGACGGAGGCTGCAGCAAGCGGTGTTTCCTCGAACTCGGCAAACAACTCCGATACGGGCTTGCCAAGGCCGTGCTCGATCTCCTCTATGGCCACGCTCGTCGGGAAGGCCGAGACATGGTCCTGCAATTTCTGCAACGCGACGACATAGTCATCCGGCAGTATGTCCCGGCGGATGCTGAGCGCCTGGCCGAACTTGATGAACGTCGTGCCCAGGCGTTCGAGACTGAGGCGAAATCGTTCGGAGGAGGGCGGGCTCGATGGGAGAAGGCGAAGGCCGCGCAGAGCGCATTCCAGCACGAACGCCATGGCCACGAACACAATGTGAAACATGCGGAATAT
>NZ_JADYVE010000006.1 GCF_020193655.1 Ensifer sp. IC3342
GAGAGTAGGTCGCTGCCAGGTCTGCAAAACGCAAGATAAACAAACAAACATCTTCTCTCACAAACGCCGACTAACGGCGAAAACAACACAAAACAAAAACGAAAGTTAACGCGGGGTGGAGCAGCCCGGTAGCTCGTCAGGCTCATAACCTGAAGGCCGCAGGTTCAAATCCTGCCCCCGCAACCAAATTCACACACAATATCAAACGGCTCCGAGGAAACTCGGAGCCTTTTCGCGTTCTCGGACCAGCCGAAGCCGCCGCTCACGTTGCCACCACGCCGGCACACCCCGATGAACCGATCGTCCGCCGCCCCAGATACGCCTGCCGCTTTTCCAGCGGGGTAGCGGCTTCCGCAGGGACATCGTCGGCTCCCTCGCCGCCTCAACGTCCGCCATCCACCATGGACTTGCAGGCACGCCGCTGATGCCCGTAGCCGGGCGATGGCTTGGGCCTCGTGCAGGAGCGGCGCTCGCCGGCTTCGTTTCGGGGATTCCGGGTTGGTCCGATCACTCGGAGATCCCCGTACTCATTGCAGCGTCGATTCCATTCGCGATAAGCTGGCAACATGCAGTCGCAGCTTCGCCATACTGGCGCCGACGATGAGGAATTCCTGGAACCTATCGGATCGCTGCCGACTGGGAACGCGCGATTATGCAGCAGCGGGTTGCGATCGAGGACCGAGTCGTCTGACCGCACCAAAGGTGGCGAATCGGCTGGCTCTGGCCGATGCGGATTTGCTCAATAACTCAGGTATTGTGCCGCCGTCAGCGGGCGGCACTTACAATGCCGCGAGACGGAGACAAAGAATGTCGGATAACCATCATCATGACCACCATGACGGAGAGGATCGGTGGAAGCATAACGGCGTTCGCGTCATCAAAGGCGACCAACTTGATGACAACACACCCCAGACGCCCGGCATGTACCGGCAGGCGGCCATCAATCACGCCCGTGTCGGCGCACAGAAGATCTGGGCGGGCACCGTCGCTATCGAACCGAATGCCAAGACCGGCGTGCATCATCATGGTCCGCTTGAAAGCGTGATCTTCGTCGTTCGCGGCAAGGCGCGCATGCGTTGGGGCGACAGGCTCGAATATGTGGCGGAGGCAGGCCCCGGCGACTTCATCTACGTGCCGCCCTATGTACCGCACCAGGAGATCAATGCGGATCCCGACAACGTGCTCGAATGTGTCCTGGTGCGATCGGACAACGAGGCCGTGGTGGTCAACATCACCGATGTCGATCCGGTGGAAAAGCCGGAGGAGGTCTATTGGGTCGATCCGATCCACAAACAGCCGGGCTGATCGCTTCTAAGCAGACCGAGCCGCTCGCGGCACAAGAGCGTCATTCCAGCGCCTCCACGAAGCGGATGATGTCACTGACCATCCGGGCGTCCCAGAGATCGTTATGGCCAAAGCCGTCGTAGACCAGCATCTGCTTAGGCTCGGAAGCAATGTCAAAGAGGGCCTCGCCCGAGGACAGCGGGATGATGGCGTCGCGCCGACCGTGGATAAAAAGCTTCGGTTGCCTCACCTCTTGTATTCTTAAATCCGAACGGAAAGGATCCTTGAGAAGAAGGCTGACCGGAAAAAATGGGTAATGCGCCCGTGCGAGTGACAGCACCGACAGGTAGGCAGAAACCAGAACGGCAGCGGATGCCGGTCTTTGCCGGGCTGTATTCACGGCGACGCCGCTCCCGAGCGACTGACCGAGCACAACGATCTTGCTTTCAGTGCGTTTCGAGAGCCAGTCGAAGGCGGCGAGGCCGTCGGTCAGCAGCCCGACCTCACTCGGGGTGCCGGTTGATCCGGGATAGCCGCGATAGGAGATTGCGAGCAGGCCGATCCCCCGCGACGCCAGCGCCTGGGCGAGGAAGTCGTAGTTGCTGATCCGGTCAGCATTGCCGAGAAAGAACAGCATCGACGCGTTGCCTGGTTTGCCTTGGCTGTAGCTCCCGTGAAGCGTCTCTCCATCGGGCGTCCTGATGGAAACGGTCTCCCCCCAACTCGCCTGCACTGGGCTCCGGCTTGCGCCCGGATAGAGGATGGTGCGCTGTGACACATATGTGAGGCCGACAAGGGACATATAGGCGAAAGCCGCCATCAGGGATAACATCAGCAGGAGTTTTGTGGCGGTCACGACAACATCCACCCGCGGCTCGATTAAACATATATCGTACCGACAAGCTGTCCACAGCGCCGCGCATCTTACCAGACGCTCGATGGACAGTCGGCGCTGTGGCAGCGGTGAGCGCGCGATGCAAGTTCACGTCGAGACCTATATGGAAGAAGGCGGCGCCGAAAAGCTTCGACGGTTCTACCTCAACGGCCGGCAGATCGAAGTGACCGAAAACATCGATCAGTGGCATGGCGCCGACTACCGATATTTCAAGGTTAAGGGCAGCGACGGCAACGTCTACATTTTCCATCGGGACGATGTTTCAACGGAGTGGGCGCTGACGATGTACCAGCGCTCGTATTCACGGGAAGGCAACGAGTCGTGACTGCGGCCGATCGGGACGCCCCCCGGAAAGGCCAAGCCCGACCGGTTACCATAATCCTCAGCATCCAAATTCAGGTCATTTTCCGAACGACCCAGAGCGACCGGCCCGCATGAGCGATTCCAGGTACGGGTCGAAGGCGCGGATTGTCCTTGAGCCGCTCAGCTTCAGTCACGTCAAGAAGCAGGACCTCATCATCGGTTTCGTTTGCATTCGGCGTAATCCAGCAGCGCTTGTCCTCGCAACAAAGCCCGGCTTCCGGATTTTCCTGGAGGTACTCAATCGCATATTCAGCGTCCACTTTTCTCGGCCCAGGGTCGACGTTCATTGCTCTTCTCCTCCGTCCGATTGCTTGGAAACCATGCTTGATTATGCGCCTGTACATGGCTTCGAGCACTCAAGTGGGCCGAGGCGTATGGTCGTCAATTCCCGGGCAAGCCGAGGAATTGGGACGTCAGGCGCCGCGGCGATACGAAGCCTGCTGCAGGTTTCCTCAAATCGTAGCCGATTTAACGATGAAAGCATGCAGCAATCTAGGCGCGTTCAAGCTGCCTTCGCCGCCGGCTTGGCTGTCTTGATGCGGGTTACGCTGCGCCGTCCATCGATACTAAGCGGCACATCACCGTCAACGGTGGCGCGGCGTACGACCCGGTGCTGGTCGCCATAGTCGTTGACCGCATAATGCTGCGTGGCGCGGTTGTCCCAGATGGCAACGTCGCCGGCTTTCCAGCGCCAGCGCACGGTGTTTTCCGGGGCAGTGACATAGGACTGGAACACTTCGTAAAGCTTTGCGGAGTCGCTCTTTGAGAGGCCGACGAGGCGCTGGACAAAATTGCCGAGCAGCAGGGATCTTTCTCCGGTTTCCGGATGGACGCGGACGACCGGATGCTCGGTCTCGTAGATCGTCGATGTGAAGACTTCCTCGAAATGCTTCTTCTCTTCGGCGGTGGCGCGTGGGCGCACGGCGGCGTAGTCATAGGCGTTGCTGTGAACGGCCCACAGATTGTCGGCCAACAATTTGAGCGGCTCCGGCAGGCTTTCGTATGCGGCGTGTGTGTTGGACCAGATCGTGTCTCCCCCGGCTGCCGGAATGACGACGCCGCGAAGAACCGAGAACTTCGGATAGGCATCCACGAATGTCACGTCGGTGTGCCACTGGTCCGCCCGGCCGCCGCCGCGACTGGAATCGAGATTGAGAATCGAGGCCGTGCCGGCAACGGCACCCTGCGTGGGATGCGGTACGAGGTCGCCCAGGCGCCGCGCGAACAGTTCCTGCCCGGCATCGTCGAGGTGCTCCTGGTCGCGGAAGAAGATCACCTTGTGCTTCAGAAGAAGCTGGTTGATGGATCCGATCGTCGCATCCGAAAGATCTCCGCCAAGGCGGATGCCCTTGATTTCGGCTCCGATGCGGCCGCTCAGCGGCACGACGGCGGACTGAGGTATGGTCTCGCTGACAAGGACTGAATTGCTCATGGAAATCTCCTGATTGATCCTGGATGAAGGCAGCACGTCGTGTCCGGCCGGAGACACTCGTGTTGGCTGTCGAAAAGTCACATCGATAAGATTACGAGGTAATCGAACAGAATTATCTATTAAATAGATAGACAAAATTTCCTAAGTTTTCGTGGTTCGTTGGAACGGCAACCTCCGCTCCTCGGCCGAAAAACCGCTGTGACCGGTGGCCGCCGCGGAACCTGTCAGAAAAAAAAGCGAGCCCGCTCGGTCTTGAGCAGGCTCGCTTCTTGTCGTTCGTCTAGCGCCGCGCGTTTTAGTCAGAGGCGCAAAGGTCGCTGCAGCATTTTGAGTTGCTGCAAAACGCCGGAACTCAGGTTCGGGGCTTGAGGTTTTCCGGGTCGTAGAGCGGCTTGTAGCCGACGCCGGCCACCTCGACCGGATAGGTCTCGCCGAAATATTCCACCTTGAGCTTGCGGCCCACCTGGCAATAAGACCAGGGGAGATACGCCAGCGCAATGTTCTTGCCGATCGTCGGACCATAGGCGATCGAGGTCGTGAACGACCGGCGGCCGAGTTCGTCGACGAGCGTTTCGCCGGTCTCCGGATCCATGACCGGCAGGATGCCGACCGGATAGCGGGCGACGCCCTTGGAATCGACATTGTCCGTCATGACCAGCGTGCAGAGCATCGCCGGCTGATGCGAGCGGGCTCGATGTTCGAGGTGCTTGGCCTTGCCGCGGAAATCGGCCTCCTTGACCTTCGGCCGAGCGAGGTCGGCTTCCAAGAGGTTGTACTCGGTGAGGAGATCGGCGTTCTGCAGGCGCAGGCTCTTCTCCATGCGGCGGCTGTTGGCATAGGTCTCGACGCCGAAGGCCATCACGCCGGTTGCCCGCAGCGCGTCCCAGACGGCGAGCGCATCGCCATAGGCCATGTGCAGTTCCCAGCCCTGTTCGCCGACATAGGAGATCCGGAATGCGGTGACATCCTTGCCGGCAATCTGGATCGGCTTGATCGCGGCGAAGGGGAAGTTCTCCGGCGCCAGGCCCTCGGGATTGCCGACGACCTTCTGCAGGGTGGTGCGTGCGTTCGGCCCCCAAAGGCCGATCGTCACGTATTTCTCGGTGACGTCGGTGACCGTCACGTTGAAGCCCTTGTCCTCGGCAATGCGGCGCACGTAGTGGAAGTCGCGCGGGCCGGCGTCGGCGCCGTCGATGACGCGGCAACGATCGGCCATGCGGATGACCGTCAGGTCGGCACGCACCATGCCCTCGTCGTCGAGGAAGTGGGTGTAGATGCCCTTGCCGATATTGGCGTCGCCGCCGATCTTGGCCGCGCAGATCCACTCCATCAGCTCGACATGGTCAGGGCCTTCCACATCGAACATGTAGAAGTGCGACAGGTTCACCATGCCGCAGTCCTCGCTCATCGCGAGATGCTCGGCATTGGAAACGCGCCAGAAATGGCGGTTGTCCCACTCGTTCTCGCGCACAGGAACGCGGTCGCCGTATTTCTCGAGCAGGTGTTCGTTGGCGGCGTAGCCATGGGCGCGTTCCCAGCCGCCGAGCTCCATGAAGTAGCCGCCGAGTTCCTTCTCGCGCTCCCAGAAGGGCGAGCGGCGCACGTTGCGGCCGGTGTCATAGGGTTCGCGCGGATGGACGGCCGGATTGTAGATCTTGCGCGCGGCCTCGCCGCAACGGCCTTCGATGAACTTCTCCTCAAGCATGTGCGGGTAGAAGCGCGAATAATCGATCTTGTTGTGGTCGATCGAGGTGCGTCCGTCGGTCATCCAGTCGGCGACGAGCTTGCCGAAGCCCGGGCCATCCTTGACCCAGATGGCGACACAGTACCACAGGCCCCTGACCTTCTGGCTTTCGCCGACGGAAGGGCCGCCATCCGTCGTCACCTGCAGCAGGCCGTTGAAGGAGTGGCTTTCATTGTAGCCGAGCTCGCCGAGGATCGGGGTCAGTTCCATCGCCCGCTCCAGCGGCTCCAGGATCTGTTCCATTTCCAGGTCGCGCTGCGAGGGCGAAAGACGGGCTTCATGCTTTTCGAGAAGCTCGCGCGGATGGCAGAGCCGCGGGTTCGTCTCCTCGTAATAACCCCACTCGATCTGACCGCCTTCGGCGGTTTTCGGGTCGCCAGTATCGCGCATATAGGCGGAGTTGCCCTGGTCGCGCAGAAGCGGCCAGCCGATTTCCTTGCCGGTTCCCTCGAATTCGTTGTAGGGGCCGAAGAAGGTGAGCGGATGATCGACCGGCATGACCGGCAGGTCCTCGCCCACCATTTCGGCGATCAGACGACCCCAGAGACCGGCGCAGACGATGACGTAATCGGCTTCGATCGTGCCGCGGTGGGTGACCACACCCTTGATGCGGCCATCCTTGACGATGAGGGATTGCGCCGGCGTATTGGCGAAGGCCTGCAGCTTGCCGGCGGTGACGGCCTGGTCGACGAGCTTGCCGGCAACGGTCTGCGAGCGCGGGATGACGAGGCCGGCGTCCGGATCCCAAAGCCCGCCCTGCACCATGCTTTCCTCGATCAGCGGGAACTTCTCCTTGATCTCCGCCGGCTCGATCAGGCGCGCGCGGGTGCCGAAGGCCTTGCCGGACGCCACCTTGCGCTTGATCTCGTCCATGCGGCTATCATCGCCGACGCGGGCAACTTCAAGGCCGCCGATGCGGGCGTAATGTCCCATCTTCTCGTAAAAATCGACCGAGTAGAGTGTCGTCCAGCAGGACAGGAAGTCGTGGCTCGTCGCGTAGCAGAAGTCGGAGGCATGCGCCGTCGAGCCGATGTCGGTCGGAATGCCGGATTTGTCGATGCCGACGATATCATCCCATCCACGCTCGATCAGGTGATGCGCGATCGATGCGCCAACGATACCCCCGAGCCCAATGATTACGACCTTCGCCTTTTGCGGAAACTCTGCCATGAGTGCGACCCTAGTTAGTTTGGAAGCCGGATATTAGGGCTTGCAGCGCCACGACTACAGCCTGTCTACGACATAATCATCATGCTGCACGACCAGAGCCGCGCAGTCGGCGATGAGCACCTACCACTGCCGCTTCGATGAGGCCACTGATATCGTGGCGGACAATAAGTGGTAGGGCCGCCGGGAATATGTTGCTTCGCAAACCGCCTAAGAGGCGAGGGTTGCGGGCAGGCTGAGGCAATGCTCGGCTGCAGCGCCATCACGGCCAGCGCAGCCGCCACCATGATAACGCCGTAGGGGATCTTGCGCGTCGTGCGGATCTCCTCAAGCTCGCCGCCGGCCGAGGAGAAGAGCGCGGCGCCGAGATCTTGCTCTTTCAAAGAGTCGTCGGCCTGCTTGGCCATTAGCAGCCTCATTGCAGCGTCAGTGCGTTGACACGATCAGGGCGAGGAGGACCCCGTCCGGTATCTTGCAGATGTGGAAATCGCTCCAGGCGGCGTTGAGAAAAACGAAGGCGGAGGATTATTGCCAAGCCTGATCCGAAAGCGTTTTCTAATCAGTTCTGGTTATGCACGACAAAAGCAGAATACTTCTTAGCTACGTCACTGCTAATTCTAATTCTAATTCTTCCGTTAAATTTTCTGTATTTGACCTACAATAGAATCGCGTCATATTAGTTGGCGGACGAAGTAGAAATTAGAGTTTTATTAATCTTGTCGCCGACGGGGTAGGTTCGACGACGGCGCGGGCGCTGATGCTCGGTCCCGTATTGCTCTTCGCAGACGAGGTAACGTCGTGCCTCTACCTGCGCGATCAACAGGAGGTCGTCGATCTCGCGCTGAAGATAGTCCGGGAGAAGCGGCTCGTCCTTCTTCTGGTGGACGCATGACCGCGCAGGGGGGAAATGCACTTGCTGAATGCACTATTCGATCACGTGTTGGAGGCGTTGCGGAACGCCTTTGTGGCTGTCGTAATCCCGCTCCCGTTTTTCGGGCTGTTGGCGTTCGCCATAAAGCGTCGCCAGCTCTTCGAGGACATACGACGGGCTATCCCCGAGAGTCGGATCAACCTGATCATTCACTTCACTGACGCGATCGTGGTCGCACCCCTAATGCTCGTGCTCTCCGTCGCGATGGGCGATGCCTTTGCGGCCTACGATCTGCTTCTGGTGCCGCCGAGGCTCTGGGAGGGACTTCACCCTGTTGCCGTCGGGTTAGCCGCTGTGTTTCTAGGTGATTTCATGGGCTATTGGCGCCACAGGATTGAGCACACGCCGTTCCTCTGGCCTTCGCACGCCGTCCATCACAGCGACACCGAAATGACGTGGCTTGCGATCTTTCGCTTCCATCCGTTTAACCGGCTGTCGACGACCGTGCTAGATTATGCTTTCTTGCTCGCGCTAGGATTACCTGCCTATGCAGTCGTTATCAACGGCTTTGTCAGGCATTTCTACGGAGCCTTTATTCACGCCGATCTTCCCTGGACATATGGCCCGCTGAAGCTCGTCTTTGTATCTCCGGCGATGCATCGCTGGCACCACTCGATCGACCCGGCGGCGTACAACGCCAACTTTGCGACGGTGTTTTCGCTTTTTGACCGCGTCTTTGGCACGTTCCGCGTTCCCGGAGTCTGCAGTACGCCTCTTGGTGTTCCGGAATTGGTGGCGCAGGGAGCGCTCACCCAAATGGCACATCCGCTGAGGCCCTCCTCCTACCGTTATCTCCGTCGGCGTCTCGCCCGTTCTGGGCGCGCCCTAAGAGCATTTGCGAACCTCCCGTGAGCGCCGGTATATGTGAGCGGTATCCGAAGAACCTTCATCAAAATTCCGCTCCATGCTGAAGAAGTTGAAGCGCGCCGGCGTCGCAATGGGCAGCGAACATCATCTCGCGCTCGATTGGGCAGGTCAGGTATCAACGGCCGAGTTAGGCAGGCGGAAGGATAGAGCTGGCGTCTGGGGCCGGCAAGGACGGGTTATGGTCCCCACAGTTGTCACCACTTGTCGCGCAGAAGGCTACGTCTAAGTGGCTATGCTCCTTGCGAGGCCAAATCCTTATAGGGCCGAGGAAGCATGAGCGAGCACGCGGAAAGCATGCGGCCGAGCTTTGCCTTCGCGTCGCCGCGATGGGAAGGCACACGCGAAATCAGTATCTCCTATCCGCCGCCCCTCAGATACCGTTCGGCCGCAACGCCATCGCTGCGAGCGCTGCGAAGACCATGATCACGCCGTAGGGGATCTTGCGGGACGTGCGGATCTCCTGAAGACGCATGACGAAGGCATAGTGGGCGAATTGCAGCGGCATCGGCAGCTTGAGCGCCAGCATTGTGAAAACGCCGCCGATCAAAAGGAAGATCGCGAAGGGCAGCATGCCGAGCCAGCCGACGAAGAGACCTATCGGCAGGAAGAGCTTGGCGTCGCCGGCGCCGAAGAGGCCAAAGAGCCAGAGAACAAAGCCCAGCGCAAAGAGCAGGAGACCAGCGCCGACGTCGCCGCCGATCCCGGCGAAGGAAAAAAGCGCTGCGCCGACATCGTCGGCCGTCCCCAGCGCTACTGCGGCATTGACGGCATAAAGACCGATAAGGGCGAGAACGGCGGCATTCGGAATTTTCCAACTCCGGAAGTCGCTCCAAGCGGCATAGAGGAAAAGTAACACTGATAGAACAGTAAAAAAGCTGACTGGCTGTATCATGTTTTGCTTTTCTCCCTCGTTTTTGTACGATGTCACCAATAAAAGCGATTGACTCGCAGTTTTGCTAAGTCTTTCGGATTAGAAAAATATCAAGAAATATTTCCATGTGTCGCATTGCGGCAGACGAGTCTCGAAATATTCCAACCGCTTGGCGGTTTCGATTTTAACCATAAAATAGAGATGTCGAAACTGGCTACATTTCAGCAGTTGACGATATAATAATTAAGAGATTATTAATCATGACAGTCAGAGAGGTGGTCTCGATGACGGGCGGGCCGGGGGAAATTGCGGCGCGCATGTATATTTTGGAGGTAATTTCTCGATGAAAGCTTTTGTATCTAAAGTATCCGCTTTCGCGCGGGAAGAAGATGGCGTTGCGCTGTCCGAATACCTGGTTCTTCTGGGGTTGCTTGTTGGTGGTGTAATTACAGCAGTAACGACCGCTGGCGGTAACCTGAGCACCGCATGGAACGGCTGGGGCGGATTTTTCCTGAGGTTGGATGATGCGGCTGTGGCGACCACGCCGACCACGCCGGCGCCGTAAAATGACCGGGGAGAGGGGTTTTTGTTAACTCCTCTCCTTTATTTTAGCAATTGTCGAAAAGTATTTTCGATTACGTATGGAGTATCGGCGATGCGTTCCTCGACGATCGTTAGTCTCGCTGTTGCTGTTTTACTTGCCCTTGTCGCGGTTTTTGCGACCAGAACCTACCTGACCGACCAGCAGGCGCGGCTTGCGGCGGCCAACGCGCCGAAATCCGAACAGAGAACGCTCGTGGTTGCAGCCAAGCCCATGCGCTTCGGGGACCGCGTGCGAGCCGAAAACCTCAAGACCATTCCCTGGCCCTCCGAGCAGCGACCCGATGGCTCGTTCCAGACGCTCGAGATGGTCGTCGGGAATGATGACGCTCCGCGCTATGCGATGGAAGCAATCGATCCGGGTGAGCCAGTGCTTTCGTCCAAGATCACCGGTGCGGGCGAGCGTGCCACGTTGTCGGCAGCGCTCGATCAGGGCATGAAGGCCATTTCGATCCGCGTCAACGACGTTCTCGGTGTTGCCGGGTTCGTTCGCCCCTCCGATCGCGTTGACGTGCTTCTGACGCGAGTTGTTCGTCAGCAGAACAACAGTGAACAGACCTATGTCGACGTCCTGCTGCAAGGCGTAAAGGTGCTGGCGGTGGACCAGACGGCGGACGAGCGCAAGGACGAGCCTTCCGTCGTCAAGACGGTGACTTTCGAGGTGACGACCGACGAGGCGCAGCGCCTGACGCTCGGCTCCACGATCGGCACCTTGTCGCTCGCGCTGCGCAATATCGCTTCCTCCAATGTCGAACAGACCCGCCCGATCACCATTGCCGATCTCGGCGGTGGCTTGATTTCGACCGATCTCGCCAACAATACTGACGACGGGCGATTCGAGACGATCGAAAAGCTTGTGCGCAAGGTTGGCGACGAGTTGGGGAGCCGGATCGACTCTGTCGAAGGCAAGATGAAGCAGCCCGTTCGCGAGAAACAGGTTCAAATCGTCGAGCGCAAGCTCGAGCCGGTCTTGCCGGTGGAGCCGAAGTGGGCGACCGTGGGCGTCTGGAACACCACCAAACGTGAGGAGCACCGGGTGGGCCTGATCCAGTGATATCAAATGCGGCCTGCCGTCAGATCAATTCCCCGGAGTGAATTGATCTAGGGGGCGGCAGACCGGACTGCGAGGAGAGGGGCTGAGGCAGGAATGTTGAGGGGAAGCATGAAGGGGGCGGCGAGAGCCAGGTCCCTCGCGGCACTGGTCGCGGCAATTTCGGCCTTTGGCCTCTTGGGACCCGGGTCGGCCGGGCAGGCGGATGCCCAGGAAAAGTTCATCAACCTCGGCGGATCCGTGCAGCAGGTGACGCTGCCGCCGAACGACACGATGACGATCAGGACCGCGAAGCCATTCGGCGATCTGGTCATCGGCAGCGCCGAACTCATCGATGTCGTGCCGCTCTCCGACCGGTCGCTCTTCATCCGCGGCAAGCAGATCGGCGCCACCAATATCTCCGTCTATGACGACGACAAGAATCTTCTCGGCGTCATCGACATCCGCGTCACCAGCGACTTCAGCGAAGCGGCCGCGGCCATTCGGTCCGCCGCACCCTCAGCGCAAGTCCGGGTGTTCAATTCCAACGATCGCATCCGTCTGACCGGCACCGTGCGCGACGCCGTGGAACTGCAGCGCGTGCTGGAGATCGCCCAGTCCTATTCCGACCAGCCGGTGCTCAACCAGTTGCGCGTCGCCGATTCCCAGCAGGTCATGCTGGAGGTGCGAGTGATCGAGGCCTCGCGCCAGACCGGCCGCGACCTCGGCATCGGCTGGGCCGGCCATGGCAAGAACGGCATCGGCAAGGCGACGACCAGCGTGGGCATCGGCGTGGAACGCGGCCAACTCGTCCGTACACTCGAAGACGCGGCGGGCGCGGCGACGGGCATGCAGCCCTTCGGACAGCTGATCGCCAAGGTGCTGGAGATTGCCGGCGGCCGGATCGACATCGTCATCAATGCGCTGGAGCAGAAGGGCCTGGTGCGCCGGTTGGCGCAGCCGAACCTGATCGCCATGAGCGGCGAGACCGCGAGCTTCCATGCCGGCGGCGAGGTGCCGATCCAGACGACGGTTGCCAACGGTGCCACGGTCGCGACCGAAACCGATTACCGGCCGTTCGGCGTCAGGCTCACCTTCACGCCGGTGGTGCTCGACAGCGGGCTCATCAGTCTCAAGATCGAGCCGGAAGTCTCGGAGCTCGACACCTCGATCAACGTCAACGGCAATCCCGGCTTCATCTCGCGCGCGGCCAAGACGACGGTGGCGCTGCGCGACGGCCAGAGCTTCGCCATGGCCGGGTTGCTGCAGTCGATCAATGCCAAGGACGTTCAGCAATTGCCGTGGGTGTCGCAGGTTCCGGTGATCGGCGCGCTGTTCCGCTCGACGAGCTTCCTGAAGCGGGAGTCCGATCTCGTCATCATCGTCACGCCGCACATCGTGCGGCCGTCCACACCCGGTGAGGATCTCTACACACCGCTCGACCAGACGCGCTCGTCGAACGACTGGGAGCTTTTCGCGCTCGGCATTCTCGAGGTGGACAAGGACATGCTGCGCCGCTTCAAGAATGGCGAGGGCGTAACAGGGCCCTATGGCCACCGTCTCGATCTCGATGTGGGAGGCCACGTTGCCGTTGCGAAAAGATAAACGCGCACTGCTGGTCATCGCTGCCGCGAGCCTCCTTTCCGGCTGTGCCGACTACTTGAATCACCGCGACACGATCACCTTCGGACTTGGCAACGCGGTGGAGGCCAACCAGGGCATCCACACGCAGGACCCTTTCCCGCGGGTGGCGCAAAACACGCGCATTCACAGTGACGGCAAGGTGATCAACCGGGTCATCCGCACCTACCAGGGCGGAGGGCAGGGCGGGGCCGCGCCGACGCCCACGGCTGTGATCCTGCCGGGGGCCACGATGCCTCCCGGCACGGGCGGTGGTAACGGCGGCGGCAACGGCGGGGGATACTGACGGTGGCCGCAAAAGAGAGTGAACGGCGGGGGCGCCGGAAGGGAATGTAACAGAACAGCACGGCGGGCAAACCGCCGCGATCCGAGGGGCATGCCAATGTTGTGTAAGGCTATCAAAAGCTTCTGGGACGATCGTCATGGCTACGTCATTGCACTGACGCTGATTTCCATGCCGCTGCTGCTCGGCTTTTCCCTGCTCGTCATCGATGTCGGGCGCACCGGCAATCTCCACACCGATCTCCAGAACGCCGTCGACGCCATGGCGCTCGCCGGCGCCCGCGAACTCGATGGCCGCGACGACGCGATCGAGCGGGCCCAGGCGGCTATCAAGACCCTCGCAAACAGCGCGGCCTTCAAAGGAGGCGGGACCGGCTGGTCACTCGGCTCGAACCTCACGGTCTCCTACGACGCGGCCAAGGCAGATGATCCGGACCAGCCGAACACTGTAGAGGTTCACTTCCTGAAGAGCATTCCCGCGCAAGACGACGACGATATCGATCTTGCGACGATGGAGACCTTGAACCCCAACGAGGCTTCCTATGCTTACGTCGTCGCGAAGCCTCAGGCGCTGACGACGATCTTCCCAATCCCCGTCGGCTTCAACCGCGACACGGTCAATGTTTCGGCCGAAGCCGTGGCCGTCTACCGGGCGAGCGCCTGCGACGTGACGCCAATTTTCATCTGCAACCCCTACGAGCCGGCGGGCAACACTAGCGAAACCGCGGCCGAAGAGGCCGCGGAAGCGCTGCACGACAAATTCGCGGACGGCAATCTCTATGGCGTTCAAATCGAGCTTCACAGCACCTCGGCATCCAATCCCGGGCCTGGCAATTTCGGCTTTCTCAGGACGCCTTTGGGCAACGGGGCGTCCGTGCTGGCGGAAGCTCTTGCCACCGGCAATCCGGGAACCTGCTATACGCAGGACAATCTGGACACGGAAACGGGCGCAAAGGCGGGCCCGGTCGAAGACGGCGTCAACACGCGCTTCGGCTTTTACTCCTCGTCCTTCAATAACGTGAACGACGACCCCCGTTATCGCCCGGCTCAGAACGTGCGATCCGCCCAGACCCAATCGGGCAAGGGTAACGGAAGCAAGGCCTGCGACACCTATTCGCCCGTGATGGTGGGGGACGTTGTCGGCGACCCGAGCAAGGCCGTGCCTTTGGGCTATGGGGCTACGATGACCGCGATGGGCGGCGGCAAGATCAGCAGCGGCAACAACTGGCAGTACGGCACGTACTGGAACGTCGCGCAGGGAACGGCGGCGCCCTCGGTGAGTACGATTCTCAGCAACTATTCGAGCTATCCGGTGCAAGGAGGCGCGGGGCCGTCCCAGCCTTCCGCCTATGACGTCTATCGTTATGAGCTCGCCAACCCGGCGCTCATAGGCCATGCTTCCGCGAACGGCGAGACCGGCACCCCCACAATAAGCAACCAGTGCTATTCCGGTCCGGACCTATCGGACTACACGGATCCTGAGTACGGCGACCGCCGCGAGATTTTCTCGGCCATCGTCAATTGCGGTTACGAGGCGTCCGTCGGCCACCTGAACGGCCATAAGGCCACCAGGGCCGTTGCCTTTGCCCGCATGTTCCTGACGAAGCCGGCGATAAAGGCCAGCAGTGAGCGGTACCTCTCGCTGGAAATGGTCGACATTACCGGGAAAGGCGGGCGCGGCACGCTCGACGAATTCCTCCGGGAAGAAGCGGAGCTGGTCCGATGATGGCGCTCCGAAACTTCATCCGCCTTCGGCTCTGTCCGAGCTTCCTCGCGAAGGAGGAAGGTGCGGTGCTTGCCGAGGCGCTTGTGGCGGTTCCCTTCGTCACGCTTTTTGCCGCGGGCATCCTGGAATTCGGCAATATTTTCTGGGAGCGCATGCAGATCGACGCGGGCCTGCGTGATGCCGGGCGCTATCTCTCACGCTGTCGGAATACCGCAACGTTCAATTCCGATTGCAGCGTGGAAACCGCAAAGCGTATCGCCCTCTTTGGCACGCAAAGTCTTGACGCGACGACGCCGCGCGTGCCCGGTTGGGGGCCCAGTCTTGCCGATATTACCGTGCCCGTCGGTGCTGACGGCAATGTCGTGATCGATGCCGACGGTAACTTCACGGTTTCCACGACGCATCAATACGAAGCCTCGCCGCTGTTCGGCTGGCTCGGCATCGACGCAATCACCATCAGCGCCTCGCACGAAGAGAGGTATATCGGATGGTGACCTCTCGACAGCGTGTATCCTTCCGCCAGGACGAATCCGGCATCGCCCTTTCCGAGGCGCTGATCACTTTTCCTCTTGTGTTACTGGTGTTTGCCGCTTTGGTCGAGTTCGGCTTCGCCATGTCGCAATGGAACCAGACGGTCAAGGCTCTGCAATACGGCGCGCGGCTTGCGACCGTTTCCGACCCGCTGACTTCGAACTTCGACGACATCTTCCCAACCGATGCAGACGACCCGCTCGACAACGGGACCGCGACGCCGAACGATGCAACGGTGTCCTCCACTTGTGGGCCGAATCTCGCCAATTGTAGCGCGGCGTTGAGCCGGATCGTGACCGGCAGCGACGGAGTCTGCGGCCCGGTTACCGCAGGCCGGCGCGGGATGTGCGATCTCAATTGGAGCATCAATGAGAAGCACCGCATCACGCCGGACAAGCTGGTTGTGACCTATCAACGCTCGGGACTTGGTTATTGGGGTCGGCCGAACGGGCCGGTGCTGACGATGCGGCTGGAAGTCCGCGGCATCACCTTCGACCTGCCCATTCTCGGCGGCCTGCTCGGGCTCGATGGCATTCCCATTCCCGCTCATCCGGTGACGATTACGACCGAAGACCTGAAGACGTGCTCAACCTGCTGAACCCTTAATAGTGCGTGGGAAAGCGAGATGACAGCTCATATGAACTTCGCAACATCCACCAAGATTCTTGTCCTCTCCGACGATGCGGCGGCGGCGAGCTTCATGCTCGACACGTTCGGCTCGCTGTCGCGCTACGAGGTGCGCCATATGGCGCTGAAGGCGCTGGGTGACGCTGCGCGGTTCGATCCGACGCAGTTCAATCTTATCGTGCTCGATGTCGACAACGGCGAAATGCTGAATCGTCCGGAGCTTTTTGCCTTCCGCGGACGCCATCGCGACATTCCGCTCGTCGTCGTCTCGGAGGATCTGGCGGACGAGATGCTGCGGCTGCTCTTCCGGTTGAACGGCAACGACTGGCTGAAGAAGCCGCTGGAGCGCCGCTCGCTGATCGACCTGATCTCGACGCATGCGCCGGGAAGCGGGGCGTCCGACAGCCGGGTTCACGCGGTCGTTTCCGCCGTCGGCGGCGCGGGCGCCAGCGTCATTTCCTCGTCGCTTGCACATGCGCTTGCGCAGCCCACGAAGAACGCCGCGCCACGCGTCGATCTGTTCGACATGGATTTTTCCTCCGGGTCGCTCGGCTATTACCTCAACCTTGTCAGCGACTACGACCTGAAGCCCGTCATCACCAATCCGTCGCGCGTCGACCTCGAATTCATCGACCTGGTGCGCAAGCGTCACTCGGGCGGCTTTTCCCTGCTATCGTTCAAGCAGCCGTCGGTGCTTCTCGCAGCCAAGGGCGCCGAGCTCGTGTTGCGCATGCTGGACGTTGCGGCTTTCGAAAGCGACCACACGGTCATCGACATGCCCTACTACGAGACGCCGTGGAAAACCGATGTGCTTTCGTCGGTCAACAGCGTCTACATCGTCACCGAAATGACGATTCCGGCGCTCCACCAGGCCAAGGACCTCTTCCTCAACCTTGTGCGGCTGCGCGGCAATGCGGACTCGATCTTCGTCGTCATCAACAAATACCGCAGCAAGCTCTTCAGTCTTGGCGTGCGTCGGCAGCAGGTGGATAAGGTCTTCAAGGACACCCGCGCGCATATCGTTGCCTATGACTGGGACACGCTGAGCGAAGCGCTGAACCGCGGCGTCCTGCCCTTCGAGGTGAACGCGCGCTCGGGTTTCTGCAAGGCCGTCAACAAGCTCGGAGCGCTTGTCCGATGATCATACGCGCCCGGGCGAGCAGCGAAGAAATGCCTGGCCAGCGCACGGCCGGGGTGCCCGTGCGCGTGATCTTCGTGGCAGCCGCGCTCGCTCTCATCGCCTCCCCGGCCACGGTTCTGGCGACCAATCTGGTGCCGCGAAGCCTGGGGCCGGCCACGGGCGTCGTGGTGACGGCGAAGCAGAAATACCCGGCCGGCACGATCGTCATCGTCAGCGCCAACCGGACGCTCGACCTCGTCGTCTCCGGCAACCGGGCGATCCGCTACAGGATCGGCGTCGGTCGCGACGGCTTCCGCTGGAGCGGCATCGTGAAGGTCGGCCGAAAGGCCGAATGGCCCGACTGGCGGCCGCCGGCCGAGATGAAGGCGCGGGTGGCGGGGCTTCCTGAACTTGTGCCGGCCGGGCCGCTCAATCCGATGGGCGCGCGCGGGATCTATCTCTACCGGGGAAAGGCCGACACGCTCTACCGCATTCACGGGACGAACGAACAGTCGACGGTCGGCGACTTTGCGTCCTCCGGATGCTTCCGCATGAGCAATGCCGACGTCATCGATCTCTATGACCGGGTGAAAGTCGGAACCACGGTGATCGTGAAATAGTCGAACGGAGTGAAAGCCTGATGGCAACCGGGTTCATGGGACGTTTCTACAAGCAGCCGCAGCCGGAGGCGCGCGAAGAGCAGAAAAGCGCCGATGTCCTTCCCGCCGGCCCAGTCGCAAACACGGATGCGCCGACCCAAGCCGCCGCGTCGGTTGCCGTGGCCGAGGATGCGTCGCTCGGCCGGGACATGGTCGCCGAACGGGTCAACCTGCACCGCCATCTGCTCGACCGGATCAACCTCGGCATTCTCGACACGCTCGACAACGAAGAGATCGCGACCGAGATCAGGCCGCTCGTCAAGGACTATATCCGACGCAACAATTTCCCGCTGAATGCCGTGGAAATCAATGACCTGATCCGGGACATCACCGACGAGATGCTCGGCCTCGGGCCGATAGAGCCGCTGCTCGCCGACGAGACCATCGCCGACATCCTGATCAACGGCCACAAGAGCGTCTATGTGGAGCGTCGCGGCAGGCTCGAGAGCACCGCGGTCCGCTTCAAGGACGAGGATCACCTGCTCCGGGTGATCAACAAGATCGTCTCGGCTGTCGGTCGCCGCGTCGACGAATCGACGCCGATGGTCGATGCCCGCCTCAAGGACGGGTCGCGCGTCAACGTGGCGATCCGGCCGATCTCCGTCGACGGCCCGCTGGTTTCGATCCGCAAGTTCACCCGCAAGCCGCTGACGCTGGAGCGCCTCGTCGAAAATGGCGCCATGGCGAACGCCATGCGCATCCTCCTGAGCGCCGCGGTCAAGGGCAAGGTGTCGATGATCATTTCGGGCGGCACCGGTTCGGGCAAGACGACGCTCCTCAATGCCCTTTCGTCGCAGATTTCGCCGGCAGAGCGCCTGATCACCATCGAGGACGCGGCCGAACTGCAGCTCCAGCAGCCGCATGTCGGCCGGATGGAAACCAGGCCGCCGACGCTCGACGGCCGCAACGAGGTTCGTCAGCGCGAGCTCCTGAAAAACGCGCTGCGCATGCGGCCCGACCGCATCATCGTCGGCGAGGTTCGCGGCGAGGAGGCTTTCGACATGCTGCAGGCCATGAACACCGGCCACGAAGGGTCGATGACGACCATCCATGCCAACACCCCGCGCGATGCGGTTGGCCGACTGGAGCAGATGGTCGGCATGGCCGGCATGCCGATGTCGCAGCTCAGCATCCGTTCGCAGATCGCCTCCGCCATCACGCTCATCGTTCAGGTGCAGCGTCTGAGCGACGGCAGTCGCAGGATCGTCTCGATTTCCGAGATCACCGGCATGGAAGGCGACGTCGTCCAGATGCAGGAAATCATGCGCTTCAAGAAAACCGGGACGGGAGAGGATGGCCGCATCCAGGGCGAGTTCCGCGCGACGGGCCTTCGCCCGCGCTTCATCGAGGAATTCGCCGAACTCGGGATCGCGGTGCCGGCAGCGATCTTCGAGCCCGGCAGACCATTGCAAACGGGGCCTGCCCAGTCATGACGCTTACCTTGCTTTACGCCGCCGTGTTTGTCGCGGCGCTGATCTCCGCCGAAGCCCTGCTGCGCGGCTACTTCCGAACGTCCGAACGCCACAAGGCAGTGAACCGGCGGCTGAGCCTGCTCGATGGGAGCGAAGACCACGGCAAGGCCTACCGCGACATGCTGAAGGAGCGCGGCGTTGGCGAGGACTGGCGATCGCTTCCCTTGATGCAACGACTGAGGCAGTTCTACATCCAGTCCGGCATCAAGTTCGATGCGAAGCGATTTGTGCTCTATGCGAGCGCCAGCGCTCTCCTCGTCTGGCTGGTCGTCCAGTTCCTCGTACCGAGCAACCTGATCCGGATCCCCGTTTTTCTCGTGATCTGCTTCCTTGTTCCTGTGCTTGTCGTCTGGCGCGCACGGGCGAGCCGGATGCGCAAATTTACGGAAAAGCTTCCAGAGGCACTCGACGTGGCCAATCGGAGCCTTGCCGCCGGCCATCCGCTGCCGTCGGCGATCGCGCTCGTCGCGCGCGAAATGCCCGATCCGGTCGGCAGCGAGTTCGGTCTTCTCTCGGATGAGTTGACCTATGGTGTGACGCTTGACGATGCGCTCGTCAACCTTTCCGACCGCGTCGGCGTCGAGGACCTGAACCTCCTGGCGATCTCGCTCAGCGTGCAGGCCGGGACCGGCGGCAATCTCGTCGAAATCCTGCAGAACCTTTCGAAGACCTTGCGTGACCGGTCGATGCTGAAGGCCAAGGTCAAGGCGATCTCATCGGAAGGACGCATAACCGCGATTTTCATGTCGCTTTATCCGTTCCTTCTCTACGCGATGATCAAAGGGCTCTCGCCGACCTATTTCGATCCCGTCTGGGACAGCGGCTACGGAACCATCGTCGTTAGCGTGCTGCTTGTCATCATGGCGATCGGCAACGTCATTCTCTACAAAATGGTCAACTTCGAGTACTGAGGCCCGCGATGTCGAGCGAGTACGGGATCTACTTCATCGTCTTCTTCTCGGTGCTGATCTTTTCCGGCGCAGCATCCGAACTGATCTTCCGGCGGCGCGAGGTCGGCGTCCGGCTGTCGGAAACGAGCGCGAAGGCGGGCGGCGAGGAGTTCCACCTGGGGGACGCTGCAATCGCTGATCTCGGCGAGGCGGAAAATCGCCTGATCCGCCGCTACTTCGAGATCACCCGACGCGATACGAACGCGAATTCCACCCAGAACCGCCTGATCCGTGCCGGCTATTTCAGTGCCAGCGCGGTAACGATATTTCAGGTCATCCGCGCCGTCGTATGCATGGGCGTTGTGGCGGTAACGGTCTGGGCTCTCGGCCGCTTCCTTCCCGAATTGTCGCAGCTCGTGATCCTCGTGATGGCCATGTTTGCGGCCGGTATCGCCTTTGTCCTTGTCAACATCTATATCGATCGGCGCGGGGACGCGAAGGAGCGGGAATATCGCCGCCTGTTTCCCGATTTCATGGACATGCTGATTGTCTGCCTCGATGCGGGCATGAGTCTGGAAGCGGCGGCCAACCGCGTCGCCCGGGAATTCGTGGACAAGCGCAAGGATTTCGGGCTGCATCTTTCGATCATGATGCTGGAAGTGCGAGGCGGACGCCGGCTGCGCGAGGCCTTGGCCAATCTTGCCGCGCGATTGCGGATCGACGAGGCGCGGGCGCTTTCGGTGCTCTTTCGTCAGTCGGAGGAACTGGGAACCAGCGTAACTCAGACGCTACGCGTCTACAGTAAGGAAATGCGCGATCTTCGGGTCGTGCGGGCCGAGGAGAAGGCCAATGCCTTGCCGATCAAGATGCTGCTGCCGCTCGGCGCCTTTCTGTTTCCGGTGAGCCTCATCATCGTGCTCGTGCCCATCGTCATGCGTGTCGTCAGTGTTCTCTCCGGCCTCAAGCCCGGCGGTTAAAACAGCGAGGTCCTTATGCACTATTCGCACGATCAAGGCCGCGAAGACTTCGCGCTCACGCTCGATCCCCGAATGCCGCTGGCGCCGGCTGGTCCGGAAGAAACCGGCCTCGAACTGTCCTTCATGCTGCGTCTGGCAGCAAAATGCGCAGCCGAGCAGGATACCGTCACCCCGTCGCATCTGACCGCCCGGATGAAATTGCCGAAGGCGGTGGTCAATCTCCTGGTCAAGGAACTGGTAAAGCTAGCCTTCCTCGAAGCGAGAGGGCTCGCAGGCGAGGACGTCAAATCCGACATCCGCTACGCGCTTTCGACGAAGGGCCGCGAATATGCGCAGGCGGCGCTGCGGCAATCGCAATATGTCGGGCCGGCGCCGGTGTCGCTCGATGTCTTCTGCCGGCAGCTCGAGTTGCAGTCGATCCACCACGAACGGGTGACCCAAGAGCGGTTGATCGAAAGTCTCAAGGGGCTGGTGCTGTCACCGTCACTCGTCGAGAAGCTTGGGCCGGCCATGAATTCAGGCCAGTCGATCCTGCTCTATGGACCGCCGGGCAACGGCAAGACCAGCATCGCCGAACGCTCCGCGCGGCTGTTTCTCCAGACGATCTGGGTGCCCTATGCTGTCGAGGTTGGCGGCTATGTGATCAGCTTTTACGACGAGGCCGTACACCAACCGGTCGGCGAGGCCTCGGGAAACCCGTATCCCAAGGCCGACCAGCGATGGGTCGAATGCCGGCGGCCGGTGATCAAGACGGGCGGTGAACTGACGCTCGACCTCCTTGACCTCGCCTTCAACGATGGATCGAATGTCTACGAGGCCCCGCTGCACCTCAAGGCTTCCGGAGGCGTGTTCATCATCGACGATTTCGGCCGCCAGCAGGTGCTGCCGCAGGCGCTGATCAATCGCTGGATCGTGCCGCTCGAGCGCGGATATGACTTTCTCACGCTGCATACGGGCAAGAAGTTCAAGGTTCCGTTCGACGAGCTTGTGGTCTTCTCGACCAATATCGCCCCGAAGGATCTCTCCGACGAGGCGGGCCTGCGGCGTCTCAAGTACAAGATATTTGTGAATAACCCGTCGCGGGACGAATATATCCGGATCTTCGAGTCTTATGCGCGTGAAGTCGCGGTAGACATAAAGGTCAGTGATTTGCACCTGTTCTATGAGCGTAAGTACAGCGGTGCGTCGCTCGCGTCCTGTTACCACCCGAAGTACCTCTTGGATTTCATCGGGTCCTATTGCGATTTCAACGCGATGCCGAAGTTAGCGTCGCTGGAAATGCTGGAGCGGGCATGGGAGGGTGTGTTCACGCTGGACTAGTGCATGTTTCCTTAAATCGTAGCCGATTGAAGGATAAAAACATGCAGCAATTCAAAGTGCTACAGCGTCCTTTGCGCGTCCGAGTAGACGCGCGGCGCTGTAGGTTGCGTACCTTATTAAGGAATGCCTGAAATACTGATGCGATGGACTTCAGGGACTTGATCCTGCTTGCGGCGGAGTGATGCGGATGACCAGTATTCCGGATATCGATGTCGAACCTGACGGAGCGAGGCAGCGCGGCGAGCGACCGGCCAAAGAGCCGAGCCGTTCGAAAGGCGCTTCTTTGATCGCGATCGCGTTGCTGCTGCTGCCGCTGAATGCCGGCATTCTCCTTTACACGGCGAAGAATGCGGCCGACGTGCGCGAGAGCCGCGAGACGCTTGCTGCGCTCAAGCGCTCCATCGACGGCCTGAAAGAGCTGGTCGACAAGCAGGGCCGGTACATCGCCAGAAGCGCCAAGGCCGAGGACGTGGCGATCGTTCGCCAGCGTTTGGAAAGCCTGCGCAAACAGGTCGCCGATTTCGATGTCGGGATGCGTTCCGGTTTGGTTGCCTCCGGTGGAAGCCTGATCATGAGCGCGCCCGGAAAGGGCGTGACACAACGGCTGGAGCCGTCAGCCAATGCCGCTGCCACCGAGTTGCAGGTCGCGGATGACAGCCTCGCCTTGGCGGGTGCCGAAGGCGTATCCGTCGCCGACCTGCCGCATTACGAACGATCAGTCTCCCCCGAGGGCAAACTCATTCTGCGGAAGGTGCGGTAGTCCTCGGCTTTTCGCGAGGCGGCGGCCTCTGTAAAGGCCGCGTCGAAGCCTCATGGATTTTCCCCGGAATCAAAGCTCGGCCGCCGCTTTGTCGCAGCGCCGGCAGCCATTGTCGACCGGGACGCTTCAGTCGGTTGCTGAACCGCTGCCGTTGCGCAGTCCTATCGCTGCGCGAACTTCACGCTGTTCTTCATGAGTTCCAGGTTTCTGGCCGTGGTCTCGTTTGTCGGATCGAGTTCGTAGGCCTTCAGGAAATAGCGCCGCGCCTTGGGCAGGTCGCCGCGCAGAAGATGCGAATATCCGATATTGTTATAGTAGACTGCGGTGTTGCCGATCATGCCCGAGAGTTGCTGGTAGGCACGGTCGGAGGTGTCGAACCGGCCGATCATGTCGGCGGAGGCGGCAAAGCCCAGCCAAGCGGACGGGTCTTCCGGAAAGACCGCAACGGCCCGTTTGTAGATGGCGTAGGATTTGCCGTAGTTCTTTTCCTGAAACTGCAGCTTTCCCTTCGTTACCAGTTCATCGTTCTTGTAGAAGGCGACGGCCGACTCATCGTCGAGGGTTTTCGCGCTGTCGCCGAAGGCCGCCAGGTCGTCGAAAGCAGCTGATTGACAGCCCGCCAGCACAACCCCGCCCACGAGCAATAAGGTAAGGCATCTGATCTGCGATCTGATCTGAGAAGTTGCCATTCATTCCCCCAATTTTTGGGCAGCGTAGCTTTGCGTATGCAATCGCTCACGGAAAATCTTCCTGAAAAAATGCTAATAAATGGAGAATTGAAACAACGAGTCGCATTAAAGAGACACATCGTGTATCTCTGGCCGTCTTCGGCATTTGCCGATTGATCGAAATGAGGACTGTTCCGGCCGAGCTGCCGGCAAATCGGTCGTGCCGGCCAAGCAAAGCGACGATCGGTAAGCTCCAGTTAAGCTTCGTCTTATATACGAAGAGTGTCAGAGCGGCCGCGCTCCAGTCTACTGCATGTTAAATCGTTCCCGATTTAAGGAAACATGCAGCAATTTAAAGTGCGACAGCGTCCTTTGCACGTCTGATTAGACGCGCGGCGCTGTAAGGGGATGCCAACGCATGCGCGCTTTAGTTCTAATATTTCTCCGACTTGGCCCATGTGGCGCCTATGCCTTGGCAGCCATGCTTCTGGGCAGCATGGTTCTGCTCGCCCATTATCCCGCGAGCGAGTTCGCCTGGTGGCTCTACTTGACGATCCTCCCCGTTATGCGCGAGCCGGTCTTCATGCTTCTTGCCATTCCGGGCGTCGGGCTTTCCGGTGCTGTTGCAATTCTGGTAGTCGCAGCGCTTTTCGGTATCCTTCTGGCGATCCGGCCAGAACAATATCAGCGCACGCGTTTCATCCACGCGCACATCGCACTGATCGCGACCGCGCTTACTGCCGTCCGGGCTGTGCACATGCAGGCCGGTCTTTCGGGGCTCTCACTGCCCGAGGTTCTGCGCGGTGACTGGTCCTTCCTGGCGCTCGCCTATTCGCCGCTTGGGACTGCGCTTTTCCTCTTCGTCCTCGCTGCATGTGTCTGCTCCCATGCCGCGATCATTCGGCGCATCCGCGTAAGGTAGCGACCGTCAGCGCCCCCGCCTTGCGAGTCTATTCGTTGCCTGCACTATTGGCAGGTCATGCGCAAGGTCGTCATTCCGCAGGTTCCGAAGAAAGTGATTCCACCGATGGTGGGGCTGTTCACCGGCTTCTTTGAGGATACGACACTGATCACGATCGCATTTCTCCAATGGAAGATGTAACGGTGAACCTCAAAGCGCCGCGCGTCTTATCAGACGCGCAAAGGACGCTATAGCACTTTGAATTGCTGCGTGTTTTTGCTCTTGAATCGGATACGATCTAAGGAACATGCAGTAGGCACCGAAATGGAATGTTGTGGAGGACAGGAATTGGCCGAACGGACCTACTTCGCACCGAAGGGTGGCGCGCCCATGCAGACGGAGCTCCTGACCGGACGCGCGGTCTTCACTGAAGCCTATGCGGTGATTCCGAAGGGCGTGATGATGGATATCGTCACAAGCTACCTTCCCTTCTGGGAAAACACGCGCCTCTGGGTCCTCTCGCGTCCGCTGTCCGGATTCGCCGAAACATTCTCGCAATATATCATGGAGGTCGGACCGGGCGGCGGCAGCGATCGGCCCGAACTCGATCCCGCAGCCGAAGGCGCCCTGTTCGTGATGGAAGGCGAGGTTACCGTCGAACTCGACGGCAGGACGCATGTGCTTCGCCCGGGCGGTTTTGCTTTCATCCCGCCGGCAAGCGTCTGGCGGCTGCGCAACCATGGAAACGCGCCCGCGCGGTTCCACTGGATTCGCAAGGCCTACGAGGCCGTCGAAGGGCTCGATGCACCGGAGGCATTTTTCACGAACGAAGCCGACATCACGCCCGCGCACATGCCCGGCACCGACGGCAAATGGGCGACGACGCGGTTCGTCGATCCGGCGGATCTGCGCCACGACATGCACGTGACCATCGTGACCTTCGAGCCTGGTGCGGTCATTCCGTTCGCGGAAACGCATGTCATGGAGCACGGGCTCTATGTTCTCGAAGGAAAGGCCGTCTATCGGCTGAACCAGGACTGGGTCGAGGTCGAAGCAGGCGACTTCATGTGGCTGCGCGCCTTCTGCCCGCAGGCCTGCTACGCCGGCGGCCCAGGCAATTTCCGCTACCTGCTCTACAAGGACGTCAATCGGCATATGCGCCTGTCGCGGTAGATGCGGGTCGGCCTGTAGCGCGGCGAGCAGTCTCAGATCAGCCGCTCGTCGAAGTTGGGGCGCGAGCGGATGAACGACCAGAGCGCCTTGCTGATGTCGGTGATCTCACGGATCGCGTTTTCGAGACGCGTCATTTCACGCGCGTCGAGTTGCTCCACCTTGCCGTAGCGAATCTCCTTCTCGCCTTCGACCAGGCGCATCAACTGCGTGCTCGAAATCTCTCCCTGCTCATCGAAGGAGTAGATGCAGTGGTTGTACTTGTTGCGCATTTTCGACTGCTGTTTCAGCCGCTCGGTGATCGACAGGACCTGGTCGCGCGTTTCGGGCGGGGTCGCCGGCAGCTTCGCCAGGCGCTCGGTGAGGTCGATTCGCGCGCGTGTGGTGTTCAGTGTCAGGAAGACGATGATGGCCGATTCCTTGTCGACCTTCAGCAGGTGCGCGATGATGTAAATCAACAGGCTTTCGGTGTTGGTCCAGACATAGTTCAGGCGACCAACCAGCAAAAGCACTTCCTGAGCCGCCGCCATGACGCTTCCCCTCAGGTCTCCTTGAATGCCCGCGACATGCTGTCGGTGATCGGCTTCGTCAAGTATTCGAAAAACGTTCGTTCGGACGTGGTGATCAGGACCTCGGCCGGCATCCCGGGTACCGGGTGGAAACCGTGGATGCGATTGATCTCGCTGGCAGGTACCTCCACGCGGACGATGTAGACGTCGCGTTGCTGTCCGCCGGCTACTTCCTCGATGGAATCGGCCGAAACGTAGAAGAGCTTGCCTTTCAGAACGGGCGTCGTGCGGCGGTTCAGCGCGGAAAGGCGTATCGTTGCATCCTCGCCGACTTTAAGCTGATCGATGGCCGTTCGAAGCACCTGGGCCTCGATGATCAGTGGCACATTGGCCGGCAGGATCTCCATGATCGGCTTGCCCGTCGCGATCACGCCGCCGGCCGTATGGAAGTAGCTGCGCACGACGGTTCCATCGACGGGGGAACGAATGGTGGCGCGGTCGAGCACCTCGGCCGCCTCGCGGACCTGCTGACGCACGGCATCAAGGTCGGCTTCAGCCCCTTCCAGACCGTCCAGCGCAGTCTGCTTGTTGGTGTTGATGGCAATGACAGCTTCCTGGCGATAGCGATCGATCTGGGTGTGGCTCTCCCTCACCTCCGATTCGAGCCTGCCGATCTCGCCCATGGCGTCGGCGATCGCCCGGTCGAGCGCCAGGAGTTCCGGCCGCCTGATCAGGCCGCTTTCGGCCAGCCTGCTCTTGGATTCGCGCTCTTCCGCCAGGATCTCCATCTGCTTGTTGAAGGACGCCCGCTGCAGATCATAGCCCTTGGCGCGAAACTCAAGGGAGCGAATGTTCTGGTCGATGAGGTTCAGTTGATCCCGGAGCTTGATCTTCTTGCTCTGAAAAATGACCTTCTGGCTTTCGATGATCGCCCGCACGTCCGCGTCGTCCGCCTGCTCCGCGACGATATCCGGTACCTTGAAGGTGTCGCTGCCCATCGCTTCCGCGCGAAGTCGCGCGACCACCGCTTCCAGGCGGAGGCGCTTGAGGTTCAGCATGCGTGCATTGGCGCGCGCCGGGGTCTGGTCAAGCTTCACCAGTATATCTCCGGCTCTTACCTTCTCTCCTTCGTCGACCAGCAGTTCCTCGATGATGCCGCCTTCGAGGTGCTGGATGATCTTGTTGTTGCCGTTGGCGACGAAACTTCCCTGGGCGATGATCGCCGCCGCCAGCGGTGCGGCAAAGGCCCAGTAGCCGAAGCCTCCGAAGGACGCCGCGATCAGGGCAAGGCCCGCGAAGCTGTGGAGCCTGATCGAGCGGGGGACCTCGGAATACCACTCCGCGGCATTGCGCGGATCGGCGCTTTTGCTGCGCTGGCTCATTGGCGACCTCCGCGAATACGTGACTGTGCTCCGTCCTGGTTCGGCGCTGCGCCAAGTGCGGCGAGAACTTCGTTTCGTGCGCCGAACATGGCAACAGTCCCTTCGTTGAGCACCATGATCTTGTCGACGCATTGCAAGAGAGCCGGGCGCTGGGTGATGGTCACGGTCGTGATGCCCTGTTTCTTCGCATGGAGAAGCGCGCGGGCAAGTGCTGCCTCGCCATTGCTGTCGAGATTGGAATTCGGCTCGTCGAGGACGACGAATTTGGGATTGCCGAAGAAGGCCCGTGCCAGGGCAATCCTCTGCTTCTGTCCGCCGGAGAGGGGCGCGCCGTCTGCAGCGACCACTGTCTCGTAGCCTTGCGGAAACGTGGCGATCAGATCATGCACATCGGCAAGCACGGCCGCGTCGTAGATCATCGCATCCTCGACATCGTCGCGCATGCGACCGATGTTCGCCTTGATCGTGCCGGGGAAGAGTTGCACGTCCTGCGGCAGATAGCCGATGCTTTCGCCGAACTGGCGCTGGTCCCAGTTTCTCAAGTCCATGAGATCGAGCCGGACGCTGCCGGATGTGGGCAGGATCGATCCGACCAGCATCTTGCCGAGCGTTGTCTTGCCGGAGCCGGAGTTGCCGATGATCGCGAGCGCTTCTCCTTTGGCGAGCGAAAAGGATATGCCATTCAAGATCACGCGCTTCTGCGGCGGCGGCACGAAGAGGATGCGCTCGACGTCGAGCCGGCCCTCCGGGTTCGGCAAGCGCAGCCGCGGAAAATTCAGCGGCGAAGCAACGAGAAGTTGCCTGATCCGGCTATAGGCCGCGCGCGAGTGATTGAGCTGGTTCCAGCCCTCGATCGCACCTTCGACCGGTGCGAGTGCGCGGCCGGCGATGATGGAGGCGGCGATGACCATGCCACCAGTCAGCTGGCCCATCATCGCCAAATGCGCGCCCCAGCCGAGGAGCGCCACCTGGGTGAACATCCGCACGGCCTTCGACGCGCCGGCGAACATGATGTTGCGGTCCTGGGCATGGAGCTGCGCCTTGAGCGAGGCGGCCGTCTCGTGGCCCCACATCTTCACCGCCTCGGGAATCATTGCCAGCGCATTGATGATCTGCGCATTGCGCGACATCGAATCGAGATGAAAATTCGCGCGGCCGAGGTAACTGTTGGCCTCGCTGAACGATCGCGTCGTTGCTTTTTGGTTGAGATAGGCAATGATGAAAAGAACGATGCAGCATGAGACGACGATCAGCCCAAGCTGAGGTTGGATCAGATAGACGACGACCACGAAAAGCGGGGTCAGAGGAGCGTCAAGGAACGAGATCAGCGTACCGGACGTGATGAAGGCACGAAGCTGCTGCAGGTCGCTCAACACCTGGTAGTCTCGCCCGTTGCCGTGCAGCGATGCCCGCGCCGCGGCGCTGAGGATCGGTGCGCCGAGCTGGATTTCGATCTCGACGGCGGTCCGCATCAGGATGAAGCGGCGAATGGCATCGAGAACCACCTGCAGAACGATCGCGCCGACGACGGCGATCGTCAGCATCAGCAACGTATCTTGTGACCGACTTGTCAGAACCCGGTCGGAAATCTGGAACAGGTAGATCGGAATGGCGAGCACGAGGACGTTGATCGCGACGGTGAATACGACGACGATCAGCATGTTGCGCCGGACGGCCGCCAGGCAGTTTTGCAGACTTGCAGCGAGGTTTACCGGTCCCGTGCGCCTGTGAAATGTATCCTTTGCCTCTCCACCGTTGTCGGCCGCGCCACTGCCGCCGGCGTTACGCGCGGTCGGACGGCGCTCACCCTCCTTGAAGGGGCCCGGCTCATTGTTGATCGTCGGCGACAGCGGCCGCACCAGTCGGCTCTTGATCTCGTCATGCTTGCCGCTTTCGTTGCCGCGCGTCTTTTTCTTTCCGGTGCCCGGCTGCTCCCGATGCGATGGGCCTTCGGCGTCCTCATCGGATGTTGTGGGTTCCACGAAGGCAGAGTTGATGGGCGGAACCTTGGGCGTGCCAGGTAGGTTCAGCTCCGGTGCGGAGTGCGACAACGGCTTGCCTTCATCGACATACCGTTTGGACAGATCGTTCATGGCACTCCCTCGCGATCGTCGTTATGTCAGCACCGTGTGCATGACGTCGTTCCATTGACCGTCGCGCCAAGATGTCTCGTTGGCCGTATCGCCGATGCGCTCGCCGGCGCCGGGTGCCGGATCGTCTTCGCCGACAAATGCAATGACTTCGTTCACAAGTCCGTCCGGCTGGAAGCTCAGCGTGTCGCCATCGCGGCCGATGTCGACAATTCCGGACTGGATGAGGATCGTGTCGGAATAGACCTCGCCGCCGACATAGGTCGTGTGGCCGAAGCTGTCGTAGTCGATGATCTGGGCGACGTTGATCACCGTATTGCCGCCGACGTGAACGGTCACCTCGGTGTCGGACCCTTCTTCCGGCGTTCGGCCAGCCGTGTAGGTGACAGCATCGGCGTCACCGAGAATGCTGACCTGCTTGATGACGTTGACGTCATAGAGATTGCCGGTGATGTAGAGGACATGCAGGCTCGAGTAACCGGCGAAGTTCTGGTCGTGCGCCAGCGCTTCCGGCAGGTCGTCCGTGCCCCCGCGAATATTGTCGACGACTTGGCGCATGTAGTCCGGCGCGCTCTCGAATCGCTCGTTGTCGCCGATATTCTCGATCGATCCCATGTTCAAGACGAGATTGCCGCCTTCATCGAGGGTGATGCCGTTGCCGGCGGAGATGCCCTGGATCTGATCGTTATCGTACAGGACCGAAATCTGGCTGATGAGGTTCATGTCGACGATATGACCGCCGACAATTACTAGGTCGTACTGGATGCCGAAATCGATGGACGAGGCGAAATTGACCGCGACGTTGCCGCCCGTGAGCACGGTCGTTTCCACGCCGCTCGTCCTAATGGAGACCGTGTCGTTGTCGCTGACGTAGTTATACTGTTCGATCCAGTGGACGATCGACAGGTCGCCCTCGATAACCTTGACGTGCCAGCTCGACGGGAAGGTCGACAACTGATCTGCCGTCTCCCGAGCGGGCGCCTCGAACTCATGACGCTCGAAATTCGCGATGTTCATGGCGATGGTCTGCGAGACGGCTTGGTGAGCGCTCCCGACGAACGAACCGCTCACCTCGTCGCTGTCGGCGTAGACGTAGGACTGCGAGATGACGTCGATCTGATGGTAATCGCCCATCACAACCGTGACCGATGCGGTTGCGCTGACACTGACGATACTTGCGAAACTGCCGACCTTGTTGGCCCCAGCCTCGACTTCCAGCGCGCTGCCATTGTCGCCGTTTGGCTGACCGGCGCCATTCGCGCCGGCGGGCACTAAGTCGGCGAGTTCTGGAAGAACTTTGACATGCGTACCATTCACGTGGACGGCTTCGATGTCGTCCGCAGCGAGAATCACTGCGCCGCCTTCGCCCTCCGAAAAATCGGCCGGCGCGGCCGTCCCCGGCGACGGGATCGGTGTCTGGTCCACGGGCGTAGGGGGGGCGGACTGCTGCGGCTCGTCGGCGCGCGCGGTCGCGGCAAGGGCCTTGAGATTCGCGGCGAGTGCCAAAAGCGCACCGGAGCTATCGATCTGGCTCAACTGCGCGAGCGGGGAGGCATTTGTCGCTTCCTCGACGTATTCCGCGATCTTTTCGGTGACGCAGCTCGTGTCACGGCCCGCCATCGGTGAACCGCTCGTGTCGAGGACGTCGTCGTCGTGAAGGAGATTGACCTGCAGGATCTGACCGCTGACCGGATCCGCGCCCTCATGGACCGACGCGTGGTCCGGTGCCGCTTGGTGCGGTGCCAAGTGATCCGGTGCGATGCCGGACGGTCCTGCCACGGTGCTAAAAAGCCTGGGCTGGGCTGCCAGGTCGTCCAGCGAAACGGGATCGCGGGCCGCGTCGTCGGAGAATTGCGCGCGTCCGGCGATATCGAGGCCCTCGAGCCGGTATCCGGACGGTTGGTACGAAATGTCCGGATCGTAGTCTTTCAGTTCGAAAGAGCACTTGAAAGCGGGCAATGGGTTGTCGCCGCCGGTATCCTCACGCACGGGCTTCCAGGTTTCGCTGCCCTGCAGATATTGATGCCTTATGCGTGCCTCGTCGGTCGCCGTCTCGAACAGCCCAAGGAAATGCGCAACGATTTCGTTGACCTTCTCCGCGTGCATTACCTCGATCCTTCCCTCCGGCAGCAAAGGAAGACCTCGGCGGGCCGACCGGCGATTGCCAAGGCGCGTTGAACCGACCCCAAATCAACCATCCATCTGTGCACCGGTGCGGCCGGCCAGCGCACATTTCTTCGTCTCAAAGGATCAATCAACCGTCGCTGTCCTGCCCCATGGAGGTCACGTGCAAGTCGCCGCCGACGACATTGACATCGACCGCGTTGCTAAGGAGGTTCGCGCCCTGAACGATCTCCTGATGGAGCGCCCCGTTTGCAAGGGTCGCGGACGCATCGGCCTTGGCACCGGCATCAAGCTCGTGACCGACCTTGAGATCCCAGTCGGAGCTCGTGCCGAAATGCATGCCGTCGCCGCTCTCCGTATGCCCGCCGACTGCATTCGAAGCGTTGTCAGCATTGGCGTTGTTCATCTTGACGCTATAGGCATGATCCTGATCGGCGAGGCTGTTTGCCTGCACGATGGTGAACCCGGTGTCGTTCCCGACGGCGCCCACCGAATGATCGAGGATGCGGTCGAGGCTCAAGCTGAAGGAAAGGTCGTCGCCGAAATTGAAGGTGACGTCCGCGGCGATGCCAGCATTGCCAAAACCGCTCGTGTCGTCCAGTGGCGGAGGCTCACTGACGGAGGGATGATTGTCGCGGTCGTTGCCGGTTTCTTTTGTGTCGATCTTGCTGGTGGTGTTGTTGCCGTCGGCAATGCTGCGATGGCTCGTCGCGTCGAAGTCGACGTTTCGGGTATTGACGCTTCCACTCGCAAGCCCGTCGGCAAGCGCGCCAATCTTCAAGTCGTCATCGGTGTGGATACTGTCGCCGGCCCGAAAATCCTTTAACGGGGTATCGGTCATCTACAACTCCCTTCGCAGAGGGAGCCAGCGCCGAAACCCTTTCATCTTTTATAGGATTTTTGCGGAGCTGGCTCTCTTTTGAAGTTCAGACGAATCGTTGTAAAAGATAATTCGTCTGTTGGGTTCCGATATTTTCCCTTTGTATTCATAGTATAAATGCTTGTATGTACTTCTACATAAATTGCTACGTACTACAAATACTGGTTACATCATATGTCGAGTTGCAGCTCGATATATGTACTCCGCGGCTGCGACGCACGATACAAAAGCAGTCCGTGGGTCGTGCAAACTCAAGCGCGACGATGGTAGTGTGAGCCTGAATGTGGATGAACGAAAGACATCAATTGTGGTTAGTCTCCTGTATTCAATGGCTTTTTTGAATCTTTCGTCGCACCGATCCATGCGGTTAAGAGAATGTTAATACTTGCGAATCTGGCGCAATGCGATTGAGGGGTGGTTCGGATTGCCGCGGGGATCGCGATCACCCGGGCGATCGGCGAGTAACGAGAATTCATGGGCTAATTCAAATTGTTAGGATTGCATCGATCGATGCTGTTGCGTGCGGCGTGGCAAAGTCGCGGCATGCCAACTTTGGTGGTCCTGAACGGCGTCTACCACCTTAGATGTGGTAGGCATAATCCGTTGTAGCTATGTCGACAGCTCGTCCATGCTCCCCTATCTTGGCCGAGAAAGGCGGTATCTATCGCACCGCTTTTGCCGTCACTGCGATCGTCTAGAATTCCCCTCGAAAACCAGGGGTGTTTGGCTCGAGGCCCATTCGAGGCCGATTGGCCCAAAATTGGTTCGCTTTCGAACGATTTAGACGCGAACGTGAGGGGCATCTAACCCTTTTGGGTGGTTTCGCCTCCCCCATCTTTACGATACATTAGCTATAGCGAATTTTTTATTCGTTATTATTGCGCAGTATTGAAGAAATTTTTCAAACGCGGGCTGCTCCAAGTGGGGTTGGAACACCCATTAAATTAAATGGGAATTCCCAAGGAGGGGATAAATGTATCGTACGAGCTCGAACCTGAGCGATTTTGAAGACAACAACAAAGTATTATCCACGAACAGTAAAATCGTAATGCTCGCCAAGGTGGATCTGTTCGCTGAATGCCTGATGCAGGCAGTCGGCGCGCGGTTTCAGGGCCAGGACGTGGTCAGCCTGTCCGATCCTGAAGCCCTGCTTGACGGCAACCTCGTCGACGTCAGGCTGGTCATGCTTTATCGCCTGCCGGTGGCGACCTTTCCATCCGTTCTCAGGATGATCCATGAATTCCACCCGAAGGCCGCGATCGGGCTCGTGGTCGAGGATGCGGAGGCGCTCGATTCGTCAATCGCCGGCTTCGTCGATGAGGGACTGATTCACGGCGTGCTGCCCCTCAATCTTCATCTGGACGTCTGCTTGACCGTCATCGATCTTCTGATGAAGGGCGGCGAACATTTTCCAGCGGCGCTGCTCAGGCGCATTGCGCCGGTGAGACTCGCCGGCGAAACTCTTCGCGCCCGGAGGGAAGCGGTCGTCGAAGCCTTTGTTGCTCCGGAGCCGAAGCGCGATGCGGGCATGGGTGTGCTGACCGCACGCGAGGTGCAGATTCTCGATCTGATCTGCATGGGGACACAGAACAAGATCATTGCCGATCGTCTGGGCCTGTCGGAAAACACCGTCAAGGTCCATGTGCGCAACATCTACAAGAAGATGAATGTGCGCAACCGGACGGAAGCCGCCTCCCGCTATTTCACGCATGAGGCGGACCGCGGTATCTCCGAAGCGCGGCTAGGATCCCGCTGGAACTGACGAGAGTCGCGGTTTGTCGAACTGAAAGGCCCCCTCGCTGCCGGCGAGGGGCTTCTTCATGTCTCGATGCTAATGCATGTCGCCCAAAAGTGTGCAGCGGTTTTGGGACAGCGACATGCATAAAGGCACGGACCTAAAGCGCGTCGCATGAGTCCGATTGAACGCGACGCGCTTTAAAGACCTATTCGGCGGCCTGCGGTCCAAGTGCGCCGCGGCGGATCTGATCGGCTTCGATCGATTCGAACAGCGCGCGGAAATTGCCCTCACCGAAGCCTTCATCCCCCTTGCGCTGGATGAACTCGAAGAAGATCGGTCCGATGACGGTCTTCGAGAAGATCTGCAGCAGGATCTTCGTCATGCCGCCATTCACCACGCCTTCGCCATCGATCAGGATGCCGTGCTTCTTCATACGGTCGATAGGCTCGTCATGGCCGTGGACGCGCTCGCGCGACATTTCATAATAGGTCTCCGGCGGTCCGGGCATGAACTTGAGACCATTTTCCGCCAGCTTGTCGGTCGCGTCGTAGATCGCTTCGGTTCCGACTGCGATGTGCTGAATGCCTTCGCCTTTGTACTTCTTCAGATATTCCTCGATCTGACTGGTATCGTCCTTGGACTCGTTCAAGGGGATGCGAATCTTGCCGCAAGGCGAGGTGATCGCGCGGCTGACGAGGCCGGTGATGCGGCCGTCTATGTCGAAGAAGTGGATCTGTTTGAAGTTGAACAGTTCACGGTAGAACGCCCACCACTTGTCCATATTGCCGCGATAGACGTTATGGGTCAGATGGTCGAGGTAGTAGAAGCCGACGCCCGTGGGCTTCGGATCTCGCTCGCCCAGCCACTCGAACTCGGCATCATAGGCCGAGCCCTTGTCGCCATATGTTTCGACGAAGTAGAGGAGCGAACCGCCAATGCCGACGATTGCCGGAACATCGAGGCACTTGTCGTTTCCGCTATAGGGCTCGGCGCCCTTGGAAACGGCGTGTTCGAATGCATGCTTCGCATCGACGACGCGCCAGGCCATCGAAGGAGCGCAAGGGCCGTGCTTGTCGACGAAGCGCATGGCATGAGAGCCCGGCTCGGCGTTGACGATGTAGTTGATATCGCCCTGCCGCCAGACAGTGATATCCTTCGTCCGGTGCTTGGCGACCGCCATATATCCCATGCGGGTGAAGAGCTCTTTCAGCTTCTCCGGCTCGGGATGCGCGAATTCGACGAACTCGAAGCCGTCCGTCCCGGCGGGGTTGTCCGCGCTGATTTTTGGGGGTGGTGCGTCGTGCGGGAACGGGCCCATCGGAAGCCTCCTCTTCATTCTTCCAAACTTCGCTGGAGTATGGCGCAGATCCGATGCATGATGCTTGTATTCTTGCGTGTTTTTCGCGATTCAACGCATGAATTGTGCAGTAGATGAGGCGAGGGCGCACGAATGGAGCAGCTTGACGGATTCGACCTCAAGATCCTCAGCGAACTGCAGCGCGATGGGCATCTGACCAACAACGAATTGTCCGAGCGCATCGCGCTTTCGCCGTCCCAATGTTCGCGGCGGCGGTCGCGATTGGAGGCGGAAGGCTATATCACCGGCTATCAGGCGCAGATCGACCGGCAGAAGTTGGGGCTCGATCTGATGGTGGTGATCTCGGTGACGCTCGCCACGCACAATCGCGACAATGCCAAGCGTTTCGGCAAGCTGGTGTCCGGTTTGCCCGAAGTGCTGGAGGCCTACGCGCTGACGGGGGAGATGGACTATCACTTACGCGTCGTGACGCCGGACCTCGCCGGGCTTTCGCGTTTCGTCAACGACGTGCTTCTGCCGCACGACAGCGTCCAGCATGTGAAGACATCGATCGTGCTCGAAACGCTGAAGAGTTTCGAAGGGCTGCCGATACCGGAGCGGGTGAAGGGTTAGCCGCTTTCTGGCGCGGCCGATTTCTTCATCGCACGTTCGACGGCGTGCAGGCCCGTGGAAAGCGCTGCCATGTCTTCTGATCCGAGCATCGAAAGCAGTTCGGCCTGATAGCGGCTGGCGAGTTCGGTCAGTTCCCTATAGGCCTGCTCGCCCGCGGGCGTCAGCGCCAGATGCTCGAACCGGCGGTCGCGACCGTCCTCCTCGCGCTTCAGCCAGCGGCGCTGTTCGAGACTGAAGACGGCGCGGCTCACCTTCGTCTTGTGCATGGTGGAATGCGCGCCGATTTCGGTTGCCGTCATGCTGCGGCCGGAACTCCCGAGCGCGGCGAGCGTTCGCCATTCGGGACGGGTAAGCTGGTAACGTTCCCTGTACTGCGCGGCAAAGCGCAGGGCCACGAATTCCGCCGCCCGGTTGAGCCGATACGGCAGGAAGTTTTCGAGTTCGAACCCATCCCGCGCCATGGCGTCTTCCTTGATAGTTACAAAATCAATAGTTACGATTGCAACCAATATAGCGAGGAGAAGAGGAGATGCAAGCCATGTTGGAGAAGGCGGAAAAGCAACGCGAAGCCGGCACGGGTGCGGAACGGGCGCTCTCCTACATGCCCGGATTCGGCAACGATTTCGAGACCGAGAGCTTGCCCGGTGCCCTGCCGCAGGGCCAGAACAGCCCGCAGAAATGCGAATATGGACTATACGCGGAGCAGCTTTCCGGTTCTCCGTTCACCGCGCCGCGCGGCACCAATGAGCGCTCCTGGCTTTACCGCATTCGCCCGAGCGTCAGGCACACCGGACGTTTCAAGAAGATCGACTATCCGCACTGGAAGACAGCGCCGCATATTGCCGAGCATTCGCTGGCGCTCGGTCAATTGCGCTGGAGCCCATTGCCGGCGCCTTCGGAAAAGCTGACCTTCCTGGAAGGCATCCGTACCATGACCACCGCCGGCGATGTCCTTACGCAGGCGGGGATGGCAGCGCATACCTATGCCTTCAATGCCGACATGATCGACGACTATTTCTTCAATGCCGACGGCGAACTGCTGATCGTGCCGGAAACCGGCGCGATCCGCGTCTTCACCGAACTCGGAAAGATGGATATTGAGCCGTCGGAAATCTGCATCGTGCCGCGCGGGACGATGTTCAAGGTCACCCGGCTGAGCGGCGAAAAGGTCTGGCGCGGCTACATTTGCGAAAACTATGGCGCGAAGTTCACGCTGCCGGATCGTGGGCCGATCGGCGCCAATTGCCTTGCCAACCCGCGCGATTTCAAGACACCGGTCGCCGCCTACGAAGACAAGGAAATGCCATGCCGTGTCCATGTGAAATGGTGCGGCTCCTTCCATGTCACCGAGATCGGCCATTCGCCGCTCGACGTCGTTGCCTGGCACGGCAACTACGCGCCCTATAAGTACGACCTGAAGACCTTCTCTCCGGTTGGCGCGATCCTGTTCGATCACCCGGATCCGTCGATCTTCACCGTCCTGACGGCGCCATCGGGCGAGGAGGGTACGGCAAACGTCGATTTCGTCATCTTCCCGCCGCGCTGGCTGGTCGCCGAACACACCTTCCGCCCGCCCTGGTACCACCGCAACATCATGAGCGAGTTCATGGGCCTGATCTATGGGCGTTACGACGCCAAGGAGGAGGGTTTCGTGCCGGGTGGCATGAGCCTGCACAACATGATGCTGCCGCACGGGCCGGACTTCACCGGTTTCGAGAAGGCATCGAATGGAGAGCTGAAGCCGGTGAAGCTCGACAACACCATGGCCTTCATGTTCGAGACTCGCTTCCCGCAGCAATTGACGAAGTTCGCCGCGGAGCTCGAGACCCTGCAGGACGATTACACCGACTGCTGGTCCGGGCTCGAGCGGAAATTCGACGGAACGCCCGGAATCAAGTGACATCCGGCGAGGAACCGTGACATGCTGCCTACAGCGCCGCGCGTCTTTTCACACGCGCAAAGGACGCTGTAGTGAGCCTCCATCCGCGCCGTTCGGCGCGGGTCAACAGAACACATCGGGAAACACCAGTCCATGAAACTCGCAACGCTGAAAGATTCCACCCGCGACGGCAAGCTCGTCGTGGTCTCGAAAGACCTGACCCGTTGCTCCGAGGTCGGTCATATCGCCCGCACGCTGCAGGCGGCTCTCGACGACTGGGTGCATGTGGGGCCGCGGCTCGCGCGCGTCGCGGAAGGAATCGAGACTGGATCCCAGCCGACGATGCGCTTTCACGAGCATGATGCGGCCTCGCCGCTGCCCCGCGCCTTTCAGTGGGCGGATGGCTCCGCCTATGTCAACCATGTCGAGCTTGTCAGGAAGGCACGCAACGCCGAGATGCCGGCGAGCTTCTGGACCGATCCGCTGATCTATCAGGGCGGCTCCGACAGTTTTCTCGGACCGCGCGATCCGATCGCGATGGCCGACGAAGCCTGGGGCGTCGACATGGAAGGCGAGGTCGCCGTCGTCGTCGATGACGTGCCAATGGGGGCGAGCCTCGAAGAAGCCCGGAGGGCGATCCGCCTAGTCATGCTTGTCAACGACGTTTCGCTGCGCGGCCTCATCCCCGCGGAACTCGCCAAAGGCTTCGGCTTCTATCAGTCGAAACCGTCGTCCGCCTTCTCACCGGTCGCGGTGACGCCCGATGAGCTGGGCGATGCCTGGGACGGCGGCAGATTGCACCTGCCGCTTCGCGTCGACCTCAACGGCAAGCCGTTCGGCCGCGCGAACGCCGGCGTCGACATGACTTTCGACTTCCCGCAATTGATCGCGCATGCGGCCCGTACGCGGCCGCTTTCGGCCGGCACGATCATCGGTTCCGGCACCGTTTCCAACAAGCTGGATGGCGGGCCGGGCAAGCCGGTCGCGGAAGGTGGAGCCGGCTATTCCTGCATCGCCGAGATCCGCATGATAGAGACGATCGACAGCGGCGCGCCGAAAACACACTTCCTCAAATTTGGTGACGTTGTCCGGATCGAGATGAAGGATGCCGCCGGCCATTCGATCTTCGGCGCCATCGAACAGATTGTCGAGAAATACGATCGCGCCTGACAGTGCAAAACTGATCGGATCGGAGGCAAAGGTGGCGAACGAAACCGTTCTTTACGACTACTGGCGCTCGTCGGCGAGCTATCGCGTGCGGATCGCGCTCAATCAGCTCGGCGAGACCTACGCCTCCGTCCCGGTCGATATCCTCGCCAAGGCCCATCGCGGGCCGGACCATCTGGCGCGCAATCCGCAAGGCCTGGTGCCGGTACTCGATATCGACGGCGAACGCTTTACCCAGTCGCTGGCGATCATCGAGTATCTGGCGGAGACGAGGGAAGGCAGTGGCTTTCTGCCGGCCGACGCGATCGGTCGGCAGCGGGTGCGTGCGCTGTGCTATGCCATCGCGATGGATATCCATCCCGTCTGCAATCTCGGGGTGATCGGTTATGTCATGGCCAGTGCCGAGGACGGCGAAGCGGCGCGACGCGCCTGGATGCACAAGTTCATCGGCGAAGGCCTTGCTGCCTTCGAGCGCATGCTCGATCACCCTTCTACCGCGGCGTTCTGCCATGGCGACCGGCCGACCATGGCGGATTTCTGCCTCGTGCCGCAGGTCTATAATGCGCGGCGCTGGGGCGTCGATCTTTCCGCTTGCCCGAGGGTCGTTGCCATCGACGCGCGCTGCGCCGAGATCGAGGCTTTCGCGAGCGCGCATCCCGATCGGGTTAAATCTTAGACGCGAGCCTCACACTCTCAGCAAACCAGAGCTATTCGGCGTGGCTGGACGTGGCCTGTTCCGTCCATCCGATGTCGCGAATGGATCGGCGGGCCTGAAATCGCCACGCTAGTTTTCGCGTGACTGCCCGTATAAGGGCGCGCCGGAAACACCTCTAGAGCGAGAGAGCCATCGATGAAAAGCTATGTGCTGACCGTCACCTGCAAATCCACCCGCGGCATCGTCGCCGCCGTCACCGGTTATCTTGCGGAAAAGGGCTGTTACATCAGCGACAGCTCGCAGTTCGACGATCTCGAAACGGGTCTCTTCTTCATGCGGCTCACCTTCATCAGCCAGGATGGGGCGAAGCTGGAGGAACTGCGCGAGGGCTTTGCGCCGGTCATCGAGCGCTTCAAGATGACGATGGAAATCCGCGACTCCGAGGAGCGCATGAAGGTGCTGCTGATGGTGTCGCGTTTCGGCCATTGCCTCAACGACCTGCTCTATCGCTGGAAGATCGGCGCGCTGCCGATCGACATCGTCGGCGTCGTCTCCAACCACTTCGACTACCAGAAGGTCGTCGTCAATCACGACATCCCCTTCCACTGCATCAAGGTGACGAAGGAGAACAAACCGAAGGCCGAAGCCCAGCTGATGGAGATCGTCGAGCAGACCGGCGCCGAGCTGATCGTGCTTGCCCGCTACATGCAGGTCTTGTCGGATGCGCTCTGCAAGAAGATGTCGGGGAAGATCATCAACATCCATCACTCGTTCCTGCCGAGCTTCAAGGGCGCCAACCCCTACAAGCAGGCCTATGAGCGCGGTGTCAAGCTGATCGGCGCGACGGCGCATTACGTCACCGCCGATCTCGACGAGGGTCCGATCATCGAGCAGGACATCGCCCGCATCACCCATGCGCAGTCGGCCGAGGACTATGTCTCGATCGGCCGCGACGTCGAAAGCCAGGTGCTCGCCCGCGCCGTGCACGCCCATATCCACCACCGCTGCTTCATCAACGGCAACCGCGTCGTCGTCTTCCCGCCGAGCCCGGGAAGCTATGCGTCGGAGCGGATGGGCTGATCGCCAAGCGTTGTCTTGGCGCATTCGCGGGCTATAGTCTCTCCCAGCGTGCCGATTCCTCGGCCGACGCGAGATAACGGCGGTTGCCCCTCACCCTAGCCTTCTTCCCCGCAGGCGGGGAGAGGGGACTTCAGCGGTGCGGCACATGCCTTCTCCCCGCGAGCGGGGAGAAGGTCGCGGCAGCGGGATGAGGGGCAGAAACCTCCCCGCGAGCGGGGAGAAGGTCGCGGCAGCGGGATGAGGGGCAGAAACGCCGCTTTCCATTTGGGAGGACGAAGATGAGCAATCGCGATCCAGTCGTCATCGTTTCGGCGACGCGTACGCCGATGGGTGCCTTTCAGGGAGGGCTGAAGGACCTGACGGCACCGGAACTCGGAGCCACCGCCTTGAAGGCGGCGCTTGAGCGTGCCGGTGTCGATGCGGTCGACGAGGTCCTGATGGGGAATGTCTTGCCGGCCGGCATCGGCCAGAATCCCGCTCGCCAGGCGGCTCTTGGCGCCGGCCTCGGACAGGAGACGCCCTCGACCACGGTCTCGAAGGTTTGCGGCTCCGGCATGAAGGCGCTCATGCTCGGGCACGACGCGCTTCTCTCCGGCAGTGCGACGGTGATCGCCGCCGGCGGCATGGAGTCAATGACAAACGCCCCCTATCTGCTGCCCAAGGCCCGTGGTGGTTTCCGGCTCGGCCACGGCGAGGTCAAGGATCACATGTTCCTCGACGGGCTGGAGGACGCCTATTCCGGTCGGTTGATGGGTACCTATGCCGAGGATACGGCGCAGCATTACCAGTTTCCCCGGGCCGATCAGGACGCCTTCGCGCTGCGCTCGCTCGAGCGGGCGCTGAAGGCGGCAGAGGACAGGTCCTTTGCCGGCGAACTTGTGGCGATCGTGGATGGTGGCAAACGCGGCAGCGCCAATCTCGACCGAGATGAGGGGCCGACGAAGGCCGATCCGGCGAAGATACCGAAGCTGAAGCCTGCCTTCCGCGACGACGGCAGCGTTACGGCGGCCAATTCCTCCTCCATCTCCGACGGCGCTGCGGCGCTGATCCTGATGCGGGCGAGCGAGGCGGAGAAGCGTGGACTGACACCGCTTGCGATCGTCGCGGGCCATGCCGGCCACGCGCAGGAGCCAGCCTGGTTCACGACCGCACCGATCGGCGCCATCGAGAAGCTCATCGACAAACTCAACTGGGAGAAGGGCAGCGTCGGTCTCTACGAGATCAATGAGGCCTTTGCCGTCGTCGCCATGGCTGCGATCCGCGATCTCGGCCTCTCCGACGACATCGTCAACATCCACGGCGGCGCTTGCGCCCTCGGCCACCCGATCGGCGCCTCCGGCGCCCGTATCGTCGTGACGCTGCTTCATGCGATGCGGGCGAACGGCGTCAAACGCGGCATCGCCTCGCTCTGCATCGGCGGCGGCGAAGCGACGGCGGTCGGGCTGGAGCTATTGCAGTAGGGGCGTTTGGGGGTTTTTTGCGCTCACGCCAACCCTCTCCCTGCCGGCGGGGAGAGGGGACGAGGTCGTGCCTCGATCTTTGGCCCTACCGTGCTGCAGTTGAACATTTCGGCCCGCGGCCGAGCTTCAAAAGTAAGCGGTGATGGGAAATGAGTGGGTGCGGCTTGCCCTTCTACCCGCCTGCGGGGAGAAGGTCGCGGCAGCGGGATGAAGGGGCAGCCGTGGCGCCCTGCCGAGGGCGCTCGCCGCCTCTCAAATATGCAGTGCGTGTCCCAATCCCTTGAATGCCGCTTCCTGAAGGGCCTCCGATTGCGTCGGATGCGCGTGGATCGTGCCGGCGATATCCTCCAGCCGTGCGCCCATCTCGATCGCCAGCGCAAAGGTCGCCGAGAGTTCCGAGACGCCATGGCCGACCGCGTGGATGCCGAGCACCAGATGATTATCGGCACGCGCGACGACGCGGACGAAACCGTCTTCGGAAAGCGTCGTCATGGCGCGGCCGTTCGCCTGGAACGGAAACTGGCCGATCTTGATCTCGACGCCGGTCGCGCGCGCCTCATCCGGCGAAAGGCCGGCGCTGACGATCTCCGGGTCGGTGAAGCAGACGGCCGGGACGCAATGCTTGTCCCAACTCCGCTTCCGTCCGGCGACGATCTCGGCCACTATTTCGCCCTGCGCCATGGCACGATGTGCGAGCATCGGTTCACCGGTGACGTCGCCGATCGCATAAATGCCGCGCATCGAGGTGCGGCATTGGTCGTCGATGCGGATGAATCTCCCGGCGAGATCGAGATCGATCTCTTCGATGCCCCATCCTTCCGTGACGGGCCTGCGGCCGACGGTCACGAGAACCTTTTCGGCGGGCACCTCGAAGGGCCTGCCATTTTCTTCCGCAAGCAGACCGCGGCCATCGGCCGAGAGCCGCTTGGCGGCTGTGCGTGTGAAAACATCGATGCCGAGTTCGCCAAGCCGCTTCATCACCGGCTTCGAAAGCTCCGCGTCGTATTGCGGCAGGATGCGATCCATAGCTTCGAGCACGGTGGCTTTCGAGCCGAGCTTGGCGAAGGCGATGCCGAGTTCGAGGCCGATATAGCCGCCGCCGATGACGGCAAGCGTCTCGGGAACCGCTTTCAGCGCCAGTGCTCCGGTCGAGGAGATAACGTTCTCGCCGAAGGGCAGGTCGGGGAGTTCGACTGGTGCCGAGCCGGTGGCGATAACGACCGCTTCGGCGCGAATGCGCTGCAGACCGGTTTCGGTCTCGACGTCCACGGTCTTGCCGTCGACGAAGCGTGCCTCCCCGACCACGGCCTTGACGCCCGCCTTTTTCAGCAGACCCGTGACACCACCGTTCAGCCGCCCGACGATGCCGTCCTTCCAGGCGACGGTGCGCGCGAGATCGATCGCCGGCGCGCTCAGCGAAAGTCCGAGCGGACTCTTGCCGGATGCCGCCGCGCGGAGCTTGTGGAACTCCTCAGCCGCATGGATCAGCGCCTTCGAGGGGATGCAGCCGACATTGAGGCAGGTGCCGCCGGCCTTCGCTTTTTCGACGATCACGGTGTCGACGCCGAGCTGGCCGGCGCGGATCGCGCAGACATAGCCGCCGGGACCGGCACCAAGCACCAGAAGCTTGCAGGAGATTTCTTTCATGATCGCATCATCCTTCCACGAAAATCAGCGCCGGCGTTTCGAGCAGCGTCTTCAGCCGCTGAACGAAGGTCGCGGCGTCCCAGCCGTCGATGACGCGGTGATCGAAGCTGGATGAGAGATTCATGATCTTGCGCGGAACGAATTGCGTCCCGTCCCAGACAGGACGAATGGCGATCTTGTTGACCCCGACGATCGCCACCTCCGGATGGTTGATGACCGGCGTCGAGGCGATGCCGCCAAGCGCGCCAAGCGAACTGATGGTGATGGTCGAACCGGTCAGCTCGTCGCGGGTCGCGGTCCCGGTGCGGGCCGCATCCGCCAGCCTGTTCAGCTCTGCGGCGCAGTCCCAGATTCCCCGGGCCTCGGCATGGCGCACGACCGGGACGGTCAGGCCGGCGGGGGTCTGGGTGGCGATGCCGATATGAACGGCGGCGTGCCGATGAATGACACCGGCGCCGTCGTCGAAGGTGGCGTTGACGCCCGGCTGCTCGGCGATCGTCCTGACCAGCGCCCGCATCAGGAAGGGCAGGACCGTCAGCTTTGGCTGATCGGGCTTGCGGTCGCGGTTCATGGTCGCGCGCAGGTCTTCAAGCGCCGTCATGTCCATTTCCTCCACATAGGTGATGTGGGGAATGCGCGAGGTGGAGAGCGTCATCTTCTCGGCGATGCGCCGCCTGAGACCGGTGACCTTGATTTCCTCCACTGCGGTCTTGCGGAGAAGACCGATTACTGCGGGCGCCGGCTGGGCACCGCGGCTCAGAAAGAGATCGAGATCGTCATGGGTGATCCGGCCAGCGGGGCCGGTGCCGATCACCTGCCTGAGGTCGACACCGCTGTCTTTCGCGCGGAGCCGGACGGCCGGCGAGGCGAGCGGTTTCTTCGACACGTCCGGCGCCTCGCGCGCCGCCGGTGCCGCTCTTGTCTCGATCCTTTCGGGCTTCGGCGGCGCTTTCGGCGCCGGCGGGGCAGAGACCGCCACGGGCTCTTCAAACACGTCTTCGGCAAGCGCCTGCGGAATGCTGTCCGGCGGTGGCTCGCCGGCTTCGGTGGCGGTCTCGATCCTGACGAGCGGCGCCTTCACGGCGACGGTATCGCCGACTTCCGCTCCGAGCCACAACACCTTGCCGGATACCGGCGACGGGATCTCGACGGTTGCCTTATCTGTCATCACCGCAGCGAGAACCATATCTTCGCGTACGGGATCGCCGAGCTTCACATGCCACTCTACAAGCTCGGCCTCAGCGACGCCTTCGCCGACATCGGGCATCTTCAGGATAAATTCGCCCATCGTCAGGCCTCCATCACTTCGGTGAGCGCGCGGCCGACGCGCGCGGGGCCGGGGAAATAGTCCCATTCCTGCGCGTGCGGGTAGGGCGTATCCCAGCCGGTCACCCGGACCACCGGCGCCTCCAGATGATAGAAGCAATGCTCCTGCACGAGAGACACGAGCTCAGCGCCAAAACCGGATGTCAGCGTCGCTTCGTGCACGACGACGCAGCGTCCCGTCTTGGTGACCGACTGCACGATCGTATCGAGGTCGAGCGGCAGCAGGCTGCGCAAGTCGATGACTTCCGCATCGATCCCGGCTTCTTCGGCGGCAGCGAGGGCGACATGCACCATAGTGCCATAGGCGACCACCGTCACGGCCGAGCCCTTGCGGCGAATTTCGGCCTTGCCGATCGGGATCGTATAGTGGCCCTCCGGCACGTCGCCGAGCTCATGCTTCGACCAGGGCGTCACCGGACGTTCGTGGTGGCCGTCGAACGGGCCGTTGTAGAGCCGCTTCGGCTCCAGGAACATCACCGGATCCGGGTCTTCGATCGCCGAAATCAGAAGTCCCTTGGCGTCATAGGGGTTCGACGGAACGATGACCTTCAGGCCGCATACATGGGTGAAGAGCGCTTCCGGGCTCTGGCTGTGGGTCTGGCCGCCGAAGATGCCGCCGCCGGTCGGCATGCGCAGGACGATCGGGCAGGTGAAGTCGCCGTTCGAGCGATAGCGGATGCGCGCCGCCTCCTGGGTAATCTGGTCATAGGCCGGATACATGTAGTCGGCGAACTGGATTTCGACGCAGGGTTTCAGCCCGTAGGCGGCCATGCCGATGGCGGTACCGACGATGCCGGATTCGCTGATCGGGGCGTCGAAGCAGCGGGTCTTGCCGTACTTTGCCTGAAGCCCCTGCGTGCAACGGAAAACGCCGCCAAAATAGCCGACGTCCTCGCCGAAGACGACGACGTTCTCGTCGCGCGCCATCGAGACGTCCATGGCGCTCCGCACCGCTTCGATCATTGTCATTCTGGCCATGTCAGTACCCTGCCTTCTGCCGCTGGCGGCGGATGTGCGGCGGCATCTCGGCGTAAACACCCTCGAAAATATCGCGTACGGACGGCTTGCCGCCGGCATGCAGCGTGCCGTGGCTTTCCGCCTGTTTCTGTGCCTGGATCACCTCGTCCATGATTTCGGCTTCCGCCTGGGCGTGGCGCTCTTCCGACCACGCGCCCCGGACGATCAGGTGTTTCTTCAATCGGAGCACCGGATCGCCAAGCGGCCAGGCCTCCGATTCCGTCTTCGGGCGATAGGCGCTCGGGTCGTCGGACGTGGAGTGCGCACCGACGCGGTAGGTCACGTATTCGATCAGCGTCGGGCCGAGATTGCGTCGCGCCCGCTCCACCGCCCAGCGCGCGACGGCGTAGACGGCGAGATAGTCGTTGCCGTCGACGCGCAGTGCCGGAATGCCGAAGCCCAAGCCCCGTGCCGCAAACGTACCCGAGCCCCCGCGGGCGATGCCCTGGAATGTCGAGATCGCCCACTGATTGTTGACGATGTTGAGGATGACAGGCGCCCGGTACGTGGACGCGAACACAAGCGCGGAATGGAAGTCCGACTCCGCCGTCGAGCCGTCACCGATCCAACCGGCGGCGATGCGCGTGTCGTTCTTGATCGCCGAAGCCATGGCCCAGCCGACCGCCTGGACATATTGGGTGGCGAGATTGCCGGAAATCGTAAAGAAGCCATGCTCCTTCGAGGTGTACATGACCGGTAGCTGGCGCCCGTGGCACGGATCGCTCTCGTTCGAGAAGATCTGGTTCATCATCTCGACCATCGGGTAATCGTCGGCGATGAGAAGGCCGGCCTGTCGATAGGTCGGGAAATTCATGTCGCCCTTGCGAAGCGCTCTGCGGAAGGCGCAGCTTACGGCCTCCTCGCCAAGGTGCTGCATATAGAAGGACGTCTTGCCCTGACGCTGCGCCATCAGCATGCGCGCGTCGAAGGCGCGCAGCATCATCATATGCCTGAGACCGGTCAGTAGCTCCGCATCGGAGAGGAGCCCGGCCCAGGGCCCGACGGCTTCGCCATCGCGATTGAGCACGCGGATGATGGAAAAGGCGAGATCCCTGATCTCCTCCGGCGCGACGTCCACCTCCGGGCGAGGCACGGAACCGGCCTTGGGTATCTTGACGTTGGAGAAATCGGGCTGGCCGCCCGGCCGAACGGCCGGTTCGGGGACATGCAAACTCAAACGATCGAGGTCGCTCATGCGGGTTCCGGCCTCCCATCCGGATTGCGCATCGCACGCAAATCAATGCTGCGGGAGAACGGCGTTGCCGGTCTCATGGCATGGGACGGCAAGATTTCGCATCATAGCATACTCCTCCGCCAGACGCCGCCAATTGCCGTCTCGATCCCGTTCTCCCAAGGGGATACATGCTGACAGACTGCCATGAGTTCAGGGGGAGATGAAGGGTTTTCGCGACCTCGACCGGCCGCCGTTTGAAGAAAGACAGAATACTGCCATTGCGTCTTGGATGCGGGATGGGAAACGGGCAGCAGCGACTGTTGCGAGAAATTTTCTTGCGCGGCTGGTTCGGGGATCGGCGCGCGAAAGCGTGCCCCTCAGACCGGCGGCGCGATCTCGATCGGCGTGCCGTCGGAAAAACGCGAGAGCCGGAAATGCGAAGGATCGACGATCGGCGGATCTCCTGTGACGAGATCGGCGACAAGGTGGCCAGCGCCGGGACCGATACCGAAGCCATGGCCGGAAAACCCGGTTGCGATCGTCAGTCCGGGGACGTTTTCAGCATGGGAAATTACCGGCACGGCATCGGGCGTGACGTCGATGAGGCCGGCCCAGATCTGCAGCGGCGCGGCATCTCGGAATGCCGGGAAGACCTTTCTTGCGTCCTCTAACGCTCGTAACGCGGAGCGCGCATCGGGCCTGGGGTCGAGAATCCGGTGGCGTTCGAAGGCGCCAGGACGGTCGAGCGGCACGGGTGCGATCTCGAAGAGCTCGCGCCAGCTCTGCGCGCTCACGCCGACCTGCACGGCCTCGCCCTCGGCCTTTCGCGCAGGCTGAAAATCACGAAAGAAGGCGAAGCTGTCCGGGACGACCGGATGCAGGTTGGCGCCGCCGTCGGCGATGGTATAGCCGCCGTCGAGCCGTTTTCGATAGGCATAGCTCGCCGTCGCGCCGGCGCCTTCGGGTCCGCCGTCGACCGGGGTCGTTCTGAGCACGGTGTTGCGCACCTTCAGTTGCGGTAGCCGGACTCCGAGTCCCTTGCAAAAGAGCCGAGACCAGGCACCGCCGGCGAGAACGACCGTGGCGGTTTCGATGCGGCCCTTTTCCGTGATGACGGCGCTGATCCGGCCAGCGCTTCTCTCGATCCCGCGCACGGCGCAGCCGGTGATGATATGCGCCCCGGCGCGCCTCGCGCCCGCGGCAATTGCCGGCACCGCCTTCTGCGGCTCGGCCCGGCCGTCGCTCGCCGTAAAGAGTGCGCCTTTGTAGCGGGTCGTCGCTCCGGCCATCCTAGACTGGGTCTCGTCCGGGCCGACCTGGCGGCTGTCGACGCCATGATGCCTGGCATGCGCCAGCCAGGCATCCCTATTGGCGATATCCCGTTCGTCTTCCGAAACATACAAAATGCCGCTGCGGCGAAATCCGGTTTCACCGCCGACGCGCGCGTCGAGCGTATCCCAGATTTTCAGTGCCGCCATGGCAAGCGGGATCTCGCGGCGGTCGCGGCCCATGACGCGCACCCAACCCCAATTGCGGCTCGATTGCTCACCGCCGAGCGCGCCTTTCTCGCACAGCACGACTTGCACGCCGCGTTCAGCGAGAAAGAGCGCGGTACTGACGCCGATAATGCCACCGCCGACAATCACGACCTCGGCTTTCGCGGGTAGCGTGTCATCGGTGGCGACAGGGTCGAGAACGGGACCGGGCATGAAATGTCTCTAAGGTAATAGTAACTGTTCAGCAATCGCTGCACCGTTGCTCGCTCCCGATCAAGGTTGTGCGACCGATTAGCTGACCACGATGCGCAATTGCAACAGCAGAGCCTTCCAAAGGCGTCCCGCTACAATCTGTCTTTTTTCGATAAAAATACGATTGCGCGCTTGACAGATCGGCGCGCTCCGATGTCTCTTGGCGAGCATGAGAGGGCCGCAGGGTCCGCGAGTGCAAGCACGGATGGGGAAGGAACATGGGTGGACTTCTGGCGGGCAAGCGGGCGGTGATCACGGCGGCCGCGCAAGGTATCGGTCGCGCGGCGGCCGAGGCATTCAACCGCGAGGGCGCCTCGGTCGTCGCGACCGACATCAATGAGGAAAAGCTCGCCGAACTTGCGGCGCAGGGGATCGAGGTGGCGAAGCTCGACGTGCTCAGCGAAGAGGCGATCGCCGCCTTTGCGGCGCGCACCGGCACCATCGATGTTCTCTTCAACTGCGCCGGTTTCGTCCATGCCGGCACGATCCTCGAGGCAAGCGAAAAGGATTACGACTTCGCCTTCGACCTCAATGTGAAATCGATGTACCGGATGATCCGCGCCTTCTTGCCCGGCATGATCGAAAAAGGCGCCGGCTCGATCATCAACATGTCGTCCGTGGCCGGGGTGCCGATGGGTGTCGCGAACCGCTTCGCCTATTCGGCGAGCAAGGCGGCGGTCATCGGCCTCACCAAGTCGGTGGCAATCGATTTCATTGGCAAGGGCATCCGCTGCAACGCCATTGCGCCGGGCACGGTCCAGTCGCCGTCGCTGGAGGAGCGGATGCGGGCGCAGGGCGACTACGAGCAGGCGCGCGCCGCCTTTATCGCGCGCCAACCGATGGGCCGCCTCGGCACGCCCGAGGAGATCGCGGCGCTCGCCGTCTATCTCGGCAGCGATATCTCTGCCTACACGACGGGCCATGTGCATGTGATCGACGGCGGCATGAGCCTCTGACAACGTGCCGCACGGCTGGCCTTCCAGAACTTCGGCCGAGACTCTATGCTCGCGGCATGCGTGACGAAGACTATAAACTCCACCCGGTGCTGCGCATCGATTTTCCGCCCGACGATCGCCTTGGGCGCGGCAAGATCATGCTCCTGGAACTCATCCGCGAAACCGGTTCGATTTCCGCCGCCGGACGCGCGATGGACATGTCCTACCGGCGCGCTTGGCTGCTCGTCGATGCCTTGAACCGGATGTTCAAGGAACCTTCGGTGGAATCGCAGCGCGGCGGCAAGCAGGGCGGTGGTGCCGCCGTCACCGCTTTCGGCGAGATGCTGATCCAGCGTTTCCGGGCGATGGAGGCAAAGGCTTGCGCGGCGATCGGGGACGATCTCGACTGGCTTGAGGCCGTCCGCAATCGCAATGCCGTTTCTGTCGAGGAGACGGCTCGGCACGAGTGAGCCACGCCAGCGCGGCGCTGCAGCACCTTGAATCGCCGCATGATCCTTAAATCGATTTAAGAATCATGTGTGATTGAGCGCCACCGTCTTGACGATCGCGTGTATCGATTTTCCGGGCGCAAGCTCAAGCGCCTCGCGCGACAGGGCTGTGATGCGGGCCAGAATGACATTGCCGCCACATCGCAGGCGAACGTCGAAGCTGCCTTTTTCATCGGGCGAAAGATCGATAACTGTCCCTTCGAACACGTTGAGCGCGCTGATGCCTTCGGGACGTGCGGTGGCCAGCATGACGTCGCGCGCGGCGATATGGAGGCGGACGCTGTGGCCCAGAGGAGCGAAGAGTTGCGGCACGCGCACGAGACATTCGCCCGCCCGGACGATCGTCAGATTGTGGGTGCTGTCGTGGCTCTCGACCACGCCCTCGAGCAGGGCGCCTGCCTCGCGCCAGTCCATCGCGTGCACCGCTGCCGGCTGGCTCAAGATAGCGGCCGCGTCGCCCGACGCCAGTACCCGGCCGTTCTCGATCACGATGACACGCTCAGCGAGCCGCGCGACTTCCGCGACCGAGTGGCTGACATAGACGATCGGAATTCTGGTTTCGTCGCGAAGCCGCTCGAGATAGGGCAGGATCTCCGCCTTTCGCGCCTCGTCGAGCGCGGCGAGCGGTTCGTCCATCAACAGGAGGCGGGGAGAGGCAAGCAGCGCACGGCCGACGGCGACGCGCTGGCGTTCGCCGCCGGAAAGCGTCGAGGGGCGACGATCGAGCAGGTGGCCGATGCCAAGCATTTCGACGATTCGCCCAAACTCCGACGCGGACTTTCCCGCGCCGGAAAACCAGCGCCCAAAGGCCAGGTTTCCGCGGACACTCAGATGCGGAAAAAGGCGTGGTTCCTGGAAGACATAACCGAAGCGGCGCCGGTGGATCGGCGTGAATATGCGCTTCCTGCTGTCTGCGATCACGTCACCGTCAAGCACGATCCGGCCGACATCGGGACGGAGAAGACCAGCGATGATGTTGATGAGCGAGGTCTTGCCCGACCCCGAGCGGCCGAACAGCGCCGTGACGCTGCCGTCGGACGTGAACGCGGCGTCGATCGTGAAGGCACCGATCCGGTGGCGGGCTTCGACTTCGAGGCTCATGCCGCCACCGACCGTTTTGCCGCGACTGCGGCGAAGATCTCCGACAGCATCAATGCCGCCAGCGAGATGATGACCGAGATGACGGCAAGGCGCATCGCTCCGGCATCGCCGCCTGGGACCTGAGTGAACGCGTAAATCGCAACGGACAGCGTCTGCGTCTCGCCCGGTATGTTGGAGACGAAGGTGATCGTCGCCCCGAACTCGCCCATCGCCTTGGCGAAGGAGAGGATCATGCCGGCGACAATGCCGGGAAGGATCAGCGGCAATGTTACGGTCATGAACACCCATGCCGGTCCGGCGCCGAGCGTGGCGGCCGCGTCCTCGAGCTTGCGATCGACCGCCTCGATCGACAAGCGGATGCTGCGCACCATCAGTGGAAAGCCCATGACCGCGCAGGCAAGCGCGGCGCCCGTCCAGCGAAAGGAAAAGACAATGCCGAAATTCTCGGCGAGGAAGGCGCCGATGGGTCCTCGACGACCGAAGAGAAGCAGCAGCACGAATCCGGTGACCACCGGCGGCAGGACGAGCGGCATGTGCACGAGGCCGTTCAGGACCGACTTGCCCCAGAAGCGTCCGCGCGCGAGCACCATGGCGGCAAGCAGTGCCGGCGGCAGACTGCACAACATCGCGACGGTCGCGACGCGCAGGCTCAGTTGGACCGCCGTCCACTCGGCATCGCTCAATGTTATCCACCAATCCAAACGCCAATTTCCTCCGCACTCAAATTCTGCGCTGCACGTCCGGTCCGACCGGAGGCCCGGAGATCGCCACGACACTCTGAACGCTAGGGGACCTTATCCATAAATCGATAATGATTTCAGCCAACACGCGCGCCCGCAGAGGGTCGCGTCAGCCTACTTGAGCACCGTAAAGCCTTCAGCCTTGAAGAAAGCCGCGGCCTTTGCCGACTTGACGAACTCGACATAGGCGGCTGCGTCGGCGCTCTGGCTGTCGGCCGTCATAGCGATGGGATAGGTGATCGGCGGATGACTATCATCCGGGAAGGTGCCGATCACTTTGACGCCTGGATCGGCGACCGCATCCGTCTGGTAGACGATGCCATAGGGCGCCTCGCCGCGAGAGACCAGGAGAAGTGCGGCCCGCACGCTCTCCGCGCCCGCTATCTTCTGTTCGACGGCCGGCCAGAGCCCCAGTTTTTCCAGTGCCGCCTTGCCGTATTTGCCGGCCGGAACCGAATCGACGGCGCCCATCGCAAGGCGGCCGTCGCCTACGAGAGCAGCGAGGTCGAAGCCGGGCTTGATATCGACGGCTTTCGAATCAGGCATTGCGGAAACGAGGACGAGGCGGTTGCCAAGCAGGTTGGAGCGGGTATCGGTTTTGATCAGCTTCTTGTCGGCAAGATAGTCCATCCACGCAAGGTCGGCCGAAATAAAGACGTCCGCGGGCGCCCCCTGTTCGATCTGCTTCGCAAGGGTCGAGCTTGCGGCGTAGGAGGCCGTGGTCTCCTTGCCGGTTTCCCTTTGCCATTCGGCATTGATCGCGTCGAGCGCGTTCTTCAGGCTTGCGGCCGCGAAGACCGTCACCTTTTCTGCCGCACGTGCCGGGGCGAGAACCGCACCCGCCAGAGCGAGGCCCAGCACCAGCGCCAGAGCCAGATCTTTGAACCTAAATCCCGCGAGCCAATCTCTCCGTCCCCTCATCCGCGGCCTCCATCCAATCGTGATATTTTTGAGGATATAACGCTTCGCTGTTTTGGTTAGCGCTATATACGAATAAATACAATGCCTCACGCAAGGATAATCAAAAACAGTGAACCGAGGCGGCGAACATCGCGGCAGTGCTTGCGATGGGCTGTCGCCGGGTTAAATTCCGGAGCGAGAGAGAAGCGAGCGACATGCCCATGGATGCGACGATCAGGCTGGAAGAGACCTGGAAGACCGCGCTGGCGCCGGAATTCCATCACACCTATATGGCCGACCTCAAACGTTTCCTGCTGGACGAGAAAGGGCAGGGCCGGCAGATCTTTCCGAAGGGCAGCGAATATTTCCGGGCACTTGACCTCACTCCGCTCGATAAGGTGCGCGTGGTCATCCTCGGGCAGGATCCCTATCACGGCGACGGTCAGGCGCACGGGCTTTGCTTCAGTGTACGCCCCGGCGTGCGCATACCGCCGTCGCTCGTCAACATCTACAAGGAGCTTCAGGACGACCTCGGCATCCCGACGGCGCGCCACGGCTTCCTCGAAAGCTGGGCGCGCCAGGGCGTTCTGCTCCTGAACGCCGTGCTGACGGTCGAGAGAGGCCGGGCGGCATCGCATCAAGGCAAAGGCTGGGAGCGCTTCACCGACGCCGTCATCCGGGTGGTCAACGAGCAGCAGCACCCCGTCGTCTTCATGCTGTGGGGCTCCTACGCGCAAAGGAAGGCGGCCTTTGTTGATCAGTCCCGGCATCTCGTGCTGAAAGCGGCGCACCCTTCACCGCTTTCGGCACATTCGGGCTTTCACGGCTGCCGGCATTTCTCGAAGGCGAATGCATTTCTGGAATCGAGCGGATTCGAGCCGATCGATTGGCGACTGCCCGAGAACCCTCCGCTGGCGGTCGATCGATAGCGTTGCGCATCTGACGCGCTCCTTCCGCTCCCTGTCGCACATGGGCCTTGCGCCGCCGGCAACGATCCGCCAAAGACCGGCGTGAGCACGGCGCTGCGGATGGAGAAACAGCATGCGGCATATCCTGATTATCGGCATCGGTGCGGGCAATCCCGAACACGTGACCATTCAGGCAATCAATGCCCTCAACAAGGCCGATGTGCTCTTCATCCCGACCAAGGGGGCGAAAAAGGCCGAGCTTGCCGAGGTCCGCCGCGAGATATGTGCGCGCTATGTGACGAGAAGCGACAGCCGCACAGTCGAGTTCGCCGTGCCGGTGCGCCAGACGGAGGGGCGCAGCTATAGCGGTAGCGTCGACGACTGGCACGGAAGCATCGCTGCCATCTATGAGGCACTGTTGCTCGACGAACTCGGTGAAGGGCAGACCGGTGCCTTCCTGGTCTGGGGCGATCCGATGCTTTACGACAGCACGATCCGCATCGTTGAGCGCGTCAAGGCGCGAGGGCATGTCGCGTTCGATTTCGAAGTCGTTCCCGGCATCACCAGTCTTCAAGCGCTCTGCGCTAGCCATCGCATCCCGCTCAATCTCGTCGGCAAGCCGGTCGAGATCACCACCGGCCGGCGGCTTGCCGAAACTTTCCCGGATAAAAGCGAAACGGCGGTGGTCATGCTCGACGGGGAGCAGGCGTTTCAAAAGATCGACGATCCGGACGCCGAAATCTATTGGGGTGCCTATCTTGGGACGCCAGACGAGATCGTCATCTCCGGTCGGCTTGCGGACGTGACGGAGGAGATTCTCAAGGTCCGTGCCGAGGCGCGGCAGCGCACCGGCTGGATCATGGATTTATACCTGCTGCGCAAAGGCGCCGATTTCGACGAATAGAAGCAGGTTCGCCGCCAAATATCGTTTGGCCTTTGATCTCTCTCAAAGCGCTCGCCTGTGATATAGCGTCCATCGAAGGCGGCGAGGACCGTTGCCCTGTTTCCGGGAGGATTGACCAAAGCGATGACAAGCTGTGCCACGCCGAGACCAGACGCGGCCGCTCCCGATGCACCCATGCGGCGGGGCGCCTGTCCGTCGCTTGCGAAACCGATGCAGACGGGCGACGGATTACTGGTCCGCCTGCGGCCCGCGACCCGCAGCTTGGCGCCTGCGGAGTTGGGGGCGCTTGCGGTCGCCGCCGAGCGCTTCGGCAATGGCATTCTGGAAGTGACGGCGCGCGGCAATCTGCAGGTCAGGGGCCTCACACCAGCCAACGTCTCTGGCCTCGCGTCGGCAATCGGCGAGGCAGGTATTGCGGTAGCCGAAGGTGTTGCGATCGAAACGCCGCCGCTCGCCGGGATCGATACGGATGAGATCATCGACCCCCGTCCGCTTGCGTTTGCGCTTCACGAAGCAATCGCCGCGCTCGACCCGCCTCTCAAGCTCGCACCGAAACTCTCGATCATTATCGATGGCGGTGGCCGCTTTCATCTCGACGACATCATTGCCGATCTGCGTTTGAAGGCGCTGAAAACGGAAGACGGCGTGGCCTGGCTGCTTTCGCTTGGCGGAACGGCGCACGCGGCGCGGCCGGTCGCACTGCTAGATCAGCGCGAGGCCGTTTCCGGCCTCCTCGCCGTTCTCCGCAGGCTTGCCGCCATGGGCGATGCCGCGCGTGGCCGTGACCTCGATCTGGAGGTGGCCAAGAGCGAATTGGTGGGCCGAGCACGCCCGCCTGCGGCATCGATCCTGTCGGCGGAATCGGCCGTGCCGGTTGCCGGCCTACACACACTTGCCGATGGCGCCGCCGTGCTTGGCGTGGGCCTCGCCTTTGCCCAGGCCGATGCGGCCAGCCTGACGGCCTTCCTGCGCAAGGTCGAGGAGTTGGGCGCGACCGAGATAAGGCTTGCACCGGGACACGGACTTTTCCTGCTCGGACTCGATCGCGAAGCCGCAGCGATAGCGCAACGCCTCGCCTTCTCGCTGGGCTTCCGCATTGCCCCGGACGATCCGCGCAACCATATCGCCACCTGCGCCGGGACTGGAGCCTGCGCATCCGCAATGATGGAGACCAAAGCCGTGGCACGGTTGATGGTCGAGGCAGCACCCGAGCTGCTCGACGGCTCGTTGACCGCGCATCTTTCTGGCTGCCCCAAAGGATGCGCTCGGCCGTCATCTGCGGAACTGACGCTTGTCGGTGCGCCATCAGGATATGCGCTTGTCGTAAATGGTACTGCTTCCGTCGCGCCGAGCGTCTACACGGATGCGAATGGTTTAAAAACCGCGCTCGCGCATCTCGGTGCGCTGGTGCGGAAAAACAAAGACGCTGGCGAATCGGCACGGTCCTGCCTTACACGGCTCGGGGCCGCGCGCATCGCCGTCGCGTTTGAACAGGGATAGAAATGCCTGACTACGACTATATCCGCGATGGCAACGCCATCTATGAGCGTTCCTTTGCGATCATCCGGGCGGAGGCCGATCTTTCCGGCTTTTCCGAGCAGGAGGCCGATCTCGCCGTGCGCATGGTGCATGCCTGCGGCTCGGTCGAGGCCGCACGCCAATTCGTCTTTTCGCCGGACTTCGTTTCCGCCTCGCGCACGGCGCTGAAGAACGGCGCCCCGATCTTCTGCGACGCGGAAATGGTGGCGCATGGCGTGACGCGGGCGCGGCTGCCGGCAGGCAACGAGGTCATCTGCACCCTTCGCGATCCGCGGACCGTCACGCTCGCAGCCGAGATCGGCAATACGCGCTCAGCGGCGGCGTTGAAGCTCTGGGGCGAACGGATGGCCGGCTCCGTCGTGGCGATCGGCAACGCGCCAACGGCGCTTTTCTACCTGCTCGAAATGCTGCGCGACGGCGCGCCGAAACCAGCGGCGATCCTCGGCATGCCGGTCGGCTTCGTCGGCGCGGCGGAATCGAAGGACGCGCTTGCCGAAAATTCCTACGGCGTTCCTTTCGCGATCGTGCGCGGCCGTCTTGGCGGCAGCGCCATGACCGCGGCAGCGCTCAACTCGCTCGCGAGGCCGGGCCTGTGAGCGCGGTCGAGATGGGCAGATTGATCGGTGTCGGCACCGGCCCAGGCGATCCCGAGCTTCTGACGGTGAAGGCGGTGCGGGCGCTGGGCGAGGCGGATGTCGTCGCCTATTTCGCCAAGGCGGGACGCAACGGCAATGGCCGCGCGGTTGTCGAGGGCCTGCTGAAACCGGGCCTCACCGAGTTGCCGCTCTACTATCCGGTGACGACCGAGATCGACAAGGACGACCGCGCCTACAAGAGCCAGATCACCGATTTCTACAATGCCTCCGCCGAGGCAGTCGCAGCGCATCTTCTGGTCGGACGTACCGTCGCCGTGCTCAGCGAAGGCGATCCGCTCTTCTACGGATCGTACATGCACCTGCATGTGCGGCTCGCCGGCCGCTTCCCGGTCGAGGTCATTCCGGGAATCACCGCCATGTCCGGCTGCTGGTCGCTTGCGGGACTGCCGCTCGTCCAGGGCGACGACGTTCTTTCCGTTCTGCCCGGCACGATGGGCGAGGGCGAGCTTGAGCGCCGCCTTGCCGACACCGAGGCTGCGGTAATCATGAAGGTTGGCCGCAACCTGGCAAAAATCCGCCGGGCGCTTGCCGCCGCTGGCAGGCTCGATGCCGCCGTCTATGTCGAACGCGGCACGATGAAGAATTCGGCGATGATCCCGCTTGGCGAGAAGCCGGACGACGAGGCGCCCTATTTCTCGCTGGTGCTCGTCCCCGGTTGGGAGGACAGGCCCCGGGAGGACAGACGATGACCGGCAAGCTTTTCATCGTCGGCACCGGGCCTGGCAATCCAGCGCAGATGACGCCCGAGACCCGCGAGGCGATTTCCGCTGCGACCGAGTTCTTCGGCTATGGTCCCTATCTCGATCGTCTTGACCTTAGGGCCGACCAACACCGCATCGCCTCCGATAACCGCGAGGAGCTGGACCGCGCCCAGGCGGCACTCGCTCGTGCCGCTGCCGGCGCGGATGTCTGCGTCGTTTCGGGCGGCGATCCGGGCATCTTCGCGATGGCGGCCGCCGTGTGCGAGGCGATCGACAACGGGCCGGAGGAATGGCGCAAGGTCGATATCACGATCACGCCCGGCGTGACCGCGATGCTCGCTGTAGCCGCTCGCATCGGTGCGCCGCTCGGGCACGATTTCTGCGCCATGTCGCTATCCGACAATCTGAAGCCCTGGGAGGTGATCACGAAAAGGCTGCGGCTTGCCGCCGAAGCCGGCCTGGTGATTGCGCTCTACAATCCGATCAGCAAGGCGAGGCCTTGGCAGCTCGGAGAGGCGTTCGCCATCCTGCGACAGGTTCTGCCTCCTCGCGTCCCGGTCATCTTCGGCCGCGCGGCCGGTCGGCCGGATGAGCGTATCACAGTGATGCCTCTCGGCGAGGCCGATGCCAATCGCGCCGACATGGCGACCTGCGTGATCATCGGCTCAGCGGAAACGCGCATCGTGCCGCGCGACGGCAAGCCCGATCTCGTCTACACGCCACGGTCCTTTACCGGGGAAAGCCGCTGATGGATGCGTTCGAGCGCCTCATCGCAATTGCCGACCGACGGCACGTCGGCGGGGTTGTGGCGCTCGACCATGATCACCTCGATACCGAGCTTGCGCGCGGCGGCGATCTTGCCATAGGTCGCGGTGCCGCCGCTGTTCTTGGCGACGACGATGTCGATGTCATGCTCCTCGAAGAGGTCGATCTCGTCCGCTTCCGCGAAGGGACCGCAGGCGAGAATCGCGGTGACGTCGGGCAGGGCGAGCGGCGGCGTCACCGGGTCGACGCTGCGAACGACGTATTTATGTTGCGGCGCCTTCTCGAAGTGGAACGTTTCCTGCCGGCCGATCGCCAAGAAGACACGGCGCGGCGCTCCACCGAGCGCAGACACGGCCTCGGGTACGCTCTCGACACGCGTCCAGCGATCTCCGCGTTCAAGTTCCCAAGCGGGGCGGCGGAGCGCAAAAATCGGCGTTCCGGTTGCTTCCGCCGCAGCGGCGGCATTGTGAGAAATACGGGCGGCGAAGGGATGGGTCGCATCGATCAGCAGAGCGACGTTTTCCGCCTTCAGGAAGGCGGCAAGCCCTTCTGCACCGCCGAAACCGCCGACGCGGGTCGGCAACGGTTGCGGCCGCGGGTCGGCGGTGCGACCTGCGAGCGAGATGGCCGCATCGTAGCGAGGATCAGCCGCAAGGCGATCGGCAAGCTGCCGCGCCTCGGTCGTGCCGCCGAGGATCAGAATGCGAGGTCTGTCCATGGCTGACATGTCGAACAGCGCTTCGGCCATCGTCGCCCCCTGGTTGGTGATCATCGGTATCGGTGAGGATGGTGTAGCGGGTCTCGGCGACGAGGCCAAGCGACTGATTGCGACCGCGCCGGTCGTCTTCGGCGGAACTCGGCATCTCGAGCTTGCGGCCTCCCTGACAACTGGCGAGCGCCAGGCCTGGCAGAGCCCGTTCGAAAAATCCGTCGAGGCGATTGTTGCGAGGCGGGGCAGTCCCGTCGTCGTGCTTGCCTCCGGCGACCCTTTCCTCTTCGGCGTCGGCGCCACGCTTGCACGCCGGATCGATGCTGGCGAAATGCGCACCATTCCCGCGCCATCGTCCTTCAGCCTTGCGGCATCGCGGCTCGGGTGGGCATTGCAGGACGTGACGACGGTTTCGCTGCATGGGCGCCCGCTCGACCTCATCCGGCCGCATCTGCAGCCGGGCGCCCGCGTGCTGGCGCTGACCTCGGACGAAGACGGTCCGAAGGCGCTTGCCATGCTGCTTTGTGACAGCGGATTCGGTCAATCCCGGCTGATCGTTCTGGAGGCGCTGGGTGGCGAACGCGAACGTATTTCGCGGCAGATCGCGTCGAGTTTCGCTCTTGAAGACCTGCATTCCTTGAACATCTGCGCCATTGAGGTCGTTGCCGATGCCAACGCGCGGGTACTGCCGCTCGCCGCCGGTCTCGACGATGCCCTGTTCGAGCATGACGGACAGATCACCAAGCGCGAGGTGCGCGCGTTGACGCTTTCGGGCCTTGCGCCGCGCAAGGGCGAGTTGCTGTGGGATATCGGCGCCGGTTCTGGCTCGATTGCCATCGAGTGGATGCTGTCAGACCCGGCGATGCGCGCCATCGCCATCGAGGCGTCGCCCGAGCGCGCTATACGCATCGGTCGCAATGCGGCGCGCTGCGGCGTGCCGGGATTGACGGTGGTCGAAGGCGAGGCGCCGGAGGCGCTTCGCGGCCTCGCGACGCCGGACGTCATCTTCATTGGCGGCGGCGGCAGTGAGCCGGGCGTGATGGATGCTGCGATCGCTGCACTTGGCCCCGGCGGTCGGCTGGTGGCGAATGCGGTAACGACGGAAATGGAAGCCGTTCTCATCGCACAGCATGCGCGGATTGGCGGCTCGCTGATCCGGATCGACATCGCCCGGGCCTCACCGATCGGAACGATGACCGGCTGGCGGCCGGCGATGCCGGTCACGCAATGGTCATGGATCAAGGCGGGATGAGGAAAACTGCGCGCGGCTGGCGGCCGCAGCCCGGTCCAACTGAGCGAGCGAATTTGAGAGGATAGGATATGACGGTTCATTTCATCGGCGCAGGCCCGGGCGCGGCAGACCTGATCACGGTCAGGGGCAGGGACCTGATCGGCTGCTGCCCGGTCTGCCTCTATGCCGGCTCGATCGTGTCGCCCGAGCTTCTGCAGTATTGCCCGCCCGGAGCCCGCATCGTCGATACTGCGCCGATGTCGCTCGACGAGATCGAAGCGGAATATGTTCGCGCGGCGCAGGCCGGAGAGGACGTGGCTCGACTGCATTCGGGCGATCTTTCCGTTTGGAGCGCGGTCGCCGAACAGATCCGCCGGCTTGAGAAGCAGGGCATCGCCTATACCATGACGCCCGGTGTGCCGGCTTTTGCCGCGGCTGCCGCAACGCTTGGCCGGGAGCTGACAATTCCAGCCGTGGCCCAAAGCCTAGTGTTGACCCGTGTTTCCGGTCGGGCCTCGCCGATGCCGAACAGCGAGACGCTTGCCGCTTTCGGCGCCACGGGCTCGACGCTGGCGATCCACCTCGCGATCCATGCGCTCGACCGGGTCGTAGAGGAGTTGACGCCGCTCTATGGCGCCGACTGCCCGGTTGCGATCGTCGCCAAGGCGTCGTGGCCGGACGAGCGGGTTTTGCGCGGCACGCTCGGGGATATCGCCGCCAGAGTCGCGCTCGAGCCGATCGAACGCACGGCGCTGATCTTCGTCGGCCCTGGCCTCGAAGCTGCGGACTTCCGTGAGAGTTCGCTCTACGACCCCGCCTACCAGCGGCGTTTCCGCGGCCGCGATTAATCCTCGATCAGTCGGTGCTTTTTTCGCTATCCGGCTTGTGCTTGCGCGGGACCCCGTTCTGTTCTTCGAAGCGGTCGCGGTAGAGCGCCGCCTGGCCGAGCAGTGCCAGCGTCACCGGCGTCGTCACGGTGACGAAGAAGACGATCAGCAGCTCGTGGAAGATCCAGCGGCTTTGCAGCACGGCAAAGCAGAGCATCGACGCAAGGCAGATCAGGATCGTGCCGCCGCTCGTCGCAATTGTCGGGGCGTGCAGCCGTTCATAGAAATTCGAAAGGCGCAGTAGGCCGAGCGAACCGATCAGCGTCGTCGCCGCGCCGAAAAGCAGCAGGCCGCAGACGGCGAAGGCGGCCCAGGTCGGCAGGTCGGTCAGATGGCTCATTCAATCACCTCACCGCGCATCAGAAATTTCGCGAAGGCGATTGAAGCGACGAAGCCAATCACCGCTATGATCAGCGCGGTCTCGAAATAGATCGTGTTCGCACTTCGGATGCCGAAGGAGAGCAGCATCAGCATCGCGTTGATGTAGAGCGTGTCGAGCGCGAGGATCCTTTCCTGTGCGCGTGGCCCCCTGGCGATGCGGTAAAGCGCGCAGGCCATCGCCAGGCCGAGCATAACCTGGGAAAGCAGGACAGACCAGGTGATCGCAAGCTCAGTCATGGAATATCTCCTTCAACGCCGCTTCGTAACGCTTGATCGTCGCGCGCCACACTTCCTCGTTCTGCAAGTCAAGCACATGGAAAAGCAAGGTCTTCCGGCGACGGTCGTATTCGAGCCATGCCGTCCCCGGGGTCGCCGTCATGATGCAGGCCAAGAGCGCGAGAGCGTTCTCGTCTTCGAGATCGAGGTCGACGGTCAGAAAACCGGCAATTGCGGGGACACGGTCGGCACGCAGGATGATCGACGCAACGGCGATGTTCGAGCGGATGATGTCGGCGATCACCTCGAGAGCGAAGCGAGCTGCGCGCCCGATGCGGTGCAGATGCGATCTTGCCGGATGCAGCTTGAGCGTCACCCAGCCGAGCACCATGCCGAGAACGAGGCCGATGAGGATCGAGCCCGGCGCCAGCGACTGGTTCAAGAGCAACCACATCACCAGCAGCGTGAGCGACAACAGCGGATAGGGAAACCAGGTGCGCATGGCTATTGCCCTCCCGCCCTTGGCGCGGACAGAACACGCTCGCTCTGGAACAGCGGGTTGAGCAGATCGTCGGCGGTTGCCTGCATGTAGCGCATGGCGGGGCCGGCCTGAAGGCTCAGGAAAATGCAGGCGGCAAGCAGAACGACAACGGGCGTGATCTCGATGACGAAGACCCGCGGCACAGTGCCTTCGATCGAGGCCCAGAAGGTGCGGATGCCGATGCGGTTCATCGCGATCATGGCGGCAAGTCCCGACAGGATGAGAAGCACGACATAGGCCCAATCGGCGGCAGACATCGCGGCTGACAGATCGGCGCCCGGCATGTCGAAGAGGCCGCGCAGGATCGCGAACTTGGCGACGAAGCCCGACAAGGGCGGGAGGCCGGAAAGAAGCACGGCACAGAGGCAGAAGCAGAGGCCGAGAACGGCCATGGTCCCCGGTATCGCGACGCCGACTTCCTCCTCTTCTTCGTCCTCATCGAAGTCACCATAGGCTTCCATCGTCACCGCCAGAACGTCGGCGCCGGCGTCACGGCCGCGGTCGACGAGTTCGATGAGCAGGAAGAAGGCGGAGATCGTCAGTGTCGAGCTGACGAGATAGAAGAAGGCCCCGGCGAGCATCCCCGCATGGCCGAGGCCGATCGCTGCAAGCAGCGTTCCGGAGGAGACCAGAACCGAATAGCCAGCGAGCCTGCCCATCGCCTGTGAGGCGAGCACGCCGATCGCGCCGAAAGCAATCGTCAGCATGCCGCCGACAACGAGCCAATCCTGGCCGAAGCCAGCGGAGGCTCCGGCAGCCGCACCGAAGACGAGGAAGTGCAGGCGGACGATGACGTAGATGCCGACCTTGGTCAAAATGGCAAAGACTGCAGCGACCGGCGGCGTCGCGGCGGCATAGGCCGGCGGCAGCCAGAAGCTAAGCGGCCACATGCCGGCCTTGACGAGGAAGGCGATGCCGAGGATCGCGGCGCCGGTTTCGACGAACTGGCGGTTATCGGGCGCAAGTGTTGCAAGCTTCGCGGCGAGCTCGGCCATGTTGAGCGTGCCAGTGACACCGTAGATCAGGCTGACGCCGATGAGGAACAGCGACGAGGCGGCAAGATTGATCGCGATATAGTGCAGGCCGGCCTTGACGCGCATCGGTCCGGAGCCGTGCAGCAGCAGGCCATAGGACGCTGCCAGCATCATTTCGAAAAAGACGAAAAGATTGAAGATGTCGCCCGTCAGGAAGGCGCCGTTGAGCCCGGCGATGAGAAGCTGGAACAGCGAATGGAAATGGTGGCCGGCCGTGTGCCAGCGCGCCATGGAATAGACCTGGGCGGCAAGCGCCAGACCTGCCGTCAGGCAGAGCATCAGCGCGGACAACCGATCGAGCACGAGAACGATGCCGAAGGGCGCCGGCCAGTTGCCAAGCGGATAAATGCCTGTCCCCTGCGGGCTGCCAGCATTCGCGGCAATGCGCATGAGAATCATGGCGACGATGAAGACGATGAGTGTCGAGCCGAAGCCGAACAGTCCCTTCAGCATCCTATTGCGTTCGTCGATCGGGATCAGCGCCGCACCGACGGCGAGCGGAAGCAGGACCGGCAGAATCAGAAGGTGCTGCAGCCAATCAGTCATGGCGCTGCTCCCTTCCGTCGACGTGATCGGTTCCGGTGAAGCCGCGCGAGGCGAGCAGCACGACGAGGAAGAGTGCCGTCATCGCAAAGCCGATGACGATCGCCGTCAGCACCAGCGCCTGCGGGACGGGATCCGTATAGCTGGCAAGGTCGCCGGCGCCTGCCGGATCGAGCACCGGTGGCGCGTTCACACGCAACCTCCCCATGCCGAAGATGAAGAGATTGACGGCATAGGAGAGCAGCGAGAGACCGATGATGACCTGGTAGGTCCGGGGCCTCAGCAACAGATAAACGCCTGACGCGGTCAGGGCACCGATCCCCGCGGAGAGAATGAGTTCCATTACCGAACTCCCTCTTTCTCGGCTCGCGCTGCGCGCATGTGGGCGCGCGGCGCGCGGACAGACTGGTGGGCGAGCGCAATGAGCATCAGCACAGTCGCACCGAGAACCAGCGAAAAGACGCCGAGATCGAAGAGGATGGCGCTCGCCAGCGGAAATTTGCCGACGATCGGCAGGGTCGCATACTGCGCATGCGATGTGAGGAACGGATAGCCGAAGAGCCACGATCCGGCACCGGTTGCCGCCGCGACCAGAAGGCCGAAGCTCATCCAGCGCAGCGGGTGGATGCGCAACCGCTCCTCGACCCAGCGGGTGCCGCCCGACATGTATTGCAGGATGAATCCGATCGACATGGCGATACCGGCGGCAAACCCGCCGCCCGGCAGATCATGTCCGCGCAGGAAGAGATAGGCGGCGAGCAGCCCGGTAATGGGGAACATCCAGCGCATGATGACGGAGGGCACGAAGAGATACTCGGCGACACTGTCACCGGCTGCTCGATCCGGGTGATCGTCGTCGAAGGCGTTCTGCACCCGCTGTTGTTCCGGGGTCTCCAGACTGTCGGCCTGCGGACGGAAGCGCAAGAGAAGCGCAAAGACCGTCAAGGCGACGATGCAGAGCACGGCGATCTCGCCGAGCGTGTCGAAGCCGCGGAAATCGACGAGGATAACGTTGACGACGTTGGTGCCGCCGCCCTCCGTGTAAGCCCGCTCAAGAAAATAGCTGGCGATGGTCTCGGGCAGCGGCCGTGTCATGATTGTGTAGGCAATGAGCATCATCCCGCCACCGGCCAGGATCGCGAGAATGAAGTCGCGCAGGCGCCTGAGGCGGATGCGGAATGGAAGATCCTCGGAATCCTCGGGCTGCTCGATGCGCTTCGGCAGCCATCGCAATCCAAGCAGAATGAGCACGGTCGTGACGATCTCGACGAGAAGCTGGGTTATTGCGAGGTCGGGTGCGGAAAGCCAGACGAAGGTGATGCACGTGACGAGACCCGCGCCGCCAAGCAGCACGAGCGATGCGAGCCGATGAAACTTCGCCTGGTAGGCCGAACCGACGGCACAGGCGATGCCGATCACCCAGAGCAGGGCGAAGGCCGGATCGATGCCGCGTATGATGAGGGGCGGTAGTTTGAAACCGCCGAGCAAGAGCGGCAATGCTCCGGCCGCGAGCGCGAGGAGAACGACGAAGCACATCTGCGGCTGCAGGCGGCGCGTGCCGAGCCTCTGCTCCAGCGAGCGGGCCCACTTCCATGAAAGCGTTACCAGCACGCGTTCGAAGATGCGCTGGCCCTGGAGCAGGCGGAAGACCGGCGGCCCTTCGATGCTGGTCGCAAGGTAGGAGCGCATCAGGAAATAGAGGCCGACGCCGCCCGACAGCGCCACGAAGCTCATGATCAACGGGATGTTCCAGCCGTGCCAGACGGCAAGGCTATACTGCGGTGTGCGATCGCCGAGGATCGAAACGACCGCCGTATGCAGGAACGGACCGATCGTCTGCGCGGGAATAATGCCGACGACGAGGCAGGCAAGCACGAGGAATTCCACTGGCGCCCGCATCCAGCGTGGTGGCTCGTGGGGTTTCGTGGGCAGGTCCTTCGGCATGGAGCCATAGAAGACGCCGTGAATGAAGCGCAGCGAATAGGTGACGGCAAACATGCTCGCGATCGTCGCGACATAGGGCGTCATCGTGTCGAGTGCGTTCGCGAGGTGCGTCTCAATCGCCTCGGCGAAGAACATCTCCTTGGAAAGGAAACCATTGAGCAGCGGCACGCCGGCCATGGCCGCGCTTGCCACCATGGCAAGCGTGGCGGTGATCGGCATGTAGTGGAAGAGACCGCTCAGCCTTCGCATGTCGCGGGTGCCGGTTTCGTGGTCGATGATGCCCGCCGCCATAAACAGCGAGGCCTTGAAGGTGGCGTGATTGACGATATGGAAGACCGCAGCGACAGCCGCCAGCGGGCTGCCCAGGCTCAAGAGCACGGTGATGAGCCCGAGATGACTGATCGTCGAATAGGCGAGGAGCCCCTTCAGATCCTGCTGGAAGATCGCGAAATAGGCGCCGAGCAAGAGGGTTGTGAGCCCAGCGAGGCCGACGATCCAGAACCAGGCCTCGGTGCCGGCCATCACCGGCCAGAGCCGTGCGAGCAGGAAGACGCCGGCCTTCACCATCGTCGCCGAATGCAAATAGGCCGAGACAGGGGTTGGCGCAGCCATCGCGTGCGGCAGCCAGAAATGAAAGGGGAACTGCGCGCTCTTCGTGAGGGCGCCGAGCAGCAGAAGGATAAGGACGGTCAAGTAGAGCGGGTGGTTGCGGATCGCGTCGCCGGAGGCGAGCACGGCATCGAGATCGTAGCTCCCGACGATCCGGCCCATGATCAACAATCCGACCATCATGCAAAGCCCGCCCATGCCGGTCATTGTCAACGCTATGCGCGCGCCGTCGCGGGCGTGCGCATTGTGATGCCAGTAGCCGATCAGCAGGAAGGAGACGATGCTCGTCAGCTCCCAGAAGACCGCAAGCAGGATGAGGTTGCCGGACAGCACGACGCCGAGCATCGATGCCATGAAGGCAAGGAACAGCGCGAAGAAGCGCGGGACCGGGTCCTCGGCAGCCATGTAGTAGCGGGCGTAAAGGACGATGAGAACGCCGATCGCGGTGATCAGCGCCGAAAACAGCCAGGCGAAGCCGTCCATCCGCAGCGTGAAGTTGAGCCCGAGTTCGGGGATCCAGTCGAGCTGATAATGCAACACGCCGCCGGAAGCGACGAAGGGATAGAGACCCGCGGTCACCAGGAAGCAGACAAGGGCGATCGCACCTGCGAACCAGGCAGTGGCACCGCGTTGATCGGACGGAAAGAAGATTACGATGAGGCTTCCCGCGAAAGGAGCGAGAATGAAAACAGGCAGCAATTTCCCCGCGTATTCTATCGTTCCGTTCCCCTCATTGGGTATGTTGGAGAGTGCGACCTGGGTCCCGGCAGGAGTGTCGCTCGAAGCGACCACCGCAAACGATGCCCGGATCATCCGCGAAGCGGCAAAGGCATGTGTTTTTATGACTTTTTTCCGGCCGACTGCCAAGCCTTACGGGAAGAAAAACGCGCCGGTCCGGTGACGTTTCCGCGTGCCTACGCGGCCTGCCAACGGCGTTCGAAAACGAAGGTCGCGAGATCGTTGGCATTCATCGGCCGGGCGAAGGCATAACCCTGCAACCCGTGGCAGCCCAACTCCTTGAGGATGCGGGCATGCTCCAGAGTCTCGACGCCCTCGGCGATCACCTCAATGCCGAGCGAGGTGCCGATGTCGATGATCGATTCCACAAGCCGTCGCTGGGCCGGCGAGGTCAGGATCGGCAGGATGAGCTGCCGATCGATCTTCAGCCGGCGCGGCGTCAGTTTGGTAAGGCTGAGAATGGACGCGTAGCCGGTTCCGAAGTCGTCGATCTCGACCTCGATTCCCAGTTCCTTGATGCGCTCGATGTTCGAAAGCACCGTCACGTCGTTCTCGTCGAAGGAGATCGATTCGAGCAGTTCGAAGGAAAGTCGCCCTTCCGGTATCCGCATCTGCTTCAGGCGCTCGATCAGTCCGTCGTCGCGCAGCCGCGGATAGGAGAGGTTGACCGAGACCTTCGGGATCCGGATGCCGTTTGCTTCCCACCGCCAGATCTGGAACAGCGCCTGTTCGAGGATCTTCTGGTCGATCGATGCGACGACGTTGATGTCTTCCGCCGTCTTGAGGAAGGCGTGCGGGCTGAGCAGCCCCTTCGTCGGGTGATCCCACCGCACCAGCGCTTCGACGCCAATGACGTCGAGGGAGGTCGGGCAGAATTGCGGTTGGAAATAGGCGATGAATTCATTCCGCTCGAGACCGCGAAGAATTTCGTCAGCGGTCTGCTTCGTCTGGAACACCGCCGTCTTCAACGCTCCGGTGAAGGTTTCGTGCCTGTTGCGGCCGCGGCGCTTGGCCTCATAAAGCGCGATGTCGGCGTTCACGAGAATCTGCGAAAGCTCGTCTCCTGCCGTGGACTGGGCGGCAATGCCGATGCTGACGCCGATGCGGCATTCCTGATCCTTGTAGCGGATCGGCACGCTCATCGCTTCGATGATACGTGATGCAAGCGCGGCGTCCTCGTCCCGGCCGTGGCTCTGTCGGATGATCACGAATTCGTCGCCGCCGATGCGGGCGACGAAGTCACCCTCGCGCGCATTCTGCCGCAAGAGTTCGGCCGCATGCCTCAGGATTTCGTCGCCGGCAGCATGGCCGAGCGTATCGTTGATCTGCTTGAAGCGATCGAGATCCATGTGAAAGATGCTGAGCTTCGCTTGATCGTCGAAATGCCGGCTGCGGTCGGCGAGGATCTGGTCGAGGAATCGGCGGTTCGGCAGGCCGGTGAGCGGGTCGTGCAGCGCGTTGAATTCCATGCGATGGCGCGCGGCTTCCAGTTCGGTGCTATGGGCCTCGGCAAGCCGCTTGGCCTCGGAAAGCGTGGCTCTCGTCTCGAAATCCGCCGTCACGTCCCAATTGACGCCGACGATCTTCCTGCGGCCGCCTGCGCCGGCGTAGGTGGAGCCAATCGCTCGGATATGACGCACCTTGCCACCGGCGAGGCAGATGCGGAACTCGGAATTGTAGCCGCCGCCGCTCGCAAGCGCCTCGGCAAACTCCTCCTCTGCACGTGCAAGGTCGTCCGGGTGCAGCGTATCCCTCCAATCGTCGTAAATTTCGCGCATCGATTTCCCGATGCCGTAGAGCTCCTTCATCCGGCTATCCCACAGCAACTTGCCGCTCTCGATATCCAGTTCCCAGATGCCGATCTCGGAGGTGTCGAGCGCAATCTTTAGCCGATGTGAGAGTTCCTGAAGCTGATCCTTGCTTTGCTTCAGGGCGCGAATGTTCCTCTGGCGCTCGGTCATGAGCCGGCCGGTGAAGAGCATGGGGACGACGATCATCAATCCGCCGATTACGATCAAGACACGGATCTGCCAGGCGTTGTCCGGCGTCGCTGGCCAGCCGCCCTTGGGGATTGCGGCAATGCTCCATGAGCCACCGGGGAGGGATACGCTCATCTCGACCGGGTTCTGGCTGAAGATCGCGGGGTTGCCGAAGAAGACCGCTCCCTCGCGTCCAAGGCCATCGCGACCCGCTATCGCGATGTCGATGCCGAGTGTCGGCGAGACGAGGCCGCTGTCGCGATAAAGGCGGTCGACATCGATCACCGCCGAAACGACGCCCCAGAAGTGATTGCTGCCGCCGCCAAAATTAGTCCACACCGGAAATCGGGCGATCAGACCCTTGCCGCCTTGAACGAGGTCGACCGGACCGGCCAACACCATCTTGCCGGTCTCCCTGACGCGCATCACCGCGGCGCGCTGATTTTCCTTCTTGCGGTGGTCGAGGCCGATCACCCTCTCGTTCCCGGCGATCGGATAGACCATCGACACGACCAGATCTGGAGCGGCCGCAACGTGGCGAAGCTGCGAACGTTCGGTGAAGATGCTGCGGGCAAGCTCACCGAAGCGCTCTTGCCGCATGTCGGGTTCGGTGGCGATCGTGCCGATTAGGCCGCGAACAAGCTGAATGTTGCCGTTAATGCTGGATTCGATCCTCGCGCGTATCGGATTGAGCTCGTCCGCGACCTCGGAACGCATGCGTGCTTCCGACACGACCTGGTTCTGGTTGTCGGCAAGAATTCCGGCGACGATCACCACGAAGGTCGCGATGATTGCTGGAAGGTAGTTGGGGGTGAGAAATCGCGATAGTCGGGACATTCCAAGCTTGATACGGTTCTTATCCGGCACGAGGGCACCCCTGAGAGCGCGGATGGCGGGGCCACGGCCCGGATAATTCCAGACTCTTCTTAACAATTCTTCATTCGGACTTGCTGAAATAGGCCCGGCTGCGAGATCTGCTCTACTGCACGTTTGCGATTTGTGGGTAAAACATGCAGCAAATCAACGTGCTGCAGCGTCCTTTGCGCCTTCGGTAGGCCGCTATATCTTCGTCTCGATCATTGCCTGCAATGTTTCGAGCCTGTCGGCGTCCCGCGGCAGTTTGTCCGCCCTCAGGCGGGCGATGCGCGGAAAACGCATCGCAACGCCCGACTTGTGCCGGGTGGAACGGTTCAGGCCTTCGAAGGCTACCTCGACGACAAAGCCGGCATCGGGCTCGGCGCGCACCGCACGCACCGGACCGAAGCGTTCGACCGTGTTGTCGCGGACGAAGCGGTCGAGAATTTCGAGTTCGGCATCGGTGAAGCCGAAATAGGCCTTGCCCACCGGGACCAAAACTGTTTGTCCGTCGCTCTCCGTCCAGACGCCGAAGGTGAAGTCGGAATAGTAGCTCGATCGCTTGCCATGGCCGCGTTGCGCATACATCAGCACTGCGTCGATATTGAAGGGCTCCCGCTTCCATTTGAACCAGGGTCCCTTTGCTCGGCCTGCGACATAGGGAGAGTCCAGCCGCTTCAACATGACTCCTTCGATAACCGGGTCCGGCGGGTCGGATCGAAGCCGGTCCAGTTCCTCCCAGGTCGCAAACGGGACGAGCGGCGAGAGGTCAAAATGTTGAGGAGATGCCGCGTCGATCAGCGTGTCGAGGGCCTGGCGACGCTCCTTGAACGGTTCGGCCCGAATGTCCCGTTCGCCGGAAAAGAGGATGTCGTAGCCGCGAATGAAAGCGGGATAATCTTCGAGCAACTTACGGTTGACGGTCTTGCGGTTCAGGCGCTGCTGCAGGTCCGCGAAAGTGCCGGTCGCCTGGTTGCTGCGGGCCGTTCCGCCCACCAGCAGTTCGCCGTCGATGACGCCGGTGAAGTCGGCCGCTTCGAGGATTTCCGGAAAGGCGCCGGAAATCTCGTCGCCGCTGCGCGAATAGAGCCGTCGCACGCCACCGATATTCGCCAGCTGAACGCGAATCCCATCCCATTTCCATTCCGCGGCGAAGTCCGCCGGATCCAGTCCTTCGAGATCGCCTTCGCCGACCGGCGTCGAGAGCATCACCGAATGAAAGACCGCCGGAGTCTTGAGGGTTGGCATGTCCGCTTCGCCGCTCAGCCAGAGGAAAAGTGGCAGATAGGGCGGCGCAAGGCCGTGCCAGAGGGTTTCTATCTCGCCGACATCCTTGCCGCCCATTTCCGCCAGCGCCTGTTTCGCCAGCCGTGCCGAAACGCCTATCCTGAGGCCCCCGGTGACGAGCTTCAGAAGGGCGAAGCGGCCCGACGTGTCAAGTTGATCGAGCATGTCGCGGACCAGCGATCGCACCTCGGACCGGCCGGCCATCTGCAGCCGCTCGACGACCTCTCCGAGTGGAATATCGGCTGCAACGCGCTCCTGCGGCGGCTCCCAAACCAGCGAGACGGTCTCCGCGAGATCGCCGACATAGTCATAGGAATAGCGAAACAGCACCTCGTCCATGTGCTCGAGCAGGAGGTCTCGGATCAGTTGGGGCTTGACTGTATTGAGCGTCAGCGTGCCGGCGATCGCGGCAAGCGCATAACCGCGGCTCGGGTCGCCAGCCTCGCGAAAATAGTCCGCAAGCAGGCGGATCTTGGCATTTCGCTGCGGCGTCAGAACCAGCCGGTCGAGCAGTTCGGCGAAGGCCTTCATGATTCTCACTCTCCCTCGTCGTCGTAGCCAACGAGGTGAAGCGGACGCGCCGGAATGCCCTGCAATTCGCACCAGCGCACCAGGGCCTCCTCGCGGCCATGCGTCACCCAGACCTCGGCGGGCGCGATCTCGCGTATCGTTCCCGTGAGTTCGGCCCAGTCGCAGTGATCGGAGATGACGAGGGGCAGTTCGACGCCGCGTTGCTTGGCGCGCTGGCGGATAAGCATCCAGCCCGAGGCGAAAACGGCGAGGGGATCGGCGAAGCGCCGCGCCCAGCGATCGGCGAAGGCCGACGGCGGGCCGATGACGATAGCGCCGGCGAAATCCTGCCGGCTCTCGCCCGTAAGCGTCGCCGGGCGGATCTCGCCGAGATCAATGCCCTCGTTCTGATAGTACTCGCACAGCTTGGCGAGCGCCCCGTGGATGTAGATGGGCTCCTCATAGCCCTGCTGGCGCAGGAGGGCGATGACCCTTTGCGCCTTGCCGAGCGCATAGGCGCCGACCATATGGGCGCGCTCCGGAAACTGCCTTAGCGACATCAGCAGCCGGGCGACCTCGGCGCCGTCGTCCGGATGGTGGAAGACCGGGAGGCCGAAGGTCGCCTCGGTGATGAAGACGTCGCAGGGGACGGGCTCGAAAGCCCGGCAGGTCCGATCCGGCCGCCGCTTGTAGTCGCCGGAGACGACGATTCGGGTTCCATCCGTCTCGACAGCGATCTGCGCCGAGCCGAGCACGTGCCCGGCCGGATGAAAACGGACGGTCACGCCGTTGACCGTGATCGTCTCGCCGAGCGGAGCGACCTGGCTCGCACCGCAAAAGCCGTCGCCGTAGCGAATGCGCATGATGTCAAGCGTCTCGCGCGTCGCGAGGACGTGGCCATGACCAGCGCGAGCATGATCGGCATGCCCGTGCGTGATGAGCGCCCTTTCGACCGGCTGTATCGGGTCGATGTAGAAGTCGCCTTTCTCGCTGTAGAGTCCCTTTGGGGCGGGATAGAGCAGGTTGTCCGGTCTCATGCACACAAAGATAGCTGGCAGATGCGCGTCTGCCAGCCATGCGGACAAGATTTTCGCCGCCCGCGTCTGACTCGTGCCTTAGTGGCTCGACGCGAGCGTATCGGCGATCAGTTTCAGCACGCCCTCGGCATCGATGCCGATGCAGACCTTCTGACTCGGAAGGTCGTCCCAAGGGCTCGGCGGAAAGAGGCGCGCATCCGGTTTCTGGATCGTCTGGCCGTCGGCGATGCCACCGCAGATGACGCGCACCGAGCCGCTGCGGGTGCGGAACAGCTCCGGCGCAACGACATAGGCACAGGCACAGCTGTCATGGACGATCATGCCGTCATCGACATGCTGCTCGTAGAAGGTGATGTAGAACTGCGAGATGTCGGACAGGAGTCTTGCCGGCGCTCCGCCGCGCTCGGCAATATCGACCAGCATGGCCCGCGTCATCACCGTGCGCGTGGTCACATCGAGGCCGATGACGGTGACGGGCCACGGCGCCGTCATCACCACGTCGGCGGCTTCCGGGTCTCCATGGATATTGGCTTCCGCCGCCGGTGTGATGTTGCCGGGAACGTCGAAAGCGCCGCCCATGATCACGACATCCTTGACCAGCCCGGCTATGTCCGGATCTTCGCGCAGTGCCAGCGCCAGATTGGTCATCCGTCCTACGGCGATGAGCGTCACTTCGCCCGGATTGGCGCGCACCGTATCGATGATGAAGCGATGCGCCGGACGGGGATCGAGCGGCAAGTCTATATTTTCCGGCACGTCGATATTGCCGAGCCCATCTTCGCCATGAATGCCCGTCGGCCAGCCGACATGAGGGCGGCCGTGATCGAAGGTCTCGCCAAGCCCCTTGGCGACCGGCGCTGCGATGTTCCACGCCTGCTTCAGGAAGAGCGCGTTGCGCGTCGTCGTCTCAACCGAGGCATTGCCGAAAACGGAGGTGATGCCGATGAGATCGATGTCCGGGTGCCGATGCAGGAAGAGAAGCGCCATCGCGTCATCGACGCCGGGATCCGTATCGAAAATAACCTTGTGCATGTTTTCTTCTTTTCTTTATTGGAAGTGGGATAGGAATGCCGCTAGTGGAAGCGGCGAATGCTAAGCGGCACCAAATCGGCGTTCTCGCCCATCGTGAGAAGTGGGCCACCGACGCACCCCGATGATGCCTGCTCCAACCATTCCGATGCGCGCCATGATGCGGCCGGTCCCTCTCACACGAAGAATTTGCGGCATTTCTTTTAGTTGAGCCCGGCGCGAGAGCAAGAGCTATTCCCGGGGGATCGTTGCAGTCCGCGGGAATTCCGGCAGCCAACGCGGGGTGGAAACGAGTGATCCGCATTACTGAATTCTTCTTATCCCGCTGAACGGACTTAAACTTTCCGAAAGGTCGCTGACCTATCGTGGTAACGGCCTGCGGGCTTTTCTTTGCAATTTTGAAGATGACAGCGGAGCCGCGGGTGAAGGCTATTTTCAGCAGATTGCGTCCTTCCAAAAGGCTGGTGGTCATCCTGTCCGCCGCGCTCAGCGTTTCCGCGGCGTCCGGTGGTGCCGCCGTCTATGTCGGTCGCGACAGGCTTATGGCCCGTCTTGCCGAGCCGTCCCCATCCGGGCTCGAATGTACGACGATCCGGACGCTGAAGCTCGATCACAATGGCCAACGCTGGGTCAGGATGCACGTGAAGACCGACAGGGCGAGCGGACCGGACCGCCTCAGGACGGCGCTGCGCGTGGTCGGTGCGCTATCGCAGAAGGAGAAGGCCGATCTCTATCAGATCGTCGTGCTCGACGCGGCCGGACCGGAGGAGCGGGCTGCGGTGCGGGGCGCGGCGATCGGCGCCGAGGTTCTTTTTGCCCCCGGTCCACAGAGCGTCAGGGGGATGGAGGAGCCGTTCCGCGCTTCCTACAATGACGGGACCGCGAACGTCTCCGGCATGTTCCACGGCAAGACCGTTCGGCTTGAGCTTGACGAGGTGCGCGCACTGATGAGCGCCATGGAGGATCGTTCGCTTTGCATCGATCCGTCCGCGGCTACAACGGAGGGCGCGGGGGCGGACGAAGCCGCCGAGCAAACCGTCGAGAGCGCAGAAGCGCCCGCCGACCATTAAGGCATTCCGTCGCGACAAAGCAAAAGCCCGCCGGATGAAGGGCGGCCTTTTATGCATGGCTATGTTTGTCCGCGCGGGCCTAAAGCGCGTCGCGTTCAATCGGACTCATGCGACGCGCTTTTGATCCTTGCTTTTATACATGTCGCTGTCCCAAAACCGCTGCACACTTTTGGGCGACATGCACTAGTCGGCCTTGTGGCGTCGGGCCGGGAACAAGATCACGTCGCGGATCGACGGCGCGTTGGTGAGCAGCATGATCAGGCGGTCGACACCGATGCCGAGGCCCCCGGCCGGCGGCATGCCCTGGTCGATCGCATCGAGGAATTCGTCATCGAGCTGTTTTGCCAGTTCGCCGCGCGCATGCGCCTGTTCGAGCTGTTCGACCATGCGCGCGCGCTGTTCTTCCGGATCGTTGAGCTCCGAGAAGGCATTGCCGAGTTCCCAGGTGTTGCAATAGGTCTCGAAACGCTCGACGAGGCGCGGCTCGCCCGGCACTTCCTTGGCGAAGGGCGAGATGTCCTTCGGGAAATGCGTGACGTGGGCGGGCTGGATCAGAGTCGGTTCGACTTTTTCCTCGAAGACGAAGGCCAGGCATTCGCCCCAGGTCCAGTCCTTCTCGATCTCGAAGCCGGCGGCCTCGGCTGCGGCACGCGCTTCCTCATCGGTCTTCATCGCCAGGAAGTCGATCCCGGTGGCTTCCTTGACGGCTTCCGGCATGGGCACGCGACGGAACGGCCCCTTGAAGGAGATCTCCTTGTCTCCATAAGTGAATTCCGTCTTACCGTGGACCAGGAGCGCCAGTTCGGCGAACAGCCGCTCGACGAGGTCCATCACGTCCTCGTAGTCGGCGTAGGCCCAGTAGCACTCCATCATCGTAAATTCCGGATTGTGCCGAGTGGAGACGCCTTCGTTGCGGAAGTTGCGGTTGATCTCGAAGACCTTGTCGGTCAGCCCCGAGACCAGCGTGCGCTTCAGATAGAGTTCCGGCGCGATGCGCAGGAACATGTCGAGCTTCAGTGTGTTGTGATGCGTCTTGAAGGGCTCGGCGGTGGCGCCGCCATAGACCGAGTGCAGCATCGGCGTCTCGACTTCCATGAAGCCGTCATTTTCCATGAAGCGGCGGATTCCGGATACGATGCGGCTGCGCTGCTGGAAGCGGAGCTTCGACTCCTCGTTGGTCATGATGTCGAGATGGCGCTTGCGGTAGCGCAGCTCGATGTCGGAGAGGCCGTGCCACTTCTCCGGCATCGGCAGCAGCGACTTGGTAAGCATCGTGATCGTTTTTGCGTTGATCGTCAGCTCGCCCCGCTTGGTGCGGCGGGCGATGCCGGTAACGCCGATGATGTCGCCGATGTCGATCAGCGGCAGCAGCGTACGCGCATCTTCCGGGGTCGTATCCTTGTGCGAGAAAATCTGGATCTTGCCGGAAGCGTCATGGATATCCATGAACATGCCGGAGTTGCGCGAGGAATAGACGCGGCCGGCGACGGTCACGACGTCCTGCGTTTCGGTGTCCGGCTCTAGGCTTTCATATTTCGCCGCAAGTTCCGCATTGGTCATCGTCCGGTGGAAATGTGCCGGATAGACGTCGACGATCTGCTCACGCAGGAGCTTCAGCTTCTGTGCACGCACTTCCGTAGCGTCGGAGGAAAGGCTGGCCGTTGCTGTCTTCTCGTTCATGGTCCTGTCCTTACTTTCCGCTGCCGGCCATCGCAGCGACCACCTGGGCCGCGACCTTCAGGCGCTGGCGCACGACCGCGCGGCCGAGCAGTTCCATCGAATCGAACAGCGGCAGCGAGCGCTGCGAGCCCGATACGGCGACGAACAGCGGCGCGACGATGGCTTTCAGCTTCTTACCCATGCGCTCGGCGACTGCGCGCAGTTCCGCTTCGATCGATTCCTTGTTCCATTCGAGGATCTTTTCAAGATCCGGCTGAACGGTATTGAGGATCTCGAGCAGTTCTTCCGGCGAGGCCTTTACACCGGCAAAAGCCGCCGGCTGCAGGCCGAGATCCGACTTGAACAGGAAGGCGGCGAGGTCGGGCAGTTCGCCGAGCTTCGAGATGCGCGACTGCGAAAGCTTCAGACCTTCCTTGAGGCGATCGTTCTCCGACGCCCAGGCGAAGACGCGGGCCGCGAACTCCTCTTCGGAGAGCTTCTCGCGGATCCAGCGCGCGTTCAGCCAATCGAGCTTCTGGATATCGAAGATCGCGCCGGCCTTCGAGAGGTTTTCCGGATCGAATTTTTCCGCCAGTTCATCCATCGTCAGCAGTTCTTCGCCTTCTGCGATCTGGATGAAGAACAGGCCGAGGAAGTTCATCAGCGCTTCCGGTAGGTAGCCGAGCGCCGTGTAGTAGGAGATCGAAGTCGGGTTCTTGCGCTTCGACAGCTTCGACTTGTCGGCATTGCGCATCAGCGACAGGTGCATGAACTTCGGCGGTTCGAGGCCGAGATACTGGTAAATCAGGATGTGCTTCGGCACCGAAGCCAGCCACTCCTCGCCGCGCGCGACGTGGGTGATCTTCATCAGATGGTCGTCGACGACGTTTGCCATATGATAGGTCGGCATGCCGTCGGCCTTGAGCAGAACCTGCATATCGACCGCATCCCACGGAATCTCGACGTCGCCATAGACGCCGTCGTAGAACTTGCACGAGCCTTCGGTCGGGATCTTCATGCGCACGACATGCGGCTCGCCGGCGGCGACGCGCGAGGTCACTTCCTCGGCCGAGAGGCTGAGGCACAGGCCGTCATATTTCGGCGGCTTGCCGGCGGCGCGCTGTGCCTCGCGCATCTGCTCCAGCCGCTCGGGCGTGCAGAAGCAGCGGAAACCGTGGCCGTTCTCGACGATCTTCTCGACATATGGCTTGTAGATGTCCTTGCGGTCGCTCTGGCGGTAGGGACCGAAGGGGCCGCCGATGTCGGGGCCTTCGGACCACTTCAGCCCACACCATTTCAGCGCGTCGAGCACCTTCTGTTCGAACTCCGGCGTCGAGCGCGTCGCGTCGGTGTCCTCGATGCGCAGGATGAACTCGCCGCCGTGCTTCTTTGCGAAGAGATAGTTGAACAGCGCAATGTAGGCGGTGCCGACATGCGGTTCGCCGGTGGGAGAAGGTGCAATGCGCACCCGGACTGCTGAATCTGCCATGGTCTTTGCCCGTTTCGACGTGCTTTTGGGCCCTTGCCGGAGTGCACTTCCGGCTTATGGGCGCGCATTTTATGGGAAGGAAAGGCCCACAAGGGTGCCGCACCAGCGGTATCGGCGGGCAATTCCAGTCGGCAGGCGTGAGACCATAGAAAGCCCCGCATGTCAACGGAAAGTGGACGCGCCATTTTGTTGGAACGTTCACGCTCGTCAGGCGTTTATTCAACCGAGGACGCGGACCGTGTCAACCGGACGCGACGGAAGTGGAGAATGCGGGAATTTTTCCGGTTTCTTCCCGTAACCAACGAAAACGGTAGTCGAACTCCCAACCCGTCCGGTTCGTATCCTCACTTGTCTCCCGCAGTCAGAGAGGCCTGCATTCGGCGAATGCAGGCCTCTTCATTCGGCGTTTCGCGCGCGGCTATCACGCGCTTTTGCTGGAATTGTTTAGTGCAGCTTCTTGGCCTGCTGCTTTCTCAGCCGGGCGTTGCGCGCCATCATGTTCAGCATCTCGACAAGGGCCGAGAACGCCATGGCGGCGTAAACGTAGCCCTTCGGAACGTGGAAGCCCATCCCCTCGGCCATCAGCGTGGTGCCGATCATCAGCAGGAATGCAAGCGCCAGCATCACGATCGTCGGGTTTCTTTCGATGAAGTTGGCGAGCGGCGTCGCCGCAAAAAGCATCACGGTAACAGCGACGATCACGGCGATGACCATGATCGGCAAATGCGGGGTCATGCCGACGGCCGTTATGATGCTGTCAACCGAGAAGACGAGGTCGAGCAGCAGGATCTGGCCGATCGCTGCGGCAAAGCCGTTGATCGCCGAACTCGCGATGAAGTCCTCGTCGTGATCGCTCGGATCGACATTGTGGTGGATCTCCTTGGTCGCCTTCCAGACGAGAAAGAGACCGCCGGCAAGCAGAATCATGTCCTTCCAGGAGAAGGCGTGCCCGAGGGCCTCGAAAACCGGCTCGGTCAGTTGCACGATCCAAGCAACGGTGCCGAGCAGCGCCAGCCGCATGATCAATGCAAGGCCGATGCCGACGCGGCGGGCGCTGACGCGGTTTTCCGGGGGAAGCTTGTTCGTGAGAATTGAAATGAAGATCAAATTGTCGATGCCGAGCACGACCTCCATGACAATGAGCGTGATCAGAGCGACCCAAGCCTCGAGACTTTGGGCGAGCGTCAGGATTTCCTGCATCGGCGATCTTTCCTCTCCTACTGCATGTTTCCTTAAATCGCACCCGATTTAAGGAAACATGCAAGCAATTCAAAGTGCTACAGTTTCCCCTGCGCGTCTGACAAGACGCGCAGCGCTGTAGATCACGACGATCTTGGTCGAAACGACCAAATCATTCAACGTGACCGGCTCTGACAAATTGAGCGGGGCGAGAAAGCTGCGGACAGTTTTCTCGCCCCGCGTCGTCGTCCGAGACTCGCCGGAGTATTTAAGGATCATCGCCGCAGTGGCAAGCGCCGCTGCCTTTTCGCGGCTGCGTTTTACCGTTTACTGTTTTATCGGCACCCACATTTCGACGACGCCCATTCCCGTGCGGGGATCGAAGCGCTCGTCATATTTTTCCATCATGTCCGGAAGCTGGCCGTGCTCCAGCCCGGACTGCGGAAACCACGACCCGAAAATGTAATGGGCGGTCGTGGTGATCGCCGAGATGTGTCCTTTGTGGAGAAATACGGCATAGCGTTGCCTGGGCAGCTTCAGAACGGTGAAGCCGGCTGGTAACCCGTCCGTATCCTCGACTTCCACCGAGGCCATGTAACGAAAGCGCCCGGCCTCGCCGTCCGACTGGGTGCATACGCCATAGGCGACATTCCCGCGCTGGCCGGGCACATTGCCGAAATGCGCGTTGAAGCGCTGCCAGAGCGAAGGGATGCCTTCGGTGCGATTGTAATCATAGGTTTCGGCGAGACCAGCGAGTAGAAGGCCGGGGCTTTCCTCGAAACGCGGTGGTTCGATCTTCAAGGCGCGTGCGTCGTTCATCCTGATCGGCTCCATCAGTTCGACATTGCGGACGTGCCCTTGCTTGCGGACGGACTCGGGTGTCACGCCGAACTGCTCGCGAAAGGCACGGGTGAAGGCCTCATGCGAGCCATAGCCCGCATCGAGCGCCACTTCGAGAATGCTTGATGTGCCACTGGCGAGGGCCTGCGCGGCGCCGCTGAGGCGCCGGCCGCGGATATAGGCGCTGATCGAGCGGCCGGTCGACAACCCGAAGACGCGTGACAGATGGTAGCGCGAAAGGCCTGCCGCCTCGGCGATCTCGTCCAGCGATATATCCTCGGCGAAATGGCTCTCGATGAACCAGATCGCCCTGCCGATGGCACTCATGCTCACTCCCTTACAGCGCCGCGCGTCCTGTCAGACGCTCAAAGGTCGCTGCAGTACTTTAAATCGCTGCATGATTTGTCCCCAAATCGGTTCCGATTTGAGGAATCATGCAGCACTGTACATGCACCTCTTACGGCCTCACAGAGAGGCGCGTTTGATCGCGATTGCTGGATTGGGAAGAGAATGGTGCGGTAGCCGCCCTTTGCACGTCTGGTGAGCCGCGGCGCTGTAGGATTCAGTCGGCGTTGGATTTCCGAACGTAGGCGGCCAGGAACACATGAATGGCCGATCTCACATTCTTCTCGATCCGCTCAGCCGAGGGTGCCTCGCACATGCCGAAGAGGCGGCCCTTGAAGATTCCGGCTGAGGACAGTTCGATGAACTGTTTAGCGGCCAGTTCCGTGTCATCGATTGACAACGTGCCAGCCTCGACCTGCTGGTCGAGATAAGCTTTCAAGACCGTGTAGCCGTTCTCCGGCGTTGCCGTGAAGAAGCGCTGCGCCAGCCGCGGCATCCGATCGGTCACGCTGAGCACAGTGCGCATGGCCCGGATCGTGTAGTCGGACGTCATGCTCGTCACGAGCGTCACGCCGAAATCATGAAGCGCGTCTTCAAGCGGCGCGTTGTCGTTCAGCAACTGCTTGACGCTATTTACGATCCGGCTGCGCTCGCGCGCGATCAACGCCTCGAACAGGTCTTCCTTGTTCTCGAAATAGACGTAGAGCGTGCCTTTCGAAACGCCTGCCTCGCGGGTGATGTCGTTCATGCTGGCAGCGTCGAAGTTGCTCCTCATGAAAACGCGTTTTGCGCCTTCGAGGATTTGCTCGCGTTTGGCCGGATCCTCTCCGGCCGCGTGCCGCCCACCGCTTGAGGGGTGCTGTTGCTGATCCTGCAGGGATTTTTCCTGCTGTGGGCTTTTCGCTGACGTCATGGCTGCCGAACGTTTCCACTCCTTTCATCAAAGATGATCTTGGATGAATTTTTCCCAAACCAATAAACATGGCCGATTCCGGCAAAGACAAGGGGCGGGGACGAGCCCGCACACTTTTCTTTGCACTTTGAACAAGCGATCGAACCGTCCAGTTCGATTGCCTCTTGATATGCGATGCAAAAGGCATTATGTCAAGTTCAATCGAACCGAACGGTTCAGTTCAATTCAATCCAGAAACCGGTGTTATATGTCCGCTCCCAGCACCTCCAGCGCCGCCCGTGTCCGTCCCGTCGGCGATGATTTTGAAGTTGTGGATTCTCCGAAGGCCGAGGCCACCGCGCCCACAAGTGAGGCTCCGCCTGTCGCCGAGCACCCGGCCGCCGACGTTGCGGCGCCCCAGAAAAAACGCCGAAAGCCGGTGTTGCCGGTCCTGGGGCTGGCGCTGCTCGCCGCCGGTGCCTGGTACGGCTATGACTGGTGGACCAACGGGCGGTTCATGGTTTCCACCGATGACGCCTACATCGAGGGCGATATCGCGACCATTTCGCCGAAGGTGTCCGGCTATGTCGCCAAGGTCGACGTGGTCGCCAACCAGCATGTGAGGGCCGGTGATCCGCTGGTGACACTCGACGACGGCGACTATCGCATTGCTGCGGAGCAGGCCGAGGCGCAGATCGCCACGCAGAAGCTGGCGCTTAGCCGCTTCGATGCGCAGATCGCCGGGGCGAAGGCGAGTCTCAGCCAGGCCGAAGCCCAGAAGACAGCCCTTGAGGCAACCGTCCGCGGCGCCGAGCTGACGCAGAAGCGCGCCAGCGACCTCCAGTCCAAGGCCGTCGGAACGGTCGCCTCACGTGACAATGCCGATGTCGCGCTCGACCAGGCGCGCGCAAATCTCGCCGGTGCCGAAGCCAACATCGCTGCCGCCAAGGCAAATATCACCGTGCTCGAAGCGCAACGCACCGAGGCGGAAAGCACGATCCGCTCGCTGGAGCGCGCGCGCGACAAGGCCAATCGGGACCTAGGCTTCACTGTGCTGAAGGCACCCTATGATGGTGTCGTCGGCAATGTGGCGGTTCAGGTCGGCGACCTCGTTTCCGCCGGACAGCGCCTCGCGGCCCTCGTGCCGGTGGACCAGCTCTATATCGATGCCAACTTCAAGGAAACACAGATCGCGCATCTGGTGCCGGGCTCCAAGGTCCAGATCCATGTCGACGCCTATGACGAACATCCAATCGAAGGCACGGTCGCGTCGATCTCGCCGGCATCCGGCTCGGTGTTCTCGCTGCTCCCGGCGGAAAATGCGACCGGCAACTTCACCAAGGTCACTCAGCGCGTTCCTGTGCGCATCAAGCTCCCGGCCGACGTGCTGGCCGAAGGGCATTTGCGCGCGGGCTTGAGCGTCGTCGTCGACGTCGACACCCGCACGGCGCCCGATCAGTCGAAAGTGGCTGCAGCAAAGTAAAGCCGCGTAGCGGACGAGGAGTGCGGAGATGGCCGCAACGGCAACGGCGGGCTCGGTCGCGGCAAGCGCGCCCAGAGCCGAGGAACGTATGGACCCGAGACGGCTGATCGCCTTCTTCGCGATGGTGGTCGGCATGTTCATGGCGATCCTCGACATCCAGATCGTGTCGGCCTCCCTCGCCGAGATCCAGGCTGGCCTCTCGGCCGGATCGGACGAGATCGGCTGGGTGCAGACCGCCTATCTCATCGCTGAAGTCATCATGATCCCGTTGTCGGGCACGCTCGCCCGCATCATCTCGACGCGGGTGCTGTTTTCCGTCGCCGCGGCGGGCTTCACCGCGTCGAGCGCGCTTGCGGCGACTGCCACCAATATCGACCAGATGATCGTCTACCGGGCGATCCAGGGCTTTATCGGCGGCGGCATGATCCCGTCGGTCTTCGCCGCCGCCTTCACCATCTTCCCGCCTTCGAAGCGCAATGTCGTGTCACCGATCATCGGCCTCATCGCAACGCTCGCGCCCACCATCGGGCCGACGGTCGGCGGCTATCTGAGCCACGCCTTCTCCTGGCACTGGCTGTTTCTCGTCAACGTAATCCCGGGCATCATCGTCGCGACGCTCACCTGGACGTTCATCGACTTCGACAAGCCCGAGATGGGACTGATGAAGAAGTTCGACTGGTGGGGGCTCGCCTCCATGGCGGTCTTCCTCGGCTCGCTCGAATATGTGCTGGAGGAAGGCAACGCCAACGACTGGTTCAATGACGATCACATCGTCCTGGGCGCGATTGCCACCGCGCTCGCGGCCGTCGTGTTCTTCTATCGGGCGTTCAAGGTCGAGTTCCCGGTAGTCGATCTCAGGGCCTTCGCCAATCGCAACTTCGCCTTCGGTTCGCTCTTCTCCTTCGTCATGGGCATCGGCCTCTACGGCCTCACCTATCTTTATCCGCTCTATCTCGGGAGCATCCGGGGCTACGATTCGCTGATGATCGGCGAGACCATGTTCGTTTCCGGCCTTGCCATGTTCGTCACGGCGCCGGTTGCCGGCTTCCTCTCGGGACGGCTGGACCCGCGGGTGCTGATGACCGTCGGCTTTGCAGGCTTCGCGGCCGGCACCTGGACGATGAGCCAATTGACCGCCGATTGGGACTTCTGGGAACTGCTCGTGCCGCAGATCCTGCGCGGCAGCTCGCTGATGCTCTGCATGGTGCCGATCAACAACATCGCGCTTGGCACGCTGCCGCCCGCCCGCATCCGCAACGCCTCCGGCCTCTATAACCTGACGCGCAACCTCGGCGGCGCCGTCGGCCTTGCGGTCATCAACACCATCCTGACGCAGCGCCAGGACTTCCACTATGCCCGGCTTGCCGAGCATATCCAGTGGGGCAACCCGGAGGCGGTCGAACGGCTCCGGAACATGGCCTCGAACTTCACCGCCCATGGCCTCGACGGAGCGACGATTGCGGTCAAGCAACTGGCGGCGATGGTTCAGAAGCAGGCGGTGATCCTATCCTTCGTCGACGTCTTCGTGATCCTGACGGCGCTGTTCCTGTCGCTGATCATCGGGGTCATGATGATCAGCAAGCCGCAGGGCGCTGCTACCGGCGGCGGTGGGCACTGACGGAAAAGTGCGACACGCTTTACGTGCCGCGCCGCATGCTGCACACTCCATGGCGGCTGAAGCCGACGGGCTATCCAGTTCCGTTCGTGCCGGAAGCGGACTTCGCTGCGGGAGGTGTCGAAGTGAACAATCCGGATTGCTGCGGTCTTTCCCGGCGCACCTTTCTCGCGACGGCTGCTGGCGCAGGTCTGTCGGTCGTCGGCGGTCGCGTCCGTGCTGCCAAAGCATGGCCTCCCGTCGATGTCACCTTTCTTTTCTCAAACGACATCCACGCCTGCATCGTTTCCACCGAAGGGCTGGCACCGAACTGCGAGGCGGAGGGCAAGACCGACGCCAGCCTCTTGCGCCATGTCGCGGCGCTCAACGCGATTTCCGTGCAGCACTGGCCAGCGACGATCGACGGAAAGCCGAGCGGCCTTGCTGGTGCCGGGCAGAAAATCGGCCGCCCGCTCGGCCTTGTTCTTGGCGGCGACATCACCGATGACGGTGGCGGTCAGGTTCGCCAGCCCCGCGAGGGACGGCAGCTGCAGCAGTTCCAGAGCCGATACGAGCAAGGTCCAGGCCCGCAGCACATTCACTTTCCGGTCTTTGTCGGGCTCGGAAACCATGATCTCGACCAGGACGGTCCGCCGCCGAATGTCGACTGGTATCGCCGGGAACTGCGCGATTATGTCGAGCTTACCCACCGCCAGACCGTGTTCTACAAGCCGCCGGTGCCTGTGACGAATTACGATCCGTTGTCGGACAGCTATTCCTGGGACTGGGGCGGCCTGCATTTGGTCCAGTTGCAGCGCTTCGGTGGCGATGAGAACAAGGGCGCGGTGAGCGGCCTCGGCTGGCTCAAGGGGGACCTTGCGTACTACGCCGCCGATGGCCGGCCGGTCGTGCTGTTCCAGCATTATGGCTGGGACGCGTTTTCAACTGAGGTCTGGGATACAACGGCGGAGACCTTCGACGATCAGGGAGACGGGAAGCCCCACTGGTGGAGCCCGGAAGAGCGCCAGGCGTTGCTCGACGCGCTGAAGGGTTACAATGTCGTCGGCCTTTTCCATGGGCATGAACATGAGAGGGTCATGGCCTACCGCGCCGACGGGATCGATCTCTTCAAGCCGAAGGCGGCCTATCTCGGCGGATTTGCCGTCGTTCGCGTTACGGACGCCTTCATGGACGTCGCTTTCGGCGAAGCTCAGGGCCAGGCTGGCCGCATCGTTTTCACCCGCGCCTTCAACAAGCGCTTCACCTGAAAAGAGCATCCGTCGGAAGATGGCGAATCCGGTTTCGTCCGCGGTGGCGACATTTTTGATTTACGTACATCAAAAATTCCTCTAAGGGGTTCCCCGGGAGGAAGGGATGCGACCAACGGTTCACGATATCGCCGCAAAAGCGGGTGTCAGCCTGGCGACGGTCGACCGGGTTCTCAACAATCGCCCTGGCGTGAGAAGCGTCACGCGTGACAAGGTCGAGCGCGCGATTGCCACGCTCGGCTATGTACGCGATGTCGCTGCCGCAAACCTCGCGAAAGGTCGCAACTATCCGTTCGTATTCATCCTGCCGGCGGGCGATAATTCCTTCATGCGCGGCCTCGAGAGCGAGGTGCGTGCCGCAATGGCGCGTTCCGCTTCGGAGCGAACGCAGATCACTATTCTTCCCGTTCCGGCCTTCGACGCGCAGGCCCTCGTGCAGGCACTGTCGGAGGCGCATCAGCGCCGGCCGGCCGGGGTTGCCGTCGTCGCGGTCGACGCCCCCGAGGTGGCCGAAGCGGTGAAGCAACTGCGCGATGGCGGCATCGCGGTCGTAACACTCGTGTCGGACCTACCGGGATCGGGGCGCGATCATTTTGCCGGCGTCGACAACGTTGCGGCAGGCCGCACGGCCGGCACCCTGATGGGCCGCTTCACCGGTGGCCGCGCAGGTCCGATCGCCGTGCTGGCCGGCTCGATGCTGGTACGCGACCATCGCGACCGGCTGGAGGGCTTCAGCGCCGTCATGGCCGAGGAGTTTTCTTCGCATCGGCTGCTTCCGGTGATCGAAGGGCAGGACGATCCGGTCCTCGTCGAAAAGCTCGTGCACGCGCTCATCGAGCGCGAGCCGGACCTGGCGGGCATCTACAGCCTCGGCGCCGGCAATCGTGGTCTCGTCGCTGCGATCGAGAGGACCGGCAAGAACAAGGCGATCTGCACCATCGCCCACGAACTGACGCCGCACAGCCGCGCTGCGCTTCGCTCCGGCACGATCGACGCCGTGCTTAACCAGGATGCCGGGCACGAGGTGAGAAGCGCGATCCGCGTTCTGAAGGCCAAGGCCGACGGGCTCGCGGTGATCGAGGCGCAGGAACGCATCCGCATCGACATTTTCCTGAAGGACAACCTGCCGATCGAGCAGGCATAGGAGGACACCCATGTATCTCGGACTGGATCTCGGCACGTCCGGTGTCAAGGCGATGCTGATCGATGGCGAGCAGAAGATCATCGGCTCGGCATCGGGAGCACTCGACGTTTCGCGGCCGCATCCCGGCTGGTCGGAACAGGATCCGGCGGAGTGGATCCGCGCTACGGAGGAGGCGATCACAGGCCTCAGGACGGCGCATCCGGACGCGCTTGCCGCCGTCCGCGGCATCGGCCTTTCCGGGCAGATGCACGGCGCGACGCTGCTCGACACGCACGACGCCGTGCTTCGTCCCTGTATTCTGTGGAACGATACCCGCAGCTTCCGCCAGGCCGCAGTCCTCGATAGCGACCCGCAGTTCCGTGCGCTCACCGGCAATATCGTCTTCCCCGGGTTCACCGCGCCGAAACTCGCCTGGGTGCGCGAGAACGAGCCGGAGATTTTCGCCAAGGTGCGCTGGGTCCTGCTCCCCAAGGATTATCTCCGCCTGTGGCTGACCGGCGAACATATGTCGGAAATGTCCGATTCGGCCGGCACATCCTGGCTCGACACGGGCAAGCGCAAATGGTCGGAGAGCCTGCTTGCGGCGACACATCTCGAAGAACGGCAGATGCCGGATCTCGTCGAAGGCACGGTCAGTGCAGGCACGCTGAGGCCGGAGCTTGCGAGCCGCTGGGGCATGGGCACTGGCATCGTTGTTGCCGGCGGCGCCGGCGACAATGCGGCCTCCGCCTGCGGCATGGGCACGGTCGGCGAGGGGCAGGCCTTTGTGTCGCTCGGCACGTCGGGTGTGCTCTTCGCCGCCAATGCCAGCTACCTTCCCAATCCGGAAAGCGCAGTCCATGCCTTCTGCCATGCGCTCCCGAACACCTGGCACCAGATGGGCGTCATTCTCTCGGCGACCGATGCACTCAACTGGCATTCGGGCGTCACCGGCAAAAGTGCCGCAGAGCTTACCGGCGAACTCGGTGACCTCCTGAAAGCGCCCGGCTCCGTCACTTTCCTTCCCTATCTTTCCGGCGAGCGGACGCCACACAATGATGCGGCTATACGCGGCGCCTTTGCCGGTCTCGGTCACGAAAGCTCGCGTGCGGTGCTGACGCAGGCGGTGCTCGAAGGCGTCTCCTTCGCCATCCGCGATAGCCTGGAGGCGCTCCGCGCGGCCGGTACGAGACTCCAGCGCGTAACCGCGATCGGCGGGGGTTCGCGCTCACGCTACTGGCTGAAGTCGATCGCCACGGCACTGAACCTTCCGGTCGACCTGCCGGCGGACGGCGACTTCGGTGCGGCTTTCGGCGCTGCACGGCTCGGCCTGATCGCGGCGACGGGCGGCGATCCTGTCGCAACCTGCTTTGCACCGGCAACGGCCGAAACCATCGCGCCGGAAGCATCGTTGGTTTCGGCCTACGAGGATGCCTATCAGCGTTATCGTCGCCTCTACCCGGCGATCAGGGATGCAACTCTATGATCAGCCGCGGCACATCCGACCGGCGCTTATCGCACGGGGATCTTGTCGAGGAAGCCGGTCACCTGTTTCAGTCGGCCATTCTCGATGAGGCCGAAATCCGTGCCTTCGATGACGGAGGTTCCGTTCGGCCCGAGCGTCCAGGAAAAGCGGATCGTGTCGGCGAACCCGTCCGGTTTTCCCTTGAGGGCGAAGCGGAAACTGGGAAACTGATGTTGCACACCGGCAATCAGCGTGCTGATCGCCTCGTGGCCCTCACCCTGCATGACCGGGTCGCGGTAGCCGATGTCAGGCGTGAACGCCCTTTCGACAAGCGTGCCGCGCTTTGCGGCATCGGTCTCATTCCAGGCGGCAATATAGGCTTCGGCAATGTGATCGAGGTCGTGCATCGGAATTCTCCCTTCGGTTCGCGTTTCGATGTGCCGACTGTCGGCGATCGAGGGAATGAAACCAATTACCTTCCACGTAATGGCCAGCCGCTGCTTGGCGCTGGCGACCCATCACCCATGAGAGGAGCAAGACCGTGAGCACGGGATTTTTCGGCGACATCGCCAAGATCAAATATGAGGGGCCGGAGAGCAACAATCCGCTCGCCTTCCGCCACTACAATCCGGACGAAATCGTTCTCGGCAAGCGCATGGAGGATCACCTTCGCTTTGCCGTCGCCTATTGGCACACGTTCGTCTGGCCGGGCGGCGATCCCTTCGGCGGCCAGACCTTCGAGCGCCCCTGGTTCAAGGACACCATCGATGCGGCGAAGCTCAAGGCCGACGTCGCGTTCGAATTCTTCCAGCTTCTCGGCGTGCCGTTCTACTGCTTCCACGACGCGGACGTGCGTCCGGAGGGCAAAAACTTCGCCGAGAACACCAGCAACCTCAACGAGATCGTCGACTATTTCGCCAAGAAGCAGTCCGAAACCGGCGTCAAGCTGCTCTGGGGCACGGCGAACCTCTTCTCGAACCGGCGCTACATGTCTGGCGCGGCGACCAATCCGGATCCTGACGTTTTCGCCTTTGCCGCAGCAACGGTGAAGACCTGCATCGACGCGACGCAGAAGCTCGGCGGCGAGAACTATGTTCTCTGGGGCGGGCGCGAAGGCTACGAGACGCTGCTTAACACCGATCTCAAGCGCGAACTCGACCAGCTCGGCCGCTTCGTCAACTTGGTGGTCGAGTACAAGCACAAGATCGGTTTCAAGGGCACGATCCTGATCGAGCCGAAGCCGCAGGAGCCGACCAAGCACCAGTACGATTTCGACGTCGCCACAGTCTATGGCTTCCTCAAGAAGTACGGGCTTGAGAACGAGGTGAAGGTCAATATCGAGCAGGGCCATGCGATCCTCGCCGGCCACTCCTTCGAGCATGAGCTGGCGCTCGCCAATGCGCTCGGCATCTTCGGTTCGATCGACATGAACCGCAACGACTACCAGTCCGGCTGGGATACCGACCAGTTCCCCAACAACGTTCCGGAAATGGCGCTCGCCTACTACCACGTGCTCGCGGGCGGCGGCTTCAAGACCGGCGGCACCAATTTCGACGCGAAACTGCGGCGTCAGTCGCTCGATCCGGAAGACCTGCTGATCGGCCATATCGGCGGCATGGATTGCTGCGCGCGCGGTCTCAAGGCGGCGACGAAGATGATCGAGGACAAGGCGCTCTCCGCGCCACTCGAAAAGCGCTATGCGGGCTGGAACGTGCCCGAGGCGAAGAAGATGCTCGAAGACGGCTTCTCGCTCGACGAGATCGAGGCCTGGGTGCGCAAGGCCGACCTCAATCCACAGCCGAAGTCGGGTAAGCAGGAACTCCTGGAGAACGTGGTCAACCGCTACGTCTAATCGCTGCGAGCGATGGGCGCTCCTGTCACGGGGCGCCCATCCGTTCACTCCAATACATGGCCATGCGTTTTGGCGAGGACCGAAAATGCGGCTTGCATGTCACGTAGAAGCGGGATTGCCCCTCGCGAAAAATCTGTTAGCTTCTGCCTCCTGCAACGTTTCAGGTCTATCAGCAATCGCGAAAATTGGGGTGCGGCCGCACCTTTTCCAGCAACCGGTCATACGGGCCGGAATCGTGATCTAGGGAGGAAAATCGTGATGAAGACCATCAAAGGCCCAGGGCTTTTTCTTGCGCAGTTCGCCGGTGATACGGCTCCGTTCAATTCCTGGGACTCGATTACCAAATGGGCCGCCGACTGCGGCTACAAGGGCGTGCAGATTCCAAGCTGGGACGGGCGGCTGTTCGACCTGAAGAAGGCTGCCGAGTCCAAGACCTATTGCGACGAGATTGCCGGAAGGGCGCGTGACAACGGCGTCGAGATCACCGAACTTTCGACCCATCTGCAGGGCCAGTTGGTCGCCGTGCACCCGGCCTATGACGAGGCTTTCGACGGCTTCGCCGCGCCTGAGGTGCGCGGCAATCCGAAGGCGCGCCAGCAATGGGCGGTGGAACAAGTGAAAATGGCGCTGACGGCGTCTCGCAATCTCGGCTTGAACGCCATGGCAAGCTTCTCCGGGGCGCTCGCCTGGCCTTTCGTCTATCCCTGGCCGCAGCGTCCTGCCGGCCTCGTGGAGACCGCCTTCGACGAGCTTGCCCGACGGTGGAAGCCGATCCTCGATCATGCCGAGGATTGCGGCGTCGACGTCTGCTACGAAATCCACCCGGGCGAAGACCTGCACGACGGCATCACCTACGAGATGTTCCTGGAACGCACCGGCAATCACGCCCGCGCCTGCATGCTCTACGATCCGTCGCACTACGTGCTGCAGTGCCTGGACTATCTCGACAATATCGACATCTACAAGGACCGGATCCGGATGTTTCACGTCAAGGACGCGGAGTTCAACCCGACCGGTCGGCAGGGTGTCTATGGCGGCTACCAGAGTTGGGTGAACCGCGCGGGCCGCTTCCGCTCTCTCGGTGACGGGCAGGTCGATTTCGGCGCCGTCTTCTCGAAGATGGCGGCGAATGATTTCGCCGGCTGGGCGGTCGTCGAGTGGGAGTGCTGCCTGAAGCATCCGGAAGACGGCGCACGCGAAGGCGCCGAGTTCGTAAAGGCGCACATTATCCGAGTCACCGAAAAAGCCTTCGACGATTTCGCCGACAGCGGAACGGACGAGGCCGCGAACCGGCGGATGCTCGGTATTTAGTCCTCTGCCCCTCACCCTAACCCTCTCCCGCATGGGGGAGAGGGGACGTGTCCGACCCTTGCGCTGTAACAAGGGGAAGCGTCGCCACGAGTCCCTTCTCCCCGCCTGCGGGGAGAAGGTGCCGGCAGGCGGATGAGGGGCAATTCCACCGCAAACACTTCAGGAGAGGAAAACTGAATGGCTATAGAGGGAAGCAGCACGGAAGGTCGTCAAAAGCGCATTCGGCTTGGCATGGTTGGCGGCGGTTCTGGCGCCTTTATCGGCGCGGTCCACCGCATCGCGGCAAGGCTCGACGATCACTATGAGCTGGTGGCCGGCGCTCTGTCGTCGACGCCGGAAAAGGCGCAGGCCTCCGGCCGTGAACTGGGTCTCGATCCGAAGCGTGTCTATTCGGACTTCAAGGAGATGGCGATCCGCGAGGCGAAGCTCAAGGATGGTATCGAGGCGGTTGCAATCGTGACCCCGAACCATGTCCATTACGCCGCCGCCAAGGAATTCCTGAAGCGCGGCATCCACGTCATCTGCGACAAGCCGCTGACTTCCACGCTCGCCGACGCGAAAAAGCTCAAGAAGGCGGCGGACGAAAGCGACGCGCTGTTCGTGCTGACGCACAACTACACGGGCTATCCCATGGTGCGCCAAGCGCGCGAAATGGTGACGAACGGCGATATCGGCGTCGTCCGGCTCGTTCAGATGGAATATCCTCAGGACTGGCTGACGGAGAATATCGAGCAGTCCGGCCAGAAGCAGGCCGCGTGGCGAACCGATCCGGCCCGGTCCGGCGCAGGCGGCTCCACTGGAGATATCGGCACTCATGCCTATAACCTCGGCTGCTTCGTCTCCGGTCTCGAACTCGAGGAACTTTCGGCCGACCTCGACAGCTTCGTCGGTGGACGCCAGCTCGACGACAATGCCCATGTGATGATGCGCTTCAAGGCAAAGGACGGCGCGCGCGCCAAGGGCATGCTCTGGTGCAGCCAGGTGGCGCCGGGCCATGAGAACGGCCTGATGGTTCGTGTCTACGGCACCAAGGGCGGCCTCGAGTGGACGCAGAAGGACCCGAACTATCTCTGGTACACGCCGTTTGGTGAACCGAAGCGCCTGCTGACGCGCGCCGGAGCCGGGGCGGGGCCGGCCGCCGCCCGCGTCTCGCGCGTGCCCTCCGGTCATCCGGAAGGTTATCTCGAAGGCTTCGCCAATATCTATTCGGAAGCCGCACGGGCGATTTACGCCAAGCGCAACGGCGAGAAGGTGGATGCCGCCGTCACCTACCCGACGATCGACGACGGCATGAAGGGCATGGTCTTCGTCGATGCCTGCGTGCAGTCCTCGAAGCGCAATGGCGCTTGGATCAAGGTCTGACCTCGACTGCCAAAGTCAGGGGCGGGGGCAACCTCGCCCTTTTCGCGGGTTGACATTTGCCGGTGTGGGTTTAGGCCCCCTTCGAAACGAGAGCCGGATGAGGAAAAGCACATGCAGCGTCCGCCGGCCTCCGCTCCACCCGGTGAAACCAAATGCAGCAGCGTCGGTTTCGGCGTCCGGCTGCCAGACGACGAGACGGAACAATGATCGAAGCCAAGAAACTCGCAGAGCGCTTTCCGGGCGACTTTGTCTTCGGAGTAGCAACCGCATCGTTCCAGATCGAGGGGGCGAGCAAGACGGACGGACGCAAGCCATCCATCTGGGATGCCTTCTCCAACATGCCGGGCCGCGTCTTCGAGCGCCACAATGGCGACGTTGCTTGCGATCATTACAATCGGTTGGAACAAGATCTCGACCTTATCAAGAGCTTGGGCGTCGATGCCTATCGCTTCTCGATCGCCTGGCCGCGCATCATTCCGGAAGGCACAGGGCCGATCAACGAGAAGGGCCTCGATTTCTACGACCGGCTTGTCGACGGGTTGAAGACGCGCGGCATCAAGGCCTTCGCGACGCTTTACCATTGGGACCTGCCGCTTACGCTAATGGGCGACGGCGGCTGGACGGCGCGCACAACCGCTTACGCCTACCAGCGCTATGCCAAGACCGTGATCGCCCGCCTCGGCGACAGGCTCGATGCGGTCGCCACCTTCAACGAGCCCTGGTGCTCGGTATGGCTCAGCCACCTCTATGGCGTTCACGCGCCGGGTGAGCGCAACATGGATGCGGCGCTCGCCGCGCTCCACTTCACCAATCTCGCGCATGGTCTTGGCGTCGAGGCGATCCGTTCCGAGCGGCCGAGCCTGCCGACAGGCATCGTCATTAACGCCCATTCGGTCTATCCCGGCAGCACCAGCGACAAGGACAAGGCCGCGGCCGAACGCGCCTTCGACTTCCATAACGGCGTTTTCTTCGGCCCGATTTTCAAGAGCGAGTATCCGGAAGGCTTCCTCGCAGCGCTCGGCAGCCGCATGCCTCTGATCGAGGATGGCGACATGGCGACGATCTCGCAGCCGCTCGACTGGTGGGGCCTCAACTATTATACGCCGATGCGGGTTTCCGATGACCCGTCCGAGGGGGCCGAATACCCAGCAACGGTCAATGCAAAGCCGGTCAGCGACGTGAAGACGGATATCGGCTGGGAGGTCTATGCCCCGGCGCTTGGCACGCTCGTCGAAACGCTCAATGCCCGCTACAAGCTGCCCGACTGCTACATCACCGAGAACGGCGCCTGCTACAACATGGGTGTCGAGAACGGCGTCGTCGATGACCAGCCGCGGCTCGACTATATCGCGGATCATCTGTCGGTCACCGCTGATCTGATCGCCAAGGGCTATCCGATGCGCGGCTATTTTGCCTGGAGCCTGATGGACAATTTCGAATGGGCCGAGGGCTACCGGATGCGCTTCGGCATCGTCCATGTGGACTACGAGACGCAGGTCCGCACGATCAAGAAGAGCGGCCACTGGTACAAGGAATTGGCTGAACAGTTCCCGAAGGGCAATCACAAGACGGCTTAAGCCGTGTGGACCGCCGAGCCTACTGTTCTGGGCGGCAGGCCAGAGGGGTGGCGGCCCTCCTTTCCGGCCGCGACCGTTCTGCACAAAAAGAGTAGACTTTTGCTCCAGTCTACGTGGCTTCGCAAAAATGTACCTGTGAAACGGTCCTGCCTGCCGTCATAAGAAGCACATATTCCATGGCATGGCTGCCATGTCATGGAGGCGTTGAACCGACCGGTTGTCCGATGATAGAGAGTTGCTCCGTGTTCCGAATGCGTTGTCGAATGTCGGCCTGACCAGACACGCTTTCCCTTCCCCGCCTATTCGTCCGGGACCAGAATTTCGAACATCCGAGAGCATCATGTATCCTTCTATCGCTGTGATCCCTCTTATGGGGGCGACCGGACAATGACCACTCCCTATTCCGAACCCTCTGCTGACGAAGCTGCCGTCGTCTTCGACGCCGTTTCCAAGCGCTTTGCCGCGTCGGGTGAGAGCGGTGCCTTCACTGCCCTCGACAATGTCGACCTCAATGTCGGGCGAGGCTCCATTACCGGCATCATCGGCCGCTCCGGCGCGGGCAAATCGACGCTGATCCGCCTGGTGAATGGCCTCGAGAAGCCGTCGAGCGGCAAGGTTCTGGTCGATGGCGTGGATGTGGGTGCGCTCGACGAGGCGGGGTTGCGCAATCTCCGGCGTTCAGTCGGCATGATCTTCCAGCATTTCAATCTGCTCTCCTCGCGCACCGTCTTCGGCAACGTTGCGCTGCCGCTCGAGATTGCCGGCATGGATCGTCGTGCCATCGAAGCGCGCGTGCGGCCGCTTCTCGATCTCGTCGGCCTCGCCGACAAACACGCCCGCTACCCGGCCGAACTCTCGGGCGGCCAGAAGCAGCGCATCGGCATTGCACGTGCGCTCGCGACCGAGCCGAAACTGCTGCTTTCGGACGAGGCAACGTCGGCGCTCGACCCGGAAACGACCCAGTCCATCCTCGAACTCCTGAAGCGGATCAATGCCGAATTGGGGCTGACCGTGCTCCTCATCACCCATGAGATGGAAGTGGTGAAGGCCGTCACGTCGGATGTGGCCGTGATCGACAAGGGCGAAATCGTTGAACGCGGCCATACCTTCGATGTATTCACCCATCCGAAGCACGAAACGACACGGGCGCTTCTCTCCGGCCTGCCCGGCTCCAAGCTGCCGGATGCCGTTGCGCGTGGCCTCAAGCCGGCCGCGAGTGCCGGCGATCGTGCCGTGGTGCGCCTCACCTTCTTCGGCGCGACGGCGGAACGGCCGCTGGTTTCGCAGCTGATCAAGTCGGTCGGCGCCGAGGTCAACATCATTGCCGGAACGATCGACGAAATCGGCGGCAAGCCCTATGGCTCGCTCGTGGTCGCCTATGCGGCGGACGCCGAGACGTCGGGCAGGGCGGAACGCTTCTTTACCGAGAACGGACTGGTCACGGAGGTGCTCGGCTATGTCGCCTGATCTTCTGCTCCTCATCGCCAAGGCCACGTTCGACACGCTGCGCATGGTGGCGATTGCCGGCCTGATCGGCTCGTTGATCGGCCTGCCAATCGGCATTTTCCTCGCAACAAGCGGAAAGGGCGAGCTGTTTCCGGCGCCCAATTTCAACCGCCTCGTCGGGCTCATCGTCAATGCTACGCGCTCGACGCCCTTCATCATCCTGGTCGTTGCGATTATCCCCCTCACGCGTCTCGTCACCGGCACGTCGATCGGGACGAAGGCGGCGATCGTGCCCCTGACCATCGCGACCATTCCTTTCTTTGCGCGGCTGGTAGAGGCGGCAATCCGCGACATCGACAAGGGGCTGATCGAGGCTGCCCGCGCCATGGGCGCGACCCCGACGCAGATCGTCTTCAAGGTGCTTCTGGCCGAGGCCCGTCCGGCGCTGACGCTGGCGCTCACCATGACCGTCGTCAGCCTCATCGGCTATTCGGCGATGGTGGGGGCCGTCGGCGGCGGTGGTCTCGGCGATCTCGGCATCCGCTACGGCTATCAGCGCTTCAGGCCGGACGTGATGCTGATCGTCGTCATCGTGCTAATCGTGCTGGTGCAGCTGGTGCAGAGCGCGGGGGACCGCCTCGCCCGCCGCTTCGACAAACGCAGCCGCAAGAACTGATCCTTCCCAAGACAGCAAACAGCAACAAGGAGACTTCCATGAAAAAGCTCATTCTAGCCGCGGCATTCGCTGCCCTCGCGGCCGGCACCGCGCTCGCGGAGACCATCAAGGTCGGCGTCACTCCCGGTGAGCATGCCCAGATCATGGAGAAGGTGAAGGAAGTCGCCGCTCCCAAGGGCCTCGACATCGAGATCCTCGAATTCTCGGACTACGTGGTTCCGAACCAGGCACTCGCCGATGGCGAGCTCAATGCCAATTCCTTCCAGCACCAGCCCTATCTCGACAACCAGATTGCCGATCGGGGCTACGATATCGTCAGCGTGGGCCTGACCATCACCACGCCCATGGGCGTTTATTCGAACAAGGTGAAGAGCCTTGATGAGCTGGCGGACGGAGCGACGATCGCGATCCCGAACGATCCGACCAATGGTGGCCGCGCACTCCTGGTTCTCGCCTCGAAGGGCCTCATCAAGGTCAATCCGGATGCCGGGCTCAAGGCCACCCCGGCCGACGTCACGGAAAACCCGAAGAACATCCAGTTCGCCGAACTTGATGCGGCCCAGCTCCCGCGCTCGCTCGCCGATGTCGACGCGGCCGTGATCAACACCAACTACGCGCTCGAGGCTGACCTTCATCCCAAGGAGGACGCCATCGCCATCGAAAGCGAGAAATCTCCTTACGCCAACGTCATTGCTGTGCGCGCCGCGGATAAGGATGCACCCTGGGTGAAGACGCTCGTGGAATCCTATCATGACGACAGCGTCAAGGCCTTCATCGTTGATACCTTCAAGGGTGCGCTCATCCCCAGCTGGTAAGCGCGTCCGTTGAGCACACATGAACCGCGCGCCGCAACCTCGGCGCGCGGTTTTTCTTTGACCACGAGAGCCGCTTCGCTATCCTCCGGGCAGTTTGAGGAGGACATGAGATGAGCGGGATGAAGGGTGGGTGCCTCTGCGGCGCGGTCCGGTACGAAGCCAAGGGTTCGCCGCTCCATTCCGGCTTCTGCCATTGCCGCGACTGCCAACGGGCCACGGGTACCGGACACTGCTGCTATATGATCTTCTCGCGCGCCGACGTCGATGTCACCGGCGAGCTCCGCGCCTACGAGAAGCTCGCCGAGAACGGCAACCTGACGATCCGCTACTTCTGCCCCACCTGCGGCAGCCAGATCTTCTCGTCCGGTGCCGACCGTTGGACGGTCTATGCCGGCACACTCGACGATAGGTCGCTGTTTGAGCCCACCAATGCGGTCTTCACGCGCAGTCGCCCGCATTGGGATCGACTGGCCGTTGGCGTGGACGAGTACGAGACCTTGCCGGGGTGATTGGCAACATTTACCCCTCACCCTAGTCCTCTCCCCGCTTGCGGGGAGAGTGGACTTAAGCGGTCGCCACGAGTCTCCTTCGCCCCGCTTGCGGGGAGAAGGTGGCCGGCAGGCCGGATGAGGGGCAGATAACGGCGATACTCAGTTTCCCAGATGCCGCTCGCCGCGCTTCTTCGCGAGCGCGATCTGCTTCTGCCGTTCGCGATAGCGCTCGCGATCCTCGTCGGTGCGGATCTCATGACAATGGATGCAGGAGACGCCTTCCTCGTGGAGGGGAGACAACAGGTCTTCCGGGGTCAGAGGCTGGCGGCAGGCATGGCAGAGCGTGTGCTCGCCTTCTGCGAGACCGTGGGTTACGGAAACGCGCTCGTCAAAGACGAAGCAGGCGCCATCCCAGAGGCTCTGTTCCTCCGGGATCTCCTCGAGATATTTGAGGATGCCGCCCTTCAGATGAAAGACCTCTTCGAAGCCCTGCTCCTTCATGAAGGCGGTCGCCTTCTCGCAACGAATGCCGCCGGTGCAGTACATGGCGATCTTCGGTTTGTTGTGCAGGCCGGTGTTGTTGCGCACCCAATCCGGAAACTCGCGGAAGGTCTTGGTCTTCGGATCAACGGCGCCGCGGAAAAGACCGATCGCCGTCTCGTAGTCATTGCGCGTGTCGATCACCAGTGTGCCCGGATCGGAGATCAGCGCGTTCCAATCCTTCGGCTCGACATAGGTTCCGACCACCTTGTTAGGGTCGATGTCTTCGACACCCATGGTGACGATCTCTTTTTTGAGCCGCACCTTCATGCGCAGGAAGGGCATAGCCGAAGCACGGCTTTCCTTGTGTTCGAGGCGGGTGAATTCCGGTTGCTTGCGGAGATAGCCAAGCACCGCGGCAATGCCGTCGTCGGAGCCGGCAATCGTGCCGTTGATGCCCTCATGGGCGACGAGCAGCGTGCCCTTTACGCCATTGGCGTCGCAGACCGCCTGCAGCGGCTCGCGGAAATCGGCGAAGCGCGGGAAGGAAACGAAATGGTAAAGCGCGGCCACCAAAAACTGGCCTTGTGTCTCCGGGCGCGCGGTCATGGATATGTCGGTCATGGGCACCGCAAATACAGCTTTCACGCGTCAAGCGCAATCGCGGAGGCCGCGCCGAATTGTCCGGCTGGCGGCGCGGAATAACGATCCTCGCCGGCTCTACTGCCCGGCTTTACGCCAGAGCAGCGCAATTGTCCGGCTTTCGTTCTTCGGCTTGTCTTGAAAGACGGCCGTTGCCCGTTGCCGCGCCTCCGCCCTCAGCGCCTTTTCCCGCGTGATAACAGCGGAAATGAGGTGCGCCTGGTTCTGGCTGCTGCCGGCAAGTCCCGGCTCCTCGTTGATGAGCGACGTCAACGTGGCGAGGTCGTTCAAATGCCCGAGCACATCGACGAGGGCCTTGGCTTCCGCTCTCTTTGCCTCCATCGCCGACAGCCAGGTCGCCCGCATCAACGCCAGTTGCATGCGGTAATCCTGGGTTCGCTTGCGCAATTCGTGGAAAAGCGCGGCATCGGTGTCCGCTTCGCAGGCCACTCTCGCGCGCGCAGCGCGCTTCAACGTGCGCTGCCAGCCCGTCTTCAGTCGGGCGATGGATTTTCGTTTGCCGTCATCGAAGGAAACCTGTGCGAGGGCAGCAAGCGCCTCCTCGCAGTCGACAATCGTCGCGGCAATCTTGCCCTCTATATCCGCCTCGGTCTCGGCAATCCGGTCGCGGCGCTCCGCCAGAATGGTGTAGATCTGGTCGAGGGCCGCAGCTTGTTCGTCGCTATTCGTCTGCCCGCGCAGGTAATTGATGTTCTCGACGAGTGCAGCAGCGTCGCGGACGGTCGAGAGGTTCCGCGCCATGGCGCGTATGCGGGCGTTTTCCTGTTTCTGGAAAAGCGGCGCATCGGAAGCGACCAGACGGTAGAGTGAGCGCAGGCGCTTGAAGTTCTTGCGGGCGTCGTGAATTGCCTCGTGAACGCCTTGCGGTCGTTGCTCGAGCACCGCCACCGCCCGCTCAATCTGTTCGGCCCCGACGGCGCGAAAGTCCTCGGTGAACGGCCGGCCAGGATTGAACGCATAACTCATGATTGCGTTTCCAGCAGCCCCTCTGCAGCAAGCGCCTGATTGGAGTAGCGGCGGTCTCCGGTAATCTCGCGACCCAGCCATTGCGGCAGTGCGGGCAGATCCGTTTCGCGCTTCATCTCGACCTCGGCAACGACGAGCCCTTGGAGTGCTCCTTCGTAGACGTCGACTTCCCAGGTAAAGCCCCTGTGCGGCACGCGATAACGCCGCTTCTCGATAATGATGCCGACCGCCTGGGTCAGCAGCTCTCGGGCGTCGTCCATGGGCAGATCGTATTCGTATTCGTTGCGAACCAGCGCCGACTTGCCAATCTTGATGGTCAGTCGAGCCCATTTGCTGCCATGGATCCGCACGCGGACGGAGCGGTCATCCATGGTGACGATGTAGGCCTGCTGGAGTTTTATGCCCTTGTCCGCATGTTCTTTCCAACCGCTGGATGCGACCAGGAACTTGCGCTCTATCTCCTTCGCCATGGAATTCCTGCCATATCGAGAGGTGGACCGCGGATAAGTTATCTTTTTATTGCCAGGGCTCAAGCCATCTCGTTGTTGTCGATGATATTTTATTTTCCGCTGCTATAAGGCGAGGATGTGTTCATGACCTTCGGTCTCGACAAGGACGGCCGGGGGGAGTATGCGAAGCGCAACATTCAATCGTTTTAAAGGGTGATCGGCATGAGCGCTAAAACCGACAAGCTTCTCTCCATCCTCAAGCTGCAACCGGTGGTCCCGGTGCTGGTCATCGATGATGCGGCAACCGCTGTGCCGCTGGCGCGAGCATTGGTCGCTGGCGGCCTGAAGGCGATCGAGATCACGCTGCGCACGCAGGCGGCGCTGGATGCGGTCCGCGCTGTCGCTGCCGAGGTCGAGGGCGCCGTCGCCGGTGCTGGCACGATTCTCAATGCCGCACAGTTCGAACAGGCCGTGGAGGCAGGATCGCAGTTCATCGTCAGCCCCGGCACGACTCAGGAGCTGATTGACGTCGCCAATGATCACGAAGTGCCGCTGCTGCCGGGGGCTGCGACGGCAAGCGAAGTCATGGGGCTGCGCGAAGAGGGCTATCAGGTGATGAAGTTCTTCCCGGCGGAGCAGGCCGGAGGCGCTGCCTATCTGAAGTCGCTCTCCTCGCCGCTCGCCGGCACCTTGTTCTGCCCGACCGGCGGCATCTCGCTTGGCAACGCACGCGACTATCTTTCGCTGCCGAACGTCGTCTGCGTCGGCGGCTCCTGGGTGGCGCCGAAGGAGCTGGTTGCGAAAGGCGATTGGGCCGGCATCACCAAGCTTGCCGCAGAAGCCTACGCCCTTAGGGGGTGATCCTGCTGCATGTCTCCTTAAAGCTGATTTAGGGATAAAAACATGCAGCAGATCAAAATTCTGCTATAGCGTCCTTTGCCATCGGGGCGTGCAACGGCCGGGCGTTTGCCCGGCTTTTTCATCTCCAAGGTGGATTTGTATTTTCCTTGCCACGTTCCTATGTCTCAATCCGCCGACAAAGACGCGGGGGCGGAGAGCGTTGTTCTAGCTTTGCCGTCGCGCGGTAACCGAAGAGGATCGAAGCCATGTTCGACGCGAAGAAGTTGCTGGACCAGTTCTTGGGTTCGCAGGTGCCAGGTGCTGGCGGGACGGTCCGCGATCGGGGCGACCAGGTGACGAAGCTCGCCAAGGACAATCCGCTTGCCACAGGCGCCATTGCAGCGGTTCTTCTCGGAACGAAATCCGGGCGCAAGCTTGCCGGTAACGCCGCCGTGCTTGGAGGCTTGGCGGCGGTCGCCGGGCTTGGCTATCAGGCCTACAAGAGCTACCAGGCCGGCAAGGCGCCGGCCGCCGAACCGGCTTCCCAGCCGACACGGGAGCTCCCGCCGCCGCCGTCCGACTCCGGTTTCACGGCACCGGGAGCCGTCAGCAATGATTTTGCCCTGATCCTGGTGCGTGCCATGATCGCGGCTTCGCGTGCCGACGGTCATATCGACGAGACCGAGCGCGGCCGCATCATGGACAAGCTGTCGGTTTCCGGACTCTCCGCCGACGCAGCCGCCTTCCTCGAAGCGGAACTCGCCAATCCGGTCGATCTCGATGCGATCGTCGCTGCCGCGACGACGGAGGAGCAGCGCGTGGAGATTTACACCGCGTCGCGCCTCGCGATCGAGCCGGAGAGCCGGGCGGAACGCGGCTATCTCGATCTGCTCGCCGGCCGTCTCGGGCTCCCCGATGCGCTCGTCGATCACATCGAGGCGACCGTTTCGGGGGCCAAGGTTCCCGCCTGATTCATGGGTCCATCACCAGTTTGAATTTGTAACGGCCGGGCGTCTGTCCTATTGCGAAGGCAAATGAAAGCGCGGGAGCCATCGATGCGTGATCTTGCCGATTGGAAGGGATGTCCGGCGCCGCAGCCGGTTCTTGTCGAGGGGCGATACGTCAGGCTGGAGCCCTATGATCGGGCGACGCATCTCGAAGCGCTCTGGCACGACGCCTTCGGCGGCATGGCGATCAACCCGCTCCTGAAATATTTCACCCAAGACGACTTTTCCGGCATCGGAGATTTCGACGCCTGGCTTAGCGCGGTGCAGGAAAAGTCGGGTTGGATCACAGAGGTCTTTCGCGACAAGGCGACAGGCAAGGTCGTCGGCATGGCGAACTACATGCGTGCGGATCCGGCCAATGGCGTCGTCGAAGTCGGTGGAGTAGCGCACGGCCCGGCCATGGCACGCTCGCCGCTTTCGACGGAAGCGCATTATCTGATGGCGAAACATGTTTTCGAGGATCTCGGCTACCGGCGCTACGAATGGAAGTGCCACAGCGAGAACCAGCCGAGCCGCACCACGGCGGCGCGCCTCGGCTTCGCCTTCGAAGGCATTTTCCGCCAGCATATGATTTCAAAGCATGCCAACCGCGATACCGCTTGGTTCTCGATCATCGACGGCGAGTGGCCTCGCATCAAGGCCGCATTCGAAGCCTGGCTGTCGCCTGAAAACTTCGACGGCGACGGCCGTCAGAAGCGGCGCCTCGAGGATATTCGCGCCGACTTAACTCTTTGAACTTACGCAATTCCGGAAGGGAAAACCGTTACACCCTTTTCCTGGAATTGCTCGCGCGGCAAAGGAGCGAGCTTGAAACCGCCTGAGAAAAAGGAAAGATCCGCCGCAATCGCGGCCGCGGTCATTCTTGTCGTCGTCGCTGTCGGCTTCTTCGCCTTGCCGTCGATCATGCTTAGGCTGGGCGATATTTCGCCATGGCTCGCCGCTTCTTTTGGCGCTCTCTTCGTCCTCGGCTTCTTCCTGATTTTCTGGCTGCGCGCCCGCCATCAGCGCCGGCGCGGGGAGTGATCTGCGGGAGGGGACTGAGACACTACAGCGAGCCTCCTTCGCCCCGCTTGCGGGGAGAAGGGGGCCGGCAGGCCGGATGAGGGGCGATACCGAGCGAATACCCCCGTGTCAGCCCTGGAGCGCTGCGCCCAGCAGTACAAGTCCAAGCACGAGCACCATCGCGGCGCCCGCGATCTCGATGCCGTTGGAGATGCGTGCCGCGGCCGAACCGCTGGAGGCATAGCGGAGCGCGAAGCCTTTGGCCGTGACGGCCATCGTGGCGAGTATCGAGACGGTGATCGCCGTGCCGATCGACATGGCGAAGACAGAGAGAACGCCACCGAGATAGAGCCCGTTCAAAAGCGCGAAGGAGAGCACGATCAAGGCGCCGGAGCAGGGGCGCAGGCCAACCGCGACGATCGCCGACCAGGCATCGCTCAGCGCAAAACGATCGCCCTTCAGCATGGCCGGGTCAGGCGCATGCGCGTGGCCGCAGGTCGCGCAGACCTCGCCGGGAGCGTGCGCGTGATGATGGTGGTGATCGCCATGGTCATGGTGATCGTGGTGGTGATGGCCGTGCTCCGCCTGCGCGTCGCTGGCTGAGGCAGGAGAGGGCCGCGCCATCGAACGCAGCTTGCGAACGACCAGCCAACCTCCAAACACTGCGATCAGCGCGTAGCTTGCGACCTCGAGCGAATGGGTGGCATCCGTCATGCTGATCGACGAGCCGCGCAACAGGAGATAGACGGCGCCGATGAGGAGGATAGCCACCACGCCTTGGAGGATCGAGGAGAGAAACGAGAGAACGACGCCGCGGCGAAGTTCCGTCTCGTTGGCGATCATGTAGGAGGAAATAACCGCTTTGCCGTGCCCCGGACCTGCCGCATGGAAGACGCCATAGGCGAAGGAGAGTCCGATCAGCGACCAGAGCTGCCACGGATTCTCGCGCATGCCCTTGAGCGTGCCTGTGAGCAGCCGATAGAAACTCTGCTGTTCCATGTTCACCCAGGCAAAGAAACTGCCGAGGAAGCCCGTCGTCTGGACCGACGGTTCGGCGGTGCCGATGCCGAGCGGCGACTGGGCCGCGGCTGCCGTCGCCGAAAGAAGCGCCAGCAAAAGCGCGGCCGTCAGCGCTCCGCCAATCCCGCGTGCGTTCAGCATGTGACTTCGATCCTGGTTGCAAAGAGCTTCGACATGTCGGTGCCCGTCGGATCGTTCCAGAAGGCGTCGGTCAGCGTGTCCTTGTTTTCGGCGAGCACTTCGTCGGGATCCGGCCTGACCACCTGATGCTCGCAAGCCTGGATCTTCTCGCCGACGACCGTGAGATCCTCGTCGGTCGGGAAGTCCATCGCCGTGTACATGGTCGGGTCGTAGACGCCGAAGGTGAGCTTGCCCTTGAGCGGCATCGCTTCGGCCGGTTTGACCGCAAACATCATCAGGAGCTGGTTGTCCTTGTAGTCGACGGTAATGCTGTCGGGCTTCGACACCTTTACCGATTTCCCGTTGTCGGAAATCGTCGTGTAGTAATTGTATTCCGAAAGGGACTCGAGAACCGTCTGGCCGACCTCCTTGAGCTCGTCCGGGTCGAGGGTCGCGTTCGAGTTCTTGTCGAAGTCGAGTACGACGCTTGCGGAGAACAGCTCGTCGAAGCGCCAGACATTGCGCAGTTCACCGATCTCGCCCTTGTCGTCGGAAACGATCTCCAGCCGTGCTTCGGCGAAAATATGCGGATGCGCGACGGCCAGCGCGGGCGCGAGGAGCGTGGCAAGGCCGGCCATGACGAGGCATTTTGTTTTCATGGGAGTGGAAATCCTTTTCGGCCTGAGCCGCGCGAATCGTCTTCGAAATGTACTGCAAATGGGACGGAATTGGGACTTGGCGGCGCGGCACCCGGGCGCAGTCATCGTGAGCGGAACCAGCCGTGCAGGAAATCGACGAAGGTGCGGACCTTCGCCGGCAAATAGCGCCGATGCGGATAGATCGCATAGATCCCGCGGTCTTTGGGCAGGAAGTCATCGAACAGCGTCACCAACTCGCCGGACAGTATCTTCGGTCGGGCGATGAAATCCGGCACCGGGGCAATCCCGAGCCCCGTCACCGCGGCGCGCGCGGAGGCAAGCGGACTGTTGACTTCGATCGGTCCGCCCACCGGCACCGTGAAGGGCGAACCGTCCGGCTCGACGAAGCGCCAGTTCGAATAGGATCGGCCATTGGTGTCGAGAATACAGGAGATTTTCGAAAGCTCTGTCGGATGCTTGAGCGGGCCGATCTTTTCCATGAAGTCCGGCGAGGCGCAGAGCAGCACCTGGAAGTCGTCGAGCTTGCGCGCGATCAGCGTCGAATCCTCGAGCCGCGTGATGCGGATCGCCACATCGAAACCTTCTTCCACCAAATCGATGAAGCGGTCGTCCGAGACGATTTCGAGCGACAACTCGGGATGCTGCTTGCCGAAGTCGATCAGCGACTGACCGATATCCGCATCCACAAACGTCCGCGGCACGGTGATGCGCAGCCGGCCACGCAGGTCGGAATTGTTGGCGCGCACGAGATCGGCGAGGTTGTCGATCTCCTTCAGGATCTCGGAGGCCGTGCGGTAGTAGGTGTGGCCGGCCTCGGTCAGCGAGAATTGACGCGTCGTGCGGTTGAGCAGGAGCGCGCCCAGCTCGTCTTCCAGTTCACGTACATATTTCGACAGAAGCGCCTTGGATTTTCCGACGCGCCGGGCGGCCGCGGAAAAGCCTTCCGCGTCCACGACGTCGATGAAGGCACGGATACGGGTCAAGGTGTCCATGGCTGACTTTCTTTCGTCTGTTCGCCGAGCTGATTCGGCCGCGATCTTTCGCGTATCGAAGGATCATGAATAACACCCCGCCGCCCGCGCTCGACCCGAGGCGCCACTGCTCAGCGCCGTCGCCTCGTGTGCTCAGGGCAAATCTCATTGATTTCAAAGGCTTGGTGCATTCCTCCCAGCACGCTCGATTGTTCAGTGAATGTGAACACTGACAATGTCGTCGGCTTCGGAAAAAATTCAACCGCGGAACGCAAAAAACTCTTGATTACGACAGTGTTTTTTCTTACCTACGCCTTGCCCAAAGTCGCACGTGCCTGTGGGTGTCCGCCGACCCTCGATTAGGTGAGGTTATCGGTAAGGTACCTGGAACTAACCCCTCCAGTCGCTATTCCGGCCAACCGGGAAATGCGAGGACATCTTGAAGCAACGACGGTGCGGGCCTTTCTGGTGTCTGCCGGCTTTCCAACAGCCGGGGTTACTGAAGAGGCACACCTTCATTGCCGGAAGTGCGGTTGGGATATTCCCTCCAATCCATGGCAGACAAAGACGAATCTTAGCCTTGGCGGGCTTCGATTCACCGTTTCGCGCATCGAGCGCATGCATGGTTCCGGGGTCTCCACCGGCTGGTTCCAGTGCAAGCGCGCGTATGCCCTTTGTCCTCCACAGTTGTGGAGTCTAATGGATCAGGGGAATATGGCTATGACCACCGCACGCATCATCGACTTCCTGAACACCCGACGACCCGAAGGCCCGTGCCTCGTTGTCGACCTCGACGTCGTGCGCGACAATTTCAAGGCCTTCCGCCACGCGCTGCCCGACAGCTCGATCTATTATGCCGTAAAGGCCAACCCGGCGCCGGAAATCCTGCGCCTTCTCGCGGGTCTCGGCTCCAATTTCGATTGCGCGTCCGTCGCCGAAATCGAAATGGCGCTTGATGCCGGTGCGACGCCGAACCGCATTTCTTATGGCAACACCATCAAGAAGGAGCGCGACATTGCCCGCGCCCATGCGCTCGGCATCAATCTTTTCGCGGTCGACAGCCACGAAGAGGTCGAGAAGGTCGCGCGTGCCGCTCCCGGCGCCCGCGTCTTCTGCCGCGTTCTAACCGATGGCGAAGGTGCGGAATGGCCGCTGTCGCGCAAGTTCGGCTGCGTCCCGCAGATGGCCGTCGACGTGCTCGTCTACGCGCACCAGCTCGGCCTCGTCTCCTATGGCGTGTCGTTCCACGTCGGCTCGCAGATGACGAAGCTCGACGCCTGGGATGCGGCGCTCGCCGATGCCAAGCGCGTCTTCGTGCAGCTTGCCAAGCAGGGCATCGAGCTCAAGATGGTCAACATGGGCGGCGGCTTCCCGACGAAGTACCTGAAGGACGTTCCGTCGGCGGAAGCTTACGGTCAGGCGATCTTCGGCGCGCTGAAGAAGCACTTCGGCAACAACATCCCGGAGACGATCATCGAGCCGGGCCGCGGCATGGTCGGCAATGCGGGCGTGATCAAGGCGGAAGTCGTTCTCGTCTCGAAAAAGTCGGACAACGACAATCACCGTTGGGTCTTCCTCGACATCGGCAAGTTCGGCGGTCTGGCCGAAACGATGGACGAGGCAATCCGCTACCCGATCCGCACCGCGCGCGATGCCGATCAGATGGAGCCCTGCGTGCTTGCCGGCCCGACCTGCGACTCGGCCGACGTGCTCTACGAGAAGAACATGTATCCGCTGCCGATCTCGCTGACGATCGGCGACGAGATTCTGATCGAAGGCACTGGCGCCTACACGACCACCTACTCGGCCGTCGCCTTTAACGGCTTCGAGCCGCTGAAGGCCTATGTGATCTGATCCTGCCTGCTCCCGTGCCAACTGCGGGAGCGGCGATTTCACAATTCTGTATCCGGTCCGCCTGAAGCGGTTTTGATGACGGGAGGCCCCGATGGCCGCTGTTGTTGATGCCATGCGCGCGTTCTTCGCGCCGTCCACCTTTGTGATCGACTCCGAAAACCCGGGCGACGTCGTCGCGCGTGAAAACCTGCTCGACCGGGCCATGGGGCCGGATCGTCGCCGGAAGTCGTCGGAAAAGCTGCGCCGCGGCCGTGTACCGGCCGAGGGGCTTGCGCTTGTCGCACGCGACGAGGACGGCCACGTGATCGGCACGGTGCGCCTCTGGAATGTCGAGGCGGGTGTCGACCGGGAAGGCTATGGCGTGCCGGCCCTTCTGCTCGGCCCGCTTGCCGTCGACCCGGCGCATGAGGGCAGGGGCATCGGCGGCATGCTGATGCGTGCGGCGATCCAGGAGGCCAAGAACCGCGACCACGGGGCGATCCTGCTCGTCGGCGATGCCGCCTACTACGAACGGTTCGGCTTCTTCGCCGAGCGGGCGCAGCATCTCGTCATGCCGGGACCGTTCGAGCGCAATCGTTTCCTGGCGCTCGAGCTCAAGGACGGCTGGCTCGATGGCGCCGCTGGAATGCTGGTGGCGAGCGGCCGCAAACTCGCCCTGCCGCCGCTCAAGCGCGCCGCCTGACTTCACCGCCTCCAACCCTGCGGAGGCGGACAACCAACAGCGCTCCTGCGCCGGAATGGCGTGGGGGCGCTGTAATGTTTTGAGGGGCTGCTTCCGGCGGCCGTGGTTTCACGTCTCTGACGCAGATGCTTTCCTGGCATTGTAACAGACGAAAGCAAGCTTGTTGCCGTCCGGATCACGGACGTAGGCTGCGTAAAAGCCATCGCCATATTGCGGGCGGAAGCCGGGTTTTCCCTCCTCCCGACCACCGCGCTCCATGGCGATCTCGAACATCCGGTCGATAACGTTTGCGCTTTCGACGAGAAAGGCCGTCATTGTTCCGTTGCCGACCGAGGCGCCGTTGCCGTCGAAAGGGTAACCCGTGAAGAAGCGCGGAGCCCTGTCGTCATCCCTCCGCCCCCAGGAAGCAACCTGGTCGTCGCAATAGCAGCGCTCCTGACCGATCAGGGCCATCAACGGGTCGTAAAATCGTTCGGCTCGCTTAAGATCCGTTGTTCCGACCATCGTGTATCCGATCATGTGTCGTCCCTCGTTGCTGCGGATCAGCTTGCGGCGCGTCGGTAGAACGCCAGCGATCCCGCAAGCGCCAGGAGGGCGCCTCCGCACACACGGTCGAGCCAGATGGCGCCGGCGCGTTTCAGGAAACGAACCGCTTGGGAGCCGATCAGCGCATAACCGAACATCACCGCGAAATCGATCGAAGCGAAGATGGCGGCGAGAACGGCGTATTGCGGCGCTTGCGGCAGGGCAGGCTCGATGAACTGCGGCAGGAAGGCCGAGAAAAACAGATAGCCCTTGGGGTTGGTGACCGCGACAAGGAAACTCTTGAGGAAGATCGTGCGTGTCGTGGCGATGCCGCCCGGGTTCTCGCGGTCGGTGGCAATTTCCAGCGTGCCGTGGGAGCGCAGCAGCATGATGCCGAGGAAAGCGAGGTAGGCGGCACCGAGCCATTTGACGACCGTGAACCAGAATTCGGACGCGGCCAAGAGCGCCCCGAGACCGAGCGCCACGGCGCCGATCAGCACGAAATCCGACAGGACGGCGCCGATCATGCCTGCAGTCGCCCGTCTCACGCCATAGCGCGAGCCATTGGTGAGCGCGAGAAGCACAGTTGGTCCGGGCGTCGCGATGCCGATGAAAGCGACAAGCGCGAATGCAAGAATGGTGAATTCACTCATGGTGTCCTCCCTCCGCGATGCAAGTCCTCTCACAGCTTTGACGTGCGCGCAAGCATTGGTGAGGTCGTGGCCATCGTTGACGCGCACCCGTTTGACAGCCTGCCCGGCTTCCCCTATGGAGGCGGCGGGCGAGGGCCCCAGCCGTCCGCGAGCTTGAAGCTTGGTGAAGTCCCTCTTTTCGACACGGTCACGCCGAAACGGCATGCGAACCGATGGCACTGCGGGCACCCATCCTGAAATTGCATGCCGCAACAGGAGACCCTGTCATGACGCATGGAAAACCGACGCTTCCCGCACTCGATGCGCTGAAGGACCAGGCAAGGCGGCTGCGGTCGCGGCTCGCGTCCAAGGGCGAGGCGATCAGCCACTCCAAATCGCTCGAGCTCGTCGCCGCCCAATACGGTTACCGCGACTGGAACACGCTTCACGCTGCAGCCGGCAACCGTCCGCCGTTCAATCCCTGGATGCTGGGGTCGCGGGTGAAGGGCCGCTATCTCGGCCAGGCCTTCGAAGCGGAAATCCTCTCGGTACACGCGATAAGTGCTGAGCCGGGGCGCTATCGCCTGACGTTCAATTTCGATGAGCCGGTCGACGTCGCCACGTTCGAAAGCTTTTCGGCGTTTCGCCAGAGGGTGACGGCCACGATAGACGAGACCGGACGGACAGTCGAAAAGACCTCGAACGGGCGGCCGCATCTGGAGCTTGAATGGTGAAACAAGATGCGCGATTGGCCCCTCATCCGGCTGCAGCGCCGTGCGTCCAATCGGACGCGCAAAGGTCGCTGTAGCACATTGAATTGCTGCATGATTTTGTCCTTAAATCGATACCGATTTAAGGAATCATGCAGTAGGGACGAACCATAGCCGCGCGCGTCCCCTCGCCCCGCTTGCGGGGAGAGGGTTAAGGGTGAGGGGCTTTCAGCCGGCCCTGCGGAAGACAGGCTAGCCAGCAAGATCCACGACGCCGCAATCACCGGCCGCCGAGCCGAAAGCGAGCTGGCGGCCGTTCTTGCTCCAGGCCATGGCGGTAATCGCGCCCTTGCCGGGTCGGCGCAGCAGCACTTCCTTGCTGTCGGCGAAGCGGGCGGCGAGGATCATGCCGTCCTCGTAGCCGATGGCCACAATGTCTTCGGCGGGATGGCAGGCGACGGTCGTCACAATGGTGTTGCCGCGCGTGCCGAGCTCCAGCGGGGCCTTACCCATCGGCCCGTCCTTGCCCTGGAACGGCCAGACGATCGCAGCCGGCGCGCCGGACGATGCAAGCCACTTGCCCTTGGCGGACCAGGACAGCGACTTCACCTTGGCAGGATAGCCGGTCATGCGCATGTGGCGCGCTTCGGCACCCGCCTTGGCATCAAGCTTCCATCCGTGCAGCGCGTTCTCCTGCATGGTGGTGACGACGAAACGGCCGTCGGGGGAAAAGGTGATGCCGGTATGGGCGCCCTTCCATTCGAGATCCGCTGGCTGGCCGGCAATCGCCACCCAATGCATGGAGACGCCGTTGTAGCGGGCAACGGCGATGCGCAGGCCCTTGGGGGCAAAGGCTATGCCCTCGACCGTGCGCTCTTCGGGAAAATCCTTTGTCGTGCCGTCTGCCAGGCGGACATGGGTCGTCTTGCCATAGGCATAGGCGACCGCGCCCTGAGGTCCGGCCGCGACCTGCGATATCCATTTGCGCGGCGCTTCGGCGACGAGGCTCATGCTGCCGTCGGCCGAGATCCGCATCACCTTGCCGTCCTCGCCGCCGGTCAGGAGGCTGTCGCTCGCCTCGTCATGGTCGAGCGAGAGCAGGCCATCATGGGCTTCAATGGTCTTGTGACCGTGATCGAGGTGATGGATGGTGCCGGAGGCTTCGGCGAAGAAGGGTGTATCCTTGAGGAAGGCCACGCCGACGACGTGGCCTTCGAGATCGAGCGGAGCGACTGTCGGCATCAGTTGGCCAGGCTCTCTTGTTTCAGCATGATCTTGTCGGTGATCATGCCTGGACCTCGCAGGCCCTGAAGGTGCGCTCGAGCTTCTCGCGGTCGAGATCACGGCCGATGAAGACGAGCCGGGTCTCGCGCTTCTCGCCGTCCTTCCAGGCGCGCTGGTGGTCGCCCTCAATGATCATGTGTACGCCCTGGACCACGTAGCGCTCGGCATCGCCGGCAAAAGCGATGATGCCCTTCAGCCGCAGGATATTCGGACCATCCGTCTGGGTGATCTTCTGGATCCACGGGAAGAAGCGGTCGGGATTCATCTCGCCGCCGCGCAGCGAGATCGACTGCACGGTGACGTCATGAATGGGTGACGGCCCATGGTCGTGGTGGTGGTGGTGATCGTGACCATGGTCATGATGGTCGTGATGGTGGTGATCGTGATCGCAATCGGGGCCGCAGGCGTGATCGTCGTGCTCGTCCTGGTCGAGGAAATGCGGATCGTTTTCGAGCGCCTTTTCGAGATTGAAGGCGCCCTGGTCGAGCACCTTCGTCAGGTCGATCTCGGAGCGCTGCGTGCGGTAGATCCGTGCGGACGGATTGATGACGCGCACCGTTGCCTCGATCCGCTCCAGTTCCTCCGCCGTCACGAGGTCGGTCTTGTTCAAAAGCACGACATCTGCGAAGGCGATCTGGTCCTCGGCCTCGCGGCTGTCCTTGAGACGCAGCGGTAGGTGCTTGGCGTCGACCAGTGCCACCACGGCATCAAGCTCGGTCTTGGCCCGCACGTCGTCATCCATGAAGAAGGTCTGGGCGACCGGCACCGGATCGGCAAGGCCAGTGGTCTCGACGATGATCGCATCGAAACGGCCCGGACGGCGCATCAGCCCCTCGACGACACGGATCAGGTCGCCGCGCACGGTGCAGCAGACGCAGCCGTTGTTCATCTCGTAGATTTCCTCGTCAGACTCGACGATCAGGTCGTTATCGATGCCGATTTCGCCGAATTCGTTGACGATCACCGCATATTTGCGGCCGTGATTCTCGCTGAGGATACGGTTGAGCAGCGTCGTCTTGCCGGCGCCGAGATAGCCCGTGAGCACGGTGACGGGGATCGGCTTCTGCGTGGATGTTTCGGTCATGGGAGCCTCGAGGATTGGCGATGCGCCGCGGGCATCTATATCGCGTCCTCATATAGGAGATGAAGCGACGATGCGCAAATGGCGGCAATCGAATTCGCCGTCCGGATACGGTCCGCCCTTCGCCGAAAGCGATCAGGAAAGTTCGTCGACGTCGAAGGCTTTTACGTCCTGGAGCAGTTCGATAATGCCCTTCACTGCGTGGGCGAGAAGGACCTCTCCGCGCGCGGCAGTCGCGGCGCCGGCATCGCCGGCGACACCTTGCCGGTTGAGGTCGGACATTTTCCAACCGAACGCATGCGGGCCATAGGCGCGCAAATGCTTGAACCGGGCGATGAAGTCGCTCTGGCGGGAAGGGAACCGGGCGGCGCGCGTCATATCCACCTTGTCCGGGTGGAGCGCCAGCATCAGCGACGTCTCGATGTCGCCGCCATGGATATCGAGCGCCTTGTCCTCCGCGCTGATCCAGCCCTCCGGCTGTCCGAAACGCGTCCAGCTCGTCGCCACAGCGAGCATGCCGAAGCGCACCCGCGCCTCCGTCGCGACGATCGTCATCAGCGGCGAGTTGCCGCCATGAGCGTTCAGCATCACGAATTTGCGGACGCCGAGACGATGGAGATTTTCGGCGATCCCGAGCCAGCGGCCGATCGCTTCGTCACAGGCGAGCGTGCGCGTGCCGGGCACATCCATATGTTCTATCGAATAGCCGACGGGCTCGACCGGCAGGAACGTAGCGGGCAGATCCGCGGGCAGCGCGGCCACGACGCGCCGAACTATGCCCTCGGCAATCAGCCGATCGGTTTCGAAGGGAAGATGCGGCCCGTGCTGCTCATGCGCGCCGAGCGGCAGCACCGCGATCCACTGCCGCCGCTCGGAAGGCGCGAGATCGGCGGGGTTGTCGTTCCAGTGGGGCTCGGGCGTCGACATTTCTCTTCGGTTCTCCGTCCCTTCTGTCGTAAAATTGTTATTTGAGTCATACAGTTCGTAATCACAAGCTGTATTGCTATAAAAGAGCGTACAGGATTCGGCGGGAGGTCCAATGGGCAAGAAGAGCAAGGCCGAAAAGAAGGGCAAGAACGGCAGGAAAAAGGACGAGCTTGCCGTCGAGCCGCACGATCTTGCTTCAGTTCTTGTACAGGCGGCGCGCTCGATGCGCACCGTACTTTCCCGCAATCTCGTCGAAAGCGGCCTCTATGCCGGGCAGGACGGCGTCATGCTCGCGCTCGCCGAGACCGACGGCCTGACGGCAGGCGCGCTCGCTGCAAAACTTGGCGTCAAGGCACCGACTATGACGCGCACCATTGGCCGCATGGAGGCGCAAGGCTTCCTCGAACGCCGGCCGGACGAGGAAGATGCGAGACTGACCAAGGTCTATCTCACCGTGCCCGGGCGCGAACGGCTGCAGACGATTGCAGAGGCCGGTCAGCATTCCGAAAAGCTCGCCACGCGGGGTTTGACCGACAAGCAGGTGCGAACCCTCCTGAAACTGCTGCGGGCAGTCGACAGCAATCTGCAGGCGGCAAGGGCGCCCGATTGATCCGTGTCCTTGCGGCGACACTTCCCGATTGCGGCGATCATTTAAACAGTTTAAAGAGGATTTAAAACGGGCTGACGAGATCGGTGAATCAGGGGGGACATAGTGGCGCAAAAGGTCAAGCTTTCGACAATCGCGGAAACACTCGGCCTTTCGACGGCGACAGTCTCCCTGGCATTGCGTGACAGCCCACTGGTGGCGACCGTCACCCGCGACAAGATCAAGGAACAGGCACGCGCACTCGGCTACATATACAATCGCCGCGCCGCGAGCTTGAGGACATCGCGGTCCGGCATCATCGGAGTCGTCGTGCACGACATCATGAACCCGTTCTACGGTGAAATCCTCAAGGCGATCGAAGCGGAACTCGATCGCGACAAGCAGACATTCATCCTCTCCAACCATTACGATTCCGTCGAGAAGCAGCGCGATTTCATCGAGACCCTGCTGCAGCTCGGCGGTGACGGTGTCATCATGTCGCCGGCGATCGGCACCCCGCCGGAGGATATCCAGCTTGCCGAGGACAACGGCATGCCCGCGATCCTGATTGCCCGGTCTATCGAGGGGCTCGACGTGCCGATTTTCCGCGGCGACGACGCCTATGGCATTTCGCTTGCGACCAATCACCTTATCGGCCTTGGCCACCGCTGCATCGCAATGGTCGGCGGCACCGACCAGACCTCGACCGGCCGCGATCGCTACCAGGGTTATGTGAATGCGCTGCGCAAGGCGAATATCGAGGTCGATCCGGACTTGCGCATTCCCGGGCCGCGGTCCAAGCAGGGCGGTTTCGAGGCGGCTGTGCATCTGTTGTCGCTGCCGCAAAAGCCGACCGCGGTCGTCTGCTGGAATGACCTGGTGGCGATCGGCATGATGAACGGTATTGCCCGCGCCGGGCTTGTGCCGGGCGTCGACATTTCGGTCACCGGCTATGACGACCTCGAGGAAGCTTCGATCGCGACCCCGGCGTTGACGACCGTCTGGAACGGCCAGGCCGAGGTCGGCCGCAGCGCGGCACGCGCACTTCTCGATAAGCTCTCCGGCAGTCACGAGCCGGATGGAATCCATCTGATAAAGCCGGAGATGCGTATTCGCCAATCGACCGGCCCACTCCGCGTGACCGCCTGAGCGCATCTTCCGAAAGGAATTATGATGTCCGAGAGCCGCCCCAGAATTCTCGTGCCCGGCAAGATCAGCCAGCGCATTCTCGACCGGCTCCCGGAAATGTTCGAGACCGTGCGCATCGAACGGGCCGATGTGGAACTGGTGACCCCGGACATGACGGACGTCGCCGGCGTGGCGGTTTCCGGCCGCCTGCCGGTGGACCTGATGGATGCGTTACCCGACCTCGAGATCATCGGCAATTTCGGCGTTGGCTATGATGGTGTCGATGTTGCCCGCGCGGCGGCAAGAGGGATTGTCGTCACCAATACGCCCGATGTCCTGACGGAAGAGGTTGCCGACACCGCGGTCGGCCTGCTCCTCAATACGCTGCGGCGTCTGCCGCAAGCCGAGCAATGGCTGCGGCAGGGCCGCTGGGTGCGGGAAGGGGCGTTTCCTCTATCGCCGCTCTCTCTCCGCGGACGTAAGGTCGGGCTTTTCGGGCTGGGACGGATCGGCCTTGCGATCGCCAGGAGATTGGAAGCTTTCGCTGTTCCGATCGCCTATCATACGCGCACGCCGCGCGAGGGGGTTGCCTATGCCTATCATTCAAGCCTCAAGGGCCTTGCCGAAGCCGTCGACACCATGATCGTGATCGTGCCGGGCACGCCAAGCACGCTGAAAGCTGTCAACGCCGAGATTCTTGCCGCGCTCGGCCCTGAGGGCGTGCTGATCAGTGTCGGCCGCGGCTCGACCATGGACGAGGCTGCGCTCGTTGCCGCCCTTCAGAATGGCGTCATCGCGGGGGCGGGGCTCGATGTTTTCGAGAACGAGCCACATGTGCCGGAGGCACTGCTGTTGCTTCCGAACGTATCGCTTCTGCCGCATGTGGCTTCCGCTTCGGTGGCGACCCGCAATGCGATGTCCGATCTCGTCGTCGACAATCTGAAGGCCTGGTTTTCGACGGGAGAGGCCCTTACACCGGTTGTTGAAACGCCGTTCCGGCGCAAAGGCTGATAGAGAGCGAGATCAGGCCTTTGCCTCCCTATAGGCACGCACCGCATCGCCGAAGGCCTTGAAAAGCGAGGCCGAAGGCGCGTCGGTTTTCACCCAGTATTCCGGGTGCCATTGCACGCCGACCGCGAAGGCTTTGGCGCCGATGACCGACACCGCCTCGATCGTCCCGTCATCGGCAACCGCTTCGATGGCCAGGCGCGGCGCGGTTGCGGCGATTGCCTGCCGGTGAAGCGAGTTGACCCTGATGCGGCCGGCGCCGAGAACGGGCGCCAGGCAGCTTCCTTCCTTGACGATCACGTCCTGGCGAATGCCGTAGGCAAGGTCGAGTTCGGGCACGTCAGGTTTGCGATGATCCCAGACGCCGGGCTGGTCCTGAATCTCGGTCGCGAGCGTGCCGCCGAGCGCAACATTAAGCTCCTGAATGCCGCGGCAAATCGCAAACAGCGGAATGCCGCGATCAAGCGCACGACGGATCAGCGGCAGGCTGGTGGCGTCCCGGCCCGGATCGAACGGGCCGTCCGCATCCGTCGCTTGCCTTCCATAAAGTGAAGGGTGGACATTGGAGCGTGCCCCGCTGGCGAGAACGCCATCCACACGGTCGAGGATCTCGTCGATGTCGTTGCCGGTTTCGAGCGCCGGAATGAGAAACGGCATGACGCCGGCGCCTTCAACGGCTGCACGCACATATTGATGAGCGGCAACATGCCAGACGTTGCCGTCGAATTCGCGAAAATCGCAAGGGATCGCAACGACAGGTTTCGACATCATCAAACTCCGTTTCTATTCGGAAAGCCTTGCAGTCAGATATCGGTTAAAGTCAACTGCGAGATTCGCTGTCGGCGATCCGTGCGGTGACTGCGCTTATCTGGTAGGCTAGAATAAAAGCGCGGGAGGAATTAAGGGCACTTTTTCAAGGTCGGGTAACCATCTCATCCGGAAAACGGCGGTGGCGTCTGCGCCAGTTGAAGAAATGTGCAAGTCGCGGTCCGAATTTCCGGACGGAGAAATGCCTATGTGTGGTTGTAGAAATCGGCTATTATTACGAGCTTCTGCAATAATGGGTTGAATCGGTGCATGTAGCCCCAGTGCCGTTTTGCTACTATCCTGCAATTCGGCAGATCTTTCGGGGAGTTAGACGAAATCTTTCGTTAAGTCCTCGACCCTAACAATCCGGCAAACCCGGAGCTTGGTTCATGATGCCCAATGAACGGGGCGCTCTTCCGACAGATGTCTACCTGTCGTCTGTGAGTTCGCTCTATGAACATCGCCGGACGCTGGTGATCGGCATGCTGTCGCACGTCGTGACCTTCCTGCTTGTCTTCCTAAAGACCTCCGATCCCTTCTATCTGATCTGCGCCGCGACCATTGTCGTTGTTTGGGCGCTCCGCAACCTCGACATGGCTCGCTTCGACCGGCAGGACTTTTCCGGCGCCGACAATGCGACGGTCAGAAAATGGGAGAACCGGTACATCGTCGGTGGCGTCAGCGTGACGCTGACCTGCGGCATTGCCTGCGGATATGCAATCGTCGTCAGCCAGGATTCCTTCGCGGAACTTGCTTGCATTTCGGTGACGCTGGCATCGATGATTTCGCTCGTGGGCCGCAATTACGGTTCTGAACGAGCGGTGCTTTTGTTGTCGTCGACGGCCTGCCTGCCGATCGTAATCGGCCTCTTGGCCTTGCGAGACCCCTACATGCTCGTCCTGGCGGTGCTGATACTGCCATTCATTCTGACGACCTGGACGATGGCGAACAATGTGCGCGCCTTCCTTTATGAGAATGTCCTCGCCGCGCGGGAAATCTCGACAATCGCCGGGCAATTCGACGCGGCGCTCAACAATATGACGCATGGGCTCTTCATGCTCGACGGCGACCATCGCATTGTGGTCGCGAACGAACGTGCCTGCGAACTCCTCAGCCTCGACGACAAGGCCGTTCTCAAGGAGCGCCTGCTCAGCGAAGTGCTTGAACAAGCCGCCGACCGCATGGCGCTCGGCGCGGAGAAAAAGGAGAAGATTGCGCGGCAGCTCGACCTGCTGATCGAGGGTAAGCGCTCGCGCGCGCTGATTTCGACGTCGAAAGACCTCTTCCTCGAATTTTCGGCAAATCGACGCGAGAACGGCGAGATCGTATTGACCTTCGAGGATGTGACCGCTCGTGTGCAGGCAGAAAAGCAGATCCTGCAGATGGTGCGCTTCGACACGCTGACGGGCCTGCCGAGCCGGGACTATTTTGCCGAACTTACCCACAACGCCATGGCCGCCAATGGCGGGCACGGGCGCGACGTAGGCTTTCTGCTTGTCGACGTGGCGGAATTCAAGCATGTCAACGATACGCGAGGGCATGTCGTCGGCGACAAATTGCTTCAGACGATCGCCGAACGCCTCAAGAAACTCACCGGCGACGATGCGATCGCTGCCCGCCTGATGGGTGATGAGTTCGTGGTCTTCTTCCCCAACAAGGCAGATGCCACCGATCTGGAGGAGCGGATCCGGGCCGTGCATGCCGGTCTGCGCGGCGTTTACGTGGCTGGCGGCTTCACATTCAACATGACCATGAGCGCCGGCTTCGTCATTGTGCCGAGTGGCGATTTCCGGTTCGAAGAGCTTCAGATCAAGGCGGACCTGGCGCTCTCGGAGACCAAGGCAAGGAACAAGGGCGGCTGCACGGCCTTCGAAGGCGAGATGGACGCCCGCTATCTCGATCGCCAGAAGCTCAAGAGCGATCTGCGCGAAGCGCTCAACGCGAATGGTCTGAGCCTGTCCTATCAGCCGATGTTCACGCCGGATGGATCGCGGATCGAATGTTGCGAGGCTTTGGCGCGCTGGACACATCCGGAGCGCGGGCCCGTCCCGCCGAACGTGTTCATCCAGCTTGCCGAAGAAATGGGGGTCGTCACCGATATTACGCGCTTTGTTCTACGGCAGGCATGCAGGGACTGCACGAACTGGCCGGCGGACATGTCGGTATCGGTCAATCTCTCGGTCCTCGATCTTAGGGGCGACGAAATCGTCTCGATGGTCACCGAGGCGCTCAGGGAGACGGGGCTGGATCCGGCGCGTCTGCACCTCGAAGTGACGGAAAGCTGCCTGATGGATGAGCCGGCCAAGGTTCAAGGCATCCTCAGCGACCTGCATGGGCGCGGCATAACCATCGCCATAGACGATTTCGGCACCGGTTATTCGAGCCTCAGCTATCTCGATACGCTGCCTGCCGGCATCATCAAGATCGACCGGTCTTTCGTTCGCAACATTCGCGAGGACGCACGACGCTTCAAGCTGTTGCGGGGCACAGTCAATCTTGCGCGTGCGCTTGGCCTGAAGACGGTCATCGAAGGGGTAGAGACCGCGGACCAGCTCCAGCTTATCAACGAATTCAACTGCGCCGATCTGATACAGGGTTTTGTCTTCGCGGCGCCGATGCCGGCCTCTGCGATCAACGCCTTGTTCAAGCAAGGTGCACGGAAACGATCCACCAAGTCGTCCAGCCAGCGCATCGCCTGACGTCTCGCCTTGCCTGGCAGCGCCACGCGTCTTTTCCCGCCGTTCCGCTCCCGCATCAGGCTTTCACCCATATACGGCGAACTCAACATCCGGATTCACCATAAAACTTAACCTCTTGTTAAGGTTAACAAAAGGTTAAGTGCAGTCTGTATCATTTTGTGGTTGCCAGCTCGTCAGCCGTCAATAGGTTAACCCTTTGTTAACTATGGGGGTCGACTTATGGGTGCTGATGAGCGCCAGGCGGAGCCTGGAACTTTTTCCGAGAAGCTGATGCAACTGCTCGACCGCGTCGAATACAGGCGCGTTGAAACCGGCGAAGACATGGAAGACATCGCGCGGCTCAGGTTCAAGGCCTACAAGGCCGTCAACCTGATGGAGCTGACGGGATCGACGCTGATAGACGACCTCGACTTCGACAGTCATGCCTATGTCTTCGGGATCTATCTCGACGAGAACCTGGTGAGTACGGTGCGTGTCCACCATGTGACGCCGGACCATCGCGCAAGCACGTCCGGAATCATTTTCGGTCCGGAGATCGATACCTTTCTCGACGCGGGCATGGTGCTGATTGATCCCGGCAGGCTCGCCGTAGATCCCGAGGTGATCGGCGACGAGATGCGGGCGCTGCCCTATCTGACGCTCAGACCGGTTGCCATGGCTTGTGAATATTTTTCCGCCGACCGCTGCCTGACAGCCTGCCGGCCGCGCCATACGGCTTTCTACAAGCGCATCTTTGCCTCGGAGACGGTCGTGGCGTGCCGGGAAAATCTCGGTGTCTACAATGCCGACGGCGCCCTCCTAGTCGCGCGCGTCCGCGGCCAGCGGCCCTCGATCCTCGATCGCTATCCGATTTTCGACTCCGAGCCGTTCGAGCGCCGGATGATGTTTGCGGACCGCAACGAAGTGCCGTTCGCGCCGCTGACGATCCTGCCCACCGCGCGAATTGCGCAGGGCAGCTCCGGTCGCGCCTACTCTCGTGCATCCGCGAGCGGCTGACTGCTGCATGTTTCCTTAAATCGTACCGATTTCAAGGATAAAACATGCAGCAATTTAAGATGCTACAGCGTCCCTTGCCCGTCTGATCAAGCGCGCGGCGCTGTAGATGTGTCGGCCGTGGCCAACGGAAGAGCGCAAACAGGATATCGTTTATGCCGCAGTCCTCGCGGGCGAGTTTTCGTTGCGCATGGCTTGCGCATTGTGTATGCGGAGCTAAAGGACTGTCTGCTCACCCGCTTGGCAGGCGGTTCCGTTCGTGGATCAAGGTTGAAAGGCGGACGTGGCCATCGGCCGCGCCGCAGCATTCTGGGAGAATTGGACGATGGCAGAGCATCATTCGGGACCGGTCGAAACGGGCGCTCCGATGGACTATTCCGAGCATGAGAAGACCTACAACCTCTTCCTGAACGCGACGAAATTCGGCACGCTGTTTTGCGCCACGATGCTGATTGCGATGGCCGCAGCCTTTTTCACAACGATGGGCTTCTTCAGCTCGCTCGTGCTGCTGATCATCCTCAACGTGGTCGGTTTTCTTCTTCTTCGCTAACCGGCTTCTCTGACCTTTCTCGCTGGATGCGGGGCAGGAGGGTGCCCCGCCTTTGGCCGTCGGACGCAATCCGGCTTTACCTCACCGCGTGAGGAACGTTTTCGACGGCGGGCGGCGCCTGCCTTCGACGGAAGAGTGCCTGTCACCATGGATGCGGCCCCCCATAAGGGCGGTCGCTCCAGCAGTCGAACAAGATGCTCGCGGTCCGCTTCGGCTCGACTGTGAGTCGGGAGGGGGACTTGTGAGCGAGATAGTCTTTATCGCGAAGGAAACGGATGCGCATGAAGGGCGCGTCGCGGGTTCGGTCGAAAGCGTCAAGAAATTGAAGTCGCTGGGCTTCGACGTCGTCGTCGAAGCGGGCGCGGGCCTCAGGTCGCGCATCCTCGATCCGGAATACGAGAAGGCCGGCGCCCGCATCGGCTCGTCGGCGGATGCCAAGGGCGCGGACGTGATCCTCAAGGTGCGGCGGCCGACCAGCGCCGAGATCGCGACCTACAAGTCCGGCGCGATCGTCATCGCCATCATGGATCCCTATGGCAACGACAGTGCGATCGCGGCGATGGCTGAGGCGGGGCTCACCGCCTTCGCGATGGAACTGATGCCCCGCATCACCCGGGCGCAGTCGATGGACGTGCTTTCCTCCCAGGCGAACCTTGCCGGCTACCAGGCGGTGGTCGATGCGGCCTACGAATACGACCGGGCGTTGCCGATGATGATGACGGCGGCCGGCACGGTGCCGGCGGCGAAGGTTTTTGTCATGGGCGCAGGCGTCGCCGGACTCCAGGCGATCGCGACCGCGCGGCGTCTCGGCGCAGTCGTCTCAGCCACCGACGTCCGCCCCGCGGCCAAGGAGCAGGTCGCCTCGCTCGGCGCCAAGTTCATCGCCGTCGAGGACGAAGAGTTCAAGGCGGCCGAAACCGCCGGCGGCTATGCCAAGGAAATGTCGAAGGACTACCAGGTCAAGCAGGCCGCACTCGTCGCAGAACACATCGCCAAGCAGGACATCGTCATAACCACGGCTTTGATCCCGGGCCGTCCGGCGCCGCGGCTCGTGACCCGCGAGATGCTTGATTCCATGAAGCCCGGCTCGGTCGTTGTCGACCTCGCCGTCGAGCGCGGCGGCAATGTCGAGGGCGCGGAAGCCGGAAAGGTTGTCGAGGTCGGCGGCATCAAGGTCATCGGCCACCTGAACGTGCCGGGCCGCATCGCCGCTTCCGCATCGCTGCTCTATGCCAAGAACCTCGTCACCTTCCTCGAGACGATGGTCCCGAAAGAGACGAAGGCACTGGCGGTCAACATGGAGGACGAGCTCGTCAAGGCGACGGCGCTGACCCACGGCGGCGCCGTGATGCATCCAGCCTTCGGCGGCGCGAAAGAGGGGGACAAGTAATGGCGAACGAACTTCTCGACAAGGCATTGGCCGATCTCGACCGGGCGGTCGAAGCAGTCAGGACCGCGGCCGAATATGTGCCGGATGCGGCCGGCGCGGTGGCACACGGCGCCACCGGCGGCGCGATCGATCCCTTCGTCTTCCGCCTGGCAATCTTCGTGCTGGCGATCTTCGTCGGCTATTACGTCGTGTGGTCGGTGACGCCGGCCCTGCACACGCCGCTGATGGCGGTGACCAATGCGATCTCGTCGGTGATCGTCGTCGGCGCCCTGCTGGCGGTCGGCATCTCGGCCTCGGGGCTTGCCACCGGCTTCGGCTTCGTGGCGCTGATGCTTGCCTCGGTCAACATCTTCGGGGGCTTCCTGGTCACCCAGCGTATGCTCGCCATGTACAAGAAAAAAGACAAGTGAGGCCGGCCGATGAACGCTAACTTCGCAGCCTTCCTCTATCTCGTCTCCGGCGTCCTGTTCATCATGGCGCTGCGCGGCCTGTCGCATCCGACCACCAGCCGCCGGGGCAATGCCTACGGCATGATCGGCATGGGCATTGCCATCGCCACGACGCTGTTCCTCGCCATGCCCTCGATCGGCGGTTTCCTTCTGATCGTGATAGGCCTTGCGCTCGGCGGTGGCACCGGCGCCTATATCGCCAAGCGCATCCCGATGACGGCGATGCCGCAGCTCGTCGCCGGCTTCCATTCGCTCGTCGGCCTTGCCGCGGTGCTGGTCGCCGCCGGCGCACTCTATGCGCCGTCCTCCTTCGGCATCGGCGAAATCGGCGCGATCCACGCCCAGGCACTCGTCGAAATGGCGCTCGGTGTCGCCATCGGCGCGATCACCTTCACCGGCTCGGTCATCGCCTTCCTGAAACTCGACGGCCGCATGTCCGGCAAACCGATCCTTCTGCCCTATCGCCATGCGATCAACCTCGCGCTGGTCGCGCTCGTCGTCTTCTTCATCGTCGGGCTGGCGCTGACCGAAAGCCATTTCGACTTCTGGGCGATCGTTCTTCTGTCGCTCGTCTTCGGCGTCCTGATCATCATCCCGATCGGCGGCGCCGATATGCCGGTCGTCGTCTCGATGCTCAACTCCTATTCCGGCTGGGCGGCCGCCGGCATCGGCTTCACGCTCGGCAACCTGGCGCTGATCATCACCGGCGCGTTGGTCGGCTCGTCGGGTGCGATCCTCTCCTACATCATGTGCAAGGGCATGAACCGCTCGTTCATCTCGGTGATCCTTGGCGGCTTCGGCGGCGAGACGGCGGCTGCCGGCGGCGACGACGGCATCCAGCGCACCGTCAAGCAGGGCTCGGCCGACGACGCCGCCTTCCTGATGCAGAACGCTTCGAAGGTGATCATCGTGCCGGGCTACGGCATGGCAGTGGCGCAGGCGCAGCATGCGCTGCGCGAGCTCGCCGACAAGCTCAAGGAGAATGGCGTCGAGGTCAAATACGCCATCCATCCGGTCGCCGGCCGCATGCCCGGTCACATGAACGTGCTGCTTGCCGAGGCAAACGTGCCCTATGACGAGGTGTTCGAACTCGAGGACATCAACTCGGAATTCGCGCAAGCCGACGTCGCCTATGTCATCGGCGCCAACGACGTCACCAACCCGGCGGCGCGCGACGACAAGACCTCGCCGATCTACGGCATGCCGATCCTCGACGTCGACAAGGCCAAGACCTGCCTGTTCGTCAAGCGCTCGCTCGGCTCCGGCTATGCCGGCATCGACAACACGCTGTTCTACAAGGACGGCACAATGATGCTGCTCGGCGACGCCAAGAAGGTCACCGAGGAAATCGTCAAGGCGATCAATCACTAAGCGGGATGAGAAAAGTGCGCGCGGCTTTCCGTCCGCATCCCGCCTATTAGGATCAATCGGTACAATTCAGATGGAAATGCCCGCCGAGAGGCGGGCATTTTGCATACGTCCCAAGCTTCGTCCTCGACGGGAAATCTCCTGCAGGTCAGCCGACGGCGTGCGGCTTCAGCAGATCCTGCAAGCCAATATTGCGGTACAATTCCGCCCGCACACGGTCGGCGACGCCATTGACGATTTCCGCGCCGTCCTGCGACGGATCGATGTGGGTGCGGAACGGACGGGTCCCGAAGGGCCTATTGACGATGTCGACGATCGCGGCAGCGACGGCGCTCGCGTCGGCATCGGCCGGTTCGAGGGCAGCCAGACCCTTCAGCGCCTGTTCCGGAACACCCCTGTATGGACCTTCGGTGTATTCGCCGGCGCGCGCAGTATCGGCCGGTGCGCCAGAATGGGCGAAGTGGTTGGTCCCCCTCGTGAAGGCACCTGGCACGATGATCGCGGTTTCGATACCCCAGCGTGTGAGTTCGGCGGCGTAGGATACGGCAAGCGAGTCCATTGCGGCTTTGGCGGCGAAATAGGGCGCGAGGAAGGGCGGCGTGCCGCCACGGGTGCTGGAAGAGGAAACCCATACCACCAGCCCCTTGCCCCGTTCGCGCATATGCGGAAGTGCAGCCCGGTTGATGCGCTGCGTCGAGAGCACGTTGACGTCGTAGAGTTCGGCAAGCTGTTGCGGCATGAATGCCTCGGCAGGACCGAAGGACATGTGACCGGCATTGTGGACGATGACATCGATGCGGCCTTGATCGGCGATGATTTTCGCGATCGCGGCTTCGACGGAGGCATCGGAGACGACGTCGAGTTCGAGGGGCCGAAGCTCGACGCCATGCTTGGCTGCGAATATTTTCGCTGCCTCGGCCGGGGGCGCGTTGCGGCCCTCGGTAGCGCGCATGCCGGCATAGACCATATGCCCTGCTTTAGCGAGTGCGCGGGCAGTGAGGGCGCCAAAGCCGCTGGAGGCGCCGGTGATGACGATAACTTCCTTGTTCATGATCTTGATCCCTCGATTGGCGTTATTTGAACGGGTGACGAACGGTCATGCGACGCCGCCGTTGGCGCGCAGAACCTGGCCATTAACCCAGCCGGCATCGGGGCCGACGAGGAAAGCGACGACATTGGCGATGTCTTCCGGCTGACCGAGCCGTTCGAGTGGCGGCATCTTGGCGAACTGTGCGATCAGTTCGTCGCTCTTGCCGGCAAGGAAGAGGTCGGTCCCGATCGGGCCGGGGGCCACGGCGTTGATGGTAATGTTGCGGCCACGCAGCTCCTTGGCGAAGACATGCGTAAAGGCTTCGACCGCGGCCTTGGTGCCGTTGTAGGCTGCATAGCCTGGCATGTTCAGCGCCAGTGTCGTCGACGAAAAGTTGACTATCCGGCCGCCATCGCGCATTCGCCTTGCGGCCTCGCGCATCGTGTTGAACGTGCCCTTCACATTGATGGCGAAGTGCCGGTCGAATTCCTCGTCGGTCGTATCTGCCAGCGCGACGGTTTTCAGGATGCCGGCATTGTTGACGAGAACGTCGACGCCCCCGAGGGCCGCTTCGGCCGCGTCGAACATCCGCCGGACAGCCTCAACGCTGCTGACATCCGCCTTGGCGGTCAGGGCCTTGCCGCCTTTTTCCTCGATCCCGCGCGCGAGGGCTTCGGCGGGTACGGGATCGCCGGAATAGTTAATGACGACGGTAAGGCCATCCTTCGCCAGGCGTTCGGCAATGGCGGCGCCGATGCCGCGCGAGGCGCCGGTTACGATCGCGACCTTGTTCGTGTTTGCAGGCATCTCATTTTTCCTTCGATTGAAGCGCTGTGCGCCGTTGACAAGGAGAAGATGCCTCGCTTTTTATCGCGGATAATCATGTGCTATCCGCCAACACTATCCGGAGAGACCGAACAATGGACCGGTTGGACGCCATGCGGGTTTTTTCCCGTGTCGTCGAGCGAAGAAGCTTCACGCTCGCTTCCGAAGATCTCGGTCTGCCGCGCTCGACCGTCACGGATGCGGTCAAGCAGCTCGAAGCGCGGCTCGGCGTACGGCTCTTGCAGCGCACGACACGGCGTGTGAGCCCGACGCTCGACGGCGAAGCCTATTATCAGCGCTGTATCACCATTCTGGACGATATCGAAGATGCCGAGGGGGCGTTTGCCGGGGCGAAGCCGAAGGGGCTTCTCAGGGTCGATGTTCATGGCACCCTGGCACGACACTTCGTCCTGCCAAGTCTTCCGGCCTTTCTCGAAACCTATCCCGACATCGAGCTCTACATGAGCGAGGGCGATCGGCTGGTGGATCTGGTCCGGGAAGGCATCGACTGCGTGTTACGCGTCGGCGAGCCGCGAACAAGCGACATGATCGGGCGCCGGGTCGCGATGCTCGATGAGATCACCTGCGCCTCGCCGGGTTACATCGCCCTGTTCGGGTTGCCGCGGGCGATCGACGATCTCGCTGGACACAGGATGATCGGGTTTCGCTCTTCGGCGACGGGCAACATGCTGCCGCTCGAGTTCGTCGAACGGGGTGTCGTTCGCACCGCCACGCTGCCGGTGACCGTCGCGGTCAACGCAGCGGAAAGCTTCGTCGCAGCGGCGCGGCTGGGGCTCGGCCTCATTCAGGTGCCCCGCTACCACGTCGAAAGCGACCTGCAAAACGGCACGCTCGTCGAGGTGCTGAGGCATTGCCGGCCGACGCCGACGCCCGTTTCGCTGCTTTATCCGCGCAGTCGGCAGCTCTCTCCGCGCGTGCGCGTATTCATCGACTGGCTGGTCAAGGTGTTCGCAGAGAAGCGTTCCGCCGATCCGACGCCGTAAGGATCAGGTGGCGGCAATCTCCGGGTCCCAGGTGAACAGTTCCTTTGCCCGGGCGATGCCGCGCAAGGCGAAGCGGCCAAGTGAAACGGCGTCGGCGCGCAACACGGGCGGACAGGCCTCGACAAATTCCGAGGACATAATGACATGCCGCTCGACCGACCGGCACATCGACGCGATCCGGCTCACCTCGTTGACCGCCGGACCGACGACGGTGAAGTCGAGCCGGTTCTGGCTGCCGATATTGCCATAAAAGACCTCGCCGATATGCAGGCCCAGGTAGACGTCGGTCGTCGGCTTTCCATCCACGAGCCGTTTCGCGTTCAGCTCGTTCAACATCAGGCGCAACTGTCGCTCGGCGGCGACGGCCGAGGCGCAGGCGCTCGCGCGATCGTCGGCATTGAAGATCGCAAGTACGCCGTCGCCGATCAGCTTCAAGACGCTGCCGCCATGATCGTGTATGGCGGTGATCACGGTCCCGGCATAGTCGTTGAGCAGCGGAATGACCTCCTCTGGTGCGACCGTCTCGGATATCCGCGTATAGTTGCGCAGGTCGGAAAACCACATGACGGTCTCGATTTTCTCGGCCGCCCCGCGCTCGATGCTGCCCTTGACGACCCGCTGGCCGGCATCCTGGCCGAGATAGACATCGGCGAGCGTGCCGATAATGCGGACGCAGGAGGCCGCCTTGACGGCGAGCGCCAGCGTCGGCAACAGCACTCTCAACGCATCGACCTCATCTTCGCTGAACCCGCCCGCCCTCTTCGTCGTCCAATAGGAATAAAAGCAGTCCATCTCGCCGACACGGCCCCGGTCAGTAAAATAATGGATCATGCTGATGCAGTCGGTGTGGCCGTCCGCCTTCAGCGTATCGAGGAAATTGTAGGGAACTGATCTTTCAGCGGCGAGCCGAATGCGCCGCTCGGCCTGGCGTTCCACGAGCATGTGATAGAAGATCGAGCGCTGCCAGCTCGCTTGCATCTCGCCGGTGGCGGTCGATCCATAGGGAGTGACCTCGGGGGCGTCTCCGCTTTCGCTGTCCCAAGTGAAGGAACGGCCCTCGATTTCAGGATGAAGCGTGTCGATCAGGCCGAGCGCGCGCTCGATGGGTAGTCCGGCCTGTCGGCACCTCTCGCAGAAGCCGGCGAGCAGCTCGGGCTCCTCGCTCCCGCGGATTCCCTGCTCGGATGTCCACAGTATTAGCTCGCGGATCTGCTGGTCGTTCATCATTCTACCTGTCGAGACGACATCTGCTTCCCGCTGGCGGGGCAAATCATCGATGCGATAAACTATTCGACATTTGATCGTTCGACCAGTTGTAGTTCGCTCTGTCCGACCGGCTCGCGAGCATGACGGTTTGGAACGACAAAGGCCCCGCCTTCGACCGGGGCCTTAACCTCTTTTCCGCCACATCGCGGTTTTCTGCGTACTGGTCACCCTGCGGGCGCCAGCGTCAAATGCTCGACACCAAGGGCGACGTTCAGCCCCTCCTGGACCTGGACGTTCACCGGCTGCAGCATGAAGGCCTGGTTCGTGCCACCGGCGATCACCTTGGCACCACCGCCGATCGCAAAGCTCGCATCGGCCCCAACGCCGTAATACTCGCCAGCCAAGGCGTGCGCGGTCACCGGCGTGCCGGTCTTGGCCAGCACATCCCAGACCATCACACTCTTGCCGGTCGCACCGACGTCAAGGCCGAACTTCCTGATCATGCCCGCATAGACGGCGGTCGGCGCGCCATTGGCGGGCCTGTAGGTGCACATCAGGTTCTTCGTCGAAGTGATGATGAGACCCGTGCCGCCTTCCGAGCCGCAAGTGAGGCGGCCGAGCGTGACATAGCTTTGCGCAGCAGCGGGTGCGGCGCCCGAAAGGGCAGCAAGGGCGGCCGCTGCGATGAAGGTTTGCTTGATCATGGCTCAGTCTCCGTTGTTGAAGCCATTGGTCAAACGGAGTTGTGAGCATGAAGGTTCCACCGGCGGGCAATGTGCCGCCGTTTGCAGCAATTCAAAGTGCTGCCGGTCCTTTGCGCGTCCGATCGGACGCGCAGCGCTGTAAACGAGCACAAAAAACGCCCGCGAGCTTGTCGCGGGCGTCGAACGATCAGGAAATTTCCGCTCAAGACACCGATTTCACACGGGCGAGACCCGCCCGGGCCGGCTCGTATTTGGGATCGAGCGAAAGCGCATGCGAATAGGACTTCGACGCCTTAGCCTTGTCGCCGCGGCGCTCGTAGATCAGAGCTTGGTTTGCCCAAGACTCCGCCACTTTGCCGTTCAGGTTGATGGCGGTGTTGAAATCGGAAAAGGCATTGTCGTCGTCACCCTGTGCGACGTAGGAAATGCCGCGGCCGTTATAGGGTTCCGGCGAGCTCGGTGAGAGCGAAATCGCCGTCGAGAAATCCTCGATCGCCTGCCCATGCTCGTTGCGCGCCTGATAGATCAAGCCGCGATTGTGAAAGGCGCGCGGGTCGGTCGTGTCGAGCTGGATCGCCTTGTTGAAGTCGTTGAAGGCTGCGTCGAGCTGGCCCGCCTGGCGATAGAGGTTGCCGCGGCCGATGTAGGCGACGTCGTAGCTCGGATTGAGCTGCAGCGATGTGTTGTAGTCCGAGAGGGCGGCCTGCTGGTTGCCCATGTTGCGCTGGACGAGCGCGCGATTGGCATAGGCCTGGTAGAAGCGCGGATTGAGCTCGATTGCCTTGTCGAAATCGGCGAGCGCGCGACGGAATTCGCCGGCACGGCCGTAGGCCGAGCCGCGTACATTGTATCCTTCCGGGTCGCTCGGATTGGAGGCGATGACGTTCGAAAGCGAGGCGATGTTTTCCTCCGAGCCCTGCGCCCGCTCGACGCGGATCATCGATTCGGAGTTGTCGGTCTGGCAGCCTGCGAGAAGCAGGGCGGAGCCGAGGATGAGCATGGCAGCAAGCTTCGGCCTGCGCTGGTGGCGGCGGTGCGCCTCGTTAATGGCGGAGACGTCCGCAGTCATGGCAGCAAGTGTCAAAGTCGATCCCTCAATGCGACAAGGTCCCGAAAGCCGTCGGCTTTCCGTTCACGGAGACCGGCGAATACGCGGAACTCCAGCCAGGGGTTCATCAGATCCTCCGGCGATCCGACCGGCTTATCCCGTCCGGGGCGGCTGACCGTCGCAAGCTCATGCGTCACGCTAGCTTGCCGACGGACATGGTGTCCATACAAAAAAGGCGGCGGCGATACCTCGCCCCCGCCACGACTTACATTGGAAAGCGTCGAAAAAACGACAAATCAGCGAGCGAGAAGGCCTTCACGCTGTGCGCGCTTACGAGCCAGCTTGCGAACGCGGCGGACAGCCTCTGCCTTTTCGCGCGCACGCTTCTGGGACGGCTTTTCGTAGAAGTCACGCATCTTCATTTCGCGGAAAATGCCTTCGCGCTGCATCTTCTTCTTGAGAGCGCGGAGCGCCTGGTCGACATTGTTATCGCGGACAAGTACCTGCACGTGAATCCCGTTCCTTTGTTCGAGTTGCAAGCCTCACCGTCAGGTAAGGAGAGGCAAAAAATTTGCGTTCGCTGAGCTTGACAGCTCGACGATTAAGGGAGCGGATACCAGATCATGCGGGGAAAGTCCAGTGACGACGGCGTGAGCGGGCCGGAAAAATGCAAGAGCGCGGTTTGCGTCGCGCATGGCGGGCCTGAACGCTGCCCGCCGCGGGTCTCTGCACGATGTCGCAAGTCCGTCCAAGTTCGCCGAATCGCGTCGCAAAAGAAACGTTGCATGGCTCCCGGATTTGCGATTTCTAACGCCAACAACACGTTTTCTCGGGGTTCATGGAGTAGCAGGCGGATGCGCAAATATTCTGTTTTTGCCGTGGCGCGCGAGGCGCTGCGCGGCCACAAGGGCTGGGGGCCGCATTGGGCCTCGCCGGAGCCGCGCAAGGAATATGACGTCATCATCATCGGCGGGGGCGGGCATGGCCTGGGCGCCGCCTATTACCTCGCCAAGGAGCATGGCATCACCAATGTCGCGGTGCTCGAAAAGGGCTGGATCGGCGGTGGCAACACCGGCCGTAACACGACGATTATCCGGTCCAACTATCTCTATGAAGAGAGCATGGACATCTATGAGCATTCGCTGAAGCTCTGGGAAAACCTGTCGCAGGACCTGAACTACAACGTCATGTACTCGCCGCGCGGCGTCATGATGCTGTCGCACAACATCCACGACCAGCAGTCCTTCAAGCGACACATCAACGCGAACCGGCTCTACGGCATTGACAACGAGTGGCTGACGCCGGAACAGGCCAAGGCCTATTGTCCGCCGCTCGATATTGCGAAGACCGCCCGCTATCCGATCAACGGCGCGGCGCTGCAGCGGCGCGGTGGCACCGCGCGCCATGACGCGGTCGCCTGGGGCTATGCACGCGCCGCTTCCGACCGCGGCGTTCACATCATCCAGAACTGCGAAGTGACGGGGATGCGCCGCGATGCAACCGGTCGCGTGATCGGCGTCGATACCAATCGTGGCTTCATCGGCGCGAAGAAGGTCGGCATTTCCGCGGCGGGCCACACGTCGGTGCTGATGCAGATGGCCGACGTGCGGGTGCCGCTGCAGAGCCAGCCGCTGCAGGCGCTCGTCTCCGAGCCGCTGAAGCCGATCTTCCCCTGCGTCGTCATGTCGAACTCGGTGCACGCCTATATCTCGCAGTCGGACAAGGGCGAGTTCGTCATCGGCGCCGGCACCGATCAGTACAATTCCTATTCGCAGACCGGCGGCTTGCAGATCATCACCCATACGCTCGACGCGATCTGCGAACTCTTCCCGATGTTCCGCCGCGTCAAGATGATGCGGCAATGGGGCGGTATCGTCGACGTGACGCAGGACCGCTCGCCGATCCAGGGCGTCACGCCGGTGCCGGGTCTTTACCTCAACGCCGGTTGGGGAACGGGCGGCTTCAAGGCGACGCCGGGCTCGGCCAACCTCTTTGCCCATCTCATCGCACGCGGCGAACCGCACAGGCTCGCTGCCGGCTTGACGCTCGAGCGTTTCCGCACCGGGCGGCTCATCGACGAGGCGGCCGCTGCCGCCGTTGCGCATTGATGCGAGGACATTCCAGATGCTTCTGATTTACTGCCCCTATTGCGAAGAAGAGCGCTCCGAGCTCGAATTCCGCAATGCCGGCGATGCCCATATCGCCCGCCCGACCAATATCGCCGAGATCAGCGACGAAGAGTTCGAGGCCTATTTCTTCCTGCGCGACAACCCGAAGGGTGTGATCTTCGAGAGATGGCGGCACATCCATGGCTGCGGCCGTTTCTTCAATGCGGCCCGTGACACGGTGAGCGACCGGTTCCTCACCACCTACAGGGCCGGCGAGCCGAAGCCCGACCTCAATGCAGAGCCGAAGACGAGCGCACAGGTCGAAACCTACGAGGCCCTGGAAGGAGCAGCACAATGAGCGGGGTCAATCGCATTTCGGGCGCGGGACGCCTGACGCCCGCCCGCACCGCCAGGTTCACCTTCGATGGCCGGACGCTGACGGCGCTCGAGGGCGATACGGTCGCCTCGGCCCTGCTTGCCCACGGCATCCATCTCGTCGGCCGGTCGTTCAAGTACCACCGCCCGCGCGGCATTCTATCCGCCGGCGCCGAAGAGCCGAATGCGCTGCTCGACGTCTCGCGTGACGCTGCACGCAGACAGCCGAACGTGCGCGCCACGGTGCAGGAGGTCTTCGACGGCATGAAGGTCTCGTCGCAAAACCGCTGGCCGTCGCTCGCCTTCGATGTCGGCGGGTTCAACGATCTGCTCTCGCCCTTCTTCGCCGCCGGTTTCTACTACAAGACCTTCATGTGGCCGAAGGCGGCGTGGCACAAGCTCTACGAGCCCTTCATCCGCCGTGCGGCCGGCCTGGGGGTCGCGCCGACGGAGGCCGATCCGGATCACTATGCGAGCCGGTACGTGCATTGCGACGTGCTGGTGATCGGCGCGGGCGTTGCCGGTCTTTCGGCGGCACTCGCGGCCGCGCAGGCCGGCGCCAAGGTCATCCTCTGCGACGAGCAGTCGGAAGTGGGCGGCGCGCTTCATTATGACAGCGGCACGGTCATCGACGGCAAGCCAGGCTACGAATGGGCGCAGGCGACCGGCAAGGCGCTCGCGGAGCGGGCCAATGTCAAAGTACTGACCCGCACGACCGCGTTCGGCTACTACAACCACAATTTCGTCGGTCTCGTCGAACGGGTCACCGATCATCTCGCTGCACCGGACAATGCATTGCCGCGCGAGCGGCTCTGGCAGGTGCGGGCGAAGAAGGTCATTCTCGCCAACGGCGCGATCGAGCGTCACATGGTCTTCGCCAATAACGACAGACCCGGCATCATGCTGGCGTCGGCGGGTCGCGCCTATCTCAATCACTTCGGCGTCGCCGTCGGCACCAAGGTCGGCATCTACACGGCGCATGATTCCGCCTATGAGGCCGCCTTTGACCTCAAGAAGGCGGGTGTTTCCGTGCCTGTTATCGTCGACAGCCGCGAGAAGCCCGGCGAGGCGGTACTCAACGAAGCACGCCGGCTCGGCATCGAGGTGCTGACGGGCCATTCGGTCGTCAACACCACGGGCAAGCTGCGGATTTCCTCGATCAGCGTATCCCGACGGGGCGGCGCGGCGCGCAAGATCGTCGTCGATGCGCTGCTGGTCTCCGCCGGCTGGACACCATCGGTGCACCTCTTCTCGCAATCGCGGGGCAAGGTGAAGTTCGATGCCGCAACGGAGCGCTTCCTGCCCGGCACTTATGCGCAGGATTGCCTCTCGATCGGTGCCTGCAACGGCACGGACGATCTCCAGGCGACGATCGACGAGGCGCTTGCCGCCGGCGAACTCGCCGCGCGCGCTGCGGGTGCTGAAAACGGATCGCAGCTCGCAATCTCCGGCGAGAACGCCTTTGCCTGGACGGGCGGCATGATCGGCGCAGCCGAAGGGGCGGGGCCGGACACGACGGTCAGGGCCTTTATCGACTTCCAGCACGATGTCTGCGCCAAGGATATTCGCCTTGCCGTGCGCGAGGGCATGCACTCGGTCGAGCATATCAAGCGTTTCACCACCAACGGCATGGCGTCCGATCAGGGCAAGCTTTCCAATATGCACGGGCTCGCGATCGCCGCCGAGGCGCTCGGCAAGGGGATCCCAGAGGTGGGGCTGACGACTTTCCGCCAGCCCTACACGCCGGTGACTTTCGGCGCGATCGTTAACCATTCTCGTGGGAGCCTCTTCGATCCGGCTCGCAAGACGCCGATGCATGCCTGGGAAGAGGCACAGGGCGCCGAGTTCGAGGATGTCGGCAACTGGAAGCGCGCCTGGTTCTATCCAAAGGCCGGCGAGACGATGCACGAAGCGGTTGCGCGCGAATGCAAGACCGTTCGCGAGGTGGCCGGCGTCTTCGATGCGTCGACGCTCGGCAAGATCGAGGTCGTTGGCCCCGACGCGGCCAAGTTCCTCAATCTGATGTACACCAACGCCTGGGACAACCTGAAACCCGGTCGCTGCCGCTACGGCATCATGCTTCGCGACGACGGCTTCGTCTATGACGACGGCGTCGTCGGCCGCCTGGCCGAGGACCGCTTCCATGTGACGACGACGACTGGCGGCGCGCCGCGCGTCATGCACCACATGGAAGACTATCTGCAGACGGAGTTCCCGCATCTCAAAGTCTGGCTCACCTCGACCACCGAGCAGTGGGCGGTCATTGCGGTGCAGGGTCCGAAGGCGCGCGAGATCATCGCCCCGCTCGTCGAGGGCATCGATCTTTCGAACGAGGCCTTACCGCACATGAGCGTTGCCGAAGGGCGGATCTGCGGCGTGCCGACCCGGCTCTTCCGCATGTCGTTTACCGGCGAACTCGGTTTCGAAGTCAATGTTCCGGCGGACTACGGCCAAGCCGTATGGGAGGCGATCTGGGCTCGGGCTGAACCAATGGGCGCCTGCGCCTACGGCACCGAGACCATGCACGTGCTGCGCGCCGAGAAGGGCTACATCATCGTCGGTCAGGATACGGACGGGACCCTCACTCCGGACGATGCCGGCCTTTCCTGGGCGGTGTCGAAGAAGAAGCCGGATTTCGTCGGCATTCGCGGGCTGAAGCGCCCGGACCTCGTCAAGGACGGTCGCAAACAGCTCGTGGGTCTCCTCACCAAGGATCCGAAGGTGGTTCTGGAGGAAGGCGCGCAGATCGTTGCCAATCCGAACGAGCCGAAGCCGATGACCATGCTTGGCCATGTCACCTCGTCCTATTGGTCGTCAAATTGCGGCCGTTCAATCGCCCTGGCGGTTGTCGCCGGCGGTCGCGCCCGGCTCGGGCAGACGCTCTATGTGCCGATGGCCGACCGGACGATCGCCGTCGAGGTGAGCGACATGGTGTTCTTTGACAAGGAAGGAGGTCGCCTCCATGGCTGACCAGGCAACTGCAATCCGCAATGCTCCGCTCGCCGGCCTCCGTGGCGGCTCGCCGGCGGCGATCCTGACGCCCGCCGCACCCGCCTCGCGGATATCGCTGCGCGCCGAACCGGACGCCGTTGCGGCACTCTCCGCGGCGCTCGGGGTCACTCTGCCAACGCGGCCGAAGACATCCGCTTCGACCGGAAAGCGTCACGCGCTCTGGCTCGGTCCGGACGAGTGGCTGGTGATCGACGAAGGCGGCAAGGATTTGATGGCGGCTGCCGCCTCCAGTGGCGTCATGCATTCGGCGGTCGACATTTCCCATCGCAACACGGCCGTCATCGTCAGCGGCCCTGGCGCCGAGGTGGCGGTCAACAGCGGTTGTCCGCAGGACTTGTCGCTCGCGATCTTCCCGGTCGGCGCTTGTTCGCGGACGATCCTGGGCAAGGCGGAAATCGTGCTTTTCCGCACGGCCGAGGATACTTTCCGCGTCGAGTGCTGGCGGTCGTTTTCGCCCTTTGTCTTCGGTCTCCTCTCCGAGGGTGCGGAGGACGCGGGGCACTGAAGGGGCGTTGCTCTCGAACTTGGAAAGCGGCGGGGCGATCCGCCGCTTTTCCTTTGTAAGCGGCCGCTTCCTGGCCCCTCATCCGCCTGCCGGCACCTTCTCCCCGTTTTGACGGGGAGAAGGGATATGCCGCGCTGCCCAAGTCCCCTCTCCCCGTGTGCGGGGAGAGGGCTAGGGTGAGGGGCAATTCACTCCAACAGTGTCTCGACTCATGAGAACCGATCACGCTAACTTTTGCGTCAATTCAACCGAGAATCATGAGCTTGAAGCGGAGGAGCAAGCGTGAAGACACGCGCGGCGGTGCTGAGGAAATCACCGGTCGATAGACCCTATGCCAACACCAGGCCTCTATCGATCGAGACCGTCGACCTCGATCCGCCGGGACCGGAGGAGCTTCTGGTCAGAATTGGTGCGGCTGGCCTCTGTCACTCCGACCTCTCGGTCATCAACGGCGATCGGCCACGTCCGGTGCCGATGGCGCTTGGTCACGAGGCGGCGGGCACCGTGGAGGCGGTCGGGAGCGGCGTGCGCGATATCGCGCCCGGTGATCGCGTGGTGATGAGCTTCATGCCGAGCTGCGGCCATTGCTTGTCCTGTGCGGAAGGCAGGCCGGCGCTCTGCATTCCGGGTGCGGAGGCAAACGGCAAGGGGACGCTGCTTTCCGGCGAGCGCCGTCTGCGCTGCGATGCGGTTCCGGTGCATCACCATCTCGGTGTTTCCGCCTTTGCTGATTATGCCGTCGCCTCGCGCCACTCGGCCGTGCGGATCGACGCGGATCTGCCGATCGTGGAAGCGGCCCTGTTCGGCTGCGCCGTGCTGACCGGCGTCGGTGCAGTCGTCAACACCTGCCAGGTCAGGCCGGGCCAGTCCGTTGCCGTTGTCGGTCTCGGCGGCGTCGGCTTGGCGGCGGTATTGGGCGCGATCGCTGCCGGCGCCGAACGTGTCGTCGCGGTCGATCTGTCCGAGGACAAGCTGAAGCTGGCGCTTCAACTCGGCGCGACGGACGCGTTCCTGGCCGGTGATCCGGGTGTAGCCGAAAAGATCCGGGAAGCGACTCGCGGCGGCGTCGACCATGCGCTGGAGGCGGCCGGATCTGTCAGGGCCTTTGAGCTTGCCTACCGGATCACCCGGCGCGGTGGCTTGACGGCGTCGGCGGGACTTGCCCACCCCTCAAGCCAGATCGCCATCCCTGCGGTCAGCCTCGTCGCCGAGGAGCGCACAGTCCGCGGAAGCTACATGGGAAGCTGCGTGCCGAGCCGGGACATTCCGCGCTTCATCGCCCTCTACCAGCGCGGCAAGCTGCCGGTCGACCGGCTGCTATCGAGCACGGGGCCGCTTGAGGAAATCAACGAGGCCTTCGATCTTCTCGATCAGGGGCGGGTCATCCGCCATGTGATCACGTTCTGAGTTTGCGGTTCGACGTCATCCCGTTTTCGGCAAGCCAATCCACTCTATCCATCGACCATGAAAATCCGCCCGGCCGATCAGATGCTTCTCACCACCGGGCCAGGTCTGGAGCGACAGCGCAGCCCCAGGTCTTGCGCCGTCCGCTTCCATCTGCAGCCAGGCCAGCGGTGCGTCTGCCGTTGCCGCTTTTCCCGCTGCAGCGATCAGGGCCTCGCCTTCTTGCTGGGCGATTGAGGCAGATATTGCCACGCGACCGAGTGACAGACGACGTGGGCTGCACCGGGGAAGGGATGGGCGAGGCGCTGTTTCAGCCAGTCCACGGCGTCTCTACGCTCGACAAGGTTGCCGTGAGCAGCCGCGATCGCAAACGCATTCCGGGTCCGCTCGAGCCGGTCCGGCTGATCGGCCCAGATGTAGGAGAGCAGTCGCAACCGGTGCTCCTCGCTCGCTGGGTCAAGCGGGTTGATGTCGCATCCTGCCCGTCCGACGATTTCGACCGATCCGTCGGGTGGCGCTGCTCCCGACCATTGGGGCGAGATGATGACCCCGGATTCCATGTCGCCCCATTGGCTGCCGGAAAGGTCATAGCCGTAGCGGTCCCAGTGTAGATTCAGACCGGCACTCGCACCAACTTCTGACAGGACAAGTGGCTTGCCGAAGGTGCGTGCAACGGTGAGAAAGCCGGCAAGCAGCGCACCTGAGCGGCGCACTTCGTTCGTCTGCGGTGCGGAAGACAGGCGCTCCAGGATGAAATCGGCGTGCGTCCGAAAGGCCGCGTCACACGCGGCCCAGAGCGTTTCGTCGTCGGTGATATTCGGTGGATAGCATGAAGTCAGCCGATGGTCGCGTCTCGACAATACGAGCGCATGAAGCGAGCCAAACAGTCGCAGCGGCACGGAGTCTGCTTCGGGTCGCGGATTGCCTTCCCAGTCCAAGACGCGACTGCCGACTGTACTTTCGTGATCGAGCCGGTCGGCCGCCAGTCGGCAGAGCCGGCCCACGAAGGGAGAGCCGAGTTCTTCGCACGCCTTGCCCTGCCCGTGAAAGGCCCGGCGGACACGTTCCTCGGTTTCCGTTCGCTCAGGCATCAGCCGGCCGGTCTTTCGGGTCGAACTGGATGATCGTTTGCCATGTCGCCGTCAGGGCCGGTTTGCGCTCGCCCTCGATCTCAACGGTTACGTCATAGGTGATCATCAACATGCCGGCGCCGCGAAAGCGGGCATCCGCCATGGAAAAACGTCCGCGCACCTTGGCGCCGCTCTTTACCGGTGCGACAAAGCGAACCTTGTCGAAGCCGTAATTGATGCCCATCGTCTGCTCGCGGATCTTGGGCAGGCAATTGTAGTTCATCGCCGAAAGCAGCGAGAGCGACAGGAAGCCATGGGCGATCGTGCCCCCGAAGGGTGTTTCCGCTGCCGCGCGCACCGGATCGGTGTGGATGAACTGGAAGTCGCCCGTCGCCTCGGCAAAATTGTCGATGGTCTTCTGCGTCACGGTGATCCAGTCGGAGACACCGATCTCCTTGCCGATCAGATCCTTGACCTCTGAAAGCGAAATTTCGTGCGGCATATGCTTGTCCCGATCGCCTCTAAAAGATTCGAGCGAGACGCGAGCGCAAAGACCGCTCACACTTTCCCCATCCCGCTCACAAGCCTCCCAACCGATCTATAGGCTGGTCGGGGGACCACTAGCAAGTGATAGTAAAAACTCAGAAAACCTCGACGAAAAAGGTGACCGAGCGTGGGGCGGCGAATGGGGGAGCCATCGCCCCGGAAAGAGCGTCGCGCCACTCGCCGTCGAGGCTTGTGGGAAGCTGAAAGGGATGCGGCGCATGACCGCGGTTGATGACCGCGGCGAGCCGGGTCGCTCGTCGCTGCGCTTGGTCCCCGGTCGCAAGCAGCATGACGACATTGTCGGTCGCCGGGTGTTCCCAATCCTCGACCGTCATTGAATGGCCGTCGAGGCGCAGCCAGGCGACGTCGCCCTTGCCGGTGAAGAAGCATGTCTCCGCGAAGACATCGAAGCGCCGTCGCATCGCTGAGAGCGCGACGGTGTGGTCGACGAGTTTCGGGTCGAGCTTCGTCCAATCGAGCCAGGTAAGGGCGTTGTCCTGCGCGTAGGCATTGTTGTTGCCGGCCTGGCTGCGCCCGCCGTCGTCGCCGGCAGTCAGCATGACCGTTCCGCGCGAAGCGAAAAGCGTGCCGATCAGCGCCATGGCGTCGGCTTGTCTCGCCGCCGCGATTTCCGGATCGTCGACGGAACCTTCGGCGCCATTGTTCCACGAATAGTTCTCGTTGTGGCCGTCGCGATTGCCTTCGCCGTTCGCCTCGTTGTGCTTGCGTGCGTAAGAGGTAAGATCCGCCAGCGTGAAGCCGTCATGCGCGGCGATGAAGTTGACTGTGCGGGTCGCCGTTTCGCCCCACCGCGAGAATGTATCGGAGGAGCCGGCGAGTGCAGTTGCGAGGGCGCCGATCGCATGCCGGTCGCCGCGCCAGTAGCGGCGAATGTCGTCCCGCGCGCGGTCGTTCCATTCGAGGAAGGGTTCCGGGAAGTTGCCGAGCTGGTAGCCGCCGGGGCCCGTATCCCAGGGCTCGGCGATCAGAATGCGATCGGCGAGCACGGAATCCGCGGCGATGGCCGCAAATAGAGCGGCGTCGCGGTGGAAGCCGCTCATGTCACGCCCGAGGATTGACGCGAGGTCGAAGCGGAAGCCGTCGACGCCGGCGGCAAGCACGAAATGGCGGAGGCTGGCGAGAACCAGGTCGCGTACCACCGGATGGTCGCAGGCGATCGTATTGCCGCAGCCGGTGTCGTTGATGAGTTCTCCGGGCTGGTCGGTCACGTGGCGGTAATAGGTGAGGTTGTCGAGCCCGCGCATGGAAAGCGTCGTGCCGAGGCGGTCGCTCTCGCCGGAATGATTGAAGACGAGATCGAGGATGACGCCGATGCCGGCCCTGCGCAGCGTCTCCACGGTCTGGCGCAGTTCCTCGATGCCGCCGGGCGCGAGGCGCGGATCGAGTGCCATGGGGGCGATCGGGTTGTAACCCCAACCGTTGTGAAGGCCGAGCTGCGGCAGGTGCCGCTCATCGATCCAGGCGACGATCGGCATCAGTTCGATGGCCGAGACGCCAAGACGCTTCAGGTGGTCTATGATCACCGGCTCCGCCAGGGCGGCGACCGTGCCGCGTTTCTTCTCGGGAATATCCGGATGCAGGATCGTGAACGGCTTGACAGCCACCTCGTAGATCAATCCGCCGCGCTGGAAAAGCGGCGGCTCCACCTTCACCGGTTTTGTTTCGGTCACGATCGCTTTCGGGACCAGATCGGCGGTCTCCTCACCGAAGATCGTCAGGCGACGATCGTGGCGAAACGGACGATCGAGCTCGATCGCGTAGGGATCGACCAATAGCTTCGAAGGATCGAACCAGAGCCCATGATCGGGCGAGTAGATGCCGTCGGCCCGCAAGCCATAGCGCGTGCCGACGGGTACATCGGCAAGCGTCAGGCTGTGAACGTCACCGTCGCGCAGCATCGGCAGGCGACGCAATTCCTTGGCCCCTCTCTCGTCAAACAGACAGAGATCGATGCGGGCGGCATGGCGGGACCAGACCGCAAAACGCGTTCCGTCTGGCGTGTACGTCACGCCGAGGGGTGCAGTTCCGGTCGTCGGCATGAAGGTGCCTCTTGTTGGTATTGCTGTTTAAGTCAGTATCCCTGGCACCCCCCTCTGCCCTGCCGGGCATCTCCCCCACAAGGGGGAGAATATGTGCGACTTGCCCCTTGCTCCACTCGAAAGGTTTCAGCAAGCCTCGGATCGAGGCGCGAGGCGTGCCGCGAGTCGTCTCCCCCCTTGTGGGGAGATGGCCGGCAGGCCAGAGGGGGGCAGCAAGGCAACTCGCGAAAGTAATGAAATTGGAACAGCAAAGCGGGCCGCTTGGCGACCCATGCTACCCCTCAGGTAATCACGCTCGGCCGGTCGCGGCCGGTTCGGGTCTTGATCTCGGCGATCTCGTCGGCCACGGCGATGAGATCGGCAAGCGCCGCCTGCGTGTCGAGGTCGTGGCGGGCCGGGTCCGCTTCGAACCGCTCGATATAGACCCTGAGCGTCGCACCCGACGTGCCGGTGCCGGAAAGACGATAGACGACGCGCGACCCGCCCTTGAACAGGACGCGGATGCCCTGGTTCTTGCTCACCGATTTGTCGACCGGATCGTTATAGGAGAAGTCGTCTGCCGTCTCGACCGTGAGTGCGCCGAAGCTCTTGCCCGGCAGGGTGGCGAGCTTGTCCCGCAAGGCAGTGATCAGGCCGTTCGCTGCGTCGGTGTCGACCTCTTCGTAGTCGTGGCGCGAATAATAGTTGCGGCCATAGGTCGCCCAGTGCTTGCGGGCGACCTCGAGGGCGCTTTCCTTGCGCACGGCAAGGATGTTGAGCCAGAGCAGCACGGCCCAGAGACCGTCCTTCTCGCGCACATGGTTCGACCCGGTCCCGGCACTTTCCTCGCCGCAGATGGTCGCCAGACCCTCGTCGAGCAGGTTGCCGAAGAATTTCCACCCGGTCGGCGTCTCGTAGATGCCGATGCCCAGCTTTTCTGCCACGCGGTCGGCAGCACCGCTCGTCGGCATCGAGCGCGCAATCCCGGCCAGTCCCTTGGCATAGCCCGGCGCCAGATGCGCGTTGGCGGCAAGCATTGCCAGGCTGTCCGAAGGCGTAACAAAGATGCCTTTGCCGATGATGAGGTTGCGGTCGCCGTCGCCATCCGAAGCAGCGCCGAAATCGGGAGCGTCCGGCGCCATCATCGTTTCGTAGAGCGCACGGGCGTGTACGAGGTTCGGGTCAGGATGATGGCCGCCGAAGTCGGGCAACGGAATGAAATTCATGACCGAGCCTTTCGGCGCTCCCAACCGCCGTTCGATGATCTCCTTGGCATAGGGGCCGGTGACCGCGCTCATCGCGTCGAAGACCACCCGGAAGCCGCCGGCGATCAGCTTGCGGATCGCCGCGAAGTCGAACAGGCTCTCCATGAGTTCGGCATAGTCCGCAACCGGGTCGATGACGGTTACGGTCATGTTCTCGATCTGGTGGGAGCTTTCCAGGTCCAGATTGACGTCGGCGACGTCCGCAATCTTGTAGCTGTCGATGACCTTGGTACGGGCGAAGATCGCATCGGTCACCTTTTCCGGCGCCGGGCCGCCGTTGCTGACATTGTATTTGATGCCGAAGTCCTCGGTCGGGCCGCCGGGATTGTGGCTCGCCGACAGCACGATGCCACCGAAGGCCTTGTATTTGCGTATGATATTGGAGGCGGCCGGGGTCGACAGGATGCCGCCGCGGCCAACGAGCACGCGGCCGAAGCCGTTCGCGGCCGCCATCTTGATGGCCTTCTGGATGACTTCGCGGTTATAGTAGCGACCGTCGCCGCCGATCACCAGCGTCTGGCCCTCGAAGCCTTCAAGCGAATCGAAAATCGACTGGATGAAGTTCTCGGCATAGTTCTTCTGCTGGAAGACCGGGACCTTCTTGCGCAGCCCCGAGGTGCCGGGTTTCTGGTCGCTGTAGGGGTTAGTGGAGACGGTGCTTATCATCTGTCTTAGCCTTTCGCGAGAAGACCGGAGTAGAGCGAGACATAGCGTTCAGCGCTCTTGGCCCAGGAAACATCGCACTTCATGCCTTGGTTCTGCATGCGCGCCCAAACTTTCGACTCGCTGTATGCACGCAACACGCGCCGGATCGCAAGCCGCAGTCCGTCCGCGGTGACCGGCAGGAACTGAAAGCCGGTCGCGACTCTGGCCGAGAGCGCCGCCTCGTTCGCGTCGATGACCGTGTCGGCGAGCCCACCGGTGCGGGCGACAACCGGGACACAGCCATAGCGTAGACCGTAAAGTTGCGTCAGTCCGCAGGGCTCGAACCGCGACGGGATGAGGATCGCGTCGGCACCCGCCTGCATCAGATGCGACAGCGGCTCATCATAGCCCGTGACCATGCCGATATGGCCGCGATGGCGCGAGGCGGCTGCCAGAAGCGCGCCCTCGAGCGCCGAGTCACCGGAGCCGAGCACGACGAGCTTGCCGCCCAGCGCGACAATATCGTCCGTTACTTCTGCGACGAGGTCCATGCCTTTCTGCCAGGTGAGGCGGCTGATGACTGAGAAGATCGGCCCCGGAGTCTTGTCCAGACCGAAACGTTCCTCCAGCGCCCTGCGATTGGCGGCGCGCCGCTTCAGCGTGCCGGCGGTATAGTGCTCCGCGATGTGGGGGTCCGTTTGTGGGTCCCATGCGTCGGCGTCGATGCCGTTGGCGATGCCTATCAGGCTGTCGACCCTGCTTGACAGAAGGCCGTCAAGCCCCATGCCGAATTCCGGCGTCAGGATTTCCTGAGCGTAGGAGGGGCTCACCGTAGTGATCGCCGTTGCCGTCTGCAGGCCCCCCTTCAGGAAACCGACGTCGCCGTAATATTCGAGGAACTGTACGGAGAAGGCCTCCGGCGGCAGCGAGAGCTCGGGAAACACCGAGGCGCCGAACTGGCCCTGGAAGGCGATGTTGTGGATCGTCATCACCGTCGGCATGTCGGGCGCGGAGCCGAAGCGCATGTAGATCGGGGTCAGCGCCGTCTGCCAGTCATGGACGTGGACGATGTCCGGCTTCCAGCCGGAGATGATGTTGTCGCCGGCGATTTCCGCCGCCGCGAGCGAGAGCGCGGCGAAGCGGCGGAAATTGTCGGGATAATCCCGCCCGGTCGTGTCGAGATAGGGTCCGCCGTCGCGCTGATACAGGGCGGGCTGATCGAGGACGAGCAGATCCAGTCCGTTGATCTCGGCCGAAAACACCGTCGCAGAATGGCCGAAGAGGTTGTCGAAACCGCCGACCTTCTTCCTCTTCTTCAGCTTGTGGAGCACAGCGGGGTAGCCGGGCACGAGCGTGCGCGTCTTGATGCCGTGCGGGAGAAGGGCCGCAGGGAGCGCGCCGACGACATCGGCGAGCCCTCCCGTCTTGACCAGTGGGTAGACTTCGGACGCAACGGACAGGATGTTCATACGATCCAGACCTACATTCCCAGCTTGTCGATCATCTGCTGCGTGATCAAGCACACGCCGTTTTCTGTGCGGCGGAAGCGTTTCGCGTCGAGCTCCGGATCGTCGCCGACGACCAGGCCCTCTGGAATGACGACCCGGCTGTCGATCACCACGTTGCGCAGAATCGAATGCCGCCCGATCGTCACGTCGGGGAGAACTACGGCATTTTCGAGTCTGGAGTATGAATTGACCCGGACGCCCGTGAACAGGAGGCTCCTGTTGAGCGCTGCGCCCGAGATGATGCAATCGCCCGAGACGAGCGAGGAGGTCGCCGAACCGCGGCGGTTCTCGTCGTCGTGGACGAATTTCGCCGGCGGCTTGATCTCAGCGAAGGTCCAGATCGGCCAGGTGCTGTCATAGATGTCGAGCTCGGGCGTCACGTGGGTCAGATCGATATTGGCCTGCCAGTAGGCGTCGATCGTGCCGACGTCGCGCCAATAGGCCTCGCGCTCGAAATCCGAGCGGACGCAGGAGCGGGTGAAACGGTGGGCGATCGCTTTGCCATGTTCGACGATATAGGGGATGATGTCCTTGCCGAAGTCGCGGCTCGATTTCGGATCGGCGGCATCCCGGCGCAGCATGTCCATCAGGAACTTGGTGTGGAACACGTAGATGCCCATCGAGGCGAGCGCCAGGTCCGGGCTGTCCGGAATGCCGGGAGGATCGGCCGGCTTCTCGACGAAGGCGATGATGCGGTCCTGTTTGTCGACATGCATGACGCCGAAGGCGGTCGCTTCCATGCGCGGCACTTCGAGGCAGCCGATCGTCACGTCGGCGCCGGAATCGACGTGCTGCTGCAGCATCAACTCGTAGTCCATCTTGTAGACGTGGTCGCCCGCAAGAATCACCATGTATTCGACGCCATGATCCTCGATGATGTCGATGTTCTGGTAGACGGCGTCGGCGGTGCCTTCATACCATTGCGTCTCGGAGACGCGCTGGCTCGCGGGCAGGATGTCGAAGCTCTCGTTGCGCTCCGGGCGGAAAAAGTTCCAGCCGCGCTGCAGGTGCCGGATCAGCGAGTGGGCCTTGTATTGGGTGGCGACGCCGATGCGGCGGATACCGGAATTCAGCGCGTTGGAAAGCGCGAAATCGATGATGCGCGCCTTGCCGCCGAAATAGACGGCAGGTTTCGCGCGCCGGTCCGTCAGTTCCTTGAGCCTGCTGCCGCGGCCGCCGGCGAGAACATAGGCCATCGCGTCGCGGGCAAGGGGTTGCGTACGTTTTTCCACCATTTTTGTCCTCCCCAAGATCAGTTCGAGGACTGCTTGGCGGCATCTGCGACGCCTCGCGGCCCACTTGATTCTTCTCTCCCGCCCCGTCGGGCAATCCCGGTCGGGATGGGCGCTAATCCTGCTCCAGCATCAGCGTTGCCAGAGGCGGCAGCGTGATCGTGGCTATCGTCTCTCCATTCGATCTCTTTTCGGCATAGACGGCTCCGCCGTTGCCCTTGCCACTCCCTCCATAGATTTCCGCGTCGGTATTGAGGATTTCTTTCCAGCGTCCCGCGACCGGAAGCGGTACGTCGTAATGCTCCCGATAGACGGGGGTGAAATTGGTGACGACCGCGACGAGCTTTTGTCCCGGAGCCTTCCTGAGCCAGGCGAAAACCGAATTGTCCCGGTCGTCGGCAATCAGCCACTCGAAACCCTCGCCCTCGCAGTCGCGCGCATGAAGCGCCGCTTTCGAGCGGTAAGTGCCGTTCAGGTCCCGTATCAGGCGGCGCATTCCTTCGTGCAGATTGTATTCGAGCAGGTTCCAGTCGAGTGCGCGATCTTCCGACCATTCGCGCCATTGGGCGAATTCCTGCCCCATGAAGAGGAGCTTCTTGCCGGGATACCCCCACATGAAACCGTAATAGGCCCTGAGATTGGCGAACTTCTGCCAGTCGTCGCCGGCCATCTTGGCAACCAACGAGCCCTTGCCGTGCACGACCTCGTCATGCGACAGCGGCAACACGAAATTCTCGCTGAAGGCGTAAATGAGCCCGAAGGTCATATCGTTGTGGTGGAATTTGCGGTGCACGGGTTCGCGCGCAAGGTATTGCAACGTGTCGTGCATGAAGCCCATGTTCCACTTGAAGCCGAAGCCCAGCCCACCGTCGTGGACCGGATGCGAGACCTTCGGCCAGGAGGTCGATTCCTCGGCGACCGTCAGCACGCCCTGGTGAATGCCGTAGAGGCGGGTGTTCATCGTCTGCAGAAAGCGTACGGCCTCGAGATTCTCGTTGCCGCCATATTCGTTCGGCACCCATTCGCCGTAGTTGCGCGAATAGTCGAGATAGAGCATCGAGGCGACCGCGTCGACGCGCAGGCCGTCGACGTGGAACTTCTCGGCCCAATAGAGCGCATTGTTGACGAGATAGGCGAGAACCTCCTGGCGGCCGAAATTGTAGATCGCCGTGTTCCAGTCGGGATGAAAGCCCTGGCGCGGATCCGCATGCTCATAGAGTGCAGTGCCGTCGAACCACCGCAAGCCATGCTCGTCGGTCGGGAAATGCGCCGGGACCCAATCGAGGATGACGCCGATGCCGACCTTATGGCAGCCGTTGACGAAGCGGGCGAAGCCCTCCGGCTCGCCAAAGCGCGCCGTCGGCGCATAGAGGCCGGTGGTCTGGTAGCCCCATGACGGGTCATAGGGGAACTCGGAGATCGGCAGGAACTCGATATGGGTGAAGCCCATGTCGACGCAATAGGGGATCAGCCGGTCGGCCAGTTCGTCCCAGGAGAGCATCTCGCCATTGTCGCGGCGCTGCCAGGAGCCGGCATGGACTTCGTAGATCGAAATCGGCTGGCGGCGCGGATCGACTTCGGCCCAGTGGCGCCGGTGCGCCTCGTCCTCCCAGACCTGCGCGATCTCGCCAGTCGTCATCGAAGCCGTATCGGGGCGCAGTTCCGAATGGCGGGCGAAGGGGTCCGCCTTCAGCGGCAGGCGCGTCCCCTGGCTGTCGAGGATTTCATACTTGTAAGGCGCGCCCTCCGGGACGCCGGGAATGAATATCTCCCAGATGCCGGTGTCAGCGCGTAGGCGCATGACGTGCCGACGTCCATCCCAGTCGTTGAAACTGCCGACCACAGACACGCGTCGCGCGTTCGGGGCCCAGACGCCGAAATGGAAGCCTTCCGCGCCGTCGTGCGAGATCGGATGAGCGCCCATCTTGTCGAAGAGCCTGAGATGCGAGCCTTCGCGGATATAATAGTCGTCCATCGGCCCGAGAACGGGGCCAAAACTATAGGGATCGACGACGATCCATTCACCGCTGCTGTTGACTGCGCGATAGCGGACGGGCTGCTCCTTGCGCAGCGACACGACGCCTTCGAAGAAGCCCGCGTCGTCGCGCCGGTTGAGCGTGCCAATTTCCTTGCCGGAGAGTGTTTCTGCCGTCACGGTCTCGGCGCCGGGAATAAAGCAGCGGGCAACATAGTTCTTGCCGGCCGCATGAACGCCGAGAACGGCGAAAGGATTGTCGTGTGTGCCGGAAAGTATTGCCGCGATATCCGGAGCTGGCAGCACACCGGACGGGGCGGGCGCTGGGTCCTTGCCGGGCGAAACCGTCATCCAGCGCTCCAGATTTCCCCGGCATATTGCCGGATCGTGCGGTCGGACGAAAACCAGCCCATGCGCGCGGTATTGTGGATCGCCTGGGCGTACCAGGAAGACGGCGTGGTCCAGAGCTGATCGATCTCGCGTTGTGCCTTCGCATAGGCCTCGAAATCAGCGGCAACCATGAACCAGTCATGGTTGTAGAGTCCGTCGACGAGTCCGGAGAAGCGATTGCGATCGTCCGGCGAGAATACGCCCGACGCGATCGCGGAGAGCGCCTGCGACAGCTCGCGCGAGCTTTCGATGATGGCGCGCGGGTTATGACCCTCCGCCCGCGCCTTGGCCACTTCCTCGGCGGTCAAGCCGAAGATCTTGATGTTTTCCGCGCCGACCCAGTCGCGCATTTCGACATTTGCGCCGTCGAGCGTGCCGATGGTGAGCGCGCCGTTCAGCGCAAATTTCATGTTGCCGGTGCCGGAGGCCTCCATGCCGGCGGTGGAGATCTGTTCGGAAAGATCGGCCGCCGGCACCATAACTTCGGCGAGCGACACGTTGTAGTTCGGAACGAAGACGATCTTCAGGAGACCGCGCACGGCGGGGTCGTTGTTGATGACGCGGGCGACGTCGTTGGCAAGTTTGATGATCAGCTTGGCGTTGTGGTAGCTCGGCGCCGCCTTGCCGGCGAAAAGCTTGACCCGCGGCACCCAGTCGAGTTCGGGATGCGAGCGCATCTGGTCATAGAGAGCGACCGCCTCGACGATGTTCAAGAGCTGCCGCTTATATTCATGAATGCGCTTGATCTGGATGTCGAACATTGCGGAGGGATCGAGCCGGATGCCGAGGTTCGCCTGAATGATCTTCGCGAGTTTCACCTTGTTGGCGCGCTTGACGGCGGCGAAACTCTCCTGGAAGTCCGCCTGGTCGGCAAAGGCGTCGAGCGCCTGCAGCGCCTCGGTATTGTCCATGAACTCGTCGCCGATCGCCTCGCGAATGAGGCCGAAGAGGCCGGGATTGCATTGCATCAGCCACCGGCGCGGCGTGATGCCGTTGGTCTTGTTGTTGATCCGATCGGGATAAAGCCGGTGCAGATCGGCAAAGACCGTTTCTTTCATGAGTTCGGTGTGCAGCGCCGAGACGCCGTTGATCGAGTGCGAACCGACAAAGGCGAGATTGCCCATGCGCACGCGCCGTTCGCCCGTCTCCTCGATCAGCGAGATGCTGCGGATCTCCTCGTCGGTCGCGTGCTTTTGTCTGCGCGCCTCGATCAGGATCTTCGCATTGATGGCGTAGACGATCTGCATGTGGCGCGGCAGAAGGCGCTCGAAGAGCGGTACCGGCCAGCTTTCCAGCGCTTCCGGCAGCAGCGTGTGATTGGTGTAGGCGAAGGTGCGGCGGGTGATGTCCCAAGCCTGCTCGAAATCGAGCCCGTGGACATCGGTCAGCAGACGCACGAGCTCCGCGACGGAAACCGCCGGATGGGTGTCGTTGAGCTGGATGGCGACTGCGTCCGGCAAGGACGTGAAGTCCGGATATTGCTGCAGGTGGCGGCGCAAGATGTCCTGCAGCGAGGCGGAAGAGAAGAAATATTCCTGCCTGAGGCGCAGTTCCTGTCCCGCCGGCGTCGCGTCGGCCGGATAGAGCACGCGCGTCAGGCTTTCCGCCTTGTTGCTTTCGCGCAGCGCGCCGATGTGGTCGCCGGCGTTGAAGGCTTCGAGCAGAATCGGATCGATCGGCTGGGCAGCCCAGAGGCGCAGCGTGTTGACGCGCTTTGCGCGCCAGCCAACGGCCGGTGTGTCGAAGGCGGTGGCGATGACGCGTTCGGCCGGTTTCCAGACGTAGCGCTGAACCTCCTCGTCGATATTGACGGTTTCGACGCCGCCGCCGAATCCGATTTCATAGGAGCTTTCGCGCCGTTCGAACTCCCAGGGGTTGCCGTGGGCCAGCCACGTCTCGGGCAGTTCGACCTGCCAGCCATCGGCCATCTGCTGGCGGAACAGGCCGTGCATGTAGCGGATGCCGTAGCCGTAAGCGGGCACGTCGACGGTCGCCATGGATTCCATGAAACAGGCGGCAAGACGGCCGAGGCCACCATTGCCGAGCGCCGCGTCTGGCTCGAGCCCAGCGATCACGTCGATATCGACGCCGAGCGACGCCAGCGCGTCGCGCATTTCGTCCATCAGGCCGATATTCGTCATCGCGTCGCGCATCAGGCGGCCGATGAGGAACTCAAGCGATAGGTAGTAGACGCGCTTGGCGCCGGTCGCATAGGTCTTTCGGGTTGAATCCATCCACTTGTCGGTGATGCGGTCGCGGGCAACGAGAATGGCGGCCGTCAACCAGTCATGCGGCTTTGCAACTTTCGGGTCCTTGCCGATGCGGTATTTGAGGCGTTCGAGGATTTCCACCGCGAGTTGGCCGGGCTCGGAGGACCTCGGTGCGGGTTGCGGCAGTTCGGAGGTGGAGAGCCGATTCATCATAAAACTGTCATTACCTTTTTCTGTTTGCCCTTTTTGCGTGTGGGAGACCGCGGGCCGGGGCCGACCGGGAGTTAGGGGCAATTTATGCATCGATCCGAAGCGCTTGCAACATGTACTTGCGCATAAAGAAAAATGCCGCCCGGCGAGCCGGACGGCATGCAAAGGGCGGTTTCGCGCCGGACTATTCGGTCAGCCGGGAGGCCATGGCGGAAGCCCGTTCGCCGATCGCCTTGAAGGCGGCAACGAGATCGGCCGCTTCTTCGGCCTCGAAATAATGCGAGGTCGAGGAGGCGCAATATTTCAAGAGGGCCTGGCCGCGGTCTGGCGCCATGAAGGCGACGCTGTAGATCTGCACCTTGTTGGCCTTGGCGATGTCGCACCATTGCTTGGTGACCGTGTCGTCGTTGGCGTAGTTGTTCTCGCCATCGGTCATGAACACGATGTATTTCGTCGGAACCTGGCCGTTCATGTTCTTGTGCGCCGTGTCTTCCGTCGACGCGATCACCTTGTTGTAGGCGGTCTTGAAGGCATTGCCCGATGCCGTGCCGCCTGTCGCGACCAGCGCATTGACATAGGCTGCCGCGCCCGTCGTTCCCCAGGCGAGGCTGCCCGCGGGGTCCTGCGACGCGTTGTAGGAGACGGCCCCTGTGCGGACATAGATCTGTTCCGGATCGGCGAGCATCAGCTGGGCGAACAGGTCGCCCGCAGCGGTCTTCAGCGCGTTGATCTTGGTGATGTAGCACGGGCTTGTCGCCGAAAGATTCGGATACCTGCCCCAGTTCGCCTCTGTGTAGTTGGGGCACTTGGTCTTCGTCGTGTCGATCGTATTCGTCTTCCAGGCCATCGATCCCGAGCGGTCGAGCACGAGATACATCGACAAGGCGTTCTTGCTCTCGGTGGCGCTTTCCGCGGTCGCTCTGGTTTCGAGTTCGATCGAATCCGTGCCCAGGAGGCGCGTCATCGCGTTGAACTGGATCAGGTGCTTGTTGACGATCGAAACCTTGAAGGACTTCCCCTTCACGCCGTTGGGGGTCTCGGTGATGTTCACTTCCGAGGTATTGACATCGTCCCAATCCGGCGCCTCAGGGGCGGCCGTTGCGCTGTCCGCAGACTGCGCGGTTGCAGTTGGAGCCTGGTCACCATCGGCCGGGGTGTCCGCCGAGCTCGAGCTCGCCATCTGCGCCTTCAGGAATTTGCGCGCGATCGCTTTGGCTGCTTCGATGTTGGGCTGTTCGTTGGAGACCAGTGCGGAAGCTGCGGCGAGCGCTGCGGCATCGGTGGCGTCCTGCAGCTGGTTCTTGGTCATCAGCATGTTGGCCATGTCGATGGAAACACCGCCCGCGGCCAGCAGCAGCGGTGCCACCAGCGCCGTCATCATTCCGAAATTGCCGCCGCGGTCTTTCAGCATCATGCCAAAGGAACGGCCCACCATGGATCGTCTTCCCATCTTCCCACACCCCAAGAAGTACATTGCAAGATTGGGGGCGGACACTAGCGGCGATGGATTACAATCCCGTTCAGGTAATCGATTGAATTGTAATGAATTTCGGAGAAATCCGTGCTTTCACACGCTTTTTCCGCGGTTGGTTGTCCGGAAACGGAACTCGGTTGTATCAATTCAGGTCAGCCGACGGGAATGACGTCCACGGCCTGTTCAGTCGTGTGGCTGCCATAGCTCTTGAGGACGCCGATGACGGGCGCGACGTCGCCATAGTCACGGCCGTGGCCGACGACGATGTGATCCGTGCTGGCCGGAATATTGTTCGTCGGGTCGAGTTCCATCCAGCCTCCCGCGGTGCCACACCAGAAGCGAACCCAGGCGTGCATCGCGTCGGCGCCTTCCAGCCGTTCCTTGCCTGGTGGCGGCAAGGTTCTGAGGAATCCGCTGACATAGCCCGCCGGAATGCCGAGACTGCGAAGTGCGACGATCATCACATGCGCAAAGTCCTGGCAGACGCCGCGCTTGAGCTTGAAGGCTTCGGCAGCCGTCGTGTTCACGGTCGTTGCCTCGGTATCATAGATGAAGTCGCGGTGGACGCGCTCGCAGATCGCCGTCCCGATCTGCCTGACGGTCATTCCTTCGCCGGCGATCGCGTGCGCGTAGGCCGCGATCTCCGGGGCGTCCGGCAGGAGCGGGCTCGGCCCGACGAAATGGTGCGGAGACTCGGCATCGACCGACCAGCACGCGGCGAGCTGTGACGGCAGACCCGCAAGCGGAGGAGTGAGATCGGCGGTGAGCGCCTGCGCATCCACCTGAACGCGAGCCTGCATGCGAATGGCGAGGCTGTCGTGCACCGAACGGAAAAGGATCGACGTCGTCGGGTTGGCGAAGAAATCCACGCTTTCGACCCGCTCGCCGGGGGTCGGTTGGCAGCCTATCGAGCCGACGACAAGCCGTTGGCGACCGGGGATCGAGGCTGGCAGCACGCGTACGAGATGGCGTCCGCCGGCGATGGGGACCTCGTAGCCGTAGGTGATCTTCAGGTTGATGTCGTAAAGCATCAAGCCGTGCCCTTCGTTTAACCCTTTAAAAAAGCAATTCCGAACGGAAAACCGTTACACACTCTTCCTGGAATTGCTCCAGTAAGTTGGAGCGGGAGCCGACGGGAAACCCGCTCGCACTTTTTCTCATCCCGCTAGCCGAGATAGGTTTGCGCGAGCAGGTCCGAAAGCCTTTCGAGATCCCGTTCGAGCTGCTTGTAAACAGTCGGGGTCATTGTCTCCGGCGTCATCACTGCAAGGCCGGAATGTAGCCGCATCGTCTCGCGGTAGAAGGGGGACATCTGACCGTTGACAAAGGCGTTCGGCAAGAGCTCCACCTCGGTCTTGATCTCGTTCAACTGATAAAGAACCGAGCGCGGATTGAGCGGATCGAGGGCAAGCAGGTCGGTGACGGTCAGTGCTGCCGTGTTGACGTTATAGCGGCGGCGGTGGGTCATGACGCTGTCGCCGATCTCCAGCAGCATGTCATAGGCGCCGTCCGGAGCCTCGGGTCCCGACATGTGCCCAAGCAGGCGCGTCATGTGGAGGCCGCGCTCGATGTAGCGACCGATCGACAGGAAACGCCAGCCGGTGAAGCGATACATGTTTTCGTGGACGAGACCGGCAAAGCCGGCAAGCTTGCGCAACAGAATGGTCATCGCATGCGTGGCGTCGTCGCCGGCCTGCACGGTCACGTGGAATTTTCGCGCCGTCCTCGACAGATCGTTGAGAGCCAGCCACCCGTCGGGCGAGAAGCGGTCGCGGATATTGCCGGCGCTGAAGAGCGCGCTGTCGATATTGGCAAGCAGGCTGTCGGGCACCGGTTGGCGCGTGTTGATGTCGAGGGCGGCCAGATAGTCGGTGACGTCCTTCAGAAGCGGCATTTTCGGGTCGGCGGCTTCGGCGAAGCGTCCATGCCAAGCGCGCAGGATTCTGAGAGCACCCTCCGCCCGCTCGATGTAGCGGCCGAGCCAGAAGAGATTGTCAGCCGCGCGGCTTGGCAGGCTGCCCGGCATGTTGCGCGTGAAGCTTTCCTCGGCCGGAAGCAGCGTCGTGCGCTCGACCGGCTTGTCGCTGACGATCCAGACATCTGCGGCCGTGCCGCCCGCCTTCATCGCGATCGCCGCCACATCGTCGCCCGAACCGATGCGCGCGAAACCGCCCGGCATGATCTGCCAGCCGTCGCGGGTGCGGGCGGCAAAGACCCGTAAGCTCATCGGCCGCGGCGCCAGGCGGCCGCGCACCCATGCGGGCGTCGTCGACAGTGTGACGACCTCCTGTCCCACCAGCTTGCCGCCTCCGGTTCCAAGCCATTCCGAAACCGAGGTGCCGTCTTCGCAGAGCGTCGTGCCAAGGACCGACTGTCCGTTGTCGTCGAAAAAGGGGCGGGTCGAATAGGCGGGGCCGATCACCATGCGCTCGACATTGCCGGCGACATTGTCGCGTTCGGACTGCTGCCCGCACCACCAGGTGGCGATCGACGGCAGCTTTTGCTCCTCGCCGAGGAAGTGACGGCAGATCGCCGGCATGAAGGCGAGAAAGGCGCGGGTTTCCAGGATACCGGAGCCGAGCGCATTGACGATCGAGACGGAGCCGGCCCTCAGTGCCTCAACGATCCCGGGCGTGCCAATATGGGAGGACTGATTGAGTTCGAGCGGATCGGCGAAGGCCGAGTCGAGGCGGCGCCAGAGAACGCCGACAGGCTTGAGGCCGGCAACCGTGCGAACCATGACGCGGCCGCCGACGACCGTCAGGTCCTCGCCCTCGAGCAGCATGAAGCCGAGGTAGCGGGCGATATAGGCGTGTTCGAAATAGGTCTCATTGGCAATGCCGGGCGAAAGGACGGCAATGCGATCGTCCGGATATTGCTTTCGGGCCTGCAGCGTGTCGCGGAAGGCGCCGAAGAAGCCCGCCAATCGGTGCACGTGGGTTTCGGCATAGAGGTCGGAAAAGGCGCGCGTCGTCGCAACGCGGTTTTCCAGCGCAAAGCCGGCGCCGGAGGGAGCCTCGGTGCGATCGGAAAGCACCCACCAATTGCCATCCGGGCCGCGCCCGATCTCGAAGGAGCAGAAGTGCAGGAAATGTCCGTCGGCCGGTTTGACACCGACCAGCGGGCGCAGGAACTCCGGATTGGAGGCGACGAGGGCGGGGGGCAACAGTCCCTCCTGGACCAGCCGGTTTTCGCCGTAGATGTCGGCGACGACGCGCTCGAGCAGTTCTGCGCGCTGGATCAGCCCTTGCGAAACGACGGCCCATTCCGCCTCGTCGATCAGCACGGGAATGTGCGACAGCGGCCAGCTTCGTTCCGAATTCTCCCGGCCGCCATAGGCCCGATAGAAAACACCGGCATCGCGCAGATAACGGTCGGCGCGGGCAAAGCGGTTGGCGAGATCCGTCTCGTCCATCCGGCCAAGCGCCGAGAGCAGCCGCTGCCAGACCGGCCGGACGTTGCCGTCCGGATCGAGCATCTCATCGGCGATACCCGGAAGGGCGCGATAGCCGAACGCCGGGTCGCCGTCGAGCCGGTCCTTCTCTTCCGCCTGGGCCGTCTGTTTCTTCGCCATCTACGCTCCTGCCGGACGCCTCAGGTCGAGCGTCAGCGGAAATTCCGCCGGCGGGCCCTCGGGCTTAAGCCGATACCCACCGGTGGTGTGGCCCCAGGGCTCGAAGCGTGCCAGACGGCGTGCTTCCGCCTCGTTGCCGTTGACCGGAAATGTCTCATAGTTGCGCCCGCCCGGATGCGCCACGTGGTAGACGCAGCCGCCGATCGCCCGATTCGACCATGTATCATAAATATCGAATGTAAGGGGAGTGTTGACCGGCAGGACGGGATGCAGACCGGAGGCGGGTTGCCACGCCTTGTAGCGCACGCCTGCGACGGCCACGCCGCCTCTCCCGGTCCTTGAAAGCGGCACCGGGCGACCGTTGCAGGCGACCGTGTAGCGGTCCGGACTGGCGGTTTCGAGTTTCACCTGCAATCGCTCCACCGAGGAATCGACATAGCGCACGGTGCCGCCGATCGCGCCTTGCTCTCCCATCACGTGCCACGGCTCCAGCGCCTGTCGCAGTTCGAGCTTCGCCTCTTCATATTCCACCTCGCCGCAGAAGGGAAACCGAAATTCGAGTTGGGCCTCGAACCATTCGGGCCTCAAATCGAAGCCGTGGGCGCGCAGGTCGGCAAGCACGTCGAGGAAATCCTGCCACACATAGTGCGGAAGCATGAAGCGGTCGTGCAGGACCGTGCCCCAGCGGACGAACCCCCCGTCGGTCGGGCTTCTCCAGAAGCGCGCGATGAGCGCGCGGACGAGCAGTTGCTGGGCGAGCGACATGCGCGCGTTCGGCGGCATTTCGAAACCGCGAAACTCGATCAGCCCGAGCCGCCCGGTCGGTCCGTCCGGTGAGAAGAGCTTGTCGATGCAGATCTCGGAGCGATGGGTATTGCCGGTGACGTCGACGAGCAGGTTGCGGAACAGCCGGTCCACGAGCCATGGCAAGGGGGCGGGGCGATCACCGCCGGCCGGCGGTACCTGTGCCAGCGCGATCTCCAGCTCATAGAGCGAATCGTGGCGCGCCTCGTCGATGCGCGGCGCCTGGCTGGTCGGCCCGATGAAGAGGCCGGAAAAGAGATAGGAGAGCGAAGGGTGGCGCTGCCAGTGGAGCACGATGCTCTTTAGCAGATCCGGCCGGCGCAGGAAGGGGCTGTCGTTGGGGCTGCGGCCACCGACGACCACGTGATTACCGCCGCCCGTCCCGGTGTGGCGGCCGTCGATCATGAACTTGTCGGTGCCGAGCCGGCTCTGGCGCGCCTCCTCATAGATTGCAGTGGTGATATCGACGCATTCCCGCCAGTTCGCCGCCGGGTGGATGTTGACCTCGATCACGCCGGGATCGGGAGCGACGCGGATGACGTTGATGCGCTCATCCTGCGGCGGCGGATAGCCTTCGATATGCACCGGCATTCCGAGCGCGGCGGCGGCACGCTCGGTCGAGGCGATGAGATCGAGGTATTCCTCGATGCTGGTCGTCGGCGGCATGAACACGCAAAGCCGGCCGTCCCGCGGCTCGACGCTGATTGCGGTGCGCACGGCGCCGTCGATCTCGTCGCGAGAACTGGGCAGCGGTGTCGGCGGCTCCTCCGACGGCTGGAAGCGCGACTGCTGCACCCGGCCCCGGCTCTCGCTAAAATCCGGCAGGTCGCCGCGTGGAACTGTCGGATCCACCGGATTGATATAAGGGTAGGCGGAGGGCGCGATATAGGGCAGCGACCCGAGCGGCAGGCGATAGCCGACCGGGCTATCACCTGGCACGAGGAAAATCCGGCCGCGCCGGGTCTTCCATTTCTCGCTCATCCATCGCCGGTCACTCGCACGCGCGTTCCAGGCCTGCACCGGCAGGACGTAGCCCGTCGGAGTCGTCAGGCCCCGCTCGAAGACGCGGGCGAGGCGGCTGCGCTCTTCCGGATCCTTGAGTTTCGAATTGGAGGGATCGACGTTGTCCGGAAGGTTTCCCTCCTTGACGATCCATTCGGCCGGGTCCTCATAGGCCGGTACGACCATGTCCGCATCGACGTCGAGTTCGCCGGCAATCGCGACGAGCAGGCGCTCGGCGTCCTGCCCGGTGGTCTGGTGCCGGCCGCTTTCCTCGGCGATCAAGTTGGCCTCCCGCCAGATCGGCACGCCGTCCTTGCGCCAGTAGAGGGAGAAGGTCCAGCGCGGCAGGCTCTCGCCCGGATACCATTTGCCCTGTCCGTAATGGAGGAAGCCGCCGGGCGCGAAGCGCTCGCGCAGGCGCCGGATGAGCGTATCCGCTTTCTCGCGTTTCGTCGGGCCGACCGCGGCAGTGTTCCATTCGTCTGATTCGAAATCGTCGATCGAGACGAAGGTGGGCTCGCCGCCCATGGTCAGGCGCACGTCGTTCTCGGCGAGCGCACGATCAACCTCATCACCGAGAGCATTCAGTGCTTCCCAGCTCTCGTCGGAAAACGGCTTGGTGATGCGCGGATGTTCGGCGACGCGGGCAACCTTCATCTCGAAGGCGAAATCGCTTCTCGTGTCCGGATCGCCGAAGAACTCGCCGGATATGGGCGCGGCGTTACGATAGTGCGGGGTGGCCGCCAGCGGAATGTGGCTCTCTCCGGTTAGGAGGCCCGATGTCGGGTCGAGCCCGATCCAGCCGGCACCCGGAAGATAGACCTCGGCCCAGGCGTGAAGGTCGGTGAAGTCGTATTCGGTGCCGGAGGGGCCGTCGAGCGCCTTCAAATCCGGTGTCAACTGAATGAGATAGCCGGAGACGAAGCGGGCGGCAAAGCCGAGATTGCGGAGGATCTGCACCAGGAGCCAACTGGAATCGCGGCATGAGCCTCTGGCAATGCCGAGAGTCTCTTCCGGCGATTGGACTCCCGGTTCCATGCGGATAACGTAGCCGATTTCCTTCTGCAGCCGCGTGTTGAGAGCAACGACCTTGTCGATGGTGCGCTGGCGCGACCGGTCGATGCTCTCCATGAATGCCGAAAGCCTCGGCCCCATTGGCTCAGGCGTCATGTAGATCTTCAGATCCTCGCTCAGGTATTCCGGATAGCGGAAAGGCCACTGCTCCGCTTCTTCCTCAACGAAAAAATCGAAAGGGTTGTAGACGGTCATGTCGGCGACCAGATCGACCTCGATCTTCAATTCTGTCACCGGATCGGGAAAGACGTAGCGGGCGAGATAGTTGCCGTAGGGATCCTGCTGCAAATTGACGAAGTGACTGGCAGGCGAGACTTTCAGCGAGTGGCTGATGACCTTGGTCTTCGAATGCGCGGCCGGTTTCAGCCTGATAATTTGCGGCGTGAGCCTTACGGGCCGGTCATAGGTATAGTGCGTGAGGTGGTAGATACTGGCCTTGATCGACATACAGATTTTTTCCCCTCGATGGCCGGTCCGTTGCCGGCCATTCGCGGGAATTTTGTGCAATGCGAAGAGAGAAAGCAAGCCGAAACCCGACGACGTGAATCGCGGGCCAGCTTTCCCGTTCGCTACGTCGTCCACTCAAACCGGTGGAGGGTTGATGCGGGCAAAGCCTTCCTGCCGGTAGTAGGGGAAATGCGGATAGGGCGCCGTCGTGGCGCTGACCGTGTCGAGGCGCGCGACCTGATAGGCAGAGAGCGACCAGCCGACAGCGCCGAGGTTTTGCCGGAGCTGCGCTTCGTTGCGGGCGCCGATGATGACGCTCGAGACGGTCGGCCGCTGCAGAAGCCAGTTGATGGCTATCTGCGGCACCGTCCTGCCGGTTTCCTCCGCCAAGGCATCGAGCACCTCGACGATGTCGTAGAGCTTTTCGTCGTCGACCGGCGGCCCGAAGGCGGCGGTGTCGTGCAGCCGGCTTCCGGCCGGCCAAGGCTCGCCGCGGCGGATTTTGCCCGTAAGCCGGCCCCAGCCCAGCGGGCTCCAGACGAGCGCGCCGACACCCTGATCGAGCCCGAGCGGCATCAGTTCCCATTCATAGTCGCGGCCGACCAGCGAATAATAGACCTGGTTGGCGACGTAACGGGGATAACCATACCTCTCAGCGAGCGCGAGCGATTTCATCAGCTGCCAGCCGGAGAAATTGGAGACGCCGACATAGCGGAGCTTACCAGCGCGCACCAAGAGGTCGAGTGTCGAGAGCACCTCCTCGATCGGCGTTCCGGCATCGAAAGCGTGCAACTGCATGAGGTCGATATAATCGGTTCCGAGGCGTTTCAGCGCCGCATCGACACCGTCGATGAGACGCGAACGGGACGAGCCGGCGTCGTTCGGGCCGTCGCCCATCGGCAGCGACATCTTGGTGGAAAGAATAACCTTTGTCCGTCGTCCCTTGATCGCCGCGCCGAGCACTTCCTCCGAGGCGCCATCCGAATAGACATCTGCCGTGTCGAAAAGATTGACGCCCGCCTCGAGGCAGATGTCGATGAGGCGGCGCGCCTCCGCGTCGTCCGTCGTGCCCCAGGCCCCGAAGAGCGGACCCTTGCCGCCGAACGTGCCTGCGCCAAAGCTCAGCGCCGGAACTTTCAAGCCGGATAAGCCAAGCCGTCGATACTCCATTTCTCAAACTCCCTTGTCGTCTCATGCGTCTGGAGACACGAAAGATGGAGTTTCCTTCCTTTTGGAGATAGACTGCCGTTCGGAACATCATTTGTGAGTTGAAGTCATATGTCTCGGCTTTCGGTCAATCGTTCGGGGGAGATGGAGGTTTTCGCCAAGGCGGTCGAACTCGGCGACTTCTCGTCGGCAGCGCGCCATTTCCGCATGACGCCTTCGGCAGTTAGCAAGCTCGTGCTCCGGCTCGAAGATCGGCTCGGCGTCCGTCTGGTCAACCGGTCCACGCGGCGGCTGCAACTGACGCCGGAGGGCTGCGCCTTCTACGAGCGCACCGCCCGCATCCTCGCCGACATCGCGGAAGCCGAACGCTGTGCGGCCGGAGGCGAGATGCCGACGGGTCGGGTCCGGCTGAATGTCAGCGCTTCCTTCGCAACCCATATTCTGATGGCGCTCTTGCCCGAATTCCGGGAGCGGTTTCCCGCCGTCTCACTCGACATCGTCCAGACCGACGCGGTGGTCGATCTGATGGAGGCGCGTGCCGATATCGCCATCCGATCAGGGCCACTGAAGAGTTCGGCGCTGATTGCCCGCAAACTCGGCGCCACGCGAATGGTGATCGTGGCGGCGCGCTCTTATCTCGATCGTTACGGAACGCCCACGAACGTTGAAGAGCTCGACGCCCATAACCGTCTCGGTTTCTGCTACGCGCGCGCCGTCGACGGCTGGCCGATTCAATCCCGGGGAGAAACGATCGTTCTGCCGGCCTCCGGGACGCTGCAAGTGAGCGACGGCGAGGGACTGCGCCACCTCGCCCTTGCCGGCGCCGGACTGGCGCGGCTTGCGGAATTCACCGTGCGCGCCGACATTGATGCCGGGCGGCTCGTTCCCGTGCTGGAAGACCTGAATCCCGGCGATCTGGAAGAGATTCATGCCGTCTTCCTCGGCCAGGGCGGTGCGCTTCCCGCGCGTATTCGGGCCGTCCTCGATTTTCTCGCCAGGCATGCCCGCGTGACGCCGGAACCGGTCGCGCAGGCGAGCGATCACCAGGCAAGCGTGGCGACGGCTTCGGCGTGAGCCATATATGCACGGGCCAAATTGGAGAGGGGCGCCCCGGACCAGGAGGCGCCCCTGCTCTTAAGTTGACTAGGCCCGTGTCCGAAACGCCGCCATCAACGCTTTGGTGCGACGAGGGCAAAAAGGGCGCCCTGCGGATCGGTGCATTGGACGATCCAGGCGCCGCCCGGCACCTCCATGGGCTCCAGGACGATCTTCGCGCCGCCGGCTTTTGCCCGCTCGATCGCGGCATCCAGCGCCTCGACGTTGAAATAATAGAGCCAATAGGGGGCGGGAACGTCCTTCGGCTTGGTCATCATGCCGCCGACCTGGGTGCCGTTCCAGGCGAAGATCTGATAGGTGCCCATATCGCCCATGTCCATCGCCTGGTCCTTGGTCCAGCCGAACAGGTTCGAATAGAAGGGGAAGGCGGTATCGAGGTCGCCGGCCATCAACTCGTGCCAGCCGACGTTTCCGGGCGCCATCTGCTCGAGCGCCGGGGGCTCCTCGCTCGTTCCCTTGAAGAGCGCGAACACGGCGCCGTGTGGATCGGTGACGATGGCGAAGCGGCCGACGCCCGGGATGTCGTCGGGAGCGCGGTGAACGTTGCCGCCATCCGCGGCGAGCTTGGCGGCGGCCGCGTCGACGTCATCGACGGCGACATAGCCGAGCCAAGCCGGCGGGATCTTCATCTCGAGCGCGCCCTCGGGCATCGTCATCAGTCCCGCCACATGCCGGTCACCGACGGAGAACAGCGTGTATTCCATGCCCGGCATACCGGCATCGCTGCCGCGCCAGCCAATCACGTTCTCGTAGAAAGTTTGGGCGGCCTTCGTGTCGGTCGTCATCAGTTCGTACCAGACGAATTTCCCATGCTGACCCGTCATTGTCTGTCCTCCGGTTTCTTGTTGTGGATGTGCTGCCATTCGCGGCAGCGAAACAGTGATTTGCCTGCCGTCCATTAAAGCGCGTCGCGTTCAGACGAACTCATGCAACGCGCTTTACATCTTCGTATCCATGCATGTCGTTGGCCCTAACCGCTGCACACTTTGGGGGCGATATGCATTAGCGCCGGCGATAGTCCGCAGCCATGACCTCCTTCCAGTCTCCGTCTTCGGTCTGAATGCGGGCCGTCAGGGTGCGATGGTTGCCGTCGATGAGGGTTATTACGTCCTGATAGTTGGCGGATCTGCCGGGCCGGTTGAAGTCCGGCCCCTCACAGTTGAGCGTAAGCGTCTTGCGGTCGTCTTCGAGCACGCCGTCATAGACCCACATGTGCGTCATCATTGAGCCGACCCAGGTGCCGACATAGCGGTTTGTTTGCGGGTTGAAGCCAAGGGTCATCAGCGACTGGGCGGCGCTGCCGTCCGGCATTGTGCCTTGTCCCTCGCAGACGATCCAGAGGCCCTGCATCGAGCGAACGTTTTCCGTCCATGGTGGCTGTGACTCGCCGCCCTCGGTCGGGGATAGCGACGTGACCTGCCACTCACCGAGCAATTGTTCCAGCCAGCGGTGTTCTTCCTGAGGTGCCGCCTTCATCAATCCCTCCAATGGCGAGACGCGGCGTCCCGGACTGGAGCGCCGCGCGACATAGCAACGCTCGGAAACGCCGATGGTTCCCCCCTCGTCGTCAGCTCAGGCCCGTTGCCTCGGCGCCTCCTCGTATTCGTCGTGGCGGCGGACGAAGTCCATGATCGTGCCTTCGTTCCGACCCTTCGGCGCCCGGTCGAGCAGCATGAAGGTGCCAACAAGTTCCTCCAGGCCGCGGGCATAGGTGGAATAGGTATGATAGACGGTACCGTCCTCGTCCTTATAGAAGGCGCTGAGCCCGGGAAGCTCTTCGTAGGCCTCGCCGCTGTCGATTTCGGTGAAATTGTAGACGACCTTGTCGTCCGCGAGTTCGGCGGGCGTGAAGGACACATGGAAGTCGCTGTTGAAGCCGTTGCCATAGGCCGACACCCACGGGAAGTGCCAGTCCATTCGCTTGCGATAGGCTTCGATCTTGGCGAGCGGCGCATTCGAAGCTGCGATCAGCGTCACGTCATGATGGTTGAGATGCGGCAGCATGCCGGCGAAATGATCGGCTAGGAAGGAACAGCTTGGACAGCCGGCTTCCCAGTTTGGTCCAAGCATGAAGTGATAGACGACGAGCTGGCTGCGCCCGTCGAAAAGCTCCGGCAATGTCTTGGGGCCGGCAAGCGTTTCGAAGACATAGGATTTGTCCATTCTGACCCAAGGCAGAGCCTGACGCTCGGCATTGATCCGGTCTCGGAAGTGGGTGTGTTCCTTCTCCAGGGCGAGAAGTGATTTGCGCGCCTTCAGCCATTCCTCGCGCGAGACGACGGCGTGGTGTGGTCTCATGCTCTTTCCTCCTCACGAAATGCAGCACTTGACTAATTATGTTGATATCAACATTAATCAACCATGTCAAAGTCACTTCTAGTACCCTTCGCCACCACCGTTCTCGTCAGGGACAACTGTCTCTGCCTGCATGTCCAGCGCGCTGCCCGGGCACTCGCACGGCGGTTTGACGAGGCGCTGCGGCCTCTCGATATCACAAACGGGCAATTCTCGCTGCTGATGTCGCTCAACCGGCACGAGCCGCCGAGCATGAGCATGATTGCGTCGCTGCTTGCCATGGACCGTACGACGCTGACCGCCGCGCTGAAGCCGCTTGAGCGTCGCGGCCTCGTGGATGTCCTTGTCGGTCCGGAGGATCGTCGGTTGCGCCGCCTGAGGCTGACGGCGGAAGGCGAGCGGCTGCTCGCCCGGGCGGTGCCGATCTGGAAGGAAACCCATGCCCAGGTCGACGCACAGCTGGGCGCGAATGTTCCGGACCGCCTGCGCGCCGATCTCCTGGCGCTAGCCCAGGACGAGAAGCGTGCCGCAGAGGTCTTATGCGTGGAACCGTGAACGGTTGAGCCCAGCGGCATTTCACAGCCATTCAAAGTGTCACAGCGTCCTTCGCACGTCTGATGAGACGCGCGGCGCTGTAGGCGCCGCAGCGAATGAGAAGGGCTTTCCGTTCGCGCTTCCCGCTCTAACTTTGCGGAAATCAAAGGCTCGATGGCACCAAGGGAGGGGGATGCCGATGAAGACGACCTATAAGGGCAGCTGCCATTGCGGACGGATTCGCTACGAGGTCGATGTCGACCTTCAGGCCGGGACCAGTCGGTGCAATTGTTCGTATTGCTCGAAGCTGCGCTATTGGGGCGCGACCGTGAAGCCGGAGGACTTCCGGCTGATGTGCGAGGAGACGGGTATCGGCGACTATCAGTTCGCCACGATGAGCGGCCATCACCGGTTCTGCAAGACATGCGGTATGGCGCCCTATGGCCACGGATATGTCGAAGAGATCGGCGGAGCGTTCGTCTCCATCAATATCGCCTGCCTCGACGACGTTGATCCGACCGTGCTCGCGGCCTTGCCGATCCAGTACATGGACGGACTGCACAACAACTGGTGGAACGCGCCCGCAGAGACGCGGCACATGTGATCTGCGCGGCGCTCGAAAGCACGCATAACAAAAAAGCTCCCGCCGCGACGGGAGCTTTTTTTCACTGTAGTGGTGCGTCGATTACCGGTCGCCGAGATCCCGCACGGCGCCGCGGTCGGCAGAGGTTGCAAAAGCGGCGTAGGCCTTGAGCGCGGTCGTCACCCGGCGCTTGCGCTGCTCGGCCGGCTTCCAGCCCTTGGCGTCCTGCTCGGAGCGGCGGGCGGCAAGCTCGGTTTCGTCGACACGCAAGCTGATGGTGCGATTCGGGATATCGATGTCGATCATGTCGCCATCGCGCACCAAGCCGATCGTGCCGCCGTTCGCCGCCTCGGGTGAGACATGGCCGATGGAAAGACCGGACGTGCCGCCGGAGAAGCGCCCGTCGGTGATCAGCGCGCAGGCCTTGCCGAGGCCCTTCGACTTTAGATAGCTGGTTGGATAGAGCATCTCCTGCATGCCCGGGCCGCCCTTCGGACCTTCGTAGCGGATGACCACGACGTCGCCCGCCTTGATCTCGTTGCCGAGGATCGCCTTGACGGCGGCGTCCTGGCTTTCGAAGACCCGAGCGGGGCCGGAAAACTTCAGAATGCTTTCGTCGACGCCCGCCGTTTTGACGATACAGCCGTCAAGGGCGATGTTGCCCTTGAGTACGGCGAGGCCGCCGTCCTTCGAGAAGGGATGCTCAACCGAACGGATGACACCCTTCTCGCGGTCCGTGTCGAGTTCCTCCCAGCGCGCCTCCTGACTGAAGGCCACCTGGGTCGGGATGCCGCCCGGCGCGGCGCGGTAAAAATTGCGGACGGTTTCACTCGACGTGCGGGTTATGTCCCAGCGGTCGATAGCGTCGCCGATCGTTTCGCTGTGCACCGTCACACAGTCTCGATTGATGAGGCCGCCTTTGTCCAGTTCGCCGAGGATCGACATGATGCCACCGGCGCGGTGCACGTCTTCCATATGCACGTCGGCCTTGGCCGGCGCGACTTTCGACAGACAGGGAACCTTGCGCGACAACCGGTCGATGTCGTCCATGGTGAAGTCGACTTCGCCCTCATAAGCCGCGGCGAGGATGTGCAGCACGGTATTGGTCGAGCCGCCCATGGCGATATCGAGCGCCATGGCGTTCTCGAAAGCCTGCTTGGACGCGATCGTGCGCGGCAGGACGCGTTCGTCGTCCTGTTCGTAGTACCGGCGCGCGAGATCGACAACAAGATGGCCGGCCTCGACGAAGAGGCGCTTGCGGTCGGCATGGGTGGCGAGCGTCGAGCCGTTGCCGGGCAGCGACAGGCCGAGCGCCTCGGTCAGACAGTTCATCGAGTTCGCGGTGAACATGCCCGAGCAGGAGCCGCAGGTCGGGCAGGCGGAACGCTCAATGACCTTGACGTCCTCGTCGGAAACGTTGTCGTCGGCGGCAGCGACCATTGCGTCGACGAGGTCGAGCGCGTGTTTCTTGCCGTGCAAAACGACCTTGCCGGCTTCCATCGGCCCACCGGAGACGAAGACGGCCGGGATGTTGAGACGCAGCGCAGCCATCAGCATGCCGGGGGTGATCTTGTCGCAGTTGGAAATGCAGACCATGGCATCGGCGCAGTGCGCGTTGACCATATATTCGACGCTGTCGGCGATGATTTCGCGCGAGGGCAGGGAATAGAGCATGCCGTCATGGCCCATGGCGATGCCGTCGTCGACGGCGATCGTGTTGAACTCCTTGGCGACACCGCCGGCCGCCTCGATCTCGCGCGCGACGAGCTGGCCGAGATCCTTCAGGTGCACGTGACCCGGCACGAACTGCGTGAACGAGTTCACCACCGCGATAATCGGCTTGCCGAAGTCGCTATCCTTCATGCCCGTTGCGCGCCAGAGGCCGCGGGCGCCGGCCATGTTGCGGCCGTGGGTGGTGGTGCGGGAGCGATAGGCAGGCATGAACGTGTTCCTTCACGGAAGAATGTCATTACGCGGAGCATGGCGATCCTGGAGCGCCGGTGCAGGGTACTAGCGCAAAATTGCGCGCGCGTCATCTTTTGCGTCAGATTATTTCCGCGGACCGCACGACTTTGCTGTGCGTCGCCGCATCGCGTCAATGTCCCCCTCGACGCGTGTTGCAATAGCTCTATCCTGCGTTTGCTTGCCAAGCCAGGGTAACAAGTCCATTGTCATGGAGCATTCATGCCCGACTGGCCCCGGGGCCTTTCTGGGCGTGGCGGATTTTCTTGAGGGTTCGTCCGAGATGAACTGTCACGAATGCGGTTACGAAATACAAAGCGGCTTTGCGTTTTGCCCGAAGTGCGGTGCGAAACAGCAGAACATGTGTCCGGGTTGCGGCTATGCCTGTCCGCCGCATTTCGCCTTCTGCCCCCAATGTGGTACTCAGCTCACTGCATCGGCGCCGGCTGAGCCCCGACCCGCGGTGTCGCCGCGGCCCCAGGTTTCCGGCCGGGCGCCGCAGGGCGCCTCTCCGGAGCGTTCGAGCGTGGATAGCGGTGCCGACCGCCGCACGGTCACGATCGTCTTTGCCGATCTCTGCAACTTCACCACGCTGGGCGAGCAAGTCGATCCGGAGACCTTGCAGGCGCTGCAGAACGAACTCTTCGAAGCGTTGACGGAGGCCGTGGAAGCCTTCGGCGGTTTCGTCGATAAGTTCATCGGCGACGCGCTGCTCGCCCTGTTTGGTGCGCCGGTGGCGCATGAGGACGATCCAGAGCGAGCCCTTCGTGCGGCCCTGGAAATGGTGCGCCGGGCAGCGCAAGTGGGCGAACGCTGGCGCGAACGCATCGGTCTGCCGCTGAACCTCCATATCGGCGTCAATACCGGCCCCGTCGTCACCGGCGCCTTCGGCGCGGGCGACAGTAGATCGTATTCAGTCACTGGAGATACGGTGAACACCGCGCAGCGGCTGCAGTCGATGGCCGGACCGGATGAAATACTTGTCGGGCCGGTGACACACCGCCTCACGCGGCATGCCTTCGCTTACGAGACGCTCGGGGCGGTCACTTTGCGCGGCAAGGCCGGGAGCGTTCAGGTTCACCGGGTCAGCGGCGCGCTCGACGTGCCGCGCGCGGCACGGGGGCTCGACGCGCTTGGCTTGAGCGCGCCGCTGATCGGGCGCGACAAGGAAATCGGGCGCTTGCGCGACTGTCTTGCGTTGGCCTGCAGCGGCACGGCGCAACTGGTGCGTCTGACCGGTGAAGCCGGGATCGGCAAGACGCGTCTCGTCAACGACTTTCTCTCCGGTCTAGGCGAGGATCCCGAATTTGGGCACGTCGTCGTGCGGCGGGCGGGGTGTTCGCCACTCGGCGAACCTTCCTATGGCACTCTTGCCCGGGTCCTGCGCAGTGCCTACGGCATATCCCCGGCCGACACGCCGGAGCAGACGCATGAGGGCCTTTCCCTCGGCCTCTCCGAGATCGGCTTTCCGGCGCACGAGATCGAGCAGCTCATGCCGCTCTTCTTTCATATTCTAGGCATCGGCGACCGCGACGGGATGCTGCAGCACGTTGCGCCCGAACAGGTTCGTCGGCAACTGTTCTCCGCCATCCGGACCATTATGGAGCGCCGGCTCGACCGGGCGCCGCTTCTCCTCGTCATCGAGGACCTGCACTGGGCGGATTCGGCTTCGCTCGAGGCGCTGCGCTTCGTGCTGGACAGGTTGGGTAGCCGGCCACTGATGCTCCTGACGACGCAGCGCCCCGATGCCGGTGCTGACCGACTGGCGCCCGGTCGCACCAGCATCACTGCCTTGCGCCTTGGTCCATTGTCCGTCGCCGATGGGCAGCACCTTCTGTCGGCCTTCTTCGGGAAAGGTCGCCTGCCTAACAAATTGTGTGAGCGGATCCTGCGTCGGGCGGGCGGCAACCCGCTGTTCGTCGAGGAAATTGTTCGCAGCCTGATCGATCTGGAAACGCTCACGCACGAGGGTTCCCATTGGCGCGTTGCCGGCGGTGACGCGACGGTCGACATCCCCATCGGCATCGAAGCGATGCTGCTCGCGAGAATCGACCGCTTGCCGCAGGAGGTGCGCCGGCTGGTCCATTGCGCCGCGGTCATAGGTCCGAGCTTTGACGCTGACATGCTCAGGAGCATCGCCGGCGCACCGACCGAGGTGGACCGGGGACTAGAACTGCTTTGCGACACGGAAATCATAGAGGAGGCGGGGAGCGAGCGATCCTCGCAATCCTACCGTTTCATGCAATCGCTGCTTCACGAGGCGGTCTATAACAACCTGCTCGTGAAGCGTCGCACGGAAATTCACGCGGCGGTCGCCGAGGCGCTCGAGCATCGCTATGGCGAGAACCCACAGCGGTTCGAGGAACTGGCGCTGCTCGGCCACCATTTCAGCCAGTCGGCGGACCGGATCAGGGGCGCGCGCTACCTCATGGCGGCCGGCGATCGAGCGCGCCAACTCTGTGCCAACGAAGATGCCATCCGCTACTACCGGCAGGCCATGGCAGCCCTTGTGGCCTTGGGCGAACAAAGACCGGAATGGTTTGTCGCCCGCGAGCGCGTCGCGGATCTCCTGGAGCCGACCGGTGAGCGTGCCGCTGCGGAGGAACATTATCGTGCGCTGCTCGCCTGCGAAGGGGTCTCGACCGATCCGGTTGCCTCCGCCCGGATTCTTCGCAAGCTCGGCCATCTCCTCTGGGAGGCCGGCAATCGCGAACAGGCGCAAGCGAATTTCAGCGACGCGGCGGCCCTGCTCGCAAGCGCGGATGCGCCGGTGGAGAGCGCTTCTCTTCTACAGGAGCGTGGACATCTCGCTTTCCGTATGGGCGACTATCTTGCCGCGTCGGAGTGGGCGGACGACGCGTTGAGCCGGGTCAGGGATTTGGCGCGAGACGCCGGTGACGAGGCGAGGCGCGAGGCAGCTTTGGTTACGGCCGAGGCCTTGAACACCAAGGGTGTGGCGCTGGCGCGGCGTGGCCAAAGGCGCGAGGCGATCGCTGCGGTGGAGGAGAGCGTTGCGGTTGCCGAGGCGGCCACTCTGATGCAGGCGGCCTGCCGCGGATACACGAATCTTGGCGTGCTCTACACGATCGTCAATCCGAAGCTTGCGATCGATGTCTGTCGGCGCGGCCTGGATATGGCGCGGCGCATCGGCGATCTCGGCTTTCAGGCGCGACTGCTCGCCAACCTGGCCGTGGCCTACTGTACTTTCACCGACCGCTGCGCCGGCGACGGCGTGCCGGCGGCGCAGAAGGCGGTCGAGATCGACCGGGCGCTCGACCAGCGCGATCACCTGCCGGTGTCGCTCCTCGTGCTTGGCCAGATTCATCAATGCCACGACCAGCCTCAAGAGGCCCGCCGGCTTTATCGTGAGGCGCTCGATCTTGCCGGCGAAACGGGCGAAGCGCAGGTGCTGTTTCCGTGCTATGATGGTCTTGCGACACTTTACCTCGACGACGGTAATCTTGCTGAGGCTGAGCGCTATTTCGGTCTGGCGCAGGAACTCTGCGCGCGACATCAACTCGACCCGGAAGCCTTGGTGATATTGCCGTTCCTCGACTGAGGATTCTTCCACGGGTGAACCGCGGGAGTGAAGCAGCGTCTGCCTTGCCGAGGCTCGACGCTGCGCAGCGTGATGGGAGGAGAGAGCCATGGAGGAACATCGCAGTTCCAGGCCGCTGCAGCCGGGCGATCGGGCGCCGAATGTGGTACTCGACGCGATCACACAGGAGGGCAAGATCGCCATCGATGACTTTCGGGGGCGCAAACCTGTTTTGGTGGGCCTATTCAGGGGCCTGCAATGTCCTTTCTGTCGCCGCCAGATCGCCACGATGGCGCAGCTCAAGGCTGCCTTGAACGAAAAGGGCGTCGAGAGCCTGACAGTCGTGAATACGCCGATAGAGCGAGCGCGGCTCTATTTTCGCTATCATCCTTTGCCGGATTTGCTTGCTGCGGCTGATCCCGAGCGGATTTCACACCGTGCCTTCGGTCTGCCGAACCCCGAATTCACGGAGGACGAGGACGATTGGCCCCAGAAGATCAGCATGCAGACCACGATGTCCATGCGTGTCGAGATGCCCGACGAACTGCCGGAACCGATGAACCCCGTCGCGGCCTCCGAGTACCTCCAGCAAGCGGACGGCTACGAGATGACCGAGGACGACAAGCGCATGGAGGCGACGGCGAGGGCCCAACTGGTCGGCGAGTTCCTCCTCGACCGCGACGGCGTCGTGCGCTGGTGCTTCACCGAGGCGACCCCGGACGGCCGCAACATGTTCCGTGCTCCGACTCCGGAAGAGGTGATGTCGGCGGCATCGCAGGTGGTGCACTGATGGTCCATTGGAGCCCTTGTTCCGGTCAAAGAATCCACCGTTTCGCCGAAACGGTGGATTCAGGACGGAAGACGGCCTTTCCGGAATGTGCGTCGTTTTTCAAGTTCTGCTAGGCGCGCGGCGATGTCGACGCGGCTTTGGTCAGCCACATATAGGCGGCGGCCGTCCATGAGAAACGCAGGCCGCCGCAGCCCTCACCGGTCACCGGGTCGAAATATTCGGCGAAACCTTCCGTCTCGATCGCCGCCATGGTCGATTGCCTGAGCTCTTCGGCCGCTTCCGGATGGCCGTTGCGCTTCAGCCCGTCGATCAGTAGCCAGTTGATGATGGCCCAGGCCGGGCCACGCCAGTAGCGCTTTGGTTCCCAACCTGCGATGCCCGGCTTTGTGGTCGGGAAAGCAACCTTGAGGCCCTTCGACCATGCCTTCATCTCGGTTACAAGCGCGTCGGCAATCCCAGTGTTCAGGTCGAGCGAGAGGAGAGGGATGAAACCCGCCTGTGTCGCGGCTTCCACATCGTCGCCGGAGATCAGGTCGCGGGAAACGAAGCGCGACAGCTTCGGCCGCCACTGGGCGAGGATCGCCTTGCGGGTACGGTCGTTGAAGGCGGCGATCTCGGCCGCGTCTTCCGTCCTCCCGAACAAGCTGGCGAGATGTTCGAGGTCTTCGCCGGCTTTCAGCAGGATCGCGGTCGTCTGGACTTCGGCAATCTTGAACGGCGCTTTCTCCCATTGCTTTGCCGGGTCCCAGCCGCAGGCGGCATAGGCGTCGACCAGATGGATGAAGCGCTTGTAGTCATCGTCGCGCGGCCGCATTTCAGCGTTCACATGGCCGGTATCCTTGCGGACCACGGGCGTATCGGTATTGGTCGGTACGCGAGCAAGGGCGATGTCCCAGGCCGGCGAGTTGTCGCTTCCGCTTTCCCAGGGATGAAGCAGCGCCACGAGGCCGGTGCCTTCCGGATCGCGGGCCTTGTACCACCAGCGGTGCCATTTCAGTGCCGCCTCGTAGAGTGGCAGGGTGCGGGCTTCTGCTTGCCTGCCTGCGGCCTCGTAAAGCTTGCGCAGCGCAATGGCGAACACCGGTGGCTGGGTGATGCCGGAGGTCGGGATCGTGTGTTTCGTGCGCCAGACGTTCGGCCCGGGAAAGTAGGTATCGCTCGGCTGGTGGAAGACGATGTGCGGAATCATGCCGTCGGCCCACTGGCCCTCTACCAGGCGTTCCAGCTCGCGGTAGGCGCGGTCGGTATCGTAGAGCGCGAAGCCCATGGCGACGAAAGCGGAATCCCAGTTCCACTGGAAGGGATAGAGCCGGTCGGTCGGCACGGTATAGCCGCCGCGGTCATTGGCGACGAGAATCCGCTTGGCCTGGTCGATATGCATGTTCATGCCGGGTACTCCAAGATTATCAGGCCGTTGCGGCCGGAAAGGACTTGCCGCTTTCGGGCGAAAGCCAGGTGATGCGGTTCGGGTCGAGCTTGAGGCCGATGACGTCGCCGCTCCTGACGGTCTCGGAAGACGGCAGGACGACGCGTACCGGTTGGTCGTGGATCGAACCGGTCAGCAGCAAATGCGATCCCATCGGCTCGGCGACGCGGACCTTCATCTCCAGGCCGAGCGGCAGAGGCGCCAATTGCACGGCCTCGCCGCGCAGGCCGAGGATCACTTCATTGCCGGTTTCCTCGGGTGCCGTAAGCGGTTCGCTGCCGGCCGCCACCTGGCCGTTCGTGACCGGCACCTTGATGAAGTTCATCGGCGGGTTGCCGATGAAGCCGCCGACGAAGCGCGTCGCCGGATAGTTGTAGACGTCGACCGGCGTGCCGACTTGTTCGACCACACCGTTGTGCATGACGGCGATCCGGTCGGAGAGCCCCATTGCCTCCGTCTGGTCGTGGGTGACGTAGATCGTCGTGGTGCCGGCTGATTGCAGTACTGTCTTGAGCTCGGCGCGCATTTCGAGGCGCAGCAGCGCGTCGAGATTGGAAAGCGGCTCGTCCATCAGCAGAACCTTCGGCTCGACCGCCAGCGCGCGAGCGACCGCAACGCGCTGGCGCTGGCCGCCGGACAGCTTGTTCGGATAGCGGTCAAGATACTGCTCGATGTGGAGCAGGCCCGCGGCCTTCTCGACTTGCGCCTTCACCCGCGCATCATCGGCCTTCTGCATCCGCAGCCCGAAGGCGACGTTCTCGTAGACCGTCATATGCGGAAAGACGGCGTAGTTCTGGAAAACCATCGCAAGGCCGCGTTCCTTCGGCGGCAGACCGATCACGGACTTGCCGCCGATCAGCACGTCGCCGGACGTGGAGGTTTCCAATCCGGCGATGATACGCAGAAGCGTGGTCTTGCCGCAGCCGGAAGGACCGAGCAGCGAGACGAATTCGCCGTCGTTGATCGTCAGCGAGACCTCCTTCAGGGCTTCGAAAGTCCCGAAACTCTTGCGGATGCGATCGATGACAATATTGGCCATGGATATGGTCCCGTTACTTGGAGGAAATGCCCCAGATCGCGAAGAGATAGCGCCTCACCGCGAAAATGAAGACAACCGAGGGAAGGATGAGCATCAGGCCGCCGGCGAAGCGGTAGTGCATCGGGCTTTCGGACAGGACCGTCAGCAGATAGGCCGTCAGCGTGCGGTTGCGGACCGTCAGTACCGAGGCCGCGAACACCTCGTTCCAGGAAATGACGAAGGCGAAGACTGCCGTTGCGGCGATGCCGGGCAGGGCGAGCGGCGCAACGATCTTGAAGAACGCCTGGGCGCGGGTGCAGCCGAACACCCAGGCAGCCTCTTCCAGTTCCCTCGGCACACCCATGAAGATGCCCTGCGTGACAAGTGCGGCAAACGGCAGGGCGAGCACCGTGTGGATCAGACCGACGCCGATGATCGTGTCGTAGAGGCCGAGCTTGATGAAGGAAACCGTGAGGGGCAGGGCCAGGATCGCCAGCGGGAACGCGCGGGTGAGCAGCACAAGTAGCCGGTAGCTATCCTTGCCATGGAAGTTGTAACGCGCGAGCGCGTAGCCGGCCGGTGCGCCGAGCAGGATGGAAAGCGCCACGGTGATCCCGGCAGCCCCAAGCGAATTCAGGAATGACTGCAGCACGCCCTCCGTCTTCAAAAACAGGATGAAGGGGTCGAGCGAGATGCCGGTCGGCAGAGCGGTCTTCGGCCATCGATAAACCCCTTGACGGCCGCCGAGCGCGCCGAGGGCCACGAGATAAATCGGCACCAGGACCCAGGCGCAGAGCGCTGCGATACCGCTCCAGAGGAGCCAGCGGCGGGAAGATACGAAGCCTGCAGGGCTCGCTTTGCTCGTGGTTTGCGCTCTCATGGCAGGCGCTCCGGATCGACCTTGATGGCTTTCAGATAGATCAGCGTGGCGGCGAGCGAGATGATCATGATCAGGACGGCGTAAGCGGCCGCGACGCCATAGTTCTGGTTCTGGTTCTGCCAATTGTAAGCCTCGCCGACGAGGACCGGGAAATTGCGCCCGCCGAGCGCATAGACGACCGCGAACACCTCGAAGGCGAGCACCGTCCGCAGGATGAGCGCGGATTGCAGCGCCGGCCTGATCAGCGGCAGTGTAATACGCCAGAAGCGCGTCCAGGCTCCGGCGCCGAAGATTTCGGCAGCCTCCTTGAACTCCCTCGGCACCTGGTTGAGGCCGGCGACGATGATGACCATGACAATCGCCGTGCCGCGCCAGATCTCGGCGACCGCGATGGCAAAGAAGAGCGCCACAGGCGTCTGGTATGAGAGCCAGCTCGCCTGCCGTTCGAGGACGCCGAGCCCGAGCAGCAGCGAGTTGAAATAGCCGCTGTTCTGCAGGATCGACAGCCAGACGAGACCGGCGGCGAGATCCGAGATGCCGAGCGGGATCGTCCAGACCCAGAGAATGGTCTCGCGGCCGCGGCCGACCTTGGCGACCATCGTGCCCATGACGAGTGCGATGGCGAGCTGAACCGGCACGACCGCGATGGTCAGCAGGAACGTATTCTTGATCGAGCGGGTGAAGTTGATGTCGGCCATCATGCGCTGGGCATTCGCCGGCGACGGCACGCCATTGTCCGAGAATGCCAGCCAGATCGTCTGCAGCAGCGGTACGATAAAGAGCAGCGCCAGGAAGGCGACGGACGGCAGGATCAGCAGATAGGGGATCCAGGATCGGTTGTTGGTCATCGGCTCCCGCCTCGGAAGTTTCGATGAGGATGCCCGGACAATCCGCCCGGGCATCCTCGGGAGGATTACTCGACGGGGCAGGGGCCATCGCTCTGGGCGTCCGGTGCCCAGCAGGGTGCCTTGGTGTCGGTCATCAGTTTGGCCAGGGTCTGGCCCTGCGCCTTGAGCACGTCGGCGATTGGCTCGTTCTGCAGCACGATGCGCTGGAAACTATCCATGTAGACCTTATTGAACTCGCCGCCCTTGTCGCCGAGGCCGACCGGCAGAAGCGAAATCAGCGCATCCTTGGAAGCCTGCGTTGCCGTCACCGCGCCGGCGAGCAGCGCGACACCCGGATCCAGGTCTTCAGGTAGCTTTATGTTGAGCGTCGGGAAGAAGCCGACCCGCGATGCGGTGAGGAGCTGGATGTCCGGCGTCGTAAGATGCTCGATGATCTTCGTGGCGCCATCCTTGTCCGGTGCGCCCTTCGGGATCGCGAGACCGGCGACGACGGGCATGTAGCCGCGGCCCTTCGAACCGGCCGGTGCGGGGAAGACGACGTAATCGTCCGGAGCTGCGGAGATGGCGTTCTTCAGGCGCGCAACGTGATCCCAGGCGACCATGACCTCGCCGGCGGCCAGCGGTTCCTGCATGAAGTCGTAGTTGGTCGAATTCGGGTTCACATAGGCCCAGAGCGCCTTGAGCTTCTCCCAGCCAGCAGCCGCGTCGGCGCTTTGGAAGGTGCGCACCACGCCGCCCGTGAAGGACGGGTAGAAATAGCCCTGGAAGTAACGCGCCATCAGGCCTTTCGGACCGGCCGGGAAGCCGATCTGCGGCTGGCCTGTCGCTTCCTGCATCTTCTTGCCCCACTCGATGAGCTGGTCATAGGTGAGGGCATTCACGTCGGCACCGGAAGGGAGGTATTGCAGGGCTTCCTTCTTGGCGGCCATGACATAGGTCGCCTGCATCCACGGGATGTATTGCTGGGTCGATTTGCCAAGCTTGCCGAGATCGAGCAGCGATTGCGGCATGCCGCCGGCCGCGAGCGTCTTGGCAAGGTCATCGAGCGGCTCGAGGGAATCCCTGTCGGCGAGCGGCGAAAGCTCACCGTGCAGCGCACCGACGAGGCTGACCGTGCGAGTGCCGGCCTGTCGCTCCGCCTCCATGCGCACCGCGAACTGTGGCGGCTCTTCGACGACGTAGTCGACGTCGCCGACATCCTGCAGCAGCTCCTCGCGAACTACAGTTGCCTCTTCGATCGGACGAAGCTGAGTGGACACAAAGACCGTCTGGGCGAGCACCGGCGAGGCAAAAGCCAGCATGGTAGAGGCCAAAATTCCGAGTGACATCAGGCGTTTCATCTTCTCCTCCTTCGTTATTCTTGTTCGCGGTCAAATGCTGTTATGCCGTCACGCGCGGGCGGCGGTGGCTGTCGCGGTCGACGAATTCGATCGCGTGCAACTCCTGGAGTTGCGCCGCCGGTTCGCCGGCAATGGCGCGAAGCAGCAGGGAGGCAAAGCTCGCCCCGAGGTTCTCGCCAGTCATGCGCATGGTCGAAAGCGATGGGCTCGTATAGGCGCCGATCGGCAGGTCGTCGTGGCCAACGATGCTGATGTGATCGCCGCCGTCGATCTCGCGCAATGCCCGGAGCGCGCCGACCGCCATTTCGTCGGTGGCGCAGACGAGCGCAGTCGGCCCCGAAGGGCGCCGCAGCAGATCAAGGGCTGCGAGATACCCGCCCTGTTCGGTCGGCGCGCCCTCGGCGCAGAGGTCGGATTCGAGGCCTGCATCATCCATGGCCGCCTGCCAGCCCATACGGCGCACATGCGCGAAGTAGTATTCCTGCGGGCCGGCGATATGGCCGATGCGGCGGTGACCGGTGGCCTGGAAGCGCCGGGTCGCGGCGAGGAACCCGGCAAAGCCGTCGCCGTCGATATAGGGATGCGGCTCGAGGCTTTCGGTGCGGCCGTTGGTGACGAAGGGGATGCCGCGCGACTGCAGGAATTCGACGCGCTCATCGCGCCGCTTGGTGCGCACCAGCAGCATGGCGTCGACACGGCGGCCATCGACAAAGCGACGGCAGATCTCCACCTCGCTCTCGCCGCGCGGAACGGGTGCGATGACGAGGTTCAGGCCTGCGCTCGCCAGGTGTTCGGCGCAGCCGGAAAGCATGTCGAGGAAGTGCGGCGGACCGATATGGCCGGGATCGGCCGGCAGCGTGACCGCGACCAGTTCGGCACGCTGCTTGCGGAGCCTGCGGGCGGATGCGTTCGGCCGGTAGCCTGCCTTCTCTGCGGCCTCGCGCACCCGCTCGCGGGTGGCCGCAGAGACGTCTGAATAGCCGTCGAGCGCACGGGAAACCGTCGTGATCGACAGTCCAAGCGATTGCGCGAGCTGTTTCAGGTTCGCCAATGGTCTCACTCCCTAGAGTGAAGAATTCTCTAAAACGTTTTGGGAGTCAAGCCAAAACGTTTTGGGTCGTACGTGGCGCATCGCCTGTGGGCATAATGAGCCCTCAGTGGCCTGGAAGGAGTGGGTTGATCGTTCCGACGCCGAGGCTGGCGGAGGAGAATGGCCGGGCGAAGGTGAGTAAAACGGGCATCCGCGTCTGCGGCGCTTTCGCGAATCGGTGCGTTGATGATTGAAAAGAAAGCCTGGCGCCGATGCATCAGCGACAGGCTATATCGGGACGCGATACCCGGCGATGCGCTTGGGAGGAATCGCATCGCATAACTGTCGTATAATTCACATTTGCTCAAAAATAAAGCAAAATTACAGATGCCCAATCGGTTGGCAAAAGAGCGGCCGCTTGCCTTGTAGTATGGCTCGCCTCCAGCCATCGGTGTCGTGTCACTAGCCGACGATAAACTTACGCCTATCTGCCGGAAGCGCGGGTCATAGGTGTGACCCACCAGGACTGGGGAAAGGCTCGCGAACAAAAAAGGTCGGGGCAAACCCGACCTTCCTGCAGCCATTGCCGGTACATCCGTGGTCAATGGCGAGCTGCGACCTATGTAACCTGCGATCGTGACGGGAGCGTGACATGCAGCGCCGGTCGTCCCAACTCCCTTTCCCATCCCTTGCTGGCGCAGGCGTCGTCTGAAGAAATGGTCGACAAGATTGTGGCGAGAAGGGTGCGGAGGTCGATTTGCGCGATTGCGCCCGTTCTGCGAGCGGCGCGGGCACGGCGTTCCACATCTGCGTGACGGAAAGCGGCTCGGCTCATTGCTAATCCCCTTGTATGAGGTTCAGTGAACCCAAGGGGCGCTATGCAAAAAAGGCCCTCGATTTCTCGAAAGGCCCTTAAAATCAGAAACTTGGATGGTGGGCGTGACAAGGATCGAACTTGTGACCCCTACGATGTCAACGTAGTGCTCTCCCGCTGAGCTACACGCCCATCCGATGCGGCGCATAGACCACAAAACCCTCATCCGCGTCAATAGGCATTTCGAAGGTTTTTTCACAGAATTTTCGGTGACGTTCACTGGGCGTATTTCTCAGCGAAACACCTTCGCTCGATGCCTGAGCTGCGCGGGCTCTTCCGATAAGCTATTGAAATGAAATGACGAAGGCTGCGGCCGATCAACAGGGTATCAGCGGCAGCCTCGAAGCAGTGCGCGCCCGCCCGGAGTTGGCGGGCCAACAATTTCAACAGGTCCGTGCTGGCGAGGGGGCCGTCAGGCCGCCAGCATCTTGTTGACCTCGTTGACGAGGTCGCGCAGGTGGAAGGGCTTGGAAAGGACCTTGGCATCCTTCGGCGCCTTCGAATCAGGGTTCAGCGCCACCGCGGCAAAGCCGGTGATGAACATCACCTTGAGGTCCGGGTCGAGTTCGGTGGCCCGGCGCGCCAGTTCGATGCCGTCCATCTCCGGCATGACGATGTCGGTCAAGAGAAGCGAAAAGGGTTCTTCGCGAAGCCGGTCGTAGGCGCTGGCGCCATTGTCGTAGGACAGGACCTTATAGCCAGCCTTTTCCAGCGCCTTCACGAGGAAGCGGCGCATATCGTTATCGTCTTCAGCAAGGAGGATTTTCGCAGTCATGAATTCGGCCGTGGCTACTTCTTTTCAATGCTTGTGGAGTGCGGCAGCTTAGCAAACCGCAACATGGTAAACATCTGGTGAACAGGGCGGATCCATGCCCTGTTTCCAGCGAGATGTCACTATGGACACAGAGGCGACCAACTGGCAACATGATCCGAACAGCAAGATCCGGACATGGTAAAAAGGGTTGCGATGGGGGAAGCAGTCGAGCGGGAGTTTTTCGAGGTACTGGAACCCGCAAGTCAGCGGATCCCCTTTGTGTTCAATTCCCCGCATAGCGGTCGATTTTATCCGCAGTCCTTTCTTGATCAGTCGCGACTCGATGCGCATTCGATCCGCCGTTCGGAAGATCACTTCGTCGATGAACTATTTCAGAACGCGACCTTTCTGGGTGCGCCGCTGCTTCGCGCCCATTTCCCCCGCGCTTTTCTCGATGTCAACCGCGAACCCTACGAACTCGACCCGCGCATGTTCGAAGGGCAGTTGCCGCCGCATGCTAACATAAGCTCCATGCGGGTCGCCGGCGGGCTTGGGACCGTGCCGCGCCTTGTCGCAGAGAATATGGAGATCTATCGTGGCCGGTTTCCGGTCGAGGAAGCGCTGACGCGCATCGAGTCGATCTATAAGCCCTATCATGCGACGCTCAGGAAGCTGATCGCCCGAACCCATGTCCAGTTCGGGATGTCGGTGCTCATTGATTGCCATTCGATGCCCGGCAATGTTCACCTTCCGGGCAGCAGCCAGCGGCCGGACTTCATTGTCGGCGATCGGTATGGGACGAGTGCGGCGGGCGAGTTGTCGCGCACCGCTGTCAGCCTGCTCGAGCAGCTTGGTTATGTTGTCGCGCGCAACAAGCCCTATGCCGGCGGATTCATCACCGAGCATTATGGCCGGCCGACGCGCGGACTGCACGCGCTCCAGATCGAGATCAACCGCAGTCTCTATGTCGACGAAGTGACCCTCGTCAAAAAGCCGGGATTTGCCGCCCTGACGGCCGACCTTACGACGTTCATCGCCGCACTTGCACAACATGTCGAGGAATATGGGGCCTATCTGCCCCTCGCGGCAGAATAGCGCGCGGCCCGTCGCTCAAAAAGAACCGCGCCAGCGGCGCGGTCAAGTCTAGGGAGGAAACACCCAAGGAGGGTATTTGCAGCCACGAGTGACTGCTCAAAAACTCTAATGTTGCGCTGCACAAATGTCAAGTTGTGAGGGCGAAATCTTTCGCAGGCGCAACGGGAAATTCTCCTAAACCGAAGGGCGATGCGCGCGCGAATCGAGACCGCACTCGCCGGCCTCTATCTGCTCGAACTCCGGTGTTCTTGCCTTTCGATCAAATTCGTCTAATCAGATCGCCTTCCCCTTTCTTTCTTCGAGAGAGCGACATGTTGCCGGACCGCGCCTTTTTCGACCGCCTCGCCGATGCCGCCAAAGCGGAGACAATGCCGCGTTTTCGGACCGGCACCAGTGTCGTCAACAAACTGGAAGGCGGGTTCGACCCCGTCACGGAGGCGGACAGGTCGGCCGAAGCGGCGATCCGGGTTCTGATCGAAGATGCGTTTCCGCAGCACGGCATTTTGGGCGAAGAGCACGGCAATGTCGGTCTCGAGCGCGAACATGTCTGGGTCATCGATCCGATCGACGGGACGCGTGCCTTCATTTCCGGCCTTCCCGTCTGGGGAACGCTGATCGGCCTCTACCGCAACGGCAAGGCCGTGATGGGCTTGATGGACCAGCCTTTCACTGGCGAACGCTACTTTGCCGACGGCGAGAAGGCGACCTATCGCGGCCCCGGTGGCGAGAAAGTGCTTTCGACTCGTGCCTGCGATGCGCTCTCGGATGCGGTGCTGTTCACAACCTCGCCGCACCTTTATAGCGGCGCTCTCAAGGAACGCTACGAGGCGTTGCAGGCGAAGGTGCGGCTCTTCCGCTATGGCTGCGACTGCTATGCCTTCGCGCTGCTTGCATCCGGCCACGTCGACATTGTGATCGAATGCGGATTGAAGCCCTATGACGTCGGCGGTCTCATTCCGTTGATCGAACAGGCTGGCGGCATTGTCACCAATTGGCAGGGCGGGGCGGCGGAAATGGGCGGAGAGATCATCGCCGCCGGCAGTCGCGAGATCCACGCGCAGGCGCTGGAAATACTACAGCGCCGCGCGTCCGACGGGACGCGCTGAGGTTACTGTAGCACTTTGAATTGCTGCATGTTTTGCTCTCTAAATCGGCTGCGATTTAAGGAAACATGCAGTAGATCGATTCCGATTTACGGAATCATGCCATGGGAACCAAACTTTCCTCGAATTGATGGGGCGCCTCGCCGGCATTCTCGGACCCCGGCAGGAACGCGAAAATCGCGGCCATCACCTGGGCGCGATAACGGTCGGCTTCTTGAAAGAGCTCGTGACGCGCGCCGTCGATCGGGATCATGTGCCCGGCGCGGAAGTTGCGCGACAGGAATTCGACAGCAAGATGCGGCACGAGGCGGTCGGCTGTCGGCGCCAGGATGATGGTCGGCACAGTGACCCGTGTCAGATGCTCGCGACGCAGGACGCGCCGCATTGCCTGGAAAGTCTCGCGCAGCCATCGGGCGGTTGGCGGTCCTACCCGCAATCGCGGGCAGGCATCGGTCAGCGCCTGGTTGCGCGCAAAGCGGCGCGCGTCTGCCGTCAGGACGTTATTCGCGAAGGGAAGGTTGCCCTTGTCGCGATGGAGCGGCAGTCTTCCCAAGCCGAGCCAGTCCATTATCGTCGCGATTGCAAAAATGTTTCGCTGGCCGACGGCCTGGCCACTGAGACCGACGAAAGGAGCGAGCAGCACCATGCGATCGATCCGGCTTGCGAGCATCGGCGCCAGCGACAGCGCCACGAGCGCGCCCATTGAGTGGGCGACGATGGAGAACGGCAGGCGTGTATCGGGCAGGACGATCTGCTCGAGGAAGATCATGAGATCGCGCTCGTAGTCGGAAAAATGAGCGACATGGCCGCGACCGGGTTGGCGTAGCAACCGTTCTGAGCCGCCCTGGCCGCGCCAATCGAAGGTGGCGACCCAGAAACCGGCAGCGGTGAGATCAGCGATCGTCTCGAAATACTTCTCGATCGCCTCGTTGCGCCCCGGCAGCAGCACGATGGTGCCGCGGGCAACCGAGGCTTCCGTCTTGAAAACCGCATAGCGGATCTTGCGGTTGCCGACCCCATCGAAAAAGCCCGCCGCATATTTGCCCGGTATCGGGTTGTCCGGCATCGTATAGAGGATCGTAATCATGGAGAGCGACGGCCCGAGTGTATAGCGCGTTGAAATCCTTGGCGCGGTAGAAGGAGAGCATTCCGCCGACCACCCGCGCTTGCTTCTCAGGGATAGGCGGTGGCCTCACGCGCGTCAAAGAAAAAAGGGCCGGAAACGGTGGGTGAAATCCGGACGATCACCGTTTCCGGCCGCTGAAGCAGAAGGGACGTATTACTTCAGCGCCGGGAATTTTTCCCAGTGTCCCTGTTTTAACCCGCGGCTGCTGAACGGGGACCGAACCGGTCATTCATGCTCCGTTCACCAAGCGCCGGCCCCAAAAAGAATCCGCGGAGAAATTCCCTTGAACTGGTGCGTGCGCATTCCCATTTCTTCATCACGGACGCCGATGACGGGTCCGTTCACCGGTCGCGCCGCCGCCTGATGGGGTGGCAGACCAGACATCGCAAACCGTTGCTCTTAAGGAGGACACCATGCGTCACTTTGATTTCTCGCCCCTCTATCGTTCCACCGTCGGCTTCGATCGCCTGTTCACCATGCTTGACAGCCTTGGTCAGCCCGATCAGTCGCAGACCTATCCGCCCTACAACATCGAACGCACAGGCGAAAATGCCTATCGCATCACCATGGCCGTTGCCGGCTTCGATGAGAGCGAGCTTTCGGTCGAGGCGCGTGAACACACGCTGACGATCAAGGGCGAAAAGAGCGAAGACAAGGGCGAGGAGAGCCAGTTTCTCCATCGCGGCATTGCCAAGCGCGCATTCGAGCGCCGCTTCCAGCTCGCCGACCATGTCGAGATCAAGTCCGCTTCGCTGAAGAATGGCCTGCTCCACATCGATCTCGTTCGCGAGATTCCGGAGGCAGCCAAGCCGCGTCGCATCGAGATCACCTCGGTCGCCTCGCAGCCGAAGCAGATCGAGGCTCAGACCCTCTAACCTGATCCAAGGATTTGGAATTCACGGAAGGCGGCGTCGGAATGGCGCCGCCTTTTTCATTGCAGTTTCCGGCTGTCAGCAGGCGTCGACGAAGCGGTCCACGTCTTCCGACCGTGTCGCAAAGCTGGTGACGAGCCGGTAGAGCCCTTCGTCCCCGTCCAGGCTGCCTGCCAGATGGTCCGGCACATGCCAGTCGTAGAAGACCGCGCCCTGCTGTTGCAGCTTCGAGGCCACGTCCTGCTTGAGGATTACGAAGACCTCGTTGGCATCCGGTGACCAGGCGAGCCGGCTTCTGGCAGACGCTGAAATGCCATCGGCAAGGCGCGCCGCCATCGTATTCGCATGGCGGGCGAGATTGAGCCACAGATCGCCGGAGAGATAGGCGTCGAACTGCGCGGCGATGAAGCGGGACTTCGAAAAGAGTTGGGCGGCACGCTTGCGCAGAAAATGCATTTCGTGCGCCTTCGACGGGTCGAACAAGATCAGCGCTTCGGCACACCAGCAGCCGTTCTTGGTGCCGCCGAACGACAGGAGGTCGATGCCGCGTTTCCAGGTCATTTCCGCTGGCGTCGTCCCGAGGCCGACGAGTGCGTTGGCGAAGCGCGCACCGTCCATGTGCAGCGGAAGCTTGTGCGATTTCGCGACGGCAGCGATCGCATCGATTTCTGCCGGCGAATAGATCGTGCCGCTTTCCGTAGCCTGGGTGATAGTCACTGCCATTGGTCGGCCGCCATGGATGAATTCCGGGGGAAAGCGACGGATCGCGGTCTCAAGCCCCGATACGTCCATCTTGCCATTGATCCCATCGACCGGGCAAAGCCTGGCCCCGTGGGAGAAGAATTCCGGCGCACCGCACTCGTCGACGTTGACATGCGCGTCCCTATGACAAAAGACCACGCCGCCCGCCCGGTTGACGCTGGACAGCGCCAGCGAATTCGCGGCGGTGCCGGTGCCCACGAAAAACACCGCCACGTCCTTTTCGAAAATTTCGGAGAACTTCTTTTCCACCTTCCGGTCGAGTTCGCTCGTGCCATAGGCGGAAGCATAGCCGCCCGCATGAGCCACCAGGCTTTCGGCGATTGCCGGATGGGCGCCAGCCCAGTTGTCGGAAGAAAAGATCATCTGAATCACCCTACTTTTCGGCCACGCCCGGCCGCTTCGGCGAGACCATAACCGACTTCCACGGCCGATCAATGCGGCTGTCTGACAGGTATGCCAACACAAGACCAGTTTGAAACCAAAGTGAAGAAAGCGCCGGGCGGATTGTAATTTAATTTTAAAAGCGCGAAATTTCCGGCAATCTTTGGCAAAATCTCTTCCAATATTTGCTGATATGCCCCTTGCGAAGGGGGGCGCTTTCTGGCATAGAGCGCATGAAATAGGACAGGTTTGCTGTCCTATTTCGGTCTAGGGACCGGAACAATCGCCGGAAGGGCCGCAAAATGTGGCTATCGGCGTGTAGCGCAAGGTGTTTCCGCCGGGTTTCATCCGGTTGTTGACACCTGCCATCAGGATGGTCGCGGGACATTCGTGCCTGGTGCAGCCGCGCTTTATTTGCGACCTGATCAGGATCATGCGACGATAATGCCCGGCTTTGCCGCAGCGCGAAAGGCGCGGACGCGGCGAGGAATGCGCGGGCGGAGGTATGCCCGGAATTTCCGGGTCCAACAGGAGGGAAAACGATGACGGATCATTCGCCATCACAGCAATCAGGGCTCCACCTCGCACGCAGCGCTGCGACGGTCGCGAAAACGCCCGCTTTCCCGTCCGGATTACCGCGAAAACAGGGGCTCTACGACCCGCGAAACGAGCACGACGCCTGCGGAGTCGGCTTCGTCGCTCATATGAAGGGTGAAAAGTCGCATCAGATCGTGCGCGACGGCCTCTTCATGCTCGAAAACCTGACGCATCGCGGCGCCGTTGGCGCCGACCCGTTGATGGGTGATGGTGCGGGTATCCTCGTTCAGATTCCCGATCGCTTTTTCCGCGAGGAAATGGCGAAGCAGGGCGTTACCCTGCCGAAGGCCGGCGAGTATGCCGTCGGCTATCTCTTCATGCCGCGCGACGAAAAGCTGATCGCCCATTTCAAGGACGTAATCAGCGAGGTCGTCGCCGAGGAAGGTCAGCACCTGCTCGGTTTTCGCGACGTGCCGGTCGACAATTCGTCGCTGTCCAAGGCGCCGGACATCGCCGCCACCGAACCGCATCATGTGCAGGTCTTCATCGGTGCCGGCCGCGACGCCGCGACTAATGACGAGTTCGAGCGCCGGCTGTTCACGCTGCGCAAGGTGATCTCCAACCGCATTTATGCGGAGGCAGACGGCGGCGACCTCGGCTTCTATGTCGTATCGCTGTCGACTTCGACCGTGGTCTACAAGGGCATGTTCCTCGCCTACCAGGTCGGCGCCTACTACAAGGATCTTTCCGACGAGCGCTTCCAGTCGGCAGTGGCGCTGGTACACCAGCGCTTCTCGACGAACACCTTCCCGTCCTGGAAGCTCGCGCATCCCTACCGCATGGTCGCGCACAACGGCGAGATCAACACGCTGCGCGGCAACGTCAACTGGATGGCGGCGCGACAGGCTTCGGTCTCTTCACCGCTTTTCGGCGACGACATCTCCAAGCTCTGGCCGATTTCCTATGAAGGCCAGTCGGACACGGCCTGCTTCGACAACGCGCTCGAATTCCTGATCAGGGGCGGCTATTCGCTTGCCCATGCGGTGATGATGCTGATCCCCGAGGCGTGGGCTGGCAACCAGTTGATGTCGCCGGAACGCAAGGCGTTCTATGAATATCATGCGGCATTGATGGAGCCGTGGGACGGGCCGGCGGCAGTCGCCTTCACCGATGGACGACAGATCGGCGCGACGCTCGACCGCAACGGCCTGCGTCCGGCGCGCTACATCGTTACCAGCGACGACCGCGTCATCATGGCGTCGGAGGCCGGCGTGCTGCCGGTCGCCGAGGACAAGATCGTCAGGAAGTGGCGGCTGCAGCCGGGCAAGATGCTGCTGATCGACATGGAAGAGGGCCGCATCATCTCCGACGAGGAGGTGAAGTCTTCGCTCGCCAACAAGCATCCCTATCGCAAGTGGCTCGATGATACGCAGTTGATCCTCGAGGACCTGAAGCCGGTCGAGCCGCGAGCGCTGCGGCGCGACGTGTCGCTGATCGACCGCCAGCAGGCCTTCGGTTATTCGCTGGAAGACACCAAGATCCTGATGTCGCCGATGGCGACGACCGGGCAGGAGGCGATCGGCTCGATGGGCACCGACACGCCGATCTCGGCCATGTCGAACAAGCCCAAGCTGCTTTACACCTATTTCAAGCAGAACTTCGCACAGGTCACCAATCCGCCAATCGATCCGATCCGCGAGGAGCTGGTGATGAGCCTCGTCTCGTTCATCGGTCCGCGCCCCAACATCCTCGACCACGAGGGCATGGCGCATGCCAAGCGACTCGAGGTTCGCCAGCCGATCCTCACCAATGGCGACCTCGAGAAGATCCGTTCGATCGGTCACACGGAAGACCGGTTCGACACCAAGACGCTCGACTTCACCTATGACATTTCGCGCGGCGCCGAAGGCATGCCCGAAATGCTCGATCGCCTCTGCGAGCGGGCGGAAGCGGCGGTCAAGGGCGGCTACAACATCATCGTGCTCTCCGACCGTCAGGTTGGCCCGGATCGCGTTGCGATCCCGGCGCTGCTTGCGACCGCGGCCGTGCACCATCACCTGATCCGCAAGGGCCTGCGCACCTCGGTTGGCATCGTGCTCGAATCGGGCGAGCCGCGGGAGATACATCATTTCTGCCTGCTTGCCGGCTACGGCGCCGAGGCGATCAATCCCTATCTCGCCTTCGACACGCTGGTCGACATGCACAAGCGCGGCGAGTTCCCGAAGGAGGTCGACGCCAACGAGGTCGTCTACCGCTATATCAAGGCGGTCGGCAAAGGCATCCTCAAGGTCATGTCGAAGATGGGCATTTCGACCTACCAGTCCTATTGCGGCGCGCAGATCTTCGACGCCGTCGGCCTGTCGTCGAAGCTGGTCGACCAGTATTTCTTCGGCACGGCGACGACGATCGAAGGCATCGGCCGCGAAGAGATCGCGGCTGAAACGGTCGCCCGCCACAAGGCGGCGTTCGGCGCCGATCCGGTGCTCGCCAACACGCTCGATATCGGCGGCGAATACGCCTTCCGCATGCGCGGCGAGAGCCATGCCTGGACGCCCGACGCAATTGCCTCGCTGCAGCACGCGGTCCGCGGCAATGCTCAGGACCGCTACCGCGAATTTGCCGACATGGTGAATGCGTCGTCGCTGCGCATGAACACGATCCGCGGCCTCTTCACGATCAAGAGCGCCGAGGCCGTTGGCCGCAAGCCGATCCCGGTCGAAGAGGTCGAGCCGGCGGCGGATATCGTCAAGCGTTTCTCGACCGGGGCGATGTCCTTTGGATCGATCAGCCGCGAGGCGCATACGACACTGGCGATCGCGATGAACCGCATCGGCGGCAAGTCGAACACCGGCGAGGGCGGCGAGGAGAGCGACCGCTACATGCCGCTGCCGGATGGTTCGATGAACCCGCAGCGCTCCGCGATCAAGCAGATCGCATCCGGCCGCTTCGGCGTCACCACCGAATACCTGGTCAATGCCGACGTGCTGCAGATCAAGGTGGCCCAGGGTGCAAAGCCCGGTGAGGGCGGCCAGCTTCCCGGCCACAAGGTCGACGCGACGGTTGCCAAGACCCGGCATTCGACTCCCGGCGTCGGCCTCATCTCGCCGCCCCCGCACCACGACATCTATTCGATCGAGGATCTGGCGCAGCTGATCTACGATCTGAAGAACGTCAACCCGGAGGCGGATGTTTCGGTCAAGCTGGTGTCGGAAGTGGGCGTCGGCACGGTTGCGGCCGGCGTTGCCAAGGCACGCGCCGACCACATCACCATCGCCGGTTTCGACGGCGGTACCGGCGCCTCGCCGCTGACCTCGCTGAAGCATGCAGGCAGCCCGTGGGAAATCGGCCTTGCCGAAACCCAGCAGACGCTGGTCCTGAACGGTCTGCGTTCGCGTGTTGCATTGCAGGTCGATGGCGGCCTGAAGACCGGCCGCGACGTCATCATCGGGGCGCTGCTCGGTGCCGACGAGTTCGGTTTCGCGACCGCACCGCTGATCGCCGCCGGCTGCATCATGATGCGCAAGTGCCACCTGAACACCTGTCCTGTCGGTGTCGCGACCCAGGATCCGGTGCTTCGGAAGCGCTTCAAGGGCACGCCGGAACACGTCATCAACTACTTCTTCTTCGTCGCCGAGGAAGTGCGCGAGATCCTTGCCTCGCTTGGCGTGAAGAAGCTCGATGAGATCATCGGCGCTTCCGAACTGCTCGAGCGTGACCGCATGATCGAGCACTGGAAAGCCAAGGGCCTCGACTTCTCGAAGATCTTCCACAAGGTGGAGGCTCCCAAGGAAGCGACCTATTGGACCGAGCGCCAGAAGCATCCGATCGACGACATTCTCGATCGCAGGCTGATCGAAAAGGCGAAGACCGCGCTCGAAACCAAGGCGCCCGTCGCCTTCGAGACGGAGATCAAGAACGTCGACCGTTCGGCCGGCGCGATGCTTTCCGGTGCGCTCGCCAAGCGCTGGGGCCACAAGGGGTTGAAGGACGATACGATCCACGTGACGCTCAAGGGCACGGCGGGACAGTCGTTCGGCGCGTTCCTCGCGCGCGGCATCACCTTCGATCTCGTCGGTGACGGCAACGACTACGTCGGCAAGGGCCTCTCGGGCGGGCGCATCATCGTCCGGCCGCCCGAAGCCTCCCGGATCGTGCCGCATCAGTCGATCATCGTCGGCAACACCGTGCTTTACGGAGCAATCTCGGGCGAGTGCTATTTCAACGGTGTCGCCGGCGAGCGCTTCGCCGTGCGTAACTCCGGTGCGATCGCGGTTGTCGAGGGCGTCGGCGATCACGGTTGCGAATACATGACTGGTGGCGTGGTCGTCGTCATCGGCGGGACGGGTCGTAACTTCGCGGCCGGCATGTCCGGCGGCGTCGCCTATGTTCTCGACGAGGAGGGCGATTTCGCCCGCCGCTGCAACATGGCGATGGTCGAGCTGCAGCCGGTGCCGGAGGAAGACGATATGCTGGAGAAGCTCCACCACCACGGCGGCGACCTCATGCACAAGGGCATGGTCGATGTCTCGGGCGACATGACGCGTCATGACGAGGAGCGGCTCTACCAGTTGATCTCCAACCACCTGCACTACACGCGCTCGCCCCGTGCCAAGGAGATCCTGGATCAGTGGACGGACTACCGACCGAAGTTCCGCAAGGTCATGCCGGTCGAATACCGCCGTGCGCTCGAGGACATGGAACGCATGAAAATGGCAGAGGCGGCCGAATAGGAGGCCCCGGTGAAACAGGCTCCCGGTTCATCAAAGACTGGTTCGGGGGCCCCTCACACGCGCTCGTCTGGAGCGCCCGTTCAGACGCGAAGCTTTCAGGATGATACGATGGGTAAGGTAACTGGATTTCTCGAGATCGACCGGCAGGTGGCAAAGTACCAGCCGGCGTCCGACCGCATCCGCCATTTCCGTGAATTCACTATTCCAATGTCCGACCAGGAGGTGCAGAAGCAGGCCGCGCGCTGCATGGACTGCGGCATCCCCTACTGCCATGGACCGACCGGCTGCCCGGTGCACAACCAGATTCCCGATTGGAACGACCTCGTCTACAACGGCAACTGGGACGAGGCGATCCGCAACCTGCACTCGACCAACAACTTCCCGGAATTCACCGGGCGCGTTTGCCCGGCGCCTTGCGAGGAAGCCTGCACGCTGAACCTTGAGGATGTGCCGGTCGCGATCAAGACTGTCGAGCAGGCGATCGCCGACAAGGCCTACGAAATGGGATACATCGTGCCGCAGCCGGCCGTCACCAAGACCGGCAAGAAGGTCGCGATCATCGGGTCGGGTCCGGCCGGCATGGCGGCTGCCCAGCAGCTGGCCCGCGCCGGCCACGAAGTCCATGTCTACGAGCGCGAATCGAAGCCCGGCGGGCTGCTGCGCTATGGCATTCCGGACTTCAAGATGGAGAAGAACTTCATCGATCGCCGCGTCGAGCAGATGCGGGGCGAGGGCGTGACCTTCCATTGCGGCATCAATGTCGGTGTCGACCTGCCGGTACAGAAGCTCCTCGATGACAGTGACGCTGTTCTTTATTGCGGCGGCTCCGAGACGCCGCGCGACGCTGGAATTCCGGGCGTGGAGTTTGCCGGGGTGCACGATGCGATGCCCTATCTGGTGCAGCAGAACCGCCGCGTCGGCCGCGAAAACATCGACAGCGTCGGCTGGCCGTCCGAACCGATCCTCGCAGGCGGCAAGCACGTCGTCGTCGTCGGCGGTGGCGATACCGCCTCCGACTGCGTCGGCACGGCGTTCCGCCAGGGTGCGGTCAAGGTGACGCAGCTCGACATTCGTCCGCAGCCGCCGGAAAAGGAGGACAAGCTCGCCGTCTGGCCGTTCTGGGCGACGAAGATGCGCACCTCCTCCAGCCAGGCGGAAGGTGCTGTCCGCGAGTTCCAGGTTGCCACGCTGGAGTTCATCGGTGACGAGGACGGTGTGCTGACCGGTGTCAAGTGCTGTCAGGTGGACGAGCGCCGCAAGCCGATCGCCGGAACCGAGTTCATCATCAAGGCCGATCTCGCCTTCATCGCCATTGGTTTCCGCGGTCCTTTGGCTGACAGCGTGATCAAGGATCTCGGCGACAAGCTGTCCCTCAACACCGACCGGCGCGGCTCGACCAATGTCGTTGCCAATGAGAAGGACTACAAGACGTCGGTCGACAAGCTCTGGACCGCCGGCGACGTTCGCCGCGGCCAATCGCTCGTCGTCTGGGCGATCCGCGAAGGCCGCCAGGCGGCACGCGCCATCGACGAAGCATTGATGGGGTCGAGCGTCCTGCCGCGATAGCGGCTTGCCTCCTTACCTGTCTTTGGGTTTGCCGCTCACCCTAACCCTCTCCCCGCAGGCGGGGAGAGGGGACTGAAGCGGTACTACGAGTACCCGTTGCCGGTAGAGGGAACGAAGGCGGTGCCACGCGCGTCCTTCACCCCGCTTGCGGGGAGAAGGTGCTGGCAAGCGGATGATGGGCGGAGAAGGCGGCGGCGCTCAGCGAGCTTAGTTCCGCATCAGCGGCCGCTTACTACCGTCTCCGGCTTTGCCAGTCGGAAATCATCGACACGTCCGGGTGGGGCGGTGACGACCTCGCCTTTCTCGATAAGCAGGTCACGAGGGCTCTTGCCGGTGCTCTTCAAAGGCGCATCGCCTCCGAGCAAAGCGGTCGCGCCGTCGAGTTCCGGATCAGTCAGGCTGATCGGCTGCGTCTTGACGATATCCTCGTTGGCAAGCGGTGCCGTGACGACCAGGTCCTTCAGTTCCTCGGCGCCCGGAACGTCGGTCGTGGCGGCAGCCTCGCCGAGCAGTTTGCGGATATCCTTCTCGACATAGAAGGCGAGCTTGCGCTTGCCGGCCTTGGTGAGATTGATGCCGTCGGAGCCGCGCAGGCGGACCTGCTGGCCGTTGATGTCGGAGCCGGTCAGGACGAATTTGCCGCCCTCGTCGACGAAACCATCCCAGATGTCGATGAACTGGCCGCCAGCCTTTTCCACCTCTTCGCGGAAGAGGCCGTTGAACGTCACCATGTCGGCGGTCATGGCGCTCGACTGGAACGGCGGCATGCCGACCCAGAGAACCGGCAGTCCGTCCTTGCGTGCCAGAGTCGCGAGCGCATTCACGCGCTTGCGGTACTCCTCGGTCCAGAGTTCGGTGCGGAACTGCTCCTTGGTGTCGCCAATTCGCATCATCTGGCGGTCATTGGCACCGAGGCTGACGACGAGCACGGAGGGTTTCAGCTCCGCCGCATAGTCCGGCAGCATCTTCGGCCAGTCGAAATAGTCGTTGCGGACAAGGCCCGAGGAGCCGTTGGCGCGCGTCTCGATCACAACCCCCGGCGTCGTTTCGAACGCGGTCTTGAGGCCGTCGCCAAGGCTGCCGGCAACGAAGTCGCCGACGACCAGGACCTTTTTCGCATCCGGCGATTTTGCGATGACCGGTGCCGGCGGTGGTGTGTCGGCGAGCCGTGGCTTGGCGCGGCCAGGGCGCGCTCGCTGCGGCTCTGCCGGCTGCTGGCGGCGCTTAAGCACGCGCCGTGGCTGCGGCTGGCGGGGAAAGTCGTATTGCTCCTGGTAATAGCGTCTTTGCGGGATGAAGACGCCGAAGAGCCTCTGCAGAACATTCCGCCGCGGGACAGGCTCCTGCGCCTCCGCCACTGTGGCGAAGAAACCGGCAAAAAGCATTGCCGCCGCCCCCATGAAGATCGGCGCGAAACGAAACGGACGTAAGAGCCGTCTCGCCGGTGCGTTTCTGATTGGTAACATGATCGCTTTCACCGTCGAACGCAGCAACTCAAAGTGTTCAGCGACCTTTTGCGCGTCTGATAAGACGCGCGGCGCTGTAGTGCACTCCCACCATACGCCAAATCACGGCGATTTGGGATCGAATGATCGGAAATCGCCGTGATCCCGAAAAATCGGGTAACGCCCGGTCAGTTGCGCAGGGCGCGCAGGAGATGCTGCGTCGGTTCGCCGTCCGGCGTTAGACCGTTCTGGGTCTGGAAGGCCTGGATCGCGGCCTTGGAGCCCGAGCCGAAATTGCCGTCGACTTCACCGTTGTAATAACCGAGTTCCTTCAAGCGGTTCTGCAACTCGAACTTTTCGCTGATATCGAGCGATCCGTCCGGGCGCGGCCAGCGTTGCTGCATACCCGCGTAACCGGCAATCTGGTCGGCCAGCAGCCCGACGCCAAGCGCATAGGAATCGGAAGCGTTGTAGCGCTTGATGACGAAGAAGTTGCGCGTCATCAGGAAGCCGGGACCGTTGCTGCCGCTCGGAAGTTTGAGTTCGGCGCGCGTGTTCGGGCTGCGAAAACCCTTGCCATTCGGCCGGAGGAAGCCAAGCGCCGCCCATTGGCCGAGTGTCTTCGTCTGGCCGGCATATTTCGCTGCATTCGCCGGCGGTACGACTTCGTAACCCCAGGTCTCGCCCGGCTCCCATCCGTTTTTCCTCAACAGGTTGGCTGCCGTGGCCAGTGCATCCGGGACCGAATTCCAGATGTCGCGGTGCCCGTTTCCGTCGGCATCGACCGCATAAAGCAGGTAGCTCGTCGGAATGAACTGCGTGTGTCCCATGGCGCCCGCCCAGGATCCGGTCAGTTCGCGCGGGGTGATGTCGCCGCTCTGGAGGATCTTCAACGCCGCGATCAATTGAGTCCTGGCGTATTTGGACCGCTTCGCATCGGCGTAGGCAAGCGTCGCCAGCGCGCGCGGCACGTAGTGCAGCCGGTCATCCTTCTGGAGGACGGCACCATAGTTCGTTTCCATAGACCAGACTGCGAGCAGAACGTTCCTGTCGACGCCGAATTGTCGTTCAAGCGCGTTGAGCGTGCGGGCATGCTGGGCGGCCATTTCCTGGCCGATGCGCTTCGTGTACGGATTGACACGCGAGTCGATATATTCCCAAATCTTGTGCTTGAACTCGGGCTGGAAGTTCGCCTTTTCGAGGACTGCGGGATCGGGCGTCTTCACGCCGGCGAAGGCCTTGCGGTAGGTCGCCTGGGTGATGCCGCTCTTGGCGGCGGTCGCGTAAAAATTGTTGATCCAATTCTGGAAGCCCGTGTCTGCATGTGCAGGTGCTGAACCAAAGGTGGCGGCGGTAACGACGAGGGCGGCGGCGATATGGCTAAAGAACGTGCTGCGGTTTCTGATCATCAGCTATCGGTTCCGTTTCTCAGCGAGCGTTCAGCCGGCGTTCATGCCGGACGGAATACTCCGGGTTTGCAATGTCGCCCGCAGCAGGCCGCGAAAGGGTAGCTTGCGGTTCTTCTTCACTCCGAACAGCGGAAACCGCATCGGATCAGGGAAGAAGCCTACAGAAACGAAGTCAACAAAGTCTTTACCATGAATAAGGCACGTCGTCGTCTTTTGCAAAAAAATAGCGATCGGCGACTAAATCCAATCCAATTTGCCTTTTTCGGGCTAGAGTTGAGAAACACTGCAAGGAGGTGTCTATGACCGACAAGCGTAAAGTCCGCAAAGCCGTGTTCCCCGTGGCGGGCCTTGGCACGCGTTTCCTGCCGGCAACCAAGGCGGTGCCGAAGGAGATGCTGACGGTGGTGGACAAGCCGGTCATCCAATATGTCGTCGACGAGGCGCTGGAAGCGGGCATCGAGCATCTGATCTTTGTGACCGGCCGCAGCAAGGCGGTGATCGAGGACTATTTCGACATTCAGGTCGAACTCGACCAGACGCTCCGCGAACGGAACAAGAAGGCGGAAATCGAGCTGCTCGAGGGCATATTGCCGAAGGCCGGCACCACCAGTTTCACGCGCCAGCAGGCGCCGCTCGGTCTCGGCCATGCGGTTTGGTGCGCGCGCGATCTCGTCGGCAATGAACCCTTCGCCCTGCTTTTGCCCGACATGATCATGAAGGGTGAGAAGGGGTGCCTCAAGGGCATGGTCGAACTCTACGAGCAAAGCGGCGGCAACGTGATCGCCGTTGAGGAATGTGCGCCCGACCAGGCCCACAAATACGGCATCGTCGGCGTTGGCGACAAAATCGGCGACGGCTTCAAAATCACCAAGATGGTCGAGAAGCCCGCGCCCGGTACCGCGCCGTCAAACTTCTTCATCAACGGCCGCTACATCCTGCAGCCTGAGATCTTCCCGATTCTGGAACTGCAGGAGCGCGGCGCCGGCAATGAGATCCAGCTGACCGACGGCATGGTCAAGCTTTCCGGCGAACAGCCTTTCGCCGCCTATCACTTCCGCGGCGACACCTATGATTGCGGGGCGAAGGACGGGTTCATCCTCGCGAACGTCGCCTTCGCGCTCGAGCGCGGCGATATTCGTCCCTCCGTCGAAGGGCCGCTGAAGGCATTGCTGCAAAGCCTGCAGTGATCTCTAACGGATGGCAAATCCAGGCCGCGTCGAGAGGCGCGGCCTTTTCATTGCGACTTCGAAGCGGATGCACATCGCAAGACGGCGCCGGCATTGCTCCTTTGGCGCTGCGCACTGCCCGACGGAGAACCGTTACACGATTTTCCGGAAGTGCTCCTACGGCACTGCGCGTCTAATCAGACGCGCAAAGGGCGCTGTAGCACCTTAGTTCCTTGTTTTTTGCATGTCGTTGTCCCAAAACCGCTGCACACTTTTGGGCGACATGCACTAGCGCCTCAGCGTCAGTCCGACGCCGATGCGAGCGGTATCGGACGATTCGCCGCGGTCTCTGTTCGTCCGTTCGTAACTGACATCCCCGGTGAGTGCGAGATAGCGAGTCATGTCCCAGGTCAGGCCTGCACCGGTTCGCCAGGTGGCTTCGTCGGAGGATGCAGCATCCGAGGGGAAGTCGCTCAGCGTCAGGCTGTTCGACAGGCGGGCAAGCAGCGTCGAGCGCAGTTGGCGGGTGACGATGCTGGTCAGCTCATAGTCGATCGAGCCTGCTTCGCCCGGTATCGTCGAAGGGTCGAGATAGGTTGCGAGACCGAACAGGACATCGGTACCGCGCTGCGGCGACCAGTTGACGTGTCCGTCCGCCGAAAGGCCGCGAAGGTCGCCCAGACGGTCGTCGTCGAAACGATAGGTTCCATAGCCGAGTGCGAGTTCGCCGTTGAGCTTCTCCCCCAGATCGACCTCAAGCCCGGCCCGTCCCGCATAGCTTTGATAGGACCGCTCGAAGCCGAATGCGTCTTGGCGCAGATCGTAGTTCGATTTGCCGACCGAGGCCTCCAGGAAGGGGATGAGCGCCGGCGAAAGCTCGTAGCCGATACGTCCGGTGAGCACGCCGAGATTGCGGTTGCGGTCCTCTTCCGAAATCGTGGTGCCGTTGTTGAGTTCGACGTCGCCATAGGTGCGACGCTCGAAGTCCATGCCGACGGAGCCGCGGATGAGGCCGAAGTCGCGTTCGACCGCGGCGCCAAGCCTATAGATGTTGACGGCAGATTGGTCTTCGGCGTTGGGGACGGCATTTGGATCGTCGGGGTCCTCGTGCTCGAAGCTGTAACCCGCTCTCAGCCTAGCGGTGGTTTCGTCGCTTAAGTCGAGGCGCAGTTCCGCGTCGACTTCGGCGCGGGGCTCTTCCTCTCCCTTGCCGGATATGTTGTTCTGCAGCACGCCTTCCCCGGTCACGCTCAGCTGATGGCGCGACCAGTCCGACGTCAGGGACCCCTTGAGGCCGGTTTCGAGGAAGCTTCGGCTCTCGCTGCTGCTGCCGTTCTGTTGCCGTTCATGGTTGATGGTTTCGCTGAGCGCCGGCTTCAGGACGAAGGTACCGATCCGGATGCCCGGTGCCTGGCCCTCGTGGGGGTCGATGCGCGTGCGAAGTCCATCGATTGTCTCCTCGCGCCGGTTCAGGCGATTGAAGTCCTCGTCGAGCGCCGGGGGAAGATCGCTGGCGGCAACGGCGCCGGTCGTTTGCGGGTCGGTGATCGCGGCGGTATTTCCTGTTACCCCGGTGATACTTGTTGTGGTGCTAGCAATCGACGGATTGTCGAGGCTTTGCGCGCCGGCGGGCATGCTGGCGAAGATGGCGCAGCCCGCCAGGAGGCATGCCCGCATCCTCGGACGCGAGGCGCCCGCCGTGATCGAGCGTGTAGTTTTGGGCCCCATGCGCCGTCTGTCCGCGAAAACGTGATTGCAATCGTTTCGCAACCGTAAAGGCGCGTGGTTAACCAATCGTTTCCAAAAGGAAAATCCGGTTTCAGGACCGGGTTCCCGCAATTCGCTCAGGCGCGCTCCACGGTGAGATGCCGGCCCTTGCTCGCCACAATGCGCACACGCGTGCCGACCGGCAGATCCGGCCCTTCGACTGCCCAGGTCGTGTCGTCCAGGCGCACGCGTCCCCGACCCTCGGCGATCGGTTGCTCAAGCACCGCCGTGCGGCCAACGAGGCCTTCGCCACGCTTGTTGAGCAGCGGCTCGTCGCTGTCGACCGAGGAGGAGACGAAGCGCCGCCCGATCAGCACCGCGAACACCGAATGCAACGCGAAGACGACGACCTGGATCTCCCAGACCCAGAATGCCGTATCCCAGAGGAGGAGGGACAGGCTGCCGGTAGCGAGCGCTGCGAACCCGATCCAGACCAGAAAGACCCCCGGCGCCACCAATTCCGCCGCCAGCAGGACAAGGCCGAGCACCCACCAGCTCCAGGGTCCGAGTTCTAGGACGATGCGTGCGATCATGGGGAAGCCCTCAAGAGGTCGGCTCGGAGGAATTGGCGGCCGGACCGGTGCGCGGCGTTGACTGGCGCGGCCGAGGCGAGCTTGGCGGCTGGCCATCGCCGAAGACTTCCCTGGCGATGGCGCCGATGCCGCCGAGCGAGCCTATCAGCGAGGAGGCCTCCATCGGCATCAGCACGATCTTCTGATTGTTCGCCGTGCCGATCGAAGCGAGCGCCTCTGTGTACTTCTGTGCGACGAAATAGTTGATCGCCTGCACGTCGCCGGCGGCGATCGCTTCGGATACCATGCGGGTAGCCTTGGCTTCAGCCTCCGCCAGGCGCTCGCGCGCCTCCGCCTCTCGATAGGCGGCTTCGCGCTGGCCCTCGGCCTCAAGGATTGCCGATTGCTTGGCGCCCTCGGCGCGCAGGATCTGCGCGTTGCGGGCGCCTTCCGCCTCCAGCACCTGCGCGCGCTTCTCGCGTTCCGCCTTCATCTGCCGGGCCATGGCCTCGACCAGGTCGGTCGGCGGCGCGATGTCCTTGATCTCGACGCGGGTGATCTTGATGCCCCAGGGATTGGCGGCCTCGTCGACGACGCGGAGCAGCCGGTCGTTGATCGTGTCGCGATTGGAAAGCAACTCGTCGAGATCCATCGAACCCATCACCGATCGGATGTTGGTCATCGTCAGGTTGAGGAGGGCATTTTCGAGATGGGCGACCTGATAGGCGGCCTGGGCAGGGTTCAGCACCTGGTAAAAGGCGACCGCATCCGCCGACACGCTGGCGTTGTCCTTGGTGATGACCTCCTGGGTCGGCACGTCGAGAACCTGCTCCATCACGTTCATCTTCGCCCCGATGCGATCGATGAACGGAACGATGAGGTTTAGCCCCGGCTCCATGGTCTTTGTGTAGCGCCCGAAACGCTCGACCGTATAGCGATAGCCCTGCGGCACCGTCTTGATCCCGGCAAAGAGCACCAGGATGACGAGAACGACGAATGCGATGACTGCGATATCCATGCCGCCCAAGGACAACTCCCCTTTTTTTTGCAACTCCAACGTTTGGAGTGCGCCCGAATTATCAGGTGGCGATTCTCTGGAATATTTCAAGCGGCGGGCCGTCCGGTACTCCTGGATCCGCAATCGGTCCCATCAGGGTGGGCCTAGAGCCAACCCTCAAGCTCGCGGCGGACGACGTGGTTGAGCACCGCCATGCCCTCGGCGCTGTCATTCAGGCAGGGGATATGTGCAAATTTCTCGCCGCCATTGTGGTGGAAGCTTTCGGCGGCCTGGCCGGCGATTTCCTCCAGCGTCTCCAGGCAGTCGGAGACGAAACCGGGGTTGACGACGGCAAGGCGCTTGACGCCGTCCTTCGCCAGCTTCTCAACGGTTTTGTCCGTGTATGGCTGCAGCCATTCTTCCGGTCCGAAGCGGGACTGGAAGGTAACTTGCAGCTTGTCCTCCGGCCAGCCGAGCTTCGCGCGCAGCAGCCGTGCGGTCTCCTGGCATTGGAGATAATAGGGATCGCCCTTATCGGAATAGCTCTTCGGAATGCCGTGGAAGGAGGCGAGCACGACTTCCGGCTCCCAGTCGAGTGTCGCAAGATGCTTGCAGATCGAGGCGACGAGCGCATCGATGTAGACCGGGTCGCCAGGATAGGCTGGGACGGTGCGCAACGCCGGCTGCCAGCGCATCTTCAGCAAGGCCTCGAACGCCTTGTCGTTGACCGTGGCGGTCGTGGCCGCGGCATATTGTGGATAAAGCGGGAAAACGAGGACGCGATCGCAACCTTCCTGCTGCAGCGCCTCCATGCGCGAAGCGATGGACGGTTGCCCATAGCGCATCGCCCAGTCGACCACGACCTCCGGCCGATCGGCAAAGGCCTTCGCCATCAGTTCGGCCTGGTTGCGGGTGTAGGTGCGCAGCCAGCTTTCGTTGCGTTCCTTGTTCCAGATCACCTCGTAGGCCTTGCCGACCTTTCCGGGGCGAGTGTTGAGCACGATGCCGTAGAGGATCGGATACCAGTAAAGACGCGACCATTCGATGACGCGGCGGTCGCTCAGGAACTCCTTGAGGTAGCGACGCATGGAGGCGTAGTCGGTGCCATCAGGGGTGCCGAGATTGACAAGCAGCACGCCGATCTTCCCGGATTTCAAGGCAGTTTGGTCGGTGCTCGGTTCGGCATATGTCATCTCGGTCCTCATGGGCGCCTTTCCATTGCCGGCGCCTTCGGTTTCAAACTCTTCTAAAAAGAAAAACCGGCGCGGGGAAGTCCGCGCCGGCCGATCGGTCAGAGGCAAATTGTCTTACTTGGGCGGAATTGCCAGCTCGCGGCCAATTTCGAGCCGGCGCGGCGCGGGCTCGCCGTTGGCTTCGGAGATCTTCTGCCAAAGAACGCCGTTGCCATAGTAGGACTCGGCGAGGTCCCAAAGCGTGTCACCCCTGGCGATGACATGCTTTTGCGGCCCAGCAGCCGCGGTCTCGGTTGAAGGCTGCGCCGGTGCGGCCGCAGTGCCCTCCGCCGGTTTCGTCTCGGTTGCCGTTGCCCCTGCTGCCGCGGCGACTTCCGTGATGCGGCCATCGGTATAGGGCTTGAACGGCTGGTGCGCCGCGAGATAGTCGGCGAGCACGGTCTCCAGCCCCGGCCCATAATCGTAGGCGTTCTCACCCTTGGTTTTGAAGACGGCATAACCGTCGCCGCCGCCGCGCATGAAATTGTTGCTGACGAGCGAATAGGTCTTTTCCGGGTCGAGTGGGGCGAAGGCCTCGCCCTCTTTTACCTCGACAGAGACGAGCCGGCTGCCCGCCGGCTTGGAGCGCTCGAAGGAATATTTGAGGCCGGCTACCTGCGGGAAACGCCCGCCGCCCTCGTCGACCTGGCTGAGGCCGTTTTCCAGTGCGGCGCGGATGTCGGCGCCCTTCAACTGGAAGGTCGACAGCGTGTTCTGGAAGGGAAGCACCGTGATCACTTCGCCCATCGTCACATCTCCGCCGTCGATCGAGGCGCGCAGGCCGCCGCCGTTGGTGATGGCGATCGTGACACCCTGACCCTTCACGCGGTCGAGCATGGCGTCGGCCACCAGCGTGCCCATTTCGCATTCCTTGGCGCGGCAATTCTCACGCGAGCCGTCGATCGGGGTCTCGGTCTTGGCGATGACCTTGGTTCTCAGCTCTTCGATCGGCTTGGCGAGCTCCTTGATACGTGCAAGCACCGCTTCGTCGGGCTTTACCGACGAGTCGATGAGAATCGGATCGCCATTGGCAGCCTTGACTACGCCGCTGTCATCGAAGGTGACGACGAGGTCACCGAGATATTTGCTATAGGACCCGGCCTGCACCACCGGCACCTTGTAGCCGCCGGGATTGTCGACCATGGTCGGATAGGGGCCTTCCGCCTTCTCGTCGGTATTCGACAACAGACTGTGGGAGTGGCCGCCGACGACGACGTCGACGTCCGGGATCTTGGCAATCGCAGCGAGGTCGCGCGGGTAGCCGACATGGGTCAGCGCGATGATCTTGTTGACGCCTTGTTTCTTGAGTTCCTCGACGGCACTCGTAATCGTCGCGACATCTTCACCGATCAGAATGTCCGGTCCGGGAGAGGCAAGTTCGGGCGTATCGTTGGCGACCGCGCCGACGATACCGATCTTCTGCCCGCCGACATCGAGCACGATGGAAGGCTTGATGCGGTCGCCGATCTTCGACTTGTAGCTCGGGAGCACATTGGCGGTTACGACCGGGAAGGTGACCTTGTCGAGGAAGCTCGCGAGCCCGTCTTCGCTTTCATCGAATTCGTGGTTGCCGACGGTCATCGCGTCGAACTTCATCAGGTTCAGGAATTCCGCTTCCGCCGCTCCCTTGTAGGTCGTGAAGAAGAGCGAGCCCTGGAAATTGTCCCCGGCATTGAGCAGCAGCATGTTCTTGCCCGTCAACTCCTGCCGTTTCTGCTCGATTAGCGACTTCAGGCGGGCGACGCCACCAAAGCACTCGTTCTTGCTTTCGTCTTCCGCCGAGCAGGTCGAATCGAACTTGTTGATCGACTCGATGCGGGAGTGGAGATCGTTGATGTGCAGGATGTTCAATTCATAATCGGCAAAGGCGGCGCCCGAAGAAAGGGCAAGAATAGACGCGGTCATGAGGCCGGTCCGTATATGTCTGATCATGATGCTCTCCCGTTCTGCCTGTGGATTTCCGATCGATTGTGAACCCGCTCGGAAATGCTCGATCCCCTGACCGAGGTGGCGTGCCGGATGTTTCCACCAGTTGCGGCCGACTTCAAGCGCTAAAGCCGCTCTTTCTTCGCCGGATTCCAACTACAGCGCCGCGCGTCCGATCGGACGCGCAAAAGGTCGCTGCAGCACTTTGAATTGCTGCATGATTTTGCCCTTAAATCGAATTCCCATTTAAGGAATCATGCAGTGGGTTAAGCCGGCTGCCGAACGACGCGATGGGTCTGCGATGGCTCCCCTGCCTACAGATGCCGCACTTCGGCGGGTGCCTCTCCCCAGTTGTCATTGCGGCCGTCGTAGTAGGTGACCGGCGCCGCCATCAGCTCGTCGATGTCGACGCCGCCGAGGCATGCGATATTAATGTTGAAGTATGGAGCCCCCGTCATGTTCGGGACGCCGATGCGCTCAAAAGGGTGCACACCGCAATGCTTGCAGAAGAGGTGATGGGCGACCTTGTTCTTCCCCTGAAAATCCGTCAGTTCGCTCTCGCCTTCGATGAGACGAAAAGCCTCCGGCCTCACGCGAACGGACCATAGGCGCATCTTCGTGCAAATGGAGCAATTGCACTTTCCGGTGCCGAGACTGATGTCCAGGTCGGCCTCGAAGCGAATTGCGCCGCAATGGCAGCTTCCCGTGTAGGTCTTCAGCATCGTCTTCTCGGAATGGAATGAGGGTTTTCATCGTCAAACATGACAAAAGGCCCGCGCTTTGGCGGGCCCTCGTCGTATCGCCAGGATGTGGACGGGGACATTGTCGTGCCCGCTTCAGCCGCGGCGGGTAAGAGAGAATTGAGCGCCGGAATCGGTGGTGCAGTTCAGCTGCGTCGGCGTAACGAGCGCGCAGTTGACCTTCGACTGGGTGTTGCGCACCAGTGACGTCATGCTGATTTCGACGAGCGTCGGGCTGACATTTACGTAGTTGCCGGAAGCGAGCAGCTGGTTTGTGTCGGTTGTCCGTGTCGAGAACGTCCCGCCGGCAAAGGTGGAAACGATGCCGTTCGGATCGACCCAAGCGCCCTCGACGCCGGCCGCCTGGCGCTGCGGTGGTCCGCCCATTTCCCGTGGCGACGACTGACATGATGCCAGCGCTGCCGCGGCGGCCAGAAGGGTCGGAATGGCGAAAGGCTTCATTGGCGTTTTCTCCCGCGTCTTGCCTTGGCGGTTTCGTTTTGCGCGCGAAACCATGCCGCGATCATGAGTTGAAAGCAAGAGCGTCACTGAAATCTCGGCGATTTTGGGCTCATTCGCGCCAGGTCGTAAACATGATCGATTCTAAGATGTTAGAGCGCGATTCCCTCTTTCGGGACGGTTGGGTTCATCCTGTGGTGCAACCCTGTCACGGTAACGAAAAGGCCCGAAGCAGGTATGCTCCGGGCCGTAATTTTGAAACTTATCTGCCGCAGTTTTTAGCGGAAGAGGATGTTCCGGAACTGCCACGGATCCTTGGTGTCGAGGTCTTCCGGGAACAGGCCCGGACGGCCCTCAAGCGGCGTCCAGTCGGTGTAGTGACCTTCGACCGGGCCGAGATAGGGAAGCTGCACTTCCAGGCAGCGCTTGTAGTCCATCTCGTCGGCTTCGACGATGCCCGCCTTCGGGTTCTCGAGCGCCCAGACCATGCCGGCGAGAACGGCGCTCGTCACCTGCAGGCCGGTGGCATTCTGATAGGGCGCGATCCGCCGGGTCTCTTCCAGCGACAGGCGCGAGCCATACCAGTAGGCGTTCTTGTCATGACCGTAGAGCAGGACGCCGAGTTCATCGATGCCGTCAACGAGTTCGTTTTCGTCGAGCACGTGGTGCACAGGCTGCGCATTGCCGCCATTGCCAAACATCTCGTGCAGCGAGAGCACGGCGTCGTTGTTTGGGTGATAGGCATAGTGGCAGGTTGGGCGGTAGATGACTTCGCCGTCCTTGCCATTAACGGTGAAGAAGTCGGCAATCGAGATCGACTCGTTGTGCGTAACGAGGAAGCCGTACTGCGGGCCGGGCGTCGGGCACCAGGTGCGGACACGCGTGTTTGCACCCGGCTGTTCCAGATAGATCGCCGCCTTGCAGCCTTTCTTGTGCTTCTTGGCGTTCTTCGGCATCCAGTTTTCGTGCGTGCCCCAGCCGAGTTCGGCCGGCTGCAGGCCTTCGGAAATGAAGCCTTCGACGGACCAGGTGTTCCAGAAGACGTCGAGCGGCTTGGGTTTCTTGCTGCGCTGTGTGTCGCGCTCGGCGATATGGATGCCCTTGACGCCCGCCTTCTTCATCAGCTTCGCCCAGCCTTCGCGGTCGTCCTGATGCGGTTCCTCATATTTCAGGCCGAGATCGTCGGCAAGGTTGAGGAGCGCCTTCTTGACGAACCAGGAGACCATGCCCGGGTTGGCGCCGCAGGTCGAAACCGCGGTGGTGCCGCCCGGGTTCTTCTGCTTTTCCTTACGCACCGTCTCGCGCAGCGCATAGTTGGTGCGTGCGGCGTTGTCCATTTCGGTGTTGAAGTAGAAACCGAGCCAGGGTTCCACGACCGTGTCGATGTAGAGGACATCGAGCTTGCGGCACAGCTTCATGAGATCGAGCGAGGACGTGTCGACGGAGAGATTGACACAGAAGCCTTGTCCCCCGCCCTCGGTCAGCAGCGGCTTCAAGAGTTCCTTGTAGTTGTCCTTGGTCACGTAAGCCTTGACGTGACGCACGCCATGGCGCTCGAAAATCTCCGTGTCCTTGGCGTCTTCGCGCGGTTCGACCACAATCAACCGGTTCTTGTCGTATTTGAAGTGGCGTTCGATCAGCGGCAAGGTGCCGTGGCCGATCGAGCCGAAACCGATCATGACGATCGGGCCGGTAATCTCACCATAAACCGGATAAGTGGTATCTGCCATTTTGGTCTTCTCCTGAGGACATCCCTGTGAGGTTGGTTGAAATGCGCGGAAAACGGGCGTTTGAGTCTCTGTTCAAGCCAGGAGCGCCCGCGCGTTCGATGAACGCGCCGAGGGCGCTGAAACACTGCAGTTCCAGAGTGTCTTGCCCGCTTTCAGGTGAAATCGCTGAAAGCGGATGCTCTAGAGCATAGTTTCCTGTCACAATAAAGGGCGGCCCCGTCAACCTCGACTTGAGACTTTGCTTAACCGGCAATCGCCAGCAAGCCCGCGATCAGAGCCTCCCGCTTACTCACAAGCCCCTTGTATGCGGTCTGCGGCAGCGTCAGTTCGCGCAGTTGGGCGACGAAGGATCGGGCAAGCGCTGCCGCATCCGGTCGGCTTCTGAGCGCGGCAAGCGGGTCGGAATAGATGCGGATCGTGAAGACGATCGCACCGGTTTCCGGCAGTTTGCGAAGCGTCTGGCGCTCGATGCGGATGAAGGTGCCGTCTTCGGAAAGTGACACCGCCTCGGCATCAACTCCTTCGGATTTCGACTTCGGCAGATGCAGCGCGCCGTCGACGTTGATCGCCCAGTTGAAGCGTTCGACGAAACGTCCGGGTGAAAGATTGTCGAACATGCGCGTGATGAGTTCGGCATTGCGCGTGCCCTGGCCGAAGCCGGGAACAGGCGCATGAATCTCGTGCATCGCCCGGCCGAATTTCTCCGCGAGCGACCAGGACGATGGAAAGGCGACATAGGCCGCGGCAAGTCGCCAATCGCCATCCTTGCGCTGCATGATCACAAGGTCGTCTTGAATCAGCGAGCCGGCGGTGACGAGAGCGGCATCGCCGGCAAGCGGCACCCGGCGCTTGCCGGCGACCATCGCGTCGCCTTCGCGCCGGTAGAGCGCCGGATACCGGTCGGGCAGGTATTCGGCGAGCACATTCAGGAGTTCGCCCTGCGCAGGCTCCGTTCCGGTCTCGGCAACGAAAATGCTCTCGCGCATGGAGGCGAGCAGTCGCGCCTTTTCATCGAGATAGAACTCAAGCGCATCATCCGGTTCAATCCACCGATCGGGATCGAGCTGGACAAGCCCGATCGTGAAGGGTTTTGACGAGCCGTCGTATGGGGTGTGCTTCATGCTGGAGAACCGGAAGACTTCGCCACTTAACCATATTTCCCTTCCATTGGCATGGTGGGCATTCGGCCACAAGCGATTCGTGTTATACCTCTTGCGCGTGTATATTCTTGCTGTAATTGCATTTCCCTAATGCGTCTGCCCGGAGGGATTGAGATTTGACCGTGATTGGCGACCATCTCCGGACCTTGATGGAACTGGAGGCCCGATCGCCCGTATTGATCGCGCTTTATGATCAGCAGGACCGTTTGTGTTTTGCCAACGATGCATTTCGCGCCGCCTATAATCTCGCTCCGGATGACTTTCCGACCTGGGCCGATCTGATGCGGCGCAACTATGCCTGCGGCAAGGGCACGGTCGTGAAGACGGACGACATCGAAGCCTGGATCGCGGCCACGGTTCATCGGCGCGGCAAGGTCCCGTTTCGTGCGCTTGAAACCGACCTTCATGACGGCCGCTGGCTGTGGATGACCGAGACGGTCGACGCCAATGGCTTCATGCTCTGCATCGCTGTCGATATTACCAGTATACGCGCCGAGGAACGCGAGCTGCGGCAGGACCGCGATTTCGCGGTGCGTGCATCGCAGGTGGACGAGCTCACCAGCGTGCCGAACCGGCGCTACACGATGGACAGACTTACCGACTTCATCGCAAACTGCACCGGCAATCCGGACATGTGGGGTTGCGTGGCGATCATCGACATCGATTACTTCAAGGCGATCAACGATCGCTATGGCCACCAGCGCGGCGATGAAGTGCTGCTCGATTTCGCGCGGCAGATGCAGGGTGTCGTCCGCCGCTCAGATTGTTTCGGCCGAATCGGCGGCGAGGAGTTCATGCTGATCCTGCCCGACACGACGGTCAGCGAAAGCCATCTCATCCTCGACCGGATACTGGACAAGGTGCGTAGCGCCCGTCCGCTCTCGAACATCCCGGAGTTCTACTACACCTGCTCAGTGGGGCTTGCGGAATACCGTGACGGCGACACGGTCAACGACATCTATGCCCGCGCGGACGAAGCCCTCTATCTTGCCAAGCGCGAAGGGCGCGACCGCGTGAGGCGCTATACGCTCGCAGGCTCAGATCCCGAGTTTCGCCCGGACCAGACCTCGTAGCGAATTGCCGAGATAGAGGGTCCCGCCTTCAAGGTCGGCAGGAAAGAGACGAGAAACGCGCGCGCGGCGCTGGCAGATGAGTTCGGCGCGCAGCACGCCGGCAAGCAGGCCGCAGCCGATCGGCGGCGTCTTGAGGATGCCGCTTCCGTCATCGAGGAAGACGGAGGTTATCGTGCCCTCGCAAACCTCGCCCCTTTCATTGAGCAGGATGACCTCGTCGGCCTCCGCCAGCGAGAACTCGCTGCGCGCAGCCTCGAAGATTTCGCGCCGCGTTGTCTTGAACCGAAGCAGCCGATTGCCGGAATCGAGCCTTGTGGCAGCGATCCGCGCGCGCCAAACGGCATCGTCGGGAAGAGGGGCAACGGGAGCAGCGGTCACAGCGATGGCGCCGTGGCGGTCGAGCGTCAGGCGGACTCGTAGCGGAACTTCGGCGCCGCGCACGGCCCCCCTCAGGTGCGCTTCGGCAGCGTCTGCCCCGGCAAAGCCAAGCCGCCTCGCCGAGCGCGTCAACCGCGCGAGATGCAGCCGCAGCCGGACGAAGCCGGTCTCCGGCTCGAAGCGCAGCGTCTCGATCAGTGAAAAATCCGTCATCGCGCGATCTCGGCGTCGCCGACGGCGAAGCGCGCTTTCAACAGGCATTCGTCATATTCGGCCTCGGCCCTTGAGTCGAAAACGATGCCGCCGCCGACATTGAAGACCGCCCGGCCGTCGGGAAACAGCGAAATCGTCCGGATCGCCACGTTGAAGCGCATAACACCGTTCGGGGCAATAAAGCCGATGGCGCCGCAATAGGCATCGCGCGGCCCGCTTTCCAGTTCATGAAGGATTTCCATCGCCCGGATTTTTGGGGCGCCGGTGATGGACCCGCAGGGAAACAGAGCCGCAAAGATATCGGCGATACCGATGTCGGGCCGAAGCTTGGCCCTGACGTGGCTCACCATCTGATGAACGGTCGGATAGGTTTCAATGTCGAAGAGTTTCGGGACGTTCAACGTTCCGACCGTGGTGACGCGGGAGATATCATTGCGTAAGAGGTCGACGATCATCCGGTTTTCGGCCTGTGTCTTTTCGTCTGCCCGCATCGCGGCGATGATCGCCGCGTCCTCCTCGGCCGTCGCGCCACGCGGGGCCGTGCCCTTCATCGGATGCGTTTCGATCCAACGGTCGGCGTCGACGTTGAAGAAAAGTTCCGGTGAGCGCGAAAGGAGAACCGGGCCGTCGAGCGCCACCAGCGCTCCGTATTTCACCGGCTGGCGCTCGATCAGTGACCAAAAGGCCGCGCGCGGGTCGCCCGACCAGCGTGCATGGATCGGCATCGTCAGGTTCGCCTGATAGCAATCTCCCTGGCGCAGGTGCTGATGGAGGCGTTCGAACCGCGCGCGGTAGGCGGCAAAATCCCAACCGGCGCGAGGCTCCAGGAGGAAGGGCTCGTTTTCCGTCCGTCGCTGCGGTTCGCCGAGTCGATGACTCTCCGCCGGCGCGTCGAAGATGCCGAAGGACATCAGCGGCGTTTCGCGGTTTTCCTCGGCAAAGGGGGCGAGCTTCTCTTCAAAGAGGTGGCCGGCCTCATAGGCCATGTACCCCGCGAGCCACTTTCCGGCGCGATGAGCGCTCTCGATTTCCGCGAGGCCGCGCCGGAATTCGGCTCGTGTGCGCGCCGTGACGACGCGCGAGGGGTCGGCAAAAACCGTCGTCCGGTTCTCGCTGTCGTCCCGGAAAAGGACATAGGGCGCATTCTCGATCATCGAAGCTGGTCGTCGTCCGTTCAACATCCGGCCGTTGGTGCATGCAGCGATTCAAAATGCTACAGCGGCCCTTGTGCGTCCGAAAAGACGCACGGCGCTGTAGTGGCTCAGGCCTTATCAAGCGCCTCCAACTCGTCGATCAGCCCCTCAATCATCGACAGTCCCTGCGCCCAGAACGACGGATCGGTCGCGTCGAGCCCGAAGGGCGCCAGCAGTTCGGAATGATGCTTGGTTCCACCGGCCTTCAGGAGCTCGAAATACCTCTCCTGGAAGCCCTTCTCGGCCTTTTGGTAGACGGCGTAGAGCGAGTTCACCAGGCAATCGCCGAAGGCATAGGCATAGACGTAGAAGGGCGAGTGGATGAAGTGGGGGATATAGGCCCAATAGGTCTCGTAGCCTTCGGAGATCCGGATCGCGGGACCGAGGCTTTCCGTCTGGACCGAGAGCCACATTTCGCCGAGGTCGTCGGCGGTCAGTTCGCCATCCTTGCGGGCCGTGTGGACCTTGCGCTCGAATTCGTAGAAGGCGATCTGGCGCACGACCGTGTTGATCATGTCCTCCACCTTCTGCGCGAGCATCGCCTTGCGCTCGCGCTTGTCCTTGGTCTGGTCGAGAAGTGCGCGGAAGGTCAGCATCTCGCCGAAGACCGAGGCGGTTTCGGCGAGCGTCAGCGGCGTCGAAGCCATCAGTGCACCCTGAGCGCCGGCGAGCACTTGATGAACGCCGTGGCCGAGTTCGTGGGCGAGTGTCATCACGTCCCGCGGCTTGCCCATATAATTGACGAGCACGTAGGGATGGACGGAGGGAACGGTCGGATGGGCGAAGGCGCCGGGCGCCTTGCCGGGGCGGACGGGTGCGTCGATCCAGCTGTCATCGAAGAAACGGCGGGCGATCGTCGCCATTTCCGGAGCGAAGGCATGATAGGCGGAGAGCACCGTGTCCTTCGCCTCGTTCCAGGGAATGATGGCGTTTGGCGTTTCGGGGAGCGGGGCGTTGCGGTCCCAGAAATCCATCTGCTCCATGCCGAGCCATTTCGCCTTCATGGCGTAGTAGCGGTGCGAGAGGCGGGGATAGGCGGCCTTGACCGCGGCAGCCAGCGCGTCCACGACCTCCCGTTCGACGCGATTGGCGAGATGGCGGCTGTCGGCGATATCCGCGAAGCCGCGCCAGCGGTCGGAGATTTCCTTGTCCTTGGCAAGCGTATTGGTAATCAGCGTGAAGGTGCGGATGTTCGCCTTGAAGGTTTCGGCGAGCGCCATGGCTGCCTTCTTGCGGGTCTCTGGCGAGGGATCCTGCAGAAGGTTCAACGCAACCTCGAGCGGCAACGCCTCGCCGTCGACGTTGAAGGTGAGCGCGGCAACGGTCTCGTCGAACAGGCGGTTGAAGGCCGTCGGGCCGGTCATCGACTTTTCGAGGAAAAGCTGCTCCAGCTTGTCGTCGAGCTGATACGGCTTGTCCTTGCGCAGGTCGAGGATCCAAGGCTTGTAGTGTGCCGCAAGGCTGTCCTTCGTCAGAGCCGCATCGATGATACTGTCCTGGATGCGGTTGAGTTCCAGCGAGAAGAACAGGAGATGCGCCGACATGTCGGTGAGCTTCGACTGGACGTCGCCATAGAGTTTGCCGTTCGCCGGCTTGGACGTGTCGGAGAAATAGGTGAGCCCCGCAAAGGAGGCGATGCGGCCCATCAGATCCTCGAGCGCCTCGAACTCCTTCACCGCTGCGCCGATGCCCTCGTCGCCGGTCTTGCCGGCGGCCCCCGTCAGCTTGCCTTTCCACTTCTTCTCGAAGGCGATCGCGTCGGCATCCGCCTTCGCCATGTCGGCGCGGAATGCTTCCGACGTGGCGGACGCGTAAAGATCTTCAAGCCGCCAGGATGGCAGATCGCCGAGGTTGGCGGCAGCAGCATGCGCCTGTCCGGCCGTGGCACGAAGAGCAGATTGAGTGGCGGAAGCGGCAGGGATTCGGGTGGATAGAGGCATCATCGGATTTCCCGTGTTCGTGGCGGAAGCGGCAGGCCATGTGGGGCCTCATTGCTATCGCCGCCAATGGATAAAATGCAAGCTTTTCTCAAAACATGATGTTCAGCCCTTTATGGCACGAATAGCTGGCATGATTTGGCACATGAAGTTGGCCAAAGAGTACCGCGTGTCCAGAGCAGGAGGCTTTCGTGACATCACATATTCTTGTCATCGATGATGATCCGGTCCAGCGCCGGTTGCTGACCAACATGATCGAACGGCTGGGCCACGTCGCGCATCTCGCCGACAACGGGCGCAGTGGGCTCGAACTTTTGGTACGCAAGGGCGGTATCATCGATGTCATCCTGCTCGACCTCCTGATGCCAGAGATGAACGGCCATGGTTTTCTCGAAGCGCTTGCCGAACGCGGCGTCGATACGCCCGTGATCGTCCAGACCGGGCAAGGCGGCATCGAAACGGTTGTCCAGGCGATGCAGGCCGGAGCCTTCGACTTCCTCGTCAAGCCCGTATCGCCGGAGCGGCTCGCGATCGCGATCGGCAACGCGCTGAAAATGGCGCACCGCGACGGCAAGGTGAAGACGTCGCGCCGGTCGCGCGGGGGGGCGGTTGGCTTCGACGACATCGTCTCGGCGAGCCCGGCGATGATCCGGGTCATCGACCTTGCCCGTCGCGCCGCGCAATCCAATATCCCGATCGTGCTCGAAGGCGAATCCGGCGTCGGCAAGGAGATGGTGGCGCGCGCGATCCAATCGGCAAGCGACCGGGCCGGCAAGCCGTTCGTCACCGTCAATTGCGGCGCGATCCCGCACAATCTGGTCGAAAGCATCCTGTTCGGTCATGAGAAGGGCGCCTTCACCGGAGCAACCGAAAAGCACACCGGCAAGTTCGTCGATGCGGATGGCGGAACGCTCTTCCTCGATGAGATCGGCGACCTGCCGCTTGATGTCCAGGTCAAGCTCTTACGCGCCGTCCAGCAGGGCGAGATAGAGACCGTTGGTGCGCGTCATCCGCAGAAGGTCAACGTGCGGCTGATCTCGGCTACCAACAAGGATCTCATCAACGAGGTGCGCGAAGGGCGGTTCCGGGAGGATCTCTATTATCGCCTCAATGTCTTCCCGATCACCATTCCGGCGCTGCGCCGGCGCAAGGAAGATATTCCCGTGCTGGTGCGCGCCTTCGTCGAGCGCTTTGCCGCCGAGCAGAGGCTCAATCAGCCGCTGACGGTGTCGAGCGGTGCCATGGCGCTGCTGACGGCCTACGATTGGCCGGGCAACATCCGCCAACTCGAGAACGCGATTTTCCGCGCGGTGGTGCTTGCGGAGGGCAACGAACTCACGGTCAAGGATTTTCCGCAGGTCGCGACCCAGATCCCTGGCTACGTCGTCGCCGATCGCTCCGGTTTCTCCTGGGGCGAGGCTGGTCCGGAGCGTGCTTCGGCGGTTGCCGAATATGCTTCCGGCACCCGCGCCGATTTGAAGGTCGCGGAGCAACCGGCGTCCCGTGAGCAGACAGCGGACAATCGTCTCGAGAACGCTATCGCCAGCGTCGATGAAGGTGGCGATGTCCGCAAACTGGCCGAAGTCGAGGAAGAACTGATTCGTTTTGCTTTGAAGTTCTATCGTGGGCAGATGAGTCAAGTGGCGCGAAAACTCGGTATCGGCCGCTCGACGCTCTATCGGAAGCTCAAGGATTACGGCATCGACCCCGACGATCCGCTGCGTGAGGCCGCATAAATTCGACGCATTCCCAACTCATTAGCCGCACAATTGGGTCACCGCTGTTTAGACCTTGTTAGTGAACTGTTCACTATATTATAAGGGGCGGTGACCACTGTGGCATATTTGCCATGCTGTCACCTTATTTGACAGTCATGTGAGACAGCAAAGCACGGTTGTCCGGCGGACGGGGATTGAATGCCAAATTTGTTCGGTTTGAAGAAGCCGCTCGGCTTCTTAGCGCGCAGAGTCTGCTCGGCGATTGCCCGCAAGGGGCCACAAGTTCTTGCCTCCATTGCCTTGGCGGCGTCCCTCGTTACACCCGGCATGGCACCTCCGGTGGAAGCGGCCGGCCAGACCCGGACCTTGAAGCTTTATTTCATCCACACCAAGGAAAAGGCGCAGATCACCTTCAAGCGCAACGGCCGCTACGATTCCAGGGGCTTGCAGCAGATCAACCGTTTCCTGCGCGACTGGCGGCGCAACGAGCCGACGAAGATGGATCCGCGGCTTCTCGATCTCGTCTGGGAGGTCTACCAGAAGAGCGGTTCGCGCGACTATATCCACGTCGTTTCCGCCTATCGTTCGCCGACCACCAACAACATGCTGCGGTCCCGCTCGAAAGGTGTCGCCAAGAAAAGCCAGCACATGCTCGGCAAGGCGATGGATTTCTACATCCCTGACGTGAGGCTTAAGACGCTCCGCGAAGTCGGCATGAAGTTCCAGGTGGGCGGCGTCGGCTATTATCCGACTTCCGGCTCTCCTTTCGTCCACATGGACGTCGGTGGCGTGCGCGCTTGGCCGCGCATGACTCGCAACGAGCTCGCGCGTCTCTTCCCGGACGGCAAGACCATGCACGTGCCGTCTGACGGCAAGCCGCTGCCGGGCTACCAGCAGGCTGTTGCCGATTACAAGCGGCGCGTCGGCGCGTCGGCTATCGAGGTTGCCGGCGGCGGTGCCAAGGGACCGGGCGACGTTGCCAGCGGCAAGCGCAGCGGCAATCTCTTCGCCATGCTCTTCGGCGGCGGCGGCGACGAGGATGAAGAACCAGCGGCAATCGCCGCCGGTGCGGCGGACGACGGCGAGAGCGAGGCTCAGACCGCATCTGCACCGGCTGGCCAGGAGGCGCTTCCGGGTGTCGCCGGTTCGGTCGCCGGCCAGACCTCGGAAGAACAGCAGAACATCAATGCACCGGTTCCGGCCGTTCGCCCGGCCTTCAAGGATGCGCCGGCCAACGGCGGCGTCGCGGTCGCGCTTGTCGCGCCCACGCAAAACAACGCCCAGGAGGCGCTGGCTGCGGCCATGCAGCAAACGCCGGCCGTCCCATCGGAATATGCCGATCTCAGCACTCTGAAGGTGCCCGTGCCGCAGATGCTTGACCGTCGCGATGTGAGCGAACTGATTGCCAACGGAACGCTGGTGGCGTCCGCCGACGCCGCGGCCGGCGATGCTCAGGCGCTCGGTTTCGTGCCGGTCCCGGGCATGCGCCCGGCTGGAGAAGCCGCGCTTGCGGCCGTTGCCGAAGCCGAGGTCGCTGTGCCTGCTTTCGCGGATCGCCCGGTTGTAGCTTCCGCAGAGGCGCCACGTGACACCGCTGCGCAGGCGGCCACCCGTGTGGCACTTGCGGCGCCAACGACAGAACCCGAAACACCCGCGCAGCCGATCGAAATGGCGGCCTATGCGCCCCGGTCGAATGCAAGCTCGAAGGAGTCGATCTTCGATAGCGCCTTCGACACTGACGCTGACGTGCCGGCAAAGGGCAGCCGGCCGAAGAAGCAGGATGCCGAGGCGGCCAGCCGTTCGTCCGTCCGCACTGAGCCGAAGCTGACGCAGAAGATCATTTCGGAATGGGCTCTCTCGACCGGTCGCGTCGCCACCCTGTCGAAACCGGTCAAGGCACCGCGCTTCGTCAGCAAGACGCTTCGCGCCGCGCCGACGACGGTCTATGCCGCCGGCTTTACGAGTGGTGTGCGCGTCGTCGATACGGCACGCTTCAGCGGTACCGCGGTGAACTTCATGGAAGTGAAGAAGTTCAGCACCAACTGATCCCGGTCGGTTATCGAGAAACAGAAAAGCCCGCCGGCGCACCAGCGGGCTTTTTGTTTAGGATCCGCCACAGCGCCGCGCCTCTTATCAGACGCGCAAGGGACGCTGTAGTACTTTGAATTGCTGAAGATCTTATGCCGCGTCTTCGGCTGCCGGAACCATGCCCAGCGCCTGCAGATAGGTGTCGAGGATTGCTTCCTGTTCCATGCGCTCGTCATGGTCCTGCTTGCGGATGGAAATAACCTTGCGCAGGATCTTGGTGTCGAAGCCCATTGCCTTGGCCTCACCGTAGACATCCTTGATGTCGTCCGCGATGGTCTTTTTTTCCTCTTCCAGCCGTTCGATCCGTTCGATGAAAGCACGAAGCTGGTCGCGTGCGACGCCGTGAGCATCCGACATGGTCTTCTCCTTTATGGGGAATGAAATTTCTGGGTGCTGTGACCTGCCGCGAACCGCCGCCGAGGTCAAGGGCGATTGCGCAACAGCGGTGCTATTTCCCCGAACACGATCCCGGAAAGTGCGGTGCGGCTTTCCGCCACCGTCGCGTCTCCTGCGCAAGTGGCATCGCCGGGAATGCTATTCCTTCGGGCGGTTGCGCTCGAAGGCGGCCTTCTGCTCGGCGGATGCGTCCGTCTGATGCAGCGTGCGCCATTCCTCATACGGCATGCCGTAGATGATCTCGCGCGATTCTTCCTTGCTTAACTCTACGCCGGAGGCCTCGGCCGCCTCGCGATACCAGTTGGAGAGGCAGTTGCGGCAGAAACCGGCAAGGTTCATCAGATCGATATTCTGGACGTCGGTGCGTTCGCGCAGATGCGCAACGAGGCGCCGGAAGGCTGCGGCTTCGAAGGCGGTCTGCTGATCCTGACTGAGTTCGGTCATGGTCTCCTCCTGCAGCGCCGCGCGTTCCGATCAGAGGCGCTAAGGACGCTGCAGCGCTTTGAATTGCTGAGTGGTCTTATCCTTAAATAGGTGCGGTTCAAGGAAACATGCAGGGTCAGCCGTCGTAAGCACCCGTGCGCGAGGGGTGGCGTTGATAGTCGTGCAGCGTCGGCAAACCGTTGAGTTCCGCCAGGATCGGGGCGAGGCGCCGGGCCCAGTCGGCCACGCCGGCCGGGTCGGCGATCAGGTCCTGACGGATCTCGATCAATGCATGGGCAATGCCCGGCGTCATGCAATGCCGATACATAGTATCGCCGCGCAGCGCCCCGTCATAGGGCTCGTTGTTGCCGACGACGATGTCCCCTGTTGCTCCGAGCCGCTCGATCAACGGAAATACAGCGCGCGGGTCGTTGTCCCAGAGCACAGCGGCGTGCCACGGCCGGGCGACACCCTTCCAGGCTGGGGTGAACGAATGAAGCGAGATGACCAATGGCGCCTTGCCGCCTGCCGCCGCAGACCGCGCGATGGTTTGGGAAACGGCACGGTGGTAGGGGCGATGAAAGCGGTTGAGCCTGTTCTCCCATTCCTCGTCGGTGATCGGATGATTTCCCGGGATGATCGCGCCGTCGGAGATCTTCATGATCAGCGTTGGGTCGTCTTCGCCGCGGTTCGGATCAATCAGCAGCCGCGAGAAGCAACCGAGCACGGCGGGCGCATTGAGTGCCGCGGCCAATTCCCGCGTGAGCGGCTCGACGCCGATGTCATAGGCTATGTGTCGTGTGAAGGCGCTGTCGGGGAGGCCAAGTTTTCCATATTCTGGTGGAAGACGATTCATGGCGTGGTCGGCTAGAAGAACGAGACCATTCGCCGGGTTGCCTTCAATGATCTCGTAAGGGGAATAGTGCTGCATGCCGCTCCTGCTTGATCTGCGAACGCCGGGCACGTGATCGCATGCGCAACGGCCATTCGCAAGAAAAAGGCGAAACTCTTGTGCTTCTTGTCACCAGAATGCCAATTGTAATCGATTAGTGTTGCGTTGACTTTCGGGGCTGGGCATCGCAAGAAAGTGCCACGCAAATCAAAACGGAGTTCCGTTGGAAGCCGTGTCTAGATATCCTTTTTCCAAAGCGAAACCGCGCCTGGGAACGTTCTGGGCTACTCTCCTGTTTTTGTTGACAACCTCTGCGTCGTTCATCGTCGCCGACGAGGCCCGTGCCGATTTTCGTGTCTGCAACGGCACACAAACCCTGGTTGGCGTGGCGATCGGCTACCGCGCAAAGGATGGCTGGGTGACGGAAGGCTGGTGGCAGGTCCCGGCAACGACCTGCGCAACCCTGATCGAGGGCGAACTTCAATCCAGATACTATTATCTCTACGCGGAAGATGCGGCTCGTGGCGGCCGCTGGACCGGCGAGGTCAACATGTGCGTCGCCGAGAACGAATTCAAGATCACCGGCGTGCAGGACTGCTTCGCGCGCGGCTTCCAGCGCATGGGATTCAAGGAATACGACACGGGGCGGCAGGGCAGCTGGATGGTTCAGCTTTCCGACACGCCCGGCACGCAGGAAAGCCAGAATTGATGAAGCGGAACAGAAAAGTCAAAATCCTCGCCACACTCGGACCGGCGTCGTCCGACGAGCAGATGATCCAGAGGCTGCATGAGGCGGGAGCCGATCTGTTTCGTATCAACATGAGCCATGCGAGCCATGACGTCATGCGCTCGTTGATCGAGAAGATCCGTAGTGTCGAAGCCCGTTGCGGCCGGCCGATCGGCATTCTCGCCGACCTGCAGGGTCCCAAGCTGCGCGTCGGCAAGTTCGCCGAGGGCAAGGCAGAGCTCAAGATCGGCCAGACCTTCACGCTCGACAACAAGGAGATCCCCGGCGACAACACCCGCGTCTATCTTCCCCATCCGGAAATTCTCGAGGCGGTGAAGCCCGGCGATCGCCTGCTGATCGACGATGGCAAGCTGCACCTCAGGGCCGAGAAGACGGACGGCAAGAGCATCGTCACGACGGTTGTCTCCGGTACGAGGATATCGGACCGCAAGGGCGTGAGCCTGCCCGACACGCTGCTCGGCGTCGGCGCGCTGACCGAGAAGGACCGCATCGATCTCGATGCGGTGCTGGCGACAGGAAAGGTCGACTGGGTGGCGCTGTCTTTCATCCAGCGGCCGGAAGATCTCGCCGAAGTCCGCAAGATTGCGCGCGGCCGTGTCGGCCTGATGTCGAAGATTGAAAAGCCGCAGGCGATCGAACGTATCGACGAGATCATCGAGCTTTCCGACGCGCTGATGGTGGCGCGCGGAGACCTCGGCGTGGAGATGCCGCTTGAATCCGTCCCCGGCCTGCAGAAGCAGCTGACACGCGCCTGTCGGCGGGCCGGCAAGCCGGTGGTCGTTGCCACCCAGATGCTGGAGTCGATGATTTCCTCGCCGGTTCCGACCCGTGCGGAAGTGTCCGACGTGGCGACGGCTGTGTTCGAGGGCGCCGACGCAGTGATGCTTTCGGCCGAATCCGCCTCCGGCGAGTATCCGGTCGAGGCGGTATCGACGATGGCCTCGATCGCGAGCAACGTCGAACGTGATCCGCATTATCCGGGCATTATCTATGCGCAGCGCACCGCGCCGGAGGCGACCGGCGCCGACGCGATTTCACTCGCCGCTCACCAGATCGCCGAAACGCTGAAGCTTGCGGCGATCGTCACCTATACGTCGTCAGGCGCAACAGGCCTGCGCGCTGCGCGTGAACGGCCGCAGGTTCCGGTCATCGCACTTTCGCCGATCGTCGAGACCGCAAGGCGCCTGTCGGTGGTCTGGGGCCTGCACTGCGTCGTCACCGAGGATGCGAAAGATCTCGACGACATGGTCAACCGGGCTTGCCGCATCGTCGCGGCGGAGGGTTTCGGGAAGCCGGGCGACCGTATCATTATCTCCGCCGGTTTCCCGCTCGGAACGCCGGGTGCCACCAACATGCTGCGCATCGCCTATATCGGCTCGGATGGACTTACCGGCGTATAGGACTTCTCCTGTATTGAAGCGTCGTTGACCGCGAGGCGGGCTTCGGCCAGCCGCGCTGCCTCCTGGAGGTCGCGCGGCATGCCTGCCAGCTTCTCGATCGCGGCAACGACGACGTCGGTCACCACGTAATCCGGCTTGTGACCGAGATTGGCGATCCATAATAGCTCCGATCCGGCAATGTCGCGCGCAAGGCCACGCGCATGGATATCGGCCAGAACGATGGCGTCGCTGTCGCCGGTGATGACGACCGTCGGTGCCGCGATCTCGACATAGCGCGGAGAGGCACGCGTCACATAGGCGTGCAGGTTGGCAACATCGATCGCATTGTTGAGAAAGGTGGTCGGCCGCAGCACCAGATGCGGCGCGGTCTTGCCGATGTAATCCAGCGGGCGCCCATTGGGCGAGAAGATCGAACGCGTGGCGCTGTCGATGCGGCGCAGGCCGAGCGGAGTGGCGACCGTATGGGCGAAGAGCCAGCCGACACAAGGCAGCGTCGCCAACGAGAAGTACCAGTCGATTCCGCCGGGCCAGGGATGTGTCGCCGGCGCGAGAAGAACGACACCTGCGGTTCGTTCAGGGTGATGAAGCGCAAAACTTGCGGCAATCGCAGCACCAAAGGAATGGCCGACGACGATGGCGCGATCGATGCCGCGCCTTTCCATCAGTCTGGCGATCGCGTCCGCCTGACCGTCTGGCCAGCCATTGACGGTTCCACCCCGTTCCGAATAACCGTGGCCTGGCCGGTCGACGAAAAGCAGCTCCGCCCGCCCTTCGAGCGCCGGCCTGAAGGCGTGCATCTGATCGAGCAGGTTGCCACCGGCGCCGTGGATGAAGACGATTGGCGGCAGATCGGGGTTGCCGGGCGCGGAGACGTGGACGCAATTCATGCGGAAGCCGCCGACATCGACAAGGTCGCCCCGGTTGGGGAAGAGGGCGGATATGCGTCGTGCCTGCCAGACGCTATAGCCGACGCCGGCGATCGTCAGAGTGCCGAGAAGCAGCAACGCCGCGAGCATGATCGGATCGGTCTTCCTCAATTGGGTTTGAGAAAGATTCAGGTTCTACCGCATGTGCCTTTGGAAGCAACCCCCGCAAGCTTCCGATACCGGGTCGCTTCGGCAATGCCTGCCTGCTCCATGATGGATTGGGTTTGCCGTATCGGCTCAGGTCCGGCTGCCCGCGAGCTTCTCCGCCAGTTCGCCGAGCTGCTCCTGTGCCTTTCGATCCGACGGGTAGATGTCGAGGAACTGTTGCCAGGCGCGCATCGCCAGTTCGTCCTTGCCGGCGGCGCTCAGCATGGTCGCCATGCCCGCAAGCGCGCCGAAATGCCGTGGTTCGATCGCGAGCACGCGGTTTATGTCGGACATCGACTTGCGGTAGTTGCCCATTTGATAGTGCAAGGTGGCGCGGCGGTTCCAGCCCTCCACGTAATTCGGAGCGAGAGCGATCACCTGATCGAGAATGTCGAGCGCGACCGGGTTCTTGTCGTCGGCGATCGCCTTGTCGACCCACTGCATCAGGAGGTTCACGGTGGCGCTGCCGGAATCCTGCCATTCCAGGCGGATGCGGTCGGCCACCTGCCGTGCCCTGGCTTCATCGCGTTCCTTCTTCAGGTCCGCGAACAAGGAATCAAGACGCTGTTTCGGTGTGGTGAGGTTTGCCGTTTCCGTTTGCGGCTCCGCTGCCCAGAGCGGATTGCCGGGGGAGACGGCGAACGCGGCAAAAGTTGCCAGAATCGAGATCACAAAAATACGCATGGCGGACATCGTAGCCCGCCATGGAACAAGATCAAATCAAATATGGAGGATCACCAGGGGCGAACCGCCAATCAGGCAGGGCAACCCGATCGCTGCCCCGGGGCCGTCAGCCCTGACGTGCCTTGAAGCGCGGGTTCTGCTTGTTGATGATGTAAACGCGGCCCTTGCGACGAACCAGACGGTTTTCGCGGTGACGGGCCTTCAGCGACTTGAGCGAATTCTTGATCTTCATTTTCCTGATCCGCAGGTTTCGGGGAACGAAAATTCGCCCGGTAATCTCTAACAATCAAAAGCGCGCCATTCAGCGCGCTCTAAGTAGGCAGGCACATACCGTGTCGCCCTTATTGTGTCAACCGCAAGACAGGGGATTTTGCTTCCGCACAGCGCAAATCTGTGGACGTTTCCTCAGCTCAGGCGGGTGAAGTGGCCCATCTTGCGGCCGACGCGCGCCTCGGCCTTGCCGTAGAGGTGAACGAGCACGTTGCGTTCGGCAAGCAGGCCCGGGACCTCGGCAATGTCGTCGCCGATAAGGTTCTGCATCACGCAGTCCGAATGACGTGAGGGGTCGCCGAGGGGCAGGCCCGCGATCGCGCGGATGTGCTGTTCGAACTGCGAGACGACGCAGGCCGCTTCCGTCCAATGGCCGGAATTGTGGACGCGCGGAGCGATCTCGTTGGCGACGACACTGCCATCGGCCAACACGAAGAACTCGACTCCGATCACGCCCACGTAGCCGAGCGCGTCGAGTATGGTGGTCGCCGCCGCCCGGGCGGCGTCTGCCGTCGCGGGGCCTACCGACGCCGGCACGGTAGAAGTATAGAGGATGCCGTTGCGATGCACGTTTTCTGCCGGGTCGAAACAGGCGCTGCTGCCGTCGGGGCCGCGTGCAGCGATGATCGAGATCTCGCGCTCGAAGGGCACGAAGCTTTCGAGGATGAGGGGCACCTGGCCCAAGGCCATGAAAGCGCCGACAGGTTCGTCCGCTGTTGAGCGGAAGACGCGCTGGCCCTTGCCGTCATAACCGAGCCGCCGGGTTTTGAGCACGCCGGCTCCGCCGAAGTCGGCAAGTGCCAATTCCAGGTCGACCTGGCTGTCGACGGCATGGAAGCGCGCCGTAGCAATGCCGCAATCATTGATGAAACGCTTTTCCACGACCCGATCCTGGGCCACTTCCAACGCCTTCGGCGGCGGGAAGACCGGGCGCGAGGCCGCCAACCTTATGGCCGCGGAGACGGGCACGTTTTCGAACTCATAGGTGATGAGATCCGAAACCGCGGCGAGCTGGTCAAGCCCGTGCACGTCGTCGTAGGGCGCGACGATCTGGGCGTTCGCGACCTGGGCGGCGGGACAGTCCGGCTGCGGTTCGAGTATGACCGCGCGGAAATTCAGGCGGGCAGCCGCCATCGCCAGCATGCGGCCGAGCTGACCGCCGCCAATGATGCCGATGGTCTTCATGCCTCGTCCACCGGGTATTCGGCGACCGAGACGGTCTGCTGTTCGCGCCAGTCGTCGAGGCGGTCGGCGAGATCGTCGTCGCTAAGTGCGAGGACGGCGGCCGCAAGCAGCGCGGCATTGACCGCGCCCGCCTTTCCGATCGCCAGTGTGCCGACGGGAATGCCGGCTGGCATCTGCACGATCGAAAGCAGGCTGTCCTGGCCGGAAAGCGCCTTCGATTGCACTGGAACGCCGAAGACCGGCAACGGCGTCATCGACGCACACATGCCCGGCAGATGCGCCGCGCCGCCGGCGCCGGCGATGATCACCTTGAAGCCCTCGTCGCGTGCGCCCTTGGCGAAGCTCACGAGACGGTCCGGCGTGCGATGAGCCGAAACGATGCGGGCCTCGTAGGCGATGTCGAGCGCTTCGAGTGTGTCGGCCGCGTTCTTCATCGTCTCCCAGTCCGACTGGCTTCCCATGATGATGGCGACGGGCGGGGTGGTCGTGTCTGTCACGTCTGTCTTGATCCGTTTCAGGCGATGATGTCGGGGATGATCTGGTCTTCGATCTTGCTGATCTTGTCCTTGATGGCCAGCTTCTTCTTCTTCATGCGCTGGATGCGCAATGCGTCGCAGCCGGTCTCAATCATGGCGTTGATGGCGACGTCGTAGTCTTCGTGTTCCTGCCTCAGGCGCGCGATGGTCAGTCTGAGTTCGGCCTGGTCCTGGTCCGGCATGCAAAACGATCCCCATAAGCCCGATCGCAATCGATCTGCGATCCGGAATTTTCATGCGCCGCTCTACCACATCTTTGGCGGTAACGGGAAGTTATCAGACGCCATCATTTCGCCTTCGACAAATGAAAAATGGCGTGGCAGAGTAGTAAGGTTACCACCATGGAACATCCGGCATTTACCTGCCGGATGCAAGCAAAAGGAAGGGACTGCCAAATGACCATTGAGGCTCATCTTGCAACGCTTGAGAAAAAACATGGCGCCCTGGAACAGGAGCTCCACGCAGCTCTCAACTCACCGTCCTGCGAGGACGAGTTGATTAGCGAACTCAAGCGGAGGAAGCTGCGCATCAAGGACGAAATCGAAAGACTCCGTTCCTCGACCCACTGATTCTGAACGGTATTTCGGGAGGCGTTGTCTCCTTTCCCAGTGACAACGCAACAAGGTCAAAACCAATCCCATCACGAAATATACGGAACACTGGACCGGGCCCGACGTCCGGTCCATTTCTGTCGGGCATTCAGTTCCGAACTTTCTTCCTCATGCATGGAAGACGTGCGTTAATGCACGTCGCGTTCAATCGAATTCATGCAACGCGCTTTAGGTCGTGGTTTTTGTGCATGTCGTAATCCCAACCCCGCTGCGCACTTTTGGCGACATGCATCAGGACCAAAACTGGTCAAGCCACAGGTTCAGCTTGTCGAAGCCGGGCTTGTGGATCGCATAGATCCGCCGCGTTCCGCTCGATGAAACCGACACGAGATTGCAGTCGAGCAACGCCTTCAGGTGCTGCGACACGGCCGGGCGGCTGATCGGCAGGCCTTCGGCCAATTCATTCACCGTCTTCGGTGCGCGTCTGAGTTCCTCCAGCAGATAGCGCCGGTTCGGATCCGCGATGGCATCGAATGGGTCCGCAATGGTCATGAGCGAACGTTAAGCGAATTCTACGTAAGCAGCAAGAAAATTGTGCGTTGCGGTATAAGCGGTTCTGCTGTGCAGCAATTCGCAACGTGTCACCTGCCAGCCATGAGGCTCGCGAAGCCATCCCAGACGAGTCTCGATCCGGCAATAAAGGCCATCGTGTACATGAAGGGATAGAAGATCTGTGGTCTCATCCGCCGGACGATCCAGGCGCCGCAGGCGGTCGCCACCATCGCTAGCGGGAAAAGCGTGGCGGATGTCTTGAGGTTGCTCATATCGAGCTGGCCGAGGGCGAAATAGGGAATGAGTTTCACTGCATTGAGGACCGCGAAGAAGCGCACGATGGTGCCTGTATACTCGCGCGGATCGAGCTTCAGCGGCAATGCATAGATCTGAAAGGGCGGGCCGCCGGCATGGGCGACGAAGCTGCCGTAACCGGCAAAGGAGCCCCAGAGCGCGGCGGGGCCGGCGCGCTGCTTCTTGGGGCTGATCGGCGCGCCATTGCGGCTGCGCCAGACGGTGTAGACATAGCGCAGCACGAAGACGACCGTGATAAGGCCGATGATCAGCCTCAAGGCGTCGCGCGGCACATAGGCGGAGGTCGCCCAGCCGATGGCGATGCCGACAATAGCGCCAGGCAGCAGCATCGTAAGCGTTTTGCGGTCGCCGTGTTTACGCCAGATCCATAAGGAGACGATGTCCATGGCGATCAGGATCGGCAGCAGCAGCGCTGCCGCCTGAACCGGCGACACCGCCATCGACAGGATCGGAACGCCCATCAACGCAAGCGCCTCGCCCATGCCGCCCTTGCTGAGGCCGACGAGCAGGACTGCGGGGATGGCGACGAGATAGAAGTCGAAACCGGGAAGCATGAGTGGCGGTTGATCCTTTTGTCATCTCCGTCTATCGGTTTTCCCGAACGAAATCGAGTGGCCGCTTTTGCTCCTACGGCGCCGCGCGTCCAATCGGGCGCGCCAAGGTCGCCGTAGCAATTCGAAGTGCCGCATGATTTTGTCCTTAGATCGATTCCGATCTAAGGAATCATGCCGTGAGGCAGTGCCGCCAGGAAACGGATACGATGAGCAATGTAGAAAACCGCTGCCGCCTTGTGCTGGTCGTGCCGGACATGCCGGATCTCACAGAGCGTTCGAAGGTGCTAGCCGACGCTTTGCGGGGAGGCGACGTGGCGTCAGTCATCCTGCCGCAATACGGCCTCAGCGACGCCGAGTTCCAGCAGCACGCCGAGCTCTTGGTGCCGGTGATCCAGAAGGCGGGGGCGGCGGCGCTGATCGAAGGTGACACGCGCGTCGCGGGACGCGCCAAGGCAGACGGCCTGCATGTCGCCGGAGGACCCGAGGTGCTCGGCGATGCGATCGAGAAGCACACGCCGAAGCTGATCGTTGGAGGCGGCAATGCCTCAGACCGACACCGTGCGCTCGAAATCGGCGAACTCAGGCCGGACTACGTCTTCTTCGGTCGCACCGACGGCGACATCAAGCCGGAGCCGCATCCGAAAAATCTGGCACTTGCCGAATGGTGGGCATCGATGATCGAAATCCCCTGTGTCGTCATGGGCGGCACCGATCCGCAATCGGCGCTTGCGGTTGCCGAAACGGGGGCCGAATTCGTGGCGCTTCGTCTCGCCGTCTTTGGCGACTCGGAGCAGGCGCCCGCGGTCGTCGCGGCCGTCAACGCGCTGCTTGACGAAAAAGCGCCACGGTTTGAAGATTAAGACCGTCCGATGTTGAGCCGCTTGTCATCGAAGTCCAGCCGAGTTGCAGTCCTCTTTATGGCCGTCGCGCTCGCGGCCGTGCCGGTTCGCGCGCAGCAACCGGCGACAGGCGGACCTGCGGGCGAAGGGACCGCGGACGAGGGGAATGTGCCGAAGCGCGGGCGGATCACGCCCTTCAACGGGGCGATCCTGCCGGAAGGTGCGGCTCCGCAGCAGAAACTTGATACCAATCCGCCAAAAGAGACGAAGGCCGGTGATGGCAGCACGCCGTCCAAGGGCGTCAATGTCATCGATCGCATGGGCGCGCAATTGCCGGCTCTTCCGGCTGAAAAGCCGTTCACCGGAAAAGTGGACGATGCCTATGGCGCTTTCCAGCGCGGCTACTATCTGACGGCGATGGATCTGGCACTGCCGCGGGCCCAGCTGGGCGACCCTGCTGCCCAGACGCTGGTTGCATCGATCCTGGAGCAGGGCCTTGGTGTTGCGCGCAACGCCAAGGAGGCCGCCTTCTGGTACGGCCAGGCTGCCAATAATGGCGATCCGGCCGCCATGTTCAAAAATGCCCTGATCCTGATGGAGGGGCGCTACGTCAAGCGCGACAGGAAGAAATCCGAAGAGCTGATGAAGAAGGCGGCCGATCTCGGCAATGCTTCGGCCCAGTTCAATTACGGGCAAACGCTGGTTGCCGACATGCCGGGCGAGAAGGGCCTAAAGGCGGCAATGCCCTATTACGAGAAATCCGCCGAGCAAGGCATAGCGGATGCGCAATATGCCCTCTCCCAGATCTATATCAATGTCGACGGTATAGAAGAGAACAAGCGCGCGCGCGCCCGCGAATGGCTATTGCGTGCCGCCCGCGCCGGCTACGATACCGCACAGCTCGACATCGCCATCTGGTTTGTCGAAGGCATCGCCGGCGACCGCAACCTCGAAGAAGGCTTCGCATGGATGAAGCGCGCGGCGGAAAGCGGCAATGTCGTGGCGCAGAACCGGCTGTCGCACCTCTATGTCAATGCGATCGGCACGCGCCCGGATCCGGTCGAGGCGGCGAAGTGGTATGTGCTGTCGCGCCGCGCCGGGCTCAAGGACGATGCGCTCGAGGACTTCTATCTCGGCCTCAACGAAACGCAGCAGAAATCGGCGCTCGCCGCTGCCAACAAGTTCCGTTCCTCCTGACCTACAGCGCCGCGCGTGTTACCAGACGCGCAAAGGACGCTGTCGCACTTTGAGTTGCTCCGCCAAGGCGGCGGTCCCGACCGTCGTTTGGCTGCGGCAATGCTATTTCGCTTGAACTTCTGCGGCTTTTGTGGTCTTGAAGCCGCGGTTTTGTCCGTGGCTTCCTCATTTCATACTTCGGTCCTGCGGACGGAGTGACTTCACTCGGTTTTTTGACGACGAAACTCGCAGCTTCGCTCGCGTCATGCAGAGCTTGATGCGGGATACGTCAGACAGGTTCAATGTCCGGTTCGAGATGGCTCGGCCGGCCTTCGCTACAAGGATCGCCACATGGCCCGTTCTGCCCTCCTCAATGTCATGGTCCAGGCCGCCTTCAAGGCAGGCAAGTCGCTGGCGCGCGATTTCGGCGAAGTGCAGAACCTCCAGGTCTCGCTGAAGGGACCGGGCGACTATGTTTCCCAGGCCGACCGAAAGGCCGAACGGATCATCCGCGAAGAGCTGTTGAAGGCGAGGCCGACCTATGGCTTCCTCGGCGAGGAGGGCGAGGAAATCAAGGGCACCGACGGCGCGCATCGCTGGATCGTCGACCCGCTCGACGGCACCACCAACTTCCTGCACGGCATCCCGCATTTTGCCGTTTCGATCGGGCTGGAGCGTCAGGGCGAAATCGTCGCTGCCGTCGTCTTCAATCCGGCAACGGATGAACTCTACACCGCCGAGAAGGGCGGTGGTGCTTTCCTGAACGACCGGCGGCTGCGCGTCGGCGCCCGGAAGAACCTTTCGGATGCCGTCATCGCCACCGGGACACCGCATCTCGGCCGCGGCAATCACGGCAAATACCTGATCGAACTTCGCCATGTCATGGGAGAAGTCGCCGGCATCCGGCGTTTCGGTTCCGCGGCGCTCGATCTCGCCTATGTGGCCGCGGGTCGTTACGATGGCTATTGGGAACGGGACCTGGCCGCCTGGGATATTGCAGCCGGCGTCCTGCTCATCCGCGAGGCCGGCGGCTGGGCAACCGATGTCGATGGCGGCGGCAAGCCGCTCGAGGACGGCTCGGTCGTTTGCGGCAATGAATATATCGCCAGGGCGCTGCGCGACGTGATCCATCGGCCGGTTCCGGCGAAGTGAGCAGCAGCCTGCTTGCCTACAGGCCGCGCCTTATCGGACGCGCAAAGGATGCTGTAGCACTTTGAATTGCTGCATGTTTTTGTTCTTAAGTCAGGTACGATTTGAGGAAACCTGCAGTGTCCTTGCAGCCTCCGGTGCGTTATGTGCCGGGGGCCTTCGTTTTCCCTTCAATTTGGCGCAAAGTTCCACTAGTCTCCGGGCCAGCGGTGCCGTGCTGCCGTTGCGGCAACCCTTGCGTGTCTGAGGGGGCGCGCGGTGCTGGAGTAAACCCGGGAGTCTGACTAACCTATGACGAAACTGAATCTGTCCGGATGGAGCGGTCGGGAGAGCGTGGAGGAGAACTACAATCCGCACAAGCTTTCGAGCCCCATGCCCTATTTCTGGACGATGGTCCTGTTCCTGATCATCGTCGGTTTCGTCGCTGCCATTCTATTCCGGCAGGCCCGTGATGCCTTCGCCAGCAATCCGGGCCTCAATGGGCTCATTCTCGGTGTTCTGCTGATCGGCATCCTGCTCGCGTTCAATCATGTCCTGGGCCTGAGGCCCGAGGTCCGCTGGTTCAACTCCTTTCGTGCCGCCGGGAGTGCCGACAAGGTCGGACGCGATCCGGTTCTGCTCGCGCCGATGCGCGCACTGATCGGCGGCCGCCAGACGACCGCCATTTCCGCGATCGCGTTGCGTTCGATCCTTGATTCCATTGCTACGCGTCTCGATGAATCGCGGGACATAACCCGCTATCTCGCCGGCCTTCTCGTCTTTCTCGGCCTGCTCGGCACCTTTTGGGGTTTGCTCGGCACGATCGGTTCGATCAATACAGTCATCCAGTCGCTGGACGCCGGCAGCGGCACTACGGAAGACTTGCTGGGCTCGCTGAAGAGCGGCTTGTCCGCGCCGCTCACCGGCATGGGAACGGCTTTTTCCGCTTCCCTATTCGGGCTTTCCGGATCGCTGATCGTTGGTTTCCTCGACCTGCAGGCCGGCCGCGCCCAGAACCGCTTCTACACGGAACTCGAAAACTGGCTTTCCTCAGTCACCGATGTCGGGTCGGGGATCTCCTCGCCGATCAGCATTCCCGGAGAGCCGCCCATTGAAGAGCTGCGCAGGCTGACAGATCAGCTCATGCGGCTCAACCAGGAGGGTGGCGCAAATCAACGCACAACGGCCGCAATGGCTTCATTGGCCGAGGGCATCCAGGGCCTCGTCAAGAATATGCGTGGCGAGCAGCAGATGCTCAGGGATTGGATTGAAGCGCAGCAGGAGGAAGCGAAGGCGATGCGCAAGACGCTCGATAAGCTGACGTCGCGCATCGGGCAGGCCGAGAGGATCACGGTGCATGGCGACAAGTCGATTGCGCAGCTCAGCCGCGTAGACGAGAGCGGAGGCGACTGAGCACATGGCCCTTGCCCGCAAAGGTCGCAGTCACCGAACGATCGATTATTGGCCGGGCTTCGTCGACGCGCTGTCGACGTTGCTGATGGCGATCATGTTTCTCTTGAGCGTCTTCGTGCTGGCGCAGTTCCTGCTCGGGCGGGAAATCAGCGGCAAGGACGAGGTGCTGAACCGGCTGAACAGCCAGATCAATGAACTGACGCAGCTTCTGGCACTGGAAAAGAGCGGCAAACAGGATCTCGAGGATTCGCTTGCCAACCTCCAGGCCTCGCTTGCCCAGTCCGAGGGTGAGCGCTCGCGCCTGCAGGCGCTGCTCGATCGGGGCGCCGGCAGCGCCGAAGCGGCGAACCAGAAGATCGGCCGGCTGGGATCGGAGCTCGAATCCGAGAAGCAGGTCAGCGCGCGTGCAATGAGCCAGATCGAGCTCCTCAACCAGCAGATTGCCGCACTGCGCAGCCAGATCGCCGCCATCGAAGGGGCGCTCCAGGCGTCGGAGGCGAAGGATCAGGCGTCCCAGGCCAAGATCGCCGATCTCGGCCGCCGCCTGAATGTCGCGCTCGCCCAGCGCGTGCAGGAGCTTAACCGCTACCGGTCCGACTTTTTCGGACGCCTGCGGGAGATCCTTTCCGACCGCGAGAACATCCGCATCGTCGGCGACCGCTTCGTCTTCCAGTCGGAAGTGCTCTTCCCATCGGGCAGCAGCGACCTCAATCCGGAGGGCCAGGCGGAAATGGCGAAACTCGCCACGGCGCTTCTTGATCTCGCGAAAGAAATCCCCGCCGAGATCAACTGGGTCCTGCGCGTCGATGGCCATACCGACAATGTGCAGCTGTCGGGATCCGGCCGTTTTGCCGACAACTGGGAACTGTCGTCCGCCCGCGCGACATCGGTCGTGAAGTTCCTGATGTCCAGGGGCGTGCCGGCGGACCGGCTGGTGGCCGCTGGCTTCGGCGAATTTCAGCCTATAGCCGAGGGGGACAACCCTGAAGCTCGGGCACAGAACCGGCGTATCGAGCTGAAGCTGACCGAGAAATAGCGACGGCTCCAAACCCTTGAATTGACCTTGACGTCTGCGTAACAGTTACGTCGAAGGATGCAGGGGAGGGCGCCTTTCATGGACTGTGATGTGCTGGTCATCGGCGCGGGCCTTGCCGGGCTCGTGGCGGCGTCGGAAGCTGCGGCCCGTGGCCGCAAGGTGATCGTTCTCGATCAGGAGGGGGAGCAGAATCTCGGCGGCCAGGCTTTCTGGTCGCTTGGAGGTCTGTTCTTCATCGACAGTCCCGAGCAGCGACGCATGGGAATTCGCGACAGCCGCGATCTCGCGCGCCAGGACTGGTTGGGCTCGTCGCAATTCGACCGGCCGGAAGATCATTGGCCGCGTCTCTGGGCTGATGCCTATCTCGATTTCGCCGTCGGCGAGAAGCGCGCCTGGCTGCACTCGCTTGGGCTTCGCTGGTTCCCCGTGGTCGGCTGGGCCGAACGCGGGGGTGGGCTTGCCCATGGCCATGGCAATTCGGTCCCGCGCTTTCACGTAACCTGGGGCACCGGCCCCGCCGTACTCGAACCCTTTGTCCGACTGACCCGGCAAGCGGAAAGCCGCGGCTTGTTGCGATTCCGCTTCCGCCACCGGGTGGACGAATTGTTGACGACCGATGGTGCGGTAACAGGCGCCCGCGGCGCGATCCTCAAGGCGGATCCCGTGGCGCGGGGAGGGCGCAGCAGCCGCGACGTCGTCGGTGACTTCGAGATCTCGGCGGGAGCGGTCATCGTCAGTTCCGGCGGCATCGGCGGCAATCACGAGCTCGTACGCCGCAACTGGCCGCGCAAGCGGCTCGGGCAACCTCCGGCGACGATGGTGAGCGGCGTGCCGCATCATGTCGACGGTCGTATGCTCGAAATTGCGGCCCGAGCACGCGGCTCCGTCATCAACGCCGACCGCATGTGGCACTACACCGAGGGCCTCAGAAATTTCGCCCCGATCTGGCCGGATCACGGCATTCGTATTCTGCCTGGGCCGTCCTCGTTCTGGTGCGATGCCGACGGCAACCGCTTTGCAGCGCCGGCGATGCCGGGTTTCGACACGCTCGGCACTCTTGAGGCGATCCGCCGCAGCGGCCACGACTACAGCTGGTTCATCCTGACACGCGCGATCATCAAGAAGGAATTCGCCCTTTCCGGATCGGAGCAGAATCCCGATCTCACCGGCAAGAGCCTGGCCCTTCTCCTGAAACGGCTCGGCAAAAATCCGCCTGGACCGGTCCAGGCCTTCATGGACAAGGGCGAGGACTTCGTCGTCCGCGATCGGCTGGAGGATCTTGTCGAGGCGATGAACCGGCTGACGGGCGAGAACCGGCTTTCGGTTCCGCATCTCAGGGCGCAGATCGAGGCGCGCGACCGCGAGATCGCCAATCCCTTCTCCAAGGATGCACAGGTGATTGCGATCCGCGGAGCGCGAGCCTATCGCGGCGACCGTTTGCTGCGAACCGCAAGACCCCACCGTCTTCTTGACCCGAAGGCCGGTCCGTTGATCGCCGTTCGGCTGCACATACTGACGCGCAAGACGCTTGGCGGCCTGCAGACCAATCTCTCCGGTCAAGTGCTGGAGCTTTCCGGTGAGCCTGTGACGGGGTTCTATGCCGCAGGCGAAGTGGCTGGCTTCGGTGGTGGCGGGATGCATGGGTACAACGCGCTCGAGGGAACCTTCCTCGGCGGCTGCATCTTTTCCGGCCGCGCCGCGGGCCGGAGTGCGGCTGCTGACGTTTGATCCTGTGATTGCCCCTCACCCTAACCCTCTCCCCGCAAGCGGGGTGAGGGGACTACTGCATGTTTCCTTAAATCGTATCCGATTTGAGGATAAAAACATGCAGAAGTTCAAAGTGCTACAGCTCCTTTGCGCGTCTGATAAGACGCGCGGCGCTGTAGTGCTTGCCGCTTGTCCCTTGTCCCCGTCGCAACGAGAGAAGGTGGCGGCAGCCGGATGAGGGGCATTCGCGAGGAGCGCGCTTCGACTGGCGTCAATCCATCTGGATGTTCGCGTCACGCACCACCGGCGTCCACTTCGCAAGCTCTGCCTTCACATGCGCGCCGAGTTCCTCGGGCGTCGAGCCGACGATCTTCGCGCTGAACTCCTCCATGCGCTTCTGGACCGCCGGATCGGCAAGCGCCTTCTTCGCCGACTCGTTCAATCGCGCGATCACCGGCTGGGGCGTGTTGGCCGGCGCAAAGAGCGCGTTCCAGGTGTAGGTCTCGTAGCCCGGAATACCTGACTCGGCGATGGTCGGAATATCGGGGAACGAGGGCGCGCGTTCGGCGGTCGTGACCGCGAGCGCCCGCAGGGTCCCGGCCTTGATGTGTCCGGATGACGAGGGGAGGTTGTCGAACATGATCGGCACCTGGTTGCCGATGACGTCGTTCAGTGCCGGTCCGGAGCCCTTGTAGGGGATGTGCTGCATCTCGACGCCGGCCATCTTCTTGAAGAGTTCGCCCGAGAGGTGGAGCGGTGTTCCGTTACCGGAAGAGGCGTAGCTGTATTGGTCCGGCGCCGCTTTGAGCAGGGCAAGCAGTTCCTGCACATTCTTGGCCGGCAGTTCCGGATTGACGACCAGCACATTCGGAACGACGACGAGGAGCGAGATGGGCGCGAAATCCCTCTCGGGATCGTAAGGCTTCGTTTTCAGGATCAGCGGGTTGAGCGCGTGGGTCGCGACCGTAGCCATGAGGATCGTATAGCCGTCCGGATCGGCACGCGCGACATTGGCCGCCCCGAGATTGCCGCCGGCACCCGCCACGTTCTGGACGACCACCTGCTGGCCGAGGTCTTCCGACATCTTCTGGGCAATGATTCTCGCGACCACGTCGGTCGAACCGCCGGCAGCGAAGGGGACGACCAAGGTTATCGGCCGGTCCGGGAACTCCTGCGCCTGCGCCGTCGTGCCAAGGCTCAGCGCGGAAAGCGCAGTCAGGCCCAAGGCGATAGCGGCGCGGCGGGTCAGTCTCGTGAATGCCATGCGGAAATCCTCCCATACTCGGTCGTGACGATGCCGGCTGCGAAAGGCCGGGTCCTTAACAATAGGGTCCGGCTCCCGCAGTGCAATGGCGGAGGATGGATCAGCCGCGGTTGGACGACGAAAGTCTAAGCACGGCGCCTCCAATGGGAATGGATGCTGCGCGCTTGCTCCCCTCTTATGCGTGTCGTTGCCCAAAACCGATGCGCACCTTTGGGCGACATGCCCTAAAGCGCGCCGCGTTCAATCGGACTCATGCGATGCGCTTTAGGTCCTTGTTTTTATGCATGCCGTTGTCCCAAAACCGCTGCACACTTTTGGGCGACATGCACTAAGTTCGCGCCGCGACGAAGAGCGCTTCTGCGCCGTGGTCGAACTGGAGCCGGGCGAGTTTCGCGTAGAGTCCACCCTGGCGGATCAGCGAGGCATGGGTGCCTTCCTCGACGATGCGGCCATGATCCATGACCAGGATGCGGTCGGCCTTGAGCACGGTCGCGAGCCGATGGGCGATTACAATGGTCGTGCGCTGCCGCATCAGGCCCTCGAGTGCCGTCTGCACCAAGGTCTCGCTCTCGGCGTCGAGCGCGGAGGTTGCTTCGTCCAAGAGAAGGATCGGCGCGTTCCTCAGGATTGCCCGCGCGATCGCGATGCGCTGGCGCTGGCCGCCGGAAAGCGTCACCCCGCGCTCGCCGACCTGAGTATCGTAGCTCTGGTCCAGTTTCGCGATGAACTCGTCGGCCTGCGCGGCAACCGCGGCTGCGCGCACGGCTTCCCGGCTTGCATCCGCTGCGCCGAAGGCAATGTTGTCGTGCACGGAGGCGGCGAAGATCGTCGTGTCCTGCGGCACGATGGCGATGCGGTCGCGCAAGTCCTTCGGGTCGACGCTGCGGGCATCGATGCCGTCGACGGTAACGGTCCCTTTGGCCGGATCATAGTAGCGCAAGAGCATCGAGAACACGGTGCTCTTGCCCGCGCCGGAGGGACCGACGATCGCCACGGTTTCCCCCTGCTTGACCGCAAAACTTAGGCCGTTCAGGCTCTTATAGTCCGGGCGCGCCGGATAGGCGAAGTGAACGTCGGCAAACGCGATGGCGCCTTGGGCCGGCACCGGCATGGCGACCGGATGGTCAGGCGCCTGGATCTGCGGTACTTCGGTCAGCAGTTCGTTGAGGCGCTCGGCGGCACCTGCCGCTTGCGAGAGCTCGCCCCAAACTTCCGAGAGCGCACCGAGGCTGCCGGCGGCGAAGACCGAATAGAGCAGGAACTGGCTGAGCGTGCCCGCCGAGAGCGTGCCCGCAAGCACGTCGCGCGCGCCGAACCAGAGCACCGCGACGACGCTGCCGAAGACCATGGTGATGGCGAATCCGGTGAGGATCGACCGCGCCCGGATCGCCGCGCGCGCGGCACCATAGGCGTCCTCCACCGCGCTGCCGAAGTGCCGGTTGGCGCTTTCCTCACCATTGAAGGCCTGGACCGTGCGGGCTGCGGCAATCGCCTCGCCGGCATAGGCGGAGGCTGTGGCAAGGGTGTCCTGCGCCTGGCGCGAGCGCCGACGGACGGACCGCCCGAAACCGACGAGGGGGAAGACGATGATCGGGATCGCGGCAAGCACGAGGCTCGAGAGCTTCGGGCTGGTGTAGATCATCATGCCGATCGCTCCGAGACAGAGGATCAGATTGCGCAGCGCCACCGAGGCGGTGGCGCCGACAGCTGACTTGATCTGAGTCGTGTCGGCGGTCAGGCGCGAAACGATCTCTCCGGACTGGTTGACGTCGAAGAAGGAGGCAGAAAGCCGAGTGACCTTCGCGAAGACATCGCGGCGGAGATCGGCGACGATGCGCTCGCCGAGCGATATGACGAAGTAGTAGCGCGCCGCGCTGGCAAGGGCCAGGACGACGGCCAGCACCATCAGCATGGAGAAATAAGTGTTGATGAAACCGGAATCGGAATTGGAGAAGCCGTTGTCGATCATCCGCCGAACGGCCAATGGCAGCGTCAGGGTAGTGATAGCGGCGAGCGTCAGCGCGATCGCTGCTCCGATCACCAGCCGGCGATACCGCGCCAGGTAAGGCAGCACTGTGGCCAGCGGGCGAATGGATCTGCGTGCTGGCGGTTGGTTTTCTCGTCTGGACACATGACCCCCATTGCCTGCTGCGGAAGGGCTATCCTTGATAAGTCTTCCGCGCGGCACTTGTTATCCCGCAGACCTTCATGTATAGGCACGGCATCGAATTGGGGAGCCGCGGCCCAAGAGCGGTCTGCGGCTTCATTTACGTGTTCGGTCCCAAAGTCGCAATGCCTTGCGACAATTGGACCCTGGAACTCTAGGAAGATTGTTATGAAGGCAGACATCCATCCCGACTACCACCTGATCAAGGTGGTCATGACCGACGGCACCGAATACGAAACCCGCTCGACCTGGGGTTCGGAAGGCGCCACCATGAACCTGGAAATCGATCCGAAGTCGCATCCGGCCTGGACGGGCGGCAACCAGCAGCTCGTCGACCGCGGCGGCCGCGTTTCCAAGTTCAAGAAGCGCTTCGAAGGCCTCGGCCTCTGATCGCTCGCCTTCGCGGCGTGTTCGAAGCCCGGCTCTGCCGGGCTTTTTTGTTGTCCGCCGCAAACCCTGCAGCGGCCAACATGAAAAAACCCGGCGCGCGGGGCCGGGTTCGAGAATTCAGAGAAATTAGCGCACTGGTGTCAGTTGGCGCCGAACGCGGTCTGCAGCAGCTTGATCTGCGCCTTGACGCCGTTCTGGTTGTCCGGAACGAAGGTCGTCGCCTCCTGCGGCCGGTAAATCTCGCGGTCAAGTATCGCGACGCGGTTTTGCAGGCGGAGCGACCGCTCGATCAGGTCGCGGAACATCTCAGGGAGATCGTTCCAGCCCGGCGCGTTGCGATCCACGTTGAAGCTGTCGAGGCGCACCTTGCTCTTTTCCGAAAGAACCTGATCACGGCTCATTTCACCGTTGTTGACGGCGCGCTGAAGGAGAAGCCAGGAGGCCATCTGCATCAGCCGCGTGGTAAGCCGCATCGACTCTGCGGCGTAGAGCACCGAGGCCATGCGCGGCAGTGCCTTGGAGGCCAAGCGGCCCGGCCCGTCGAGATAGCTCGCGGTTTCCTCGACCAGGCCCATGCCTTCCGCATAGAGTGCCTTGAACTGCGCCGAAGACGCAGCGTGTCCCGCGAAACTCACGGTATTCAATCCTCTCTCGGACATGGCCTGTTTTCCCTGTTCAAACGCATCACGGTCGGGTAACGGGCGACTCCGGGAAAAGCTCCCCTGGCCCCCTCTATGGTTGAAGAATGATCCCTTACCGCATTCCGCGCAAGGGTATTCTTAAGAAAGGGTTAATCTCCACAATTCTTTGAAATGCCCTGTCTGCCACTGCATGTTTCCTCAAATCGGAGTCGATTTGAGGACAAAATCATGCAGCGATTCGAAGTGCTTTAGCGTCGTTTGCGCGTCTAAAGGGACTGGCGGCGCTGAAGACAAAAAAAGAGCCGCGAAAAGCGGCTCTCAAGGTAAAACAGGGAGAAAAATCAGACCCATTCGCCAGTCGGAGAAAATGTCTGAGTCCGGGGGAACCGGATGACTAGATAATCGCCGAAAATGCTTAATTTGCCGTTAAGTCGCGTTCATTTCGGGTCGCGAAGCAGGAAGCGCGAGTAAGGCAAAGCACGTCCACGCCGTGATCGATTCTAACGAGTTGAGACGCGGGATGCGGGCGGAAAACCGCGCACACTCTTCCTCCCCGCTCTAGCGAAAGAGTTTGTCGGCCGCCGACCGGCTTGCCGATTTGCGGTCCCGTTCGGCCTCCAATCGCGCAATCTCTTCCGTCAACAGCGCGATACGCGCCGTCAGTTCATCGACAGAAAGCAACGACAGATCGCTGCCGATCTCATGAACCGTCTTTTTCTTGGGAAGGTCGTCGTCAAACAGGCTCATTCGATCTCTCCTCTTCCTCGGGGTTGTCGCTGACATCCTCGTCACGCAGTTCATCCAGCGGCGCGGCACGCGGCGAAAGCTGCAGGCTCTCCGGCGTCGTCGGCGTACCCGCATTGACCGGCGAGAAGGCGTCGCGTTCGGCGACCGGAACCGGCGCGCGGCGGCGGCTGCGGACAATTGCGTAGGCCGTGATCAACATATGCGCGCAAGCCGTGATCATGAACAGGCCGTAGGGCCCCGTCGCGGTCATAACCGGTCCGCCGATCGTCGGGCCGATGATCGTGCCAATTCCGTAGAGCAGCAAGAGGCCGCCCGAAACCTTGACGAATTCTTCTGGCGTGGCGAAGTCGTTGGCGTGTGAGACCGCGATCGGATAAAGCGCATTGGCGGCGGCACCGTAGATGGCGATCAGCGTCAAGACGATCCAGACCTGGCTCGGTTCGACGAGGAAGATCAGGAGCCCCGCAAGCGCACCGACGCCGGCAAGCGCGGCCAGCACGTAGCGGCGGTCGACACGGTCGGAAATACGGCCCGCAGGCAACTGCATGACGGCTCCCGAAAAGATCGCCACGCTCATCATTGTCGCGACTGTGCTGTCGGAAAGACCGGCCTGGCGGCCGAAAACGGCGCCGAGCGTCCCGAAGGCGCCGTTGGCGATGCCGACCAGCAGGATGCCGAGAAACGAGACCGGCGAATTGCGATAGAGGCCGAGCAGATCGAGTCGGACCTGTTTCAGCGGTTGCGGCGTGGCGGCCTTGGAGAGCAGCGTCGGCAGCATCGCGACGCAATAGAGAATGCCGCAGATCATGAAAAAGAAGGTCGTCGTCGTCTCGCCGAACGGAATCATCATCTGGCCGCCGACGACGCCGAAAAGCGTGATCGCTATATAGAGCGAGAAGATCACGCCACGGCTTTCATTGGTGGCGCGCTCGTTCAACCAGCTTTCGATGATCATCGACGTGCCGGCTGTCGAGAAGCCGGTAACTGCGCGCAACGCAACCCACCAGATCGGATCGACCATGATGCCGGTAAGCAGGGAGATGATTGCGATCAAGGCCGTGAAGACACTGAAGGCGCGCACATGTCCGATACGCTTGACGACATTCGGCCCTAAGAAGCAGCCAAGCACAAAACCGGAGGCCCAGGACGTGCCGAGGAGGCCGAGAATGGTTGTCGGATACCCTTCCGCCGTCCCGCGCACCGGCAGGAGCAGGCTCTGCAGACCGTTTCCAAGGAAGAGAAACAGGGTGCCAAGCAGGAGCGCGGTGACGGGAAGCAGGTTCTTTCTCATCATCAAATCCGAAAATCGTTCTGCCGTCAGCAAGCTGGGGGCGAGTTCCCGCAATTGCCAGCCGGATTTCGTGCCACCTGTCATTGCAAATCGGCGGCGGAAACAATAGCCCTCTATGCGACGAAAAGTGACGGCGATATGGCGCTGCGGAGAGTATTGGCGAAAAGTGCACAAGCGCTTTCCGCCCATCACGTTTGCCATCGCGGTCCGTCACGGCGAACAGAGCTTTGCGGGAATGAACGAATGTCGAAAATCCTGATGGCACTCCTGCTGCTCGCGATGTGCGTTCAAGTCATCAAGCCACTTGGCCTCCCGGGGCTCCGGCAACGCCGCGATTTCTGGAAAATCGCCGCTTTCGCGATCGCGGCAATGATGATCACCGTGCTTGTGCGGCCCTAGGGCGGTGGAAGCTAGGCTGGTCGAGACCTTACGGAACCGTTCCATTTGAAACAGATCCGCGTTGGGTGCTGCGCTATGCTGGTGGTGAAGATGCGGAAGTATCCACACGACATCCAGCCCATAAAGGGATAAGTTAGCTTGTTCGGACACAAGATGAAAATCGAGGGTCTCTTGGAACGTCGTCTGACCGCTATCCTCGCTGCCGATGTCGTGGGTTACAGCCGTCTCATGGGCACCGACGAAGCCGGCACGCTGGCAGCCATGAAGAGGCATCGCCGCGAGTTCCTGGAACCCAAGATCGCAAACCACAAGGGTCGTATCGTCAAGCTTGCGGGCGACAGCATGCTCGTTGAATTTTCGAGCGTGGTGAATGCGGTCGCCTGTGCGGCCGAAATTCAGCGCGGCATGCTTGCCAGGAACGAAGGTCTGCCCAGGAGCAGGCGCATAGAGCTCAGGATCGGAATTCACCTCGGCGATGTCATCGTCGAAGACGGTGACATTTTCGGTGACGGCGTAAACGTTGCGGCCAGGCTCGAGGGCCTGGCCGAGCCCTCCGGCATCGCGGTTTCGGCCTCGGTGCGCGATCACGTCGGCTCGCGGCTCGACCTCGGCTTCGTGGACAAGGGCGAGCATGCGTTGAAGAACATTGCCCCGAGTGTGCGCGTCTACACGATCTCCTTCGGCGACGTGGCGGTCCAGAAACCAGCAGAGCCGGCCACCGTCACGGTGGAACCCGGTTATGAGTTGTCGGTGGCCGTTCTTCCCTTCACGAACATGAGCCACGATCCGGAGCAGGAATATTTCTCCGACGGCATCACCGAGGACATCATCACGGATCTCTCGAAGATCTCGCGCCTGCATGTCGTCGCCCGGAACACCGTGTTCACTTACAAGGGCAAGCCGGTGAAGGTGAAGCAGATCGCCCAGGAATTGGGCGTCCGCTTCATTCTCGAAGGTAGTGTCCGCAAGGTGGGCGAGCGCGTCCGCATCACCGGCCAGCTTATCGATGCCCAGACCGGCGGGCATCTGTGGGCCGACCGCTACGATCGCGAACTCACGGACATTTTCATGATCCAGGACGAGATCACGCACGCGATCGTCGACCAGCTGAGGATCAAGCTGTTGCCGGAAGAGAAGAAGGCGATCGAGAGCGATCCGACTACATCCGTGGAGGCCTACACATATTATCTGCGCGGCCGGCAGTTCTCGCGTACCTGGACCCGGTCCTACCTCCTGCTTGCGCGCCGGATGTTTTTGAAGGCTGTCGAGCTCGATCCGAACTATGCCCGTGCCTATGCGGGCATAGCCGAATGCGAATGCGCGATCAGGGACTGGCACGAAAAGGAGTTTCCGCTCGATAGCATTTTCGACATGAGCGCCAAGGCGCTGGCCCTTGATCCAAACCTGGCAGAAGCGCATGCCTCACGCGGGTTGGCCCTGACTCACGACGGACAAACGGAGGAGGCGGGACGCGAGTTCCGCCAGGCGCTCGCACTTGAGCCTTCGCTCTACGAGGCAAATTTATACTATGGCCGCTTCCTGTTCGCGCAGGGTCGATTTCAAGAAGCGATCGGATTTTTCGAGCGCGCGGCCGAGATCCGACCGGACGACTACTTTTCGCCAATTCATTTGATGGGTTGCTATTTCTCGCTCGGCATGGAGCCAGAGCGTCAGCGCTGGGCGCGCATCGGCATCGAACGGGCAAAGAGTGCGCTGGAGCGGCACCCGGAAAACGCCAGCCCGGCCCATCGCGGTGCATTGGCGCTTGCGCATATGGGCGAAACCGAGCGCGCCAAGGAATGGGTGGCCCGCGCGTTGGCGATCGACCCGGACGATGTCGTCGCGCAATACAATGCGGCTTGCGTCTATTCGCTTCTCGGCGAGGGCGAGCGCGCACTCGATCTCCTCGAGACGGTCGTGCCACAGAGCTCGAGCTACCACCTCCACTGGTTCAAGCAGGACTCGGATCTCGACCCCATTCGCGACCATCCCCGCTTCCAGGCGCTCCTTGACGAGATCAAGGACTGCGAGGATGCGCCGCGCTGAACCTGCAGCGCCGTGCATCCTTTCAGGCGCAGAAGGGTCGCTGCAGCGCTTTGAATTGCCGCATGTTCTTATCCCTGGATCGGCTGCGATTTAATGAGACAGCTCGATCGATCCGTGCATCGCCGTGACGCAATTACCCGAGATGCTTACCTTGTCGACCGAGCCGCCCTGCTTGCTGACGGTGACCGCTATCAAGCTGCGCCGGCCCATCTCGACGCCCTGCTCGATCATAAGTTCGATTTCCGCGTCAGATTCCGGGAGAAGCGAGACGAGATAGGCACCGAGTGCGGCGCAGGCGCTGCCGGTTGCCGGGTCCTCGACGACATTGTCGAGCGGCGCGAACATGCGGGCCCTTATTTGCCACGGCTGGTGCTCTGTGCGGGCGTAGAGGAACAGACTGAAACTGTCTTCGGCAAGTGGATAACGGTCATTCGCCTCGTCAAAGGTGTTGACGTTCGGACGCGCCGTTGAGAGCGTTTCCACATCCCGGATTTCGGCGACGGCGAAGGGAAGGCCGACGGAAATCCGCACGGGCACGTGGCAGCGATCGCTCACGCTTGCTGGCGAGAGTGAGGCGCAGGCAGCGATGGTCGCTGCGTCAATGGTGGGGCCGACGGCAAGCTGCTGCGGCGCGACGATGCTCGCGCCTATAACAACGCTGTCTTGGCGCAAGAGGGCCACCTCGACCAATCCCGCCTTTTCCTCGAAACGCAGGTGGTCGCCCGGCAACTTGCCGAAGATTTCCGATTGCCGGCCGAGCACGAAGGCGGTGCCGACATTCGGATGTCCGGCGAAGGGCACTTCTATGGTGGGCGTGAAAATACGCACGCGGGCGGTGTTTGCGGGATCGTCCGGCGGAAGAACAAAGGTGACTTCGGAATAGCCGAATTCCGTGGCGATCGCCTGCATCTGACGATCGGTCAGCCCGCGCGCGTCCGGGATCACGGCAAGCTGGTTCCCGGCAAAGCGCTCGGAAGTGAAAACGTCGACGGTGACGAAGGAAACGGTGGTCATCGAAGGCTCCAGTTCGATCGAAGCAAGGATTTAGATCCGTTGTCGGGTCGACCAAAACAGCGATCTTGTCTCCATGACAATTGCCTCGCGGAGAGAGCGGCGTCATCCGCGTCATGCAAAGGCCCGACGACATCGCTGCCACCGGGCCTTTTCCTCGCTCCCCTTAGCTTCGCGCCGCTCAAGCGGCCTTTTCGAGGTCCTTCTTCCAGCTGCCCTTGGCAGCGAGGCTGCACATCTTCGCGCGATGGGTGAAGGCGCGCTGGCCGGCGGCGACGTTTTCCGCCTTACCGTTCCAGGCATTGAGCGCCTCCTGCTGCAGAGCGCGGCCATAGGAGAAGGTGAGCTTCCAAGGTAGGTCGTGTGCCGTGTTGATGGCGGAGAGATGCGCGGTTGCTTCTTCCGTCGACTGGCCGCCGGAGAGGAAGGCGATGCCGGGAACGGCTGAAGGCACGGTGCGCTTCAGCACCTTGACCGTGCGCTCGGCGACCTCGCTGACGGACGCTTTGCGTGCCTTTTTGCCGTCGATCACCATGCTCGGCTTCAGGATCATGCCTTCGAGCTTCACCCGTGCGTCACCGAGTTCCTCGAAGACGGCGCGCAGTACCCATTCGGTCACCTCTTCCGAGCGCTCGATCGAGTGGTCGCCGGGGGCGCCGTCCATCAGCACTTCCGGCTCGACGATCGGCACGATCTTGGCTTCCTGGCAGAGCGCCGCATAGCGGGCCAGTGCATGAGCATTCGCCTTCACCGCACCCCAGGTCGGAAGGGCATCGGAGATGGCGATGACGCCGCGCCATTTGGCAAAGCGGGCACCGGCCTCGTAATATTTCGCAAGCCGCGCTGCGAGACCATCGAGGCCCTCGGTGATTGTTTCCTTGGCGAAATAGGGCATCGGCTTTGCGCCGGTGTCGACCTTGATGCCGGGGATCGAGCCGGACTTGCGAATGATTTCGACAAGCGGCGTGCCGTCCGCTGCTTTCTGGAACAGGGTTTCCTCATAGAGGATGACACCGGAGATGTATTCGCGCATCGCCTCGTCCGAGCGCAACAGCATTTCGCGATAATCGCGGCGCGAGGTCTCGGTGGATTCCAGTCCAATGCTGTCGAAGCGCTTCTTGATTGTTGCGGTCGACTCGTCAGCGGCGAGCAGGCCCCGGCCGTTGGCCACCATCGCAACCGCAATATCTTCCAGTCTATCGCTCATGTTTTTTCTCCTTAGACAGCGCCGATCACCAACGGAACGGGCAACGAATGAAAACAAGTTCGGTCTGAGGCGCAGATGCGTCCGCCGCGTTCCGAATAATGGCGCGATAACAGAAGAAATTGTCCGGGAAAATGGCGCGAAAATCGACTGAAACGATTTAAATTATTTTAATCGTTTGAAATATCAGAATTATTTTTGTCTCCGACCCGGACGCAAGCGTTGCCCGGGTCGGAGGCTTGCTTCACTTCTGCTGGTTGAGGATGTCGACGCCCGGCAGCGGCTTGCCTTCCATCCATTCAAGGAAGGCGCCGCCGGCCGTCGAAACATAGGTGAAATCGTCCGCGACTTCGGCGTGGTTGAGAGCCGCAACCGTGTCGCCGCCGCCAGCGACGGAGACGAGTGAACCGGACCGCGTGCGGGCCGCCGCATGCTTGGCGGCAGCGACGGTCGCTTTGTCGAAGGGTGCGATTTCGAAAGCGCCGAGCGGACCGTTCCACACCAGCGTCTCAGCACGAGAGATCCAGTCGTTGACCGCACTGACCGATTTCGGACCGACATCCAGCGCCATCGCGTCGGCCGGGATCGCTTTGATGTCGACGACTTCGTTGTCAGCACCGGCCTTGAACTCGCGGGCGACGACGCCGTCTTCCGGCAGCACGATGGCGCAGCCGGCCGCAGACGCGGCCGCAATGATCGACTTCGCCGTGTCCGCAAGGTCATGCTCGCAGAGCGACTTGCCGACATCGATGCCCTGTGCGGCAAGGAAGGTATTGGCCATGCCGCCGCCGATGACGAGGGCGTCGACCTTCTTCACCAGGTTCTGCAGGAGGTCGATCTTGGTCGAGACCTTGGCGCCGCCGACGATCGCGACGACCGGGCGCTTCGGATTGCCGAGGCCTCTTTCGAGGGCTTCGAGCTCGGCCTGCATGGTGCGGCCCGCATAGGCCGGGAGGTGATGCGCGAGCCCCTCGGTCGAGGCATGGGCGCGATGGGCGGCGGAGAAGGCGTCGTTGACATAGATGTCGCCATTCGCGGCCAGTGCCGTGACGAATGCCGGATCGTTCTTTTCCTCGCCTTTGTGGAAGCGGGTGTTTTCAAGCAGGAGCACATCGCCGTCGTTCATCTCGGCAATGGCATTGGCGGCCTTGTCGCCGATGCAGTCGGCGGCGAAATGAACGCGCTGGTCGAGAATTTCCTCAACGGCGGGCGCGATTGCCTTCAGCGACATATCGGCAACCGGCTCACCTTTCGGGCGGCCGAAATGGGCAAGCAGGATGACCTTGGCGCCCTTTTCGGAAAGCTCGCGGATCGTCGGGGCAACGCGTTCGATACGGGTCGTATCTGTCACCTGGCCATCCTTGACGGGCACGTTGAGATCGACGCGCACGAGCACGCGCTTGCCGGCAATGTCGGTCAGGTCGTCGAGGGTCTTGAAAGTCATCAGGTGTCTCCGGTCAAAGTCTGCGGAAAAGAGTGGGATAGTCGGTGACGAGCCCGTCCTCATCGACGGGAAGGTCGGCGGTGAAGCTGCCGTCCTCAGCCTCGAAGCGGTAGAGCCTGCCGTGTTCGAGGCAGGTGTAATGCTGCCCGTCGAGCACGGGTTCGAAGGTGTCGAAGGGTACGAAAAGCATCTTGAGCTCTGCCGTACCAGCTTTCCGGTTGAGGTTGAGCCTGCGGATCGGGAGCGTATTGGTGAAGGGTGTGCCGGCTAGGTCGATGTCGATGCAGCCATCGAATTCAGGAAGGGCGACACCGTGGAGGTCGCGCCAATGACCCTGGCGGTCTGAAAGCAGATGCAACGTCCTGCCGTCCGTCGTTTCGATCACGAACGACATCACCTGCCAGTGCGCGTCACAATCGATCCGGTAACGCAGGCCATAGGGACGGCCGCCGCGCTCGCCGATGACGACGCTTTCGGCGCGGATCGCCGCGCCGGCCGTTGCTTCGAGAGCCCTGAGGCTCAGATGTTCGAGCCCTTCCCCTTCGAGCGGGCGCCACCGCACCGTCGTGGAGGAAAGGGCCCGAAACATTGGTCTTAGAGGAGCTTGCCGAGGACGACCGCCGTGTCCGCCATGCGGTTCGAGAAGCCCCATTCGTTGTCGTACCAGGTGAGGATACGGACGAAGTTGCCTTCGATGACCTTGGTCTGGTCGATCGCAAAGATCGAGGAGTGGCTGTCATGGTTGAAGTCGCGCGAAACGAGTGGCTCTTCCGTGTAGCCGAGAACGCCCTTCAGCGCGCCGTTTGCGGCCGCCTTGATAGCGTTGGTGATTTCCTCGACCGAGGTGTTGCGCTTGGCGACGAACTTGAAGTCGACAACCGAGACGTTCGGGGTCGGAACGCGGATCGACGTGCCGTCGAGCTTGCCCTTGAGTTCCGGCAGAACCAGGCCGACGGCCTTGGCGGCGCCGGTCGAGGTCGGGATCATCGACAGAGCGGCTGCGCGGGCGCGGTAGAGATCCTTGTGCATCTGGTCGAGCGACGGCTGATCGTTCGTGTAGGAGTGGATCGTCGTCATGAAGCCGTGGTCGATGCCGACAGCGTCATTCAGCACCTTGACCACCGGAACCAGGCAGTTTGTCGTGCAGGATGCGTTGGAGATGACGAGGTGGTCCTTCGTCAGCTTGTCGTGGTTGACGCCGTAGACGACTGTCAGGTCAGCGCCGTCGGCCGGGGCCGAGACGATGACGCGCTTGGCGCCTGCTTCGAGGTGGGCGGCCGCCTTGTCGCGCGCGGTGAAGATGCCGGTGCACTCCATCGCGATGTCGACGCCGAGTTCCTTATGCGGCAGTTCCGCCGGGTTGCGGATGGCGGTGACCTTGATCGGCTTGCCGTTGTTGATGAAGATGGCGTCGCCGTCGACCTTCACGTCCGCCGGGAAGCGGCCATGGATGGAATCGAAACGCAGCAGGTGAGCGTTCGTTTCGACCGGCCCGAGATCGTTGATGGCGACGACTTCGATGTCGGTACGGCCGGATTCGACGATCGCGCGGAGCACGTTGCGGCCGATGCGGCCAAAACCGTTGATGGCGACTTTCACTGTCATGTCTGGTCCTTCCCTGTCAGAATGGCGTTTTACGAATAGAGGGCGCCTTGGGAAGCGCCCTCCGGCTTGATCAGGACAGCTTGGCTTCCGCGGCCGCTACAACGGCTTCCGGCGTGATGCCGAAATGCTTGTAGAGGTCCTTGTAGGGACCGGAAGCGCCGAAGCTCGACATGCCGATGAACGCGCCATCGGTGCCGATGAAGTGATCCCACCCTTGCCGGATGCCGGCTTCGACGGCGATCTTGACCGGCGAATTGCCGATGATCGCCTGCTGATAATCTTCGCTCTGCTCGGCAAAGAGCTCGAAGCAGGGAACGGACACGATGCGCGTCGAAACACCCTTGGCGGTGAGTGTCTGGCAGGCCTTGACGGCGATCTCGACCTCCGAGCCGGTGGCGAAGATCGTCACCTGGGCATCGCTTGCGGAGATCAGGTCATAGGCGCCGCGGGCGCAAAGGTTTGCTTCCTCATATTCGGTGCGCACCGCCATCAGGTTCTGGCGCGTCAGCGCAATGCCGGACGGACGGTTGTGGTTTTCGAGCGCAAGCTGCCAGCATTCGGCCGTTTCGGTTGCGTCGGCGGGACGGAACATCAGCAGGTTCGGAATGGCGCGGAGCGCAGCCATATGCTCGACCGGCTGATGCGTCGGGCCGTCTTCGCCGAGACCGATGGAATCGTGCGTCAGCACGTGGACGACGCGGATGCCCATCAGTGCGGCGAGGCGGATCGACGGGCGGCAATAATCCGAGAAGATCAGGAAGCCGCCGGAATAGGGGATGAGACCACCGTGCAGCGCCATGCCGTTCATCGCAGCCGCCATGCCGTGCTCGCGCACGCCATAATGGATGTAGCGGCCGGAGAAGTTGTCCGGCGTGATCGAATGGGTCTGGCTGGTCTTGGTGTTGTTCGAGCCGGTGAGGTCGGCAGAGCCACCGATCGTCTCGGCGAGAACGCCGTTGATGACTTCGAGCGCGTCCTCGGAGGCCTTGCGGGTTGCGGGCGACGGCTTGGTCTCGGCGAGTTTCTGCTTGTAGGCGCTGATTGCGGAGGCAAGGCTGCCTTCGAGTTCGCCGGCGAAGCGCCGGATAAACTGTGCCTTCTTCTCGGTCTCGGTCCGTTCGAGGCGCTCTTCCCAGTCTTTCCGCACCTTGGTCGAGCGCAGGCCGGCGAGCCGCCAGGCGTCGAGCACGTCCGAGGGAACGGTGAAGGCCTCCACCTCCCAGCCAAGCGCCTTGCGGGTGGCGGCGATTTCGTCGGCGCCGAGCGGCGAACCATGGACCTTGTGCGTACCGGCCTTGTTCGGGGCCCCGAAACCGATGACGGTCTTGCAGGCGATCATCGTCGGCTTGTCGGACTTCTGGGCCTGTTCGATCGCTGCGGCAATCGCATCCGGATCATGGCCGTCGACTGCGATGGTGTTCCAGTTGCAGGCGCGGAAGCGCGCGTGCTGGTCGGTCGAATCCGCGATCGAGATCGGGCCGTCGATCGAGATGTTGTTGTCGTCCCAGAAGACGATCAGCTTGTTGAGCTTGAGGTGGCCGGCCAGCGCGATCGCTTCCTGGCTGACGCCTTCCATCAGGCAGCCGTCGCCGGCGAGCACGTAGGTATAGTGCTCCATCAGGTCGCTGCCGAATTCGTCACGCAGCTTGCGTTCGGCAATCGCCATGCCGACCGAATTGGCGATGCCCTGACCGAGCGGCCCGGTGGTGGTCTCGATGCCGGCCGCATGGCCGTATTCCGGATGGCCGGCCGTGCGCGAGCCAAGCTGGCGGAAGTTCTTGATCTCGTCGATGGTGATGTCCTCATAGCCCGTGAGATAGAGCAGCGAGTAGAGCAGCATCGAGCCGTGACCGGCCGAAAGCACGAAGCGATCGCGGTTGGGCCAGGCGGGATTCTTGGGGTCGAAGTTCAGGTACCGCGTGAAGAGGACGGTTGCGATATCGGCAGCGCCCATCGGGAGACCTGGATGACCGGAATTTGCCTTCTCGACGGCGTCCATGGAGAGGAAGCGGATCGCATTTGCCATCCGATCGTGTTTTTCGCGAGAGATCATGACTGTTCCGTTTGAGTTCGGTGGTCAGGGACGGTCTCTATCCTCCAAGACCGTGTGAGAAGCGGCAGACACATAGCAGGTGCTCCACGCGAGTCAATAAATACGGGCCTTCCGCGGCCAAATGGCGACGTGCTTTCCGATATCGTTCTTATGCGGCAGCATACAGTATGAGTGCGATTGCTGGGGAGCAATGATCCACAGCTTCCGACGGCGTTTTGCCGCACGGGGCATTGTTGAGACTTATATAATGGGTTTAAAAAAGAACCGAGGCGAAGCAGCGGACTGCGTCTGGCGATTCGGCTCCTCCGGAGCGCCGCGTTCGGGGAGGTGCAGACGACTCTGCAGTGCCGCGCGTCCAATCGGACGCGCTAAGGCTGCTGTAGCGCTTTGAAATGCTGCGTGATTTTGTCCTTAAATCGATTTCGATTTGAGGAATCTTGCAGCGGCGGATTGATTTAGGGCGGGGCGGAATCCGCTTCACACCTTTCCTCATCCCGCTCTAGAGAGGTATCGGGAGCATGCCGGCAAAGACGGTCAAAGCGGCGATCGAGGAGCTACGGAACGCGATCCAGTCGCTCGAGGGCGCAATCGACGGTCGTTTCGACAAGGAAAGGGATTTGAGCGAGTTCGAAGGTGAGGTGCGGCGGGTCAACACCGACCGGGCGCGGCTGGCACAGGAGCTCGACCAGTCTCAGTTCCGGGCCAACCGGCTGGAAGAAGTCAATCGCGAAGTTTCCCGTCGCCTGGTGACGGCGATGGAAACCATTCGAGCGGTGCTGGATCGTTGAGGTTTACGCGATGGCGCAGGTAACGGTGACGATCGACGGCAAGGCTTACCGGATGGCCTGCGAGGAAGGGCAGGAGGATCACCTCAGCGACCTCGCGGCGCGATTCGATCAATATGTGGGCCATCTCAAGGGACAGTTTGGAGAAATCGGCGATCTGCGGCTGACCGTGATGGCTGGCATCATGGTCATGGACGAATTGAGCGAGGTCAATCGCCGGCTCTCGAGCCTCGAGACGGAACTGGGAAATCTGAAGAGCGGCCGCGACTTTGCGTTGTCCGAACAGGCAAAAAGCGAGGAGGCACTGGCCTCGGCACTCGGCGAAGTGACGGCGCAGATCCACAGCATCGCCGCCAAACTCAACGGTCGCGCCGCTGCGTCCACGAACTGATCGTCTTCTGCAGCGCCGCACGACCATCGGACGCGCAAGGGTCGCTTTCGCACGTTGAGTTGCTGCATGAGTTTGTCCTTAAATCGATCCCTGATTTAAGGAACCATGCAGTAAAAACGCCTCTGGCGAAAACGGCAAAGAGGCTCTATATCTGAGCCCGCGATCTGCGCTTCCCGACAGGAACCACAATCCCCGGGGCCATACACGATCTCAAGGGAGTTGTCCCTGGCCGAACTCGTGGGTTCGGACACACGGCGCCCACCTACTTAGTAGGCACCCGGGATCGTAAACTATCCACCGGTCGTCGTGGATCGCACCTTTCCTTTTCATGGCAGATCATGACAACGCCCTGCGCCTTATCGCGCAAGGGTCGCCCCAGCACTCTGAATTGCTGAATGTTTTCTCCTTGGGTCGAATTAAGGAGACATGCACTAAAGCGCGTCGCGTTCAATCGGACCCATGCGACGCGCTTCAGGTCCTTGTTTTCATGCATGTCGTTGTCCCAAAACCGCTGCACACTTTGGGCGACATGCATCAGGTGCCCAAAAAGGCGCTGCGGATGGCATCAGCCATGGCATCGATCGTCGGTGATCGATTTTCCGACCTGGTGCGCAGCACGACGTTCGACATATCGATGATGCCAAAGCCGTCGTCCTCGGTCAGTTCGCGACAGCCGGGCGGTATCGCGCTGCGTGACAGCGGCGCGATCGCAAGACCGGAAACGACGGCCGCCATCAGACCGCCGCTCGTCCGGCTGACATAGGCGACGCGGCTGCGTTTTCCACGCCTCTTCAGATTCTGTATCGCCAGATCATCGCACCATCCGCCCGCGGCGTATGTGTATGTGGCTATCGGCACAGGCTGCCGCTCATGTGTGCCGTGTTGATCCGATGTTACCCAGACCGTGGGATCCACCATGAGGACTTCGTTCTTGGTTCGCCCGCCGGGCTCGAAAACGACAGCAATGTCGATCTCACCTGCCTCGAGGGCAGCCCGATTGGACATCGAGGTACCCTGTTGCACCGTGACCTCCACGCCAGGGTGTATGGCGGCGAACGCACCCAAGGCTCGTGGAAGGGTGGAGTTGATATACTCCTCGGGAATCCCGATCCTGACCGAACCGTCGAGGGCGGGCTGGCGCATGGCCGCCGCAGTATCATCGAGAAGCGCCACGATGCGCCGCGCGTTGTCGACAAGGCGCCGGCCTTGCGTCGTCAGCGCGACCCCGCGTGAATGCCGGTCGAAGAGCGTGTCGCCGAGCGCATCTTCAAGCTTCTTGATCTGCATGCTCACGGCCGACTGGGTACGTCCGACGCTTTCGGCCGCCTTGGTCAGATTGCCGGCGTCGGCAACCGCAAGGAAGGTTCTCAGGAGGTCGCTATCGAGCGGAAGAGACATTTCATAACCATCAGAAAATCTGATGGCAGCTATGCTTGCAATTCGTTTGCCGGATGTCAACGGAGGGTGGAGAATCCAACACTGTCGAGCGCCCTACGGAGTCCCGCTCATGAGTGTGCCCTTCCTTGCCGGTTCCGCCGGCTCCTCCTTCGCCACGCAACTGCGCGGTCTCATTGTGCGCTGGCGCGCGTGGCAGGCTTCGTACGCTGTGCCATGCTGCGAGGCACCATGGCACAATCCGCGATTGCTCAGCGACGCTGGACTTCCGGGTGAGCCCGACTGGCCAGCGGACCTCGACGCCACTCGCCTCGAGGCGGTCTATCGTTCCCACTGGATGTTATGAAGCAGATCGAGCCTTGCAGCGCGAAAGATGGCTTCCGCGAGATTTCTTGCCTGAAGCTTCCGCATCGCCTCATCGAGCGCGCTGTTGATGCGTTCCATCGGAATGTCGGTCTCACGCACCATGTCCTGCCTGGTCCTGCCGCAGGCGGCCAGCGTGAGGCAACGCAGTTCGAGGGGATCGAGTTGGTTCATCTTGTCTGTCTGCCCACTCTCACCCATTAAGGCCGCGCCGCCGCTGCGAGTTAGTCTCTGCTAATCATTTGAAAATGCAAACTTATTTGCACGCGCCAGGTGGCGTGCGAAAGCGGAACCGCGCGCGGTGATGAACGGAGCGCTAATGCTGTGCCGAATTGGGAAAGGCGCGCAGGATTGTCGCTAACTGCATGTTTCCTTAAATCGTAGCCAGTTAAGGATAGAGGACGCGCGGCGCTGCAGGCATTGCAAAAATGGCGGCGGCGTGGTTCCAGCTACGGTGCGCACTGCGCTATGAAGGGCGGGAAGCCCGCAGGAAGAGGTCGTCGGATGTCACCAAAGGATTTGAAGGCAGCGCTGCGAAAGGAGCGTCTGGCTGCGCGCGATGCGATGCCGTTGGAGGTACGCATCGAGGCGAGCCTGTCCATGGCCGACCACGCCGGCGATATCATCGCGCTCGATCCCGGCCATGTCGTTTCCGGTTTCTGGCCGATTCGGTCGGAAGCGGATATCCGTCCGCTGATGGTGCGGCTCAAGGACCGCGGCGCCCGGCTCTGCCTGCCAGTGATCATGGACAAGAGCACTATCGTCTTTCGCGAGCTCGTCGACGGCGTGGCGGTAGTCCAGACCGGTTTCGGCACGACCGGGCCAGGGCCGGACGCGCCCGAACTCGATCCCGATATCATGCTCGTGCCGCTTTCTGCCTTCGATTCGGCCGGGCACCGGATCGGCTATGGCGCCGGCTATTATGACCGGGCAATCGATCGATTGCGCCGCAAAGGTCACATGCCGCGACTGATCGGGATTGCTTTCGACTGCCAGGAAGTGGCATCAGTGCCGGCTGAACTGCACGACGTCGCGCTGGACGCTGTGCTGACGGAGAGCGGTTTTCGGCATTTCAGGCAGGATTGAACGGGTATGCGGCTTCTTTTTCTGGGAGATATGGTTGGCAAGACGGGCCGCACGGCGGTCTGGGAGCGCCTCCCCGGATTGGTCGGCGACCTGAAGCTCGACTTCGTCATCGTCAACGGCGAGAACGCCGCAGGCGGCTTCGGTATCACCGAAGACATCTTCCTGGAAACGATCAATGCCGGCGCCGACGTGGTGACGACCGGCAACCATGTCTGGGACCAGAAGGAAGCGGTAGTCTTCTGCGAGAGGCATGACCAGTTCCTGCGTCCTGCGAACTATCCGGCCGGTACACCGGGGCGTGGCTCCAATCTCTTCTTTGCCCGCAACGGCGCCCGCGTGCTGGTCGCCAACATCATGGGGCGGGTTTTCATGCATCCCGAACTCGATGATCCTTTCAAGGCCGCCGAGGCGATCCTCGACGCCTGCCCCCTCGGGGAGCAGGCCGACGCGATCGTCTTTGACTTCCATGCCGAGGCTACCAGCGAAAAGCAGTGCTTCGGACACTTCGTCGATGGCCGCGCCAGCCTCGTGGTCGGAACCCACACCCATGTCCCAACCGCCGACCACCAGATCCTCAACGGTGGCACCGCCTATATCAGCGATGCCGGAATGTGCGGCGACTATGACTCGTCGCTCGGCATGGACAAGGAAGAGCCGCTCAATCGGTTCATCTCCAAGATGCCGAAGGGCCGCTTCGAGGCGGCTTCCGGCCCGGCAACCATCTGCGGCGTCGGTGTCGAGATTTCCGATCGCACTGGCCTTGCGGAGAAGATCGCGCCGCTGCGGCTCGGGCCGAGGCTCCACGAAGCGATCCCTGCGTTCTGGTCGTAAACCGGGCGCAGCCGGCGCGAGCGTGCGTTTTTCCGCCCGATTCTTGTGCCTGCGCCGGCTGGCTGCGGTGCTCGTATCGTCTTCCCGGAATTGCGTTTTTTCAAGTGACAGTCCTGCCAAATGGTGGCAGGTTAGCGTCAAAATCAGAGCCGCACGGGATGCGGCCGCTGTTCGCAAGTTTTCCATTTAGTGCCCCCGTACGCTCCTGCTTCGGGTTTCAGTTTCGCCAGCCCGGACCGTCAGATCCGCGTCAGGCGATTTGGTTTCAAGTGCTTTCGGAGGACGTGCATGTTGCGAATGTGGCGTTTGCCTGCGGTTTTCGGCGTTCCCTTTTTTCTCTTCGCCACGTTGCCTACGGCTGCTCAGGATGCGCAGTTACCGACGGTGACCGTTGCCAAGCCGGTCGTGCGCGACGTGATCGACGCTGACGAATTCATTGGTCGCTTCGAACCCGTTGACCAGGTTTCCGTCCGGTCTCGCGTTGGCGGTTATCTCGATGAAGTCTTGTTTACCGACGGGGCATTGGTGAAGAAAGGCGACAAGCTTTTCGTCATCGATCAGCGACCGTTCCGCACCGCTCTCTCCCAGGCCGAAGCCTCGCTTGCGGCGGCGCGGTCGACACTTGAATTCGCAGAGACCACATTCAAGCGGACGGAATCGCTCGCCGAAAGCGGCACGCTTTCCGTGTCCAGGCTCGATGACGACCGCCGTGCGCTGCTCGCGGCGCAGGCCAATGTGCGCGGCTCGGAGGCCGCCGTCGAGCGGGCCAAGCTCGATCTCGAATATACGACGATCACCGCGCCGTTGAGCGGCCGCGTCGATCGACGCCTGATCTCGCCGGGCAATCTCGTGCAGGCGGATCAGACGGTCTTGACGACCATCGTTTCGCTCGACCCGATCGACTTCTATTTCGATGTCGACGAGCGCCGCCTGCTTTCCTACGCCAGGACCGCGCGAGAGCGCGGCAGTGCGCTCCAGGAGGGTGGCGGGGCGCTCCCCGTGAGGGTTACCATCGCCGACGCCACCGAACCTCCGTTCGAAGGCAAGCTCGATTTCTCGGAAAACAGGGTAGACAACCAGACAGGCACGATGCGCGTGCGTGCCCGCTTCCCCAACCCCAGTTTCATTCTGCAGCCTGGTCTGTTCGGCCGTGTCGAGGTCGAAGGCTCCAATACCTATAGGGCGATCCTCATCCCGGACGATGCGATCGGCGCCGACCAGAACGAGCGCATCGTCTACGAGGTCAAGGAGGACGGCAGCGTCGTCACCAAGCCCGTGCGTCTCGGGCCGCGCCTGCATGGCTATCGGGTCATCCGCAGCGGCATGACGGGCGAGGAGACGATTATCGTCAACGGTCTCATGCGCGTCAGGCCCGGCGTGAAAGTAAAGCCCGAGCTCGTCGTGCTGCCGCAGGAAGCGGCACAATCGGCGGAGAGCGCCCAATGAGGTTCGCGCATTTCTTCGTCGACAGACCGATCTTCGCCTCGGTGCTCTCGATCGTGCTCCTGATCGTCGGCGGCATCGCCTATTTCCAGCTTCCGGTGGCGCAATATCCGGAAATCGCGCCGCCGACCATCGTCGTGCGGGCCTCCTATCCGGGGGCGGATGCCGAGACCGTCGCCAACACCGTCGCCACGCCGCTCGAGCAGGAGATCAACGGCGTCGAGAACATGCTCTACATGTCCTCCTATTCGACCGCCGACGGCTCGATGGCGCTGACGATCACCTTCAAGCTTGGCACGAATCTCGACCAGGCGCAGGTGCTGGTGCAGAACCGCGTTTCGGTAGCCGAGCCCCGGCTGCCCGAGGAGGTCCGGCGTATCGGCGTCACGACGACAAAGAGCTCGCCGGACCTGATGATGGTCGTTCATCTGCTGTCGCCGAACGATCGCTACGACCAGCTCTATGTCTCGAACTACGCCCGCACGCGCATCCGTGATCTCCTCGTTCGGCTGGACGGCGTCGGCGACGTTACCCTGTTCGGCGAGCGCGAATATGCGCTGCGCGTGTGGCTCGATCCGCAGAAGCTCTCCGCCTACGGCATGACCTCCGGCGATGTCGTCGAGGCGCTGCGCGAGCAGAACGTACAGGTTTCGGGTGGTTCCATAGGCGGTCCGCCTGTGTCTGGCGACAGCGCCTTCCAGTATACGGTTACCACCGACGGGCGTTTCAGCGACCCGCGGCAGTTCCGCTACGTGATTGTCAAGGCCACCGAAGATGGCAGGCTTGTGCAGCTGCAGGATGTCGCCCGTGTCGAGCTTGGCGCGCGCGAATACGTCACCAACAGCTATCTGAACGGCAGCCCCGCCGTTGCGCTCGGCATCTTCTCGCGCCCCGGCACCAATGCGCTTGCCGCGGCGGAGGCGATCCAGGCCACGATGGCGGAGCTTTCGAAGGATTTTCCGGACGGGCTGGAATACCGGATCATCTACAACCCGACGGAATTCATCGCGGAATCGATCAATGAGGTCTACAAGACGATCGGCGAAGCCGCGATCCTTGTGGCCCTCGTCGTCATCGTCTTCCTGCAATCCTGGCGGACCGCGATCATTCCGATCATCGCGATTCCCGTCTCGCTAATCGGCACCTTCGCGCTGCTTTTCGCCTTCGGCTTCTCGCTGAACATGCTGACACTCTTCGGGCTGGTGCTCGCGATCGGCATCGTCGTCGATGACGCGATCGTCGTCGTCGAGAACGTCGAGCGCAATCTCGCACGTGGGCTGACGCCGAGGGAGGCGGCGCATGTGACGATGGACGAGGTGGGCGCGGCAGTCATCGCGATTTCGCTCGTCTTGACCGCGGTGTTCGTGCCGACCGCCTTTATTCCGGGCATAGCCGGCCAGTTCTATCTGCAGTTCGCCGTGACAATCGCGGTCGCGACCGTGATCTCCGCGATCAATTCGCTGACGCTTTCGCCGGCGCTTGCCGCCGTTCTCTTGCGCCCGCACGAGAACCACGAGCACGAGAGCCGCAATCCGATCACACGGTTCGGTCGGGCGCTCGCCAACGGCTTCAACCGTGGCTTCGATCGCATGGCCGATGGCTATGGGTGGGTGGTGCGCCATCTCGTCAAGACACGACCGGCGCTCGCGGCCGCGCTCATCGTTTTCGTCGGTCTTCTCGGGGCCACCTGGTACATGGCGCAGGTGGTGCCCCGCGGCTTCATCCCGACAATGGATCAGGGCTATGCCATCGTCGTCATCCAGCTTCCGGACGGCGCATCGCTCGAACGGACCGACGCGGTCGTGCGGCGGGCATCGGAGATGATCAGGGAGGTGCCCGGCGTCAGGGACGCCGTCGCCTTTGCCGGTTTCAGTGGTGCGACCTTCACCAATGCGTCCAACGCTGGCGTCATCTTCACGCCGTTCGACAGTTTCGAGGAGCGGCTCAAGAACAGGCAGAGCGCCACCCAGATCATAGGTCAGATCTTCGGCACGATGCAGAGCCTCCAGGAGGCCTTCATCATCGCCATTCCACCGCCGTCCGTGCGCGGAATCGGCAATGCCGGTGGCTTCAAGATGCAGATCATGGACCGTCAGAGCGCGGACATGCGCCGCGCCCTCGGGCTTGCCCGCCAGATGATGGGCATAGCCAGCCAGACGGAGGGGCTGACCGGGGTGTTCACCACCTTCTCGGCGTCGAGCCCGCAATTCTTCCTGGCAATCGACCGTGACAAGGCGCGGGCTTTGAACGTGCCGATCCCGAATATCTTCGAGACGCTCTCGATCAATCTCGGAACGTCCTATGTCAACGATTTCAACGCATTCGGCCGTGTCTACCAGGTTCGCGCGCAGGCCGACCAGCAATATCGGGTGGAGCGGGAGGATATCCTCGCCCTGAAGGTTCGTTCCGCATCGGGCGCGCTGGTGCCGCTCGGGACGCTCGTCGAGATCCGCGATTCGAGCGGGCCTTCGCTAGTCCAGCGCTACAACATGTATGTTTCCGTGCCGCTCCAGGGCAATCCGGCACCCGGCGTCTCTACCGGCACTGCGCTTGACAAGATGGAGGCACTCGCCGCACAGGTCCTGCCGCAGGGCACGACCTTCGAGTGGACCGAGCTTGCCTTCCAGGAGCGTCAGACCGGCAATACGGCCGTCTTCATCTTTACGCTTTCGGTGATTTTCGTCTTCCTCGCGCTCGCCGCGCAATATGAAAGCTGGGTGCTGCCGCTGGCGATCATCCTGATCGTGCCGCTTTCCGTTCTCGCCGCGCTCCTCGGCGTTGCCATCCGGGGATTCGACAACAATGTGCTCACGCAGATCGGTCTTGTCGTGCTGATCGGCCTTGCCGCGAAGAACGCGATCCTGATCGTCGAATTCGCAAGGCAGGGTGAGGAGGAAGGCAAAACGCCGGTGGAGGCGGCGATCGACGCAAGCCGGCTGAGGCTGCGGCCGATCCTGATGACCGCCTTTGCCTTCATCCTTGGCGTCGTGCCGCTGGTGATTGCAACTGGTCCCGGCGCTGAAATGCGCCAGTCGCTCGGTACGGCGGTCTTTTCCGGCATGCTGGGCGTTACGCTCCTCGGTCTGTTCCTGACGCCTGTGTTCTATGTGACACTGCGCTCGCTTGGCCGAAAACGCGTGAAGGCCGTCGAGGAAGCACCGGGCGCCCCGGCCGAGTGAGTGCGTCTTGCCGATCCCGTTCGAGGGCTCCGCGCCCCACTGCATGTCCTCTTAAATCGTCTCCGGTTTAAGGATAAAAACATGCAGCAATTCAAAGTGCTACAGTGACTATTGTCCGTCTGAAAGACGCACGGCGCTGTAGGACGCTCACGGTCCGTGCGTTCGCGAAATGCGGACAATGACGTGATTGTGAGCGTCCGCGGTCGTTTGCCGCTGGACGGGGCTTCGACCTTGAATGATCCTGCCACCCGCCGGATCACGATGACTTTAGGTTTTCTCGACCTAAGGTCATTGTGATCGCTTCGAATGAGTTAGAACATTTTGCAGTCAGGTGGAATCACCCGACGTAGCACAAACGCGGCAAATACAAAGGGATAGAGCGGCCGCGCGAACGCATGTGAGCGCATCCCGCTCGAGAGCGGGGTGCGGGCGGAAAACCGCGTACACTTTTCCTCATCCCGCTCTAAAAAAAGCGTGTGAGAGGTGAAGGATGCTGCTCCGATACCTTGCCTACACCCTGGCTGCCATCTGGCTGATCCATACGTTCTGGCCAGAACATGCGCATGCACAGCAGCCTCAGCCGCCGGTGAGCCAATGCCAGGCGATCGCGGAAGCCACGCCGAAAGCGACATTCGCCCGCTTCACGGTCCCGGAGGTAATGCCGGCGACCGCGGCCGACAACGAGGTCAACATAACCTATCTCGGCCACTCGACGTTCCTGATCGAAACGCCGGGCGGAATTTCGATCGCCACCGACTACAACGGCTGGTTCCGGCCTCCTGCAACGCCGACCGTGGTCACGATGAACAAGGCCCATTCCAGCCACTATACTTTGACGCCGGACCCCGCCATCCAGCACGTCCTGCATGGCTGGGACGACGATGGGGAGCCGGCCGACCATGATCTCGTTGTCGGCGACGCTTATATCCGCAACGTCACGACCGACATACGCTCCGGCTACGGAGGCATGGAAGCCAACGGCAATTCGATCTTCATCTTCGAGGTTGCCGGCCTCTGCATCGGTCATCTCGGCCACCTGCATTACGAACTCGACGATAGCCATTACCGCCAGATCGGCCGGCTCGACGTGCTGATGGTACCGGTCGATGGCGGCCTGACCATGGGCGCCGAAAGCATGAGCCGCGTCGTATCCCGCCTGCGCGCCGCGCTGATCCTGCCGATGCACCGGCCGCCGTTGATCAACGACTTTCTGGCGATGTTCGGCGACGACTACGACAAGAGCTTTGCCACCGGGTCAAGCGTGGTGGTCTCGCTGCGCTCGCTGCCGAGCAAACCGCTGATCTACGTTCTCCGCGGCGATTGAGTCGCCTGTCGCGGCGAAAGATGCTCACGGCGCCTTGACGACGCCGGATTTCCGCGCATTGAAAAGACGCGCCCCTGCTGGACGGGGCGCGGCAATAAAACTATAAGGCGCCCCATCTCAATAAATTCATGCATGCAGAGGGTGCCATGGCTGGCCATTCACAGTTCAAGAACATCATGCACCGCAAGGGCCGTCAGGATGCGGTGCGCTCGAAAATGTTTTCCAAGCTCGCGCGCGAAATCACCGTCGCGGCAAAGTCGGGCATGCCTGACCCCGCGATGAACCCGCGCCTCCGGCTGGCGATCCAGAACGCCAAGGCGCAGTCAATGCCGAAGGACAACATCGAGCGGGCGATCAAGAAGGCGTCGGGTGGCGATGCAGAGAACTACGAGGAAGTCCGTTACGAGGGCTACGGCCCGGGCGGCGTCGCCGTCATCGTCGAGGCGCTGACCGACAACCGCAATCGCACCGCCTCCAATGTGCGCTCGACCTTCACCAAGGCTGGCGGTGCACTGGGCGAAACCGGCTCGGTTTCCTTCTCCTTCGATCGCGTTGGCGAAATCACCTACAAGCTTTCCGCCGGCGACGCCGACAAGGTCATGGAAGCGGCCATCGAAGCAGGTGCAGATGACGTGACGACGGACGAGGACGGTCACACGATCATCTGTAGCTTCGAGAATATCGGCGAGGTGTCGAAGGCGCTCGAAGAGGTTCTTGGCGAAGCGGAAACCGTCAAGGCGATCTGGAAGGCGCAGAACACCGTACCGGTGGATGAGGACAAGGCGCAGTCGCTGATGAAGCTGATCGACAACCTCGAAGACGACGATGACGTCCAGAACGTCTATTCAAATTTCGAAGTTTCCGACGAAATTCTCGCCAAGCTTTCGGCCTGACGTTTCTATCGATCGACGAAAAGGCCCGCGCTCCGAAATGGAACGCGGGTCTTTTTTGCTTCAGCCGATTTGCGCAGAAGGCGTCGGCCTTTCAGGCGCTGCAGCGAGATGGCGCTGCGCTTCGCCTAACAGTTTCAAGGAATGCAGCCGCGCCTCCATGTCGAAAATCGGCATGGATATGATCAGCTCGTCGGCGTTGGTCCGCTCGATAAACGCCTGGATCTTGCTGTGGATCGTTTGAGGTCCGCCGACCACCGCGTAGGTCATGGCATGGTCGACGAAGATCTTTTCGTCGTCGCTCCAGAGCCCATCCATAGATTTGACCGGCGGCGGAAAGCGGCCGCGCGCGTTGCGGCGGAGTGCCACGAAGGACTGCTGCATCGAGGTAAAGAGATAGTTCGCTTCCTCGTCGGTGTCGGCGGCAACGCCCATGACGCCGACCATCACATGCGGCCTGTCGAGCTCACGCGACGGCGTGAAGCGCTCGCGGTAGATTTCGAGGGCGGTGAGCAGCATGTCAGGCGCGAAATGCGACGCGAAAGCGAAGGGGAGGCCGAGCATGCCGGCAAGGTGAGCGCTGAAGTGGCTGGAACCGAGCAGCCAGATTGGCACATTGGAATCGGCACCGGGCACCGCGATGATCTTCTGGTCCTCGGTGACGGGACCGAGCAGCGCCTGGAGCTCCACGACATCGTTCGGAAAATTGTTGGCGCTCGCCTCCATGTTGCGCCGGAGCGCCTGTGCCGTTCTCATGTCGGTGCCGGGCGCGCGGCCGAGGCCAAGGTCGATGCGGCCTGGGTAGAGCGCGGCGAGCGTGCCGAATTGCTCAGCGATGACGAGGGGCGAATGATTGGGCAGCATGATTCCACCCGAGCCGACGCGGATCGATCGTGTCGCCGACGCCACGTGGGAAATAACGAGCGACGTCGCTGCGCTTGCAATTCCCTTCATTCCGTGATGTTCGGCCAGCCAGAAGCGCTTGTAGCCGTTCTCTTCTGCGGCCGTCGCCAGCCGGCGCGAGTTTTCGAGCGACTGGGCGACGCTGCCGCCCTCGGTAATCGGCGACAGGTCGAGAACGGAGAAAGGGATCATGGCAAGACCTTCAATTAAAAGAAATTGATCGATCGCAATGTAGGTTCAAGTTTCTTAAAGCCAAGGCCGGCCCGGCGGTTTTCTGCGAGGGCCTGCCATTTCTGTGCAATGTTTTTGTTTTGTTCACTTTTTGCTGGCAGCGTCCCGGTGACCGACATAGGGTGAGGCATGCAGAATACGATTCGCATCATTGGCATCGATCCGGGCCTTCGGCGCACCGGCTGGGGTATCATCGAGACGCTCGGCAATTCGCTGCGCTTCGTAGCCTCGGGCACGGTGACCTCCGATGGCGAGATGGATCTTGCATCACGCCTTTGCCAGTTGCATGACGGGCTTGCCGAAGTGGTGCACAGCTACCAGCCGCACGAAGCTGCCGTCGAGCAGACCTTCGTCAACAAGGACGCGACGGCGACGCTGAAGCTCGGCCAGGCACGCGGTATTGCCATGCTGGTTCCGGCGCGGGCCGGTCTCAGAGTGGCGGAATATGCGCCGAATGCGGTGAAGAAGGCAGTGATCGGCGTCGGCCATGGCGAGAAGCAGCAGATCCACATGATGCTGAAGGTGCTGATGCCGAAGGTTCAGTTCAAGGGCAATGACGCCGCCGACGCGCTCGCCATCGCCATCTGCCATGCGCACAACCGGCAGGCGGTGACGAGTCGTCTTGCAGCACTTGCGGGGTAGTCGTGGAAAGTGGACGGTTGCCATGATTTACCCCCTCTGGCCTGCCGGCTATCTCCCCCACAACGGGGGAGAACAGACGTGGCACGATCTGAGCCTCCACCGAAGCTTTCCACTTACTGACACGTTTCGGTCGGAGCGAGAGGCAAGCCGCATTTACTCTCCCTCCGGGGAGATGGCCGGCGGGCCAGAGGGGGTAGGATGGATCAAAACCTGCAAGGGGATCTCCAGATTCAAGGACGCAGAGAGACGGAAGCCAGATGATCGGTAAGCTCAAAGGCACCATAGACGAGATTGGCGAAGATCACGTGGTTCTGGACGTCCACGGAGTCGGATACGTCGCCCATTGTTCGGTGCGAACGCTGGCAAAGCTAGGGCGGGCCGGGGAGGCGGCGGTCCTCTTCATCGAGACCTATGTGCGTGAGGACCAATTGAAGCTCTTCGGCTTCATGAGTGCGCTCGAGCGTGAATGGTTCCGCCTGCTTCAGAGCGTTCAGGGCGTGGGATCCAAGGTCGCGCTTGCGGTGCTCTCGACGCTGACGCCCAGCGAGCTTGCGAGCGCGATCGCACTGCAGGACAAGGCATTGGTCTCGCGCGCCCCGGGCGTTGGCCCCAAGGTGGCCGTGCGTATCGTCACCGAACTCAAGAACAAGGCGCCTGCATTTGCCGGCGAGCCACCCGCTGCGATCAGCCTCAAGCAGGAATTGGGCGAAGGGGTTGCCTCGGCGCCGGTCGCGGACGCCGTTTCGGCCCTGACCAATCTCGGCTATTCGCGCGACCAGGCGGCAAACGCCGTTGCTGCGGCCCTGAAGAACGGCGGCGAGGGCGGCGACAGCGCCAAGCTTATTCGCCTCGGGCTTAAGGAACTGGCGCGGTGAGGGCGCAGGCCCTCCTGTGGTCACAAAGCAATGGAATGACGCGATCCGCGCTGGATCCGGCAATGCGATGACAATATGGTTGAGCGCGTGAGAGCGATGGCGGTGGCCTTGGTTCGCGCACCGCGGAACGGCGGGGTCCAGCCCGAAATGGAAGTTTGACATGAGTGAAGCCGCACGCCTGATCGCGCCGGAAAAGCGGGGCGAGGATCTTGATGCGACCCTGCGTCCGCAATCGCTCGACGAATTCACCGGTCAGGCGGAAGCGCGCGCCAATCTGAAGATTTTCATCGAGGCGGCGCGCAATCGTGGCGAGGCGCTCGACCACGTGCTCTTTGTCGGTCCGCCCGGCCTCGGCAAGACGACGCTCGCCCAGATCATGGCCAAGGAACTCGGCGTCAATTTCCGATCGACGTCCGGGCCGGTGATCGCCAAGGCCGGTGACCTCGCGGCGCTGCTCACCAATCTCGAAGAACGCGACGTGCTGTTCATCGACGAAATCCACCGTCTGAACCCCGCGGTCGAGGAAATCCTCTATCCGGCGATGGAGGATTTCCAGCTCGACCTCATCATCGGCGAGGGACCGGCGGCGCGCTCCGTGAAGATCGACCTGTCGAAGTTCACGCTGGTGGCGGCAACGACGCGCCTCGGCCTCCTGACGACGCCGTTGCGCGATCGCTTCGGCATTCCAGTCCGTCTCAATTTCTACACGGTCGAGGAGCTGGAGCTGATCGTCCGGCGTGGCGCGCGGCTGATGGGCCTCGGCATGACCGACGAAGGGGCGCGCGAAATTGCTCGCCGCGCCCGCGGCACGCCGCGCATCGCCGGTCGGCTCCTGCGCCGGGTGCGTGACTTCGCGGAAGTGGCGCGGGTCGAGGCGGTGACGCGGGAGCTTGCCGACGAGGCGCTGACGCGGCTGCTGGTCGACAATATGGGGCTCGACCAGCTTGACCGTCGCTACCTGACCATGATTGCCCACAATTTCGGTGGCGGCCCGGTGGGCATCGACACGATTGCGGCTGGTCTTTCGGAGCCGCGCGATGCGATCGAGGACATTATCGAGCCATATCTGATCCAGCAGGGCTTCATACAGCGCACGCCGCGCGGGCGGGTGCTTACCGCGAACGCCTGGAAGCACCTCGGCCTAAACCCGCCGAAAGACATCGAGGCGACGCAGTTCCGCCTGACGCTCGAGGACGATTGAGGATGATCACCCGTCGCGATTTCATGAAATTCTTCGGCGGCAGTTTCACGAGCTTTGCGGCGCTTGGCAGCTATGCCTTTGGCTTCGAGCCGTTGGCCCGGCTCAACGTGACTCGTTACGCGCTGACGCCGACCGGCTGGACGCCCGGGTTGAAGCTGCGCATCGTGGCACTCGCCGACATCCATGCCTGCGAACCGTGGATGTCCGCGAGCCGCATCGCCTCGATCTGTCGGCAGGCCAACGATCTGGGTGGCGACATTACCGTGCTGCTCGGCGACTATGCGGCCGGCATGAACTTCGTGACCCGCTACGTTCATTCCAGCGAGTGGTCTAAGGCGCTCGCGACGCTGTCGGCGCCGCTCGGCGTTCATGCCGTCATGGGCAATCACGACTGGTGGGAAGACGAGACCGCGCAAAGAGATGGTGGCGGCCCAACGTTCGGACACAAGGCACTCCAGGACGTCGGCATCAAAGTCTATAGCAACCAGGCGGTCCGCTTGGAGAAGGACGGTCAGGGCTTCTGGTTGGCAGGCCTCGAGGACCAGCGCGCCCTGATCGCGGGTAAGAAGTGGAAACGCAAACACTTGCAGGGGCTTGATGATCTCGACGGCACGCTTGCGCAACTCAGCGACACGGCCCCGGCCATCCTGCTGGCGCATGAGCCGGACATTTTCCCGCGCGTGCCGTCGCGGGTGGCGCTGACGTTGTCGGGACATACCCATGGCGGCCAGGTACGGTTTCTCGGCCGCGCTCCGATGGTGCCGTCGAGTTACGGCGACCGTTATGCCTACGGCCACGTGATTGAGGATGATGGCAACCTGATCGTCTCTGGCGGCCTCGGTTGCTCGCTCGCGCCCATTCGCTTCGGCGTGCCGCCGGAGATTGTGGTGGTCGATCTGGGCTGATCGTTTTTGCGGGCATTTCCCCTCGTCCGGCTGCCGCCACCGTCTCTCCGCTCGCGGGGAGAAGGGACTCGCGGCACGCTCTCGCCCTCCCGCCTGATGCGGGAAGGGTGCGTCGCGCTCGTCCCCTCTCCCCGTCAAAACGGGGAGAGGGTTAGGGTGAGGGGCAATCGCCCGCATCCGCGGTCCCGTATCCAGCCAGCTCCCGGATCGTTGTCGCCAGCCGGTCCCCTCCGCCGGGCCTCCAGCCGAGGGCGCGCAGCTTTTCCGTCGCCATCACCATGAATTCGCTTGTGTCCGCTGCCGGCGGCAGGGGGTGAGGGCAGCCGGTCGCCGACTGCAGAACGGATAGGATTTCGCGATTGTCGGTCAGCACGTCGGAGACGTTGAAGACTTCACCCGCGAGTCGGGCCGGCTCGGCTTCCAGCATCAGCCTCACAGCCTGAGCGACTTCGTCGCCATGCACCTCCGTACCCGGGCGCGCCGGAACGGGTCTGCCGGCGAGATAGTCGGTGAAGAGGTTGCTCCATTTGTGCTTTCGCCCGGGACCCGCCGATCCGTAGACGCCGGTCACGCGCAGGCTCGCGGTCACGAAACCGTGGCCGGCCATCGATGTCAGCGCCTGTTCGGCCGCAAGCTTTACTTGGCCATAGAGCGTGTCGGGCTCGGCGGGCGACGTCTCGTCGACAAGCGGCGGCGCCGTCTCGCCATAGACGGCGCGGCTCGACAGGAAGACGCAGCGGCGCACGCCGGCGGCACGGGCCTCCTCGAAGAGTCGGACCGAGCCGTCGAGGTTGGCGCGGCGGAAGCCTTCTGGGTCCGCGCCTTCGCCACCACGATACTTGCCCTCGACGTGTTCGAAGGCGGCATGGACGAAATAATAGATGTCGTCGAAAGCGGAAACCTGGTCCGCATCCGGGTCGAGGCGGAGCGAAACATAGGCTACCGGCTGCGAGAAGAACCCGGTGGCCGGCGGCATGCGAGCGGCAACCGTTACCTTGTAGCCGTGGGCGATCAGGTGTTCGACGATGAAACGGCCGACGAAGCCGGTACCGCCGGAAACAAGGACGCGAGTCATGGGGCCACGGTGCCGGGTTGCGCCGGATTGTCGAGCGTGTCGAGGTCCGGGATATTCTCTCCTGTCAGGTAGGCATGCCAGAGCTCGATGAGCGGCCGAAGAGCATCGGCGCGCGGATGATCCGCCTCCCACGGCTTCTCATACTGGTAATGCAGTACGCCTATCGAGCGCCAATCCCAGAGCGCCGGCAGATTGAACCAGACATATTGCAGCATGTTCATCGTCACCGGCAGGCCGTGCCAGTCGGGAAAGTAGCTCTGCAGGAATGTCTGGTCGGTGCGCGGCCAGAAGGCCCCCGGCGCGTCCAGAACCGCGAGCATCTTGTCGAATGTCTTGACCGACGGTTCCGCGACGAAGACGCCGGAATTCAGTCGGTGAAAATCGCCGAGGCTCTCGTAGACGTTCGGCGCGGCGGAAAATTCCGGGTAGCGGAAGAGCTTGTCGATATTGCGCAGCACGATCGCATCCGCGTCGATGAAGACACAGCGCTCGTATTCGATGAGTTGCCAGAGCCGGAGCTTGCAGAAATTGTCGAGCGGCGAGTGGAATTCGGGTTTCCGGCCTTTGGTGAACGGCGCCTTCGAGTGGACGTTGCGGCGCGCGTGGCGGGCGTTGAAGTCGTCCGAGAGGGGCAGGAGCTCCGTTTCGACGAGGCGGCAATCGAATTCCGTGAGCGGCTCGAGCGCGGCGGCGTCCACCCCGCCGGTGTAGAGTACGACGATATCAGCCGGCGTTCGGGTCAGCCGGATCGACCGCAACAGTGCGCGTGCGCCGAGCACATAGTCGGCATTGGTGACGAGCGTCACGAAGGCGTGGCGGGCGGCAGGAGGCGAGGAAGGGCTGAGCCCCCCCGGCTGAGGCGTCGCAGGAGTCATGAAACGGATTTCAGCCGCTTGCCTTCCGGATCGTGATTGATCAACGGTGCGATATCCTTCGTCCAGGCGGAGACTGCAGGGACACGCGAACGATCGACGCGGTAGGCGAATTTCTTTGCCACATCGACGATTTCCGAAAGCAATCCGTCCTGGAGGCGGATCGGATCGAGGCCGAGGCCTAAGAACTTCTCGTTGTGCACGACGAGATCGTTCTCGGCAGCTTCCTTGCGCGGATTGGGCAGCCAGGCGATCTTCGAGCCGGTCATCCGCGCGATCATTTCGGCGAGATCACGGACGCGATACGTCTCGGTCATCTGGTTGAAGATCTCCACACGGCTGCCGCGCGTGGGCGGATTGTTGAGCGCGAGTTCAATGCAGCGGACCGAATCCTGGATATGGATGAAGGCGCGGGTCTGGCCGCCGGTGCCATGAACCGTCAGCGGGTAGCCGATCGCCGCCTGTATCAGAAAGCGGTTCAAGACCGTGCCGTAATCGCCGTCATAGTCGAAGCGGTTGATGAGCTGCTGATGCCGGCGCGTCTGTTCGGTGTGCGTGCCCCAAACGATGCCCTGGTGCAGGTCGGTGATCCTGAGACCGTCGTTCTTGGCATAGAACTGGAAGAGAAGCTGATCGAGGCATTTGGTCATATGGTAGATCGAGCCGGGATTTGACGGATAAAGAATCTCCTGGTTCACGGTCTCGCCATTCATCGTCTCGATCCCGACCGGCAGATAGCCCTCCGGGATCGCCGCGCCGACGGTCGAATAACCATAGACGCCCATCGTCCCGAGATGCACGAGGTGGGCGTCGAGGCTCAATTCCACCAGCGCATTGAGGAGGTTGTGCGTGGCGTTGACGTTGTTGTTGACCGTGTAGTTCTTGTGCCGGTCGCTCTTCATCGAATAGGGCGCTGCGCGCTGCTCGGCGAAATGGACGATCGCATCCGGACGGTGCTCGGCGAGCCAGTTCTTGAGGAGCTCGTAGTCGCGAGCGAGGTCGATCAGGTTGAAGTGGATGCGCCGGCCGGTCTCGGCATGCCAGATGCGGGTGCGCTCCTGGATCGAGTCCATCGGCGTCAACGACTGGACGCCGAGTTCCGTATCGATCCAGCGGCGGGAAAGGTTGTCGAGAATATGGATGTCGTGGCCGGCATCGGATAGATGCAGCGCTGTGGGCCAGCCGACGAAACCATCACCGCCGAGGATTGCAATCTTCATGCACGGTTCTCCTGATCGCGAAGAAGGACATGGTGAGGTGATAGGATAGGATTGTGACAAAGCTGCAATGCTTGCAAATGGCTTTTTGTTCCTGCACAGAAAAAGAAAAATCCTCCCGGAGAATGAGACGATGTCACTAATTTCGCTCGCGGGCGAACTGACCGAAAACGGCCACCGACTTGTGCAGCGAGTCTATTATGAGGACACCGATTTCTCCGGGGTCGTCTATCACGCGCGCTACCTGCATTTCATGGAGCGGGCCAGAACGGACTATTTGCGGCTGCTCGGCGTCGAACAGGCATCGCTCGCCATCGAAGGCGATATGGAAGGCCTCGTCTTCGTCGTTCACCGCATGGAGATCGACTTCAAATTGCCGGCGCGTATGGACGACATACTGACCATCGAGACGACGACCGAGAGGGCAGGTGGCGCCAAAATGGTGCTGCAGCAGGAGATCCGTCGCGATGGCGCGTTGCTGATCGCCGCCAAGGTCATCATCGCCGTCATCAACGGTCAGGGCCGACCACGACGGTTACCGGAAGCACTGGCGATAAAGTTCCTGGCGGCGGGACACAAGATTCCGACTCGGGTCGAGTGACCCGACCATGTGATCTCGATGATCGCAGATCAGTCGCCGACCGAATTCAGTATCTTCTTCGTCAGCGACTGCTTGATTTCGCCGATATCCGCCCACGGATCGGTGCCGGATTCGATGCGTTCAAGAATGTCCGGAATGTGGAATGTGTTGGCGGCTGCAAGGTCTTCGAGTTCGTCCCAACTGACCGGAGTGGCGACGGGGCCACCTGCGCGGGCGCGGGTGGAGTAGGGGGCGATCGCCGTCGCGCCGCGGTCGTTCCTGAGCCAGTCGATGAAGATCCGCCCCTTGCGCTTCGCCTTCGACATCGTGGCGATGAAGTGGTCCGGGTCGCGATCTGCGAAACGCTGCGCCATCTTCTTGGCGAATCCCTTGGCCTCGTCCCACTCGGCATGCGGCCGAAGCGGCACAATCACGTGAACGCCCTTGCCGCCGGTTACCATGGCAACTGTTGTGAGGCCGATATCGGCAAGTTCATTCCGCAGGCTGCCGGCAGCCGCCTTGACCGTGGCGAAGTCGACGCTCGGATCCGGGTCGAGATCGAAGACCAGGCGATCGGGCTTTTCCAGCCGGTCGATCGATGCACCCCAGATGTGAAACTCCAGCGTGCCCATCTGCACCGCGGCAACAAGGCCTTTGGCATCGCGAACGTACATGTATTTCTCGGTTTCGCCCGAGGCCTCCTTGATCGGGACTTCACGAATCTCCTGCGGAAAACCGTCGCTGGCATGTTTTTGGTAGAAGCATTGCCGCTGTCCGCCTTGCGGGCAACGGACCAGCGAAAGAGGGTGATCGGCCGCGGAAGGCAGCATCCTGTCCGCAACGACGGCATAGTAGCGGGCGAGATCGATCTTGGTGACGCCTTGGCCGGCAAAGAGAACGCGGTCCGGATGCGAGACGCGAATCCCGAGAACATCGGCATCGCCCTTGGCGGGAGCCACTGTCCGTGCCCTGGTCGCGCGTTTGCCCTTCCCGGTCTCAGCCGTGGGGTCCGTCGGCTTCGGTCTTTCCAGTTTCACGGCCTTGGCCTCCTTGTCCTCGCGCAATCCTTCGAATGAGCCATGGCGGATGTGTCCGTCAGCCGTAAGCTCGGTGAAATCCACCTCTGCCACAAGATCGGGCTTCAGCCAGACGGCATCTCGCTCCCTTTCTCTTGGCACGCTGTCGAACGGTGACGTCTTGCGCCTGCGCTTTGCGAAGGCGGCCGCGAGCTCTTCCATGGTCTTTTGCCCGAAGCCGGTACCGACGCCGCCCCGGTAAACCAGCTTATCACCCTCGAAGGTGCCGAGAAGGATTGATGCGAAAGCGCGCCCCTTTTTCGCCGACGGGGTATAGCCGCCGATGACGAACTCCTGGCGTTTCGTGCATTTGACCTTCAGCCAGCTTCGGGTGCGTCCGCTACGATAGTGAGCATTCGCCTCCTTCGCGATAATGCCTTCCTGTCCGGCCTTGCATATGGCGGCGAGCACATGTTCGCCATTGCCTTCAACATGCTCGCTGTACTGAACGGTCGAGGTGGCGTCGAGCGTGTCGAGCAAGGCCTTCAGTTGCTCCTTTCGCTCGATGAGCGGCTTGCGACTCAGGTCCTTGCCATCGAGTTCGATAAGATCGAAGGCGTAGAGCCGTGTGCTGGCGCCGGTCCTCAGCGCTTTTTGCAGGGCCGAAAAAGTCGAACCTTCCTGTGACAGCGCCACCACTTCACCGTCGATCAGGGCAGACCTGCAATCGAGCTCGGAAAGAGCGGAGGCAATCGCCGGGAACTTCTCGGTCCAGTCGAGACCATTGCGCGTGTAGCAACGGACAGTCCCGCCTCCGACAGCGGCCATCAAGCGGTAGCCGTCGAACTTGGCTTCGTTCAGCCACTCGTCTCCGGCGGGTGCCTTTGTAACCAGGGTCGCAAGCTGCGGTGCCTTGAAGGCGGGCAGCTTTCCGGGGGATTTTCGCGTTGGGCGCTTGCGTCGATTGTTGTTCTCGGCAACCGCGCCAGCCTTAAGATTGGCCGCCGTGCTCTTGTTCGAATGCCAGACGCGTGCCCGTTTTTCGCCCTTGCCCTCAGCAATTTCATCCATGGTGCGGCCGGTGCGGACACTTGTAAGGTTCGCTTCGGCGAGATGCTCCCCGTCCTCTGAGGCGGCTTCGTCATTTTCCTTGATCAGCAGCCAGTTTTCGCGCTTTTCGCCATCGCGCGGCCGCATGCGCACCAGCACCCAGCCACCGCTCATCCGCCTGCCGTGCAACTGAAACGAGAGTTTGCCTTTCTTCAGGCCTTCGGATGGATCGTCTTCCGGCTCCCACCAGCCGGTGTCCCAAAGCATCACCGTGCCGCCGCCATACTCGTCTTCCGGTATCGTGCCTTCAAAGTCCCCGTAGGCTAAGGGATGATCTTCGGTGCGCACCGCAAGGCGCTTGTCTTCCGGATCGAGACTCGGGCCGCGCGTCACGGCCCAGCTTTTCAGCACGCCCTCCCATTCGAGGCGGAAGTCGTAGTGCAGGCGGGTGGCATCGTGTTTCTGAACCAGAAAGCGTTTCTTGCCGGCGTGTCCCCGGGCGACAGTTCCCTTGGGCTCGCTCGTCTTTCTAAAGTCGCGGCGCCGGTTGTATTCGGAAAGGGGTTCGTTGCGAGCAGCCATGGATCGTCCTCACGCCGATTTCCGCCGGCCGCGGCGCGAGGAGGATTGCGCCTTTGCCTGCGGTTTCTTGCCCTCGCCGCCTTCGAGGCTCTTCTTCAGCGCCGCCATCAGGTCAACGACATTGTCGCCGCGCCGTTCTGGGCGTTCGCCTTCCTCGACGGTGACGCGCGTCGACTTTCCTTTCATCTTGCGCTTGACGAGTTCCTTCAGTGCCGCCGTATAGTTGTCCTTGAAGGCGTTAGCGTCGAAAGGTGCGGTTTTCTTCTCGATGAGGGCGCTGGCGACCTCCAGCAGCTCCTTTTCCGCTTTCTTGCCCGAAATGTCGGAAAACATCGGGTCGGCCTTCCGCAGTTCGTCGGCATAGCGCAGCGTCTCCAGGAGCAGACCGTCGCCGCAGGGTTTAACCGCCACCAGATATTCGCGGCCTCTCAGTGTCATTTGTCCCAGCCCGATCCTTTCCGACTGCCGAAGCGCGTCGCGGACGACCCGGTAGGCGTCCTCCGCAAGCTCATCTGCCGGAACGAGATAGTACGGCTTGTCGAAATAGAGGGGCGAGATGTCGGTGACGCCGACGAACTGGACCAGTTCCAGGGTCTTCTTCGTCTCGAGCTTGATCGAATCCACTTCCTTCGGGTCGAGGAGAACGTATTTGTCGTCCTCGTACTCGTAGCCCTTGACGATGTCGTCGACGTCGACCGGCCCGACGCCTTCCACCACCTTCTGGTAGTGGATCGGCTTTCCCGAAGGCTTGTGGATCTGGCGGAAAGAGACGCTGGCGCCCGAGCGGGTCGCACTGAACAGCTCGACCGGGATCGAAACCAGCGAGAGTCGAAGTTGACCTTTCCAAAGTGCGCGAGCCGCCATGGTTCCCCCATTCACCGGCCGAGCCTGCGGCGCGGCTCCCGGTCGTTGCGAGGAGGCTCACGGGCAAGCACGCGTTCGATGGCAGCGATGTGCTCCCCGGTTACAGCAGGAACGGGATCGCCGAGCAGCGCCTGGAGCACCTCCTTCGAAAGCACACCGTTTGCGATCGCCTCTTCGAAGGCGCAACGGGTCTCTCGCTCGGCCTTCAATTGCGCGTAGAGCGCAAGGATCAACCGGTCGCGAGGGTCGAGCCGCGGCGATTTCTCATCAGCTTTTCCGGATGTCTGGAGCGTCATGCGAGGAAAACGTGCCATGGCGCGGTGAAGTTCCAGAGCGACCGGCACAGGAATGTCTGCCCGGTAACATTCCTTTAACCATAATGGTGTCTTAATCCGTGCATTAGGATTTGTGCAGTGCACGTCATCCTTTGACCAAAATTGACGGCAAGAAGGCAACCAGAAGCATTAGATCGCAATGCCGCGATCAGCGGCGATGCCGGGGCATTTTTGCAACAGGACGTTTGGGCGACCCGGTCATGAGCATGAACCGCTCTTGCCGGGTATTTGGATTCGGGGACTGGAAACGATGGAACAGGTTGGATTGGCCGCGACGAGCGATGTGACCCTCTGGTCGCTGTTCATGGAAGCGGGCTTTGTCGTGAAGCTGGTCATGCTGGGGTTGATCGCAGCCTCAGTCTGGACCTGGGGTATCGTCGTCGACAAGACGTTGAACTACGGCCGTGTCCGCCGCCAGCTCGACAATTTCGAGCAGGTTTTCTGGTCCGGTCAATCGCTTGAAGAGCTCTATCGCACGCTCTCCGACCGGCAGACGGCCGGCATGGGCGCGATCTTCGTCTCCGCTATGCGCGAATGGAAGAAGAGCTTCGAGCGCGGCGCCCGCTCGCCGATCGGCCTGCAGATGCGTATCGACCGCGCCATGGACGTGACGCTCGCCCGTGAGTCCGAGACGCTCGAGGCAAGGCTCGGATCGCTGGCGACCATCGGCTCGGCCGCTCCCTTCATCGGTCTCTTCGGCACGGTCGTCGGCATCATGACCTCGTTCCAGGCAATCGCCGGCTCGAAATCGACCAACCTTGCCGTCGTCGCGCCCGGTATCGCCGAAGCGCTTCTTGCGACCGCGATCGGCCTGCTCGCCGCTATTCCGGCCGTTATCGCCTACAACAAGTTTTCCGCCGATGCCGGCAAGCTGACGGCGCGCATGGAAGCCTTTGCGGATGAGTTCTCCGCCATCCTGTCGCGGCAGATCGACGAGAAGCTGCAGTCATCGCGCCAGGCCGCGCAGTAACGACCCTCGAGCACGGAGACCACGCTGATGGGTATGGCAGTTGGCGGAGCCAAGGGGTCGGGCGGCGGGCGTCGTCGGCGCAATGGCAAGAAGGCGATCATGAGCGAAATCAACGTCACGCCCTTCGTGGACGTGATGCTGGTGCTGCTCATCATCTTCATGGTGGCGGCACCGATGATGACGGTGGGTGTGCCGATCGATTTGCCGGAGACGCAGGCCAAGGCGCTCAACTCCGACACCCAACCGATTACCGTTTCGGTCAATCCGGCCGGTGAGATCTTCCTGCAGGAAACCCCGATCGGGATCGACGAGGTCGTTCCGAAACTCGAGGCAATCGCCACGACCGGCTACAACGAGCGCATCTATGTGCGCGGCGACACCAACGCCGACTACGGCACGGTGATGAAGGTCATGGCACGCATCTCGGCCGCCGGCTTCAAGAATCTCGGCCTTGTCACGCTTCAAGAACAGGAAAAGTGATCCCCGGTCATGAAGGGCAGTCTCGCAACATCTGCTGTCCTCCACGCCCTGGTGCTGACCTGGGCGCTGGTTTCGCTCGGTAGCCCGGCCGACTTCGAGGTCGCGGATGTCGAGGCGCTGCCCGTTGACATCGTGCCGATCGAATCGATCACGCAGATCCAGCAGGGTGACAAGAAGGCACCCGCGAAAGAGAAGGCGTCCCCGGTTCCGACCAAGAAGCCGACGCCGGTCGAGAACGCCGAGAATATCGGTGACAACGACGTTGATCTGAAGACGCCGCCCACACCCAACACAAAGCCGGTCCAGAATGAATCGGCCGCCGCTCCGGAGAAAACCGAGAAGGCGCTGCCGACACCTGATCCCGTCAAGGAAGAGATCCAGAAGGTCGAGGAACCCGAGCCGGCCTCCGAGCCGGCGACGGAAGTCGCCGCACTGCCCGAGCCGAAGCAGGAAGTGAAACCCGAGACCAAGCCGGAACCGGCCCCGGCCGAGGAGCAGCCGGCCGAAAATCCCGAGGCCGAGGCGTTGCCCGACAATGTGCCGACGCCGATGGCGAAGCCCAAGGTCGAGAAGCCGGCGCAGACCGCCAAGACTCCTGAGCGCAAAAAGGAAGAGGCCAAGAAGGAGCAGAAGAAGGCATCCTCCGCCAAGGAGAGCGACTTCAATGCCGATGAGATCGCGGCGCTGCTCAACAAGCAGGAGTCGTCCGGCGGCGGAGCGAAGCGCTCGACCGAAGAGGCGGCGCTCGGCGGCAAGAAGACGACCAGCGGCAATACGCTTTCGCAGAGCGAGATGGACGCGCTTCGCGGGCAGATCCAGAACAACTGGTCGATCATTCCCGGCATGGCCGATGCAGCGGATGTGCGCATCAAGGTGACGATGCGACTCGACCCGAACGGCGAGTTGATCGGCGAGCCCGAAGTCGAAGCGACCGGCGGCTCCGATGCAGCGCGCCGGGCGTTCATGGGTGGAGCTCGCCGCGCCATCCTCAAATCCGCACCCTTCAAGGGACTGCCCCCCGACAAATACGATTCATGGAGCGAGGTCGTCGTCAATTTCGACCCGAGCTCGATGCTCTAAACAGGTTGGGGCGGGACGCGGGCGGAAAGCCGCGCGCACTTTCCTCGCCCCCAGAAGAATGAGAGGCTGAAAGGCTTTATGGAAATGCTGAGACGCAATTTTTTCCGCCTTCTGATGGTGATGTTCGCAGGCTGTGGGCTCATTGTTTCGCCAGCGAACGCACTCGTCGAGATCAACATCAACAAGGGCAACGTCGAGCCGCTGCCGATTGCGGTAACCGATTTCCTGCAGGGGGAACTCGGTCAGAAGATCTCCGACGTCGTCGCCGCCGATCTCAAGCGTTCCGGCCTTTTTGCACCGATCGACAAGGGCGCCTTCATCGAGAAGATTTCCAATCCCGACGCTGCCCCGCGATTTGAGGACTGGAAGGTCATCAATGCCCAGGCGCTCGTCACCGGCCGCGTCACCCAGGAAGGCGACGGCAGGCTGAAGGCGGAGTTCCGTCTGTGGGATACCTTTGCCGGCCAGCAGATGCTGGGCCAGCAATTTTACACCCAGCCGGAAAACTGGCGCCGTGTCGCCCATATCATCGCCGATGCGATCTACGAAAGGATCACCGGCGAAAAGGGCTACTTCGATACCCGCATCGTCTATGTCGCCGAAAGCGGCCCGAAGACGGCGCGCAAACGCCAGCTCGCGATCATGGATCAGGATGGCGCCAATGCCCGCGCGCTCACCAATTCAAACGACATCGTGCTGACGCCGCGCTTCTCGCCGAACCGTCAGGAAATCACCTACATGTCGTTCGAGAACCAGCAGCCGCGCGTCTACCTGCTGCAGCTCGAAACCGGGCAGCGCGAGGTGGTTGGCAACTTCCCGGGCATGACCTTTGCGCCGCGTTTCTCGCCGGATGGCCAGCGGGTGATCATGAGCCTGCAGCAGGAAGGCAACGCGAACATCTACACGATGGACCTGCGCTCTCGTACCACGACGCGGCTGACCAACACCGCGGCGATCGACACGTCGCCGTCCTATTCACCGGACGGCAGCCGGATCGTTTTCGAAAGCGACCGCGGCGGCAAGCAGCAGCTTTACGTCATGGGTGCCGACGGTTCGGGCCAGACGCGCATTTCCTTCGGTGACGGTTCCTATTCGACGCCGGTCTGGTCTCCGCGCGGCGACCTCATCGCCTTCACCAAGCAGTCGGGCGGCAAGTTCTCGATCGGGGTCATGAAGCCGGACGGCTCGGGCGAGCGCATCCTCACCACCGGCTTCCACAACGAGGGCCCGACCTGGGCGCCGAACGGCCGTGTGCTGATGTTCTTCCGCCAGAACGCCGGTGCTGGCGGGCCGCAGCTTTATTCGATCGACCTCACCGGTTACAACGAGCAGCCGGTCCAGACACAAGGCTTTGCATCCGACCCGGCCTGGTCCCCTCTGATGGAATAGAGCGCACGAGGAGAAGCGTAAGCGGTTCTCCGCCCGCATCCCCCGTCTTTACTTGCTGAAGCGCGCCGCGATCAGACCGATCCATGCGGCGCGCTTCGTGTCTTGTCTTTGCGCATGTCGTAGGTAGCGCGAACCAGAACCGATCACATTTGCGATCGATCCAAGATCATCGTGATCGGGTGTCCACAGAAGCGGCGGAAAATGTGGCCGATGTGCCGCTTTCTCGCCGCAAAGTGCTGTTGTAGCAGGCGCCTCACGCAAATTATCGATTTGTTAACCATAACAGTTGAAAAGCAATTAACCGCTTCCGGTTACAGTCTGGCAACCGTGAATCAGACACTTCCAAGGAGACCCGGCCCATGAGCCGAATTGACACCCCGGCCGCGAGCCGCATGCAGTCCATCGCCCGCAATCCTGTCATGATCGCTCTCGTCATGACGCTCGCTCTTGCCGGCTGCGCTTCCAAAAAGAACCTGCCGAATGATGCCGCTGGCCTCGGTCTTGGCGCAGGCGCCGCAACGCCGGGCTCGCAGCAGGACTTCACCGTCAACGTCGGCGACCGCATCTTCTTCGACACGGATTCCAGCTCCATCCGCGCCGACGCCCAGGCGACGCTCGACCGTCAGGCCCAGTGGCTTGCAAAGTACCCGAACTACGCGATCACCATTGAAGGCCACGCCGACGAGCGCGGCACCCGCGAGTACAACCTGGCGCTCGGCGCCCGCCGTGCCGCTGCGACCCGCGACTATCTCGCCAACCGCGGCGTTCCCGCGAACCGTATGCGCACCATTTCCTACGGCAAGGAAAAGCCGGTTGCCGTCTGCGACGACATTTCGTGCTGGTCGCAGAACCGCCGCGCCGTTACCGTTCTCGGCGGCGCCGGCATGTAATTGCCCAGTACTGAAGTGAAGTTTGAAGGGGCGGCCGCGGGCCGCCTTTTCTTTTTTACCACACTTTAGCCGAACTCCGTTGCTTTTTCACAGCGATTGGAAAACTGTGCGGCACTCACCTTTAGAATCGGCGACAGTATCGAGTATCGCGGACCGTGATCGCAGGGGGTGGGAGTATTCGGTATTCGAACAGGACAATTGAAATGAAGAAACTTGTCGTGGCAGGACTGATTGGTCTTGCGGCCCTCGTGGGTCTCGGGCCAGCGGCGAATGCCATGCCACTTTCCGGGCTTTTCGCCCGCTCGACCCATACCGATGCCGCCAGCAAACAGGACTTGCCGGTGGTTAAGGTGCAGTCGACCGACCTCGGACGGATCGGTCAACTTGAGGAACAGATCCGCTCGCTCAACGGGCGTATCGAGGAAATGAGCTTCCAGTTGCTGCAGATGCAGGAACAGATCCGGAAGTTCCAGGAGGACAACGAGTTCCGCTTCCAGGATCTCGAAAACGGCAAGTCCTCGTCGAAGAAGAGCGGCGCACTCGAAACGCCGAAATCCAGTGATCAGGCGTCCGTCACCCCCGGGGTGACGGATAGCCAGTCGCCGGAGGCACCGTCTGCGGGCGGCAGCGACATGGCGGCAACAGGCGCCAATCGCGGCTCGATGGGTGCTGCGCCGCCGACGACGCTGGGGCAGATTATTTTCGACGAGAGCGGCAATCCGATATCGACGACCACTGACGCCCAGCCTGGCGCCAACGCCACGCTCCCCGGCGTCGACACCGGGATGGCGAATTCCGCCGGCGAAGCGGGTATCAACGCCAATCCGGGCACCGAGCAGCAAACCGCTTCTCTCGACAATCCCGGCGATCTCTACCAGTCGGCGTACGGGCACGTGCTTTCCGGCGATTACGCCATGGCGGAACAGGAGTTCCGTGACTATCTCGACGTCTTTCCCAACGGCGACAAGGCGGCCGACGCCAGTTTCTGGATGGGTGAAGCCCAATATTCGCAAGGCAAGTACAGCGACGCTGCAAAGACGTTCCTGAACGCGCATCAGGCGCACGGCAAATCGCCCAAGGCGCCGGAGATGCTGCTGAAGCTCGGCATGTCCCTCGGCGCTCTCGACAACAAGGAAACCGCCTGCGCCACGCTGCGCGAGGTGAACAAGCGCTATCCCAAGGCTTCGCCCGCCGTGAAGGCAAAGGTGTCGAGCGAGCAGAGCCGCTTTGGCTGCTGAGGCGCACCGCGTGCCCGAAGCCGTCATTGCCGCGGCCAGACAATTCCTGCGTTCCTTCGCCAAACCTTGCCGGATTCTCGCGGCCGTCTCCGGAGGCAGCGACTCCAAGGGCCTTCTTCTTGCTCTCCACTCCGCGATCGGCAACGGAGATCGCGAAGGATTCTCGCTCGTCGCCTGCACGATCGATCATGGTTTGAGACCGGAATCCGCGGAGGAAGCGGCAGTCGTGGCGGCGTTCTGTGCCGAACTCGGCGTACCTCACCTTGTGCGGCGCTGGCAAGGCGACAAGCCGCGAACCGGTATCCAGGCGGCTGCGCGCCAGAAACGCTATGAACTGCTGGCGGATGCTGCCGCCGCGCTCGGCGCCGATTGCATTGCCACCGGACACACGCGAGATGATCAGCGCGAGACGATCGCGATGCGCAGCGCACGCGGTGAGGGGGAGGGGCCGGGCAGCGCCGGCATGGCGAGCACCATGCTTTACGCGCGCCGCATCTGGGTATTGCGACCATTCCTTGGCCTGAGCCGTGCCGAAATTCGCGCATTCCTGACCGCGCGGGGTGTCGAATGGTTCGACGATCCGAGCAATGCCAATCCCCTGTTCGAGCGCGTTCGTGTGCGCTCCGAGCTCCAAGGCTCGCAAGAGGCGCCCATAGCCCCGTGGAGCGCTACGCAAAGGGCCGCGTCATCGGCGCGGGCGGCCGCTCTGATCGAGAGCCATATTCGTGTCCACGAGACCGCTGCGGCTGAGGTTGCGTTGGCGCAGGCGGGAAACATGAGCGATGCCGATTGGCGCCGTGCGCTTCTGTCCGTCGCCGCAGTCCTCGGCGGCCGCAATCATTTGCCGGGGCATGCGACGATCGAGCGCATCTCCGGCTTTCTGCAAAAGGGCATGGCGGGACGAATGACGGCGGGAGGGGTCGTCTACGATAGACGTCCAAACGGTCTCTATCTCTACCGTGAGGCGCGCAGCCTGTCCTCTTGTGTCATAAAGCCCGGCGAGACGAACGTGTGGGATGGGCGCTTCAGCGTTACGAACGGCGGACGCCACCCGGTGGTCGTGACGGCCTCTGATCAGGATAGTCAATGGAATCAGAGGCTTATTGACTCCGGCCTGCCGCCGGGCGTCGCTAAACGGGCCGCTCGGGCCGCGCCACATATTGCTCCGGCGCAAGCCGAAGTCGCCGGCTCGATCCGGGCGAAAGTCGAATACCGCATCGCCCTTTACGACACCTTTTTGCCCGGTTTTGACCGGACTATGGCGGATACGGTCGCGTTGCTGTTCGGGCGCGTACGTTACCCCGCTCCGCCGGTACACGATGTTTTTGACAGAAATGGAGAGGGACCTGGCGGTTTACCTTGGCAAGGCCACGCCAGAACCTTATGTTAAGGAACAAGACTGTAGCTCGGCGAAATCGCCGAGTTGCGACAGGTTCCGGGGAGTTCGATGAACCCTAATTTTCGTAATTTTGCCCTCTGGGCAATCATAGCGCTTCTCCTGATTGCGCTGTTCAGCATGTTCCAGCAGCCGACGGAGCGCGCCGGTTCACGCGAAATTCCATTCTCGCAGTTTCTGAAGGACGTCGACGCCAGCCGCGTCAAGGAAGTCGTGATCACCGGCTCGAAGGTGATCGGCAGCTATTCCGAAAGCGGCGCCACCTTCCAGACCTACGCACCTTCCGTCGATACTGCTTTGACCGAACGGCTCGAAGCCAAGGACGTCACCGTCACTGTGCGTCCGGAAACGGATGGATCGTCGGGCTTCCTGAGCTATATCGGCACGCTGCTGCCGATGCTGTTGATCCTCGGCGTCTGGCTGTTCTTCATGCGGCAGATGCAAGGCGGCTCTCGTGGGGCCATGGGCTTTGGCAAGTCCAAGGCCAAGCTTCTGACCGAAGCGCATGGCCGTGTCACGTTCGACGATGTCGCCGGCGTTGACGAGGCCAAACAGGACCTCGAGGAAATCGTCGAATTCCTGCGCGATCCGCAGAAATTCCAGCGCCTCGGCGGGCGGATCCCGCGTGGCGTTTTGCTGGTCGGCCCCCCCGGCACCGGTAAGACGCTGCTTGCCCGCTCGGTCGCCGGCGAAGCGAACGTGCCCTTCTTCACGATCTCCGGCTCGGACTTCGTCGAGATGTTCGTCGGTGTCGGTGCGTCGCGTGTCCGCGACATGTTCGAGCAGGCAAAGAAGAACGCTCCCTGCATCATCTTCATCGACGAGATCGATGCCGTTGGCCGTCACCGCGGGGCCGGCCTTGGCGGCGGTAACGACGAACGCGAGCAGACGCTGAACCAACTGCTCGTCGAAATGGACGGCTTCGAAGCCAATGAGGGCATCATCCTGATCGCCGCGACCAACCGTCCCGACGTACTCGATCCGGCGCTCTTGCGTCCGGGCCGCTTCGATCGGCAGGTCGTCGTGCCGAACCCGGACATCAACGGTCGCGAGCGGATCCTCAAGGTACATGTCCGCAATGTGCCGCTGGCACCGAATGTCGACCTCAAGGTCTTGGCACGCGGTACGCCGGGTTTCTCCGGAGCGGACCTCATGAACCTCGTGAACGAGGCCGCGCTGATGGCGGCGCGTCGCAACAAGCGCCTCGTCACCATGCAGGAGTTCGAGGACGCCAAGGACAAGATCATGATGGGTGCGGAGCGTCGCTCCTCCGCCATGACCGAGGCCGAGAAGAAGCTGACCGCCTATCACGAAGCTGGCCACGCCATCGTTGCGCTCAACGTTCCTACCGCCGATCCGCTGCACAAGGCGACCATCATCCCCCGCGGCCGCGCGCTCGGCATGGTGATGCAATTGCCTGAAGGCGACCGCTACTCGATGAGCTACAAGTGGATGATCTCGCGTCTCGCCATCATGATGGGTGGTCGCGTTGCCGAGGAACTGACCTTCGGCAAGGAGAACATCACTTCCGGCGCGTCCTCCGATATCGAGCAGGCGACAAAGCTTGCGCGTGCGATGGTGACGCAATGGGGCTTCTCCGATCAGCTTGGACAGGTCGCCTATGGCGAGAACCAGCAGGAGGTCTTCCTTGGACACTCCGTGGCGCAGCAGAAGAACGTTTCGGAAGCGACCGCACAGAAGATCGACAACGAGATTCGCCGCCTGATCGATGACGCTTACGGAACGGCGCGTCAAATCCTCACGGAGAAGAACCACGAATTCGTGGCGCTCGCGGAAGGCCTGCTTGAATATGAAACTCTGACCGGCGACGAAATCAAGGCGCTGATCCGCGGCGAGAAGCCTGCACGCGACCTAGGAGACGATACGCCTCCGCATCGTGGCTCGGCCGTACCCTCTGCCGGTACGAAGAAAGAAGCCGGTGCCAAGGGCGAGGAGCCGGAAGGCGGCTTCGAACCGCAACCGCAATAGGTCCCGACCAAAAAAATGAAATCGAAGGCCGCCGCGCCGGAAGGAGCGGCGGCTTTTTGTTGGGGTATGGTTGTTCAGAGTGTCTTTCGCGCACTAGGTAACGCGATGTAATGATTTCTGATGATAGGATTGCTGCCGTTTGCTGCGGTTTTATGCCAAAGATGATTCAAACCGTGCCTGGCCTCTGCGGTGGACGCGAGCAGGTGCAGCAATAGAGGGAGGGAGCCGCTACTGCATGACTCCTTAAATCGGAATCGATTTAAGGACAAAATTATGCAGCAGTTCAAAGTGCTAAAGCGATCTTGGCGCGTCCGATTGGATGCGCCGCGCTGTAGAGCGTCAAACTCTGAATACGAGGTCCGGCGATATGAAATCCAATCGCGGAACACGCAGACAGACGCGGTCGGTAAAGTCGATCCTGCCGCAGCAGGACCATGGAGTTCTTATGAAGCGCAAGTATTTCGGCACTGACGGCATTCGCGGCCAGTCCAATATTTTCCCGATGACGCCAGACCTCGCCATGCGTGTCGGCATCGCCGTTGGAACGATCTTTCGCAATGGAGCGCACCGCCACCGCGTCGTGATCGGCAAGGACACGCGCCTTTCAGGCTATATGCTCGAAAATGCGATGGTCGCCGGCTTCACGGCCGCCGGACTCGATGTCTTCCTGCTCGGCCCGATCCCGACGCCGGGCGTCGCCATGCTGACGCGATCGCTGCGCGCCGACATCGGCGTGATGATCTCGGCTTCGCACAACCCGTTCCGCGACAACGGCATCAAGCTCTTCGGGCCCGATGGCTACAAGCTTTCCGACGACATCGAGGAAAAGATCGAAGAACTCATCGACCAGGATATGTCCGGCCAGCTTGCCAAGCCGGAGGATATCGGCCGGGCCAAGCGCGTCGATGGCGACATCTACCGCTATATCGAACAGGCGAAGCGGACGCTGCCGCGCGACGTCACGCTGAAGGGACTGCGTATTGCCATCGACTGCGCCAACGGCGCCGCCTACAAGGTTGCCCCGTCCGCGCTCTGGGAACTCGGTGCCGAAGTAGTGACGATCGGGACGGAGCCGAACGGCGTCAACATCAACCTCGAATGCGGTTCGACGCATCCGGCCGCGCTCTCGAAAAAGGTTCATGAAGTCAGGGCCGATATCGGCATCGCACTCGACGGCGATGCGGACCGGGTCCTGATCATCGACGAAAACGGAACCGTCATCGATGGCGACCAGCTCATGGCGGTGATCGCCGATAGCTGGGCTACGGACGGAATGCTGAAGGGTGGCGCCATAGCGGCGACCGTGATGTCGAATCTCGGCCTCGAACGTTACCTGAAGGGCCGTGGCATCGGACTGCACCGCACCAAGGTCGGCGACCGCTATGTCGTCGAGCAGATGCGCCAGGACGGCCTGAACGTCGGTGGCGAACAGTCCGGCCACATCGTGCTCTCCGATTTCGGGACGACCGGCGACGGCCTGGTGGCTGCGCTGCAGATCCTTGCTGTGGTCAAGCGACAGGGCGTGTCGGTCAGCGAGGTGTGCCACCGCTTCGAGCCCGTGCCGCAGATCCTGAAGAATGTTCGCGTATCGGCGGGCAAGCCGCTCGAGCATCCGACCGTGCAGCAGGCGATCGCCGACGCCGAGGCGGGCCTTGCCAAGAATGGCCGCCTGCTAATCCGCCCGTCCGGAACAGAACCGCTTATCCGCGTCATGGCGGAAGGCGACGACCGCAGCCAGGTCGAGCGCATCGTCGACGAACTCGTCAACGTGATCGGCAGCGTCCGGAGCGCCGCATAGCGGCTGGCCTGCTCCGTTCCTCGTTCACACAACCCAAACGGCCGGCCCCGATCGCCGGCCTTTTTTGTTGCTCAGTCACATCCGATCCGGAATCGCAAGCATTAGAAGTGCTTAATAAACAAGGTAAATTTCTATGCTTAATCCGATGTTAACCGCGGCATGCGAATTGTGGCGCAACAGAAGTTGCATGACCCGTCGGGCAGCGTGGTCACAACCGTTTCGTGGGGCATCTTATGAAAAAATCTGTAATTGCGATCATGGCCGCACTGTCGTGCGGCACACCGGCGTTTGCCGCCGATCTCTATGTCGAGGATCCGGCACCAGTTGTCGTGCCTGGTGGCTGGTATCTGCGCGGCCATCTCGGCATGAGCAACCAGCGACTCGGCAGCATGAATCACGAGTTGATGGACGACGTTGCCGTTCATGATTTCCTGGACGATGGCAGCTTCGACAGCGCGCCGCTGGCGGGCGGCGGTATCGGTTATCAGTTCAACGACTGGCTCCGCCTCGATGGTATCGTCGAATATCGCGGCAAGGCGGATTTCACCGCCCTCGACCGCTATGACGGCGACGGCGACGGAATATGGGACGGAACCAACGATTATGACGGCGCCAAGTCGGAATGGTTGCTGATGGCCAACGCCTATGTCGACATCGGCGACTGGTACGGCGTCAAGCCCTATGTCGGGGCCGGCATCGGTGCTTCGCGCAACACGTTCTCGGGCTTCCGCGACATCAACGTGCCGACGGTAGGCGTCGCCTATGCCGACGAAGATTCGACCTGGAACTTCGCCTGGGCGCTGCACGCCGGCGTCGCTTACCAGGCGACCGAGCGACTGGCGATCGATTTCGGCTACAGCTACGTCAATCTCGGCGACGCTAAGACCGACAATATCCGCAGCTACGACGACACCGTAAATAACGCCCCGATGAATTTCGACGACATCACCTCGCACGACTTCAAACTGGGTATGCGCTACGCGCTGCAATAGCGCGGACCGTAGAGTCGGACCTTTGTTCGGGGCCGTCACGCGGCCCCTTTCGACCGCATTTAAAACACAACAGATGAAGACGCTTGCGACCTGCTTCTTTTTCCTCTTCGCCACACTCGCGCATGCTGGGTCGGCCCCGCAGTTCGCTTTGGCCGACCCGAACGACATCGTCGCGCAATCGTTCCTTCCCGGGCATGATTTCGAAGTCGGAATGACCCTCTCCGAGGTCGAAGCGGTCATTTCACGGAAATACGCGCACTGGCAGAAGACGGAAAATCGCGAAGCGGTAAAAGCGAAGCAGGACGCGGCATCCGCAACGTACACCGAATCGATATCGCTGGAGTCGCGCGGTCGGTCGCCGCTTTCCGATGTCTATCGGCTCGATTTTACCTCACCACTGTCGGGCGGTGTCCTCTACAGCATCATACGCGACGTCAAATTCTCGCATCTGCCGAAGGATCGCCTCGCTTCCGACGAATGGCAGAAGACGATTGCGAGATACTGGGGAAAGCCATATGCGGCCGTTGGGCCGGATCGCGACAATCTCGCTCAGGCCATCTTTTTCTTCAACGGCGCCGGTGTTGCCACGGCTCGGGACAAGGGCTTCTGCACGACCATATTCGGGGAAATGGGCGCGATCTCGCGAAATGCCTCCGACGACGTCGAGGAAGTGATTGCCGGGATCGAAAGAGAGGGATGTCACTTCTTCACAGAGGCAAGGGCAATCGTGGGCGAACGCGGTTTGCTCGTGCGAACCGCATCACGGCGCACCGATATGCTTTCCTATGCGCGGGACTTGGCAGCGCGCGCATCGCGGGTCGACCGGTGAGAAGGCGTGATCACGTTACCGTTTTAACGGGTCTTCCGAATGCTTTGCCGAACATCGCCGTCAACGCAGCCGTCACCGTGCGGGATTCCCTAATTTTTCGTCAAACAACATGCTTAACCGCTGGTTAACTTGTCCCTGCCAATAGTTAACGCAGGTCCGGCCGGCACGGCGGTCGTTCCGACGGCGCTGACGAAAGGGCATACCGATGGACTGGCGGCACGGGATCTGCGGGATCGCACTTGGCGCTGGTCTGGGCGCTGGTCTCTTGGCGTCCGGTGCGGCATATGCAGCCGACGACGAATTGCTCGACGCGCCGGAGATCACCATTTCCCCCGAAGGAAGCGATGTCAGCGGTCTCTATTTGCGCGGCGACATCGGCTATGCACCGTGGCGCGAAGAGGGCGACCCCTCCTATCGCACCTTCGACCCCGGAACGAACAGCTATAACACTGTCCCGTTCGACAATGCCCGCTTCGCCAAGCCGATCTCCGGGACGATCGGCATCGGCTATCGGTTTAACGACGTCGTGCGCGCCGACATTACGGCGGAATATTTCGAAGGTCGGTTCGACGGTTCGTCGCTGTCAGCCTCTCCCTGCGCGGGCCAGGGCGCCGGGACGTCATGCGCGTTTTCGCATGACGCCAATTTCTCCGCGCTCGGCCTCATGGCGAACGGCTATGTCGACCTGGCGACGCTCGCCGGATTCACGCCTTATCTCGGCGCGGGCATCGGCGCCACCAACATCAACTGGAACACGGTCCGCGAGACGGCGACCTGCCTTCCCGGCGGCGGCGCCTGCGCCGGTGGCGCAGGTGCCACGTCCTATGAGGGAGAGGACAGCTGGCGCTTCACCTACGCCCTCATGGCCGGTGTCTCCTACGACATCACCGACCGGCTGAAACTCGATCTCGGCTATCGTTATTCCCGCATAGCGGATGGCGGCATGTTTGGCTTCGGGGCCGAGGCACTTGCCGGCGCCCGTGGTGCCAAGGGCCACGACGACGGCCTGTCACGCCATGAGATCCGCGCAGGCCTGCGCTTCGCGCTCTGGTAACAATCGTTGTCCGAAGTTTGCCGGGAACGCCAAAAATTTTTTCAAAAGCGACGCAAGCCGCTTGACTTCCTCTCGGACCCACAATATTCCCGACGGCGGGACACCCCTCCCCAACGAGGGGCTTCTATCTGAGAGGATAGCATTATGACGAAGCCTGCCAAGCCGGACGTGCGTCCGGAAAATACCCATTTTTCTTCTGGCCCCTGCGCGAAGCGCCCTGGTTGGACGCTCGACGCTCTCTCCGATGCCGCACTCGGTCGCTCGCACCGAGCCAAGATCGGTAAGACCAAGCTCAAGCAGGCCATTGATCTTACCCGTGAAATTCTTGAAGTGCCGGCCGACTACCGCATCGGTATCGTGCCCGCTTCCGATACCGGCGCGGTCGAAATGGCGCTGTGGTCGCTGCTCGGCGCCCGTGGCGTCGATATGCTTGCCTGGGAAAGCTTCGGTGCCGGCTGGGTGACCGACGTGGTCAAGCAGCTGAAGCTTGCCGATGTTCGCAAGTTCGAAGCCGGCTATGGCGATCTGCCGGATCTCGCTAAGGTCGATTTCGACCGCGATGTCGTCTTCACCTGGAATGGCACCACTTCGGGCGTGCGCGTGCCGAATGCCGATTTCATCCCCGCGGACCGCAAGGGGCTGACGATCTGCGACGCGACCTCCGCCGCCTTTGCTCAGGATCTCGACTTCGCCAAGCTCGACGTCGTCACCTTCTCCTGGCAGAAGGTGCTCGGCGGTGAGGGGGCTCATGGCGTCCTCATTCTTTCACCGCGTGCAGCCGAACGGCTGCTCACCTATGCACCGGCATGGCCGCTGCCGAAGATCTTCCGCCTGACCAGCGGCGGCAAGCTGATCGAGGGCATCTTTGCCGGCGAAACAATCAATACGCCGTCGATGCTCTGCGTCGAAGACTATATCGACGCGCTCCTTTGGGCGAAGTCGGTTGGCGGCCTCAAGGGGCTGATTGCCAGGGCAGACGCCAATGCCGACGTGATCCATCGGTTCGTTGACGCGAACGCATGGATTGCCAATCTGGCGACCAAGGCGGAAACGCGCTCCAACACGTCCGTCTGCCTCAAGATCCTCGACAAGGACGTGCTCGCCCTCGATGCCGATGGCCAGGCTGCCTTCGCGAAGGGTGTCGTTGCCCTGCTCGAAAAGGAAGGCGTCGCCTACGACATCGGCCATTATCGCGATGCGCCCTCCGGTCTGCGGATCTGGGCCGGTGCCACCATCGAGGCTTCCGATATGGAAGCGCTGATGCCGTGGCTCACCTGGGCTTTCGAGACCCAGAAGGCGACGCTGTCGCAGGCCGCTGCCTGATCTAAGCGATAAGCTTCGCTCGCCAACGAGCGAAGCCAATCCCGCATCCCTTTCAGAACTGATTCCTAAGGAGGCCTCTCATGGCACCTCGCGTTCTCGTATCCGATGAACTGTCGGAAACCGCCGTCCAGATCTTCCGCGACCGCGGCGTTGAAGTGGATTTCCAGCCGAAGCTCGGCAAGGACAAGGAAAAGCTCGCTGAGATCATCGGCAACTACGACGGCCTCGCCATCCGCTCCGCCACCAAGGTGACGGAGAAGCTGATCGCTGCGGCAACCAATCTCAAGGTCGTCGGCCGCGCCGGCATCGGCGTGGACAATGTCGACATCCCGGCTGCTTCTCGCCGCGGTATCATCGTCATGAACACGCCCTTCGGCAACTCGATCACCACGGCCGAGCATGCAATCGCGCTGATGTTTGCCGTCGCCCGGCAGCTTCCTGCAGCCGACGGTTCCACTCAGGCCGGCAAGTGGGAAAAATCGAAGTTCATGGGCGTCGAGATCACCGGCAAGGTGCTCGGCGTCATCGGCGCCGGCAATATCGGCTCGATCGTCTGCGCCCGCGCCATCGGCCTGAAGATGCACGTCATCGCCTATGATCCGTTCCTGTCGAAGGAGCGCGCCGAGGAGATGGGCGTCGTCAAGGTCGAGCTCGACGAGCTTTTTGCGCGGGCGGATTTCATCACCCTTCACGTGCCGCTGACCGACAAGACCCGCAACATCATCGACGCAGAGGCAATCGCCAAGATGAAGCCGGGCGTGCGCATCATCAACTGCGCCCGGGGCGGTCTCGTCGTTGAAAGCGCTCTTGCCGAGGCGCTGAAGTCCGGTCATGTCGCCGGCGCCGGCTTCGATGTCTTCGAAGTGGAGCCCGCCACCGAAAGTCCGCTCTTCGGTCTGCCGAACGTCGTCTGCACGCCGCATCTCGGCGCGTCCACGACCGAAGCGCAGGAGAACGTGGCGCTGCAGGTTGCAGAGCAAATGTCCGACTACCTGGTCAATGGCGCCGTCTCGAACGCCATCAACATGCCGTCGATCACTGCCGAGGAAGCGCCGATCCTCAAGCCCTTCATCCGGCTTGCCGACGTTCTCGGCGCCTTTGTCGGCCAGGTCACGGAAAGCGCGATCAAGGAAATCGAAATCCTCTATGACGGCTCCACGGCGGCCATGAACACCAAGGCGCTGACGAGCGCAGTTCTCGCCGGCCTGATCCGCCCGCAGGTGGCGGATGTCAACATGGTGTCTGCGCCGGTCATGATCAAGGAAAAGGGCGTGATCCTTTCCGAAGTGAAGCGCGATAAATCCGGCGTCTTCGACGGCTATATCAAGCTGACGGTGACAACGGCGAATCAGACCCGTTCGGTCGCCGGTACGGTCTTCTCCGACGGCAAGCCGCGCTTCATCCAGATCAAGGGCATCAATCTCGACGCCGATGTCGGCAAGCACATGGTTTATCTGACCAACACCGACGTCCCCGGCATGATCGGGTTCATCGGCACGACGCTCGGTGACGCCGGCGTCAACATCGCCAACTTCCAACTCGGCCGCGAGAAGGAAGGCGGCGATGCCATCGCGCTGCTTTATGTCGACGGTCCTGTCTCGGAGAAGGTGCTCGACAAGCTGCGCGCGAATGCGGCCATCCGCCAGGCGAAGCAGCTGGTGTTCAGCATCGAGTAAGCGGCACGCGCCGGAGCATTGAACTGACTGGAACGCGCCGGAACGATCGCCGGCGCGTTTTTCTTTTTTGGGGATTTGAAACGCCGCGGAACACCTCTGCCGTGCCGGCGGTGGATGAGGGGGGTGGCCGGAGCAACGCGTCGCTTGGCGCCCTTAAAGCGTTACAGCGCCGTACGTCCTTAAGGACGCACAAAGGTCGCTGTAACTCTTTGAATCTACGCATCGTGCTTTCCGAAAATCGGGTCCAATTTTCGGGCCGATGCGCTAGCGTCTCAGCGCGGTCGTTTTGGGCGGCCGCGTTCCGCGATGGCAATGCCGCCAAGTACCAGCAGCAACGCCACAAGGTGAAAGGGATGAAAGGTCTCGCCGACGAGAAGCACCGAAAGAAGCGTTCCGAAAACCGGGATGGCGTTGATGAACAGCCCGGCGCGATTGGCGCCGATCATTTCCACGCCACGCACGTATAGGACCTGCGACATCAGCGACGGGAAGATCGCAGCATAGATGACGATCGCCCAGCCGGTGGCATCGGGGACGATCGCGTTCCCGTTTGAGAATTCCCAGATGAGGAGCGGAATGGCGCTCAGCAGCGCCCCGAAGGCCGGCGCCGCGATGAAGCTCTGCCAGTGCATGTTCGGCTTCCAGCGCAACGCGACGGTATAGGCGGCATAGACGATACAGGCGAGGATCATCAGTGCGTCGCCGAAATTGAACTGCAACTGCAACAGGCTGGCGAGGTCGCCATGCGCGGCGGTGATCAAGACTCCGATCAGCGTCACGGTGAAGCCGATGATCTGCGCGACCGACGCCCTCATGCGAAAGAGAACGAAGTTGAAGAGGAAGATAAGCATCGGAATGCCAGCCTGCAGGATCACCGCGTTGATGGCGCTCGTATATTTCACGGCGGAATAGAGGAACGCATTGAACATCGTGAAGCCGACGGCTCCATAGGCCAGCAATTGCAGCCAGTGCTCACGGATCTTGTCCCAGTCGCGACGGATCTGCGGCGTCATCAATGCCAGAATGACGGCGAGCGCGACCATCCAACGCAGAGTCGTCAGCATCATCGGACTGACGTGCCCGACGGCCATCTTGCCCGCGACTGAATTGCCGCCCCAAAAAAGCGAAGTTATTGCGAGATAAAAATAGGCCCTGGCGTTCACGATGCTGCGATCCATGTGGGGACGGGGAAATGGAGTGCCGGAGAGGCGGGAGAGCAGCAGAGATATAGGCGCTAAATCCATCGCTTGTCATGCAAAAAGGGTGCCGTGCTGGTCACAACGGGGTCGCTTTCCGCAGGACAACACAGTATAGATGCGCGGGTTTCAGGATGGCGCAATCCCTTGTGCGCGCGCGAATAGGAAGAAAATTATGACGAATGTCGTGGTGGTCGGGTCCCAGTGGGGCGACGAAGGCAAAGGCAAGATCGTGGATTGGCTCTCGGAGCGCGCTGACATCGTCGTGCGATTCCAGGGCGGCCACAATGCCGGCCATACCCTGGTGATCGACGGCGTCAGCTACAAGCTGTCCCTTCTTCCTTCCGGCGTCGTTCGTCCCGGCAAGCTCGCCGTCATCGGCAACGGCGTCGTGATCGATCCCCATGCGCTGATTGCGGAAATGGACAAGCTCGCCAAGCAGGGCGTGAAGGTCACGCCGGACAATCTGCGTATCGCCGACAATGCGACGCTCATCCTGTCGCTGCACCGCGAGCTCGATGGATTCCGTGAGGATGCCGCCTCGAACAGCGGTACCAAGATCGGCACGACGCGCCGGGGCATTGGCCCAGCGTACGAAGACAAGGTTGGCCGCCGCGCCATCCGCGTCATGGACCTTGGCGATCTCGATACTCTGCCGGCGAAGGTCGATCGGTTGCTGACGCACCATAACGCGCTGCGCCGCGGGTTGGGCGAGGCGGAGATCAGCCACAAGGCGATCATGGACGAACTCTCCTCCGTCGCTGAGCGGGTACTGCCGTTCATGGATACGGTCTGGCTGCTGCTCGACAAGGAGCGCCGCAAGGGCGCGCGCATCCTCTTCGAGGGTGCGCAGGGCACGCTGCTCGATATCGATCACGGAACCTATCCCTTCGTCACGTCATCGAACACGGTTGCCGGCCAGGCCGCCGCCGGTTCCGGCATGGGACCGGGATCGCTCGGCTATGTCCTCGGCATCACCAAGGCCTATACGACGCGCGTCGGCGAAGGACCGTTTCCGACCGAGCTAAACGATGAGATCGGCCAGTTCCTCGGCGAACGGGGCCATGAATTCGGGACCGTTACGGGGCGCAAGCGCCGCTGTGGCTGGTTCGACGCCGCGCTCGTGCGCCAATCGGTTGCCGCCAACGGCATCACCGGCATTGCGCTCACCAAGCTCGACGTGCTCGATGGCTTGGACGAGTTGAAGATTTGCGTCGGTTATACTCTGGACGGACAGGAGCTTGACCACCTTCCGGCAAGTCAGGCGCAGCAAGCTTCGGTAAAGCCAGTCTATATTACGCTTGAAGGCTGGAAGGAATCGACGGTTGGTGCCCGCAGTTGGGCCGATCTTCCGGCACAAGCTATCAAGTATGTTCGACAGGTCGAGGAACTGATCGGCGCGCCGGTTGCACTTCTTTCGACGAGCCCGGAACGCGACGACACAATACTTGTGACGGATCCTTTTGAGGACTAGTGTCGCGCAACGACAGTTGCGTCGTGATTGCGGGCGCACGCCTGGGAGTATGAGAAAGTTCTGATGGCAGATTTTGTTGCAGTTATTCGCAGGACCGTTGACGGCCTGTCGGAAAACACACCGGAAATGCGAGGCAAGGTTTACGAGAAGGCGCGCAGTGCCGTGCGCCGGCAACTCGAAAACATGAGCCCGCGGCCATCGGACGACATGATCAATCGCCAGCTGAACAAGCTGGAACAGGCAATCGGGGAGGTCGAAAGCGAATACGCGGAGGCGCTGCCCGCGGTCGAGGAAGCCGACGCAGTCGAGCCGGCCGTAGCTGAAACGGCGACCGAGCAAGAGCCGCCCGCCTCGGCCGAGCCCGAGGCGGCCGCGAGCGCCGCTGCAGAACCGGAACAAGCGCCATCGGAAGAGCATGTCCAGGAACCCGCAAGCGAGGAGCCGAGCGTCGAGCACCCAGTGTCGCCGGCTCCGGTGAGCGCCGAGGCCGGGGACGAGGAGCCGCACGCTGCGCCGATCGACGAGGCTGCGGCACACGAGCCGGACGCCGCCTATGATGCTCCGTCCGAACCGGCGCGGGAAGCAGCGACAGAAGGGCCCACGGAGGAAGCAGCGGCAGAATGGCCTTCTTCGACCGAGGAGCAGCGGGCCGCGCGCGAACACGAAGCCGAGCCAGCGCCGTCGGTTGAACATGTCGGGGAACCTGAGCCGCGCGGAGACGAACTCCATGGCGAGCAGGCCGAGCCTCAGCCCGATCAGGGGGAGCCGGTACGCTCCGAGCCTCTGCCGAGCGAGGAGGAGACGAAGAAATCGGCCACGTCGGAATGGGCCTTGCCAGAGTGGGAGGATACTTCTCCGACGACGCAGGCGGCCGACGCCCACGCGGCACCCGAGGATACATCTTCGTCGACACCCGAGCTTTTGGGCATTCATCCGGTGGAGCCGGAAGAGGCGGAGCCCTCGCAGCATGCCCGCGAGGCGGAACCGTCGCGCTCCTGGTCCTTCGACGATAGCGATCCTTTCGCGACCACCGCGGAGAGCAAAAAGGACAAGGCTGCTGAAAACGACATTTCCGAATGGTCGTGGCCGGTGGAAAAAGCGCCTGTGCCCGCGAGCCAGGAAGAACGTGCCAGCACCGCCTGGGACCACATCGACGACCTGCTCGGCTTTGGCGAGAACAACGGGGCGGCGGCCGCAAACGGAGCGGCCAAGGAGAATGGCCGCGAGCAGCCTCCGGTTTCCGCGCCAGCCCGGCCGTCATCCTACCGCACGACGCTCAAGCCTTCCCGGTTCAATTTCAAGCGGCTGGCGATCGGCGCCGTCATTGCGCTTCTCCTCGGTGGAGGCGGTTATGCCTATTGGCAGAACAGGGAGGCGGGCAACGCCTGGCTTTCGGGGCTGATCGCGGAGATCATGCCGGCAGCACCGGAGGCCCCCGAAACGCCTGATGGTCAGAACACGCCGGCCGGTCAATCAAGCGGACAACCTGGTGCGCCCGACGAAACGGCGCGGCCAGAGGACAGCTCGACCAAGTTCACCCAGCGTCTGCTTGCCGATGGCTCCGAGGTGGACGACGGTCCAGCCGGCGCGAACGGCACGGAAGTCTCGCAGGAGGGCAAATCCGTCGCTCCTCAGACGGAGGCCGGTCAGGCACAAAGTGGTGGCACCGCACCACAACAGCCGGCGGGAGAGCAAGCCGCCGCAACGGCACCAAGCCAGAACGCCGGACAGACTCAGAACGCTGGACAGGCTCCTCGGGCGGAGATTTCTGTCGCCGATGGGGAGAAGATGTTCCTCTACGAGGAGCGGCTCGGCCAATCGTCGCCGACAGCGATACCGGGGACTGTCGCCTGGTCGATCAAGGATGAGTCGCCGGGCGGCGACGCCAAGCCCGAGCCTGCCATCCAGGCGCAGATCACCGTACCCGATCGCGGTTTGACCGCGCTGATGACGATCAAGCGCAATGCCGATCCGTCGCTGCCGGCAAGCCACGTGATCGAATTCGTGTTCTCGCTGCCGGAGAACTTCGAGGGCGGCGCCATCGACGGTGTCCAGCGCGTTTCGATGAAGCGCACTGAGCAGGACCGTGGCGATCCGCTGATCGCCGTGCCGGCAAAAATCACCGACGATTTCCACATGATCGCACTCAACGACTTCGCCGAAGCGGTCAGCAACAATACGGAACTGCTTCGCAGCCGCGGTTGGATCGACATTCCGATAACCTACCGGAACGGTCGCCGTGCGCTGCTGACGCTGGAGAAAGGCGCGGCCGGCGTCGAAGCCTTCAACAAGGCGATGCAGGCGTGGAGTACGCTCGGCAATACGGCCGCAAGCAGCCAGTAGCCGCTGCTGCTGTTCCCTTAAATCGGAGCCGATTTAAGGACAAACTATGCAGCATTTCAAAGTGCTACAGCGTCCTTTGCGCGTCTGATAAGACGCGCGGCGCCGGAATGAGAGAGGGATGCAAAAAATCCCGGCAGGGGCGACCCGGCCGGGATTTTCGTTTGTTCCTGCAAATCGAAGCCGATTTAAGGATGAAGTCATGCAGCATCAAAGTGCAACAGCGAGCTTTGCGCATCTGACAAGACGCGCGGCGCTCTAGGAAGCCGATCCTTTACGCGCCTTCAACGACACGCAGGGCACTCGAGCGCTCCAGCGCCGCCTTGCGGACCGCATCCTGCACTTTCTCGAAAGCGCGGACTTCGATCTGCCGGACGCGTTCGCGGCTGATGTCGAACTCGGACGAGAGGTCTTCCAGCGTTACCGGTTCCTCTGCCAAGCGACGGGCCTCGAAAATGCGACGCTCGCGATCGTTCAGCACCTTCATCGCACTGGCGAGCAAGGCGCGGCGATTGTCGAGTTCGTCCTGTTCGATCAGGATCTCTTCCTGGTTGTCGTGGTCATCGACAAGCCAATCCTGCCACTGGCCGGAGTCGCCCTCGCTTGCCTTGATCGGCGCGTTCAGCGAGGCATCGCCCGAAAGGCGGCGGTTCATCGAAACGACCTCGTCCTCGCTGACCTTCAGGGTCGTCGCGATTTCCTTTACCTGCTCGGGCTTGAGGTCTCCCTCATCGAGTGCCTGAATGCGGCCTTTCAGCCGCCGCAGATTGAAGAACAGCCGTTTCTGGTTGGCGGTCGTGCCCATTTTGACGAGCGACCAGGAGCGCAGGATGTATTCCTGGATCGCAGCCTTGATCCACCACATCGCGTAGGTCGCAAGCCGGAAGCCACGATCGGGCTCGAATTTCTTGACGGCCTGCATCAGGCCGACGTTGCCTTCCGATACGACTTCGCCGATCGGCAGGCCATAGCCGCGGTAGCCCATCGCGATCTTGGCGACGAGGCGGAGATGGCTCGTCACCAGCTTGTGCGCGGCGTTGCGGTCGTCATGCTCCTGGTACCGCTTGGCGAGCATGTACTCTTCCTGCGGTTCGAGCATCGGAAATTTGCGGATTTCGTCGAGATAACGGTTGAGACCGCCCTCTCCAGCGGTAATGGTCGGCAAAGTATTGCGGGCCATGAAGCACCCCCCTTTTTCGTCTCCGGCCTCCGGGACGGCAGACCGGGCATGTGGGTCTTCATCAAGACCCCACTAAACTAGAAGATAAGTACGGCGAAAGCATGATTCAAGGACTCCGGTTTCACGCTGTCGTGAGACCGGGGAAGGGAATGTCGCGAGTTGAAGCTCCTATAAGATTGGAATCCGGAACGCCGAATTCAAGGGCTGATGCGTGTTTCCTCAAATCGTATCCGATTTGAGGATAAAACATGCAGCAAATTCAAAGCGCTACAGCATCCTTTGTGCGTCTCAAGACGTGCAGCGCCGTGGCATCACTCTCCGGCGCGCAAGGCTGCAACCAGGGCTTCCATGTCCGAGGGCATCGGCGCCTCGAAATGCATCGTCTCGCCGGTCGTCGGGTGCTCGAATTGCAGCATGAAGGCGTGGAGCGCCTGCCGGTGAAAGCGGTTGACCACAGCTTTCGCCAGCTCGGGCAGCAGATTGGCCTTGGTCCGGAAGGCTGCCCCATATTCGGGGTCGCCGATCAGCGGGTGGCCGATATGGGCCATGTGGACGCGAATCTGGTGGGTACGGCCCGTTTCGAGGTGACATGTTACGGTAGAGGCGAGGCAGGTGCCATCCGGTTTTTCATGGTAACGCTCGACCACTTCATAGTGGGTGATGGCTTCGCGCGCGTCGTCGCTCTCCTCGTGCTTGACGGCCCGCTTCGTTCGGTCTACGGCCCGTCCCAATGAGGCGTTGATGGTGCCCTTCAATTGCCGGGGGCGCCCCCAGACCACCGCCTGATAGGCGCGTTCGAGCGGTCCGGTGCGCCCGTGGTCGGCAAACTGGTCCGAAAGATGACGGTGGGCTGCATCGTTCTTTGCCACGACCATGACGCCGCTCGTTTCTTTGTCGAGCCGGTGAACGATACCCGGCCGCCTGACGCCTCCAATGCCGGAAAGGCTGTCGCCGCAATGGTGGATAAGCGCGTTGACGAGCGTGCCCGTCCAGTTGCCGGCACCCGGGTGCACGACCAGGCCGGCCGGCTTCACAAGCACGATCAGGTCGTCGTCCTCATAAAGCACGTCGAGTGGGATCGCCTCGCCCTTCGGTTCGGGGTCCTCGGGCTCAGGCAAGTCAATCTCGAACACGTCGCCGGGATGCACCTTCCGTTTCGGCTCGACGATCGTCTGGCCGTTGACAGAGACAGCGCCCTGCTCGATCAGGCTCTTGATGCGATTGCGGGAAAACTCGCCCGAAAGCGCGGCCGTCAGGAAGGCATCCAGCCTTCCCGCGGCGTCCTCGTTGGCCTTCAGGACTTTCCTATTGCCGGCCGCTTGTTTAAAGGGATCGTTCATTCCGTTTCAATTCCGACAGAAAGCCAGCCATGACTGCATTCGAGCCCGATGAACAGGAAGAAAAGCCGCTTGACCCCGCGATGGAAAATGTCCGTCGCAAGATGGTGCGCCTGCAGCTCGTCTCGGCCGGCGTGATGCTTGTCATGCTTATGGCTGTCCTTGGGGCGATTGTCTACAAGCTGACCCGGACGAATGACGGCGCGCAGGCAGCGCCGATGGCGGCCGTGAGCGTGCCGGGCGACGCGCCGGTAACCGCGATTGCTGCATTGCCGGCCGGGTTTTCGGTGAGCAATGTCGCGCTCTCCGGGTCGCAGGTGCTTTTCTATGGCAGCCTGCCCGGCGCCGAGCCGCGTGCGATCGTGTTCGACATTCCCGCCGGGCGCATCGTCGCCGACATCACAGTCAGGACCAATTGACGGCATCGCCATGACGCTGCCCTCCCTCATCCGCATCGATGATCCCTCCGATGTCCGCATCGCCGGCTTCGTCGCGATCAAGGAGCGGGACCTGACGGGGCGGCAGGGTCGTTTCATCGCCGAAGGCACGGTCGTGCTCCGCATGCTGGCTGCCGCTCACCGCGCCCGGCGTGGTATTGCCGCCGAGGCGATACTGCTGCTCGAGAGCCGCGTTGCCGGCTTGACCGAGCTGCTTGCGGAATTTCCGGCCGATATCCCCGTCTACGTGGCGGGTGCAAGGGTCTTCGACGCGATCGCCGGCTTCAACATGCATCGCGGCGTGCTGGCGCTCGGGCGGCGCGATGCGATGCCGGACCGGGATGCGCTCATCGCGCGCCTTCCGGCTGAAAGCCTCCTCCTCGCCGCCTGCGGGATTTCGAACCACGACAACATGGGCTCGTTGTTTCGCAACGCCGCCGCCTTCGGTGTCGATGCCGTCCTGATGGACGCAACGAGCTGCGATCCGATGTATCGCAAGGCGATCCGGGTGTCGGTCGGATCGGTGCTGACGATGCCGTTCGCACGGGAAGGGACGGGGGCTGCGCTGATCGAACGACTTCAGGCCGCAGGTTTCGCGATCTGGGGGCTGTCGCCGCGCGGCACGGTCGACATCAGCGACATTCCGCCGGCGCCGCGCACGGCGCTCCTCGTCGGCACCGAAGGCGAGGGGCTGCCGGAGGCTATCCTGTCTGCGATTCATACAGCACGCATCCGCCAGCGGCCGGGACTCGACAGCCTGAACGTCGCCATGGCTGCCGGCATAGCACTGCATCAGGTTGCACTGATCAACGGGCGACTTTGAAGCTCTCGCTTTCCGGCCGCTACAGCGCCGTGCGTCTTTTACGACGCACGAAGGATGATGTAACTCTTTGAATCTACGCATCGTGCTTTCCGAAAATCGGGTCCGATTTTCGGGCAGATGCGCTAGCGCTCACTCTGGTGGAAGGATTTCCTTGGCGCGGCTTGCGAGACTCTTGCGGGCTGGCGTGGCGTCGGTCTCCTCTCCGGCGAGCAGGCTGCGGATCGGTGACGCCTTGCCTTCGTTCGCCGCCGTCAGCGCAATCATGCCCGCGGCGATATCGGCGATCTCCTGCCGCAGCGCCTCGTCATGCGCCGCGGACTTGGCGTTTATCAAGCGCTTCGAAATCGCCGTGGCGCGATTGCGCAGGTCTTCAGACAACATGCTCGTGTCAGGATCTTGCATCGTCTTTGCGCGTGGCTCGCCGCTCTTGCCATCAACGGCCTCTGCAGCGACGGCCTTTTTCGGAATGGCGAGGCCGGCCGCGCGAATGACCTTCGCCGCTTCCCGCATCTCGTGATTTAGCTCTTTCAGGCGTGCCTTCAATTTTTCGATTTCGTCCGCCCGCTGCGCGAGCGCATTTTCGCGCTGCGCATTCGTAGCGGCTTCGCGCGCGACGGCGGCTTCGAGCTGGCGTATCCGGGCCTCGTCCTTGCTGAGCCGCAACTCCATTTCCCGTGCCCGGGCATTCTCGGCCTTGAGATCGCCGCGCAGCACCTGGCGCTCGTCATGCAGCGCGGCGACCCGGCTCTTCAGGTGCTCGATCTCGGTTTCGCGCGCGGCGAGGTCTATCCGGAGATTGTCGATATCCGCCGCATGCTTGTCCACCTGGCCATTGAGCGTGCGGATGGTATTGCTCTTGGCGCCGTTGTCCCTTTCCGAAGTCTCGAAGGTTGCCTTCATCTGCTCGAGACGTTGTTCGAGTTGGCGGACCGTGGAGCGCATGTCGGCTGCTGCCACGTTCATATCGGCCAGTTGGGCCTGCAGATCGGCGTTCTCTCCGGCAAGCCTGCGCGCCTCGCGCAGCGTATTTTCGTTTTGCAGCATCAGCGAGACGTTCTTGTCGCGTTCGCGCCGCAGCGCCTGCTGGGCCTTGGCATTTTCCGCAGCATAGGTCGCGCGGGCAGCATCCCTCTGCGCGCGCACCTCCTGGGGGCTGAGAGGCATGGTTGCCTTCAGGCGATCCTCCGCAAAGCGCACGATGCGCCTTTGAATGGCGGGGCCGATCATCAGGCCAATGACAACCGCCGTCAGAAAGCCAAGGGCAAAGAGGAGCGTAAATTCAATCACGAGCTGGCCGTTTCGATCTGGACCGGATGCTGCCCGCCGCCGAGGCCGGGCGCCATCTCAGTGCTTTTCCTCGCAGTAAACATGATGGCTGGAATGCTGCAAGTGCTGCAACAGGAAAGCGCGCCTTTTCAGGCGCGCCAAGATTCCGGTGAGACGGAGAGGTGAGGTTCGTTTCGCGATGGCCCGGTCAGCGGTCCGCCGGAACAAGCCGCCGCTCGGAACACCTCAGAAGGGGTTCCATGTGGGCTGCTGCGTCAGCTTGAGGTAGCCGACGTTAAGGCCGAGTCTCGCACCGATGCCGGTGCGGATCGGCACGACGACAACCTGATCGTCCGTCAATACGGTCATGCCGACACCGGCGACGACGTAGGCCGAGCCGGAGACGCCGCCGAAGCGCTTGTAGAGTGCGGGAACGCTGGGGAGGTTGTAGACAAGCATCATGGCGCGGCTGCCCTGTCCGCCCCAATCGAGCCCGAGCGAGGGCCCCTGCCAGAAGACCGTATGCTGTCCTACGTTCTTCGTATAGAGCTCGCCCTCGCCGTAGGTGAGGCCGGCGATGAAGGCGCCGGAGCCTTCCTGTCCGAGAATGTAGCCATTCGGCAGGCCGTAGCGCTCGAAGGCGCGCTCGACGACCTTGGCGAGTCCGCCCGAGGTTTCCCCGAAGAAGCTGTGGCCGGCATCGACGATTTCCTGCATCGTGTACTGGCTGTTGTTCGGGGACTGGGCATTGGCGGCAGACATGGTGCCGGCTATCAGAATCATCGTCAGGATAGCGCGGACAACCACTGTGGTTGCCTTTATGAACGGCTGCATCGTTTCCTCCGTCAGGCACGAAAGTGACCTGCGCCGGCTGTCATGGCCGGTATTTGCATCGGTTGCGCGTCCGGCGCGGGTCTGGTCCATTTCCAGGGGCGGGCGCGGAAAAGTGCGAAAACTGGTTCCGGCCGCGCATCCTCCAGCGATTCACGCTGAATTCGGGATGCTCCAGCAATTTGAACCGATCATCTTAACAATCGGTTTACCAAATGTGATGTCATTATGGCCTATTGATTACCGGCCGCGCCCGCGCGACTCATGGCCCGTGCCATGGTCGTGCGGATGCTTTGGTTGTGGGGCAAGAAGGCGCGGCGGCGGCGCCGATAGACGGATAGCGAACAAGGAAGAATGATGGCAAAGAATCCGAACCTGACACTGACGGGACCCGATCTGGCCGCACTGCTCTGCAGCCGGGTTTGCCACGACATCATCTCGCCGGTCGGCGCCATCAACAACGGCCTCGAGCTGCTGGACGAGGGGGGAGCCGATGCCGACGCGATGGACCTGATCCGTACCAGTGCCCTCAACGCCTCCGTCCGCCTGAAGTTCGCGCGTCTTGCTTTCGGGGCTTCCGGGTCGGTTGGCGCATCGATCGACACGGGCGAGGCCGAAAAGGCGGCGAAGGACTTCGCCGCAGCGGAAAAGAAGACCGAGATCAATTGGAACGGCCCGCGCGCGATCATCGCCAAGAACCGAGTCAAGCTTCTCCTCAACCTCTTCCTGATCGCCTATGGCTCGATCCCGCGTGGCGGCTCGATCGATGTGACGCTCGAAAACCCTGAATTCGACGCGACCTTCACGCTTGTGGCCAAGGGCCGTTTGATGCGCGTCAACCCGAAGCTCGTGGAATTGCTTTCGGGCTCCCCGGAAGAAGCTGTCGACGCGCATTCGATCCAGCCCTACTACACCGTCCTGTTGGGCGAGGAGGCCGGCATGACGATCGATGTCGTTTCGACCGGCGAGGAGATCGTGTTCACAGCGAAGTCCGAGGCATAGGGCATTCTCATCGTCCCATACGCCGAGCGATGTACCTCGACACGTAACCGACCCTTCGGCCTGACTCTGCCGGAGGGTTTTTCATATGCGGCCTCGGGGCTGCGCTCCTCTCTCGTGCGATTGAGACGCGTTGAGCTTCGGAGTCCCCGCCAAAGAAATAGTAAGCATCATCGTAACGGTTTCTTTGCCAAATCTGTATAGGATTTGTTTCATGGACACGGGTGCGCGTGCGAGCGGAGCGTAAAGGAGTTTGGACATGCGGCGCTTGATGATTGCTGATGGCTCGGAAGCTGTCAGGAAAGTTGGAAAGCGCATCCTTTCGGGCATGGGATTTCTAGTGCTCGAGGCGCCGAGCAGCCTCGATGCGTTGGTGCGCTGCGAGGCCGAGCTGCCGAACATTCTGATCGTCGATGCGGCGCTTGATGGCGCCCTCGACCTGATTGCCAATATCCGGCACCTGCCGAACGGCACGTCGGTGCGCATCTACTATTGTGTTGTCGAGGCGGACCTGAAGAAGATGATGGCCGGCAAGCGCGCCGGTGCCGACGACTTCCTGCTGAAGCCTTTCGACCGCAAGATTCTGACGAGCGTCTTTGCCAGCCAGTCGATGGCCGCCTGACGGTCCGTTACAGCGCCGCGTGTCTTTTGACGCAGGCAAAGGTCGCCCTAGCACTTTGAAGCGCTGCATGATCTACACGGGCCGCGGCAATTCCGCGGCCTTTTTGCTTGGCTCTGCAGCATGCCCAAGGTCGTCCGATAGGGCAGACAGTGCCGCCGTTGTCCCCCTCTTTGCGAACGTGGTGAAGGCTGGTCCAAAAGAAAACCCGCCCGAGAGGCGGGCGGGTTCTTCGGTCGGATGATAGCTGTTCGAGCGGACGAGGAAATGCGGCGTCTCGACCGCGATGCTACCGGAATCAGGCCGTTTCCAGGTAGTCGTTGCCGTCCGGCTCGCGCAGCACGTAGCCGCGTCCCCAGACGGTCTCGATGTAGTTGGCACCGCCGGCGGCGTTTGCGAGCTTCTTGCGCAGCTTGCAGATGAAGACGTCGATGATCTTCAGCTCCGGCTCGTCCATGCCGCCGTAGAGATGGTTGAGGAACATTTCCTTGGTGAGCGTCGTGCCCTTGCGCAGCGAAAGGAGTTCCAGCATCTGATATTCCTTACCGGTCAGATGCACGCGCTGGCCGCCGACTTCCACGGTCTTGGCGTCGAGATTGACGATCAGTTCGCCGGTCGAGATGACCGACTGGGCGTGGCCCTTGGAGCGACGGACGATCGCATGGATGCGCGCGACCAGTTCGTCCTTGTGGAAAGGCTTGGTCATGTAGTCGTCGGCGCCGAAGCCCAGGCCGCGCACCTTATCTTCGATGCCCGCCATGCCCGACAGGATGAGGATCGGGGTCTTCACCTTCGACAGGCGCAGCGTCCTCAGAACCTCGTAACCGGACATGTCCGGAAGGTTCAGGTCGAGAAGAATGATATCGTAGTCATAAAGCTTGCCGAGATCGACGCCTTCTTCACCGAGATCGGTCGTATAAACGTTGAAACTCTCGGACTTAAGCATGAGCTCAATGCTTTGAGCTGTCGCGCTATCGTCTTCGATCAGTAGAACCCGCATTTTTTTCCCCTTTTCCGCCGCCCAAGGTCGTCCGTGGCCCCCTTACGCGATACGGATCCAGTCGTTGCCTGATTTGGAGGCTGCCACCAAATGGTTAACAAATTCTGATTCACTCTGGCAAGGTGTATCGAGATTGTTAAATATTTTTAGCAGTCTCCTGATTCAAAAGGTGAATCTCAAATGACACTTCTCATGTAGTACACGAGGAAACGCCGCTATCTGACTCTTCCGACTCGGTAATGGCGAAGTGCCACATTTCGTGCTTCAGCGTTTACGGAGCCTTAAATCATCACACCTATGATTAACGATGCCCGTAAACGAAAGGTTACCAGCGGTAGGCCTTTGTTAAGCTCGCTTCGATTTTTTGTTTCCGGCCACCATGGGGCCGGCACGACGGGTCAGGATCAGTAACCGGGGTCTCGCTATCCACGGGAGTATTGCGTATGAAAGCACGTGAGAGCCTTGTCCGCCTGAAGGAATTTCAGGTCCGGGAGAAGCAGCGTCAGTTGAACCAGCTTCAGATGATGATGGCTGAGTTCGAGCGAATGACCAAGGATCTGGAAAGTCAGATTGTATTCGAAGAGAAGAAATCGGGAATTTCCGATCCCGCGCATTTTGCCTATCCCACCTTCGCCAAGGCCGCCCGCCAAAGAGCCGACAATCTCCAGGTCTCGATTCGCGAGCTGAAGGCGCAGCAGGATGCGGCCGAACTTGCGCTGGAGGAGGTCCAGGCCGAGTACGCGAAAGCGGCGGCGCTCGAAGAACGAGACACCGGCGCCCGCATGCGCGCCTGATTAAAAGGCAGCACTTTACAGCGCCGCGCGTCTTGTCGGACGCGCAAGGGCGCTGCTGCATTTTCGGCAGTCTCCTGCTTGCCCGGAAGACAGCCGTTATGGCCTGAAGCGAACCCGCCTGGCATGTCGATGCAAGGCGGGTCAAGGCGTTGCCCGGACGAGCTTTTCGTCGAATGGAAAGAGGAGCCTGGCAGAAGCCGCTCGCGCAGACCTGTCTATGCCTGGATCGCGTCCTGCCACTCCGGGTGGTGCATGGCTTGCGCGCGCATGAAGGGGCAGAGCGGGATGATCTTCCAGCCACCGTTTCGCGCTTCCTCGACTGCGTGCTTTGCGAGCGCTTGCCCGACACCCTTGCCGCGCAACTCATCGGGCACCAGCGTGTGATCGATGATGATCAAGGTCGGCGAGGACCGAGAATAGGTCATCTCGCCGGTATGGCCCTCCACGGTCGCCGAATAGCGGCCCTTCGAGTTGATTTCCTCGTGGACGATTTCCATCGATCTTCGCTCCGCATCTGTTGCTGACGGCGGGGATGCTACAGCTTCTTGTCCAAGATCGGAATCGACCACATGCGCGGTTCAAAGGGATCGGACGATCCCATGCGCTACTACATGTTTCCCAGCCGATTTAGGATAAAAACACGCAGCGATTCAAAGTGCTGCAGCGTGCCTTGCACGTCTGATGAGACGCGCGGCGCTGTGGCGGCATGCGATCAAAACAACACCGGCGGTGCGGGCAGATCCCCAACCGCCGGTGTCGAACTATGGCCCTGTCGGGTGAAATCAGTGGCGATACTGCTGGATGCGCGTGGTCCGCAGCCCGGCGAGACCGTGGTCGTTGATGGAGGACTGCCAGGAAAGGAACTCCTCGACGGTCAGGGTGTACCGTTCGCATGCCTCTTCAAGGCTCAAAAGGCCACCGCGCACGGCGGCGACGACTTCAGCCTTCCGGCGGATAACCCAACGCCGGGTGTTCGCCGGCGGCAGATCCGCAATCGTCAGAGGGCTGCCATCGGGGCCGATGACATACTTTACGCGTGGTCGCATCATTTCGGTCATGGGACTCTCTACACAAACTCAAGACCATATGATCGCGACCTTAGCCTGCCACATTTAACATTTGCCTAAGCGGCAGGTAACAATTTGCTCATAATTTGAGACACTTCGAAGCTGCTGGAGCGATCCGGAGCGTTCAAAAGGTCAGGGGCAGGGCGCATCATCCCATTGCTCCGCATTTGCTGTGCTTTGCGTGGAAAACCCAAGTTTCGCGCGGTTTTCACATGGGAGCCATGCAATTACCACATTTCACTTCAACTAAAATTTTTGCTAACGAGACGCTCATCAAAGAATGGGCGTTCGCGTGTACGCTCCCGGAATTATCTCCTGGGTAAAAACTTATTTTCTTGATCGGCCGCGTTGCTTGCGTGACCGGCGGAACGGGGCCGGTTGTATTTTGGCTGGCCCCGAAGACGATACCCGGTTGCAAGGAAGCATTCAAACTCGGCGAAGCGGACGCGCCGGCAACGTGGTGACAAGGTATGAAGGAATCGAGTGAACCGGCCTTGCGGCGCGAGGCCGATGAGGACACGTCTTTTGAATTTGATCCGGCATCGGTGCGCACCGAATACGAGCTTCTGCACCTGATGCGCAGGCTGGTTGCGCGTTACGGCTTTCAACGCTTTCTGATCGCGCGGCTGCCGCTCGCCGAACAGCAGCGGTTTTCCGAAAGCCTGGTGCTCAGCAATTGGCCGGCCGAGCTGGTTCGCCAGTACGATGCCTCCGGCGCCTTTCACGCGAGCGTTCTGGTCGAACGCCTGCGTCAGACGAAGCTGCCGGTCGCGGGCGGCGCGGAGCTTCTGGACGCGGCACGCAAGGAAGGAACGTTCGTCCGCCACCTGGAGGTCGATCCCGACATGGCGCGTCATTTTGCCTTGCTCTTGCATACGACCTACGGGGAGCCGTACGCGGTCGTGCTTTCGGGCGCTCGGGAGGAGGCGGTCGGTGCGGAATGCGCGATGCTCTATCTGACGCTCGTGCAGCTTTTCGAGTGCCTCGAGCGCACTTTCGATACGGGCAGCACCGTGCGTGAAAAGCTGTCCGGCCGCGAGATCGAGTGCCTGCGCTGGGCGGCCGCCGGCAAGAGCAGCGACGAGATCGCCATCATCCTTGGCATTTCCGCCTATACGGTCAGCAGCTATTTCAAGAGCGCGACCCGCAAGCTCGATGCCGTCAACCGTATGCAGGCGATCGCCCGGGCGATGCGGATGAAGCTGATCTGACCGCGGCGCACGGCCGCCGAAACCTCCGCCCCAAACCTCCGCTCTTGCCGCAAGGCGGACAAGTTTCTATATGTCGCGGCACAGAAAGCCTTGAAAATGCCGACCGGCGCCGCCTTTGCGGAATGCCCACGGCAAGAGCGTGAAACAGGGCGGCGCGAGCGATCGGCGCGTGTGCCGCAATGCCGGATTGGATCCCGTGAACAGTCTCGATTTTGACCGCAAGCCCGAAGATACGCGCGTCGTCGTCGCCATGTCCGGCGGCGTCGATTCCTCCGTCGTGGCGGGGCTGCTCAAACGCGAGGGTTATGACGTACTCGGCATCACGCTGCAACTCTATGATCATGGGGCAGCGGTGCATCGTGCCGGCTCCTGCTGCGCGGGCCAGGACATCGACGACGCGCGGCGCGTCTGCGAGACGCTCGGGATTCCGCATTATGTTCTCGACTATGAGGCGCGCTTCCGCGAGACCGTGATCAACCCCTTCGCCGAAAGCTATATCGCCGGCGAGACGCCGATCCCATGTGTCGCCTGCAACCAGACGGTCAAGTTCGCCGACCTGCTGGCGACCGCCAAGGAACTCGGTGCCGATGCGCTCGCCACCGGCCATTACATCCGTTCCCGGCCGAGCCCGAAGCCGCGTTACGCGGGCCAGCGCGCGCTCTACCGGCCGACGGACGCCGAGCGGGACCAGAGCTATTTCCTGTTCGCCACCACGCAGGAACAGATCGACTACCTGCGCTTTCCCCTGGGCGGCCTTTCCAAGACCGAGACGCGGGCGCTTGCCGAAAACATGGGCCTGATCGTCGCCAAGAAGGCCGACAGCCAGGACATCTGCTTCGTGCCGCAGGGCAAATACAGTGACATCGTCTCGAAGCTGAAGCCGAATGCGGCCCTTGCCGGCGAGATCGTCCACCTCGACGGCCGCGTGCTCGGCAGCCATGATGGCATCCTGCACTATACGATCGGCCAGCGTCGCGGCATCGGGGTCGCCACCGGCGAGCCGCTTTACGTCGTTTATCTCGACGCCCGCTCGCGCCGGGTCATCGTCGGCCCGAAGGAGGCGCTGGAGACGCGCCGCGTCTATCTGCGCGACGTCAACTGGCTGGGCGACGAGGAACTCGAGCAGGCAGCCGCCCGCGGCTTCGACTGCTTCGCCAAGGTGCGCTCCACCCGCCAGCCGATGCCCGCGGTGCTCAAAAGCGACGCCGAAGGCCTTTATGTCGAGCTTGCCGAAGGGGAGGCCGGCGTCGCGCCCGGCCAGGCCTGCGCGCTTTATTCCGGCACCGGCGAAGACGCCCGCGTCTATGGCGGCGGCTTCATTCGCAAATCCGAGCGCGAGCCCGGCGCGGAAGCGGCCCTCAAGGCGCTTTTGCAGGCGCCGGCGGCGGCGTGAGACGGCGGGACCAGGAACGTCAGGAAAAGTTCACATTTTCCCGCAGACTTTGCTTGACACTAGCCGGAACAGCACCTTATAAGCCGCCCGTCCAGCCGAGACGGGCTTCTTCAGGAAGCTTCCACGGCACCGGCGGCGGAGTAGCTCAGTAGGTTAGAGCAGAGGAATCATAATCCTTGTGTCGGGGGTTCGAATCCCTCCTCCGCTACCAGCAAATTCCCTAAGAAAAGCAGCGGCTTAGTGAGAAAATGGCTCCGGGTTTCCGGGGCCTTTGTCGCATCTATGTCGCAATAAATACCATTGTTTTCCAACGAGTCCTTTTTGGTGCCGGCGGGTCCATGCGACATAGAGTGCGACATAGATGGCTCATAAAACGCCGCGGCAAGAACATGAAATGCACCTGGAAAGGAGCGGGCTGAAAGTAGTGACGCTTCCTCGCGAGTCCGGCATCCTTCGCGGCATGGCCGCGCCCGGCTTCGCTAGATGATACCCCTTGCCGCCCTCGGGGCGCCGACAGCGCGCTTCGCTGGTATTTCGTCTCTGGCTGCCGCCCAGGAGCTTTTTCGCCGACGAGCGGTTTGCAGAAACGACACACGTGTCGCATTTGCCGGGTGCCTTGGTGCGATTCCGCTCCGTGTTTAATCTATTCTTCCGGGTCGGTCACTTTCGTGTTCCACAAATGCCGTTTGATCAGCCACTCGTCTCCCTCGTGGTGGATGAGCCACGACTTGGTCACCTTGAACGAGGCTTCCGCGCCGTCACTATGAGCCACGGTATTTACGCTGGCCTCTGCAAGGCCATACACCCAGTCGCCGTCAATCTTCAGCGCATCGAGCGGGCGCGACGTGATGGTCCAAGTGGCGACGTCGTAATCCTTCTGCTCACTTGCCGCGATGGCCTCGGGTCCGTGCTCGGGCTCGGCCCCAGGCGGTACTCGAATCGCGTCGGGAGCAAAAAGCGCGCCGTAGGCTTTTGAATCGTTGGCGTTGACTGCGGCCTGATATCTCTCGCACATTCTTTGCACGACCGTGAAGGCGTCGGTCATTTTGTTAGCCTCCTCTTGGTTGAGAGGTGCAGGCCACAATGCCGACCACTGCGGCCGTTCTCGCCTCGACCGATATATTGCTTCGGCTGCCCGAGCTGCCGACAATAGCTCAATCTACCATGACAGCGTTTTTGGGTCTAACACCCGGGACCCATGGCAGCGCAACCAGTCCAGGGGTTCGCGTGGTCGAGAAGTATTCTTCGCCCACAATCGTGATGTCTTGCGCAAATGACGACCATCATCGTCGCTGGCGCGCGCCATACTCCGCCGGCACGTTGACGACGCGCAACATGGTCTTGGCTTGATCCGGGGAAATGCCGGCAGCGTCGGCGGCGGCTTTGCGGCTAGCAACGGGGGAGCCCCCCTGTTGCCACGTTACCTCGATCACCGCCTTTTGCCGCCTTGATTTGCGCCAGCAGCTCGCCGCCGCGCCCGATGGTGCTGGATTCGCTGGCCTTAAATCACAGCGGCAGCGGGGAATAAATTATGCAGCTGAAGCGTCAGTCAGCCAGTCGCCCTCGCACAGCGCTGCTCGCTGAGGGCATGAAAACCAAAAGGAGGAACAAGCACATGCGCATTGCCCTGACACTTGCGATGCTTGCCCTTGCGCTGCCTGCTTATGCTGCCGGTCACGCCGTCCAAATCAAGGGCATGAAATTCAATCCGGCGAGGCTGCAAGTCGCCGTCGGCGACACGATCACCTTCACCAACGCAGATTCCAGACGCCACACCGCCACGGCATCGGATGGCTCCTTCGACACCGGGCGGCTTGCCACGGGCAAAAGTGCCACCGTAAGGATCACCGCCGCTGGTAGGCATGGTTTCATTTGCATGATTCATCCTTCGATGAAAGGCACGGTGACTGCGAAATAGTGCGACAGCCACGCCTCGAAAATCCGCGTATTGCGCTGCCGATCCGGCTGCGCAAAGAAAACCCGCCGAGGCCGAAGCCCAGGCGGAACCAGTTTCGACACGCGGGTGCGCGCCGGTGCGGGATATGAGCTATAACTTAAATACCGGTGGGATACATTGACGAAGCGCAAGCAAAGACGCCGAAATCATCTCGGCGACGGTGAACAGCGTCGATGGCGCCGCAAGGGCATAGAGAGCGGTCGGTGCCACGTTCTCGGCGAGGATCAGTCCGGCGCATCACGCAGTCCCTTGAACTTCGGCTTAGGCGCGCGGTCCTTCGGCAGCAACCACTTAGATAGATGTCATTTCCTCCTTGTGCCGTTGACCACGGCAAGGGCGTTTTCATCATTTCGATGTCGCGCAAGATTGGCATCGATCCCGAGGACTCGCCGGAGGCAACGGAAGAGCAAATTAACGACATGAACTCGATTGCCGACACTTTTCCTGATCTGGCTGGGAGCGTTGAGCGCGCCAGGGGCCGGCCGGTTGTCAACAATCCACATCAGCAGATTTCCATTCGCCTCGATCCGATATCATCGAGTATTACAAGCGGACCCACGGCAAGGGCTGGCAGAGCCGAATGAATGATGATCTGCGGAAGGCCGCCGGCATGAAGAAGGCCGGCTGAGGCACGAAGGAGAGGCACCGATGATGGGGCACCGTGAGAAGATTAAAGGCGGTGATGAGCAGGACTGCTTTACCAAATGGCGGCACGTCATGTGCCACCTGCATCACCCGCGCGTGAAGCACAACATCAAGAAGAAGTTCTCCCGCCGGGTGCGCAAAGAAGCAAAGCAGCAAGCCTATAGTGAAAGTGGCGCCGCAACCCTTGTTGTGAAACGAGGTAGTCCGCTTGAGATCGCGATGTTCGAAGCGAACCAGGTTGCCGATGAGCTGGCGAACCGTGCGCGGCGCGACACAGCCGATGCCAAGCGAGCCGTGATTGCGCTACAGTCCCTATTGTCTCAGAAGTTGGGCTTCAAATTGGATTGAGCTTTACCCGTTCTTGATTGAGCTGCTCATCGGCTAGAAGTGCAAAATCCGAACCTTGCTTTTGCAGCGGCCCGGAACGGACCTTCGCTACCATACATCCCCCCGTATGTGTGCCCTCGCGTCGACGCATCGTCGTCTGCAAAGCTTTCGAGCGTCTGATCTGGGGGCGTCAGACGGCGTCGGCGACTCGTGCTTGGCGGTCGCCTCACCGGCTGATCGGTTACGCTGCCGCCTAGCGAGAGACTTCCCGGTAAATAACAAGCGGGGTAATGCCGTATGCTCCCGATGGGCGACCAAGAAATGCGCGGGCAATAGGCATTACTAGGTCGAGTAGATGCGCGAGGCCGTTGGTTGCAAAAAGGAAGTTATTCTGCTCCTCTGAATAATTTGTGGTCGTGATTAGATCTGGCTCTGCGTCAAGGACACCGATCATGGTCCATTGACCACTGATTCGGGCGCCGTGCTTAAGGAAGAGATCGCTGGTAGATCCGGTGATGAATTCCGGCGCCAGTGTTGACCATGTTTCTACAGGTGAATGCCCTGAGGAAGCCATTCTCGCAGTGATTCCGTGAGGCATCACTTTTACCATCTCGATGCCAATTTCCAGTTCGTTTATGCCCGGAGCGCTTCCTCTTCCCTTCTTGGACTGTCCCAGGCCCATCTGTCGCTTGATGGCCGGTATCTCCCAAATTGACTTTAAGGCACCGAGGTCATGGATCTGAAGGCTGCCCGACACTCTAACAAACTGACCGACGCCTGCCTTGGCCACATTGTTTCTTATCAGGGTACGGTCAGTTAACAGGTCGAGGAGCGTTAGCGCGTTGGTCCAGAGCGGATCGTATTGCCTCTCTAGCGCTTCTGACCCTGAGTCGCCTGGTCCTCTGTCTATTCCTACGCCCGCGTTCGCTCCAGTGCCGAGGACGGAGCCTCCACCCATGATTTGGACTTTGAAGCCACGCTTTTGACCCTTGCTGGCAGATTCTCGCTGAACGATCCTGTCCAGCGCCCCGGAATCGTCGAACTAGGAAAGGAACGATCCGACACGACGTGCGTCATTGTAGAGGAAATCAAGGACGAAATCGTTTTGGTGCTCGTCTAGCGCCTTTTCGGATGCTTTGACGTCTTTCTTCTGCATAGCGGGCCACTTCCTCATCTTCGATTTCAGCAGTTTTCGAGTCGGTACGGGCATTCAATAGCAGACTCTTCAAGAGGCCAAGCAGCCCAAGTGGCCTAACGTCAGCATCCTTCGCTTTCTTTTTGCCCATATTTGCCTCCTGCTCGACTGGTTCAGTCGAGCCGCGAATTTGAACTTAACAGCATTTCCGGCATAGAACACCGTCATCCGCGTGTTTTGGGAAATGACCGTGGATACTTGAGCACAAACTCTCCGACACAAACCGACTGATCGCAAAGAAGGACTCGTGGCAAAATTCAGAAGAGGCCCCCAAGAAAAAGCCCCGCGCGAGGGCGGGGCAAGTTTCGCATCCCGTTGCCTTCAAGGGATGCGGGGGAAAGATGTAGTTCCAATGGAAACTACGGTGCGACGCTATCCATGGAGTGGGGGGAGAGGAAGGTCGGATTCTTCGATTCCGGTACGCTTCTGCAAATAAAAGCCGCATGGCGATCTGCTGCATTTGCGCGATAAAATTTAGGATTTGCTAAATCATTTACTACTAAGATTATGGAATGCGCGGCTTGCTACTCCTCATTGTTGGACTGTGTGGCCTCTTGGCGATCGATCAGATCGCAACCGAAGGCCGGTATCGCCGCGCGGCCTGGAGCGAGGCGAAAGCGCAAGGAAACTCGCTCCAGGATCGGGTGGAATATTGGATTCACGGCATCACCAGGCTTTGACGCGGGCTCGCCGCGCGGCTCTCCGTTCCGCCATTTTTGCCTGGAGTTTTTCGCTGAACCGCGGCGAGCCCGGTAGTGCCATATGCATGGCCTTGTCCAGATCTTCCCGGTACCAGAACTTGCGTCTCGGGCCTTCAACGAGGCGCGGCTGCGGGTAAATTGTTCCGATCCGCTCGAGGAAGTCCTCGACGTGCTTTTCACCAACGTAACCGGCCGCCATCTCGGCCATCATGCGCGGTGGCCAACTACCAGTGGGAATCTGGGCGGCACGACGTTTTTTATCTTTTTCGGGCATCGCGGCACCGTTTTCCTCGACTACAACTGCCACGTCCTACAGCGCCGCGCGTCTTTTGAGACGCGCAGAGGTCGCTGCAGCACTTTGAATCGCTGCATGATCCCTCAAGACCGATTCTGATTGAGGAACCATGCAGTAGGCTCTCATAGTCCGGGTTGCAGTCAAGAATTAGGGGCGCCCGCCAAAGGGCGTACGGGCGGTCGAGCAAACGTGGCTGGCAGGGCTCACGTAGCCACAGTCAAAGGCGCTCAGAAGTGGGAGACGCGCCGGAAATAATCTGCCGAAGACTGCCAGCGGGCTAGCGGGGAGGCCAAATTTCGCGCAGAAATAAGCGCAGGGCTGCAATTTCGAGGCTCAAGCGCGGGCAAGGGGGTTGGAATGAAGTTCCGCGTCTCTGACGGCGCACGATTTTTTCTGCTTGGGCAACGCAAGACGATTTTCGTTCAACCGGCGCAACAGATTTTTGAAGTCGATGACCTAACAGCCTATCTGACGTGCAACCTCGTCGAAGCGCTGTCGTTTCAGGAAATGGTATCCGATCTAGTGGCGCGTGGTTTGCCCCGTGGTTTCGCCAGCGCATTCGTGAAAAAATACCTCCGGTCCTGGTCGCGCCAGGGATTGCTGGACGTTGTTCTCGATGAGAATGAGGGACAACCTGTTCACACCCATGTGCTTGATCTCGCAACGACAGCTGCGGCGATTGCATATTACGACCGCGAGGTTCGCGATCTCTTCCTGCCTGTTTTCGATCATTTGGCAACGCCCGGCGCGAAGGCCGCTCTTTCCTACGACGTAGCACGGTTCGGCGACCGCGTTTGTATTCGCAGGAATGGCTCTCGAGGCATGATCGTGACCAGCGCCGAAGCGGCTCCGGCATTGAAGGGATTTCTGACGGAAGATGCCTTGGGGGCAGTCGGCACCGATATTGCGCTCCACGGGGCGCTTCTTGTAAAGAACTCGCGCAGTCTGTTGATCTGTGGTGCACCCGGTGCGGGAAAGACCACCCTTGCTCTGGCACTTGTTGGAGCGGGCTTTGATTGCGGCGGGGACGACATCGCATTGATGGATGGAAGGGGCCTGGTGCGCGGCGTACCCTTTGCGCCCGCGCTCAAATCCGGGTCGTGGGATCTCCTGGACGGCCTTCGCGATACGATCATCTCCTGCCCTGTTCACCGTCGCCTCGACAACAAGAGGGTCCGATATCTGGCGCCGGTTCGATATGCGCCGCGCGAACATGTTCCGCTGCACACGATCGTGCTTATCCTGCGCAGGAAAGCAGGACCAGCGATGATTTCGGCAGTGGAACCGATGCAGGCGCTGTCCGAATTGCTCTCGGGTGCGTTTACTCCAAAGCGACGCCTGGGCGTGATGCAGTTCCAGAGCCTGCTGAATGCCGTTTCCGGCGCTCGTTTGCTGGAGCTAACTTTTTCACGGCTCGATGAGGCCGTTGCGATCCTGAGGCGATATCATGAAGAGGGATAGCTACAGGGACCTCCTCGCGCTCGCTTCCTGCCTTGATGGTCGCCTTCCCGGCGAAGTCGACTGGGATGCCGTAATAGGACTGGCGAATAAAAGCATGACGATTTCGTCGCTCGCCGCGGCGATGGGCAGATATGTGCGTCCCGAAGACATCCCTGAGGAGGTTCGGGCATATCTCGCGGAGATCTATCGGCGAAATGCTCAGCGCAATTCGAGGCTGAATTCACAACTCGAGGAAGCGGTAAGTTGCCTGAATGGTGTTGGCATCGAACCGGTTGCCATGAAGGGCGCTGCAATTTTGCTGGCGCAGAGACAGAGCGACATCGGGGCGCGGATGCTAACCGATCTGGATATCTTCGTTCGCCCCGCTGATATGCCCAAGGCCATTGGCGCACTGCAACGTATTGGCTACGTAATCCGCGAGGACGCCGGCGCGGGCTCCTGGCCTGGAAATCCAAAGTTTCGACTACCCGTCGTGCTCGCTCGTCCTGAAGATGCGGGCAGCATCGACCTCCAATGTCGTCCGAAGGGGCCAGCCGCCTTCGGCGACATCGAATGGGTATATCGCAACGGCAGCCGGATGGCGCTCGATGGCGCTCATGTCTATGTCCCTTCGCCGTTTGCCCAGATCGTCTACCTGATGCTGCACGATCAATTTCAGGATGGGGACTACTGGCGAGGCCTGGTAGACGTGCGCCATCTCCTCGATATAGCAAACATTGCGCGGTTCACTGAGGAGATGCGGTGGGAGGCGTTAAGATCCCTGTTCGCGCAGGGATATGAAAGACATGCGATAGACACGCAAATTCTGACGGCAAGTATATTGTTCAATATCGCCAATGATCTTGCCGAGCCTTGCGGCATATTGCCGAAGTTTCAACTTGCTCGAAGGAAGATTCAGCTGGAGCGAGGATATCTTCGCGGACCATTCACAGTTTTGACGCTTCTGACGGAATTGCTGCACTATCCATCCTGGGATCGCTTTGGAGGCGAGCCCTACTCCTCACGTTGGCAGGAAGCGAAGCGACAGGCCCGCGAATTGCGGCGTATTTTTCGCCCGATACCACCGGGCAAGGCATGAAACGCGCGGAAGGCGCAGAAGGAAATCCCTTGGCCCTTCGCGGCGTGAGGGAAGGCTACCCCTATCCAACGATATAATCTCTTATAGTTACTTGGCCTGTTTGCTCCAGTATTGTATAAGTAAAAAAAGGAATTTCACTATTATTGCTCCGGACTTACGGCGTTCGTTCGAGGCTCAGCCACGTGAAGGGAAGGCATTCATGAGTACTGAGATGCCAGACGGGCTGCCGTCGTCGCGGAGTGAAGAAGATCGGCGCGAATTTCTGAAAAGCTGCGGCCGCTTCGCAGTGGTGACACCGCCGGCGGTAACAATGTTATTGTCGACAAGTCTTACGTCGAATGCGATTGCCAAATCGGGCGGCGGCGGTAAGCCACACCGCGACAACGGCTGGGGCAACGGCCCGGACGGTACAAATTCTGGTAGTTCTCACGGCGGGGGCATCTCTCGGGGCGGCCCCGGAAAAGGGCAGTCGCAGAGTGGCTCCAAATCCGCAAGCACAGGACGCTAGGCTGCCGATAGAGCAGGGCTGTAGGCGGGCATTTCTCCTGTGCGCTGTCGTCCGCCGCGGGATAGCCCCGCTGGACCTTACGCCGCGCCGCCTAGCAGGATCTCGATAAGAAAGAGCCCGGACGCGATGTCCGCCGTCAGCGTGAGCGGAAGCGGCTGGACGAGGATCGCCGCATCCAGCGCATGGAGCGTCGCGGTCACGCCCTGCGTCGCCAGCGTGACGCTTCCGCGGTGGCAGAAGACGATGAGTTCCCGGGCGTGGGATTCGAGCGACTGCGAGCCCTCGACGTGAAGCCGCCGCACGCGGTGCTTCAGCACGCCCCGTCGTGTCATGACGTTAAGGTCGATGACCGGGCCGTCCCGAAGGGTCGCCGCTGTCGGCGCCTCGGCGGGGAAGGAGAGCGGCGGATCCGCGACTGTCAGCAGCTTCGGCTGCCGGCCCTCGATTGCGAGCGTCATGCCAGCGCCTTCGAGGATCGAGAGCGTGCGGTCGATGCCGGGGAAGGTGGAGAAAGAGCCATCGCTCGCGACGGTCGCCATGCTGATGCGCCAATCGAAATCGGAAAGCGACGCGCGCTCCGGAGAGACGGCGATTTCCACGGTCTCACCGCCGCCGTTCTTCCACGGCATGTGCCGGTATTCGTTCGAACGCAGGATCTTCATGGCGTAGCTCCTTGCATCAGATTGCGCATCCGGTCGACATCCTCATTCATAGGCCGGTCATCGGCATAGGTCGAGATTGTTTCGCGAATGCAGCCATAGAGGGAGGCCGTCCGTGTCGCCTTGGCTCGGGATCGTGGTTGCAGATCATAGGCCTGCGCGGCCGCGAGCAACTCGATCGCCAGAATTTGCTCAAGATTGTCGAGGATCGAGAGCGCCTTCCAGGCTGCGGGCGTTGCGTGGGTGAGAATGTCCTCCTGAAGCGCAGAAGTAATGCCGCCATCGAGGCTTGCCGGTGCCGCCAGGCGACGGTTTTCTGCCGCGAGCGCCGCGGCAGTGTATTGCGCTATCATGTAGCCCGAAGAAACGCCGCTGTCGCCCGCGAGAAAGGCAGGGAGGCCACTGACGAGCGGGTTCACCAGCCGGTCGATGCGGCGCTCCGAGATCGCTGCAATCTCAGCCGCCGCGATCGAGAGACTGTCCATGGCGAGGCCGACGGCGGCACCGACAGCGTGCGCCTGCGAATGCACCTCCGGTGCTTCCGGCGTACCGGAAACCGCCGGATTGTCGGTAACGCTCGATAGCTCGCGGTTCACCACTTCGGCCACGTGATCGAATGTGTCACGTGCAGCGCCATGCACATGCGGTACGGCACGCAGGCTCAATGGGTCCTGAGTGCGGGTGCCGGCGGTTTCGGCAAGCATCGGGCTTTGTGCCAGCCAGTCACGCAATGTCGTGCCGACCGCCTGGAGGCCGCGCGATTTCCGCAGCGCCAGCGGTCCCTCGGCGAAGGCATTCGCCTGACTGCCGAGATTTTCGTAAGTCATCGCAGCGGCCGCGTCTGCCCAATCGAGAAGCCGCTCCATACGGGCAAGGGCCAGTGCGGACTGGCCAGTGGCGCAAGGCGTGCCGTTCACGAGGCTGAGGCCTTCCTTCGCCTCAAGCTGCAACGGTTCGAGCCCAACGCGGGCAAGGGCTTCGGCACCACTCAGCCGGTCCGTGCCATGCATGGCCGCGCCTCGTCCGATCAGGACGAGACCGATGGCGGCGGCATGGGTGAGATAGCCGACCGAGCCACGCGACGGGATCAGCGGAATAATGTCGGCGTTGAGGAGCGCAAGCAGCGCCTCGACGGTTTCCATCCGGACACCGGAGAAACCATGGGCGAAGTTGGCGATCTGCGCCGCCATCACGGCGCGCGCCTCGGCGGTCCCGAGCGGCTCACCCACGCCGCAGGCATGGCTGAGAATGATGTTGCGCGACAGGGATCGCTGGTTTTCGCGGCTGATTACAACATCGCAAAGCGCACCGACCCCGGTGTTGATGCCGTAGCCGCGGATGCCACGCTCGACCAGAGCATCGACGATCCGTCGCGCTTCGATGATCCGCGTGCGGGCGGCATCGGACAAGGCGAGGCGCGCTCCCCCGGCGACAGCGGCAATCTCCCGCCAGGTGAGGGGGCCGTCGATGGTGATCGTGTCAGTCATGGGCTTCGGTTCTTCCTTGCCGACGCTGAACAAAGCGCGCGACATAGTCGTTAGCCGGATTGCCCAGAATATCATCGGGCGTCCCGACCTGCACGACCTGACCGTCCTTGAGAATCGCAATTTCCGAGCCGATGCGCAGTGCTTCATCGAGATCATGGGTGATGAAGACGATGGTTTTCGAGAGATTTTGCTGCAATTGCAGGAGTTGGTCCTGCATGTCGGCACGGATCAGCGGATCAAGGGCGCTGAACGCTTCATCCATCAGGATCACGTCGGTATCGGCGGCAAGCGCCCGTGCCAGCCCGACGCGCTGCTTCATCCCGCCGGAAAGCTGGTGCGGAAATTTCGCGTCGTAGCCGGCAAGTCCGACCGTTTCGATCCACTTCATGCCGATGCCGCGCGCATCCGCCTTCGACACGCCGCGCACGCGCTGGCCGTAGACGACATTCTGCAGCACGGTCCGGTGCGGCATCAGCGCGAAACTCTGGAAGACCATGCTGACGCGGCGCATGCGAAACGCACGCAGCGCCTTGGCATCCAGATCGAGAATGTTGCTGCCATCGAAGACGACCTCGCCGCTCGTCGGCTCGATCAGCCGGTTGATGTGGCGTACCAGCGTGGACTTGCCGGAGCCAGAAAGCCCCATAATGACGAAGATCTTGCCGGCGCCAATGTTGAGGCTGACATTGTTGAGGCCGACGCTGCAGCCGGAGCGGGCGAGAATGTCGGCCTTGTCCAGTCCGTCCTTGGCCATGGCGAGTGCCGTTTTCGCGTCGTGCCCGAAGATCTTGTAGACGTTGCGGATTTCGATATCAGCCATTGCGGGCATCCTCTGTTCGGGCCTTGCCGAAGCCTTGCGTAATGCGGTCGAGCACGATCGCCAGGATGACGATGCCGATGCCAGCCTCCAGACCCTTGCCGACGTCGAGGGTTTGAATGCCGTTCAGCACCTGCTCGCCGAGGCCGCGCGCACCGATCATCGAGGCAACCACCACCATGGAAAGCGCCATCATGATCGTTTGGTTGAGACCCGCCATAATTGTCGGCGTCGCAAGCGGCAGCTCGACCCCGAAAAGGATCTGCGTCGGGCTGCCGCCGAAGGCGGTCGCTGCCTCGACAACCTCCGTGTCGACCTGGCGGATGCCGAGATCGGTGAGACGGATCAGCGGCGGGACGGCATAGATGATAGTGGCGAGGATGGCCGGCACCTTGCCGAGACCGAAAAGCATCAGCGCCGGAATGAGATAGACGAAGCTCGGCATCGTCTGCATGACATCGAGCACGGGCAGCGTGATGTTGCGGACGACCCGGCTCTTGGCGACAAGAATGCCCATCGGCACGCCGATCACCACCGAGACGATCGTTGCCATCAGCATAAGCGCCAGCGTCTGCATGGTCAGATCCCAGAGGCCGAGCACGCCAACGGCAAGCAGCAGCGCGCCAACTGCGACGGTCAGCGACCAGCGACGCGAACTCTGCCAAGCGAGTGCCATGAAGGCCAGGATGACGAGCCACCAGGGCAGGCCGCGCAGGATCCATTCGATGAACAGCACGGCCTTCAGGATCACGCCGCTGATCGCCTTGAAGACCCAGCCATAGTTGGTGACGAGCGCTTGGATGAAGTCATTCACTGGCGCCCGGATGGAAAGATTGAGAGAGTCCGGAAACATCGGATATCGTTCCTTGTTCAGGCGCGCCTTGGCGGTCTTCACCGCAAGCCTGCCTGCTTCGCGGAAACAGCTTTTAAGCCATGGCTGCCACGCCCCGTCCCGCGCTGAAGGCGGAAGAGGCGTGGCGGGCACGGTTCGGCAAAACTGTCGTTACTTCAGGCTTGCTTCGATCTTGCCGCGTGCCTCGTCGGAAACCCACTTGCCCCAGACGTCGCCCTTGGTCTTCAGGAACTCGGTAGCGGCGGCCGCAGCGTCGACCTTGTTGTCGGCCATGTAGGCGAGGCTGCCGTTGACATCCTCAAGCGGGAAGGTTGCCTTTTCGAGGATAGCGACGATCTCCGGCGCTTCCGCAGCGAAGGTGCTGTTCACGCCGTAGGCAACGTCGACCGAGGGAAAGGCGCAACCTTCGTCGCGCTTGCCGTTGGCGCTGCTCAGTTCCTTCCAGCAGGCCGCGTTGTATGCCGGCTCTTCAAGCTGGACGAGCTTGAACTTGCCCATGATCGCGGTTGGCGACCAATAGTAGAAGAGAATCGGCTCGCCCTGCAGATAGGCCGAGGTGATCGCCGAATCGAGCGCCGTGCCGGTGCCGGGGCGGAAATTCACATAGGCTTCGCCGAGTTTGTAAGCTTCGAGCTTGGCGGAGCTTACGCCTTCGCAGGTCCAGCCGGATGGGCAATTCAGGAAGCGGCCCTTGGACGGCTCTTCCGGATCCGCGAAGATCTCCACGATCTTCGGGTCGGAAAGCTGCGACACGCTCTTCAGGTCCGGCGCCTTCGCCTCGATGTTGCGCGAGGGATCACCGTGAACGATGTAGTCCGGCACGAACCAGCCTTCGCTGGCGCCGACGAAAGTCTTGCCGACGGCGACGACCTTCTTTTCCTCGACGGCCTTGTTCCACACATCGGAGCGACCGAGCCATTCTTCCGCGAAGATCTGGACATCGTTGTTGGCTGTCGCCTGTTCGAGCGTCACCGAGTTGCCGGGAATGGAATCCACCTGGCAGTCATATCCCTTGGCAAGAATCGTCTTCATGACTTCGGTGATGAAGGCACCGCTTTCCCAGTCGATACCGGCAAAGGTCACGGTCTTGCCGTCGCCGCAATAGGAGGCGTTGGCGCTACCGGTGGAGGCCGCAATTATCAGGCCGGCGACGGCAAGAGTGAGTTTCATAGTGCTGATCGACATGCGCATTCCCCTTTTTTGATCATCGCTTCGATGACTATTTCAGTTTCGTCAGAACCCGCGCGAAGGCGCGGTCGATGTCTTCCTCCCGATCATGGCGTCCGTTGCGGATCTTCCATTGGCCGGCGACCATGACGTCGCGGACCGCCTCGCCACCGAGCGCAAAGAGCCAGCGGTCGAGAATCTGATTGCCGGAGGCGGCGGCGATATACGGGTTGGCTCCGTCGAGGACGACGAGATCCGCGCGTGTGCCGGCTTTGATGCCAGGTGTGTCGAGACCGGCGGCCTGCGCCCCGCCGGCAAGGGCAGCCTCGAAGATCGAGCGACCGACAGACGCGCCGGGACCGGCGGCAAGCCGGTTGCGCCGGCGATCGCGCAGCCGCTGGCCGTATTCGAGCAGGCGCAGTTCTTCCGCGACACCGGTTGCGACGTGGCTGTCGGTGCCGATGCCGATGCGGCCGCCCTCGGCGATGAAATCGACTGCGGGAAAGATGCCGTCGCCTAGATTGGCCTCGGTCGCGGGGCAAAGGCCGGCAACCGCCCCCGAAGCAGCCAGCCGCTTCGTTTCCTCAGCCGTCATGTGGGTCGCGTGGATGGCGCACCAGCGCGCGTCGACCGGCATCTCGTCAAGCAGCCATTGGACCGGCCGCCGGCCGCTCCAGGCAAGGCAGTCGTCGACTTCGCGCGTCTGCTCGGCCACATGAATGTGAATGGGACCGGAGACCGGAGCCGCAGCGAGAATTGTTCGCATCTCATCCGGGGTCGCGGCGCGAAGTGAATGGATGGCATAGCCGAGCTTGGCGCCAATCTTCGAACAGGCGGGAGCGAGGCGATTGAGAAGGGCGAGAAAGCGATCCGGATCATGCAGGAACGGACGCTGGCCGGGGTTGGGCGCCACACCGCCGAAATTGGCATGGGCATAGAAGACGGGCAGATGGGTCAGGCCGATGCCTGTCACCTCGGCCGCGCTCAATATCCGGAGCGACATTTCGGCCGGATCGGCATAAGGCGTGCCGTCTGCCTGGTGGTGAAGATAATGGAACTCGGCCACGCGGCCGAAACCGCCCTTCAGCATCTCCATGTAAAGCTTTGAGGCGATGGCCTCGACGTCATCTGGGTCGACGAGGCCGACAGTGCGGTACATTTCCTCGCGCCATGTCCAGAAACTGTCGTCTCCCGTGCCCGCCACTTCCGCGAGGCCGGCCATGGCGCGCTGAAACGCATGAGAGTGTAGGTTGGCGATCGCCGGAACTATCGGTCCGGAAAGTCGCTCATCTCCTTCCGCGATCGATTGGCCTGATGTGACCGATGCGATGCCGCCCCTGCCGTCAAGGGCGATGGCCACGTTTTCGGCCCATCCGCTTGGAAGAAGAGCACGCTCCGCGAAGAGGCGTTGGACGGGAAAAGTTGCCATGTCGCGATTTTCCTGTACGTGGTTGTATATGGAACTATAGATATTTTGTAGTGGCGCGCAAGGCTAAAATGGACGAAAAGGTCATCCATTGCCGGACGGCCGCCGCCTTCATCGGCGTAAGATGGGAGTAGACAATGACGCCACGGGGGCGGACAAGCGACATACCGACTTTCGCGGAAGGACCCGTGCCGCGCTATGAGGCGGTAAAGCAATTCATTCGCAGCCGAATCGAGAGCGGCGAATGGCCCGCCAATCATCGGATACCGTCCGAAAACGATATCGTCGCGGATCTCGGCGTCAGCCGGATGACGGCGAACCGAGCGTTGCGAGAGCTTGCGAGCGAAGGCGCGATCACTCGGGTTCAGGGCGTCGGGTCCTTCGTCGCGGCGCATAAGGGCAGCACGGCGCTCCTCGAGGTCCGCAATATCGCGGACGAGATCCGTGGGCGTGGTCATAGGCACACCTCCCGGCTGACCCTGTTAGAGGAGGAGCCGGCGAGCCCCGAGATCGGCCATGCGCTCGGGCTTCCGACGGGCGCAAGGGTGTTCCATTCGATCATGGTCCACTGCGAGGATGAGGTGCCAATCCAGATCGAGGATCGGTTCGTCAACCCGACGGTCTGCCCCAACTACCTGGCGCAGGATTTTAGCGCTGTCACCCCGAACGCCTATCTAACCCTGGTGGCGCCGATCACCCGTACCGAGCAGATCGTCGAGGCCGTGTCGCCCAAGCCCTGGGAATGCAAGCTTCTCGCGATCGGCCGCAACGAACCGTGCCTGATGATCCGTCGCCGGACCTGGTCGGAAACGGCGAGCGTGACGACCGCGCGGCTGCTTTATCCGGGCACGCGCTATCGCCTTGAGGGCGCCTCGTAGTGAGGCGGTCCCGCGAATAAACGGGAATGGAAGCATGGACGGAGAAACGCTCAAGCTCCGCACGCAACTTGCAAGACCGGATGTGTCCGCCGAGGAGGCGAAACGCGTTCTGTCGGAACAGTATGACCTTGCCGGCGCGCTGACCGAGCTCGGCAGCCAGCAGGATCGAAACTACCGCGTGGATACGGACGACGGCCGTTTCGTCCTGAAAATATGCCGGATGGAATATGCACGCGTCGAGCTTGAGGCGCAGAATGCCACCCTGCATCATCTTGGCGCCACGCCGGGCGCTCCGAAGGTGCCGGCCGTCATCTCGGCGCTGAATGGCGAGGAGATAGTCGTCGCCACCGCCCGGGACGTCCCCTATCAATTCCGGCTGCTCACCTATCTCGATGGCACGCCTTTGACCCGCCGCAAGTATCTTCCGGCTCAAACGGTCGCCGAGCTTGGCGATCTCGCCGGACGGCTGGCTTCGGCGCTCAAGGATTTCGATCATCCCGGGCTCGAGCGCGAACTGCAATGGGATCTCCAGCGGGCGGGACCGGTTGCTCTGCAACTGCTGCAGACCATGACCGACGTGGATTTGCGCAAGCGCGTCGCCGAGGCAATGGTTGCCGCCATGCGGCGCGTGCAGCCGCTCATGCCGGAGTTGCGGGTGCAGGCGATCCATCAAGACATTACCGACGACAACGTCGTCAGCACGATGGAGGCAAGCGGCAGGCTTGTGCCCGAGGGCGTGATCGACTTCGGTGACGTCCTCAAGGGATGGCTTGTCGCCGAACTGGCGGTCACCTGTGCGTCGCTGCTCCACCACGCCGACGGCGACCCGTTCTTCATCCTGCCGGCGGTCCAGGCGTTCCACGCGGCATTCCCGCTGACGGGTGTCGAGCTGAAAGCGCTCTGGCCGCTCATCGTGGCACGAGCGGGCATCCTGGTCGCAAGCACGGAACGGCAATTGGAGATCGATCCCGACAACGCCTATGTGCGTGGAAACGCCGCCCACGAGCGTGAAATCCTCGATGTCGCGCTGTCCGTGCCTTTCGGCCTGATGGAGCAGGCAATCCACCGGGTCGTGGGGAAGGGGGCGGCACCGACCGTGCCCTTGATGGCCGGCCGGCTGCTGCCGGATATCGAACCCTCCCATGTCGGTCTTGTCGACCTTTCGCTTCTGGGGCCTCATCTCCCGGCCGACCGCTGGCATTATGAGGACACAGAAGCGCTGCTCTTGCAGTCGGCAGCGCGGGCGGCGGGCGCCTCCGCCACACGCTACGGCGAATTCCGTTTGACCGAGACGCGGCCTCTCCAGGCAAGGCCGCCTGCGACCTTCGCTCTGCACGTCGATCTCTGCGTGCATGGACAGACGGCCGTCCATGCGCCTTTCGCGGGCAATCTCGGGCGGAGCGGCGAAAAACTGGTTCTGTCGACCGATGGGCTGCATCTCCATCTCAATGGCGTCGAACCGGCCGATGCCGCCGAAGGCGCGATCGAAGCCGGAGCGCCGATCGGCGTCGTTCCCGGCGATCCGCCGGCGCTGGGCTTCATCCGCGTCCAGCTCTCGACGGAAGCGGAGATCGATCCGCCGCCCTTTGCAACGGCGAACCAGGCGCAAGCCTGGCGGGCGCTCTGCCCATCGCCGGCTCAAATGCTCGGTTTCGATTGTGACGCGCCCTTGCCGGCGGCGGGTGAACTGCTTCAGCGCCGACAACGTTATTTCGCGCGGCCCCAGAAGAACTATTACCGGCAGCCGCCGCTGATCGAGCGTGGCTGGAAAGAACATCTCTTCGATGTCGAGGGCCGTGCTTATCTCGACATGGTCAACAACGTGACGATCGTCGGCCACGGCCATCCACGCCTTTCGGCGGCGGTTGGCCGGCAATGGTCGCTGCTCAATACCAATTCGCGCTTCCACTATGCCTCGGTGGCGGAGTTTTCGGAGCGGCTCGCCGCGTTGGCGCCCGAAGGACTCGACACGGTCTTTCTCGTCAACAGCGGCTCGGAGGCGAACGACCTCGCGATCCGGCTTGCCTGGGCCCATTCCGGCGCCCGTCACATGCTCTCGCTGCTTGAGGCCTATCACGGCTGGACGGTCGCGAGCGACGCGGTCTCGACCTCGATCGCCGACAACCCGCAAGCGCTGACGACGCGGCCCGATTGGGTGCACCCGGTCGTTTCCGCGAACACCTACCGTGGCCCGTTTCGCGGAGAAGGATCGACCGTCGATTATGTTCGCGCCGTTACCGAGAAACTGGAGGAACTCGACGAAAATCGGGTGGGCCTTGCAGGCTTCATTTGCGAAGCGGTCTACGGAAACGCCGGCGGCATCCCGCTGCCGCCGGGATATCTCGAGGCCGTCTATGCCATGGTCAGGGAGCGGGGCGGCGTCTGCATCGCCGATGAAGTGCAGGTGGGTTACGGCCGGCTCGGCCACTATTTCTGGGGGTTCGAAGAGCAGGGCGTCGTTCCGGACATCATCACGGTCGCCAAGGGCATGGGCAATGGCCATCCGCTCGGCGCCGTCATCACGCGGCGCGAGATCGCCGAGGCGCTGGAAAAGGAAGGCTATTTCTTCTCGTCGTCCGGCGGCAGTCCGGTAAGCTCAATCGTCGGACTGACCGTTCTGGACATTCTCCACGACGAGGCGCTGCAGGAGAATGCGCGCACGGTCGGCGACCACCTCAAGGCGCGGCTGCAGGCGCTTGGCGAGCGCTTTCCAATCGTCGGCGCGGTTCACGGCATGGGATTTTATCTCGGCGTCGAGTTCGTCCGCGACCGCGAAACGCTGGAGCCTGCGACGCAGGAGACGGCGGCGATCTGCAACCGCCTCCTTGAACTCGGCGTCATCATGCAGCCGACCGGCGATCACCTGAATGTCTTGAAGATCAAGCCGCCGCTCTGCCTCAGCCGTGAGGGCGCCGATTTCTTTGCCGCGATGCTGGAGCGGGTACTGGAAGACGGCTGGTGAAGAGATCTCCTCACAGGTCGGCGCAACCGGACATAAGGATCTGCTGAGCCGGGCTTAGCCCTCGCTCAGAATTTCCGTCTCGCCGCTCAATCGTTCGACGAGGCTGCGGCGAACGCGACCGATATGGCGCGCCGGCGGCTCGCCGAACTGACGGGAATATTCGCGGCTGAACTGCGATTGGCTCTCATAGCCGACCTGATGGCCGGCATCGCCTGCATCGAGACGCTCTTCCAGCATCAGGCGCCGCGCTTCCTGGAGCCGAAGCTGCTTTTGATACTGCAGCGGACTCATCGCCGTGATCGCCTTGAAGTGATGATGAAGCGAGGAAACGCTCATACTGACGCGGCTCGCGAGATCGTCGATGCGCAATGGGTGCGCGTAGTGCTCCTTCAGCCATGCCACGGCGCGACCAATCTGGTGCGGCTGACTTTCCGCCGTCGTCATCTGCCTGAGCCTCGTCCCGTGCGGCCCGGTGAGCAGGCGGTAGAGGAGTTCCTGCTCGATCAACGGCAGAAGGGCGGCAATGTCGTCCGGGCGCTCGAGCAGCCGCAGCAGGCGGAGCGTCGCGTCTTCGAGATCGGGTGTTATCTTGCTGACCGTCATTCCGCGCGCGGAGGCCGACGGCTTCGCCCGGTGGTCACCGATCCGGTCGAGCAGTGCCGGGATCTTTCCGGTATCGATCTGGAACGCCAGGCTCATGTAGGGCTCTTCCGGCGACGCCTGCGAGATCTGGGAGATGACCGGCAGGTCAATCGAGGTCAACAGATAGTCCGAAGCGCCGTAGACGAGGGTCTCCTCGCCGAGTACGACGCGCTTGGCGCCCTGCACGATGATCGCCAGGCTCGGCCTGTAAGCTGCGCAATTCGGTTTCGCCGTACTTGAATGTCGGTGGACGCTGAGACCGGGTACGATCGTTGGGTGGTCTCCATCTTTTTCGGCGATACGGGCAATTATATCGATCATCGCCAGGCGCGGCGTCTGTCGTGTCGTCGTCATATTCAACGGCCTTTCCAGTATCTTAGTTCTGCGCGGTATGCCGGTTCAGATAGGTTCCCGGCGCGGCCTCGCCACGGCGGTGCCTTCACTCATGCAGGATTGTGCAAAACTTTTGCAGGATCGCGCTAACGCATCATCGCTCCGGGATAGCATAGTCCGCCCTGTCGCTGGCGGTCCACGCCTCAGCGTATTTTTCCCAAGACATCAAGGACAGACCCATGGCTATAGCTAGAGGATATGCGGCGACCGATGCTTCGAAGCCGCTTACACCTTTCACATTTGAGCGTCGCGAACCGCGTGACGACGATGTGGTCATCGACATCAAATATTGCGGCGTCTGCCATTCCGATATCCATCAGGCCCGCAATGAATGGGGCAACTCCACCTTCCCCATGGTGCCGGGCCACGAGATCGTGGGCATTGTTTCGGCGGTCGGTTCCAAGGTCACGAAGTTCAAGGTCGGCGACCGTGCCGGCGTCGGCTGCTTTGTCGATTCCTGCACGACATGCGCCACCCGCGATCTCGATCTGGAACACTATCTGCCCGGTCTGGTCGGAACCTACAACAGCGTCGAGGCCGACGGAAAGACCCCGACCCAGGGCGGCTACTCGGATCATATCGTAGTCAAGGAAGGCTATGCGCTCTCGATTCCCGAGAACCTGCCGCTCGACGCAGCCGCCCCGTTGCTTTGCGCCGGCATCACGCTTTACTCGCCGCTGCGCCACTGGAAGGCGGGGCCCGGCAAGAAGGTTGCAATCGTTGGCATGGGTGGCCTCGGGCACCTGGGCGTGAAGCTTGCCCACGCGATGGGCGCCGAGGTCACGGTGCTGAGCCAGAGCCTCTCGAAAAAGGAGGACGGGCTGAAGCTCGGTGCGGATCATTATTACGCGACCAACGATCCGGAGACGTTCCAGGCGCTTGCCGGGAGTTTCGACCTGATCATCTGCACCGTTGCCGCAGAGGTCGACTGGAACGCCTATCTCAATCTCCTGAAAGTCGATGGCGACCTGGTGCTTGTCGGCATTCCGGAGAATCCGGTGCCGGTCCACGCCTTTTCGTTGGTTCCTGCACGGCGCAGCATTTCCGGTTCGATGATCGGTTCGATCAAGGAAACCCAGGAGATGCTGGATTTCTGCAGCGAGCACGGGATCGTTTCCGAGATCGAGACGATCCGCATCGATCAAATCAACGAGGCCTACGAGCGCGTCGTCAAGAGCGACGTGCGCTATCGCTTCGTGATCGACATGGCTTCGCTCTAAGAGCAATTCCAGGAAAAGTGTGTAACGGTTTTCCGTTCGGAATTGCGTCTTTTCAAAGAGTCCGCTGCCGCTTTCAGACGAGCGGTAGCGGACCGTCGTTCTTGATCTCTTCCATGACCGCGTAGGTGCGGGTTTCCTTCACACCGGGCAGTGTCCAAAGCACCTGTCCGAGGAAGTTGCGGTAGGCGGTCATGTCCTCGAAGCGAGTCTTGACCAGATAGTCGAAGCCGCCGGCGACCATGTGGCATTCGAGCACGGCGGGAGCCTGCTTGATGGCGATTGCAAACTGGTCGAAGACTTCCGGCGTCGTCTTGTCCAGCATGACCTCGATGAAGACGAGCAGACCGAAGCCGAGCTTGTGAGGGTCGAGGCGTGCACCGAAGCCCGAGACATAGCCTTCCTTCAGCAGGCGGCGCAACCTCTCGCTGGTTGCGGTCGGCGACAGGCCGATGCGGTCCGCCAGCTCGAGATTGGTGATCCGCCCATCCGCCTGCAGAATGTTCAGTATTCTGCGATCCGTCTTGTCGATCTGGTGCATTGATGCCGCCTCCCCGCTTTTTATCTCTCAGGCGGCCAGTCGCGTTTCAGCGAGCTTCACCCAATAGGAAATGCCGTGGGGGATTGCCTCGTCGTTGAAGTCGTAGGCCGGATGGTGAAGGCCGGCCGTATCGCCGTTGCCCATGAAGATGAAAGCGCCGGGGCGGGCAAGCAGCATGTAGGAGAAATCCTCGCCGCCCATCATTGGGTCGAGTGAAGCATTGACCTGCGCGGCGCCGGCAACCGTCGCGGCTGCCGCAAGCGCGTGCCCGGTTTCTTCAGCGTGGTTGACCGTAACGGGATAGTTGCGGCCGTACCAGACGTTCACCGTCGCGCCGTAGGCGCCGGCGATGCTTTCGGCGATCTGGCGGATGCGCGCCTCGCCGGTGTCGCGCACTTCCGGCATCAGGGTGCGGACAGTTCCGGCGAGAACCGCCTGCTCGGGAATGACGTTGTGGGCGAAGCCGGCGTTGAACTTCGTGACCGAGACGACGACGGATCCGAGAGGATCGACGGTGCGCGAGGCGATCGTCTGGAGCGCGTTGACGATCTGTGCGCCGATGACGATGGGGTCGATCGTCTTGTGCGGCTGCGCCGCATGACCGCCACGGCCGGTAATAGTGATGGTGAACTCGTCGGTGGACGCCATGATCGGGCCGACGCGGCTGCCGAAATGGCCGACCGGCATCCCCGGCATGTTGTGCATGCCGTAGACTTCCTCGATCGCGAAACGCTCCATCATGCCGTCCTTGACCATCTCGTTGCCGCCGCCGCCGCCTTCTTCCGCCGGCTGGAAGATGACCGCGACGCAGCCTGCGAAATTGCGCGTCTCGGCGAGATATTTCGCCGCACCGAGCAGCATGGCCGTATGGCCGTCATGGCCGCAGGCGTGCATCTTGCCGGCGGTCGTCGATGCCCAGGGCTTGCCACTCGTCTCGGTGATCGGCAGGGCGTCCATGTCGGCCCTGAGGCCGATCGTTCGGCCGGTGCCAAGATTGCCGCGAATGATGCCGACGACACCGGTCCGTCCGAGGCCGGTCACGATTTCGTCAACGCCGAATTCCTTCAGTTTCCTTTCCACAAAGGCTGCCGTATTTTCCACCGCGAACAGCAGTTCGGGATTCATGTGCAGCTGGCGCCGCCACTCGGTGACTTCGTTCTGGAGCTCGGCGGCGCGGTTGAGAATCGGCATAGGGTCGTCCTGTCGGTTCGGGCACTAAGGCGCAGTGGATTGGCGCGGCAGCCATGGATTGGGCTTTGCCATCTCCTCGCCATATAGGCTAAATACCGGGACGAAGCGAGGCAACTGCGGAAATTCGAGGTCGGATGTGGTGACGGGTGGATTCTTGGGGCGTGACGGGGCGAGGGCGATGGGCGTTCTCGCGGGAGCTTGTGCGGCATTCCTGGCGGCGGTGCTTCCCGCCTCTGCCAATCCGCGGCTGGTCGTCGACGTCAACTCGCTCAAGGTCTACGAGCATCAGGACATCTTCAAGAAATGGTACCCGGCGTCGCTGACCAAGCTGATGACGGCTTACACGACTTTTCGGGCAATCAAGACGGGGCAGTTGACGCTGGAAAGCCCGGTCGTGATGACGAAGAACGCCGCGTCCGAGCCGCCGAGCAAGATGTTCTACAAGCCCGGCCAGGCGATGACGCTCGATAGCGCGCTCAAGATGATGCTGGTGAAATCGGCAAATGACGTCGCCGTTGCCATCGCGGAAACGGTCGGCGGGTCCGAGCCGGCCTTCATCGAGCGGATGAATGCCGAGGCGCGCCGCATCGGAATGACCTCGTCGCACTTCATCAATGCCAACGGACTGCCCGGTGAGGGTCAATACACGACGGCGCGCGACCTCGCCGTGCTCGCCATCACATTGAAGCGCGAGTTCCCCGAATATGCTTCCTATTTCTCGCTGGAAGGCTTCACCACCGGCAAGAAGGACTATGCCAACTACAACATGCTGATCGGCCGCTTCGACGGCGCGGACGGCATGAAGACCGGCTTTATCTGCGCCTCGGGGTTCAACCAGGTCTCGTCGGCGACGCGCGGCGGCCGCAGCGTTATTTCGGTTATCCTCGGGGAAGACAGTCTCGGCGCCCGGGCCGACGAATCCGCCCGGCTGTTGCAGATGGCGCTGACGACCAGCGATGCCGGCAAGCAGTCCCTGACGCAGATCGCCCCCTATGGTGAGGGACGCGACATGGTTGCCGATATCAGCAAGGAGATCTGCTCCAAGGCCGCGGCGAAGGTGCGCAGCGAAGGACGCGACGAAGCCGGTCGCCAGAAGCTGCTTTCGCCTTACATCCACGAGATCAATCGCCCGCTGAAGCTTGCCTTTGCCGGGCTTATTCCGGGCAGCGGCAACAAAACCGCCAAGGCCGGCGGCGATGTCGCCGCGCAGGGTGATGTCGAGATCGCCAACGTGCCGATCCCGGTTCCTCGCCCGAGTTTTTGAGCGGATATATGCGGGCCTTCGGCTCGCGTCCCGCGTCTCAAATCCGATTTCGGGGCGGTCGACCCGAAATCAGCGTGATCTAATACGGAGTCCGCCATGAACGATCCATTGCCGGTGGTGTCGGTATCGATCCTCACCGGCTTTCTCGGTGCGGGCAAGACGACGCTTCTCAATCGCTTGCTCAAGGATCCCGACCTCGCCGATACCGCGGTCATCATCAACGAATTCGGCGACGTCTCGATCGATCACCTGCTGGTCGAGGCGTCGAGCGATGGTGTGATCGAGCTCTCCGACGGGTGCCTCTGCTGCACGGTGCGCGGCGAGCTTGTCGATACACTCGCCGACCTCATGGACCGGATGCAGACCGGCCGCATCAAACCGCTGAGACGCGTCGTGATCGAAACGACCGGGCTTGCCGATCCGGCGCCGGTGCTGCAATCCGTGCTCGGCAATCCGATTATCGCGCAGAACTTCCGGCTGGACGGTGTCGTCACGGTCGTGGACGCGGTGAATGGGTTGCAGACGATCGCGAATCACGTGGAAGCCCTGAAGCAGGTCGCGGTTGCCGACCGGCTCGTCATCAGCAAGACCAAGCTCGCCAATGATGCAGGGTGCGATGCGCTCTTGCAGCGGCTCAGGGACCTTAATCCGCGCGCGCCCATCATCGACGGCGATACGGACGAGGCTGGTCGTGCGGAACTGTTCGCGTGCGGTCTCTACGACGCGTCGACCAAGGTCGCCGATGTCGGCCGTTGGCTTCAGGACGAGGCGAACGCTGATCACGATCACCACGACCATGACCACGGCCATGGGCATGACCATCATCATCATCATCATCATCATCATCATCATGGGCACCACGATCACCACCATCACGATGTCACGCGCCACGGCTCGGACATCCGGTCCTTCAGCATCGTCCACGACCGTCCGATCGAGCCGATGGCGCTGGAGATGTTCATCGATCTATTGCGTTCGGCCCATGGCGAAAAGCTGTTGCGGATGAAGGCGGTCGTTTCCGTGGCTGACAATTCAGACCGGCCGCTCGTGCTGCACGGTGTACAGAGCGTTTTTCATGCGCCGGAGCGGTTAACCGCCTGGCCCGATCCTGACGACCGGCGCACGCGCATGGTGCTGATCACAAAGGGGCTCGATGAAGCGTTCGTGCGCGACCTCTTCGATGCCTTCACCGGCAAGCCCCGGATCGACCGGCCTGACGCGCAAGCTCTTGCGGACAATCCGCTCGCGGTTCCCGGACTGAAATTCTAGATCGGCGCCGAACGTCTCAAGTGGCCTGCGGTTTGATTTTCACAGCCAGCGCCGGACGCGGCTCTTGTAGTCGCGATAGGCGTCGCCGAACTTGCGTTCGAGATAGGCTTCTTCCCGGGCGACCACCAGGTAGCGGATGACGAGTAAAACGGCACCAGCAGTATGAGGAGCCACAGGCTGTCGAAGCCGACGGCGAGGCCGATCAGGCCCAGAAACATGCCGATGTAGATCGGGTTACGGCTGTAGCGGTAAGGCCCGTCTTCTACGATCGTCGTCGTCGGCTGTGTGGTCGGGATGTTCGTTCCCGCCCGGCGGAAGGTCATCGCCGCCCAGATCAACAGTGCCAGGCCGGCGAGGAATACGATGGCGCCCAACCAACCGGCCGGCACCGTCGCCGGCAGGAAAGGCAGCGCGTAGACCGCGTCAATCAAGCGCCCCGCCACAACGGCGAGTGCCCAGACGATCGGCGGCCGCACTGCGGCGCCGGAACTGTCGTGGAAATTGCCGCTCGCATCGTTCATTGTTGAGCCCGCATTGTATTCGCTGATCATAGCAAGAATTCCGACCGCCTTGGAGCACCGCGGTGTGGGACGGCGACAGGTCGAAGATTTAGCGAAATTGCCCCTCACCCTAGCCCTCTCCCCGCAAGCGGGGCGAGGGGACTTCCGAGGCCGCCGCTTTCCCTTCGCCCCGCTTGCGGGGAGAAGGTCGCGGCAGCGGGATGAGGGGCAGTAACTTAGCCGCGGGTGAAGCCTGCGCGCTCCGTTCGATCCGTCAAGCCTTCTTGCGGATGACGAAGCGATGGCCGCCTTCGGTCGGCGCGGCTTCCTCGAGCCGGTGTCCGTCCTCGTTGCAGAAATGCGGAATGTCGATCACCGCGAGCGGATCCGTCGTCTCGATTTCGAGCAGGGTACCCGGAGCGAGCGTCTGCATGCGCTTGCGCGTCTTCAAAACGGGAAGGGGGCATTTCAGCCCCCTCAGATCATAGACGGTCCTGGGTTCGTCCGGCATCAATTGCCCCAGATTTTCCAGAACGGGCGCTTCTTCGGCTGCTCGACGGCGGGTTGTTCGGTTGCCGCCTGCGGGTTTTCCGCCGGAGCCGCGGCCACTTGTGCATTGTTTCCGCCCGGCGTTGGTTGTTGCGTCTGGTCGGCTGCTGCCGGCTGTTGGTTTGCCGCGGGCTGCGGCGCACTCGGCTGAACGGCGGCCGGCTGCTCGGGTGCCTGGACCGTCGGCGCAGCGGTCGCGCCTTCCGGCTCGCTTGCCGAGAACAGGTTCCAGAAGGATTTTCTGGCGGGCGCCGGCTGGACGGCGGCTTGCAGGACAGGGCGCTCGATCGGGCTTGCCTGCGGCACCGGGACGCTCGCGCCGCCGCGGGTCGCTTTCTCCAGCGCCTCCTTCTGGATCAGCGCCGCCTGCTTGGCTTCCTCGGCCGCCTTCTGGTCGGCGAGCTTCTTTTCGAGGTCGCTCACCTTCATCAGCTTGCCGGCGTCGAGGGAGGTGCCCGTTGGAGCATAGGCGAGCTCGCGGCCCTTGCGCTGTTCGGCGACGATCGCCTTGCGCTCCGCTTCGGTCGGCTCATACCAGACCATGCCTTCGTACTTCTTCAGCGCCTTCTCGTAATCGCGCTGATAGTCCTTCTCGTAGCTTGCCATAGCCACCTGCAACGCCGGCGGCGTCGACATGGCGGGGCATTGGCCCATGGGATTGAACGTGCCGTCGCTTTGCTGGTTGAAGACGTACTTCCTCTCGCAGACATTCACTTCCGGCGGGCGCTTCGTCACTTCGAACTGGTCATAGCCCGCTTTCAGCATCTTCCAGAACTCGATGTTCTGGTTGTCGCGATGACGGGCCATGTTCTCCGCGGTCATACGGAAGGGAAAGGCCTGGAGTTGGACGCTTTGCTGCCCGCCTCTGAAGGCGTCACGCGCAAGCGCGAAGATCTCGATGATCTGCTCGTCGGTCATCGAGTAGCAGCCCGAGGAAGAGCAGGCGCCATGGATCATCAGATGCGTGCCTGAGCGGCCGTTCGCCTTGTCGTAGGTATTGGGGAAACCCGTATTGATCGCGAGGTAATAGTTGGAATTGGGATTCATCTGATGCGGGAACAGCGGATAGAACCCTTCCGGGGCCTGCCGGTCACCTTCCTTTACCTTCGGACCGAGCTTTCCGGACCACGCGCAGATCTTATAGCTCTTCAGCAGTTGAAAGCGGTTCGCCGCGTTGGCCTTCCAGACCTCGAGCGTGCCTTCCTCCTTGAAGATCCTGAGCGCGATCGGAGAGGTCTTCTGCATCCCCAGTTCGCGCATCTTCGCTGTCATCTTGCTCGAAAGCTGATATTCGGTCTTGTTCTTAACGGAGGAGAGATTGACCGAATCCAGCGTCTCGTTGGTGCAGCCGGCAAGCGCGGCTGCGATGGCGGCGGTGGCAACAAGGTTCCTGAAACGCATCGGCAGAGGCCCGTAAAAAAAACACAATCCGTCATTGAACGCCGCACCCGTCGAGGCGCGCCCTCAACGAATCAGTAAGCGATCTTTCTTCACGAAATCTTAACCCTGCAGGATCCCCCTGCGCACGCCGTCTTTCATGACCGCACGAATATGGCCAAGATTTGGCCACAGTTTGATTTCCGGTTGCCGTTGCCGCGTTTTTAATCGCAATGGTTCAGAGATTTCGGCCGATATTGAGATATTTCTGCCGACGGTCCGTCCGCAGTTCTTCTCCTTTGCGGCCGGACAGCTCCTTGAGTGCATCGGCGATCACGGTTCCGGTGCGGTTGATGACCGATATCGGATCGCGATGGGCACCGCCGACCGGTTCGGGAATGATGCCGTCGATGATGCCGAGGGCTTTCAGGTCCTCGGCGGTGATCTTCATGCTGCTGGCGGCTTCCTTGGCGCGCGTTGAATCGCGCCAGAGGATCGACGCCGCGCCCTCCGGCGAGATGACGCTGTAAATCGCATGCTCCAGCATATAGACGCGGTTGCCCGTTGCGATCGCGATCGCGCCGCCGGAGCCGCCTTCACCGATGACCACGGTGACGATCGGCACCTTGACGTTGAGGCACATCTCGGTCGAGCGGGCGATCGCCTCGGCCTGGCCGCGCTCCTCGGCGCCGACGCCCGGATAGGCGCCCGCCGTATCGACCAACGTGATCAGCGGCAGGCTGAAGCGGTCGGCCATCTCCATGACGCGGATCGCCTTGCGGTAGCCTTCCGGGCGCGGGCTGCCGAAATTGTGCTTGATGCGCGACTTGGTATCATTGCCCTTTTCCTGACCGAGGACCGCGACGGGCATGCCGCGAAAGCGGGCGAGCCCGGCCTGGATTGCATCGTCATTGCCGAAGTTGCGGTCGCCGGCGAGCGGCGTGAATTCGGTGAAAAGTTCGGCTGCGTAGTCGAGAAAGTGCGGGCGTGACGGGTGGCGGGCGACCTGGGTCTTCTGCCACGGCGACAGCTTGGAATAGATCTCGGCCATTGCGTCGCGCACACGCACCTCAAGCCGTGCGATCTCGTCGGATGTGTTCACACTCTCATCTTCGCTGGCGAGCTTCTTCAGTTCGAGAATCTTGCCTTCGAGATCAGAGATGGGTTTTTCGAAGTCGAGATAGTTGTGCATGAGATGCGTTTCCGATCAATTTGCGACAGGGCTGTCCGGTCGAAGCCAGCCTGCCCGGCGGTCCTAATCCTGTTTTTTCGCCTGTTTGGCAAGGGGGTGATGGTTTTGCACGAGGTCATGCAGCCGTTCTTCAAGCACATGCGTATAGATTTGTGTCGTTGAAATGTCTGAATGGCCGAGCAGTTCCTGCACGGCGCGCAGGTCGGCACCGTTGGCGAGCAGGTGGCTGGCGAAGGCATGGCGCAGCACATGCGGCGAGATCGTCGCGACCCTTATGCCGGCGCGCGCCGCGAGGCCTTTGAGGTCGCGTGCGAAAACCTGGCGCGGCAGATAGCCGGCCTTGCCATAGGAAGGAAAGAGCCACGGGCTCTCCTCGGGCCGGTCGGCCTCCGCATTCTTTGACCGGAGCGCGTCTCCATAGGCGCGCATGGCGCTGATGGCGGCCTGCGACAACGGCACCAGCCTTTCCTTGTTGCCCTTGCCGCGGATGACGAGGAAGCGGCCGTTCTGCGAGAGCACGGTTGCCGGCAGAGAAACGAGTTCGCTGACACGCATTCCCGTCGCATAGAGAAGCTCGATCAGCGCATGCATGCGTAGTTTTGCCAGTGCGTCTTCACCGCCGGTGGCAGCTTCGGTTTCGGCCTGGCCGATCAGCCTGGTCACGTCATCGATGCTGAGCGTCTTCGGCAGGGTGCGCGCCTTCTTCGGCGCGTCAAGGATCCCGGTCGGATCGTCGCCCCTGAGGCCCTCGGCGTACAGAAACTTGTAGAATTGCCGCAACGCGGACAGACGCCGCGCCTGCGATGAGGATTTGAAGCCTTCGCCGGCGAGATGCGAAAGGTAGCGTCTCAAGTCGTCGGCCGAGGCGTCGGTCAACCACGTGCCATGGGTGCGCAGGAAGGAGCGCGCGTCTTCGAGATCGCGCTCATAGGATTGCAGCGTATTGGTCGCCGCGCCGCGCTCGGCGCTCATCATCTCCAGAAAGGATTCGATATAGGCGGCGGATCGGTCGGTCATTGCGGCTTGTTGACCCGTTCCGATGGAATACGCACCGTTACGTCCCTTTCGACCGGCTCGACGAAAGTGACGAGAGCCACCATCGTGCCATAGACGATGGCGGCAAAGACGGCCAAGAAGAACAGGAAGCGGAAAAGGGTCGGCATTTCGGTCTCCTCTGCATGATTCCCTAATCGGAGCCGGTTAAGATCATGCAGTTGTTCTTCAAAAGCCCAGCAGCGACGTTTCGCGTGTCTGCAGCGGATGCGTGAACTATATGAACGGCCCTGCCGTCGAGTTCAAGAAGCGCCGCGCGGCACGCGCGACGACTTGACGCTCCCCGTCGATTTGTCGATATCGGAGGGGAATGGGGAAAATGAAGTGCAATGAATGACGTGACCGAACCGGTTTCCGCGACGCTTGCCGAACGGGCGAAGCTCGCTCTCGGTAAGCGCAATCTCGTTTTCATCGGATTGATGGGAGCGGGAAAATCGGCAATCGGTCGACTGACCGCGCAGGCGCTCGGCATTCCCTTCATCGATTCCGATCATGAGATCGAGCGGGTTTCCCGCATGACGATCAGCGAGCTCTTCGCGGCCTATGGCGAGGAAGAATTTCGGGCGCTCGAGGCCCGCGTGCTGAAACGGCTGCTAAGATCCGGTCCCCGGGTGGTCTCGACTGGCGGCGGCGCCTACATCAACGAACGCTCGCGCCGGCAGATCAAGAAGGGCGGTATGACGATCTGGCTCAATGCGGACCTCGACGTGCTGTGGGAGCGTGTGAACAAGCGCGACACCCGGCCGCTTCTGAAAACCGAGAACCCGAAACAGACGCTCGAAAACCTGATGCGCGCGCGTTACCCGATCTATGCGGAGGCGGATCTGACCGTCCAATCGCGCGACGTGAAGAAGGAGATGATTGTCGAGGAGGTCCTCACCGCCATCGCCGATCGCCAGAAAGCTCAAAGCCATGAATAGCCATGTGATATCCGCCGCCGAGCGCAAGGTCCGTGTCGACCTTGGAGATCGCTCCTATGACATTCTCATCGGCCCCGGCCTCATTGCCGCCGCGGGCAAGGAGATCGCGTCGCGCCTCAAGGGCCGGAAGATGGCGATCATCACCGACGATAACGTCGCGCCATGCTATCTTCAGCCGCTGATGGCGAGCCTCAATGAAACTGGCATCGAGGCGGTCTCGCTCGTGCTGCCCGCAGGTGAAAAGACGAAGAGCTTCGATCATCTCATTCCCGTCTGCGAGACCGTGCTCGGCGCCAGGATCGAGCGGAACGACGCGGTGATCGCGCTCGGCGGTGGCGTCATCGGTGATCTCACCGGCTTTGCGGCTGGCATCGTCCGCCGCGGTTCGCGCTTCATCCAGGTTCCGACCTCGCTGCTGGCACAGGTCGATTCTTCCGTCGGCGGCAAGACCGGGATCAATTCGCCGCATGGCAAAAACCTGATCGGTGTCTTTCATCAGCCGGATCTCGTCCTGGCCGACACAGACGTGCTCGATACCTTAAGCCCGCGCGAATTCCGGGCGGGCTATGCCGAAGTCGCCAAGTACGGCCTGATCGACAAGCCGGAATTTTTTGACTGGCTCGAACGCAACTGGCAGGCCGTTTTCGCTGGAGGGCCGGCTCGGATCGAGGCCATTGCCGTCAGCTGCCAGGCGAAGGCCGACGTGGTGGCTGCGGACGAACGCGAGAACGGCTTACGCGCGCTTCTCAATCTTGGACACACCTTCGGTCACGCTCTGGAGGCTGCGACGGAATACGACAGCGCGCGACTGGTGCACGGAGAGGGCGTTGCGATCGGCATGGTGCTGGCCCACGATTTTTCTGCCCGCATGAACCTCGCGAGCCCGGACGATGCGCGGCGCGTGGAAACCCATCTCAAAGCGGTCGGCCTGCCGACGCGGATGGCCGACATACCCGGCAGCCTGCCGCCGGCCGAGCGGCTGATGGACGCGATCGCCCAGGACAAGAAGGTGAAAGGCGGCAAACTCACCTTCATCCTCACCAGGGGCATCGGCCAGTCCTTTGTCGCCGATGATGTTCCGGCTTCGGAAGTGCTGAGCTTCCTCAAGGAAAAACATCCCCGATGACCAGCGACACGCTATGGGCATTCGTGGCGGAGCATTGGCCGTCTCTCGTTTCGGTCATCTGCTTGCTGTTGCTCTCGGCGTTCTTTTCCGGATCGGAGGCTGCCTTAACTGCGGCCTCCCGGGCGCGGATGCACATGCTCGAGAGCAACGGCGATCGCCGCGCGGGTATCGTCAATCGTCTGATCGAGCGGCGTGACCGTCTCGTTGGAACGCTGCTGCTCGGCAACAACCTCGTCACCATTCTGGCGACAGCGCTGGCCACGAGCCTGCTGATCGGCCTCGTTGGCAGTTCCGCCGTGGCAATCGCTACGCTTAGTATGACCGTGCTGCTTGTCGTCTTTGCCGAAGTGCTGCCGAAGAGCTGGGCTATTGCCTCGCCGGACCGGTTCGCGCTCGCCGTCGCACCTCTCGTAAGGCCCTTCATGGCGGTTGCCGGCCCAGTATCAACACTCATTAATACGTTCGTCCGGCGCCTTTTGACCTTCTTCGGCGTGGACGTTGCCTCCGACAAGCCGATGTTGTCGGCGCAGGAAGAACTGCGCGGCGCAGTCGACCTCCTTCACCGAGAAGGGGCGGTGATCAAGGCGGACCTCGACCGGCTCGGTGGCGTGCTGGATCTCGGCGAACTCGAGGTCTCCGACATCATGATCCACCGCACCGCCATGCAGGCAGTCAATGCCGAAGACCCGTCGGAGGTCTGCGTTCGGGAAATCCTTGAAAGCCCGTTCACGCGCCTGCCGCTCTGGCGCGGATCGACCGACAACATCATCGGGGTCGTCCATTCGAAGGATCTCTTGCGCGCGCTTGCGGAACCGGACGTCGAGCCCGCGAGCCTCGACATCGTCAAGATCGCGCAGAAACCCTGGTTCGTGCCGGATACGACCAATCTCAAGGACCAACTCAACGCCTTTTTGCGGCGCAAGCTGCATCTCGCGATCGTCGTCGACGAATACGGCCAGGTTCAGGGTCTCGTGACGCTCGAGGACATCCTCGAGGAGATCGTCGGCGATATTGCCGATGAACACGACATCGACATCCAGGGCGTGCGGCAGGAGGCCGACGGGTCGATCGTCGTCGACGGATCGGTGCCAATCCGCGACCTCAACCGGGCGCTGGACTGGTCGCTGCCCGACGAGGAGGCAACGACCGTCGCGGGTCTCGTCATCCACGAATCGAAGAGCATTCCGGAAGAACGGCAGGCCTTCACCTTCTACGGCAAGCGCTTCATCGTCATGAAGCGGGTCAAGAACCGGATCACCAAGCTGCGCATCCGCCCGGCCGAGGATGGAACGTCGATCGGCTAGTCCAGGGGTTAAAGCAGGAGAAAGCTCGACGTGGCTCACCAGCTCGTCGGCTCTTCCGGCGCAGCCGGCTCGATGGCGAGCGCATGCAGACCCGTATCGAGCTCCGGCTTCAGAAGGTCGTTGATCGCGCGGTGGCGCGCCACCCGGCTCATGCCGGAAAATGCGCTGGAGACGATCCTGATCCGGAAATGCGTTTCGCCTTCGCCGTCGAAACCGGGCTGGTGACCGGCATGCAGATGGCTTTCGTTGATCACCGCAAGGCGCTCGGGATGGAAGGCGTCGAGAAGTTTCTGCTCGATCCGGCTTCGCAGCGACATTGTTCCGTCCTATCTCTCTAGATCCCAATGATCTTGGGTCGAATCGACCCAAGATCATAAACGTGATCGATTCTAATAATTTGGAGAGGGATTCGGGCGGAAAACCGCACATATTTTTCCTCATCCCGCTCTAGTTGCTGCCAGACGCAGTGCGGTGCCCATGCCCTGGCCGCGCAAAATGCTCGCACAAAGCCAGCAACATTCATCTTTGTCAATTCTTGTTGTGGGGGCCTCCAAACCCCATAATGTCGGCTATGAAACTCGATTCAAAATACTTCGATCGCATCCGTACGCGCCGCAAGGTGGAGCCGCGCGCAGAGCCGTCTGCGCCCGTATGCCAGTGGGATGGCTGCGACAAGAAGGCGATGCATCGGGCTCCTGTCGGCCGTAATGCCGAGGGCGAATATTTCATGTTCTGCTTCGAGCATGTGAAGGAATACAACAAGGGCTACAATTACTTCTCCGGGCTTTCCGATAGCGAAATTGCGCGCTACCAGAAGGAAGCAGTCACCGGTCATCGTCCGACCTGGACCGTCGGCGTCAACAGGAACGCCCGCAATGGGCCGACCCAGTCGCAAATGCGTTCCGGCACGGCGGGGGCGCAGGCCCGCATGCGCGATCCGTTCGGCTTCTTCAACGAGGCGCGCGCCCGGTCGGCTCGGCACGAACCGCGCCTGCGCAAGCTGAAAACGCTCGAAGCCAAGGCCTTCGAAACGCTTGGCCTTGCGGCCTCAGCGACTGCTGCCGATATCAAAGCGGCCTACAAGGAGCTCGTGAAGAAGCACCACCCCGATGCAAATGGCGGAGACAGGGGATCGGAGGACCGTTTTCGCGCGGTTATTCAAGCCTATCAATTGTTAAAACAGGCTGGTTTCTGCTAACAACGCGGATTATGACAGAAAGCACTTTTTGCAGGCGAATGCGCGGGTGCCTGCCGGCGGCCGCTCTGGAGACATGATGAGCAAGATTGACCTCGACATTTCCAACCTCCCCGATACGACGATCTCGGTCCGGGAGGTCTTCGGCATTGATACGGATTTGCGCGTTCCTGCCTATTCGAAGGGCGACGCCTATGTGCCCGATCTCGATCCCGACTATCTCTTCGATCGCGAAACGACGCTCGCCATTCTTGCAGGATTCGCTCACAACCGACGCGTGATGGTTGCCGGCTACCATGGGACCGGCAAGTCCACCCATATCGAGCAGGTTGCGGCGCGGCTCAACTGGCCCTGCGTGCGCGTCAACCTCGACAGCCATGTCAGCCGTATCGACCTCGTCGGCAAGGATGCGATCGTCGTTAAGGACGGGCTGCAGGTCACCGAGTTCAAGGACGGTATTCTCCCCTGGGCCTACCAGCACAATGTCGCGCTCGTCTTCGACGAATACGACGCAGGCCGCCCCGATGTCATGTTCGTCATCCAGCGGGTGCTCGAATCCTCCGGTCGCCTGACGCTCCTCGACCAGAGCCGCGTCATTCGCCCGCATCCGGCCTTCCGTCTGTTTGCGACCGCGAACACGGTCGGCCTCGGCGACACGACCGGCCTCTATCACGGCACGCAGCAGATCAACCAGGCGCAGATGGACCGCTGGTCGATCGTCACGACGCTCAACTATCTGCCGCATGACAAGGAGGTCGACATCGTCGCCGCCAAGGTCAAGGGCTTTACCGCCGACAAGGGACGCGAGACCGTATCCAAGATGGTTCGCGTCGCGGATCTGACACGTGCGGCTTTCATCAATGGCGACCTTTCGACGGTCATGAGCCCGCGCACGGTGATCACCTGGGCGGAGAACGCCTATATCTTCGGCGATATCGCCTTCGCCTTCCGCGTGACGTTTCTCAACAAGTGCGATGAGCTGGAGCGGGCGCTGGTCGCCGAGCACTACCAGCGGGCCTTCGGCGTCGAGCTCAAGGAGAGCGCCGCCAATATTGTGCTGGAAGCCACCGCCTAAGGCCTTCTGCCGCCGGCTTCGGGCAGAAGCTGGCCCGCAGACTTCGCAGTCAAGCGGATATAAGCGCCCGGATGTCACCGTATCTGGCTGAAAAGGATTTGTCGTGAGCTCAAACTCCAAGGCGAAACCGAACACGAGGGAAAACGCCGCTGAACCGTTCAAGCGGGCGCTTTCCGGCTGTATCCGGTCGATTGCCGGCGATGCCGAGCTCGAGGTTGCCTTTGCAAACGAGCGCCCCGGAATGGCGGGCGAGCGCATCCGGCTTCCGGAACTCTCCAAACGCCCGACCCGGCAGGAGCTTGCCGTGGCGCGCGGCCTGGGCGACTCCATGGCACTGCGCAAGGCGTGCCACGACGCCCGCATCCATGCGACGATGTCTCCGCAGGGAGCGGATGCGCGGGCGATCTTCGATGCGGTCGAGCAGGCGCGCGTCGAGGCGATCGGTGCGCTCCGGATGGCCGGCGTTGCCGACAATCTCTCCACGATGCTCGAGGAGAAATACGCCAAGGCGAATTTCGCAGCGATCGAGAGCCAGTCGGATGCGCCGCTCGAAGAGGCGGTGGCGCTTCTCGTGCGTGAAAAGCTGACCGGCGAGAAGCCACCGGCATCGGCCGGCAAGGTGCTCGACCTCTGGCGCGATTTCATCGAGAGCAAGGCCGCCGCGGATATGCGCAACCTGCCTACCGCAATCAACAATCAGCAGGCCTTCGCCCGCGTCGTGCGCGACATGCTGTCGTCGATGGATGTCGCCGAGAAATACGGCGAGGACGACATCGAGCCGGACGAGCAGGAAAGCGAAACCGACGAGGATCAACCGCGCAGTCAGGAGCAGGACGAGAACGCCAGCGACGAGGAAGAAGGCTCTGACGCAGCACCCGCCGATGAGAACCAGTCTGCCGAGGAGCAGATGGAAGAAGGCGAGATGGACGGCGCCGAGATTTCCGACGACGACCTACAGGACGAAGGCGAAGAGGAAAGCGAGACGCCCGGCGAGGTCAAACGGCCGAACCATCCCTTCGCGGATTTCAACGAGAAGGTCGACTACACCGTTTACACGCGGGAATTCGACGAGACGATTACTGCCGAGGAGCTTTGCGACGAGGCTGAGCTCGACCGCCTCCGTGCGTTCCTCGATAAGCAGCTCGCCCACCTGCAAGGGGCAGTTGGCCGCCTCGCAAACCGGCTGCAGCGCCGGCTGATGGCGCAGCAGAACCGCTCCTGGGAGTTCGACCTCGAGGAAGGCTATCTCGACACGGCCCGGCTCCAACGCATCATCATCGACCCGATGCAGCCGCTTTCCTTCAAGCGCGAGAAGGACACGACCTTCCGCGATACGGTGGTGACGCTGCTTATCGACAATTCCGGCTCGATGCGCGGCCGGCCGATCACCGTCGCGGCGACCTGCGCCGACATCCTGGCCCGCACGCTGGAGCGTTGTGGCGTCAAGGTGGAGATCCTCGGCTTTACCACCAAAGCGTGGAAGGGCGGGCAGTCGCGCGAGAAATGGCTGGCCGGCGGCAAGCCCCAGGCGCCCGGCCGTCTCAATGACCTGAGGCACATCGTCTACAAATCGGCTGATGCCCCCTGGCGTCGGGCGCGCCGCAATCTCGGGCTGATGATGCGCGAAGGCTTGCTGAAAGAGAACATCGATGGCGAGGCGCTGATGTGGGCGCACGACCGGCTGCTGGCTCGGGCGGAGCAACGGCGCATCCTGATGATGATATCTGACGGTGCGCCGGTCGATGATTCCACGCTGTCGGTGAACCCCGGAAACTATCTCGAGCGCCACCTGCGCGCCGTCATCGAGCAGATCGAGACCCGTTCGCCGGTCGAGCTTCTGGCTATCGGCATCGGCCATGACGTGACGCGCTATTACCGCCGTGCGGTCACCATCGTCGACGCGGACGAACTGGCGGGTGCGATGACGGAGCAGCTCGCAGCGCTCTTCGAGGACGAAAGCCTGCATCGCCGCTCCGGGCGCATGCGCCGCACGGGCTAGTGCATGTCGCCCGAAAGTGTGCCGCAGTTTCGGGACAACGACATGCATGAAATCAAAGACCTAAAGCGGGGCGCATGGCTGCATTGAATGCGACCGCGCTTTTAGGGGTCAGCCGATCCACGGCCCGGAACCGAGAAGGCTTCTACGCCGGTTTGAGAGCGGCAATGCCGTTTCTGCTTGTCACGCCCTCGCATTGCTCTCCGAAGGTCCCTCTCAGATGCTCCGCCGAAGTCTTGTCCTCCTCTCCCTTCTAGCATCGTCTGCGTTCGCGCAGCCGGAGCCGACGACCGAGATCGTGCCGGTTCAGAGCCGACAGATAAGGCAATTCAAAGCCGGCTCCAACGAAACGGTGTTCGGCGGACTCGAATTCATCGGTGGCATCGAAATATCCTCGCGCAATCCGCTGTTCGGCGCGATTTCGGCGATCCGGTTCCGACCGGGCAGCGATTCCTTCGTCGCCGTTCTGGATACCGGCCACTGGGTCGAGGGGGCTGTCGTCCGCGACGATAGAGGCAGGCTTCTGGGGCTGACTGACCTGACCGTCACATCGATGATCGATGGGGACGGCGGTGCCGAGCTCGAAAAATGGAGGGTGGACTCGGAAGGATTGGCGCTGCGCGAAGGTGAGGCGATCGTCAGTTTCGAGCAATTGGCCCGCATCGAGGTCTATCCCGATCCGGGTTTCGCGCGATCTAGACCCGTCGGACATATGGTCCCGCCGTTTCCCATCGAAGAATTGCGTATCAACGGCGGCCTTGAAACGATCGCGATCGCACCAAAGAACGGTCCGCTTCACGGTGCTGCGGTCGTGGTGGCGGAACGCAGCGTCGACAAGGCGGACAACCTTCTGGCGGGCATTCTCGAGGGGCCGATGAAGGGTGCATTCACGGTCGTTCGCGAGGATCCTTATGCGGTTACCGACGGCGACTTCCTGCCAGACGGCGATCTGCTTCTTTTGGAACGCCGGTTCAATCTGGCCTCCGGCCTCGGCATGCGCATCCGCAGGATTGCCGCCGGCGACATCCGTCCGGGCGCCGCCGTCGATGGCGAGGTATTGCTCAAGGCTGACATGAGCTACCAGATCGACAATATGGAGGGGCTGGATGTCGTCGTTCGACCCGACGGCGAGATTCGCGTGATCGTCGTTTCCGATGACAACCATTCGATTCTCGAGCGCAACCTGATGCTCGAATTCCGGCTGGTTTTGGATTGAGTTAACTTAGCTCTTCGTCGAGAGCGCAGAGAGTCGCAAACGAAACGGGGCCGCATCGCGACCCTGTCAACGTCATCTCCGTTCTTCGCTGGCCTTATGCGGTGGCGTTGGCCGCTGGCATCGGCTTGATGACGCTCATCAGCGCTCCATAGGGCAACAGCAGTACGATGCCGCAAAGGATCTTCACCAAGAGATCGCCGAGCGCCCAGGAAATCCAGCGTTGCGTCTCTGCTGCAAGCACGCCGAGCAGGGGAGCGGCCTCAAGCGCAAAGCTGTCGTTCGGTCCGAAGAACACGAAGAGCGGAGCGAAGGCGAAGGAAAAGAACATCGCGGTGTCCAGTGCCGAGCCGATGAGAGAGCCGGCGAGCGGTGCTTGCCACCAAGTCTGGCGGCGCAGCCGGTTGAACACGGAAATGTCGAGGAGCTGACCGAACAGGAACGCCGAGCCGGAAGCGATCGCGATGCGCGGCGTCGCGAGATAGATCGAGAAAGTGACGCCGACGACAAAACCGGCGACGACCACGCGCCGCGCGATCCGTGGGCCGAAATGGCGGTTGGTGAGGTCGGTGACGAGGAAGGCGAAGGGATAGCTGAAAGCGCCCCAGGTCCACAGGTCGCCGAGGCTCATGCCGGCAATGGAGCCCGGAAGCGGGTATTGGACGAGGAAATTCGACGCCACGACCACGAAGGTCATGAGTGCGACATAGATAAAGAATATGCGGTTAATCAGCATTTTTTTATCCTGGGTGATGCCACCAGTTGGAGAAACCGGGACCGGGTGCTTGCCCGGAGGATGACTAGGACACGAGAAAAAGGCTTGCCGGACGAAGCCCGCAAGCCTTCAAGTCTTGTCGGAAAGAGCTGGCGCCGATCAGGCTGCTTCAGCGGTCTTCTTGACGATCTGGCGGCGCAACAGGCGAGCGCGCATGCTCAGCTCGTTCTCGTCGGCCTTCAGCAGAAAAGCGTCGAGGCCACCGCGGTGTTCGACCGAGCGGAGAGCGGCTGCGGAAACGCGCAGGCGGAAGCGCTGGCCGAGAGCATCGGAAATCAGCGTGACGTTGCACAGGTTCGGCAGGAACTTGCGCTTGGTCTTGTTGTTGGCATGGCTGACATTGTGGCCCGACTGGACGCCCTTGCCGGTCAATTCGCAACTACGGGACATGGTACACCTATTCTCTTTATCGCCGCCGGACAATGCGGTAGCGGGCCCAGAGCCCAGGCCGCGTTCCTGTTGGCCATTATTGGAAAGTCGCGGTTCTATAGTCACAGAAGGCCTGCCAGTCAAGCCAAACACTGCGCATTCTCGAAAAACCGCAACGCGATCGCTGCCGCCGCTACAATAATCTCTGCCGATACCCATTCCAAGCCGTTACTCACTGCGCTATTTCTCTTGAACCGCCGTGCAACGGAAAGGTGCCGCTCGTTCTCCTTTGCGGCGGCCGGATTTTGAGCAATTGGCGCAAAAAAAGCCGCAAACCGCTTGCATCCCAGAGGATTGCAACGGCTAAGAACGACAGGGCTCTCGGGCATGAAAAGGCGCAATGGCTTCCGGGCATCAGCATTGCTGACTGCCATGATGTTTTCCACAGCATCCCTGGCTGCGGATGTCGAGCATCAAACGGATTACAGTATTGCCCTTGCCGGCTTACCTCTGGCACGCGCCACTTTCCACACCCAACTTGTAAAGAATCGCTACACGATTTCCGGCACGCTGAATTCCGCAGGACTCGTCGACATCATCAGCCGCACGTCCGGCCAGACACGCGTTTCCGGGGTGATCGCGAATGATCATCTGCGCGCCTCGCAATATTCGATGTCCTATCGCAGTGGCAGAAAGTCACGCGCAATCAGCGTGACGTTCCGCAACGGCAATGTCGTGCGCGCGAGCATGACCCCGAAACGCAACCCGCTGCCGAAGAACTGGGTGCCGGTCACCAGCCGTGACATGCGCAACGTGCTGGACCCGCTTTCCGGGCTGATCATTCCGGGGAAGAGCAGGGTCTGCCCCAACACGCTGCCGATCTTCGATGGCGAATCGCGGCTCGACATCAAGCTCTCGCCCAAGGGGACCCGAAGCTTCAAGACCAGAGGATTCGAGGGCGAAGTCATCGTCTGTGGCGTCCGCTTCGTTCCGAAAGCGGGGTACAGGAAGGGGCGCGAGGATGTCGAATATCTGCGCCGGCTGGAGACGATGGAGGTCTGGTTTGCAAGAGCGCCGTCCGTCGATGTTTATGCCCCGGTCTATGTCCGCATCCCGACGAAGCTTGGTCCCGTGACCGTTTCCGCGACGCGATTCGGCGGGTGATCGATCCCGAAATTTTCTTTCGTCTGTCGCGAACAGGCACTAACTATGCAATGCATGATTGATTCGACGCGGCTTTCACGCATGTGAGCCGGGCGCGGGGACAGGAATGAAGTTCAAAGCAACGCTGATCGGTTTTTCCGCGATCCTGATGTGGTCGCTGCTGGCGCTCTTTACCGCCGCTTCGGGCAAAATGCCGCCGTTCCAGCTGTCGGCGATCTGCTTTCTCATCGGTAGCTTGCCGGGAATCGTCGTGCTTGCGCTGAAGCCGGAGCGATTCGAGCTGCTGAAGCAGCCGGCCAAGGTCTGGATCACCGGCATTGCCGGGCTTTTCGGCTACCACTTTCTCTATTTCACCGCGCTTCGCAACGCTCCGGCCGTCGAAGCGGGCCTGATCGCTTATCTCTGGCCGCTGCTGATCGTGGTCGGCTCGGCGCTGCTGCCAGGCGAGAAGCTTCGCTGGTATCACATCGCCGGCGCGCTCGCGGGACTAGGTGGCACGATCCTGATCGTCGCCCGCAACGGCATCGCCTTCGACGGGGCCTACACGCTCGGTTACGGCGCGGCATTTCTCTGCGCTTTCACATGGTCGGGCTATTCCTTGCTCACGCGCCGCTTCGACGCCGTTTCGACCGATGTCGTCACCGGTTTCTGCCTTGCAACGTCCGTTCTTTCCTTCCTCTGCCACCTCGGTCTCGAAACGACGATCTGGCCGCAGACAGCTTTCGAGTGGCTCGCGGTCGCCGGCCTTGGCCTCTTGCCGGTCGGGGCTGCTTTCTATGCCTGGGACTTCGGCGTGAAGAATGGAGACATTCAGCTCCTCGGCGTGGCAAGTTATGCCGCACCGGTTTTCTCGACGCTGATCCTGGTTCTGTTCGGCTTTGCCGACCCCTCCTGGCGTATTGCCGCCGCCTGCCTGCTCGTGAGCGGCGGTGCCGTGCTGGCGGCGAGGGACATGATCTTTCGCAAGAGGAGCGCTGCACCGCAGCCGGCGGGGTAGGCGTCAGTTCTCCGGCGGCCGCCAGTCGGTTGCCGCCATCTCGAATGCGGAGAAATCGAAGCCCGGCGCCACGGTGCAGCCGACCAGCGTCCAGTCTCCGAGCGAGGCGGCCGACTGCCACCAATTGGCGGGAACGACGTGCTGCGGCCTTTCGCCCTCAAGCAGACCCGAGCCAAGGCGGAAGCGTGAGGCCGGCTTGCCCGGCTCAGCGATGCTGAGTTCGAGAGGGGCGCCCGCATAGTAGTGCCAGATCTCGGCCGCGTCGCGGACGCGATGCCAGCGCGAGCGCTCGCCCTTTTCGAGCAGGTAGTAGATCGCCGTCGAATGGCTGCGCGGCGCGCCACGGTCATCGCGGAAGGTCTCCACATACCAGCCGCCTTCCGGATGCCTCGCCAATCCAAGCGCGTCGACGATTGCGGTCGGCGTGAGATGCCGCGAGACATCCATCAGAAATTATCCTTGCGCTTGCGGATCTCTGCAAACACTTCCGCGTCGCTAGCTCTCTCCATGCCGAGATGCTTGCGGATTTTCTGGTCGCCCGCGCGAAGGAACGGGTTGGTCCGCTTTTCCAGGCCGATCGTCGTTGGCGCGGTGAACCCGCCGTCCGACCGCGTCTCCTCGATTTCGGCGGCACGCGCCTTGAGGGCTGCGTTTTCGGGATCGATCGTCACGGCGAAATGCGCATTGCTGAGCGTGTACTCGTGGCCAAAATAAACGGACGTGTCGTCCGGGAGCGCCATCAGCCGGTTAAGCGATTGCCACATGGTCTCGGCAGTTCCTTCGAACAGCCGCCCGCAGCCGAGCGCAAACAGCGTGTCCGCAGCGAACAACAACTTATCCTTCGGGAAATGGAAGCAGATGTGGCCCGCCGTATGCCCCGGTGTTTCGATGACCTCGACCGGATGTCCGGCAAAATCGAAGTGGTCCCCTTGGCCGACGCTTTTGTCGATGCCGGGAATCTTCGATGCCTCGCCTTTTGGCCCGATGATCGTGACGCCGAAGCGTTCCTTGAGGCTGACATTCGCCGCCACGTGGTCGCCGTGGTGGTGGGTCGTCAGGATATGCGTGAGGCGCCAGCCCCGTCGCTCCAGGGTGTCGAGAATCGGTCTTTCTTCCGGAGCATCGATCGATGCCGTCGCACCGCTTGCCGGATCATGGAGAAGCACACCAAAATTATCGGTGCGGCAGAGGAAGAGGTCGAGTTCGAGCGCGGCCATGATGAGGTCCTCCGATCGGGCGTGACGCGGGATGCGGGCGAAACTGCGTCCACCCCGCTCCAGCCGAATGTAGCGAGGCTCGCCTTGAAGTCTACCGTTCCAAAGCTAACATGTTGGCCATGCACACGGATATCGTCGACCTTCGCCAATTTTATCATTCCGAGCTGGGCCGGATGGCGGAGCATTCCGTCAGCATGGCGCTCTCCTCGGTCTGGGCGCGCTTGCCTGAGGAGCGGCTGGTCGGGCTCGGCTATGCCGTGCCGTATCTCGAGCGTTTCCGTGCCGATACGGAGCGGACCTTCGCCTTCATGCCAGCCGGGCAGGGCGCGGTGAACTGGCCCGTCGCGGAGTCGTCCTCGACGGCGCTGGTCTTCGACGAGGAACTGCCATTGCCCGACGCTTCGATCGATCGTGTGCTGATGGTTCATTCCCTGGAATTCGCCGAAAGCCCACGCGAAACGATGAAGGAGATTTGGCGCGTTCTTGCCCCCGGCGGCCGGCTGGTCATCGTCGTGCCGAATCGCCGCGGCGTTTGGGCGCGGATGGAGCACACCCCCTTCGGTTCGGGGCGACCCTATTCGCGTGGTCAGTTGACGGCGCTACTCCGCGAGACGAATTTCACACCGGGCGCCACCTCCGAGGCGCTGTTCTTTCCGCCGTCCAAGCGCAAAATCGTCCTTCGCCTGCGACACAGCCTGGAGCGGTTCGGCCGTTCGTTTTGGCCGGTATTTTCCGGGGTGATTATCGTCGAGGCGCAAAAGCGACTCTACCAGGGGCTCCCGGTGGCTGTCCGCGCTTCGCGCCGCGTCTTCGTTCCGGTGTTGGCACCGCATGGCGTGCCAAGCACGCGCAATCGGTTACCTAAGGTCAAAGGGCCATAAGTCGAAGCTTGCCGCACTCGACAAATTTCGTCTGCCCGGCTATTGGCTTTGCCACATTTCCTCCCGTGAAAGCCGATCCGATGAACCTTGTTTCAAAGAGCCCGCAGCCGCGTCCCGGAATTCTGGACATTGCCGCCTATGTGCCAGGCAAGGAACATGCGCCGGGTGTTGCCAAGGTCCACAAGCTTTCGTCTAACGAGACGCCGCTCGGCCCAAGCCCGAGCGCGATCGAGGCGTTCCAGAAGGCGGCTTTCGCTCTCGAACGTTATCCGGACGGCCAGGCGAACGCGCTCAAGGATGCAATCGCTGCGGTTCACGGCCTCAATCCGGCCAATATCGTTTGCGGCAATGGTTCCGACGAGCTGCTCGGGCTCCTTTGCCACACCTATCTAGGCCCAGGCGACGAGGGGATCATTACTGAGCACGGCTTCCTCGTCTACAAGATCCAGATCATGGCGGCGGGCGCCACAGCGGTTACGGTCAAGGAAAAGGACGCACGTGTCGATGTCGACGCGATCCTCGCAGCAGTGACAGAGCGGACGAAGATCGTCTTCATCGCCAATCCGGCCAACCCGACAGGCACTTACATTCCCGTGGACGAGGTCCGCCGGCTGCACGCGGGCCTTCCCGCCGGCGTGTTGCTGGTGCTCGACGCTGCCTATGCGGAATATGTCCGGCGCAACGACTATGAGGCGGGCCTCGAACTGGTGTCGGCCAATCGCAATGTCGTGATGACGCGGACGTTCTCGAAGATCTACGGGCTCGCCGGGCTTCGCATCGGCTGGATGTTTGCCCCGCGTGAGATCGTGGACGCGGTGGACCGTGTACGTGGTCCGTTCAACCTCAATGCCCCGGCGATCGCCGCCGGCGCGGCAGCGATCCGCGACCAGGCCTTCGTTGCCGCCGCGGTCGATCACAATCTTGCCTGGCTCGCGAAAGTCACCGCGGCCTTGCAGGAAGTTGGCCTGCGGGTGACGCCTTCGGTCACCAACTTCGTGCTGATCCATTTTCCGGAGACGGGTAGGAAATCGGCGGAGGAGGCAGATGCGTTCCTGACGGCTCGCGGCTTCATCCTGCGCGCCGTGCGCGCTTACGGTTTTCCCAATGCTCTGCGCATGACAATCGGTTCCGAGGAAGCGAACGAAGGCGTCATCGCCGCACTGACTGAATTCATGGGGCAAGAATAATGGCTCAACAGTTCGAAACGATCGCCCTCGTCGGCATTGGCCTGATCGGATCGTCGATTGCCCGGGAAATCCGCGAGAAGCAGCTTGCCGGCACGCTCGTCGTTTCGACGCGCAGTGCGGCGACACTCACCCGGGCTGAGCAGCTCGGGCTCGGCGACCGCTATATGCTTTCGGCGGCCGAGGCGGTCAAGAACGCCGATCTCGTTGTCGTTTCGGTGCCGGTAGGCGCTTCCGGCGCCGTTGCCGCGGAAATCGCCGCGCATCTGAAACCCGGCGCGATCGTTACCGATGTCGGTTCCACAAAGGGTTCGGTTATCGCGCAGATGGCACCGCATCTTCCCGACACGGTCCATTTCATCCCTGGCCACCCGATCGCGGGCACCGAGCACTCCGGCCCCGACGCCGGCTTCGTCGGGCTTTTCCGCGGACGCTGGTGCATCCTGACGCCGCCCGCCGGCGCCGACGACGAGGCCGTCGCAAAGCTCAGGCTGTTCTGGGAGACGATGGGCTCGATGGTCGACGAGATGGATCCGGAGCACCACGACAAGGTGCTGGCGATCGTGTCGCACGTTCCGCACATCATTGCCTACAACATCGTCGGCACGGCAGATGACCTGGAAACGGTCACCGAGTCCGAGGTCATCAAATATTCGGCGTCGGGCTTCCGCGACTTCACGCGCCTCGCAGCCTCGGACCCGACCATGTGGCGTGACGTCTGCCTGCACAACAAAGATGCGATCCTCGAAATGCTCGCCCGCTTTTCCGAGGACCTTGCCTATCTGCAGCGAGCGATCCGCTGGGGCGACGGCGACAAGCTGTTCGACCTCTTCACCCGCACGCGGGCAATCCGCCGCTCGATCATCCAGGCGGGCCAGGACACGGCCATGCCGGACTTCGGCCGGCACGCCATGGACCCCAAATAGTCGATACTGCGCTTACAGCGTCGCACGTCTTATCAGACGCGCAAAGGACGCCGTAACACGTTGAATTGCTGCATGTTTTATCCTTAGATCGGCTACGATCCAAGGAAACATGCAGTAGGGCTCTTCAGAGTGGCGGCAATACGCCGACCGGAATGAAGGCAAGGAAGGCGGTACCGTCGCGGACGTTGAGCTTCACCGTTGCCTCGTTCTTGCCGCCGGCAAGCGCCTTCAGCATGTTGGCGATGTTGTTGATCAGGTCCGTTTCGTCCGGAACCACCTTCACAAGGCTCGCCCGCCAGGCATCGATATTCATCATCGTCAGCGAGAATTCGCCGGAAATCAGGCCCTGATCATTCACCGAAAAGGGCCCTGAAAGCTTCGCGCTCATTCCGTCGCCCGCGTCCAGCGTCAAGTGACGCAGTTCGCCGCTGCTGCCGCGAAGCATGTGCTCTGAAAGTGCACCTGCCTGCATCCACCCGGCCTTGCCGATGACGGTGACGTCAGCTGCGACATCGACCGGGGCGGCGAGGCTCGGCCCTTGCTCCGGGCGCAGGTCGAGCTTCTCCACGCTCAGGGCGGCGTCGAGGTCTTCGCCGTTCTGGCGCAGGTGCATCTCGCCGTGGCTTGCGCCAAAACCCAGGCTGTCGCCCGTCAGCGGCCAACGCGCCGTTCCCGTGAGATTGTCATAGGCGATCGACGTGCGGTCGAGGCCCGACATCGTCGCCTTGAGGCTCGCGTGCAGCAGCGTCCAATCGGCCGAGAGCGTCAGGCCGGGCGACATCCGGACCTCGGCGGGACCGTCGAGTTCGACGACGGCATGCCCCGGCTGATAGACCTGGGCGGCCGTTCTCAAGGCGCCGAAGGATGCGGAAGCGCCGCGAACATTGTCGTCGAGCCGCAGCTTGTCGCAGAAGAGGCCAATGCGGAACGGGAAGCCGCGCACGTCCATCTCCGTGCACTCACCGCCAAGACCATTTTCCCGCTTTTCCGAGAGGTAGGTTGTCAGCCGCTTTTCGATCTGGTCCGCAGCGAAGAACCAGCCGGCGGAATAAATGCCGGCGGCGAGCACGATGCCTACTGTCAGCCAGAGAAATTTCCTGCCGGCTGGCGATCCGTTGGCGACATCGGTGACGGTCATTCTAATCGCGTACTCCAATTACTGCTGTGGCTGGAACCGCTTCCGATCATTGTGATCGAAGGTGGAGATGAAGAAACGACCTTTTCTCATTCCATTCCGGGTGGCGGTTGCCCATCCTGCAAACTATTTTCCATTCCTGTATACGGTTGCCGGCCTCCTCTTCCATGTGCCGACGAAGTTTCGACTTGATCGATCGCGACAGCGCTGGCGAATGATGCGACACGTGGCAGGCGGCTAAGCTTGAATGGCAGTGGATATGGACGAATTTTGGGTCTTTGGCTACGGGTCGTTGATGTGGAACCCGGGTTTCCGGTTTGAGGAGAAGTCGACGGCGCGCGCCTTTGGCTACCGGCGCTCCCTCTGCGTGCATTCATGGGTGCATCGCGGCACGGAGCAGCGGCCGGGTCTCGTTCTCGGCCTCGACTATGGCGGCTCCTGCATCGGCACGGCATTTCGCGTGCCTGGAGGCGAACAGGCCGATGTGGTCGACTATCTGCGCGAGCGCGAGCTTGTAACGCAAGTCTACAGGGAGCGGACCATGCCGGTTCAGCTTGCCGACGGGCGTCGCGTGCCGGCACTTGCCTATGTGGTCGACCGCGGTCACGCTCAATATGCCGGAGCACTCAGCGCGGCGGAAGCGGCGGAAACGGTGGCAACCGCCTTCGGCAAGTCCGGGCCGAACACCGAATACGTGCTCAATACGCTCGCGCATCTGAGGGAGATGGGGATTCGCGACCAATGGCTGGAGGATGTGGTTGCAAGATTGGCTGCGACGACAGCGCCGCACGCCTTTTCGGACGCACAAAGGACGCTGTAGCTTGGGCTCAGGACGCCTGACCGAGTTCGCGCAGCCGCTGCTTTGCGGTCTCCGGCAACGGCAGCTGCGGATTGGCCTTGACCGTCTCGACAAGCAACTCATCGCTTGCGGCCTCGGTTACCTCGACCAGCTTTTTGAGAAATGCATCCGGATCCATCCCGGCCTCGACCGGCGGCAGGATGCGCACCTTGAAATGCCCGGGGAAGCGCAGGAATTTTCGTCGCGGCCAGAAGAGGCCCGGATGCATGGCAACGGGCACGACCGGGACTTTCAGATCGCGGTAAAGGCGCGCGATGCCGTATTTGTACTCGGGCGGTGCACCCGGAGGACGGCGCGTGCCTTCTGGATAAATGATCAATTGCCGCCCGGTCGCCATCTCGTTCTTTGTGCGCTCCATCACGTCGGTCATCGCCTTGCCGCGCGCCGCGCGGTTTACGGGCACCATGCGCTGCTTGATGACGTACCAGCCGAACAGCGGTATCCAGGTAAGCTCGCGCTTGAGAATGTAGAAGGGATCGTCGAGCCATGGCAGGAGCGCATAGGCATCCCAGAAGGACTGGTGCTTGGGCGCGAAAATATAAGACCCCTCCGGAATATTCTCCAAGCCTTCGATTTCGAACGTCGTGCCGACAATCTTCTCCAGGAGCCAGTGGTTGCTGCGCACCCAATTCTTCGGCACGAACCAGGCCTTCTTGCGGGGGAGAATGAAATAGATCGGCGTCAACACGATCATCTGCACGATCAGATTGGCATAGAAAACCAGATTGAAAAGGATCGAACGCAGGATGATCATCAGGTGGCTCTCGATGCGGTGCAGCAATTCAAAGCTTGGCCGGGTCGGCCACTCCGCTGCCTACACGAATATGTCGTCGAGGAAAACCGCCGCGACGGCGCGGCTTGTGTTTACCAGCGCAAAAGTCGTCGCGAGGCTCCCGCACTTCAAAGTGCCACAGGGACCTTTGCGCGTCCGATTGGACGCGCGGCGCTGTAGGCGGCCGACCCCCTTGCTATTCTTCGGCCGGGGTCGCCCGAGACGAAATTGCCCGGAGGCCGTTCGTCGGACGCGCCCCCATCATGTCGAGCATGGAGGCGACGGAATATTTGCCATATTCGAGCAGAATGGCCTTTAGCACGCGCGGGTTGCGCAGCCAGTTGGTCGTCTTCAGATCGGAATTGACGACCGGATAGGCGATGAACTCCGTGTCGGGTTTGGCGCGGCGCAACTCCAGAAGGCTGCGCGGCATGTGATAGTTGTTGGTGACAACGAGCACGCTCTTATAGCCGCGATTGCGGATCCACTGCGCAGCTTCCGTGGCGTTGCCGATCGTGTCGATCGCTTCATGTCCGATGTCGACGCAACATTTGAAGAGATCGGCCGAGCTCTGCGTGTTCCGGCGTATCTGGGTTCCTGTCGTCGTCGGATGGACGCCCGAGATCAGCAGCCGCTTGCCCGCGCCTGATTTCAGAAGATCCACCGCCTGATCGATCCGCTGGAACCCGCCCGTGAGGACGACGATTGCGTCTGCCTTCGGATGAGCAGGCGGCTGCAGTGAAGCAACGGTATCTGCAAATTGCAGGAAGCCGGCGATGAAAACGGCGAGGAAGATAAGCAGCACGAAAAACGTCCGGCGCAGGAGCTTGCGCAGCAGGCTGCGGGACCGGCGGCGGCGCGCGGCCCTCTCCCGCCAGTTGCCTCTCTCGGCCATTCCACTCTCGCCCAATTCTCGCACCATCGTGATTCTCTTCACATACAGCGCCGCGCGTCCAATCGGACGCACAAAGGTCGCTGTAGCACTTTGAATTGCTGCATGATTTTGTCCTTAAATCGATTCCGATTTAGGGAATCATGCAGTAGCCGCAGATTGCGGCAGGGAATGGATGGAGTGAAGGCGGTTCATGGCTGTCAGCTTTGATAGGTGTCCGTCCGGCCGGGATCCGACCGGATGAGATCGATTTCGTAGATCGTCCGCATGACTGTAAGCCGGGCCGTCAGAGTCGTCAGCAGCGCGATGACGATTATGATCGCGAAAATGCCGAGATAACCGGTATAGCCGATGGCAAATCGGCCAAACAGCGCCGTTGCCTGATCCGATTCGGGGGTGGCGAGCGTCTGCGATTGCCAGAAACTGGCCATTGCGAAGGAAAGCGCGGCCAGCAAGCCGCCCGCACCGGCGCCTTTCAGGCTGATTCGAAGGAAGTGCTTCTGGAACTCGGAGGCGACGAAACTCGCCTCCGCACCGACAAAATGCAGCACTTCGACGATGTGGCGGTTGCCGGACAATGCGCCGCGGGTTGCGAAGACGACGGTGAGGACCATGGCCGAGAAAACCAGCGCGAGGACGCCGCTCCCGATCATCGCGGTGGTATTGGCCATTGCCACCAGACGGTCGACCCAAGTGCGATGGTCGTCGAGAAAGGCCTGCGGGATGGTTTCCGTCAGCGCCTCGCGCATGGCGGCAAAATCGGGCGGGTTGTTCTCGTCGATCGTAATGACGATCAGTCGCGGCACAGGCAGCTCGTCGAGATCGAGTCCCTCGCCGAGCCACGGCTCGAGCAGCCGGGCCGTGGCGGCCCGGTCGACAATCTTTCCGCCGGTCGTGCCGCTGAAGGTCAGCGCCAGGTCGCGCGCATCGGCGAGCGCCTTTTCCATGTCGAGTTTGTCGTCGGGTTTGATCTGGATGGTGATTTCCCGCGAGATCTGGGACTGCCAGCTTTGCGCCGTCGCCCGTACCATGCTGACCCCGCCGAGCGTCAGGCAGGCGAGGAAGGACATGATCGCGATGACGCACATCAGCGCATGGCCGGAAACATTGGCCGAAGGCACGATCGGACCGGTCGGGCGCACGCGCATCTCGGCGCGACGCTGCTGCTGTTCGGGTTCGCGGCGGGGGACGCTGTTCTCATTCATAGATGTCGAGCCGTCCCTGTGACAGGATCATGCGTCGAGCCTCGACCTGGTCCATCAAAGACAGGTCGTGGGTGGCGATCACCACTGCCGTTCCAAGCCGATTGAGCTCGAGGAAGAGGTTCAGCAGCCGGCGGGCCATCGGCGGATCGACGTTGCCCGTCGGCTCGTCGGCGAGCAGGATCTCCGGCCGGTCGATCAGGGCCCGGGCGATCGCTGCGCGTTGTTTTTCCCCGCCCGAAAGCACCGGCGGCAGCACGTTGATACGCTCGCCGAGCCCGACCCATTTGAGCAGTTCGAGCACATCCGCGCGGTAGCTTGCCTCCTCCTTGCCGCGTACTCGGAGCGGCAAGGCGACGTTCTCGTAGGTCGTCAGATGGTCAAGCAGCCGGAAGTCCTGGAAGACGATTCCAACGCGCCGGCGCAGCATCGGGAATTCGTCTCGCGGGATGGAGGAGATATTGCGATCGAACATGCGGATCAATCCGCGCGTCGGCTGCAGCGACAAAAAGAGCAGCCGCAGCAAGGTCGTCTTGCCGGCGCCCGAGGGTCCGGTGAGAAACTGAAACGACCGGCGTGGAATGTCGAATGTCAGGTCCCGGAGGATTTCCGGTCCCATGCCATAGCGCAGTCCGACGTTCTCAAAGTGAATCAATGGGCCAGCCCAGTTTCTCGTCACGACCTTCGACATCCGCCGCCAAGCCGATCGTCCGCGCAGAGGATAGCAAGTCCGCCTGGGTACAATCGATGTGCGGCACGGTGGTTAAGCGGCGGTTAACTTTCCATGAAAAGGCGTCGCTTTCACGGCCTCTTTCCGAAACATTAACCATTTCGGTTTACGTGTCGTCAGGATTTGATGCAATGCCCTGTTTCTTGCACAGGCCGGTTACAGGCATTGCCCGCAAGCTCCGCTCAAGGCTGCCGCCGGCCGCGCTGCCGATCTGCGCACACGATACTCCGGAAGGAGCGACGGAACGATCGCAAGGTGGAATCCATGCAGGCATTTCGCTCAAGAACCACCGCACGCGTCGATCTGCTTCCCCCGGAACGGGAGGCGCGTTCAAGTGGCGCCACGGCCAGAAACCTCGACTATGTCGACGCGGAATTCGAGACCATCGCCACCGCCGCGCGGCCCAGCCCTCCGGTTTTCAACGACAACCGGCGAGCCGCTCGCCATAGGCGCGGTGAAATGCAAGCCCGGCAGGTTCTGACGGTCGTCGAGGCGACGTTGCGCCGCATGCCGCCCCGCCAATTCGCCGGGCTGGTCAGCGGGCTGGGTCTTGGGGTGTTCCTTCTGATCGTGGGCCTTTTCAGCGGGGGCCAGGCGGACACCCAGCCTCTTTCGATCGGAGCCGTCACGACTTCGTTCGACTATGCCGGCGGCATGCAGGTGCTTTCGGTCTACGGAAGCATCGACAACCGCTCCGGCACCGAACAGCGTTTGCCGCTTGTCGTGGTCGACGTCAGCAGCAACGGACGCAAGGTGACGGCTACGCGTTTGATGCCCGACGGCGTGTCGATTGCACCCGGCGAGAGCCGCCATTTCGCTGCCCGCCTTCCTTACGCGGGCGGAAAAATGCCTGACGTGACGGTTTCTTTCGCCGAAAACAGTGTTTCTCGGCTCTGATTGTGCTAAGCGGCGCTTGAAAGGAAGGCGCCCCCCGTCTTCCGCAATGAAGTGCTGGAGAGCCCCGCATGCCCGTCGTCCGCGGCAAGAACATCGAAGTCCTTTACAGCGCCGAGACGATTGCTGCCCGCAATCACGAACTGGCCGATGCGATCGTTCGCGGCCCGCACAAGGATCTGCTGGTCATTTCGATATTGAAAGGCTCGTTCATCTTCGCGGCCGATCTCATCCGCGCCATGCATGACGCCGGTCTCGCACCCGAAGTCGAATTCATCACGCTGTCGAGCTACGGCACGGGAACCGAATCCAAGGGCGTAAAGATCACCAAGGATATCGACAGCGACGTGCATGATCGCGATGTCCTGCTGATCGACGACATTCTCGAATCCGGCCGGACATTGCGTTTCGCCAAGGACCTGCTTCTGGAGCGCGGCGCACGCAATGTCACGATCGCCGTTCTCTTGGACAAGCGGATGAAGCGGCGGGTCGATCTGGAGGCCGATTACGTCGGCTTCGAGTGCCCGGACCATTTCGTCGTCGGCTACGGCATGGACGTCGCCTACGCCTTCCGCGAACTGCCATTCGTCGGTGTTGTCACGGGCGACGCTGAGTGATACGCCGCGCGTCCAATCGGGCGCGCAAAGGTCGCTGCTCCCCTTTGAATACTGCATGGACTTTGTCCTTGGATCGGGATCGGTCCAAGGAATGACGCGCTGCCTTTTCTGAAAATCGACACTGCGGCGTTTACCGAAAGCAAACGAAAAGCTGGTTGTTTGGACGGGCGTCACGGCTTCGGCCACACCGAAACGTGGCGTCGGCATATGCTCGAAATCGGCAGCGGTTTCACAAGGCATGATGCTCGAGTTCAACGAGATGAGCGTCCTTTGTAAGCCCAAGGGACGCATGACGCTCTATGGGAGCGAATACGGGAGGCCATGATGGCGAGAATCCTGATTACCGAGGATGAGGATGCCTTGCGCTCATTTGTGGCGCGCGCATTGCGACTCGATGGACATGAAACTGTCGAGGCGGGCGATGGAGCCGACGGGCTCGCCTGCCTGCAAAGCCAGGCCTTTGATCTGCTCTTGTCCGATATCCGCATGCCGGTGATGGACGGCATCGAATTGGCGCATCAGGCCTCCGCCGCCTTTCCCGCGCTCAAGATCCTGCTGATGACCGGCTATGCGGAACAGCGCGAACGCGCGGACGATCTCTCGGTTAAGGTTGTCGATGTGATTTCCAAGCCGTTTTCGCTGCCCGATATCCGCAAGGCGGTCGCCTTGGCACTCGTCGCCTGACAGCCATTTTCGATTTCCGGCCCTCGCCGCTTTGCCCGGCGAGGGCCGGTTTATGCATCCTTCTACACGCATAGCCGCGCTGTAAGGAACTATGCTGTGGTCAACGCATATCGAGCAGGCGTTCGAGATACTGCCGCTCGGCTTCCGGAGACAGGCTGTCACCGAGCTTGCGGCGGATCGCATCGAGGATTTCGCGGGCGCGCTGGGTATCGATTTCGTCCGGAACCTTAACCTGGTCGCCGAAGTCGGGACCAATGTTCTGCTGACGACGACCGAGCGGGTCGCGTCCATTCTGGCCATATTGCGGAATGCCCTGTCCGGGACCCTGCTGCCCTTGGGCCTGCATCTGGTTCATCATGTCCTGTGCGCCTTCGCGCAAGGCCTGCAGCGCTCGGCCCTGACTGCCGACTGCCTGTTCGCCCTGACCCTCGCCAAGAGCGTCGGCTGCTCCCTTCATCTCGCGCTGTGCTTCGCCGAAGCCCTTGCCGGGCTTGACGCCAAGCTGCTCGAGGCCCTTCTGCAGTTCCCCGAGCTGCTTTCCGAGCCCTTCCTGCTGCTGCCTCAGTTGCTTCAGGGCTTCCTTCAACTGTTCGGCGGTCATGTCGTCGAGCGGGCTGGGCTGCCCGTTGGGGTCGTTCCGCTGCCCGGGATCTTGCGGCATATCCTGGCCGAAAAGTTCGTCGTCTTCGCCCTGTAGCGGGTCGCCGCGTTGCATGCGGTCGCGCAGCGCCTGATCAAGTTTGAACGTCTCGTCCATCAGCTGCTGCTGCTGCTGCATCAACTGGCCGAGCTTGTCCATCTGCTGGCGCATGGCGTTGTTCTGCTCGCCCATTTGCTGCATGCGCCCGGCCTGCAGGTTGTTCATCATTCTCTGCAGTTCGGAGAGGAGTTGGCGCGCCTCGTCGCGTGAGCCGGACCGGGCCAGGTTTTCGATCTGGTCCATCATCTTTTGCAGGTCCTGCTGGCGCAGCACGTTGTTCTGGTCGGGGTTGACCGCCATGCGCGGATTTTTCGCGGCCTGCCGTGCAAGCTCCTGCATGTATTCCTGCATTGCCTGGCGCAATTCCTGCATCAGTTTGGCGATTTCCTCGTCGGAGGCGTTGCGGTCCAGTGCATCGGAAAGCTTCTGCTGAGCGTCGCGCAGCCGCCGCTCGGCTAGCGACAGGTCTCCGTCCTCGATGCCGAGTGCAATCTCCCAAAGATGTTCAGCTGCGTCCCTGAGCATGTCGTCGTTGCGCGCAAGCGCCATGCGCGTGCGTGCCGACTGGATCAGCAGGAAATGCGTAAGGTTGGGGATCGTCTCCTCCGCATAGAGCATGAGTGCGTCGTTGAGGTCGATCGCACGGGGGAGGTCGTTGACGTTGAGCGCAAAGACCTGCCGTTGCTCGGCAACGGCGGCAGCGAGCGGTTCGAAGAACTGACGTGCTGGAAGGACCATGTCCTGCGGCACACTTCGGCCTTCCTGGCCGGCGGCATCGCGGGCAACCAGGGTGATGCGCACACGCTGTCCGGCGAGCGGATGCTCGCTGAGGTTCCGGCTCGTGGTCCCCTTGGCCTCACGGGCATTGCGCCGCGGCAGGTCGAGGCGGTACTCGGGCGGAGGGTAGAGCGATCGGGCGGCGGCAGGCGGCTCGTCCAACGGCTTGATCTCAGCCCAGGCCTGCGAGATGCCGTAGTCGTCATGCGCAAGGAAGCTCATTTCGAGCGACGCATTCGCAGTGGGGCGCGGGGCGCCATCGAAAGCGATGTCGGGGACGCTGTCCGGCGTGATCTTGAAGTTCCAGCTTTGCCCGCCGACCGAAAGCGTTCCGTCCTTGGTTATCTTGTAGAGATGGTTGCGGACGCCGTTTCGCGGCGCCTGCACGGTTTCCTGCGGCTCCGTCTTTGGCTCCGATTTCGCTTTGTCAGCGGAAGCCGGAATGACGATCGGTCCCGCTCCATCGGACTCGGCATAGCTCACGCGTGCCTCCGGTCCGGCACCGGTTATCCTGACAGTCAAATCGCTGAACTGCGGCACGGTGATGGGGGCCTTTTCCTGAGCCGGGGCTTGTTCTCCAGCGGAGGCCGTGTCCTGGCGGCCGGTCAGGAAGATCGGCGCGCGGCCGGTGTAGGCAGGCGGCGTCACCCAGGCGTCAATGCGGATGTCCGCCGCGACAACCTGTTGCTGGGGCAGCCGGAAAGCGTCGGTTACCAGGCCCGCGCGGTTCGAATAGGAATAGGCAAATGCGAGGCAGGCGAGCAGCACGGGGACTGCCCTGAGTGCCCAGGGGTCGTGCCGCGCGATGTCGGGGCGCGGAAGGCCGGTGTCCAGTGCACGGACCATTCGGGCCATTCGCGCCTGGTGCTCTCGCCACAGCGCCGCCCCGAATGCTCCCTCCGTTGCCGGCGTGTCGTCCTGGACGCGGATCGCCTGATGCGGCAAGTCGTTGCGGTCTTCGAGCATCCGATCGGCATCGGTGTTTTCCGGCCAGCGGATCCGGGTCAGCGGCAGGAGCGAGAAGAACAATCCTGCAAAGAAGACAAGAAGGATTGCGGCGTGCAGCCACAACGGCGCGACGCGGAAGAAGCCAAGCCAGCCTGCGGAGAGGAACAGGAGAACGATCGACGCAGGCAACAGCGCGCGGGGCAGAACCTGCTCCGCCAAAAGGACCAAGCGGGCGAAAAACCTCTTGGTTGCCAGCATCCTGGCAAAGGGCTTCAGTTGTGGCGTGTCATCGCGCCGGAATTGCGTCATCCGCCCAAGTTCCCTTTCGGTCGCTCATGGTCGTTCTTCTGCATGTATGCTTAAATCCTAGCCGATCAAGGATAAAACATGCAGCAATTCAAAGTGCTACAGCGTCCGTGCGTGTCTGAAAAGACGCACGGCGCGTAGTAATCCTTGTACCGCAGGATAACACCGTTTGTGGCGAAGACGAGGGCGACAACAAATCGTGATCGCCACACGGCCTTACGGCGGCTCCGCCAGAAACCGAGCGACGCGGCTCAGTCGAGCCAGTCCGGCACCGAGTCGAGGCCGATCAGGCTGTCATAGTCCGGGCGCGGGCGCACGACGTGGAACCGGTCGCCCTTGACGAGCACTTCCGGCACGAGCAGGCGGCTGTTGTAGGTACCCGACTGCACGGCACCGTAAGCACCGGCCGAGCCGATTGCGAACAGATCGCCCGGTTTCGGCATCGCCATCTCGCGATCGAGCGCCAGGTAGTCGCCGGTTTCGCAAACAGGGCCAACCACGTCGGCCTTGATGCGCGGCGCATTGGCAGCGGAAATCTTCACAGGCCGGATTTCGTGATAGGCCTCGTAAAGGGTCGGGCGGATCAGGTCGTTCATCGCGCCGTCGACGATGACGAAAGTCTTGTCGCCGCCATCCTTCACGTAGATCACTTCGGTGACAAGAATTCCGGCATTGCCGACGATCAACCGGCCGGGTTCGGTGACGATCCGACAGTTAAGGCCCTTGAGCTGGTTCTTGACGATATCGGCATAGGCATCGGGCAATGGCGGCGGATTGTTATCGTCCCTGTAGGGAATGCCTAGACCTCCGCCGATATCGACGTGGTCGATCACATGGCCGTCGGACCTGAGGGTATCGACGAGTTCGCGCAGCAGCTTGAAGGCATCGTCGAACGGCTGCAGTTCCGTGATCTGGCTGCCGATATGCATGTCGATGCCGGTAACCTTGATGCCAGGCAGGGTGGCGGCATGGGCATAGACGCTGCGCGCCCGTTCCCAGGAAATACCGAACTTGTTTTCCTTCTTACCGGTCGAAATCTTCGCATGCGTGCGGGCATCAACGTCCGGATTGATGCGGAAGGAGACATGTGCCTGCTTGCCGGCCCTAATTGCCCGCTGGTTCAGGATCTCGAGCTCCGGTTCGGACTCGACATTGAAGCAATAGATGCCCGCCTCGATCGCGAAATCCATCTCCCGCGCAGTCTTGCCGACGCCGGAAAACATGATCCGGTCCGCCGGCACGCCTGCAGCAAGCGCTCGACGGAGTTCGCCTTCGGAAACCACGTCGATCCCCGCACCAAGGCGGGCCAGAGTCCTCAGCACGGCCTGGTTCGAATTGGCCTTCATGGCGTAGCAGACCATGGCGTCAACGTCGGCAAAGGCTTGCGCGAAGACCCGGTAGTGGCGTTCCAGCGTTGCGGTGGAATAACAATAGAAGGGTGTTCCAACGGCTCTTGCGATGTCCGTTACGGGGACGTCTTCGGCGTAGAGAATTCCGTCACGGTATTGGAAATGGTTCACAGGTCTTGCTCGGTTCAGAGGAGGGGATCAAGCAGGAAGGGCCGGTCCTCTACGGTATCCTTCTCTTCGACGGTTCCCGCCGGCGCTTTCGTGTTGAGCGTCGTGGCGCCGGGTCGGTCGAGATCGCCCTTACGCCCACAACCGATGAGAACCAGCCCGGGGATAGCGAGCACAAGCGCAAGCCGGGCTGCCTTCGTCAATGTCATCGTCATTTTCCTTTGCCGGAACGGGAGCCGAGTGAGTTGGAGCGGGCTGGTTTTCCCGTCCCGCTCTGGTGCGATGTCTTATCGATTTTTCAGGACCTTGTGCACCCTTTTTCTGCCTTGCCTAAAGCGCGTCGCATTCAACGGGAGCCAGGCGACGCGCTTAGGTCTCTGCTTGCATGCACGTCATTGTTCTAGTTGCGGCCGCGCCACCAGGCGATCTGCTTGCGCACTTCGGCAGGCGCGGTGCCGCCGAAGCTGGTGCGGCTTGCGACCGAGGCCTCCACGGTGAGAACGTCGAAGACCTTCTCGGTGATCGCCGCATGGATAGACTGCAGGTCGGCGAGCGAGAGATCGGCGAGATCGCAACCCTTCTGTTCGGCAAGCGCCACGGCGCGGCCGGTGACATGATGGGCGTCGCGGAAGGGCAGGCCCGCTTCCCGGACCAGCCAGTCGGCAAGGTCGGTTGCGGTCGAATAGCCGGAGCCGGCAGCAGCCTTCATCCGATCGGCACGTACGGTCATGTCGCGCACCATGCCGGTCATCGCGGCGATTGCCAGTTCGAGGCTCTCGGCGGCGTCGAAGACTTGTTCCTTGTCCTCCTGCATGTCCTTCGAATAGGCGAGCGGCAAGCCCTTCATCACGGTCAGCAGTGCGATCAGCGAGCCGTTGATGCGGCCCGTCTTCGCGCGAACGAGCTCGGCGGCGTCGGGGTTCTTCTTCTGCGGCATGATCGACGATCCGGTCGAAAACGCGTCCGACAGACGGATGAAGCCGAATTGCGGCGTCGACCAGATGACGATCTCTTCGGCGAGGCGCGACAGGTGGGTCGCCGCGATCGAGGCGATCGAAAGGAACTCCAGTGCGAAGTCGCGGTCGGAGACGGTGTCGATCGAATTGCGGGTCGGCTCGCGGAAGCCAAGTGCCTTTGCCGTCATGTGCCGGTCGATCGGGAAGCCGGTGCCCGCGAGGGCCGCTGCGCCGATCGGGCTTTCGTCCATGTGCTCGATCGCATGGCGGACGCGCGAGCGGTCGCGGCCGAACATTTCGACATAGGCCATGCAATGGTGACCGAAGGTGACCGGCTGCGCCGTCTGCAGGTGCGTGAAGCCCGGCATGACCGTGTCGGCATGCTCTTCGGCGCGGTCCAGGAAGGCGGCGATCAGCGCTGTCAGCGCCTTTTCGGTTTTCTGCAGTTCTTCTTTCACCCAGAGGCGAAAGTCGAGCGCGACCTGGTCGTTGCGCGAGCGCGCCGTATGCAGTCGCCCGGCAGCGGACCCGATCAGGGTTGCCAGCCGCGCTTCGACATTCATGTGAATGTCTTCCAGGCGCCGCGAGAATTCGAACGCACCGCTTTCGATCTCTGACAGGATCGTGTCGAGCCCGTGAACGATCTTGTCTTTGTCTTCGGCAGAAATGATGCCTTGATGCGCCAGCATGGTCGCGTGCGCCATTGAGCCGCGGATGTCCTGAGCATAGAGCTTCTTGTCGAAGCCGATCGAGGCGTTTATCTCCTCCATGATCGCATCCGGGCCTGAGGCGAAGCGCCCGCCCCACATCTGGTTGGAGGATTTCGTCTCGGAACTGCCGTCAGCCATGAGGATGCCCGCCTTGGAGAATGAAATGCCAGACCAGAAGAAAAGTCCCCTGGCCATCCGTCTGTTCGCGCTCGCCGCCCTTTTCGGCGTAATGGTCGGCGCGGCTGCGGTATACGTGAAGGAGACGGGGTCTGGCAATGCCACAGGATCCGGCGACCGCGCGGGGACGCACACGGCCGAAGGCGGTAGCTGTCCACAAACCGAGGAAAAGGTCGCCTCGCTGACCCCGTTCATGAAGGGCCAGGTCGCCGCGATGACACCGGCGGCCGACCCGCGTCCGATCAGTGGTCTCGCATTTAACGGCCCCGATGGAAAACCGCTGACCCTTGCCGACTTTGCTGGCAAGACGATCCTCGTCAACCTTTGGGCGACCTGGTGCGTGCCCTGCCGGGAAGAGATGCCGGCGCTGAATGGGCTGCAGAAAGCGCTCGGCGGCGACCGCTTCGCGGTCGTCGCGATCAACATCGATACGGGCGACGACGAAAAGCCGAAGGCCTTCCTCGATGAGATCGGGGTTCACGAGCTCGGCTACTACCGGGATGTGTCGATGGGCGTGTTTAATACGCTCAAGAAGGAGGGCCTCGCCTTCGGTCTTCCTGCGACGCTCCTCCTCGACGAGAAGGGCTGCCTGATCGGGTCGATGAACGGTCCCGCCGCCTGGGACAGCGAAGATGCGAAGGGATTCATTAAGGCAGCGTTGGGCACGGCGCCCGCCAGTTGAGCGTCAGCGCGTCGGAATGGGAACGTCGCCGCGATAGTCGTAGAAGCCACGGCCGGACTTGCGGCCGAGCCAACCGGCCTCGACATATTTGACCAGCAGCGGACAGGGGCGGTACTTCGAGTCGGCCAGGCCGTCATGCAGCACCTGCATGATCGAAAGGCAGGTGTCGAGACCGATGAAGTCGGCCAGTTGCAGCGGTCCCATCGGATGATTTGCGCCAAGCTTCATCGCCGTGTCGATGGCATCCACGGTGCCAACGCCCTCGTAGAGGGTATAGATCGCCTCGTTGATCATCGGCAGCAGGATGCGGTTGACGATGAAGGCGGGGAAGTCCTCCGCGACGGTTACCGTCTTGTCGAGGCGGGCGACGAATTCCTTCGCCGCGTTGAATGTCTCTTCGTCGGTCGCAATGCCACGCACCAGTTCCACCAGCTTCATCACCGGAACCGGGTTCATGAAGTGGATGCCCATGAAGTGCTCCGGCCGGTCGGTCGCGGAAGCGAGCCGCGTAATCGACAGCGAAGACGTGTTGGTTGCGAGAAGCGCTTCCGGCTTCATTATCGGGCAGACCTGCCCGTATATCTTGCGTTTGACGGTTTCGTCTTCCGTCACCGCCTCAATGACTAGGTCGGCCTGAGAGAGATCGTTGATGTCGGCGGAGCCCTTGATCAGGGAGAGCGCCTTCTTGCGGTCCTCGTCGGTCATCTTGCCGGAGGAGACCTGACGGGCGAGATTGCCGTTGATGGTCGCAAGCCCGGCCTCAATGCGGTCCGCAGCAAGATCGTAGAGCTGCACCTTGTATCCGGCGGCTGCCGAAACATGGGCAATGCCGCAGCCCATCTGACCAGCGCCAATAATTCCGACCGTCTTGATCATCGAAGCGAACATCCATCTTCAAGAGATTTTCGGCAGCTTGCAGCCGCAGAAACGAAAATACCGGGCCGGTCGAGCCGGCCCGGTACGATTGTTAATGCCAAGCCCACGCTTTTTCCAGCCTTTTTCATGCCGGGGGCGAACGCGTTTTACGTGTGGTTACAGCGCCTTTTCAAGTTCCGGCAGGACGTCGAAGAGGTCGGCGACGAGACCGTAGTCGGCGACCTGGAAGATCGGCGCCTCCTCGTCCTTGTTGATCGCGACGATCACCTTGGAATCCTTCATGCCGGCGAGGTGCTGGATGGCGCCGGAGATGCCGCAGGCGATGTAGAGGTCGGGCGCGACCACCTTGCCGGTCTGGCCGACCTGCCAGTCGTTCGGGGCATAGCCGGCATCGACGGCGGCTCGGCTTGCGCCGACGGCGGCGCCGAGCTTGTCGGCGACCGGCAGGATCACTTCCTTGAACTTCTCCGACGAGCCGAGCGCCCGGCCGCCGGAGATGATGATCTTCGCCGAGGTCAGTTCCGGTCGGTCCGACGACGACAGCGCATCGGCAACATGGCTGGAAACGCCCGGATTGGCGGCGGCCGAGACGGTCTCGATCGCGGCCGAGCCGCCGGTCGGCGCGGCGGCGAAGGCGGCGGTGCGCACAGTGATCACGCGCTTGGCCTCACTCGTCTGCACCGTCTGGATGGCGTTGCCGGCATAGATCGGCCGTTTGAAGGTGTCGGACGAAACCACCTCGATGATTTCCGAGACCTGGGCGACGTCGAGCAGGGCGGCGACCCGCGGCATGACGTTCTTGCCGACCGAGGTGGCGGCGGCGATGAGCGTGTCGTAGCTGCCGGCGAGCGAGACGATCGTGGCGGCGAGCGGCTCGGCGAGATTGTGGGCGAGCGAGGCGTCGTCGGCGACGAGCACCTTGGCGACACCGGCAAGCTTCGCCGCCTCATCGGCGACGGCCTTGGCGCCCGCGCCGGCAACGAGCACATGCACATCGCCGCCGATCTTGGTGGCCGCCATCAGCGCCTTGGCCGTCTGGTCGGAAAGGTTGGCATTGTCGTGGTCAGCCAGAAGCAGAATGGCCATGGTGAGATCTCCCTTTCCTAACCCTTAGAGTACGCCGGCTTCGCTCTTGAGCTTCTCGACGAGCTCGGCGACCGACTTGACCTTGATGCCAGCCTTGCGGCCCGCCGGCTCTTCCGTCTTCAGCACCTTCAGCCGCGGCGCCGTATCGACGCCGAAATCGGCCGGGGTGTGTCTGTCGAGCGGCTTCTTCTTCGCCTTCATGATGTTCGGCAGCGAGGCATAACGCGGCTCGTTCAGCCTGAGGTCGGTGGTCACCACCGCCGGCAGCTTCAGCTCGACCGTCTGCAGGCCGCCGTCGACTTCGCGCGTCACCTTGGCGCTGCCGTCGGCGATCTCGATCTTGGAGGCAAAGGTGCCCTGGGCCCAGCCCAAGAGCGCCGAGAGCATCTGGCCGGTTTGATTGGAATCGTCGTCGATCGCCTGCTTGCCGACGATGATCAGCCCCGGCTGTTCGGCCTCGGCCACGCCCTTGACGATCTTGGCAACGGCGAGCGGCTCGACCTGGTCTTCGGTCTCGATGAGGATCGCCCGGTCGGCACCCATGGCGAGCGCGGTCCGCAGCGTCTCCTCGGCCTTGGCCGGGCCGACCGAGACGACCACCACTTCGCTCGCCTTGCCGGCTTCCTTCAGCCTGAGCGCCTCTTCGACCGAGATCTCGTCGAACGGGTTCATCGACATCTTGACATTGGCAAGCTCGACGCCGGTGCCGTCCGCCTTCACGCGGATCTTGACGTTAAAGTCGACGACACGCTTTACCGTTACTAGGATTTTCATGGATTCATTCCCTCCAAGAGCTTTCGCAGGAAAATGCCCCTTAACAGAGCTGCCTGATTGTCGGTTGGCGACATCGATACGCGTTTTTTCTCCAATTACAATCGCTGCCCGCGAAGCTAAATCGATATAACCTCGAGATTTCGAATGACGTTTACGTACACGTCATATAGCCGCGTGACAAGAGGTGAAGCGGCGGACGTCGAGTGACCCCGATCCTCCCGCCCGCGAAACGACCAACATATTGAAATTGCGCTTCATATCGGCACGCACATTGTGCGGCGCCGTCAGTTCTCAGGTCGGACGCCCCCATGGAGTGGGCGGTTTTCGGGAGCTCGCCGTGCTGGCGTGGACGTCCCCCGGGCGCTCCTCACGATGCTCGACGGCGCGCGGACTGACGATAGTACGATCGAATAGCGGGACGCCGCGACGTCGCAAAACGACCACCAGCAGCAGCCCCGCAACAATGCCGCCGACATGAGCGCTCCAGGAGACGCCGCTGCCGGAGTCGACCACCAGCATGTAGAATTGCTGGCCGATCCAGAACGCCAGCGGGATCGCCGCAGGCAGCGGCAACGGAATGCGGAAGAGGACGAGAACCCACACTCGCACTTTCGGATGGAGCAGGAAATAGGCGGCGACGACACCAGAAATGGCGCCCGAGGCGCCGATCAGCGGCGCTTCCGAGGCAGGATCGAGCAGTCCGTGCGCAAGCGCGCCCGCGGCCGCGCACAGCAGGTAGAAGACAAGGAAGCGAAAATGCCCGAGCGCGTCCTCGACATTGTCGCCGAAGACCCAAAGAAACAGCATGTTCATCGCCAGATGCGAGAAGTCGCCGTGCAGGAACGAATAGGTGACGAACGTGAATTGATCGGGAACGATGACGAGCGACGGATCGAGGTCGGCGTACTCGAAGATCACGGCCGGGATGTAGCCGAGCCCGAGCAGGGCCGCGTTTGCGAATTCTTCTGTGGCGATCGGGCCGGTAACCAGCCAGACCGCGACGTTCATGGCGATCAGGGCGATCGTCACATACTGCATGCTGATGTGCTTCAGCGCGTTGCTGTCGTGAAGCGGTATGAACATGCGGTCCTCGATCGCAATTCGTGACGAACGTTACCTGTTCTCGCCCGGAACCCAAAGCACGTCGGAACGTCCCTTGTCGTTTGCCCAGCGGGCGGCCACGAAAAGGAAGTCCGAGAGGCGATTGATATAGGCGATCGCGTCGCGGCTGACGATCTCGCCGGCTGCAAGTGCAACGATCTGGCGTTCGGCGCGTCGTGCGACGGTGCGGGCAACGTGCAGGGCCGCGGAAGCCGGGCTGCCCGCCGGCAGAACGAAGGACCGCAAAGGTTCGAGATCGGCATTGAGGCTGTCGATCTCGCCCTCGATCCTTGCAACCTGGGCGGCTGCGATCCTCAGCGGTTCATGGTCCAGCTTCTCGCCGGTATCCGGTGTTGCGAGGTCCGCTCCGAGGTCGAAGAGGTCGTTCTGGATGCGCATCAGCATCGCGTCGAGATCGGGCGTGCCGTCCGTATGCAGGCGCGCAAGGCCGACCAGTGCGTTCGCCTCGTCGACCGTGCCGTATGCCTCGACGCGCAGGTCGCATTTCGCGCGACGTGGGCCCGAAACAAGGCCGGTCGTGCCGTCGTCGCCTGTTCTCGTATAGATCTTGTTGAGCCTTACCATGGTGTCGTCGCCCCTTCTCAGCCCGGCCGTCCGCCGCCGGTGATCCAAAGTGTCAGCAGGATCAGCGCGATGGCGATCGCCTGCAGCACGATGCGCGCCTGCATCAGCTTGTTCGACGTATTGCCGCTACCGCCCGTGGCCATGTTGAAGAGGCCGCGGATCAGGACGATGACGACCAGGCCCATGACGAGCAGGGTCAGGCCGGTGAAGAAAGTGGACATGATGCATATCCTCCGTTTCGGTCAGCCGAGGCGGCCAATGATGCGATAGAACAGGGCGGCCGGCAGGAGCTTCTTCAGCAGTGCACCCTGCTTAGCGGGTCTTGTTACTATATAGTGCGGTCGTGGCCGGCGTGACGTCAGTGCATGTTTCAAAACGGCGTAGACGGCGTCCGGCCCGAGCTTGCCCGGTGCTGGCTTGCTTTCGCCGCGCAGACGTCGCATCTGCCGCTCATATTCCGCGCGGTGGGCGGAATTCTTGAGATCGATAAACCGCTCGATATAGGGAATGGCATTGGCCGTGAATTTCGACGCGATCGGCCCCGGCTCGATGAGGCTGACGTAGACGCCGCTGCCGGCAAGCTCCATTCTCAAGGTCAGCGACAGCCCCTCGATGGCGAATTTCGAGGCATTATAAGCACCGCGCCAGCGATAGGGAACGATGCCGAGGATCGACGAGCATTGGACGATGCGGCCGTGGCCGCGGGCCCGCATCGCCGGTATCACGCGGCGTGTCAGCTCATGCCAGCCGACGACATTGGTTTCGAGCTGCAGCCTGAGCGCCTCGGCCGGCAGATCCTCGACCGCACCCGCCTGACCATAGGCACCATTGTTGAAGAGGGCGTCGATGCGCCCGCCCGAACGGGCCATCACCGCCTCCGCCAGCGCGACGATCGTCTCCGGCCTGGTGTAATCCATGATGAAGGTCTCGATGCCTTCGGCCTCCAGTTCCGTCTGATCTTCAGGCCGGCGAACGGTCGCGAAAACGCGCCAGCCGTCCGCCTTCAGCGCGCGGGCGCAATAGGCGCCGATGCCGGAAGAGCAGCCTGTGACGATGATGGTGGGGCGATCGGGCATGCGGTCGATTCCTGTAGAAATCCACCCCCCGTTTCCCATATTCATCCGTGGGATACAATTGAATTGCGCGTGTTGCACGGGCGTCCGTCGGTGCGCGTGGATACCGCAAGCTCGGAGATGGAATGCCGGCCGTCGTTCGCATCATCTGGAAGGTCGTGTTTGATGCGCTCTGGCATTTCAGCGAGGACGACGGCTGGGCGATGGCGAGCCACGTGGCGCTGTCCTCGCTGATGGCCGTCTTTCCGTTCCTGATCTTCGGCACCGCCCTCGGCAGCTTTCTCGGCGCCGACCAGTTTGCCGAGACTGCCGTGCACCTGATTTTCGATGCGTGGCCGGAATCGATCGCCAAACCGGTGGCCGATGAGGTCGTGCGGGTGCTGACCATTCCGCGCGGCGGCTTGCTCACCGTCTCGGTGCTCGCCGCCGCCTATTTCGCCTCCAACGGCGTCGAAGCGCTCAGGATTGCGCTAAACCGCGCCTACCGGGTGGCGGAAAGCCGCCCCTGGTACATTACGCGGCTTGCGAGTCTCGGCTTCGTGGTCGCCGGCGTGCTGATCCTTGCCGTCATCAGCATTCTGCTCGTTGCGGTGCCGCTTGCAGTGCGCAATGCCGACCAATGGCTGCCCTGGCTCGACACCGTCCTCGCAACGGTCGACGATTGGGGGCTGACGCTGGCCCTGGTGATGCTGACCGGCGGGCTGCTGGTATCGCATCTCTGGCTTCCGGACGGTCACCGCAAGGTGGTCGATGTCCTTCCGGGAATCGTCCTCACTCTGGTGTTCTGGTCGATCGGAGCCTACGCCTTTGCCTACTACCTCAGAGCCTTCTCCAGCTATGTGGCCACCTATGCCGGTCTCGCCTCGGTCGTGATCGTCCTGGTGTTTTTGTACATGATCGGCGCGATCTTCATCATCGGCGCCGAGATCAACGCCGCCATCCTGAAATACCGCGTCAAACGCCTCGTCATGCGCAATTTCCTGGGCCAGCGAGAGAACGACGACCATCCCAGCGAGAATGGCTCATAGATCGCCGCGCTCACTTTTCGTTATCCCGCTAACACCATCTCACGAATATCCGCAGGCGTCTTTCCAGCGGCGCGGAAAGCCGCGATACCCGTGTCCTTGTTGCTCTTCGACAGCTTCTTGCCATCCGGTCCGAGGATTAGGCGGTGATGGTGGTAGATCGGTTCCGGCAGGTCGAGAAGCCGCTGGAGCAAGCGATGTACCGAAGTCGCATGGTAGAGATCGCGCCCGCGCACGACATGGGTGACGCCCTGCAGCGCATCGTCGACGACCACCGAGAGGTGGTAGCTCGATGGCGCGTCCGAACGCGAAAGAATCACATCGCCCCAGCTTGCGGGATCGGCCGGGATCTGCCCCGTTTCCCCGGCGGGACCCGCGCCGGTCTCCTGCCACGTCAAAAGGCCGGGAACGAGATTGATCGCTTTTTCGACGTCGAGGCGCCAGGCGTAGGGCCGATCGCCGGCGACAAGTGCGGCTTGCTCGCCGGGTGATAGTTCGCGCTCGCGGCCCGGATAAAGCGGCGTTCCGTCCGGATCGCGCGGCCAGACCGACCCTTCGGCTTCCGCTGCGGCGACCGCCGCCCTGATCTCCCCGCGGGTCATGATGGATGGATAGACGATGCCCATCGCCCGCAGACGCTGAAGCATCTCGGCATAAAGGTCGAGGTGTTCGGACTGGCGGCGCACCGGGTGCTCCCACCTGAGACCCAGCCAGCCGAGATCGTCGAAAATCGCCTGTTCGAGCTCCGGGCGGCAACGCGCGCGGTCGATATCCTCTATGCGCAGCAGAAAGCGCCCGTTGGTGGCGGTCGCCATGTCGTAATTGAGGATCGCGGACAGGGCATGCCCGAGGTGCAGCAGGCCGTTCGGGCTCGGTGCGAAACGAAAAACGGGTTGCTCTGGCAAAATGGTCATCGTTCCCTTTGGCATGGAAGCGCATACAGGTCATCCGCTTTCTACAGCGACGTGCGTCTTTTCAAACGCACAAAGGACTCTGTAGCACTTTGAATTGCTGGATGTTTTTGTCCCTGAATCGGTTACGATTTAGCGAAACATGCAGTGGAGGGCGCATGCGGATCATACGGACGCACGAGGATATCAAGGCCGGGCTTGCCGGTCTGGTGATGCTCGACGCCCGTCTCGAGCACGTGATCGCCAAGGCGGGGCCGGTGCCACTCAGGCGAACGGATCCCGGGTACCGCGGTCTTGCCAACATCATCGTTTCGCAAATGGTCTCGAAGGCAAGCGCCGCCGCGATCTGGCGGCGGATGGAGGCCTCGCTCGGCGAGATCAGTCCGGCCGCAGTCCTTTCGCTCGGCGACGAAGATTGCCGGCAGTTCGGTCTTTCCCGCGCCAAGGCCGACACGTTGCGGCGCGTCGCGGCCGCCGCGGCCGCCGGTGAGATCGATCTCGATGCCATCTGCAACGCCGAGGTCGCTGTGGCGATCCACGAATTGACGGCAATCAAGGGGGTCGGTCGCTGGACGGCGGAAGTCTACCTGCTTTTCTGCGCCGGGCATCCGGACGTCTTTCCGTCCGGCGACGTTGCGCTCCAGAACGCCATCGGCCATGCGCTCGCGTTCGATCTGCGCCCGACGGCAAGTGAAATTGATTCGCTCGCGACCTCCTGGTCACCATGGCGCAGCGTCGCTGCACGGCTGTTCTGGGCCTATTATGCGCAGGAAATGCGGCGTGACGCGCTGCCGGTGACGCCTTGAAGAAAAAAGCGAATCCTTCACGCCGTTTTTCTTTGTGGCTTCACAATCCTGTCGCAACACGACTAATATAGAAGGTGCAGATGCCGAATCGATCAGGAGAATACGCTTGACGATTGCAGTCTCACCGCAGGCCCTGCCGGCGCTCGTCTTGAACGCCGACTACCGGCCGCTGAGTTACTACCCCTTGTCGCTCTGGTCCTGGCAGGACGCGATCAAGGCCGTCTTCCTTGACCGCGTCACGATCCTCGCCGAATACGAACATTCAGTCTCGTCGCCCAGCTTTTCGATGCGGCTGCCGAGCGTCGTTTGTCTCAAGAGTTATGTGCAGCCGTCGCGCCATCCGGCCTTCACCCGGTTCAACGTCTTCCTCCGCGACAAGTTCGAGTGCCAGTATTGCGGATCGCCTGACGATTTGACCTTCGACCATGTGGTGCCGCGCGCTCATGGCGGCCAGACGACCTGGGAAAATGTCGTGGCGGCCTGTTCGCCCTGCAATCTGCGCAAGGGCAGCAAGCTGCCGAAGCAGGCCAACATGTTCCCGCATCAGAGGCCGTACCAACCGACGGTGCAGGATCTGCACAACAACGGCCGGCTCTTCCCGCCGAACCATCTGCACGAAAGCTGGATGGACTATCTCTACTGGGATGTCGAACTGCAGCCGTAACGGTCAAGCCTACAGCGCCGCGCGTCTTATCAGATCAGATGCGCAAAGCACGCTGTAGCACTTTGAAACGCCGCATGTTTTTTTTCTTAAGTCGGCTACGATTTAAGGAAACATGCAGTAGGCGTCATCAAGCCTTGGCGGCAGCGCGCAACGCGATTGCGGCCAGGATAAGGCTCGCGATCACGTTCCAGCCCGCGAAGGAGAGGCCGAGCACGCGCAGTGCCGCATCCGTGCAGGAGGGGGCGTGTTTCGCGTCGAGATCGCTGAGCAGATCCCCGACATCGGACGAGATCCCTTGGGCGGCTGTCGCGCAGGTCGACGGTCCCTCCCAGAAATGCCATTCGACGCCCGAGTGATAGACGCCCATGCCGGCGCCGACGAGCATCAGGACGCCAACGAGCAGAAGCAGCGTTCGCGTGGTCCATGCCGGCAACTTGAGAGCGCTCGAAACGATCGCCAGAAGGCCGAGCGGAATGCCGTAGTAATAGGGGTTGCGCTGCAGCAGGCAAAGCGCACAGGGGATATAGCCGCCGATATGCTCGAAGCCGAGCGCGCCGCCGACAGTTGCCGCCATGCCGAGCGTGACGAAAACGGCGCCAACAAGGTGCTGGCGTTGAGCGACTGAAGCTGCAGTCATGAATACCTCGCGGTCGAGCGACAGGATGGTCGGCTTCGACCGCCGGCCATGCAATTACGACGCCTTCTTAGGAAGGATCAACGGCGCTGTAAATTGCCCGCAAGACACACAGTTTGCACGCTTTTGTGATCGCCAGGCGGCGAAATGCATTTTCGCGGTTGACCGGCGCGAAATCGATCGTGTAAATCGCAATCCGCTGACATCACAGCCTAGGCCCCATTGGCGGAATTGGTAGACGCGCTCGACTCAAAATCGAGTTCCGAAAGGAGTGCTGGTTCGACTCCGGCATGGGGCACCAACCTTCAAGAACAGTTCGTCCAACTATTTCTTGGGCAAACCCTCCATGGTGGCGCGCAGGGGCAAAAGTGCGCTGACACAGTGATCGATGAACTGCCGTACTCTTTTTGCCCTTTTCAGTTCTGGATGCGTCAATATCCACAATGCGCTTGCCAAGGAACCGACCGGCGGCGTGAGGCGTTCCAACTCCGGAGTGTTGTCGCCAAGGTAACAAGGCAAATACGCTGCCCCAATTCCCGCGCAAACCGCAGCGAAAACTGCTTCCGTTGAATTCGCTCTAAAGACAATCTGGTGCGATGCGACCTTGGTGGCCAAGTACCGTGCCGCAGCCAAGTCACTTAGCTCACCTCCAAAACTGACCCATCGCCCCCCGAAATGATCTTCCGCGGGGGACGACCCTGAGGCGCATCTGTACGGTGCCCATCCGATGGTTGCCAGTCGTCTACCGACCAAATTCTCAGGTGGCCGGTTTGTGGCTCTTATGGCCACGTCGCAATCTCTTTGCGACAGATTCAATGAAGGGTTGCCCGTCACCACCTCCAGCGACATTCCGGTGAACTCGGATTGAAAGGACGCAAAAATGCCGGCTAAAAAGCGCGACATGATGGTGTCGTTTGTGGCAATCCGAATATGACCAATCGGGCTCTGGTCGCTTCCCGCGATCTTTAGCGCGGTGGCTTGGACGTCTCGCTGCATTCGAATCGACAGTGCGTATATCTCGGCACCTTCCTGGGTGAGCTCGTAACCCTTTCGATGCCTTTCAAAAAGCTTCACGCCGAGCGAGGCCTCGAGACGTGCGATGCGACGAAATCCCGTGGAATTGTCAATGCCGAGCGTATTTGCGCCTCTCGCTACACTTCCGCCTTCCGCGACCGCCTTCAGCAGCCTTAGGTCATCCCAAGAAAGATGATCGTCCTGCATCGATTTCTCATGCGTTTACACAATTTGTACATTGTTCGCCGCGACGGGTCTCGGATGCAAGGCTGTTGCTGTTCGTTGTGAATATCGTCTTCCCGGCGGTGCCTTGTCAGAGCCATCACGAAAAGGAATCTTGGCTCAAATCTCAGAAGCTGATCGCCGCAGAGCAGCGGATCCTTATCCTCGGAGAGGCGGGCGTGATCATCCTGCACGCAAGCTTCTCATACGGCTCACGCGCGCTGCCTACCACGCGCCGTCGGCCGCTAAGCGACAGCAACCATGCTTATTTCGATCAACTGGCTTGGAAACGCCAAGCGAGGAGTAACGAGAATGGTGCTGGCGACAGCGGGCTTTTGAGAGCCAAATGCTTTTTTTCGCACCGGACCAGCCACCTTGAAGGCGGCATCCATGTCCAATACGTAAATAACTTCCTGCACAACACTGTCCATCGTCAACCCATACTGCGCCAGCAACTTCGCGCAGTTGGTATAGGTCTGCTCCATCTGGGCTCCCATATTCGAGAAGTCCGTAACCTTTCCGTTCGGGTCGATGGGCGCCGGGGCGACTATTTCGCCGCTGTCGTTGTGGCTCAGTTGGCCGGAGAGGTGGATGATATCACCGACCCTCACGGATTGAGCATAGCCATATTCGTCCTCCCACGGCATGCCCAAGCCTTTTACGGATCGTTGCCCGTTACTATCCCCGGCGCGGCTGGGTGCAGCGGATGTGGTCACGGCCGCTGCTGCCAGCCCGGAAAGCGCAATGAGACGGCGGCGAGTGTGGTCAAAGGCCGGAGTATTTGGACTGCTCATTGTGTTGTGTTCCCTTAGTTAGTGATCGCGAGATGGCGCATCTTGGCACCGCGGCTCGGTCACTCAAGGCTCATCCGCGCAAGTCTGATCTTGCAAAATCGCTATCAAGGAGCAGCGCGAGTTTTGTTGCGCCTCTTGAGCGCCCGTTGAACTCGCCCAACCAGAAATGTTAGCTGAATTACAACAATTCTATCACGGCAAGGCCATGCTCCCGAAAATCGAAATCTACGACGAACTTTACCGCGATTTCCGCTGGCTGATTCCGGAGAAGTTCAACATCGGCGTTGCGGTCAGCGATGCCTGGGCGGGGCGGGAGCCGGAGCGTGTCTGCCTTCAGCATTTCGGGCCTGATGGCGCGCATCTGTCTCTGACCTATGGCGCGTTTTCGGCGCGCTCGTCCGCCTTTGCCGCCGGATTGGCCGATTATGGCGTCAAGCGCGGTGATCGTGTCGCGATCTTCCTGCCGCAGGGTTTCGAGGCGGCAATCGCGCATGCTGCGATCTATAAGCTCGGTGCGATTGCCTTGCCGCTCGCCTTGCTGTTCGGCGTCGACGCTCTCGAATATCGCCTGCTGGATGCAGGAGCAACGGCGATCGTCACCAATCGGTTTGGTTACGAGCGGCTCGCGTCGATCCGGGAGAAGCTCCCGGACCTCGGTCTCGTCGTGCTGGCGGAAGATGAGGACGAACCAGGCACAGTTCGTTTCGACCGGCTCGCAAACAGTGGGCGGCGTTTTGCTGCCGCCGATACGACACCGGATGATCCGGCGTTGATGATCTACACCTCCGGGACGACCGGACCACCGAAGGGGGCGCTGCATGGCCATCGCGTCCTGCTCGGCCATCTGCCAGGCTTCCAGTTCCATCATCATTTCCTGCCGCAACCGGGCGACCGGATGTGGACCCCTGCCGACTGGGCCTGGGCCGGGGGGCTCCTGAACGCGCTGCTGCCGTCGCTGCTGCTGGGTGTGCCGGTGGTTTCGTCGCCGGCCCAGAAATTCGACCCGCACATGGCCTTCCGGATCATGGAAGAGATGGACGTGCGTAACGCCTTCATCCCGCCGACGGCGCTTCGGCTCCTGAAGGCCGTCGATCGGCCGCGTGACCGTTACGCCCTCAAGCTGCGCACGATCGGGTCCGCTGGCGAGGCGCTCGGGCGGGAGACCTTCGAATGGGCAAAGGCAGCGCTCGGGATCGATGTCAGCGAGTTCTACGGCCAGACGGAATGCAACATCGTCATCTCCTCGGCCGCAGATCTCGGTGTCTTGAAGCCCGGCTCCATGGGCAAGGCGGCGCCCGGTCACCGTGTGGCGATCATTGACGGCGAGGGGAGGGTCCTGCCGCCGGGCACAGTCGGGCAGGTGGCTGTGCAGCGCCCGGACCCTGTGATGTTCCTCGGCTATTGGCGCAATCAGCGGGCGACGGAAACAAAGTTCGTCGGCGATTGGATGACGACCGGGGATCAGGGCGTGATGGACGCGGAGGGTTATTTCACTTTCTTCGGGCGCGACGACGATGTCATCACCTCGTCGGGTTACCGCATCGGGCCCGGCGAGATCGAGGATTGCCTGGCCGGCCATCCGGACATTCAACTGGCGGCGGTTGTCGGCAAGCCCGATCCGCTCCGCACGGAGATCGTCAAGGCCTATGTGGTGCTGAAGCCTGGCGCGCCCGCGAATGAAGAGGCCGCGGCCGGAATCCGCGACTGGGTGAAGACCAGGCTCTCAATGCACGAATACCCGCGCGAGATAGAGTTCGTCGACAGCCTGCCGTTGACGACGTCAGGGAAAGTCATCCGCCGGCTCTTGCGCGAGCGGGCGGCTGCCGAAGCGCTTCGGGAGTAGTGGCGGCGAGGTCAGCGGCCGGCAAGCGCCCGTATCTTCTCGCGCAGCAGCCGTGCCATGTTACGGGTATTGCGATAGAGGTGAAGCTGCGCTGCCACCTGGCGGACATCGCGGTCACGGTTCTGCTGCAGGCCGATGACGAGCGTCCCCATCTCCTCGCGCTCCTGCCAGAAGCGGCTTATCACCGGGTGATTGGGCACCGCGCAGGAATCGGAGCGGGCGATGTTGGCGTCGTCGAGGTGCCATTCTGTCAGCTCGGCGAGCAGCAGCTTGCCGGGAGAATATATTGCATATCGCTCGTCATAGGCGGTCTTCCAGGTATAGGCATCACCGGCCATGAGCAGAACGATCATGGAGGCGATCGCCCTGCCGTCGAGATCGAGTGTGTGGATGCGGACGCTGTCCGTCTCGGCGAGATTGGTGATTGCCTCGCGGGCAAAGGCGGCGCGGAAGCGATCCGTGATCATGGCGCTGCGTTCGCGCCCCTTCCAGCCGGAAGACTCCAGCGCCAGGAATTCCTCCATGCGCAAGCGGATCTCCTCCGGCTGGCGCGCGACGTTGTAGATCAGCCGTCCCTGCTTTTCGAGGTTCTTCCACTGGCGCCGCAGTTCCTTGAAATGTCCCCGTTTGATTGCCTTGCGCAGATAGGTAGGACCGTCGAGCAGGCTTTCGAGCATCGGCCGTTCAAAGGTGTCGGTGACGGTGAGCGGCAGGTTTTCGCTGATCGCGACGGCGCGTGCGAGCTGTGCAAAGCGGCCCTTGAGCCTCACATCCGGCAGCACGAGCACTGGCGGCAGACCGGAAGAGGGGGCGGCCAGCGCTTCATAGAGATTGCTGATCGTTTCGGCCGCATCTTCTGCATCGAGCAGCGGCACGCCCAGCGGGCCGAACGGGTTGGACCAAGCGCGAATGATGGATGCACCGATCGCGAAGCCCGGCTTCTCGATCGAAAACGGCATGAGGAAGCGCATTCGGCTGCGGCGTTCGTCACTGTCCCGGATCACGGCGAGCCGGATGACACGGTCCTCGAGGCGCGGCATGGCCGGAGCGAGGAAGCGGCCAGCAAAGAATACGTTCGGTTCTATCGCGCGGTTGGAGAGGTAATCCAGCTCTCGCTGCAACTCGTAACCAGCCCTTGCGGAATAGATCGAAAGGCCGCGACCGGGCCGCCCCACGCTCACGGTCTGCTCGGGTTGCGAAGCGTCGAAGCCGGGTTGGGCCAATCCGCCGAGCACACGGCTCGCCCTGCCGTTCGTGTCTCCGGGAAAGGGTGTATTGCCGATCATGGACGGATCGCCTCGTTCTTGTCGTTGCCGCTTCCTGCGCCCGCGAAAGCGAGGAGAGGGATGGCGAAAGTGCGTCTAGCCGCGAGGTGCAGAATTGCCGCCTCGAAGACCATCGCGCCGGCCGTGGCGAACGCGGCGCCCGTCAGGCCTAAGGCCGGGATGAGAACAAAGTTCAGCGCGATGTTGACGGCGAGCGCGGTGGCATAAAGGATCGCACAGAGCTTCTGCCGGCCCGCCATGGTGAGCAGGGTTTCGACGGGGCCGACGAACGCCTTGGCCAGAATCCCGGCAAACAGGATCGCCATCAATGGCGCGCCGGCCGTGAAGGCCGGGCCGAACAGGGATAGCAGGAAACGACCGGCGATTAGGACAGTGCCGCCCATCGCGAGCGAGGGCCAGAAGGACCAGTGTGCGCTTTCGGTTGCGATTTCGGCGAGCTGGCGGCTTTCACCGGAAGCCATCGCTTCGGAAAAGCGCGGCCCCGCCGCCGCCTTTACGGCGAACATGACGAAATGGACCAGAGCCATGGTCTTTGCGGCCGCAAAGTAGATCGCGACGTCGTCTGGCGGCAGGTAAAGACCGACGATCACGACATCGGAATTGGTCAGCAGGAAACCGAAACCTTCGGCGAGAAATATCGGCACGGAAAGCCGCAGCCATGGCCCGAGTTCGATCTTCATCGGCCCGCGAACGTAGCGTTTGCGCAGGCGCCGTGTCATTGCAAGAAATTGCCCGAGCGTCGTGACATAGGTGGCCGCCAACGCGGCAACCATTGCTGTCTTCGCCGAATTGGGCATGCCGGCGGCGGTGGCCAGCACCATGAAGGTGAGTATGAGCAGCGGCCGGATGATGAAGGTGGGGCTCATCGCCGCGAGCGCCCAGCTATGCGCGCGGGCCGTGCCGTCCATCACGTCGCCGAGCGCAATCATCGGCAGGGCGACAAGGCCGAGATAAAGGGCGACGAGATGATAGTGCTCGATCGTGTCCGCGAAGAACCAGAGACCGATGCCGCCGATGGTCGCGAGTGCGGTCGCCGACAACAGTGCAAAGATACGCGCCACGATTGTCAGCCCGCGGATTTCGGCCACGGCGCCTGCCGTTTGATATTCCGGCACGAAACGGATCACGGCCGCGTGCAGGCCGAGGCAGGAGAGATTCCCGAACAGGATGGCCAGGACCCAGACGAAGACGAAGATCCCGTATTCGAACTCGCCCATCAGGCGAGCGAGAACGATCTGCGAGACGAGGGCAATGGCCGCACTGAAGATGCGGATCGCAAAAGCAATCAGCGCCGTGCGTTGCGCGCGACTCTTGGGATCAGCGCCGGACGCTATCGGTCCAAGCCTCACCAGCAGCGGAGACAGGCGTTGCCTCAGCGCCGACGGCAACATTCGTCTGGCCGATTGACATACCGCCATGAACACGAGGACACCCTGACACTACGCAATACAGGGCTCCACTTCTGCCAGATCAGCGTTAACAAACGGTTCGCTTACGCTGCTATCCAACGTGAACCGCCGCTAGGCGGAACGTTCTTATGAAAATGCCGCCCGAAGGCGGCATTCGATCATGCTTCGTACATTCCGTGGCAATGTTTGTATTTCTTGCCCGAGCCGCAAGGGCAGGGCTCGTTGCGCGAGACCTTGCCCCAGGTCGAGGGATCGGCCGGATTGCGGTTCGCCGGCGCGGCGGCCAGCAGCGGCGCACCAGCATGCGCGAAGTCGTCCTCGCCGGTCAGCGGATCGATGTGATGGCCTTCCATCGGTGGCAGTGGCTGCGGTGCGTCGGGTGCCTCGCGCACCAGTTCAACGCGCATCAACTGTGCAGTAACAGCTTGGCGGAGATTGCCGAGCAGGCCCTGGAACAGTTCGAATGCTTCGGACTTGTATTCCTGCAGCGGATCACGCTGGGCGTAGCCGCGGAAGCCGATGACCGAACGAAGATGGTCGAGGTTGACGATGTGCTCGCGCCAGAGATGGTCGAGCGTCTGCAGCACGACGGAACGCTCGACATATTGCATGATGTCGGGGCCGAAGCGTTCGGCCCGGTCGGCCGCAGCCTTGTCGGCGGCCTCTGTAATGCGTTCGAGAATATCGTCTTCTGCAATACCCTCTTCGGCCGCCCACTCGGTGATCGGCAGGTCGAGATTGAGATATTGCTGGACATCCGCCTTCAGGCCCTCGACGTCCCATTGCTCGGCATAGGCGCGCTCGGGGATCCGCTTGCTGACGACATCCTCGATCACTTCGTTACGCATGTCGGTAACCGTCTCGGTGACGCTCTCCGCATCCATCAGCTCGATACGCTGCTCGAAGATGACTTTGCGCTGGTCGTTGAGCACGTCGTCATATTTCAGCAAGTTCTTGCGGATGTCGAAGTTGCGCGCCTCGACCTTTTTCTGTGCCCGCTCAAGCGCCTTGTTGATCCACGGATGGACGATTGCTTCGCCTTCCTTCAGGCCCAGCTTCTGCAACATGCCGTCCATGCGGTCGGACCCGAAGATGCGCATCAGATCGTCTTGGAGCGACAGGAAGAACTTCGAGCGGCCGGGATCCCCCTGACGGCCCGAACGGCCGCGCAGCTGGTTGTCGATGCGGCGGCTCTCGTGGCGCTCGGTGGCGAGAACATAGAGACCGCCGGCCGCAAGTGCCTTCTCCTTTAGCTTGTGCACCTCTTCGCGGATTGCCTTTTCGCGTACATCGCGCTCCGGACCCGGCTCCATCTCGGTCAGCTCCTGCTGGATGCGCATATCGGGGTTGCCGCCGAGCTGAATGTCGGTGCCGCGGCCGGCCATGTTGGTGGCAATCGTCACGGCGCCCGGAACGCCGGCCTGGGCGACGATGTAGGCTTCCTGTTCGTGATAGCGGGCGTTCAGGACCTGGAACTTCGAGAAGCCGGTCTTTTTCAGCATATCGGCGAGAAGCTCGGATTTCTCGATGGAGGTGGTGCCGACCAGCATGGGCTGGCCGCGCTCGTGCGCAGCCTTGATCTCGTCGATGATCGCCTTGTATTTCTCGCCTGCCGTGCGATAGACCTCGTCGTCCTCGTCGGCGCGCTGGATCGGCAGATTGGTCGGAACTTCGACCACTTCGAGGCCGTAGATGTTGCCGAATTCCTCGGCTTCCGTCGCTGCCGTACCCGTCATGCCGGCAAGCTTTTCGTACATGCGGAAGTAGTTCTGGAAGGTGATCGAGGCGAGCGTCTGGTTCTCGGGCTGGATCTGTACCTTTTCCTTGGCCTCGAGGGCCTGATGCTGGCCCTCGGAGTAGCGGCGGCCCGGCATCATGCGGCCGGTGAACTCGTCGATGATGACGATCTCGCCGTTGCGCACGATATAGTCCTTGTCGCGCGTGAAGAGCTTGTGGGCCTTCAGCGCATTGTTGACATGGTGGACGATCGCGACGTTCTCGATGTCGTAAAGCGACTCGCCTTTCAAGAGGCCCGCCTGCCGCAGCATGTTTTCGAGCTTCTCGGTGCCTTCCTCCGAGAAATTGGCCGAGCGCTGCTTCTCGTCGATCTCGTAGTCTTCCGGCGCAAGCATCGGAATGAACTCGTTGATCGTGTTGTAGAGGTCGGAGCGGTCGTCGAGCGGCCCGGAGATAATCAGCGGCGTGCGCGCCTCGTCGACCAGGATTGAGTCGACTTCGTCGACAATCGCGAAGAAGTGACCGCGCTGCACCATCTGCGAGCGCTCATACTTCATGTTGTCGCGCAGATAGTCGAAGCCGAGTTCGTTGTTGGTCGCGTAAGTGACGTCGCAGGCATAGGCTTCGCGACGCTGCTCGTCGGTGAGGCCGTGGATGATGACACCTGTGGTCAGGCCGAGGAAGCCGTAGACGCGGCCCATCATGCCGGCGTCGCGTTGGGCCAGATAGTCGTTGACAGTGACGACATGCACGCCCCTGCCGGCGAGCGCATTGAGGTAGACGGGCAACGTCGCGACAAGCGTCTTGCCTTCACCGGTCTTCATCTCGGAGATGGCGCGTTCGTGCAGGATCATGCCGCCGATGAGCTGAACATCGAAGGGGCGCAGGCCGAGCACGCGGCGCGCGGCTTCGCGCACGACGGCAAAGGCGGGCACAAGGATGTCGTCGAGCGTCTTGCCTTCGGCCAATTGCTGGCGGAATTCCGTGGTCTTTGCCGCCAGCGCTTCATCGCTGAGCGCCTTCATTTCGGCTTCGAGCGCGTTGATGGCGTCCACCCGGCCCTTGTAACTACGGACGCGGCGCTCATTGGCGGAACCAAACAACTTGCGGGCTAAGCCGCCGAGACTGACCATATGAATGGCCCTTTCTTTATTTGTCGCCTGGGGTTTCAGGTTGGGCTTGAAAAACCGCATAATGCCATGAAACGCCCGGAAACTGTTCTGGACGCGAGGTTGCGTGACAGATAAGAGGGGGGTCGGATTATGTCAACGCACTTGCACTGCCGGATGGTTACAGAACGGCCACATTCGGTGTTGTGCAGCCGCAGGGCCTGAGGCAATCGCGCCGGCGGTCAATGGTGAAAGGTTAGGGAAATGTCCAGATACAAGACTTTGGCGGCTGCGATATTCGTCGCGGCGATCGCTGTCAACGGAGCGCGCGCCGAAGAAACCGATCCGGTAATCGCGAAGGTTGGCGAGCAGGAGGTCCGCCAGTCCGAGCTCAATCTCGCTCTCGGTGGTCTTGATCCTCAGCTTCAGCAGATGCCGGAGGAGCAGAAACGCGCCGCCGCGCTTTCGGCCGTCATCGACGTCAAGCTTCTGGCAAAGAACGCTGAGAAGGAAGGCCTGCAGGACGACGCCGTCTTCAAGCAGCGTATCGCCTATCTCACCGAACGCGAGCTGCACAACGCGTTCTTCAAGAAACATGTCGTGGATGCGGTGACGCAGGAAGACATCAAGGCACGCTACGACAAGGAAATTGCCGCAATCCCGGCACAGGAAGAGATCAAGGCACGCCATATCCTGGTGAAGACCGAGGACGAGGCCAAGGCGGTGATCAAGGAGCTTGACGCCGGCAAGAGCTTCGTCGAGCTCGCAAAGGCCAAGTCGTCCGATCCGAACAAGGATGACGGCGGCGATCTAGGCTATTTCGCCAAGGGGCGGATGGTGCCGGAATTCGAGGTGGCCGCCTTCGCTCTCGAAAAGGGCACCTACACCAAAACCCCGGTGAAGACGCAGTTCGGCTTCCACGTCATCCTCGTTGAGGACAAGCGTCCGCAGGCGCCGCCGACGCTGGAACAGGTCGAGCCCCAGGTTCGTCAGCTGGTCATGCGTGACAAGTACCTTGAGCTTCTGGCTTCCGCGAAAAAGGAAACCGGCGTCGAAATTTCGGATCCGGCGCTCAAGAAGGCCTATGACGAGGCCAACAAGCCGCAGGAAACGAAGTAAGCTTTTGCCGGATGCCGCGTCGCCTGCTGCATGAAAATCCTTAAATCGTAGGCGGTTCAAGGGTAAAAACATGCAGCAACTCAAAGTGCTACAGCTTCCTTTGCGCGTCTGATAAGACGCGCGGCGCTGTAGAGGGTTGAACGGCACCCGGTTTCAATCATTGTCGATGCCCGACGGTTCGAGACCGCCGGGCATTTGTCGCAACATCATCCACGGTTCTCCAAAGCAGGTTCATCCATGTCCGGCTCTGTTTCTCCGCTCGCTCCGAAAACCTTCGCCGAAATGCCGCCGCTTCGAGGTGTGCGCATGGCTACGGCCGCGGCAGGGATCAAGTACAAGAACCGCACCGATGTGCTGATGATGATCTTCGACGAGCCCGCTGCGGTTGCTGGTGTGTTCACCCGATCGAAATGCCCGTCGGCGCCGGTCGATTTCTGCCGCAGGAATCTGTCGGGAGGCGCTGCTCGTGCCGTCGTCGTCAATTCGGGCAATGCCAATGCGTTCACCGGCAAGAAGGGACGGGAAGCGACCGAACTCACGGCGCAGTCCGCGGCCAAGGCCGTCGGATGCAACGAGAACGAGATCTTCCTTGCCTCGACCGGCGTGATCGGCGAACCGCTCGATGCGACCAAATTCGCCGGCGTGCTCGATGGTCTTGCGGCTTCCGCCAAGGAAGATTTCTGGTTCGAGGCCGCCGAGGCGATCATGACCACGGATACCTATCCGAAGGTCGCGACCCGCAGCGCTAAGATCGGCGGCGTCACGGTGACGATCAACGGCATCGCCAAGGGCGCAGGCATGATCGCGCCCGACATGGCGACGATGCTTTCCTTCGTGGTGACGGATGCGGATATCGCGCCGCCAGCGCTACAGGCGCTGCTTTCCGCCGGCGTCGGCCCGACCTTCAACTCCGTCACGGTCGACAGCGATACCTCCACCTCCGACACGTTGATGTTGTTTGCGACCGGTGCAGCGGCGAAGGACGGCCAGGCGAAGATCGTGGACGCCGCCGATCCGCGCCTCGACGCCTTCCGCGCCGCGCTCAACGATCTGTTGCGCGATTTGGCTCTGCAGGTGGTGCGTGACGGTGAGGGCGCCCGCAAGATGGTGATCGTAACCGTCGAAGGTGCGGAGAGCGATGCTGCGGCCAAACGGATTGCGCTGTCGATCGCCAATTCGCCGCTCGTCAAGACGGCTGTTGCCGGCGAGGATGCGAACTGGGGTCGCGTGGTCATGGCTGTCGGCAAATCCGGGGAGATGGCCGAACGAGACCGGCTGGCGATCTGGTTCGGCGATGTGCGCGTTGCCGTTGCGGGCGAGCGGGATCCGGACTATTCGGAGGCGGCGGCAAGCGCCGTCATGAAGGGTGAGGACATTCCAATCCGCGTCGACATCGGCCTCGGTTCCGGCCGCGCGACCGTCTACACCTGCGATCTGACCAAGGAATATGTCGAGATCAACGGCGACTACAGAAGCTGACGCTCTGGTTCCTTGGTCCGAGGTTGCGAACGAATGGCATCGAATGACAGGCAGCCGCCCACGACGGATGCGGTGGTTGGGGAAATGATCATGGTTGATCTTCCGAGTGTGCGTCGCCTGGAAGCCGTCGGCTTTCGCGCCTGGCCGGCTGCGAGCGTTCAGTATGACGGCAGTTGGTTGATCCGCCTTACGGCGGGACATGCGTCCAAGCGTCTGAACTCGGTCAACCCGCTCGATCCGTCGGATTACCGTGACATTCCCATCCGGCTCGAAAAGGCGGGCAAGCGCTTCTCCGATTACGGTCGCCCGCTCACTGTTCGCCAGACGCCGCTGACGCCGCCGCAATTGGTCGCCCACATGGACAAAGAAGGCTGGGCCGCATTCGGGAACAGCCTGGTGCTAGCGGCGGACCTGGCCGAGCGCGAATTCGGCGACGGCATAGACCACCTCCCCATCAAGGATGTCGGTCGCTTCGTCGATGCGCGCATCCTGATCGGCAAGGAGGAGCCGCAGACCAAGGCGGCGCTCACCGAAATCATCAATGCCATCAAGCCGGAATGCGGCCTGTTCCTGTTCGAGGACCTTGAGATCGGCCCGACCGCCGTGTCGCTGGTGGTCCAAGACAACGATCTGGCCGGCATCATGCAGTTCGCGGTTGCCGAGGGCGTGCGCCGAAAGGGCGTCGGTTCGGCGTTGCTCGATGCGTCGCTGCGCTGGGCGCGCCTCAAGGGTGCGAAAAAGGCCTGGCTGCAGGTGGAGGCGGACAATGAAGCGGCGGTCGAACTTTACCGCAAGGCGGGCTTTACCGAGGTCTATCGCTATCTCTACCGGACACCTACAGCGCCGTGCGTCTCTTCAGACGCACAAAGCTTGCTATAACACTTTGAATTGCATGTTTTTGTCGTTAAATCGGCTCCGCTCTAAAGGAACGTGCAGGAGGGCCTGAGGCATGGACATCGAGGGAAAGAGGATCGTGCTGGTTGCGGCCTGCGCCCTGGTCGATTCCGACGGTCGCATCCTGCTGGCGCAGCGTCCGCAGGGAAAATCGCTTGCCGGGCTTTGGGAGTTTCCTGGTGGTAAGGTGGAGCCCGGTGAAACGCCTGAGGCGACGCTGATCCGCGAGCTGGAGGAGGAGCTCGGCATCCGCACGAAGGTCGCATGCCTTGCGCCGCTCACCTTCGCGAGCCACAGCTATGATGATTTCCACCTGCTGATGCCGCTCTATGTATGCCGGCGATACGAGGGTTTTGCCGAGGGACGCGAGGGCCAGCCGATCAAGTGGGTGCGGCCGAAAGCGCTGCGCGACTATCCGATGCCTCCGGCGGACGAACCGCTGATCCCATTTCTGATGGATTTGCTCTGAACCAGAAATGGCCGCACGCCGTTGCGTTGGGCCGATTGTTTCCGCCTCATGGCGCGAATCTACCGGAAATCTCGAAGTTTATTAATCAAAAGTTTATCACCCTCGCGGCATGATAGGGCCATCAGTTTCGGTGCTTGCCAGTTATGGCGTGACACCGGTTTCGAGCAGGTGTGGTCAGGTCGAGGCTTGGGAAGGGTGCTTCGCCCGCCGCTCTTTACGTGTTTGCGAGGCTGGGATGGTAGACGAAGATTTCTGGAGGACAGTTCAGGACAAGGATCTGGCGGCGAGCCAGGCCCGTCGGACGGGCGTGCTCAATCTGTCGCTGCTGTTCGGAACGGCGGTAATTGCGCTGACGATGATCCTCACGCCGATGCTGTCGTCAAGGGCGGATAAGCGCGTGCTGGCGAATACGCCGATGGACTACGACAATATTTCGACCGGCTCGATTCCTTCGAACGGCACCAGCAGGCGCTACACGGTACGCCGCAGCGTGCTGCAGGAAATGCCGGGCGCCGTCTGCATCATTGATGCGGATGGCAGCAAGAGCGGATGCTGAGTTGAACGGAATGCCAGGCTCGCATGTTTCTTAGGTCGGATCTGATCTAACAACGTGCAGTGATTCAAACTGCAGCGTCGTGCGTGTGAAAAAGACGCACAGCGCCGCAGGCAGGCGCTTCCCGTTCCGGGCGGTAGAAACGGGGGTGGGGCGCATGACCAAGTTCGCAGGCTTCATTCGCAGCAGAGACGGTGCCACGGCCGTCGAATACGGCCTCCTCGCCGCGCTTATCTCCGTCGGTCTCCTCATCGGTCTGGAGAGTTTCTCGGATGCGCTGCTCGGCCTCTTCAATCACGTGGTGGATACGGTTGAGTCGAGTTGGGGGTGAGGACGCGCCGAAGGCGCCGAGAGGCTGGCTTTCACTGTAATTCAAAGTGCTACAGCGACCTATGTGCGTCTGAATAGACGCACGGCGCTGCAGTGCCGCCTATCTTTCTTTCAGCGGATGCTCGTTGACGCCGAGCGCTTCAGACAGCCTTTGCTTCGCGGAACCGGGTCGCAACGGTTTTTGCTGGCTCTCGTGCGGCGCCCAACCGGAAACATAGATGATCGAGAACGTCGCGCGGATGCGGCCATCGGGGTCGGAGAAGCGTTCCGCATAGATCTCGGCTGCCTTCAGGAAGAACCGCCGGGAAACCGGCGCGCGACTGCGGGCCGCCAGAGGGTTTGTCATGCCCATGGCCCTGAGGTCCTTCAGCAACGCGAAAAGCGAATCGTAGCGGACCGTGTAGGTTTCAGCGTCCGCGACCGGCAGGGCAAAGCCTGCCCGCTGCAGCAGAGCACCCATTTCGCGAACGTCGGCAAAGGGAATGACCCTTGGGCTCGCCCCGCCGGTCAGCTCGGCCTCGGCGGCGAGAAGCGACTCGCGAAGCTCTTGCAACGTGCCGTTGCCCGGGATCGCCGCAAGGAACAGGCCATCCGGCTTCAACACGCGACGGGCCTGTATGAAGACGCCGGGCGTATCGTTGGTCAGATGCAGCGAAAGTGGCGAAACGAGGAGATTGAGCGACTCCGGTGCGGCGGGGATCCGCTCCAGTGGAGCGACCGTAACCGGTTGGTCTCCGGAACCGAAGCCGTTCTCCGTTTCCACGCGCTCGATTGTTTCGACCTTGCCTGTCGCGGCAAGACAGCGGGCCGTGGCGCCGGTATAGCCATGCAATTCCATTGCCCGGTCGAAATGCCTTTCAACGACGCTGACGCGCTCGGCGAGCTCCCGCGCCACGATATCGAGCAGGAAGGTTGCCTTCTGATCGCCGTTGACGAGGGCCCTGTGGCGGCGCGCCTCGACGAGGCTCTGGTCAAAGATGATTTCCACGATACTCTCTCCGAAATCACGGATGCAAAGAAACCCTGGCGTGGACAAAGTCAACCATATGGAACCGGATGGATGGCGAAATCGCGCCTTGCGTTGGGCAGCGCACTTGCGCCGCCTCGGAAGCGAAGCCGTCGCGATCGTCTTTCCGCCGGTCTGCTGCGGCTGCGGCCGGCTGACTGGCGATCATCATGCCGTATGTCCGGCCTGCTGGTCCGGCCTCCGGCTGATCGAGCGCCCCTATTGCGAGATCCTCGGGCTGCCCTTCGCCTTCGATCCCGGACCGGGTTCAGTCTCCCCCGAAGCCATCGCCGAGCCCCCTGTCTTCGACCGGCTTCGCTCGGTGGCGATCCACGATGGTGTCGTGCGCGATCTCGTCCACGGTTTGAAATACCGCGACCGCACCGATCTGGCGCCGATGATGGGTGAATGGATGATCCGTGCGAGCGATGGCGCGGTTGCGGCCGCCGACATGATCGTACCGGTTCCACTCCACGCATTCCGCCTCTGGCGGCGAAAGTTCAACCAGGCCGCCGAACTCGCCCGTGTGATCGCGAGTAGTGCGGGAAAACCCTACCGGCCGGACGTGCTTCGCCGCATCAAGCGCACCAGCCGGCAGGTCGGTCTCGGTGCCCGGGCGCGTGAGGAGAATGTCCGCGGTGCTTTCGTCGTCCCCGAAAACGGCAAACCCGGTCTCAGCGGGAAAAGAATTATACTCGTGGACGATGTATATACGACCGGTGCAACCGTCTCGGCCGCCACCCGTGCGCTGAAGCGGGCAGGGGCCGGCGACGTCACGGTTTTGACCTTTGCAAGAGCTATGTCCGGTCCTATATGACAGTCAATATCCGGCCTCGTGCCTGTGAAGGAGCGGTTCAAAAATATGGCTTCGGTCGTCATTTATACGCGTCAGTTCTGCGGCTATTGCTCGGCAGCGAAGAAACTTCTCGAAACCAAAGGCGTCACCTTCGTCGAACATGATGCGACCCATGATCCGGGTCTACGCCAGACGATGATCGAAAAGTCCAACGGCGGCACGACTTTCCCGCAGATCTTCATCAACGACCTACATGTCGGTGGATGTGACGACCTGCATGCGCTCGACCGGGCCGGCAAGCTCGACGAGATGCTCGTAGCCTAACGGTTTGACGCGCGGCCATCGCGCACAGCCGAAGCCATGGCGTGCGTGAAGATGGCTACGGAGAGATGAACGATGAGTTTCAAAGCTGCTGCCATCCAGATGTGCTCCGGTATCGATCCCGCTAGAAACGTGGAGACGATGGCGAAGCTCGTGCGCGAGGCGGCCGCCAAAGGCGCGACCTATATCCAGACCCCGGAAATGACCGGTGCCATCCAGCGCGATCGGGCGGGGCTTCGTTCCGTGCTCAAGGACGAGGCGAACGACATAGTCGTGCGCGAGGCCTCGGCCCTTGCGGCCGAGCTCCGCATCTATCTCCACATCGGCTCGACGCCGATTGGACTTTTGGACGGCAAGATCGCCAATCGGAGCTTCCTCTTCGGGCCGGACGGCGCCAAGATCTGCGACTACGACAAGATCCACATGTTCGATGTGGATCTGGAGAATGGCGAAAGCTGGCGAGAGAGTGCGGCGTACCGACCCGGCGCCACGGCGCGTGTGGCCGATCTTGCTTTTGGCAAGCTGGGCTTTTCCATCTGTTACGACGTCCGCTTCCCCGAGCTCTTCCGTCAGCAGGCCGTTGCCGGTGCCGAGATCATGTCCGTACCCGCGGCCTTTACGAAGCAGACCGGCGAGGCGCATTGGGAGATTTTGCTGCGCGCCCGCGCCATCGAGAACGGCCTTTTCGTCGTCGCCGCTGCGCAGGCCGGAAAGCACGAGGATGGTCGTGAAACCTTCGGTCATTCGATGATTGTCGACCCGTGGGGTCGCGTGCTCGCTGAGGCAGGCCCGACCGGTGAGGGGATTATCGTTGCCGATGTCGACACTGCCGCTGTGCATGGCGCACGCGCGAAAATACCCAATCTCAAGAATGCCCGCAGTTTCGTGCTGGACGAAGTGACGCCAACCGGGAAAGGGGGCGTTGCAGCGTGATCCGTTACAACCTTTCGTGTGATAAGGGCCATGACTTCGAAGGCTGGTTCGCGTCGAGCGACGACTTCGATTCCCAGGTCGAGCGGCGTCTGGTCGCCTGTCCCACTTGCGGCTCTCACTCCGTCAGCAAGCTGCTGATGGCGCCGGCGGTATCGACCGCGCGCAAGAAGGAGGCGACGCGCGCACTGGTGATGGATCGGGCTCAGAAAGAAACGATCGCGAAGATCCGCGAACTGGTCAATTCGATCCGCGAGAATGCCGAGGACGTCGGCGAACGTTTCCCGGAAGAAGCGCGCAAGGTCCACTACGGTGAGGCCGAGCAGCGCGGGCTGATCGGCAAGGCAAGTGCGGAAGAGGCGATCGCGCTTCTGGAAGAAGGTATTGAGATCGCACCGCTGCCGGTACTGCCGGATGATGCGAACTGAGCCTCCAGCTCAGCGATGCCGAAACGTCAGAGCGGCCGCTTGGCGACGATCATGTAATTGACGTCCATGTCCTTCGACAGGTTCCATTGATTGGCGAGCGGATTGAAGAACACGCCGATGCGGTCGGCGATTTCCATGCCGCTTGCCTCAAGCGGCTTTTCCAGCTCTTCCGGACGAACCAGCTTCTCGTATTGGTGGGTGCCGCGCGGGAGCCAGCGCAACAGGTTTTCCGCGGCGAAGATCGCGAGCGCGGCGGCTTTCACGGTGCGGTTGATGGTGGCTATGAACATCAGCCCGCCCGGGCGCACCAGGTGGGCGCAGGTGGTGACGAAGAAATCGACGTCGGCGACATGTTCCACCACCTCCATGTTGAGGACTACGTCGAAGCTTTCGCCGGCTTCGGCGAGCGCCTCCGCGGTGACTGCGCGATAATCAACGGAAACGCCGCTCCCGGCCGCGTGGGTCTTGGCGATGCCGATATTCTTTTCCGACGCGTCGGCGCCGAGGACATCGGCGCCCATGCGCGCCATCGGCTCGGAGAGAAGCCCGCCTCCGCAGCCGATATCGAGCAGCCGCAGGCCTTTGAGCGGCTGCGGACCCTTGGGGTCGCGGCTGAAATGTTCCGATGCCTTGTCGCGGATATAGGCAAGGCGCACCGGATTGAACTTGTGCAGCGGACGGAACTTGCCGGTCGGATCCCACCATTCCGCCGCCATCGCGGAAAACCGATCCACTTCGCTCTGATCGATCGTGGTGCGTGCCGTCTCGTTCATCAGAGCCTCCTTGCATTTCGCGTCGGCGGATAAGGTTAGACCCGCTCGTCACTTCTTTATCCTGATCGTGAAGTCGGACGATCGGAGGGCGATGTCAAGTGGTGAGCTCAACCGTCACTCCCCCAGGGCACCCGGAGCGTGAAGAGGAGATCAAGCGGACTGCGGCTGGTAATGCAGGATGATGACGCCGGATTTGAGCGGGCGTATATGCGTGAGCTTCAGATTTGTTCGTTCCGGAATGTTCTGGAAAAGGGGAGTCCCTTTGCCGAGCAGCACGGGATTGATGCCGAGGCGGTATTCATCGACGAGCCCCTTCGCGGTCAGGGTCGCGGCGAAATCGGCGCTGCCGAAGATGAAGATCGTTCCGCCGTCGAGCCGCTTCAGCCGCTCCACCTCGGCGACGGCATCGCCTGAAACAAGCGTCGTGTTGTTCCAGTCCGCGCTCTTCAGTGTTCGAGAGAACACGAACTTTTCGACACTGTTCATGAACGTGGCGATGTCACCCTCGGCCGCCGGCCAATAGGCCGCCATCATTTCATAGGTCGAACGGCCGAAGAGCAGCGTGCCTGCGTCCGCCTGCGTATCGCTCGTCCTCGAAGACGAACCAGCTTATGTCATGATGCGGCGCCTCGAAGAAGCCGTCGACGCTGACCATGTCCCACATGATAATCTTGCGCATTGTCCTTCCTCCCTATGACGATGTGCGAACCGCTATACTCCGCGGCATGACCGCAGCAGGATGGCAAAACCAGTGCTGTATTGCAAGTGGTTTTATAATTAGATCAGTATGCACGAGCGGAGGCAGCGCTGGACGGTGGAAGCGGTGCTGACGCGCGGGCTTGAGGCTTGCGACGTCGCCTGCGTCATCGCACTTCCGCCGAGGCCGGCCGCCTCTGCCGACCAACCGAAGCGGTAAGGTGAATTATGTTGTTCCGTGGCTTTGCAGCACCCCGCCAGCTGGCGTGGTGCTGTAAGGGCGGGCTACAGTCACATTGGACCTGCTGCCGCGGAGGCAAAGAAATCCTCCGGCCCTTCGACTTCGACGAGCCGTCGGTTTTCGATCTGCCAGAAGCGATTGCCCACGGCGCGCACGAAGCTGCGGTCGTGCGATACGAGGAGGCAGGTCGCCTGGTTGGCCATCAATTCCGATTCCAGCGCTTCCTGTCCTTCAATATCCAAGTGGTTGGTCGGCTCGTCGAGCAGGTAGAAATTCGGATTGGTGAGCCTCAGGACAAGCATTGCAAGCCTCGACTTCTGGCCGCCCGAAAGAACACCGATCGGTCGCGTTTGCAGATCGATGCCGAGGCCGGCGCCCGCCAGCAGGGCGCGCGCCCTTTGATCGCCAATCTCGAAACGCCGGCCGAGGGCGGCAATCGGGGTATCCTCATCCGGCAGGCCCGCGAGGGCCTGATCGCTATAGCCGAGCACGACAGACGGTGTTGTCTTGATGCCTTCCGATGCGTGGCCCGGTCCGGATATCGCCGTCCTGATCAGGTCGATGAAACGCGATTTTCCGGCACCGTTGCGACCGAGCAGCACGATGCGGTCGCCCTGGCAGATCCAGAGCTTGCCTGTCTTGAAGAGCAGGCGTCCGTCAGGCGCTTCCACGGACACATCGTCGAGTGTCACCAGGGTCTTGGCGTGCGTGCCGCGGTTGGCAAGTCGGATCGCCCCGGATGATCGTTCCTGAAAGCCCGGCCGCGCGGCGTCTTCCAGACGCTCCGCCCGCTGGCGCAACTGCTTCGTCTTGACCGTCAGGAGATCGCTGCCAGAGTTGATGCCGATATTGTTGAGCTTGGCCGCTTGCCGGCGCAGCTGCTGGGCCGTCTTCATCTCCTTCTGATAACGCCGCTCATCCGAGGCATCGATCTCGTCGAGCGCACTGCGGGCGCGCGAGTAGGGCAGTGAAAACACATGAGACTGCTCGGGACGCAGGAACAGCGTGCGGTTCGTCGTTGCGTCGAGGAAAGCACGGTCATGGCTGGAGATCAGCACGGGAACGTCGCGGGGCAGGCTATTGAGCCAATTTTCCAGCTGCATGATCTTGGCAAGATCGAGGTGGTTCGTCGGTTCGTCGAGCAGCAGCGCGTCGGGATCTGTGACCGAGACGCGGGCAAGAAGCGCAAGCCTCTGCCAACCGCCGCTGAGCGCCGCAATCGGCCGTTCGCGAAGTTCTGGCGGAACTTCGAGCGAATCCAGCATGACATCGACCCGCCATCCCTCGCTCTCCGCCTGTTCCTCCGGCAGTGCCCGGCGGACCGCTTCGTAGAACGGCTTGTGCAAGATGGCGGCCGGCACCGCTTGCTCGACATGACCGACAGTAAGGCCACGCGAGCGCGTGATTTCGCCTGCGGTCGGGTCAAGGCCGCCCGCGATACATTTCAAAAGCGTGGACTTTCCCCGGCCGTTGGCGGCGACGATGCCGATGCGGTCGCCGACCGCGACCGAAAGGTTGAGGTTCGAAAAGAGCGGCGCACCCAAGGTGACGCCGAGGTTTTTTATATTGATCAAGGCCATTGTCGTTCTCTGGACGGCCCGAGCTGTGCTCCCGCTTCCGACAATTGCTGAAGGAGTGGAAAGCGGGTGGCCGGATGCGAACGCCAGCGCGTTGCTTGTGGTCATTCGGCTCGGTTTGGTGACGATGGGCGGTGCCATGAACCTTGTGGTTCGGCTCCGCACGACGACTGGGCAGACCAGGAAACGATGAGAATGAGGATCAGTCTCTGGTCAGCCCTGCAAACGCATTTGCAGGGCGGAGACGGGGCCACGCTGGCGGTGGTGCCGGAAATAAGTAATCACGCGCAGCCCTCCCTTCATTAATTGAGTTGCAGTGTCTTGTTAGCATCGCGGATAACGACTTGCAACCATGGCGGGACGGGCAGCTCAAGACCGGACTTCAAACATCGGATGGAACCTCGGCATTCCGCCGCCTTGCCATTGCACGTCGGCCGTTGATCCGCTAAGAGACGCCGCGACTTTCCGCTCCCCGTAGCGGTGACTGGCCGATGTCCGAGAAGTCCCAAGCTTTTTTGATCGTCAGCCGCCGGCGGGGACGCTTTCCCTGTCGCGCGCTCGCGCGCAAACATCGGTACCGGTAGAGGCGAAATGGCACGCATCGTGATGAAATTCGGCGGAACGTCCGTCGCAAATTTGGAACGCATCTACAATGTCGCCCGCCATGTGAAACGTGAAGTCGATGCCGGCCACGAGGTCGCCGTCGTCGTTTCCGCCATGTCCGGCAAGACCAACGAACTGGTCGGCTGGGTCGAAAGCATGCCGAAGGTCGCCGGTTCGAACGCACCCTTCTACGATGCGCGCGAATACGATGCGGTCGTTGCCTCCGGTGAGCAGGTCACCTCCGGCCTGCTTGCGATCGCGCTGCAATCGATGAACATCAACGCGCGCTCTTGGCAGGGTTGGCAGATCCCGATCAAGACGGACAACGCCCACGGTGCTGCCCGCATCCTCGATATCGAAGGTGCCGACATAATTCGCCGGATGGGCGAGGGCCAAGTGGCGGTGATCGCCGGGTTCCAGGGCCTTGGCCCGGACAACCGGTTGGCAACGCTCGGGCGCGGCGGCTCCGACACATCGGCGGTTGCGATCGCCGCCGCCGTCAAGGCCGATCGCTGCGACATCTACACCGATGTCGATGGCGTCTACACGACCGACCCGCGGATCGAGCCCAAGGCGCGGCGGCTGAAGAAAATCGCCTTCGAGGAAATGCTGGAAATGGCCTCGCTCGGCGCCAAGGTGCTGCAGGTGCGCTCGGTCGAGCTCGCCATGGTGCACAAGGTTCGCACTTTCGTGCGCTCTTCTTTCGAGGATCCCGATGCGCCGGGCATGGGCGACCTTCTGAACCCGCCCGGAACGCTGATTTGTGATGAGGATGAGATCGTGGAACAGGAAGTCGTAACCGGCATTGCCTATGCCAAGGATGAAGCCCAGATTTCGCTGCGCCGTCTGGCAGACCGGCCGGGCGTTTCCGCCGCGATCTTCGGTCCCCTGGCGGAGGCGCATATCAACGTCGACATGATCGTCCAGAACATCTCGGAAGACGGCTCGAAAACGGACATGACCTTTACCGTGCCCTCCGGCGATGTCGAGAAGGCGTTGAAGGTACTTTCCGACAACAAGGAAAAGATCGGCTACGACGTCGCCCAATCGGAATCCGGCCTCGTCAAGGTGTCGGTGATCGGTATCGGCATGCGCAGCCATGCCGGCGTCGCGGCATCGGCCTTCCGGGCGCTTGCCGAGAAGGGAATCAACATCAAGGCAATTACCACGTCCGAGATCAAGATATCCATTCTGATCGATGGTCCATATGCGGAATTGGCGGTTCGCACTTTGCATTCCGCTTACGGTCTGGATAAGAGTTAATCAGCAGACATTTCGAATTAGGATTCGCGGCTCGCAAGGGCCGCGGGTCCTGATATATGTCGTCGGTAATTCTTATTCTGGAGATCTTACGCGATGAGAGACCTTTCCGCAGGTCCGCGCGTTCTCCTCAAGCGGTTGCGCGAGCTCATGGCGGAACCGCTTGAGCCGCAAGAGCGCCTGGACCGGATCGTGCGCCAGATCGCACAGAACATGGTCGCGGAAGTGTGCTCCGTCTACGTGTTGCGTTCCGATGGCGTGCTCGAACTCTACGCCACCGAAGGTTTGAACAAGACCGCAGTCCACCTGGCGCAGTTAAAGATGGGCCAGGGTCTCGTCGGCACGATCGCCGCCTCCGCACGGCCGCTCAATCTTTCCGACGCGCAGTCTCATCCGGCATTCACCTATCTGCCGGAGACGGGCGAAGAGATCTACCACTCCTTCCTCGGTGTGCCGATCCTGCGCACGGGTCGCGCGCTCGGCGTTCTCGTCGTGCAGAACAAGGCGATGCGCAACTATCGCGAGGACGAGGTCGAGGCGCTCGAAACGACGGCGATGGTTCTCGCCGAGATGGTCGCGACGGGCGAATTGAAAAAGATCACCAAGCCGGGGCTCGAGCTTGATCTTTCGCGTCCTGTCTCGATCGAGGGCAACAGCTTTGGCGAAGGCATCGGCCTTGGCTACGTCGTGCTGCACGAGCCGAGGATCGTCGTCACGAACCTGCTCAACGAGGATACCGAACAGGAATTGCAGCGCCTTGCCGAGGCGCTCGGATCGCTGCGTATCTCGATCGACGACATGCTGTCGCGCCGTGACGTGTCGATGGAGGGCGAGCATCGGGCGGTGCTCGAAACCTATCGAATGTTTGCTCACGATCGCGGCTGGGTGAGGAAGCTTGAAGAAGCGATCCGCAACGGCCTGACGGCGGAAGCGGCCGTCGAACGCGTCCAGAGCGAGACCAAGGCGCGGATGATCCGGCTCACGGACCCCTATCTCCGCGAGCGGATGCACGATTTCGACGACCTTGCCAACCGGCTGCTGCGCCAGCTTTCGGGCTATGGCGCTAAGCTTTCGGCAGCCGATTTCCCGAATGATGCGATCATCGTCGCCCGCGCCATGGGTGCGGCGGAACTGCTCGACTATCCGCGAGAAAGAGTTCGTGGCCTGGTCCTTGAAGAAGGCGCGGTCACGAGCCATGTGGTGATCGTCGCACGCGCCATGGGGATTCCGGTCGTAGGCCAGGCGGCAGGTGCCGTGGCGCTTGCGGAGAACCGCGACGCGATCATCGTCGACGGCGACGACGCGAAGGTGCATCTGCGGCCCTTGGCCGACCTGCAGCGGGCCTATGAGGAGAAAGTGCGGTTCCGTGCCCGCCGGCAGGCGCAGTTTCGCGCCCTGAAAGACGTCGAGCCGCTGACGAAGGATGGCAAGCGCATCACGCTGCAGATGAACGCCGGCCTGCTGGTCGATCTGCCGCATCTGAACGAAGCGGGGGCGGAAGGCATCGGCCTTTTCCGCACAGAGCTGCAATTCATGATCGCTTCGACCATGCCGAAGGCCGAGGAACAGGAGGCCTTCTATCGCAGCGTGCTGAAGCAAACGGGCGGCAAGCCGGTGACCTTCCGTACGCTCGACATCGGCGGCGACAAGGTCGTACCTTATTTCCGCGCGGCGGAAGAGGAAAACCCGGCGCTCGGCTGGCGCGCGATCCGGCTTTCGCTCGACCGACCCGGGCTTCTGCGCACACAGTTGAGGGCGATGCTGAGAGCCGCCGCCGGCGCTGAACTCAAGCTGATGCTGCCGATGGTGACGGAAGTCTCCGAGCTCAAGCTGGCGCGCGAACTCTTGCAGAAGGAGATCGAGCGCCAGTCGAAGCTTGGCGAGCAGCTGCCGCGCAAGCTGCAGTTCGGTGCGATGCTGGAAGTTCCAGCCCTGATGTGGCAGCTCGACGAACTGATGGCCGAGGTGGATTTCGTCTCCGTCGGTTCGAATGATCTCTTCCAGTTCGCGATGGCCGTCGATCGCGGCAATGCCCGCGTGTCCGATCGTTTCGATATTCTCGACCGGCCATTCCTGCGCATCCTGCGCGATATCGTGCGGGCCGGCGAGCGCAACGACACGCCGGTCACACTCTGCGGCGAAATGGCGAGCAAACCGTTGTCGGCGATGGCACTGCTCGGCCTCGGCTTCCGCTCGGTGTCGATGTCGCCGACCGCAGTCGGGCCGGTCAAGGCGATGCTCTTGGCGCTCGATGCCGGCAAGCTGGCCGAGATCCTGGAAGCTGCGCTCGACGACGTAAATTCCCAGACGTCCGTTCGGCAGCTCCTTGTCGATTTCGCAGCGGCGAACGGCATACCGGTTTAGATGGATTGAAGCACCCTTACAGCGCCGCGCGTCTAATCAGACGCGCAAAGGTCGCTGTAGAGCTTTGAGTTGCTGCATGATTTTGTCCTTAAATCGATTCCGGTTTAAGGATTCATGCAGTAGCCGCGCCCGGATGAACCCGGGCGGGGCGAACGCATTTGGAGTTACATTTGGCAAAGCTACCCCTTGAAAAGATGCGCGAACTGGAGCGCCGGTTTGGTGAAATCGAGGCTCGCATGTCGGCCGGGCCGGCGGCAGACGTCTATGTGAAGCTGGCCTCGGAATATTCCGAGCTGCAGCCGGTCGTGACGAAGATCCGTGCCTACCAGAAAGCCACGGCTGAGCTCGCCGATATCGACGCAATGCTTGCCGACCGGACGACGGACAAGGAGATGCGCGACCTCGCGGAGATGGAAAAGCCCGAGGTCGAAGAGCAGATCGAAGCGCTCGAGCAGGAAATTCAGATCCTGCTCCTGCCGAAAGACGCGGCTGACGAAAAAAGCGCAATCCTTGAAATCCGCGCCGGCACGGGCGGTTCGGAGGCGGCACTCTTTGCCGGCGATCTCTTCCGTATGTACGAGCGCTATGCCTCGACAAAGGGCTGGCGTGTCGAGGTCCTTTCTGCAAGCGAGGGAGAGGCCGGCGGCTACAAGGAAATCATCGCCACCGTCTCGGGTCGTGGTGTTTTCTCGCGATTGAAGTTCGAATCCGGCGTCCACCGGGTGCAGCGCGTACCGGAGACCGAGGCGAGCGGTCGCATCCATACCTCCGCTGCGACGGTGGCCGTATTGCCCGAGGCTGAGGAGATCGACATCGAGATCCGGCCCGAGGATATCCGCATCGATACGATGCGGTCTTCGGGCGCTGGCGGACAGCACGTTAACACTACCGACTCGGCGGTCCGCATCACGCATATTCCTACAGGCATCGTCGTCACGAGTTCGGAAAAATCGCAGCATCAAAACCGCGCCAAGGCGATGCAGGTGCTGCGCTCGCGGCTCTTCGACATGGAGCGTCAGCGCGCCGACAGCGAGCGGTCGGCGGATCGCAAGAGCCAGGTGGGTTCCGGCGATCGCTCGGAGCGTATTCGCACCTATAATTTCCCGCAGGGACGCATCACGGATCATCGCATCAACCTGACGCTCTATAAGCTCGACCGGATGATGGAAGGCGAGATCGACGAGGTTGTGGATGCGCTGCTGGCGGATCACCAGGCGAGCCAGCTCGCGCTGCTCGGCGAGCAGCAGGGCTGAGCCGCAATGGCCGAGACGCTCGACCGCCTTCTTGCTGAGAGCCGCGACAGGCTGAAGGCCGCCGGTATCGAGACGGCGGCGCTCGATGCGCGGCATCTGATTTCCGGGCTGCTCGGTCTTTCACTGGCTGCATTGATGACCCGGGGAGGGGAGGCGGTCGATGACGCCGACGTCGCCCGCGTCCGTGCCGCGGTCGCCCGTCGCGCTGCGCGTGAGCCGGTTTACCGCATCCTGGGCGAAAGAGAATTCTACGGACTGACCCTCAAGCTCTCGAAGCACACGCTTGAGCCGCGACCGGACACGGAGACGCTCGTTAATTGCATAATCCCGCATATGCGGCGGATTGTCGCCAGCAAAGGGGCCTGCCGGATCATCGATCTCGGCACCGGAACAGGGGCAATCTGTCTCGCTCTTCTCGATCAGGTACTTGAAGCCCGCGGTCTCGGTACCGATATATCGGAAGAAGCCTTGGCAACGGCGCGCGAAAACGCAGAGCGCAACGGTCTTGTCGGGCGGTTCCAGACGCTTCGGAGCGACTGGTTCGATAAGGTCGAGGGGCGGTTCGATGTGATCGTCTCAAATCCGCCTTATATCCAGTCCAGAGTTGTCGAAGAGCTTGAGCCGGAAGTGAAATTCCATGATCCGGCCGCTGCTCTTGATGGCGGAGACGATGGGCTGAATGCCTATCGTGCCATTGCCCTTCACGCTGATCGTTATCTTGAAGCAGACGGCGTAATAGGCTTGGAAATCGGTTTCGATCAAAAGCAGACGGTAACGGCGCTGTTCGCAGCGCAAGGGTTCCGTTTGCATGGCAGCGCGAAGGACCTCAGCGGCAACGACCGAGTCCTTGTATTCAAGCGCGACGGGGAATGCGGCAGCAACCGTTGAAAAAATGCTGCATCGGCACATCTCTTTTCTCGAAGGGCAAAGAAAGGGCTTGGAATCCTAAAGGAAGCGGGCTAGTTTGCCCCCGCGCACTGGGCAGAAGGTCATTGACCAAAGATTCGTTCCGGTATGACCTGGCCACGGGGATTGCTCTCAAGAAAGAGTTGCTAGGGTTCGACAGTGCCTCGTGCGGGTACCTGTTAATTTGACGTCAGCCGGCGCCGAGATCGCGATATGCGGTCTGTTGCGGCGCGTGTTTTCTCGGGCGCGGACAGATCCCGCCGGGATGCGGAACCACATGATCATCATTATCAAGAAAATTCGGGTGAATGTACAATGAGGCCAGGACAGCAAAACAAGCGCGGCCGTGGGCGAAACAACAACAATAACGGAAACAACAATCACAATCGTAAGGGATCCAATCCGCTTACGCGGACTTACGACAGCTCTGGCCCCGACGTGAAGATTCGCGGAACGGCCCAGCACATCGCCGAGAAGTACGCCGCCCTTGCGCGCGACGCGCAGAGCTCCGGCGACCGCGTCATGGCCGAAAACTATCTGCAGCACGCCGAGCACTATAACCGCATCATCGCGGCCGCGCAGGCGCAGATGCAGGATCGTTTCCAGCGCGAAGAACGCCAGGACTATCAGGAAAGGGACGTAGCCGATCGCGATCAGGACGATCTGGATCAGGTCTATGCCGACGAAGCGCCTGCGTCGATCGCAGCCCCGCCTTCGGCGAGCGCACCTCAACCGATTATCGACGGTTCCGGTCCGCAGCCGGTGATCGAAGGCACGCCTGCAGAAGTTGCGATGGAAGAGGAAACGCCTGCAGCGGCGTCCAGCCGTCCGGCCTCTCGTCGTCGCAGCGCGAGCCGCCCGCGTCGCCAGCCGCGCCGCACCCAGGAAGACGCATCGGGCGACGTCCAGCCGGCGAGCGATTCTGCCGGCGATGCACCGGCGCTCGCTACCTCGGAATAAGCTCGTTTGCGGGTGGCCTGCGGGCCTCTGTTTATGAATTGTCGAAAACCCCGGCTGCTTGGCAGCCGGGGTTTTTATGTCAGTCGCTTGCTCGCCGGATCGTCGTGCTTTCTGCCGGATTTGGGTCGCTCCACATGCCCGTCGAGATTTCCCAGGCGGCTCTCGCGACGGCCCTTTAATTTCTGAAAACGCTGCCCCATATTCCGCTTCAAAGACTTGATCACGCGCAATGCGAGGACGAGGTCTCCCTGCATAATTCCTTAGATCGAAATCGATCTAAGGATAAAATTATGCAGCATTTCAAAGCGTCAGCGACCTTTGCGTGTCTGATAAGACGCGCGGCGCTGGAGTGACAGGCTTGCCGAATGCGGGAGCCTGATCCTGAAACGCCGGCCAGTGCCACGAAGATGGGCTCGCCGGGCTATGGAGGTAGAGAATGAATATCGAGAAATATTCCGAGCGTGTGCGCGGTTTCCTGCAATCGGCGCAGACCTATGCGTTGGCAGAGGGACACCAGCAGTTCACGCCCGAGCACGTCCTCAAGGTATTGCTCGACGACGATCAGGGCATGGCTGCGTCTTTGATCGAGCGCGCCGGCGGTGATGCGCGCGAGGCGCGAGCCGGCACGGCAGCCGCTCTGGCCAAGCTCCCGAAAGTTTCCGGCGGCAATGGTTCCGTCTACCTGTCGCAGCCGCTTGCCAAGGTTTTCACCGCAGCCGAACAGGCCGCGAAGAAGGCCGGCGACAGCTTCGTGACTGTCGAGCGCCTGCTCCTGGCGCTGGCCATCGAAAGTTCGGCTGCCACGGCGTCGATCCTGTCGAAGGCGGGCGTCACGCCGACCAAGCTCAATCAGGTCATCAATGATATCCGCAAGGGGCGTACCGCAGACAGCGCCAATGCCGAGCAGGGTTTCGACTCGCTCAAAAAATACGCGCGCGATCTCACGGCCGAAGCGCGGGAGGGCAAGCTCGACCCGGTGATCGGCCGCGACGACGAAATCCGTCGTACCATCCAGGTGCTTTCGCGGCGGACGAAGAACAATCCGGTGCTGATCGGCGAACCGGGCGTCGGTAAAACGGCGATCGCCGAAGGTCTGGCGCTTAGGATCGTCGATGGCGACGTGCCGGAGAGCCTCAAGGAAAAACGCCTGATGGCGCTCGACATGGGTGCACTGATTGCCGGCGCGAAGTTCCGCGGTGAGTTCGAGGAGCGGCTGAAAGCCGTGCTTAATGAGGTGCGCTCGGAAGAGGGCGAGATCATCCTCTTTATCGACGAGATGCACACGCTGGTCGGTGCCGGCAAGGCGGACGGGGCCATGGACGCCTCGAACCTCTTGAAGCCCGCTCTTGCTCGCGGCGAATTGCACTGCGTCGGCGCGACGACGCTTGACGAGTATCGTAAGCATGTCGAGAAGGACGCCGCGCTTGCCCGCCGGTTCCAGCCAGTGATGGTGGACGAGCCGACGGTCGAGGATACGATCTCGATCCTGCGCGGCCTCAAGGAGAAGTATGAACAGCACCACAAGGTGCGGATCTCGGATTCTGCGCTGGTGGCCGCCGCCACACTTTCCAACCGCTACATCACCGACCGTTTCCTGCCGGACAAGGCAATCGACCTGATGGACGAGGCTGCGTCGCGCCTCAGGATGCAGGTCGACTCCAAGCCGGAGGAACTCGATGAGCTCGACCGGCGTGTCATTCAGTTGAAAATCGAGCGCGAAGCCCTGAAGAAGGAGACCGACGCTTCCTCCAAGGATCGGCTCGCGAAGCTGGAGCTCGACTTGGCCTCTCTCGAAGAAGAGGCTGCCGCACTGACGGCGCGCTGGCAGGCTGAAAAGCAGAAACTCGGGCAAGCTGCCGATCTCAAGAAGCAACTCGACGAGGCACGCAACGAGCTTCAGATCGTCCAGCGCAAAGGTGAATTCCAGCGCGCCGGCGAGCTTGCCTACGGCGTGATCCCGAAGCTCGAGAAGGAGCTTGCCGAAGCGGAAAGCCAGGACGGTTCGGAAGCGAATGCGATGGTGCAGGAGGTCGTGACTCCCGACAACATCGCCCATATCGTTTCGCGCTGGACCGGCATTCCCGTCGACAAGATGCTCGAAGGCGAGCGCGAGAAGCTGCTCAGGATGGAAGACGAACTGGCAAAATGGGTTGTCGGTCAGGGCGATGCGGTGCAGGCCGTCTCGCGGGCGGTCCGGCGATCGCGCGCCGGGCTCCAGGATCCGAACCGACCGATCGGCTCGTTCATCTTCCTTGGACCGACCGGCGTCGGCAAGACGGAGCTGACCAAGGCGCTTGCGCGGTTCCTCTTCGACGACGAGACGGCGCTGATGCGGATCGACATGTCGGAGTACATGGAGAAGCACTCCGTTGCCCGGCTGATCGGTGCGCCTCCCGGCTATGTCGGCTATGAGGAGGGCGGGGCGCTCACGGAATCCGTTCGCCGCCGGCCTTACCAGGTCGTGCTGTTCGACGAGATCGAGAAGGCCCACCCGGATGTCTTCAACGTGCTCTTGCAGGTGCTTGACGACGGCCGGCTGACCGATGGCCAGGGGCGCACAGTCGACTTCAAGAACACGATGATCATCATGACCTCGAACCTCGGTGCGGAATATCTGACCGCTCTCGGCGAGAACGAGGACAGCGACGCGGTTCGCGATCAGGTGATGGAGGTGGTGAGAGCCGCTTTCCGTCCGGAATTCCTGAACCGCGTGGACGAGATCATCCTGTTCCACCGTCTGCGTCGTTCGGAAATGGGTGCGATCGTTGATATCCAGCTCGAAAGGCTGCGCAAGCTGCTTGCTGATCGCAAGATCACGATCGAACTGGAGGACGATGCACGGGTCTTCCTGGCTGACAAGGGCTACGACCCCGCCTATGGCGCGCGACCCTTGAAGCGGGCGATCCAGAAATATGTTCAGGATCCGCTGGCCGAGAGGATATTGCAGGGCGAATTCCCGGACGGCTCGGTCGTGAAGGTTCTTGCCGGCTCCGACCGGCTGAACTTCAAGCGCGGGAGCTCCACGGAGAAGGAAGCCGCGTAAGGCAGAACATCAAGAACAGAAAAGGCCGCCGGAAGGGCGGCCTTTTCTGCATTACAGCACCGCGCGTCTATGCTGTAATCATCCTGCGGCGAGCGTTACTTGCTCGCGACCTCGTTGCCCTCGTCCTTGCCGAGGAGTTCATCGATCCGTTCGCGTTCCTTTTCGAACTTGGCTAGCGCTTCTCCCTTGAGCGACTTGCCGCCGGGCAGGCGGATGCGCAGGGGATCCACCTTGTTGCCGTTGACGACTAGCTCGTAGTGCAGATGCGGACCGGTCGAAAGTCCGGTCGTACCGACCCAGCCGATCACCTGGCCTTGGACGACCTTGGCGCCCGGCTTGACGCTCTTGGCGATCGCGCTCTGGTGGTTGTATGACGAGACGTAGCCGTTGGCGTGGCGGATCAGCGTCTGGTTGCCGTAGCCACCGGAGTCCCAGCCGGCTTTCTCGACCGTGCCATTCCCGGCGGCGATGATCGCCGTGCCGCGCGGCGCCGACCAGTCAACACCCGTGTGCATGCGAGAGAACCCGAGGATCGGGTGGCGGCGCATGCCGAAACCGGAACGGAAATGGCCGTTCGGAACGGGATTGCGCAAAAGGAACTGGCGGATGCTCTTGCCGTCCTTGTCGAAGTAGTCGATCGAATTGTCGTCGGGATCCTGGAAACGGTAGAACCGCGTCTCGGCGTCGCCGAATTTGGCATTCACGTAGAGAAGCTCGGAGTCCTCCGTCGCAAGCCCGCTTTCGTCGGTGACCGAGAAGAAAGCCTCGAGCGAATCCGTGGGCTTCAACTGTGCCTGGAAATCGACATTGCTCGCCAACAGCTTGACCACCAGGGCCACCATGTCGGAATTCATGCCGTAGGAAAGGGCCGCTCGATAGATACCGTCGTAGACACGCGGCAAATCGTGGCCGCTGGTGACGACAGGCGTGCCGTTGTCGTCGAAGGCGGTCGCGACCGCATCGAGTTTCGGCGGCTCGGCACCGGGGATGAAACGGCCGTGATCGTCGACGGCCATGGTGAGCACGTGACGGTTGCGCGAGTAAATGGTGGCGCGCACGATGCGCGCTTCCTCGCCTTTCTGAATGATGCCGATGCGCAGGACGTCGCCGGCGGCCAGCTCCTTGGCGCCAAGGGCCTCCGCGATATAGCCTCCGGCATCCTCGGCCTGCGCCTTCGCGTAGCCAGCGTTCAGCATTACCGTTGCAATCGGCGTCGGGCGGCGTACCGGGATGACGTCGTCGGCGTATTCGGTGCTCTGTTTGGTGATGTTCTCGTAGGCCGAAACGCTCATGTTCTCCTCGACGATCCGGGCAGAAAGCCCCTGGATCAGATCGAGATCGCCGGCATCCGAGGCGAAGCGTTGCGGGTCGACGTAGAAGAGCGAAGCGACCTGCGTATTGCCCTCCGTCAGAACCGAGCCGTTGGTGCGGACGTTTTCCTCCACCTCGTCGAGCGACATGGAAGGCCCGAAGGTCAAGCCTGATCCCTTCAGCGGAAAGTCGACGGTTTTCAGTGCCACTTCCGATTCGACATCCGAGCCGTAGATGGTGCCCGTCCTTGCTGCCGGAGCTTCGGCGTCCGCGTCGTCGGTCGCGAAGATCGCCAGCGGGTCGAATGCGGGATAATTTTCTGACGTCTGATGGTTGGCCGCGAGCGCCATCTTGACATGCACGAAGGGCTGCCGGCGGACGACCTCCTTCTCGCCGTCATGGATCATCGTCGAGACTTCCATCACCGTTTTGTCGGCCGGCTTGGCGACGATGTTGGGCGATAGGATGCGGTCGCCGCGCTTGGCGGTGTTGATCGGCGCGCCGCCCGGAGCGGATGGATCGAGTGCCGCAAATGCCTCGGCCGGGATCGCCAGTTGCTGTCGGCCGTCGAGAGCCGCAAAGAGGGCGACACCCATCAGCAGGCTCGACGTAATACCGGTGAGGAACGTGCCCGACAGCCAGCGCATCGAGATCTCGCGCCGGTCCGGCGCGCGACGGCCATCCGCAAGGATCGGCGGCTGGTCGCCGAGCGACCGGACCATTTTCTTGTCGGTATTCATGCCAAGCAGAAGGCCCCCGATGACTCTAACCGTATTCTTGCGTCGATACGTTACGCAAAGATGTGCATCCTCGAAGCGTCGAAGTCAAATCGGCGAAGAAAGGGCCCCCACCGCCTGTCCCCTGAAGCGAAGCATCGATGATGTCGCTTAGATCGGTCGATTGTGAAGAAGTGAGGGCGAAATTGTGAATCCACAGGGCGGTGGATAGGGCGAAAAAAGAATCTTCAACACGCAAAGCCTTGTGCTGCCGAGGTTTGTCAGAAAACTGTCATTTTTTTTGAAAATGGTTGTTGACGTGTCGGGGAGGGTGGGTCTATAAGCCCGATCACTGACGAGGGCGGCGGCGCTGCTGGCGACGATGACCTTCGCTCTAGAGTTTCCAAGGGATTGGCTGAGGCTG
>NZ_JADYVE010000070.1 GCF_020193655.1 Ensifer sp. IC3342
GAAAACCACTTGTCGAACTGGGCGCGAATGATCGTGTAACGGTTTGGCGTCGGCTCATTGAAGTCGTCCGACCGGTAGTGCATTCCGGTGTGTGACGTGTCGTCCATCAGCCAGAATCGCTGCTCGACCAGATGCCGCTCAAGAGGTGCATCATCGCGGAAATCCGGAATGATGGTCTCCAGCATGTTGGCGTACAGGATGGCGCCCTGGACGTTCTTGGAGCCCGGGTACTCACCACGCTCCAACTGCAACACCTTTAGACCGCGGCTTGCCATCGTGTAGGCGGCCGCGTTTCCAGCCATACCGGCACCGACGACGATGGCGTCGAACTTTTCCTCGGTCATAGGTTTACCTCAGTTGACAAGTTTGAGACGGTTGGCCGGCGCCAGCCGTCTGATGAAAGCGTCCGTCAACGCCGGCAGAAAGCTGACCGCGTCGGCGACAACACCGAGATGGGCGAAATCGAAGATGGGCGCGGTCGGATCGGTGTTGATGGCGACGATGAGGTCGGCGCCCTCGACGCCGACGCGGTGCTGGACCGCGCCGGATATGCCAGCCGCTATATAGAGTTTCGGGCGGATCGTTTTGCCGGTTTGGCCGATCTGCCGATCAGCCGCCATCCAGCCCTTTTGCACCAGCGGCCTGGAACAGCCGTAATCCCCGCCGATCGTACGCGCAAGGTCCTTGATCAGCCGCAGGTTCTCCGCAGTGCCGAGTCCGAGCCCGCCGGCAACCACCACGTCGGCATAGGCGAGATTGGCGTTCTCCGACCGGCCATCGGAAAGGAAATCGACGACCTTCGTGACGATCTCTTCCTCGCACATCCGCCAATCGTGCCGGATTATCCGGCCGATCGGCTTGTTTGACCGCTGTGGCATGCGCATGACCCTTGGCCGCACGGTTGCCATTTGGGGCCGGCAATTGAGCGTATAGATCGTGCACAGCAACGAGCCGCCGAATGTCGGCCGGGTAGCCGCAAGCGAACCGTCCGCGTCGACATCAAGTCCGGTGCAGTCGGCTGTGAGCCCCGTCAGCAGTGTCGTCGCGACGGAGCCGGCGAGGTCGCGACCCAGCGTCGTCGCACCGAGAAGCAGGATCTCGGGCTTGTAGGCAGCAACCAGATCCGTCAGTGCTTTGGTGAAGGGCTCGTTTCTATAATCGGTGAGCAGCGGCTCCTCGACGAGATAGACCAGGTCCGCATCATAGGCGAAGGCCTCAGCAACGGCATGCCAGGTCGTTTCCCCCGGCGGCCCGAGAATAATAGCTGCGAGCTGAACGCCCAGTTGGTCGGCAAGTCTGCGGCCTTCGCCGAGAAGTTCGAACGAGACCGGGTGGACCTGGCCGCGTTCCAGCTCGATGAACACCCAGACGTGCCGGTAATCCCTGAATTGCTCAGGTAGCTCCTTCTTCATGCCGGCGCGGGCTTGGGCGGGCGGCGGGGCTTCACGTTTTCGAGTTCCCATAATCGGCTCCTATCTGCTCACGCGCTGCCAGTGGGAGGAGAGCTCGTGCTCCAGCGCCGGCTGATGGGTGAAGATGGAAGCGACCAGCTCGTCAGCTACGTCGTGCACCGCCTTCTCGACGGTGTCGATCTGCACCGCTTTTTGCTCTCGCGGGGGAGGGGCAAAGACCCGCTTAACGACCGTCGGTGAACCGCGCAGCCCGCATTTTGCGATGTCTGCAATGCCGGCCTCCGCCGCATTCCACCTGACGATCTCGCTGCGGGCGGCGCGCAAGGCATCCTCAAGTGAGCCGCGGCGAATGGCAGTCGATCCCTCCAGCATGGTGATCAGGCAAGGCAGTTCGCTCTTCAGGACGTGCGTGCCGCCTTCCGAGCGACGCTCGACCGTAATCGCCCGCGTGCTGAGATCGATGCAAGTGATCTTTGCGACATAGGTCAACTGCACGAGGTTGAGGCGCTTGGCTATTCCCGGGCC
>NZ_JADYVE010000071.1 GCF_020193655.1 Ensifer sp. IC3342
CCGTTGCAGCGTATCGAGTTTCGGGAGAGCGCCCTCGTCAGCCGGCTCGAAAGCGTGCGCAAGTTAAAAGCAGCCCTCGTTCCCCTCTATCAGGCAATCGATGGAACGCAGAAGCAAATGGCCGACAGGCTGCTGGTACCCCCAATGATGGGAATGATGTGAGCGAACGGGCAGGGAGCCCATTCCTATGAGCAACGAAGATCGCTTGGCGTCGCCAGCGCCGGACTTGCACAGCGGTCATGATCGCGACGTCCCGCCACTCACGGGATTCTGGCGATCGAAAACAGCGATCGTGCTGCTGGGCTTCCTGTTGATCGGCGGGTTTCTGCTCGTTTCGGAGCATCGGCTGCACGCGCTTGGCTACGTGCCTTATCTGCTGGTCCTTGCATGTCCGCTCCTGCACCTGTTTCACCACGGTCATGGCCATGGCTCGCACAAGCATGGCTCGCAGTCGGGGACGGCTGAGCGCCCAAGGGGTCGTTGAACCATCGGGTCGGCAGCCTCCTTCCATGATCTGCGAGACGAGCTAGAGGCGTTTGGCGCGGCGGGGCGATTTCGAGTATCGAAGTGAATGAGCGGCGGTCCACGGGCGCGGCGCTCAGTTGGTGACGCATGAGCACCCTCGACACCAAATTGCAGCGGGACCTTAGGCGGCTCTGGGGGCAGATCCTCGCCATCGCCCTCGTGGTCGCCGGCGGTGTCGCATCGCTGGTGATGTCGACCGGATCGTTCCGGTCACTGGACGAGACGCGTACAGCCTATTATGAGAGGTACCAGTTCGCTGACGTCTTCGCGGAGGTGACTCGGGCTCCAAAGACGCTCGTCACGCGCATCGCCGAGATCTCCGGCGTTGCCGGCGTCGAAGCCCGGATCGCCGAACTCGCGCTTCTCGATATCCCGGACTTCGCCGAACCCGCGACCGGGCGGTTCATCTCGCTTCCGGAAAGCGGGCCGCCGCTGCTCAACCGACTCTACATGCGGCGCGGCCGCCTGCCTGACGCGAACGACTTGGACGAGGTGGTGGTCAACGAGAGCTTTGCGAAGGCGCACGGCTTCGAACCGGGTGATCGTTTCTCCGCCACGCTCAACGGCCGCAAGCGTTCGCTTACGATCGTCGGCATCGCATTGTCGCCGGAGTATGTCTACGCGATCGGACCCGGCGACCGGATGCCCGACGATCGCCGATTTGCAATAATCTGGATGTCGCAACGCGCCCTCGCCGAGGTCTACGGCCTGGACGGCGCGTTCTCCTCGGTGAGCCTCAAGCTGATGCCGGACGCCGTGGAGGCGGAAGTCATCGATGCGCTCGACGATATGCTCGAGCCCTATGGCGGCGGCGCAGCCTACGGGCGCAAGGACCAGACTTCCCATGCCTATCTCGAGCACGGGCTCGACATGCTCAGGAACATGAGCCGCACGCTGCCGCCAATTTTCCTCGTCGTCAGCGCCTTCCTCGTCAACCTGACGCTGAGCCGATTGGTCGCGCTCGAACGGGAGCAGATCGGCCTGCTCAAGGCGCTCGGGTACTTCAATACCAGCATTGTCGCCCACTACCTGAAATTCGTCGCCGCCATCGCCCTCATCGGCATCGTTGTCG
>NZ_JADYVE010000072.1 GCF_020193655.1 Ensifer sp. IC3342
GCGGCGCGCTGGCCACCGCGGTCCGAACCGGCGAATAGCCAGATGATATGACCGTCCTTGGCGAGCGCAGCGGTTGCTCGCAAGATGTTTTTGCCGCCTTTGTTGAGCGGTGGAAACGGGAAGGAGCGATCATGGAAAGGATGGCAGCATATGTTGGCCTTGACGTCCATAAGGACACCATCGCGATTGCGGTGGCAGAGGCTGAACGAAATGGTGAAATTCGCTCGTGGGGGCACGATCACGAACACTCCCAGTGCCGTTGACAAGATGCTTCAAAAACTCCGCTCCCGATATACCGATTTGGAGTTTGCCCACGAAGCCGGGCCCACCGGTTATGGGCTTTATAGAAGGCTGGTAGCAAAAGGAGCGAAATGCACCGTTGTCGCTCCGTCCATGACACCTAAAAAGCCGGGTGACCGCATCAAAAACGACACGCGCGACGCCGCGATGCTCGCTCGATTATTGCGGGCCGGTGAACTCACCGCGGTCTGGGTGCCGGACGAAGTGCATGAGGCTATGCGCGATCTGGCCAGAGCACGGCAAACATCTTCATACGACGTTCGTAAGGCTCGGCAACGCATTCAAAGCTTCCTTCTTCGCCACGGACGAAGCTTTGGAGCAAAGAGTTGGACTTATCGCCACCGAGTCTGGCTATCGGATCAAAGTTTCGATCATGCGGCGCAACAGATCGCTTTCCAGAGTTACCTTAACGCTCATGAGCAAGCAGAAAGCCGGCGAAAGGAGCTCGATGAACAGATAGCCGAACTCATCCCACATTGGTCGCTGGCGCCGATAGTCGAGGCCCTGCAAGCACTCAAAGGCGTAGGATTGATTGTCGCCGTAGCACTGGTTGCAGAGATCGGCGACTTTATGCGTTTCGCAAATCCGCGGCAGCTTATGGCTTACCTGGGCTTAGTTCCCGGAGAGCGCTCAAGTGGCAAGTCGATCCGGCCAGGGGGAATTACCAAGAGCGGGAACATCACGCTGCGTTCACTTCTGTTCGAAGCTGCATGGTGTTACCGCAACAGGCCGAAAGTTGGCCAGTGGTGCTGGACCCGCATGCCCGAAACGCAGCAGATCATCAAAGACATAGCCTGGCGCGCGCAGGTCAGGTTGCATGGTCGCTATCGAAAATTGGTCGCAAAGGGCAAGCGAAGCCAAATTGCTGTTACCGCGGTAGCGAGGGAACTGCTCGGTTTCATTTGGGCCGTATGCCAACACGTTCAGCCCCTCGAAGGACGATCACAAGCCTAATCCCACAGGGCTTAGGAACGGAAAAACCTTGCCCGGCATGGTCAGGGCATCGGGATGCGGTATGGAGAATCCTCAGGCAAGTCAAAGGGGCGAGTATCGATCCCCGCAGCCAGAACGAGGCAGCCCACGACGCATGGTCACAACTGGGATACCCAAACCCCAGCATGAGAGTTTGAGCGACCGTCGATAATACTTTCCCGATGCCCTGTCCCTGCCGGGCTCCAACCTTTTAGGCTGCGCGAAAGCGGGTGACGATTTTGCATGCGCTTCTTCATTGACGGACGGTCATGAGA
>NZ_JADYVE010000073.1 GCF_020193655.1 Ensifer sp. IC3342
TGGTTGTCTAATCGCATCCCGGTCGTCAAGGTGCTTTAGGCATTCGGCGACCTTGCCGGGTTGCGGGTAGGCAACGCAGATTAAATTGATCGGTGGATCGGCGCTCAGCGGCATGTCCTTCGGAGCTATCCGGTGCTGGGGAGCAGGGTTGTCTTCGCGGTCGACAAATGTCGCCGCACAATGGGCTTCGCAGGCAGGACCTTCCTATGTGTAGCGCGCAGTCTCAACGAGCTGCAGCCACTCGTAGCGGAATGATCCAACCGACGTCCGCAGCAGGGACGCTCAGTGCCTCAAATCAGGTTTGACGCGCTGAGGGAAGAAGCTGGTGGTTGCTTATGCGATGGCGCCAGCCGATGCGTTGAAGACTTCTCCTGTCCTGAGCATGCTGTGCATGATGACCGCGAGCTTCCGGGCGACTGCCACCGCAGCGCGCTTGAAGCCCAACCGCTCACGCAGCTGGAGCCCCCAGCTCTTGAGGCTACTCTCGGTCCTGGCACTGGCGCTCGTGAGAAGCACTATCGCCGCTTCATAAAGCAGCCCCCGCAGATGGTTGTCACCTCTACGCGAGATATGGCCGTTATAGTCGACCTCACCTGACTGGTAGCGCCGCGTTGTCAGCCCGAGCCAGGCACCAACCGAGCGCGACGTTCGGAAGTTGTCTGGATCTTCAATCGCTGCGATGTAGGACACCGCCGTAACGGCGCCAATGCCTGGGATCGTCGTCAGAAGCTTCGAAGCCTGGCTCTGCCGTGCCACTGCGAGCAACTGGCGATCAAGATCAGCCGCGCGCTTGCGAATGTCGCGCCACGCCTCAAGCAGGGGCAATATGATCCGTGCAAGGTCGTCATTCCCAGCCAAAAGCTCTCTCACATTGCCATCAAACACCCGACCCGTTCCTTTAGGGATGATAAGGCCGAACGTCTTCATCAGGCCGCGGATCTGGTTGCTAAGTTGGGTTGAGATGTTCAGCAGCTGATTGCGGGCGCCGACCAGCGTGCGCGTCAACATACTGTCAAATGACTTTACCCGGACCGCCTTGTAGAAGCCGGCTTCGGCCAGCTGGGCCAAGCCATCTGCATCATTGGCATCTGTCTTGTTGAGCGTCTCGTTCAATATCTTTTGCGCGTGCCGCGCTTCGATGCAGATAGCGGGGATCCCCTCCGCCGTCAGTGCGTGATAGAACCACGTCGACAGCGGCCCCGTCTCGAATATGACGCGTTTGGCGTTCGGGGCATGCTTGCGGATCACCTGCGCCAACACCTTTGGATCCGAAGCGCGCTTCCCCCGCCAGATCCGCTTCCCGTCCTCCCGGATCGAGATCGCAGTATCTTTCAATGAAACGTCGAGCCCTATATATTGGTCCATGGTTGCCTCCATTCGATGTTTGGGCCCGGTTCCAATCGTGAGCCCGTATTTCCATCCTATCGGGGGCAACCAACCCAGACAGCATCATCTTGCAAAAAAGTTCCCGGGGGCAGTCGCACCGCGATTACCCCATGTGTAG
>NZ_JADYVE010000074.1 GCF_020193655.1 Ensifer sp. IC3342
TTATGAGTCGACGGCCTAGCACTACTTTGGCAGATTCGATTTCCGGGACGACCGGAACCTAATTCGGCAATGGGGACATCGTAGAGGTGGTTGGTGCTGCGACAGGGCGGCGATGACGATGCGTCGAATGGCCGGCAGTGTCGGCTTAGGCGGGCGGTGCCTCTTCCTTTTTTTCCCGCTTTGCCTTGTTGAGGCGCTGATGTTGAAGAAAGGCATAGGCAATCATCGTCATCAACGCGTGTCGGTGTAGGCCCTGCCATGATCGGCCTTCAAAGTGATCGAGGCCGAGCTCTTCCTTCATCTGCTGATGGGCCTGCTCGCAGACCCATCGCGCTTTGATGGCCGCCGCCAGAGCTTTCAAGGTCGCCTCGGCCGGCAGATTGGAGAGATAATATTTGCGCTCGTCGTTTGAGCGCCATTCACCAACGAGCCACGCCTCTTCGCCCGGCATGTGCTGCTGTCCCTTGTCGAGGATGCGTTGCGGGTTGCCATCAGCAATCCGAATGCGTAGGGCAGCGAAGCGTGCGGTCAATCGACCTTTCGTGCCGCGACGCCAACTGACCTTCTTCCAGGTGGTTCCTTCCAGGATCGTTTCGGCTGCGGTCGAAAGGGTGTGGGGGATCGAATGCTTGCGCGGCCTTCCATGGCCGGCGACAGGAAAGATCAATGCAACATCATGAGGATAAACTTTCTGATGCTTGGGAATACCGACAGCCCAGGTGAGATTGCGTGCACTGAGCCCCTGGCGAAACGCAGCCGACAGACCATAGCCGGCATCCGCAAGCACGGTGCCAAACCGCACGCCCGCGGCAATCAGCCGATCGATCTCGTCGAGCGCGATCTCCGGTTTGGTGCGGGATAGGCGCATCTCCTCGGGAACACCAGCCTTAGCCATCCGATCCTGATCGCTGGTCCAACTCTCGGGCAGGAACAGCCGTAAGCCTACTGGGACGGGAACCTCGTCGCGGGCCAGCGTCAACGACACTAGCGTCTGGCAATTGGCGCGCTTACCGAGCATCGACGCATACTGCGGCGCGACCCCAACAGAATGGTCGCCTTTCTTCGGCAGGCCTGTGTCGTCGATCACTAGAAAAGCATCCGAAGTCCCGATAATCTTGTCGGCCTGCACCGCCAGTTCCGCCTCAAGGGGACCGACGTCCCAAATCCCATCCGAGATGAAATGATGCAGGCGGTCATAGCGATCAGGCGCGAGACGTTCCGCCATCGGCTCGATACTCTTGCGATCGCCCGGTCCGATGAGGCCGGAAACATAGACCGGGCACACCTGCCGCCGCTTCTTGTGACCAAGCTTCTCAACGAACGGCTTCAGCCAATCCGCCAGTGCAACATCCAGTTCCGCCATCTCGCGCACCCCTGTGAAAGTGCCAAGATGGCCCATCATCGTAAATGGCCGGTTAATCTGCCAAAGTAGTGCTAG
>NZ_JADYVE010000075.1 GCF_020193655.1 Ensifer sp. IC3342
ACAATGGTACGTTCATAACAGGGTCGGGAGCTAAGCACGGGCTGCAAAAGCTGATGCTGATTTAGGCTCGCACCGCCGCACGGCACGCACGAGGGGTCCAATGGGAAAAAGAGCGCTTATCTTGGTTGAAGGCACAAGGAGTACAACTGGTCGAGAATTCGTCCAAGCGGCCCAGCGTCTTGATCTTCATCCAATTACCCTGTCGGCTGATCCAGCTCAGTACGACTATCTTGCGGCGGAAAACATTGAGGCAATCCGTGCTGATACAAACAGTCTCGATGCGCTGATACACGAATGTTCTCGGCTGCGTCAGACCTATGACATTGCCGGCATCACGAGCGCCAGGGAAGCATTTTATGCCATAGCCGGCAAGCTCTGTCGGTATTTCGGCCTACCGGGACCGAACCCCGCGTCGGTTGAACAATGCTGCGACAAATTCACTCAACGCCAGCTCCTCGCGAAGGCTGGCGTTCCAATACCTGCTTACCGCTTGTCACTGAACGCGGTGGACGTAAAAAAATTTGCCGCGGAGATCGGCTTGCCGGTGATTGTTAAGCCAGTCGTGGGTATCGGCAGCAGTGGTGTCCGATTGTGCCGCAACGTCGATGAGCTAGCCGAGCATACGAGCTATCTATTGGGCGGGGAGTACATATGGCGGTCTTCTCCGAGAATACTGGTCGAAGAATTCGCACAAGGCCCATACTACGGCGCTAACCTAATGGGAAATGAGCTTATTGCGGTTGGTATTGCTGACTTTTGGCCGCCACCGAATTTCATTTTTCGGGAGTACACCCATCCTGCCCCGCTGACTGACGAAGAGTATAAACGCATCGCCGATGTTTCGCTGAGCTGTTTGCAGGCTCTTAACCTTGGTTGGGGCCCAGCGAACATTGAATTCCGGTGGACACAGCATGGCCCCGTCGTCATTGAGGTCAATCCGCGAATTCCTGCCGCGCCCACTCCCAACCTCGTTCAGCTGGCTTGCGGCGTCGATCTCGTCACCGAGCACATCAAACTTGTCATCGGCGAGGAGTGGGATTTGCGCAGAAGGCATTCGCAGACTGCGGCCGCCAGGTTCCTCATTCCTGATCGCGATGGTACCCTCGATTGGATCGATGGCGTCAGCCGGGCGGCTGCCATACCAGGTGTCGCCGAGGTAAAATTATATGTTAGACCCAAGACGCCGATCGTCAGGAAAGGCGAT
>NZ_JADYVE010000076.1 GCF_020193655.1 Ensifer sp. IC3342
TAGAGTCGGTCAGTCTTAAGCTGAATCGAAACAGGATTCCCTTTTTGCTGCGATTGTGATTCAAGATCATTGCTGGTGAGGAGGCCAGCAATGATGGCGCGACCTCTTTCTCTGGATTTACGCCAGCGCGTCGCCGCTGCTTTGGCCGGGGGCATGACGGTGCGGGCGGCCGCCTTGCGCTTTGGGATATCGGCGGCGACGGCGGTGCGGATCGGCCAGCTTGACCGGTCCGGCCGTGGTTTGGCGCCGGCCAAGATGGGTGGCCATGTCAAGCCGATGCTGCGGGGCGCGGCGGCCGATGAGGTTCACCGCCGACTGGCGGCCAAAACCGATTGGACGGTGCGGGCGCTTGCCGCCGACCTGAAGGCGGCCGGGATCGATGTCTCTCATGACACCGTTTGGCGTTTCCTGCGCCGCGAAGGCAAGACATTTAAAAAAACACTGATCGCCAGCGAGCAGGACAGGCGGAAGGTGGCGCGGTTCCGAAGCCGCTGGAAGACCCATCAACATCGACTTGATCCGCACCGCCTGGTGTTCGTTGACGAAACCTGGGTCAAAACCAACATGACGCGCAGCCGCGGCTGGTGCCAGCGCGGCCAGCCGCTGATCGCCAGGATACCGCATGGCCATTGGAAGACGCTGACCTTTCTCGCCGGGCTGCGCCACGACCGCATCGTCGCGCCCTTCGTGCTCGATGGCCCGATCAACGGCATCGCCTTCACCGCCTGGGTCGAACAATGCCTGGCGCCAACTCTCAGTCCCGGCGATATCGTCATTCTCGACAATCTCGGCAGCCACAAGGGCAAGCCGGCGCGCAACGCCATCCGCGACGCCGGCGCCCATCTGTTCTTCCTGCCGCCCTACAGCCCCGACCTCAATCCGATCGAGATGATGTTCGCCAAACTCAAGACCCTGCTGCGCAAGGCCGACGAGCGTAGCGTCGAGGCGACATGGCGGCGCGTCGGCGACGTTCTCAAGGCGTTCAGCCCGCACGAATGCGCCGCCTATCTCAGGCATTCAGGATACGCTTCAACATAGGTCTGACAGACTCTA
>NZ_JADYVE010000077.1 GCF_020193655.1 Ensifer sp. IC3342
ACTGGCGCATTCAAAATCCGCGGCGCCCTGAACAAGGCTCTCTCGCTCTCGAGAGAAGAGATCGCAAACGGCATTATTGCGACGTCGTCGGGCAACCATGCCCAAGGGCTTGCTTATGCCGCCAGGATGCTGGGCGTAAAAGCGATATTGGTGCTTCCGGTCACCACGCCAAAAATCAAGATCGAAAACACAAAAGCCCTCGGAGCAGAAGTCATTCTTTTCGATGGCGACACCGCCGCCAGATGGAAAAGGGTGTATGAAATCGCCGAAGAAAACAAATACGCGGCTGTTCACGCTTTTGAGGACCCCAGCGTGATGGCCGGTCAGGGAACGATCGGCTGTGAAATCCTGCGGGACCTGGACGATATAGATACGGTCATCGTTCCCGTGGGCGGCGGAGGCCTAATCTCGGGAATCGCTACCGCCATAAAAGAAACGAAACCATCGGTTCGCGTTATCGGGGCAGAGCCTGCCTTGACACCGAAGTATTTTCACAGCCGGATCAACAGGGAACGTACATCGCTTCCCTTGAAGAACACCATTGCCGATGGCTTGAGAATAAGTGTTCCGGGCCAAAACCCGTATCCGATCATCGAAAAGTATGTGGACGAGATTGTTCTTGTTGAAGACGAGCACATCATCGCCGGGATGCGTGCTCTTGCCAAGGATGCAAAATTGATCGCTGAACCAGCCGCCTCGATTGGCGTCGGAGCACTGTTGGCGGGCGCCATAGACGTCAAGCCCGATGAAAAAGTCTGTGCGGTGTTGTCTGGCGGGAACTGGGATCTACGCGACCTTGCCGAGATATACAATGTGGCGGGGTAATCAGTTCCAGCTTCGGTCAGTTCACCACCCCGATCGCAGTTGAACGTCTGAGATCCTCATCGCCAAGCAAGAATATGCCGGTCCGGAATGCGGCCCGAACACGTCATTCGGGGATCAGCTTGGCGACGACCGCTTGCCACCCA
>NZ_JADYVE010000078.1 GCF_020193655.1 Ensifer sp. IC3342
AACCAAGATAAGCGCTCTTTTTCCCATTGGACCCCTCGTGCGTGCCGTGCGGCGGTGCGAGCCTAAATCAGCATCAGCTTTTGCAGCCCGTGCTTAGCTCCCGACCCTGTTATGAACGTACCATTGTTCAGCGATCTGTTTTCGTAAAGATTCTGTAAATTTACTTGAAGAATCCGTTGCTACATTTTGTTGCCGGGAGAGCGTCCTCGACGAACTTCGCAAGAGGCACAAGACCGGTAATGCCCATCATGGTTTCTTCCGCTGACCGGGATCGGGGCTTTCAGCGCTTCAGGGTAGTACACGCATCGACCTTCAAGATGCGGCCACCTTTGCAGCCGATCTCGATGCGCGATGGCCTGCCGACCGTTTCGGCACGGCCTTTCCGCAGGAGCCGTTCGTACCGTTTCGCTTTCCGCGTCCGACGCAGCAGCGTCATGCCCGACCTCTTGCGACAGTTGTAAATCTGCGGTGGAAGAATATCGGGCCGGCAGGCAATCTCGGCGATGCCAGAGGAGCTCGTCTCAACGTCGGCCAGAATCGAAGCTTGCCCTCGTCAGACCAGACACGGTGGCGCTCGGCGCGTCAGAATCTCAACTCGCCCTACAAGTTCACTCCTGGCTTCGTCACTGACTTCGGAAATGGCGACGTAACCCGCGCATTGGGCATAATCGCAAACCTGCTTGACCGTACGCTTGCCAAAGGCCGACGCCCACGCATTGAACTCGTACAACCGCGTCGGCCAGCAGCCCGCTGGATAGGGAACATTTCGCTAACGTATTGGTGATGGGCGCCAAAGGCCAGAACCAGTGCAGTGCTAAGAGCCGTTCGGATCGATGCCACTAGCACTACTTTGGCAGATTAACCGGCCATTTACGATGATGGGCCATCTTGGCACTTTCACAGGGGTGCGCGAGATGGCGGAACTGGATGTTGCACTGGCGGATTGGCTGAAGCCGTTCGTTGAGA
>NZ_JADYVE010000079.1 GCF_020193655.1 Ensifer sp. IC3342
GCGCCGATGGCACCGCCGGGGCGTACAGGCGAACGCAGTCACGATATGCACTGGTTGAAGGCACCCGGTGCCGATGCTGCTGCTGGTCATCCCTTAAATCGTCACCACAGCCCAGAGCGAGCGATGCTTATATGTCTGCTGGAGCCGGCGTGTTGCGACCTGCCCGGATGGCCAGTTCGCGCCAAACCTAGCCGTGAGGCCAGTTGGACGGCGTGGTAAAAGAGACGAGATTCCTCAGATGGATTGAGGAGAAAGACCATGCCGAAAGCCAGCCTTGCCGACGTCTCTCGCGAGATCGCCGGCCTTGTCGCCGCCACCGCTAGGGGGATCGCCGCCGTCCATGCCAGTTGCCATAATTCTTCGAGCGCCGTCCATTGGCGTGACGGATTGTTCGTTGCCGCGAGCGAGGCGATCGAGACCGACGAAGGCATCACTTTGACTTTGCCGTCCGGCAACTCCGCGGCGGCCGAATTCGTCGGGCGCGACCCAACGACGGGGATCGCGGTGCTGAAATCGGATGTGCCTGATGGCGCGCCGGCTCTGAAACCTGCCGGGCGGGCGGAGGCAGGGAATTTTGTTGTCGCTGTCGGCCGGGGGGAAGCTTCTACGCTGGCCGGCTTCGGGATTGTCAGCGAGGCCGGACCCGCTTGGCGCAGCATGCGTGGCGGCCTGATCGACCGGCGCCTGCGCCTTTCCGCGAGCATCGACCCGCGCACCGAGGGCGGTGCGGCGATCGATGCCGAGGGTGGCTTCATCGGACTCGTCCTGTTCGGCCCCCGCCGGCGCGCTCTGGTCATTCCGGCCGAAACGGTCGACCGGGTTGCGGCAACGCTCGCCGAAAAGGGCCATATGCCGCGCGGATATCTCGGAGCAGGGTTGCACCCGGTGCGTCAGGAGAACGCGCGGGGCGCAATGGTGATGAGCCTCGAGGCGGG
>NZ_JADYVE010000007.1 GCF_020193655.1 Ensifer sp. IC3342
CAGCCTCAGCCAATCCCTTGGAAACTCTAGAGCGAAGGTCATCGTCGCCAGCAGCGCCGCCGCCCTCGTCAGTGATCGGGCTTATAGACCCACCCTCCCCGACACGTCAACAACCATTTTCAAAAAATCGTCAAAAAAACAGAAATGATTGAAATCGTTGCGGAATTTTAAGCACCGCGGAAAATTGGGGCAAAACGCACGGCAAATGCGGGAGAAAAACGTTGACCGCCCGGTAAAATTTCCGATCGCAGTCTCCCTGTCACAAAATGGCGCCTTTCCCCTCTCCCAAGACGCTTTCCGGCAGCCTCCAAAGACTGCTAGTGTCGCGTGATTTTTTGCACCAGGGAGACATCGAGATGCTGGTACTGGATGCGGCGCAGACGCGCGCGGCTTTGCCCTGGGACGGGCTCGTCAAGGCGCTCGGCGACATGTTCGCAAAAGGATGCGTCATGCCCGTGCGCCATCACCACGAAGTCGCGGTTCCGGGCGAGGCGGACGCCACGCTGCTTCTGATGCCAGCATGGCAACCGGGCGCCTATGTCGGCGTCAAGATGGTTTCGGTGTTTCCCGGCAACCAGACGCGTGGACTGCCTGCCATCCATGGCAGCTATCTTCTGTCCTCCGGAAAGACCGGTGAATTGCTGGCGATCGTCGATGGCGGTGAGCTGACCGCGCGGCGAACCGCCGCCGCTTCCGCACTTGCCGCGCGCTTTCTCGCGCGGGAGGATGCGAGCCGGATGCTGATGGTCGGCACCGGCCGGCTGTCGACGAATGTCATCGAGGCCCATGCTTCCGTTCGCCCGATCCGCAACGTGACGATCTGGGGCCGCGATCCGAAGAAGGCCGAAGCGACGGCCAAGGCGCTCAGCCTCGGGGATATCTCGGTGACGGTCGTGACCGACCTCGAAGCGGCGGCGCGGGAGGCGGACATTATTTCCTGTGCTACCCTTTCCTCCGAGCCGCTGATCCGCGGCGATTGGCTGAAACCGGGTGCGCATCTCGACCTGATCGGCGCCTTCAAGCCGACCATGCGCGAATCGGACGACCGCGCCGCCGCGCGCGCCAGCATCTTCGTCGACACGCGCGAAGGTGCGCTCAGCGAAGGCGGCGATATCGTTCAGCCGATCCGCTCGGGCGTGATCACCGAGGATGCCATCCACGCCGATCTCTTCGAGCTTGCTTGCGGCGAACATCCGGGCCGCACGAAGGCCGAGGAAATCACGCTGTTCAAGTCGGTCGGCGCCGCATTGGAAGATCTGGCGGGCGCAGTGCTTGCCTTCGAAGCGCAGCGCGACAAGAGCTGATCGACGCAGGCGTGTCCGGCGCCCGGTAATCCATTTCACCGAATCGTGAGAGCGCCGGCCGCCGGCGCGCATTGACGCGAACGGCACGCGGCTTACCCTCGCCCGACACCTACAGTGCCGCGCGTCTTATCAGGCCGCGCAAAGGACGCTGTAGCACTTTGAATTCCTGCATGTTTTTATCCCCAAATCGACTACGATTTTAAGGAAACATGCAGAAGCGGAGACGGAGCGGCTCATGATCGCGCGGGCAAGACAGTTCATCACGGCCGCAATCCTGGCGCTCGGCCTTACCGGCGAGGCGGCCGCGATCGATGTCAGGGACTGGAATTCGGTTGTCTCCGAGGCCAAGGGTCAGACCGTCTATTTCAATGCGTGGGCCGGCGCGGAAAATATCAACGCCTATATCAAATGGGCTGGCGACGAAATGAAAGCGCGCTACGGCGTTTCCGTCGTCCATGTGAAACTCGACGACACGGCAAAGGCCGTCGCGACCGTCGTCGCGGAAAAGGCAGCGGGCAAGGATCACGGCGGCGCTGTCGATCTCGTCTGGATCAACGGCGAAAACTTCGCGGCGATGAAACGCGAAGGCCTGCTCTTCTCTCGGGATTGGGCGACGAAACTGCCGAACTGGGCCTATGTCGATCATGAGACCAAACCTACAGTCCTCACCGATTTCACGATAGCGACCGAGGGATTGGAAAGCCCGTGGGGCGGCGCCAAGCTGGTTTTCTTCTACGATTCGGCGCGGACCCCGAGCGGCGAGCTGCCCGATTCGGCCCTAGATCTGCTCAAATGGGCCAAGGCCAATCCCGGCCGTTTCTCCTATCCGCAGCCACCGGATTTCGTTGGCACGTCGTTCCTCAAACAGGTGCTGACCGAGTTGATCCACGACAAAGCCAAGCTGCAAAAGCCTGTTGACGAAGCGACCTTTGCTGCAGATGCTGCTCCGCTCTTTGCCTACCTCGACGAGATTACGCCGCTGCTCTGGCGCAAGGGCAAGGCCTATCCGCAGAACTACCCCGACATGAAGCAGAAGTTCGCCGACGGCGAGTTCGACATCATTTTCGCCTTCAACCCGGCGGAGGCCTCGGCGGCGATTGCCAATGGAGAACTGCCGGACAGCGTGCGCTCCTTCGTCTTTTCGGGCGGCACGCTCGGCAACACGCATTTCGTCGCGATCCCCTACAATGCCTCGGCGAAAGCGGGCGCCCTGCTCTTCGCCAATTTCCTGCTCTCACCCGAGGCGCAGTTGCGCAAGCAGGACCCGAAAATCTGGGGCGACCCGACCGTCCTGTCGCTGGCGAAGCTGCCGGCCGCCGAGCGGCAAGCCTTCGAAGCGCTCGATCTTGGCGCCGCGACGCTCGGCCCCGACCAACTTGGACCTGCGCTCGACGAGCCGCATCCGGACTGGATGACGCGAATTGAGGCGGAATGGATCCGGAGATATGGGGCAGCGAACTAGGCGGCCGGATCAAGACCGAGGGGTCACGTACCTGACCGCCGGCAACGGCCTTCTCGTCATCATCCTTGGACTGCCGGTCCTGGCGGGGGTCGCGGGAACGATCCTGCCGGCATTCGGCTATCTGCCAGCTCTCGGCGGTTTTCGTCCGACGACGGCACATCTCGTCGAGCTTGCCGGCCAGCCGCACATCCTTCGTTCCGTCCTCGTCGCCCTGGCGGCGGGGCTGATCACCACCCTTGCGGCGCTCGCAATCGTCGGAACCTTCATTGCGGGCTTTGCCGGCACGCCGATTTTTGCCCGCGTCCACCATCTGGTTTCGCCGCTGCTTGCCGTTCCACACGCCGCGGCGGCCTTTGCTCTCGCCTTCCTTATTGCGCCTTCGGGACTGCTTCTGCGACTGGTCTCGCCGGAGCTGACCGGCTTCACGCGGCCGCCGGACTGGCTTCTGCCGAACGACCCCCTCGCGCTCTCGATGATCGCGGGGCTCGTCACCAAGGAAGTGCCCTTCCTCTTCCTTGTGACGCTCGCCAGCTTGCCGCAACTTCCGCTGGGCAGGGCAAGGCAACTGATGGCGGCACTTGGCTACGGGCGTCTGTCCGGCTTTCTTATCAGCCTCTGGCCGATGCTCTACAGACAGATCCGCCTGCCTGTCTTCGCCGTGCTCGTCTATTCGGTCTCCGTTGTCGACGTCGCGATGATCCTTGGCCCGCAGCTGCCGGCGACGCTGCCAGTGCGCATTGCTCATTGGGCGGCCGATCACGACCTCAGGATGCGCTTCCTTGCCTCCGCAGGCGCATTGCTGCAACTCATCGTCGTCTTTGCGGCGATCGGAATCTGGCTCGTGCTCGAACGGCTTGGAAAGTTCGCGCTAACCTTGCTGACGCTTGCGGGTACGCGGCTGCGGGAGGACATGCTGCCCCGGGCAATATCAGGATTGGCCATGGCCGGCTGCGCCGCCATCATATTTTCGGGACTAGGCGCCCTCTTCATCTGGTCCGTCGCGGGTCTCTGGCCATTTCCAAGAGCACTGCCCGGCGCGATCACTGCCAAGATCTGGTTGCGCACGTCGCCACAGATCTCGGAGCCGGTCCTCACGACAGTCGCCCTCGCTCTTTCCGCCTCAGCGCTGGCATTGGTTATCGCGATTTCATTGCTTCATCGAAATGGCCGGGGCGGCAACGGTGCAAGCTATAAGCTTCTTTACCTGCCGCTCATCGTACCGGAGATCAGCTTTGTCTTCGGTCTGCAGATCCTGGCGATCTCCATCGGCTTCACACCCGCTTTTCCAAGCGTCCTCGCGGTCCATTTGCTGTTCGTCCTGCCCTATGTCCTCTTGTCGCTGTCGGCACCCTGGCGCGAACTCGATCCACGCTTCGAGCAGATGGCCGCCGGACTCGGGCAATCACCCCTGCGGGTGCTCTTTTTGATCAGGCTGCCGCTTCTGTTTCGAGCCTGCCTCACCGCCTTCGCCGTCGGGTTTTCGGTGTCGGTGAGCCTTTACCTTCCGACGCTGCTGATCGGGGCTGGCCGGCTCACCACCGTGACCACCGAGGCGGTTGCCCTTTCGGCCGGCGGCGACCGGCGTGTCATCGGCGTCTATGCGCTCGTCCAGGCGGCTCTCCCCTTTCTCGCATTTCTCGTTGCGTCGCTTGGCCCCCAGTTGCTATTCCGCAACCGTCGCGCAATGAGGATGTGAATGCAGGCAGTTGACGATCCGATGCCGCTCACGCTGGCGGATGTGGTGATCCGTCTGGCGGAACGGACATTGCTGTCCGTGTCGGCGACGGTGATGCCCGGCGAGGTCCTGACGGTAATGGGTCCGTCCGGCTCCGGCAAGTCGACACTGCTCGCCTTTGCCGGTGGGTTTCTCGATCCGGCCTTCCGTGTCAGCGGTCGAATTCTGATCGGAGACAGAGACCTGACCGATGTCGCGGCAAATGAGCGCCACGCCGGCATCCTGTTTCAGGATCCCCTGCTTTTCCCGCATCTCTCCGTCGGCGGGAATATCCTGTTCGCGATACCGCAGGCGGTGAAAGGACAAAAGATGAGACGGCAGATCGCCGAGCAGGCCCTCGAACAGATCGGGCTCGCCGGCTTCTTCGATCGCGATCCGGAAACGCTCTCCGGTGGCCAGAAGGCACGCGTGGCGCTGCAGCGGACGCTCGTCTCGGCGCCGCGTTACCTCCTGCTCGACGAACCTTTTTCGAAACTCGACGCGGCACTCAGGCAACAGACCCGCGCGCTGGTCTTCTCCAAGGCGAAAGCGGCCGGCGTGCCGATCATTCTCGTCACCCATGACGGCGCGGATGCCGAGGCGGCCGGCGGCAGAGTGATCGAGGTCGGCAGCGAGGCAGAGGCCTGATGCGCGATCTTCCGCCGCTGCCGGTTCGTGACATTCTGCCCCGTATCGGCGGAACGCTCAAAGAGACGCCGTCCGTCGTGCTCTCGGCGCCGCCGGGTGCCGGCAAGACGACGCTTGTGCCGCTCTTTCTTTTGGACCAGCCCTGGCTAAAAGGCGGCAAGGTGATCCTCCTGGAGCCGCGCAGGCTCGCCGCTCGTGCCGCCGCCGGACGGATGGCCGAGCTCCTCGGAGAAAAGGTCGGTGAGACCGTCGGCTATCGCATGCGGCTCGACAACAGAATATCGGCGCGGACCCGGATCGAGGTGGTGACCGAAGGCGTCTTCAGTCGGATGATCCTCGACGACCCCGAACTCTCGGGCGTTTCCGCCGTGCTCTTCGATGAATTCCACGAGCGCTCGCTCGACGCCGATTTCGGTCTGGCGTTGGCGCTCGATGTGCAATCGGCATTGCGCGACGACCTGAAGATCGTCGTCATGTCGGCAACGCTCGACGTCGGGCGGGTCGCCAAGCTGCTTGGCGATGCCCCCGTCATCGAAAGCCAGGGCCGCAGCTTTCCGATCGATATTCGCTACGACGAGAGGAATGCCGGCGAGAGCGCCGAGGATGCGGTCGCGCGGGCGATCGTGAACGCGCACCGATCCGAAACGGGTTCGATCCTCGCCTTCCTTCCGGGCCAGGGAGAAATCACACGTACCGCCGAGCGCCTCGCCGGACGTTTCGACGAGAAGACCGCGGTCGTGCCACTCTACGGCAACCTGAGCCAGAAGGAGCAGGATGCGGCGATCCGCCCGGCACCGGCCGGCACGCGCAAGATCGTGCTTGCGACGTCGATCGCCGAGACATCGATCACCATCGACGGCGCCAGGATCGTCGTCGACAGCGGCCTGCAGCGGCTTCCAGTGTTCGAAGCCTCGACGGGGATCACCCGGTTGGAGACCGTGCGCGTATCACGGGCATCCGCCGATCAGCGCGCAGGGCGCGCCGGACGAACGGAGCCAGGAATCGCGATACGCCTGTGGCACCCGGGCCAGACCGCAGCCCTTGCCGCCTTCACGCCGCCGCAGATCCTTGCGAGCGACCTTTCGGGCCTTCTGCTCGACCTCGCCCATTGGGGCGTTGCCGATCCATCGTCGCTCGCCTTCGTCGATCCGCCGCCCGAGACGACGTTGCGCGAGGCGCGCAGCCTGCTCGTCGAACTTGGAGCGCTCGATGCCAACGGTGCCCTGACGCCACGTGGGCGCACGATACGCGATCTCGCTTTGCCAGTCCGGCTGGCTGCAATGGCGGTCTCGGCGGCCGGAGAGGGCGAGGCGCTGCAAGCCTGCCTGCTGGCGGTGATGCTGACCGAGCAGGGCCTTGGCGGCAACAGTCTCGACCTTGAGGAGCGGCTGCGCCGGTTCCGAGCGGACCGCGGCGATCGCGCCGATGCCGCCCGGGGGCTGGCAAGACGCATGGCGGCTGACCTCAAGGCGCAGAAGAGCAATGGCCAAAGCGCGCTGCCAGGTCCGTTGCTGATGCACGCCTTTCCTGACCGGATCGCCATTCAGCGCGGCGGCCGCGGGCGCTTCGTCATGGCGAACGGACGCGGCGCAGAAGTACCGGAAACCGAGCGACTGGCCGCGGCGGGAATGTTGGTCATCGCCGACCTGACCGGAAGGGCCGGCGCGCAACGCGTGCTCGCAGCCGCAGAAATTACCAGGGCGGATGTCGAGGCGCACATGCCGGAGGCAATCCGGCGGGAAGAGCAGGTCTTCTTCGATCGTGCGAGCCGCCAGGTGCGCGCGCGCCGCGTCACCCGGCTCGGCGCCATCATCTTCGAGGAAACGCCGCTTTCGCGCCCGAGCGGCGAAGCGGCCGCACGCGCGCTCGCCGACGGCGTTCGTCAACTGAGACTTGCAGCCCTGCCTTTCTCGAAGGAAACGGCACAATTGCGCGATCGCATCGGCTTTCTCCATCGATCGATCGGCGAACCCTGGCCGGACGTCTCGGACGAGGCATTGCTGGCACGCCTCGACGACTGGTTCGTGCCGTTTCAGCATGGCGCCGGCAGCATCGACGGGATCAAGGCCCATGATCTGGCAGAAGGTATGCTGTCGCTCGTTCCCTACGATCTTCAGCGCGACCTCGGTAAGCTCGCGCCGACGCATTTCGAAGCGCCGACCGGGCACCGCCACCCCATCCACTATGACGGTGATGAGCCCTTGCTTTCGATCCGCGTGCAGGAACTTTTCGGCCTGAAAGTGCATCCGACGATCGGCAATGGCCGGCTGCCGCTGCTCTTGGAACTCATCTCCCCTGGCCACCGACCGATCCAGACGACACGCGACCTGCCGGGCTTCTGGGCCGGATCGTGGCGGGACGTGAGAGCCGACATGCGCGGGCGCTATCCGAAGCATCCCTGGCCGGAGGACCCGGCGAACGCGATGCCGACGACGCGCGCCAAGCCGCGTGGTACATGAAACCACGGTATAGTTCCGGGATCGGATAGCTTTGGGGCATAATATGAGAGTTGCGATCCGAATCCGGCGGACGCAGCGGTGAAGCGGGAAGCGGCAGCAGCAATGGCACTCGATTACAACGACATGAACAGCAATCGCAGCCTGAGACTACAGACGCTCGTTCGCCTGCGCTGGCTGGCCGTCGGCGGCCAATCGCTCGCGGTTATCATTACTGCGCTGTGGCTGCAGTTTCCCTTGCCGCTTGTTCCGTCTTCGGCGCTGATCGCGAGCCTGGCGCTGCTAAACACCTTCCTGACGATCCGCTTTCCGCCGACGCACCGACTGACACCGCCAGCCGCCTTCGCGCTCCTCGGCCTCGATCTCGCGCAGTTGACGGCACTGCTCTTCATCACCGGAGGCCTCGCCAATCCCTTCGCGCCGCTGCTGTGCGTCCCGGTCATCATCTCCTCCGCCTCCCAGCCGAAGCCGCACAGCATCGTGCTGGCGGGCTTTGCGGTCATCGGTGTAACCGCACTTGCCTTCTCGCCCTTCCCGCTGCCCTGGTATCCCGGAACCGTTCTCCTGATTCCGCGGGTGCTGACGGCAGGTATCTGGTTCGCGATCGTCTCGATGACGGCGTTTGCCGCCTTCTACACCTACCGGGTCTCGCTGGAGGCGAGCGAGCTTTCAGAAGCGCTGACGGCAACCGAGCTCGTGCTTCAGCGCGAAAAGCACCTGTCGCAGCTCGACGGCCTCGCCGCCGCCGCCGCGCATGAGCTCGGGACGCCGCTCGCCACGATCAGCGTCGTCGCCAAGGAGATGGAGCGCGAGCTCGGCGACGACCCCCGCTTCGGCGAGGACGTGCACCTCTTGCGCAGCCAGAGCGAACGCTGCCGCGATATCCTGAAGCGGCTCACGACGCTTTCATCCGAGAGCGAGGAGCATATGCGGCTCTTGCCGCTTTCCTCGCTGATCGAGGAGGTGATGGCCCCTCACCGCGAATTCGGGATCGAGATCGAGCTTAAGGAGAAAGGCGATCGCGCATCGGAGCCGGTCGGCATCCGCAATGCGGGCATTCTCTACGGGCTCGGCAATCTGCTCGAAAACGCAGTCGATTACGCGCGCACGAAGGTGACCGTCACCGCGGAGCATACGGCCGAGCGCGTGAGGGTGACGATCGAGGATGATGGCGATGGTTTCTCGCCGGACATCCTCATGCGCATCGGCGAGCCCTATGTCACCAAACGGCAGAAGGACGACAGCGCCGGCGGCCTTGGTCTCGGCCTCTTCATTGCCAAGACCTTGCTGGAGCGCTCAGGCGCCCGACTGCGCTTCGAGAACGGCAGTCCGGGTGCGCGCGTCAGCGTCGAATGGCCGCGCGCGCTGATGGATACGAAACTGGCGAAATGACTTTTGGCAGTTTATTGAAGACGGTCACGAGAAAACCCACATAATTTCAGCGAAAACGGTATCGTTGGGGCCATGTTTTTGCTCAGGGATCGAATGAAATGACGGAAAAATCGACAACCGCGCCGAGTGCACAGTCTCCGGATGCCGACCTGATCGGCCCGGACAGGTCGTTGCTGATCGTGGATGACGACGGGCCGTTCCTGCGCCGTCTTGCGCGGGCGATGGAAGCGCGGGGCTTCACGGTCGATATCGCTGAGTCGGTCGCCGAAGGCATCGCCAAGGCCAAGAGCAACCCGCCGAAGCACGCCGTCATCGATCTCCGGCTCGGCGACGGCAGCGGGCTCGACGTGATCGAAGCCATCCGCGGGCGCCGTGACGACACGCGAATGATCATGCTCACCGGTTATGGCAATATCGCCACCGCCGTGAATGCGGTCAAACTCGGCGCGGTCGACTATCTCGCAAAGCCGGCCGACGCCGACGACATCTTCGCCGCGCTCGTCCAACGCCAGGGCGAGAGGGTGGAGCCGCCGGAAAATCCGATGTCCGCGGACCGGGTCCGTTGGGAACACATCCAGCGTGTCTACGAGATGTGCGAACGCAACGTTTCGGAAACGGCCCGCCGGCTCAACATGCACCGCAGAACGCTGCAACGTATTCTGGCGAAGCGCGCCCCGAAATAGGCGGGCGCCGACACAATTGCCCCTCATCCCGCTGCCGCGACCTTCTCCCCGCAGGGCGGGGAGAAGGTTAGGGTGAGGGGCAAACTCACTCCAACTCGCTAGTCGCGCGACCCGCCGATGATGTCGCGAATCGATTCGCCGAGTTCCCCGTTTCGCTCCGCCGCCCACTCAGCAAGCATCAGTCGCTGCGCCGCCGTCCGGGCGAATGACTGGACGACGGACTTGCGTGTCGCCGGCGCCAGGCGGTGTTCCGGTGCCTCGCGCAGCATGTGCGCCCCGTAGCCATCGGAAAGCAGCAGGCCGCATTCCTCCGGAAAGATGTCCAGCGGCACCTCCCCATGCGTCGCGAAGAACAGCCGGTCGCAATGCAGCCGATACTCGGGCCACTTGCGATCCACGCGAAAATCCTCGATCGACGTCTTGATCTCGACGATCCAGATTTCGCCCTTTGCCGAAAGCGAGATGAGATCGGCGCGTCTGCCGCTTGCGAGCGTCAACTCGGGCAGGACGGCATGCCGGAGTTCCGCAAGCAGCCGCTGAACGCCGCGGCGCACCTTCATCGCCCGTTCGGACTGGCGTCCGTCGGCCAGCGGATTATCTCCATGGATCGATAGGATCGTCATCGGTTCACTCTCGCAATAAGCAATTCCAGGAAAAGTGTGAAGCGGTTTTCCGTCCGGAATTGCGTCGCTTTAGCGCCTCTCGCTCCGCCATTTTGTTGCAAAAAAGCAATCGTCACGGAATTTACACTTTTCGGCCAAATTGCGGCCGCGCAGTCCCTTGCGCGGCGCGATGCAATCGAAAATAAGCTGATGGCGCTGACGGCCGGGCACCCTCCCTCCCGTATTTCCTTACTTCCTTTCACGAGACCTCCATGCGCTTCCGCAACGCTATCCTTTTGTGCAGCCTGGCCGCCACTGTCGTCCTTGCCGGTTGCTCGCAAACGACGTCCACGACCGGCTCTCGACCTGAGGGCCAGAAAATTGCGACGAATCAGATCTTTACCGGCAATTACGGCGCAGTCGAGGATCACGGCTACGCGCTTCCTGCGATTCCGATCAACCGCGTCGACCAGCGTTTCCATCGCCAGATCGTCGATTACGCGACAAAGGAACGTCCAGGCACGATCGTCGTCAACACGCCGAATCGCTTCCTCTACTATGTCCTGCCCGGCGGCAAGGCGGTACGCTACGGCATCGGCGTCGGCAAGGCCGGCTTCGCCTGGGAAGGCGAGGCCTATGTCGCCTGGAAACAGGAATGGCCGACCTGGCATCCGCCGAAGGAAATGGCTGAGCGCAAGCCGGAAGTCGCAAAATATGTCGAAGACGGCATGGGCCCCGGCATCAGCAATCCGCTCGGCGCACGCGCCCTCTATCTCTTCAACGACGAGGGCCGGGATACGCTCTTCCGCCTGCACGGAACGCCGGAATGGGCGTCGATCGGCACGGCCGCATCGTCGGGCTGCATCCGGCTGATGAACCAGGACATCATCGATCTCTATTCGCGTGTCCGGCCGGGCAAGGGTGCAAGAGTCGTCGTTCAGCAGTAACGCTGCCGCGTTTTAATAATGAGAGGGCCGTCGGTCGATGCCGCCGGCCTCTTTGTTTGATTTAACACCGCCTACGTGCCGATTTGCCCCTCACCCTAGCCTTCTCCCCGCCCGCGGGGAGAAGGTGGCCGGCGGGCCGGATGAGGGCCCACTTATGCCCCTAGCTTCGCCTTCAATTCCAGACGACGGCGATGCAGGACCGGCTCGGTGTAGCCGTTCGGTTGCTCGCGTCCCTTGAGGACGAGGTCCAACGCGGCCTGGAAAGCGATCGATTCGTCGAAGCGGCCGGCCATCGGTGTGTAGTTCTCGTCATCGGCGTTCTGCTGGTCGACGACGGCCGCCATTCGCTTCATCGTGTCGACGATCTGCATCTCGCTGACTATGCCATGGTGCAGCCAGTTCGCCATGTGCTGCGCCGAAATGCGCAGGGTCGCGCGATCTTCCATCAGGCCGATATTGTTGATGTCCGGCACCTTGGAGCAGCCGACGCCCTGGTGGACCCAGCGCACGACATAGCCGAGGATCCCTTGCGCATTATTGTCGAGCTCTCGCTGGATTTCGGCCTCGGTCCAGTTCGGCCGCTCCGCCGCCGGCACAGAGAGAATATCGCCGAGCTTGGCACGCGGCCGGTTCTTCAGGCCCTTCTGAACTTCTGCGACGTTGATGCGGTGGTAGTGCGTCGCGTGCAGCGTCGCCGCCGTCGGCGATGGTACCCACGCGGTGTTCGCGCCCGCCTGCGGATGGGCAATCTTCTGTTCGAGCATCGCCGCCATCAAATCCGGCATTGCCCACATGCCCTTGCCGATCTGCGCGTGGCCGGAAAGCCCGCACTCGAGGCCGATGTCGACGTTCCAGTTCTCATAGGCCGTGATCCACGCGGCCTGCTTCATGTCGCCCTTGCGAATCATCGGGCCGGCTTCCATCGAGGTGTGGATCTCATCGCCGGTCCGGTCGAGGAAGCCGGTGTTGATGAAGACGACACGCTCGCGGGCGGCGCGGATGCATTCTTTCAGGTTGACGGTGGTGCGCCGCTCCTCATCCATAATGCCCATCTTCATGGTCTTCGCCGGCATTCCAAGGGCCGCTTCGACGCGCGCGAAGATTTCGCAGGCAAAGGCAACTTCTTCCGGCCCATGCATCTTCGGCTTGACGACATAGATCGAACCCGAACGCGAATTCGCCCTGCGGCCGTTAGGCCCGATGTCGTGAAGCGCGATCAGGGCCGTGATCATGGCGTCCATGAGTCCTTCCGGGACCTCTCGGTCTTCTCGGTCGAGGATCGCCGGATTGGTCATCAGGTGGCCGACATTGCGCACCAGCATCAGCGAGCGTCCGGGCAGCGTCAGCGCCGCTCCGTTCGGGCTTGTGTAGAGACGATCGGCATTGAGCTTGCGGGTGAATGTCCTGCCGCCCTTCGTAACCTCTTCCTCGAGGTCGCCCTTCATCAGACCCAGCCAGTTGCGGTAGACGACGACCTTGTCTTCGGCATCGACGGCGGCAACGGAGTCCTCGCAGTCCATGATCGTCGTGATCGCCGATTCGATGATGATGTCGGAAACGTTAGCCGGATCATCCTTGCCGATCGGCGTCGTCGCATCGAGAACGATGACGACATGAAGATTGTTTTGGCGCAGAACGATTTCCGACGGCGCTTCGGCAGAGCCGGAATAACCGGCGAAACGAGACGGATCAGCTAGCGCCGTCTTCGTGCCGTCCGCAAGCACGATCGCAAGCGCAGCGCCTTCAACCTTCAACGCAGTCACATCGCTCCAGCGGCCCTCGGCGAGCGGAGCGCTCGCATCCAGAAAGTCCCGAGCCCAGGCGATGACCTTGGCGCCGCGCTTCGGATTGTAGCCCTTGCCACGCTCCGCGCCGTCAGTATCGGGAATTGCGTCGGTGCCGTAGAGCGCATCATAGAGCGAGCCCCAGCGGGCGTTGGCGGCGTTCAGTGCATAGCGCGCATTCATCACCGGCACGACGAGTTGCGGTCCGGCGATCGTCGCGATCTCGGGATCGACATTCGCGGTTGAGACCGAAAAGGCCGGGCCTTCCGGTAGAAGATAACCGATCTGCCTCAGAAAGGCCTCGTAGGCGTCGAGATCGACGGGCGCGCCGTTGTCCCGATACCAGGCGTCTAGCTGCGCCTGCATGTCGTCGCGTTTGGCCAGAAGCGCCCGGTTCTTCGGCGCGAGATCGTGGACGAGTTCAGCGAGAGTGGAAAAGAACCGCTCTGGGTCGACCCCCGTACCCGGCATCGCCCCTTCGACCAGGAAGCGGTGAAGCCCCGCATCGATCTTCAAGCCATATTTCTCAACGCGGTCCATGCGACAGCTCCTGAAATCTCTGTTTTCGGTATTCCGATAAGTAGGGGCGGGATGCAGATGGGGAAGCACGTCGACCCTCTCACGCGCGCGGACAGTCTCTCATCAATCCTTTGCCTGTCAATTCCGCAAGGATGTGAAGAATTCTTTCCAAAATGGAAAAGATCGGCATGCTGATAGGAGCCGCCGGCCGGCCGCGGATTTCCTCACCCCGTTCTAGTGATGCGCGACACGCGGCCGGCCGCTGGCGGAGGCGATGAACCGCGCCTCGATCAGCTTTCGGCCGCCCTCGATCTCCGGCGCGTCGATCTCCTCCCACATCGTCGCCGCCGGCTCTGCGGCGCCGTTCGCGCGGGCGGTTTCAAGCGCCATGGTCTGTGCGCGGTGCCGGGCGACCCCGAAAGCCTGCTCCTGATCGACAAAGCGTTCGCTCACGCCGGCGCCGTTGACGATGAAGATGCCCTCTTCAGGCGTCGTCACGAACACGGTGACGGAGGCCCTGACCTGCCCGACCACTGCGCCGACGGCATTCGCCACGTCCGCCTCGGCCGGTATCGCTGCATCTGTAGCCAGCATGTCGGCAATAGCCGGGTAATAAACGGGCGCCGAGGCGCCGAGACCGACAAGGGAACGATCGAGCCCAATCAAAAAGCGGACGATACCGGGCTCGCGCTTCAGGGCCCGATCGACAGCGAGCGACGTAGCGGGATCGATGGCGCCGGCGCCGTCCTCGCCGAGGCAGGCCTGCAGGACCACTTCCGAGGACTGCCGCGTCAGCCGGTCGACGATCATCTGCGCCAGCCCTTCGGCGGACGAGGCGATCGGCTGGCCGGAACCATCCTTCATGCGTGCCGCGATCTCGAGGCCCAGGCGCGCCGCCGCCCCATCCCACTGCGCCTGCCTGCCAAGCACATGCATCGCATCGGACGGGGTGATGCCACAGATATGGACCAGCCCGCGCGCCACAAGGCGGTCGAGCGTCGCCTTCTGCGGGGTGCTAAGAAGTACGTCCGCCAGCGCCACGGGCACCGTACCGATCCGATCGTATAGCGCCTGTTCCTGCGGCTGAAGGCCGCTTGCGAGGTGATCAGGCAGACCGGTCCGCACGGCGAGGCGACCGTCGTGACGTCCCGCATGTGTCGCGCGCAACTGCTTTTCGAGCACGGACAGCACAGAATCGCCGTGCAAAGCCGCCGCGAGGCTCAGCGGCAGGAACCGGCGCGGACCGAGATCGATCTTTGCCTTGAGGCCGCGATCGTTGATCCGCACTTCCGAATCGCCACCGAGCCCATAGGTGCGCATGGCGACGGCCTCAACCATGGTGCGGTACCCGCCGACGACGGCGCCATCGGCATCCAGCCTCGGACGGCCCTTTTCAAGCACGGCGACGTCCGTGGTCGTGCCGCCGATATCCGAGACGACAGCGTTTTCAAGGCCAGTCAGATGCCGAGCGCCGACGAGGCTTGCAGCCGGTCCGGAAAGGATCGTCTCGATCGGCCGCAGCCGCGCTTCCGCTGCCGAGATCAGCGCACCGTCGCCGCGCACCACCATCATCGGCACGTGAATGCCGCGGACCTTCAAGAAATCCTCGCAGGAGCCGATCAGCCGATCGATCATCGACACCAGCCGGGCGTTAAGAAGTGTCGTCAGCGCGCGGCGCGGGCCGCCGAGCTTCGACGAAAGCTCATGGCTGCACGTTACCGGCAGGTGCGAAACCTCGCGGATGCGGTCGCGCACGCGCTTCTCGTGCGTCGGATTGCGCACCGCGAAATAGCCGGCGATCGCGAAGGACGAGACCTGGTTCGCGAGTGTCGGCAGCGCCTCATCGAGCGCGCTCATGTCGAGCGGCGTCTCGCCGCCATGGACATTGTGCCCGCCGGGCAGGAAAAGCACGGGATCGGAGCCCAATGCTTCGAGCAGGCCGTCGCGCTTCAAATCCTCAGGGCCGAAGCCGATCATAACCAAGCCGGCTCTGCCGCCCTGCCCCTCGACCAGCGCGTTGGTGGCAAGCGTCGTGGAGAGCGAAACGAGGCTGATCGCGGTGACCGGAACTTTCGCCTTTTCGAGAACGGATTCCACCGCTTCGCCGATGCCGACCGCCAGATCATGGCGCGTCGTCAGCGCCTTGGCCTTGGCGATGACGCCCGCCGCTTCGCTGAAAAGAACGGCGTCGGTGTAGGTTCCGCCGGTGTCGATGCCGAGAAGAAGATGCGAGGTCAATTTCTGCTCAGTCCAGTGTTAAGGATCGGGAGGAGTCCCGAACGTGGAAGAATCGTCCGGTGATAGGGCATATTTTCGGGAAAAACCACCGCGTGGAAACGACCTGTGCGCGTCTGATTAGCGCGGCATCTGATCAGATTGCAACGGTGCGGGCGATGATACCCCCCCTCTGCCCTGCCGGGCATCTCCCCCACAAGGGTGGAGATCGGCAAGTGGCGACGTCCCGTGCGATTAATCAGGCTGCGTGTTACCGTCGAGTTTGCGGCTTCGGCCGTTGCGCGCTCAGGGCCCTCTCTTCTGGGGCCCACTCCGAGACCCTACTCACCCCGCACCGACACCCTCATCGGCAGGCCGCCCCTCGGCTGGGTCGTCAGCCGTTGCACCGGCCAGGGGTGGGTCGCCTCGGTCAGATCGAAGCGGAAACGGTGCATCAGCACGCCGAGCGCGATGACCGCCTCCTGCAAGGCGAAGGTCGCGCCGATACAGACGCGCGGGCCAGCACCGAAGGGCAGATACTGGAACCGGTTGATCTTCTCCCGGTTTTCGGGGAGGAAGCGCTCCGGCATGAACGCACGCGGCTTCTGCCAGTGAAGCTCGTGGCGGTGCAGGGTCCAAGGCATGATCAGCACCGTTATGCCTTTTTGGATCCGGACGTATTCGCCGGCCGGCGATGTCCACTCATCTTCCTCGATCGCCGCGCGGTTGATCGACGGCGCCGGTGGATAGAGCCGCAGCGCCTCTTCGAAGGCGGCAAGCACATGCGGCATGCGATCAAGCCATTCGACCGGGTCAGCGCCGCTTGTCACCACCTCGTCTACCTCCCGCTCCATCACCTCGCGATAGGCCGGCGTATTGGCGATGCAGTAAAGGGTCCAGGCGAGCGCCCGCGCCGTCGTTTCATGTCCGGCGCCGATGAAGGTCAGGATATTGTCTTCGATCTCGGACGTCGAAAGACCCTCGGGCCCCTCAAGCTGCAGCAGCAGCGTCAGGAAATCGTTCGGAACGCGCTCCGGCTCCTCGGCCATGCGCCGCCGACGCTGTGCCATCGTGTCGGACACGATGGACCGGAAGCGGTTCAGGACCTTCTTGCCGCCGATGCGGGTGAGGCGCGGCACCCACGGCGGCGCAACGAGGAGATCCATGGGGTCGACGCGACCCATCCGGTGCAGCAACTCCTCGACGTTGCCCGCAAAGCCCTGCTTTTCGATCGCAATCTCGCCCGAAAAGAGGGTTTCAGCGAGGATCTCGAAGGTAAGCTCGGTCATGTCGACGGCGATATTGCTGTCGAAGGGCTCGGAGGCGGCGCGCTCGTAGCGCTCTGCGAATTCCTCCGCAACGCGGTGCATCTGGCCGGCAAAACCCTTGGCGTGCCGCGGCGTGAAAACGGGCGCCATCGCCTTGCGGCACCGCTTCCAGACATCCCCTTCCGCCGTCAGCAGGCCGTCGCGAAGGATCGGGCGCAGGATCAGCTGCCGGACGCTCGCCATCTCGTAGTTGCCGGCATTCTCCACGAGCACGTGGCGGATGAGGCCGGGATCGTTGACGATCAGGGTGCGTTGATTGATGAACTTCGTCTCGATCCAGGGCAGCGTGTAGGAGGGCTCGCCCCAGAGTTCCAGCGGATTGCGAAAGACCGTGCGGATGATTTGCAGCCGCGAGGGAATGCCGACGCGGGGTTCGGGCGCGGGCGGCTCGAAGGGTTCCGGTCGCGTGTCCATGATAGGGGCCTTTCTCGATCGTCTACCGTTACAATTATATAGGCGCAATCGAGGAAGATGCTTCACGTGAATCACAATTGAGCGAAGCGGACGAGCCTCACTCCGTCAAAGCAGGCTCTCCAGTTCGGCGAGCTTGTCGTTGACGAGCCAGCCGTAATAGTTTTCCTCCGGCCAATGGACCTCGCCGTCCTGGTTTTTCGCTGCGAGCGCCGCGGCGCGCTGGTCCGGGTTGCCGACATTATAGAGCGTCGCCGTCAGGCCTGGATTGTTCGCGATGTCCATGCCGGCGATCGAACGATAGGCGTCGATCGAGTGGCGGATCGAGGCTGCCATATAGGCGAGTGAGACGTCCGGATCCATGATCGCTTCGTAGACGCCGGCGGCGTTGTTCTCATCCAGACGCTCATAGCCCGAAACGCGCGAGACCATGTCGGTCAGCATCAGCGCGGTCAATGGATTGATCTGGCCGAGACCGAATGTCTGGCCGGCGAAAAAAGGCTGGAAGAAGACGGCGCTGAAGCGGTTGTTCGGGAAGGATTTGCCGCCGACCGAACGGCCGCGGAACTCGCTGTCCCACACCCGCTCGCGGCAGCTCCACAGCGCATAGGAATTGTCCTTGCCGGCGCAGACGGAAAACTGCGGCCGCGCGACGAACTCGTCGACGGACTCACCGTCATAGCCGAACTGGAAGCTGTTGCCGGCATAGGCGGCCGCCTTGACATAGTAGGATTGCAGCCGGTCGTAGGCATCGACATTGTAGGTGTGCTCGCCAACGATCGCGCCGATCATGTGGATCGGCGCGATGCCATAGGCGCCGGCGACAGACTTGATCTTGCCGACGAGCTGGCGGTCGCTGGCAAGCAGATCACGCACCTTCTCGTATTTCGCATCGAAGGAGGTTCGGCCCGCTTTCGTGCGGCGAACCGAGGCGCCTGGTATCTTCGGCTGCTCGATGTGACGGTTGCCCTCCGGAACCAGGGTAATTCCCGTTGCTGTTCCCGGGCCGGCAGAGAGGCAAAGCGTGGCGATGGCGAGCAAGCAGGCGGTGAGACGCACGATCTGTTCTTCCTATGAAACTCCGGAACCCCGGTCATTCGAGCGCGCGGCCCCTACGGCAAGATCATGTCGGAATAATGCCCGGCCTTCGATCGATTGCCGATCGCTGTAGAAAAAATGAAGGCGCCTGTCGAGGGACGGGCGCCTCACAATTCGGCGAGTGCCGGAGTTTGCGCAGTTCGGCCCTCCCCCGCTGCATATTTCCTTAAATCGGAACCGATTTAAGGACAAGAAAATACAGCTATGCAAAGTGCTCCAGCGGGAGGCGCGGCGCTGTCGTCACAGAATATAGCGTGACAGGTCTGTGTTGGCGGCGAGATCGCCGACGTGCTTGCGGACATATTCCGCATCGATCATCACCGTCTGGCCGCCACGGTCCGGCGCGTTGAAGGACACGTCATCGAGCACCCGCTCCATCACCGTCTGCAGACGGCGCGCACCGATATTCTCAACATTGGTGTTGAGCTGGACGGCGACCTCGGCGAGTGCGTCGATCGCGTCCTCGGTGAAATCGAGCTTCACTTCCTCAGTGTCGAGAAGCGCCTTGTACTGGCGGATGAGGCTCGCCTCGGTCTCCGTCAGGATACGGCGGAAATCCTCCTTGGTCAGCGCGCGCAGCTCGACGCGGATGGGCAGGCGGCCCTGCAACTCCGGAAGCAGATCCGACGGCTTCGAGACGTGGAACGCGCCGGAGGCGATGAAGAGGATGTGATCCGTCTTCACCGGCCCGTATTTCGTCGCCACCGTCGTGCCCTCGACCAGCGGCAGCAGGTCCCGCTGGACGCCTTCTCGCGATACACCGGCACCCATGCCGCCGTCGCGGGCGGCGATCTTGTCGATCTCATCAAGGAATACGATGCCGTCGTTCTCGGCCGCCGAGAGGGCTTCACGCTGGATCTGCTCGTTGTCGAGCAGCTTGTCGGACTCGTCGTTGATCAAAAGCTCATAGGACGCCTTGACGGTCGTCTTGACCTTCTTGGTCCTGCCGCCACCGAGCGCCTTGCCGAACATTTCGGAAAGATTGAGGACGCCGATGTTGGCGCCCGGCATGCCCGGGATCTCGAAAGCGCCCGGAGCGCCGGTCTCGGCAATGTCGATCTCGATTTCCTTGTCGTCGAGCTCGTTGGCCCTCAGTTTCTTGCGGAAGGAGTCGCGCGTCGCGGGCGAAGCCGTCGCGCCGACCAGGGCGTCGAGCACACGCTCTTCGGCGTTCTGATGGGCCTTCGCCTTGACGTCGGCGCGCTTCTTCTCCCGCACCAATGTGATGCCGACCTCGACGAGATCGCGAACGATCTGCTCCACGTCACGGCCGACATAGCCGACCTCGGTGAACTTGGTGGCTTCGACCTTGACGAAGGGGGCGCCGGCGAGCTTCGCCAGGCGCCGGGAGATTTCCGTCTTGCCGACGCCGGTTGGGCCAATCATCAGGATGTTCTTCGGCATCACCTCGTCGCGCAGATCGTCGTCAAGCTGCTGGCGCCGCCAGCGGTTGCGCAACGCAATGGCAACGGCGCGTTTCGCGTCCTTCTGGCCGATGATGTAGCGGTCGAGCTCCGACACGATTTCTCTGGGTGAAAAGTTGGTCATGAATTCCTCTCAAACTCCGTCCGCGTCAGCTCCATCAGGAGTGTCCGGCCGGACTCATCTATCCATTCGCCAAAGGGCACGAAGCCTGCCTTAGCATAGGCCCGGACCGCGCGGCGGTTGCCGGCGTCAGGGTCGATCACGATACGGGCGGCGCCATTTTCGAACAGTCTTTCGGCAAAGGCTTTGAGCGCCAGGGCAGCGATGCCTTTTCCAGTCATTTCGGGCGGGCCTACGAAGATGTCCACCCCAGGCGTGTCGGACGGCAGGTCCTTCGCCCAGGGCTCGTCGTATTGCGACGGCGTCCAGGACTGAATGTATCCGGCGGGCTTTCCGTCGACATGGAAAATGAAGCCCTCCACTTCGCCGCTCGCACAGCCATCGCGGATCGATTCCAGTTCCTTGTCCGGGTCGCCCCACCACTGCCGCACATGCGGCTCGGAAAGCCAACCATGCAGCATCGACAGGTGGCTGTCGGCTACGGAGAGGAAACTGACATCGACCCCGTCATTCGGCATCCAGCGTCTCCACCACGAAATTGTGGTTGGTGTAGACGCAGATATCGCCTGCGATTTCGAGCGCCCGCCGAGCGATCTCTTCCGCCGACCTGTCGCTGTCCATCAGCGCACGTGCGGCCGCCAGGGCATAGTTTCCACCCGAGCCGATCGCGATCGTGCCGTGTTCGGGTTCGAGCACGTCGCCATTGCCGGTGATCGCCAGCGTGACGGACCTGTCGGCGACGAGCATCATCGCCTCGAGATTGCGCAGGTATTTGTTCGTGCGCCAGTCCTTGGCGAGTTCGACGGCGGCACGCATGAGCTGGTCGGGATATTGCTCGAGCTTGGCCTCGAGCCGTTCGAGCAGTGTGAAGGCATCCGCTGTCGCACCGGCAAAGCCGGCGATCACGTCGCCCTTCGACAGGCGCCGGACCTTGCGGGCGTTGCTCTTCATCACGGTCTGGCCGAGACTGACCTGACCGTCGCCCGCCATCACCACCTTGCCATCCTTGCGCACCGTGATGATGGTGGTCGCATGCATCGTTCCATAGGGATTGTGTTCACTCATGAAGATACCTTATCGGCCCTCGGGCGTTGCGGCTCCACTGCACGATTGCCCAAATCGGGACGATTTAAGGGCAAGCTCATGCAGCGACTCTAGAGTGCTACAGCGACTTTTGCGAGACGCGCGCGCTTGCAGCCGAGCCTGGTTGCTTGACGCCTATGTAAGTGCCCACCGCGCGATTGCAATTGGTCCTGCAGTCTGCCGGCGATCTTCCTTCCACTGTCCACGAACCGTCGAATTTCCGTGACAGTTCTGGATATTTCGCGCCTCCCCTGATATGGAGCGGCTCTGGAACGGTACGGGAAAAGTATGACGTGATTTTCCTCCCGCACATCCAGCTCTAGTTTTGGTATCGATCCCGCTGATTTTGGGCCGTTTCGGTGCGAAATCATCCGGGTCGAGCGCGTACAGGAGAGCCTGATGGCAGAAAGCATGCCCAGCCGCAGCGGCCAAGTTTCCAGAAAGACAAATGAAACCGCCGTATCGGTCTCCGTCAACATCGATGGAACGGGAACGTCGAAGATCGCGACCGGCGTCGGCTTCTTCGACCATATGCTGGACCAGCTTTCGCGCCACTCGCTGATCGACATGGAGATCAAGGCGGACGGTGACCTGCATATCGACGACCATCACACGGTCGAGGACACCGGCATTGCGCTCGGCCAGGCGCTCGCCAAGGCACTCGGCGATCGCCGCGGCATCACGCGCTACGCCTCGATCGACCTTGCCATGGACGAAACGATGACGCGCGCCGCTGTCGATGTTTCCGGCCGGCCCTTCCTCGTCTGGAACGTGACTTTCACCTCGCCGAAGATCGGCAGCTTCGACACGGAGCTGGTGCGTGAGTTCTTCCAGGCGCTGGCCCAGCATGCCGGTATCACCCTGCATATCCAGAACATCTACGGCGCCAACAACCATCATATCGCCGAGACCTGTTTCAAGTCCGTCGCCCGCGTGCTTCGCACCGCAACCGAAATCGATCCGCGCCAGGCTGGACGCGTGCCCTCGACCAAGGGAACGCTCGCCTGAGCCGGCAATACCCCGGCTGAGACCCATGGCTTCTTATCTGATCATGACCCCGCCCGGCGCACCGGCCGATGACGAAAGGGCGCGGTTCATCGCGGACGGTTTTTCCTGGCCTGCCTTTTTCTTTCCCGCGCTCTGGCTGATGAGCAAGCGCGCATGGCTTCTTGGAATCGCAGTTGCCGTTCTGCAAATTCTGTTAATCCTCTCGTCCTCCATACCCGGCGCTTTTGCCGCCTCGCTTTTCGTGCATCTGGCTCTCAGCCTGCTGGTTTCGCTGGAAGGCCCGCTTCTGGTCGCCCGAAATCTCAGGAAAGGAGACTGGACACTTCGCTCCATCGTCCCGGCGCGCGACCTTCAGACGGCGGAGGAGATCTATTTTTCCAACGTATCGGCCACGGCTGATCGCAGAACGGCAACTCCGTTGCCGTCCGCCGAGAGGTCTCCGACAAAACAGGCCGAAAACAGCGCCGGCCTTGGCCTCTTTCAACCCTATGGAGAACGCTGATGCGGGTCGCCATCATTGACTACGGGTCGGGCAATCTGCGCTCTGCCACGAAAGCTTTCGAACGGGCGGCGCGGGAAGCCGGCATCGCTGCCGAGATCGACCTGACCGACAAGCCGGAACGGGTGGCGTCCGCCGACCGCATCGTGCTCCCAGGCGTCGGCGCCTATGCCGATTGCCGCCGCGGCCTCGCCGCCGTCGCCAGCATGGAGGACGCGCTCAAGCAGGCCGTCGAGAAAGACGGGCGCCCCTTTCTCGGGATCTGCGTCGGCATGCAGCTCATGTCGTCCCGCGGGCTCGAAAAGACGATCACTGAGGGCTTCGGCTGGATCCCCGGCGATGTCAAGGAAATGACGCCGGCCGACCCGTCGCTGAAAATCCCCCAGATCGGCTGGAACACGCTCAGGCTCAACCGGCCGCACGCGCTCTTTACGGGAATTCCGACGGGCGAAAACGGTCTGCACGCCTATTTCGTGCACTCCTACCACCTGGCCGCCGAGAAGCCCGAGGACGTGATTGCCGAGGCGGACTATGATGGACCGGTGACCGCATTCGTCGCGCGCGACAACAAGGCGGGCTCGCAGTTCCACCCGGAAAAGAGCCAAACGCTGGGCCTCGCCCTTATTTCGAATTTCCTGCGTTGGAAGCCGTGAGGCTGCCGGCGTTCTTTCTTGATCGGACCAACACATGATTCTCTTCCCCGCGATCGACCTCAAGGATGGACAATGCGTGCGCCTGAAGCTCGGCGACATGGAGCAGGCAACCGTCTATAATCCCGATCCGGTCGCCCAGGCGCGGGCCTTCGAGGAACAGGGCTTCGAGTGGCTGCATGTCGTCGACCTGAACGGCGCCTTTGCCGGTGAGACGGTGAATGGCGCGGCGGTCGACGCGATTCTCAAGGCAACCCGCAATCCCGTGCAGCTTGGCGGCGGCATCCGCACGCTGGCGCATATCGAGAACTGGCTTTCGCGCGGGCTCGCGCGCGTCATTCTCGGCACCGTGGCCGTGCGCGATCCGGCCCTCGTCATCGATGCCTGCCGCAAATTCCCCGGCAGGATCGCCGTCGGCATCGACGCCAAGGGCGGCAAGGTGGCCGTAGAAGGCTGGGCAGAGGCCTCGGAGCTCGGCGTCATCGAGCTTGCGAAGAAATTCGAGGGGGCCGGCGTTGCGGCGATCATCTATACGGATATCGACCGCGACGGCATTCTGACCGGCATCAACTGGGCATCGACACTGGAGCTTGCCGATGCGGTGTCGATCCCGGTGATTGCCTCGGGCGGCCTCGCCTCGATGGACGACATTCGCCGCATGACCCAGCCGGATGCGCAAAAACTCGAGGGCGCTATCTCGGGTCGCGCTCTCTATGACGGCCGCATCGACCCGCAGGAAGCGCTGGCGTTGATCCGCGCAGCGAGAAAGGGATGATTCGATGACCTTGAAAGCCCGCGTAATCCCCTGCCTCGACGTCAAGGACGGACGCGTCGTCAAGGGTGTCAATTTCGTCGACCTCATCGATGCGGGCGACCCGGTGGAGGCAGCGCGAGCCTATGACGCGGCCGGTGCCGACGAACTCTGTTTCCTCGACATCACCGCATCCTCGGACAACCGCGAAACGATCTTCGACGTCGTCGCCCGCACCGCCGAGCAGTGTTTCATGCCGCTCACCGTCGGCGGCGGCGTGCGGCAGGTGTCCGATATTCGCAAGCTGCTGCTCGCCGGCGCCGACAAGGTGTCGATCAACACGGCGGCGGTGAAGAATCCGGATTTCGTGGCGGAAGCCGCCGACAAGTTTGGCAACCAATGCATCGTCGTCGCGATCGACGCCAAGAAGGTGTCGACGCAAGGCGAGGCGAACCGCTGGGAGATCTTCACCCATGGCGGACGCGAGCGAACTGGCATCGACGCGGTCGAATTCGCGCGGAAGGTCGTTGATCTCGGCGCCGGCGAAATACTGCTGACGTCCATGGATCGCGACGGTACGAAAAGCGGCTACGACATTGCCCTGACGCGAGCGATCGCCGATGCGGTGCGGGCGCCCGTCATCGCGTCGGGTGGCGTCGGGACGCTCGACCACATGGTGGAAGGCGTGCGCGACGGCCACGCGACAGCGGTGCTTGCGGCGTCGATCTTCCATTTCGGCACTTACAGCATCGGCGAGGCAAAGCGCTACATGGCCGAGCACGGCATCGCCATGCGGCTCGACTGACGCTTAGAGCGGGATGAGGAAAAGTGTGCGCGGTTTTCCGCCCGCATCCCGCTCTAACCATCGTGATCTAAAGGATTTCAGCATGACCGGGTTCAATCTTTCCGATCTCGAAAACATCGTGGCCGTGCGGGCAAAGGCAGCCCCGGAGGAATCCTGGACCGCCAAGCTCGTCGCAGCCGGCCAGCGCAAGGCGGCCAAGAAGCTCGGCGAGGAGGCGGTCGAAACCGTCATCGCGGCGATCAGCGAGGACCGCAAGAATCTGATCGATGAGAGTGCCGACCTCCTCTATCATCTTATGGTCGTATTGAATATCGCGGCCGTCCCGTTGCAGGATGTGATGGACGAACTTGCCAGGCGGACCAGCCAATCCGGCCTGGAGGAGAAGGCAAACCGGAAAAATCCATGACTATCGCAGCGAAAGACATCGACGCCGCGGATCTTCCGGGCAACCTGCAGGGCGGAGACTATTCGCCCTACCACGTGTTCTCGGCCGAGGAATGGTCGCGCTTTCGCGCCGACACGCCGTTGACGCTGACGGCGGACGAGGTGCAGCGGCTGCGGTCGCTCAACGACCCGGTCGATCTCGGCGAGGTACGCCGGATCTATCTCTCGCTGTCGCGGCTGCTTTCCGCCCATGTCGAGGCTTCGCAGATCCTGTTCCAGCAGCGCAAGCGCTTCCTCAGCATGTCCGACGAAACGAAGACACCCTTCGTCATCGGCATCGCCGGTTCGGTCGCCGTCGGCAAGTCCACGACGGCGCGCATTCTCGCAGAGCTTTTGGCGCGCTGGCCATCGAGCCCGAAGGTCGACCTGATCACCACCGACGGTTTTCTCTACCCGAACGCGATCCTGCAGCGCGAAAACATGATGGATCGCAAGGGTTTTCCGGAGAGCTACGACATCGGCGCGCTCCTGCGCTTCCTCTCGGCGATCAAGGCGGGCCAGCCGAACGTCAAGGCGCCTACCTATTCGCACCTGACCTATGACGTCATCCCGGACCGGTTCCAGACCATCGACCGGCCGGACATCCTGATCTTCGAAGGAATCAACGTGCTGCAGTCGCGCAATCTGCCGGCCGACGGCAAGATCGTGCCGATGGTGTCGGATTTCTTCGATTTCTCGATCTATATCGATGCCGACGAAAATCTTATTCACAGCTGGTACGTGAGCCGCTTCATGCGGCTGCGCGAGACGGCCTTCAAGGACCCGCAGTCCTTCTTCCATCGCTATGCAACGATCAGCGAGGATGCGGCGCGCGCCATCGCCGAGGGGCTCTGGCACAATATCAACCTGAAAAACCTGCACCAGAACATCCTGCCAACGCGGCCGCGCGCCGACCTGATCCTGCAGAAGGGCCCGAACCACCTGACGCAGACGGTGGCACTCCGGAAGCTTTGAAGCGAGGCACGGCGCTCGCGTATGGTCGCGCCCCTGTCCCCTAGGGATTGACCCGGCGCAAGGTGAGATTCAGGCGCCCGCCGTTCTTCAGAAGCGTCGAGGTGTTCGGATAGATGCGGTCGACGCCGTGGAAGGCGAGCCTGCCTTCGCCGCCGAGCACGACGACATCGCCGCTCGCAAGCTTGAACGAGATCGTCTGGCCGCCGCGCTCCCGTCCACCGACACGAAAGAGGCAGGTGTCGCCGAGCGATATAGAAACGACGGCGGTCTCGAGGTCTCGCTCGTCCCTATCCTGATGCAGCCCCATGCGCGCGTCTGCGGAATAGAAGTTGACGAGGCAGGCCTCCGGCTCCTTCTCGCTCGCCGAAACCGCGTGCCAGATGTCGTTGAGCGCCGCCGGCATTTCCGGCCAGGGCTTGCCGGTCACCGGGTGCTCCGCCTGATACCGGTAGCCCCTTTCCCGATCGGTGACCCAGCCGAGCGGACCACAATTGGTCATACGCACTGACATCGGCTTGCCGGTCTTCGGCATTTCAGGCACGAAGAGCGGGGCCTCCGCAACGACCAGACGGATGGCCTCGACCAGTTCCTGCTGACGGGAGCGGTCGAGGAATCCCGGAATGTGTCTTATTCCTTTCGGCAGCACCTGCATCGCGTCTGTCCCGTCATTCGCTGCATCGATCGACGGGCCTCAGTTCGTCAAACCCGAAGTCCACCGCATGCTTCCTCAAATCCTAGCCGATTTGAGGATAAAACATGCAGAATTCAAAGTGTTACAGCCTCCTTTACGCGTCTGCTAAGACGCTCGGCGCTGCAGCTCTATAGTTGTCGCGGGACTCGGGCGACACCCGGAAAATGCCGCTGCTCAGACGGCGTCCAGATCCGGAATGCGCAGAACCTGCCCCGGATAGATCTTGTCGGGGTCTTTCAGCATGGGCTTGTTCGCTTCGAAGATCAGCGTGTGTTTGGCGCCCTTGCCCTTGCCGTACTGCGCCTCGGCGATCTTCCAGAGATTGTCGCCCTTCTTCACCGTGTAGAAGACGGGCGCCTTGGCCGGTGCGGGCGCGGCGCCGGCGTCTGCGACCTTGAGATCGGACGCCTCGACCGCCGAAACACCGAGCGTGTTGCCGACGGCCACAACGGCCTTTTCGAACGTCGACTGATCCTTGACGACGCCCTTGAGGACAACCTTGTCGTCCACGACTTCGACCTGCACGTCCTTGGTGCCGAGGTCATGCGAGGTGAGTTCCTTCTGGACACTATCGGCATCCGGCGGCGTGTCGTCACTCCCAATTCCAAGCTTCTTGCCGGCGTTCTTGATAAAGCTGAACAACCCCATGGTTGCCTCCTCTTTCGCAGATGCCCCTCGATAAAAGAGGGCGGCACCGGCGAAAGTTCAAGGGAGCGGGTCGAAAGATTCGCCTGGCCCAAAGATCAGTGTGGCCCTTCGCATGCTCGCAGTCCGTACGTCCCTTACTCACCGCCCGGCCGGCCGCGGAGCTTCTTGATTTCGGCGCGACCGGATTTCTCCTTCAGCCGCCGCTCGATAGAACTGCGGGTCGGCTTGGTTTTCTTGCGCGGCGGCGGTGGTGGCTCGGCCGCCTTCAGAATCAGTTCCTTCAGCCGCTCGCGGGCATCCTCGCGATTGCGCTCCTGGCTGCGAAAACGACTGGCTTCGATCATCAGCACGCCGTCCTTGGAGACACGGCGGCCCGCAAGCCTCAATGCATTCGCTTTGACCCGGTCCGGCAGCGAAGGCGAGGCCTGAATGTCGAAGAAGAGTTGGACGGCCGTCGACACCTTGTTGACGTTCTGTCCGCCCGGTCCGCCAGCCAGCACGAACTGCTCCGTCAATTCCCAGCCGGCAATGACGATGCGGTCGTTGATGTAAAGCGGCTCGCTGGCCATGTTTGCTCCGTTTCAATCGCGCTGATGCAGCGGGCAGGCGGTTGTCCCCTCTCCTTCTGTAACTCATCAGAATCGATCCCGTTCATGATTTTCGATCGATTCGATCCGAAAATCACTCGGTCCGGAGCAATGCCGGGAAAAGTGTGTAACGGTTTTCCGCCAGGAATGCGCAATTAAGGATAGCTACAGCGAAGCATTTGAAAACAATCGGGATAAAACGTGAAACCCGGCCCTAACGGGCCGGGTTTCACGTGAATCAGAGCCGGCGAACTTTATTCGGCCGCGACCTTCGCTCCCGGAGCCGCGTCGCGCACGCTGCCGTCGACATGCCTTTCGAACTTGGCGAAGTTGGCAATGAACATGTCGACCAGGCGGCGCGCCTGCGCGTCATACGCAACGCCGTCCGCCCATGTCGACCGCGGGTCGAGAATGCCGTCGTCCACGCCCGGCACCGACATCGGCACGGCAAAGCCGAAGTTTGCGTCGGTGCGGAACGACGCATCGTTGAGCGAGCCGTCGAGGGCTGCCGAAAGCAGCGCACGCGTTACCTTGATCGGCATGCGGTTTCCGGTGCCGTAAGCGCCGCCGGTCCAGCCGGTGTTGACCAGCCAGCAGGTGACGCCGTTCTTGGCAATCAGGTCCTTCAGCAGATTGCCGTATTCGGACGGATGGCGCGGCATGAACGGAGCGCCGAAGCAGGTCGAGAAGGTCGCCTCCGGTTCGGTCACGCCCTTTTCCGTTCCGGCGACCTTGGCGGTGTAGCCGGACAGGAAGTGGTACATTGCCTGTTCTGGTGTCAACCTGGCGATCGGCGGCATGACGCCAAAGGCATCCGCCGTCAGCATGATGACGGTGCGCGGCTGCGGTGCCGTTCCGGTTTCGCTGGCATTCGGAATGAAGTCCAACGGGTAGGCGATACGGGTGTTTTCCGTCAGCGAGCCGTCGTCGAAGTCGGGGACGCGGCGCCCATCGAGCACGACGTTCTCCATCACGGTACCGAAGCGCCGGGTGGTGGCGTAGATCTCCGGTTCGGCCGTGGCCGAAAGCTTGATCGCCTTGGCATAGCAGCCGCCCTCGAAATTGAAGACGCCGTGCTCGCCCCAGCCGTGCTCGTCGTCACCGATGAGCGTGCGGGCGGGATCGGCCGAAAGCGTGGTCTTGCCGGTGCCGGAAAGGCCGAAGAAGATGGCGGTGTCTCCCGCGGAACCGACATTGGCCGAGCAGTGCATCGGCATGACATCCTTTTTCGGCAGGAGATAGTTGAGAACCGTGAAGACTGACTTCTTCATTTCGCCGGCATAGGAGGTGCCGCCGATCAGGACGAGGCCGTTCGTCAGGTCGCAGGCGATCACCGTCTCGCTGCGGCAACCGTGGCGCGCCGAATTCGCCCTGAAGCTCGGCAGGTCGATGATCGTCAGCTTCGGCTCGAAGCTGGCAAGCGCTTCACGCGGCGGACGGATCAGGAGATTGCGGATGAAAAGCGAGTGCCACGCGAACTCGGTGACGACGCGCGTCGGCAGAGCATGGGCCGGATCGGCGCCGCCAATGAGGTCCTGCACGTAAAGCGACTTGCCCTTGGCATGAGCAAGCATGTCCTGGCGCAGGCGCTCGAAGTTTTCGGGCGAGATCGCGTTGTTGTTGTCCCACCAGATCTGGTCAGCGGTCGCCGCATCGCGGACAACGAACTTGTCCTTGGGGGAGCGGCCCGTGTGCTGCCCGGTCCGTGCACAGAGCGCGCCGTGCGCCGTCAATTGGGCCTCGCCGCGGCGAAGGGCGTCCTCGTAAAGCTCCGCTGCCTCGAAGTTGTAGCGGACGAAAGCCAGATCCGAAAAGCCGATTGTTTCCAGTCCGTTCGAGGGATTGCGGGTGCCGAGTTGCTCCATGGTCAAGCTTCCTTTGTCGTTGGCCATTGGTGGGGGATTTCGTCGGAACATACCGACAAGGTTGATCGAAGACAAGACGTCCACTCCTAAAACAATAATGATATCAGTATATTAATCGATTTAAAGAAAAATGTGTATTTTTTAATCGGTTGAATTATGCTTCAACAGGACACATTTGTCGGCCAGTCCGAGACGATTGGCAGGCGGCGCTTTTATGCTTCGCCACAATTTGTTCCACCTTTATACTCAAGTAACGCCGGTGACTCGCGATTGCCGCGATTCCTGCAGCGGGTCTGGCCAACGGACCAAAATAAAGACGGAGTTGAATACGATGCAGACCATCGCGCTTGTCGATGACGACCGCAATATCCTCACATCCGTGTCCATCGCGCTGGAAGCCGAGGGCTACAAGGTCGAAACCTACACCGACGGTGCATCGGCACTCGAAGGCCTGCTGGCGCGTCCGCCGCAGCTCGCCATCTTCGACATCAAGATGCCGCGCATGGATGGCATGGAGCTGTTGCGCCGCCTGCGGCAGAAATCGGACCTGCCGGTGATTTTCCTGACGTCCAAGGACGAGGAAATCGACGAGCTCTTCGGTCTCAAGATGGGCGCCGACGATTTCATCACCAAGCCCTTCTCCCAGCGCCTGCTGGTCGAGCGCGTCAAGGCGATCCTGCGGCGCGCGCCGAACCGCGACCTTGCCGCGGTTGGCGCCATTGGCACGGCCAAGGCTTCCGACGCACCGTCCCGTTCGCTCGAGCGCGGCCAACTCGTGATGGACCAGGAGCGCCACACCTGCACCTGGAAGAACGAATCGGTCACGCTGACGGTCACCGAATTTTTAATCCTGCACTCGCTGGCGCAGCGTCCGGGCGTGGTGAAGAGCCGTGACGCATTGATGGATGCCGCCTATGATGAGCAGGTCTATGTGGATGACCGCACGATCGACAGCCACATCAAGCGGCTTCGCAAGAAGTTCAAGATGGTCGACAACGACTTCGACATGATCGAAACGCTCTACGGAGTCGGTTATCGTTTTCGCGAGACGGCCTGACCGCCGCTCCACGCTTGCCATAGCGGCGATTGTGGATCATGCAGAAATGGCGTAACGGCGACGCGGGAGTGGCAAGCCCGCGTCGGAAAGGCCGCATCCACGGGACATGAGCCGCGCCGGCAGATGAGCCGGGTCCAAGCAGATGACCGGGATCAGGCAGATAGCATGTGCCGGCGCAATGCATGTTTCCTTAAATCGTAACAGATTTAAGGACGAAGACATGCAGCATTCAAAGTGCGACAGCGTCCTTTTGAGCGTCTGATTAGACGCACGGCGCTGTAGGAAGAGAAGGCGACGACATTTTCGTCGTGGGAGCGGGAGACTTGGTAGAAGTCTTGCAGGGCGATATCGAGGATATCGAAGGGCGGGCATCGGCGCGCAGCCAGCGCCGATGGGCCCATCCCTTCACCCTGATCCGCCGCCTGTTCGGCAATGCCGTCTTTTCGAGCCTCACCCGGCGCATCGTCTTCTTCAACTTGGTCGCGCTCGTGGTGCTCGTCGGCGGCATCATGTATCTCAACCAGTTTCGCGAGGGCCTGATCGACGCGCGGGTGGAGAGCCTACTCACCCAGGGCGAGATCATCGCCGGGGCCGTTTCCGCCTCCGCCTCGGTCGACACCAACTCGATCACCATCGATCCGGAAAAACTGCTCGAGCTCCAGGCCGGTGAAAGCATCACACCGCTGCCGAACGACGAGGACCTCGAATTCCCGATCATCCAAGAGCGCGTGGCGCCTGTCCTTAGACGCCTGATTTCGCCGACGCGGACGCGCGCCCGCCTCTTCGACGCCGATGCCGATCTCCTGCTCGACTCCCGTCACCTCTATAGCGGCGGCCAGGTGCTGCGCTTCGACCTTCCGCCGGTCGACCCGGAAACGACCGGCATCGCCGACAAGCTCAGCATGTGGCTCAACCGGCTTCTGCAGCCGGGCGACCTGCCGCTCTACAAGGAGCCGCCGGGCGGCAACGGCTCGATCTACCCCGAGGTCATGAACGCGCTGACCGGTGTGCGCGGCGCCGTCGTGCGGGTGACGGAGAAGGGCGAACTCATCGTTTCGGTCGCGGTGCCGGTGCAGCGTTTCCGCGCCGTACTTGGCGTGCTCCTGCTTTCGACGCAGGCGGGCGACATCGACAAGATCGTCCACGCAGAGCGCCTCGCCATCATCCGCGTCTTCGGCGTTGCCGCACTCGTCAACGTCATCCTGTCGCTGCTGCTGTCATCGACGATCGCCAATCCGCTGAGAAGGCTGTCGGCTGCCGCTATCCGTGTGCGCCGCGGCGGCGCGAAGGAACGGGAGGAAATCCCGGACTTTTCCTCGCGCCAGGACGAAATCGGCAACCTTTCCGTGGCGCTTCGGGAAATGACGACGGCGCTCTATGACCGTATCGCGGCGATCGAAAACTTTGCCGCCGACGTCAGCCACGAGCTCAAGAACCCGCTTACCTCGCTGCGCAGCGCCGTCGAGACCCTGCCGCTCGCGCGCAACGAGGACTCGAAGAAACGGCTGCTCGACGTCATCCAGCACGACGTGCGCCGCCTCGACCGGCTGATCAGCGATATCTCCGACGCCTCGCGGCTCGATGCCGAACTGGCGCGCAGCGACGCCAAGAAAATCGACCTGGAGAAGCTGCTCGGCGATCTTATCGATATTTCCCGACAGATCCGCAGCAAGAAGAAGCCGGTGCTCCTCGACTTCGTCATCGACCGCAAGGACAATCCGCGGGCGAGCTTTGTCGTCAACGGCTACGAGTTGCGCATTGGCCAGATCGTCACGAACCTCATCGAAAACGCTCGCTCCTTCGTTCCCGAGCAGAATGGCCGCATCATTGTGCGCCTGACCCGGTCGCGATCCCGCTGCCTCGTCTACGTCGAAGACAACGGGCCAGGCATCCAGGCCGAAGACATCGACCGGATTTTCGAACGCTTCTATACCGACCGGCCGGAGGGCGAGGACTTCGGCCAGAATTCCGGCCTCGGCCTTTCGATTTCGCGCCAGATCGCCGAAGCGCATGGCGGCACGCTGAAGGCGGAAAATATCGTCGGACAAGGCGGGCACGTGACCGGCGCCCGCTTCATCCTCTCGCTGCCCGCCGAGCCGAACCAGTGACCGGGCCGGTCTGCAATATCCACGCAACGGCGATCGTTCTCGGCACGAGCGGATTTCTGATTACCGGTCCTTCCGGCTCGGGCAAGTCGGCTCTGGCGCTGTCCTGCATTTCCGAAGCGAGGCGGCGTGGACGTTTCGCTGCACTCGTTGCGGATGACCGGGTCGACCTCAGCCTTGAGAACGACCGGATCATCGCGCGGTGCCCCCCATCCATTCGTGGCCTGATCGAGATCCGTGGCAGCGGCATCGTCGCCATCGAAACGGTTTCGGCCTGCGTTCTCGACTGGGCGATCATCCCGGTGCGGCCGTCCCGCGACCAGCGTCTCCCGCCCGAGAGCGAAGAGCTGCAGCTAGATATAGGGCGAAGTCTGCCGCTGTTGCGCGTTCCCGTTGAAAACATCGTCTCGCCTCTCGATGCACTGCACGCGCTGCTACCCAAAAATTTAGCACTTTAGCCTTATCTGAGGGCACGAGGGCTGCTTTTTCGGCATTTTTGGCTTGCACTTCGCCTTTTCCTTGCCAAGATGGCCGCCCCAACAGGTGGACGAAATTGCTGCATTGCGATATCTGACCATCAACGAGTTGCATGCAGTTGGAGCAAAGATACCCATGATCGGACTTGTGCTTGTCACCCATGGCAAGCTGGCGGAAGAGTTTCGGCATGCGTTGGAGCATGTGGTCGGTCCGCAAAAAGCTATCGAGACGGTATGCATCGGACCCGAGGACGACATGGACCAGCGGCGTCAGGATATCCTTGATGCGGTTGCGGGCGCGGAAGAGGGCAATGGCGTCATCATCCTGACGGACATGTTCGGCGGCACGCCTTCCAACCTTGCCATCTCGGTGATGCGCAGCGGCAGCGTCGAGGTGATCGCGGGGGTCAATCTGCCGATGCTGATCAAGCTTGCTGGCGTTCGCGGCGAAAGCGACATGGACAAGGCGCTCGTCGAGGCCTCCGAGGCGGGACGCAAATACATCAACGTCGCCAGCCGCGTGCTGAGCGGAAAATGATGGACCATCGCCCGGACATGTCGCTGACTCGGGAGCTGCTGATCACCAACAAGCGCGGCCTGCACGCACGCGCTTCGGCGAAATTCGTCCAGACCGTCGAAGCCTATGATGCCGAGATCACCGTCTCCAAGGACGGCATGACAGTCGGCGGCACGTCGATCATGGGCCTGATGATGCTCGCCGCCAGCACCGGCTGCACCGTTTTCGTGACAGCCAGCGGCATCCAGGCGGAAGAGGCGCTCAACGCCCTCGACACTTTGGTACGCGACAAGTTCGGCGAAGAAATTTGACGCGGCTCGTTGCCGAATCAAACCGAAGGTCGTTTCCTGCGTTTCGCGCGATATAAACATATAAAGACTTCTTTATATCGTGGTTGCCCTGCCCGTTGATTCCTGATAGACCGTGCCCACTCTCCCCGTGATCCTGCGCGGGAGGCATTGTCATGCCGCCAGAAGGCCAAGGGCCGGCGCGGCCGGAAAAGATCAGCCCTGGAGAACTCCATGACCGCAACTCAGGACTATATTGTCGCCGATATCGGGCTCGCCGATTTCGGCCGCAAGGAAATTGCCATCGCCGAAACGGAAATGCCGGGCCTGATGGCCTGCCGCGAGGAATTCGGCGCATCGAAGCCGCTGAAGGGCGCGCGCATCACCGGCTCGCTGCACATGACCATCCAGACGGCCGTGCTGATCGAGACGCTGGTTGCGCTCGGCGCCGAGGTTCGCTGGGCGTCGTGCAACATCTTCTCGACCCAGGACCACGCGGCTGCCGCCATCGCTGCAAGCGGTGTTCCGGTCTTTGCCGTCAAGGGCGAAACGCTTGAGGAATACTGGGCCTATACCGACAAGATCTTCCAGTGGGCCGACGGCGGCCTGTCGAACATGATTCTCGACGATGGCGGCGACGCCACCATGTACATCCTGCTCGGCGCGCGTGCCGAAGCCGGCGAGAACGTGCTTTCGAACCCGGGCTCGGAAGAAGAGGAGATCCTCTTTGCCCAAATCAAAAAGCGCCTCGCCGCAAGCCCTGGCTGGTTCACCAAGCAGCGCGACGCCATCAAGGGCGTTACCGAAGAAACGACCACCGGCGTCAACCGCCTCTACCAGCTCCAGGCAAAGGGCCTGCTTCCCTTCCCGGCGATCAACGTCAACGACAGCGTCACGAAGTCGAAGTTCGATAACAAGTACGGCTGCAAGGAATCGCTCGTCGACGGCATCCGCCGCGGCACCGACGTGATGATGGCCGGCAAGGTCGCCGTCGTTTGCGGCTACGGCGATGTCGGCAAGGGTTCGGCCGCCTCTCTGAAGGGCGCCGGCGCCCGCGTGAAGGTCACGGAAGTCGATCCGATCTGCGCGCTGCAGGCCGCAATGGACGGCTACGAAGTGGTTCAGCTCGAGGACGTCGTCTCGACCGCCGACATCTTCATCACGACGACCGGCAACAAGGACGTCATCCGCATGGACCACATGCGCGAGATGAAGGACATGGCGATCGTCGGCAACATCGGCCACTTCGATAACGAAATCCAGGTCTCGGCGCTGCGCAACCTGAAATGGACCAACATCAAGCCGCAGGTCGACATGATCGAGTTCCCGAAGGGCAACCGCATGATCCTGCTTTCGGAAGGCCGCCTGCTCAATCTCGGCAACGCCACCGGCCATCCGTCCTTCGTCATGTCGGCCTCCTTTTCCAACCAGGTGCTGGCGCAGATCGAGCTCTTCACCAAGGGTGAGAACTACAAGAACGAGGTCTACGTGCTGCCGAAACAGCTCGACGAGAAGGTTGCGCGCCTGCATCTCGCAAAGCTCGGCGCCAAGCTGACTGAGCTTTCGGAAGAACAGGCAGCCTACATCGGCGTGAAGCCGCAGGGTCCGTTCAAGGCCGAACACTACCGGTACTAATCGTTAGCCGGACAATCCACAAGATGTTGTGGCCGCGATCTTGACAGGAGATCGCGGCCTCTTTTTTGAGCCGCGCACTTTCCGGCGATTCGTCAAACAAGTATGCTTAAGTCATTGATTCGTGACGCTGCTGCACGATTCCTCAATCGTAGCCGGTTCAAGGAAACATGCAGTAATTCGAGATGCTACAGCGTGCTTTGCGCGTCTCAAAAGACGCGCGGCGCTGTAGGGCGGACCTTCGAGTGTCACGAATGGGGATGTCTTGTCGGACATGCGGCAAACAGACGGAGACAGACCGGGGATGCAATCGGAACTGACGCGGGCCCCTTACGAGGGCTTCGGTGCATGGCGACGTAAGGTCGGCGGCAATTTCCGGACAAACGGGGACGGCGGCGCCATGGACACAGAACGATCGACGCTTTTCAGCGGGGGCCTTAAGGTACCGTCAATGATGCGGCGCCTGCTCGCCGGCAGCGTGTTCTTCGCGGCGACCGACGCGGCGGCCCAGGCGTCGACGCCGGTGACCAAGGCCATTTTCGGCTCCTCCGAGGTCGTCACCTTTTCCGTCCTGATCGGCGTAATTTCCGCCGCCATGATTTCCGCCATCTGGCTCATCCGCCAACGCGGCAATATTGAGGCCGAGAACCGTGAACTGCGATCCGGTCTTTCCGATGCCAACCAGCGAATTTCCCGTTTCCAGGCCCTCATCGCCGACAAGAACCGGCGCATCGTGATCTGGGATGGTCTCGCCGAACGTCCCGAGTTCCTCGGACAGCTTCCCGTCGAGACCGGCGCTCCGCAGGACGACCGCGCTTTTCTCGCTTTTGGACGCTGGCTCAAGGCGCCGTCCGCCAGCCAGCTCGAAAAGGCGATCGAGACATTGCGCGCGCAGGCGCAAAGCTTTGATCTCGTCCTCGAAACGCAGCGCAACGAGGTCCTGGAAGCCCAGGGCCGCGTTTCCGGCGGCCGGGCATTCGTGCGCTTCATCGCGCTCAACAATCTCAGAGCCGAACTTGCCGAGCTGAAACTGGAACGCGATCGTCTGCACGCATCGCTGTCGACCTTCCGCACGCTGCTCGATGCGATCGATCTGCCTGTGTGGCAACGCACTGCGGACGGCAAGCTCGAATGGGTCAATGAAGCCTATGCCGAGGCGGTCGAGACGCAGAGCGCGAGCCTCGCCGTCGCCGAAGGGCGCGAATTGCTTTCTACCGCGGCGCGCGAAAAAATCCGCGCCGTCTCAACCCTGGAAACGCCCTTCAGCGACAAGGTTTCGACGGTGGTGAAGGGCAATCGCACCTTCTTCGATGTCGTCGACGCCCGCAGCCCGGCCGGCTCCGCTGGCATCGCCATCGATATCTCCGGCATCGAAGCCGTGCGCGAAGAGCTTGCTCGGACTCTGAAGAGCCATGCCGAAACGCTCGACCATCTGGCCACGCCCGTGGCGATCTTCGACGGCAACCAGCGCCTGCAGTTCTACAATCAGGCGTTCCAGCGGCTCTGGAACCTCGACATGGGCTTCCTCGAGCGCAAGCCCGACAACGGCGAGGTGCTCGACCGGTTGCGGGCCGGCGGCAAGCTGCCCGAGCAGCTCAACTGGAAACAGTGGAAGGCCAATGCGCTGTCCGTCTATCAGGCGCTCGACACGCAATCCGACCTCTGGCACCTGCCGAACGGCCAGACGCTCCGCGTCTTCGCCACCGCACGACCACAGGGCGGCGCAACCTGGGTCTTCGAGAACCTGACCGAGAAGGTCGACCTCGAGACCCGTTACAATACCCTGCTCCAGGTCCAGGGCGAAACGATCGACCATCTCGCCGAAGGCGTCGCGGTGTTCGGGCCAGATGGCCGCATCCGGCTTTCCAACCCCGCATTCCGGGCGATCTGGGGCATCAGCGAGGCAGAGGCCAAGCCCGGCACCCATATTCGAGCCGTCGAACAGGCGTGCCTCCCCTCCTACGACCAGCCGGATGGCTGGAAGCGGTTTGCCCACATCATAACCAGCTTCGACGACGAGCGTCCCTCGAGCCGCGGCATTCTGGAATTGCGGACCGGCCTGATCCTCGATTACGCCGTGATCCCGCTTCCGAACGCCCAGACGATGCTGACTTTCGTCAACATTACCGACAGCGTCAGGGTCGAGCGCGCTCTAACCGAGAAAAACGAGGCGCTGCGCAAGGCCGACGCTCTAAAGAACGATTTCGTCCACCACGTTTCCTATGAATTGCGCTCGCCGCTGACGAACATCATCGGCTTCGCCGATCTCTTGAAGACGCCAGCATTCGGCGAGTTGAACGAACGCCAGGCGGAATATGTCGACCATATCGCGACGTCCTCGTCGCTGCTGCTGACAATCGTCAACGACATCCTCGACCTGGCCACAGTCGACGCCGGCATCGTCGAGCTCGACATGTCCGAGGTGAACCTCGTCGATTTCCTCGACGACGTCGCGCATCAAATGGCCGACAGGCTTGTCGAAAGCGGCGTTACCTTGCGGCTAGATGCGCCCGACACCCTCGGCCGCATGGTCGCCGACCAGCAGCGGCTGAAGCAGATCTTCATCAAGCTTCTCACCAACGCCGCCAATTTCGCGCCCGATGGCAGCACCATCGATCTCAAGTGCCGGCGTGAAGGCAGCGATTTCGTCTTCTCCGTCAGCGATTCCGGCCCCGGCATTCCGCAGGATGTCCTGAACACCGTCTTCAACCGCTTCGAAAGCTACGGCCAGCATGGCGGCGCCGGTCTCGGACTGTCGATCGTCGAGAGCTTCGTCAGCCTGCACCACGGCACAGTTTCGATCCGCAGCAAGGAGGGCGAAGGCACCGAGGTCACCTGCCGCATTCCGTCGTCCGAAATGCCGAAGATCATCGCGGCCGAATAATGAAGCATCTGCAACGGTTCCTGAAGGACGAGGCCGCCACCATCGAGCTGGGCGAAGACCTGGCGCTGGCGCTGAGGGCCGGCGCTTGCGTGGCCTTGTCGGGCGATCTCGGCGCGGGAAAGTCGACCTTCGCGCGCGCGCTGCTCCGCGCGATCGCCGACGATGAGACGCTCGAAGTGCCGAGCCCCACCTTCACGCTCGTCCAAAACTACGACCTGCGCATCCCCGTCGCCCATTTTGACCTCTATCGTCTCGCGGACGCTTCAGAACTCGACGAACTCGGCTTCGATGAGGCCCTTTCCGAGGGAATCTGCCTCGTCGAATGGCCGGAAAAGGCGGAGGAAGCTCTTCCTTCCGAACGCATCACGCTCACCTTTACGCACGAAGGCGAAGGACGCCGGCTTGGCATTTCCGCGCCCGATGCTCCATTCGAACGTATCTCCCGCTCGCTGGCGATCCGCAGTTTCCTCTCGCAAAACGGTTACGCGACGGCCCGGCGCCGGTATTTGACCGGTGACGCTTCGATCAGGGCCTACGAGCGGATCGAGACGGATGGTGAGCCGGCGAAGATTCTGATGGATGCGCCGAGACATAAGCCTGGTCCCATTCTCCAGGATGGAAAATATTACCAGCAGCTTGCGCATCTGGCCGAGGACGTCGTTCCGTTCGTCGCAATTTCCGAACTGCTGCGCGAGCGTGGCTTCGCCGCGCCGGCAATTTATGCCCGCGACCTCGACAAGGATATCTTGCTGATCGAGGATCTGGGCTCCGAGGGCGTTCTCGACGCGAAAGGGAGACCGGTCGCGGAGCGCTATCTCGAAAGCGTGCGCCTGCTCGCCCGCCTTCACGGCGAACCGCCGACGCGCGAGATTGCCATTGGCGACGACCTCACCCATCGCATTCCCGATTTCGACCGCACGGCGATCAAGATCGAGACGAGCCTGTTGATCGACTGGTACCTGCCATGGAAGCGTGGCGAAGCCGCCTCCGATGCGGAGCGCAAAGAATACTTCGCCATCTGGGATCAACTCATCGATGTTCTTAAATCGGCCGAGAAGAATCTGCTGCTGCGCGATTTTCACTCGCCGAACATTCTCTGGCGCTCCGACCGCAAAGGCCTCGACCGCGTCGGCATCATCGATTTCCAGGATGCGATGATCGGCCCGACCGCCTATGACGTCGCGTCGCTCACGCAGGATGCGCGTGTGACCATCGACGAGGATCTGGCCGACCGGTTGATCAACGCCTATGTAGCCGAACGCAAGGCCTCTGGCCCATTCGACGAGGCAAACTTTCTTCGCGACTGGCACCTGATGTCGGCGCAGCGCAACTGCAAGCTCGCCGGCATCTGGGTGCGGCTGATGCAGCGCGACGGCAAGCCCGGTTACATGAAACACATGCCGCGCACCTTCGCTTATCTCAGCCGTGCGCTCGGCCATGAGGTGCTGACACCCTTGCGCGATTGGTGCATTAAGGCTGGAATCCTGGCTAGCGAATCAGCCAACTGACAGGAAATCATGCCCATCACCAATGCCATGGTGCTTGCGGCCGGACTGGGCACCCGCCTTCGGCCAATCACCGATACACTGCCGAAGCCGCTCGTCCGGATCGCCGGCAAGCCGATGATCGACTATGTGCTGGACATCCTGGCGGCTGCCGGCGTGACCAAGGCGGCGGTGAACGTTCATCATTTCGCCGACCAGATGGAAGAGCATCTGCGTTGCCGTGAAACGCCGCATATCCTGATTTCGGATGAGCGCGACGCCTTGATGAATTCCGGTGGCGGGCTCGCCAAGGGACTGAAGCTGCTGGACGACGGGCCGCTGATCGTCATGAATGCCGATCTCTTCTGGATCGGCGAAGCGGCCGGAAAGCCGAGCAATCTTCAAAGGCTTGCCGAGTTCTTCGATCCGCAGAAGATGGATATGGCGCTTCTCTGCGTTAGGCTCGAGGACACGACCGGGCACAACGGCAAAAAGGATTTTTCGCTCGCCCAGGACGGCCTGCTCGCTCGCTACGAGGAAGGCATGGACAATCCCGTCGTCTATGCCGGCGCGATCGTCATGGAATCGCGCCTCTTCGCCGATGCGCCAAGCGATGCCTTCAACCTCAACATCTATTTCGACCGCGCGATCGCCAGGGGGCGCCTCTTCGGGCTGATGCTCGACGGCCACTGGATGACCGTCGGCACACCGGAAGCAATCGATGAAGCCGAGGCGGTCGTAAAGCGCTTCCAGCCGGGAGGATAGGGTGCCCGGCCACGCCTCGAACGTCTTCACGATTCCCGCCGGCTTGCCGTTCCTCAGGACGTTGGCGCAAAAGCTCTGCGACGGCGGGTTGGTTCCGGGTTTCAAGTACGATCCCGCGGATCCGCTGATGCTCGCCGGCGTGACGATTTTCGTTCCCACGCGACGGTCGGCGCGCGTGCTTCGTTCGGAGTTCGTCGATCTGCTCGGCGGCCGCTCGGCCATCCTGCCGACGATCCGCGCCCTCGGGGAGACGGACGACGACAGCGGCTTTTTCGACGCCGAGGTGCCCGCGATCCTCGATCTCGCCCCGCCTCTTTCCGGCACCGCACGCCTGATCGAACTCGGCCGCCTCATTCTCGCCTGGCGCAACCAGCTGCCTCAGGCGGTTCTCGATATCCATGGGGAAAGTCCGCTGATCGCGCCGGCGAGCCCCGCCGATGCCATCTGGCTCGCGCGCAATCTCGCCGACTTGATCGACGCCGTGGAAACCGAGGAACTCGACTGGGAGGCGCTCTTTGAACTCGATGCCGGCGAACATGCGCTCTGGTGGCAGTTGACGCTTGCCTTCCTGAAGATCGCCCGCACCTACTGGCCAGAGCGGCTGGACGAGCTCAAGCAATCCTCGCCTTCCCGCCACCGCAACGCCATTCTGCAGGCGGAAACACAGCGCATCGCCGCAGGTAAGGTGAGCGGGCCGATCGTCATCGCCGGCTCGACCGGTTCGATCCCGGTGACGGCCGCGCTGATCGCAGCCGTCAGCAGGCTGCCGAACGGCACCATCGTTCTGCCGGGCCTCGATCAGATGATGAGCGATACGGAATGGGAACTGATCGTCGGCGATGCCTCGACCGGGGTCGCGAGAGATCCGGCAAACCGCAGCCACCCGCAATACGGCTTCTACCGCCTGCTGAAGCGCATGGGCCTCGGGCGGCGCGATGTCCTGACTCTCGAGCCGGCCGACGACTTCCTCGACTATCGCAGCATGGTTCTCTCGCGCGCCCTGCTTCCGGCAAAGGCGACCGACAGCTGGACCCGCGCGCGCGAAGGTTTCGATCAGGCGAGACTTCACTCGGCCTTCGCGGACGTCGCGCTGATCGAGACCGCCAATGAGCGGGAAGAGGCGACGGCCATCGCCATTGCACTTCGGCTCGCGCTTGCCGACAGTGATGAAAGCCAGGCGGCCCTGATCACCCCGGATCGCGGCCTTGCGCGCCGCGTCGGGGCGGAGCTTGCCCGCTTCGGCATCGAGGCCGACGATTCCGCGGGCACGCCGCTCGCCGCCACAGCCGCCGGCGCCGTCGCCCGTTTGTTGCTGGAGGCGGCGTTGCGGCCGGGCGATCCGGTGCCACTGGTCGCTCTTCTGAAGCACCCGCTCGCCCGCTTCGGCGAGACAACCGAGTATGTCCGGCGCGCCGCCGATGCCCTGGAACTTCTGGCGTTGCGCGGCGGTACGACCAATGCCGACATTTCGGCGCTTGTCCCCCTCATTGAGCAGGCGCTCGAAAAGCGAAAGCATGATCGTCATCCGGCCCCGTGGCAGAGCCGCCTTGATGACGAGGACATAGCGGCCGCCCGCAGGCTTGCCGAACGCATCGCGTCGGCCGCCGAACCGTTGGCGAGCGCGTCCGTGCTCCGCGCCGACGGCCAGCCTCGGACCAAGGTGCTCACCCTTGCCGATTGGGCGGAGCGAACGGGCCGCGCATTGGAGGCCGTTTGCGTCGACGAGCGCGGCAGCCTCGGCGACCTCTGGTCCACGGAAGCTGGCGAAGCATTGGCAACGCTTCTCAAGGGCATCATCGAGACGGAAGGCCAGATGACCGCCGACGGGCCGCAATGGTGCGACATCGTCGAAGCCCTCGCGGCAAGCGAGGCGGTCAAGCCGCGATCGATGCGGCATCCCCGCGTCTTCATCTTCGGCGCGCTGGAATCGCGCCTGCAAAGCATGGACCTCGTGGTGCTCGGCGGCATGAACGAGGGCACCTGGCCGGGGCAGACGTCAAACGATCCGTTCCTGTCGCGTACGATGAAGTCCGGGATTGGCCTTGAGCCGCCGGAACGGCGTATCGGCCAGCTTGCCCACGATTTCCAGATGGCCTGCGGCACGCGCCGGCTGATCCTTTCGCGCTCCATGCGCCAAGGTTCGGCACCGACTGTCGCGTCAAGGTGGCTGCAGCGCCTGCAGGCGCTCGGCGGCGAAGGACTGACGCAGCTCATCAAGTCCAACGGAGCGGACTATCTGCACTGGGCGCGCATTCTCGATGAAGGCGAAACCCAGCCGCTCGCCACACGGCCGGAACCGAAGCCGCCCGCCGAGCTGCAGCCGCGCAAATATTCCTTCAGTGAAGTCACTCGCCTTCGCCGTGATCCCTATGCCGTCTACGCGCGGCGGATCCTGCGGCTGCAGCCGATCGACCCGTTCAATCGTGATCCAGGGGCAGCCGAGCGTGGAACGCTCTACCATCGAATCGTCGATCGCTTCGTCAGGGGCGGCTTCGATCCGGCCGCGCTCGAAGCGGAAGCGGTAATGACGAGATTACTCAACGAAGCCTTCGACGAGGAAGGACTTCCGCCGCATATCGACACGATCTGGCGCCCGCGTTTTGCCGCCGTCGGAAGGGCGTTCCTTAAATGGGAGCGCGAACGCCGGAAGAGCATCACGAAGTCTTTCACCGAGGTTCCGGCGTCCATGGACATCGGCCTTGCGGATATCCGGCTGACCGGCATCGCCGATCGCCTTGATCGGCGCCAGGACGGCACCATCGACATCATAGACTACAAGACCGGCTCCAGCCCCTCGCCCAGGGAAGCGCGCAGCCTGCTCGATCCGCAGCTTTCGCTCGAGGCAGCCGCGCTCAAGGCCGGAGCCTTCGGCGCGACGGGACGCGCCCAGCCGAATGCGCTTCTCTATGTCCGCCTGAAACCCGGCAGCCGCTTCAGCGTCGATGCCGTCAACAACGAGGGTGGCAGGCAAAAGGAAACAAAATCCGCAGACCAACTGGCGGAAGAATCGCTCATCGAGCTGAGAAAGCTGCTCGCGGCGCTGATGAGCGGCAGACACGGCTTCGCCTCGCGCCTGATCGTCCAGAAGGAGCGCGACTACGGGGGCGAATACGATCATCTGGCGCGGGTCGCTGAATGGGCGACCGCCGAAGGCGAGGATGATGCCGATGAGGGATGACGCTTTCGGGCCTCGGGAAACGACACCCCGGGCCTGGCTCGACTGGACGACGGAGCGGCAATCGCTTGCCTCCGATCCGGTGCGCTCGGCCTGGGTTTCCGCCAATGCCGGATCGGGCAAGACGCATGTCTTGACCCAGCGCGTCATCCGCCTGCTGCTCGCCGGCTGCCGCCCATCTGCAGTTCTCTGCCTCACCTATACGAAGGCCGCCGCTTCGGAAATGTCGAACCGGGTCTTCGAGCGCCTGGCCGAATGGGCAACGCTTGACGACGCCTCGCTTGAGAAGCGTATCGAAGCGATCGAAGGCGCCCGGCCCTCGGCCGTGAAAATCCAGGAGGCGCGGCGGTTGTTCGCCGCCGCCCTTGAGACACCCGGCGGCCTGAAGATTCAGACGATTCACGCCTTCTGCGAAGCGCTCCTGCATCAGTTTCCGCTCGAGGCCAATGTTGCCGGACACTTTTCCGTGCTTGACGACAGCGCCGCCGCTGTCCTGCTCGCGGATGCACGGCGAGCGTTGCTCGCGGCTACCGCAGCGAACGACGCAGAGCTTGCCGGCGCCTTCGCCACTGTTCTAGATCTCGCCGACGATACCGGTCTTGAACGGCTGCTGGAGACGATCGTTGCCAACCGCACGCCTGTCCAAGCCTTTCTCGATCGCGCCTCGCAGCGGGGTGGATTGGAAACGCATTTGCGTGCGTCGCTGGGGATTGCACCGGGCGAGACGGCAGAGAGCGTGCTCGCCAAGGCTTGGCCGCTCGCCGGCCTGAACGGGGCAGCTCTTGAACAATATCTCGACTTGGCAGCACGCAAGGGCGGCGCCAAGCCCGTCGAGTTTGCGGAAGGCTTGAGGGCGGTCGCAGGGCTTGCCGATGCCGAGGAACGCTACCGCAGGCTGGTTGGGCTCTTCGTCAACGGCGGCGGCAAGCCGCGGGCTGAGTCCACCTTTCTCAACGCGGCGATGCGGCGCGAGGCACCCGAGCTCGGTCCCCTCGTCGAGCAAGCGCGCGATCATGTCGTGGCCTGCGTGGACCGTCTCAGCATCGTCCGGATGTACGAGGCGACCCGTGCCGCTCTCACCCTCGCTGAAAGGCTCAACCGCGATTACGAGGAAATCAAAAAGGCGCGCAGCCAGCTCGACTTCGAGGATCTGATCAACCGCACGGCAGCGCTTCTCTCCCGCGGCGATGTCGGCGCCTGGGTTCACTACAAGCTCGACCAAGGCATCGACCATATTCTCGTCGACGAGGCACAGGACACGAGCCCTGCGCAATGGACGATCATCCAGTCGCTTGCCGCCGATTTCTTCGCCGGCGAGACGGCGAGAGCCAACGAGCGGACGATCTTCGCCGTCGGCGACGAGAAGCAATCGATCTATTCATTCCAGGGTGCACGACCCGAGCGCTTCTCCCGCGAGAGCATCGTGACGGAACGGCGCGTACGCGCCGGCGGAAAATACTTCAGCCCGATCCGCCTGCAGCTCTCCTTCCGCTCAACGACCGACGTGCTGTCGGCCGTCGACACGGTCTTTGCCAACAAGGCAAATGCGAAGGGGCTCAGTGCACAGGACGAGGCGATCGTCCATGCCTCGAACCGGATCGGGCATCCCGGCGCCGTCGACATATGGGACGTAATCGCGCCCGAACCGGTGCTTGCCGAAGAGGAGTGGACAGCCGCCTTCGATGCGACGCCCGAGCGCGCGCCAGCTAACATCCTGGCCCGACGCATCGCTGCGGTGCTCGATGACTGGATCGGTAAGGAGACCATCATCGAGAAGGGCGTTCGCCGACCGATGCGGCCGGGCGACGTCATCGTCCTCGTTCGCAAGCGCGACGCCTTCGTCAACGCGTTGACGCGGGCCTTGAAGCGCAGGAATAACATCCCCGTCGCGGGTGCCGACCGTCTCGTGCTGACCAGCCATATTGCGATTCAGGACCTGATGGCGCTCGGTCGCTTTGCCCTGCTGCCGGAGGACGACCTTTCTCTCGCCGCGCTCTTGAAAAGCCCGCTCATCAATCTTGGCGAGGACGATGTTTTCGAACTTGCGGCGGGAAGGACTGAAGCCGAAAGCCTCTGGCAACGCCTGCAGAGCCGCGGCGTCGACGAGACGAGCCGATATCACCCGGTGGCGCGTACGCTGACGCAATATGCCGATCTCGCCCGCCATATGCTGCCGCACGACTTCTACGCCCGTATCCTCGGCGTTCTCGGTGGCAGGGCGGCTTTCCTTGCTCGGCTGGGCAGTGAGGTCAGCGATATTCTCGACGAATTCCTGACTTTTGCACTCGATCACGAAAGAACCGGCTTGCCCGGCCTGCAGGCGTTCATCTCGACCCTCGAGATCGAGGCGCCGACAGTCAAGCGCGAGCAGGACAAGGAGCGCGACGAAGTGCGCGTCATGACCGTGCACGCGGCAAAGGGGCTGGAGGCGCCGGTCGTCTTCCTCGTCGACGGCGGGGGCAAGGCCTTCAACAGCCAGTATGTTCCCGATCTGCGCCTTTTCGAAAAACAGCGACCCGACGGTTCCGTCGTCACCGCACCTATCTGGCGGGCGCCCGGCTCCGGAACAAATTCCCTGCTCAACGCCGACAATGCCCGCCTGAAGGCACTGGCGGAGGAGGAATACCGGCGCCTGCTCTATGTCGGCATGACCCGCGCCGCAGACCGGCTCGTCATCTGCGGCTATCGCGGACAGAGGGAGAATACCGATACCTGGCATGCGATGGTCCAGGGGACGCTGGCGCAGGATGTCAAAGGACGCGGGACGCCTATGGTGTTCCGCGCGGGCGGCGAAGAATGGACGGGCCACGCGTGGCGCGAGACGCACCCGCATATCGACGCCCCCGTGGTAGATGGTGTGCAAGCCGCGGGAGAGCGCATGGTGCCTGGCCTGCCCGCAACGCTTTCTGCACCCTTGCCGCCGCCGCGTCGGCTGCCGCGGCCGCTCACGCCATCCGGCACCGGCATTGCCATCGATGATCCGGACAGCGAATCGATCGTCGGATCGGCGCTCTTTGCGGAACAGGCGGCACCCAATCGTTCGCTGCTGCGCGGCGCGATCCTTCATCGGCTTCTGCAGGTTCTCCCGTCTGTCGATGCCGCTGAACGCCGGGCGGCGGCGGACCGCTATCTGCTGCGGTCGGTCCCACGCTGGTCTGAGCCGGAGCGGCGGGCGCTTGCCGATGCCGTTATGGATGTGCTCGGCCACCCGGACCTCAATACGCTCTTTACCACGCACAGCCGGCCGGAAGTTTCCGTCATGGGAACGCTCACGCTCGGCGGGCGTGAGTTCGCGGTGTCGGGCCGTGTCGACCGGCTGGCCGTTTCCGGCGATACGGTGACGATTGCGGACTTCAAGACGAATCGCGAGGTGCCGAAGTCGCTCGCTGAGGTGCCACCCGTCTACAGAACGCAGCTCGCCATCTACCGGGAGCTGCTCAAGCCGCTCTACCTCGGGCGACGGTTCCGTTGCGCGCTGATCTTCACCGAGGGACCGGCAATCCAGGTGCTTCCCGACGCGATGCTGGACAGGAGCCTTGAAGAGCTCGCGACAAAGTGAGATACACGATATTGAAAATCCGGTGGCGACGCCTCACATGAGGCACAACATCTGGACATGCCGCGCCGCCCGGTTCAAACCGCAGAGGCGCGGTAACATTTTGAAGAACCGCGCGATCTAGGTCGTGCGGTCGCCATTTCCGAAAGCAAGGAGCAGCAGATGGCCACTGTGAAAGTCGATACCTCCAATTTTCAGCAGGAAGTCCTGAACTCGGCCGAGCCGGTCGTCGTCGATTTCTGGGCGGAATGGTGCGGTCCGTGCAAAATGATCGCTCCGAGCCTTGAGGAAATCGCAACCGAGTTCGCTGGCAAGGTCAAGGTTGCCAAGCTCAACATCGACGAAAACCCCGAGCTTGCCGCTCAATACGGCGTACGCTCGATCCCGACGCTCGCCATGTTCAAGGCCGGCGAAGTGGCCGACATCAAGGTTGGCGCCGCACCGAAGACCGCGCTGACTTCCTGGATTTCGACTGCGGTAGCCTGAACGGCACAAGTCCCGTGAAACATTGAAAAGCCCGGCTCGCCGGGCTTTTTCTTGTCGTCGACGCGGAACGCTGGAGCGCACCCGCCAACAACTGCCTATCTCGGCGGCGTGCCGTTTTCGGCGAGCACGTCGCCGACGAGATAAAGCGATCCGCCGATCAGGATGCGCGGCGGAACAGGGTCCTCGTCGACAAGCTCGGCAATTATCCCGAGCGCTTCCGCGACGGACGAGGTGGCGGTGGTCTCGAACCCGACGGAGCCGGCATCCTCGGCCAAGGCCACCGGGTCCAGGCTGGAATCGGACCCGTGGATCGGCACAGTGAAAACCTGCTCCGCAAGATCGAGAAACGCCTTGAAATAGCCGACCGGGTCCTTGGTGTTGATCATGCCGATGATCAGAAACAGGGGCCGCGGCTCGCGCTCCTCGAAACTCGCCATCGCCTCCGCAATGACCTGACCTGCGCCCGGGTTGTGTCCGCCGTCGATCCAGATCTCGGCACCCGGCGGACCGTGATGCGAAAGCTTGCCGCCGGCAAGGCGCTGCAGGCGCCCCGGCCAATCGACACCGGCCAGCCCCTTCTCGATGGCCGCCTCCGGAACATCGAAACCGGCCGCCCTGACGGCGCGGATCGCCGCGGCGGCGTTGGCATACTGGTGCCGGCCAGGCAGGCGCGGCAGTGGCAGGTCCGCCAATCCGCGTTCGTCCTGGAAGACGAGCCGGCCAAACTCCTCATGCGCCATGTAATCCTGGCCGTAGACGGATATCGGGCAACCAAGGCGCTCGGCAGTAGAGACGAGCACATCGCGCGCGCCGTCTTCCTCCTGATGGCCGATCACCACCGGGCAGCCGCGCTTCATGATCCCGGCCTTTTCGGCGGCGATCAGTTCCACCCGATCACCGAGATAGGACTGATGGTCGAGCGAAATCGGCATGATGACGGAAACTGCGGGCTTGGCGATCACGTTGGTCGCGTCGAACCGTCCGCCAAGCCCGACCTCGATGATTGCGACGTCAGCGGGATGCTCGGCAAATAGCAGGAAGGTGACCGCGGTCAGGATTTCGAAGACAGTGATCTGTTGGCCGGCATTGGCTTCCGCCACGCGCCGCACAGCATCGGCAAGCACCCGATCGCCAACCAAAGCACCCTTGCCACCCTTCACGCCGAGGCGATAGCGCTCATGCCAGTTCACGAGATGCGGTGACGTGTGGACGTGGACGCTCAAACCCGCGGCCTCGAGAATCGCCCGGGAAAACGCAGTGACAGAACCTTTGCCGTTGGTGCCGGCGACATGGATGACCGGCGGCAACCGCTCCTGCGGGTTGCCGAGTGCCGCCAAAAGCCGGGTGACCCTGTCGAGCGACAGGTCGAACCCCTTGGGATGCAGGGCGAGAAGCTTTTCGATCTCCTGCGCCGCTTCGCTGACCTGCGTCGCCGTCATGTCAATCGCCTCGAAAAATCGTTCGCCGAAACGCACCACGGAAGAATGTGAAGCGGTTCCGGCCCGGATGCCAGACCAAGTCCACCGAAACCGAGCAGGCGCGAGGTCTAGGCCCGCGCCGCGACCGGCACGGCCGTCACTTGCGGTCCACCCTCGCGCTTGGCAGCTTCGACAGGCTTCTTCGTCAGGATCTTCAGCACGCGTGCAAGGGTCGCCGGGATATCATGCCGCTTGACCACCATGTCGACCATGCCGTGCTCCAGCAGGTATTCGGACGTCTGGAAGCCTTCCGGCAGCTTCTCGCGCAGGGTCTGCTCTATCACCCGCTTTCCGGCGAAACCGATTTCTGCACCGGGCTCAGCCATATGTATGTCACCCAGCATCGCGTAGGACGCTGTCACGCCACCCGTCGTCGGGTTGGTCAAGACGACGATGTAGGGAAGTCCCGCTTCCTTGAGCATGTTTACCGCCACGGTCGTGCGCGGAAGCTGCATCAGCGACAGGATACCTTCCTGCATGCGGGCGCCACCGGAGGCGGGAAAGATAACGAGAGGGCATTTTTCGGCAACAGCCCTCTCGAAGGCCTTCACGATCGCCTCGCCTGCCGCCATGCCGAGCGAGCCGCCGATGAAGTTGAACTCGTGGACGACGGCAACGAGCTTGACGCCCTGAACGAGGCCAAGACCTGCGACGATGGTATCCTCAAGCTCGGTCTTCGCGCGGCTGTCACGCAGGCGATCGGTGTATTTCTTCGAATCGCGGAACTTGAGCGGGTCCTGCGCGACCTTCGGCTGCGGCAGCGCTTCATAGATCCCGCCGTCGAAGAGATCCTTCAGCCGAGCCTTAGCCGGCATCTTCATATGGTATCCCGACTGCGGAATAACCCACTTGTTCTCTTCGAGATCGCGATGAAACACCATCTCGCCGGTTTCAGGGCACTTGATCCAGAGGTTTTCCGGAACTTCCCTGCGGCCCAGCATCGAATTGATCTTCGGCCGAACGTAGTTTGTGATCCAGTTCACTTATAAACTCCTGAAGATTTCCTTCGGGTTGTGCGCGTTAATCTGGGCGATTATTCGGCTGCAGCGAGCCTTGCCGCCCGCACACCGACCGAGAGGCCCTTGACCAGCGCTTCGACACCGGGCACCGTCGCATCGGTCGCGCGTCCCTCTTCCGTGAGGCTGGAGGCGATCTGATTCACGATCGCGGTGCCGACGACGACGCCATCGGCTGATGCCCCGATCGCCCGCGCATGTTCGGCGGTCTTGACGCCGAAGCCGACGCAGACGGGTAGCTCAGTGTGCGACTTGATCCGCTCAACGGCGCCCGCAATCAGCGACGGATCCGGCAGAGCCGAACCGGTGATGCCGGTCATCGAGACGTAATATACGAAACCCGACGTGTTTTCGAGAACCTTTGGCAGCCGGCGGTCATCCGTCGTCGGCGTCGCCAGGCGAATGAAGTTGATATTCCGCTTCAGTGCGGGGATGCAGAGTTCGTCGTCCATCTCCGGAGGCAGGTCGACGACGATCAGGCCATCGATCCCTGCTTCCAGGGCGTCCGTCAGGAACCGATCCACGCCGTAGATGTAGATTGGATTGTAGTAGCCCATCAGCACGATGGGCGTGTGCTGGTCCTCTCCGCGGAAGAGGCGCGCAAGCTCGAGCGTCTTGACAAGCGTCTGCCCGCCCTTCAGCGAGCGTTGCCCCGCGAGCTGGATCGCCGGCCCGTCCGCCATCGGATCGGAAAAAGGCATGCCAAGCTCGATCACATCGGCCCCTGCCTTGGGCAGCGCCTTCATGATCGCAAACGACGTATCGAAATCCGGGTCGCCGCCCATGAAATAGGTGACGAGGACCGGACGACCCTCCGCCGCTACGTCGGCAAACCTTTTCTCCATGCGTGCGGTCATGATCGTTATTGCCCCATACCCAGAATTTTGCCGACCGTGAAAATATCCTTGTCGCCGCGACCGGAGAGATTCATCAGGATGATCTCGTCCTTGCCCATCTTCGGCGCCCGCTTGATGACCTCGGCAAGTGCATGCGACGGTTCGAGCGCCGGAATGATGCCTTCGAGCCGCGTCAGCGTCTGGAAGGCTTCGAGCGCCTCATGGTCCATGATCGGAACATATTCGACGCGGCCGACATCGTTCAGCCAGGCGTGCTCCGGCCCGATGCCCGGATAGTCGAGACCGGCCGAGATGGAATGCCCTTCCTTGATCTGGCCGTCGCCGTCCTGAAGCAGATAGGTGCGGTTGCCGTGCAGGACGCCCGGCGAGCCGGCCGTGATCGAGGCGCAATGCTCATCGCCGTCAAGGCCCTTGCCGCCCGCCTCGACGCCGACAATCTTGACGCCTTCGTCATCGAGGAACGGATGGAAGATGCCGATTGCGTTGGAACCGCCGCCGACCGCCGCGATAACGAGATCGGGAAGCCGGCCCTCCGCCGCGAGAATCTGCTCCTTGGCCTCCTGGCCGATGACCGACTGGAAGTCGCGCACCATTTCCGGATAGGGGTGCGGACCGGCGGCGGTGCCGATCAGGTAATAGGTGCTATCGACGTTCGTCACCCAGTCGCGCAGCGCCTCGTTCATTGCATCCTTGAGTGTGCCGCTGCCGGCGGTCACCGGCTTCACTTCGGCCCCGAGAAGCTTCATGCGAAACACGTTCGGCGCCTGACGCTCGACGTCGGTCGCGCCCATATAGACCACGCACGGCAGGCCGAAGCGGGCAGCGACGGTGGCGGAAGCGACGCCATGCTGGCCTGCGCCGGTTTCAGCGATGATGCGCGTCTTGCCCATGCGCTTGGCAAGCAGGATCTGGCCGATGCAGTTGTTGATCTTGTGGGAGCCGGTGTGGTTCAGCTCCTCACGCTTGAAATAGATCTTTGCGCCACCGAGTTCGGCCGTCAGGCGCTCGGCGAAATAGAGCGGGCTCGGGCGGCCGATGTAATGCGCCCCAAGCTTTTCGAGGTCGGCCTTGAAGGTCGGATCAGACTTTGCCTTGTTCCATTCATCCTGAAGGTCGAGGATCAGCGGCATCAACGTTTCGGCAACGAAACGACCACCAAAGATACCGAAGCGGCCTTCCTCGTCGGGTCCGGCTTTGAAGGAGTTCAGCTTGGGCGCCTCGTTCACGTCTTGCTCCTTGCTCGTGCGCGATCGTCGTCCGCCCGGCGAACGGCATCGAAAAATGCTTCCATGAGCTCCAAATCCTTGACGCCCGGCGCGCTCTCGACGCCGGAGGATGTATCGATGGCCCGCGCGCCGGTCAGCGCAAGGGCCTCGCCGATGTTGTTTGCATTCAATCCACCGGAAAGCATGTAATCGACGCTGCCGTCAAGCGCGCCAAGCAGCCGCCAGTCGAACGAAACACCGTTGCCCCCCGGCAGGTCGGAACCAGCCGGCGGCTTGGCGTCAAAAAGGAAGCGATCCGCAATGCCGACATAGGGTTCTATCCGGTCGAGGTCGGACGCCTCGCGGATCGACAAGGCTTTCATCACGGGAAGGGCGTAGACGGCCTTGACCGTCAGCACGCGGTCCGGGCTTTCCGAACCGTGAAGCTGCAGCATATCCGGCTTGAGAGCCGAAACGATCTCGTCGAGTTCGTCATTGTCGGCATCGACCGTGACGGCCACGATCTTCGCCCGCCCGCGGATGCGATCGGCCAGACGACCGGCGTCGTCCGGTTCGATATTGCGCGGGCTTTTTGGAAAGAAGATGAAGCCGGTATGCGATGCGCCAAGCGCGGCAGCGCGCTCCACGGCATCGGCGGTCTTCAACCCGCATATCTTTACGTCAGTTTTCATGGGAAGCGACCTTGCACGAAATGTCGCCCGAGTCGAGCCAAAACGTTGCACCGCCTTAGGCGCAGCCGGCGCAACGTTGCGGGACGGCCAGCTTCTCACCATATGCATTGTACCACAACGGAGAAGAACCATGCGTCTGCTGATCGCTCTTATCTTGCCCTGGCTGCAGTTCTTCACGATCGGCCGGCCCTTTGCCGGCATTATCTGCCTTATTCTGCAGCTTACACTGATCGGCTGGATTCCGGCGGCGATCTGGTCGGTCTACGCGCTCAGCCAGTACAAGACGGACCAAAAGATCAAGGCGGCGCTCGAGGCCCGACATCGCGCCTGACGCTCTGAACCTACGCAATTCCGGACGGAAAACCGCTGCATACTTTTCCTGAAATTGCTCGAATGCATGTCGCCCAAAAGTGTGCAGCGGTTTTGGCACAACGACATGCATAAAAACAAGGACCTAAGCGCGTCGCATGAATCCGGTTGAACGCGACGCGCTTTAGCCAAAATCTATCGCGTGCAGCATCGTGCCGTTGCGCTTCAACCAGTGCTTGGCGTCGCGGGTGTCGGGGCACAATTTTTCGCAAAGCGCCCAGAAGTCGGGTCCGTGGTTCATCTCCTGAAGATGGGCGACCTCGTGCGCTGCGAGATAGGCGATGACCTTTGGCGGCGCCATGGCGACTCGCCAGGAGAAGCTCAAATCGCCATCGACGGAACAGGAGCCCCAACGGCTGCGCGTGTCCTTGAGGCTCAAGGAGCGCGCCCGGCGCCCGATCCGGCCGGTATAAACCGCCACAAGACGTTCGAGATCGGTGCGCGCTTCCTTCTTCAAGAAGTCGGCAACACGTCGGCGCAAGTGTTCTTCGCCGCCGCTCACCCGCAAGATACTCTCGTCGCCGAGCACCATGGCCTCGGTCAATCCGCGGATCCTGCCGGTTCTCTCGATGCGGTGCGCAACGCCGCGGATCAGGATAGAGCCCCCTTCGGCAAGTTCGCTTTCACCGGAAAACCGTGCAAGCTTTGTCATCAGCCAGCCCTGATGACGGTTCAGGAACGCATGCACTTCGCGCTCCGGCAGGCCCTCGGGAACGGTCAGCTTCAGTGCGCGGCCACCCGGCTCGATGCGAAGCGTCATGCGCGTGGCGCGGGCATTCTGGCGGATGGTCAGCGGCAGCAGCTTGCCGGCGACCTCGATGTCGCGCGTGACATCGGCAGGGGTTCCATTTTGGCGGCGCCGCTTGAGAGAAGAAAACATGGCGCCTTTCTATCCGATTCGCGGATCATTCGCAGCACGAGGCTTAGATATCCGGCGTTTCACATGAAACGCCGGATAGGCGCTTTCGGCTCAGTTGGTCTCAGAACCGGTGGACGGCGACGGGCCGCCGTTCTTGCGTTCGCGCATGAAGCGGTCGAACTCTTCCTGATCCTTGGCGCGGCGAAGTTCGCGCACATAGGCGTCGAATTCCTCGCGCATTTCGTCCAGTTTGCGACGCTCTTCGTCGAGGCGGGCAAGTTCCGCTTCGCGCCAGTCGTCAAAAGCGACGTTGCCGGTGCGATGATGCGCCCAGTGCTGACGGTGGTTGCGCCGGAAGCCGGCGCACATGCGATCCACACTGCCGTTGGCGTCCTTCTTGAACGCCCTCAGCTTTTCGCCGAAGAGGATATAAGCGAGCATTGCCAGGCCAAGCGGCCAGAACACAACGAAGCCGAGCACCATCAATGCAATGGTCGCGGGCGTCCAGTCCGGACGGATCAATGCAGATTGGTTCATCTTCACGATTCCTCGCAATCAGCGGGCCGCGACAATCGCGACCCGATGAAAACGATGTGGGAAAGGCCCGCCGCCTCTGCAAGACTTTCGGTGTCGGAATCGGACAAGATCTTGACTCTACACGGGCAAAAACGACCTCGCACCGCCGAAAGCGGAATCGTCTCCTGTCAGGCCGACTTTCCGCCCTTGATGAGCTGCTTGACCGGCGGGGCGCGACGCGAATGCTCGCGCTGGAAAGCGACGATGCGTGGCGCGATCTCGCGGCGGAAACGCGATCCGTTGAAGACGCCGTAATGGCCGACATCCGGCTGCATGTAATGCTGACGCATGTGTTCCGGGATGTTGGTGCAGATCGTCTGTGCCGCCTTGGTCTGGCCGACACCGGAAATGTCGTCGTTTTCGCCCTCGACAGTCAACAGCGCCACCTTGCGGATCGCCGACGGATCAACGCGCCGCCCGCGGTGCATCATCTCCCCCTGCGGCAAGGCATGCTGCATGAAGACGACCTGGACGGTCTGGAGGTAGAATTCCGCCGTCAGATCCATGACCGCCAGATATTCGTCATAGAAATCCCGGTGCTTGTCGGCCGCATCACCGTCGTTCTTGACGAGATGCGCGAAGAATTCCTTGTGCGCGATCAGGTGCCGATCGAGATTCATCGACATGAAGCCGGAGAGCTGCAGGAAACCCGGATAGACCATGCGCATGAAACCCGGCTGCGGCCACGGCACGGGCATGATGACATTGTCGCGGAACCATTCGATCGACCGCTCTTTCGCCAGCTGATTGACGGCCGTCGGATTGATGCGGGTGTCAATCGGCCCGCCCATCAACGTCATCGAGGCCGGCGCCAACGGATCTTCCGCCGCTTCCATCAGTGAGACCGCAGCCAGAACTGGCACCGCCGGCTGACAGACACCGATCACATGGGTATCGCGCCCGAGGAAGTGCAGCATCTGGATAATATAGTCGATATAGTCGTCGAGATCGAACGTGCCTTCGGCAAGAGGCACCATCCGCGCATCAATCCAATCGGTGATGTAAACGTCGGCATACGGCAGCAGCGCTTCGACGGTGCCGCGCAGCAGGGTGGCGTAGTGCCCGGACATCGGCGCAACCATCAGTAACTTGTGATCCGGCGCCCTTCCTTTCGGAAGGGAACGCTCGAAGTGGATGAGATTGCAGAAAGGCGCCCGCCAGACGATCTTCTCGTGAACCGGCACCGGTTGCCCGTCGACGATGGTTTCGGGAAGGCCGAATTCCGGCTTGCCATAACGCCGTGTGGCGCGCTCGAAAACCTCCAGTCCCGCAGCTCCAGCACGACCGAAATAGGTGTGCGAGACCGGATTCATCGGATTGTTGAAGGCGAGGCGCAGAGCATCCGCGGCGGTGCGCCATGGCGCCATCATGGCGTGGTTCAATTCGTAAAGCTGGTAGAACATGGGACGCGTACCCCTTGTTTCAATCAATGACAACGCCGCTCCCAGTCGGACGCAAGCTTGCGATTGTTTGTCTTGGTGTCCGCAATCGGCGCCAGACTACCACGTTTCTTGTGCAGCGCAACAAATGCGGCCCTGTCTTTTTGGGGGGCGCTTTGGTTGCGGATCTCTCGTCGTCTCCGAATCGCGTGGTAGCATGCGCTGGCATTTCGGGCTATGACGTCCGTACCTCAGAAGGCGGAAATCCCGTAGAATCGGGCGGCTGTCCCCGAAAATATCGCCTCTTTCTCCGATTGCGTCCGATCCGCGGTCAAATCCCGTGCCGCTGCAAACCACGCGGCATAGTCGGCATCGAGCAGCACTACCGGCCAATCGCTGCCGAACATCACCCGATCCGCTCCAAAGACATCAAGGAGATGCGAAGCATAGGGCCTGAGCCTCTCCACCGACCGGCCGCCGCCCGCCTCGGTCACAAGCCCGGAGAGCTTGACGTGGACATTCGGGCGACGAGCGAGTGCCGCCATGTCCGACTGCCACGGCTCCAGCTTTCCCGCGGCGATAAAGGGCTTGGCGCCATGGTCGACGACGATCGCAAGCTCCGGCACCTGATCGGCAAGGGCGGCGATGATCGGCAAATGCCGAGGCTGGATCAGGGCATCAAACCGCATATCCAATTGCGGCAGCGCCTGCAGCGTCACGATCGCCTGCGGCTGCAGGATCCAGGCGGTTTCCAAAATGGATTGCAGCATCGGGCGAATGCCCTTGAGCTTCGGGCTGGCCTTCAGGCGCCTGATGTCTGAAACGGCATCGGCCGCCAAAATGTTGACCCAGCCGACCACGGCCGCCACAGTCTCCTCCCGCTCGGCGAGCGAAAGCAGGAACTCGGTTTCCTTCACGTTCGGCGCGGCCTGAACAAGAATGGTTCGCGAAATTCCTGCGGCCGCCAAGTGAGGCTTGAGGTCGTCCGGCCCGAAGTCGCGGTAGATCGGTGCGAGATCCGGCCCCGGCCAGTTGTTATGGCCAAGGCCGAGCGTCCAATAGTGCTGGTGAGCATCGATGAAGGTCATGCGGCACCCACTTTGATCACGGCTTTGACGAGGCCGGCCTTGTCGTGCGCCCAGCGCGGCAGATCGTTGACCGCCTGAGCGAGGGTCGTGCGATGGGTGATCAATGCGTCGACCGGGACAAGGCCGTCGCGGATCGACGCGATGACATGGTCGAAATCGGCTCGTGTCGCGTTGCGGCTGGCGACCAGCGTCATCTCGCGCTTGTGGAATTCCGGATCGGAGAAGCGGATATCGTCCTTGACGACGCCGACGAAGACCAGCGTCCCGCCATGGGCGACGTGGGCGAACGACCGTTCCATCGACGCGCCATTGCCGGTGGCATCGAAGACGACATCAAAGCCGTCGCCATCCGTCGCCTGCGCGATTGCATGCTCCGTGTCACCATCGGCAACAATGCCGCGCGAGAAGCCGATCTTGTCGGCGGCGAAGGCCAGTCGCTCCACGCTCGTGTCGAGAAGCGTCACCTCGTGCCCGGCAATGCGCGAGAAGAGCGCCGTTCCAAGGCCGATAGGACCGGCCCCGATGACCAGCGAACGGGCGCCAGGGGCAGCCTTGGACCGGCGCACGGCATGGGCGCCGATCGCCAGAAACTCGACCGTAGCGGCCGCTTCGGGCGACAGCTCCTGAGCCGGATAGAGATTTCCTTCCGGCATGACGATCTCCTCGCAGAAAGCCCCGTCCGTGTGCACCCCGAGCACACGGATCGCCGTGCAGCAATTCGGCTTCCCACTTCGGCAGGCTACACAGCTTCCACAGGATATATAGGGATTGACCACCACCAGCGTCCCGGGTGCGAGAGACGTCTCTGGCCCCGCTTCGATCACCGTCGCGGAGATTTCGTGCCCCATCACGCGGGGATATTGCAGGAAGGGATGCTTGCCTTCGAAGATATGGTAGTCGGTGCCGCAGATGCCGACATGGCTGACGGCGAGGCGCACCCACCCGGCAGCAGGCGCCGCAGGCCGGCTGCGGTCGACGATCTCGAGGCGGCCCGGCTCCGGGCAGAGGACGGCCTTCATCCCCCCGTTCATCGCTCGCCCCGCCGCCGGAGCTGGTCGAAATAGACGATGACGATGATGAGCAGCCCGGTGATGATGCGCTGCCAGAAGGAATTGACGTTCAAGAGATTGGCACCGTTGTTGATCGTCGCCAGAATGAAGGCGCCGAGCAGCGGGCCGTGGACCGATCCGACGGCGCCGAACAGGCTGGTGCCGCCGATCACCGACGAGGCGATCGCCTGCAGTTCCCAGCCTTCTGCCTGCGTGGCGTTGCCTATGCCGATGCGCGAGGCAAGCAGCAGGCCGACAAAGGCGGCGCAGGTCGATGACAGGATGTAGGCGAGATAGGTCGTCCGGTTGACGTTGACGCCGGAAAGGCGCGCCGCCTCGGCGTTCGAGCCGACGGCAAACAGATAGCGGCCGAAACGACTCAAATGCAGGAAGATATAGGCCGGCACTGCGACAACGATCACCATCCAGAACAGGCTCGGCACACCGAGGAAATCGGCCCGCGAGAAGTTGGTGAAAGCCTCGTTGGTGATCGAGATCGTCGAGCCGTTGGTGATGAGCAGGCCGATGCCGCGCAGCGACGTCAGCGTTGCCAGCGTGATGATAAAGGCCGGCAGCCCCATACGGACGATGCCGAAGGCGTGGAACGCGCCGATCAGGACGCCGATCGCCAAGGTCGCGATGAGGGCGAGCCATAGCGGAACGCCGGCGGCAAGCAGCCAGGCGACGATGACGCTGGTGAAGCCGACCACTGCGCCGACCGAGAGGTCGATACCGGCGGTGATGATCACGAAGGTCTGGCCGACAGCGAGGATCGCCGTCATCGCGCCCTGGCGTAACAGGTTGCTGATGTTGTTCGGCGTCCAGAAGCTGTTGGTCGCGAAACCGAGGAGCAGCCAGAGGAAGAGCAGAAGTCCGAGCAGCGTCAGGCCGAACAGGATGCTGATCCCTTTCCTCGGCGTCGGCCCCGTGCTGCTTTCAACCGTTTCCACACTCATGTCGTTCCTCCCTGCAGTCCCTTATGCCTGTTTCTCGCAATCACGCGCCGATCGCTTGCGCCAGAACCTCTTCATGGCTGGCCGTGCGGTAGCCGTGGCTTCCCACGAGCCGACCCTGCCGGAAGACATGCAGCCGGTCCGACAGTTCGTAGACCTCCGGCAAGTAGGACGAGATCAGGATGATGCCCGCCCCCTTCTCCAAAAGCCGCGCGAAAAGCCGATAGATTTCAGCCTTGGTGCCGACATCAACTCCCACGGTCGGTTCATCGAAGATGAAGAGCTTCGCCCCGTGACTGAGCCACTTTCCGATGACGATCTTCTGCTGATTGCCGCCGGACATGGCGGATGCCAGCACCCGGCGCGACGGCGTCTTGATCTTCAGATCCCTAATCTGGCGGTCGGCATTCGCCGCCTCCTCGGCGCGGTTGATCGTCAGCCCGCGTGTCAGCTTGCGGAAAACCGGCAGGTTGATGTTGAGGCCGATCGGCAGGTTGAGGCAGAGCCCCTGATCGCGGCGGCTCTCCGGCGCTAACGCGATCCCGAGTTCCATAGCCTTCCGCTCGCTGTCGATTTCGACCTTCCTGCCCTGCCAGAAGACCTCTCCGGCGCTAAGCCGATGGCGACCATATAGGCCGAGTGCAAACTCGCTGCGGCCGGCACCGATCAGGCCGTAAAGGCCAACGATTTCGCCGGCCCTGACCGTCAGCGACACGTCGGCAAAGCCCGGGCCAGTCAGCCCGCGCGTTTCAACGAGCGTATCGCCCGCGGTAAAATGTTCCTTGTGATAAATCTGTTCGATCGTGCGATTGATCATGAGCGCGATCAGCTCGGCCTCGTTCGTTTCGCCGATCGCCCGGGTGCCGACATGGGTGCCGTCGCGCAGAACGGAAACCCGGTCGGCAAGTTCGAACACCTCCTCCAGGCGGTGGCTGATATAGACGATCGTGACGCCCTCGCCCTGCAGCCGGCGAATGAGGCGGAACAGCTGCTCGGATTCCTGGCGCGTAAGATAGGCGGTCGGCTCGTCGAAGATCAGGAACTGCGTGCCGCGCATCGCCGCTCGCGCCGTGGCGACCAATTGCTGCTGGCCGATCGTCAGGCTGCCGAGCACCGCGCTAGCGGGCAGGTTGAAACCGAGATCGTCGAGTACCCCTTGAGCCGCATCGGTCATCGCGCGCTTACGCATCAGGCCGCGCCTGTTCATCTCGTCACCGAGGAACATGTTGGCCGCGACGGAGAGATGCGGGCAGAGCACGACTTCCTGATGGACGGCGTTGATGCCGCGCGAAATCGCCTCGTTGGGAGTTGCGAGCTGGACCGGCTCGCCGCACCAGAGGATTTCGCCCGAGGTTCGGGTTATCACCCCTGTCAGCAGCTTGATCAGCGTCGACTTGCCGGCGCCATTTTCGCCGACGATTGCATGCACCTCGCCCGAGAGGAACGTCATGCTCGCGGGCTTCAGCGCTTCGACGGCGCCGTAGTTCTTCCGCAGACTGTGCAATTCGAGGATCGGCTCACCCTTGGGAACAGGGTGGCCGGCGGGCGTCCTCAGCTCGTGTCGATGGCCGCCCTCTTGAAGTCCAATCATGATTGCCCTCCTCCTCGGCAGCGGATTCGCGCTAAAGCCGAAGCGCCGCTGCAACAGCTATCCGCGCATAACCCCGAAAATCGCTTCCCGGGGTTATGCGCCAACCCGGATGGCGACGGCGCCCCCTCGTATCGGCCGTCGCCATGTCATGCCTCCCGGGTCTAGTTTACCTTCGGGTTCAAAAGCGCATCGATTTTCGGGTCGGCCATGTTGGCTTTGGTGACGAGGTTCGCGCCGGTATCGACGTTCGCTTCGACCTTCTCGCCCTTCGAGACCGCTAGTGCCGTCTTCACGCCATCATAGCCCATGCGGTAGGGATCCTGCACGACGAGTCCGGCCAGCACGCCTTCCTTGAGGAAGCCGACGGTTTTTTCGTCGCTGTCGAAGCCGATCACCTTGATCTTGTCGCCGAGCTTGTTTTCCGCGATCGCCTGGCCGACGCCCTGCGCCATGATCAGATTGGAGGCGAAGACGCCGACGAGATTCGGGTTGGCGGTGATCAGGTCGGTCATCATATTGAGACCGGTCGTCGCTTGGCCATCGGCATATTTGTCGGCAACGACCTTGAAGCCCGGATACTTGGTCTTAATCTGATCGAGGAAACCCTCGCGGCGCTGGTCGAGCGAGCCGACGCCCGGCAAACTGGTGATGATGGCGATTTCGCCTTCCTCCTTGCCGGTCGCCTCCTTGATTGCGGCGGCGAGCCCGTCAGCGGCAATACGACCGCCCTGGACGTTGTCGGTCGTCAGGAACGAGGTGAAGGCCTTCGAGTCAGCGGCCGAGTCGATGCCGATGATCGGAACAGCTTTTGCTGCCTCGTCGATCGGCTTGCCGAGCGCCTTGAATTCGGTCGGCGAGATGACGACCGCAGCCGGCGAGCCGGCGACGGCATTTTCGAGAATGCTGATCTGACCGTTGATGTCCGATTCAGACTGGGCGCCAAGCTCCGGCACATTCACGCCGAGATCCTTACCGGCGGCGCGCGCGCCCGCGAGAACGATCTGCCAATAGAAGGAAGTCGTATCCTTCACGATGATCGGGATCGTGACGTCCTGCGCGAATGACGCGACCGGCGCCATCGTGGCAAGGAAGGCGGCGCCGGCCAGTGCGGTAAAGGCACGGCGGGATAGAATGTGCTTTGTGATGCTCATCGGGTTTCTCCTCTCAAATACACCTGTTCCGTTATTGGATGCGATCCGCAAGGTGCATACGGATCGATCTTTTATCTATAAAAAACAGATTGGCACGCTAGCGCAGTGAACTTGAAATGGCAAGCCGTTCTGCCGGTTCTATTCATTGCGTTCCTCCCAGACGCAACAACATGTTTTCATAGGCATTTCGGTATCTGGACGGGCCACCGGCGGGCCGGTGCCCCCTTTTTGGCCGTGGCGCCGACATCAAGTCGGCGCCACGTGTCACGCCCTTACCGCCTCGAGCCCGAGCTCGGGCGCAACAAGCGTGTAAGGTTCGAAGGCGGCAAAGTCTTGCGCCGCGATCTTCCGTCGCGTGAGTTCCATATTGCGTTCCAGGCTTGAAGGCTTCGCGGTTCCGAGCAGGACCGAGGCGACCTGGCGGTTGGCAAGCGGAAAAAGGAGCGCGGGGGCGGCAAGCGGCATGCCGCGTTCGCGTGCGATTTTTTCCATTGCAGCAACTCGCGTCCGCACGTCTTCGCTGGCCGGCATGTAGTCGAAATGGGCGCCCTCCACCGGGCCGGTGGCGAGGATGCCGGAATTGAACACGCCGCCAACGACGAGCGACGTCCCCTTCTTCTCGCAAAGAGGAAGCAACTCGGCGACCGCCGAGCGGTCGAGAAGCGTATAGCGCCCGGCCAAGAGGATGCAGTCGATATCGGCCCGCCGCATGACCTCAAGGCAGACCGGCACTTCGTTGACGCCGAGGCCGTAAGCCGAGATGACACCGCTCGATTTCAGCTCTTCCAGAGCCTTCAGGCCGGAATCCATCAGTTGCCGCAAGAGCACGGCATTCTTCGCGGCGCCGTGGGTGTAGACGCCGATGTCATGGACATAGAGGATGTCGATGCGATTGAGACCGAGGCGCGCATAGCTGAACTCGACGGACCGCATGATCGCGTCATAGCTGTAGTCGAAGGTCACGTCGAAATTCAGCGGTTTCACGTAGGAATAGTCGGGAACCGCGCCTTCCGGCACCGGACGAAGCAGGCGGCCCACTTTTGTCGAGAGCACGAAGCTGTCGCGCGGCTTGTCCTGCAGGAAATCGCCGACGCGCCGCTCGGCCAGTCCCAGCCCGTAATAGGGCGCTACGTCGAAATAGCGGATGCCGGCGGCCCAAGCCGCATCCAGCGTCGCCATTGCGGCCTCGCGCGTGCATTCGCGATAGAGGCCGCCAAGCCCGGCCGCGCCAAAACTGTACTCGGTCACCGCAAGGTCGGTCCGACCGATCTTTCTGGTCTGCATTCCTTGTTTCCTCCTCCAAGGATGCGCGTTTCTAAATTCAAGAGCGGATTACCCTCACCCGGCCCTCTCCCCGCAAGCGGGGAGAGGGGAACTTTAGCGGCTGCGGCATCGTCCCTTCTCCCCGCGCGCGGGGAGAAGGTGCCGGCAGGCGGATGAGGGCAGTCGCCTGTCCCTCTAAAGCGTGGCTCCCAGATGCCAGGGCACGAACTCATTGTCGCCGTAGCCGAACAGTTCGCTCTTGGTCTTGCGGCCGGAAGCCGTATCGATGATCAGGTCGAAGATTTCACGGCCAAGCCCGGCGATGGTCGCCTCTCCCGAAGCGATCACACCGCAATCGATGTCCATGTCTTCCTCCATGGCACGATAAAGCGGCGTATTGCTGGTGAGCTTGATCGATGGCGCGGGACGACAGCCGAAACAGCTGCCGCGCCCGGTGGTAAACGCGATGACGTTGGCCCCGCCGGCGACTTGGCCGGTTGCCGAAACCGGGTCGTAGCCGGGCGTATCCATGAATACGAGCCCGTGCTCGGTCACACGCTCGGCATAATTGTAGACAGCCGTCAACGGCGAGCGTCCGCCCTTCGCGACCGCACCAAGCGATTTTTCCAGGATGGTCGTCAGACCGCCGCGCTTGTTGCCCGGCGAAGGATTATTGTCGAGCGACGCTCCGTGCAGGGCAACGTAGTTTTCCCACCAGGAAATCAGGCTATCGAGCTTGACCGCAACGTCCTCGTTGACCGCGCGGCTGCGCAAGAGATGTTCGGCGCCGTATATCTCCGAGGTTTCCGAGAGGATCGCGGTGCCGCCGGCACCGGCGAGAATATCGACCGCGGCACCGAGCGCGGGGTTCGCCGTGACGCCCGAAAGTCCGTCGGAGCCGCCGCATTGCAAACCGACGATGATCTCGCTGACAGGTATCGGCACACGCCGCGCCGTTGCGACTTCCTGGGCGATCTCATCAAGCACGCCGAGCGCGCGCTCGACCGAGCGGCGGGACCCGCCCGCCTCCTGGATGTTGAAATGGCGCTTTTCCGCGCCCGAGCCGCTCTGGCCATAGAGCGTCAACTGGTTAACTTCGCAACCAAGCCCGACCATCAGCACGCCGCCGAAATTGGCGTGGCGGGCGTAGCCGGCAAGCGTCCGGTGCAGGTTCTTCATCCCGTCGCCGGTGGATGACATGCCGCAGCCCTGGTCGTGAACGATCGGCACGAAGCCGTCGATGCCCTCATATCTCGGGAGAATCCGCCGGTTGGCCTCGTCGGCAATGGCGCGACAGACCGTGGTGGAACAGTTCACGCTGGCGATGATGCCGATATAGTTGCGCGTTGCCGCCCGTCCGTCGGCCCTGCGGTAACCAAGGAAGGTCCGCGCCTTGTCGGCGGCGCTTGCGGACTCGGGCGCAACTGTGGCGCCGATCGCAAGACGGTCCTGGTCAAAGGCGAGATTGTGCGAATGCACGTGATCCCCGGCGCCGATATCGCTGGTCGCGCGGCCGATCGCCTGGGCGTACTTGATCACCGGCTCGCCGCTTCCAATCGCTCGTACCGCAACCTTGTGGCCGGGCTCGATCCGCACCTTGGCGCTGGCGCCGCCCGGAAGCAGCTGCCCTGCCTCGATCGGAAAGGTGGCTACGGCGACGTTGTCCTCCGGCGAAAGAAGGATTGAAGACGGGGCGGACAAAAGCGGCACTCCTGGATTTCGTTTCATATGCAATGATCGCGCAATCAATTTGTCTTTTATCCACAATAGACAGAAATACGTCAACAGGTATTATGGTCGAAAACCGGCGTCGGCAGTCGCCGTCGACCGAAGCAGGCGTGTGAAGACTGGAGCTATCAGATGGCGAAATATGCCCGCGGCGGCCAAGACAAATGCGCGCTCGCGCGCTACAGCGTCGTTGCTTCGGACGGTTTCGGATGAAGAGATCACACGGGCGATCCACAGCGCCACAGCGACCTTTCCGCATCTGGCAAGACGAGCCGCGCGATAGAGCAGCAACGAGTTTCGGGCCGACGCCCGCAGCAACAGGGAACCAGCCGGACCTTCCATGGCGAAGCAGAACACAGTTTTCAAGGATGCCTTCAATCGCTGCCTGAAGCTCTTAGCGGAGACCTCCACGCTGCCGTCCGAGCCCGAACTCGGACAGGTGCTCGGGGTGAGCCGCACAACCGTCCGCGCCATTCTCGCCCGCTGCGAGGAGCTCAAGCTGATCATCTGGGACAAGCGCCGGAAAATCGTGCTGCGCCGTCCGGAGCCCTCCGACTATTTTCCGACGGAAGAGACCAGCTCGCTTGCAGAAATCATCGAACGCAGTTTCATGCGCCGGATTCTGGCCGGGGGCGCCGAACCCGGCATGCAGATCAACGAGCTCGAACTCGCGCGCGAGATCGGCACCGGCACGACAAGCGTACGCGAATTCCTGATCCGCTTCAGCCGCTTCGGGCTGATCGAGAAGCGGCCGAACAGCCATTGGGTGCTCAAGGGTTTTACCCGTGAGTTCGCGCTCGAACTGACCGAGGTGCGGGAAATGTTCGAGCTGAGATCCGCTGCGAGCTTCGTCGCACTGCCGGAGGATCACCCTGCCTGGGAGGAGCTGAAGAAGATTGAGGCGGTGCACCGCGAAATCCTGGCGGACATCGACAGCCGCTACAAGGAATTTTCCGAGCTCGATGAGCGCTTCCACCTGCTGGTCCATAAATCGTCCAGCAACCGCTTCATCATCGATTTCTACGACATCATCGCGATCGTCTTCCACTATCACTATCAGTGGAACAAGGCGAACTCGCGTGAACGCAATGCGCGCGCGCTCGAAGAGCATCTCGCCTATATCGCCGCTCTCCAGTCGCGCGACCCGAAGCAGGTGGACCAGGCTTGCCGGCGGCATCTGAAATCGGCGCGTGAGACCTTGCTGCAGTCGATTCCGTAGCCGAGAGCGCGGATCAGTAGCCGGATTCAGATCGCGAAGTCGGTTGCTCGCCCGAAAATTCTTGCCGCAAGCGCTGCGTTGCGCTGACAAGGAGCGTGACATCGGTGCCGATGGCCATGAAATCGGCGCCGAGATCGCGATAGTCGCGCGCCTGGGCGAGGTCGAGGGTCATGATGCCGCGCGCCTTACCGGCGCGCTTGATACGCGCAAAGGCATCGACGATGGCGGCCCGGACATCGGGGTGACCCGGGTTGCCGAGGTGGCCCATGTCTGCGGCAAGGTCGGCCGGGCCGATAAAGAGGCCGTCCACGCCGTCGAGCGCCGCGATTTCATCGATCGCGTCCAGCCCCTTGCGGCTCTCGATCTGCAGGATGAGACAAATTTCTTCGTTGGCCGTCTGCAGGTAGTCGCCGATCCGCCCGAAATTCGAGGCGCGGCCAAGAGCGGCGCCTACGCCGCGAATGCCGTGCGGCGGATAACGAACGGCGCGGACCAGTTGCTGTGCCTGCTCGACGCTATCGACCATCGGGATAAGCAGCGTCTGAACGCCTGTATCTAGAACCTGTTTGATAAGCGCCGTATCGCCGACGCGGAGACGAACGATCGGATGGCTGCCGCGCCCGGAGGTCGCGCGGAACTGCGCCGAGAGAAGTGGCAGATCGTTCGGTGCATGCTCGCCATCGATCAAAAGCCAATCGTAGCCGCTGTCGGCCACGACTTCGGCAGCGTAGGGGCTCGCCAGCGCCACCCACAGGCCGAGCTGGAAACGGTTTTCGCGGATCGCTGCTTTAAAGGGATTCTTCGGGGCGGGCATTGATCGCTCTCCTTTGGCGGAACTAATGGTCGGAGCGGATTGCCCCTCACCCTAGCCCTCTCCCCGCAGGCGGGGAGAGGGGACTGGGACTTCACCGCTTGTCCCTTCTCCCCGCAAGCGGGGAGAAGGTGCCGGCAGGCGGATGAGGGGCAACGGCCGCAGCTTTTGCAACCCCGCTCAACAAAGGTCCTGGTTCTCAATCATTCAGAATCGATGACAAGGCTAACTTATTACCCGCAAAAGGAAACCGGCCAGAGCGTTTTGGCCGGCTTGTTTTCGACGCTCCACCTCAGGCGATGCCACCAAGGCAGACGTATTTAATCTCCACGAACTCCTCGATGCCATATTTCGAGCCTTCGCGGCCGAGGCCGGAAAGCTTGACGCCGCCAAAGGGCGCTTCGGCCGTGGAAATGAGCCCGGTATTAACACCGACCATGCCGTATTCGAGTGCTTCCGCGACCCGGAAGACCCGGGCGAGATCTGTGGCGTAGAAATAGGAGGCGAGACCGAACTCGGTGTCGTTGGCCTGGGCGATCACATCGGCTTCGTCCTTGAAGCGGAAGAGCGGCGCGACCGGCCCAAAGGTCTCTTCGCGCGCGACCGCCATGGCCCGCGTGACATCGGCGAGCACCGTCGCCTCGAAAAATGTGCCGCCGAGAGCGTGGCGTCGGCCCCCCTGCACGACCCGGGCGCCCTTGGCAAGCGCATCGGCGACATGCTCCTCGACCTTGGCGAGCGCCGGCTGGTCGATCAGCGGACCGAGAATGACCCCTTCCTCCATGCCGTTGCCGGTCTTAAGTTTCGCAACGGCGGCGGCAAGCTTCTCGGAGAAGGCCTCGTAGACGCCGTCCTGAACATAGATGCGGTTGGCGCAGACGCAGGTCTGACCGTTGTTGCGGAACTTGGCGATCAATGCACCCTCGACGGCCGCATCGAGATCGGCATCGTCGAAAACGATGAAGGGGGCGTTGCCGCCAAGCTCCAGGCCGAGCTTCTTGATCGTGGTCGCGCTCTGCCGATAGAGCTCCGCGCCGACTTCCGTTGAGCCGGTAAATGTCAGCTTACGCACGGCCGGGTTGGAGGTCATCTCGGCGCCGATCTCGCGCGCCGAGCCGGTGATGACGGAAAAGAGGCCCTTCGGCATGCCGGCGCGTTCCGCGAGCACGGCGATCGCAATCGCGGAGAAGGGCGTCTGCCCGGCCGGCTTCAGCACCATGGCGCAACCGGCGGCAAAAGCAGGGCCGGCCTTGCGGGTGATCATCGCGTTCGGGAAGTTCCATGGGGTGATCGCGGCGACAACGCCGATCGGCTGCTTCATCACCAGGATGCGCTTGTCCTTCTGATGGCCGGGCACGAGGTCGCCATAAACGCGGCGTGCCTCTTCCGCAAACCACTCGATGAAGCTGGCACCGTAGACAATCTCGCCGGTCGCCTCGGCCAGCGGCTTGCCCTGCTCGATCGTCAGGATCTGGCCGAGATCGTCCTTGTTCTCGATCATCAGCTCGAACCAGCGGCGCAGGACGCCCGCGCGCTCCTTGGCGGTACGCGCCGCCCATTCCTTTTGCACCCGTGCCGCGGTCTCGATCGCAGCCCGCGTCTCGGCGGCACCGAGCTTCGGGACGCGGCCGATGATCTCGCCGGTCGCCGGGTTGTTCACCTCGATCGCGTTTTTCGGGTCGGCTTCGATCCAGTTCTCGCCCACGAGAGCGGCCTGGCGAAACAGCGACGGATCTTTCAAATTCATGGCGCGTCCTTCCTCGGAAAAAATCTACAGAATTTATACAACTTTTTTCGCCAGCTCGACAATGGTCCTGAACGCCGTTTCCGCATCCTCCTCGGCCATCCTGAATTGCCCCGCCTGGAACCGAATGGCGATGCGTCCGTCGACCCGTGTCTGCGTCAGGTAAATGCGGCCGTCATCGTTGATCGCCTTCACCAGGGCGAGGTTGTGGGCGTCGGCATCGGAGGCGCCGGCATGTCGAAACGAAAAGAGAGACAGAACCGGTTCAGTAACGATTTCGAAGCCCGGTTCGTTCCGCAAACGCTCGGCGAGAGCCTCCGCCCAGCGCACGTGGTTACGGATCATCTGTCGCAATCCCGAAAGGCCATGAAAGCGCAGCAGGAACCATAGCTTGAGGGCGCGAAAGCGCCGGCCGAGCGGAACGGACCATTCGGAATAATTGATGATCCCGTCCTGCCCGTGCGTCTTCAGAAATTCCGGCTGGATTGCCAGCGTGCGGACGAGATCGTCGGGGTTGCGAAGGAAATGGGCCGAGCAGTCGAATTGCGCACCCAGCCATTTGTGCGGATTGAAGACGACCGAATCGGCGCCCTCGACGCCTTGCCACAGATGGCGAAATTCCTCGCAGATCATCGCCGCGCCCGCCCAGGCGGCATCGACATGGACGTAGAGCCCGTGTTCGCGGGCGACGCGGACGACTTCGGCAATGTCATCGCAGGCGCCGACGCTGGTGCCGCCGGTGCAGGCGATAATGCCCGCCGGGAGATAACCCGCCTTGCGATCCGCCTCGATCGCGCTCGCAAGAGCGGCGCAGTCCATCGCTCGACGCTCGCCGACTGTCGGTATCCGGACAAGATTCTGCTCCCCAATGCCGCTCACCCAGATGGCGCGGTCGATCGAGGTGTGGACCTGATCGGAGGAATAGATGCGCACACGGGGATTGCCGGCGAGTCCTGCCCGATTGCCATTCCAGGCGAGAGCCTTTTCGCGCATCACCAGAACCGCGGCGAGCGTGGCGGATGACGCGGAATCCTGGATGACGCCGGAGAAATCTGCAGGCAGGCCGATCGCCTGCCGCAGCCAGTCGAGCATCTTCGTCTCGAGCTCGGTCGCTGCCGGCGAGGTTTGCCAAAGCATGCATTGCGCCGCAACCGCGGTCACAAGATATTCCGCGACGACGGAGACAGGCGCGGCATTGGCCGGGAAATAGGCAAAGAAACGCGGGTGCTGCCAATGGGTCATGCCCGGCATGATGATCGTCTCGAAATCCTCGAAGATCCGCTCCATCGCCTCACCGGTTTCCGGAGGAGATTGTGCGATTTGGCCGGCTGTCTCACCGGCGGCCGTCTGCGCTCGGACCGGACGGTCTCGAAGCGATTGCCGGTAGTCCACGCCCCATTCCGCGGCCTTGGCCGACCAATGTCTGAACGTCGCTTCGTCCATCGTTCCCTCCCATACTCATGTTGCGGTTTCATCGATGCTGGAACTTTTGTAGCGTGACGCCGAATTCGCCCTCCTGGCCTTCAACGAGACACCGGGACCTCCCAGAGGATTCATGCGCAAATAAGGATGTTCGTTCGTGACAGAAATCAACCATAGAAGAGCCGACCACCCGATCCACTCAATTTTCCTGGAACGCTGGTCGCCGCGCGCCTTTACTGGCGAGGAAATCAGCGAAAAGGATCTGCTTGCCCTTTTTGAGGCCGCGCGCTGGGCGCCTTCGGCGAGCAACAACCAGCCCTGGCGCTTCGTCTATGCCCGCCGCGGCACCGAGCACTTTGCGTCGCTCTTGGACATTCTCGACGAAAGCAACCAGCGCTGGGCGAAAAACGCCTCGGCGATCGTGATCATTCTTTCGAAGACCCACAGGCTTACATCAAACGGTGAGATGCGGCCGGCCTACACCCATGCCTTCGACACCGGGGCCGCATGGTTCGCGCTCGCGCTGCAAACGCGACTTGCCGGCTTGTACGCGCATGCGATGGCGGGAATCGACCGGGACAAGGCCATGCGCGTGCTCGGTGTACCGGAGCATTATCGAGTCGAAGCCGCGGTGGCGATCGGCAAACTTGCCGACCCCTCGACGCTGCCGGACGATCTGCGCGAGCGGGAAAAGCCGAGCCAGCGCAAGCCGATTGCCGATTTCGTTTTCGAAGGCCGGTTCAAGGCCGACTGACCACGTAAAGGAAGACCGGCGCCTTTCAGCGCCGGCCAAATCTGGATCCTGCGATCGAGCGGATCAGATATCGAGATTGGCGACGCTGAGAGCGTTTTCCTGGATGAAGTCGCGCCGCGGCTCCACCTCGTCGCCCATCAGACGCGAGAACAGACCATCGGCGTCGGTCGCATCGGAAACCTTCACCTGCAGCAGCGAACGGACGTTCGGATCGAGCGTCGTTTCCCAGAGCTGCTCGGCATTCATCTCGCCGAGACCCTTGTAACGCTGCATCGAGAGGCCCTTGCGGCCCGCCGCGAAGATCGCGTCGAGCAGGGCACGCGGTCCGCTGATGTCCTGGGCACCGTCACGGCGGCGCAGCACCGGCGGCTCGGCGTAGACTTCCTTCAGTTTTGCCGTCAGCTGATCGATATGGCGGGCATCGGAGGAGCCGATCAGCGCCATGTCCAGCACCGCGACTTCCTTGACGCCGCGCACCATGCGCTCAAGCTTCAGGCCCCCCTCTGCGGTGACCGTTCCGGTCCAGCCGCGCTCGGTCTCCTCGGCGATGACGTCGAGTCGGCGCGCCACTTCCGCCGCCACATCCTGATATTCATCGCGCCGGCCATTCAGTTCGACGTTAAGCGCACCGGCAATGGCGGCCTGTTCGACGATAGACCGGTTGTAGCGGGAATGCAGGCCGTCCATCAGCGAGCGCAGGCGCAGCGCATCGTTGATGACTTCACGCAAGTCCTGCCCAGCTCTCACCTCGCCGGACGCGAGCGCGAGCGAGGCCTCCTCGAGACCCATGCTGATCAGGTAATCTTCGAGCGCCTTCTCGTCCTTCAGATATTGCGTGGACTTGCCGCGCGTCACCTTATAGAGCGGCGGCTGAGCGATATAGAGGTGACCGCGCTCGATCAGTTCCGGCATCTGCCGGAAGAAGAAGGTGAGCAGCAGCGTGCGGATGTGAGCGCCGTCGACGTCGGCATCCGTCATGATGATGATCTTGTGATAGCGCAGCTTGTCGGCATTGAACTCGTCCTTGCCGATCGAGGTGCCGAGCGCCGTGATCAGCGTACCGATTTCCTGGCTCGACAGCATCTTGTCGAAGCGCGCGCGCTCAACGTTGAGAATCTTGCCGCGCAGCGGCAGGATCGCCTGGCTTTCCCGTGAGCGGCCCTGCTTGGCTGAACCGCCTGCCGAGTCACCCTCGACCAGGAACAGTTCCGACTTGGCCGGATCCCGTTCGGAACAGTCGGCGAGCTTGCCGGGCAACGAAGAAATGTCGAGCGCTCCCTTGCGGCGGGTAAGTTCGCGCGCCTTGCGCGCCGCTTCGCGGGCGGCGGCCGCCTCGACGACCTTGCCAACAAGAACCTTGGCTTCGCTCGGATGCTCCTCGAACCAGGAATTCAATGCTTCGTTGACCAGGCTCTCGACCACGGGCCGGACTTCGGACGAAACAAGCTTGTCCTTGGTCTGTGACGAGAACTTGGGATCAGGCACCTTGACCGACAGGACGGCTGTCAGTCCCTCGCGGCAATCCTCGCCCTGAAGCGTGACCTTTTCCTTCTTGGTGATCCCGGACGACTCCGCATAGGACGTCACCTGGCGCGTCAGCGCGCCGCGGAAGCCGGCCATATGGGTGCCGCCGTCGCGCTGCGGAATGTTGTTGGTGAAGCAGAGCACGTTTTCATGGTAGCTGTCGTTCCACCACATCGCCACTTCAACCGTGATGCCGTCCTTCTCGCCACGGATCGAGACCGGATTGTGCACCAGAGGCTTCTTGGCGCGATCGAGATAGGCGACGAACGCCTCCAGCCCGCCTTCATACATCATCTCGTCGCGGCGGATGTCCGAATGACGCTTGTCGGTGAGCACGATGCGGACGCCGGAATTCAGGAAGGCGAGTTCGCGCAGGCGATGCTCGAGCGTCGAATAGTCGAATTCGATGTTCGAGAAGGTCAGCTCGCTCGGCAGGAAGGTGACTTCTGTGCCGGTGTCGTTGCCGGCATCGCCCGTCACTTGAAGCGGGCTGTCGGCAACCCCGTGGGTGAAGCTCATCTCGTGGATCTTGCCGCCGCGGCGGATCTTGAGCTTCAGGGAGGTGGACAGCGCATTGACGACCGAAACGCCGACACCATGCAGGCCGCCCGAGACCTTGTAGGAATTCTGGTCGAATTTTCCGCCGGCGTGAAGCTGGGTCATGATGACCTCGGCGGCAGACACGCCTTCCTCCCTGTGAATATCGGTCGGGATGCCGCGGCCGTTGTCGGTAACCGTCACCGAACCATCAGGATTGAGGGTTACCGTGACGATATCCGCATGACCGGCCAGCGCTTCGTCGATGGCGTTGTCGACGACTTCATAGACCATGTGGTGCAGACCGGAGCCATCGTCGGTGTCGCCGATATACATGCCCGGCCGCTTGCGGACGGCATCGAGCCCTTTCAACACCTTGATGGAATCGGCACCATATTCGGCGATGGCGCCGGTTTCGGTCTCAGGAAAATCGGTCATTCGGCTTCAGGTCTTTCCAGGTTACGGACGTCGTGATTCGGTGCGAATCACAGCGCGGAGGCCTTACGGACTATAGGAAATTTGTCCACGGCTTCCAAATCCCGGACCGCGCCTGGCGGTCGGGAACAGGCTTTCATCCCCTGTCATTATCAGGAATTGTGGCTTTTTCCAAAATATCTTCCAAGGCCCGGATCGTCTCTTCCGACAAACCGCGTATCTGCCCGCTCAGCCGGTTGGCAAATGCGGTGTGGCCGGGTGGCAGGCCGGACGTGTCGAGCACCACCTTCGGGTCGGAAATATCGGCGATGCGGAAGAGCTCGTCCGCCTCGTCCCAGATCACATTGAAATAGCCGGCGACGCGCTGCAGAAAGTCGAAGCTCGGCGCACCACGCTTGCCGTGCTCGAGTGCCGAGAGGTAGGCCGCCGAAACACCGATCGCCGCCGCCATCTGCTTTTGCGACACGCCCTTCTTGCGCCGCAGCTCGCGCATAGCCTCGCCAAAAGGCGTCATGTCGCGCTTCCCTTGGCGCGAGCGAGGCGGACATAGAGCGCGCCCTCGCCCCCATGATTTCGCGCCGCCGGCTCATAGGACGAGATCAGCGGACGAAACTCCGGGAGCGAAAACCAGAGAGGCACCGCCCGCTTCAGCGCACCGTCGCTTCCGAGCGACGTGCCCTTGCCGGTGATGACCAGGACGTGGCGAAGGCCACGCTCGTGCGCCTTCATGAGAAACTGCAGGAGCAGGCCGTGCGCTTCGCTCTGGATCATGCCGTGGAGGTCGATCCGCGCTTCGAGCGCCACGCGGCCCTTTGCGAGCTTGCGCTTCACCGGCCTTTCAAGCGGATGGTGACGACGCTCGGCTTTGCCCTTGCTGAGCGTGAAGCCCGGCTCGGCCTTTTCTTGCGGGCCTGTCGCAACTTTCGGCGAATCCGGCGCGGCGGGCGCAACCTCTTCGCTCCCGCCAAGCAAATCCGCGAGATCCTCGAGACGGCCAGGCATTGGCCGGGTCGAACGTGCGACCTTCCCCCAAAGAATGCGATCCTCCGGCGAAAGCTTCTTTTCCCTAGCCATGGCGGTATCTGCCCGCGGCCGCCCGCGGGACGAAGATGAAGAAATCCGCGGCATTGCGGACCGATCCCGCGAGATTGCCCGCCTCCTCACCGGAACCGGTAAAGATGTCTCCGCGCGCGGGGCCGACGATCGCCGAACCCGTGTCCAGCGCGAGCATCAGACGCGCGAACGACCGTCCGCCGTCGAGATGGGTAATGGTCTCGCTGGCAATATAGAAGGGGACGCCGAAGGTATGGATCAGCCGATCGACGGCAAGTGATCGACCAGGCTCCAGCGGGACCTTCGCCGCGGCAACCGGCCCCAAGCCATCATCATCTACTGACGCCTCGCGGAAAAAGATGAAGGAGCGGTTGTGCCAGAGGATCTCGTCTACCTTTTCGGGATGTGCCGCGAGCCAGGCGCGGATGCTGGCCATCGATACGGCCGCGGAGTCGATTTCGCCGCGATCGATCAGCAGCTTTCCGATTGCGGAAAAACGGTGCCCGGTCTTTGCCGCATAGGTGATGCGCCGTCGCGCTCCGTCTGGATAGGCGAGCCGGGCCGCACCCTGGACATGAACGAAAAAGACGTCGACCTTCGACCGGGCATAGGCGATCTCAAGCCCGCGCCCCGCGAGGAAGCCTCGCTCGATCGCCTCGCGGTCCGGATATTCCTCGATCTCGTCGCCCCGAAGCCGCCCGAAGGCGAAATACGGGTCCATGCCATGCGGCCGGTTCGCGTCGTCGATGTCGATCAAATCGGCCGGCCGGCGGTAGAAGGGAAAGCGAAAAATCTCATCCGTCTCGGCACGGACTTCGATCTCCGGCTCGTAAAAAGCGGTAACGAAGCCCCTGCCGCTCTCGCCCGTCCGGACCCTGAACGGAAGAAACTGCTCCTCGAAAAAGGCGCGCGCCGCTGCCGCGTCGGCAACTTGTGCGCCGGCGGCCTCGAAAGCAGGCAACAGGTCTGCCACGGAAATGCCGAGTGAGCCTGTCTTGTAGGGTTTCGCCGTGGTGACGTGATGATGGCAGCGGCGAAGGGAGGCAATAACAGGTGTCGGATCGTCTGCCTGCCAGCCGGACAGTTCGGAAAAGGCGACCGGCTCCAAATGAAAGGCCATGCTCGCCTCAGTTTTCCGATTCCGTGGCGATCAGTTTCCAGTTGGGATCGCGCGATCGGATATCACGCGAGAAGGTCCAGAGGTCGTTCACTTCGGCGACGGAGTCGGCGTCGCCGTCGATCAGCTTGCCCAGCTTGTCGTAGGTGGCCGAGATGAGCTGGCTGATGATCCGGACGGTAATGTTTTCCTCGTTGTCCTTGATCTCGGCATGGGTGATGTCGGCTTTTTCGATGCCGACAAAGGTCGACTTGACCACCTCGCCCTTGGCCTCCCGTTCGGAAATGGCCGCATCGAAGCCCTCATAGACCTCGCGCGACAGCAGTCCCTTCAGCGTCTTGCGGTCGCCGTCGGCGAAAGCCATCACGATCATCTCATAGGCCATCTTGGCGCCGTTTACGAAATCCTCCGGATTGAAGCTGCGGTCGGCGTCGCTCAACGCCCTGAGCTGGCCGTTCAAAGGCGTACCGGCCTTGGCAACGGCATCGATGGCTGCGTAGCGGGACTCGTCTTCGACGGAGCTTTCGCGGCGGGGAAGTTGCACGACCTTGCCATTGTCGGCGCCCTCCGGACCCTTGCTCATCTCGCGCGGCGAATAGGGATCGAAAGGCGGTCGCTCATTGCCCGTACGGCGTCCCAGAACGCTGCGCAACTGCAGAAAGATGACCACGGCAGCGATCAGGAAAAAAAACGTGATGAAGTCGAAAGAGCCCATTTCCACCCGGAACCGCTGTTAGAATTTCTCTTACTATCCCATATAGTCCGCAAGGATAAACCATTCAAATGGCGATGTCGCACCCTTAAACCGGAGGCCAAACAATTGCACGAAACTTCTGGCGAGCGTTGTCGATGCGTTCCCTGATCCTTCCACTTGTCATCCTCGGGCTGCCGCTCGCGGAAATCGCCGGCTTCGTCATCGTCGGTCGCGAAGTCGGGCTCCTCATGACGTTGCTCCTCGTATTTCTGAGCGGCGCAGTCGGTGTCGCGCTGCTGCGCGTCCAGGGTTTCGAGGTGTTTCGCCGCGTTCAGGAATCCGCTCGGGCGGGCCGTGATCCGGGCCGTGAGGTTCTCGAGGGTGCGCTGGTCTTCGTCGCCGCTATCCTCCTGATCGTGCCGGGTTTCATCAGCGACATCATCGGCCTCATCCTGTTCCTGCCACCGGTAAGGCGCGCCGTCGCCACATTCCTGCAGACAAGAATGACTATAGTGACGGCCGGAACGGGTTTCTACCGCTCTGGTCCTGCCGGACGCGACGAACGCACCGGACCGCGCGTCATCGACCTCAACGAGGACGAATTCTCCCGCGAGAAGAAGGATGACGACGGGTCCTCGCCGACGAACCGGATCTCCCGGTAGAAATCCCAAAACAACAGCAAGCGGGAAAGCGCCTTCGCGCTTTTTGTCCATCGACGCGACAACACGTCTATAATGGTAAGGGGACAGACGAAAATCGCTTGTCCCGCTCCAAAAAGGCCCGGACGGCAAGGGTTGTAAGCCCAAGTCCGAAATGATAGATGGCCTCACTGATTTGAAGTCCGAGGAAACCCTTATGACGACTGATACCGCATCCACCGGCAACGGCGGCACGCAGCAAAGCCCCGCGCTCAACATCCTGGCCCAGTATGTCAAGGATCTTTCCTTCGAGAATCCCGGTGCGCCGCGTTCTCTGCAGGCTCGTGAACGTGCACCGTCGATCAACATCAATGTCAACGTCAACGCCAATCCGCTCGCCGAGAACGATTTCGACGTCGTTCTGTCACTGAATGCGGAAGCGAAGGACGGCGACAAGGTTCTGTTCAACGTCGAACTCGCCTATGGCGGCGTGTTCCGCGTTTCCGGTTTCCCGCAGGAACACATGCTGCCGTTGCTCTTCATCGAGTGCCCGCGGCTGCTCTTCCCCTTTGCGCGCCAGATCGTCGCCGACGCGACCCGCAACGGTGGCTTTCCGCCGCTGATGATCGACCCGATCGATTTCGCCCAGATGTTCGCGCAGCGCATGGCTGAAGAAAAGGTCCGCGCTCAGGTCGCCAACAGCAACGACACGGCCAACTGATCGGCCATCGGCTGCAATCATTTGAGAAAAAGGCCCGGCGAAAACCGGGCTTTTTTCATTTCAGCACTGGTATTTCGACCAGATCGCCTTGGTGCCGATCTTGGCGACAAGGGCGGCATGCGCCGCGACCTCGACCTCCGTCATCCGGGCGGGCAAGGATCTCGGTCTCTGCAGGACGATGATCGGCCCATCCTCCGCTTCGATCGTCTGGCCACCGGCCACGCTCGTCACAAGGCCGAGCGCCGCCTGGCGGCCGCCGATCATCTCGATGTAGACTTCCGCCAGCAGTTCCGAGTCGAGCAGCGCGCCGTGCTTGGCGCGATGGGAATTATCGATACCATACCGGCGGCAGAGGGCATCGAGCGAATTCGGACCCATCGGATGTTTGCGCCTGGCGAGCACAAGCGTGTCTGTGACCAGTTCGCCCGCCACCGATGGAAGGCCCAAACGGGCAAATTCTGCATTGATGAAACTGATGTCGAAGGTGGCGTTATGCGCCACCCAGCGCGCGCCGCCGAAAAAGTCCAGAATCTGGTCGGCGACGTTGGCGAAGCTCGGCTTGTCCTTCAGGAACTCGTCGGTAATGCCGTGAACGGCCAAGGCATCCGGATGGACCTTGCGGTCGCCCGGATTGATGTAGAGATGCAGCGTGCGTCCCGTCGGAAACTGGTTCTCGAGCTCGACGCCGCCGATTTCGATCACGCGATCGTCGCGGCTGTCGAGCCCGGTCGTTTCGGTGTCGAAGATGATTTCACGCATGCGGCGTTCCCTTGGGACGACGTTTCGGAGCGAATCAATCCGAAGCTGATGTCTATTCTTAACGGCATTTCTTCCGCAGTTGAAGCGGTGGCGCAGGAGTTTGCACCGGATCGGAAGGTGCATTGAATTGACGATAGCCCCTCATCCGCCCTGCCGGCACCTTCTCCCCGCTCCCCGGGGAGAAGGGACAAGCCACCACGTATGTGTCCCCTCTCCGCGCCTGCGGGGAGAGGGCTAAGGTGAGGGGCATTCACGGCCCCGCTGCATCCGCTATCCCTTCCGTAGCTGATCTACGATTGCCCGGATTTGCTTTCGAGTGACATCGAAACTGTCGCTCGTGTCGATGACGTGGTCCGCCCGCGCGCGCTTTTCGCTGTCCGGTACCTGGCGCGCGAGGATCATCGCGAATTTTTCCGCCGTCATTCCCGGCCGCTTCATCACCCGTTCCCGCTGTATTTCGGAAGCGCAGGTGACGACGACGACCCGGTCGACGCGTCCTTCCGCCTTCGTCTCAAAAAGCAACGGTATATCGAGGACCACGAAGGGGGCACCGGCGGCGCGGTGCGTGGCAATAAATTCGCTCTCCTTGGCACGAACGAGCGGATGGACGATCTGCTCGAGCTCGGCAAGCCGCTCCGGCGCTGTGAGAAGCCGCCGCGAGAGTTCTGCCCGATCGATGACGCCGTCCTTTACCACCCCGGGAAATGCCGCCTCCACCGGCGCCACAGCCTCGCCGCGATAAAGCTCGTGAACGGCTTCGTCGGCATCGTTCACCGGGACACCGAACTCGCGGAACATCTGGGCGGCGGTCGACTTGCCCATTCCGATCGATCCCGTGAGGCCGACAATGATCATTTGTGTCTGTCCATATCGTCAATGATGATCTGCCGAAGGGTTTCGTCGACGACCGGCCGACGGCCAAACCATCGCTCGAATCCCGGCACCGCCTGATGCAGCAGCATGCCAAGCCCATCGACAATCGCAAAGCCCTGCTCTTCGGCCTGACGCAGCAGCGGCGTCTTCAGCGGCACATAGACAATGTCCGTAACGACCGCATCCTTCGCCATCATCGAGAAATCGATCTCGGGCGACGGTTCGCCATCCATGCCAAGCGAGGTCGTGTTGATGAAAAGCCCGGCATAGGTCATCACTTCGGACAGCGCGCCGAGCGGGTGAGCGTGAACAACGGCGCCAAAACGGTCCGCGAGTTCCTGCGCCCTGGCCGGCGTCCGGTTGACGACGTGGATTGCCTTGATGCCGCGATTGCGAACTGCCTGGATGACGGCACGGCTGGCGCCGCCGGCGCCGAGAACGACGGCGGTCGAAATCTGGTCCCATCCTTTCGCGCGCTCGTCGAGGTTGGCGACGAAGCCTTGCCCGTCGGTGTTCGTCGCGCAAATCTCTCCGCCATCGACCCACAAGGTGTTGGCAGCTCCGAGCTCGGCGCACAGTTCGTCCGGGCGATCGGAAAGTTGGAAAGCCGCTTCCTTGTGCGGAATGGTGACATTGCCGCCGCAGAAACCGGAAGCGCCGCTTCTCAATTGACGCATGAAATCCGGAAAATCTTCCGGCGAGACCTCATGGGCCTGGTAGCTGCCGGCGATCCCCAGCTGTTTCAGCCAGTAGCCGTGGATCAGCGGCGAGCGCGAATGCTTCACCGGAAATCCGGTGACGAAGGCATGGTTAATAAATGTTTCACGTGAATCACGCATCAATCGAGCCCAGGTCACGGAGTTTGGAAAGCAGTGGCAGCATCGGCAAGCCGAGAATCGTAAAATAGTCGCCTTCGATCTTTTCGAAGAGCTGGATGCCCTCGCCTTCGAGCTGATAGGCGCCGACGCTGGCAAGCGCCTTCTCGCCAACCCTTGCAAGGTGTCTTTCGATGAAGCCCCGACTAAGAGGGCGCACGGTCATGTGGGCCGAGGAAACATGGCGCCAGACGACCTCGCCGTCACGGACAAGAACGACCGCGCTGTTCAGGCTGTGCGTCTTGCCGGACAGCGAGAAGAGATGATCGGCGGCCTCCGCCATATCCCTGGGCTTGTGATAGACGCGCGACCCGAGTGACATCGTCTGGTCCGAACCGATGACGAGAGCACCGTCAAAGTGCCGCGCAACATCCTTTGCCTTTGCCTCAGCCAAAGCCAGTGCGACGTCCACGGGAGAAGCGCCCGCTGCCTCGAGCGGCTGCTCCAGCGCCCGCTCATCGACTTGCGCCGCCCTCGACTGAAACACAAGCCCGGCATTTTCCAACAGGGCGCGGCGAAATGGACTGGCGGAAGCCAACACTAGGGTAGTCGTCATGGTTCTATCCCGGATCCTTCGCTTCGCTCTATCTGAGCCGTGGACGCAGGGCAACGATCGCGGCGGCGGTTTCCTCGATCGAGCGGCGCGTCACGTCGATCATTGGCCAATTGTTGCGCGCACAGAGCGAGCGGGCGTACTTCAACTCCTCGGCGATCGAGGCCCGGTCGGTATAATCTTCGCCGTGGAAGGTCTGGGTTGTTCCGAGCAACCGGTGCTGGCGCACTTGCGCGATCCTGTCGGCTGTCGCGATAAGCCCGACGACCAGCGGTTTCGTCGCGCTGAGCAAACCGTCGGGCAGCGGCACGCCGGGCACGATAGGGATGTTTGCCGTCTTGATGCCGCGATTGGCAAGATAGATGCTCGTCGGCGTCTTCGATGTGCGACTTACGCCGACAAGAACGACGTCGGCCTCGTCGAAATCCGCCGGCATCTGGCCGTCGTCATGGTCCATGGTGAAGTTCAGCGCCTCGATCCGGGCGAAATATTCCGCATCCATGACATGTTGCGCTCCCGACCGGCGGCGGGACGGCGAGCCGAGATAGGATTGAAACAGGTCGATGATCGGATCGAGTACCGAGACGCAAGGGACACCGATCTCGCGGCAACGCTGATTGATGACGTCGGCAAGCTCGCGGTCGACGATCGTGTAAAGAACGATGCCCGGCGCACCGTCGATCGCTTCAAGCACCTGCATGAGCTGCTTCCGGTTCCGGATCAGCGGGTAGACATGCTCCAACGCATGCGACGACTGGAACTGCGCCGCCGCGGCACGTCCCGCGGCAATCAGCGTCTCGCCCGTCGAATCGGAGACGAGGTGCAGGTGGAAATAGTTTTTTCGGTTCTCCACGCAATTCTCCGGGGGCTGTTGATAGGCCGGGACAGAAACAGGTAACGGCGCGGCGGCTCTTCAGGCAAGTGGAAAAGCGCCGACTTATTCACATCCCTGACCCGAGCGGAGAACGTCGAACGGGCCATGTGGAAAAGACTCATGGCGATGACAAAGTGTCACGCGTTTCGACAGCTTGTACACAGGAAGCGCAAAATTCTCGGAGAGTATAAGCTTCAGATTCTTAAGCGTTTTCTTCTTTCTCCTTGGTCCAGGCTGGCAGATCGGCATTCTTCTCCCCGTTTCATGCGGAGACGGCACGGCCTTTGGATGAATTGCGGATTGATTTTAATCCTTGATAGCCACCGACTCTAAGAAATAGAAACCTTTTAAAATCAGTTTGATTATATTTTGGGAGAAGCTGCGGGTGAGCGAGATACGTCGCAAGGTCCTCGAGGTGCTGGACGGCAAATGTCTGACGCCACCGCCGATCTGGCTCATGCGCCAGGCGGGACGTTACCTTCCGGAATATCGTGAGACGCGGTCGAAGGCGGGAAGTTTCCTTGATCTCTGCTACACGCCAGATCTGGCTGTGGAAGTGACCCTGCAGCCCATCCGACGCTATGGCTTCGATGCGGCGATCCTCTTTTCCGATATCCTGGTAATCCCGGACGCTCTCCACCGGAATGTCCGCTTTGAGGAAGGTCATGGGCCGAAGATGGATCCGATCGATGCGGACGGCATTGCGCGGCTCAGCGCCGCTGGCGTCTCCGATCACCTGCGGCCCGTCATCGAGACGGTTTCACGACTGCGGCGGGAATTGCCGGCGGAAACGACGCTGCTGGGTTTCTGTGGCGCGCCATGGACCGTCGCAACTTATATGATTGCGGGCCACGGAACGCCGGATCAGGCCCCTGCACGGCTCTTTGCCTATCGCCATCCGAAGGAATTCAACGATCTGCTGGCGTTCCTCGCTGACGTTTCCGCCGACTACCTAGTGGAGCAGATCGACGCGGGCGCGGATGCGGTGCAGATCTTCGACTCCTGGGCCGGTGTGCTCGGCGAGGAGGAATTCGCCCGCTTTGCAGCCGAGCCCGTGCGCCGGATGATCGGGTCTGTTCGCGCACGGCGGCCGTCGGCCAAGATCATTGCCTTCGCCAAGGGAGCGGGGCTCTTGCTCAAGGAGTACCGGCAGGCAACGCGCGCCGATGCAATCGGGCTCGATTGGTCGGTGCCGCTGTCGTTCGCGGCCGAGCTGCAGAAGGATGGCGCGGTGCAGGGCAATCTGGATCCGATGCGGGTCGTGGCCGGCGGCGCCGCGCTGGAAAGCGGAATCGACCGGATTCTCGATGTGCTCGGCAGCGGACCACTGATCTTCAATCTCGGACACGGGATTACTCCGCAGGCGGACCCGGCGAACGTGACGGCCTTGGTGTCGCGGGTCCGCGGGAGGCGATGATGGGCGAGCGCCAGACCGATAGCGGGCCGGGAAACAGGGCGCGCCTGCGCGCATGGATCGCCCTGTCGGCCTTTTTTTTGCTGCTGGTCGGCCTCTTCGTCTGGCAGCCGGACGACCTCTACCTCTGGATCAAGGCGCTGCACGTTATTGCCGTGATATCCTGGATGGCGGCACTTCTCTATATGCCGCGTCTCTTCATCTATCACACCGATGCGGCGCCGGGGTCGGCGCAGTCGGAAACGTTCAAGATGATGGAGCAGCGCCTGCTGAAGGTCATCATGAACCCGGCGATGATGATCTCGTGGGCGCTCGGCCTCTACCTGGCATGGAGCGTCTACCGCTTTCAGGGCGGCTGGCTGCACGCCAAGCTCTTTTTCGTCGTGCTGTTGACCGTTGTGCATGTGCATTTCAGTCGTGCGGTGAGAGCCTTCGAGCGTGACGAGAATCGCCGTGACGCACGCTACTGGCGGCTGATGAACGAGGCCCCGACGCTGCTGATGATTCTCATCGTCATCATGGTCGTGGTGAAACCATTTTGAATTCAATCGATTTTTTGCTGCAATAGTTGTCGCTAATTTGCCGCAGCCCCTTGCGGCGTTTCACGTGAATCGCTATTTTCCATCATCTCCTTCATCTCTTGGCTTGTGACAAAGTTTAGAGCCTGCCTCTTCCCTTCCGCAGCTCCCTTACAAAAATCACGCCAACTTCCATTCCCATACCCACACATGGATTCTTCATGGCTGAAATGAAGCTTCAAGAACTTAAGAACAAGACGCCGACCGATCTCCTGGCCTTTGCGGAAGAGCTCGAGGTCGAGAACGCCAGCACGATGCGCAAGCAGGAGCTGATGTTCGCGATCCTCAAGATGCTCGCGACGCAGGAGATCGAGATCATCGGTGAAGGCGTCGTCGAGGTACTGCAGGACGGGTTCGGCTTCCTGCGCTCCGCTAACGCCAACTATCTTCCCGGCCCGGACGATATCTATATTTCTCCCTCGCAGATCCGGCGCTTTTCGTTGAAGACCGGTGATACGGTCGAAGGACCGATTCGCGGCCCGAAGGAAGGCGAGCGCTACTTCGCCCTGCTGAAGGTCAACACGATCAACTTCGACGATCCGGAAAAGATCCGGCACAAGGTGCACTTCGACAACCTGACGCCGCTCTACCCGAACGAGCGCTTCAAGATGGAGCTCGAGGTTCCGACGTCGAAGGACCTTTCCGCTCGCGTCATCGATCTGGTGGCGCCGCTCGGCAAGGGCCAGCGCGGGCTGATCGTGGCGCCGCCGCGCACCGGTAAGACGGTGCTCCTGCAGAACATCGCCCATTCGATCACCGCGAACCATCCGGAATGCTATCTGATCGTTCTCTTGATCGACGAACGTCCGGAAGAAGTGACCGATATGCAGCGCTCGGTGAAGGGCGAGGTCGTGTCTTCCACCTTCGATGAGCCGGCGACGCGCCACGTTCAGGTTGCGGAAATGGTCATCGAGAAGGCGAAGCGCCTCGTCGAGCACGGCAGGGACGTCGTCATTCTGCTCGATTCGATCACCCGTCTCGGCCGCGCCTACAACACCGTGGTGCCCTCATCCGGCAAGGTGCTCACCGGCGGTGTCGACGCCAACGCGCTTCAGCGTCCGAAGCGTTTCTTCGGCGCGGCGCGCAACATCGAGGAAGGCGGCTCGCTGACGATCATCGCGACGGCGCTGATCGATACCGGCAGCCGCATGGACGAAGTGATCTTTGAAGAGTTCAAGGGTACCGGCAACTCCGAAATCGTGCTCGACCGCAAGGTCGCCGACAAGCGCATCTTCCCGGCGATGGACATCCTGAAGTCCGGCACACGTAAGGAGGATCTCCTGGTGCCGCGACAGGATCTCCAGAAGATCTTCGTTCTGCGCCGCATCCTCGCTCCAATGGGCACGACCGATGCGATCGAGTTCCTGATCGACAAGCTGAAGCAGACGAAGACCAACGGCGACTTCTTCGAATCGATGAATACCTGACGCAGTTCGGGGTTCTGTGTAAATGGCCGGGACGCATCACGTCCCGGCCATTTTCCGTGTTGCGGCATCTATTTCCTTAGCCGGATTCGTCGAAGGCGCGATCAGAGGACCAGTATTTCAGTTCCACGATGATTCACGTGAAACACGGAGTGCCACTTGTGTGGGCGGTTGTGCCAGTCGGAGAGGCTTGATTTCCGACGCCCGGAGGTGCATAAGTCGCGGCGCTCTGCATCCTGTGCAGAAATGGTGAGGGTTGCTCGGGCGAGAATGATGGCCGTCCCTGATGCGACTGGCCCTACAGCGCCGCGCGTCCCTGGACGCGCAAAGGTCGCTGTAGCACCTTGAATTGCTGCATGATTTTGGGCTTAAATCGATTTCGATTTAAGGAATCATGCGGTAGCCCCTCAACGACAGAAGATGAAACCGAGCTTGCGGACAACGACTTAGGCTCGGGGACGCGCGGTGGCCCAATGCAATTTACGGATACGATCTATGCACTTTCGAGCGGCGCCCTGCCCGCCGGCGTTGCCGTTATCCGCATCAGTGGTCCGGCCACAGCCGTGGCAATTGCGCGACTCTGCGGGCCTCTGCCGCCTGCCCGCACCGCGACCTTGAGAACGATTCGGACTCGAAACGGTGAGCCGCTGGATAGTGGGCTGGTGCTTTACTTTCCGGGGCCGGCATCCTTCACCGGCGAGGATTGCTGTGAAATGCAGGTGCATGGCGGGCGGGGAGTCGTCCATGCGATATTGGGAGAGCTTGCAGAGGCCGATGGTCTGCGCCACGCGGAGGCGGGCGAGTTTTCGAGGCGGGCGTTTCAAAACGGCAAGATGGACCTGGTGGAGGTCGAGGGCCTTGCGGATCTGATCGCGGCCGAGACGGAGATGCAACGCCGATTGGCACTCGAGCATTCGGGTGGCGGGCAGTCGGCGCTTTACGACGGTTGGGCGCGGCGCCTGACTCATGCGCGCGCCATGATCGAAGCCGAGCTCGATTTCGCCGACGAGGATGATGTTCCGGGATCGGTCAGCGCTTCGATCTGGAAAGACATGGCGAAGCTCCGCGGTGAAATCGAAGAGCATATCGGCCAAGCAGGGCTGGCGGAGATCATCCGTGATGGCCTTAAGATCGTTATTGCCGGCGAGCCGAATGCGGGCAAGTCGAGTCTCATGAATGCGTTGGCGAAGCGCGACGTCGCGATCGTGACGGAGATAGCCGGCACCACACGCGATATCATCTCCGTCGACCTTTCATTAGCCGGATTCTCCGTGAAACTGTTCGACACGGCTGGGTTGCGGGAAACCGATGAAGTTGTCGAACGCGAGGGCATCCGCCGCGCACGCGAAACCATCGGACGAGCCGATCTCGTGCTGCTGTTATCGGATAATCCGGCACGTTTCTTTATGGGTGATGCCATTCCGGAAAACGTCCCAATCATAAAGGTTGCGACGAAGATTGACCGGGACGACGTTTCGTGGCTGCCGAGCGATGCGGATATATTCCTGTCGACGAAGACTGGAGCCGGTGTTGCCGACCTGTTGGAAGCGCTGGGGTCCTACCTTCCGGACCTGACAGGCAGGACATCCTTGTCGATGCCATCGCGGAAGCGTCACGTCGATTGCCTTCGTCAGGCAAGCGCTGCCTTGGAGCGCAGCCTGTCGGCGGAGGCATTGGGGCTGGATATACAGGCGGAGCAACTGCGCGTGGCGGCGGATGCGCTCGGCCGCATCACTGGGCGCGTCGACGTCGAGAACCTGCTCGATGTGATATTTTCGGAGTTCTGTATCGGCAAGTAAACGAACCGATACAACGACAGCGAGTCACCCGCAGCGTTTCACGTGAAACCTCTTGACTCGCGTGATGAAATTCAGAATCAGGGCTGGACTAGCTGGAGCATTGGAATGTCGAGTTATGATGTCATCGTGATTGGCGGCGGACATGCCGGCTGCGAGGCCGCTTCGGCCTCCGCGCGGCTTGGCGCCCGCACCGCCCTCATCACGCATAGGCGCGACACCATCGGGGTCATGTCCTGCAATCCCGCCATCGGTGGCTTGGGTAAGGGCCATCTGGTGCGGGAGATCGACGCCCTGGACGGCTTAATGGGTCGCGTCGCGGATGCTGCTGGCATTCAGTTTCGCCTGCTTAATCGCCGCAAGGGGCCCGCTGTGCGGGGCCCCCGGACGCAGGCGGATCGCAAGCTCTATCGAGAAGCGATGCAGCAGGCTATCGCTGCCGTGGACAATCTCTCGGTCATCGAGGGTGACGCTTTTGACTTGCTGACCGAAGATGGCACGGTGTGCGGTGTTGTTATGAAGGATGGGCGCATCTTTCGGGGGGTATCGGTCGTGCTTACGACCGGCACGTTTCTGAAAGGCCTGATTCATATTGGCGATCGCAAGATTCCAGCCGGTCGCGTCGGAGAGGAACCTTCGCTCGGGCTTTCGGAGACCTTGGCGCGCTTCGGGCTCAATCTGGGACGATTGAAGACAGGCACACCGGCCCGGCTCGATGGCCGGACGATTGATTGGGACCGCGTCGGTCGCCAGGGACCCGACGAGGATCCGGTGCCGTTTTCATTCTTGACCGATGAGATCGTGAATCGGCAGATCGACTGCGGCGTCACGCGGACGACCGAAGCCACGCACAAACTCATCGCTGAAAACATTCATCGCTCCGCCATGTATTCCGGTCAGATCGAAGGCGTCGGCCCTCGCTACTGCCCGTCGATCGAGGACAAGATCGTTCGCTTCGGCGAACGGGATGGCCACCAGATCTTTCTGGAGCCGGAGGGGCTGGACGACGATACGGTTTACCCCAATGGCATTTCGACCTCGCTGCCCGAGGAAGTCCAGGATGCCTTTATCCGAACCATCCCAGGATTGGAGGAAGTGACGATACTGCAGCCCGGTTACGCCATCGAATATGATCATGTCGACCCGCGGGAGCTGCAACTCTCGCTGGCGGTGCGGAAGGCGCCTGGCCTGTTCCTCGCCGGCCAGATCAACGGCACGACCGGTTATGAAGAGGCAGGCGCCCAGGGTCTAGTCGCGGGACTGAATGCCGCGCTCGCCGCCTTGGGCCGCGCACCGTTCCATTTCAGCCGTACCGATTCCTATATCGGCGTTATGATCGATGACTTGACGTCGCGTGGCATCGCCGAACCCTATCGGATGTTCACATCGCGCGCCGAGTATCGGCTGTCGCTGCGAGCCGATAACGCCGACGTGCGGCTGACGCCGGTCGGTATCGATCTGGGCCTGGTGGGCGAGACGCGTCAGCAGCGCTTCGAAGAGTGGAAGGGTCGTTATGAGAGCGGGCGCGCGCTGTTGCAATCCCTCTCGGTGACGCCGACCCAGGGCAAGCGGTTTGGCCTGAAACTCAATCAGGATGGCCAGCGCCGATCGGCCTTTGAGATCTTGTCCTACCCCGAGCAATCGATCGAAGGATTGAAGCCCCTGTGGCCGGAACTCGACGCGATCGACGGGCGTGTCGTCGAGGCGCTGGAGATTGATGCTGCCTATGCGGTCTATATGGAAAGGCAGGCGTCGGACATTGCCGGCATTCGCCGCGAAGAGAGCACCAGCATTCCGGAAGACTTCGACTACAGTCTGCTGCCGGGATTGTCGAATGAGTTGAAGCAGAAGCTCGCCCAACAAAAACCGCGCAATCTTGCACAGGCAATGAAGGTCGATGGGATGACGCCGGCCGCCGTGTCGCTGATCCTTACCTGGCTGAAGCGCCAGGATCGTGAAGAGCTGCGTGTGGCGAGGCAAGCCGTACAATGAAAACGAGTCTGGCCGGAAGCTTGAACGGATTGCGTGTTTCACGTGAAACGGTCGAGAAGCTAGAGCACTTTGGTGCCTTGTTTCAGAAATGGGCGAAGTCGATAAACCTCGTGGCGCCGTCGACCCTCGAGGATTTATGGCGGCGTCATATTCTCGACAGCCTGCAGATCTTCCAACTGGCGCCGACGCCGAAGATCTGGGTCGATCTTGGCAGCGGCGGCGGGTTTCCCGGAGTGATTACGGCGATTTGCCTGTCAGAGCTTGGGGACGGCTGGGTTCACCTGGTTGAAAGCAACAACAAGAAATGCGCGTTTCTGCGCGTGGCGCTGAACGAAACCGGCGCCCGGGGCTCTGTGCACCCAATTCGAATCGAAAGCGCGAGTGCAGTCATCCCCCGTTGCGACGCTATTTCGGCGCGTGCACTCGCCGATCTGAGCCAATTGCTGGATTATTGCACCCCTTGGATGATCGGCGAAGGTGCCAATGCGGTCGCCTACTTTCATAAAGGGCGGGATTACCAGCAGGAAATAAACAAAGCCGTTAGCCGGTTTCAATTCGATCTGGTAAAACATGCGAGTGTCGTCGAGCGAGATTCGGTTGTGCTCGAGATTGCAAATCTTTCACGTCGGACGAAGTGATAGGCGAGCGAAACATGTTTGGCCCCAGAAATCGGATTATCACAATTGCTAACCAGAAAGGCGGGGTCGGAAAGACGACAACCGCAATCAATCTTGCGACCGCTTTGGCCGCAATTGGCGAGAAAGTTCTGATTGTTGACCTCGATCCGCAAGGAAATGCCAGCACGGGCCTCGGAATTCAGCGCCGCGATCGGCATCTTTCTTCCTATGAATTGATGATGGGAAGCCATTCGATCGGCGATATCGCCCAAAGCACGGCGGTACCGAATCTCTCGATCGTGCCTTCGACCATGGATCTGCTCGGCATCGAGATGGAAATCGCTCGGGAGTCCGACCGTGTGTTTCGCCTTCGCAAGGCGCTCGCAGCCCATGAGGCCCTCGCCTATTCCTATGTCCTGGTCGACTGCCCGCCATCCTTCAATCTCTTGACGATGAACGCTATGGCCGCCGCGCATTCCGTGCTGGTGCCATTGCAGTGCGAGTTCTTTGCGTTGGAAGGTTTGAGCCAGTTGCTGGAGACCGTCGATCAGGTGCGTCGGACGGTCAATCCGAGCCTGGACATCCAGGGAATCGTCCTGACGATGTTTGATTCCCGTAACAATCTCGCTCAGCAGGTCGTGAGTGACGTCCGCACCCATCTGGGCGACAAGGTCTATCACACTTTGATTCCGCGAAACGTCCGGGTTTCGGAGGCACCCTCCTACGGCAAGCCGGCCATTCTCTACGATTTAAAGTGCGCCGGAAGCCAAGCATATCTGCAATTGGCGTCCGAAGTGATCCAGCGCGAGCGGCAACGCAAGGCTGCGTAATCGTTTCGGAATCGTAATAAGATTGGATGACAGATGAACGACGACAGCTCCAAAAGGCGTCTCGGCCGCGGTCTCGCGGCGTTGATCGGCGAAATGGATCAGCCGTTGCAAGGCGGTGCCACGTCGCAGACGCCCTTCAATCCCGATCGCCGCGTGCCGATCGAGTTTGTGTCGCGCAATCCCCGCAACCCCCGTCGCCAGTTTGACGAAGCGGAACTGCAGGATCTTGCGAGCTCGATCCGCCAGCACGGCATCGTGCAACCGGTCGTCGTGCGCACCGTTGGTAATGACCGCTACGAGATCATTGCCGGCGAGCGCCGCTGGCGCGCGGCTCAACTTGCGGGCTTTACGGAGATCCCGGTGATCGTGCGAGACGTGGACGATCGTACCGCGCTGGAGATCGCGATCGTCGAGAACGTCCAGCGATCCGATCTCAACCCGCTCGAAGAGGCGCTGGGCTACGAACAGCTGATCGCCGAACACGGCTACACGCAAAATGACCTGGGCGACATCATCGGCAAGAGCCGAAGCCATGTGGCCAACAGCCTGCGACTGCTGAAGCTGCCGGAGCCCGTGCGCGACATGCTGTCGGATGGCAGCCTCTCGGCCGGCCACGCGCGAGCGCTGATCCCGACCTCGGATCCGGTGGCGTTGGCGCGCAACATCGTCGCGAAGGGGCTTTCGGTGCGCGAGGCGGAGCGCCTGGCGCAGAACGATATCCGCGCACAGAACGACCCCAACTTCGCCAAGGCGCCGCGCCGGGAGGAGAAGGATGCCGATACGCTGGCGCTCGAGCGCACGCTGTCGGATAGCCTCGGGCTCGAAGTCACCGTCAGCCACAAGGCCTCTGGCGGGTATCTGCGGATCGCCTACAAGACACTTGACCAGCTCGAAGAGATTTGCCGGCTGCTGGAGCGCCGCTGAGCGTAGCGCTGCTATACCCGCGCCGTCGTCCTTGGGTTAAGCTCGAGGATGACGGCGCGGGGAGTCCGTGCAAGATCCTTGCGTTGCATCCAGTTCGGCCGGCAACTGCGTTGCACTTCTTCTGCTTCAGAGGCCAGCCTGAGCGAGCCCAATCGTACTTTGCCGTCAGCGCTTAGCCGACTGCACGGTGATCGCCAGGAGGTTCTGCAGAACGAGACTGTCTTCCAGGCTCGGCCGCGTGCGACTTTGATAGATCGTCGCCTGTAGCCGGCTCATTTCCCGCCGGATTGCTGGTCCGGTCCAGTGCCGAAGTGCTGCTTCGACAATCGGTTTGCGCCGGAAGTGCAGGTTCCTTCCAAGGCTGGCGATCACCTGGCTAGGAGATTGGCGGCTGGCATCCATTTCGGAGCGCATGGCGTCCAATTGCTGGAACTGTCGCAGGCACGCCTGGAGCACGAGAAACGGCGGCGTCTTCGACGTCGTAATCTTCCTCATGGCGTGGAGTAGCGCGTCCACATCGCCTTTCAGCACGGCATCGACCGCGTCGTCGACAGAAATCGCACTGGCATCGCCGACGATATCGAGCACATCGTCCTCGTCCACTATCTCTTTCCCGCGGCAGTAAAGCGCCAGTTTTCTCACCTCATTGCGCGAAGCAAGACGATCGCCGCCGAGCGCCTCGAGCAGGCGCTCGCGTGCGGCAGGGGTGAGCCGAAGCCCCGCTTCGGCGAGTTCCTGGTCGATAAGCGCGTGCAGGCTGCGGGCGTCGTCGCTGTAGCAGGCGATTGACGCGATGGAACGGGCTGATTCGCCGGCCTTTCGAAGAGCTGCCCCCTTCTTGAGGTCGCCGGCCTCTATGAGGAGGTAGCTGCCGGTGGGCGGTTCAGCGGCAAGGATCTGCAATGCTTCGGAAAGCGCCTTCTCGGCGGAGGCACCGCGGATCCAGACGAGTTTTTCACCGCCAAAAAGGCCAATGGCATTGATCTCGTCGAGCAATCGTCCGGGATCCTGCTGCACGTCGCTAGCGTCGAGTTTGACGACGGCAAACGGGTCATCGAGCGGGATGCCGAATTTTGAAGCGAGCAGCGCGGCGCGTTCCGAAACGAGACCGCGATCGGGGCCGTAGAGCAAGAAAAGCCGGTAGCTTCCAGACGCCTTCTGCAGGAAGCCGTCGAACTCGTGCGACTTGATCTCGCTCATCCGAACCCCGGATCAGCGGCCGAGGGCCGATGCGATGTCGGCGCCGATGATCTCCGCCAGTTCCTTCGCCGCGCGGTTCTCGCCGTCGCGAATGGCGCGGACCTTGGCGAATTCCTGTTGAGGGAAGTCGACCAGCGCAACGGCCGTTCGGTTGCCCGCTCTGACGGTTTCGCCGGTGGCGGTTTTGGTCAGGTTGTAGTCCGCCTTCACGACAATGCGGCCGGCTCCTGCGTCGTCATCGTCACGGTCATTGTCCGTCGTGTCAAACAGCACACCCATGGTCCGGTGCGAGACATTGAGTGCGAGATGATATTGTGGGTTGACCGGCTCGCCAGCGCCGCGTGAAGCGAGGAAGATGAGGGCGTTGCGCACTTCCTGCTCGACGCGGTCGTCAGCCTCCGAGATCTCGATCGAAGCGAGCGCCACCGACGTCGAGCCGGTGGGGCCGTCGGAGTAAAGCGGCCGCACCTGGCAACCCGCCAAAGCGGTCAACAGCAGGCCGCCCGCCAGTATCGGAAATGACCGGAGGCGAAGGGCGGCTTTATCAGACAACGACATTGACGATCCTCTGCGGCACGACGATGATCTTTTTCGGGTTGCTGCCGTTGAGCGCCGCTTTGACGGCGTCGAGAGCAAGCACGGCGCTTTCGATCGCACTCTGATCAGCGTCACGCGCGATTGTCAAATCGGCGCGCTTCTTGCCGTTGATCTGGACCGGCAGGGTGATTTCGTTCTCGACGACCAGGACCGGGTCAAAGCTCGGCCAAGCGCGCTCGGCGATCAAACCGTCGCCGCCGATCTCCCGCCAGCATTCTTCCGCCAGGTGCGGCATCATCGGCGCGATCAGATTGACCAGGATCGCAACGGCGTCCTTTACGGCCGCGGTGACTGCCGGACCGGCCTTGCCGCCGGCCACCTGGGTCAGCGGAGCGGCCACAACGTTGACGAGTTCGTAGATCCGCGCCACTGCCTTGTTGAAGGCGAGCTTGTCGTAGTCGGCTTCCACCGCGCGCAGCGTCCTATGCGCGGCCTGGGAGATGGCGAGGCCGTCGCCTTCTTTCGCCGGCGAAGCTTCGATTGCTCGCAGGTTTTCAGCGGCCTCGGCGATGAGCCTCCAGACGCGCTGAACGAAACGATGAGCGCCCTCGACGCCTGCTTCGGACCAGATCACGTCGCGGTCCGGCGGCGAATCGGAGAGAACGAAGAAGCGGGCCGTGTCGGCACCGTAGGAGCTGATGATGTCATCCGGATCGACGACGTTCTTCTTCGACTTCGACATCTTCTCGATCGAGCCGATGGCGATTACCTCACCGGTCTCGATCAGAAGCGCGCGCCGCTCACCGTCGACTTCCTCGACGCGGACCTCGGCCGGCGTGATCCATTCGCGCTGGGCGCCCTCACCGCGGCTGTAGGTCTCGTGCACCACCATGCCCTGGGTGAACAGGCCCTTGAACGGTTCGTCGAGCGCCACGTGGCCGGTCGCCTTCATCGCGCGGGTGAAGAAGCGAGAATAGAGCAGGTGCAGGATCGCGTGCTCGATGCCGCCGATATATTGGTCGACGGGAAGCCAATGGTTGGCGACTTTCGCGTCGGTCGGATTGTCCTCCCACGGCGCGGTAAAGCGTGCGAAGTACCAAGAGGAATCGACGAACGTGTCCATGGTGTCGGTTTCGCGCCGGGCGTCCTTGCCGCACTCAGGGCAGGCGACATGCCGCCAGGTCGGATGACGATCGAGCGGATTGCCTGGCTTGTCGAAGGTCACGTCCGGCGGCAGCGTCACCGGCAGATCCGCCTTCGGCACCGGCACCACGCCGCAGTCGTCGCAGTGGATCACCGGGATAGGGCAGCCCCAATAGCGCTGCCGCGAGATGCCCCAGTCGCGCAGGCGGAAATTAACCTTGCGCTCCGCTTGCGGCGTACCGCCCAACGCTTCCTTTTCGAGCCTCGAGGCGACCATCTCGAAGGCGTCTTCCGTCGAAAGGCCGTCGAGGAAGCGCGAATTGATCATCACCCCGTCGCCGACATAGGCTTCGTTCTCGATCTTGAAACTTGCGGCGTCGGCTTCCTTCGGCATCACCACGGGGATGACCGGCAGGTCGTATTTGCGGGCGAAGTCCAGGTCGCGCTGGTCACCGGAAGGGCAGCCGAAGATGGCTCCCGTGCCGTAGTCCATCAGCACGAAATTGGCGATATAAACCGGCAGTTCCCAACTCGGATCGAGCGGGTGCTTTGCGCGAATGCGGGTATCGATGCCTTTCTTTTCGGCCGTTTCGAGCGCAGCGAGCGAGGTGCCGGCGCGCCGGCATTCCTCGCAGAATGCCTCGATCTGGGCATTGCTGGCGGCGGCCTCCTTGGCGAGCGGATGGTCCGCCGAAATTGCCAGGAATGAGGCGCCGAACAGCGTATCCGGGCGTGTCGTATAGACGGTCAGTTCCGTCGTGCCATCCGGAACGGTCGCAGCATCGAGCTCCCACCGCACCAGCAGGCCCTCGGAGCGGCCGATCCAGTTCTTCTGCATCAGCCGGACCTTTTCCGGCCACTGATCGAGCCCGTCGAGCGCGTCGAGCAGGTCCTGGCTGAAATCGGTGATGCGGAAGAACCATTGAGTCAGTTCGCGCTGCTCTACCAGAGCGCCGGAACGCCAGCCGCGACCGTCGATCACCTGCTCGTTAGCGAGCACGGTGTTGTCGACCGGATCCCAGTTGACCTTCGACTGCTTGCGGTAGACGAGACCCTTCTCGAGGAAATCGAGGAAGAGATGCTGCTGGCGCTGGTAATAGGCCGGATCGCAGGTGGCGAATTCGCGGTTCCAGTCGAGCGACAGGCCCATCACCTTCAGCTGCGCCTTCATCGAGGCGATGTTCTGATAAGTCCAACTCGCCGGATGCACGCCGCGTTCCATCGCGGCGTTTTCCGCCGGCATGCCGAAGGCATCCCAGCCCATCGGATGCAGCACGTTGAAGCCGCGGGCGCGCTTGTAGCGGGCAACGACGTCACCCATGGTGTAGTTGCGCACGTGCCCCATGTGGATACGGCCCGAGGGATAGGGGAACATCTCGAGCACATAATATTTTTCGCGCGGATCGTCGTTGCTGGTCTCGAAGACCTTGCCTGCTTCCCATTCCTGCTGCCAGCGCGGTTCGGCATCACGCGGATTATATCGTTCGGTCGCCATTGTCGTTTCGATGTTCCGGAAATTCTGGGGGCGCTCAGGCACCCTCATGATAGCTGGCGTGACCTTCATCACGAAACCGCTTGAGCGTCAAGTTTTGAAGGGGTTGGCAGTGCACTTTGGCATGTTTAGGCGGGCGATCTGCCCGCTACAGCGCCCTGCGTCTTATCACGCGCGCAAAGGATGCTATAGCACTTTGGGTTGCCGCATGTTTTGTCCTCAATCGGGTAGGTTTTAGGGAAACATGCAGCAGGCCTTGGCAAGGACCGCGAGTTTCAATAAGCGGCAGAGGAGGTTAATCGTGGTCTTCGGACGTGGGAGCGCAAGGATGGAAGTTCAGGAGCGGTTGAACGATGTCGTGAGCCGGATTCGCGCCAGCGAAAAGGCGGCAAAACGGCCCCAGGATGCCGTCACTCTGGTTGCCGTGTCGAAAACCTTCGATGCCGACGCGATACGTCCGGCGATTGCCGCCGGCCAGCGCGTCTTCGGTGAGAATCGCGTCCAGGAGGCAGAGCGCAAATGGCCAGCGCTCCGCCTTGAGACGCCCGATGTCGAACTGCATTTGATCGGCCCCTTGCAGTCGAACAAGGCGGTCGACGCAGTCGCGCTCTTCGATGTCATCGAGACCATCGATCGCGAGAAGATTGCCCGGGCGGTCTCCGCCGAGATGAAGCGGCAGGGCCGCAATCTTCGCCTCTATGTCCAGGTCAACACCGGCCTAGAGCCGCAGAAGGCCGGCGTCGCCCCGGAAGACACCGCCGCCTTCGTCGAGCTTTGCCGCAGCGAACTGGCGATGAAGATCGAAGGCCTCATGTGCATTCCTCCGGTTGACGAGAACCCTGGTCCGCATTTCGCGCTGCTTGCGAAGCTTGCCGCGGAATGCGGTCTCGACAAGCTCTCGATGGGCATGTCCGGTGATTTCGAGACGGCGATCGCCTTCGGCGCCACCAGCGTTCGCGTTGGCTCGGCGATTTTTGGGGCGCGCTGAGGCTTTCCTAGTCGCGGCTTATCGCGCGAGGGCGGGTTTGCGACGCCAATGTCTGTCACGGCCGCCCGTCATTGGTGTACCGTTGGGCCGTGCGCGAAATCGATGGTTGAGTGGCACGAAGGTGCGATTCCCTCGTCCAATCGACACACTTTTGCATCCGGCAGTGCCCGCGAGTATCTTGCGAGGACGTGAAAAATCTGGCCCAGAATGAGAGGGAGCTCGGGATCATTTCGGTCGCTGCGCTCCGATGTCCTTTACGGACTCAAGGCCCGAATTGCCAAACATTACCGGTTGCTCATCGTACAAGGCAAAATCGCCCCAGTGCCCGCCGCCAATTTGGTTATTGACGATGCTGATCGAAATATCATCGACAGCGCCGCCGCCCTTCCGTCCGTCGAGATAGACGGTGTAGCCGCCTCCCAAAAGGCGATTGCAGCTGATGGTGATATCCGACAGACCTGCAAAGTGATTGGCCATCATGACGGCCGAGGTTTGGCCGTGGTCGTTGATCACTGTATTGCCAATGATATCGATATTTCGCCCACCATTGATCTCGATACCGTCGAAATGTGGATCGGTCTTTGCGGCATGTAGATCGTGAATGAAATTGCCTCGGACCGTGGATGGTCCCCATATTGTCATGCCGTTCTCAGCGTGGTGTATATTGCTGCGGAGGATGGTTCCGAAACCATAGATGGCATTGACGGTCGCACCGCGGGCGTCAATCTCACTGTCCATGAGAGTGAAGCCCTTGGCCTCATCCATGATTCTTAGTGCATGCCATGGAGTGTCTGAAATGAGCCTGGTGTTCTTGACGGTGACGTTCTTGGCCTCGACGACGATATCGCCCAGAACCTCCAGACTGCTGATGACGGTGTTGTCCTTCGTCACATGAAGCGTTCCCTTGTACTGGGTCAGCTTCGTCCCGACGGGCACCCCGGTGTTCGAGGCGTCGGGAAACAGATCGCACGGGTTCACTTGTGATGCGCAAAGCGTCGCTCGTTCGAATTGGCAAGTTTCGGCAGCGCTGGCATCGAGTGCGTCCCACGCCGAGTTTAAGGCCGCGAAAGGAATCGCAAGAAAAGGCGCCAATTTATTGCGTCTCATCTCATCGCTCCGCAATGCTTTGTGAATACTGTCAAGCAAACCGCCGATTGCTGATCACCTAGCGTCGGTCCGCCAGCGCATCATATGCGACGTAAGATGACGCTGCCGCTTATTGAGGAGCTTGGTGGCCATCCTGAAGAGCGATGCTACTGTGGACCCAAGATGGTTGGGATGGTCCGTGAGACCGGCGATCAGGAATTTCAACGACCGCCGCTTCTTGCCCATCTTGTAAAGCGCGATTGCCAGGTCAATCATCAGCCTCGATCTATGTTTCCTTCTTGCCGAAAGCACACCCTTGTTTTTCCTGAGGATACGCAGCAGCCCCATCGTCTGTTTATGCCTGCTGCATGAAATGCTGTCGCTCGATATATATCCCAGTACGACCGGCTCGATATCTTCATAGAGTGTCGTGTGCTGCGCGAGCCGTATCGCGAATTCCCAATCCTCGTTAGCCCGCGCGCACGGATCGAACCAGGAGTTCCCGGGAAAGCAATCCCGCCGAAAGAGTGTGTTCTGCAAACTGATGCGGTTCTCTGATAGCAGACGACCGAGCTGATCTTCCTCCAGCCTCAATCGGCCCTCGGGCGGCGGCGCAAAGGCCACTTTGGCAGGACCGAAATTGAAAGAAGCGTCGCGGCCATAGAGGATTTTGGCGCCCGTAACCACGCCAACATGGGCCGGGAGGGTCGAAAAGAGGGAAATCTGGCGCATCAGCTTGCCAGGCAACCAGATGTCGTCGCTGTCCTGGAAGGCAATGTAGTTGCCTCTGGCTTCGGCAAGACCCGTATTGCGAGCCGCAGCTGCGCCGCCGTTCTTCACGCGCCGTACGTATTTCACCCGCGGGTCACAAAAGCTGCGGACCACGCCCTCGACGTCCTCAGTCGAGCCGTCATCTACGACAATAAGTTCAAGGTTTTCATATGATTGGCTGAGAACGCTCGCCATCGCCGCGGCCAGGCTACGCGTTCGATTGAACGTCGGGAGTATGACGGAGACATCAGCGTTCATGGGACGGCCTCCATAGGGAATGGCCAACTTCTACTTCGCTATCGCCTTTGTACTTTCCATGGAACGTGGCGCTCGCGCGGGGAATGGCACACTGAAACGGATTTCAAGACAACGCGAAGGCCCTCCTCCAAGAGTCACGATATGCGGAGAGGCCGTGGTGTGGGAAGCCACGCCAAAGCATGCAACATCTATCCCTTTGGACGGCGGAGCGCCGTGGACGAAGCTGCCCACCTCGTCGGAAGAACGAGGACGAGGCATACATTGCGTCTAAAGCCGTAGACCCAAGTGGGCTGGCAGCGCGGCGCTCGGCTCGTCCGTTCGTCTCTTCCCTATATCGCTTTCCCCTGTTTGGACGTGGCACATCGGACCAGTAGGACTTTCGCCCCACTCGCCGGCCTCTTGGCGGTGGTCATCCCGCAGCTCTGCGGCCGTTCGACGGAACGGTCTCATCCACGGATGCAAGGACAGCGGAGCGGGCGCGTCGGCGTCCTACTGCATGATTCCTGAAATCGGAATGCGGTAATTTAACGTGCTGCAGCGACGACTTTCCGCGTCCGATTGGACGCGCGGCGCCGCAGGGAACCCTATTACCCTTTCGTCGGGGTTCTCGTTTGCCTCCGTTGGCCTATCTTCTCTGGCCGAGGAGCCGGGCTTTGTCCGGAAAAGTCAGTGGGAGGAGAACGGATATGGCGAGCCGCTATTCCGAAGTGTACGCCGCGTGGAAGGCCGATCCGCACGGATTTTGGGCCGGTGCGGCCGGATCGATCGACTGGTTCCAATCACCCGAGCGCATTTTCGAGTCCGAGCGCGGGACCTATGGGCACTGGTTTCCCGACGGGATGACGAACACCTGCTACAACTGTCTCGACCGCCATGTGGAAGGCGGCCGGGCTCAGCAGCCAGCCTTCATCTATGACAGCCCCGTCACCGGCCGGATCGAAAAGATCTCCTATGGCGATTTGCTCGCCGACGTGAAGGCGATGGCTGCTGTCTATCGCAATCTCGGGATCGGCAAGGGCGACCGGATCATCATCTACATGCCGATGATCCCTCAGGCAGCGGTGGCCATGCTCGCCGCCGCGCGCATCGGCGCGGTGCATTCGGTCGTCTTTGGCGGTTTTGCCGCCAACGAGCTTGCCGTACGCATCGACGATTGCCAGGCGAAGTTGGTCGTCTCAGCGAGCTGTGGTCTCGAACCCGGGCGCACCGTCGCCTACAAGCCGCTTCTCGATACGGCTATCGAGATCGCCGCTAGCAAGCCGGACCATTGCCTGATTTTTCAGCGCGACATGCTCGCCGCCGACATGGTTCCCGGCCGGGACATCGACTTTGCCGAGGCGCTCGCAGCGGTGAAGCAAGCCGGCAAAGAGGCGCCCTGCACCCCTGTCGCATCGACCGATCCGCTTTACGTGCTCTATACGTCGGGGACCACCGGGCAGCCGAAGGGTGTCGTACGCGACAATGGCGGCCACATGGTCGCGCTCAAATGGTCGATGGAGCATTTCTTCGGCGTGCGGCCCGGTGAGGTCTTCTGGGCCGCTTCTGACATCGGTTGGGTGGTCGGGCACTCTTACATCGTCTACGGGCCGCTTCTCAATGGCAACACCTCCGTCCTCTTCGAAGGCAAGCCGGTCGGCACGCCCGATCCCGGCACCTATTGGCGTATCATCGCCGAGCACGGCGTCGTGGTCATGTTCACCGCGCCGACGGCATTGCGGGCGATCCGCAAGGAGGATCCCGAAGCCACTTATGTGTCCCGGTACGACCTCTCGCATTTCCGGGCGCTTTACCTCGCCGGCGAACGAGCGGACCCGGACACGATCCAATGGGCCGAGCGGGCGCTCGGCGTCCCGGTCATCGATCACTGGTGGCAGACGGAGACGGGATGGCCTGTCGCCGGCAATCCAATGGGCCTGGGACTGCTGCCGGTAAAATACGGCTCCCCGGCTGTTCCCCTGCCCGGCTACGACGTTCAGGTGCTCGATGACGCCGGGCACCCGGTGGGGCCGGGCACGCTCGGCAATGTGGTGGTCAAGCTGCCGCTCCCGCCCGGTTGCCTGCCGACGCTCTGGAACGCCGACGACCGCTTCCGCGCGGCCTATCTCGACGAATATCCCGGCTTCTACAAGACGGCGGATGCTGGCTATGTCGACGACGACGGCTACATCTTCATCATGGCTCGCACCGACGACATCATCAACGTCGCCGGCCACCGGCTGTCGACCGGAGCCATGGAGGAGGTCTGCGCCAGCCATCCCGACGTGGCGGAATGCGCGGTGATCGGCATCGCCGATTCGCTGAAGGGTCAGGTCCCGGCGGGCTTCCTGGTGATCAATTCCAATGTTTCCCGTGAAACGTCGGAAATCGAAAGGGAAGTCGTCACGCTCGTGCGCGAGCGGATCGGACCCGTTGCCGCCTTCCGGATGGCGATCTGCGTCAAGCGTTTGCCGAAGACACGTTCCGGCAAGATCCTCCGGGCGACGATCCAGAAGATTGCCGACCGCCAGCCCTGGAAGATGCCGGCGACAATCGACGACCCGGCGATCCTCGACGAGATTACCGAAGCGCTGCACGCGAAGGGTATCGGGCTGTAGGCGAGCGTCATCCCGCCACCGGGTTGACGACCGCCTTGAACCACGCACAGAAGGCGGAAGCCGCCTTCTGCCGCGAGACCTTGCTAATGAGGAAATAACTCTCGTGCTCCAGGACGGCGATGTCGGAGAGCACGATCAGGTCGCCGTTTTCGATTTCCCGCCGGCATACTTCGACCGGGCAAAGCGCCACGCCGTGACCGGCGATGGCGGCTGTTGCCAACAGATTAAAGTCCTGGAAGACCGGCCCGCCAAGCGGCTGGCGGGGCGAGAGGCCGGCTTTGGTAAGCCAATGCTGCCAGTGTCTCGTCGTCTCGTCATGGAGCAGGTCCGCTGCAGCGATGTCGTCGGGCGTGGCGATGCTGCCCTTGCGCTCCAGGTAGCGCGGGCTGGCGACCGGTCGATTGACGCGCGAAAACAGCCGCTCGCAAGCGACACCATCCGAAGTGTCGGCGCCAAGCGTGATCAGGACATCGCAACCTGTCTCGCGCAGGCGCTGCGCGGCCGAGGCGTAAACCACCTTCACCGCGATGTCGGCATTGGCGGCGAGGAAATCGCCCAGCGCCGGGATCAGCCAGCGCGTTGCGACCGAGGGAATGCATGCAACGGTGATCTCGGATTTCGTTCTCTGTTTCAACGCCTCCGCTTCGGCCGAAACGCGTTCGAAACTGGCCGACAGGATTTCGGCCAGCCTTTCGGCTTCCGGCGCCAGGCGGACACCGCGCTTTTCCCGCAGGAACAGCGGTCGCCCGAACCATTCCTCCAATTGCCGAATTTGGTGGCTGACCGCCGCATGCGTCACATGCAACTCATCGGCTGCGCGCGAAAAGCTCGCCAGGCGTGCTGCGGCTTCGAAAACCCTGAGCGCGCCGAGTGGTGGCATCATATATAAATTCTCCTCAACGATCCGGTGAGGAATCGTCATTTGTGCAAAAGACGAATCCAGCAAATAAAGAGCTCACTGCGATCCGATCTGAGTTCGCATCGCGGCATTTGTCAAATTTTCTTACAGTAGGAGACCGCATGTTCGTGCGCAGCCTGAAGGGTGTCGAAGCCACAGACTATTTCGTCGAATGGGGAAGCGGTACGAGCCATAGGCTGCTGACGCAAGAGGACGGCATGGGATTTACCGTCTGCCACACGGTGGTGCGCGCCAATACGGTTTCGCTGCTCGAATACCGCAATCATCTCGAAGCCTGCTATTGCATCGCCGGCGAAGGCGAGGTCGAGGACATGCAGGGCAACGTCTTCCCGATCCGCAAGGGCGACATCTATGTGCTCGATCAGCACGACAAGCACTATTTGCGCGGCGGCCGCGACGAAGACCTGATCCTCGTCAGCATCTTCAATCCGCCGCTCAAGGGAACCGAGCGACACAATCTCAACGACCCGTCAGGCTCGGCCTACTGATCCGCGCAACAAAAAACCCGGATCGCGAGATCCGGGTTTTGCCCATTTCTGTTGTCGACGGACGATCAATAATCGTCGTCTTCGTCGTCCTTGCGATCCGACTTCAGTGACTTCAGCTTGGCGAAGACGGCATCGGCGTCGATTTCCTTCTCTTCCTCGCGATCGAAGCTGTAGCCGAGCTTTTCGGTCTCCTGTGCTGCCTCCAGCGTTGCACCCGTCTCGGCCGCGGTCGGCAGCGGGCGGCCCTTGGAGGCGCGTTCGACTTCCAGATCGAGGTCGATCTGCGAGCAGAGGCCAAGCGTCACCGGATCCATCGGCGTCAGGTTGGCCGAGTTCCAATGGGTGCGCTCGCGAATCTGCTCGATCGTCGTCTTCGTGGTGCCGACCAGCCGCGAAATCTGCGCGTCCTTCAGCTCGGGATGGTTGCGCACCAACCAGAGGATGGCGTTCGGACGGTCCTGGCGCTTGGAGACCGGTGTATAGCGCGGGCCCTTGCGCTTGGAGTCCGGAACGCGAACCTTCGGTTCGGAGAGCTTGAGCTTGTGGTTCGGGTTTGCTTCGCCGCGCGCGATCTCGTCGCGAGAGAGCTGACCGGTGGCGATCGGATCGAGGCCCTTGATGCCCTGCGCCGATTCACCGTCGGCGATCGCTTTCACTTCGAGCGGGTGCAGCTTGCAGAACTGCGCGATCTGGTCGAACGACAGCGCTGTGTTGTCAACGAGCCAGACGGCGGTTGCCTTGGGCATAAGCAGTTGCTGAGCCATGGAAATAGTCCTTTTGTCCGTCCGCGCCGGTGTCGCGGGCCGTGGAGTCTACCACTGATTTCCGGGAATTGAGGCCTCTATAACGTCACTGTCGCGAAATTGCAATTCTTTCAGCACCGAATGTCCTTTTGTCTAATTGCGGGCGGGTTTTGACCTGCTATGAATCGTGACCGAAGCGGGGCGGCTGGGAGGTCGTCCTCAAGCGGGATGAGGAAATGTGTGGTGCGGTGTTCCGCCCCGCATCCCGCTCCAGCTTTAGGAATCGATCACGTTTGTGATCTTGGGTCGGTTCGAGCCAGACTCACAGACGTGATCTGGCCAGGAATGCGCAGGGAGGAAACACATGTCCGTTAAGACCTATCCGGTTCTGAAATCCGCCAAGAGCCGGACGCTGCTCGACAACGCTGACTATCTGAAGTGGTACGAGGAAAGTGTTGCCGATCCGGACAAGTTCTGGGGCAAGCACGGCAAGCGGATCGATTGGTTCAAGCCTTACACCAAGGTCAAGAACACGACCTTCAAGGGCAAGGTGTCGATCAAGTGGTACGAGGACGGCATTACCAACGTCTCCTACAACTGTATCGACCGCCATCTGAAGACCCATGGCGAGAAGACCGCAATCATTTGGGAGGGGGATAACCCCTATATCGATAAGAAGATCACCTATAACCAGCTTTACGATCAGGTCTGCCGTCTCGCCAATGTGCTGAAGAAACACGGCGTCAAGAAGGGCGATCGCGTCACCATCTACATGCCGATGATTCCGGAGGCGGCTTACGCGATGCTCGCCTGCGCCCGAATCGGCGCCATCCATTCGGTTGTCTTCGGCGGCTTCTCGCCGGATGCGCTCGCCGGCCGCATCGTCGACTGTGAATCCACCTTCGTCATCACCTGCGACGAGGGCGTGCGCGGCGGCAAACCGGTTCCGCTTAAGGAAAACACCGAAAGGGCGATCGATATCGCCGCGAGGCAGCACGTGATGGTCAACAAGGTGCTGGTCGTGCGCCGCACCGGCGGCAAGGTCCCGTGGGCGCCGGGGCGCGATATCTGGTACCATCAGGAAATCGCGACCGTGAAGCCGGACTGCCCGCCGGCGAAGATGAGAGCCGAGGACCCGCTGTTCATTCTCTACACCTCGGGCTCGACCGGCAAGCCGAAGGGCGTGCTGCATACGACCGGCGGTTATCTCGTCTACGCGTCGATGACGCACGAATATGTCTTCGATTACCGTGACGGCGATATCTACTGGTGCACGGCCGACGTTGGCTGGGTGACGGGCCACTCCTACATCGTCTACGGGCCGCTTGCCAACGCGGCGACGACGCTGATGTTCGAAGGCGTGCCGAACTTCCCGGATGCGGGCCGCTTCTGGGAGGTCATCGACAAGCACAAGGTCAACGTCTTCTACACGGCGCCGACGGCGATCCGCGCGCTGATGGGTGCCGGCGACGAGTTTGTCACGCGCTCCTCGCGTTCGTCCCTGCGCTTGCTTGGGACTGTCGGTGAACCGATCAATCCGGAAGCCTGGGAATGGTACTACAATGTCGTCGGCGAACAGCGCTCGCCGATCGTCGACACTTGGTGGCAGACGGAAACGGGCGGCATTCTGATCACCCCGCTGCCGGGTGCGACCGATCTGAAGCCCGGTTCTGCGACGAGGCCCTTCTTCGGCGTGCAGCCGCAGCTCGTCGACAACGAGGGCAATGTGCTAGAGGGCCCGGCCGACGGCAATCTCTGCATCACCGACAGCTGGCCGGGCCAGATGAGGACGGTCTATGGCGACCATGCGCGGTTCATCCAGACCTATTTCTCCACCTACAAGGGGAAGTATTTCACCGGTGACGGCTGCAGGCGCGACGAGGACGGCTATTACTGGATCACCGGCCGCGTCGATGACGTGCTCAATGTCTCCGGCCATCGCCTCGGCACGGCCGAGGTCGAGTCGGCGCTCGTCTCGCACCATCTGGTCTCGGAGGCGGCTGTGGTCGGCTATCCGCACCCGATCAAGGGGCAGGGCATTTACTGCTATGTCTCGTTGATGGCCGGCGAGACCGGCAACGACGATCTTCGCCAGGATCTCGTCAAGCATGTTCGCTCGGAGATCGGACCGATCGCCACGCCTGACAAGATCCAGTTCGCGCCCGGCCTGCCGAAGACGCGATCCGGCAAGATCATGCGCCGCATTCTTCGCAAGATCGCCGAGGACGATTTCGGTTCTTTGGGCGATACTTCGACGCTTGCCGATCCCGCGGTGGTCGACGATCTGATCGCCAATCGCCAGAATCGCGCGTGATGTGCGCACGGGGGGCCTTTGCCGCGCAAGGGCGCGACAAAGGCCCCTCGTCCGGCCTGCCGGATACCTTCTCCCCGCTTGCGGGGCGGGAGGACTTTGCTGCAACCTCACGCCCTCCCTTTCCTTCGAAATGGCATCCTCCTCCTGTCTCCCCGCATGCGACGAGAGGGCTAGGGTCAGGGGGCGGACCGCAACGGGTGGCTTGAGCAGCAACGATCCCGAACTGATGGGTCGCGTCATTTAGCCGGAGTCGAGTAAATGGCCTGACTCGCGCTCGGGCGCTTACAGCACCACGATCTCGGCATAGCGCCCACCGAATCGCCAACGAAACGAGTTTACTCTATCGAGGCGTAACGTTTCAGAAATCGATCGCCCGACCCTTGATCTCCCAATCGCCGAAGCGCGCCGGGTCGAGGCCGCCGCGTCCGCCCACTTCCGTCGGCATGTCCTGCGGCTTTGCGGCGCGCCGTCTCTCCTCAGCCTCCTTCAGCGCGCGCAGAGCGGCTGCCGGCAGCGGGCGTTTGGGCCGGTCGGGTGCATTGTCATTGTCGTTCTGCATGGGATGCCGGATTTTCGTGATATTGAAGAGCGTTGGGTTTATACCCATCATATAAGCGGTTCCGTGCGAACGGAAACCCTGATTCACGTGAAACGTTCGTGTAAGACGGGCGGAACAGAAAGCAGTCGCGCCCGGATTCCATCGCCGAACGGATGACTGGACAAATATGCCTGGAGCTCATCCATGAACCTCATGCGCACCGCAATGCTGCTTGCCGTCATGACCGTCCTCTTCATGGCCGTCGGCTACGCCATCGGCGGCCGGGGCGGCATGATGATCGCCCTCGTGATCGCCGCGGGCATGAACTTCTTCTCCTACTGGAATTCCGATCGCATGGTCTTGAGCATGTACCGGGCCCAGGAGGTGGATGAACGCACTGCGCCCGAATATTACGGAATCGTCCGGGATCTGGCGCAGAATGCCGGTTTGCCGATGCCGCGCGTCTATGTCATCGACAGTCCGCAGCCGAACGCCTTTGCCACCGGCCGCAACCCTGAGAACGCCGCGGTTGCTGCTTCCACAGGTCTCTTGCATTCGCTTTCCTATGAGGAAGTCGCCGGCGTCATGGCGCATGAGCTTGCGCATATCCAGTATCGTGACACTCTGACGATGACGTTGACGGCGACACTTGCCGGCGCGATCTCGATGCTTGGCAACTTCGCCTTCTTCTTCGGCGGCAACCGCGACAACAACAATCCACTCGGCTTCATCGGCGTCCTTGTTGCGATGATCGTCGCGCCGCTCGCGGCGATGCTGGTGCAGATGGCGATCAGCCGCACCCGCGAATATTCCGCTGACCGGCGCGGCGCGGAAATTTGCGGCAATCCGCTCTGGCTTTCTTCGGCACTCCAGAAAATCGCCGGCGCCGCTCATGTGATCCACAATGACGACGCCGAACGCAACCCGGCGACCGCACATATGTTCATCATCAATCCGCTTTCCGGCGAACGGATGGACAATCTCTTCTCGACCCATCCGAGCACCGAAAATCGCGTTGCGGCACTCGAGGAGATGGCGCGCGGGATGTCGATGGGCTCGACCTCGCCGGCGCGTGCTGATAATTCGGTGCGCAAATCGCGCTCTGTCCCGAGAACCGGCTGGGGTCGCGGTGGTTCCGAACCGCCCAAAGGTCCCTGGTCCTGATGCCCGACGAGAAGAAAAACGATTTACGACCGAAACGAACCCGAGCTCAGAAAGCGCCGCCAAAGACAGCGCAGAGCAGAACCGGCGCCGCAATGGCGGAGAAGCCAGGTTTGAAGAGCCGCCAGGCGGCCGCGAAGATCCTGGCAGCCGTCGTCGACCGCAAGACCTCTCTTGACGGCATGCTCGACCAGGAGCACGGCAATCCAGCCTATCGCGAACTCAATGATGCCGATCGAGCACTCGTGCGCGCCATCCTCAATTCGGCGCTTCGGAATTTGCCACGCATTCGGGCGGCAATCGACTCTCTGCTGCAAACGCCGCTGCCGGAGGGCGCGCGTGCACTCGATCATGTGCTGACGGTTGCCGCGGCGCAAATCCTCTATCTCGACATTCCGGATCATTCCGCCGTCGACCTTGCCGTGGAGCAGGCGCAGGCCGATCCGCGCAATCGCCGCTTCGCGAGGCTCGTCAATGCCGTTCTTCGCCGGCTTTCGCGTGAAAAGGACGCTATTCTCGACAAGGTGAAGACCATTCCGGCAATGCCGGACTGGTTTTACGAAAGGCTCGTGATCCACTACGGCCGGGAGCAGGCCGAGCGCATATCGGCGGCGCAAGAGGTTCCGGCCGCAATCGATCTGTCGGTGAAGTCCGAGCCGAGCGCCTGGGCCGAGCGTCTTGGAGGCACGGTGCTTCCGACCGGCTCTGTCCGGCTTGGAACTTTTTCGGGCGCCATTCCTGCGTTGCCGGGATTTTCGGAAGGGCAGTGGTGGGTCCAGGATGCGGCTGCCGCTATTCCGGCGCGCCTCTTCGGCGATCTTAAAGGCAAGAGCGTTGTCGACCTCTGCGCGGCTCCGGGCGGCAAGACGGCACAGCTTATCCTCGCCGGAGCAAAAGTGACAGCGCTCGATCAATCGTCCAGCCGCTTGCGGCGTCTGAAGGGCAATCTGGCGCGGCTCGGCCTCGAGGCCCGGACGAAAGAAGTCAATATGGCTGACTTCGAACCGGAAGAACTCTTCGATGCGGCGCTGCTCGACGCCCCCTGCTCCTCCACGGGAACGACGCGCCGTCATCCGGATGTGCTCTGGACGAAGGGGCCGGAGGACGTCGAGAAGCTCGCGGGGCTGCAGGAGCGCTTGCTGCGTCACGCGCTGACCGTCGTGAAGCCCGGTGGGCTGGTGGTCTTTTCCAATTGCTCGCTCGACCCGCGCGAAGGCGAGGAGGTTGTCGCCCGTGTCGTCGGCGATGGTGCAGATTGTGAGCGCGTGCCAATTGCTGCAGCCGATTGGCCAGGGCTCGGAGAGGCAATCACAGAGCGCGGCGAGTTTCGCACGACGCCCGCCATGCTGCCGCTGGCGCCGCCCTTTTCCGGCGGGCTCGACGGCTTCTACGCCGCCATGCTTCGCCGCAAGCGCGCCTGAAGATCGGCGCAACTGCCGCCGTCAACAGGCTGTTTTGCCGCGACAATTGACGCTATCGGGCCGTCGGCCTATCAATGTCGACAGGATTGATAAAAGTTTAATGATCTTTCCGGCACCATCTGCTGGAAAGGGATTCTGGCGCAAGCCGGGCATGCGCTCCAGCGCCGTGCGTCTTTGTGGACGCCAAAGGTCGCTGCAGCACTTGGAATTGCTGTGTGTTCCTGTCCTCAAATCGGAGCGATTTAGGACACACGCAGTGGCCTCAGGCGCTTCGAAAGGGTCCGTTGCAGGAATAAGGAAACCGACGGGCGCTGATGGTGTTTTCCGGTAAGCAAAGGCTTCTTTACCTGTATCTGCGGGAAGGCTGGCGCCGATTTTCGCGCCGCATCGCGCTCGGCCGGCTGACGGCGATGCGCTTTGCCGGGTCAACGCCTGACCGGCTGATCGTTGCGCCGACCGACCTGAGGGCGATCGATCCCTTCGTTGCCGAAGAGATTCTTGCGGGCCGCTTTCCGCTTGCCGGCCGCGTGCTCGATACCGAAGGCGAATCCCCCTTCGAGATCGATCTGCCGTCGCACGAATTTGCGGTCCGGCTCCATTCCTTCGGCTGGCTGCGGCATCTGCGCGCGATCCGCGATGATGCCGGCTATGTCAGGCTCCGGCAGATCGTCGACGATTGGATCGGCAGCCACGGCCGCAACATCGGCGGCATCTCCTGGGAAGCGGATGTGATCGCCCAGCGCATCATCGCCTGGCTGTCGCATTCGCCGGTGGTGCTCAGAAACGCCGAGCACGGGTTCTACCGCCGCTTCCTGAAAAGCCTGGCTTTCCAGATTCGCTACCTTCGGCACATTTCGGATACGGTCTGCGACGGCGAGGCGCGCCTGCGCGTGCGCATGGCGCTCGCCATGGCATCGGTGTCGATGCCGGCCTCGGCTTCCGCCATCCGCAAGGCCTCCCGCAATCTCGATCTGGAACTCGATCGTCAGATCCTGCCGGACGGCGCCCATTCCTCGCGCAGCCCCCGGGCGGGGCTCGAGCTTCTGCTCGATCTGCTGCCGCTCAGGCAAACCTATGTCAATCTTGGTCACGATGTGCCGTCTCGGCTCATTCCCTGCATCGACCGGATGTATCCGGCCTTGCGCTTCTTCCGTCACCAAGGCGGCGAACTCGCGCTTTTCAATGGTGCGACCTCCGTCTTGGCGCATGAACTCGCGTCGGTGCTGCGGTATGACGAAACGGCCGGCGAGCCGTTCCACTCGCTGCCCCATGCTCACTATGAGCGGCTGTCGCTCGGCGAAACTGTTGTCATCATGGATACCGGGCGCCCGCTTTCGATCGACCTTTCGCGCAGCGCCCACGCGGGCTGCCTCTCCTTCGAGATGTCGTCGGGCAGAAATCGCTTTGTCATCAATTCTGGCGCGCCGAAGTTTGCCGGCGAACGATTTCGCCAGATGGCCCGCGCGACCGCCGCCCATTCCACGGTGACGGTCAACGACACGTCCTCGTGCCGCTTTTCCCAATCGCGTTTCCTGGGGCCGATCATGACGTCCGGGCTCTCGAAGGTGCTGGTCGAGCGAAGGGATGAGCCGGGCCGCATCGAGTCCGTCTGGGCCAGTCACGATGGCTATCTCGCCTCCTTCGGCCTGCTTCATGAACGCGACATCAGCATCTTGAACGGAGGCCGGCTGCTGCGTGGCCGCGATCGGCTTTCGCGAGGCGATGGCGGCGATCCGGATGCCGCCAGTGCCGTCGCCCGCTTTCACATCCACCCGGCGATTGCGATGCGGCGGGCGAGCGGCAGCGAAATTTATCTGGTCGCACCCGATGGCGAAGCCTGGCTCTTCGCCTGCCGGGATGGGGAACTGGCGATCGAGGAGGACATCTTCTTCGCTGATCCCTCGGGCGTGCGGGCGTCGTCGCAGATAACCATCACCTTCGCCGCCGCCGTACAGCCGGAAATCCAGTGGACGCTTACCCGCGAGAGCTAGCGAGAGCGAGATCGTCGCCTATTTTCCGCTCCCGGCGGTGCCGAAGGTTCCTTCACGGGGCAAGCTATGCTAACGGGCAGCCATCCCAATCGCCGGCACCTTTCTCCCCAAGCGTCCGGCGCCGCCAAAGGAGCATGGTTGATGGCTGTCCCCTCCAAGAAAATTCCCGCCCCGGACGAAGTCCGGATCCGCACCGCCCTCCTCTCGGTTTCCGACAAGACCGGCATTGTCGAGCTCGCGCGTGCTCTTCACGAAAAGGGCGTGCGCCTTGTTTCGACCGGCGGCACGCACAAGGCACTGTCGGACGCCGGGCTTCCGGTCAGCGACGTTTCGGAGCTGACCGGCTTTCCGGAGGTCATGGACGGCCGCGTCAAGACACTTCACCCCGGCGTTCATGGTGGCCTGCTCGCCATTCGCGACGACGCCGAGCACGTGGCGGCGATGGACAAGCACGGTATTACCGCCATCGATCTTGCCGTCATCAATCTCTATCCGTTCGAGGAGGTTCGCGCCAAGGGCGGCGATTATCCGACGACGGTCGAGAACATCGACATCGGCGGTCCGGCGATGATCCGGGCTTCCGCAAAGAACCATGCCTATGTGACGATCGTCACCGATCCGGCGGACTATCCGCTGTTGCTCGAAGAAATCGCCGGCGGCGCGACGCGCTATGCCTTCCGCCAGAAGATGGCTGCAAAGGCCTATGCCCGCACGGCGGCCTACGATGCCGCGATCTCCAACTGGTTCGCCGACGTTCTCGATACGCCGATGCCGCGCCATCGCGTAATTGGCGGCGTGCTCAAGGAGGAAATGCGTTACGGCGAAAACCCCCATCAGAAGGCCGGCTTCTACGTGACCGGCGAAAACCGCCCGGGGGTCGCGACCGCCACACTACTGCAGGGCAAGCAGCTCTCCTACAACAACATCAACGACACCGACGCCGCCTTCGAACTCGTGGCGGAGTTCCTGCCGGAGAAGGCTTCGGCCTGCGCCATCATCAAGCACGCCAACCCCTGCGGCGTCGCAACCGCGCCGTCGCTTGCGGAAGCCTACCGCCGGGCGCTCGCCTGCGATTCCACCTCGGCCTATGGCGGTATCATCGCACTCAATCAGGAGCTCGACGCCGAGACGGCGGAAGAGATCGTCAAGCTCTTCACCGAGGTCATCATCGCGCCGTCCGTGAGTGACGAGGCGAAGGCGATCATCGCGCGCAAGCCGAACCTCCGGTTGCTTGCTACCGGCGGCCTGCCGGATCCGCGCCTGCCGGGCCTTTCCGCAAAGACGGTCGCCGGCGGCCTGCTCGTCCAAACGCGTGACAATGGCATGGTCGAAGATCTCGAACTCAAGGTCGTGACCAAGCGCGCACCGACGGCCCAGGAGCTCGAGGACATGAAGTTCGCCTTCAAGGTGGCGAAGCACGTCAAGTCGAACGCTATCGTCTATGCCAAGGACGGCCAGACGGCCGGCATCGGCGCCGGCCAGATGAGCCGTGTCGATTCCGCCCGCATCGCCGCCATCAAGGCGGAGGAAGCCGCCAAGGCGCTCGGACTTGCCGAACCGCTGACCCGCGGTTCTGCGGTGGCATCGGAGGCGTTCCTGCCTTTCGCCGACGGCCTCCTGTCGGCAATCGCCGCCGGCGCCACCGCCGTCATCCAGCCGGGCGGCTCGATGCGTGACGAAGAGGTGATTGCCGCGGCAAACGAGCACGACGTTGCCATGGTCTTCACCGGCATGCGCCATTTCCGGCATTGAGGCCAGTGACAGCCTGATTGAGAACCCGCCGCGAAAGCCCTCTCGGCGGGTTTTTCATGCCGGGCGATGCGCCGGATAGGGTGTGCGCAGAAGGATGGCGAGACCCGCGGCAAGGAAAGCGACCAGCGCCAACATGCCGATGCGTGCGGAATCGGCCATCACCGTGATCGTTGCGACGGAGGCGGGGGCAAGAAACGACGTCGCGCGTCCGGAAAGGGCATAGAGGCCGAAGTAACGGCCAGCTTCCTCAACCGCAACGCTTCGGGCGAGGTAAGAACGAGACGAGGCCTGAACCGGTCCGAAGGCGATGCCGACCAGGAGGCCGTAAAGAATGTAGGCCCTTTCCGCCGCCGTGCCGAAGAGACCGCCGGAATCTTCCGTCGGAAGCGTCAGCAACCCGAACAGCGTGAAGCCGGGCCCGGTCGAGACGATGCCGAGCGTGGCGATGGTGAGACAGACGAGGCTCGCAACGACAATCGTCTTCGAGCCGAGATGTGCGTCGAGCCAGCTCGCACAAAGGCAGCCGCCGATCGCGACGACGTTGAGGATGATGCCGTAAATGCCGAGTTCCATCGTCTGCCAAGCGAACATCCCCGCAGCAAAGGTGCCGCCGAGCGCCAACAGGCCGTTGACGCCGTCCTGAAAGATCATCCGAGCGACCAGGAAGCGTAATATCCCGGACCTTTGCTTCAGTTCCCCAAGCGTGCCCTTCAGCTCCAAAAGACCGGCGGAGACGGCCCTGCCCAACGGCATCGCCGCCTTCGCCGCGTCCGGCGTGAAGAAGAACATCGGCAGGATGAAGATCAGGTACCAGACGGCCGAGATCGGCCCCGTAATGCGGGCGTCCTCTCCCTTCGCGGGATCGAGCCCGAAGAGCGGTTCCGCCCCGAGTGCCGTCTTACCCGTTGCTGGATTTCCGGCAAGGAAGGCCACCACGGCGATCAACACGATCATACCGCCGAGATAGCCGAGCCCCCAGGCAATATTCGAGATGCGGCCCACTTCTTTCTCGCTCACCAGCCGCGTCATCATCGAATCGTTGAAGACGATCGAAAATTCGGCGGCAACGGTCGCCAAAGCGAGGAAGATTGCGGGATAGAGGATGGGCGAGCCCGGTGCGGCGAACCAAAGCATGGCGAGCGAGACGATCTTGATGACGGCGAAGAAGCCGATCCAAGGCTTGCGTTGGCCGGTCGCGTCGGCGATCGCGCCGAGCACCGGCGAAAGAACCGCGATGATGATGCCCGAGACAGTGAGCGTATAGCCCCAGACCGCCTGCCCTTGCACATGGTCGGCCGTGAGCCGGGACACGAAATAGGGCGCGAAGATGAAGGTGGTGATGACGGTGAAGAAGGGCTGCGCGGCCCAGTCGAACAGCATCCAGCCGATGATGCCGAGGCGTGATGCACTGGGCTGCTTTCTCGCTTCGGCCGTAACGTCCAATTTCCCCTCCCGGAATTAATCGACCCTCGCCGATTGTTTGGCGAGGGCCGATAACGCGTTGAAATCGCGATTAAACCCGAAGCGGAATCAGTCCTCCGGGCCGATTGCCCCGGACGGACTGTGTCATCTCGCCTTGGCGCGTGCAAGATCGCTGAGCAGGCCAGCCGCGACCGTGATCTTGGCGAGTGTCGTCTCGCCCTTTTCGGTCAGCAGCTTCAACTGGTCGCCGACTCGCGAGACGCGCTCGCGATCGTTGTCGTGCCAGGCGAGCACGGGATTGCGTTCGCCCTTCTGCTCGACGAGCGCCGCGATGGTGATGTCGCGCCTTGCAGCGCCAATATCGGCGACAGCGCGCGAAAGCGCCATCGCCTCAAACTGCTCCGTGGCCGGAACCCGATCGGCTGCGGCGAGCAGCCGATCGATCCTGAGGTTCTCCGTCACAGTGAAATAACCCTGCGCGGTGCGGCTCAGCGTTTCCTTCGTTTCGGTGGAGATTTGCATGATCTCCGGCACAAGGGTCATCAGCGACAGTTCGGCAATTTCCTCCGCGAGCTTTGCCGGTACGCCGCTTTCGATGAAGGTTGCGGCCTTCAATCGTGCTTCTTCGGCTCCGGACATCGCGGCACGCATCGTGCCACGCAGCTTTTGCAAGCCGTCACGCAGACGCGAAACCGCATCCGAAACCGGGCCGCTCGCGGCGCGCGTGCGCAAAGCCTTCTCGGTGACGAGGGCGAAGACGCGGCTCACCTCCTGATAAAGCGCATTCTGGACAGCGCCGCTGATCCGGTTGTCAAGCGCGTCGATCTCTCCGTAAATCCGCTGCAGGTCGAAGCCGTCGAGCGCCAGCACGGCCGCCTTGACGACGTCGCTGGAGAGAAAGCCGGTCGTATCCGTCAGGGTCGAAACGAAGGCGGGGCCACCGCGGTTGATCACTTCGTTGCCGAGGACCGTCGCGATGATCTCACGGCGCAGCCGGTGCCCGCGGATGTCGCCGGCATAGGTCTTGCGCATCTTTGCCGGGAAATAGCGCTCGAGCGTGGTGGAGAAATAGGGATCATCCGGCAGGTCGCCGACGATCAGCTCATCGAACAGCACCAGCTTTGCATAGGAGAGCAGCACGCCGATCTCGGGGCGCGTCAACGGCTTGCCCGCCTGGTAACGCTCGCTCATGGCGAGTTCCGTCGGCAGGGTCTCGACCTTGCGGTTGAGGTGGCCATCGGCCTCGAGCCGCCCCATTAGCCGCGCAAGCGACGTGCGGTTCTGGAGCCCCTGCATCTCCGTGAGCGAGATCGCCAGCGATTGCTGGTAGTTGTTGCGCAGCACGAGATGCGCCACCTCGTTCGTCATCGCCACCAGAAGCGTGTTGCGCTTCGGCCTCGTCAGACGATCATCCCGCATGGCCGAGGCGAGCGCGATCTTGATGTTGACCTCGACGTCGGAGGAGTTGACGCCGGCCGAATTGTCGATCGCGTCCGAATTGCAGCGCCCGCCGGCGAGCGAGAAGCCGATGCGGCCCTTCTGGGTGACGCCAAGATTGGCGCCTTCACCGATCACGCGGGCACGCACCTCCTCCGCCGTGACGCGGATCGCGTCGTTGGCGCGGTCGCCGACTTCGGCATCCGTTTCGTTGCTGCCACGCACATAGGTGCCGATGCCACCGAACCAGAGCAGGTCGACCTGGCTCTTGAGGATGGCGTTCATGATCTCGAAGGGGGTCGCCTTCTGCTTGTCGATGCCGATTGCCGCCATTGCTTCCGGCGTCAGTGTCACTGACTTTTCGGCGCGCGAGATGATCATCGCGCCCTCAGACAGCGCCTTGCGGTCGTAGTCCTGCCAGCTCGAGCGTGGCAGCGCGAACATGCGTTTGCGCTCGGCGAAAGAGAGGTCGGTATCCGGATTCGGATCGATGAAGATGTCGCGATGGTCGAAGGCGGCGATCAGCCGGATCTTCTCCGAAAGCAGCATGCCATTGCCGAACACGTCGCCGGACATGTCGCCGACGCCGGCGACCGTGAAGGGCGTCGTCTGAATGTCGATGTCCATTTCGCGGAAATGACGCTTGACGGCTTCCCAGGCGCCGCGGGCGGTTATGCCCATCTTCTTATGGTCGTAACCCGCCGAGCCGCCGGAGGCGAAGGCGTCGTCGAGCCAGAAGCCGGCTTCCTGGGCAAGCCCGTTGGCCGTGTCGGAGAAGGTGGCGGTTCCTTTGTCGGCCGCGACGACGAAATAGGGATCGTCGCCGTCGAGCCTCAGCGTGTCGGCCGGCGGCACGACATCTTGGCCGACGATGTTGTCGGTCACCGAGAGCAGCGTGCGGACATAGGTCTTGTAGGCCTCCGTACCGGCCTTGAAAATTTCATCACGCGTACCGCCGACAGGCAGGTGCTTCGGGTAGAAGCCGCCCTTGGCGCCGACCGGCACGATGACCGCATTCTTGACCTGCTGTGCCTTGACGAGGCCGAGCACCTCGGTGCGGTAGTCTTGCGCCCGGTCGGACCAGCGAAGGCCGCCGCGCGCCACCTTGCCGAAGCGCAGGTGCACGCCTTCGACCTCGGTGCCATAAACGAAGATCTCACGGAAAGGCCGCGGCTCTGGCAGGCCGTCGAGCTGCTTCGGGTCGAGCTTGAAAGCAAGGACGGCGCGGGGCTTGCCGTCCGCATCCCTTTGGAAATAGTTCGTCCGGAGCGTCGACTGGATCACGTTGACGTAGCGCCGCAGGATCTGGTCCTCGTCGAGACTCGGCACGGCCGAGAGCGCCTCGTCGATGGCCGAGAGCAAGGCATTGCCTTTCTTCGTGCGCGCCTTGACCTCGGTCTTGGGATCCATGCGCGTCGCAAACAGCCGGAAGATATCGGCAGCGATCGCCGGATACTTGTTCAGCGTGTCGGCGATATAGCCCTGCGAATAGGTGATCCCGGCCTGACGCAGATAGCGCGCATAGGCGCGCAGCACCGTGACCTCGCGCGCGGTGAGGCCGGCAAGCAAGATCAGGCGGTTGAAAGTGTCGTCCTCGATCGTGCCGTTCCAGGCGGCAAGGAACGCCTCTTCGAGCGCATGACCGGTCTTGGCGAGGTTCACCGCATGTCCGTCCCGGTGGACCAGCTCCATGTCGTGCAGCACGACGAGCCGCTGTTCTGCCGCATGGGAGCTGACGCCGATGTCGTAGGTCTGCTCGCTGATGACGCGGAAACCGAGATTTTCGAGGAGCGGCACCCGACGCGAGAGCGAAACCGGATCTTCCGCGTGAAAGATCTTCAGCTCCAGCGTGTCCGGCCTTTCCTGCTGCTTATGATAGAAGGAGATGCGGATCGGGTCATCGACCTTGCAGGCGGCGATATCGTGGAGGTCGCCATAGGCCTCCGCCGGCGTGAAGGCGGCCTGATAGGCTTCGCCAACAGAGATCTCGATGCCGTCCTTGCGGGCAAGCAGGTCGAAACGATCGGTCCAACGGGTGACGATGCCGCGAACCGCCTCCTCGAGCTTCGACTGCGGGACACGCGGCGTCTTGCCGCCGTAGCGGCCGATGATGAAATGGACACGTGCCAGCCCGCCTTCGGGGAAGGCAGGGTAATAGGCGGAAACGCGGCCGTCATAGACCGTCTTCAGATAGTTGCCGATCTTCTCGCGCACAGCCGAGTCGTATTGCTCGCGCGGCACGAAGACGAGGACCGAGACGAAGCGGTCGAAATGGTCGATGCGCGGCAGGACCCTAATGCGCGGCCGGTCGCTGAGTTCGTTGATCTGCTCGCAGAAGGCGGCGAGCAGGCCGACGTCGATTTGGAAAAGGTCGTCGCGCGGATAGGATTCCAGCGTGTTTGCCAGCATCTTGCCGGAATGGCTCTGGGGATCGTAGCCGAAATAGTCGATGATCTTTTCGATCTTGTGCCGGAGCAATGGTATTTCCGAAGCCTGACGGGTATAGGCCGTCGAAGTGAAGAGGCCGACAATGCGGAGTTCCCCGACCACATTGCCGGAGGCGTCGAAGCGCTTGACGCCGATGTAGTCCATATAGGCGCGGCGGTGGACGACGGATTTCACATTGGCCTTGGTGACGATCAGGAACTCGGGTCCCTCAAGGAAGGCGATGATTTCCGGCGTCGTCAGCACGGCATCCTTGCCCTGGCGCAGTACGCGGACGTCGGGGTTGGAGAGGAGGCCTAGGCCCCTGCCCTTGCCGCGTTCGACCGTCGCGTCATCGCCTTTGCCGGAATAGGTGTATTCCCGCATTCCGAGGAAGGTGAAATTGTTGTCCCTTAGCCAGCGAAGGAACGCGAGCGCCTCGTCACGATCACTCTTCTTGCGAGACGCATTGTAGTCTTCCAGGTCCTGCATGGCCTGGTTGAGCAATGCCGTCATCGCCGGCCAGTCGTGGACGGCCTGGTGCACCTGCTCCAACACGTCGGCAATGCGGTTGCTCAGCGAACGCGCTTCGAGCGGCGCCAGCTTGTTCAAGTGGATCTGGATATGGCTCACCCGGTGCGCCGGATCGCTTTCCTCGTCCGGATCGAACAGCTTGATGGATTTGCCCGGTTCCATGACCAGAATGGGATGGATCGCGAGGTGGATGTCGCGGTGCGTGCTCGTCACCTCGCCCATGACGGAATCATAGAGGAACGGCATGTTGCGTTCGGTGATGGCGATGATCGAGACATCGGTACCACCCGGAGCAATCCCTGGTACGGTTTCGACCGAAACCTGCGGCTTGCCGCCGTCCCAGCGCGCGAGTTCCTTGCGCGCATGCGCCGCGGTCAGCGCCAGCATGTCGGCGGTGTAGAGGTCGAGGTCGTCGTTGCTTGCCCCACCGAAGAGGATCTCGGGCGCCAGCGCCTCAGCGCCGATCTTGCTTGCAGCCGCCTTGGCCGCGTCGATATGCCTGTCCCGTTTTGGATTGTATTTCACGCCCATGAACTCTCTCCCCATTCGTGATAGACGAGCCTATCAGAACCATGGCCAATGGCGACCGTTTTATGCTCGATTTCGGCAAAATCGAGCCAAAGTTTGGAGAAATTCACGCGATTTCGACCTAAATCCATTTAAATCGAAGGCGATTTTGCAAAAATTGCTCGAAAAACCTTAGAAACGAACGAAAACGCCGAAGTACTTGATGGCCTCTGTTTCCCGCCCCCTGTTGACAGGCCTGTGACAGACAGGCGATCACACTTTGATTCGAGGAAATGGAACTGCCCGATGCCCGAAATGCCTGCAGTACCCGGCGCCGTCATCGTCATTTCAAGCCATGTGGTTCGCGGCACGGTCGGCAATCGGGCCGCGGTCTTCGCATTGGAGACGCTCGGGCATCGCGTCTGGGCCGTGCCGACGGTGATCCTGTCGTGGCATCCGGGTCACGGCCGCTCGACGCGGGTGACGATCGCCGACACTGACTTCCAGTCGATGATCGATGATCTCATCGATGCACGCTGGATCGGTGAAGTCAGAGCCGTTCTTTCGGGCTATCTCGGGTCACCAGGCCAGGTCGACGGCGTGGCGCAACTGGTGACGGCGTTGCGCCAGCGCGATCCCCAAGTGCTATACGCCTGCGATCCGGTCATCGGCGATGGCAACGGCATTTACGTTTCGGCCGAGATCGCGGCCGCTGTGCGCGACCGGCTGCTGCCGCTGGCGACGCTCACGACGCCCAACCGGTTTGAGCTCTCCTGGCTCGTCGGAGCTGCCCTTGAAACGAATACGGCGATCCTCGACGCGGCACTCGGTCTCGGACCTTCACGCGTGCTGGTGACGTCGGCGATCCCGATGATGACCGGTGGCACGGGTAATCTCTACCTTTCTGGCAGCCATGCGCTGCTGGCCGAGCACCGGTTGGTCGACAATCCGCCGAACGGCACTGGCGATCTGCTGGCCGCCGTGTTTCTGGCGCGGCTGCTCCAGGGGCTCTCCGAAGAGCGGGCGCTACAGATGGCGACCGCCAGCGTGTTCGAGATCATTGCGCGCACTGCCCGGCGCGGTGCCGACGAACTGACGCTCGAGCAGGACGCCTCGAGCCTTGCAACGCCCATGGCCATGGTGCAGATGCGGCGCCTCTTGCATCCAAGTCAGGTGCGGAAGAAATAGCGGCGGATATAAAAGAAATGGCTTATAAGCGCTCCTCGCCCTTTTTGAAGCGCTAAGGTCGCTGTAACACTTCGACGCTTCAGTGGGTCTCTACAGGGCCGCGCGTCTTACTCAGACGCGCAAAGGTCGCTGTAGCACTTTGGATTGCTGCATTTTGTCCTTAAATCGATTCCGATTTAAGGAATCATGCAGTAGGACGATGCAGCAATGAATGAGTGAATGACGCGGGGTTATCGATGGATATGCAGGGCTTTCCGGAACATCTTCTAACCGGCTACCGCAATTTCATGAGCGGTCGTTTCAGCGAGCAGCAGCAACGCTACAAGACGCTTGCCGAGAGCGGTCAGAAGCCGAAGACGATGGTTATCGCCTGTTGCGATTCTCGGGCCGCTCCCGAAACGATCTTCGACAGCGGTCCCGGAGAACTCTTCGTCGTCCGCAACGTCGCCAACCTGATGCCGCCATACGAGCCGGATGGGCACTATCACTCGACCTCCGCCGCGCTCGAGTTCGCGGTTCAGTCCTTGCGCGTCAGCAACATCGTCGTCATGGGACATGGGCGCTGCGGGGGCATCAAGGCGGCGCTCGATCCGGATGCGGAACCCTTGTCCCCCGGCGATTTCATCGGGCGGTGGATGAACCTTTTGAAGCCCTCCGCCGAGCAGATCCAGAGCAACGATGTCATGACCCAGGCGGAACGCCAGCGGGCGCTCGAACGGGTGTCGATTCGCAATTCGATCGCCAACCTGCGCACTTTCCCTTGCGTCCAGATCCTGGAGGCAAAAGGCAAGCTGCAGCTTCATGGCGCCTGGTTCGACATCTCGACCGGGGAGCTTTGGGTGATGGACGCCAAGACCGGTGATTTTGCCCGACCGGGCATGTGACGAAAGGGTGCGGTTGGTTCGCACTGATGCAACGTGCCCCTCTTCCGGCAGGCGGACGAGGGGCAAATTGAATCGTCGTGGCCTGCGGTCTTCTCAGTAGCCGTCGATCTCGGCGCCGATGATGGCGATTGCCTGCTGATAGACGCTGGCTGCGTTCCATCCCTGGATCGCAGCGTAATTGACTTCGCCGGGCTGATAGCCGCCGCCCGGCTGCCAACCATGGCCGCGCAGGAAGTTGGCCGTGGAGGCGAGTGCATCCGCCTTGGAGCGGACCATGTCGATATGGCCGTCGCCATCGCCGTCCACGCCAAATCTCAACACGTTGACCGGCAGGAACTGGGTCTGTCCGATTTCGCCATGGGCAGCACCCCGGGCGGCCGGACTCAGATCGCCGCGCTCGACGAGTTGGAGCGCGGCGTAGAGCTGGTTGGTGAAATAATCCGAACGCCGACAGTCATAGGCGAGCGTCGAGACGGCCGAGAGCGTATGTTCCTTGCCCATGAACGAGCCGAAGCCAGTCTCCATGCCCCAGATCGCGATCAGCGGCCCCGCCGGCACGCCGAAGCGCTGCTCGATGCTGTCGAAGAGCCTGGCGTTCTGTGCCCGCATCTTCTTGCCACGCGAGATAATCGTCTGTCCGCCGCGCTTCTGCATGAACTGGTCGAGCGAGAGCTTGAAGCTCTTCTGGCCGCGGTCGGCGCGGATCGTCGCCCTGTTATAGGCAACGCCGGAGAGCGCCTGGTCGATGACCGCGGGGCTGATGCCGTTGCCGGCGGCTTGCTGTTTGAACTCGGCTACCCAGGCTTGAAAGCCGCTGGCGTCATTGCCGCATTGAGCCGCCGCCGCTGTCGCGGGAAGGATCGCCGCTGAAAACAGGGCCGCAAGCCCCGCCACTACGCACTTTGCGCTGTGCATGAAATACCCCGTCGTTGCCCGAACAATCACTTGTCTTCAAAAAACGCCGGCTTCTGCCGGCCTATTACTGGTCCCGCGTTACGGGATGTCATGTTTCACGTGAATCCGCTCAACACCGGCGGAAGAACCAATGGTAAGCCCCGCGGGGTCCTTTGGCGGACCGGGCGGGGCTTCAATTCAAACGCGAACGGGGCCGATCAAGCGGCCTGCTTGCGTGGCTTGACCAGGCCGCGGTTGACGAGCAACTCGGCGATCTGGATGGCGTTGAGAGCGGCGCCCTTGCGCAGGTTGTCGGAGACGACCCACATGTTGAGGCCGTTCTCGACCGTCGCGTCCTCGCGGATGCGCGAAATATAGGTCGCATCTTCGCCAGCGCATTCGTAAGGCGTCACGTAGCCGCCGTTTTCATGCTTGTCGACCACCAGGCAACCCGGCGCCTCGCGCAGGATCTCGCGTGCCTCGTCGGCGGTAATTTCGTTCTCAAATTCGATATTGACCGATTCCGAATGACCGATGAAGACGGGAACGCGCACGGCCGTGCAGGTCACCTTGATCTTCGGATCGAGCATCTTCTTGGTTTCCGCCAGAACCTTCCACTCTTCCTTGGTGTAGCCGTCTTCCATGAACACGTCGATGTGCGGGATGACGTTGAAGGCGATGCGCTTGGTGAATTTCTTGCTCTCGATCGGATCGGCAACAAAGACGGCGCGGGTCTGGTTGAAGAGCTCGTCCATGCCATCCTTGCCGGCGCCGGAAACCGACTGATAGGTGGAAACGACGACACGCTTGATCGTGGCGCGGTCATGCAGCGGCTTCAGCGCGACGACGAGCTGGGCGGTCGAGCAATTCGGATTGGCGATGATATTCTTCTTCGAGAAAAGCGTGATCGCATCGGGGTTTACTTCGGGGACGATCAGCGGAACGTCGGCGTCGTACCGCCAGGCGGAGGAATTGTCGATGACGACGCAGCCCTGCTGGCCGATCTTCGGCGAATACTTCTGCGAAACCGCGCCGCCGGCCGACATCAGGCAGATATCGGTGTCGGAGAAATCATAAGTTTCGAGGTTGGAGACTTTCAGCGTCTTGTCGCCATAGGAAACTTCGGTACCGACGGAGCGCGACGAGGCGAGCGCCACGACTTCATCGGCGGGAAAACCGCGTTCCGAAAGGATGTTCAGCATCTCCCGGCCGACATTGCCGGTGGCGCCTGCGACTGCAATCTTGAAACCCATGATCTAAGCTCTCTTTCTGTCTCTCCTCGTCTGGTGGAGGGGGAAACCGCGCGGGAGGCCCGCTAGATTTCCTGTCCCCGGCCGTACCGGGGAGAGAGCGGAGGGCCAGAGACGTCAGACGGTTTTCGTCGTCGTTTTGGCCGTTGTTTTGCTAGCGAGCGAGAAATGGCGAGCCTGCGCGGCGGCAAGTGCCGGCAAGATCAGCGCAGCAATGGACGGACCGTTCGGTCGCATGGCGGTTTCCTCGTTCGCCGCTGCTCATACGCGGTTTTCGGCAAGAGTCAAGCCGGCGGCGCCTGTTGCGCGTCATTCGCTTTGCGGGTTTCGCCGAATGCCGACGGAAAGCGCTTCCGCACTTTTCCGTGATCCCGTCCCGGTGCCGCGCCCGATCGCCGCATTAGACGAAAGTCATAAGTCGAAAGCATCCCTGCCTCGGCTCACGCTTTTCTGACATCCTTTCATCAGGCGTACCCCGTCCGAAGACTTAAGGGAGGAAACCGGGTCAACGAAAGAACGGGCGCTCGCAATGCCAATTTTTGAAGTGGAGGACATCAAAATGGCGAATGTCGCAACAGCGGACGGCGTGAGAGCCGGTCCCATGACCGGCGAGGAGAAGAAGGTCATCTTCGCTTCGTCGCTCGGTACCGTCTTCGAATGGTACGATTTCTATCTTTACGGCTCGCTTGCCGTTTATATCGGTGCCACCTTCTTCAGTTCTTACCCCGAAACGACGCGAAACATCTTCGCGCTGCTCGCTTTTGCTGCCGGCTTTCTGGTGCGCCCGTTCGGCGCGCTCGTTTTCGGTCGTCTCGGTGACCTCGTCGGTCGCAAGTATACGTTCCTCGTCACGATTCTGATCATGGGTCTTTCGACCTTCCTCGTCGGTGTCCTGCCAGGCGCCGCCTCGATCGGTATTGCCGCTCCGATCCTGCTGCTTGCCTTGCGTATGCTTCAGGGCCTCGCGCTCGGTGGCGAATACGGCGGTGCTGCGACCTACGTGGCCGAACATGCGCCGCATGGGCGTCGCGGCTATTTCACCTCGTGGATCCAAACCACCGCAACGCTTGGCCTGTTCCTGTCGCTGGTGGTCATCCTGCTCGTCCAGTTCCTCGTCGGCAAGGAAGCCTTCGCGGCCTGGGGCTGGCGTATTCCGTTCCTGGTTTCTGTTGCGCTTCTTGGTGTTTCCGTCTGGATCCGTCTGAAGATGAACGAATCTCCGGCCTTCAAGCGGATGAAGGAAGAAGGCAAGGGCTCGAAGGCGCCGCTGTCGGAAGCCTTTGGCCAATGGAAGAATGCCAAGATCGCGCTTCTGGCACTTTTCGGTGCCGTGGTCGGCCAGGCCGTCGTCTGGTATTCCGGTCAGTTCTACGCACTGTTCTTCCTGACGGGCGTCCTCAAGGTCGACGGCCAATCGGCGAACCTGATGGTTGCCGCTTCGCTGCTCCTCGGCACTGGCTTCTTCGTTTTCTTCGGTTGGCTTTCCGACAAGATCGGCCGCAAGCCGATCATTATGGCCGGCCTGCTGCTCGCCATGCTCACCTACTTCCCGCTGTTCCAGGCGCTGACCTGGGCCGGCAACCCGGCGCTTGCCGAAGCGCAGGAAAGCGTACGCGCAACGGTGACCGCCGCGCCGGGCGACTGCAAGTTCCAGTTCAACCCGACCGGCACGGCGAAATTCACCACCTCGTGCGACATTGCGACCGCCTTCCTGACCAAGAACTCCGTTCCTTATGACGTCGTGAGCACTGCGGCGGCGGGAACGCCGGCGACTGTCAAGATCGGCGAAACGACGATCACCAGCTACGATGCGGTTGCCGCCGGCGACAAGGCGAAGGCCGAGGATGCGGCCTTCAGCAAGCAGGTCAATATGGCGCTGCAGGCTTCCGGCTATCCGCTGGTGCGTGCAGCGGCGAAGGTTCCGGAGTCCAAACTCGACGCCTTCGTCGCGGCCAATCCGGAACTGGCGCTCGACGCGGCTGCTGTCCGCGCCGGCGAAAAGACCATGGTGCCGGCCGACAAGCTGGTTGCCGACAAGCTGCTGACGAAAGAAGAAGTTGGCGGCGCCACCGAAATGGCGGTCTATTCGATCGACAAGGGTGGTGCCTTCTCGATGGTGGCCGACCCTGCCCGCGTCAACTGGACGACGATCATCGCCGTGCTGACGGTGCTCGTGATCTATGTGACGATGGTCTACGGCCCGATTGCCGCGCTTCTGGTTGAACTCTTCCCGACCCGCATCCGCTACACCGGCATGTCGCTGCCCTATCATATCGGCAACGGCTGGTTCGGCGGCCTGCTCCCGGCAACGGCCTTCGCGATGAGCGCGGCCCAGGGCGATATTTATTATGGCCTCTGGTATCCGATCGTCTTCGCCGGCATCACGCTGGTCATCGGCCTCTTGTTCCTGCCGGAAACCAAGGACCGCGATATCCACGCCATGGATTGAGCGGGAGCTAACACCACGACGCGGGATGCGGGGCGGAGAACCCGTTCCTCATCCCACCGGCAAACTCTCCTGACTCCGGCGCGGCCTTTCGCGCCGGCTTTTTATTTATCCACTTGCTGGGAAGTTGGGTTTTTCGGCGCCGGCCAGCCACCGGCGTCCAGCCGGAAGAGCCAGCCTTGCCGGGTAAAAACGAAGGCGACCATAACCGCGACCCAGAGACCGAGCAGCAGGCCGGCGGCGACATCGCTCGGATAGTGCGCCCCGACGATCACGCGCGTGCCGCCGATCATCAGCGCCAGCACCAGGAACAGCGGCCGCAACTGCGGCACCAGCATCGCGAAAGCGCCGAAAAGCGCGCCAGCGGCGGTCGAATGGCCGGAGGGGAAGCTTTCGAACAACCTGTCGCCCGTGAGGGGTGTGAGGCTGTAGGCGCCGTACTCGGCAAAGAGTTCCGGGCGGGCGCGGCCGATCAGAAATTTGAGCCCATGAACGAGCGTGCTCGCGGTACCGACCGTCAGCAGGAAATAGGCGGACAGATTGCGCGCGGCCCGGGCCTTGTGCCGAACCGCATCTTGGCTCGAGGCGCGTCGGGCGATGTAGGCGATGAGCAGCAGGAAGGCCGAGGTGTAGATCATCCAGGCGGCGCTGCCGACATCGGTGATTGTCCGGTTGAAGTCGACGATCTCGTCGGGCAGGTCCTGCGCCCATTGCGACAGTTGCGGATCGAGGGGGACGAGCGCCAGCACGAGAATCAGCGTCGTCAGCAGGATCCAGCCGGTGGAAGCAAGCGCCTGATTCATATCTGCCTTTTCCTTCGCATTTTCCTGCATGTGAAGGCGAGCGGGGCGAAATCAAGGCGTCTGCAAAGAAAAACACCCCCGAAATGCTCCGGAGGTGTTCCCGCATGATTCCTTAAATCGGACTTGTGGCCGTGTCAGGCCGAAAGCGCCTTGAACTCGGCGAGGATCGCGTCGCCCATCTCGCCGGTGCCGACCTGGCGGGCGCCCTCGGCCATGATGTCGCCGGTGCGGATGCCCTTGTCGAGCACGTTGGCGATCGCCTTTTCCAGGTTGTCGGCTTCCTTCACGAGGTTGAAGGAATAGCGCAGGCACATGGCGAAGGAGGCGATCATGGCGATCGGGTTGGCAATGCCCTTGCCGGCAATGTCCGGTGCCGAGCCGTGCACGGGCTCGTAGAGCGCCTTGCGCTTACCGGTCTTCGGGTCCGGCGCGCCGAGCGAGGCGGAAGGCAGCATGCCGAGCGAGCCCGTCAGCATGGCGGCGACGTCGGACAGCATGTCACCGAACAGGTTGTCAGTGACGATCACGTCGAACTGCTTCGGCTGGCGCACCAGCTGCATGCCGCCGGCATCCGCCAGCATGTGCTCCAACTGCACGTCGGCATATTTCGCCTTATGCGTTTCGGTCACGACCTGGTTCCAGAGCACGCCCGATTTCATCACGTTGCGCTTTTCCATGGAGCAGACGCGGTTCTTGCGCGTGCGGGCGAGCTCGAAGGCGACGCCGGCGATGCGCTCGATCTCGTAGGTGTCGTAGACCTGCGTGTCGATGCCGCGCTTCTGGCCGTTGCCGAGGTCGATGATCTCCTTCGGCTCGCCGAAATAGACGCCGCCGGTCAGTTCGCGCACGATCAGGATATCGAGGCCTTCGACGAGCTCCGGCTTCAGCGAGGAGGCGTTGGCAAGCGCCGGATAGCAAATTGCGGGCCTCAGATTGGCGAAAAGCTCCAGATCCTTGCGCAGGCGCAGGAGACCGGCTTCCGGCCGCACCTCGTAGGGTACCGCATCCCACTTCGGTCCGCCGACGGCGCCGAAGAGCACAGCATCGGCGGCAAGCGCCTTCGCCATATCCCCTTCCGAAATCGCCACACCATGGGCGTCATAGGCCGAGCCGCCCACAAGGCCCTCGTCCGTCACGAAGCCGGCATCAAGCTCGGCATTCATGTAGGCGATGATTTTGCGGACTTCCGCCATGGCTTCCGGGCCGATGCCGTCGCCGGGCAGAAGGAAGAGATTGCGCACAGTCATGGAAGATCCTTCTCGCGGGAAAACTCGCGCGCGTTCTAGCGCAACTTCGTATCGAGGGAAATCTTTGTCACGAAAGATTTGTGCGCGGCGCGGAGGGGCTCAGAGAAACTCGAATAGCTCGCATGCGTCAATGAAGCCCGGTGCTGCTCATTGGTCGGTGACGACCGCGGTCTAGCTACCGGCTATACCGCGCCTCGTACGCGGCTACGTGCTGCGGGAAAAGCTCTTCATATAACTGATGATCAATTCCAACTATCGTGACTTGGATTTCGCCCTCTTCTTCGGAGTAATCTTCGATGATCACTCCGCTGTTTGATGGAATTGATTTCCCACCAAGCTTAGCTGTCAGAATGCTCGCTTCTGTGATCTGCTCACGACGATAGGATGGTGTTGGCGTGAGTTCACCAAAAGCAACACCCATCGGTGCGTCGCCACGTTCAAAGGAGGTCATGCCAATCAGAACGTCGTCGAGGTAAATTTCAAATTGCTTCAATTGAGATGCCCGATGCTTTTCTGTCATCAACTTATCAGCCGCGCCGCTGGGTCGAGCGGCAATGCGATCCGTCAGACCTTCTCCTGAAATCGCCGAGGCAGCATGCCGCGCGCGGCGGCGCGTGGCAAGGGAATGGCCAGCAGATGCAGGCTCGCGGCGCTGCTTTCCGCTTGACGGAATCGCAGGCGGACGCTCGAATGGCCGGATTGCAACCGGAGATTCCAAATGTCCGAGACGCTTCTTGTCGGTGCCTTTCTCGCCGCGCTTTCCTATACGCTGATCCCCGGCCCCGCCTTTCTGGCGCTGCTCGGCATCGGTGCCGGCCAGGGCCGAAAGGCCGGCGCGCTGTTCATGGGCGGGCATCTTGCCGGCGATATCGTCTGGTCGACGCTGGCGCTCGTTGCGATCGTCGGTGCGCGATCGATCGGCACGGCGATCTTCGACATTCTCGGCCTATTCTGCGGCGCCTACCTCGCCTGGATCGGCTGGACTGCACTTCGTGCCCGGCCGAAGGGCGAGAACCGCGCCTTGCTGACGGTGGAGCGACCGCTGCGCCGCGGCCTGATTTTCGGGCTTACCAATCCCAAAGGCTATCCAGTGGCACTGGCGACCTTCACGGCACTGCTTGCCGGTTCCGCCAATGCGCTCGAGTTCAACGCGCTGCCGATGTTGCTCGCCGTGTCGCTGATCGGGTTCCTCATCGCCGACGTGATTTTGATCGCGATCATCGGCGCGTCCGTCGTGCGTCGCTTCTATCGCCGCCACGAACTGGCCATTGTCCGGCTTTCCGGCCTCCTGTTCATCGGCTTCGCCGCGCAGGCGGTCTGGCACGCGGCGCCTGGTCTTTTCGGCGTACGCAAGCCTTGACGTTGGTCAGATTGCCAACCACTTCAAACATTTCCGCCGGCACTCCGATGCTTTCCAGCACTCGCCGGTTCTGCATGCGAAAGGAACTCTCATGACTGCAAGCGCTTCGCTCAACCCTGCCCTGGTGAACTGGACCGGACACGAAGGCCTACCGCGCTTCGATGCGGTGAAGGACGAAGATTTTGCCCCCGCCTTCGACGCGGCGCTCGCAGCCCACGAAGCGGAGATCGATGCGATCGCCCACAATCCGGAACCGCCGACCTTCGAAAACACGGTCGTCGCCCTCGAAATCGCCGGAGACGAGCTTTCGCGTGTCTCGGCGCTTTTCTGGAACAAGGCCGGCGCCCATACCAACGACGTGATCCAGGCGCTTGAACGCGAGATCGCGCCGAAGATGTCGCGGCATTATTCGAAGATCGGCATGAACCCGGCGCTGTTCAGCCGCATCGACACATTGTGGGAGAAGCGGGAAGAACTCGGCCTCGACCTTGAGGCGACGCGCGTCCTCGAACGCCACTGGAAGGGCTTCGTCAAATCCGGCGCCAAGCTCGACAAACCTGAGCAGGAGCGGCTTGCCGCCATCAACGAGAAGCTTGCCGGCCTCGGCGCCAAGTTCGGTCAGAACGTGCTTGCCGACGAGAAGAACTGGGCCCTCCTGCTTGCGAGCGAGGAGGAACTCGCCGGTCTTCCGGAATTCCTCAAGGATGCCATGGCAGCCGCCGCCCGCGACCGCGGCGAAGACGGCAAGTACGCGGTTACTCTCTCACGCTCGATCATCGAGCCGTTCCTGACCTTCTCCGACAATCGCGAGCTTCGCGAGCAGGCGTTCAGGGCCTGGACCGCGCGGGGTGAAAACGGCGGCGAGACCGACAATCTCGGCATTATCGCCGAGACGCTGGCGCTCCGGGCCGAGAAGGCAAAGCTGCTCGGATACGAGAATTTCGCGGCGCTGAAGCTCGACGACACCATGGCAAAGACACCAGATGCCGTGAACGGCCTGCTGATGCAGGTCTGGGAAAAGGCCGTGGTTCGCGCCCGCGAGGAAGAGGCGGATCTTGCCAAGATGATCGCCGCCGAAGGCCGCAATCACGAGGTGATGCCCTGGGATTGGCGCCACTATGCGGAAAAGCTGCGCGCCGAAAAGTTCAGCTTCTCGGAAAGCGAGCTGAAGCCCTATCTCCAGCTCGAAAAAATCATCGATGCCTGCTTCGATGTCGCCCATCGCCTCTTCGGCGTCACGGCCGCGGAGAAGAAGGGCGTGCCCGCCTACCATCCCGATGTCCGCGTCTTCGAGATCCGCGACGCCTCCGGTAAGCTTGTCGCGCTGTTCCTCGGCGACTACTTCGCCCGTTCCTCCAAGCGCTCCGGCGCCTGGATGAGTTCCTTCCAGTCGCAGCATCGGCTGAAACTGAAGAATGGCGACATCGGCGAAATTCCGATCGTCTACAATGTCTGCAACTTCGCAAAGCCCGCTGACGGCAAGCCGGCGCTGCTGTCGATCGACGACGCGCGCACGCTGTTCCATGAATTCGGCCATGCGCTGCACGGTATGCTCTCCAACGTCACCTACCCTTCCGTCTCCGGCACCGGCGTTTCGCGCGATTTCGTCGAGCTGCCCTCGCAACTCTACGAGCATTGGCTGACCGTGCCGGACATCCTGAGGACCTATGCCGTGCACTACCAGACCGGCGAGCCCATGCCGCAGGCCCTGCTCGACAAGGTGCTGGCGGCTCGGACCTTCAATTCCGGCTTCGCCACCGTCGAATTCACCTCTTCCGCGTTGGTCGACATGGCCTATCACACGGCGGAAACCATCGCCGAGCCGATGGCGCTGGAAGCGGCGACACTGGAAAAGATCGGCATGCCGAAATCGATCGTCATGCGCCACCGCAGCCCGCATTTCCTGCACGTCTTTTCCGGTGACGGTTATTCCGCCGGCTACTATTCCTACATGTGGTCGGAGGTGCTCGACGCCGACGCCTTCGCCGCCTTCGAGGAAACCGGCAATCCGTTCGATCCGCAGACCGCGCAGAGGCTCAAGGACAACATCTATTCGGTCGGCGGCGCCGTTGACCCGGAGGATGCCTACAAGGCTTTCCGTGGCAAGCTGCCGGATCCGGACGCGATGCTGAAGAAGAAAGGACTGGCGGCTGTAGCGCCGCCCTCGCCCGCCACTTAGATCACGATGATTTAGGTCGAATCGACCTAAAATCATAAACGTGATCGATTCTAATAAGTTGAGACGCGGGCGGAAGACCGCTCACACTTTTCCTCATCCCGCTCTAAAGCGCGTCGCGTTCAATCGGACTCGTGCGACGCGCTTTAGGTCATTGATTTTATGGATGTCGTTGTCCCAAAAACCGCTGCACACTTTTGGGCGACATGCATTAATCCGCCTGTTCGACGCCCAGGACGGCGAGAAAATTGCGCATCCGCGCCGCCGCGAGGTCCGGCTTGTCGAGCACATTGGCGCGATCGGCGAGGCGGAAGATGTCGGCGTAGTGCAGGAGCCCGCGGGCGGATTGCAGGCCGGCCGGCAGGGTGAAGTGGCGCTGGTGGCCGTTCAGCCAGGCGAGGAAGACGACGCCGGCCTTGTAGTATTGCGTCGGCGCCTCGAAGATCTTGCGCGACAAGGGCACGGTCGGCTCGATCACGCCGCGGAAGGTGGTGAGATCGCCATCTGCCAAGGCGGCGAGCGCCTTCGAAGCCGAGGGCGCCACGGCGTCGAAGATGCCGAGCAGCGCGTGACTGTATTTCTGGCCGTCCCCTTCGATCAGTTCCGCGTAGTTGAAATCGTCGCCGGTGAAGCAGAGCACGCCCTCCGGAAGGCCATTGCGCAGCGCCAGTTCCTTGGCATTGTCGAGCAACGATATCTTGATGCCTTCGACCTTGGTGCTGTTGTCGGAGATGATCGATAGCACGGTTTCCAGCGCTTCCTCGAAATTCTCCGATCCCCAGTATCCCTTTAGCTGCGGGTCGAACATGTCGCCAAGCCAGTGCAGCACGACCTTGTCCTTGGCCTGGCGCAGGATATGGCCGTAGACACGGCGGTAGTCGTCGGCCGATCGTGCAATGCGGGCCAGAGCACGGCTCGCCATCATGATCGCCCGACCGCCCTCACCCTCCACGAAGCCGATCTGCTCCTCATAGGCGGAAATGACATCCTCGATCGAGCGCGCCGCGTCTGGAAAAAGATGGTCGGTGCCGGCGCCGCAGGCGAGATCGGCGCCCGGAACGCTCTTCGCCTCGGCAAGCGAACGGTGGACTAGCTCCTGCGCGTCGGCCCAAGCAAGACCCATGCCGCGCTGCGCGGTGTCCATCGCCTCGGCGATGCGGAAGCCGAGGCTCCAGAGGTGATGGCGAAAGGCCATCGTCGCTTCCCAGTCGATCGCCGGCCCTCCCCAAGGATCGCTGTCGCGCAGCGGATCGGAAACGACATGCGCGGCCGCATAGGCGATGCGGTTGAAGGTCGGGACCTTTGCGGGCCGGGCGATCGGCGTTCCCTGGAGCTGGTAGTGTTCGAGCGAGCCGTCTTGGCGCGGCAGGAGCAGGCTGGTCATGGGCGTGAATCCTCCTCAGGTTTGCGCCATGGAATAATTTAGAACGTTCCAAATATCAACATCGAAATCGTGCGCGACATCTGATTGCTATCGGTTTAAATCTCATCGGCGATCCTGCGCTATACACGTGACGGTGGTCGTTGTGCAACTTAATCCACGGAAAACATGATAGTATTTCCGCTTACGATCGTGCTGACCGGTCCCCCGGAGACAAGCGTGGGCCGGCAAAAATGTGAAAAAGAGCCTCTTGACGAGATTGGAACGTTCCAATTATTAGTATGAGAGAGATGAAATGCCGGTCGGGAGGAAATTGATGGCAAAGGAGCGGGTGACGGTTATCGACATTGCGCGCGCCGCCGGCGTGTCGAAGTCGACTGTGTCGCTCGTCCTGCAGGGCAGCTCCCTCGTCAACGAGGCGACGCGGGCCAAGGTGAACGCGGTGATCCGCGATCTCGGCTATGTCTATAATCGCAGCGCCGCCAACCTGCGCCAGGCGAAATCGAAGATCATCGGGATCGTTGTCAACGACCTGACCAACAGCTTCTTCGCGGAGCTCGCGGTCGGCGTCGATGCCGTAGTGCAGTCTGCGGGCTTCGTGCAGTTCCTTGCCAATACCGGCGAGAAGAGCGAACGCCAGCGCGAGGTCATCGCCTCGATGCGCGAGCATGGCGTGTCAGGGCTCATCATCTCGCCGGCACGCGGAACGGAAGCCGCCGATCTCGCACCGCTTGTCGAGAGCGGCATTCCCGTGGTGCTCGTCGTGCGCGACATTGCCGGGGCGGGCGTTTCATCGCTGATATCGGACAATCGCGCCGGGGCGCTCGCGGCGGTCCGTCATCTGATCGCGCGAGGCCATCGCCGCATTGCCTTTCTCGGCGGCTTTGCCGATACCGCGGTCTTTCAGGCGCGCGTGCGGGGCTATCGCGACGCGCTCCGCGAGGCGGGCCTTAACGCGGGAGATGACCTTGTCATCGGCTCCGCGCCGTCGCGCGCCGGCGGCGTGACCGCGATCGAACAGGCGATGATGCTGGAGGAGCGGCCGACCGCAGCGCTCTGCTTCAACGATGCCGTTGCCTTCGGGGTCTGCGACGGCCTCAGGGCGCGGCGGCTGGAGCCGGGCGCGGATTTTGCCGTGATCGGCTTCGACGACGTCATTGAGGCGAAGACGGCGGTGCCGGCGCTCACCACGGTCTCCGTCGATCCGCAGGGCATGGGGGAGCGCGCTGCGGAACTGCTCTTGAAGCAGATCAAGGCGGGTCGCGCGGAGCCGGAGGCGATCGTCAGTCCGGTGCGGCTCGTCGTTCGCCAGAGCTGCGGTGCAGCGATCGAACGAAGATTGAAGGAGGTTTCGTCATGATTCGCTGGGGATTGATCGGTGCGAGCACGATCGCGCACGAATGGGTGATCGGCGCTATCCGCGCTGCGGGCGGAGAGGCTGTCTCGGTGATGAGCTCCAGCGAGGAGCGCGGGCAGGCCTATGCGGCGGAAAACGGCATTGCCAAGGCCGTCACCAGCGTCGCTGACCTCGTCGGCGACCCCGATGTCGATGCCGTCTACATCTCCACCACCAACGAACTGCATCACGACCAGGCGCTTGCGGCGATCCGTGCCGGCAAGCACGTGCTTTGCGAGAAACCGCTGGCGATGAACCTCAACGATGCCTGCGAAATGGTGCTGACGGCGTGCGAGGCCGGTGTCGTGCTTGGCACGAACCACCACTTGCGCAATGCCGCGACCCATCGCGCCATGCGCGACGCCATCGCTGCGGGCAGGATCGGCCGGCCGATCGCAGCACGCGTCTTTCATGCCGTTTATCTGCCGCCGCATCTCCAGGGCTGGCGGCTCGACAGGCCGGAAGCGGGTGGCGGCGTCATCCTCGACATCACCGTGCACGACGCCGACACGCTGCGCTTCATCTTGAACGACGACCCGATCGAGGCGGTGGCGATCAGCCATAGCGCGGGCATGGGGAAGGAGGGGCTTGAGGACGGCGTGATGGGGGTCTTGCGCTTCCGTTCGGGTGTCATCGCCCAGTTCCACGATGCCTTTACGACGAAATATGCCGAGACCGGGCTCGAAGTGCATGGCACCGAAGGCTCGCTGATCGGCCGCAATGTGATGACGCAGCGGCCGGTCGGCACCGTAGTGCTGCGCAACGAAGAGGGTGAGAGCGAACTGCCGCTCGACCATAGCAATCTCTACGAAACGGCGCTTTCCGCTTTCCATGCGGCAATCGAGGGCAAGGGCGCGCCCTCCGCCACCGGCGAAGACGGCGTTTGGTCGCTGGCGACCGGCCTTGCGGTGCTCAAGGCGGCGGCGACCGGTACGGCCGCGGCAATCGAAACGGGACTTTGAATTCCATGAACAAACATATTTCACCGGCGGAAGCGGCAGCCCTGATACCGGACGGCGCAGTCGTCTCGGTCTCCTCCTCGAGCGGCCTCGGCTGCCCGGACCTGACGCTGAAGGCGATCGGCGATCGTTTCGACGCGACCGGCCACCCGCGTGACCTGACGACGCTGCATCCGATCGCAGCCGGCGACATGAGTGGGATCAAGGGCGTCGACTACATCGCCAAGAAAGGCTTGCTGAAAAAGATCATCGGCGGATCTTATCCCTCCGGCCCGTCGAGCTCCGAGCCGCCGCTGATCTGGCAGATGATCGGCGCCAACGAGGTGGCGGCCTACAACATTCCTTCCGGCATTCTCTTCGATATGCATCGCGAGGCGGCGGCGAAACGTCCGGGTGTCATGACCAAGGTTGGGCTCGATACCTTCGTCGACCCGTCGCGCGAGGGCTGTGCCATGAACGCGTCCGCCGCGGCGGAACCTGTCGTGAAGAAGGTCGCCTTCGAGGGCGAGGACTGGCTTTATTTCAAGGCGATCGCGCCTCAAGTGGCGATCATTCGGGCGACGACGGCGGACGAGCGCGGCAACCTGACCTACGAGCATGAGGGCGCCTATCTCGGCGGGTTGGATCAGGCGCTCGCCGCCCGCAACAACGGCGGTATCGTGATTGCCCAGGTCAAACGCATCACCAAGGAAGGCTCGCTGAAGCCTCATGACGTGCGCGTGCCGGGCGTGCTGGTCGACTACGTGGTCGTCGATCCGGATCAGAAGCAGACGACGCAGACACTTTACGATCCCGCCATTTCCGGCGAGATCTTTCGCCCGCTCGACAGCTTCCGCGTTCCCGAATTCAGCATTCAGAAGGTGATCGCCCGCCGCGTGGCGCAGGAGCTCGAAACGGGGAGTGCGGTCAATCTCGGTTTCGGTATCTCCGCCAATGTGCCGCGCATCCTGTTGGAGGAGGGCCTGCATGGCGCAGTCACCTGGGTGATCGAGCAGGGGGCGGTTGGAGGCGTGCCGCTCCTCGACTTCGCCTTTGGTTGCGCGTCGAATGCCGACGCCTTCATGCCGTCACCCTACCAATTCACCTATTTCCAGGGCGCGGGCTTCGATGCCTCGCTGCTCTCGTTCCTGGAAATAGACCGCACCGGTTCGGTCAACGTATCGAAGCTCAGCTTCCGGCCGCACGTGACGGCGGGCGCCGGCGGCTTCGTCGACATCACAGCGCGGGCGAAGAAGATCGTCTTCTCCGGCATGTTCAACGCCGGTGCGAAACTCTCGGTCGCCGACGGCAGGCTTGTCATCGAAAGGGAAGGCAAGCTGAAGAAACTCGTCAATGCGGTCGAGCACGTCACCTTCTCCGGCCGCCGCGCGATCGAGCAGGGGCAGGACGTCACCTATGTGACCGAGCGCTCCGTGATGAAGCTGACGCCTGACGGCATCGTGCTCACCGAAATCGCGCCCGGCGCGGACCTGCAGGAACATATCCTCGACCAGTCGGAGTTTCCGCTGATCGTGTCCGATCAGCTGAAGGTGATGGATAGCGCGCTATTCAACGAAGCGCCGCTCGGTCTGACGCTGCCCGCGAAGGCCGCGCGGAAGGCTGCGGGAGGCGCGCATGGCTGACGAACGCATTCGAATCGAGGTCGAAGGCGTGGTCGCCATCATGACCGTGTCGAGGCCCGAAAAACTCAATGCCTTCGACATCGATATGCTGAAGGCGCTTGCTTCCGCTTGCGATACGGTCGAGGCGAACCGCGATGTGCGCGTCGCGATCCTTACCGGCGAGGGCAAGGCCTTTTCCGCTGGCGGCGACATCAAGGCCTGGGGTGGCATGGATGCGGCCGAATTCGGCCATGATTGGGTGCGCTTCGGCCATCGCGTCTTCGAGCGGCTGGCGACGCTCCGCATGCCGGTGATTGCGGCGCTCAACGGTCACGCGCTTGGCGGTGGGCTGGAACTGGCAGCGGCCGCGGATATCCGCATAGCCGAAAAACAGGTGAAGATCGGCCTTCCCGAAACGAGCCTCGGCATGGTGCCCGGCTGGTCTGGCACGCAGCGCCTGGTCTCCCGCTTCGGTGCGCAGATCGTGCGGCGCATGGTGCTCGGCGGCGAGATGTTCTCCGCAGAGGAGGCGAGGGCAGGAGGGCTGGTCGATGCCGTGGTCGAGACCGGCACCGTCATGCAGGCATCGCGGGACTATGCCGCGCGCATCGCGAGCCGCGGACCGGCGGCGCTCGAAATATCGAAACTGATGATCGCCTCGGCGAACGGCGAGGACAAGGGCGCCGCGGTCGAGGCGCTCGGCTCGATCCTCGTCGCCAAGACCGGCGATCTCAAGGAGGGCGTCGCAGCCTTCAGCGAAAAACGCGAAGCGCGTTTCAAGGGAGAATGGTGATGACGGTTTTGGTGAAACCCAAGGCGCTCGGCGATTACAAGATTCGCGAACTCCGGATGCTGATCGACGGCAAGTGGGTCGATGGCGCCGAAGGCCGAACGATCGAGCGCGTGGCGCCCGGCCATGGCGTGACCGTCAGCCGCTACCAGGCGGCGACGAAGATCGATGCCGAACGCGCGATCGCGGCGGCAAGGCGCGCTTTCGACGATGGTCCCTGGCCGCGCATGACTGCGTCGGAGCGCTCCTTGATTCTGTTGCGCGCCGCCGACATGATCGCCGCGCGCGCGGATGAACTCGCCTTTCTCGATGCGATTGAATCCGGCAAGCCGATCAGCCAGGCCAAGGGCGAATTGGCAGGTGCCGCCGATATCTGGCGCTATGCCGCAGCACTCGCCCGTGATCTTTCCGGTGAAAGCTACAATACGCTCGGCGACGGTACGCTCGGCGTCGTGCTTCGCGAGGCGATCGGCGTCGTGTCGATCATCACTCCCTGGAACTTCCCGTTCCTGATCGTCAGCCAGAAGCTGCCGTTCGCGCTTGCTGCCGGCTGCACGACGGTGGTGAAGCCGTCGGAGCTCACCTCGGGCTCGACGCTCATTCTAGGTGAAATTCTCGAGGCGGCGGGTGTTCCGGCCGGCGTCGTCAATATCATCGTCGGCACGGGTCCGGAGGCCGGTGCGCCGCTGACAAGCCATCCGGACGTCGACATGGTCTCGTTTACGGGCTCGACCGGTATCGGCCGGCTGACCATGGCGAACGCCGCCCAGACCCTGAAAAAGGTCTCGCTCGAACTCGGCGGCAAGAACCCGCAGATTGTCTTTCCGGACGCCAACCTCGACGAGTTCATCGATGCCGCCGTATTCGGCGCCTACTTCAACGCCGGCGAATGCTGCAATGCGGGCTCCCGGCTGATTCTCCATCGCGATATCGCGGACGAGGTAACGGCGCGCATCGCTAGGCTCTCGGCCAAGGTGAAGGTCGGCGATCCCCTTGATCCCGAAACACAGGTGGGGGCGATCATCACGCCACAGCATCTTGAAAAGATTGCCGGCTATGTTTCTTCGGCCTCCGGCGATGGCGCGACTGTCGCTCATGGCGGTGCGGCACTCGACCTCGGCATGGGACAGTTCATGGCGCCGACCATCCTCTCTTCCGTCAGGCCGGAAATGGCGGTCGCCCGCGAAGAGGTGTTCGGCCCGGTTCTGTCCGTCCTCACCTTCGAGACGACGGAGGAGGCGATCCGCATTGCCAACTCCATCGACTACGGGCTTTCGGCCGGCGTCTGGAGCCGCGCTTTCGATACGTGTCTCACCGTCGGAAGGCGCGTGCGCGCCGGCACGATCTGGATGAATACCTTCATGGACGGCGCATCGGAACTGCCCTTCGGCGGCTACCGGCAGTCAGGCCTCGGCCGAGAACTCGGGCGCCATGCGGTCGAGGATTACACCGAGACCAAGACGCTCAACATGCACATCGGCCAGCGTACCACCTGGTGGATGCCGCGCTGAGGCGGACTGGGAGGGGAGTCAAACATGCAGACGCGGACGGCAAGCGCGGAGAGGATCGGGAGGCGATTTTCGCACCCGCTCCGGCCTGTTGCGCCGGGTTCAGTCTGCAACGCTCGCCGGTTGCGTCTCGAAGGGAAGCTCGGGGTTCAGCAGCAACTGCAGTTCGTTGATGTCGGTGCTGCCGGCAATGCGGCGCAGGAGGATGCGCCCCATGTGCTCGCCGGTCGCAGTCAGGTCCTCGTAGATCGTGTCGACCCGCGGCTGGATCGCGCCCAACAGCTGCGACGTCTGCTTGGCGACGATGTCATATTCGAGCCCAAGTGTGAGGCCGCAGTCGGTCATTCCGGTGATCGTCGCGAGCGCGCAAACCTCGCCGCCACAGGTGAAGCCGTCCGGCGGGTCATTCTCGGCGTAACGGCGGCGGATGCGGTCGCGGATCGCGCCCGCCGGGCTGTCGAGATCGATGTCGGAAAGGATTTCATAGGCGCAGCCGGCCTCGCGCACTGCAGTCATGAAGCCGTGCTGGATATGGCCGGCAAAGGTGTAGCCCGCGGGTCCGCTGATCAGCGCCAGTCTGCGCCGCCCCTTGGCGATCAGCCGACGCGTCGCTTCGTAGGCGAAGGTGAAATTGTCGTAGTCGACGAAGGGATGCGCCGTCGCGAGCTCGGTGCGGCCGTGCGTGACAAAAGGGAAGCCGTTTTCGGAGAGCAGCATGACCCGCGGATCGAGCGGCTCCGTGCGCGAGAAGATCAAGCCGTCCGCCATGCTGTTGCGGATGATGTAGTTGATCGCATCGATGTTCGCCGTGTTCAGAAAATTCGGCATGACGATCAGGTGATACGCCGTGCCTTGAAGCGCCTTGGCGATGCCGGCCATGACGGAGGTCCCGTATCCGAGGATTTCCTCGTGCGGTTCGAGCAGAACCGCGATCACATTGGTGCGGCCGGTTTTCAGGCGCTGGGCGGCGCGGTCCGGCGAGTAACCGATATCGAGGGCCACCTGGCGAACACGGTTGCGCGTCTCGATCGAGATCTGCGGGGCGTTGGCGAGCGCCCGCGACACCGTCGTGACGGCAAGGCCGGTAATGTCGGCAATGGTGCGCAGGGTCGGCTTGCCGCGACTGTTTGCCGGGCTGTTGCCGGAACTGACGGGTTTGGAGCGAGAGGCCAAGGGTTCCTTCCTGCGAGCGATCAAAGCCGGTTTTGTAACGTGACGCGAACCATTAGGCAATCGTATGATGAAAACGTTTTAAATGGGCGAAAGGAGGCGGATCTGTTGCGTTGCACCATGTGGGCGATGCCGTATAATCCTGCAAATTCAGACGGTTTAGGTGGCGCAGCGTCTGGAAGGCCCTGTGCGCTTGACTTGATGGTATTTGTAACGTTTTAAATTGGCCGGGCGGCGCACGCCGCAGGCCCATTGCAGTCCGACGAAGAACGGGCGGCATCCAAATAGAGCGGGAGGAGATTCCGCTTCGGTAACTTGCAAACGGGAGGATAACGATGCGCAAGTTGATGACGACGACGACTGTTGCAGCACTGATATTGGCGGCGACGGCCGTGCGCGCAGCAGAGAACGTGGAAGTGTTGCACTGGTGGACGTCCGGTGGCGAGGCTGCGGCACTCGACGTTCTGAAAAAGGACCTGGAAGCCAAGGGCATCGGCTGGACCGACATGCCGGTTGCCGGCGGTGGCGGCACGGAAGCCATGACTGTACTTCGCGCCCGCGTCACCTCCGGTAACGCTCCGACGGCGGTGCAGATGCTCGGCTTCGACATTCTCGACTGGGCCAAGGAAGGCGCACTCGGCAACCTCGACGACGTTGCCGCCAAGGAAGGCTGGGACAAGGTCGTTCCATCAGCGCTGCAGCAATTCTCGAAATATGACGGCCACTGGATCGCCGCCCCGGTTAACGTCCATTCGACGAATTGGGTCTGGATCAACAAGGCCGCCCTCGACAAGGCCGGCGGCAAGGAGCCGACGAACTGGGACGAGCTGATCGCGCTGCTCGACAAGTTCAAGGAGCAGGGCATCACGCCGGTCGCTCACGGTGGCCAGCCCTGGCAGGATGCGACGATCTTCGATGCCGTCGTTCTCTCGCTCGGCAACGATTTCTACAAGCAGGCCTTCATCGATCTCGACCCGGCAGCGCTCGGCGGTGACAAGATGAAGGAAGCCTTCGACCGCATGACGAAGCTACGCTCCTATGTCGACGACAACTTCTCCGGCCGCGACTGGAATCTCGCTTCGGCAATGGTCATCGAGAACAAGGCCGGCCTGCAGTTCATGGGCGACTGGGCGAAGGGCGAATTCCTGAAGGCGAAGAAGGTGCCGGGTACCGATTTCGTCTGCATCCGCTTCCCGGGAACTCAAGGGTCCGTCACCTTCAACTCCGACCAGTTCGCGATGTTCAAGGTTTCGGATGACAAGGTCCCGGCCCAGCTGCAGATGGCGTCCGCCATCGAAAGCCCGACCTTCCAGTCGGCCTTCAACGTTGTCAAGGGATCCGTTCCGGCCCGTACCGACGTTCCGGATACCGACTTCGACGCTTGCGGCAAGAAGGGGATCAAGGACCTCGCCGAAGCCAACTCCAACGGCACGCTCTACGGCTCCATGGCCCACGGCCATGCCAACCCGGCCGCCGTCAAGAACGCGATTTACGACGTCGTGACCCGCCAGTTCAACGGCGAGCTCAGCTCGGAAGACGCGGTGAAGGAACTTGCCGCTGCGGTCGAGGCCGCGAAGTAGGCGGAGGGACGAGGGAGCAAAAGCCCCTCACCCTTACCTTACCCTCTCCCCGCTGGCGGGGAGAGGGGACGGAGACGCTGCGGCATATCCCTTCTCCCCGCAGGCGGGGAGAAGGTGCCGGCAGGCGGATGAGGGGCTCGCCCCTCCTTACGAACGATACGGTGGTAACAAACATGGATAGCCGCACCCGGCTGCAGGAGCTTTTGCCCAAGCTCGTGCTCGCCCCCAGCTTTCTTATCGTCCTGGTGTTCGTCTATGGCTTCATAGCCTATACCGGCTTCCTCTCGATGACGGACAGCAAGATGCTGCCGTCCTACAATTTCGTCGGCCTGTTGAATTACAGCCGGCTCTGGGCCTTGCCGCACTGGTGGCGGGCGGTCAGCAATCTCGCGATCTTCGCGTCGCTCTATATCATCATCTGCTCCGCGTTGGGTCTCGCGCTCGCCATCCTGCTCGATCAGAAGATCCGGGCGGAAGGGTTTCTTCGGCCTATCTATCTTTATCCGATGGCGCTTTCCTTCATCGTGACGGGCACGGCGTGGAAGTGGTTCCTCGATCCGGGTATCGGGCTCGAGAACACCATGCATCTCTGGGGTTGGGAGAGCTTTTCCTTCAACTGGATCAAGGACCGCAACTACGCGATCTACTGCGTCGTCATCGCCGCCGTCTGGCAATCGACCGGCTTCATCATGGCGATGTTCCTCGCTGGCCTGCGCGGCGTCGACAATGAGATCATCAAGGCGGCGCAAATCGACGGGGCGACGACCATGACCATCTATCGTCGCATCATCATTCCGCTGATGCGGCCGGTCTTCCTTTCGGCCTTCGTCGTGCTCGCCCACCTCGCGATCAAGGCCTATGACCTGATCATCGCCCTGACGGGAGGCGGCCCGGGGCAGGCGACCGAACTGCCGGCGACCTTCATGTATTCCTACACCTTTACCCGCAACCAGATGGGCATCGGCGCATCCTCGGCGATCATCATGCTGGTCATGATCTTCTCGATCATCATTCCCTACCTCTATTCCGAAATCCGGGGAGGAAAACGCTGATGCGCGCCCCCAGTCCAGACAATGTTATCTCGCACAACCGCCTGACGCGCGCATTGATCTACACGGCGCTGATCGTCTTCGCGCTCTATTCGCTGCTGCCGCTCTACGTGATGGTCGTGAATTCGCTGAAGCCGCTTGATGAGATCCGCCAGGGCGGCATGTTGAACCTGCCTGAGACCTGGACGGTTGAGCCCTGGCTTTCGGCCTGGTCGACGGCGCAGATTGGCGTTCAGCCGACAGGCCTTCGCCCCTTCTTCATCAACTCGATCCTGATGGTGGTTCCAGCGGTCGCCATCTCGACGATCGTCGGCGCGCTCAACGGCTATGTGCTGACCAAGTGGCGCTTCCCGGGGGCCAATATCTTCTTCGGCATGCTGCTGCTCTCCTGCTTCATCCCCTTTCAGATCGTGCTGATCCCGATGGCGCGCATCCTCGGAGTCCTCGGCCTCGCCGGGTCGATCTGGGGGCTGATCCTCGTGCACGTGGTCTACGGCATCGGCTTCACGACGCTCTATTTCCGCAATTACTACGAGGCCTTCCCGACCGAGCTGGTGCGTGCGGCGCAGATCGACGGCGCCGGCTTTTTCCAGATCTTCCGGCGGATCATGCTGCCGTCCTCAGGGCCGATCATCGTGGTCTCGGTCATCTGGCAGTTCACCAATATCTGGAACGACTTCCTGTTCGGCGCCTCGTTCTCGGGCCCCTTCTCGACGCCGATGACGGTCGCGCTCAACAACCTCGTTTCGTCATCCACCGGCGTCAAGGAATACAACGTTCACTTCGCGGGCGCGATCCTCGCCGCCCTGCCAACGCTCATCGTCTACATCGTGTCCGGCCGCTATTTCGTCCGCGGGCTGATGTCCGGTGCCGTGAAAGGATAAGCTCATGTCATTCTTGAAAATCAGCAACCTGCGCAAGTCCTACGGCTCACTGGAGATTCTCAAGGACATCAATATCGAGATCGAAAGGGGCGGATTCCTCGTGCTCGTCGGCCCGTCCGGCTGCGGCAAGTCGACCCTCCTGAACACGATCGCGGGCCTGGAGCCGATTACCTCGGGCGACATCGCCATCAACGGCCGGTCGGTCTCGGGACTGCACCCGTCGAAGCGCGACATCGCCATGGTGTTCCAGTCCTACGCGCTCTACCCGAACATGACGGTCGCCGGGAACATTGCGTTCGGCATGGAGATCCGCGGCGTGCCGAAGGACGAGCGCGAGAAGGCGATCAAGCAGGTCGCCGACATGCTGCAGATCGGCCACCTGCTCGACCGCAAGCCGAGCCAGCTTTCCGGCGGCCAACGGCAGCGCGTCGCCATGGGTCGCGCGCTGGTGCGCAATCCGCAAGTCTTCCTCTTCGACGAGCCGCTGTCGAACCTCGACGCGAAGCTCCGCGTCGACATGCGCACCGAGATCAAGCGCCTGCACAGCCGCATGAAGACGACGATCGTTTACGTAACACACGACCAGATCGAGGCGATGACGCTCGCAACGAAGATCGCTGTCCTGCGCGACGGCGTGCTGCAGCAGTTCGGAACGCCGGCCGAAATCTACAATAACCCCGCCAACATGTTCGTCGCCGATTTCATGGGATCGCCGGCGATGAACCTGCTGAAGGCCCGGATCGAGGCCGCAGGAGCGGAGGTTGCGGTGACGCTGGAGCGGCCGAACGGCGAGCCCCTGAAGCTTGCCGTGCCCCATAACGGCGCGCTTTCCGCCTATGCCGGCAAGGAAGTGGTGTTCGGCATTCGCCCGGAAGCCCTGACCGATCCCGATGGCGCCGATCGCAACGCCAAGCACCTCGCGGAAGGCGATTGCCTGATCGAAGTCGTCGAACCGGCCGGCTCCGACACCTTCGCGGTCACCCGCCTCGGGGGCAAGGAGATCGTCGCCCGACTGCGCGCCGACGCGCGCATCGCGCCGGGCCAGACGTCGCGGCTCGCCTTCAACCTCGACAAGGCGGTATTCTTCGACCCGCAAAGTGAGATGCGGATCGCATGAGCATGGCGAGCCAACCGGATATCGTCATCGTCGGATCGGGAATCGGCGGCGCGACCGTCGCGGCGGGCCTCGCGCCTTCGGGCGCCGAGATCCTGATCCTGGAGGCGGGCGTTCACATCGAAGATCGTCCGGAAAACCGGGATCAGCGGGCGATTTTCCAGCGCGGCCATTTCCGACCGAAAGAGACCTGGTACGAGGCGGGCGGCCTCGGCTTCAACCCGGGCAACTACTACAATGTCGGGGGCAACTCGAAATTCTACGGCGCGGTGCTCACCCGTTACCGCCGTGAGGATTTCGAGGAGATGCAGCATCTCGACGGCGTTTCGCCCGCGTGGCCGTTTCCCTACGAAGAGCTGGAACCGTGGTATTCCAAGGCCGAACAGCTCTATCAGGTGCGCGGACGTCTCGGCGAGGATCCGACCGAGCCCGCCCACTCGAAGGACTACGCCTACGGCCCCGTCCCGGACGAGCCGGCGATCGCCAAGGTTCGCAAGCGTCTGGCAGAGCTCGGGCTCCACCCCTATTCGTTGCCGCTCGGCGTCGATATCGAACGCTGGCTCGCCAAGGGCGAGACGCCGTGGGATGCGCATCCGAACAGCTTCGACGGCAAGATGGACGCCGAGACGGCGGCGCTGACCGCGGCGCTCGAACATCCGAATGTCCGGCTGCAAACCGGTTCGCGCGTGACGCAGCTTGCGACCGCGCCCGGCGGCAAGGCGATCGAGACTGTTCACTACATCCAGGAGGGGGCCGAGCACAGCGTTTCGCCGAAGCTGGTCATCCTCTCGGCCGGGGCCGTGCAATCGGCCGTCCTGCTGTTGCGCTCGGCCGACGACCGCAATCGGGCCGGGCTCGCAAACCGATCCGACCAGGTGGGCCGCAATTTCATGAACCATAATTCGAGTGCGGTGATTGCGCTCAGCCCCTGGTACCGCAACGACTCCGTCTACCAGAAAACCTTCGGCCTCAATGATTTCTATCTGTCGGACGGGGCGGGCGGCCCGCCGCTCGGCAACATCCAGCTTCTCGGCCGGGTGTCGGGCGCGATCCTGAAGGCGAACATGCCGGCGGTGCCGGAGTGGCTGCTGAACCAGATCTCGGTCCGCGGCATCGACTTCTACGCCATGAGCGAGGACCTGCCTTCGCCGGACAGCCGGGTCATGGTCGACGGCGATCGCGTCGTGCTTCAATGGGTGCGCACCAACTGGCAGGCGCATCTCGATCTCGTCGCCAAGTTGAAGACAGTGCTGCGAAAGGCCGGCTTCCCGGTCGTACTGGCGCGCGCTTTCGACAAGCGTACGCCGTCGCACCAGTGCGGCACCGTCAGGATCGGGAAAGACCCGAATGAGGCGCCGCTCGATGTCTATTGCCGCGCCTTCGATCATCCGAACCTTTTCGTCGTCGATGCCGGCTTCCTGCCGACTTCGGCAGCAGTAAACCCGGCGCTGACGGTCGCGGCGCAGGCGCTGCGCGTCGCCGACCATATCGTTAAAGAGGACCTTCGGTCATGACGGAGAAATTACGTCCCGTCGCGATCATCACTGGCGGTCGGCGCGGCATTGGGCTCGGCATCGCCCGGGCGCTCTCGGCAAGCGGCTTCGACATCGCGATCACGGGAATCGGTGATGCCGATGGGGTAGCACCCGTGCTCGCCGAGATCGGTACGCTCGGTGCCCGCGCGATTTTTCTTCAGGCCGATCTCGCCGACCTCGACACCCACCACGCGACGGTTGACGCGGCCATGGAGGCGTTCGGCAGGATCGATTGCCTCGTCAACAATGCCGGGATCGCTTCCGTCGTGCGCGGCGATTTCCTCGATCTGAAGCCGGAGAATTTCGACACGATCGTCGGCATCAACCTGCGTGGCACGGTTTTCTTCACCCAGGCAGTGTTGAAGGCGATGCTCGGGACGGAGGCGGTTGGCCCGCGCTCCATCATCAACATCACCTCGGTCTCCGCGGCGATGACATCGCCGGAACGGCTCGACTACTGCATGAGCAAGGCGGGACTTGCCGCCTTCAGTCAGGGACTGGCGCTGAGATTGGCCGAGACCGGTATCTCGGTCTTCGAAGTTCGGCCCGGCATCATTCGTTCGGACATGACCGCAACCGTTTCCGGCAAATACGACACGCTGATTGCGGATGGGCTGGTGCCGATGCGGCGATGGGGAGAGCCGGAGGATATTGGCAAGATCGTCGCCGGGCTTGCCGGCGGGCAGTTCGGTTTCGCCACAGGCTCCGTCATCCAGGCCGATGGGGGGCTGTCGATTAGCCGTCTTTAAAGGTGCGGAGCGGGGAGGTGCCTCGCATTGCAAGATAGCCCGGCGGAGTTTAGCGCGCCTGTGACTTGGAACGATCCAAATCACAGGCTGGAGGAAAGCAGCGAATGAAATACGACTACATCATCACTGGCGCCGGCCCGGCGGGCTGCGTTCTTGCCAACCGATTGAGCGAGGACCCGACGGTCAAGGTACTGTTGCTCGAAGCCGGCGGCGGTGACTGGAACCCGCTGTTCCACATGCCGGCCGGTTTCGCCAAGATGACCAAGGGCGTCGCGAGTTGGGGCTGGCACACCGTGCCGCAGAAGCACATGAAGGGGAGGGTGCTGCGCTACACCCAGGCGAAGGTGATCGGCGGCGGCTCCTCAATCAATGCACAGCTCTATACCCGCGGCAACGCTGTCGACTACGATCTCTGGGCGCGCGAAGACGGCTGCACCGGCTGGGACTATCGAAGCGTGCTGCCCTATTTCAAGCGGGCCGAGGACAATCAGCGCTTTGCCGACGATTATCATTCCTATGGCGGGCCGCTCGGCGTCTCGATGCCGGTCTCGCCGCTGCCGATCTGCGACGCCTATATCCGCGCTGGCCAGGAGCTTGGCATTCCCTACAATCACGATTTCAACGGCAAACAGCAGGCGGGCGTCGGCTTCTATCAACTGACGCAACGCAACCGCCGTCGCTCTTCCGCCTCGCTTGCCTATCTCTCGGCGGTCAAGGACCGAGAAAACCTGACGGTGCGAACAGGCGCTCGCGTCGCACGCATCGTGCTTGAAGGCAGTCGTGCGGTCGGCGTCGAGGTGGTGACGGCCAAGGGGAGCGAAACGATCCGCGCGGACCGCGAGGTGCTCGTCTCTTCAGGCGCGATAGGCTCGCCGAAGCTGCTCCTGCAATCCGGTATCGGCCCTGCCGATCATCTGCGCGCGGTCGGCGTCGACGTCCGCCACGATCTCCCCGGCGTCGGCGGCAACCTGCAGGACCATCTCGATCTCTTCGTCATCTCTGAATGCACCGGCGACCACACCTATGACAACGTCGCCAAGCTGCACCGCACGCTCTGGGCGGGCGTTCAATACGTGCTCTTCCGCACCGGTCCCGTCGCCTCCTCGCTCTTCGAAACGGGCGGCTTCTGGTATGCCGATCCGGATGCGCGCTCGCCGGACATTCAGTTCCATCTCGGTCTCGGCTCCGGCATCGAGGCCGGTGTCGCGCGGCTCAAGAACGCCGGCGTGACGCTCAACTCCGCCTATCTGCATCCCCGCTCGCGCGGCACAGTCCGGCTTTCCTCCGCCGACCCGGCCGCCGCTCCGCTCATCGATCCGAACTATTGGGAGGATCCGCACGACCGCAAGATGTCGCTCGAGGGCCTTAGGATCGCCCGCGAAATCATGCAGCAGGCCGCGCTGAAGCCCTATGTGCTCGCCGAACGTTTGCCGGGTAACGATATCCGGACGGAAGAGCAGCTCTTCGAATATGGCTGCGCCAACGCCAAGACCGACCATCATCCCGTTGGTACCTGCAAGATGGGAACGGATCAGATGGCTGTGGTCGATCTGCAGCTCAAGGTGCGCGGGCTCGACGGCTTGCGGGTCTGCGACAGTTCCGTGATGCCGCGCGTGCCCTCCTGCAACACCAACGGGCCGACGATCATGGTAGGCGAGAAGGGGGCGGACATCATCCGCGGCCTGCCGGCGCTGCCGCCTGCGATCTTCCAGCACGAGCGCAACGACGCGCGCCCGCGGGCGCGGGCCGAGGTTCGCTGAAGGGGTGGGTGCGATGATCCGACACTGCGTTTTCATCCGCTTCCGTCCCGAGGTGAGCGAGGCCGAGAAGGCGGCGATTTTCGCCGAAATTGCGGCGCTGAAGGACCGTCTTCCGGGGTTCCTCGTTGCTCATATCGGCGCAAATGTCAGCCCGGAGATCGCAATGGACAAGGGCTACGCCGAGGGCTTCATCGTCGATTTCGCCGATGCAGCAGCGCGCGACGCCTATCTCGACGACGCAGAACATCAAAAGACCGGCGCAAAAATCGTTGCGGCGGCGCAAGGCGGCGTACAAGGTGTGTTCGTCTACGACCTCGAAATCCCGGACTGATTCCATGGCATTGATCGAGCCGCGCTCATTCCTGACCTCCCTCTTCGGAGCCGCCGTCGTCGCGGCCGATCCTGAAGCTGCAATTCGTGCCCATCTGCCGGCGCGGCCGAAAGGCCGCACGATCGTTGTCGGCGCGGGCAAGGCTGCGAGCCAGATGGCGGCCGCCTTCGAGCGGCTCTGGGACGGACCACTCACGGGAGCCGTCGTCGCCCGCCATGGACCGGTCGAAAAATGCGAGCGCATCAAAGTGCTGCAGTCGGCGCACCCGGTGCCGGACGAGGCCGGGCTTGCGGCGTCCTCCGCGATTCTCAAGCTGGTCGAGGGGCTGACCGAAGACGATCTCGTCGTGGCGCTGGTTTCCGGTGGCGGGTCGGCGCTGTTACCCGCGCCACCCACAGGGGTAACGCTCGAAGACGAGATTGCCGTCAACCGGGCACTGCTCGCCTCGGGCGCGCCGATCTCGGCGATGAATGTCGTCAGAAAGCATGTGTCGCACATCAAGGGCGGGCGGCTTGCGCTTGCTGCCGCGCCGGCGCGCGTCGTCAGCCTGGTCGTTTCCGACGTTCCCGGCGACACCCCCGCCTTCGTTGCCTCGGGCCCGACGGTGCCGGATCGGTCGAGCCTCGAGGAGGCACGCGAGATCGTCGCGCGCTACGGCATGACCTTGCCAGAACGTGTGATGGCGCATCTCGCGTCGGATGCCGCGCGTGCCCCCGGTCCCGACGACCCCGCCTTCGCCGGCAACGAAGTTCACGTGATCGCCTCGGCGAGCGTTTCACTGGAAGCGGCAGCTGCCCGCGCGCGGGAAATCGGCATCGAGGCCGCAATCCTCTCGGACGCGATCGAAGGCGAGGCCCACGACATCGGCCGCATGCATGCGGCGCTCGCCCGTGAGGTTGCGTTGCGAAATCGACCGTTCCAAAAGCCTGTCGTGCTCCTCTCCGGCGGGGAGACGACGGTGACGATTTCCGGCAACAACTACGGCAAGGGCGGACGCAACAGCGAGTTGCTCTTGTCGCTGGCGCTCGACATCGATGGTGTCGGCGGCATCGATGCACTTGCCGCCGATACCGACGGCATCGACGGCTCGGAAGACAATGCCGGTGCCTTTGCCGACGGAGCGAGTGTCGCCCGCATGCGGGCGGCGGGCGTCGATCCTCGTGCACATCTCGCCCGCCACGACGCCTGGTCGGCCTTTGCGGCAAGCGGCGACCTTTTCGTACCCGGCCCGACCGGGACGAATGTCAATGATTTCAGGGCGATATTGATACGCTGAGTCGCTTTGGTCGGACGCACTACAGCGCCGCGCGTCAGGCGCACAAAGGACGCTGTAGCACTTTGACTGCTGTCATCTCACCCGCTTCAGCGCATCGGCGAGAATCGAGACGATTTCGCCGAAATGCTTCTTTTCGACGATCAGCGGTGGCGAGAAGGCGATGATGTCGCCGGTGACGCGGATCAAGAGGCCCCTCTCGAAACAATCGACGAAGACGTCATAAGCGCGCGCGCCCGGCGCGCCGTCACGCGATTTGAGTTCGATGCCGGCGATGAGGCCGATCGTGCGGATGTCGACGACGTGCGGCAGGCCTTTCAGAGAATGCATCGCTTCGTGCCAGTCTTCCTGGAGCTCGGCGGCGCGCGTCATAAGGCCCTCGTCACGATAGATGTCGAGCGTGGCGATGCCGGCGGCGCAGGCGGCCGGGTGGCCGGAATAGGTATAGCCATGGAAGAGCTCGATCTGGCCGTCAGGCCCATGCATCAGCGCGTCGTGCACCTTGCGGCTTGCAAAGGCCGCGCCCATCGGGATCGCGCCGTTGGTGAGGCCCTTGGCAGTGGTGACGAGATCCGGGGTGACGCCGAAATAGTCGGTCGCGAAGGCGGCGCCGAGGCGGCCGAAGCCGGTGATCACCTCGTCGAAGATCAGGAGAATGCCGTGCTTGTCGCAGATCGCGCGCAGCCGCTCGAGATAACCCTTCGGCGGAATCAGCACGCCGGTCGAGCCGGCAACCGGTTCGACGATGCAGGCGGCGATGGTTTCGGCGCCGTGGAGTGCGACGAGCCTTTCGAGATCGTCGGCGAGCTCAGCGCCATGTTCCGGTTGGCCCTTGACGAAGGCGTTTTTCGCCGGGTCATGCGTATGGCGCAGATGGTCGGAGCCCGGGAGTTGCGGGAAGACGCGGCGGTTGTTGACGATGCCGCCGACGGAGATGCCGCCGAAGCCGACACCGTGATAGCCGCGCTCACGGCCGATGAGGCGCGTGCGCGTGCCCTGGCCGATCGAGCGCTGGTAGGCAAGCGCGATCTTCAGCGCCGTGTCGACCGATTCCGAACCCGAGCCGGTGAAGAACACCCGGTCGAGCTTGGCGCCGGCCGGGCCTGGCGCGATCTCGGCGAGCCGTTCGGCGAAATCGAAGGCGATCGGGTGGCCCATCTGGAAGGAGGGGGCGAAATCCATCGTCGAAAGCTGCCGCTCGACCGCGGCGGCGATCTGGCGGCGGCCATGGCCGGCATTAACGCACCAGAGGCCGGCGGTGCCGTCGAGGATCGTCCGGCCGTCGACGTTGGTATAGTGCATGCCTTCGGCTGCGGCGAGCAGGCGGGGCGCGGCCTTGAACTGGCGGTTGGCGGTAAAGGGCATCCAATAGCTGTCGAGTAGCGGGGCGTTGGGCTTGTTGTGGGCGTCCATGGCATCCTCCTGTCGAGTTCGCGATTGACGCCATGATTTGGATTGCCGAACAAGTCCTTTTCTTCATTTCGCTAAGTCACTGTATTTTAAAGAACCGACTTGCTAGTATTGCGATATTCCGAACAACATCAACACAGGATTTGCGATGACAGTCGATATCGGCAACCGGCTCCGCCATGTGCGGCTGATGCACAACCTCTCCCAGCGGGAGCTTGCGAAGCGGGCGGGCGTCACCAACTCCACCATTTCACTGATCGAGTCCAATGCCTCGAACCCGTCGGTCGGCGCCCTGAAGCGCATTCTCGACGGCATTCCGATCGGACTTGCAGAGTTCTTTTCCTTCGAGCCGGAAAAGCCGCGCAAGGCCTTTTATGCGGCAGAGGATCTGGTGGAGATCGGCAAGGGGCCGATTTCCTATCGCCAGATCGGCGACAATCTCTTCGGCCGCAGCCTTCAGATATTGAAGGAGTGCTATCAGCCGGGGGCGGACACCGGCAAGGTGCCGCTGGTGCACGAGGGCGAGGAGGGCGGGATCGTGCTTTCCGGGCGGCTGGAAGTGACGGTCGATGACGAGCGGCGCATCCTAGGGCCGGGCGACGCCTATTATTTCGAGAGCCGCCGGCCGCATCGCTTTCGCTGCGTCGGGCCTGTGCCCTGCGAGGTAATCAGCGCCTGCACGCCGCCGACGTTTTGAGGGAGGAGAGGAGTGCAAAATGCCCCTCATCCCGCTGCCGCGACCTTCTCCCCGCAGGCGGGGAGAAGGGACTCATGGGACCGTCTCGCGGCCTTATCGAGCGGCGTCTTGTGGGGCACGTCCCCTCTCCCCGCGTGCGGGGAGAGGGTTAGGCTGAGGGGCAATTTGAGGTTAGGTGTGGACCAGCCTACGCCATCACGACAGCCGCGCGCAGGCGGCGGCGATGCGGGTCAGCGCTTCCTTCAGCTCCGCCTCCGAGGTCGCATAGGAGATGCGGAAAAAGGGTGAAAGGCCGAAGGCGGAGCCCGGAACGACGGCGACATGGGCGTCGTCGAGCAGATAGGCGCAGAAGTCCGTATCCGTCTCGATCGTCTTTCCCGATGGCGTCACCTTGCCGAGCATGCCGGCGCAGCCAGAGAAGGTGTAGAAGGCGCCTTCCGGGACACGGCAGTCGAGACCGTCGATAGCGTTCAGCCCGCTGACGACGAGGTCGCGGCGGCGCTGAAAGCTTGCGGTGCGCTCCCTCAGGAAATCCTGCGGGCCGGTCAGCGCCGCAACGGAGGCCGCCTGGCTCACCGAGGAGGGGCAGGAGGTCGCCTGGCTCTGCACGACGGCCATCGCCTTGATGAGCTCGCGCGGGCCGCCGGCATAGCCGATCCGCCAGCCGGTCATGGCATAGGCCTTCGACACGCCATTGACCGTCAGCGTGCGTTCCTTGAGGCGGGGCTCGAGTTGTGCCGGTGTGACGAAGCGGAAGCCGTCATAGACGATGTGCTCGTACATGTCGTCGACGAGCAGCCAGACATGCGGATGCTTGAGAAGAACATCGAGCAGCGGCCGGTAGTCGGCGGCGCTGTAGGCGGCGCCGGACGGGTTCGAGGGCGAGTTGAGCAACACCCAGCGCGTCTTTGGCGTGATTGCCGCTTCGAGCTTGTCGGCGGTGAGGCGAAAGCCGGAAGAGGCGTCGCAGGCGATCAGCACCGGCTTACCTTCGCAGATCTGGACAATGTCCGAATAGGAAGTCCAATAGGGTGTCGGGATGATCACCTCGTCGCCGGGATTGATCGACGCCATCATGGCGTTGAAGAGGATCTGCTTGGCGCCGGTCGCAACCGTGATCTCGTCCGTCTCATAGGCGAGGCCGTTCTCGCGCTGGAACTTTTCGCGGATCGCCTTCTTTAATTCCGGCGTGCCGTCGAGCGCCGTGTATTTCGTCTCGCCGCGCTGGATTGCGTCCCACGCCGCTTGCTTGACGTGGTCCGGTGTGTCGAAGTCCGGCTCGCCGGCGCCGAGGATAATTACCGGCTTACCTTCGCGCTTCATGGCGTTGGCGCGCGCGCCGATCTTCAGGATTTCGGAAACGCCGATCGAGGCGATCCGCGAGGCAGGCAGAAAGCCCGCCTCCTTTACCGTTGCATTGATGGTCATGGCCGATCCCTATTCGATGTCGCCAATCATTCGATATCGAACGAGACGCCCTGCGCCAGCGGCAGAGCCTTCGAATAGTTGATTGTGTTCGTCGCCCGGCGCATATAGGCCTTCCACGCGTCGGAGCCGGATTCACGGCCGCCGCCAGTTTCCTTCTCGCCGCCGAAGGCGCCGCCGATTTCCGCACCGGAGGTGCCGATGTTGACGTTGGCGATGCCACAGTCCGAGCCGTCGGCTGCCAGGAAGCGTTCCGATTCCTGCATGTCGCGGGTGAAGATCGACGATGAAAGGCCGGCGGCAACGGCGTTGTGATCGGCGAGCGCGGCGTCAAAATCGCTGTACTTCATGACATAGAGGATCGGCGCGAAAGTCTCTTCGAGGACCGGCCCCTCCTGCTTCGGCATTTCGACCAGCGCGGGCTTCACATAGTAGCCGTGCTCATGCCCGAGTTCGACGCGCTCGCCGCCGGTGATGGCACCGCCATGGGCCTTCGCCTCGGCGATCGCCTTCTGCATATTGTCGAAGGCGGCCTTATCGACGAGCGGTCCGACAAGCGCGGTCGATTCCAGCGGATTGCCGACGGACACCGACTGGTAGGCCTTCTTCAGGCGCGGGACGAGCTGATCGTAGACGCTTTCATGGACGAAGAGGCGGCGCAGCGTTGTGCAGCGCTGGCCGGCGGTGCCCATGGCGCCGAAGGCGATGGCGCGCAGCGCCATGTCGAGATCGGCCGAAGGGCAGACGATGCCGGCATTGTTGCCGCCGAGTTCGAGGATGGCACGGGCAAAGCGCTTGGCAAGACGCGGACCGACTTCGCGGCCCATGCGGGTCGAGCCGGTGGCCGAGACGAGCGGCACCTTCGGGTGATCGACGAGCACTTCGCCGATCGTGCGGTCGCCGATCAACACTTGCGACAGGCCCTCCGGCGCGTCGCCGAAGCGGGCGAGGGCGCGCTCGAGAATCGCCTGGCAGGCAAGCGCAGTGAGCGGCGTCTTTTCCGACGGCTTCCAGACGACGGAATTGCCGCAGACGAGCGCAAGCGCTGCGTTCCAGGACCAGACGGCGACCGGGAAGTTGAAGGCGGAGATGATGCCGACGACGCCGAGCGGATGCCAGGTTTCCATCATGCGGTGGCCCGGGCGTTCGGTGGCGATGGTGAGACCATAGAGCTGGCGGGAGAGACCGACGGCGAAATCGCAGATGTCGATCATTTCCTGCACTTCGCCGAGGCCTTCCGACGGGATCTTGCCGGCTTCGAGCGAGACCAGGCGGCCGAGGTCGGCCTTGAAGGCGCGCAGCTCCTCGCCGAGCAGGCGGACGAGCTCACCGCGCTTCGGCGCCGGAACGAGACGCCAGTCGCGGAAGGCCTCGTTGGCCCGTTCGATCCGGGCCGCGGCTTCAGCGGCCGAAACGGTCTTGAGGCTCGCGATCTGTTCGCCGGTGACCGGGCTGTAGGACGGCATTTCGCCGCCAACATAGAGTTCGCGAGCGACGCCCATCTTGTCGAGGAGGGCGGCGGCCTCCTTGGCGACGTCGACTTTCTTGGTTGCAATGTTCATCTTAACTGACTCCCGTTTTCCTTGGTTCTGGCGCGCTAGGATCTAACCGAAACGCACGCTGCCGAGTTTTCCCGGCGATGTAAGTGCTTTCAGGCCGCCGGCCATCTCTTTCAGTTTTTCCGGCGTGTAGAAATCGTAGTAGCCCTGGTTCCGCCGGCCGATCGCATGTTCGGCGCTGAAGCTGCCGCGATATTGCTCGACGGCCACCGCGAAGACCCATTTGCGCAACCGCTGTTCGAAGCTGGCGTCGGTCAATAGCGGGCTATCCTTTGCCACGACAAGATTGAAATGCACGCCGCCGTCGCCGATATGGCCGAAATCGCAGACGGTGATGCCCGGAAACTTGTCGGGCATCTCGGCCTTCATATGGTCGCAGAAGGCCATGATATCACCTCTGCGGAAGGAAAGATCGAAGGCGATCAGCTTGCCGAGGTGCTTCACGCCTTCGGAAAGGGCGTGGCGAAGCGCCCAGATCTCGTGCGGCGGACCGACGAAGGCGTCGGCGAGCGGCGCCTGTTCCGATTCCCATATTTCGGCGAGCACGCTTTCGAGAACGGCATCGAGCGACTGTTCACCCTCACGCGGCGCCCAGGTCCGGGAGATTTCGGCGAGGATCACATAGTCGGGGACATTGCCGCCCTGGAACGGATTCTTCAGCGATGGCACGTGAGCGAAGGTGGCTGCGATCGCGTTCTTCGACATGCCTTCGAAAGCCGAAAGGTAGGCGCCAAGCCGTTCTTCCATGGCGTTCAGCAGCGGCAGCACATGGGCGCCGCTTGCCGGGACCAGGAAAGCCGTCGCCGTCTGTTTCGGCACCCGCTCGAGATTGAGCACGCATTCGGTGACGATGCCGAAGGCGCCGGAGGTGCCGATGAAGATCTGCTTCCAATCGACGCCGGTGTTGTTTTTGCGCAGGTCGCAGTCGAGGTCGAGAACAGTGCCGTCCTCGTCAGCGAGCACGACCTTCAAGCCCAGCGTGTTGCGGCGTACGTCGCCGTATTTCAGGAAGCGCGAGCCGCCGGTGTTGGTTGCGATCATGCCGCCGATGCGCGGATCGGCTCCAAGGTCGATCGGGAAGAACAGGCCGTGCTCCTCCAGCCGCCGGTTGAGATCGGAGAGCCGAAAGCCGGCATCGACGTGCACAGAGCGATTGTTGCTATCGAGCGCAAACTGCCGGGTCAGCCGGTCGAGGCTGAGAACGACCTCGCTGCCCGTATTGTCCGGTGTCGATCCCGACACAACGCCGGTATTGCCGGACTGCGGGATCAGCGCGAGGCCGTTGCGGACGCAATAAGCGACCGCGGCCGAGACCTCCGCGGTGGTCGCCGGGCGCAGCACGGCGGCCGCGCGGCCCTGGTCGTAGCGCGCGCCGGTCTCATAGGCTTGCATGTCTTCCGGACGCGCGATGACGCCCTTGTCGCCAAGGATCTTCGTCAACGCGTCGATATGGTGCTCGTCATTCATCGTCGGCGTATCATTCCGCTGCCATCGCCGCTGAGAGGGCCTGAAGGCAGCTTTCGATCGATGCCTGTTCGATACCGGCATAGTGATCGAACTCATTGAGGACGGCGACACCCAGATCGGCCTCGAAGCGCTTCTGGTTCGGACTTGCAACGAACTCCTGCTGGGCGCCGTCGCCGAGGTTCGACTGGAAGATACCGGCGGCGCTGACCGGAAGGAAGTCCTCGTACACGATCGGATCGAACTCGACCAGGCCGTCGGCGATCAGGGTGTCGACGTCGCGGCGTCCGGCGAGCTTCGTCTGCCGGCCCTTTTCGGTCAGAGAATAGCTGAAATAGCCAAGCCCCGCCTCACGGATCTCCGCCCAGCTGTCGGGGAAGACCTCGAAAGCCAGGGCAAGGGCTGCTTCGTATTGCTTCGCGTTGGAGCCGTCGGCGGCAGGCCGCACGATCTTTCGCGATTCATCGAGCAGCCGGTCGTAGAGGCTGCGTCCCTTCGGCGTCAGCGCGATGCCGCGCTGTTCGATCTCGCCGAAGCGGGCGGTGTGCGAGCCGGCCTTCCACGCGCCCTCGCCGTCGCGGAAGGAGACGGGTTCCTCCAGGGCCTTGAAGGACGTCTGGCGAAGGAGGATCGCGCATTTGCGCGTCGGCGGGCCTTCGACCACGGCCTTCGGGGCGATGCCGTATTCGCGCATCAGCGCCTGGACCTTGTCGATGTCGAGCGTGCGCGGCGTCAGATGGTTGATGTGCGGCCCCTTGAAGGAGACGACGTCGGCGATCAGCCGGTGCGCGTCGTGCAGGCGCTTGTACATATCGGCGCTAACATTGGCCTTGTCGTGCCAGCGGAAGGTTTCGAGCACTTGCGCCACGAAGCGTTCGGCATCGGCCCTGTCGAGCCCGCCGTCGCGCTCCGCCTTCTCGGTGAGCTCGATCGCGGCCGGGGTAAAGATGCGACGCTCCTTGAGGACCGCTTCCGCCTCGGCACGCAGGGTCTCGTCGGCGATGAGGTCGAGCCTCAGCAGCGAGGTGAAGACGCGGAAGGGATTGCGCTTCAATGCGGCCGCGCCGACCGGCCGGAAAGCGGTCGAATGGACCGGCACGCCGGCGGTCGAAAGGTCGTAATAGCCGACCGGATACATGCCCATCACGGCGAAGACCCGGCGCATCATCGAGAGTTCTTCCGGGGTGCCAAGGCGAATCGCCCCGTGCCGCTCCTCCGAGATGCGGTCGAGCGAGTCGGTGGCTTCCAGACGGTCCTTCAACGTCGCGTCTGCCGAAAGCGTTTCAGCGTTGACCTTCGCTACCAGTTCCATGAGCGTGCCATAGGCCGGCACCTCCTCGCGGTACATGACCGACATGGCGGCGGAGAAAGCCGACCGGATCTCGTCGGCGGATACGAAACTATTTTCTTTCACTGTGGCTCGCCTCGCGCTAAGGGTGAAGGGACAAGGTCATTCTTATTTCTGATCATATCCGAACGACGCAGCCTTGGATCGCGCTGCTTCTGACTATGTTGATGCGAGGCTGGAATGAAGTTAAGCCGACGACTGGTTCCCGACGTGACGACGCTGCAGGCCTTCGAATGCGCCGCGCGCCACGGCAGCTTCACCCAGGCGGCGGCCGAGCTCAATCTCACGCAAAGCGCCGTCAGCCGACAGATCAAGGACCTCGAAACCCAGCTCGGCGTCCTTCTGTTCGAACGCGTCCGTCAGCGGGTCATCCTTTCCGACGCCGGGCAGAAGTTCTTGCCTGAAGTCCGGCGGCTGCTGCACCAGACCGAGGAATTGATGGTGCGCGCCATGGCGTCGGCGCGCGCGGACTCAACGCTCTCCATCGCATCACTGCCGACCTTCGGCAGCCGCTGGCTGGTGCCGCGTCTGCCCGACTTCCTGAAGCGTCATCCAGGTACCGTTCTCAATATTGCTTCGCGCTCGGCGCCGTTCGATTTCGACGAGCAGAATTTCGATCTGGCGATCCACTACGGCCAGCCGGTCTGGGCGCGGGCAACCTGCAGCTACCTCTGCAGCGAAGTCATCGTTCCGGCTGCCAGTCCGTCACTCCTCGCGGCCAATCCGGTCGATGCGCCGGAGGATATCGGCGGCGGGCCACTCCTCCACCTCGCCACGCGCCCCAAGCTCTGGGCACATTGGTTCGAGACAAACGGGGTGGACGGACACGGCGCCTATCGCGGCAACCGATTCGACCAGTTCTCGATGGTGATCGAAGCGGCAACCGCAGGTCTCGGTTTTGCCCTTTTGCCTCGCTATCTGATCGAGCAAGAACTTGCCGCAGGCACGCTGCGAATCGTTCTCGACCGACCGATGCAGACCGAAAACAGCTATTATCTCGCCATTCCGGAGGGCAAGCGTGAAAACCCGATCAGCCTCGCCTTCAGGGAATGGATTGTCGAACAGGTCGGTTGAGTTCGAGCCGACCGGGAGCGCCTGAAGCGGGACCTTTGCCGGCGGTTTTGCGTCTCGTGCCGCCATGCCGCAACACGACCAGGAAGGGGCTGACTTGACAGGAACGTTCATCGAACCGGCGGGAGTGCGCGCAGTGGCCCGCTTTCTCCCGCTCCGGCCTTGCCCAATTCGTCCAAACCTGCGCTCGCATTCCTTGCAAGCTGCTGACACTGTGGCTAAAAAATGCCATTTTCATGCATCACGCGGCCGTGCAATCCAACGCGCCGTCGGCTTTGCGATCTCCGATGCCCAAGTCCCAGGCGGCGCCCTCTTCCGGCGCCTTCCCGCCTTCGGGAGGATGACGGCGGATGGGAGGACACATGAACGTGTCTAAAAACGCGCCGATGCCGCTTGGACCATCAGGGCCGCAATCGACCTGGCCGAACAACGAAAGCCGGGCCAATCAACCCCGGTTGGAATCAGAAACCGCAGCCATGCTCCTTCAGAACAAGCCGTCCCATTCACCGCGCGACCCCGAAGCGAAACAAATCGATTATAACGATTCGATTCGCTCGACCTATTTCTCGATCGAAGACCTCCGGCAATGCGGTGAAAATCTCGCCCTGAAGGGCGCGTCATCGCTTCCCGGTTTCTTTTCGTTCGATTTCCGTGCGCGGCATCGCGAAAACGAGAAGGAAATTCTCCGCGTCTATCGCGCGACGGCGGCCGACGTCGAAGCCGGCGCCTCGATCACGCCCGCGGCCGAGTGGCTGCTCGACAATCACCATGTCGTCGAAGAGGCGATCCAGGAAGTCCGGCGCGATTTTCCGCGCAGGTTCTATCGGCAGCTGCCGACGCTGTCGGTTTCGGGAGTCGTCATCCCGCGCACGATGGCGCTGGCCTGGCTCTATGTCGCCCACACCCACAGCATGGTTTCGCGGGAAAACATCACCGCGATGGTCGAGGGTTTTCAGCAGCATGAAACCTTCAAGATCGGCGAGTTGTGGGCGTTGCCGTCGATCCTGCGTTTCGTGCTGATCGAGAACCTGCGCCGGATCGCCATCCGGGTCGAGCGCTCGCGCGGCATGCGGCAGAAGGCGAACGAGGTCGCCGACCAGATCGTACGCCTCAACGATCCCGAAAGGTGCCGGGCGCTGCTCGCGGAATCGGAGGCGCTCTCCGCCGACAACACGTTTATCGCACAGCTTCTTTATCGCATGCGCGACGGTTCCCAGACGTCGGGCGCGGTGATCGGCTGGATCGAGGAACGGCTCGAAAGGCGCGGCACGGACGTCGAGGAGGCGCTGGTCGCCGAGCAGAACCGCCTCGGGTCCGGCAACGCGACGATGAGCAACATCATCCGCAGCTTGCGCGAAATCGACGACACGGATTGGGCCGTCTGGTTCGAAAGCGTCAGCAAGATCGACGCGACGCTTCGCGGAGGCTCCGACTATGCCTCGCTCGACTTCGGCTCGCGCAACAAGTACCGCGACACGATCGAGAAACTTGCGCGCCGCTCCGGCCACAGCGAGCATGAAGTCACCCAGATCGCGATCGAGATGGTCGAGGAAGCAAGGGCGGCTGCGGCTGTCGAAGCGCCGTTGCAGGAACCGAATGTCGGTTCCTTCCTGGTCGGCATGCGGTACAAGGAGCTGAAGAAAAGGATCGGCTATTCGCCGTCGCCGCTCCAGCACATCATCCGTTTCGGCCGCAAGCTCGGCTGGTTCGCGATCGCCGGTCCGAACATTCTCCTGACCATTCTCGCGATGGTCGCCGTCTATGCCTTCGTCAGCCCGATGGAAATCCCGAACGGCGCCAAACTGATCATGCTGCTGCTATTCGCGCTGCCGGCCTCGGAAGGCGCGATGGGGCTTTTCAACACTCTGGTCACGCTCGTCGTCAAACCGTCGCGGCTCGTCGGCTACGAGTTCCTCGACGGCATCCCGGCGGATGCCCGCACGCTTGTCGTCGTCCCCTGCCTGATTGCCAAGCGCGACCATGTCGACGAGCTGGTGCGCAATCTGGAGGTCCACTATCTCGCCAACCCGCGCGGCGAGATCTACTTCGCTCTGTTGAGCGACTGGGCCGACAGCAAGTTCGAGGAAACGCCCACCGACATGGACGTCCTCGAATATGCGAAACGCGAAATCGCCGAGCTCTCGGCGCGCTACGCCTATGACGGCAAGACGCGCTTCTTCCTGCTGCATCGCCGCCGGCTCTTCAACGAGGCCGAGGGCGTCTGGATGGGATGGGAGCGCAAGCGCGGCAAGCTCCACGAGCTCAACCTTCTGCTCCGCGGCGACCGCGACACCTCGTTCCTGCCGGGCGCCAACATGGTTCCGGACGGCGTCCAGTACGTGATGACGCTCGATTCCGACACCCGACTGATGCGCGACGCGGTGACGAAGCTGGTCGGCAAGCTCTACCATCCGATCAACCGGCCGGTCGTGAACAAGAAGCAGGAGGTGCTTACCGGCTACAGCCTGCTGCAGCCGCGTGTGACACCGTCGCTCACCACGGGCAGCGAGGCTTCCGCCTTCCAGCGCATCTTCTCGATCCACCGCGGCATCGATCCCTATGTCTTCACGGTCTCCGACGTCTATCAGGACATCGTCGGCGAAGGCAGCTTCACCGGCAAAGGTCTCTATCATGTCGATGCCTTCGAGGCGGCGCTGAAGAGCCGGATCGAAGAGAATGCGGTGCTCAGCCACGACCTGCTCGAAGGGTCCTATGCACGCTGTGCGCTCGTCACCGACGTCGAGCTCGTGGAGGATTTCCCGACCCGCTACGAGGTGGAAATGTCGCGCCAGCATCGCTGGGCGCGTGGTGACTGGCAGCTGCTGCCCTATATCTTCAATCCGTCGAACGGCCTGTCGATGCTCGGCCGTTGGAAGATGTACGACAATCTGCGCCGGTCGCTCATCCCGGTCGCCTGGCTCGTCGCTTCGGTCATGGGCTGGTACTACATGGAGCCGACCGAGGCACTGATCTGGCAGATCGTGCTGATCTTCAGCCTGTTCGTCGCACCGACGCTCTCGCTGATCAATGGGATCATGCCGCGGCGCAACGATATCGTGGCGAGAGCCCATCTGCATACGGTGCTCTCGGATATCCGCGCCGCCAACGCCCAGGTGGCGCTCCGCATCGTCTTCATCGCCCACAATGCCGCAATGATGGCAGATGCGATCGTTCGTTCGCTCTATCGCACCTTCGTCAGCCGCAAGCTGATGCTCGAGTGGCGCACTGCGGCGCAGGTTCAGAGCGCCGGCCACGGCTCGATCGGCGATTATTTCGGCGCGATGTGGACGGCGCCGGCTTTGTCGGTCATTTCGTTGGCGCTTGCCGCGGTGTCGAATACCGGACTGCCCTTTATCGGCATCCCCTTCGCGCTCATTTGGGCGGCTTCGCCTCTGATTGCGTGGTTTGTCAGCCAGTCGGCCGAGACCGAGGATCAGCTGGTCGTGTCGGATGAAGCCATCGGCGAGATGCGCAAGATCGCCCGGCGCACCTGGCGCTACTTCGAAACCTTTGTGACCGCCGAGCAGAACTACCTGCCGCCGGACAATTTTCAGGAAACGCCGCAGCCGGTGCTGGCGGAGCGTACGTCACCCACTAATATCGGCGTCTATCTCCTCTCGGTTATGTCCGCGCGCGATTTCGGCTGGATCGGTTTCGAAGACACCATCACGCGACTGGAGCAGACGATCGCGACGATCGACCGTATGCCGAAATATCGCGGCCATCTCTTCAATTGGTACCGGACGCGATCGCTCGAAACGATGGAGCCGCGCTATGTTTCGTCGGTCGACAGCGGCAACCTCGCCGGCCACCTGATCGCGGTTTCGTCGATGTGCCGCGAATGGGCCGAGGCGCCCTCCGCCCATGTCCAGGGCAATCTCGACGGCATAGGCGACGTCGCCGCCATTCTCTCGGAGGTGCTGAACGAACTGCCCGATGATCGCAAGACCGTGCGGCCGCTGCGCCGCCTGATCGAAGAGCGCATCGCCGGCTTCCAGAATGCGCTTGCCGCGGTCAAGCGCGAGCATGAATTCGCATCGATCCGCGTGATCAACCTGGCAGTGCTTGCGCGCGACATGCACAAGCTTGCCGCCAACCTCGACCACGAGGTACGCACTGCCCAGAGCGCAGAGGTGGAGAAATGGGCGGGTTCGCTCGTCTCCACCTGCGAGGCGCATATCGCCGACGGCGTCTTCGACCTCGGCGCGATCGAGGCACTGCGCCAGCGTCTCCTAGTGCTCAAGGAGCGCGCACGCGACATCGCCTTCTCGATGGATTTCGGCTTCCTGTTCCGGCCGGAGCGGCGGTTGCTTTCCATCGGCTACCGCGTCAACGCCAACGAGCTCGACGAGGCCTGCTACGATCTGCTTGCTTCCGAAGCGCGGTTGACGAGCCTTTTCGCGATCGCCAAGGGCGATCTGCCGACGGAGCACTGGTACAAGCTCGGGCGCCCGATCGTACCTGTCGGCGCACGCGGCGCACTCGTCTCCTGGTCTGGTTCGATGTTCGAGTATCTGATGCCGCCGCTGGTCATGCAGGAGCGGCAGGGTGGCATTCTCAACCAGACGAACAATCTGGTGGTGCAGGAGCAGATCAACCACGGCCGGCGCCTCGGGACCCCGTGGGGGATTTCGGAAGCCGCGTTCAATGCGCGTGACCATGAGCTGACCTACCAATACACCAACTTCGGCGTGCCCACGCTCGGCCTGAAGCGTGGCCTCGGCCAGAATGCGGTGATCGCGCCCTACGCGTCGATCCTCGCCTGCATGTACGATCCGAAGTCTGCCCTCGCCAATCTGGCGCGGCTGAGGGAGGTCGGTGCTCTCGGCGCCTATGGCTTCCATGACGCCGTCGATTTCACGCCGACGCGTGTTCCCGAAGGGCAGAAATGCGCCGTGGTGCGCAACTACTATGCCCACCATCACGGCATGTCGGTCGCGGCGGTCGCAAACGTCGTGTTCAACGGGCGCCTGCGCGAGTGGTTCCATGCCGATCCGGTGATCGAGGCGGCCGAACTGCTGCTGCAGGAGAAGGCGCCGCGCGACATTCCGGTGATGAATGCCAAGCGCGAGCCGGAATCACTTGGCAAGGGCCAGGCCGATCTCTTGCGTCCGGAAGTCCGCGTCATCGAGGATCCGCTGACGCAGGACCGCGAAACAGTGTTCCTGTCGAACGGCCATTATTCGATCATGCTGACCGCGACCGGCGCCGGCTATGCGCGCTGGAACGGCCAGTCGGTCACGCGGTGGAGGCCGGATCCGGTCGAAGACCGGACGGGTACTTTTATCTTCCTGCGCGACACCGTCACCGGCGACTGGTGGTCGGCCACGGCCGAACCGCGCCGCGCGGCAGGCGAAAAGACCATGACCCGTTTCGGCGACGACAAGGCGGAGTTCGTCAAGACCGTCGGCGATCTCACGAGCGAGGTCGAATGCATCGTCGCGACGGAGCACGACGCGGAGGGCCGCCGCGTCATCCTGCTCAACACGGGCACGGAGGACCGCTTCATCGAAGTCACGTCCTATGCGGAGCCAGTGCTTGCGACGGACGATGCCGACAGCGCGCATCTCGCCTTCTCCAAGATGTTCGTGCACACCGAGATCAGCCGACAGGGAGATGTCATCCGTGTCTCGCGCAACAAGCGCAGCCCCGGCGATCCGGATATGGAAGTCGCGCACCTCATTACCGACAATGCCGGCAGCGACCGCCACACCCAGGTGGAAACCGACCGTCGGCGCTTCCTGGGGCAGGGCCGCACGCTCGCAGAGGCGGCCGCCTTCGATCCCGGCGTCACCCTTTCGGGAACGGCAGGCTTCACGCTCGACCCGATCATGTCGCTTCGTCGCGTCGTACGCGTTCCGGCGGGCAAGAAGGTGAGCGTCATCTTCTGGACGATCGCCGCGCCGAATCGCGAGGCGGTCGACCGGGCGATCGATCGCTACCGGCACCCGGAAACCTTCAATCACGAACTGATCCATGCCTGGACGCGCAGCCAGGTGCAGATGCGCCACGTCGGGGTGACGTCGCAGGAGGCGGCAAGCTTCCAGATGCTCGGCCGTTACCTCGTCTATCCGGACATGCACCTTCGCGCCGATACGGCGACCGTCAAGTCGGGGCTCGCCTCGCAGGCGGCGCTGTGGCCGCTGGCGATCTCCGGCGATTTTCCGATCTTCTGCCTGAGGATCAACGACGACGGCGATCTCGGTATCGCGCGCGAGGCGCTGCGTGCGCAGGAATATCTGAGGGCGCGCGGTATCACCGCGGATCTCGTCGTCATCAACGAGCGGGCGTCCTCCTACGCCCAGGATCTGCAGCACACGCTCGATTCGATGTGCGAAAACCTGCGGCTGCGCGGTCTTTCCGACGGTCCGCGGCAGCACATTTTTGCGGTTCGCCGCGACCTGATGGAGCCTGAGACCTGGTCGACGCTGCTTTCGGCCTCGCGCGCCGTCTTCCATGCCCGCAACGGCACGATCTCCGATCAGATCGCCCGTGCTACGGCGCTTTACGCGAAGCCGGCCGCGAAAACCACGGAGAGCACGCAGATGCTGCTGCCAGTGATCCTGGAGGCGGGCGAGCGTCGTGCAGCCGAAATCAGTGGCGACGGCCTGGAGTTCTGGAACGGCTTTGGCGGCTTCGCGGATGAAGGGCGTGAATATGTCGTGCGGCTGCGCGGCGGCGAAGCGACACCGCATCCGTGGGTCAACGTCATTTCCAACGAGCACTTCGGCTTCCACATTTCCGCCGAGGGCTCGGCGTTCTCCTGGAGCCGCAATTCGCGCGACTACCAGCTGACGCCGTGGACCAACGACGCGGTCGTCAACCGGCCGGGCGAGGCGATCTTTGTTCACGACTTGGCGAGCGGCTCGGTGCTGACGCCCTATGCCGCGCTTTCGCGGCGGAAGTCGGTCGTGTTCGAGGCCCGTCACGGGCTCGGCTATTCCAGCTTTGTAAGTACCCAGGACGAGCTTGAAATCGAGGCGGTCCACACGGTGCACAGGACCTTGCCGGTGAGACTCGTGCGGCTCTCGATCCGCAACCGCGGTGCCTCCGCGCGGCAATTGCGGATCTACGGCTATGCCGAATGGGTCCTCGGCAACAATCGCGGCCGGATGGCTCCGTTCGTCCTGCCCGAATGGCATGACGACGCCCAGGCGCTTGTCGCGACCAATCCGTACAGCCTCGACTATGCCGGCCGCTCGGCCTTCCTCGCGATCGACGCGCAGGTCGCCTCCTATACGGCGAGCCGGCGGGAGTTTCTGGGTCAAGCCGGCGGAATTCTGGCGCCACAAGCGGTTATCGCCGGCGCTGCATTGACCGGTGTCACGGAGACCGATGGCGATGCCTGCGCAGCGCTTTCGTCCGATCTCTTCATCGAACCGGGTGCCGAGGGGCAGATCACCTTCTTCCTCGGCGACGCTGACAGCGGCGAACAGGTGCAGTCGATTCTTGCCGAATTGCGGGGAACCGCCTTCGACACGACGCTCAAGGCGGCGAAGGCATTCTGGAGCGAATTCACCGGCGTCGTGAAGGTTGAAACGCCCGACAGATCCTTCAACCACATGGTCAACCATTGGCTGCCCTACCAGAGCCTGGGCTGCCGCATCATGGCGCGCTCGGCCTTCTACCAGGCAAGCGGCGCCTACGGCTTCCGCGACCAGTTGCAGGATACGCTTGCCTTCCTCGTTCATCGGCCGGAGCTTGCGCGGGCGCAGATCCTCAACGCGGCCGCTCGCCAGTTCGTCGAGGGCGACGTGCAGCACTGGTGGCTGCCCGGCACCGATGCCGGCGTCCGCACCATGATTTCCGACGATGTCGTGTGGCTCGCCCACGCGGTCGCGCATTATTGCGCCGTTACCGGCACCACGGACGTTCTCGGCGAGAAGGTGCCGTTCATACTCGGTCCCGCCCTCGAAGAGGGGCAGCACGACAGCTTCTTCAAGCCAGAGAGCGCGGACGAGACGGCCGATATCTACGAGCATTGCGCCCGCGCCCTCGATCTCGCGATCAAGCGGACCGGGGCGAACGGTCTGCCGCTCATTCTCGGCGGCGACTGGAACGACGGCATGAACCGCGTCGGTATTGCCGGAGAGGGCACGAGCGTCTGGCTCGGCTGGTTCCTGGCTGGTGCGCTGCGTGCCTTCCTGCCTTACGCCCGCGAGCGAAAGGATGAGCCGCGCGCCAAGCTTTGGGAGTCGCATATCGAAATGCTGAAAGCAGCGCTCGACGGTCCAGGTTGGGACGGCGATTACTATCGCCGCGGCTATTACGACGACGGCACGCCGCTCGGATCCGCCGAAAACGTCGAGTGCCGGATCGATTCCATCGCGCAGTCGTGGAGTACGCTCTCCGGCGAAGGCGAGGCTGAACGCTCCATGCACGCAATGGACGCGGTAATGGCGGAACTCGTCGATCCGGAAAAACGGATCGTGCGGCTCTTCACGCCGCCGCTCGAAAAGACGCAGCAGGACCCGGGCTACATCAAGGCCTACCCGCCGGGCGTGCGCGAAAACGGCGGCCAGTATACGCATGCGGCCACCTGGGTCGTGCTCGCCTTTGCCGCTCAGGGGCGGGCGGAAGAGGCGTGGCGCACCTTCCAGATGCTCAACCCCATATCGCATGCGCTCAGCCGCGACGATGCCGAGCATTACAGGGTCGAGCCCTATGTCGTCGCCGCTGATGTCTATGGCGAGGGCGAACTTGCGGGGCGCGGCGGCTGGACCTGGTACACCGGCTCGGCCGGCTGGCTCTATCGCGCGGGCATCGAGGGCATACTCGGCATTCGCCTGAAGGGTAAGAAGCTGGTGATTCGGCCCGTGCTGCCGGCGGACTGGACAGGCTATTCCGCCGAGGTCCGGGTGAACGGCACCACGCACCGGATTTCTGTGGGCCGTAATTCAAAAACTGGTGAACCGATCGTCAGCGTAAATAATAGTGTCACAAAAAACGCTCATGAAGGGATTCTGCTGTAACCGCCGGAATTGAGCATGGGAGGAAACCGGCTTTGTACCAGACGGGCAAGGCCGGTTTTCTTTTGTCGCTCGGTTTCAGCCGCGATCCACTACAGCGCCGCGCGTCTTATCGGACGCGCAAAGAAAGCTGTAGCACTTTGATTGCTGCAAACATGCAGTAGTCGGTATCGCGCTTCATCAACGGTGCCGAAAGCCTCTCGGAGATCGCCTGAGCGCGTTTTTCGGCATCCTGTTTTCAACAGGGGTGGGGCGGGGCGCCAAATCCCGGATACCATACCGCATGCTGCAAACGACATTTGGCAAGGACCCGATCAAGGCTGCCGGCTCGGATCACCAAGATCCCGGCTCCAACCAGTCCAAGATCAGCGTTCCTCGTCCTGTGCCGGTTACCGGACGCGATACACGCCTCGACGTCTTTCGCGCGCTCTGCCTGCTGACGATCTTCATCAACCACGTCCCAGGCCAATATCTCGAATATCTGACGCATAAGAACATCGGCTTCTCGGACTCGGCCGAGGCGTTCGTGCTGATTTCCGGCCTGGCGGTGGGTGCCGCCTATGGCGGAAAATTCGTCGCGGGCGCAAGGCTCGCCCTGACCTTGAAGATGTGGCGGCGTGCGCTGACGCTCTATGTCGCTCATATCATGACGAGTGTCGTGACGCTGGCGATTTTCGCGGGCGGCGCGCTCTATTTCGGCCGCCAGGATCTGATCGGCGAAATCAACATCCGGCCGATCGTCGAGCAGGCAGAGCAGGGCATTGTCGCGATGGTTCTGCTTGGCCATCAACTCGGCTACAACAATATCCTGTCGCTCTATGCGGCGCTGTTCCTGATGCTGCCAGGCATCCTTTGGCTGAACGCGGCGGGGCGCTGGCTGCTGCTTGCGCTATCGGCTACGCTGTGGCTCGCCGCCGGCTGGTTCAAGCTGGTGCCATCCAACTTCCTCGACGAAGGCTACTGGTTCCTCAATCCCTGGTCCTGGCAGTTCCTTTTCGTCATCGGCATTCTTTCCATGAGCCACGTGCGCGCCGGCGGGCGCCTGCCACGACACTGGTTGTTGATCGGGGTTTCCGCCGCCTATCTCACGGTCTCCGCCTTCTGGGTCCTGTTCTCCTGGTGGAACATCGACTTCTCCTTCGGGCTGCCGGCGGTGCTCACCGGCTTCGACAAGACGTTCCTGTCGCTGACGCGGCTCCTGCATGTGCTCGCGCTCGCCTATCTCCTGGCGATCACCCCTATCGTCAGCCGGTTGAGCAGGCTTGAGAACAACCATCCGCTGGTAATGATCGGCCGTCATTCGCTGGCGGTTTTCATCTTCGGGACGATCCTTGCGATGGCGGGCCAGGTGCTTCTCTTCGTCACCGGCCGCGACCCGATCATCGGCTCCCTCTTCGTCATCGCCGGCATCGGGCTCCACTTCGTCTATGCCTATTACCTCGAATGGCTGAAGGAGGTGGCGGTCGCGAAGCCGCTCAGGGCGGCGTGAGAGCGCGGGATGCCCCTCACCCTAACACTCTCGCCGCGCGCGGAGAGAGGGGACTTGGGTGGTGCGGCTCGTCCCTTCTCCCCGCAGGCGGGGAGGAGGTGCCGGCAGCCAGATGAGGGGCGATTAGGCGGTTGTTTTTGCCCATCTCGTGCAGACGGATCGCACGCTAAAGCGTGGCGCGTCCCAGCGCAAAGCAATGATAGCCGGTCATCATTTAAGGTTCCTCATTGTCCTCTCCTAGATCAAACCAAGGCGGAGCTTCGGTCCTTTGCGACGCCATCTCGTTGTCCGGCCCATAAGCACGGAACTTCCTCGATCAAACGAAAAACGCCCCGGAAAAGCTCCGGGGCATTTCGCTTGCGTGTCGCGGTCGGCCGATATCACGCTGCGGTAAGGCTCTTGCGGACATCCTCGTCCGTAAGGATACCGCTGGCGCGCAGCAGTGCGGCGAAGCGGCCGTTGCTCTGGCTGAGCTCGCTGAAGCCGCCCATTTCGACGATCCGGCCCTGATCCATGAAGATCACCAGATCGGCCTCGCGCACCGTCGACAGGCGGTGGGCGATGATGAAGGTCGTGCGGTCCTTGCGCAGCATGTCGATCGCGTCCTTCACGCGGGCCTCGGTCTCGACGTCGAGCGCGCTTGTCGCCTCGTCGAGCACCAGGATCGGCGCGTTCTTGAGGATCGCGCGGGCGATCGCGACGCGCTGGCGTTCGCCACCCGAGAGGCGGTTGCCGCGCTCGCCGACGAGCGTATCGTAGCCGTTTAGGCGGCCCTCGATGAAGTCGCTCGCGGCAGCCGCTTCCGCGGCGGCCATGATTTCCTCGATCGAGGCATCGTCGCGGCCGAGGCGGATGTTGTCGCCGATCGAGCGGTTCATGAGGCCCGCATCCTGGAAGACCGTGGCGATCGACCGGCGCAGCGACTTGCGCGTGACCGTCGAGATATCGACGCCGTCGATCAGGATCTGGCCGTGCTTCGGATCATGGACCCGCTGCAGCAGGTTGACGAGAGTCGTCTTACCGGCGCCGGTGGGGCCGACGATGGCCACCGTCTGGCCGGCCTTCGCCGTAAAGGAGACATTGCGCACGCCCTGGGCGGAGTTCGCGAAGTCGAAGGAGATGTCGCGGAATTCCACCTCGCCGACGACACCGGTCAGTTCCTTGGCGCCGGCCGGCTCCTCGCGTTCGCGCACCGAGTCCTCGAGCTGGTAGAAGTCCTCGAGCTTGGCGCGCGCCTCGAAGATCTGGGTGGCGAAGGCCTTCATCTGGTCGAGACGGGCGATCAAGAGGTTGGCGAAGCCGATGAATGCGACCACCTCGCCGACGCCGAGTTCGCCGCGCTGCACGAGAATTGTGCCGATGACGAGGACCGCCATCATCGAGATTGTCGAGGCCATGCGGTTGAGCGCGCTCGCCAGTGCCCACCAGTCAAGCACCGGGTACTGGGCCGACAGCAGACGATCGGTGAACTTCTTCAGCTCGCGCGTTTCGGCCTCGATGCGGTTATAGCTGTGCACCACCGAAACATTACTGATCGCGTCGGAGACGTGGGAGAAGACCGTATGGTAATGGTTCTCGACCGAGGCCTGACCATCCTTCGTGCGGTCCATCACGACCTTGCTGATCGCCACATAGGCGGCGCCGAGAATGACGAGGACGAGCGACAGGCGGAAATCCATTGCGAAGGCGGTCGGTACGAGCAACACGAGCGCAACGACCGTCGACAGGTGCTGCCGCATGAATTCGAGCCAGAGGCCGAAGAGCGTCTCGCAGGCGCGCAGCAGGGTGTGCAACGCGTTGGAGGTGCCGCGTTGGCTATGCCAGGAGAGCGGCATCGAGACGATCCGCCCGAAGGCTTCGGTCAGGAGCGTTGCCCTGCGGCCATGCGCAAGCCGGTCGGCCTCGCGGGAGACGAGCACGAAGGCGATCGTGTTGAAAAGGCCGAAGCCTGCCCACAGGAAGAGCATCGGCGCGACGTCCTTCTGCGACGAGATCGCATCGATGATACGGCCAAAGAGAATCGGCTCGGCAATCGTGATGATGGCGAGCACGACGTTGGCGATGACGATCGCCCCGACGCGGAATTTGTGAACGGCAAGATACTGAAGGGCTCTTGCATACACTTGGAACAAAGACACTGTCTCACCCCTTCTGGGCATCGGATTGTTGCGCCGCAGCAATGATTCGATGCGGCAGTGCACTTGCGGCTCTGGCGATCCGGGGTGGCGGAACTCTTCCTACCGTGCCGGGCCGACAAAGCCCCATTGGGCGGCCTTGTGAAATTCCTGCCGAAAACGTGGAGGCTAAACCTTGCCGACCGCGGGAAGATCCGGTGCCAAGGGAGGATTGGCGGGATAATCCATAGTCCGCTGTCTTTATGCCTCCACTCCGATATTTTGCAGGTTTCGTGCAAGACCGGGCGTGATAAGAAGAATTATCGCGGTTGCAACATGAATGGCTTCTGAACGGCGCATTCATGTGAGGATCTCAAGCGCTGCGTCCCTCGCATTCTCGACCTGAAGGTGTTCCATGAATATCACGTTGCTCGTACAGTTTCTGGCGCTCCTGGAGGAGATGAAGTCGCGCGAGGAGATTCTGCCCGAGTTCGAACGGCTGCTCGATCGTTGCGGTTTCGACTTCTACGGTGTCGTGCGCCAGCCGAAGCCCAATGAGAACCCTCTGAGGCTGCTCCTTGCCGGCCGCTGGCCGGACGGCTGGCCGCAAATCTACATCCGCAAGAAATATGTCGTCATCGATCCGACGATCCGCTATCTCGGCCATGCCCAGCGCGGGTTCCGCTGGCGCGACACGCTTGCGGCCTTCCGCTCGGATCCGCATCGCAAGCGCATGGAAAGCATGATGGTCGAGGCGCGCAATCACGGCCTCTTCGACGGCTATATTTTCCCGGTGCACGGCCGGCGCGGGCTGATGGGCAACCTCACGGTCGGTGGCCGCGTGGTGGATCTAAGCCCGGTCGAATTGAGCCTTTTCGACGCGATCGCCAAGAGGCTCTTCTGGAAGCTGCTGGAGCTGACCGATCCGGAGATCATGGCCGAACTCATTTCGCGCGTCGAAGTGCAGATGACGCGGCGTGAAATGGAGGCGTTGAACTATCTTGCCGACGGCATGACATCGAACGACATCGGCAAGGTCCTCGACATATCGAGCCACACGGTAGACTGGTACATGAACGGCATTCAGGAAAAGCTGAAGGCGAAGAACCGCCATCACGTCGTCGCCATCGCCTTCCGTCTTGGCCTTATTTCCTGAACTCAATTCCGATTCTAAAGGTTCGAGCGGGGTGCGGGCGGAAAACCGCACGTACTTTTCTCATCCGGCTCAATTCAAACTGCTACAGCGTCCTTTGCGCGTCTGATTGGATGCGCGGCGCTGTCGTGTCGCATCTGAAATTGCACTTCCTCAAGTGACTCGCTAAAACTTCATTTCGCGGGTGCAGCATTCCCGCGTTTTCAAGTCTTGAGGAGTCCGACTTGCCTATCTCTAAGATCCTTGTTGCCAACCGTTCCGAAATTGCCATCCGCGTCTTCCGCGCGGCCAACGAACTGGGACTTAAAACGGTCGCGATATGGGCTGAGGAGGACAAACTGGCGCTGCACCGCTTCAAGGCGGACGAGAGCTATCAGGTCGGGCGCGGCCCGCATCTTTCCCGCGACCTCGGCCCGATCGAAAGCTATCTGTCGATCGACGAGGTGATCCGCGTCGCCAAGCTTTCCGGCGCCGACGCCATTCATCCGGGCTACGGCCTGCTGTCCGAGAGCCCGGAGTTCGCCGAGGCCTGTGCGGCCAACGGCATCACCTTCATCGGTCCGAAGCCGGAGACGATGCGCCAGCTCGGCAACAAGGTGGCGGCGCGCAACCTGGCGATCTCGATCGGCGTGCCGGTCGTGCCGGCGACGGATCCGCTTCCAGACGATCCGGCCGAGATCAAGCGGCTCGCTGACGAGATCGGCTATCCGGTGATGCTGAAGGCTTCCTGGGGCGGCGGCGGCCGCGGCATGCGGGCAATCCGCGATCCGAAGGACCTGATCCGCGAGGTGACCGAGGCCAAACGCGAGGCGAAGGCCGCCTTCGGCAAGGACGAGGTTTATCTCGAAAAGCTGGTCGAGCGCGCGCGCCACGTCGAAAGCCAGATCCTGGGCGACACCCACGGCAATGTCGTCCATCTCTTCGAGCGCGACTGCTCGATCCAGCGGCGCAACCAGAAGGTCGTCGAACGCGCACCGGCGCCCTATCTCACCGCGGCGCAACGCGAGGAGCTTGCCGCCTATTCGAAGCGCATCGCCGAGGCGACCAACTATGTCGGCGCCGGCACGGTCGAATATCTGATGGATGCCGACACCGGCAAGTTCTACTTCATCGAGGTCAATCCGCGTATCCAGGTCGAGCACACGGTGACCGAGGTCGTCACCGGCATCGATATCGTCAAGGCGCAGATCCACATCCTCGACGGCTTTGCCATCGGCACGCCGGAATCGGGGGTGCCGCGCCAGGAGGACATCCGGCTGAACGGCCATGCGCTGCAGTGCCGCATCACGACCGAAGATCCCGAGCAGAACTTCATCCCCGACTACGGCCGCATCACAGCCTATCGCGGCGCCACCGGCTTCGGCATTCGTCTGGACGGCGGGACCGCCTATTCCGGAGCGGTGATCACCCGCTACTACGATCCGCTGCTTGAAAAGGTCACCGCTTGGGCGCCGAACCCGGACGAGGCGATAAAGCGCATGATCCGCGCGCTCAGGGAATTCCGCATTCGCGGCGTGGCGACCAACCTCACCTTCCTGGAAGCGATCATCAGCCACCCGTCCTTCCAGGACAACAGCTACACCACCCGCTTCATCGACACGACGCCGGAACTGTTCCAGCAGGTCAAGCGCCAGGACCGCGCCACCAAGCTCTTGACCTATCTTGCCGATGTCACGGTCAACGGCCATCCGGAGGCCAAGGGGCGGCCGAAGCCCAATGACGACATCGCCGCCCCGGTGGTGCCGTTCATCAATGGCGAGGCGAAGCCGGGCACGAAGCAACTGCTCGACCAGCTAGGACCGAAGAAGTTCGCGGAATGGGTGAAGGCGCAAGAGCCAGTGCTGATCACCGACACGACGATGCGCGACGGCCATCAGTCGCTGCTCGCCACCCGCATGCGCACCTACGACATTGTCCGCATCGCCGGCACCTATGCCCGGGCGCTGCCCAATCTGTTTTCGCTCGAATGCTGGGGCGGCGCGACCTTCGACGTGTCGATGCGCTTCCTCACCGAGGATCCGTGGGAGCGGCTGGCAATGGTGCGCGAGGGCGCGCCGAACCTGCTCCTGCAGATGCTTTTGCGCGGCGCCAACGGCGTCGGCTACAAGAACTATCCCGACAATGTCGTCAAATACTTCGTTAGCCAGGCCGCCAAGGGTGGCATCGACGTCTTCCGCGTCTTCGACTGCCTGAACTGGGTCGAGAACATGCGCGTCGCAATGGACGCGGTCGCTGCAGAGAACAGGATCTGCGAGGCGGCGATCTGCTATACCGGCGACATCCTCAATTCCGCCCGGCCGAAATATGACCTGAAGTACTATACGGCGCTTGCCGCCGAACTGGAGAAGGCCGGCGCCCATATCATCGCGGTCAAGGACATGGCCGGCCTCTTGAAGCCGGCTGCGGCGCGTGTGCTGTTCAAGGCGCTGAAGGAAGCGACCGACCTGCCGATCCATTTCCACACGCACGACACGTCGGGCATTGCCGCCGCCACCGTCCTTGCCGCGGTCGAATCCGGTGTCGACATCGTCGATGCGGCGATGGATGCGCTTTCGGGCAACACCTCGCAGCCCTGCCTCGGCTCCATCGTCGAGGCGCTCTCGGGCTCCGAGCGCGACCCGGGCCTCAATCCGGAATGGATCCGCCGCATCTCCTTCTACTGGGAGGCGGTGCGCCACCAATATGCGGCCTTCGAGAGCGACCTCAAGGGGCCGGCCTCGGAAGTCTATCTGCACGAAATGCCCGGCGGTCAGTTCACCAATCTCAAGGAACAGGCCCGCTCGCTCGGGCTTGAAACCCGTTGGCACGAGGTCGCGCAGGCCTATGCCGACGCCAACCGAATGTTCGGCGACATCGTCAAGGTGACGCCCTCCTCCAAGGTCGTCGGCGACATGGCGCTGATGATGGTTTCCCAGGACCTGACGGTGGCCGACGTCGAGAACCCGGCGAAGGACATCGCCTTCCCGGAATCGGTCGTCTCGATGCTCAAGGGCGATCTCGGCCAACCCCCGGGCGGCTGGCCCGAGGCGCTGCAGAAGAAGGCGTTGAAGGGTGAAGAGCCATATACGGCCGTGCCGGGCTCGCTGCTGCCGCCTGCCGATCTCGACGCGGAGCGCGAGAGCATCGAGGAGAAGCTCGGCCGCGACGTCACCGACTTCGAGTTTGCCTCCTATCTCATGTATCCGAAGGTCTTCACCGACTACGCGCTGGCCGCCGAGACTTACGGCCCGGTCAGCGTGCTGCCGACGCCGGCCTATTTCTACGGCATGGCGCCGGGCGAGGAGCTCTTCGCCGACATCGAGAAGGGCAAGACGCTGGTCATCCTCAACCAGGCGCAGGGCGAGATCGATGAGAAGGGCATGGTCAAGATGTTCTTCGAATTGAACGGCCAGCCCCGCTCGATCAAGGTACCGGACCGCAACCGCGGCGCCTCCGCCGCTATCCGGCGCAAGGCGGAAGCCGGCAACGCCGCCCATCTCGGCGCGCCAATGCCGGGCGTCATCTCGACCGTGGCGGTTCACCCCGGCCAGCCGGTCAAGGCCGGCGACGTGCTGCTCTCGATCGAGGCGATGAAGATGGAGACGGCGCTGCATGCCGAAAAGGACGGCGTGATCGCCGAGGTGCTGGTCCGCGCCGGCGATCAGATCGATGCCAAGGATTTGTTGATCGTGTTTGGCGGGTGATGGGCCGTCGCCTTCTGCGGAAGGCGGCCGGAGCGTTCCGGCCGTCTTTCGGTGACAGTGAAGCGTTCGCCCCACCATCTTGGCTCGGTTTGGCTCCCGTCGTCATCCTCGGGTCAAGCCCGAGGATGACGGTGGAGAGGGAGGGACCCGACCTCACCGCGTGCGGAGCAGTGCGATCAGGGATCCATCTGTCCCTAACGTCGCTCAAATATCATAGCTCATCGGTGCACTCAGCGACGCGATGAACTTCTTCGTGCGTTCGCGCTCCGGCGCCGAGAAGATCTTGCGTGGAGGGCCGCTTTCGACGACGACACCGCCATCGAGGAAGATGACGTGATCGGCGACGCGCGAGGCGAGGCGGAGATCGTGGGTCGCCATGATCATTGTCGTGCCTTCGCGGGCGAGACGGCTGAGCACCTCCACCACCTCCTCGGCAAGTTCCGGGTCGAGCGCAGAGGTCGGCTCGTCGCAGAGAAGGACGCGCGGCGAGGGGGCGAGCGCACGGGCGATTGCCACGCGCTGCTGCTGGCCGCCGGAAAGGGTCGAGGGCCAGGCATCCGCCTTGTGCGCCATGCCGACCTTATCCAGGAGTTCGAGCGCCCGGGCGCGGGCGCGGTCGGCCGGCCATTTGAGAACGGTCACAAGGCCTTCCATCACGTTGCCGAGCGCGGTCTGATGGGGAAAGAGCTGAAAATTCTGGAACACCATGCCGGTCTGCCGGCGCAGTTTTTGTATCGCCTTCCGGCCGACCGCGCGGTGAGGGGCGAAGTCTAGCCGCTCGTCTCCAAGCCGGATCGCGCCGTGCGTCGGGATCTCCAGCAGGTTGACGCATCTGAGCAGCGTACTCTTGCCGCCGCCGGATGGGCCGACAAGCGCCGTTACGGTGCCTTCGGCCATCGTCACACTGATTCCTTTGAGCACCAGGTTGGTACCGAAGCGCTTTTCAATATCGGTGAGTTCGATCATGCGCGCGCCTCCAGGAAACCGCCATAGCGGGCGAAGCGGCGCTCCAACCTCACCTGCAGGGCCGACAGTACGGAGCTCATGACAAGGTAGATCAGCGCCGCCTCGATATAAAGGATCAGTGGTTCATAAGTGGTCGCCACGATCCGCTGCGCCGTCTGAAAGAGCTCGGGTACGGTGATGGCTGCGGCGAGCGAAGTGTCCTTCACCAGCGAAATGAACGTGTTCGAGAGCGGCGGGATTGCGACCCGGGTCGCCTGGGGCAGGATCGTGCGTCGCATGACCTGGCTCCAGCTCATGCCGATGGAATAGGCCGCTTCCCATTGGCCGCGCGGCACGGAGGAGATCGTTGCGCGGATGATCTCGGATGTATAGGCGCCGATGTTGAGCGTGAAGCCGATCAGCGCAGCGGGGAATGCATCGAGCAAAATGTTCATGCTTGGCAGGCCATAGAAAATGACGAAGAGCTGGACGAGGAGCGGCGTTCCGCGGATCACCCAAACATAGAACCGCGCGACCGCGACGAAGGGAGCCGGTGCGAAGAGACGGACGAGTGCGGTGACAAGGCCCAGCAAAAGGCCGAGAACGAAGGAAAGCAGGGTCAGCGGAACTGTGAAGATCAGCCCGGCCCACAGCAGGGTCGGCAGCGATTCCGCCATCAGGGGAAGCCAATGAAGCCAGTTGGGCAAGGGAAAGCCTTTCAAAACGCGCGATCCGCTCCGGAGGCCGGAACGGATCGAGATTCATAGCCGAGAAAGGCCGATAGAAAACCGACCGGCCTGACTTTTGGGCGAACTTACTTGGAGACGTCGGCGCCGAAATATTTCTGCGAGATCTTGTCGTAGGTGCCGTCTGCCTTGATTTCCGCAAGCGCCTTGTTGATTGCTGCCAAAAGGTCCGGCTCGTTTTTGCGGATGATGATGCCGGAATAGTCTGCATCGGCCTGTTCGGCGGCGATCTTCACATTCGCGTCCGGCTTCTGCTTCTTGAAGTCGAGGAAGGACAGGCTGTCGTTGATCGTCGCATCGGCGCGGCCCGTCAGCACGAGCTGGATCGACTGGTCGAAGCCATCGGTGCCGACGAGCTCGGCGCCCGAGGCTTGAGCGAGTTTGCCGAAGTTGCTGGTCAGCGACTGGGCGGACTTCTTGCCCTTGAGATCGGCGAAGCCCTTGATCTCCTCGTTGTCGCCCTTGACGATCAGCACGGCCTTGGAGGCGATATAGGGTTCCGAGAAATCGTATTTCTTCTTGCGCTCTTCGGTGATGCCGACCTGGTTGATGACCGTGTCGTAGCGGTTGGCGTCGAGGCCAGCGATCAGGCCATCCCACTTGCCTTCGAGGAACTCGGCCTTCACGCCAAGGCGCTTTGCAACTTCCTGGCCGATTTCGACGTCGAAGCCAACCAGCGCGCCGCTGGCGTCGTGATAGGTGAAGGGGGCATAGGTGCCCTCGGTACCGATTTTCAGAACGCCGGCAGACTTGATCTGATCGAGGTTCGATTCCGCATGGGCGGGAGCGAAGGCGGCGACTTGCAGGAGGGCGGCAGCGAAAAGCGTCGGAAGGAATTTCATTGTCTTGTTTTCCATCTCTTTTGTTCTCCGGCCCATCGTCCGGATTGCGGCGAGATTCGCATAAAACCAGGCGCATCTGAGCGCATAAAAGACCAATTCACCCGGCTTTCGATGAAGATTTTTCCTCAAACAGACCGAAATCTCAGCGAAAACACTCCTTTTGGGAATGTGCTGGGTCCATTGAAGTTCCACTCGCGGCTGCAATTGAATTTTATACGAAAGGCTGCTATTCGCGTTTTAACCGATTCATGCACGTTTATGCACGATTTGAAAAATATGGCCACGGACCTGCTGCTGCGCGAGAGGAAATCACTGATTCAGGAACGGCTGAAAACCGACGGCCGTGTGCTGGCCGCCGATCTCGCGCGCGAATTCGGGGTCTCGGAAGACACGATCCGTCGTGACCTGCGTGAGATGGCCGCGGCGGGCCTCTGTGAGCGCGTCTATGGCGGAGCCTTGCCGCTCGCGCCGATGGCCGGCTCGCTCAGCCAGCGCGCCTCTCTCGCACCGGAGCGTAAGGCGGCTCTCGCCCGCGCTGCGGTCGGATTCATCCGTGAAGGCATGACGGTGTTCCTCGACGCCGGTTCGGCTAATCTGGCGATCGCTGAGGCGATCGAGCCGGGCCTTTCGGTGACGATCGTTACCAACACGCCGCTCATCGCGGCTGCCTTGATGGACAAGGCGGGCGTGGAGCTTATCCTCGTCGGTGGCCCGCTCGACCGCGCTGTCGGCGCAGCCGTCGGCGCGCGGGCGCAACGCGATGCCGAGCTTCTGCGCCCCGACCTTTGCGTTCTCGGTGCTTGCGGCGCCGACCCGGAAGCGGGACTGACAGCCTTCCATTTCGAGGACGCGGCGTTCAAGCGTCTCATCGCCTCGCGAAGCCGCGCGGTCCTTGCCGCCATAACGAGCGACAAGCTCGGAACCGCCGCGCCACATGCGGTCATCGGCATCGAGGCGGTGACGACGCTGGTGCTCGAGGCCAATGCGCCCGAAGCGGCGATCGCCGCGCTCGGCGCGCGCGGCGCTGACGTCGTACTGGCGAAGGAGCCTGCCCGATGAATGTCGCGCATGTCGCTCTCTGGACGAAGGATATCGACCGGATCGCCGCCTTCTGGGCCGAATTCTTCGACGCCAGCATTGGCGCGATCTATGAAAGCGGCCGCCGTCCCGGATTCCGTTCGCGTTTCCTGACGCTTGGCAGCGGCCCCTCGATCGAGGTGATGGAGGGACCGTGGCTTGCTCCCCATGACGCGGCGGCGGTGGAACGCGCAGGCTACGCGCATCTCGCCCTTTCGCTCGGCAGCGGCGAGGCAGTGGACGACATGGCGGACCGGGCCGAAAGGAAGGGCGTTCTCGTTTCGAAAGCCTGTTGGACGGGTGACGGCTTCTACGAGGCCGTGATCCGCGATCCCGACGGCAATCTCATCGAAATCACCATTTGAGCCGGACGGTTCCGGCCGCGGGAAGATTACTCATGGATCAGCGAACGGATCAGCGCAAGCAAACCGCCTCTCAGGGCCTTGTCCGGCACCATTACATGTCGAAGAACCGGCTTGCCGTATCGCTCCTGTTCTTGATGAACGGCTTCGTGACCGGCAGTTGGGCGCCGAAGATTCCGGAGTTCAAGGACCGGCTCGGGATCGGCGAGAGCGTGCTCGGCCTCCTGATCCTGGTGTTCGGCATCGGCTCGCTGGTGCTGATGCCAATTGCCGGCGGCTTCATCGCCCGCGTCGGCTCGCAAAGGGTGGTGAAGGTAACCGCGATCATTCTGTCGCCGCTGCTCTTGCTCTTAACACTGGCGCCGAATGTCTGGACGGCGGCGATCGGCATGTTCCTGCTCGGCGGTTTCGTCGGCGCCATGGATGTGGCGATGAACGCCAATGCGGTCGAGGTCGAAAGGTCGATGCGCCGCGCGATCATGTCCTCCTGTCACGCCTATTGGAGTCTCGGCGGGTTGATCGGTGCCGGCATCGGCGGCTTCCTTATGGCGCGCTTCGGCGTGCTGCCGCACGTGCTTCTCGTCACGGTCCTTTGCATTCTGTTCCTTGCCGTCGCCTGGCCGATGATCCTTGCCGACCGGCCTCATCCGGCAGCGGCGAGGGAGAAGCTGCGCCTGCCGCTCACACCCCTGCCCTGGCTGATCGGCATCATGGCCCTGTTCTCGATGGTGCCGGAAGGCACGGTGCTCGACTGGGGCGCACTCTATTTGCGCAACGAGCTCGGCGCTTCCGTCGAACTCTCGGGCTTCGGTTTCGCTGCCTTCTCGGCAACGATGGCCGCGATGCGTTTTGCCGGGGACCATGTCCGCGATCTGCTCGGCGCGAAGCGGACCTTGCGTATCTGCACGGTGACGGCGCTCGTCGGCATAAGCCTTGCGGGCGTCGCGCCAAATGCGTTGGTCGCAATTCTCGGCTTCGCAATCGCCGGGATCGGAATCTCCAATATGGTGCCGATCGCCTTTTCGGCCGCTGGCAACATGCCGGGGCTGCAGCCCGGTATCGGCCTTTCGGTCGCGACGTTCATGGGCTATTCCGGTATGCTCTTCGCTCCCTCACTGATCGGCTTCGTGGCGGAGCACTCGGGCTTCGCGATCATCTTCATGTCCGTCCCCGCGCTCTTCATCGTCGTGCTCCTGCTCTCGCATCACGCCGTTCATGCGGATCACGGCAGAGAGCATTAGCAACCTGCGTGCACAGGCGGATTAGGGGCTTTCCCGCTCTTGCCGGCCGCCCTGCCATCAATTCGCCGTCAGCGCGTGATGTTGCCGTTGACAAGCAAGCTTTCCTCCGCCACCTGAAAGGCGAAAGCTCCGTGCGGCCGGCCATGCCGCTCGGGCGAAACGGGACCCAACAAGAGGCCTTTATGTCTTCTGCCTTCGATTTCGAGCCACAGCCGCGCCGCGCCTCGGTCGCCGTCGATGTCGGCGGCGTGATCGTCGGCGGCGGCGCGCCAGTCGTCGTCCAGTCGATGACGAACACGGATACGGCCGACGTCGACGCGACCGTCGCCCAGGTGGCGGCCCTCCACAAGGCGGGGTCTGAACTGGTGCGCATCACGGTCGATCGTGACGAAAGTGCCGCGGCGGTGCCGAAGATCCGCGAGCGGTTGCTGCGCCTCGGCATGGACGTGCCGCTTGTCGGCGACTTCCACTATATCGGCCACAAGCTGCTTGCCGATCACCCGGCTTGCGCCGAAGCGCTGGCGAAATACCGCATCAACCCGGGCAATGTCGGCTTCAAGGACAAGAAGGACAAGCAGTTCGCCGAGATCATCGCGATGGCGATACGCTACGACAAACCGGTGCGCATCGGCGTCAACTGGGGGTCGCTCGATCAGGAGCTGCTGACGCGGCTGATGGACGAGAACCAGGCCAAGGGCTCGCCGCTCACGGCGCAGCAGGTGACGCGCGAAACGATCGTGCAGTCGGCGCTGCTCTCGGCGGAGCTTGCCGAAGAGCTCGGCCTGCCGCGCAACCGCATCATCCTTTCCGCCAAGGTTTCGGGCGTGCAGGACCTGATCGCCGTTTATGCGATGCTCGCCGCCCGTTCCGACCATGCGTTGCATCTCGGGCTCACCGAGGCCGGCATGGGCACGAAGGGCATCGTCGCCTCCTCCGCCTCGCTCGGCATCCTGATGCAGCAGGGCATCGGCGACACGATTCGCATCTCGCTGACGCCGGAGCCCGGCGGCGACCGGACCCGCGAAGTGCAGGTGGCGCAGGAACTTTTGCAGGTCATGGGCTTCCGCCAGTTCATACCCGTCGTCGCTGCCTGTCCCGGCTGCGGCCGGACGACGTCGACGGTCTTCCAGGAACTCGCCCAGAAGATCCAGGAGGATATCCGCGCAAGCATGCCGGTGTGGCGCGAAAAATATCCGGGCGTGGAGGCGTTGAAGGTCGCTGTCATGGGATGCATCGTCAATGGCCCGGGCGAAAGCAAGCATGCCGATATCGGCATTTCGCTTCCCGGTACCGGCGAGATGCCGGCGGCACCGGTCTTCATCGACGGCCAGAAGGCGATGACGTTGCGCGGGCCGAAGATCGCCGAGGAATTCCAGCTTCTCGTCGCCGACTATATCGAGAAGCGTTACGGTCGCGGCCAGGCGGCGGCCGAGTGATCCAGCTCTTTAAACTTTCGCAATTTCGGACGGAAAACCGTTACACACTTTCCTGAAATTGCTCTAAAGCCGCGCCGTCAGCAGTTTCAGGCCGGCAAAGGCGAAGAGGCCTGCCGTCAGGCTCTCGATCACGCGCCGCGACTTGAGATAGGCGCGGTGGACCGGCGAGAGCGAGAAGACGATCGCAAAGCCGCAGAAGGTGACGAGGCCGATCAGCATGCAGCCGCCAATGAAAGCGGCGGTAACGCCGACCGGCGCCCCTTCCGGCATGCCGAGCGAGACCAGCATGATCCAGGCGAAGATTGCCTTGGGATTGGTCAAGTGGATGCCGAGCCCCTTGAGATAGAGCTTCCTGAGCGAGGTTTGCAGCGGAACGCGGCGCGTCGCCCGCGGCGCGTCGCTCTTCATCGCTGCCCTGAGCGCGTTGTAGGCGAGCCAGAAGAGATAGCAGGCGCCGGCGATCTTCAGGACGATGATCGCCTGTCCATAGGTCCGGATGAGCGCCGAGAGGCCCGAGGCCGTCAGCATCGCCCAGGTATAGCTGCCACTCAGCACGCCGAAGGCGAGCGCGAGGCCCGCCTTTCGCCCTTGGCTCACCGATGTCGCGATGATCGCCAGCACCGCCGGCCCCGGCGACACGACCGCGATGACATAGGCCATCCAGGCGACGAGAAGCTGCGGCAGAAAGGGCGTGAGGTCGAGCATGGTGGCGTCCGTCGGTGATTGCGGAGGCGACAGTAGCCGAGGCTTCGGGCGGTGCCAATGGGACGCGAGAGGCGGGCCTCAACCCCCTTCACCCCTAGAAGCCTGTGCCATCGGCTCCCCCTCATCCGGCCTGCCGGCCACCTTCTCCCCGCAAGCGGGGCGAAGGGACAAGTGGCGCTCGTGCCACTCCCTCTCCCCTGCAGGCGCCTGGATGGGAGAGGCACTTCGGCGGCCCAGTCCCCTCTCCCCGCGTGCGGGGAGAGGGTTAGGGTGAGGGGCAAAACGAGCCGTTCGCTATTGGCGCTGTCCCGTCCGATCCAGGTCCAGCCTCAGAGAATCTCGTCGAGCGCCGCGACCAGTCTCGCGCATTCCTCGTCGGTGCCGATGGTGATGCGCAGGAAATCCGAAATACGCGGCTTGGCGAAGTGGCGCACGATGACTGCCCGCTCGCGCAGCTTCGCGGCCAAGGTCTGGCCGACGTGGTTCGGGTGACGGGCAAAGATGAAGTTCGCCTGCGAGGGCAGGACCTCGAAACCGCGCGCGTCTAGCTCGCTCGTCAGCTTCGCCCGCGACGCAATGATCTTGCCGCGCGACGTCTCGAACCACGCCTCGTCCTTGATCGCGGCGATGGCGCCGGCCTGGGCCGCTCGTCCGAGCGGATAGGAGTTGAAGCTGTCCTTGACGCGTTCCAAGGCCTCAATCAGTGGCCGCTGGCCGATCGCGAAGCCGACCCGCAATCCGGCAAGCGCCCTCGATTTCGAAAAAGTCTGCACGACGAGCAGGTTTTCGTATTTCGGAACCAGCGCGATCGCGGATTCGCCGCCGAAGTCGACATAGGCCTCGTCGATCACCACCGGCTGGTCGTGGTGTTCGGCGACCAGCGCCTCGATCTCGGCGAGCGGCAGGCCGATGCCGGTCGGCGCGTTCGGGTTGGGAAGAATGATCGCGCCGGTGGGGCGACGGTAGTCGGCGATGTCGATGCCGAAGGCGTCGTTGAGCGGCACCTCTATCGCATCGATGCCGAAAAGCCCCGCGTAGGTCGGATAGAAGCTGTAGGAGATATCCGGATAGAGCAGCGGCCGATCGTGTTTCAAGAGTGCGGCGAAGCTGTGCGCCAGCACTTCGTCGGAACCGTTGCCGACGAAAACCTCCTCCGGTTCGACGCCGTATCTCGCGGCGATCGCTTTCCGCAGGTCGAGCGCGAGTGGATCCGGATAGAGCCTGAGATCGGCGCTTGCCGCAGTCCGGATCGCCTCGATCACCTTGTCCGAAGGCGCATATGGGTTTTCGTTGGTGTTCAGCTTAACGAGGTTCGCCATGCGCGGCTGTTCGCCCGGGACATAGGGCTTCAGCGCGGAGACGATCGGCGACCAGTATTTGCTCACGGGGCTCTAGCTCCTGCGGTTGGCGATGAAGCGGGCGGTCTCGATGAGGATGGCCGAGCGGGCGCCATAGGGCTGAAGCAGATTTTCCGCCTGCGTCACCAGTTCCTCGAGTTCGCGCTCGGCCCAGGCCTGGCCATGAAGGGCGACGAGCGTGCCCTTGCCGCGCGCAGCGTCCTTGCCGGTGGCCTTGCCCATCGCCTCCGCATCCGCCGTCAGATCGAGCAGATCGTCGGCGAGCTGGAAGGCGAGGCCGATCTTTTCGCCGAAAGCGCGCAGCCGTCGGCGATGCTCGTCCGACGCATCGGCGATGATTGCGCCCGCCTCGCAGGCGAAGCGGATGAGCGCCCCGGTCTTCATTGCCTGCAGCGTCACAATGCCCGCCTCGCCGGGCGCCGTTTTCTCGGCGGCGAGGTCAAGCGCCTGCCCGCCAGCCATGCCGCCATGTCCGGAGGCACGCGCAAGCGCCAATATCAGCGCCGTCTTTTGTCGGTCCGGAAGCGGCGTTTCCGGTGCGGCGATGATGTTGAAGGCGAAGGTCAGCAGACTGTCACCGGCCAGAATGGCGGTCGCCTCGTCGAAGGCGATGTGCACCGTCGGCTGCCCGCGCCTCAAATCGTCATCGTCCATTGCCGGCAGGTCGTCGTGGACGAGCGAGTAGCAATGCACGCATTCGAGCGCTGCGCCGATCCTGAGTGCCGCATCGGCGTCGCCATCGAGAAGCGCGGTGCACTCGCTCACGAGAAACGGGCGCAGGCGTTTGCCGCCGTTGAGCACGCCATGGCGCATCGCGGCGAGCAGGTTCTGAGGCCGCGCGATTTCATCTGCGCCGACGACCGGTCCCAGAAGGCCGGAAAGCAGTTCTTCCACGGCCAACGCGTTGGCCTTCAGGTATGCGGAAAAGGATGACGTCTCTTTCATGCAGCGCTCTTTGACATGCGGGAGGGAGGCTTTCAACGGGCATTCGCGTCGCAGGCTACTGCATGAAATGCTACAGCGGCCTTGGCGCGTCCGATTGGACGCACGGCGCTGTAATGCTTTACGTGGGATGAGCGTGCAAGCGTCTTGCCTTTTGCAAGAAACGCCATTCAACTTTGCGCAGCCATGAAATAAGAGAGGCGGATGGAAAAAGAGGTGGACAGTCAGAGCGTGGACGTCGTTCCGGAAGCGTTGGAGGAGGGGGAGATGTCCGCCAATCGCTGGTCCGCTACATGGCGGGCGAGGTTCCGCCGGCTCTTTCTTGCCGTCCTTGCCCTCCTCGTGCTGCCCTATGTGCTGATCGTCTTCTATTCCCTCGACTTCGTTCGCCCGATCTCGACCCTGATGCTGCGCGACCTGGTGCTCCTGCGCGGCTTTGACCGGCAATGGGTCGAGTTCGACGACATCGCCCCGGTGCTCGTCCAGTCGGTGATGATGTCGGAGGACGGGCAGTTCTGCTCGCATGCCGGTATCGACTGGAACCAGATGCGCGGCGTCGTCGAGGATGCGCTGGATGGCGGACAGACGCGTGGCGCAAGCACGATCCCGATGCAGACGGTCAAGAATCTGTTTCTCTGGAACGGCCGTTCCTTTGTCCGCAAGGCGCTGGAACTGCCGCTCGCGCTCGTCGCCGATTTCGTCTGGAGCAAGCGCCGGATGATGGAGATCTATCTGAACGTCGCCGAATGGGGCGACGGCATCTATGGTATCGAGGCGGCCGCGCAGCACCACTTTGGCGTTTCGGCCGCCAAGCTCACGCGCCGCCAGGCTGCTCTGCTCGCCGTGTCGTTGCCCAACCCGATCGACCGCAATGCCCGCAAGCCCGGGCGGGGGCTGAGGCGGCTTGCATCGCTCATCGAGCGCCGCGCCAGCCGCTCCGGCGGTTACATCACATGCCTTTATGACTAGGATGAAGCCAATTCATTGGTCTTGCCGCCGTTGATATGGCAAGTCTGCCGCACGACGAACCAGGCGGAGGCAGCATCGTGGACAAGCTCGTTCTTTATGTCGGTAACAAGAACTATTCCTCTTGGTCGCTTCGGCCATGGCTGGCGCTTGAAGCCTGCGGTATCCCGTTCGAGGACGTGGTGATTCCCTTCGACTTTCCGGCGGGCAACCCTCGCTTCCGCGAGATTTCGCCGACCGGACGGGTGCCGGTGCTGCACCATGGAGACGTCCGTGTCTGGGAATCCTTGGCGATCATCGAATATGTGGCGGAGCTTTTCCCGGAGGCCGGTCTCTGGCCCGAGAGCCGCGAGGATCGCGCCCGCGCCCGCAGCTATTCGATGGAGATGCTGTCAGGTTTTCGAGCGCTGCGCGGCGCCTGCCCGATGAACATTCGCCGGCCGCGCCGGGCAATTGCGCTGCCGGACGATGTCCAGGCCGACGTCGCTCGCATCGAAGAGATCTGGCGGGAATCAATCGCCCGCTCCGGCGGACCGTTTCTCTTCGGCCGCTTCACTGCGGCGGACGCAATGTTTGCGCCGGTCGTCAACCGGTTTGACGTCTACGAACTGGTGACAGAGCCCGCCACGCTCGCCTATATGGATGCCGTCAAGACGTACCCGGCCTTCCGCAAATGGGAGGAAGCGGCGAGGGCCGAATCCTGGATCGTTCCGGAGGACGAGGCTTGATGCTTTGGTGCGGGACGCGGGCGGAAACCGCTTCACACCTTTCCTCGTCCCGCTCCGACTCGAAAATTTGCGCGCGGGGACTGGTCAAACTGAGGTTGGCCATGTATAAGCGCGCGAAATTCCGAGATCGACATCTGTTTGACCCGGCCATTTTCGGCTGCTGAACAGTGTTTTGCCCGATAAGTGGAGAATGAAATGGCTGTACCGAAAAGAAAAACGAGCCCGTCCAAGCGTGGCATGCGCCGTTCCGCTGACGCCCTCAAGGCTCCGACCTACGTCGAAGACAAGAACTCCGGCGAACTGCGCCGTCCGCACCACATCGACCTGAAGACCGGCATGTACCGCGGTCGCCAGGTTCTGACGCCGAAGGAAAACGCATAAGCGTTTCTGTCTGCGGATGAGTTGCGAAGGGTCGGCATTGCCGGCCCTTTTTCTTTGGTTCGTCAGGTGGCCCCGTCGGATTTCGCCGGTTTGGGTGGCCGTCGCCCCTCATCCCCCTGCCGGGACCTTCTCCCCGTTCTGACGGGGAGAAGGTCGATGCCCCGCCGGCGCCAGTCCCCTCGCCCCGCTTGCGGGGAGAGGGTTAGGGTGAGGGGTAGCGGCGCGCAAGATAGGCGCGATCGATGAAGGTTCGGTAGGGGACTTTCACCCGAGATTGTCGAGCTTCGTCTGGAGCGCGCGCAACTGTTCCTTGAGCTCGTCGATATCCTTGGCCTCGGCCTTCTTCGTTTCCTTGGCCGGCGGAGCGGCCATGAAGGGCGAGAACATCTGCATGGCCTGGTGGAACATTTCGGTATTGCGCCGCACCTGCTCCTCGACCAGTTGCAGCGGCACCTGCAGGTTCTTGCCGAGCGGCGTGTCGCCAAACGCCTTGTTGATCTGCTCGCGCATCTGCGCCTGCTGTTCGGTGAAGGCCTGCATGGAGTGCTCAAGGTAGCTCGGCACCACCATCTGCATCTGGTCGCCGTAGAAGGAGATCAGCTGGCGTAGAAAGGAAATCGGCAAAAGCGTGTTGCCGGTCTTGGATTCCTGCTCGAAGATGATCTGCGTCAATACGGAGTGGGTGATGTCTTCGCCGGACTTTGCGTCCTGCACCACGAACTCCTCACCCTTCTTTACCATCACTGCCAGGTCGTCGAGGGTCACGTACGTGCTGGTGCCGGTATTGTAGAGGCGCCGGTTCGCATATTTCTTAATAACGATCTGGCCTTCATTCTTCGCCATTAGGGTCTCCTCTTACCCATCGTCCCGTCTTTATTGTATTTTTCAGAGTATCCGCAAAATCGAGGCTCTGACAATCTATTTGTGCAATGCGGCGACGCACCTGCGAAATATGGTAACCCGGAGAATCGTGAAGCTTTTGCGGCGGAGCATCAATGCGTTTGACTTGCGCTCACGGCTTTGCCAGTCTGGCTACATCAGGCAAACGAAATATGAGGAACGTCCCATGAGCAATCCCTCCGTCGTGATCGCCAGCGCGGCTCGCACCGCCGTCGGATCCTTTAACGGTGCCTTCGGCAACACCCCCGCGCATGAGTTGGGCGCGGGCGTCATCAAGGCGGTGCTCGAGCGGGCGGGCGTCGATGCGGGAGAGGTGGACGAGGTGATCCTCGGCCAGGTTCTTCCTGCCGGCGAAGGGCAGAACCCGGCGCGCCAGGCGGCGATGAAGGCAGGCCTCCCGCAGGAAAAGACGGCTTGGGGCATGAACCAGCTTTGCGGTTCGGGCCTGCGCGCCGTGGCGCTCGGCATGCAGCAGATCGTCACCGGCGATGCGGATATCATCGTGGCCGGCGGCATGGAATCGATGTCGATGGCACCGCATTGCGCGCACCTTCGCGGCGGCGTGAAGATGGGCGACTTCAAGATGATCGACACGATGATCAAGGACGGCCTGACGGACGCCTTCTACGGCTATCACATGGGCATCACCGCCGAGAACGTCGCCCGCAAGTGGCAGCTTACCCGTGAGGAGCAGGATGAATTCGCGCTCGCTTCGCAGAACAAGGCTGAAGCCGCGCAGAAGGCCGGCCGTTTCGTCGACGAGATCGTGCCCTTCATCGTAAAGACCCGTAAGGGCGACGTGACCGTCGACCAGGACGAATATATCCGCCACGGCGCAACGCTCGATTCCATGGCGAAGCTGCGCCCCGCCTTCGACAAGGACGGGACGGTGACCGCCGGAAACGCATCCGGGCTGAACGACGGTGCGGCCGCGACGCTCCTGATGACCGAAGCGCAGGCGGAAAAGCGCGGCATCCAGCCGCTCGCCCGCATCGTTTCCTGGGCAACGGCCGGCGTCGATCCGCAGATCATGGGGACCGGGCCGATCCCGGCCTCCCGCAGGGCGCTCGAGAAGGCGGGCTGGTCCGTCGGCGACGTCGAGCTCGTGGAAGCGAACGAAGCCTTCGCGGCACAGGCCTGCGCCGTCAACAAGGACCTTGGCTGGGATCCGTCGATTGTCAACGTCAACGGTGGTGCGATCGCGATCGGCCATCCGATCGGCGCTTCCGGTGCCCGCGTTCTCAACACCTTGCTCTTCGAGATGAAGCGGCGCGGCGTTTCCAAGGGGCTTGCCACCTTGTGCATCGGTGGCGGCATGGGCGTCGCCATGTGCGTCGAGCGCCTGTAGCCGGCCGCAATCCTATGCAGCAGGCCGGCCAAACAGTTTTCCGGTGCATGTGCCGGTCCGCTGGCCTGCTGTCCCTCTGTGACATCGGCGAAATTGAGCAAGCACATGTGGCCCATCTATGCCGGGGCACATGCCGATCACCTATGCAACATTGAAATCAACCTTGTGGGAGGCGAGCATGACCAGGGTAGCGTTGGTTACGGGTGGAACCCGCGGCATCGGTGCAGCCATTTCGGTGGCTCTGAAGGCGGCAGGCTACAAGGTGGCCGCAAATTATGCCGGCAACGACGAGAAGGCCCAGGCCTTCAAGCAGGAAACCGGCATCCCCGTCTACAAGTGGGATGTCTCCAATTACCAGGCCTGCGCCGAGGGCATCGCCAAGGTAGAGGCCGATCTCGGGCCGGTGGAGGTTCTTGTCAACAATGCCGGCATCACGCGTGACGCGATGTTTCACAAGATGACGCCGGAACAATGGGGTGAAGTGATCAGCACCAATCTGACCGGCCTCTTCAACATGACGCATCCGCTCTGGTCGGGCATGCGCGACCGCGGCTTCGGACGCGTCATCAACATCTCCTCGATCAACGGTCAGAAAGGGCAGATGGGCCAGGCGAATTATTCCGCCGCCAAGGCCGGCGATCTCGGCTTCACAAAGGCACTCGCCCAGGAAGGGGCGGCAAAAGGCATCACCGTCAACGCGATCTGCCCGGGTTATATCGGCACGGAGATGGTAAGGGCGGTACCGGAAAAGGTGCTCAACGAACGGATCATCCCGCAGATTCCGGTCGGGCGCCTCGGTGAACCGGAAGAAGTTGCGCGTTGCGTCGTGTTCCTCGCATCCGACGACGCAGGCTTCATCACCGGCTCGACGATTTCGGCCAATGGTGGCCAGTTCTTCGTCTGAACCCGCCAAACGCCAAAGACAACCTCATCGCTCGCGGCGCCTTCCGGGCGCCGCTTTTGTTTGTGGCAGGGGCATTCATCGCTGGGTGCAATGGTTAACGACACAGCCTTGCAGTGCACAGATCGCGAAAAATCGAACCACGACCCTATTGATCCGGAAGCACTGGAGCCACCATATGTTGTGGTGAACAAAACGGGAAAGTTGTCGTGTCAGCGATTCGTCGCCGATTCGTTCCGGCTTTGATCGAAAGGTTAATGCGACGATTCATATTCCTTGATTCGCCGAGTCCGAAAAGGAATCTGAGTTAAAATTTTCCAAACTTTCCAGAGTCTTGGATTCCGAATCCTTGATCGTAATTAACGTCCTGGAAAGGAAAGTTAACGGCGCTGACGGCATTCGTTTGCGCGATGTTCCGGGCGATTCAGCATGTGGTGCGACTCTTGTCGCGGCAGTCTAGATATAGCCGTGAACATAGAGTGAATCCGCGCGAGTCAGCGATTCGTCGCTGATTCGTTCCATCACTGTTCCGAATGTTAACGTGGGGGCACAAAATATGGCTCGGGAGGAGGCTGCAAGCGGCTTTAATTGCCCGCGCCCCCTTGCGTTTGGCCCGGCGCGTGGGCATGTGTTCCCCGCCGGCCCGCGAAACCGCGTCGGCTCGTTGAGAATGCCAGGATCGAAGAAGTGTCCTTTCAATCCATGATCCTGAGTGGTCGCGGCGTGACCGCGGTGCTCGGGCCAACCAACACCGGCAAGACCCACTATGCGATCGAGCGCATGGTCGCGCACGAGAGCGGCGTCATCGGCCTGCCGCTGCGGCTGCTTGCGCGCGAAGTCTATACGCGTCTCGTCGAGAAGGTGGGCCACCACAACGTCGCGCTGATCACGGGTGAGGAAAAGATCACGCCGCATCGGGCGCGCTATTCGGTCTGCACCGTCGAAGCCATGCCACGCGAAACGACAGCCTCGTTCGTTGCGATCGATGAGGTGCAGCTGGCCGCGGACCTCGAGCGTGGGCACATCTTTACCGATAGGCTGCTGCACTTGCGCGGCCGCGACGAAACGCTGCTGCTTGGTGCCGCGACGATGCGGCCCATTCTCCAGCAGCTCCTTCCGGGGATCACCTTCATCGAGCGTCCGCGCCTGTCGCAGCTTCTCTATGCGGGCTCGAAGAAGATCACCAGGCTCCCGCATCGTTCCGCAATCGTCGCCTTCTCGGCCGACGAGGTCTATGCCATCGCCGAGCTCATCCGTCGGCAGCGCGGCGGCGCCGCCGTCGTGCTCGGGGCGCTGTCGCCGCGCACGCGTAACGCCCAGGTGGCGCTTTACCAAGAGGGCGACGTCGAATACCTTGTGGCGACCGATGCCATCGGCATGGGCCTCAACCTCGACGTCGATCATGTCGCCTTCGCGCAGGACCGCAAGTTCGACGGCTACCAATACCGCAATCTCAACCCGGCGGAGCTCGCCCAGGTCGCGGGACGGGCGGGCCGGCATGTGCGGGACGGAACATTCGGCGTCACCGGGCGCGTCGACCCTTTCGACAACGAACTCGTGCATCGCATGGAGTCGCACGAATTCGATGCCGTCAGGGTCTTGCAATGGCGCTCCAAGGCGGTCGACTATTCTTCGCTGAAGGCGCTCAAGAAAAGCCTCGAGGCGGCGCCGGCCGTTGCCGGCCTGACACGTGCCCTTCCGGCTGTCGATCAGCAGGCGCTGGACCACCTGATGCGTTATCCCGAAATCATGGGCGTCGCCACCACGTCCGAGCGGGTCGAGACGCTGTGGGAGGCCTGCGCCCTGCCCGACTACCGGCGCATAACGCCGGCGCAGCACGCGGACCTGATTTCGACGATCTACGCCGATCTCGTTCGCGACGGCACGGTCAACGAAGACTTCATGGCCGAGCAGGTTCGCCGCGCGGATCACACCGATGGCGAGATTGACACACTTTCGGCGCGAATTGCGCAGATCAGGACTTGGACCTATGTGTCCAATAGGCCCGGATGGCTTGCCGATCCGACACACTGGCAAGAAAAGACGCGGGAAATCGAAGATCGATTGTCCGACGCGCTACATGAAAGGTTGACGAAACGCTTTGTTGATCGCAGGACATCTGTGCTCATGAAGCGCCTGAGAGAGAATGCGATGCTGGAAGCTGAAATCAGTGTGAATGGTGATGTCTTCGTCGAGGGGCACCACGTAGGCCAATTAACCGGTTTCCGGTTCACTTTGGCGGCCGGTGGCGAAGGGTCGGATGCGAAGGCGGTGCAAGGTGCTGCCCAGAAGGCGCTCGCGCTGGAATTCGAGGCGCGCGCCGCACGCCTGCACGCGGCCGGCAACGGTGATCTTGCGCTTTCGTCGGACGGCCTCGTGCGCTGGCTCGGCGATCCCGTGGCGCGGCTTGCCGCAAGCGATCATGTCATGCGCCCACGCGTCATCCTTCTTGCCGACGAGCAGCTCCAGGCCAACGCCCGCGACCATGTGCTGGCCCGGATCGAACGGTTCGTGAACCACCATATCGGCACGATATTGAAGCCGCTCGACGACATCTCCCGTGCGGAGGATCTCGAAGGTCTCGCCAAGGGTCTGGCTTTCCAGCTCGTCGAGAATCTCGGTGTGCTCTTCCGCCGCGACGTCGCCGAGGAGGTAAAGTCGCTCGACCAGGACGGTCGCGCGTCCATCCGCAAATACGGCGTTCGCTTCGGCGCCTACCATATCTTCCTGCCTGCGCTCCTGAAACCGGCGCCAGCGGAGCTCATCACGCTGCTCTGGGCGCTGAAGAACGACGGACTCGACAAGCCCGGCTATGGCGAACTCATTCCGATGCTTGCCGCCGGCCGTACCTCTGTCGTCACCGATCCGTCGTTCGAGCGGACATTCTACAAGCTCGCGGGCTTCCGTTTCCTCGGCAAGCGGGCCGTGCGGATCGACATCCTTGAGCGACTGGCCGATCTCATCCGTCCACTTCTGCAGTGGAAGCCGGGCGCAGAACCGCGTCCGGACGGCGCATATGACGGCCGCCGTTTCATGGCGACGACAGCGATGCTGTCCATTCTCGGCGCAACGCCCGACGACATGGAGGAAATCCTGAAGGGGCTTGGCTATCGCGCCGACAGCGTGACGGCCGAGGAGGCGGCAGCCTTCCTCGCAAGCCAAAGCGCGGATGCGGCCCCGGCTGAAACGCCAGCCGAAAGTGTCGCGGCCGAGACAGTCGATGCGGATGAGAAGGCCGAGAACGAATCGGCCGGTGTGACGCAGACGGAAGCGCCCGCGGCCGAAGCAACCAACGACGCGCCGGCGGAAGCAAGCCCGGCGGAAGAGCCTGCCGAAGCCAGGCCCGTGCTCCTCTGGCGTCCTGGCACGCGCCAGGACAACCAGCGCCAGGGCGGTCGCCACCAGGGCGATCATCGCCGCGGTGGCCAGCGGCATGGCCAGGGCGAGGGCAGAGAGGGCGGCCGCAAGGGCGGAGCGCCCATGCGCGGCAAGGCGCAGGAGAGCAGGCCGGGTGGCGGCCAGCGCAAGGATCGGCCCGATCGCCATGACCGGGGCGGCAAGCCGGGCGGTCCGAAGTTCGAGGGGCGCCCGCCGCGCAAGGAAAAACCGCTGGATCCGGATTCGCCCTTTGCGAAACTTGCCGCTCTCAAGGAGCAACTGAAAAAGTAGGAAGGCAATGGAGAAACAGCCAACGTCTGCGCCCGCACCTCGTCAGCGGCTCGACAAGTGGCTGTTCTTCGCGCGGCTGATCAAATCGCGCTCGCTTGCACAAAAGGCGATCGAGGCTGGCCATGTCGCGGTCAATGGCACGCGGGTGACGCAATCCTCCGCCCAGGTAAAGGCAGGCGATACGCTCGAACTGTCGCTGGAGCGACGGGACCTCGTCGTTCGCGTGCTCCTACCCGGCACACGGCGGGGCCCCTACGAGGAGGCTCGCCTGCTCTACGAGGACCTGACCCCGCCGGCCCCCTCTCAGAGGCTGACGGCCTTCGAGCAGGCGACGCGCGACCGCGGCGCCGGACGGCCGACGAAACGGGAGCGGCGCGACACGGATCGGCTCAAGCCTGACGTCGGCGAGCAGGACGATTGAGCAGCGGTTTCCGCGCTGCCTCGCCTGCGAAAATCGGCAAAATCCGCGATTTTGGATGGAAGCGATCGAAAATCATTCCACTCTGGAAAACTCTGCCCGCTTCCCGACCAACGGCGCATGGATTATTCTTGCAAAGGGCACTCAAAGCCGTTACCTGACAAGCCAAGTTAGGTGGCATTCGGGTCTGCTTCGGCAGCTATGCGCGTCGGACATTCCTAGCATGCATGGACGATGGGCATCACCATTGATTGCCGTTTGCCATCAAATGTGAGCATTGGCTGGAGTACCTCATGACGTATGTCGTGACCGACAATTGCATTCGCTGCAAGTATACGGACTGCGTGGAAGTCTGCCCCGTGGACTGCTTCTATGAAGGTGAGAATTTCCTCGTCATCCACCCCGACGAGTGCATCGATTGCGGTGTATGCGAGCCGGAATGTCCGGCCAATGCGATCAAGCCGGATACCGAGCCGGGCCTCGACATGTGGTTGAAATTGAACGCTGATTTTGCGACGAAGTGGCCGAATATCACGGTGAAGCGGGATCCTTTGCCGGAGGCCAAGGAGATGGATGGCGTCGAAGGAAAATACGAGAAGTATTTCTCTGCCGAGCCGGGACAGGGCGACTGACGCGATCGTCCCGTCCTTGGTTCCCCGACGCTGACGAACGGATACAAGGCGAGGGCCGAAATCTGGGGAAATCCGGCCTCGGCCTCACAATTGCGAGCGCGGCAGCTTGATCGCTGCCGTGCAGCAAATTATTGATTTGCGCACTTTTTTGTGATAGCTTTCTACTACTGATCCACCGAGGGTGTTTTTGCGCGCCCGAAAACCATCACGAAAGCAAACGATCTCCACGGCGCGGCTCTTCCCAAATACGCAACGTTCCGTTGCTTGTGACCGCGATATATGAGGCCGTTTGCGTTCCGTTGGACGGACCAGGATTGACCCCACCCGGCGGTATCCCCGTCTATCCCGGGCCTGACCGACCCGGCCCCGGCCTTTGAGAGGCCGGGTGCGCAATAGGGAGTTTTTGAAACGAATGACGACCCAGCAGAAAAAATCTTCAACGCGCCAAGGCTTCAAGACCGGTGAATCGATCGTATATCCGGCTCACGGTGTTGGCCAGATCGTTGCGATTGAGGAGCAGGAAGTCGCTGGCATGAAGCTCGAGCTTTTTGTCATCGATTTCGAGAAGGACAAGATGCGTCTCAAGGTGCCCGTGGCGAAAGCCGTCAGCATCGGCATGCGCAAGCTGTCCGAAACCGATTTCGTCGATCGTGCGCTGAAGGTCGTGCAGGGCAAGGCACGCGTGAAGCGGACCATGTGGTCCCGCCGTGCCCAGGAATACGATGCCAAGATCAACTCCGGCGATCTCATCTCCATCGCGGAAGTGGTGCGCGATCTCTACCGCGCGGAAAACCAGCCCGAACAGTCCTATTCCGAACGCCAGCTTTATGAGGCCGCTCTCGATCGCATGGCGCGCGAGATCGCTGCCGTCAACAAGATGTCGGAAACGGAGGCGGTCCGTCTCGTCGAAGCCAACCTGAACAAGGGGCCGAAGCGCGGCAAGGCCATCGAAGAAGACGACACCCAGGACGAGGCCGCTTAAGCTGCCGTCCTGCTGCATGTTTCCTTATAAAAACATGCAGCAATTCAAAGTGCTCCAGCGTCCTTTGCACGTCTGATATGACACGGCGCTGTAGAGGCGACGCGAAAGCCGCGACCAAAAGCCCGGCCCTTGCGCCGGGCTTTTTCTTTGTTCGCACGGCTACTGCATTTTTTCCTTAAGTCGCTTTGCGCGTCTGATAAGACGCGCGGCGCCGTAGGGCACCCGCATGCTTTGGCGACGTGCAGAAACAATCATCCCGGAATCATTGCAGGCAAGGGAACCTTTTGCGCTGGCACGCGTTTGGATTGGCCGGTACGAAGGTATTCACCTTTGCTGCCCGGACGATCTTGGTTCTGTGATTTTTCACCGTTTCAGGTTCGTGTCTTCGATCTAGGGCGCTGCACCGGTTCTTCAAGTACGATCCTGGCGCCTCACCTTTTCCTGTCGCCGGATGCTCCGACAAGCGTTTGGCCTTTCTGTTCAATCGTTAACGGCGCCTCGGCGCCAGCTACGGAGCGATCGATGAAGACCCTTACAGCAGACAGGCGCATGATCAAGATTGCCATGGACGCGCCCTATCTCGAACGCGACGAGGAGCATGCCCTGGCGCAGGCCTGGAGGGACAACAACGATCAGGAGGCCCGCAACAAGATTGCCATGGCGCATATGCGCTTGGTGATCGCCATGGCCGCCAAATTCCGCAGCTTCGGATTGCCTATGAGCGATCTCGTCCAGGAGGGGCATGTCGGCCTGCTGGAGGCGGCGGCGCGTTTCGAGCCCAGTCGGGACGTTCGCTTCTCGACCTATGCAACCTGGTGGATCCGCGCATCGATGCAGGACTATGTGCTGCGCAACTGGTCGATCGTGCGCGGGGGGACAAGCTCGGCGCAAAAGGCGCTGTTCTTCAATCTCAGGAGGCTGCGCGCGCGTCTTGCGCAAGGCGATCGGCAACTGACCTCGCAGGCGATGCATGAGGAGATTGCCGCGGCTCTGGGCGTCAGCCTTGCCGACGTACAGACGATGGATGCGCGCCTGTCCGGAAGCGACGCGTCGCTACAGGCGCCGGTTGGCCACGGAGATTCGGACGGCGGCGAGCGACTCGACTTCCTGGCGAGCGAAGCGCCGCTGCCCGACGAACAGGTCAGCGACATGATCGACGGCGAACGTGCTCGTCGCTGGCTTCATATCGCCCTTGGCGAGTTGAGCGAGCGCGAGATGAAGATCATCCGCGCCCGGCGGCTGTCGGAAGACGGCGCGACGTTGGAGGAGCTTGGCGTCGACCTCGGCATTTCGAAGGAGCGCGTCCGGCAGATCGAGACCCGGGCGCTGGAAAAGCTGCGTGCCGCGCTCGCCGCCAAGGCGCCGGCATTGACTGCCGGCATGCACTGACCGCGACCGGCATCGCTTAAGCCAAACCATCAACGAAATCACGCAGCCAGGACTACCGCAGATCACTCCGCAATGATCTTCACCTTGTCGCCGGGCTTGACGGTGGAGGTGATCTGCATCGCGTTGATCAAACGGAAGAGATCGAGCTTGCGATCCGTTCCCATCATCCGGGCGGCGAGCGTCGCCATCGTGTCGCCGGACCTTACGGTGACTACGCGAATGCGCAGCGGCTTTAACGATTGAACCTCCGCCTGCGTCATCCGACGGAAAGAGCCGCGCAACTGGCTCGCCGTGCCTTCGAGCGCGTTCGATCCCTTGGGTACGGCGGTCAGGAAACGGTAGATGCGGTTGTCGATACGGATCACGGTGACGTCGAAGTCCCAACGATCTGCGGATGCCCGCGCCGTGGCTGCCTCGAGACCGTTGACGGAAATCGGACGGATTGTATCCGGCTTCAAGCCCGTAACCCAACCGCTGGCGATGTAGTCGGTGAGGCTGCGCCCCGCCGTATCGGCCACGCCGTCGAAGCGGATCGCGATGTCGCCCGGGCCGGTCGCGAGCACCGCCTCGGCCTTGTTGTCGATCTGGAAGCCGAACGGCACGTCGAAGCGGATGCCGAGCTGGCCGTGCAGGAATGTCTGGCCGCGGACATAGCCCTCTTGCGGGCTATCACCATAGAGGATGCCATCGATACCGGCCAGATAGTAATCGCGCCCGCGATCGCCGCTTGTGCCTTCGACGCCGAAGGCTCGCGCGTGCCGGCGCGCCAGTTCAACGCGCTGCGGCGCATTCGGATGGCTCGACAGGAAGTCGAGGCTCTGGTCGGATTCCGGATCGACAGCCGTGAAGCGGGCGTAGGCTGCCATCGAATCCAGGAAGCGGGCGGCGGCATAAGGGTCGTATCCGGCCTCGCCGAGCATGCGCACGCCGATCACGTCGGCCTGCAGTTCCTGATTGCGCGAGAAGGCGGCAAGCCGCAGCTTGCCGCGGGCAAGCGCCTGTTTCCCGGCCAGATTGGAGGCAAGCACTTCGGAGACGACCCGGCTCGCGATCACCTCGGCCTCTTCGCGCTGCTGGCGCTCGATGCCGTGGTTTGCGGTGACGTGCGCCATCTCGTGCGAGAGCACTGCCGCGACCTCCGAGGCATCGTTAGCAAGCGCCAAAAGGCCGCGCGTGACATAGAGATACCCGCCCGGCAGCGCAAAGGCGTTGATCGCCGGTGAATTCAAGATGGTGATGCGATAGGACTGCTGCGGATTTTCCGAAACCGCCGTCAGCGCGCCGGTGATGCGCGCCACCAGCCGTTCGGTCTTGGCGTCCTTGTATTCGCCACCGTAGCTCGCAACGATCCGCGGGTGTTCACGTGCGCCGAGCTGAGCACGTGGGTCGTTCTTTTGCACTTCCTCGACGATCTGCGGATTTGACGAGGGGGAAACGGTCGGCTCATAGGTCTGTTCGATCATCGATTGGCAGGCGGACAGGAACGTGGTCGCCAGGAATGCAACCACTAATCGTGCATTCCTGCCGCCGCGTCGCGTCCGAATCCGGCCGTCGATGACTGTATGCCTAACCATGCCTCAGCCCGTTCCCTACGCCGGCGCGTGCCACAACTCGAGCGCCGACGTTGAAAAATCCTACTTTTTCAGCCGGATACAGTGTCCCAGCCTGGGTGTGTCAGCCATCATTGTGCTGTATCGATTTCAGCGCGGTCTGCCTAGCTGATCCCCGTAGAAATAGTTGCCCCGTGGTATCACAGCAACGGATGCGCGAACATCGCGTCCACCGTCGGATATCCCGCGCGTCGCATAGCGCGGCGGTCAAATTGTGGCGAACGGCAATTTGGCGAAAAATTCTCTCCCGCGCCGAGCGTGTTTTTCAGACGCGCCCGGTCGTCGCAGCGCTTGAATTGCTGCCGCGGCCGTGCCGGCGGCGAGCCTCATTCGCTGCCGAGGAAGCGGTTGATCGCCGTGATGTCGCGCCGTTCGACAAAACGATCGACAGGGTCGTGAGTAATGATACGCCCCCGGTCGAGAAAAAGCACGCTGTCGGCGAGCAGTCTCACGTCATCGGGATGATGCGTGATCATCAGGATGGTATTGCCTTCCTCGTCGTGAAGGTCGCGCAAAAGTTTGCGCATTTCCGCTCTCATGCCCGGGTCGAGAGCGGCAAAGGGTTCGTCAAGCAAGAGCAGCGGACGATGACGGACGAGCGCGCGGGCGAGCGCGACCCTCTGACGCTCGCCGCCGGAAAGCGTCGGCGGCAATCTTCCGCCGAAGCCGTCGAGGCCGACACGCTTCAACGCATCGGCCACCTTGGCGCGGTCGACGGCGGACAGGCGCAAGGCCGGGCTGATGCCGAAACCGACATTGGTTGCGGCATCGAGGTGGGCAAAGAGGTTGTGCTCCTGGAAGATGACCGACACCGGGCGTGCGGCCGGCAGGCGGCCCGCCATGTCTTCGCCGAGAATATGGACCGCACCTTGCTCCGGTTCTTCAAATCCGGCGATGACGTTGAACAGTGTCGATTTGCCCGACCCCGACGCACCCGCGACGGCGACGATCTGACCGGCTGGAATCACGCAGTCGAACAGGAGCGTCGTCGTTTTGAAACGGACTTCGACGTCCTTGAGTGAAACGGCCGCGGAAACGGAGGCTGGCGAATTCATGCGTCTTTGCCTTCGCGCGCGCCGTCCTCTCCCGCCGTGCCGAGCACGGCGAGGATCAGGCAAATGAGGCCGAGCAGCAACGCAAGTCCCGCAGCGTCGCCGGTGCGGTAGCTTCCCATGCGGCTGTAGAGCAGCCACGGCAAGGTCGTCATATCCTGCGATCCGAACAGGGCCACCGCTCCAAGATCGCCGAGGGACAGGGCCATGGCGAAAGAGAAGGCCATGAGGAGGGGCTTGCGCAGCGGCGGCCAGTCGATCCATCGCAGGCGATGAAAGCCCGCGATACCGAGGCTCGCCGCCAGTCGATCCGTGCGTGCTGCGTGGGTGGCCATTGCCGGAGCGAGGACGCGGTGGACGAAGGGAAGCGCCATCAGCGCATTGATGGCGATGACGACGGCCGGCGCAAAACGCGCGACATCGCCGTACGGACGCAACAGCAGGAACCAGCCTGCACCGAGAACGACTGGCGGCACCAACAGAACGAGGGAGGTGCTGGCGTCGATCGTGCCGGCAAACCCGCGGGCGGCGGCTCCCGTCTGCCGTCGCCGCAAGGTAACCTGCTGCGCGCGGATCATCACGGCGGTCACGCCAACGGATATGGTGGCCGAAAGCAGGGCAATCGCAATACTGGTGGCGAACGCATGGTGGACGGCAGCGTCGCGGGCGAGCCTCGGCAAATCCGCCTGCAGGCCGGAATAGGCGATCGCGGCGAACGGCAGTCCAACGAAGACGAGCGCAAGGATGAGCCAGAGCCCGTCGGTGAGGCGCGACCGTCCGCTCACGCCGTCGAACCGCCTTATTGCCTTGCCTGTCGTTTCGCTTTCGGGTGGTGGCGGCGCCAAGACCTTCAGAACGAGAAGCAGAGCACCCGTGAGCGCGATCTGAAGTGTGGAAAGGGCGATCGCGCGCGGCGGGTCGAAATCGAAGCGTAGCGCCTGATAGATCGCCACTTCGATCGTGCTTGCCGCTGGTCCGCCGCCGAGCGTCAGCACGAGCGTGAAGCTGGTGGCGCAGAGCATGAAGATGAGACCGGCGATGCCCGGCAATAGCCCGCGGATCGCCGGCCATTCGATGAAGCGGAAGATTGCGGCCGAGGGCATGCCGAGATTGGCGACGGTGCGCCAGTATTCCCCCGGAATTCGCTCGATCCCGGCAAGCATCAACCGCGCAGCGAGCGGCATGTTGAAGAAGACGTGGGCAAGAAGGATGCCGAAGAGCCCATAGATGCTGACCGGGTCGTTGAGCCCGATCGCGACGAGGACGGTATTGAGCAAGCCCTGCCGGCCCCAGACCTCAATGAGACCGAGCGCTGCGACGAGCGCGGGCAGGCCGAGCGGCAGCGCCATCAGCCGAAGCAGCCAGATGCGGCCGGGAAAGCTCGCCTGACGGGCGAGCGCGCGCGCCACCGGCACTGCGAACAGGATGGAGAGGATCGTCGAGAGGCTCGCCTGAAGCAGCGTGAAGCGGGTGACGCGCCAGACATAGGCATCGAATGGGGCGCCGGCGTAGCCGCCGCCCGACTGGGCGGGAAGCGCGACGATGGCGAGGGCGACGAACAGCAGAACGCCGCCGAGGCCGAAGGCTCCGGCGGCAATCGTCATCCGTCTTTCGGCCGCACCGGACAAGCCTGCCTCAGTTCTTGCTCATGGCCGCGAGCCATTCGTCGATCCAGGCCTTGCGGTTGGCGAAGACCTCCTCGGAAGACATCAGGAATGTCTTTTCCGGGGTGACGAGCTTGCCGAAGGCGTCCGGCAGGGGTTCCTTGGTTGCCGCAACCGGCATCATCCAGTTGGTCGTCGGAATGATCGACTGGAATTCCGGGCCGGTCATGAACGCCAGAAACTTCTTGGCGAGTTCCTGTTCCTTCGCGTTCTTGGTCACGCCAGCCACCTCGATCTGGATGTAGTGGCCCTCGGCGAAGGGCGCGGCCTGATAGCGTTCGGTGTTTTCCGCCACCATGTGGTAGGCCGGCGAAGTGGTGTAGGACAGCACCATCGGCGCTTCGCCCTTGGTAAAGAGGCCGTAGGCTTCCGACCAGCCGGGGGTCACGGTCAGCACCCGATCCTTGAGCTTGGCCCAGGCGGCGGCCGCCTCATCGCCATAGACCGATTTTACCCAGAGCAGCAGACCGAGGCCCGGTGTCGAGGTGCGCGGATCCTCGATGACGATCTTTTGCGACGGATCGCCGTCTACCAGTTCCTTCAGGCTCTTCGGCGGGTTCTTCAGCGTCTCGGTGTCATAGATCACGGCGAAATGGCCGTAGTCATAGGGAACGAAGGTGTCGTCGGAGAAGCCGCCCGGGACCTTCAAGGCTGCGGTGTCGAGACCGTGCGGGGCGAAGAAGCCCGTCGCCTTGGCTTCCGCGACGAGGTTGGTGTCGAGGCCGAGCACGATGTCCGCCTTCGACTGCTCGCCTTCGAGCTTCAGTCGCGTCAGAAGTTCGACGCCGTCGGCGACGCCGACATAATTGACGTCGCAGCCGCAGGTTTTCTCGAAGGCCTCGGCGACTTTCCCGCCAGGCCCCCATTCACTGATGAAACTCTCATAGGTGTAGATCGTCAGCGTCTTTTCGGCGGCACTGGCGCCGAACGGCAAAGCTGCAACGATCGCCGTAATCGCCAACCGGCGAAGCAGTTTGGTGTAAATGGGCATGACGGGCACCTCTCTCCCCTCTTGTTGATGTTGCGGGAAAAGGGCGCATCGGTCCGATCGCTTCTAATCCCTCCGCCGGTATGAGCCGGATCAGGTTCCGCGGGTTGGCTTGAGCCTCTCAGCCTTGGTTCCGCAAGCGGACCGAAGGCACCCCGTTAGAGCAGCAAAAGATTTAGCTTTCGGCGGCAGGTCTGGCAAGCAGGGTTTCGCGGGAAAAATTTGCCGTCCAAGCCATCTGCGCTATTAGACCAAACGATTGTCGGCGACGTTTGTTCGCCGCCGCATGTTTCCTCAAGTCTTGGCCGATTTGAGGATGTAGACATGCAGTAATTCAAAGTGGGATGGCGCGCGTCCGATTGAACGCGTGGCACTGCAGCGGGGAGGCTTTTCTCATGCCAGACATGCTTGTTCGTCTCTATGCCTTGCCGGAAAGGCGCGCTTCCCGGCTCGGCCCTGGCATCGGAATTCGCCGGGCGATGGCTGCGGAACGCAGGATCGTGCTCGCCTGGATCGAAGAACGGTTCGGCGCCGGTTGGGCGGGTGAGGCGGAGGCCGCCTTCTCGTCGACGCCGACCAGGATCCATGTCGCTGTTCACGAGGACCGGATCGTCGGTTTCGCCTGCCACGACGTGACGGCGCTCGGTTTCTTCGGGCCGATGGGCGTCGACGGGGCGATGCGCGGTCAGGGGATCGGCGAGGCGCTGCTTATCGAAAGCCTGATGGCGATGCGCGCCGCCGGCTACGGCTATGCCGTCATCGGCGGTGTCGGGCCCGCGGATTTCTACGCCCGCACCGTTGGCGCGGTGGAGATAGCGGATTCGACGCCCGGCATTTATGCCGGTATGCTTTTCCCCGGCGAAACTCCGCCGGAAAGCTGATCGCGAGCGATCGAACCGCCGAAAAGCGCAGCCTTTGCTGCCGCAAATGGCTTTCGGCCTTTTCCTTTGTCATTTGTTTGCGCTATGGGCTTCTGCCATGGCCCAACAGACCTTCACCATCCTTCTCGGCGGCACGCTCATCCGCACCGAGCGGCTTGCGAGCCAGCTTTCCGGCAGTCGCTTCATCGCGGCTGACGGCGGTATGCGCCATGCGAAGGCGCTTGGTGTCGTTCCGGAGCTTTGGGTCGGCGACTTCGATTCGACCGACGACGCATTGCTGGCCGCATTCGCCGAGGTGCCGCGCGAGCGCTACCCGGCAGCGAAGAACGCAACAGATGGCGAGATCGGAGTCGAGGCGGCGCTCGCGCGGGGCGCAACGTCGCTGATCTTCGTCGGTGCCCTTGGCGGCACCAGAAGCGACCATGCCTTCCTGCATCTGCTGCGCGCCGTGGCGATCGCCGAAGAAGGGTTGCCGGTGCTGATGACCTCCGGCGAGGAGGAAGCCTATCCCTTGCTGCCGGGTTCTGAGGAGATCGATCTACCCAAAGGCAGCCTCTTCTCTATCCTCGGGCTCAGCGCACTTTCTGGCCTTTCCATCGAAAATGCGCGATATCCGCTCGACGATTTCGCGCTGCCTTTCGGCTCGTCTCGGACAATCTCCAACATTGCGGAGGGGCCAGTCCGCTTTTCCCTGAAATCCGGCCGGGCGATCATCCTCGCCCGCCCCAATGATCTTTCCGGAGCCTGAACCCTTGGCGCCACCCATTCTGAAGCTCGACGACATCTTCCTGACCTTCGGCGGCACGCCGCTGCTCGCCGGCGCCAACCTGCAGGTCGAGCCCGGCGACCGCATCTGTCTTGTCGGGCGCAACGGCTCGGGCAAGTCGACGCTGATGAAGATGGCCGCCGGTCTCGTCGAGCAGCAATCGGGCGAAATCTTCCGCCATCCCTCGGCGACGGTGCGCTACCTGCACCAGGCGCCGGATTTCGAGGGCTTCGATACGGTTCAGGCCTATGCGGAAGCAGGGCTCGGCCCGAGCGACGATCCCTATCGCGTGGCCTATCTGCTGCAGCATCTGGGATTGACGGGGCAAGAGGATCCGCGGCGGCTTTCGGGCGGCGAGGCGAGGCGCGCAGCCCTTGCCCGCGTGCTGGCGCCGGAACCGGACATCCTGCTTCTCGACGAGCCGACCAACCATCTCGATCTTCCGACGATCGAATGGCTGGAAGACGAACTCGTCCGCAGCCGCTCCGCGCTCGTGCTCATCTCGCACGACCGGCGCTTCCTCGAGAAGGTTTCGACGGCAACCGTCTGGCTCGATCGCGGCCAGTCGCGCCGGCTCGATCGCGGCTTTGCCCATTTCGAGGCTTGGCGCGACGAGGTGCTCGAGGCTGAGGAACTGGAGCAGCACAAGCTCGGCAAGGCGATCGAGCGCGAGGAACACTGGCTGCGCTATGGCGTCACCGCAAGGCGCAAGCGCAACATGCGCCGTCTTGGCGAACTGCAGGACATGCGGGCGCGCTATCGCGGCCACAAGGGGCCGCAGGGCACGGTGCAAGCGACGGCCGCCGACGCCAAGGAATCCGGCAAGCTGGTCATCGAGGCGGAAAAGATCACCAAGGCCTATGGCGATCGCACGATCGTCGCGCCCTTCTCGATCCGCGTGCACCGCGGCGACCGGATCGGCCTCGTCGGCCCGAACGGCGCCGGGAAGACGACGCTGCTCAAGCTTCTGACCGGCCAGATCGAGCCGGACTCCGGAACCGTCAAGCTCGGCACCAATCTCGAGATGGCGACGCTCGACCAGAAGCGCGAGGATCTGAACCTCGACGAGACGCTGGCGCACTACCTGACCGACGGCCGTGGCGACAACCTCCTTGTCAATGGCGAACAGCGCCACGTCACCGGCTACATGAAGGACTTCCTCTTCCAGCCGGAGCAGGCCCGCACCCCGATCCGCGAGCTTTCGGGCGGCGAGCGGGCGCGGCTGATGCTGGCGCGCATTCTCGCGCGCGCGACGAATCTCCTGATCCTCGACGAGCCGACCAACGATCTCGACATCGAAACGCTCGATCTCCTGCAGGAGATCGTCGCCGGATTTGCCGGTACAGCCATTCTCGTCAGTCACGACCGCGATTTCCTCGACCGTACGGTGACTTCGACCATCGCGCCGGCCAATCCGGAGGCGCCGGACGGTCGCTGGATCGAATATGCGGGCGGCTATTCCGACATGATGGCGCAGCGCAAAGGCGCGATCGAGGAGAGGCGGAAGGTCGAAAAGTCGGAGAAGGCCAAATCGAGCGAAACTCCGGCGGCCGCATCCGAAGCGCCGAAGGCCAAGGGCAAGCTCTCCTACAAGCAGAAGTTCGCGCTGGAAAACCTGCCGAAGGAGATTGCCGAGGCCGAAGCCGAGATCGCCAGGTGCGAAGAGAAGATGCACGATCCCAATCTGTTTTCCAAGGATCCAAACGGCTTCGCGAAAATCGCAGCCGAACTGGAAAAGCTCAAGGAAGGGCTCGCGCGGATGGAAGAGGAATGGCTGGAGCTGGAGATGCTGCGCGAAGAACTCGAAGGCTGAGGTCGCCGGGATGAGAGCAGGGGCTTGATCCCGGCTTCTTGCTCATCCCCCACGTTGAACGCGTCCAGGGAATATGATAAGGAAAACTTACTATTCCCTGTGAACGATTGAAATGCCGAGAAAACTTGAATCTGAAACGATCGGGATCCTGCTCAACGACGTCTCCCGGCTGCTCCGCGCCGCCTTCGATCGCAAGATCAACGCGATGCAGCTCGGGATAACGCCGGGCGAGGCGCGCACGCTGATCCAGGTCGCCACAACGGAAGGTATTAAGCAGGCGGAAATCGCCACCCGCATGGGTATCGAGCCAATGACGCTCTCGGCCTATCTCGATCGCCTGGAGGCGCTGGGGCTCGTCGCGCGGGTGCCGGATCCGGCCGACCGACGTGCCAAGAACGTCGTCGTCAGCGACCGGGCCGATCCGCTGATCGACGAGATGATGGCGGGCCTGCGCGAGATGATGGGCGCCTATACTGAGGGACTGGGCGAGGGGGGGCTGGAATTGCTGCGTGGCAATCTCCGGGTCCTGCGCGACAACCTTCGCCGGCTCGATCCCTGCCTTGCCGGCAAGGAAAGCAATCGGGAAAAAGGGGCGGCCGAATGACGCTCAGGATGAGCGAGCGGCGCACGAGCATCATCGGCGCGTTCCTGGTGGCACTCGGCCCGGTTTCGATGGCGCTCTATACGCCGGCGATGCCGGAACTCGTTCGCGCCTTCGCCACCAGCGAAGCGGCGATCAAGATGACGCTGTCGCTCTATTTCGGCGGCTTCGCCTTCGCCCAACTCGTCTCGGGCACGCTCTCCGACGTTATCGGCCGCCGCTCGTCGACGCTGATCTTCATGGCGATCTATCTCGCCGGCAGCCTGATGGCGGCCTTCGCTCCCTCGGTCGGCGTGTTGCTGGCCGGGCGCCTGGTGCAGGGGGTCGGCGCCTCCGTCGGCATGACGGTGGCGCGCGCCATCGTGCGCGACCAGTTCACCGGCACCCCCGCCGCGCGCATCATGAACATGATCGGCATGATGCTGGCGCTCGGTCCGGCGGTTTCGCCGACGCTCGGCGGCATCGCGCTCGGCCTTTTCGGCTGGCAGTCGATCTTCTTCCTGATGGTAGGCTTCGCCATGATGGCTTGCTTCACCGTGCAGTTCTTCATGGTGGAAACGGTGACGCCGGACCGTAGCAAGGGGCGCTTGCGGCCGATCCTCAGGGCTTATGGCGAACTGCTGTCGGACAGTCGCTTCGTGTCCTCGACGTTTGTGATCGCCGGTGCTGTCGGCGCGCTTTACGCGTGGGCGACCATGCTGCCCTTCGTGCTGATCGGGCAAGTGGGCCTGACGCCGACCGAGTTTGGGGTCGGCATGCTGATGCAGTCTGGACTCTTCTTCTCCGGCACCGTCACGGTGCGGCTCCTGATGCGGCGTTTCACGCCGCAGGCGCTCGTGCCTGCTGGCCTCGCCTTCATCGGTATGGCTAGCCTTGTCCTCTCCGTCGCCATGCATGCGCTCGAGCCGACCTTCCTCTCGGTGATGGCGCCGGTCGGCATCTACGCTTTCGGCATCGCTTTTGTGATGCCCTACATGATGACAGCCTGCATGGTGCCCTTCCCGCATATCGCCGGCACGGCATCGGCCATGATGGGCTTCATCCAGATGAGCTCGGGGCTCATTGGCGGGGCGCTCGCCGCTCTCGTCGGCGCCCCGGCGCTGGCGCTCGGCACGATCATTCCGGGTTTCGGTCTCATCTCGATATCGAGCTATTTCTGGTATCGAAGGACCGTGCGCTTGAGGCCGCTCATCGCGCCGACGGCCGCGGAGACGCCGTTTCGCAAAGCGGCGGAATAGAGCGGGGTCAGACGCGCGGCTCTAGCCACGAAAAACCCGCGGCAGATTGCTCCGCCGCGGGTTTCGTCTGAAATGCCAGTCCTTAACGGTTACGCGCGGCAAGCGTGCGCAGGCGCAGCGCATTGAGCTTGATGAAGCCGGCGGCGTCCTTCTGGTCGTAGGCACCCTGGTCGTCCTCGAAGGTAACGAGCTTGTCGGAATAGAGCGACTTTGCGCTCTCGCGCCCGGTGACCATGACGTTGCCCTTGTAGAGCTTCAGCGTCACTTCGCCTTCGACGTGCTCCTGGCTCTTGTCGATCGCCGCCTGCAGCATCTCGCGTTCCGGCGAGAACCAGAAGCCGTAATAGATGAGCTCGGCATAGCGCGGCATCAGCTCGTCCTTCAAGTGCGCGGCGCCGCGGTCGAGCGTGATGCTCTCGATCGCGCGGTGCGCCGCTAGAAGGATGGTGCCGCCGGGGGTCTCGTAGACGCCGCGCGATTTCATGCCGACGAAGCGGTTTTCGACGAGGTCGATGCGGCCGATGCCGTTGTCGCGGCCATATTCATTGAGCTTGGCGAGCAGCGTCGCCGGCGACATGCGCACGCCGTTGATCGAAACCGCGTCGCCCCGCTCGAAGCCGACCTTGATGATAGTGGCCTTGTCCGGTGCGGCTTCCGGCGAGATCGTGCGCATATGCACGTATTCCGGCGCTTCCTGTGCCGGGTCTTCCAGCACCTTGCCCTCGGAGGAGGAATGCAGGAGGTTGGCATCGACGGAGAAGGGCGCTTCGCCCTTCTTGTCCTTGGCGACCGGGATCTGGTGCTTCTCGGCGAATTCGAGGAGTTCCGTGCGGCTCTTGAACGACCAGTCGCGCCAGGGCGCGATGATCTTGATGTCCGGGTTCAAGGCATAGGCCGACAGCTCGAAGCGAACTTGGTCGTTGCCCTTGCCGGTGGCGCCATGGGCGATCGCATCGGCGCCGGTCTTCTTGGCGATGTCGATCAGGTGCTTGGAGATCAGCGGACGGGCGATCGAGGTGCCGAGCAGGTAAACGCCCTCATAGACGGCATTGGCGCGGAACATCGGGAAGACGAAGTCGCGCACGAACTCCTCGCGCACGTCCTCGATATAGATTTCCTTGATGCCGAGCATTTCGGCCTTCTTGCGCGCCGGCTCCAGTTCCTCGCCCTGGCCGAGATCTGCGGTGAAGGTCACCACTTCGGCGCCGAGTTCCGTTTGCAGCCACTTGAGTATGATCGAGGTGTCGAGACCGCCGGAATAGGCGAGAACGACCTTCTTCACGTCTTTATGCGATGCCATGGTTTCTGTCCGTCTGCTTGCTCTGGGAGAGCGGCAATGCCGCGTGCAAAATCTGCGGCACTTTAGCCAGAACTTGAAGGGATACAAGCATTACAGCGGGGCCCGGCGAAAATTGACCCGCAAGGAGACCTCGCGGCAGCCGGTATCACGAGCGGACAGAGGAATCCGCTGGCAAAAAAGCCTGTCCGGCGGTATCACCGGCAATCAGCTCATTGAGGAATTCGCATGGACTTCGTGCCCAGCCTGCCGACGCTGCTTACCTTTGCCGCTGCCAGCCTGCTTCTTGCGGCGACGCCCGGACCGGACATGACGCTTTCGATCAGCCGTTCCCTGGCTCAAGGGAGGAAGGCCGCGCTCTTCGTCGTGCTTGGCACCGGGCTCGGCATCGTCGTGCACACGATGCTCGTCGCCTTTGGCATTTCGGCGCTTATCACCGCGTCGCCGACCGCATTCATGGTGCTGAAAACCGGTGGTGCTGCCTATCTCTTCTGGCTCGCCCTCCAGGCAATACGCCACGGCTCGACACTCTCGGTGAAGAAGATCGAGGGAGCGAAGGGAACGGCCGTCTCGAACGTCGCAACCGGCTTCTGGGTGAACATTCTCAACCCGAAGGTCGTGATCTTCTTCATGACCTTCCTGCCGCAGTTCGTCAGCGCTAACGATCCGTCGGTGACAGGCAAGTTGCTGTTCCTCGGCTTCTTCTTCATCGTCCTCGGCATGCCTGTGAACGCGATGGTGGTGCTTGCCGCCGATTGGCTTGCCGCCTGGCTGCAGAAGAACAAGCGCTTCATGCGCGCCCTCGACTTCAGCTTTGCCGGTGTCTTCTCGGTCTTTGCGGTCAAGATCTTCGTGACCCAGGCGCGGTGAGATACGCGGCGACTGGTTTTTGCCCCTCATCTGCCTGCCGGCGTTTTCTCCCCGCAGGCGGGAGAAGACACAAGCTGCGAGCTCCCAGTCCTCTCCACTCAAAGGCTGACTTTCATCGGGCCACAGGTATGAGCGGCAACGTCGCGGGCGTGCGCTCTTCTCCCGGTGCAAACGGGGAGAAGATGCCGGCAGGCAGATGAGGGGCGATGACGGCGGAAAGGGCCGACGTGGCGGCTCAGCCGATTAGCAGCGCATCGTCGTCCAGCGTCTGGCCGCGGATGCGGCGGAACATGGCGATGAGGTCCTCGACCTGCAGCGTCTTGCGGCTGTCGCCGGCGACATCGAGCACGATCTCGCCGCTGTGAAGCATGATCGTGCGGTGGCCGTAGTCGAGCGCCTGGCGCATCGAATGGGTGACCATCATCGTCGTCAGCTTGCGCTCGGTGACGATCTTCTGCGTCAAGTTCATGACGAATTCCGCCATGCCCGGATCGAGCGCCGCAGTGTGCTCGTCTAGAAGCAGAACTTCCGATCCGGCAAGTGTGGCCATCACCAGCGAAACGGCCTGCCTCTGGCCACCCGACAGGAGGTCCATGCGGTCGCCGAGGCGGTTTTCGAGCCCGAGATTGAGTTCGGCGATCCGCTCGCGGAAATGCTCGCGACGTTTCGCGCCGAGCGCCGGCGTCAGGCCGCGGCTTTCGCCGCGCCTGGCGGCAAGCGCGAGGTTTTCCTCGATCGAGAGCGTGCCGCAACTGCCGGTGAGCGGATCCTGGAACACGCGCGCAACGAGGCCGGCGCGCGCCGCCGTTCCCTTGCGGGTGACGTCCGTGTGCCCGATCGTCACCTCGCCTTCGCTCGGCAGGACATCTCCGGCGAGCACACCGAGCAGCGTCGATTTGCCGGCTCCGTTCGAGCCGATCACAGTGACAAAGGAACCCTGCTCGATCGTCAGGCTTACGCCGTTCAGCGCCTGCTTCTGCAAGGGTGTGCCCTTGCCGAAAACGACCTTGATGTTCTTGACGCTGATCATGCGGCACCTCCGCGACGCAGACGAGGAAGGATGAGCGCGACGGTGACGAGAGCCGCTGTCACGAAGTTGAGGTCGGAGGCCTGCAGACCGAGCATGTCCGTCGAAAGTGCGAGCTGGATGGCGATGCGGTAGAGGATCGAGCCGAGCACGCAGCCGGCGAGCGCGATCAGGATGCCGCGGGCGCCGAACAGCGTTTCGCCGATGATGACGGCTGCAAGCCCGACGACGATCGTGCCGACACCCGAGGTCACGTCGGCAAAGCCGTTGGTCTGGGCGAAGAGCGCGCCGCCGAACGCAACGAGGGCGTTGGAGATCGCCATTCCGAGATAGATCTGGCGGCTGGTATCGACCCCCTGGGCGCGGGCCATGCGGGCATTGGCGCCGGTCGCCCGCATGGCGAGGCCGGCGTCGCTTTCAAGGAAGCGCCAGACGACTACGACGGCCACCAGCACGAGAATGCCGACGAAGAGTGGGCGAACATAGAAGTCCCGGAGGCCCAGCCCGTAGAATGGCGAAAGCATGGTGTCGGCATTGATCAGCGCGACATTCGGCTTGCCCATGACGCGCAGGTTCACCGAGAAGAGCGCGATCATCGTCAGGATCGAGGCGAGCAGGTTCAAAATGCGGAAGCGCACGTTGAGGAGCGCCGTGACGATGCCGGCCGCGGCACCGGCGATCATCGCGACAGCTGCGGCGAGCCAGGGATTGACGCCGGCAATGATCAGCACCGCGGTGACCGCCGCGCCGAGCGGAAACGACCCGTCGACCGTCAGGTCGGGAAAGTCGAGCACGCGGAAGGCAAGGAAGACGCCGACGGCGACAAAGGCATAGACGAGCCCCAGTTCCACGGCTCCCCAAAAAGCGATTTGACTCAACGTTCGGCCCTTTTCGTCATGTTTCGCGCAAAGCGAGATGCGCGCAACGTATTTGTTGATAGCGAACCGCCCCCGTATGGAACGGGGGCGGCAAAAAGGCAACAAAACTTGCGTCCTCGGCGCAGTCGTTACTCGACGACGCGGGTTGCGCGCTTGACGACGCTTTCCGGCAGGGTCACGCCCATCTTGGTGGCGGCAGTCTTGTTGATGACGAGGTCGGTGCCGGCGGCGACCTTGACCGCGATGTCGCCCGGGTTTTCACCCTTCAGAATACGAACGACGACGTCGCCGGTCTGCTTGCCGACATCGTAGTAGTTGAAGCCGAGGGCGGCGACCGAGCCGCGGGAAACGGAATCGGTATCGGCGGTAAAGAGCGGCAGCTTGCTTTCCTCGGCGACGGCGACTGCACCTTCGAGTGCGGAGATAATCGTGTTGTCGGTCGGAACGTAGATCGCATCGGCGCGGCCGACGAGGGCGCGGGCCGCACCCTGGACTTCCGCCGATTTCGTTGTGGCGGACTCGACCACGGTCAGGCCCGCCTTTTCGGCTTCGGCCTTGAGGGCAGCAAGCAGCGAGACGGAATTCGCCTCACCGGAGTTGTAGAGATAGCCGATCGACTTGGCGTTCGGCAGGATCTCCCTGATCAGCGCCACGTGCTCGGCAACCGGCGACATGTCGGAAAGACCGGTTACGTTGCCGCCGGGCTTTTCCATGTCGCTGACGAGCTGGGCGCCCAGCGGATCGGATACGGCGGTGAAGACCACCGGGATGTCGCGGGTGGAGGAAACCACCGCCTGCGCGGAGGGCGTGGAAATCGGCACGATTACGCTCGGCGCTTCGCCAGCGAACTGGCGGGCAATCTGTGCCGCGGTCGCCGGGTTGCCCTGCGCCGACTCGTAGATGAACTTGAGGTTCTCGCCTTCCTTGTAGCCGGCGGCAGTGAGCGCGTCCTTGACGCCGTCGCGGGCGGCATCGAGGGCGGGATGCTCGACGATTGCGGTCACGGCAACGGTAACCTCGTCGGCGCGCGCCGGCAGGGAGAGCGCCACGGTCGCGGCAAGAGCTATGAGAAGTGAGCGCATGGACGTCCTCCGTTTGGCGAACGGGATGCCGGCGGATGAACCGCTTCGCATGTTTCTCATCCCGCTCCAGATGAATTCGCCGCCTTCTTAGGAAAGCGAAGCGATGAAATCAATCGATGGAAAGAGCTTCATCCATCAAACTTCTTCATCGATCGAGTGCGCCTGGGCTAGAGATCGGAGACTGCCCCTTACTCTCTGGATCGGAGACTGCCCCTTACCCTAGCCCTCTCCCCGTGGGCGGGAGAGGGGACTCAGGCGGCGCGGCATCGCATCTTCTCCCCGCCTGCAAGCACAAGTTGGCCGGCAGGCCGGATGAGGGGCGAACCTGAGCGCAAGCCCCTTGCAGGCGCCTTGTCCCGCCTCAGTCCTCGCCGTGATTGGCGATCATCATCGCCTCGAAGGCAAGGCGGTCGACCTTGCGCATGCGCTCGGATTCCGACTTGAGCTGGCCGCAGGCGGCGAGAATGTCGCGGCCGCGCGGAGTGCGGATCGGCGAGGCGTAGCCGGCCTGGTTGATGAAGTCGGCGAAAGCCTCGATCTGCTCCCAGTCAGAGCACTGGTAGTTGGTGCCCGGCCAGGGATTGAAGGGGATGAGGTTGATCTTTGCCGGAATGCCCTTCAACAGCTTCACCAGTTCCTTGGCGTCCTCAAGGCTGTCGTTGACATCCTTCAGCATCACGTATTCGAAGGTGATGCGTCGCGCGTTCGACAGGCCCGGATAGGCGCGGCAGGCCTCCATCAGCTGCTTTAGCGGATACTTCTTGTTGATCGGCACCAACATGTCACGCAGGTCGTCGCGCACGGCATGCAGCGAGATTGCCAGCATGACGCCGATCTCCTCGCCGGTGCGGTAGATTTCGGGCACGATGCCGGAGGTCGAGAGCGTGATGCGGCGCTTCGAGAGCGAAAGACCGTCGCCGTCGGATGCGATCAGGAGTGCGGTCTTGACGTTCTCGAAATTGTAGAGCGGCTCGCCCATGCCCATCATCACGATATTGGTGATCTTGCGGCCTTCCGCAGGCACGATGGCGCCTTGGGGCGTATCGCGTTCGGGGAAGTCGCCGAGCCGGTCGCGGGCAAGCAGCAACTGCGCGAGGATTTCTTCTGCCGTCAGGTTGCGCACCAGCTTCTGAGTGCCGGTGTGACAGAAGGAACAGGTGAGCGTGCAGCCGACCTGGCTCGAGATGCAGAGCGTGCCGCGGCCTTCCTCCGGGATGTAGACGGTCTCGATCTCGACCGGCCGGCCGGCGCCGCGCGGCGGGAAGCGTAGGAGCCACTTGCGCGTGCCGTCGTTGGAAATCTGCTCCTCGACGATCTCCGGCCGGGCGATGGTGAAATGCTCCTTGAGCATCTCACGCATATCCTTGGACACGTTCGACATCTGGTCGAAATCGGAAACGCCGCGGACGTAGAGCCAGTGCCAGAGCTGGCTTACGCGCATCTTGACCTGGCGCTCGGGCACGCCTCGCTCGATGAGCAGCTTGGCCATGTCTTGGCGCACAGGGCCGATCAGCGACGGCCTCTCGGCCTGCGGCATCAGGCGCACCTGCGGCGCCTTGACGATGTCCGCCCTGTTCAAGATCTCAGTGGCTGCCATGCTTGCGATGTCCTGTCATACAGCGAAGGCCCGTCCGGAGAAGGTTCCGGATCATGTTCCGATGCTCGAATTGAAAACTGGCGAGCCTTCGAGCGCGGCAATGGGCGCGGGGCTCAGAATTTGGCGGCGCTTTAGCATTCTTTTCGCCGCGAGTCGACATGACGCCGCGGCGCGAATGCAAAAAGGCCGGCGCGATGGCCGGCCTTCATAGCGGTTGCGTGATGCTTGAGCGTTACTTGCAGGCTTCGATCTGCTTCAGCGCGGCGGAAATGCCGGAGAGAGAATAGGAATAGGAAGTCGCGGTTCCCTTGCGGGACTTCGCGCTGACCGACATGTCCTTGCCCGACTTCATCGCCGCCACCAATGCCGGTTCTTCCGCAGCGTTTTCGACCCAGGCGGAATTGCCCTTGGTAAACATCACGAAAGTCTTGCCGTCGATGACTACATTCACCTTGGAATTGTCCTGCAGCGGATAGCCCATCATCGCCTGAGGTTCGTAGCTGATGTTCTGCCCCGGGCGCTGCGAGACGAGGAAGAAGATATCGCCGTGGTCGACACCGGCAGGGGCCTTCTCCTTCGGAACGGACAGGACGTAGCAGACCTTGCCGGCGCCGGCCTGGTAGGAATAGGCGCCCCACGCGTTGAACTGCTGGATCCGTGTCGGAGATTGAGCGGCAGCAACGCCGGCCGCTGCCAGTACGAGTGCGATTGCAGTTGCGATCTTTCTTACAAACATGAGGTCCTGCCGCTTGTCTTTCTTGCGATCACCCGAAAAAGGTGGGACGGGCAACGCATAGTCACGATTTAATTTATTTTGACTTAATTCAGGTTACTAAACCGTCAACGATCATCGAAATCCGCTCGTTTCCGCCCCGGAGCAGGCCAGCGACACATCCGAGCAGTCAAAGCTGGACCGCCTGTAGGGCCGCTCTTCATGCCCACGGATTTGTCGGTTCGGTCGATCGTCTGGAGGGCCGTGGCCGGTAGGAGTCCCCTGTCTCAAATCTCGCGCAACGCACTGTCCTCAAGCCTTTTCGCCCACAGCCGCTGCGTTTGCGGAATCTATGTCACAAAGAATCAGGCAAGAGTTTGTCTTTCCGGCGGAAATGCGGCGGGCCCGCATTCATGCAGAAAGGCAAAGCGCTAAAGCGACCTTTGCGCGTCTGATTTGACGCGCGGCGCTGTAGCGATCATTCCTCATCCGGCCTGTCGCGCAGCGCTTCGTCGGCCTTGTCGTAATGCGCTTCCTTGATCTGGCCGCTGATCGCGGCGAAGGCAGCCGTCAGCACGGCGATGTCGTCGGAGAAGCCGACCACTGCCAGCATGTCCGGCACGAAATCGAGTGGCAGGACGAAGTAGGCAAGGGCTGCGAGCAGAATGCCGCGCGTACGCGTCGGAGTCTTCGGATCCACTGCGCAATAATAGGCGGCGACGAGATCGCGGCTGAAGGGAATCTGGCGGGCTGCGCGGCGAAAGGTCGGCCAGAACCGGCGGCGCACCTTGCGCTCTCGGCGCTCCTGTTCGGATTCCTCGCCGGGAAGGAGAATTTCACCGATCTTGATATCGTCCATCGCGTCCGTTTCCGATTTGGGCCGTACAGCGCCGCCCGTCCTTTGAGGCGCAAAGGTCGCTGTAGCATTTCTTATCCTTAGATCGGCTACGATTTAAGGAAACATGCAGTAGCCTGATATGGGAAGGGCAGGGGCTATTTCAAATGGTCGGGCATTCGGCCGGCCGCCGCGCGATCCATTTTTGCCGCCAGCTTGAAGTCGAGCTCCGTCAGCCCGTTCGCATCATGCGTCGAAAGCGTGACGTCGACCCTGTTATAGACGTTGAACCATTCGGGGTGGTGGTCGAGTTTCTCCGCGGCAAGCGCGCATTGCGTCATGAAGCTGAACGCCTCCGCAAAATTCTTGAAGCGAAACGCCTTCCAGATCGATGCGCCGTCTTCGGCGAGAACCCAACCCTCCATCTTATGTAAATGTTCGGCGACAGCCTCGGCGTCCAGTTTTTCCGGCCTCATGCTGTTTCTCCCTGTGATCTTTGGTGCTTAACAACGGCCTAGATCAAGTTTTTATCCTTAAATCGGTTCCGGTTTAAGGATAAAAACATGCCGCAACTCAAAGTGCTACAGCGGCCTTTGTGCGTCTGAAGGACTGTCGTTGCGGATAAATTCCGCCCGTGCCGTGCCGCACAACTCCCAACGCCAACTGGATAACATGAAGCCGGTCAGAATTCTCTTCGTTTGCCTTGGCAATATTTGCCGTTCGCCGTTGGCTGAGGGCATCATGCGGGACCTCGCTGACAAGGCCGGCCATGGGCACACGGTCTCGGTCGATTCCGCCGGCATTGGCGCATGGCATGTGGGCGCTCCACCGGATCAGCGGTCGATTTCGGTGGCAAAGGCGCACGGCATCGATATTGCACGCCTGCGCGGGCGCCAGATCAGCGTCGCGGATTTTGCCGCCTTCGACCTGATCCTCGGCATGGACATGAGCAACGTCCGCGACCTCAGCGCGCTCGCGCCCGCGGCAATGGTGGGCAAGGTGCATCTTTTCATGCGTTATGCCACAGGTCAGGCCGGAGACGTTCCGGATCCCTATTACGAAGCGGCGGACGTCTTCGAAGCGCTCTACCAAACGCTCGAAGCGGGATGCTTGTCGCTGTTGGCAAGGCTTGAGGAGCGCGCTTCGTGAAGCGGAAAAACCTCTTCGGTCAGGTAAGGGCCGCCGCCGACGGAATCGCGCGAGGACAGGAGAACGAAGCGTGAGACCGTGAAGGGTGAGGTGAGGAAATTGCCGCGCCCGGAGAGATAATTCACCACATCCTCGACGCGGGAGGAACGTAGCCTCGCGAGCGTCACGTGCGGCGTGAACTTGCGCGGGTCCGGTGGCAGGCCGAGGCGCTGGCAGATGCGTTCGATTTCCGCCTGGAGCGCGAACATCTCCGGCTCGTTGCTGACGCCGGCCCAGACCGAATGCGGTTTTTTCGAGCCAAAGGCGCCGGTGCCGGTCAATTGCAGCTGGAATTCGGGGCGTTCGATCCGATCAAGCCTTTCGACGATCTCGTCGGCGGTGCGTCCGTCGACATCGCCGATGAAACGCAGAGTGATGTGATAGTTCTCCACATCAATCCATCGAGCTCCGGGAAGACCTCCGCGCAGCAAAGAAAGGCTCATTGCTGCATTGCGCGGAATTTCGAGGGCGGTGAACAGTCTCGGCATGGCGAGCTCCCCGAATCTCTTGCAGATGTCTTAGCGAATCACGCATCGAGTCTGCACGCAACTGTTATTTAGCGCGATAGAGCGTTAACTTTCTCTTAACTGTGGACCGATTGATCAGTCTCCTTTCGCAAGCCTGGCAATAAATCGTTCGGCGACAGGCAGGAAGCGTTCGACCATCTCGCCGACGCCCCGGCTGTTCGGATGCATTCCGTCCTCAAGCTTCAGGGCGGCCTCAATCGCCACGCCGTCGAGGAAAAACGGATAGAACTCGAGGTCGTATTTTGCCGCCAGCTCCGGGTAGATCGGGTTGAAACGGGCGGCATAGTCGGCTCCCATGTTTGGCGGCGCCATCATGCCGGCGAGCAGCACGGCGATGCCGCGCTCCTTCAACCGGGCGATCATCGCCTCGAGATTTTTCCGCGACTGTTCCGGCGGAATACCGCGCAATGCGTCGTTCGCCCCTAACTCGAGGATGACGCCCTTCGTTCCATCGGGCACCGACCAGTCGATGCGGGCAAGGCCGCCGGAAGTCGTGTCTCCGGAAACGCCGGCATTGGTGATCGTGACGTCGAAGCCCTTGTCTTCCAAAGCCTTTTCGAGGCGAACGGGAAAGGCGTCCTCGGGCGGGAGTTGATAGCCGGCCATCAGGCTGTCGCCGAAACCTACGAGGCTCACACTCTCGGCGCGCACCGCTGACGATAACGCAATTGTCATTGCCAGGCTCAAGAAAAAGCGCAGAAAATCTTTTAATGCCATAGGCTCGTTCCTAAATCCCCGAGGGCAATCGTTTCGTCATCCAGTTTCGTTTTCATATAGGGCTGTTTCCGCGTGGCAAGAACCATCATCGAGCTGAAAAATGCCGACCTGACGTTGGGCGAGGCCGCGGCCGCAGTCCATGTGCTGAAGGCCGTGAGCCTCACAGTCGATGCCGGAGAATCCGTCGGGATCGTCGGCCCATCCGGATCGGGAAAATCGACGCTGCTGATGGTGCTCGCCGGCCTGGAGCGGCTGGACAGCGGCGAGATCGTCATCGACGGGACGCCGTTGCACGGCCTCAGCGAGGATAGGCTTGCGGATTTCCGGGGGCGCAACGTCGGTATTGTCTTCCAGTCCTTTCACCTCATCCCCAACATGACCGCACTTGAAAACGTCGCGGTGCCCCTTGAGCTTGCGAACGTCCGCAACGCCTTCGAGGTCGCGCGTCAGGAACTCGTCGCGGTCGGTCTCGGCGACCGACTGACCCATTATCCGGGACAGCTTTCAGGCGGTGAGCAGCAGCGCGTCGCGATCGCCCGCGCGCTGGCGCCGTCACCGAAGCTGCTGATCGCCGACGAACCGACCGGTAACCTCGACGCCGAGACCGGTCGGCAGATCGCCGATCTTCTCTTTGCGGAACAGCGCGAACGCGGCATGACGCTGGTTCTCGTTACGCATGATGCCGCGCTTGCCGGGCGCTGCGGGCGCCAGGTGCAGGTGCTCTCCGGCGAGATCGTCTCGGGCGGGCATGCCGAACCGGCAGCCGCTGCCATTCAGCACGAGGCGGCGTCCGCATGAGGGAGACGGGCGCCATCAACCGCTTTCGCCCGTTTCTCGCCCTTAGACTGGCGCTGCGCGAAATGCGCGGCGGGCTCAAGGGCTTCTACATCTTTCTTGCCTGCATCGCGCTCGGCACGGCGGCGATCGCCGGCGTCAATTCGCTTTCGCAGTCGATCAGCGCGACGATCGCGTCGCAGGGCCAAGAGCTCCTTGCCGGCGATATCCGCTTCGAACTCAACAATCGCGTGGCGTCAGCCGAGGAGCGCGCCTTCCTCGACAGTCTGGGAAGCATTTCCGTTTCCTCGGGCCTGCGCTCCATGGCGCGCCTCCCCGATGGGTCCAACCAGGCGCTCGTCGAATTGAAGGCCGTCGACAGTGCCTACCCGCTCTACGGCATTTTCGAAAGCGAACCGGCCAGGCCGCTCGGCGAACTCCTGTCCAAACAGGGGGAGGCATTCGGTGCGGTGGCCGCGCCGCTGCTGCTCGAGCGTCTAGGTATCAGCCTGGGCGAAGAAATCCTGCTTGGCAATGCGCGGGTTCGGATCAACGCCACGATCGTCCGGGAGCCGGACGCGCTTTCCGACGGGTTCGGTTTTGCGCCGCGGCTGATGGTCTCTGCCGATGCGCTCGCTGCCTCGGGGCTCGTGCAGACCGGCAGCCTCGTCGAGCATGGCTACAAGGTCAGGCTTGCCGATCCTCAGCGTGTCGCATCAGTTCGCTCCGAGGCGGAGAAGCAGTTCCCGTCGGCCGGCTGGTCGATCCGAACAAGTGGCAATGCCGCGCCGTCGCTCAACGCCAATATCACACGTTTCTCGCAGTTCCTGACGCTCGTCGGCCTGACGGCGCTGATCGTCGGCGGCGTGGGCGTCGCCAACGCCGTGCGCGCCTATCTCGATGGCAAGCGCAGCGTCATCGCAACCTTCAAATGCCTCGGCGCCCCGGCGTCACTGGTCGCCATGGTCTACCTCGCGCAGATCCTGATGATTGCGCTGATCGGCATCGGCATCGGCCTCGTTTTCGGCGCGCTGATCCCATTCGTCGCGGCCCAGTTCCTCGCCGATGTGCTGCCCGTTCCGACGTCGTTCCAGCTCTACCCGTCGGCGCTCGGCCTCGCAGCGCTTTTCGGCCTGCTGACGGCGCTCGCTTTCGCCATCCTTCCGCTCGGCCGCGCGCGCCGGGTGCCGGCAACGGCGCTTTTCCGGCAACAGGGGTTCGAACCGACCGGCTTTCCGGCCTGGCCCTATCTTGCGGGGGCGCTCGCCTGCCTTGCCGCGCTCGCCGGACTTGCCGTCGGGACGGCCTACGATCGCAGCATTTCGCTGATCTTCCTCGGCGCTATCGCCTTTGCCTTCATCCTGCTTCGCGGCGTGTCGTGGCTGATTTCCTGGCTGGCGCGGCGCAGCCCGCGGGTGAATTCGCCGGCGCTGAGATTGGCCATCGGCAATATCCATCGCCCAGGCGCCCTGACGCCGTCCGTGGTGCTATCCCTGGGTCTCGGTCTCGCCTTGCTAGTGACACTGGCGCTCATCGACGGCAATCTGCGGCGCGAACTCACCGGCGACATGGCGGAGCGCGCGCCCAACTTCTTCTTCGTCGACATCCAGGGCAGCGAGATCGAAGGGTTTCGGTCCTTGCTTTCCCAGGCGATGCCGAAGGGCAAGGTCGTCGAAGTACCGATGCTGCGCGGGCGCATCGTGGCGTTCAACGGCGAGGACGTGAACAGCCGCAACGTACCGCCCGGCGGGCAATGGGTGCTGCGTGGCGACCGCGGCATCACCTATGCTAAAAATCGGCCGGAGAACTCGACGCTTACCGAAGGCTCCTGGTGGCCCGAGGACTATCAGGGTGAACCGCTGGTCTCGTTCTCGGCAGAGGAAGCCCGCGAACTCGGCCTGAAGCTCGGCGACACGGTGACCGTCAACGTGCTCGGCCGCAACATCACCGCGAAGATCGTCAATTTCCGCAACGTCGAATGGGAATCGCTGTCGATCAACTTCGTCATGGTCTTCTCGCCGAACACCTTTGCCGGCGCGCCGCACGCCTGGCTCGCAACCGTCATCGATCCGGATGCCACGGCCAAGGAGGAAGCGGCAGTCTTGAAGTCGGTCACCAATACCTATCCGACGATCACCAGTGTGCGCGTCAAGGATGCGCTCGATATCGTCAATACGCTTCTCGCGCAGCTTGCGACGGCCATCCGCGCAGCCGCCGCGGTCGCCCTTATCGCGTCGGTTCTCGTTCTTGCAGGGGCGCTCGCCGCCGGCAACCGGGCGCGCATCCACGATGCGGTCGTCTTGAAGACATTGGGTGCCACGCGCGGCACGCTGATCCGCGCCTTCAGTTACGAATACATCATTCTCGGCTTCGCAACTGCTGTCTTTGCGCTTTTTGCCGGGGGCGTCTCCGCCTGGTTCGTCGTCAGCCGTGTGATGACGCTGCCGTCCGATTTCCTGCCGGATGTCGCGGTTGCTACCATCGTCGTCGCGCTCGTCATGACCGTCGGAATCGGTCTTGCCGGAACCTGGCGCATTCTTGGCCAGAAGGCCGCTCCGGTGCTGCGCGAATTGTGAGCGCAGAAATTAACCGTAAATCACCCTTGTTTGATGGCTCGAGGCCCGGCTTTGCGCGATTCCGGGGGGGCCGGGTCTTGTGCCTGACCGTTTTCGACATCATATTTGTCCACAGGCATGCTGGAGCCCCGCAGCGGCGCCTGGGCGCGCTTGATGGACAAGCACTTGTCGCCCGACACCGTCAATTCCATCGGGGCTTAAATGAGGAAACAATGGCTGATCTGAGAAACTACCAAACCCGAATGTCGCCTGCCGGCGCTCAGGCGGGTGCCGTGATCGATGAAGGCCTTCGCGCTTACATGCTGAAGGTCTACAACCTGATGGCTCTCGGGCTGGCGATAACAGGTGTAGCAGCTTACGGCACCTATGCGCTTGCCGCCTCCAATCCGGCATTCGCCCAGCTGATCTACGTTTCGCCCCTGAAATGGGTCGTGATGCTGGCGCCGCTGGCGCTGGTCTTCTTCATGAGCTTCCGCATCAATTCGATGAGCGTCTCCGTAGCGCAGACGACGTTCTGGATCTACGCCGCCTTGATGGGGCTCTCGCTGTCCTCGATCTTCCTGGTCTTCACCGGCCAGAGCATCGTGCAGACGTTCTTCGTCACGGCCGCCTCCTTCGGCGCCCTGTCGCTTTATGGCTACACGACGAAGAAGGATCTGTCAGGCTTCGGCACGTTCCTGATCATGGGCCTCTTCGGCCTGATCATCGCATCGATCGTCAACATCTTCCTGGCGTCTTCGGCGCTCGCATTCGCGATCTCGGTCATCGGCGTTCTGGTCTTCGCAGGCCTGACCGCCTACGACACGCAGAAGATCAAGGAAATGTACTACGAGGCTGATGACGTCGCGGTTGCTGGCCGCAAGGCTATCATGGGCGCGCTGACGCTCTATCTCGACTTCATCAACCTGTTCATGTTCCTGCTGCAGTTCCTGGGCAACAGGAACGAGTAGTCAGACGTGCATTCACAGAAAGGCGGCTTCGGCCGCCTTTTTTGTTGCCACAGCGCGTTGCGCCTTTTCGGACGCGCGGCGCTGTAAGTCGGCTCTGATTTAAGGAAGCCCAGGTGGAACGGCCTTGATTGCCTCTTCCGATCTATGCGATTTGATCGGGATAAGCCAACATCACGAAGTCCCATGCCTATCACTCTCCGCGACGCCGTCGCTGCCGATCTTCCCGCAATTACCGAGATCTATCGCGAGTCCGTCTTAAACGGCGTGGCGACCTACGAGATAACGCCGCCTTCCGAGACGGAGATGGCAATGCGGTTTTCGACGATAACCGGGAACGGCTATCCCTATATCGTGGCACAGGAGGACTACGGCAGAGCGATCATCGGATACGCCTATGCTTCCGCGTTCCGCACGCGCACGGCCTATCGATTCCTGGTGGAGGATTCCATCTATCTCGCGCCGGAGGCCCGAGGCAAAGGCGTCGGCCGGGCCCTGCTAGCGGAACTGATCAAGCGATGCACCGCGCTTGGCTTCCGCCAAATGGTGGCGGTGATCGGCGGCGCACACCCGTCATCGATCGCGCTGCACAGAGCACTCGGCTTCGAGCATCAGGGGTTGATGAAAGCGACCGGTTTCAAGCACGGCCGCTGGCTCGACACGGCGATCATGCAGCTCGCGCTCGGGAACGGAATGACCACCGACCCGGCCGAAGGCGTCTATCCCGATACGCTCTACCGGAGCTGAGTTGCTGCATGCTTCCTTAAATCGTACTCGATTAAGGATAACCGCATGCAGCAATTCAAACTGTTGCAGCGTTCCTCTTGGAACAGTGAGCTTGCCCTCGTCCTGACGCTCTCGTTTTTGCAGGGAGAGCGGACTGAAAGGCGCACATCGTGCATCGCCCCGCCTGCGGGGAGACGGTGCCGGCAGGCGGATGAGGGCAATTCCAAAGGAGATATCGCGTCAGGTCTCGACGAGCTTCAGGACCTTGTCGAACACCTTGAGCACCAGGGCAAGCTCATGGCCGCGCTTCAATATCGTGCCATGGGCGTTGAGCACGCTATAGGCACCCTGCTTTGCCGCAAGCTTCGGGTTTTTCTCGATCCGGTAGAGCGGCGTTTCCCCCGATCGCTTGAACACGGAGAAAACGGCTCGATCCTTCGTGTGGTCGATCGCATAGTCGCGCCATTCGCCTTCGCCGACCATGCGGCCATAAACCCGCAAAATCTGGTCCAGTTCGCGGCGATGAAATGTAACGGGAGGGGGATTCCTAGCGCTCTTGTATTCGTGAAAGTCGACCACTTGCGATGTGGTCTGGCCCTGGCGACACGTCTCGCCTTCCGGTAAATCCGGTTGATCAGTCATCAGTATTTCGGCCTTCTGATGTGACAGGACCACGACAGTGTGCCTGACACGAGCGGAAAAGCAAGTCGGAAGCCGGTGAACAATGCCGGCAATTCTTGTCCTTGCCGCAATTCAGTCAAATCGCCGCCCCAATTCACGGCAAGACTTCGATTGCTGCCGGACAGAGTCGTTGCCACCGTATGTCCGGACAGGTCGTCATGCTGCGGGAGATATTGCGAACGCAGACATGACCGGTTCGGTCCGGTAACTTCGAACCCTCAGCCCCAGCCCCTCGATGCTGCCGGGCCGAACCACCCCCCCCGTTTCAGAAAATCCCTGTCTCAGAAATTACTGGGTTCAAAGCTTGCCCTGCGGGCCGGCAAGAACGGCTGCCGCCCCGACAATAGGCCCCGGCGTTTCCGCATCCTTCATCGATTGCAGCAGGACGGCGCAGCCACTGTTGCCATTTCCTTCGATCAGGACGGAGGCAGGCAAGGTGAATTCGGCAGGCTTGCCATCCCACATGCCGATGGTCTGTATGTCGCGCACGGCGTGCCAGTAGGCGATCTGCTTGCCGCTGTTTTCGCCTTTCTCGACATCGACCACCTTGGCCCGCTCGAAATAGACGACGACGACATTTGCCTTGCCCTCGCCGGCACCGACCTTGATCGAGATTCCACCGTCGCCAATCGCCGCGTGAATCGGAACGGCCAGTCCCCGGCCCTCCGCGTTCATAGCGTCGAGCCGGCTTCTGATCGCCTGCAGATTGGCGCCGTTGAGATGATCGCGCCCGTTGAGGACCGCTTGCGGCGTATAGACGCCGTTGCGGCCGAGCATGCGGGCATAGGCATATTGCCGTTCGGTATTTTCCTTGGAAGCGAGCGTGTCTGCCCAGCCGAGATAGTTCCAGTAGTCGACGTGATAGGCGAGCGCGACGACGTCGCCTTCGTCGACGAGCTTCTTGAGCGCCGCATCCGCCGGGGGGCAGGAGGAGCAGCCCTGGCTAGTGAAGAGCTCGACCACGCCTTTGATTGTCTTCCCCTCGTCCGCCGCAACCGCCCCACAGCCTGCTCCCAAAAACCCTAAAGCTAGTGCGAGACGCCGGATGGTTGTTTTACAGGCGAATGTCATGGCGTCACTTTATTCTAGGCAGGCTCGAATGCTGGAATTCATACATACGACGGCCGTTCTTCAACGGAAAGTCACGTTGGAGTGAGCATTTCACTGCTTACCGGTACGGGAACGTGAAAAAGCCGGGGCACCATTCGATGCCCCGGCTCGCAAGCGGTCTATGGTCGGCAGGCTCAGGCTGCGAGGTCGCGCAGAACCGTCTGCAGGATGCCGCCGTTATTGACGTAGGTGACCTCGTCAAGCGTGTCGATGCGGCAGATCAGCGGAACTTCCTTGACCGAGCCGTCGCCATAGGTGATTCGGGCCACGCGCCTCTCGCGCGGCTGGACGTTGGCGAGATTGTCGATCGTCACGACCTCGTCGCCCTTCAAGCCCAGCGATTCCCAGGTCATGCCCTCTTCGAACACGAAGGGGATGACACCCATGCCGACAAGGTTCGAGCGGTGGATACGCTCGAAGGACTGGGCGATCACCGCCTTGACGCCAAGCAGGTTGGTGCCCTTGGCCGCCCAGTCGCGCGAGGAACCGTTGCCGTATTCGACACCGGCGAAGATGACGAGCGCAACGCCCTCTTCCTTGTACTTCATAGCGGCGTCGTAGATCGACATCTCCTCCTTCGACGGATAGTGGATGGTGTAGCCACCTTCCTTGCCGTTCGGGCCAAGCATGTGGTTGCGGATGCGGATGTTGGCGAAGGTGCCGCGCATCATCACCTCATGGTTGCCGCGACGCGTGCCGTACTGGTTGAAGTCGGCGACGCCGACGCCATGGCCGAGCAGGTAAGAGCCCGCCGGAGACTGGGCCTTGATCGAACCGGCCGGAGAAATGTGGTCGGTGGTGATCTTGTCGCCGAAGAGGCCGAGGACGCGAGCGCCCTTGATGTCGGAGATGCCGGCGCCCTTCTTGCCCATGCCGACGAAGTAGGGCGGGTTCTGGACATAGGTGGAAGCCTCGTCCCAGGCATAGGTCTGCCCGGCCGGAACCTGAACCGCCTGCCAGTTGGCGTCGCCCTTGAACACGTCCGCATATTTCGTGGCGTAGAGTTCGCGGGTAACGTACTTGAAGATGAAGTCCTGGATCTCCTGCGAGGTCGGCCAGATGTCCTTCAAGTAGACCGGCTTGCCATCCTTGTCCTCGCCGATCGGCTCCTTGGTCAGGTCCTTCCGGACCGTGCCGGCGAGTGCATAGGCGACGACGAGCGGCGGCGAGGCGAGGTAGTTCGCCTGGACGTCCGGCGAGATGCGGCCCTCGAAGTTGCGGTTGCCCGAGAGAACGCCGGCAGCGATCAGGCCCTTGACGTTGATCGTCTTGGAGACCGCCGTCGGCAGCGGGCCGGAGTTGCCGATGCAGGTGGTGCAGCCGAAGCCGACCAGGTTGAAGCCGAGCTTGTCGAGATCGGTCTGCAGGCCGGACTTCGCCAGATATTCACCGACGACCTGCGATCCGGGCGCGAGCGAGGTCTTGACCCACGGCTTCGTCTTCAGGCCCTTGGCGACCGCGTTGCGGGCGAGCAGGCCGGCAGCGATCAGCACTGACGGGTTCGAGGTGTTGGTGCAGGAGGTGATGGCTGCGATCGTAACGTCGCCGTGGCCAAGGTCGAAGTCCGTGCCTTCGACCGCGTAGCGGTTGGAAAGCTGACCGGGCTTCTTGTAGTCGCTTTCGAGCGCGGTTGCGAAGCCGGAGGCGATGTTTTCCAGCGCGATACGGCCTTCCGGGCGCTTGGGGCCGGCCATCGACGGCACGACGTCGCCGAGGTCGAGTTCCAACGTGTCGGTGAAGACGAGATCGGAACCGTCGCCTTCGCGCCACATGCCTTGAGCCTTCGAATAGGCCTCGACCAGCGCGATACGCTGTTCTTCACGGCCGGACATGGTGAGATAGTTGATGGTTTCGGCATCGACCGGGAAGAAGCCGCAGGTCGCGCCGTATTCCGGACCCATATTGCCGATCGTCGCGCGGTCGGCGAGCGTCATGTTGTCGAGACCGGGGCCGAAGAATTCGACGAACTTCGAGACCACGCCCTTCTTACGCAACATCTGGACGACCGTCAGCACCAGGTCGGTCGCGGTGACGCCTTCCTTGAGCTTGCCGGTCAGCTTGAAGCCGATGACTTCCGGCAGAAGCATGGAGACCGGCTGGCCGAGCATTGCTGCTTCCGCTTCGATGCCGCCGACGCCCCAGCCGAGCACGCCGAGGCCGTTGATCATGGTCGTGTGGCTGTCCGTGCCGACGCAGGTGTCCGGGTAGGCGGTGACTTCGCCATTCTCTTCGCGGGTCCAGACCGTCTGGCCGAGATACTCCAGATTGACCTGATGACAGATGCCGGTGCCGGGCGGCACGACGCGGAAGTTCTTGAAGGCCTGCTGGCCCCACTTCAGGAAGCGGTAGCGCTCACCGTTGCGCTGGTATTCCAGCTCGACGTTGCGGGCAAAGGCCTGAGGCGTGCCAAATTCGTCGACGATGACGGAGTGGTCGATGACCAGGTCGACGGGAACGAGCGGGTTGATCTTCTCCGGGTCTCCGCCGAGCGAGACCATGGCGTCGCGCATAGCCGCGAGGTCAACGACGGCCGGAACGCCGGTGAAGTCCTGCATCAGCACGCGCGCCGGACGGTAGGCGATTTCGTTTTCCGCTGTGCCCTTGTCGCTGAGCCATGCGGCGACATTCTCGATATCCTTCTTGGTGACCGAGCGGTCATCCTCATTGCGCAGCAGGTTTTCCAGCAGCACCTTCATCGAATAGGGAAGCTTCGAAACGCCGGCGAGGCCATTCGCTTCCGCCTTCGGAAGGCTGTAATAGACATAATCCATGCCATTGACGGTGAGCGTGGAGCGACAATTGAAGCTGTCTAGGGATTTGGACACTGGATAATACCCCGTTCCGTCTGATCGCCAAAAACTGACGTACGAACGCCCGAGCGCAGGAAGCGCGAATTGGGATGCGGGTGCGGCCATTTCCGCTGTCCGTACGTGGAATGTCATTCCATGTTCGGCGCTTGGATGAAATTCACGCCGACCGCTGGCGTGTTGGCCGCGTTATAGATAATTTCTCCAGATGGTGCCAGACCAACCAAGGTTCAATCGGAACTTTTTTTGCTGTGCGGCAAAGAGCGTCAAGGGAAGCTGAAAATACATGCGCCTGCTGGCTGAAGGTTTGAGTGCGAGGCGCGGCGAGGACCTGATTTTTAACGATATTTCCTTTGCTCTCGGAGCCGGAGACGCCCTTGTGGTGACGGGTCCGAACGGCTCCGGCAAGTCGACCCTGCTCCGGGTTCTGGCAGGTCTTTTGCAGGCCGAATCGGGCAGGCTCAGAATCGAGGGAGGACCGGCGGAATTCGCACATCCCCACGAGCTCAGCCATTATCTCGGCCATCGCAATGCGATGAAGCGGGAGCTGACCGTCCGGGAAAATCTTTCCTTTTGGCAACGGTTCATGGGTGATTCGCCGGGAGGCTCCGGCGTCGACATCGACGCGGCCGCGGAAGCCGTCGGGCTTGCCGGCATCACACATCTGCCCTTCGGCTATCTTTCCGCTGGCCAGCAGCGGCGCATGGCCATGGCCAAGCTTCTCGTCGCCTATAGGCCGATCTGGTTGCTCGACGAGCCGACCGCCGCTCTCGACGCGGGCGCGGACAGGCTGTTCGCCGCGCTGGTGACGGCTCATCTCGAACGCGGCGGCATCATCATTGCCGCCACGCATCAGCCTTTGGGGCTCGGGTCGACGCAGAGCTTGCAGATGAAGGGGTTCACGCATTGATCGCCCTCTTCTTCCGCGACCTCAAGCTCTCCGTGCGTGCTGGTGGTGGCACCATGATCGGCGTGCTGTTCTTCATGACCGTCGTTGCCGTCGTCCCTTTCGGGGTCGGACCGGACCTCAATCTCCTGTCGCGCATCGGCCCGGCGATGCTCTGGATCGGCGCGCTGCTCGCGTCGCTGCTCGGTCTCGACCGTCTCTTCCAGGCGGAGCGCGAGGACGGCTCGCTCGATCTCCTGCTGATGCAGGAAACACCGCTGCTCATGACAGTGTTTGTCAAGTGCGCGGCCCATTGGGCCGCGACCGGTCTGCCGCTCGTCATCGCCTCGCCGCTGCTCGGCCTTTTCATGAATATGAACGAGCTCGCGATCGGCGCGACCATGCTCACGCTTCTCGCCGGAACGCCCGCGATCACCTTCATCGGCGCGGTCGGTGCCGCGGTCGCGGTCGCCTTGCCGCGCGGCGGCCTGCTCGTCTCGATCCTTGTTCTGCCGCTTGCCATCCCCGTGCTGATCTTCGGCGTCAGCGCGGTTTATGCGGCGATCGAAGATCCTGCCCCGTTTCTGCCGCCTTTCATGATATTGATGGCGATAACTCTGTTCTTCGCGGTGATCGGTCCGGTCGCGGCAGCCGCCGCGCTCAGGCATTCGGCCGATTGAGAATCCGAGCCGGCGCGATCCAACGCAATCGCGATTGAGCACCGCATAATTCCTTAGGTCGAATTCGATCTGAGGCTACAATTATGCAGCAGTTCAAGGTGCTGCAGCGACCTTTGCGCGTCTAAAGGACGCGCGGCGCTGGAGGTCAATTGCGGAAGGGACGCTTCCGCGTTAAAGAGCCGTCATGAGCGAAAACAGCCTGGCTATCCGCAAATTCAGCGATCTCGCCAACCCAACACGGTTTCTGGCGCTGGCGGACCGTGTCCTGCCCTGGTTTGCCGTCGCCACCGCCCTGTTCTTCGCCGCTGGCCTCTGGCTTTCCTTCACCACCGAAGGTGACTACCAGCAGGGCGAGACGGTGCGCATCATGTATGTGCATGTGCCGGCCGCCTGGCTTTCGATGATGTGCTACACGGTGATGGCGATCTCCGCGCTCGGAACGCTCGTTTGGCGCCATCCTCTGGCCGACGTTTCCGCCAAGGCGGCCGCGCCCATCGGCGCCTGCTTCACCTTTCTCGCGCTCGTCACCGGTTCGCTCTGGGGCAAGCCGATGTGGGGCGCCTGGTGGGTCTGGGATGCGCGGCTGACGTCGGTTTTCGTGCTCTTCCTCATGTATCTCGGGCTGATCGCGCTCAACCGCGCCATGGACGATCCTGCCCGCTCGGCCCGCGTCTCCGCCGTTCTCGTGCTGGTCGGCTTCGTCAATATTCCGATCATCAAGTTCTCCGTCGAATGGTGGAACACGCTGCATCAGCCGGCGAGCGTGCTGCGCCTCGACGGGCCGACGATCGATCCCGAGTTCCTGTGGCCGCTTCTTATCATGGCTGTCGGCTTCACGTTGCTGTTCTTCACGCTGCATATCGCGGCGATGCGCAACGAGATCTGGCGCCGCCGGGTCACCTCGCTCCGCCGTCAGGCTGTTCGCAACGCCGGCCGGGAGGCACAGGCACTATGATGAGCCACGCCGCCTATGTCTTTGCCAGCTATGCCGTCGCCGCCGCTACAGTGGCGGGACTCGTGTTCTGGGTCATCGGCGATGGCCGTGCCCGTCAGCGTGAATTGAAGGAGCTCGAGGCGGCCGGCATTCGGCGCCGTTCGGCGGAGGCTTCTAGCGGGGCCGGCCGATGAGCAGCACCCACGCGCCACAGCCGGGCGAGCGCAAGCCCGGCGCTTTGCGCTTCGTGTTTGCGGCGCTGCCGCTCATCATCTTCGCGACACTGGCGCTGATCTTCTGGAGCCAGCTGAATTCCGGCAAGGACGTCAGCGAAATCCCTTCCGCGCTGATCGGCACGAAAGCGCCGAAGCTCGACCTGCCGCCGCTTGAAGGCGCGACGCTTGCGGGGCAGCCGATGCCGGCGCTGACTGATGCCGCGATCAAGGGCAGGCTGACGCTCGTCAATATCTGGGCCTCCTGGTGCGTGCCCTGCCGGCAGGAGCACCCGATCATCCTGCAGCTCTCCAAGGACCCGCGGCTTCTGGTCGTCGGCATCAACTACAAGGACCAGAACGAAAACGCGCTGCGTTTCCTGGGCGAGCTCGGCAATCCGTTCTCGGCGATCGGCGTCGATCCGCGCGGCAAGGCCGCGATCGACTGGGGCGTCTACGGCATCCCGGAATCCTATCTCGTCGGCGCCGACGGCACGATCCTCTACAAGCGCGTCGGCCCATTTGACGAACGCAGCCTCAAGGAGGGGCTGATGCCGGCGATCGAGAAGGCGTTGGCCGCGTCATGAGCGGCGAATCCACCGGGATGCGCTCTGGCGCTAGACGGCCAACTATGGTGACGGACATCGGAAGCGAACGTCTCTTGATTGAGATTGGCGCCTCGGAGCCGGTCGAACCTTTCACGAGCCTCGGCTTTAAGAAGATTGAGAACTATTCCGACGTTTACTCATTCAAGGCTGAGGAACCCGCGGTGTTCAGGATGTGCGAGACCCTCCGTGGGCGTCCCGTTTGCTACGCACCGTCACATGGGGGCGGACTATCAGATTCAGTATTTGCGCGAAAAGGGCTACGTCCAAGGTGCTTTCAAACGCATAAACTTCTTTGGAAACGATCGCGACAAGGCCGCAGCGTTTCGCCTGGAAGAATTCTGAGTTCTTCAAACAACTTCGGTAGCTAAAGCCCTGCCTGCCAGGCCTTCACCGCATCGAGAGGCCAGACAAGCATCAGCACGTTCAAGGTCAGGTTGTCGCGCACCGTCCAGGCGGTGAAGAGCTCCAGCACGATTGCGATTGCGACGGTCAGGGCGACGGGTAGCCGCGATGCGAGCAGGAAGCCTGCGACCATGGCGAGCGTGTCCATGGTGGAGTTCAGGATGCTGTCGCCGAAATAGTCGAGCGAGATCGTTGCTGAACGGTAGCGGTTGATCACCATCGGCGTGTTTTCGGCAATTTCCCAGGCGGTTTCGATCACGGTCGCAAGCAGGAGGCGCGCGCTCAGCGGCTTGCCGCGCAGAAGCAGATGACCGAGCCCGTAAAAGAGGAAGCCGTGAATGATGTGGGACGGCGTGTACCAGTCGGTGATGTGCTGCGAGTTGCCGCTGGACTTGACCACGCCCTCCCAGAGCTTGACGTAGCCGCATTCGCAAATCCACAGCCGGCCCATAAGATGCTGCGTCAGTATCTGGATCGCGACCACACCAAGACAGGCGATTAGCCAGAACCAGGCCCAGCGTTGTCGGTTGTCGTCGGTCCCGGCGGCGATCGTCACTCGGCGCTATCCTGTTCGAGCGAATGTTTCATGATCAACGGCATCTGGGCGAGGGTGAAGACAATGGTGATCGGCATCGTTCCCCAGACCTTGAAGGCCACCCAGAAATCGGTCGAGAAGGTGCGCCAGACGATCTCGTTCAACACCGCGAGAAACAAGAAGAACAGACCCCAGCGGATCGTCAGCTTCCGCCAGCCATCCTCATCCAGCCTGAAGGCGGAATGGAAGACGTAACCGAGCAGGGACTTGCCGAACAGGAGACCGCCGAGCAGGATCGCGCCGAAGAGCGCGTTGACGATCGTCGGCTTCATCTTGATGAACGTGTCGTTCTGCAGCCAGAGCGTCAGCGCGCCGAAGACGAAAACCACGATCCCGGATACGAGCGGCATCATCGGCAGCGTGCGGGTCAGCATCCAGGAAGCAATAAGCGCAACCGCCGTCGCCGCCATGAAGAGCCCGGTGGCGATGAAGATCGGCCCCCCGAGCTCGGCAAGCACGGGAAAGCGGCTCGCCAGCCAATCGCCGCGTGAATTGGCGAAGAAGAAGACCATGAGCGGCCCGAGCTCCAGCACGAGCTTCAGGAGCGGGCTCACCTCTGTCCGCGGTTTGGCGGCTTCGATTGTCGACATATGCGGGTCCTGTTCTTGCATATCGCGCCTTCTACCGCGCTGCGCGCCTTACGAGACACGCAAAGGTCGCTGTAGCACTGAGTTGCTGCTCATAACAACCAGCATTGCGGCAAAACCATATCAACGCGTCGTCCAAACGTTCTTCCAATCATGGCCGGCTGTCGCCATCAGGCGGCAACGCCGGCGATCGCCTCGGCGAAATCCTTCGCCTCGAAAGGCTCGAGATCGTCGACACCCTCGCCGACGCCGATGAAATAGACCGGCAGCTTATGCTTGGCGGAAATCGCCACGAGAATGCCGCCGCGCGCGGTGCCGTCGAGCTTGGTCATGATCAGACCGCTGACGCCCGCGACGTTGCGGAAAATCTCCACCTGCTGCAGGGCATTCTGCCCGGTCGTCGCGTCGAGCGTTTGCAGGACGGTATGCGGCGCATCGGGATCGAGCTTTCCGAGGACGCGGACGATCTTTTCGAGTTCCGCCATCAGCTCGGCCTTGTTCTGCAGCCGCCCCGCGGTATCGATGATCAGCACGTCCGACTTCTTCTCGCGCGCGAGCTGGAACGCTTCATACGCAAGGCCGGCCGCGTCGGCGCCGAGCTTCGAGGAGACGATGTCGGATTTCGTCCGCTCCGCCCAGATCTTCAATTGCTCGATCGCCGCGGCGCGGAAGGTATCACCGGCCGCGAGCATCACTTTCAGGCCCACGCCGGAAAGCTTGGCGGCAAGCTTGCCGATCGTCGTGGTCTTGCCGGTACCGTTGACGCCGACAACGAGGATCACGTGCGGCTTGTGGCTGAGATCGAGCTCCAACGGTTTGGCGACCGGCGCCAGCACCTTGGTGATTTCGCCGGCCATGATGCGCGACACGTCTTCGCCGGAGACATCCTTGCCATAGCGCTCGGAGGCGAGCGTATCGGTGATGCGCATTGCCGTCTCGACACCGAGATCGGCCTGGATCAGCAGGTCTTCGAGATCCTGCAGCGTCGCCTCGTCGAGCTTCCTCTTGGTGAAGAGACTGGTGATCTGGCCGGTGAGCTGCGACGATGTGCGGGCCAGCCCGCGGCGCAGGCGCTGGTACCAGGAAATCTTAGGCTGCGGGGCGGAGGGCGTTTCCTTTGGACGCTTGTCGGCGGTGGCGAAGCCTTTGGGGAGGCTGGGGGCGGCCGTCTCATCCTTAGGGGAGAGCTGTCCCGAAGGGACAGAGGGGGGTATCGCGGCGTCATCGTGAAGCGCAGCGTGATCGGAGGCGGCTTCACCCCCCTCTGCCCTGCCGGGCATCTCCCCCACAGGGGGGAAGATTGGAGGCGGCACGCTCTCGTCTTCCATCGCGACGGCTTTGTCGGCCGCCATTTCTCCGTCCGCGGCGACGTCAGGACTTACCTCGGGACTCTCGCCTTTCGTACCGGCGTCTTTTGCGCTTGTGTCGCGGGATGCGGCGACATCGTCCACGCCGCCCACTATCTCCTCAGCGCGGGTCTGGTCATCCTCGGCTGCCTCGGTTTCCGCCCGCTCTCCTCCCTTGTGGGAGAGATGTCCCGAAGGGACAGAGGGGGGTATCGCGGCCTCATCGCGAAGCTCAACTTCGTCGGAAGGGAGTTCAACCCCCTCTGCCCTGCCGGGCATCTCCCCCACAAGGGGGGAGAGCGGGCGCGGCGCGCGCTCGTCTTCCACGGCGTCGTCTGCCGCCGGACTAGTGCTTTCCGACACGTCTTCGCCGGCGGCTTCACTCTCCGGCGCCGTGGTCTCGGGCGAAGCGCCCAAATCGTCCGTGCCAGCCTTCGCCTCGTCGATGGCGGTCCGATCCTCGGCGGTCGCCTCGGGCGCCGGCTCTCGCTCTTTGTCGGGGAGATCTTCCGACGCGGCAGCGGGGGTTATCGTCTCCGCATCCGGTGCCGGTTCCGGCGCCTCCTGCGGCGGCGCGGGTTTCTCCTCTACGGCACCTTTGCCGAAGGAGAAGATCTTCTTGATGAAACCAATCGCCATGGGAATTTCCGGATTTCAGGCCGCAGCCATCTGTTTTTGTTGCATCGTCAGATGCTTGCCATTGTGGCCGGTAATTGTGACCGCAACGAGCGATCGCGGCTCGAGGCCGGCCGCATCGACGAGCGTGAAGTTTTCGGTGTGCGCCAGCCCGTTCATCTCGACCAGAATCGTCTGCTCGCTGCCGATCATACGATCGAGATGGGCGGCGTAGAGTTCCGCCCCCTTCGCACGCAGGCGCGCCGCGCGTTCCTTGACGAGGGCCCGGTCGAGCTGAGGCATGCGCGCGGCCGGCGTGGCGGGGCGGGGGCTATAGGGGAAGACGTGGAGATGCGCGATGCCGCAGTCCTCCGCGAGGCGCACGGCATTCTCGAACATCTCTTCGGTTTCGGTCGGAAAGCCGGCGATCATGTCGGCGCCGAAGCTGATCTCGGGCTGCAAGCGGCGAACCTCGGCGCAGAAGGCGCGGGCATCGGCGCTCGCATGCCGCCGCTTCATCCGCTTCAGAATAAGGTCGTCGCCGTGCTGCAGTGAAAGATGCAGATGCGGCATGAAGCGCGGCTCGTCGGCGATCAGGTCGAAAAGGTGCCTGTCCGCCTCGATGCTGTCGATCGACGAGAGACGCAGGCGCAGGATGTCCGGCACCTGCTTCAGCAGCGTCTTCGCAAGCAGCCCGAGTGTCGGCGTTCCCGGAAGGTCGGCGCCATAGCTCGTTGCGTCGACGCCGGTCAGCACGATCTCGCGGTAGCCGCTTTCGACCAGCCGGCGCGCCTGATCGACGACGGCGCCCATCGGCACGGAGCGGGAATTGCCGCGGCCATAGGGAATGATGCAGAAAGTGCAGCGGTGGTCGCAGCCGTTCTGCACCTGGATGAAGGCGCGCACATGTCCGTCGATGTGCCTGATCATCTGCGGCGCGGTGGCGCGCACGCTCATGATGTCGTTGACGCGGAGTTTTTCCTCCGCCGAGACGCCGAAATCGGGCAGCGCGCGATAGGAGGCGCTTCTGAGCTTCTCTTCGTTGCCGAGGACCGCATCAACCTCGGTCATTTCGGCAAAGGTTTCCTTCTCGGTCTGGGCGGCGCAGCCGGTGACGATGATGCGGGCGTGGGGATTGTCGCGCCGTGCACGGCGGATCGCCTGGCGTGCCTGGCGCACGGCCTCGCCGGTCACCGCACAGGTGTTGACGAGAATGGCGTTGTTCAGCCCCGCCTTCTCGGCCTCGGCCCGCATCACTTCCGATTCATAGGTGTTGAGGCGGCAGCCGAAGGTTATGACCTCGACGCCGCTCAAAGCGCCCGCGCTCCGTTGTCGCCAGCCGCCGCGCCATCGCGCTGAAAGGCGCCGGTCGCTGGATCGAGCGTGCCCGACCATTCCCATTCGGCCGGCCCGGTCATGATGACGTGGTCGTCCTTCTCGCGCCATTCGATGAGGAGCGGCCCGCCTGGAACGTTCACCGTCACTGTCCGCTCCGTCCGGCCGGTTCTTGCGCCGCTGACGGCGGCGGCGCAAGCCGCCGAGCCGCAGGCAAGCGTCAGCCCTGCGCCGCGCTCCCAGGTCCTCAGGTCCATCTCGTGGCGTGAACGGACCCGGGCGATCGAGATATTGGCGCGCTCCGGAAAGATCGGATGATTTTCAAGGAGCGGCCCGAAGCGATCGAGCTCGTAGGACAAGACGTCGTTGTCGACCCAGAAGATCGCATGCGGATTGCCCATGGAGGCGACGGACGGCGAGTGCAGCACCGGATCGTCGATCGGCCCGATCTGCAATTCGATCCGGCGCGTGTCATTGAATTCCTCGGCGAGCGGAATCTCGCTCCAGCCGAAACGCGGGCTTCCCATGTCGACCGAGATCGTGCCGTCCTCATGCTCCTTCGCTTCGAGGAGGCCCGCGACGGTGTGGAAGAGGAAAGCCTTTTTGCCGGTCTCGGCGGCGAGCGCCTGCACGACGCAACGGGTGCCGTTGCCGCAGGCCTGCGCCATCGATCCGTCGGAATTGATGATGTCGATCCAGGCATCGGTGCCGGCGGCCCTGGGATCATGGATCGCCATGATCTGGTCGAACTCGGTCGCCGGATCGGCATTGAGCGCGACCGCGGCATGAGGCGTGACACGGTCCTTGCGGCCGCGCATGTCGACGACCAGGATCTTGTTTCCAAGCCCGTTCATCCTGGCAAATTGCACGCTGTCGGCCATGTCGCGATTATCCAAACTGGCCTCCACTTGGGGGAGGCGTCCTTCATTTGCGCTGTATATGGCGGAAAAGGCCGGAAATTACCAGTACCGGCTTCATTTCGCCTCAAGGCTCGGGGGCGGGACGTCGAATGCTTCGCCGGGGCGCAGCGCCCTGAAGCGCGCCCGTTCAATGCCGGCGCTGTCGAGCGCCGCCTCCAGGGCTCTCAGCGGCTCTTCGATCCCTTCATTGGTCAATCGGAACGTGCCCCAGTGATGACCGGCGACGTGTTCGGCGCCGCAGGCGATCATGCCCTTAACCGCCTCTTCCGGATTCTGATGCTGCGACGCCATGAACCAGCGCGGCTCGTAGCAGCCGAACGGCAGGTTGGCGAGGCGGAATGGACCGTGCTTGGCACGCGCGGCACGATAGTTGATGCCCTCGTGAAAGCCGGTGTCGCCGACATGATAGATCTTGCCGGCCGGCGTCTCGATGACGAAGGCGGCCCATAGTGCCATGCGCCGGTCGCCGGAACGTCGGGCCGACCAGTGGTGGCAAGGCTCGGCATGGATGGTAATCCCGTCCTCCATATCGACCCGGTCGCCCCAGTCGACAACGGAAATGTCGGCGTTCGGAACCGACCGCCAGATGATCGTGTCGTTGCCGAGCGGTGTCACGATGCGCGGCGCGTGTTCCTCGTTCAATGCCATGAGCGTGGCGAGATCGAGGTGATCGTAGTGATTGTGGGTGACGAGGACGATGTCGATTGGCGGCAGGTCGTCCATGAGAATGCCGGGCGCGTTGCGCCGATGGGGACCGGCAAACGTGAAGGGGCTCGCGCGGTGCGACCAGACCGGATCCGTCAGGATGTTCAGGCCGCCGACCTGGATAAGGAGCGTCGCATGTCCGACCATGGTCACTCGGAGACCGTCGCCATCGACATTGAGGGCCGGTCTCGCCTGCAGGAACGGACTGTCATGGTGCGCCGGCCATCTCACCCGACCACCCCCAAGCTGCCAGCGCAAGAGGGCGCCGAAGCCGCGCGGTGCCGTGCCGCCGGGATTGAAGAAGCGAACGCCGTCGAAATGATCCGAGACGGGGCCGGAGTAGTAGGGATTGCCACCTTTCTTCATCGCCGTCCTCGGCTGCTGTTGCCATGCAACAAGATACGCGCACTGGACGCCTCATCACAGACTTCGGGCAAGAGTCCTTAACAAATTCTTGAAGATGACAACTCGATTGCTATTATGCGCCGATGCTCGTCCGCTTCGACAAACAGGAACGGCTCTACAGGGCCATCAAACTTGTCCGCCCTATCCAGCTCAACGTCAACAGGACGGTAGAGAAAATGCTGGAGGGGGCAGGGATCACGGTTGCCGAGCGTGCCGTCCTGGAAGCTCTTTGCGATAAGCCGCTAACTGTGCCGGAGGCGGCAAGGCGGCTGTCGATGAAGCGACAGTTCGTCCAGCGCATCGCGGCGGGACTCTTTGCAAAGGCCCTGATCGAGAAAAAGCCCAACCCCGAGCACCGCAAAGCCTATTTCTGCGTCCCGAGCGCCGCCGGCCGTGAGTTGTTCAACGCCGTTCACCAGCGCGAACTCGAACTGCTGCATGCGACCCTCGGCGATATCAACCAGACCGAGGTGGTGGTGGCTCTTCGGGTCATGGCGCGCGTCGACTCTGCTTTCGAGGAACTGGCGCGTCAATCCGGCACGGAGGAAAGCGGATGATTGCAGTTCTCGTGGTGGTCGGGGCGATCATCGTTGCTGTCGCCCTCTTCGCCCTTCGCCTGAAGCACGAACTGCGGAGGGCGAATACGCCGACCACTGGCGAGCGTATCGACATTTCCATGCGGCCGAACTTGGCGCTGCTTGTCATCGACATACAGAAGGACTTCACCTCCATCGGCGGAAAATACGGATGGGACGAGGCCTATCTGAAGAAGCGTCTTGCCATGATCAGCACGGCCGCCGTCAAGGCGAGCGAAGCCGAAATCCCGGTGATTGCCATCCGTCAAGTCTATCGCGCGCCGCTCATCAGGCTGATGATCTGGCTTTTTGGCGAGGGGCGCGGAATCCCGGGATCGAAAGGGCTCGGCCTCGCACTGTCGTTGTCGCCGGATTTCGAGGTCGTGAAATCGCTCAGCGACGGCTTCTCCTCGCCGGAGCTCGAAGGCTATCTGGCTGCAAACAGAATCGGCACGTTGCTGCTGACAGGCCTTGATGGTTGCCATTGCGTCCAGAACACCGCCAACGGTGCGCTGAACCGCGGCTATCGGGTCGAAATCCTCGAAAACGCCGTATTGAGCCGCGACAAAGCCGGATGGCGCAAGCATGCCGAGGCGCTCGAAGGGCGCGGCGCCGTGCTGACCTGAAGCGGCTCGGGAGCGAATTTGCCGCCAATCCTTGACTTTTCACCGGCTTTGCTGTTTATCGCGGCCAATTCCTTCGCAAGTGATGACTTCGAAGCCACCGACCGGGCCCCGAAAAGGTATAAAGAGAGCCGGGAGGTCAACATCCGACAGCGCGTTGCGCCCTCGGGTGGTTTTTGGCTTTGCGCCTTGTTTTCCGCGCGAGGGAACCCACGTTTCCGGCTGAGCCATTGGTAAAACCGGAAACCAGAAGGAAGAGAGAATGTTCGAGAGCCTCCAGGACCGTCTTGGTTCCATATTGAATGGACTGACCGGCCGCGGCGCCCTGTCGGAAGCTGATGTTTCCGCGGCGCTTCGGGAGGTTCGCCGTGCGCTGCTCGAAGCCGACGTCGCGCTCGATGTCGTGCGGTCCTTCACGGAAAAGGTTCGCGAGAAGGCCGTCGGCGCCGAAATCCTGAAGTCGATCAAGCCCGGCCAGATGGTCGTCAAGATCGTCCATGACGAGCTCGTCGCGATGCTCGGCTCGGAGGGCGTGCCGATCGACCTCAACGCGCCGGCCCCGGTCGTCATCATGATGGTCGGCCTCCAGGGCTCGGGCAAGACGACAACCACGGGCAAGATCGCCAAGCGCTTGACGAGCCGGGACAAGAAGAAGGTCCTGATGGCCTCGCTCGACACCCGCCGTCCGGCCGCGCAGGAGCAATTGCGCCAGCTCGGCGTCCAGACGGGCGTCGATACGCTGCCGATCATCGCCGGCCAGTCGCCCACCGACATTGCCGCGCGTGCCGTTCAGGCGGCCAAGCTCGGCGGCCATGACATCGTCATCCTCGATACCGCCGGCCGCACCCATATCGACGAACCGCTGATGATCGAGATGGCGGAGATCAAGCGGAAGTCCAATCCGCATGAGATCCTGCTCGTCGCCGATGCACTGACCGGTCAGGACGCCGTCAATCTCGCGCGCAATTTCGATGACCGCGTCGGCATCACCGGCCTCGTGCTCACCCGCATGGACGGCGACGGCCGCGGCGGTGCGGCGCTGTCGATGCGCGCCGTCACCGGCAAGCCGATCAAGCTGATCGGTGTCGGCGAAAAGATGGATGAGCTCGAGGAGTTCCATCCGCGCCGCGTCGCCGATCGCATCCTCGGCATGGGCGACATCGTTTCGCTGGTCGAAAAGGCGGCGGAAAACATCGACGCCGAGAAAGCGGCCGCCATGGCCGCCAAGATGGCCAAGGGCAAGTTCGACCTGAACGACCTCGCCGACCAGCTGCGCCAGATGCAGAAGATGGGCGGCATGGGCGGCATCATGGGGCTGATGCCGGGCATGGCGGGCATGAAGGACAAGATGGCTGCCGCCGGCCTCGACGATGGGCTCTTCAAGCGCCAGCTCGCCATCATCTCGTCGATGACCAAGGCCGAGCGCGCCAATCCGGATATCCTCAAGCATTCGCGCAAGAAGCGCATCGCCGCCGGCTCGGGCACCGATGCCGCCGACATCAACAAGCTTCTGAAGATGCACCGCCAGATGGCGGACATGATGAAGATGATGGGCGGCAAAGGCAAAGGCGGTATGATGAAGCAGATGATGGGCGGCCTTGCGAGCAAGATGGGCCTCGGCGGCGGCATGCCGGATCTGTCGAAGCTCGACCCCAAGCAGCTCGAAGCCCTGCAGAAGCAGGCCGAGGCCGCCGGCCTCGGAAAGCCCGGCGGCGGCCTCCCCGGTCTCGGCGGCGGCGGATTGCCCGGTTTGGGGGGCGCCAAGCTTCCGGGTCTTGGTGGCGGTTTCCCGGGTCTTCCCGGCCTGCCAAAGAAGAAGTGAGGATCACAGAGAATGGTTGATCCCGAGATCAGAGAGGAATTGGCGGGCTACCGGCAGTCGATCGACAATATCGATGCCGCGCTTGTCCACATGCTGGCCGAACGCTTCCGCTGCACCAAGGCAGTCGGCGTTCTCAAAGCCAAGCATCAATTGCCGCCGGCGGATCCGGCGCGCGAGGAATACCAGATCGAACGCCTTCGCCGTCTGGCGAAGGATGCCAATCTGGACCCGGATTTCGCCGAGAAGTTCCTGAACTTCATCATCAAGGAAGTCATCCGGCATCATGAAGCCATCGCCGCCGATCGCTCGCAGCCTGCGAGCAACGCCGGCGCCACCCATTCCGCTTGAACGAAGCGGTCAAGAAAGCCTGCAAGGAGTAACTGAAATGGCACTGAAAATTCGTCTCGCCCGTGGCGGTTCCAAGAAGCGCCCCTACTACCAGATCGTCGTTGCCGATGCGCGCAGCCCGCGTGACGGCCGCTTCCTCGAAAAGCTCGGCTCCTGGAACCCGATGCTCGCCAAGGACGATGAAAAGCGCGTCGAGCTCAACGCGGAGCGCGTGAGCCACTGGATCGCCCAGGGCGCACAGCCGACCGACCGCGTGCTGCGCTTCCTCGACCAGGCTGGCCTCGCCAAGCGTCCGGCTCGCAACAACCCCAACAAGGCACAGCCCGGCAAGAAGGCACAGGAACGTGCCGCCGAAGCCAAGCAGCGCGCCGAAGAAGCAGCTGCTGCCGCTGCCGAAGCAGCCGCCGAATAATAATATCGCCGTCAAAACGGTGTGGCATACGGGTGGCATTTCCATGCCGCCCGTTTTGTTTTATGTGCACACGGAATCCGGATCGCGCCGGAAATGGATCGAGACCATGAGCAAGCTTGAAAACCCAGTCCTGATGGCGACCATCGGCGCGGCCCAAGGGCTGCGCGGCGAAGTGCGCGTGAAATCCTTTACGGCCGATCCGATTGCGCTCGGCGACTACGGCAACTTGCATAGCGCTGACGGGCGCGTCTTCGAGGTGCTCGAAATCCGCGAGGCCAAGAATGTGGTCGTGGTGCGCTTTCGCGGCATCAATGACCGTAATGCGGCCGAAGCGCTCAACGGGCTCGAACTCTTCATCGAGCGCGATAATCTTCCCGACGACGATCTCGACGAGGACGAGTTTTTCTATGCCGATCTCGAAGGGCTGGAGGCGGTCGATGGAGCCGGCAGGAGCTATGGCTCGGTAACCGGCGTCTTCGATTTCGGCGCCGGCGATCTCCTGGAGCTGAAGGGACCGGGTAGGCGGCCTGTACTGATCCCCTTCACCGAATGGTCGGTGCTCGAAATCGATCTCGAGGCCGGCAGGCTGCTGGTCGACCCTGTCGCCGCGGGTCTTGTCGACGCCAAGGAGGACGGCACAGGCAAACCATTCCCGAAAAAAAGCAAGTGAGCAGTTCGGCGATGTCCTTTCGCGCCACGGTTCTGACGCTCTATCCGGAGATGTTTCCCGGACATCTCGGCGTCTCGCTTGCCGGCAAGGCGCTTGAGCGCGGGCAATGGTCGGTCGAGGCGGTGCAGATCCGCGATTTCGCCGAGGACAAGCACCGCACCGTCGACGACACGCCGGCCGGCGGCGGCGCCGGCATGGTGCTGAAACCCGACGTACTCGCCCGCGCGATCGACCGGGTCGCGGCCGACGATGAACGTCCGCGGCTGCTGATGAGCCCGCGCGGCCGGCCCTTGACGCAGGAGCGTGTGCGGGAACTCGCCGCTGGCCCCGGCGTCGTCATTGTCTGCGGCCGCTTCGAGGGTGTCGACCAGCGGGTCATCGATACGCGCAATCTCGAGGAAGTATCGATCGGCGACTATATTCTTTCCGGTGGCGAGCCGGCGGCGCTCGTGCTGCTCGATGCCGTTGTGCGCATCCTGCCGGGCGTGATGGGAAACGAATTGTCCGGCGTGCACGAAAGCTTCGAGGGCGGACTTCTGGAGCATCCGCACTACACGCGGCCGCAGGTCTTCGAAGGCCAGGAAATCCCGGCGGTGCTTACCTCCGGTAACCACGGGGCCATCGCCAAATGGCGCGAGGCGCAAGCCCGAAAATTGACGGCGGAGCGCCGGCCGGATCTGCTCGCGCGTGATCCGAAAAGTGGAAAGCGGCTTTCGGAATAATCACGCGTAAATCAAAGCTTGCCGCGCTGTCGGTCAGCCGGTGAAGAAGTAATAGGCGGCAAGCAGCAACCCGACCGCGACGACGAGTGCCCGAATGATCGCCTGGGGAACGCGTCGCGCCGCCCAGACGCCCGAATAGCCGCCGAGGGCCGCACCCGGAACCATGATGGCCGCGTGCAGCCAGGAGACGACGCCGCCCGCGGCGAAGACCGCGATGGCGATCGCGGCAATCACGATCGAGATGAAGTTTTTCAGCGCGTTCAGCCGATGATAGCCGCCACCGGTCGCAAGGCCGAGAACGGCCAGCATCATGATGCCCATGCCGGCGCCGAAGAAGCCGCCATAGACGGAGGTCGCCATCTGGCTGGCCACTCCGAGCGGACCGATTCGGTGTTCGTCGCTGCGTGCCTTGGGCTTAAGCAACGGACCGGCCGCGAAGATCGCCGTCGCGGCGATCAGCAGCCAGGGCACCATCGCGCGGAAGGACGGATTGGAGAGCGAAAGGAGCAGCAGCGCACCGGCCAGTCCGCCGATCGCCGAAATAACCCCGAGCAAGATCGCGTTCCGCCGGTCCGCGCGGATTTCCTTGGCATAGGCGAGCGCCGAGGTGATGTAGCCCGGAAACTGGATGATCGACGAGGTGGCGTTGGCAACGATCGGCGGCAGGCCGCCAAGCGTCATGGCGCCGAAGGTCAGAAAGGTGCCGCCGCCGGCGATGGCGTTGACGACACCGGAGAGGAATCCTGAAACAAAAAGCAGAAGAGCTTGAACAATCGTCATGGCCATCCCCGAACCGCGTGGACACCGGGATAGCCGTTGGCGAAATCGACCGCAAGCCCATCGCTGAAACTGTCTCCAATGCCTGGAATTTCAGGCAATTCTGATAAAATGCGGCTTCTGAGGCGGCAAGCACCCGGAAAATCGGCTTTCGGGGATGACAAGGCAGATCGTTTGGTGTATGTGCCGCCCCGGTTCGGGTTCTTTGCCCGTCGACCATCAACAAAGAATGGCGAATCCGCTCCTGCCATAAATACGGCAAGGCTTGAAGGGAAATCCAACAGGCTGATCGAGAGCGCTCTGGCTGTTTCAGAAGAACGCAAAGGTTAGACCGATGAACATCATCCAGCAGCTGGAAGCCGAACAGGCCGCCAAGATCGCCGCAAAGCGCACCCTTCCCGATTTCTCCGCCGGCGACACCGTCCGCGTCAACGTCCGCGTTGTCGAAGGCAACCGTACCCGCGTCCAGGCCTATGAAGGCGTCTGCATCGCCCGTTCCGGCGGCGGCCTCAACGAAAGCTTCACCGTTCGCAAGATCTCCTACGGCGAAGGCGTCGAGCGCGTATTCCCGGTTTACTCTCCGCTCGTCGAGAGCGTTGAAGTGGTTCGCCGCGGTAAGGTCCGTCGCGCCAAGCTTTACTATCTCCGCGATCGTCGCGGCAAGTCGGCCCGTATCGTGGAAAACACCGGCACGCGCGCCCGCAAGCTGAACGAAGCCGAGCGCCAGGCCGTTGCCGACGAAAAGGCACGCATCGAGGCTGAGAAGGTTGCAGCCGCCCAGGCGCTTGCCGCTGAAAAGGCCGCAGCCGAAGCCGCCGAGGCAAAGGCAGCGGAAGAGGCAAAGGCAGCGGAAAACGCAGCCGAATAAGATTCCAATTCCTCGGAATTATCAGGAAGGCGGCCTCGGGCCGCCTTTCTTTTTGCTGGAGCAAAACAAACCGGGATTGGATCAATCCGAGATCCTTGTGATCTATCTTCTTGTCTTCCCGGTAAAATTTGTGACATTTTCTGTCGCCACAATTTTCGGGAGCTTCTCCAATGACATGCCGTCGCCATGTGCTTGCGGGCATAGCCGCAGCCCTCGCCGTTCCATTCGTATTCTCCGCGCCCGCTCACGCGAGCGACCTGCCGGACCTCGGCGGCAAGACGGTCGTCGTCGTGACCGAGAACGCCTATCCGCCGCTGCAGTTCGTCGACCCCAAGACCGGCCAGGCGGTCGGCTGGGAATATGATGCGATGAACGAGATCGCCAAGCGGCTGAACTTCAAGGTCGAGTACCAGAACACCAGCTGGGACGCGATGATCCAGGCGGTCTCCGACGGCCAGTTCCAGGTCGGCATGACCGGCATCACCATCAAGGACGACCGCAAGGAAAAGGTCGACTTCTCCGATCCCTATATGCGTTCGCAGCAGTTCATGCTGGTGCGCGGCGACGAGACCCGCTTCAAGGACGCCAAGAGCTTCGCTGCGGAGGATGATGCGCTGATCGGTGCCCAGCCCGGCACCTCGCCGTTCTACACGGCGGTCTATGAGATCCTCGACGGCAACGAGCAGAATCCGCGCATCAAGCTGTTCGAGACCTTCGGCGCCACCGTGCAGGCGCTCAAGGCCGGCGACGTCGACCTCGTGCTGACCGACAGCGTGGCAGCACAAGGCTATGTCGATTCGTCCGAAGGCAAGCTCAAGGTCGTCGGCGAGCCGCTCGGCACCGAGGATTTCGGTTTCATCTTCCCGAAGGGCTCCGATCTCGTCGCCCCGATCAATGCCGCCATCAAGGCGCTGAAGGAGGACGGCACCTTCGATGCGCTCAACAAGAAGTGGTTCCTCGACTACAAGATGGGCGGCTGATCGCCGGGACGGATGAGGAGTGTGCGGCTTTCCGGCCGCATCCCGCTCCAACTTATCGGAATCATGATGGCGCCAGATAAATTCGACACATCCGAGAAGGGCGACTATCCCTGGTGGCTGGTCGCCCTTCTCTTGATCGCCGTGGCGCTTGCCGCGGTCATCATTACCAACGACATCTTTTCCCAGGTCTTCGGCGTTGTCCTCAAGGGCATCGGCGTCACCATTTTCGTGACGCTGGTGGGTTTTGCGCTGGCGACCGTGCTCGGCCTCGGCGTGGCGTTGATGGCGCTTTCCGAGCATGTAGCGCTGCGCCAGATTGCGCGCTTCTACACCGAGGTAATTCGTGGCGTCCCGATCCTCGTCCTGCTCTTCTATATCGCCTTCGTCGGGGCGCCGGCGCTGGTGGTGGCCGCGAATTTCGCGGGCGCGCCGTTCATTTCGGCAGGCTGGATGGAGCCGCTCGTCGTGCGCGATATCTCGCTGATGTGGCGGGCGATCATCGCCCTGATGATCGGCTATTCGGCCTTCATCGCCGAGGTCTTTCGCGCCGGCATCCAGTCGGTCGACAAGGGGCAAGTTGAGGCGGCGAAGGCGCTCGGGCTTTCACGCTATCAACGCTTTCGCCTCGTCGTTTTCCCGCAGGCGATCCGCGTTATCCTGCCGCCGCTCGGAAACGACTTCGTGGCAATGGTCAAGGATTCCTCGCTGGTCTCGGTGCTCGGCGTCGCCGATATCACCCAGATGGGCAAGATCTACGCCTCGGGCTCGTTCCGCTTCTTCGAAACCTACTCGATCGTCGCCTATGTCTATCTCATCCTGACAATCGGCCTGTCGTTGGGGCTGAGGGCGCTCGAGCGGCGGCTGAGAAGGGCAGAGGCACGGTAGGCATTTGCCGGCTTAAACCGCTCCCAACTCCTCCCCACAGGGGAGGTTGGGGAGGCGTGTTTGCAGAGTCGCTCCCATCTCGCCAATTGCCGAGGTGTCAAAAAATTGATATGAGCACGGCCATGGAATCCAAATTCGGATGTCGCGAACAGAAAATCGTCGTGCTGCAGGACCACAAGCGTCTGCCGGCACGCTTTTTCGCGCGGGTTTCCGGCGCGCTCACCAGCCGCCTATCCTGATCGTTCGATCAGTTTTCCGGCCGCCCTGCTGCCGGCCCTTCCCATATTCTGAAAATTCGAATGGACATATCGCCATGAGCGCACCGCGTACCCTCTATGACAAGATCTGGGACGATCATCTGGTCAACAGCCAGGACGACGGCACCTGTCTTCTCTACATCGATCGTCACCTCGTTCACGAGGTGACGAGCCCGCAGGCCTTCGAAGGCCTGCGCATGGCCGGCCGCAAGGTCCGCGCGCCGGAAAAGACGCTCGCCGTCGTCGACCATAACGTTCCGACCTCGCCCGATCGCCACCTCGGCATCAAGAACGAGGAGAGCCGCATCCAGGTCGAGGCGCTTGCCAAGAACGCGGCCGACTTCGGCGTCGAATACTACTCCGAGAACGACAAGCGCCAGGGCATCGTCCACATCGTCGGTCCCGAGCAGGGCTTCACGCTGCCCGGCATGACGATCGTCTGCGGCGATAGCCACACCTCGACCCACGGTGCCTTCGGCGCGCTAGCGCATGGCATCGGCACCTCGGAAGTGGAACATGTTCTGGCGACGCAGACGCTGATCCAGAAAAAGGCCAAAAACATGCTGGTGCGCGTCGACGGCCAATTGCCGCCGGGCGTCACTGCCAAGGACATTATCCTCGCGATTATCGGCGAGATCGGCACGGCCGGCGGCACCGGGCATGTCATCGAGTTTGCTGGCGAGGCCATCCGGTCGCTCTCGATGGAAGGCCGCATGACGATCTGCAACATGACGATCGAAGGCGGCGCCCGCGCTGGCCTGATCGCGCCGGACGAGACGACCTTCGCCTATATCAAGGACCGGCCGCGCGCGCCGAAGGGCAAGGCCTGGGATATGGCGCTCGAATACTGGAAGACGCTGCACACGGACGAGGGCGCCCACTACGACCGCGTCGTCGTCCTCGACGCTGCCAACCTGCCGCCGATCGTTTCCTGGGGCTCCTCGCCGGAAGACGTGGTCTCAGTGCAGGGCATCGTTCCGAACCCGGATGAGATCCAGGACGAGACCAAGCGCGCCTCGAAATGGCGTGCGCTCGACTATATGGGCCTGAAGCCCGGCACGAAGATCACCGAAATCGCCATCGACCGGGTCTTCATCGGTTCCTGCACCAATGGCCGCATCGAGGACCTGCGCGCCGTCGCCAAGGTCGTCGAGGGCCGTAAGGTCGCCCTGACCGTTTCGGCGATGATCGTGCCCGGCTCCGGCCTCGTCAAGGAACAGGCGGAAGCGGAAGGCCTCGACAAGATCTTCAAGGAAGCGGGCTTCGACTGGCGCGAGCCCGGCTGCTCCATGTGCCTGGCGATGAACGACGACCGGCTGAAGCCGGGCGAGCGCTGCGCCTCGACGTCGAACCGCAACTTCGAAGGCCGTCAGGGCTTCAAGGGGCGCACGCATCTGGTCTCGCCGGCTATGGCGGCCGCCGCGGCGGTTTCCGGGCACTTCGTCGATATCCGCGAGTGGAAATAAGCCGGTTCGAGCTTTTCCGGCATCTCAGGCCGCCCTTCGGGGCGGCTTTTTTTATGCGCGCGACGGTGCGAGAATGGAACTATCGGCCGACAGATGAGGAACGCCCCCATGCCTGACGACGCCAGACCCCCGACACGCCGCCTCATGTTGCTTCGCCACGGCAAATCCGCCTGGCCGGAGGGGGTCGCCGACCATCGACGCCCGCTTGCCGGCCGCGGCCGAAGGGCGGCGCCGGCAATCGGCGCCTTCATGGCGAGGCAGGAGTTGATCCCGGATCTCGTGCTCGTTTCGACCGCCCGGCGCGCGCAGGAGACCTGGGAGCTTGTCGCCGGCGAGCTGCCACACAAGGTTGAAAGCCGCGACGCTGTCGCCATCTACGAGGTGGCAGCCAGGGCCATGATCGATGTGATCCGCAAGGTGGAGCCGTCGGTCGAGAAGCTCATGCTCGTCGGGCACAATCCAGGCATGGCGGAGCTTGCCCTCCTGCTTGCCGGCGGCGGTGACGAAGTGGCGTTGGCGCGCCTGCGCGAAAAGTTCCCGACCGCCGCGCTCGCCGTCATGGATTTCACCATCGAGCAATGGTCGGAGATTGCGCCCGGAACGGGCCGGCTCGTTCGGTTCGTAACGCCCCGCATGCTGGAGGACGGAGCCTGAAGAAGCCGCCTCCACATGATTCCTTAAATCGGAACCGATTTAAGGACAAAATCATGCAGTAATTCAAAGTGCTACAGCGATCTTTGCGCGTCCGCTCGGACGCGCGGCGCTGTAATTCCTACACCACCTTTACGATTATCCCCTGACGCATATGCCGGATCAGCCGCTTCATGGCCGGCAGGCTGATGGCGACGCAACCTTGCGTCGGCTCGTAGCCGGGGCGAATGAGGTGGAAGAAGATCGCCGAGCCGGCATTGCGGCGCCTGCAGAAGATGTTCCAATCCATGACCAGGCATACGTCATAGAGGCCGTCGTCGCGCATCATCGTCTCGTGGCTTACCGCAAGCGGGGCTTTGGCCGGGCGATTGTAGGATGCGTGCCGGGGATCGTCGCACCACAGCATCTCGCGGCGGATGGCACGCATCGGCAGGCGAGTCGGCGGCAACGAGATGCGGTCGCGGCGCATGTAGCCGCCGATCAGCTTCATCGATGCCCGCGGTGTCGCGCCGTCGCCCTCGCGCTTGATGGCTGTCACGCCGCTTCGGCCGATCGCCGCCTGCTCCGTTCTGCCGTCGAAACTGACAAGCGCGCGGCGGCGGTCGCGCGGCGCCATTCTGACGACGATCGTTGACTTCGGTGATCTTACTCCCGACGTTTTCTTGCGCATTATTCTCACAAAATTTTGCCTTGTCCGTGACTTAGTGACGACCATAGGCATGGTTGCATTTATGACGGAGTTCAACGGGGGCCGGCTTGCCAAGTGCGGCATTTGAGCTAGTTTTGATTCAGGAAGCAAACAGGAATTGTCCCTATGGCGACACGTACCATTCTCCTTGTCGATGACGACAATGACCTGCGCGAAACACTGGTAGAGCAGCTTTCTCTCTATGAAGAGTTCGACCTCCTGCAAGAGGCAACCGCCGGCAAGGGGATCCAGGCGGCGCGTACCCACCAGGTCGACCTTCTGATCATGGATGTCGGCCTGCCCGACATGGATGGCCGCGAGGCCGTCAAGATCCTGCGCAAGGGCGGTTTCAAGGCGCCGATCGTCATGTTGACCGGGCACGACACCGATTCGGACACCATCCTTGGGCTCGAAGCGGGCGCCAACGACTACGTCACCAAACCGTTCCGCTTTGCCGTGCTGCTCGCGCGCATCCGCGCCCAGCTTCGCCAGCACGAGCAAAGCGAGGACGCCACCTTCAGCGTCGGCCCCTATACGTTCAAGCCGAGCCAGAAACTGCTGACGATGGAGAATGGCCAGAAGATCCGCCTGACGGAGAAGGAAGCGGCAATCATCCGCTATCTCTATCGCGCCGATCAGAAAGTGGTCACGCGCGATGTCCTGCTTGAGGAGGTCTGGGGCTACAATTCCGGTGTCACCACGCACACGCTGGAGACACATGTCTACCGCCTCCGTCAGAAAATCGAGCGCGACCCTTCCAATGCGGAGATTTTGGTGACAGAGAACGGCGGCTACAAGATCGTTCCTTAAGCGGGATCGCGGAAAGGTGCGAAGCGCTTTTCGTTCCGCATTCCGCCCTTACTCCATGTTTCCTTGAGTCGTATCGACTTAAGGGCAAAAACATGCAGCAATTCAAAGTGCTACAGCTTGCTTTGCGCGTCCGATAAGACGCGCGGCGCTGTATATGTGAACTGGGAGATTTGCCGCTTGGCACTCAACGACGACATCGCGCTTTTGTCCAATGTGGCGCTCTTTGCCGATATCAGCGAGGACAAGCTGAGGCTGATTGCCTTCGGCGCCGAGCGTCGCCGCGTGCTGAAGGGCCAGGAGCTTTTTCGCGAAGGGGCGCCGGCCGACTGTGCCTTTGCCGTTGCCGCCGGCAGTTTCACGCTTTCGAAGGCGGACGGCGAGGGGCGGCAGCAGCATGTGGCCACCGTTGAGCGCGGCGCGCTTCTTTCCGAACTGGCGTTGATCTCGATGGTCGAGCGCAAGTTCACGGCGACCGCCGAGGAAGACAGCGAAGTCATTCGTATCAATCGCCCACTTTTTCGGCGGATGCTGGAAGAGTATCCGGAGGTCACCGCGCTTGTCGAAGCCCGTATCCGCGAGAACCTGCAGGCGATGATCCGGCGCGCCGAGGCGCTCGCCGGTCGGTTTGCTTAGCGAATTTTCGCCCCTCATCCGCCTGCCGGCAGCTTCTCTCCGCAGGGGAGAAGGGACAAACGACGGCCGCTCAGTTCCCTTCGGGGAGAGGGCTAGGAGCAATCGTGAGCCTATGCCGCCGATGGGTCGCCTCAAAAGCGTTGCGGCCGTTAAAGGTCGAAATGCGCGATCACCGGCACGTGGTCGGAGGGGCGATCGCAGCCGCGCGCCTCGCGCAGGATGTCGACGCGGCTCAGCTTCGGTGCGATGTCGGCCGAGGACCAGATATGATCGAGGCGGCGGCCGCGGTCGGCCAGGTCCCAATCCTTTGCGCGATAGCTCCACCAGGTGTAGAGCTTTACCGGCGGAGGCACGTGCTGGCGCATCAGATCGACCCAGGCGCCGCCGGTCATCACCGATATCAGGCCCTCGGTCTCGATCGGGGTGTGGCTGACGATCTTCAAAAGCTGCTTGTGCGACCAGACGTCGTGCTCGAGCGGCGCGATGTTGAGGTCGCCGACGAGGATGGACGAGACGCCGGCCTCGGCTTCGGCGTGCAGGAGCTTCATTTCATCGACAAAGTCGAGCTTGTGGCCGAACTTCGGATTGATCGTCCGGTCCGGCTCGTCGCCGCCGGCCGGCACATAGAAATTGTGCAGGCGTATCGTTTTGTCACCGGCCTTAAAGACGACGGAGAGATGACGGGCGTCGCCGATGCCGCAATAGTCGCGGCGGTCGGAAAGCTCATGCAGCGGCAGGCGCGAAACGGTCGCTACCCCGTGGTAGCCCTTCTGGCCGTGCATCTCGATGTATTTATAGCCAAGGCTTTTCAGCGGCGACGACGGAAACTGGTCGTTCGGGCATTTGGTTTCCTGCAGGCACAGGATGTCGGGCTGCCATGTCTTCAGAAAGTGCTCGACCAGCGGCATGCGCAGGCGAATGGAGTTGATGTTCCATGTGGCGATGGAAAGGTTCATTCCGCGTTCCCTACTGCATGATTCCTTAAATCGGAATCGATTTAAGGAATCATGCATCATTTCAAAGTGCTACAGCGACCTTAGCGCGTCCGATTGGACGCGCGGCGCTGTACAAAGGATGAGTGCGCCGGCAATCGAGCAGGGAAGCTCCCGGCAATGCGTGCCGCGTTTTTAAGAGGTCAAACGACAAACGGCAGGGCATGAAAAAGGCCCACACCGTGCGTCTATACAGACGCACAACGGTCGCTCGAGCGCCTTGAATTGTTAAGGTTATCCTTGATCGATTTCGTTCACCGGAGACGGCCGTGGGTCGCGCCTCAGCCGCCTCGCTTGTTGCGTACTTCGTCGTAGGGGATGCGGAAAACCTTGTCGTCCAGTTGCATTCCGGTGCGAACGTTGAAGATCATCACCGAGGTATCCTTCTTCTGGGGATCGGTGATCGTCCATTGCCTAAGATCGTAGGTCTTCGGGTCGAACATCATCGTGATGGTCGAATCGCCGAAGATCGAGCGGTCGCCGAGCACGATGGTGATGAGGTCGGACTCTTCCCGAACGGCGCGCACCATCCTGCCGCTGAGGTCGATCCTTTCGCTCAAAAGCAGATTGAGCGGCGTTTTCGAAAGCGGATAGATATCCCAGGTCTTCAGCTTCATATTGCCGATGACGACCGACTTGCCGTCGGCGATCACCCGCATCGGCGAGGGGGCTTCATAATTGAAGCGGATGCGTCCGGGGCGGCGGATGTAGAATTTGCCGCCTGTCTGCTCGCCGCGTGGCCCGAATTGCACGAACTCGCCCGCCATTGTCTTCACCGACGAAAAGTGGTCGGCGATCCTCTGGGCGACGCCGGTCGCCTGTGCGGAGGCGTCTCGCGCATCGAGCGTCGTTCCGGCCATGCCCGCGAGAGCTGCCAGGCCGCAAACGAAGACACGCCGCGAGATAGCTCGATTGCTGCCCTGGCCGGTTTTTGTCTCTGTCATCGCAGTCTCCTTCATTTCAGGATCATTTGAAGAGCAAGTGGGGCGCCTTCAAGGCGCTCACCGATGCCGCAAGGGGTGTCGTTCAAATGACCGTTACCGGCCGCGCGTCATGGCGGCCGGCGATGAGGGCCGGATTACCGGCCGGTGATTTCCGCCTCGGTCGGCACCAGGATCTCGCGCTTGCCGGCATGGTTCGCCGGTCCGATGATGCCTTCCTGCTCCATCCGTTCGATCAGCGAGGCGGCGCGATTATAGCCGATACCGAGGCGTCGCTGCACGTAAGAGGTCGAGGCTTTGCCATCGCGCAGAACGATCGCCACCGCCTGATCGTAGGGATCGTCGGAATCGGCGAGGTTGGAGGTGCCGGCCGGTCCGCCGCCGTCGTCGTCCTCGCCGTCGTCCTCGGTGATCGCATCGAGATATTGCGGCACGCCCTGGGTCTTCAGGTAGGCGACCACTTCCTCCACTTCCGTATCGGAAACGAAGGGGCCGTGCACGCGCTGGATGCGCCCGCCGCCGGCCATGTAGAGCATGTCGCCCATGCCGAGCAGTTGTTCGGCGCCCTGCTCGCCAAGGATGGTGCGGCTGTCGATCTTCGAGGTGACCTGGAAGGAAATGCGCGTCGGGAAGTTGGCCTTGATCGTGCCGGTGATGACGTCGACCGAGGGACGCTGTGTTGCCATGATGACGTGGATGCCGGCCGCACGCGCCATCTGGGCGAGCCGCTGGACGGCGCCCTCGATGTCCTTGCCGGCGACCATCATCAGGTCCGCCATTTCGTCGATGATCACGACGATATAGGGCAGCGGCGTGAGATCGAATTCCTCCGTCTCGTACATCGCCTCGCCCGTCTGGCGATCGAACCCGGTCTGAACCGTACGGGTGATCGCTTCGCCCTTGGCGAGCGCCTGCTCGACGCGGGTGTTGAAGCCGTCGATGTTGCGCACACCGATCTTCGACATCTTCTTATAGCGCTCTTCCATCTCGCGCACTGTCCATTTCAGCGCGACGACGGCCTTCTTCGGGTCGGTCACAACAGGCGAGAGCAGGTGCGGGATGCCGTCATAGACGGAGAGTTCCAGCATCTTCGGATCGATCATGATGAGGCGGCACTGGTCGGGCCTGAGCCGATAGAGCAGTGACAGGATCATGGTGTTGATCGCCACCGACTTGCCCGAACCGGTGGTGCCGGCGACGAGCAAGTGCGGCATCTTTGCGAGATCGGCGATCACGGGCTCCCCGCCGATCGTCTTGCCGAGCGCCATGGCGAGCCTGGTCTTGGTCGTCTCGAAGTCGCGCGAGCCGATCAGCTCGCGCAGGTAGACCGTCTCGCGCCGCTGATTCGGCAGCTCGATGCCGATGGCGTTGCGGCCGGGCACGACCGCGACACGGGCGGCGATCGCGCTCATCGAGCGGGCGATGTCGTCGGCAAGGCCGATGACGCGGGAGGATTTGATGCCTGGCGCCGGCTCCAGTTCGTAAAGCGTAACCACGGGGCCCGGGCGGACATGGATGATCTCGCCCTTGACGCCGAAGTCCTCCAGGACGCCCTCGAGCATGCGCGCATTCTGCTCGAGCGCATCGGATGAGAGCGAGGGGTCGCGGGCAATGTTCTTCGGCTCGGCAAGGAAATGCATCGGCGGCAGCACGAAATCGCCATCATCGTCGACGAACGAGCGCTGCGCCTCGCGTTCGACACGCTGGCCCGATTTGGGGCGCGGCGCCGGCGACGCGACGCGGGATCCCGGCTTGGCGAGCCCCGGCTTCGGCGGAGCGGCTCTTGGCGCCCAATCGGCCGCTACGTCGTCTTCGTCGTCATCCGGCAGAATACCCGCGGGGCGCGGCTCGTCGAGATCGAAGGGCGGATCGTCGTCGTCGGCCATGATCGGCGGCGGTGTCACGACACGGCGCTCCGCGCGGTCGAGGGAAGGCTCGACACGGTCGGCCAGCGGCTTCGGCCGGACGGGTTCGTTCAGCGTGCCGAACTCGTCATTGTTGAAGTCATAGGGTTCGTCATATTGACGTTTGGTGCTTCGCTTAGCGCTCATGCCGAAGGCGCGCCGCAGGCGTGCTTCAAGCGTAAAGCGCATATGGGTAAGCGAGCCCATGAGCAAGGTGAGGGGGCCTCCCGCGTCCTCGTCCTCGAGCTCCTCGCCGACGGTGCGGGCCTTGCTTGGCACGACTTCCTCCGCCGGCTCCTCCTCTTGCTCCTCGCTGACGCCGATGAGGCCGGCGCTATAGATCAGGCACCAGGCAGCCGGGACAGCGAAAAGGCAGGCGAGAACGGTCGCGAAGGTGCCGGTCGGGAAGGCGCCGGTGAAAAGGGAAGGGAACCGCAGAATCATGTCGCCGAAAACACCGCCGAGGCCGTTGGGAAGCGGCCAGGTAATCGGCGCCGGAACACAGCTCAGCGCCGCGCCCGCGAGCACGGAGCCGACGAACCAGAAGCCAAGGCGTTTGAAGACCTTATCGAACGGCTTGCCGCCGATGAGGACAAGCGCCCAGGCGACGACGGGGAGCAACGCGACGACGCTCGCCAGCCCGAAGAACTGCATGAAGATGTCGGCGAAGGCGGCGCCGGCATAGCCGAGCACGTTGGTCGGTTCCTCCGAGGTTGCGTAGGAGAAGCTGGGATCGGACACGTTCCATGTCGACAGCGCGGCGACGGCGAGCGCCAACGCGCCGAACAGGGCAAAGCCTGCCAGCGAGGCGATCTGGCGCCGAACGAAGGTGGCCAGCACGAACCGGTTGGAACGGCTGTCAAGCGTTGCGGGATTGCTTCTGCTCATGTTGCCTGTTGCCCGTGTCGATCCTTCGGAGCGTCGCGCGTTCATGGATAGACCATGGGGACGTTCCAGTCTTTGATTCCCAGCGTCTCGCCCAGCCTCGCAGGTTGTGCGTGCGAGCCGGATGCTTCGGGCACATTGCGTGCCATGGAATCAACCTACGCGGAGTAGGGTTAATGCGACATTAACCATGCGCAGATGCCGGTAAAATACCGATTGGCGCGGCCGCCAGACGAAGGGCATCGGATAAAAAAAGGCCCGGATCTTGTGGATCCGGGCCAGTGGCGGTCCGCAATAACCAGACGGACCGCGACGGGACTTTTGGCGGCGCCGCCTGCAAGCAGGCGGCGGCGCAATTTGCTTAGCTCGCGTGGTAGGCGGCTTCGCCGTGCGAGGAGAGGTCGAGACCCTCACGCTCGGCTTCGACCGAGACGCGCAGACCGACGATCGCGTCGACTACCTTGTAGAGAATCGCCGAGCCGATGCCGGACCAGACGACTGTGACGAGGACACCCTTGAGCTGCGCCCATACCTGTGTTGCCGTGCCGGCATAGCCAGCGGCGAAGTCTGCGGTCGAATAGTCGACGATGCCTGCGCCGCCGAGCGCCGGGTTGACGAGGATACCGGTTCCGATCGCGCCGAGGATGCCGCCGACGCCGTGGATGCCGAACACGTCGAGGCTGTCGTCATAGTTGAACTTGTTCTTCACGACGTCGACGAAGAAGTAGCAGACCGGCGAGACGGCGAGGCCGAGCACGATCGCGCCCATCGGGCCGGCGAAACCGGCAGCCGGCGTGACGGCGACGAGGCCGGCAACCGCGCCCGATGCCGCCCCGAGCATCGAGGCCTTGCCGCGGACGAGCGTTTCAACCACGGCCCAGGAGATGATTGCGGCGGCCGTCGCGAGGAAGGTGTTGATCATGGCAAGTGCCGCATAGGCGTTGGCTTCCAGGTTGGAACCGGCGTTGAAGCCGAACCAGCCGACCCACAGCAGCGAGGCGCCGACCATGGTGAGCGTCATCGAATGCGGTGCCATGATCTCCTTCTTGTAGCCCGTGCGCTTGCCAAGCAGGATCGCGCCGACGAGGCCCGCGATACCGGCATTGATGTGGACGACGGTGCCGCCGGCAAAGTCGATCGCGCCGAAGGAGAAGATCAGGCCGGTCGGAGCCGTATAGGCGCTCGGACCGCCCCAGAACCACACCATGTGGGCGATCGGGAAGTAGACGAAGGTAACCCAGAGGACAACGAACAGCACGACGGCCGAGAAGCGGATGCGCTCGGCGAAGGCGCCGACGATCAGCGCCGGGGTGATGCAGGCGAAGGTCATCTGGAACACGACGAACACGTATTCGGGAATGAATACGCCCTTCGAGAAGCTTTCCGCGAGTGTCGTCGTGTCGACGCCGGCAAGGAACATCTTGGAGAAGCCGCCGATGAAGGAGTTGAGCGAGCCGCCATCGGTGAAGGCCAGCGAATAGCCGTAAGTCACCCAGATGATCATGACGACGGCGGTGATCATCAGAACCTGCATCAGCACCGAGAGCATGTTCTTGGCGCGCACGAGACCGCCGTAGAAGAGCGCCAGCCCCGGAACGGTCATGAGCAGCACGAGAATGGTCGACAGCAGCATCCAGGTGGTGTCGCCCTTATCCGGAACAGGGGTTGCCGCAACGGCCTCGGCGGCGGCAGGGGCCGCTTCCTGGGCGAAGGCGACGACCGGCGCAAGCAGGGCGGCAGCCGTTGCGCCCAAGCGTCCGAGAGAGGTGGAAAGTTTGAACGATGACATGTGAGAAATGCTCCCTGAACGGCGTGGTTTACAACGCTTCTGAATCGGTTTCGCCGGTGCGGATGCGCACCGCATGGTCGATCGCATAGACAAAGATCTTGCCGTCGCCGATCTGGCCGGTCTTGGCGGCAGAGGCGATTGCGTCGACGGCCTTGTCGACGATCTCCGACGGCACGGCGATCTCGACCTTGAGCTTCGGCAGGAAGCTCACGGCGTATTCGGTGCCGCGGTAAATTTCGGTGTGCCCCTTCTGGCGGCCGTAGCCTTTCACTTCGGTTACGGTCAGCCCCTGGATGCCAACGGCAGTCAGGGCTTCGCGAACCTCATCGAGCTTGAACGGCTTGATAATGGCCATCACAATTTTCATCTGGTTTCCCATCCTTTTCCGCCTCCGCCGGAGGCTGTTCTCCTTGCTGCTTAAGCGCGTGAAGCACCGGGCAACTGAAAAGACACATTCAAGGGGCGTGCCAGATTCGATGGAAGGTCTAAGTCTTTGAAAAAAGGTGCAAAAATCACATTCCGTGGAGATTGCTCCACGGAATGCTAAAAAATCATCACGTCTTCAGCGTAAAAAATGGGCAGAAAACAAAAAATGCCCAATTATTATTCAGTTGCCTTTTTGCGGATCAATCCTTCCTGCGCCACGGAGGCAATCAGCGCCCCTGAGCGGTCGAACAGGCTGCCGCGGGTCATACCGCGTGCGCCATGCGCACTCGGGCTGTCCTGGCTATAAAGCAGCCAATCATCCATCTTCGAGGGGCGGTGGAACCACATGGCATGGTCGAGACTGGCGACCTGAAGGTTGCGGTCGAAGACCGAGGTGCCGTGGGCATAGAGGGAGGTATCGAGCAGGGTCATGTCCGAGAGATAAGCGAGCACGGCCGCCTGCAGATGGCGCTCGTCCGGCACCTTGCCGACCGCTTTCACCCAGACATCCTGCCTCGGGGAAGCCTTCGCGCGCGAGAAATAATGCTCGAGCGAGACCGGGCGGATTTCGATCGGCCGCGGCCGTTCCCAATAACGGCGGATTGCCTCGGGTGCATGGACGAGGAACTTTTCCTTGAGTTCCTGCTCGCCGGGCAATGTTTCGGGCATCGCCACCTTCGGCATCTCGAACTGATGCTCGAAACCGTCCTCGTCGTATTGGAAGGACGCCGACATGGAGAAGATCGCCTTGCCATGCTGGATCGCCACCACCCGCCGGGTGGCAAAGCTCGAACCGTCACGGATGCGATCGACCTCGTAGATGATCGGGACCGACGGATCGCCCGGCCGCATGAAATAGGCGTGCAGCGAGTGCACGTAGCGACCCTCGTCGACGGTGCGTTGCGCCGCCACCAGCGCCTGACCGATCACCTGTCCGCCGAAGACCCGTTGCCAGCCGACCTGGGGGCTTAAGCCGCGAAACAGATTCTCCTCCAGTTTCTCGAGGTCGAGTATCGCAAGGAGCGCATCCATGGGCGTGGCGGTTTCGGGAGGGCGCGACATTTCGGCAGTCTCCGTGTAGGAACAGCGATGGCATTGATCTATATAGCCACAGGACAATGCTCAAGTGCGACGGGAGAAGCGGATGATCGATGTGTTGATTGCCGGAGGCGGCTATGTCGGTCTGTCGCTTGCCGTGTCGCTGAAGAAAGCGGCCCCCCATCTCGACATTACCGTCGTCGACGGCGCGCCGGAAGGCGCCTGGAAGAAGGACGAGCGGGCGTCCGCCGTCGCCTCGGCGGCAGAGCGGATGCTCGAGGTTCTCGGCGTCTGGGATGCGATTGCGCCCGAAGCCGAATCGATCCTCAGGATGGTGATCACCGATTCGAAGGCGGCCGATCCCGTGCGCCCGGTCTTTCTTACCTTCGAGGGCGACGGCGGCGAGGGGCGTCCCTTCGCCCATATGGTGCCGAACACGGCGCTGGTCGGCGCGTTGCGCGCCGCCTGCAAGAATCTTGGCGTTGCCATCCGGCAATCGACGATGGTCGACAGATTCAAGAGCGGCGAACACGCGGTGGCAATTACGCTTGCCGGCGGCGAAACGATCGAGGCGCGCCTTCTCGTTGCCTGCGACGGCGTCCGCTCCAAGCTGCGCGAGGCGGCAGGCATCAAGGTGGTCGAGTTCGATTACGGCCAGTCGGGGATAGTGACCACCGTCGAGCACGAGCGCCCGCACGACGGCACGGCCGAGGAGCATTTCCTGCCCGCCGGTCCCTTTGCCACGCTGCCGCTCAAGAACAACCGTTCTTCGCTTGTCTGGACCGAGAGCACCTTCGACGCCGAACGCCTCGTCAAGGCCGACGATTTTCTCTTCGAGGAAGAACTCGAGCGCCGTTTCGGCCACAAGCTCGGTCACCTCAAGGTCGTCGGCGGCCGCAGGGCGTTTCCGCTCGGGCTGACGCTTGCCCGCGATTTCATCGCGCCCCGCTTCGCCCTTGCGGGCGACGCCGCCCACGGCATTCATCCGATCTCGGGCCAGGGGCTCAATCTCGGCTTCAAGGACGTGGCGGCGCTCGCCGAAACGATCGTCGAGGCGGACCGCCTCGGCCTCGACATCGGGTCGCTCGCGGTCCTCGAGCGTTACCAGACCTGGCGGCGTTTCGACACCTTCCGGATGGGGGTGACGACGGACGTCCTGAACCGGCTGTTTTCCAACGACATCACGCCGATCAGGATCGCTCGCGACGTCGGCCTCGGCATCGTTGATCGCATTCCGTCGCTTAAGAACTTCTTCATCCGCCAAGCGGCCGGGATCGCCGGCGAGGGGGATCCGCGCCTGCTTGCGGGCCAGCCGATCTGAACGATCTTGAACTACACGAGGTTCTTTCGCGTGTTAGGCCCCTAATCCGGCCTGCCGGTCACCTTCTCCCCGCGGGCGGGGCGAAGGGACATGCCGCGCCCGCTCGTCCGCCTGCGGAGTTGAGACGAGGAGGCAGACGGCCGGCAAGCTCCCGTCCGGGTAACTCACTTGGTCGCCAATGATTGCTTACTGCTCCGACAGCTTCATGTCGGGGTGATAGTCCTTGCCTGGCACCTCTTTCACCACCGCCTGACCGCACTGCATGTGCTGGGTGTCGGCATTGAAGGCATAGGTCGGCGGGCCGTGCAGGGTCCATCCCTGGTTCAATGCCGCCGTTACCTTGTGGCAGAAGGACGCGTCGTCAGGACCGGTCAGGAAGCGATAGAGTTTCAAGGTTTTGCCTTTCGTTTTTCGATCATGTCCGCCTTGGCGGCAAGTTTGAGGGCCTGGTCGAGATGCAGCCGCTCGACCATGCGGCCATGGAGATTGATCACGCCCTTGCCGGCGTTTTCCGGAAGATCGAAGGCCGCGATAATCGCGCGCGCCTCCTCGACCGCCGCCTGCTCGACACCAAAGTGCTCGTTCGCCGGGCCGATCTGCGCCGGATGAATGAGCATCTTGCCGTCATAGCCCATGTCGCGCCCCTGGCGGCATTCGGCCGCAAAACCTTCGGCGTCGCGGAAATCGTTGAAGACAGCGTCGATGACATCAAGCCCGCTGCCACGCGCGGCGAGCAGGATCTGCATCAGCCAGGGGACCAGATAGGCGCGGCCGGGATGCGCGGGAACGCCCGTCTCCTTGCCGAGATCGTTGAGCCCGACGACGAAGCAATCGAGCCTGCCACCGAAGGTCCGGCCGGTCTCGGCGATCGCCGCGACATTGAGCAGACTGCGCGGCGTCTCGATCATCGCCCAGAGCCTGATGCTTTCAGGCGCATCGTTTTCGCCAAGCCAGTCGACGGCCGTCTGGATATCTACGGGGCTCTCGACCTTCGGCAGAAGGATGGCGTCGGGACTGGCGGCAACCGCGGCCGTGAGATCCATCTGGCCGAAGCCGGATCCCAGCGCATTGACGCGAATGACCACTTCGCAGTCGGGCCTGTGCTTCGAAAGATGCCGGACTAGCGCCTCGCGCGCTTCGCCCTTGTGTTCGAGAGCGACAGCATCCTCCAGATCGAAGATCACGGTGTCGGCGGCAAGCTGCCGCACCTTCGCCAAGGCGCGGGCATTGTCGGCCGGAACGCAGAGCACGGAGCGGCGCAGGCGAGTGGGATGATGGTCGATCGCAGTTGTCATGGAACCGTTGTGCCCGCCTTTCGATTGTTACGCAAGACGAGCGACTGCAGCGCCGCGTGTCCAATCGGACGCGCAGCACTTTGAAGTGGGCTACCCTCTTGCAAGAGGCGCATCGATCTCCCACATCGCATCTTGGAAAGGTTGACGATCATGCAAAGCATCCGCTCTGTTCTCCTGACGGCCGCCGCCATTACCATCACCTTGGCAGCTGTCGTCTTCACCGCATCGCTTGCCTTGGCTCTGGCCGGCATCGCCGCCGTCGTTGCGATCGGCAGCGCCATCGCCGCAAGGCTCAATGGCAAGCCCGCACCTGCGCACGCCCGGGTGAACCCGACCGGAGAAAGACGCGAAATGCGGATCTGGAACGACGGACGCGGTACGATCATCGATCTGTGACAGGCGTGATGCATGTCTCTTTAAATCGACCTCGATCTAAGGGCAAAGACATGCGGCATTTCAAAGTGCTGCAGCGACCGTTACGCGGCTGATATGGTGTCCGGCGCTGTAGAGGCGCAGATTTTCCTTCATTTCGGCGCGAAACTGCTCTAAACGCTCTCCCAACATTTCCGCTGAAATCGAAGGCCAAAGTCATGGAAAAGTTCGTCAAGCTCACCGGCGTCGCTGCGCCCCTGCCTGTTGTCAACATCGACACGGACATGATCATTCCGAAGGACTACCTGAAGACGATCAAGCGCACCGGCCTTGGCAAGGGACTTTTCGCCGAAGCCCGCTATAACGAGGACGGTACGCCGAATCCGGATTTCGTGCTCAACAAGCCGGCCTACCAGAACGCCAAGATCCTCGTTGCCGGCGACAATTTCGGCTGCGGCTCCTCGCGCGAGCATGCGCCTTGGGCGCTCCTCGATTTCGGCATCCGCTGTGTCATTTCGACCTCGTTCGCCGACATCTTCTACAACAACTGTTTCAAGAACGGCATTCTGCCGATCGTCGTCAGCCAGGCCGACCTCGACAAGCTGATGGACGACGCCAACCGCGGTTCGAACGCCGTGCTCTCGATCGATCTGGAAGCCCAGGAAATCACCGGCCCCGACGGCGGTTCGATCAAGTTCGAGATCGATGCCTTCAAGCGCCATTGCCTGCTGAACGGCCTCGACGATATCGGCCTGACGCTGGAGAAGGCGAGCGCCATCGACAGCTTTGAGCAGAAAAACGCCGTATCGCGCCCCTGGGCCTGAGTGCGGGCGCCCATGACGCGCAAGCTCATCTCTTCCGGTTCCCCTTTCGAGAAGACGGCAGGCTATTCGCGTGCCGTCGTCAAAGGAGACTGGTGCTTCGTCTCCGGCACGACCGGCTATGACTATGCCACCATGACCATGCCGGAGACGGTGGAGGAACAGGCGCGCAACTGCCTGAAGACGATCGAGGGCGCCTTGAAGCAGGCGGGATTCTCGCTTTCGGATGTCGTGCGCAACCATTACTACGTCGCCGACGCCAGCTTTGCCGACCGGGTCTTTCCGATCTTCGGCGAGATGTTCGGCGACATCCGCCCGGCGGCGACGATGATCGTCTGCGATCTTATCCGCCCGGAAATGCTGATCGAGATCGAGGTTACGGCATTTCGCGGGTGACGCCTGTCCTCTCCAGCGTAGAGAGATCGAAGAGAAGCCCATGCAGTTCGAAGGCACGGCCGACTATATCGCCGACAAGGACCTGAAGATCGCCGTCAACGCGGCAATCCGGCTGGAGCGTCCGCTTCTCGTCAAGGGCGAGCCCGGCACCGGCAAGACCGAGCTTGCACGCCAGATCGCCGCCGCCCTCGGTCTCGAGCTCATCGAGTGGAACGTCAAGTCGACGACCAAGGCGCAGCAAGGGCTCTACGAATATGACGCTGTGTCGCGGCTGCGCGACAGCCAGCTTGGCGATCAGCGCGTCAATGACGTGAGGAACTACCTTCGCAAGGGCAAGCTCTGGCAGGCTTTCGAGGCAGCGCGGAAAACCGTGCTCCTGATTGACGAGATCGACAAGGCGGATATCGAGTTCCCGAACGACCTCCTGCAGGAACTCGACCGGATGGAGTTCCACGTCTACGAGACGGGCGAAACGATCCACGCGCGGCACCGGCCGATCGTCATCATCACCTCCAACAACGAGAAGGAACTGCCAGACGCCTTTTTGCGCCGTTGTTTCTTCCATTATATCCGTTTCCCCGACGCCGAGACGCTCGCCCGCATTGTCGAAGTGCACTATCCGGGCATCCGCAAGGCGCTGCTTTCGGCGGCGCTCACTGCCTTCTACGGCATTCGCGAGGTGCCGGGGCTGAAGAAGAAACCCTCGACCTCCGAGGCGCTCGACTGGATCAGGCTGCTGGTCGCCGACGAGATCGACCCGGCCGACCTGCGCGCCGACCCAAAATCGATGCTGCCGAAGCTGCACGGAGCGCTCTTGAAGAACGAGCAGGATGTGCATCTCTTCGAGCGCCTCGCCTTCATGGCGCGCCGCGACGGCTGAGACTCCGCGAAAAACGTTTTTCGTTGACCGCGCGCCATGCGGCGCGCTATCAAATGAGCCGTGGTGATTTGGCCGGCCGGCTTGCAGCCACGTTAAAGAAATCGCTAAAGGGCCGAGGAAAAGCGGATTTCCAAGGACCGGTCGCGATCATCTCGCCGCCGGTTTTTTTGTATTTGATCGAGTGGACCCCATGCCCATCAAGATTCCCGATACGCTGCCCGCCTTCGAAACCCTCGTGCATGAGGGCGTGCGGGTGATGACCGAGACCGTGGCGATCCGTCAGGACATCCGCCCGCTTCAGATCGGGCTTCTGAACCTCATGCCGAACAAGATCAAGACCGAGATCCAGATGGCGCGGCTGATCGGCGCAACGCCGCTGCAGGTCGAGCTGACGCTGGTCCGCGTCAACGGCCACCGGCCGAAGAACACGCCCGAGGATCACCTGCTCGCCTTCTATGAGACCTGGGAGGAAGTGAAGGGCCGCAAGTTCGACGGCTTCATCATCACCGGCGCGCCGGTCGAAACGCTCGAATACGAGGACGTCACGTACTGGCGGGAGCTGCAGCGCATCTTCGACTGGACAGCAACGAATGTGCACTCGACGATGAACGTCTGCTGGGGCGCGATGGCGGCGATCTACCATTTCCATGGCGTGCCGAAATATCCGCTCAAGGAAAAGGCCTTCGGCGTCTATCGCCACCAGAACCTGAAACCGTCCTCTGTCTATCTGAACGGCTTTTCCGACGACTTTGCCGTTCCGGTTTCACGCTGGACGGAGGTGCGCCGCGCCGACATCGACCGGGTGCCGGGGCTCGAAATCCTGATGGAATCGAAGGAGATGGGCGTCTGCCTGGTGCACGAAAAGAAATGCAACCGGCTCTACATGTTCAATCACGTGGAGTATGATTCGACCTCCTTGTCGGACGAATATTTCCGCGACGTGGATGCCGGTGTGCCGATCAAGCTGCCGCACGACTATTTCCCGCACAATGACGCCGACCTGCCGCCGCAGAACCGCTGGCGCAGCCATGCGCATCTCTTCTTCGGCAACTGGATCAACGAGATTTACCAGACGACACCCTACGAACTCGAAAAGATCGGCACGGGAGACCATTGAGCCTCGATGTTCATCCCCTTCTTCCTCGAATTGAAGGCCGCGAAAGTCCCGGTGACGCTCCGGGAATTCCTGTCGCTGATCGAGGGACTGGAGACGGGGATCGCGACCTTCGACGTCGAGGCCTTCTATTTCCTCGCCCGTGCGGCGCTGGTGAAGGACGAGCGCCACATCGACCGCTTCGACCGGGTGTTCCGGCATTGTTTTGCCGGGCTGGAAGCGGTTTCCCCATCGGAGACTTTTGGTGAGGCGACTATTCCCGAGGAATGGTTGAAGAAACTCGCCGAGAAATACCTGACCGAGGAGGAGAAGAAGCTCGTCGAGGCGCTTGGCGGCTTCGACAAGCTGATGGAAACGCTGCGTGAGCGGCTCGCGGAGCAGACCGGCCGCCACCAGGGCGGCTCGAAATGGATCGGCACCGCCGGCACCTCCCCCTTCGGCGCCTATGGCTACAATCCCGAAGGGGTCAGGATCGGCCAGGAGACTTCGCGCCACCGGCGCGCCATCAAGGTCTGGGACCGACGCGAGTTCAAGGACTATGACGACACGGTCGAACTCGGCACGCGCAACATCAAGGTGGCCCTGAAACGGCTGAGGCGCTGGGTGCGCGAAGGGGCGGCCGAGGAGATCGATCTGACCGGCACGATCCGTTCCACCGCCGAGCACGGCTATCTCGACGTCGTCACCCGGCCGGAGCGGCGCAATGCGGTCAAGCTCCTGATGTTCTTCGACGTCGGCGGATCAATGGACGACCATATCCGCGTCGTGGAAGAGCTCTTCTCGGCTGTGCGCAGCGAATTCCGGCACATGGATTATTTCTACTTCCACAATTGCGTCTACGAGGGCCTGTGGAAGGACAATCGCCGCCGGCGTGTCGATGTCACCCGCACGGCCGAACTCTTGCGCACCTTCGGCGGCGACTATCGCGCCATCTTCGTCGGCGATGCCTCGATGAGCCCCTATGAGATCAGCCATCCGGGCGGGTCGGTGGAACACTGGAACGACGAGGCCGGCGCGCTCTGGCTCACGCGCATCACGGCGCATTTCCCCCGTTCGATCTGGCTCAACCCGGTTCCGGAGGAGCATTGGCGCCATACCCAGTCGATCGCCATGATCCGCGCGCTCTTCGGCGGCCGGATGTTCCCGCTAACGCTCGCAGGCCTGCAGGCGGCGACGAAGGAACTGTCGCGGTGAATCGGGTGACGGCTGCATCTTTCAAAGGGCGCGACGCCCCTCACCCTAGCCCTCTCCCCGCTCGCGGGGAGAGGGGACTTGGCCGGCGCGGCATATCCCTTCGCCCCGCGTGCGGGGAGGAGACGGCGGCAGCCGGATGAGGGGTAGCCGGACGTAGGCAGAGGAAAAGTATGACTTTCCGGTTGCCGCGTCGCCGGAAATACCGCAGGTTGACGCCGACTCGCAGAAGATGGAGACAAGATGAGCGCGGACATGGAAATCTTCGGTCGCCTGCCTTCCGGGGAACCGGTTCATCGCGTGACGCTCAAGGGCGGCGGGCTGACGGCGAAGGTGATGACCTGGGGGGCAGTCATCCAGGATCTGCGGCTGGAGGGGCACCAGCCGCCCCTGGTTCTGGGTTTCGAGGATTTCGATAGCTACCCTGCGCATTCGTCCTATTTCGGCGCCACCCCCGGCCGCAACGCCAACCGCATCGGCGGCGGACGCTTCAAACTCGATGGCAAGGCCTATCAGCTCGACCTCAACGAAAAGGGCGTGACCCATCTTCACGGCGGCAGCGACAATATCGCCAAGCGCAACTGGACGATCGTCGACCTCGCGGAGGATCGCGTCACGCTCAGGATCACCGATCCCGACGGACGGTCCGGCTATCCCGGCAATTGCACGATCGCCTGCACCTATACGCTGAAACCCGGCGGTGTGCTGAACGTCACCTACGTAACGGAGACCGACGCGCCGACGCTCGCCAATGTCTGCCAGCACAGCTACTTCAATCTCGACGGCAGCGATGACGTGTTCGGCCATGACAGCATGATCGCCGCCGATCACTATCTGCCGACGGACGAGCGGCAGATCCCGACCGGCGAAATCCGCGCCGTTGCCGGCACGGCCTTCGATCTCAGGGAAATGACCTCGCTGCGGCGGCAGACGGAAGGCGAAAAGATCGCCTACGACCACAATTTCTGCCTCTCGCCGGAGCGGATGGACAAACACTCGGTGGCACTGGTGCGCAGCATCAATTCCGGGATTTCACTGGAAGTGCTGACGACCGAGCCCGGCATCCAGCTCTATAGCGGCTTCAAACTCGATGTGCCCGTGCCGGGACTGGAGGGTCGCCGCTACGGCCCCTTCGCCGGCTTCTGCCTCGAAACGCAAATCTGGCCCGACGCAATCAACCACGAAGGTTTCCCGAAGGCCGTGCTCAGGCCGGGCGAAACGCTGCGCCAGGAGACTGACTACGTGTTCATGAAGAGCTGAGGGCGAGTGGCCGAACCGGTGAGCCAGCCGGCTGCTCGGTCGGCATGGTTCCAGCGCCAGCAGCTAAGAAAAACAATGAAATGAAGTGGTTAGAAATTTGGAGCGGGTGAGGCGATTCGAACGCCCGACCCCAACCTTGGCAAGGTTGTGCTCTACCCCTGAGCTACACCCGCTCATCATCCGCGGTCCGGGGGTAGTCGGTGGACCGTGGGTGCCGCCCCGTCTTGCGGCGACGGGCGCTATATGGCCTAAGCCTTTTTCAAATGCAACAGGGAAATGACGCAAATGCGAAGAATTTTTTCGGGGCCATCCAAAAAGCCCGGAAATGCCGGTGTTTTCCACTGAGGCATATCGGCCGGGAGTGCAGCGGCGCGTGAGCGGTTTCCGCCGTCATGCCGCTCCAGCCCACGATAATCGCCGCGCCTGAGATTGCGGAGCGCGCCTGTTCTCCGTAAAGCAGGGCGAAATCGCCACGACAGGAAGGATTTGATGATGAGCGAGGCGCAGCCGAAGACCGCGGAGGATCTGTTCCGTTTTCTCGACGAGCTTGGGATCGAACACACGACGAAGCGCCATGCGCCGGTCTTCACCGTTGCCGAATCGGTGGCGCTGCGCGACGAAATTCCTGGCGGACATACAAAGAACCTGTTCGTGAAGGATAAGAAGGACAATTATTTCCTGCTGACCGTCGAGGAGCATGCGACGGTGGACCTGAAGACCGTCCATCAGATCATCGGCGCGGCAAGCAAGGTTTCCTTCGGCAAGCCGGAAAAGCTGATGGAATATCTGGGCGTCATCCCCGGCGCGGTGACCGCCTTCGGCGCGATCAACGACACGGGCGGCAACGTGAAGTTCATTCTGGACGAGGGGTTGATGGAATTTGACACGATCAACGGCCATCCGCTTTCGAACGATCAGACAACGTCGATCGCGTCGAAGGACATGTTGCGTTTCATGGAAGCAACCGGGCATGAGCCGCTTGTCTTGAAAGTGATGACCTGACATACGATCTTTGGCGCGGATGCATGAAGTCGGACGGCAAGTCCGCGAGGAGAGAAGAATGAGCGGTAGCGACAATCCCTATGCAGGTTCTTTCGGCAACCAGATGACGGCTTCGGCTTCGTTCGGCGGCCAGCCGGCGCCGAAGCCCGCAGCCGCAGGCGATCTGATCAAGGAGACCACCACCGCGACCTTCTCCCGCGACGTGCTGGAAGCCTCGCGCCAGCAGCCGGTTCTCGTCGATTTCTGGGCTCCCTGGTGCGGACCCTGCAAGCAATTGACCCCGGTGATCGAAAAGGTCGTGACGGAAGCTGCCGGCCGAGTGAAGCTCGTCAAGATGAATATCGACGAGCATCCCTCGATCGCCGGCCAGCTCGGCATCCAGTCGATCCCCGCCGTCATCGCCTTCGTCGGTGGGCGCCCGGTCGACGGCTTCATGGGCGCCGTTCCTGAAAGCCAGATCAAGCAGTTCATCGACCGCATCGCGGGACCCGCCGTGAGCGATGGCAAGGCCGAGATCGAAGCCGCACTGAGCGATGCCAAGGCATTGCTCGATGCCGGTGAGGCGGAAAACGCCGCAGGCCTCTACGGCGCCGTCCTGCAGGCGGAGCCGGACAATGCGACTGCCATTGCCGGCATGGTCGAATGTATGATTACGCTCGGACAGCTTGGCGAGGCGCGCCAGGCGCTTTCGGAACTGCCGGAAGAGCTTGCCAAGGACGCAGTCATCGGCGCCGTCTCGAAGAAACTCGACCAGATCGAAGAGGCGCGCAAGCTCGGCGATCCGACGGCGCTCGAGCATCAGCTGGCGCTCAATCCGGATGATCACGCGGCGCGGCTGAAGCTTGCCAAGATCCGCAATGTCGAAGGCGACCGGAACGCGGCGGCCGAACATCTGCTGTTGATCATGAAGCGCGACCGCAGCTTCGAAGACGACGGTGCCCGGCGCGAGCTTCTGGGCTTCTTTGAAGTCTGGGGACCGAAGGATCCGGCGACGGTCGCCGCGCGGCGCAAGCTTTCGTCGATTCTTTTCTCTTAAGCAGCAAGACTGCAGCAGGATCCGCATCTTTTTCCCTTGAGATTTTCGAGGGACGCACCATTTCTTGATCGGGGTGTCGTGCCTGGCGATGAGGCGCGGCAAGCCGGTATCTGCAAGGTCTATCGGAATGCATGTCGGAAATGCGCGCTACCTCGGTCCTCAGGACTTGCCGGAGATTCTTCCGGTATTTCCGCTGACGGGCGCGCTCCTGCTTCCCGGCGCACAGCTCCCACTCAATATCTTCGAACCGCGCTATCTTGCGATGTTCGATGATGCACTCGCCGGAAACCGGCTGATCGGCATCGTCCAACCCTCCTTCTCCGAGGGGCGCAACGACATCGACTCGGGGCCCGTGCCGGCGCTTTGCCAGGTCGGCTGCATCGGCCGCATCACCTCGTTTGCGGAGACCGGCGACGGGCGCTACATCACCTCGCTCACCGGTGTGTGCCGCTACCGCCTCTTCGCCGAAGTGGCCGGCTGCCGCGGCTACCGCCGCTTCCGCATCGGCCCCTTCGCAACCGATCTCGAAAACCCCGACGATGAGAGCCTCGTCGATCGCGAAGCGCTTCTGGCGGCCTTCCGGGCCTATCTCGACGCCAACAAGCTGGAGGCGGACTGGGAGAGCGTGGAGCGGGCGAGCAACCGTACGCTCGTCAATTCCATGGCGATGATGTCGCCTTATGGCCCAGCGGAAAAGCAGGCGCTGCTGGAAGCGCCTGACCTGAAAACGCGCGCCGAAACGTTGATCGCGATCACCGAGATCGTGCTTGCCCGCAATTTCGGCGACCTCGACAACATCTTGCAGTAGCGGCACAGCCATGGATATCAATGCCAGCAAGGTCGATCCGAAACTCCTCGAACTGCTCGTCTGCCCGCTGACGAAGGGGCGGCTGAGCTATGACGCCGAAGCGCAGGAGCTGATTTCCGAAAAGGCCCGTCTCGCTTATCCGATCCGCGACGGCGTTCCTATCATGCTCGTGTCGGAAGCGCGCAAGATCGAAGATTAGCCTACTAATCCAATCCAAACAGGCCATGATTGCCCCTCACTTCTCCGCAGACGGGGAGAGGGGTGGAGCGCACATTCTCCTTCGCCCCGCGTGCGGGGAGAAGGCGGCCACCAGGCCGGATGAGGGGCAATTTGTGATCAGAAAAGCTGCGCAGGCTACCCGCCTACATGTTCGACGCTTGCCTCGATCCGCTCCATATCGTCGTCGGAAAGGCCGAAATGGTGGCCGATCTCGTGGATCAGCACATGGGTGATGATGTCGCCGAGCGTTTCCTCGTTTTCCGCCCAATAGTCGAGGATCGGGCGGCGATAGAGGGTGATGCGGTTCGGGAACTGGCCGGTCTCCATGGTGAAGCGTTCGCCGATCCCGCGGCCCTCAAACAGGCCAAGCAGGTCGAAAGGCGTTTCAAGCGCCATGTCTTCGAAGACGTCGTCGCTCGGAAAATCGGCGACTTCGATAATGAGGTCGGTCGTCAGCTTGCGGAATTCCTCCGGCAGATGGCTATAGGCTTCAAGCGCAAGCAGTTCGAATGTGCTGAGCGTCGGTGCGTGGCGTTCCCGCCAATCATCGGTCTGGTCAATGCGGGCCATGGGCACTCCTTATTGCCCTCATATAACGATTTCTCCTTTGTTTTTCGAGTGTTGAATTACGGGAGGGCAGAGCGAGGAATAAATTCTCAAACATCGTTGTTGACTCTTGCGGCTGGCTCTGGAATCCATAGGAACATAACATGAACATCTGGTGGAGCCGACCGTCATGGCCGAGAAAGCCGTGCAGCGGGAAACCGTTCTTTCCCTTCGCGAAACCATAGCACAGATTGAAAATCGCCGGCTGCCCGGGGTCGTGCGTGCAGCCCAGGCGGCCGATCCTGCTGGTTTCCGGCGCCAAAGGGAGGAGGGATCCCGTAACAAGATCCTGCCCCTTGGCGTCCCGCCGCTTGATGACGTGCTCGGGGGTGGGTTGCCGCTCGCGGGCATGACGGAAATCCGCAATGCCGAAACGCGCGATGCGGGTGCAGCCGCTGGTTTCGTGACGGCACTTGCGGTGCTTTGTCAGCGGAGGAAGAGGGAGAAAGGTCATCTGGGGCCGGTCCTGTGGATCAGCCAGGGTCTTGCCTCTCGCGAGGCCGGGCTTCCATATGCGCCGGGCCTCAAATCCTATGGGCTCGACATCGAGCGCTTCCTGTTCGTTTCGATACGCACGGTCAAGGATGCGCTCTGGGTTGCCGAAACGGCTCTTTCGGTACCGGTCTTTGCGGCCGTCGTTCTGGAAATCCGCGGCAATCCCGCCTGTCTCGCCTTGAGCGAGAGCAGGCGCCTGCATGTAAGGGCCCGGGCGGGCGGAGTGCCTCTTCTCCTCTTCCGGCAGGCGGGTGAGGAGGAGGCCAGCAGCGCCTTTTTCCGGCTGCAGATCAAGCCGGCATCTGCCGGCGAGCGACCTCTTCCCGATGGCTCGATGCTTTGCGGCAGCATCGGTCATCCAGCCTTTCACGTCCTTGTCGAAAAAAGCAGGGCTTACGCCTCTGCCGATATCTTTCTGGAATGGAATGCCCATGACCGCCGCTTCTACCCCATCGAGCAGTCCGTCGCTTCTCAGGCAGACGGGCAATCAGCGAATTCTGTCGATCCATTTTCCGCATCTGTCGGCCGATCGAGTGGCGCGGATCAGATGGGGCGCCTCCTGGCTTACGCAAGGGCGTCCTGATCATCCGCCCGTCGTTTTTGCTGCGAAGATCGACAATGCCATGCGGCTGGTCGCCCTCGACACGCTTGCCGAACGGGTGGGCCTGAGGCGGGGCCAGGGGGCGGCGGAGGCCCGTGCCATGTGCCCGTCGCTCGACGTGATCATTGACGATCCGGCGGCGGATCGGGCCTTCCTGGAAGGGCTTGCCGACTGGTGCGACCGCTATACGCCGCTGGTCGCGCTCGACGGAAAGGATGGCCTGTTCCTCGACATCAGCGGCTGCGCCCATCTTCACGGTGGCGAGAAGGCGCTGGTCGACGACGTGCTTTCGCGCCTCTTCCTGCTCGGCATCGAGGCACGGGCGGTGATCTCGTCCTCTGCGGGCCTCTCCTGGGCGGTTGCCCGCTACGGCAATGCCGCCGTCATTGCGCCCGAGGATGCCGAACGGGTTCTCGCACCCTTGCCGGTCGCCGCGCTGCGCCTGCCGGCGGAAACCGTCGCCCTGCTCGAGCGGGTCGGGCTGAAAGAGATCGGCGATCTTCTTCACGCACCGCGCGCGCCTCTCACCCGCCGCTTCGGTTCCTTGCTTCTGCTGCGGCTCGATCAGGCGAGGGGCCACGCGGACGAGCCTCTCTCGCCCCGTCTCCCCGTTCCGAGCTTTTCCGCCGAACGTCGCCTTGCCGAGCCGCTTCAGGAAGAAGAGCACATTCTTGAACTGGCACGGCATCTTTCCCATGATGTCCGCCTCTCGCTGGAGCGGCATGGGGAAGGCGGGCGCCTGTTCGAGCTTCTCCTCATTCGCGTCGATGGCCGGGTATTCCGCATTCAGGCGCATGCGGCCGTCCCCTTGAACGACGCCGATCGGATCGCGGCTCTCTTTCGCGAACGGTTGCAGGCGGTTCACGATGACCTCGATGCCGGATACGGTTTCGAGGTCCTCCGGCTTTCCGTCCTTAGAAGCGAAAGGCTCGATCCTGCCCAACAGGATTTTTCCGGCGTTCCCGATGAAAGCCAGCCGCTCGCCGCCTTCGCCGACAAGCTGTGTGCCCGCTTCGGGCCGGATTGCCTGACCTTTGCGACCCTTGCCGAAAGCCATCTGCCGGAACGTGCCGGCGGATTTGCGCCCTTGACGGATGTCGCGGCGGTCATCGGATCTCGTCCGGTCGATGAAAAAGCCTGTCCCGAAAACCGCCCGCTCCGGATTTTCACGCATCCCGAACTTGTCGAAGCGACGGCCGAGGTGCCCGATGGCGCGCCGCGCAGCTTCAACTGGCGCAAGACCCAGTATCGCGTCGCTCGCGCCGAAGGGCCGGAGCGCGTCGCCGCCGAATGGTGGATCGATGGGGAGGGGCATCCGACCCGCGATTACTTCCGGATCGAGGATCAGGAAGGCCGCCGTTTCTGGCTGTTTCGCGAGGGGCTTTACGGACGAGAGACATCCTTGCCCCGCTGGTTCATGCATGGAGTTTTCGCATGAGCGCGGATCCTGCCTTCTACGAGCTTGGCGCGCGCACGAATTTCTCCTTTCTGGAAGGGGCGGCACCGGCTGAAGAAATGATCGTCTTTGCCAAGAAGGTCGGGCTTGCCGGCCTCGGCATCGCCGATCGCAACAGCGTCGCGGGCGTTGTCCGGGCCTATGCCAAGGCAAAAGTGGAGGGCTTTCCCTTCCGGCCGGGCGCCCGCCTGGTTTTTGCCGACGGCACGCCGGATATCCTCGCCTATCCAAGAAACCGGAGGGGGTGGGGGCATCTGTGTCGCCTGCTCAGCGCCGGAAACCTGCGCTCGAAGAAAGGAGAGTGCACGCTTTATCTCGCGGATCTTTTCGAGTGGCAGGAGGATCTTCTCCTTGTCGTCATGCAGGGCGAGGGGCGACCGGACGCAGGTTTTCTTGGAGATATCCTGGAGAAGCTGCAGCAACAGGCGGGCAGCAGGCTCTATCTCGGAATGACGCCGCGTTACGACGGGTTCGACCGGCATGATTTCGCCGTTCTTGCCGCTCTCGCCCGGAAGGCCGGCGTGCGGCTTCTGGCCACCAATGACGCGCTCTACCACGATCCGCAATACAGGCCGCTCGCGGATGTCGTCACCGCTATTCGGGAACATGTGACGGTCGCGAGCGCCGGCTTCCTTCTCCAGAAGAATGCCGAGAGGCACCTGAAAGGCCCGAAGGAAATGGCGCGGCTTTTCAGCGATTACCCCGAGGCGATCGTCAATGCGCGCAAGTTCTTCAAGCGGCTCGCCTTCAACCTCGACGAACTCAGCCACCAGTATCCGGACGAAAACGCCGAAGGCGAAACGCCGGCCGAAACCTTGAAGCGGCTCGTCGCCGAAGGTGCGGCCGAACGTTATCCTGCCGGCGTGCCGGAAAAGGTGAAGCGGCAGATCGAATATGAGCTGGAACTCATCAACGACAAGAAATACGAGCCCTATTTCCTGACCGTGCACAAGCTGGTGAAGTTTGCCCGCAATGAGAAAATTCTTTGTCAGGGGCGGGGGTCGGCGGCCAATTCCTCGGTCTGCTTCTGTCTCGGCATCACCGATGTCGATCCGCAGAAGTTCACTCTGCTTTTCGACCGGTTCCTGTCTCGCGACCGCGACGAGCCACCCGATATCGATGTCGATTTCGAACACGAGCGGCGCGAGGAGGTCATCCAGCATATCTACAAGACTTATGGCAGGGAGCATGCCGGCCTAACCGCCGCGGTGATCAGCTATCGCTCGCGTTCCGCCGGGCGCGAGGTCGCCAAGGCGTTCGGCCTCTCGGAGGATGTCCAGTCGGCGCTCGTGAGCTCGATCTGGGGCTGGAGCTCTTCGGCCTTCACCGAGGAGCAGGCAAAGGCGGCGGGTCTCGATGCCTCGGATCCGCTGACGAGGCGCGTTCTTGGGTATGCCAGCCTTCTCCTGAACTTTCCGCGGCACCTGTCGCAGCATGTCGGCGGCTTCGTGATCACCCGCGACCGGCTCGACGAGGTGGTGCCGATCATGAACACGGCCATGCCCGACCGTTACATGATCGAATGGGACAAGGACGACCTCGACCATCTGAAGATCCTGAAGGTCGACGTGCTGGCGCTCGGCATGCTGAGCTGTCTCGCCAAGGCCTTCAAGCTCTTGGAAGCGCATTACCAGGAAAAGAAAGAACTGGCTGAAGTCTATCAGGATCAACAGGAGGTCGTTTATGACATGATCTGCCGCGCCGACACGGTCGGGGTCTTCCAGATCGAAAGCCGGGCGCAGATGAGCATGCTGCCGCGTCTCCAACCGCGCGAAATGTACGATCTGGTGATCGAGGTCGCGATCGTTCGCCCCGGCCCCATCCAGGGCAACATGGTGCACCCCTATCTGAAACGGCGCGAGGCACAGCGGTTAAGGCAGGAACCGGTCGAATATCCGAGTCCGGAACTGAAGGCGGTCTTGGAAAGGACGCTCGGCGTGCCGCTGTTCCAGGAGCAGGCGATGCAGATCGCGATCACCGCCGCCGGCTTCTCGCCCAGCGAAGCTGATCAGCTCCGCCGCGCCATGGCGACCTTCAAGCGGACCGGCACGATCCATACCTTCGAGCGAAAGATGATCGAGGGCATGGTCAAGAACGGTTACGACAGGGAGTTTGCCGAGCGCTGCTTCAACCAGATCAAAGGGTTCGGCGAATACGGCTTTCCGGAGAGCCATGCGGCCTCCTTCGCATCCCTCGTCTATGCCTCGTCCTGGTTCAAGGCCTATTACCCGGATGTCTTCTGTGCTGCGATCCTGAACTCGCAGCCGATGGGCTTCTATGCGCCGGCGCAGCTCGTGCGCGATGCCCGCGAACATGGGGTCAAGGTGCTGCCGGTCGACATCAATTTTTCGAGCTGGGACGCTCTGCTTGAGGGCGAAGGCATGTTCAAAACGGCCGCGATCAGTCCTCGCCATGCCGAAATGGCAGGCGTGATCCGGACTGAGAAGGCCGTCCGGCTGGGCTTTCGGCTAGTCAAGGGGCTGAGGCAAGAGGATATGGATACGCTCGTTGCGCGTCGGGACAGGGGATACCGCTCCATTCATGATCTCTGGATGCGTTCCGGGCTTACCCGGTCCGTTCTGGAACGCCTTGCGGATGCCGATGCCTTCCGTTCCATCGGACTCGATCGGCGCGCGGCCCTCTGGGCGGTGAAGGCGCTGGACGAGGCGTCGGCGGTTGAGCGCCTGCCGCTTTTCGATGGCGCGGGTTCAGCGGATCTGCAGGCCGAGCCGACGGTCACCCTGCCCGATATGCCCCCCGGAGAACATGTCATCAACGACTACCGCTACCTGACGCTTTCGCTGAAGGCTCACCCTGTTTCCTTTATGCGGGAGGATTTCTCGCGAATGGGCATCGTTTCCAATCGCGATCTGGCGCAGACCGCCGCAGGAAGAAGGGTCACGGTCGCCGGGCTTGTGCTTGTTCGCCAGCGCCCAGGTTCGGCCAAGGGCGTCATTTTCATGACGATCGAGGACGAGACCGGCGTCGCCAACATCATCGTCTGGGAAAAAATGTTCAAGAAATACCGGGCAGAGGTTATGGGCTCGCGGCTTGTGAAGGTCCGTGGCCGCTTACAGAGCGAAAGCGATGTCATCCATGTGGTTGCCGAGCATGTCGAGGACATAACGCCCATGCTTGGCCTCCTGCGCAAGGAAGCACGGCGTTTCGCAGCCAACGACCGTATAGACGAGGCCTCGCGGCGGCCGATGGCCGACGCCCGAGAAAGAAAAACGCTCAAGCAATTGCCGCTGGCCCAGCCTGCTCACGCAGGCGAGCACCGGAATACAGCAACGGAGGTGGCCGATGTCATGCCGAAAGGGCGCAACTTCCACTGAGCTATCGGTGTTTCGTTCGTCCCGGACGAGGTCTGCGGCGCCTGAGTCGTTGCTGTGTAAAAATGTCGCAGGCCGTTCGGCAAAAATTGCAAGTTCTGGAAGAAAAAACGTCCCCTTAGAATCGGCTAATATGATGAAAATGCGATGGTTTTCGTCAAGTTTAGAACTGATCTAACATACCACTCAACCTTACGGGGAGGAGTTTTTTGTTGACGGCAAATATCCTCTTTTGCTTTATGCGAGAAATCAGGGCGTTGCGTTTGATAGGCAAGACGAGATGCTGGTTTGCAGCTGCAATTTCATCACTGAAAAAGAGATCGAAGATACGATCATCAGCCTCCTCGACCAGGACTGTTGGCAGTTGATCGTGCCGGCGAAAGTCTATCACGCAATGGAAAAACGCGGCCGTTGCTGCGGCTGTTTCCCAAACGTCGTCGACATCATCATCCGCACCACCGAAGAATATCACGCCCGTCGCGACTCGACGGAAGCCGAGATATTTGATTTCATGATCCGCCTAAAACAATTCCACGAGGAAAACCGGAGGGCGGATTTTGAAAGGCGACAAAAAGGTCATCGAGCAGCTTAACGAAGCGCTCTTTCTCGAACTCGGTGCCGTCAACCAATACTGGCTGCATTACCGCCTCCTCGAAGACTGGGGTTACACGCTGCTCGCAAAAAAAGAGCGTGAGGAATCCATCGAGGAAATGCACCATGCCGACAAGCTCATCGAGCGCATTATCTTCCTCGAAGGCCATCCGAACCTGCAGACGGTCGCACCGCTGCGCATCGGGCAGAACGTCAAGGAAGTTCTGAAGGCCGACCTCGCCGGCGAGTATGATGCGCGCAAGGCCTACAAGAATTCCCGCGATGTCTGTCACGCGGCCGGCGACTATGTCTCGATGAAGCTTTTCGAGGAGCTGCTTGCAGACGAGGAAGGCCATATCAACTTCCTCGAGTCGCAGCTTCAGCTGCTCGAGACGATCGGCGAGCAGAAGTACGGACAGCTCAACGCCGCCCCCGCCAACGAAGCTGAATAAAGCATTGATCTTTCTCTGCCCAAGCGCCGCCGCCTTGAAAGGCGCGGCGCTCTTTCTTTACCAGACGAACCGGCCCTCACATTGGCCTACCGCCTGCGGGCGGGGAGAAAGTTCCGGACAGCCGGATGAGAAACGCGGCCGGAAACCGCCCATTTCGTCAACGTACCAGATGGGAGAAGGCCGCAACGACCTCCTCATAGACCTTGCGTTTGAATGGCACGATCAGATGCGGCAATTCGTGCATCGGCTTCCACTCCCACGCGTCGAATTCCGGATCGTGGCCGCCGGGCGGTGGATTGATGGCGATTTCGCTTTCATCGCCTTCGAAGCGGAAGGCATACCAGCGTTGCGTCTGCCCGCGGTACTTGCCCTTGAGGCCGATCCCGATCAAATGCGGCGGCAGATCGTAGTTGATCCAGTTTGGAGCCTCGGCAAGCAGTGATACCGAGCGAATACCAGTCTCCTCGTAGAGTTCGCGGTAAGCGGCCTCGAGCGGATCCTCGCCCGTGTCGATCCCTCCCTGCGGCATCTGCCAGAGTTGCGGCGAGCCGTCATATTCCGAATTACCGACGGCGACCCGATGCCCGGCCCAGACAAGCCCTTTGCGGTTCAGGACCATGACGCCGACGCAGGGCCTGTAGGGCAGGTCTTCCGCCTTCACGACCTTGCTTTTGTCCTTGCTCATACTGACTTCCTTCTCTCGCCCCCTACAGCGCCACGCGTCTTATCAGACGCGCAAAGGACCCTGTAGCACTTTGAATCGCTGCATGATTTGTCCTCAAATCGATTCCGATTTGAGGAATCATGCAGTAGCGATACAGCGGCAGCGCTTTTTCTTTCGCCCGCTTATCTCATTTTTGTTGCGGATCGTTGACGAGCGCCGAAACGCCCACGAATTCGATGCCGCGCCCGCCGGCCTCCTGCATCCATTCCGAGATTGCCGCCACGCTTTCCTCGAAGGCGGAGGCGACGCCGATTGCCGTGCCGTTTCGCCTTGCGACGCGCTCAAGCTCGTCGAGCTTGCGCAGGATCGCGCTGCGGCTGAGCTCACTGTCGACAATGACATCGGCAAAACCATGCGGCACGTCGAAGGCGCCGGCGAGCGTGCCCGAGAGCGATTGTGCCGACGTGCCGTCGTCGAGGAAGAGCAGTCCGCGCTTGGCGAGGTCGCGCATCACCGGCTCGAGCGCATCGGCGTCGGAGAGGAAGCGTCCGCCAAGATAGTTCATGATGCCGGTATAGTTGGTGATCTGGCCCATGCTCCGGTGGAGTTCGGCCAGATTCTTCGTGGCGCTCAATGAAACGCGGAGCGCGTGTGGGCCGGGATCATTGTCCGGGTAGTCGAACGGCTCCATCGGAATCTGCAGCAGGATTTCATGGCCGTCGCGTCGCGCGTCCTGCATCCAGCGTTGCAGGCTGTTGCCGGCGGCGGCGAAAGCAAGCGTCACCTCCGGCGCAAGGTCGCGGATCGCCCGCTGCGTGCCGGTCTGGCTGAGGCCAAGGCCGCCGACGACGAGCGCAATGCGGGTGCCGCGCGCGCCGGACCACGGGCGCGCGTACTGGTCCATCGGCCGAAGCCCATTCGGACCGGTAATCGGCAGCCGGCCCTGCGGACTGTCCTCCAGAAGATCCTCGTTCGGCAGCGCCGCCATGCGCGGATCCTGGCCGCGAACGGGTTCGACATTGATGAATGCCGGGCCGTCGCCTTCGCGCGACCGCGGCGTGTACTTCGTAACCGTCGCACCGTCGTTGGTCAGCATCTCTTCGACATGGGCGCCGGAAAGTGCGCCATCCGGGCGAAGAGGACCTTTCCGCCTTCCTGCGGCATCACTCTTTCCGGCCATTGTGGAAGTCTCTCCGGCGGATGCGGCGCCCTTTGAGGCAAGCTCCGGCGCTTCGGTCGTATGGATAAGCCCATCGGGAGATAAAGCGCTCCAGGCGGAAAGGCCGATGACGGTGGCTGCACAGAGGCTTACGAGCGCATAGCCGAGGAAGCTGCGGAAGTCGCGCCGACGCGCAGGCCTCACCTTCCGGTTCTGGCCAAGTGGGGCATTGAGATCGGTTCCCAAACGGAGCCTCGGTCGACCTGAAGGAAGTTGCCGGTGATGCCGCTCACGAAGAATCATCAGATTCTCGCTGGCTGTGACCGTTGCATAATATAAAGGCGCCGGGTTGAACAGCCCGGCGCCCATGTTGACGAACTTCTCGATCTTGCTTGGCTTACTTCTTGAGTTCGGCCTGTTCCGGGCTGGCCGGGAAGGACGGATCCGTCTTCTTGCCGCGCAGGAGATCGAGCGCGTAGTTGAGCTGAATGTCGTCCTTGGCTTCCGGCGGGACATAGGCCACCGAGCCGGAGCCCTCTTCGGTTTCGTTCTGGCCCGTAATATGGCCGCGCAGGTCGGATTCGCCCTGCGCTTCCACCTTGCCCAGAAGCTCCGGCGGCAGCGGCTGCTCGACCTTGATGTCCGGCGAAATGCCGGTGCCCTGGATCGATTTGCCGGAAGGTGTGTAGTAGAGCGCAGTCGTCAGGCGCAGCGCGCCGGCGTCGCCCAGCGGAATGATCGTCTGGACCGAGCCCTTGCCGAAGGACCGTGTGCCGAGAACCGTGGCGCGCTTCAGATCCTGGAGCGCACCGGCAACGATTTCCGACGCCGATGCCGAGCCGCCGTTGACGAGCACGATGACCGGCTTGCCGTCGGCGAGATCACCCGGCGTCGCATTGAAGCGACGGGTCTCGTCCGGGTTGCGGCCGCGGGTCGAAACGACCTCGCCCCGCTCGAGGAACGCGTCCGAAACATTGATCGCCTGGTCGAGCAGACCGCCCGGATTGAGACGCAGGTCGAGCACGTAGCCCTTCAGCTTGTCTGCCGGGACTTCCGCTTTGATCTTCTCGATACCCTTCTTCAGGTCATCGAAGGTCTTCTCGGTGAAGGAGATGACGCGCAGATAGCCAACGTCACCTTCGGTGCGGTATTTCACGGCACGGACGGCGATCACGTCGCGAACGATCGTCAGCTCGATCGGCTTCTCGGCGCCCTTGCGCAGAATGGTGAGCTTGATCGGCGTGCCGACGGCGCCGCGCATCTTGTCGACAGCTTCCTCGAGCTTCAGGCCGCGAACGTCCTGGCCGTCGATTTTCGAGATGAAGTCGCCGGCAAGCACGCCAGCGCGCGCAGCAGGCGTATCGTCGATCGGGCTCGTCACCTTAACGAGATCGTCTTCCATGGTCACTTCGATACCGAGACCGCCGAATTCGCCGCGCGTCTGAGTGCGCATATCCTCGGCGTCCGTCGAGTTCATGTAGCTCGAATGCGGGTCGAGCGAGGAGAGCATGCCGTTGATGGCATTCTCGATCAGTTTGTCATCCTGCGGGGGCGTCACATACTGCGCCCGCACACGCTCGAAAACGTCGCCGAAAATCGCCAGTTCGCGGTACGTCGACGAATTGGCTGCCACGGCCGGAATGGTCGCCGAATAGACGACGCCCATCGCCGTCGCACCCATCAGCGCCCCGACCAGAACAAGTGAAGCTCTACGTATCATTTCGCGCCTTTCCAACCTCTGCTGCGGACCACCACGGCCGGGAATCGACCGGTTTTCCGTCTTTTCGGAATTCAATGTAAAGCGTTGGCCTGTCTGTTTCCAGCGCCAAGGCCGACGCACTCGCGACTCTTTTTGCACCCATCGTCGCCAAGGGCTCCCCAGCCACGACGAACTGTCCCGGCCGGACACTCACATTTTCCATGCCCGACAGAACGATATGGTATCCATCGCCGGGATTGAGAATGATCATCTGCCCATAGCTGCGGAAACTTCCGGCGTAGACGATCCAACCGTCTGCCGGCGTGGTCACCAATGCGCCCGCATTGGTTTCCAGCATGATGCCCTGCAGCGAATGCCCGGTGCCGTCAGCATCGCCAAACTGCCGCAGGAGCGCGCCCGCCACGGGATAGGCAAGCCTCTCCCGCAACTCAGAAAACACATATGCGGGCGCAATGCGGTTTTTGTCGGGCACCGCGTTGCGGGCAATCTCTCGGGCCTCTTCGCGCTCGGCCTCGCTCATCCGCCGGCGCTCCTCCTCCTGCGCGCGAGCGGCCGCGGCGGCGTCCCGCACCGAGGAGATCTCGGTCTCGAGCGACGAAATCAATCCTTCAAGGTTGGTCGCCTGCGAGGCCAGTTCCTGGGCCTTGCGCTGCTCGACCGCAAGTTCGTTCGCATTCTGCTGCCGCAGCTTTTCCTTTTCGGTCACCAGCATCGACATGCGGCGCTCTTCCTCGAGATTGGCCGTCATCGCCGCCGTCAATTCATTCCGCTGTTTTCCGATGCCACTGCGAATGTCTGCCAGCGCCTTCAGATCGGCGACGAGACTGTCGGTCTGCTCGCGCATCTCCGGCACAACGGCGCCAAGGAGGATTGCACTGCGGACGGAGGCTAGCGCGTCCTCCGGCGTGACGAGGATGGCCGGCGGCGGATTTCGCCCCATGCGCTGCAGGGCGGCAAGCACTTCGGCAAGTATGCCGCGGCGCGCACGGAGCGACCGCCGCACCACGTCCTCTTTCACGCGCAGGTCGTTGAGCTTCTTTTCGCCATCGGCAATCTGCTGCTCAAGCCCCCGTCGCTTGCTTGCAGACTCGACGATCGCGGCGCGGAGCGCCTCGTTGCTCTTGTCGATCTCAGCGATCGTCTGCTCAAGCGCTTCGGCGCGCTCGCGCGAGAGCGTGATGGTCTTTGAAAGCGCGTCGAGCTCGCTGCGTGTGCTGTCGCGCCTAAGCGCCAGATCAGCTGCGGGGTCCGGCGCTGCCTGTTCGTTCGCCGGCGCGCCGGCAGGAGCCCCGACGGTTGTGTCCTGGGCAACAGCCGGCGCGTTTAAACTGAAAAGCACAGCCAATGCCGCTGCATTGCGTCTGACCCGACGCGCCGCGCATCTCAAATCGGCACTTTTCTCTCGGCCCGTCATCCAGCCCGATGCTTCCCTGCAACAATAGGTAAGAAAACCCTAATCTGATTTGGCCGGGTCAACCAACACATAATCGTGTTATCGCGTCCGTGAATCACAAGCGTCTCATCAGGCGCGATGGTAGGGATGACCCGACAGGATCGTCACGGCACGGTAAAGCTGCTCGGCAATCAGGATTCGCACGAGCTGGTGCGGCCAGGTCATCTTGCCAAGACAGAGTATCGCGTCAGCGCGTGCGTGCAGCGCCGGATCCAGACCGTCCGCGCCGCCGATCGCGATCATCAGATCGCGCTTTCCACTGTCCCGGAAGGTGCCCATGAGCGAAGCGAAGGCTTCCGAGTCGATCGCCTTTCCGCGTTCGTCGAGCAACACGAGCAGGCTGCCGTCCGCGAGCGCCTTTTCAAGCTGAGCGGCCTCCTCGCGCTTGCGCGTCTCCGCGTTGCCAGCGCGGCTTTCGTTGACTTCCACGACCCGGGCGAACTCCAGCCCCACCGCAGGCCCCGCCTTGGCGAAGCGGTCGAGATAACGGCCCGCGAGGTCCTTTTCCGGCCCCGCCTTCAGGCGGCCGACTGCGAAAAGTCCGATACGCACGACCCGATCATCCCTACCGGTGCCAGATCGATCCTGCAATTCGACTGGCAAAACCACTCTTGCTGCCATCAGCCCGGGCGGGCGATGACAGCCGCATTTCCATTCGACACCGGCGCTGTCGCTCCGTCCTGAGGCTTTGGGTCAGGCACGCGCGGCGCGTCTTAGTGCAGGGTACCGTCCTCGATTTCCGGGGCCGCCCACATCTTTTCGATGTTGTAGAACTCCCGGATCTCCGGCCGGAAGATGTGAACGATCACATCGCCGGTGTCGATCAGCACCCAGTCGCCACCTTCAAGGCCTTCGACGCGGGAATTGCCAAACCCTTCGTCCTTCAGGTCCGTGATCAGGTGGTCGGCAATCGCCATCACATGCCTGTTCGACCGCCCGGAGACAACAACCATGAAGTCTCCCAGCGCCGATTTTCCGGCAATGTTGATGGTGACGATATCTTCTGCTTTGGAGTCCTCTAGGCTTTCGAGGACCAGGTTAAGCGCACGGACAGCGGCTTCGTCGCTTGATTCCGTGCTGCGCGGGTATGCGGTTGCCGCATAACCCTTTGCGTGTACTGTTGTCAGGGTCTTTCCTTTCTAAAAGAACAGAACAGGCACTTCCGATTCGACGATCAGGATCGAACCGCCCTTAAATGTAGGCACCAAACCATGAGGGTTTCAAGACGCGAGAAATGAATCATGGGAATTCATGCGGATTTCACCACTGCATGTTCCCTTAAATCGAAGCGGATTTTAAGGATATGAACAGTAGCAACTCCAAGATCTACAGCGAACTCTGCACGTCTGATGAGACGTCCGGCGCTGTCGAGCGAAGGGCCGTGGAACTGAGCGGCGAGCGTGGTCCGTGAATGAATGTCCAGGCGGGTGCGGGGTGGAAGGCGAGCGCCAGAGCATCGTCCTCGTCGATACGGGCATAGTCGAAGGTCCGCGCCATGCGCGAGGAAAGATAGGCAAGCGTCGAGCCCGGCCTGTCGATGATCGCGATCGGAAAGGTCGAGACAATCTTGCGCCAGTTCTGCCAGCGGTGGAAATTCTTGAGGTTGTCCGCCCCCATCACCCAGACGAAGCGTACGTCGCGGTTGCGGGCGCGGACGATTTCGAGTGTGCGAGCCGTATAACTCTGGCCGAGCGCCTGCTCGAAGGCCGTGACCTTGATGCGGGGATTGGAGGCGATCTTCTCGCTGAGTGCAATGCGGTCCGCCAGCGGCGCAAGATCATTGTGGTTCTTCAGCGGGTTGCCGGGCGTCACCATCCACCAGAGCTGGTCGAGGCCGAGCCTGCGCAGCGCCGTTTCGGCGACGAGGAGATGGCCGCCATGGGGTGGGTTGAACGATCCGCCGAAGAGGCCAACCGTCATCCCGCTTTCGACATGCGGCATGCGCAGATAGCGCGCGTTCACTCGCGGCGGGATCACGTCAGGACCGCACCTGTCCCGTGCCGCGGACGCGGTATTTGAACGACGTCAGCTGTTCGACGCCGACGGGGCCGCGCGCATGCATCTTGCCGGTGGCGATGCCGATTTCGCCGCCCATGCCGAACTCGCCGCCGTCGGCAAACTGCGTCGAGGCGTTGTGCAGGAGGATGGCGGAGTCGATCTCCGAGAAGAAGCGCTCGACGACGGCTGGATCTTCCGCGATAACCGCTTCGGTATGGGCGGACGACCAGGTATTGATGTGGTCGATGGCGCCGGAAATGCCGTCGACCAGCTTCGCCGAAATGATCGCGTCGAGATATTCGGTCGCCCAATCCCCGTCGGTCGCGGCTTTCAGACCCGGCAGCAGTGCTTCCAGATCCTTCGAAACCCTGACTTCGCAGCCGGCGTCAACGAGCACTTGCAGCAGCGGCTTCGCAAAACGATCCGCGGCATTGCGGTCGATGAGCAGCGTTTCCGCGGCGCCGCAGATGCCGGTGCGGCGCATCTTGGCGTTGACGACGATTTTCTTCGCCATGTCGAGATCGGCCGAGGCGTCGACATAGATGTGGCAGAGGCCTTCGAGATGCGCGAAGACCGGCACCCGCGCCTCGTTCTGAACGCGGGCGACAAGGCTTTTTCCCCCGCGCGGCACGATCACGTCGATCGCGCCGTTGAGGCCGGTGAGCATGGCGCCGACGGCGGCGCGATCGGCGACCGGCACCGTCTGGATCGCGTGCTCCGGAAGGCCGGCGGCCTTCAGTCCCTCGACCAGACAGGCATGGATCGCCCGCGACGAATGAAAACTGTCGGAGCCGCCGCGCAGGATCACCGCATTGCCGGCCTTGAGGCAGAGCGCGCCGGCATCGGCCGTGACGTTAGGCCGGCTTTCGTAGATCACGCCGATCACACCGAGCGGCGTGCGCACGCGCTCGATATGCAGACCGTTCGGGCGATCCCATTCGGCAATCACGTCGCCGATCGGATCCTTGAGGGCGGCGATCGCGCGAATGCCGTCGGCCATATCGCGGATGCGGTCCCGGTTGAGCGTGAGACGATCGATGAAGGCCTTGGCGACGCCGGTTTTGTGGGCGTTTTCAAGATCGACCGCATTGGCCGCGAGGATTTCCTCCGTCCTGGCGACAATCGCATCTGCCATGGCGATCAGCGCCGCGTGCTTGCGCTCGGCGCTCGCAACGGCGAGCGGTCGGCTTGCCGCCTTGGCGCGACGGCCGATTTCCAGCATGACGTTGTTGACGTCGTCGCCGTTATTGACCGCGTCAAGCATGAACCTCGCCCTTCCTCTCGTCTCTTCCATCGTCCACGCGCGCCCCGGCGGGACCCGTCATCACCAGGTCGTCGCGGTGCACCATCGCCGCACGGCCGGCATAGCCGAGGATCTCGGCGATCTCGGCCGATTTCTTCCCGGCGATCTGGCGGGCCTCGTCGGCATCGTAGCCGGCAAGGCCGCGGGCGATCTCGCGGCCTGCCGCGCCGAGGATCGCAATCGTGTCGCCACGGCTGAAGCTGCCCGTCACCTGCCGGACACCGGCCGGCAGCAGGCTCTTGCCGGAGCGCAGCGCCGTTTCAGCCCCGGCGTCGATTATAAGCGTGCCAGCCGGCAGAAGCTGCCCGGCGATCCAGGTCTTGCGGGCGGTCACCGGCGAGCCGGCCGGCGCGAACCAGGAGGAGCGGGCGCCACATTCGATCGCGTTCAGCGGATGGTCCGGCTTGCCCGAGGCGATGATCATCGCGCAGCCCGCAGTGGTCGCGATCTTGCCGGCATCGATCTTGGTGCGCATGCCGCCGCGCGAAAGCTCGGAGGCCGCGCCCCCGGCCATCGCCTCGATCTCCGGTGTGATTTCGGCGATCGTATCGAGGAAGCGTGCGTCGGGGTCGAGATGCGGCGGGGCGGTGTAAAGTCCGTCGATATCGGAAAGCAATACGAGCAGGTCGGCGCCAACCATCGTCGCCACCCGGGCGGCCAGCCGATCGTTGTCGCCGTAACGAATTTCGGTCGTCGCGACGGTGTCGTTCTCGTTGATGATCGGCACGGCGCCAAGTTTCAGCAGTTGGTTGATGGTTGCGCGCGCATTGAGATAACGGCGGCGCTCTTCCGTGTCGCCGAGCGTCAAGAGGACCTGGCCGGCAATGATCTGATCGGTCGAAAGGCTTTCCGACCAGGCGCGCGCCAGGGCGATCTGGCCGACGGCGGCTGCCGCCTGGCTTTCCTCGAGCTTGAGCGCCCCGGCCGGAAGATCGAGCACCGTCCGCCCGAGCGCAATCGCGCCCGAAGAGACGACGAGCACCTCCACGCCCTTTGCCTTTAATGCGGCAATGTCGGCGCACATGGCATCAAGCCAGGCCTTCTTCAGCCCCGACTTGCGATCGACCAGCAGTGCCGACCCGATCTTGATGACGACCCGGCGGTATTTTTGCAGCGGTTTGCGGGTCTTTGTCATCCTAGGCGCTCTCTTCTCCGGCCTTGGCAGCGGAAATGACGCTTCGAAGCGCCCGGAGCGCTTCGGTCATGCCCTTGCCAGTAACCGCCGAAATCAAAAGCGGCGGCGACCCGCAGGCTTTGGCGAGCGCCTTGGCCTTGATTTTCAGCTCATCCTCATCGAGCACGTCGATCTGTGCCAGTGCGACGATTTCCGGCTTGTCCTCCAGCCCGCCGCCATAGGCCTCGAGCTCGTGCTTCACGGTCCTGTAGGCCTTGGCGACATCCTCTTCCTGCGCCGAGACAAGATGCAAGAGCACGCGGGTGCGCTCGACATGGCCAAGGAAGCGGTCGCCGATGCCGACACCCTCATGGGCGCCCTCGATCAGACCCGGGATGTCGGCGAGGACGAACTCCTGTCCATCGACCGTTGCGACGCCGAGGTTCGGATGGAGCGTCGTAAAGGGATAGTTGGCGATCTTCGGCCGGGCGCGGGTGCAGGCGGCAAGGAAGGTCGATTTGCCGGCATTCGGTAGGCCGACGAGGCCGGCATCCGCGATTAGCTTCAGCCGGAGCCAGATGGTCTTTTCCTCGCCTTCAAGGCCCGGATTGGCCCAGTTCGGCGCCTGGTTGGTGGAGGATTTGAAATGGGCGTTGCCGAAGCCGCCATTGCCGCCGGCGGCAAGCCTATAGCGCTGGCCTTCGGCCACCATGTCGACAATCAGCGTCTCGTTGTCTTCCTCGAAGATCTGCGTGCCGACCGGCACCTTCAGCGTCACGTCGGCGCCGCCGGCGCCAGTACGGTTGCGGCCCATGCCGTGCATGCCGGTCTTCGCCTTGAAGTGCTGCTGGTAGCGGAAGTCGATCAGCGTGTTGAGGCCATTGACCGCCTCGACCCAGACGTCGCCGCCGCGGCCGCCATCGCCGCCGTCCGGTCCACCGAACTCGATGAATTTCTCGCGGCGGAAGGAGACCGCGCCTGCGCCGCCGTCCCCGGATCGGATATAGACCTTTGCTTCGTCGAGAAATTTCATCTGGCTGCCATCTGTTCAGTATATTCGCCGCCATCGATATAGGCGGTTACCCTGGAGGTCAAAGACTATCGTGCGGTTCACGAGCTACAATATTCAATACGGCATCGGTCTCGACGGGCGTTTCGACCCCGAGCGCATTGCCGCTTCTCTCCACGGGGCCGACATCATCGCCTTGCAGGAGGTGACGCGCAACTTCCATCGCAACGGCAATGCCGACCTCGTCTCGATTTTCGAAGAGCTGCTCCCGGACTATTTTTCCGTTTTCCATGCGCCCTGCGACATCGATGCCGGCTCGACGATCGAGAACGGCCGCGCGGTCAATCGCCGTTTTCAGTTCGGCAACATGATCCTGTCGCGCTGGCCCATCCTTTCGACGCGACTGATAGCCTTGCCGCGGACGCGGACCGTCAGCCCCATGAACCTGCAGCGCGGTGCGACGGAAGCGCTGATTGCGACACCGACCGGCGCGCTCCGCGTCTATTCCGTCCATCTCGACCATGTGCTTCCCGGCGAACGCATCAGCCAGATCGAGTTTCTGAAACAAAGGCTTGTCAACTATCCGCTCGAAGGCGGCGCGATCTCGGGCGCGGCCGATTTCGGCTTCGCCGAGCCTCCGCATCCGGAGGATTTCGTCGTGATGGGCGATTTCAACATGGTGCCGGAATCGCCCGAATATAATGCAATGGTCGGGACGTCGGATGCCTATTACGGTCGCTCGCTGCGCATGAGCAATCCGGTCGACGCACTTGCCCATCTCGGCCGGCTGACGCCGCAAAGCTACAGCTGGATTCACCCGGATGATCGTCAGCGGCGTATGCATCTCGACTATTGTTTCCTCAGTGCCGGTCTGGTTCCCCGCCTGAAGGATGCCTGGACCGATTATGATGCCACGGGGTCCGACCACCTGCCGGTCGGAATCGAACTCCATTAAGCGGAAAACCCGCGAAGGCTGGCCTTCGCGGGTCTCTTTATTAGTACGGCCGACGCAGATCCGCGGCTGTCAGACGCGTCTCGACATGCGCGACCATGGCGTTGCGGGCGAGCGCGTAGATCTGGCTGCAGCCGGTGATCTTGAAGCCGAGCTTCTCCTGGATCCCGAGCGAACCGGGATTGTCGGCAAAGACGCCTGAATGGAGCACAGTGTCCGGCATGCGTCGGAAGAAGCGCTCGACCGCCGCGTGGACCGCCTCGCTCGCCAACCCCTTGCCCCAGTAGAACCGGTGCAGCCAGTAGCCGACATGCCACTGACCGTGGCGGAGCTCGATGCCGACGCAGCCGATATGGACATCGTCGCCGGTGGTGACGGCGAGCGCCCAGTCCGGCAAAACGTTGGCTGCCTGGCGGTTCAGCCAGTCGAGCGCATCCTGATGGTCATAAGGCGCAGGGACGTGCGCCAGCATGCGCGCGACCTGGAAGTCGCCAAGCGACTGGGCGATAGCCTCCGCATCGGCAAGCCGGTGCGGCCTGAGCCTGAGCCGTTCGGTTTCGATGACCGGGCAGGGGCCGGGATCGGGACGGACGATGACCCGTGACCGTTCGGGAACGAGCGCGTTCATCGCATGCCTCCCCAGCTTCTCAGCGAGACCCAGGTCTTGCGGTCGAGCCGGTACCATTCGACCGACATCATGCCGCCGAGCGCCAGGCTTTCGACCATGCCGGAGCCCTGGAACTGAAAGCCGCACTTCTGGATGACCCGCCGCGAGGCGATGTTCATGACGCGGCAGCGCGCATCGATCTGGTCGATGTCGCGGGTGCGGAAGGCCATGTCGGTCAGCGCTTGCGCAGCTTCCGTGGCGTAGCCCTGGTTCCAATAGGGTTCACCCAGCCAGTAGCCGAGCTCCGCCGTCTTGCCGTCGGGATGCGGCTCGATACCGCAGCAACCCAGGAATGCGCCATTGTCCGCCTTCGTGATCGCGTAGACGCACTTGCCAATCGTGCCGGCTTTTGCGCGTCGCACGAAATCGGCCGCATCCGCCGTGGTGTAGGGGTGCGGCATGCGCGAGACCATGGTGGCGATATTGGCGTTGTTGGCAAGATGGGCAAGGGCGTCGATATCGTCTTCATGCGGCGCGCGCAAAACGAGCCTGGGCGATAACAATATCGGGCAATCGGTCCTTGACCGCTGGGGCCTCAGCCTTTGTTCGGGAGACCGGGATTGGTCTTCCCTCAAGAGCTCGGTTTGCATGGTTCTTCCTCCAGACATGCGAAAAGGGGAGTTGGGCACCGTCCCATCTCCCCTTTGAAGTCTGGCTTTTGAACCTTGCGGGTGCATCAGCCGGGTCGATGAGACGCCGGCTGTTTTAGAGCGCTACCGGCTTATTCCGCTGCTTCCGCTTTCGGCATTACAGACACGTAAACTCGGCCGTTGGCCTTCGTGCGGAAGTCCACGTTACCTGCCGTAAGCGCAAAAATCGTATGGTCCTTGCCGAGGCCGACATTGGCGCCCGCATGCCACTTCGTGCCGCGCTGGCGCACGATGATGTTGCCCGCAACGACGGCTTCGCCGCCGAACTTCTTCACGCCAAGGCGCTTGGACTCAGAATCGCGACCGTTGCGCGACGAACCGCCAGCTTTTTTGTGTGCCATTGGTGTTCTCCTTTAAACCTTCGATCCCGGAACTCAGTTTGCAGCTTCTTCAGCGGCGGCTTCGGTCTTCTTCGAAGACTTCTTCGCCTTGCCGCCGGCAGCAGCGATGTCCAGGATGCGGACGGTCGTCTGATGCTGGCGATGGCCGCGCGAACGCTTGGAGTTCTGGCGGCGGCGCTTCTTGAAGGCGATGACCTTCTTGGCGCGGCCCTGCTCCACAACTTCGGCGCTGACAACGGCACCTTCGACAAACGGAGCACCGATGGTGGCATCGGCGCCGGCGCCGACCATCAGGATCTCGGTGAATTCAATCTTGTCGCCTTGAACGCCTTCCAGCTTTTCGATGGTGATGACGTCGTTGGCGGCCACGCGGTACTGCTTACCGCCGGTCTTGATGACTGCGAACATATTTTATCCTTTCATGTTCGGTCCGGCTCTTTACCTTAAAAAGGCAAGGCCGTCTTTTTATCAGTCGTTGCATTGAGCGGAGCGCCTCGGAAAACCCTTGACCTCCACCAGTGGGTGGGCACAAACTCTTACCCTTCGTGGTGTGGGCAGACCACACCACTTCATTGCGCGGATTACGGGAATCGCTCCTCCCTGTCAAGGCGAAAGGCGCGGCCAAGCAAGATATTCTTCTCACGGCCCCTTGTCAGGGCGCAAATCTGCCGCTATGAACCCGACCGCGCCGACCAAGCGCCAACCAGACCTGCGGAGAGGTGGCAGAGTGGTTGAATGCACCGCACTCGAAATGCGGCATACTCGCAAGGGTATCGGGGGTTCGAATCCCCCCCTCTCCGCCAGAATTCATCCAATGGTTTGACTCGTCCCTGACTTGGCGGTCGCGGTACTCGCGGAGATAGCGGCCCTGTTGCGCGCCAGAGCCTGTCTCGCCCACTCCGCCCAAAGCTCCGCAGGGGGTAGCCAGATCCAGCCGCCAGCCTCGTCCCCAACGGCTTCGGACTTGCCTGCGACGGCGGTTGCCGCTGTCAGCAGACAGATCCACGCGGCCCGCTTCTCATGGTCTCGTTCGGTTGTCACCTTCTGAAGCAGGGTCTCATTATTCCAGCCGATGGCGCGAACAAGTCTGTCGAAAACCCGACTTTCAATCGCATGGTCGTATAGCCAGTCGAATTTCTTGCGCTTCGGCGCTTTCGACATGGCAAAACGCTCATCCTCGAGAAGAACGCCGAGAAAGGCGTTGGGAAAAGCTTCAATGATTGCGGCACCGGGAATGACGGACTTGCCGATCATCGGCGCTGCCGCAAGGTGTCTGACCTGCACTGCGACCGCGGCCGTAGCCTTTCTCAGGGCGAGACCTTGGCCGTGGTGGCTGAGCCCCGGTTTGCAGCGTGCGTGGAACGCCCCGCGGATAAAGAGACGCTCGCAGGAGCGGTCGAGGCCATCGGGCGCGTTGGGCGGCATCAAGGGACCATCGATGGCGATAATCGAAAATGTCGTCGATTCTGGAATGTGGCGCTGTCGACGATCCCAATCGCTGTGTGTCCGTGCGCAGCCGAGGTTCCCGTCGACACACCACGCGATCCCCGTGGTTGGTCGCGACAACGAGTATCCAACGTCGATGCCGAGCAGTTTGTCGAAGCGTGTTTCGTTCAACGTCGCAATTCCCACGGCAGAAAGCTGCTCCTTTGCCGCAAAATCACACCGAGCCTCAACCCTGCGCATTCGTACGCAGCCACGTCTCCAACGCGGCAATCACCGCCAACCTGAGGCTTGCGCCACGGGCGAGCGCGTGGGCGAGGGAATGGTCGTCGGGAGGAAACCCGATTTCCTGCATGACATCGCCCGGGTTCAACTGGCGTTTGGCCATGATCGCCTTGATCTCAGCGACTGCGGAAGGCATCAGATAGCGGCCGCTTGCAATTGGAGGCCTCACGGAACTGGCAGACGGCGAGGGGGCGGAGGAATGCGCGGGCGTCGTCGAGAGCGCGCGCGTGACCGCAAGCCAGCTCAAAAAGGCATCACGCTCCTCATCGGTCGCTTTCGTCCAGGAATTCTTGAGCTTATCGAGCCGGCTGCGCTCCGGCTTTATTCCGGCGATGACGAGGGCCTTGCGCAAGGACGGGATCTTGCCGGCAAGAAAAGCGCCGTGGACATCGGGGAATTCGGATCTGAGCCGCTGCAGATCGTGTGCATTGTCGGGTCTCTTCTTCGCCATCCTCACATCCGCTGTCGAAATTCCGTGATCCTCTATCGTGCCTGCAAGGCGAGGGCGAGCAAAAAGATACCCGCAGCAGGGGTGCGGCCGTAAGAAAGGCCTGCTGCATTTTTCCTTAAATCGTAGCCGGTCTAAGCGTAAAACCCATGCAGCAATTCAAAGCGCTACAGCATCCTTTGCGCGTCTGACAGGACGCGCGGCGCTGTCGCCGGCGATGTTTGCGCCGTCCCACAAGCCCTGCACAAGTTGGCCTTCCTATCACCGTCCCGACTGCCGGAATGTGACGCGGCGAAAAAGGACGATGCGATGTCTAACGATGTTCAGCACCACAGCGACCCGCAGGATGCCGCCCTGGCTCTGCTTCTCGCGAACAATCGCGGCGACGAACTCACGGACATCCTGGTCGCCGCGCTCGAAGATGCATTTCGGATCCTCGATGAGGATTGGGCGTCCCAGATGCATTGAGGCTTATGCAGCATTATTCAGCCGACTTGCAGTAACATTTCAACGGACGCCGCGGCGGCCAGCAGCGTCGCGTCCGTCCCGCTCCGTCCGACCAGCATCAGCCCCGCCGGTAGGCTTATACCCGCCATCGGCAGCGTGATTGCCGTCAGGTCGAATTGATTGGCGACCTGCGTGTTGCGCAAGAGCAGGTCTTCAACGCGGCGATATTCCTGCTTGTCGTGTTCCACGGAGGCGATGCTGACGGCGGGGATCGGCGTGGTTGGAAGGAGGATCAGGTCATAGGGCGCCAGCCGCTCGTCCATGGCGCGAATGAGCTCTTGCCGCGTGTGCAGCAGATTTTCCAGTGCCGCATCGGGCACCGTCAAGCGCCGGCGCAGCGTCGACGTTACCCGGGTGTCGACGGGTGCGTTCCCATCCTCAAGCCAGTGGCGGTGGATTCGGCTGCCTTCGATCGCGGCGATCGATCCGATCGACGTTGCCTCGGCGAAGCGGGCGAGGAGATCGTCGATGCTGCATTCGGCGATTTTCGCGCCGGCGCGGGAGAGCGTTTGCAGGCTCGCCTTGAAGGCCCTGGCGATCTCCGGCGCGAGGTCTTCGAGGAGAAGGCCTTTCGGAATGCCGAGCTTCAATCCCTCGAGCGCCAGCGGGATCAACGGTCTTGGCCTATCGCCCGCCATGATGGCGTCGGCCAGCACGCAGTCGGCGACGGTGCGCGCGAGCGGGCCGATCGAATCGAGGCTGGGGGAGAGCGGAAAGGCGCCGTCAAGCGGCACGCGCCGGGCGGTCGGCTTGAAGCCGACGAGGCCGCTCAAAGCCGCCGGAATGCGCACCGATCCTCCGGTGTCGGAGCCGATGGAGATCTCGCTTGTGCCCTCCGCGACGGAAACGGCCGCGCCGGACGATGAGCCGCCTGGAACAAGGCGCGCGTCGATCGCATTGCCGGGCACCGGATAGTGCGGATTGAGGCCGACAGCGGTAAAGGCGAATTCGGTCATGTGCGTCTTGCCGATGATGACGGCGCCGGCGGTGCGCAGCCGCTGGACGATCGCCGCGTCAGCCGTGGCCGGTTCTGCCGCCCGGCGAATGACCGAGCCGGCAAGCGTCGGCTCGCCCGCGACGTCGAAGAGGTCCTTGATCGAGACGATCCGGCCGTCGAGCGGGCCGAGGCTCTTTCCATCGCTCAGCCTTCGGTCGGCGGCGTCGGCTTCCGCGCGGGCGGTATCGGAATAGAGTTTCACGAAGACACGTTCTTCGGCCCGGCGCCGGCCGAGCCGAGCGAAGACGGCTTCGAGCCGATCGCGAGAGGGGGTGTGCGCTGGGGGCAAGGCGAAGACCTCGTGAATGGGGTGCCGGTATTGCAACCGTAAATCGGGAACCGCGTTACGGACAAGTTATAAAGCGATTCAATGTGCTGCGCCTTCATTGCCCGCGGCAGCCTCGCGCGAGAGGCTGGAACCGGGCGGCCGGTCATCGTTTATAAATCTGGTCCATTGATGTATAATGTTTTCAGCGACTTCTGGAAACCAACCGGGAAGACGCCAATGCCAATGCTGCAATCGTCCGCGATTCTGGACTCTTCCGCGATCCAACGCGTCAATTACGACGCGCGCCATCGGACGCTCAGCATTTGGTTCGTCGGCAATCGCAGGCCGTACCACTATCTCGATGTCCCGGAGAGCGTTTACGAGGAACTCGTGCATGCGGACTCCGCCGGCGGCTACTTCAACCACCACGTCCGGGATCACTACGATTTCACCCACTAATGCGGGGATGAGCGCGGTTGCCCCTCATCCGCCTGCCGGCACCTTCTCCCCGCAGGCGGGGCGAAGGGAGGAGCGGGGATGCTTTATTTCCCCCTCGCCGGGTGTGGCTCCTGCCTCTGATCCTCGCCCCGCGTGCGGGGAGAGGACTACTGCATGTTCCCTTAAATCGTAGCCGATTAAGGACACAGGCAGCAGTTCAAAGTGCCGCAGCTTCCTTTGCGCGTCTGACAACACGCGCGGCGCCGTAGGGTGAGGGGCAAAGCGAAGGGGAAGGGGGCATCGACAAGGTCTCGCCGCTGATCGCCCCGTCGCGGCTCTTTCACAGAACTGTCGCCAAACCGTTCAAATAGTTTCATCCCGCTGTAAAGCCGCTGACATGCCGCTCGCCAAAGGTTCGGTCGCGAAATCGATGATTCGCGACCCTTTTTGCGCATGTCGCCACCGGAGGCAAAATTTGGCTGATATTCGAAGCACGCTGACCAGGCGCTCCTTTCTCTTCTCCGCCGGCGCCGCCGGTCTCGTCGCTTCTTCCGGTCTCGCGACACCCTTCTATGCCCGCGGCTATGGGCGGCCGGAGTTCCTGCATGGCGTGCAGTCCGGCGACGTCGATACGCAATCGGGAATGATCTGGACGCGGGTGGATCGGCCGGCGCGGGTGTCAGTCGAATATTCGACCACCGAAAGCTTCTCGAACGCGGTCCGGCTTCCCGACATCGATGCGACGCCGCAGACCGACTGCGCGATCAAGTGCCGGCTCGACAACCTGCTGCCGGACCAGGATATCTTCTATCGCTTCACCGCGACCGATCTATATGACGGCAATCGCGTCGCTGAGCCGATCGTCGGGCGTTTCCGAACGGCACCGCTGCGCCGGCGGTCGGTGCGCTTTGTCTGGTCCGGCGACACGGCGGGCCAGGGCTGGGGCATCGACGAGGTCGGCATGAAGACCTATTCGACCATGCAGCTTCACGAGCCGGATTTCTTCATCCATTCCGGCGATACGATCTATGCCGACAATCCCATTCCGGACGAGATAAAGCTCCGGGACGGCGGCATGTGGAAGAACCGGATCGTGACGCCTGAAAAGCGCAACGTCGCGCGTACGCTGGAAGAGTATCGCGGCCAGTGGAAATACAATCTGCTCGATGAGCACGTTCGTGGGCTAAATGCCGTCTGCCCCACCTTCTATCAATGGGACGACCACGAAGTCTTGAACAACTGGTCGGCCTCGACCGATTTGAGGGATGATCCGCGCTATCCGGAAAAGGACGTGGCGGTCTACGCGTCGCGTGCCGCTCGCGCATTCCACGAGATGACGCCGATCCGCACCTTGCCGACGCAGCCCGGACGCATCTTCCGCAAGGTCGCCTACGGCCCGCTGCTCGACGTCTTCTTCGTCGATCTGCGCTCCTATCGCGGTCCCAACCAGGGGGAAGGCGACGGTGGTCTCTTCGGCTGGCGGCAGGCGGACTGGCTGAAACGGGAGCTGGCCGCGTCGCGCGCCATCTGGAAGGTGATCGCCTGCGACATGCCGATCGGCCTTGTCGTCTGGGATGACTATTCGGCGCGGCGCGGGTCGGATGCGATCGCCAACGGCGACAACGGAGCGCCGATGGGAAGGGAGACGGAATTTGCCGACCTGCTGCGATTCATCCGTGACAACGCTGTCGAGAACATCGTCTGGCTGACTGCGGACGTGCACTACACGGCCGCGCACCACTACGATCCGTCGCGCGCCGCCTTGAAGGAATTCCTGCCTTTCTGGGAGTTCGTGTCCGGTCCGCTACACTCCGGCACCTATGGTCCGAAGGAACTCGACATGACCTTTGGCCCCGAGGTCCGCTTCATCAAGGCGTCCGGCGGTGGCATCGACAGCAACCTGCCGCCGTCCGCCGGACTGCAGTTCTTTGGTATTGTCGATATCAACGGCCGGACGCAGCAAATGACCGTGCGGCTGATGGATCGCCAGGATAAGGAACTCTGGCGCGTGATGCTCGATCCGGCGTCCGTTGCTTGAGCCCGCAGTGCTTTGTGCAGACCTGGTCTGCGCCCGGCCCCCTTTCGCTTGTGCAAAAAAACCTGTATGAGCGCGGCAACTGAAAAGCGGTACCCGTCTTGTCGCGCGTGCCCACGAACTTTCCGAGACAAAAAATGAGCATTCGTAACATCGCGATCATCGCGCACGTCGACCATGGGAAGACCACGCTCGTCGACGAACTCCTGAAGCAATCCGGCTCCTTCCGCGAGAATCAGCGCGTTGCCGAACGCGTGATGGATTCCAACGACCTGGAAAAGGAGCGCGGCATCACCATTCTCGCCAAGGCGACCTCGGTCGAGTGGAAGGGGACGCGCATCAATATCGTCGACACCCCCGGCCACGCCGACTTCGGCGGCGAAGTCGAACGCATCCTGTCCATGGTGGATGGCGCGATCGTGCTCGTCGATGCCTCCGAAGGCCCGATGCCGCAGACGAAGTTCGTCGTGGGCAAGGCGCTGAAGGTGGGTCTCAAGCCGATCGTCGCGATCAACAAGATCGACCGCCCGGACGGCCGCCACGAGGAAGTCATCAATGAGGTATTCGACCTCTTCGCCGCGCTCGACGCCACCGACGAGCAGCTCGATTTCCCGATCCTCTATGGTTCGGGTCGTGACGGCTGGATGAACGTCAATCCCGAAGGTCCAAAGGACCAGGGAATGGCACCGCTGCTCGACCTGGTTCTGAAGCATGTTCCCGAGCCAACGGTGGCGGAAGGCCCGTTCCGCATGATCGGTACGATCCTTGAGGCGAATCCCTTCCTTGGCCGCATCATCACTGGCCGCGTACACTCCGGCTCCGTTAAGCCGAACCAGGCCGTGAAGGTGCTGGGTCAGGACGGCAAACTGCTCGAATCCGGTCGTATTTCGAAGATTCTCGCTTTCCGCGGTATCGAGCGTCAGCCGATCGAGGAGGCCCATGCCGGCGATATCGTCGCGATCGCCGGGCTGACCAAGGGCACCGTCGCCGACACCTTCTGTGATCCCTCGATCACCGAGCCGCTCGAGGCGCAGCCGATCGATCCGCCGACCGTCACCATGTCCTTCATCGTCAACGATTCGCCGCTTGCCGGCACCGAGGGCGACAAGGTGACCTCGCGCGTCATCCGCGACCGCCTGTTCAAGGAAGCGGAAGGCAATGTGGCACTGAAGATCGAAGAATCCTCCGAGAAGGACTCCTTCTTCGTCTCCGGCCGCGGCGAACTGCAGCTCGCAGTGCTGATCGAAACGATGCGCCGCGAAGGCTTCGAGCTTGCCGTCTCGCGTCCGCGCGTCGTCATGCACAAGGACGAGAGCGGTCAGCTGCTCGAGCCGGTCGAAGAGGTCGTGATCGACGTCGACGAGGAGTATTCCGGCGTCGTCGTGCAGAAGATGTCGGAGCGCAAGGCCGAGATGGTTGAGCTTCGTCCATCGGGCGGCAATCGCGTCCGTCTCGTCTTCTTCGCCCCGACCCGCGGCCTTATCGGCTACCAGTCGGAACTTCTGACCGATACGCGCGGCACGGCGATCATGAACCGCCTGTTCCACGACTATCAGCCTTACAAGGGCGAGATCGGCGGCCGCATCAACGGCGTGCTGCTCGCCAACGAGGCGGGCGAAGCTGTTGCCTACGCGCTCTTCAACCTCGAAGACCGCGGCCCGATGGTGATCGAGCCCGGTGAAAAGGTCTATGAGGGCATGATCATCGGCATCCACACCCGCGACAACGACCTCGAAGTCAACGTCCTGAAGGGCAAGAAGCTCACCAACATGCGCGCCGCCGGCAAGGACGAGGCCGTGCGCCTGACGCCACCGATCAAGATGACCCTCGAACGGGCACTTTCGTGGATCCAGGACGACGAGCTGGTCGAAGTGACGCCGAAGTCGATCCGGCTGAGGAAGCTTCACCTCGACCCGCATGAGCGCAAGCGCTTCGAGAAGGCCCGCACCGCCGGCGCAGCGTAACTGCCCTCTGTCGCAGGCGAAGGCCCCTGATTCGCCTGCCGGCACCGTCTCCCCGCCTGCGGAGAGAAGGGACATGTCGCCCCGCCTACACCCTGTCGCAACGGTGTTCCCTCGCCCCGCTTGCGGGGCGAGGGTTAAGGTGAGGGGCTGATCCACATTCTGATTGTTGATTGCAAAAAAACCCGGAGCGATCCGGGTTTTTTTGCTGTGCGTGCCGATCGCGGGCGGCTTGCAGATAAAGTTAAAAAGGCGTTAACCTTCACTCGGATGCCGTTAAAGTTGCCTGTGGGTTAACGCCGCTCGGCAGCCCGGCGGGATTCCGGTTCGCCGTGTCGTGTGTTTAGAGTCGAGTCATGAAGACTGTTTCGATCGAGGTCAGGCCTGGGGAGCCACATGAGGCGGCGGCGATTGCCGAGGTGCATCGCGTTTCCTGGTTGCAGGCTTATGGCGGCATTATTCCGCATCGACCCCTGATCCAGATGGTCAACCGCCGCGACGAAACCTGGTGGCGCAAGGCCACGCGCGGGCCGGCGACCTTGCTCGTCGTCGATGTTGCCGGAACGATCGCCGGCTATGCGACGCTGGGCCTGAGCCGGGCGCGAGCCCTGCCGCAGGAGGGCGAGATCTACGAAATCTACCTGCGTCCCGAATATCAAGGCATCGGCCTCGGGCGCATCCTCTTCCGCGAGGCGAAGAGCCTGTTGAGGTCACTGGGCTGCCGGGGCCTCGTCGTCTGGTGCCTCGAGGACAGCGAACACGCCTACAGCTTCTTCCAAACGGCAGGCGGCAGCGACATTGCCGAAGGCATGGAAGATTTCGGCGACAAATATCTGAAGAAAGTCGGCTTCGTCTGGAACTGACGACTCGACGGCCCTTCGCTCCGGCAATTCCCCCGACTTTCGCCGCGCTTGTTGTGATGGACGGCCTGATCAGCGTTGCAACGGAAGCTGGTCGCTTTCCCATCGTTGCGCTGAAAAACTCCTGCCTGCCTATTTTTGGCCGTGTCGCCCGCCTAGAGCCATTCCGCCCATCCGGACGAAAGTTATGTTGCATCGCGGCATCTTTCCCTTTATCCGACGGGGCGAATTTTAAACCGACCCCTGGAGGTACTTATGCGGATCGACGCGATTTCCATCGGAAAGAATCCACCGGAAGATGTCAACGTAATCGTGGAGGTTCCGGTCGGCGGACATCCGATCAAGTACGAAATGGACAAGGAAGCCGGGACGCTTGTCGTCGACCGCTTCCTCTATACGCCGATGACCTATCCGGGCAACTACGGCTTCGTTCCGCACACGCTGTCCGACGACGGCGATCCGATCGACGTGCTGATCTGCAACACCCGCCCGCTGGTGCCGGGCTGTGTCATCAATGTCCGCCCGATCGGCGTCATGATGATGGAAGACAATTCCGGCCAGGACGAGAAGATCATCGCCGTGCCGTCGAGCCATCTCACGAAGCGCTACGATAAGGTCCACGACTACACCGACCTGCCGGAAATCACGCTCAAGCAGATCGAGCACTTCTTCGAGCACTACAAGGATCTGGAGCCCGGCAAGTGGGTGAAGATTTTCGGCTGGAAGGACGCGAGCGTCGCCAAGACGCTGATCCAGGAAGCGGTCGAGCGCGCCAAGGCCAAGAAGTAGTCTATTCCGCTTCGCCGACGATTTCGGCAAGCCGCTTGATGATATCCTTCGGATCGGCCTCGATCCGGAGGATTTTTTTGCGCTGCGTGTCGCCGGAAACGAGCGCGATCCTGTTCTTGGCGATGCCGAATTGTTTTGCGAGCAGGGCAATCAGTGCCTGGTTCGCCTTGCCCTTTTCCGGCACGGCGCGGACGCGAACCTTGAGATATCCCCCACCGTCGGCAGCACTCTCGAAACCGTCGATCGCATCGCGCCCGCCGTTCGGCGTCAGTCGAACGGTCAAGCGAACATGGTCGTCAAGGCTCGTCAGTGCGGCGAGCACTTATATGCCGATCACCGCTGAGGCGACTGTCGTGTTGAGGAAGTACCAGATGAAATAGAGGATCACCAGGACGACCAGGGGCGAGAGATCGACGCCGCCCATGTCCGGCAGGAAGCGGCGGATGGGCCGGTAGAGCGGCTCCGTCAGTTGATAGAGCGAGCGGCCGATCATGTTGATCGCGTGGTTGTTCACGTTGATCACGTTGAAAGCGTAGAGCCAGGAGAAGATGGCCGACGCTATGATCAGGAACCAGGCTATGTTGATAATGAAGTTCAAGGTTGCGATGACAGCAATCATGCCAGTCTCCAATTCGTTGTTGACAGACATGTAGACATTGGAAACTAAACGGGCAAGTACGACGCTTCGACGTGCGTGATCATGTTTAATGGCATCGCACCGGTGCTTTGCCGCTCCTACAGCGTCGCGCGCCTGTTAGGCGCGCAAAGGTCGCCGTAGAGCTTTAAGTTTCTGCAGTAGGAGCCTCCCCCCATGTCCGCCGTTCACGCCGCGCATCGTTTCGCCGCCTTCAGGCATGTCGGCTATCGGCGCTACTTCTTCTCCCGCTTCCTCGCCTATTTCGCCATCCAGATCTTGTCCGTCGCCGTCGGCTGGCAGATCTACGACCTGACGCGCGATCCGTTCGATCTCGGCCTCATCGGCCTTTTCCAGTTCCTTCCGTCGCTGGTCCTGCTTCTGGTGACGGGGACCGTTGCGGACCGCTACAATCGCCGCGTCATCATGGGCATCTGCATGACGGTGAGCACGCTCTGCGCGGCCGCGCTGCTCCTGTTGACGGTGATGGGCTTGTTTTCGCCCTGGCTCGTCTATGCGATCCTCGTCGTCTTCGGGATCGAGCGGGCGTTTCTCGGCCGGCCGCGCAGTCGCTCGCTCCCAATCTGGTGCCAGTCGAGCACCTGCCCAATGCGATCGCCTGGAATTCGACCTCCTGGCAGACGGCGACGATCGTCGGGCCGGTCGCCGGCGGCCTGATCTATGGTTTCGGTCCTGTTGTGCCGTACGCAGTCAGTCTCTGCTTCTTTGCAGCGGCGGCCCTGATGGTCTTTGCCGTGCCGAAGCCGGCGATGCGTTCACCCGCCTCGGGACAAAGCTGGCAGACGATCACGGCGGGTTTTCGCTATATCACGGCGGAGAAGGTCGTGCTGGGGGCGATCTCGCTCGATCTCTTTGCCGTGCTGCTGGGCGGTGCGGTCGCGCTCATGCCGGTCTTTGCCCGCGATATCCTGGAGCTCGGTCCATGGGGGCTCGGGCTTCTGCGCGCCGCACGGGCGTCGGCGCCGTCGGCATGGCGGTCTGGCTCGCCGCCCACCCGATCCGCAATCGGGCAGGTCTCTACATGTTTATCGGCGTTGCGCTTTTCGGCCTCGCAACGATCCTCTTCGGCCTGTCCGCGACGGCCTGGATCTCGATCGCCGCACTTGTCGTCATGGGGGCGGCGGACATGATCTCGGTCTATATTCGGGAAATCCTGATCGCGCTCTGGACTCCGGACGAACTGCGCGGCCGCGTGAACGCGGTCAACATGGTGTTCGTCGGCGCGTCGAACGAGCTTGGCGAGTTCCGTGCCGGCATGATGGCCTCGGGTTTCGGTGCCGTCTTCGCAGTCGCCTTCGGCGGGGTCGGTACTCTTTTGGTGTCGCTGCTCTGGGCGGTCGGTTTCCCGCAATTGCGCAAGATCGATACGCTTGACATTCCGGAACAGGACCAGCCGGTCTGATCACACGCGTAGCACAGGGAGAGCGGCGGAGCGGGTGCCGCTACACGCGGTCTTGGCCTTTCGGCGCGCCAGCTTCCCCGCCTCGCAAAAAAATCAATTCGAGGAAATTCTCCATCCACGTCCGCAAAGGGTGATCGTGGATCATTCGTCCCTCGAGGTGCGCCTTGCCGATCTGGGCGCCAGGCAGCTCGAAGCGGTGTGCGCCATGGACCACCCAGCGATGCATCATTGCGCGCGTCAGTTCGCCATGAAACTGAATGCCCCAGGCATTCTCGCCGTAGCGGAAGGCCTGGTTCGGATAGGTCTCGCCGGTCGCCAGCAACTCGGCGCCGGTAGGCAGATCGAACCCTTCGCGATGGAAGTGATAGACCATGGCCGGCCAGTCCATCAGCGCTTTGCCGGCCTCGGTGGCCGTGAGCGGATACCAGCCGATCTCCGTCATGCCCTCGTGGTGCGGTGCGACCTTGCCGCCGAGGTTGCGTGCCAGCATCTGCGCGCCAAGGCAGATGCCGAGATAGGGCTTGTTTTCGAGGAGCGGAACCGACAGCCAGTCGATTTCGCGGCGGACGAACTCTTCCTCGTCGTTGGCGCTCATCGGGCCGCCGAAGACGATGGTTCCGGAATGGCCCTCCAGGGTCGACGGCAACTCGTCGCCGAGGGCGGGGCGGCGGATGTCGAGCGCAAAGCCCTTCTGCTGGAGAATCTGCCCCACGCGGCCGGCGCTCGATCGCTCCTGATGCAGGATTATGAGGATTGGTCTTTTGACGTCGTCGGCCTCTGCAGGCATTTCAGTCTTCCTGCTGCGTGTCGTTCTCCTCCCTCGCGTCGATCTTGGCGGCAGCCTCCTGCCGCTTCAAGATGCGATCGCGCCCGGATACGCCGAGGAGGTCGGCGATCCGCCAGATCACGTGATCTTCCATTTCGTTGCGGACGCCATCGGCATAGACGATCTCCCACAGCATGCCGACAAGCTCGATCCGCTGCTCCTCGAATAGATGGCGCTTGATTTCGGCGGTGAACTTGTAGAAGTCGATCGCCTCGCTTTCGGCGGTCTCGCCTGCCTCGATCAGCGCATCGAGACCTTCGTCGTCGAGTTGATATTGTTCCTCGATGATGTCGCGCATCTTGCGACGCTCGGCAGCCAGAACGGTGCCGTCGGCCTCCATGACCTGGACGCACAGCGCGATCACGGCGACGCGCGGGTCGCCTTTTTCAATGGACGCCGGGGGACCCGCCAAACCTTCGAGAAACGCTCGGAACCGCTCTAACATGTCTCTGTCCACCGCCTTCGAAGTTCAAAACAGTCGGAAGCCCGCCTTGTCCGGTACCTTTTCTGCGGCCGACGGGTCGCGAACGCCCGGATCGTCCGGAGGTCGGCCGAAGAACGGCGCCGGCTCTTCCCCCGCGGCCTCTTCCTTTTTCCTGACAGGCGAGGGAGCAGGTTCCTTCCTCTCCGGAACCTTGATCATTGTCTCACGCCCGGCTTCCACGACGGTTGGTGTCGCAGCCGCCGGTGCCGGTTTGGGCATCGCGCGTTCTGTCACGTGCTGGGCGGTCGCGACTGGCGGAAGGCTGCGGATCGCTTCGTCGGCGCTCGGATGACCATTTTCGAGCTTGGCCGAAAGCTGCAAGGCCGGGGCTTTCCACTCGAAGGCGTCGAGCCGGCCGCTGACCGGCGATACCGGCAGCCACGACGGCGAGGTGACGCCGTCGGCGGTCCAGGCCGGATCGCGCGGACTGCGCAGCGCCTGCGCCATCCAATGGCGGATGCGGCCCTCGTCGCCGGTGTCCGCCTCCTCGATATCGGCGAGCAGCAGAAAGACGCTTTCCGTCGGTTCGAGCCGCGCGGCAGCCTCCGCCTTGGTGCGAGCGAGCGGCAGTTCGCGCGCCTCGAGCGCGGCTTCGGCGACGCTTGCCAATGCAACCGCATTGTTGCTGCGGAGCGATTCGAGCTTCTTTGCACGCTTCAAACGGTCGAGCGCGGAATCGCCTCCACGCGCCCTGACGTAGAGCCTTGCCACGTCCGGATGCGGTTGCTGCTTCCAGATCCTTTCGAGGATACCCGCGCCCTTGCGTAGATTGTCTTCGCGGAACAGGGCCTTGGCCGTTACCAGCGCGGCTGGCACCAGGCTGTCATCGAGTTTCAGCGCGGCAAGGCCGTCGTCGCGCGCCGACTTCGGGTCAGTGTCGAGCTTCGCCATCGCGCGAGCAGTGAGAAGCACGGACTTCTTCCGGTCCGCCTCCTTGCGGTCGAGGATATTGGCGGCGCGACTCTGGTCGAGAAGGCGGATCGCCTCGTCCCATTGCCCTGCCTGGCTGTGGTGATCCAGCGTTGCCAGCGTTGCCCACGGCAGGTGCGGCGCCTTCTCCGCTGCGCGCTCCGCATATTGCCGGGCGGCCTCGTTCGCGCCGAGCCGTTTGGCTTCGAGGAACAGGCCGCGCAGGCCGAGCTCGCGCGTTTCCGGATCGTCGGCCATCAGCTCGAATTTCTTGCGCGCGTCGTCGTATTTGCCTTCAATCAGCGCGGTCTGCGCCTCAAGCAGGTGGATCAGCGGCTCCTGGTCGGCGCTGATCAGGGCTCTGCTTCGTGCCGACATCTTGCGGGCAAGATTGGCATCGCCGGCACCGGCGGCGATCAGTCCCGTCGAAAGCGCCTGGTAGCCGCGATCACGCTTGCGGGCGCGGAAATAGCGCGTGACCGTGTGGGGCGACATCCAGATCGTGCGGAGCAGCCAGATCACGATCAGGACGGCGGCAAAGAGCGAGATCAGAATGGAGGCGGCGCGCATCAGCGTCATTTCGATGCGCTGTCCCTGCCAAATCAGCGACAATTCTCCCGGTCGATCGGCGAGCCACGCGAAACCGAGTCCGAGACACAGCACGCAAAGGATGAAGAACAATATACGGAACATCTATTCTTCTTCCCTCCTTTAGCCGGCGGTGCCGGTACGCGTCATGGTCTGCGCCACGGCGGCATCGATGGTGGTCTCGACGCGCAGGCGCTGATCGAGCTTCGCCTTGAAATCCGCGCCGGCCAATTTCGCCGGTTCCGGCAGGTTCCCCCATTCCAATGACGCGCCCTTGAGGTCGCCATTGTTGAGCTTGTCCTCGATGCGCGCGATCACGGCTTCCGGCGTGTCGCCCTCGACGCTGCCGACCGGCCGGATGCGGATGCCGGACATGGCGCTCGAGACGAGGCGAGCGAAAATGCCCTCGTTTGGATCGGGCTGGTTCAGCGCATCGAGCATCGCGTCCGCCGTTTGCGGAAAAGCAGAGCGAAGGTCGGTCCGCGTTGCAACACCGGTCGCGGCGTCCTGAGCCAGATCCTTCACCGTCGCGTCGTCAGGCGCAATGCTGCGCAGGGCGTCGAGTTCGGCCAGGAAAGGTCCGCCGCGATCGATTGCTGTCTTCAGCGCGGTGACGGCGACGGCTTTCGCCATCTGAATGTCGTTGACTGGCTCGTTGAGCTTCTGTTCCGCCTGGTCGATGCGTCCGGCAAGCTCGGCCTTGGCGGCGGCCACCGACTGTTCGGCATCGGCGAGGCTGGCTTTCAACCCGGCGATTTCCTTGGTCAGATTGGCGACTTCCGCCTCGAGCGCGGTGATTTGCGGTGCGCTCGCTCCATCTGCGCCCGGCTGCTTGGCTGCCTGTTCCAGCGCTGCAAGGCGGTTCTCCAGCGGGCCGATGTCCCTGGCCTGCGATGCGATCTGCGTCTTGATCGCCTCGACTTCGCTGGCGAGGCCTTGCTCGAGGGCGGCATTGCCGCGATCCGGTCCGAGCGCAGGAATATAACCGGCATATTGCAGCACGCCGGCGCCGGCGAGCGTCACAAGACCACCGAGAATACCGGCCGCCAGCGCCCCCGCGCTCGTTGCCTGTCTCTGCTGCGCCGGTTGCGCCATTGCTTCGTTGCTCAAATGCGGGGGCTCTTCGTCGAAGGCTGCCGCGGCGGCATCGGCGCGCTCCTCCTCCGTCTGTTCTTTCGCATCAGTCGCGTCCGCCGCGTTTTCACTTTCTGCCTGGTTCGCCGAAATCTCGGCAGGCTCGTCGGTGACTGGTTCCTGGCTTGCGGCAGTTTCGGCTTCGTCGGTCGCCGTCTTTTCTGCCTGGAGGTCGATCGTCAGCGGCTCCTTCTCGGATTTCGAGCGACGCGGCGGGTTTTCCGATACCATGGTGACCTCTTACCGTTGCATTGCCAGTCGGCCTGTTATGACAAACCTAGTCAGGCGAACTCCTGAGGGAAAGCCCCCAACTCCGTTTTTGGCGCTAATGCCGTCACATCACCCGATTAACGGTCGGCACGTGCGCGGAAAACCGCTGCCGGTTTTGCTGTTCACGCCTCGACGATGCGGCAGATTGGAATCACTACCGCCCCGGGGCGCGGATCAGAGGAGCTTCAGGAGGTGATCTTCGTCGGGCATCGCGGCGACTTCCGCCTCTGCGCTCTGCGGCAAGGCCCCCGCTATCGATGCACTCAAGCAGAGATAGCGCCGGGCAAAGGAAGCGGCGTTGAGACCGCTCTGCGCGAGAAGAGCGGCAAACTGCCGCGCGGTCTCACGGGAATAGAGCAGTACGGCGTCAAACTGCCCCGCGCGCCGAAGATCTGAGAGCTCGTCCGGACGATAGGGAACCGGCGTCATCCGGTAGCATTCGACCGTCCTGTGATCGATGCGGCGCTGCCGCAGCGCTCGTTCGAGGCTATCGGAGCGTGGCGAGCCGGCTAGATAGAGCAGCGGTTCGGATCGTTGCGCGGCGAACGAGGTCGCGACCGTTTCGGCGAGACCCTCGCCCGTGCCGCGGCCGACATGAATTTTGGTAAATCCGAGCTCCGCAGCGGCGCGGCCGGTCGCCTCGCCGACGCAGAAAAGCGGTGTTGCGAGGTGCGGTTCGAGCGCGTGACCCAGCGCAGCGAGCACCCGGGTCGCTTCCGCGCTCGTCACCGCGATGGCGCCGTGGCTTTGCTGCAATGCGGTCTCAACAGCGGCCACGCGATGCTCGGCTTGCATCAGCGGCAGCAGGATCGCTTCGTGGCCCATCGCCTCGAGCTTCAGCGCCGTCGCGGCAGCGGCCGGGCGCGGCCGAGTGACGAGCACGCGCATCGGCTCACGTCCAGCTCGAAAAGAATCCCGGTCCGGCCTTGGCGCGGATCTCTTCGCCGGCCTTGCGCCCGAGTTCGGTCGCTTCCGCCGCCTTGCCCTCGATGGCAATGCGGTGGCAGGTTGCGCCATCCGGCGTCAGGATCATGCCGGAAAAGCGGATATGCGTGCCGTCCGATTGGGCGTGGCCGGCGATCGGCGTGCGGCAGGAGCCATCGAGCGTCGCCAGAAAACCGCGTTCGCAGGCGACGGCCTCGTGGGTGCGCGGATCGTCGATGGCGGCAAGCAACGAATTGACGCGCGTATCGCCGATACGGCTTTCGATGCAGATTGCCCCTTGCGCCGGTGCCGGCGGAAATTCCTCCGGATCGAGCAGTTCTGTCGGCACGTCGGCCATGCCGAGCCGCTTCAAGCCGGCATAGGCGAGCAGCGTGCCGTCGACCTGACCTTCCGCGAGCTTGCGCAGCCGCGTTTCGACCTGGCCACGATAGGTGATCACGTTGATGTCGGGCCTGAGGCGCCGAATGAGCGCCTGACGACGCAGCGACGACGAGCCGACCGTGGCGCCGTGTGGCAGGTCCAGGAGTTTCGCTGCCGTCCGTCCGACAAAGGCGTCGCGAATGTCTTCGCGCGGCAGGAAGGCGGAGAGGAACAGCCGTTCGGGTAGTTTCGTCGGCATGTCCTTCGACGAATGCACGGCGAAATCGAGGTCGCCCGACAAAAGCTGTTGTTCGAGCTCCTCGGTGAACAGGCCCTTGCCGCCGATCTCCGAAAGCGACCGGTCGGTGATGCGGTCTCCCTTGGTGGACAGGACCACGATTTCGAACATTTCCGGCGGCAGACCATGAGCGGCGGCGAGCCGATCGCGCGTTTCGTGCGTCTGGGCGAGCGCCAGCGGACTGCCGCGCGTGCCGATGCGGAAAGGTTTCGTTTGCATCCTCGGTCATCCATTGTTACTGCATGGTTCCTTAAATCGGGACCGATTTAAGGATAAAACCATGCAGCAGTTCAAAGCGTTACAGCGTCCTTTGTGCTTCTGAAAGACGCACGGCGCTGACAGAAGTTCCGTGTACCCACCTTTCCGTGCGACCGCAATCTTTGAGTAGACCACATATGTCCGCGCCCCTGCGTATCCTCGGCATCGAAACAAGCTGCGACGAAACCGCGGCGTCCGTCGTGCTGCGGGAAAAGGACGGCAGCGGCCGGATCCTCGGCGATGTCGTGCTCAGCCAATTGGAAGAGCATAGCGCCTATGGCGGCGTCGTTCCGGAGATTGCCGCGCGCGCCCATGTCGAGGCACTCGATACGCTGATCGAGGAGGCGCTGCTGCGCGCCGGCGTCAAGCTCGCGGACATCGACGCAATCGCTGCGACAAGTGGTCCCGGGCTGATCGGCGGCCTGATCGTCGGGCTGATGACCGGCAAGGCGATCGCGCGGGCGACGGGCAAGCCGCTTTACGCGGTCAACCACCTCGAAGGCCACGCGCTGACGGCGCGGCTCACCGATGGTCTGACCTTTCCATATCTGATGCTGCTTGTCTCGGGCGGCCACACGCAATTGATCCTGGTGAAGGGCGTCGGCGACTACGAACGCTGGGGCACGACGATCGACGACGCGCTCGGCGAGGCCTTTGACAAGACCGCAAAGCTGCTCGGCCTTCCCTATCCGGGCGGGCCGGCAGTCGAGCGCATGGCACGGACGGGAGATCCCAAGCGCTTCGACTTTCCGCGCCCGCTCGTTGGCGACGCGCGGCTCGACTTTTCCTTCTCCGGCCTGAAGACGGCGGTTCGCCAGGCGGCTCAATCGCTGGAACCCGTGACCGAGCAGGACATCGCCGACATTTGCGCCTCGTTCCAGCGCGCCATCTCTCGCACGCTGAAGGACCGTGTCGGGCGCGGGCTGAAGCGGTTCAAGGCCGAGTTCGCCGCTGTTGAGAAACCTGCTCTGGTGGTCGCCGGCGGAGTTGCTGCCAATCAGGAGTTGCGGGCTACCCTTCAGGATCTTTGCGACCAGAACGGCTTCCGCTTCGTGGCGCCGCCGCTTCAGCTTTGCACCGACAATGCGGCGATGATCGCCTGGGCCGGGGCCGAGCGGCTGGCGGCGGGATTGGCGGCGGACGGCCTCGACGTTGCGCCGCGCTCGCGTTGGCCGCTTGACAACAACGCGCAGGCATTGATCGGCTCCGGCAAGCGCGGCGCCAAGGCATGATGGACAAGATGAGTGAACAACCGAAGATCGTAGTCGTTGGAGCCGGAGCCTTCGGGACCGCGCTCGCCGCCGTCGCGGCAGCGACCGGGAATACCAAAGTGACATTGCTCGCCCGCCGACAGGAAACCGTCGAGGAATGCTACCGCACGCGCCGGAACGACGCGTTCCTGCCGGGCATTCCGCTTCCGGCGGGACTTGCCTTTTCCTCCGATACCGGGGTGCTCATGGACGCCGATATCGTCCTCTTCGCCATGCCCTCGCAGGAGCACAGGGCCGCGGCCCGCAGCTATGGCGCCTGGATCGGCACCGACGCGACAATCGTCACATGTGCCAAGGGCATGGAACAATCGACCGGCCGGCTTCTGACCGAAGTGCTCGACGAGGAGTTGCCGGGCCATAAGGTTGGTGTGCTGTCCGGCCCAGGCTTTGCCGCCGATATTGCCAGGGGCCTGCCGACGGCGATGGTCGTTGCGGCGCCCGACAGCGAGACCGCGACGGAACTCGCGGAAACCCTTTCCGGCCGAACGTTTCGGCTCTACCCCTCGGCGGACCGCATCGGCGTGCAGCTTGGCGGGGCGCTCAAGAACGTGCTGGCGATTGCCTGCGGCATCGTCGAAGGCGCCGGGCTCGGCGATTCGGCGCGCGCGGCGCTGATCTCCCGCGGCCTTGCGGAAATGTCGCGCTTCGTCGTGGCCCAAGGCGGTGAACCCGATACGGTCCGCGGGCTCTCCGGGCTCGGTGATCTCGTGCTGACAGCGACGAGCCATCAGTCGCGCAACCTGCGCTTCGGCATTGCACTCGGCAGGGATGGGCCAGCGAAAGGACAGGGCGGAGAACTGGTCGAGGGCGCCTTTGCCGCGTCGGTCGCCGCCCGCGTCGCGCACGAACTCGGTGTCGACATGCCGATTACCGAGGCGGTCGCCGCCATCATCGACGGAAGGCTCGATGTCCGCACCGCCCTGGAGCAGTTGATGTCACGCCCGATTACTCAGGAATAATTCGCCGGCGGGTTGGGCAAAAAGCGGAATTTCCGCCCAGATCCCACTGCGATCGACAACGTCAGGAGGAACCATGCTGTTCGCACTTCTATGCACGGACGAGCCCGGCGGGCTGCAGCTCAGGCTGGATACGCGTCCCGATCACCTCGCCTATCTCAACGATCTCAACGCCAAGGGTATTCTCAAGATCGCCGGGCCCTTTCTCGGAGAGGACGGCAAGCCGACGGGAAGCCTGGTGATTGTAAAGACCGAGACGCTTGAGGAGGCGAAGGCAATCGCCGAGGCCGATCCCTATGCCAAGGCGGGTCTTTTTTCGAATGTCGAGATCAAGGCCTACAACTGGGTCTTCAACAATCCGGAGGCGTGAGGGCGATGGCTTTCTGGCTTTACAAATCCGAACCGGCCAAGTGGTCCTGGCAGATGCAGAAGGACGCCGGCGAAAAGGGTACCGAGTGGACCGGGGTTCGCAACTACCTCGCCCGCAACAACATGCGGGCGATGCAGATCGGCGACAAAGGCTTCTTCTATCACTCCAATGAAGGCCTGGAGATCGTCGGCATCACCGAGGTCTGCGCGCTCTCGCACCCGGATTCGACGGCTGAAGGCGATGCCCGCTGGGACTGCGTCGACATCCGCGCCGTCATGGACATGCCGCGCCCGGTCTCTCTCAAGGAGATCAAGGAAAACCCCAAGCTCGCCAAGATGTCGCTGGTGACGTCGATGCGCCTTTCAGTGCAGCCGGTCACCGATGAGGAGTGGATCGAGGTCTGCCGCATGGGCGGACTCGACAACCCGCCTCGATAGTTTTGTTTTTCCGCGTGATTCCTCCGAAAACCGGTTCCCACTTTTCAGATCACGCTCGGAGACACCATTAACTTGAAGACCGATCCCGAAAGCTTTATCCGCGCCAATACGAGCATTCTCTCACCGCCGCATGTACCGGAGATCCGGCTGCGTCTCGCCAGCGAAGCGCATGAATTGTGGCTGAAGACAGAGGAGGAGCTCGATGAGATCGGTCTGCCGCCGCCGTTCTGGGCCTTTGCCTGGGCGGGCGGGCAG
>NZ_JADYVE010000080.1 GCF_020193655.1 Ensifer sp. IC3342
TTTTCTACCTATCTGCGGGCGCTGCCACTGCTTCCAGGGCGATCGCGACGATGCTGTCGGCAAAGCCCGTGTCAAGTGAGCGATGCCCGACGAGCAGCCGGTAGAAGACGGGTCCGTAAATCATGTCGAGCAGCACCTCGAGGTCTTGCTGCAACACAATCTCTCCCCGCGCTGCAGCCTCGAGCAACAGGGCGCGACCGGCCTCACGACTCGAGAGGATGACCTGGTTGCGGAAGGCCTTGGTGAATTCGCTTTCGGGGTCGGCCGCCGCGAGCGTCATGGCGATTTGGCGCCCTCTGGTCGTCGCAAAGGCCTGGATCAGCGATCGCATCTGCCCGGTGAGCGCCGATCGCAGACTTGTCCCGCCTCCTGCGATGATGCCCGGATCTCGGGACATCAAGGCGGCCATGGCGAGTTCGGAGGCATTCGCCCAGTGCCTGTAGATCGTCGGCTTGCCCACGCCGGACCTTGCGGCAACGGCCTCGACCGTCAGACGGCCAAATCCGTCCTCGGTCAGGATGTCGTGCGCCGCCTTCAGGATCCTCGCCTGGGCCAATTGGTTTGGCGGTCTTCCGCGCCGTTTCGGTGGGCTCATGTGCTGTTGACTCATTCATTTATAAAACGTAACGTAACGTAACTATGCACCAGCGACAAGGGGGCCGCGCATGTCCACCTCGATTTCGTCCCTGACTCCCTATTTCATCGTCAAGAATGCTCGCACAGCGATTGATTTCTACGGTCGCGCCTTTGGTGCCGAGGAGCTCTTCCGGATGACCGACCCGCGAGACGGTCGGATCGGCCACGCGGAACTCAAGATCGGCGAAAGCACCGTCATGATTGCCGATGAGTATCCCGACTTCGGTGCACTGAGCCCAGACACGATCGGTGGCTCTCCCGTGACCTTCCACCTGGCAAC
>NZ_JADYVE010000081.1 GCF_020193655.1 Ensifer sp. IC3342
TCCGCGGTATCGGGAGGCAACTGCGCATGACGGATTCGCAACTAACTGCGGAGGTTCTCCTGAACCTCGGCTTCGTCGACGTAGGCAAATGGCAGCCGAACGGAGATTCCATTGCTTACGATCTTGACGGCGCTGACGCCTCAGCGAGCGAGGTTCTGCTGGACGCCCCTAACGCGCTCTACGCCTTCGTGCGTGATGACCAAGTTGTCTATATCGGGAAGACCGCCCGCTCGATCAGGAAGCGGTATGTCGGATACTGTCGACCGGGGAAAACACAGGCCACCAACCAGCGCTGCCATCGCAACATCAAAGCCGCGATTGCTGAAGGTACCGAGATCCGCATTTTCGTTTTCACGCCGATAACTCATCTCCGATATTCCGATTTCGAGATCAATCTAGCCGCTGGTCTCGAGGACAGCCTGATCCGGGAATTTGATCCCCCGTGGAACGGTAAGGATAGAGGGCACCCGATCTCCGAAGACGCAGAACGCGAGGAAGAGGAAGAATCCGAGTTTGGGGCATCGGATGTCGTCGCGGTAGCCGACGCTCCGGCGGGGCCGCGGGCATCCGGCCAGGCTGTGGCAACCTTCTCGGTCGTGCTCGGAGCTACATATTATGAAAAGGGCATCCTCAACCTAGGGGTCGAAGCCAGCGAATATCTCGGCAAGGACGGCGACCCGATCCGCGTCCGGTTCAGTGATGGTAGCCAGACCGTCGTCTCGAAGATTAACAGGACGGCCAACCGGACCGGTGCTGTCCGGGTCATCGGCGGCAATGCCCAGATCGCCAGATGGTTTCAGGAGAACTTCAGCGAAGGCGACACCGTGCATGGCAGTGTGGTCGATCCGCATACAATAGCGTTACTTGCCGGGTAGCCGGGGCATTGTTGGCGCGACGAGCGGTTGGAGGCGTTG
>NZ_JADYVE010000082.1 GCF_020193655.1 Ensifer sp. IC3342
TCCAGATCGGCGGCGATGCGGATCGACCCCATGATCTCGCGGAGATCCGAGGCCATCGGCTGACGCTTGGCGATGGTGACGATCGCCTTGTCACCGATCTGGCGCTCCGCGTCATCGAGAATGACGTCGTCGGAGATCACCTTCTGAGCGAGCGCCAGGTCGCTAGTTACCAGCGCCCGGACGGAATCGGCTACCATCTGCTCGGCAATGCCTCCCATCTCCGAGACGCGCCGTGTCAGATATTTAAGCTCGTCGTCAAATGCCGACATGATGTGTGTGGATGACATGTTTCGTTCCTCGAATTCGCAAGCCCGTTAACTTGTCGCTTGGCTTAGCCGAACCGACCCATGATGTAGTCCTGCGTGCGCTGGTCATCCGGGTTGGTGAACATCTTGTCGGTCTCGTTCTCCTCGACGAGGTTGCCGAGGTGGAACATGGCGGTGCGCTGCGAGACGCGCGCGGCCTGCTGCATCGAGTGGGTCACGATGACGATGGTGAAGTTCGCGCGGAGCTCATGGATGAGTTCCTCGACCTTCGCGGTGGCGATCGGATCGAGCGCCGAACAGGGCTCGTCCATCAGGATCACTTCAGGGCTGACCGCAACGGCACGCGCGATGCAGAGGCGCTGCTGCTGGCCACCGGAAAGGCCGGTGCCCGGCTCGTGCAGGCGATCCTTCACCTCGTTCCAAAGACCTGCCTTCTGCAGGCTGCTTTCGACGATCGCATCCATGTCGGACTTGTGGCGCGACAGACCGTGGATACGCGGACCGTAGGCGATGTTCTCGTAGATCGACTTCGGGAACGGGTTCGGCTTCTGGAACACCATGCCGACACGGGCCCGCAGTTCCACGACGTCGATCGACGGATCGTAAATGTCGTCCTCGTCGAGCGTGATCTTGCCGGAAA
>NZ_JADYVE010000083.1 GCF_020193655.1 Ensifer sp. IC3342
GTGCCAGCCGACCATCTCCTACGCCGGATCGACAACCACCTGCACCTCGATGGCGTCCGCGCGCAGTTGAAGCCCTACTACAGCAGCACGGGCCGTCCGTCGATCGATCCGGAACTGATGATGCGCATGCTGATCATTGGCTACAGCATGGGCATCCGCTCGGAGCGCCGGCTGTGCGAGGAGGTCCATCTCAATCTCGCCTATCGTTTGTTTTGCCGGCTTGGACTGGACGGCAAAGTGCCGGATCATTCCAGCTTTTCGAAGAACCGCCACGGACGTTTCCGGCAAAGCGATATCCTTCGGCATCTGTTCGAGACGGTGGTTGAGCGCTGCCTGGTACAGGGTCTTGTCGGTGCTGAAGGCTTTGCCGTCGATGCCAGCTTGATTGCCGCGGATGCCAACAAGCAGCGCTCGATATCGGGCGCAGAATGGAGCGCGCAAGAAGCGAAGGAGAATGCAGGCCGCTCCGTTCAGGAATATCTGGCGGTGCTTGATGACGCTGCTTTTGGTGCGGCTTCGCCGGTAACTCCGAAGTTTGTTTCCCCGTCAGACCCGGCAGCCCAGTGGACGGGTGCCCATAAAGGCCATGCCTTCTTCGCCTACGCCACCAACTATCTGATCGACACCGACCATGGCGTCATTCTCGATGTCGAGGCCACCCGTGCCATTCGACAGGCTGAAGTTGGCGCTTCGCGCACCATGATCGACAGAACAGAGAAGCGCTTTGGTCTGAAGCCGGACTATCTGGTCGCCGACAGTGCCTACGGCTCCGCTGACAATCTGGTCTGGCTTGTCAAGGAAAAGGAGATTGCTCCGCACATTCCTGTGTTCGATAAGTCCAACCGGACAGACGGGACTTTCTCGCGTGCCGACTTCAATTGGGATGGCGAGG
>NZ_JADYVE010000084.1 GCF_020193655.1 Ensifer sp. IC3342
CGCGCGGGCTGAGTGACAGGTTGTGAGGCACGTCTCTTGGCAGCACTGTCTCTACCGTATCAGCGGACTCGTTTGCATCTCCAGCATCAACGGCGGACAGGCGATATCCTGCCGCGACGACCGTCGTCGCGGCAGCGATGAGCGCGGCATCCGCGGAAGGCGGCAGCACAGCATGGATGTTGCCACCCGAGGCTGCTGCACCAAGCACGATATGCGGCGTCGCTGCATCGAGAGGTTCGCCATCGGTCACGACCACATCGAAATCCTCCGACTGCTCGAGATCGAAAGACGTCGCGACCGCCACATGACCGCGCTCCGCCAGAGCATGTTCCAATTCCTCCGTTTGCTCCGGATCGGACAGGGCTATCATCACTGTCAGCGGGCGCTCAGCCATCGATCCTCACTGTCGCTCAGGAGCGCGGGCGCGCGCCTACGACGACGTCGAGGTTTCGCGCCTCACCACCGCGCAATATTCCGAGTGCCACCGTTTTGCCGACACTATCGGGACCGATCTGGCGGATCAGGTCCCGCACGCCTTCCACCGTCTCGCCATCCCAGGATGTGATGACATCGCCGAGCACCAGCCCGGCCTTCTCCGCCGGCCCCCCCGCCTCGAGGCTCATCACCATTGCGCCCCGCGCGTTCTCCTGACGCACCGGGTGCAACCCTGCTCCGAGATATCCGCGCGGCATATGGCCCTTTTCGGCGAGCGTTGCCGCAACCCGGTCGACCG
>NZ_JADYVE010000085.1 GCF_020193655.1 Ensifer sp. IC3342
GTGAAGGGCGACCAGGCACTTCCGACACAGCAAGCCGGCCAGGAGCATGCCCCGCCCGAGGCGGCAAATGAGCCACCGCAGCAAGGTGTGGAACAGCCCGACCAGGACTCGGGCGGCTCTCTGGAAAACCTGTTCAATCAGATATTTAGATAAAGAATCTCGCCTTAAGAGGCAGAATCCTAACGTTACGTCGAGATACAGCTTTCTAGACAAATTTGCGCGCGGCCCAGCGACTCCGGTTGCGATACCGCAACGTGGTATGCTTCTCCACAATGAGCGCCGCGCGTCTTTGAGCCCGCAGGGCTGCGGCATGAATCCTAAGGATTTCATGCCGATAAACTGACAAAGAGCGTATCAGGCGCAGGCACTTTAGTACCGCAGCCAGTTCGCACGCAGCTTGACCGGTAACGGGGCGGCCGCGGTCACATCGGGGATAGCCTCGATATCGCCGCTCCGCTCCGGCCGGATGATCATTCGACCGTTACCGACTTGGCGAGGTTACGCGGCTGGTCGACATCGGTGCCCATGAACACGGCCGTGTGATAGGCAAGAAGCTGGATCGGCAACGCGAAGATCATCGGCGCAATGATCTCGTCGACGTTCGGCAACACGATCGTATGCA
>NZ_JADYVE010000086.1 GCF_020193655.1 Ensifer sp. IC3342
TTATTTAATACTATACTATAAGATACTACATTTTTAGAGTTGTGATCCTCGCCGGTTCTATTTCCCCTTTATGTATTGCCACAGCTTCATTAACTGACTTCATAAGCATTTTAAAAAATTTACTATGCTTATTTCTTTTCCGTTTTTTCTGCACTTTCTTTTTTTTCATATATTCACCAAAAAAAATCGAATCGCCAATTTTTCTTCGAACAATACTCTTTTTTCTTTTTTTATTGTTTTTCTATCTTCGGTAATGCTTCGCACCATAGATCTGATAGTAATGCTTTGCTGCCGTATGTAAAGAACTGCCCCAACTTCGTTGGGCTGTTATCTGATATGGTTAGACGCACACTTGACAAATTTTTGAGATCGGTTAGAACTGGTACAGGATTGAAAAATCTATAAAAATAAAAACCCCACCCTCTGCGATTTTGTTTTGGCGACAGAAAACAGAGAGTAGGGCCAGATAAAAAGGACTGAAAAAATGATAATACAAGAAGAACATAACATCGATTTTTTTAAAAATCAAATGCCTAACAAGCCTTATTGTACAAATAACCTCGATATGGGATTAAGCATAAGG
>NZ_JADYVE010000087.1 GCF_020193655.1 Ensifer sp. IC3342
CTCGGTGGAGCGGAACGACGGCGATCGATTTTTGCCGATTTCTCAGCCGCTTGGATCAAAGAGCGATCACCCGCACTTAAAAGCAAGCCTGTGTCGCGGAGCCGACAATCGTAACCAGCAATTGTCGTAGAGCGTTGCCTATCGGCCGTTAGGAGCCGACAAGACGATAGCGCCGAAGCCGGGTTTGGGAACTCTTCTCGGGGGCCTTGGCCGCTCGATGTGTCCGCCGTCCGATCAATCTGCTTCAGATGGGTTTCCCGGCCCTCGCCCGCTTAAGATCGCGACTGAATTCAGCCAGCGGAGCTCAACTGAGCACTGCCGCCGGAAGCCTGCTTGTCCGCGCGTGAATGTGTATGGGACCGATTACGCCCGCGAGCCACTGCTTCGCGAAAAGTTCAGCTGTAATCTGTGCCGACATCTGCGGCGTCGGCTTTAAAATTGCCGGGCACTCTGATGGCGCCAGAGGAAGTGAGCTGACCTAAAGGTCAGGACGGTACAACTTCAAGCCTCCGCCTGCCCGA
>NZ_JADYVE010000088.1 GCF_020193655.1 Ensifer sp. IC3342
ATCAAAACGTCTTATAAACGCTTAAAACGTGTTTATACGTAAACTTTGCGTTAAAGTATCTCGAGGTATGTTATATTAATACTGCACTTCCGTGCAAAGAGGAGGTGTATGCTATGACGTTTACAGTATTATCACTTGTTGCTTCATTTGTTTCGTCTGTCGTTGCTGGTGTGATTGCGAATTATATCAGCAAAAAAATAGATGAATCAGATAAGTAACTAAAACCCCCACAAAGCTTTGGACGGCTGTGGGGGTTTTGCTATGACGTACAGTAATAACACTTGTTACTTAAAGTATAAGTGTTTTTTTACAATTTGTAAAATGTTTGATTTAGTAGGTTATAAGTTTTGTTGACGCTTTTATGCCGAGAAAATTTATTGTTTGGAATGGGCTTTGTGTTAGCTAATTTATTAGCGAGTTGGTTGGGCTTGAATTGGGATTAATCCCAAGAAAGTACCAACTCAACAACACAAAATAGCCCTGTTGGTTCCAAC
>NZ_JADYVE010000089.1 GCF_020193655.1 Ensifer sp. IC3342
ACCTGGTACGGCGGCGAAATGAAGAAAGGGATGTTCTCGATGATGAACTACCTGCTGCCGCTGAAAGGTATCGCTTCTATGCACTGCTCCGCCAACGTTGGTGAGAAAGGCGATGTTGCGGTGTTCTTCGGCCTTTCCGGCACCGGTAAAACCACCCTTTCCACCGACCCGAAACGTCGCCTGATTGGCGATGACGAACACGGCTGGGACGATGACGGCGTGTTTAACTTCGAAGGCGGCTGCTACGCAAAAACTATCAAGCTGTCGAAAGAAGCGGAACCTGAAATCTACAACGCTATCCGTCGTGATGCGTTGCTGGAAAACGTCACCGTGCGTGAAGATGGCACTATCGACTTTGATGATGGTTCAAAAACCGAGAACACCCGCGTTTCTTATCCGATCTATCACATCGATAACCTTGTTAAGCCGGTTTCCAAAGCGGGCCACGCGACTAAGG
>NZ_JADYVE010000008.1 GCF_020193655.1 Ensifer sp. IC3342
GCAAACGCGATGTCCATGCCGAAAAGCAACAGCCGAAACCGCACTTTATCGAGGAATTCACGGCGGCTTAAACAGCGGTTTAAGCGCAAAAAGCAACACGGATGAAACCGCACTGCAGTTCCATAAGCTATCTTATGCGATATGTTATTGTAGGGGGGTGGGTTCAAGGATGAAGTGCGACTTGCGATAAATACCAATGGGTTATCACGCGCAAGGAATGGCTCATGAGACGCACCTACTCCCAGATCGATATGGATGAACGTCGCAGGATCGCTCGCTGGCGAGCGGCCGGCCTCAGCGCTACCGTTATCGCCGAGAAGCTCGGCCGGCATCGTTCGACGATTTTCCACGAGCTCAAGCGCAATGCTTTTGAGGATCCGCAGATGCCGGATCTGAGCGGCTACTATTGCGTCACCGCCAACGAGATGGCACGCGAGCGCAGAGCCAAGCTGCGCAAGCTCGCCCGGTTCTCCTATGTGCGCCAATCGGTCATCGAGCGGATCATGCATGGCTGGTCGCCACAGCAGATCGCCGGCCGCATGCGGCTGGAGCGCCATCCGATCTGCGTCAGTTATGAGACGATCTACAAGTTCGCCTATTCCGCAGACGGTCAGGCCATCAAGCTGTGGCGGCACCTGCCGGAGCGTCGAGCGAGACGACGACCGCGGCATGCCCGCCGGCGTCACGGGCGCCGCTTCAGCCCGGAACTCAACATTCTCCACCGTCCTGATGCCGTCGCCGAACGCAAGCAGTTCGGCCATTGGGAGTGCGATCTCATTCAGTTCCGCAAGAAGTTCGGCAAGGCCAACGTGACCTCACTGGTCGAGCGGGTCAGCCGCTTTGCGGTCTTCCTGCGCAACAACGACAGGCAATCGAAGCCGATTATGGACGGGCTGATTGAGGTGCTCCAGCCCCTGCCCCACGCTGCTCGACGCTCCATTACCTTCGATCGCCGCACTGAGTTCAGCGAATGGCCCTATCTGCAGGCTGGCATCGGAACGCAGACATGGTTCTGTGACCCGCAATCGCCCTGGCAGAAAGGCACGGTCGAGAACACCAATGGCCGGGTTCGCAAATGGCTTTCGCGAGAGGTCGATCCCCTGTCGATCAGCGACGGCGAACTGAAGGACATCTGCGATCGGCTCAACTCGACACCGCGGAAGTGCCTCGGCTACCGAACGCCGGCGGAAGTCTTCCGCAAGAAACTGCTCGCGCAAATGCGGCGTGTCGGCTAGCTTCACACGCTTAAGTCGCAGTTCGGCATGAACTTACAGGGCTATGCCCGGCGCCAGCAAGCCCTTGCGCAGCGCCAATGGATGGCAGAGGCCGGTCTGTGGCTGTCGCGTAAGTAGCGCCGCGCGTTTCATCAGCCGCGGCTGCGGCGCGAAGCCTATAGCGAACTGGTGCAGATCGATGGATCAGAGCAGCACTGGTTCGAAGATCGCGGTGACCCATGTTCACTGCTGGTGTTCATCGATGATGCGACCGGCAAAAGCTGATGCAGTTGCGCTTCGTGCGCTCGGAAAGTGCGTTCAGCTACTTCGAGGCGCTGCTCCGATCGCCTTCTATTCCGACAAGCATTCTGTGTTCCGCGTGGCGAAGAAAGACGCCAAGGGCGGCCAGGGCATGACGCAGTTCGGCGTGCGCTCTCAGAGCTAAACATCGAGATTCTCTGCGCAAATTAGAGCCAGGCGAAGGGCCGGGTCGAGCGGATGAACCGGAGCTGCAAGACGTTCAATCGGCCTCAGCCTCGATTCCAACACGCGCGTAAGCTTCTGGCGGAGCATTATTGGCGCGCATGAGATCCTGCATGAGTCGGGTCATTGCCTCCTCGATATCCGAGGAGACAAGGGGCGTATTCTGTCCTGGATCATCAGCAAGATCGTAGAGCCGGGTCTCACTCTCAAGGAGCGCGCCAGGACCGTAGTTGTCGAACATCGGCGACCGCACGATCACTGGTATCTTGAGGACCGGCGCTCCCTTCGTGAACGGCAACGGCTGTTGAAGCGTGGCTCCGGCGAGTTCCTCCGGGGTGAAGGGCTCCCAGATGTGCGTCGGCATCAGCGTGTATTGATAAAGCTCCTGGGAGCGGGGGTCGGGCGGGAAACGGTGATAGGTGTAGCGTCCGTCCGTCACGTTGATCGCGCCGCCGAAATAGCCGAACAGAGCGCCCTCCCGCAGCGAGCGATCAGCGTCGAGCAGCGGCAGGAGCGAATGCCCCTCTATCCCGGCAACGGCCGGCACGTTGAACAGATCGAGGAACGTCGGCGCGAGATCGATGGTCTGGGTCAGAGCCGACCGCCGGACGCCGGCGCTTCCCGGCCGGCGCGGATCGTAGAGAAAGAGCGGGATGTGCACGATCTCCTCGTACATGTTCATCCGGTTCTTGGCCCAGAAATCGTGCTCGCCGAGAAGAAAGCCGTGATCGGTGGTAACAACAAGTGCGGTGTCGCGCCAAAGGTCGTGCTGATCGAAATAATCGAGAAGCTGCCCGATAAGGAAATCGCAAAGCGCAACGAGGGCGTAGTAGTTGGCGCGCAGCTCCTCGCACTCTTCGGGAAGCTCGTCGACGCGGCCGTAGCGCGGCCAGTCTCGGACGGGACCGTTCCAGCCCGTCTTAAATGCCTCGCGAAACCGCTCCGGCGCAGTAAAAGGCTCATGCGGGTCGAAGGTCTCGATCTGCAGGAGCCAGTTGTCCGCGGCCCGGTTCCGCTCGAGAAACTCCAGTCCGGCGGCGAAGCAGCGCACAGACGGAAACTCGCTCTCGTCCTTGATGAACTCGCGGTTGACGATGTTGCGGCGAAACTTGTCGCGTGCCGACTGGCTGAATTGCCTCTCATGGTACATCTGACGCAGGCGCTCCCAGGGTGGCTGCACCATCGCCTTCCACGGATCGCCCTCCTGCCCGCGGATGAAGTCGTAGCTGTCATATCGAGTGTGATAGGTGGCGCCGCCATCCTCGAAATAGTGGAAGTGGTCAGTGACGAGATGGCTATAGGATCCGGCTTGGCGCAACAACTCGGGAAAGGAATTATCGAACGGCTCGAGCGGCCCCCAACTTCTGTGGAGAAAGCTGAGCCGTCCCGTCTGCAGGTCACGACGCGCCGGCATGCAAGGCAGGCTGCCGACATAGTGGCGTTCGAACGTCGCGGTGCGCTCGGCCAGGCGGGCGAAATTGGGCGTCGGCACCCGCGTCCCCCCGTATGGGGCGAGCACGTGTCGGTTGAGCGAATCGAACAGTATGAAGACAGCCTTCATCGAGTCTCGGTCGTCCCTCGTTCAGTTTGCAACTTCTCGTTTATGCGCTTCGATCAAAAGCAGCGCAGGCGCGGCGCTTCCGTTCCGCCACTCGCCTGATCGGCCGGCCGTTCAAAAAGGGCCGACACTCATTTTCGCCGAAGAGCGCGCGACCGCAACTGGATTGTACAGACCCAGGCATGACTGCACGACACCTCAAATCGGAATCGATTTGAGGTGCAGCAAATCAAAGCGCTACAGAGACCTTTGCGCGTCTCGAAAACGCGGGCGCTGTGGGAGGGCTCCCCTCACCTGCCGCAATGTCGCGAGCCTCTGTATCGGAAACCTCGAAAAGACTTTAGCCGACGCGGCCGGCGCGCTCGACGAGCATGGCGATGAACGGCACGTCGTCACACGAAACCGAGTCGATGAGGCCGTCGGCGATCCATTGCACGAGCTCCGGCAAGGGATCACGTCCGCCACGCCAATACTCGGCGAGCACGTCAGGGCGAGGCACGTGTACGCGGTTGCTGAAGCCTACTTCATGCAATGCCTTCGCATCGCCGGGGTGGAACATGTCGAGCTCGATCGAAACCGAGCTCGCCCTGCACGCCTTCAAAACCCCGACGGGATCGGCGTGGCGAGCGTGGGTAATGGCTTCGGTGTTAACGTCCGGATGGCGCTCGACCGCACGCTTCAACATCATATGGTCGAAGCCGATGATTATGACCCGGTCGAGGGTGCCCGTCGATCGCAGCAGGGCTGCAACTTGATCCACGGCAAGGTCCGGCCGCTCCGCCTCCTTGATCTCGAGCACAATACCCATGTCGTCCGCCTTCGCCCAATCGAGCACCTCTGCCACGGTCGGGATCCGCGTTCCGGCGAAAGCGGGATGAAACCGAATTCCCGCGTCCAACCTGCGGATCTGCTCAAGGCTGAGGTCTGCCGCAAAGCCATGTCCGTTTGTCGTCCTGTCGACAGTCAGGTCGTGCAGGATGATCGGCTGACCGTCGGCGGTCAGCACCACATCGATCTCGACTGTGGTCGCCCCCGCAGCCTTTGCCGCTTCGAATGCCGGCAACGTATTCTCCGGGTAATGGAGACTATAGCCGCGGTGGCCACAGACATGGACACGTCCCGCTTCGCGGGCAAGGAAGCTGAAGGCCATTCGATTTGATCCTCTATCGTGACAGCGCGACTTCCCGACCGTGCGCTCTGACTGTTTCGCGGACAATGAGCTCGACCGGCACGTAGGCCGAAATCGGCGGCGAGTCGGGATCGGCGAGCCGCCGGTCGAGTATCGATATGACATCCCGGGCAATTCGCCGGGGATCCTGCCGCAGAGTGGTCAGACGGTAGGAAGACCATGCGGCCATAGGCACATCGTCAAAGCCGATGACTGAAACGTCGTCGGGCACGCGCAAGCCCGCACCTCGAAAGTGGTCGAGCGTTCCGAACGCCATGAGATCGTTCACACAGAAGACCGCGTCGGGCGCAGCCCCGCTCGCCAGCAGCTGTCGCGCTGCCTCCCGCCCGCCATCATAGTCCGCAAGGCCCGTCCGAACGATCTTCGCCTCGAACGCGGACGCCGTGGCAAATTGCGTGAAGGCGTGCTCGCGGGCAAGGAGGGAGGGGCTCGGGTCTACCCTGTTGATCACGGCGAAACGGGAGGCTCCTGCCAGGCGCAGGGCCTCGAAGGCCTGCTGTGCTCCGTCCCTGTCATCACAGTGGACGCTGTCGAGGCCGGTCTCGGCCCGGTTGATCAGGATCAGCGGCTGTCCATTTCGCCGCGTGAGCTCGACAAGACTGGTCGGCGGTGACCCCGAGAGGAAGACGGTAGCCTCCGCCCGATAGCGTAGCAACTGACGGGTTGCATTCGCGATGTCGCCCGCAGTGGGGCCGATGCTGATGATCGCCGGTACGTTGGAGCGCTCGATCAAGGCGTGCGAGAGGGCCGCGATCATCTGGGCCCGGAATGGGGTTTCGGCGTCCGAGGTCACGAGCCCGACCAGCCGGCTGCGATTGGCCAGAAGCCCGCGTGCGAGATCGTTGACCTGATATCCAAGCGCCGCGGCTGCCTCGTGCACCCGCGCCAGCGTTGCTGGCGCGATGCTTGCACCAGGGGTGAAGGCCCGCGAAACCGCCGACCGGGACACGCCGGCAAGCTCGGCGACCGCGTGGGCGCTCACAAAGCGGCCCTGGTTGCTGTCTCTGGTATCCGACACCGCTCGACTCCGCTGGACATTCCCCAAAGCGCATTCATAATCGTGTTGCACAGCATTGCAACAATCAATGACGACACGATGCAAGCGTGTCGCGGCTGGGAGGAAATCAGATGATTCACTGGAAGATCGGAACGGCTGCGCTTCTGAGCGCAGCATTGGCCGCGGGCAGTGCGGCCTTCCTTGCAGCAACACCCCTGTTGGCGCAAGAAACTGTGAAGCTTGAGCTCTGGTCGCGCCAGGATCCGTCTGGGCCGCTGCGCCCGGGCAATGTGGTCAAGGCGGCCGAGCGGCTGAACAAGGAGCTCGAGGCCGAGGGCTCGCCCAAACGCGTCGAGGTTGCCGTGCGCGAGAGTCCCGCCAAGGGCTTCGACGACGACGCACTGCAACTTCTCAAGGTATTCGGCATCGGCGAAGGCCCCGATATATTCATCGCCGCACACGAATGGATCTGCGCCTTCCAGGAGGATGGCTTCGCTCTCAAGCTTGACGATTATATCGCCAAGTACCCGCAGCACTTCGGCACGATCTTCCCGTCGCTCTGGTCATCGGCGAAGTGCCCCGACGGCACCTATGCAATCCCGCAGGACGCCGAGGCGAGAATGTTCTTCTACAACAAGAAGCTCCTCCGCGAGGCCGGCTACGAAGCTGCATTCGTCGACGCCATGCCGGAGCGGGCGTTGTCTGGCGACCTGACGATGGACGAGGTGCTGGAGATCGGCAAAGCGGTCGTCGACAAGACGAAGGCGCAATACGGCGTGCTTCACCGGCCGAACAAGGGGCCGGACTACATCATGGTCTTCAACGCCTATGGCAACGACTTCGTCGATCCGGCAACCGGCAAGCTGCTCCTCGAGCGCGACAAGCTCGCTGCCGCCTTCGGTTGGTTCGAGCGCGGCGTGAAGGAAGGGGTCATCCCGGCCAACAACACGGCAATGGAATTCGATGCGCTGCGCAAGGAATTCTACACCGGCAACGCCGCATTCTGGATGTACGGCATCTGGGATCTCGGCAGCGTCGGGTTCCCGACCTACGGACTGCCGCAGGACGAGAAGGCCTTCTTCGCGGATTGGGGCTGGATCGCCGGGCCGGCACCAGAGAAGGGCGGGTCGCCCGTCAGTTTGACCCATCCGATCGTCTATGTGATCGCAGCCGACACGAAAGAGCCGGAACTCGCCGTCCGCCTGCTTGGCCATGCTTCGGCCGCCGACCTCAATACCGATCACGCGGTCACGACGACACATCTCGGCATCAAGCCCGAGCAACTCGAAGACCCGCGCTATGCCGAGGCTTGGCCGCTCGCCAAGGCAACCGAACTGCTCAAGATCACCAAGTTCCTGCCGAACAACTCGCAGTTCGGCGACCTCAACGGCATCATCTATGCCGGAATTCAGGGCATAGAATCGGGGCGGCTGTCGGCGGAGGAAGCAGCCGATTTCGTCATCGAGGAGGCATCGGCCTCCCTTGAGGACGTAATCGTCAAATAGGTCCGATCGGTCTCGCAGCCGTCGATCGGCACCGGTCGAAGGTTGCTAGACGTCTGCCGTACGAGCTGAATGATGACGACGACAGCAGATGAACTCACGATCGAGCGGCGCGGTCACGCGAGGTCGGCGGCGCGCAGGCGCACGAACTTTGTGATCTTCCTCGGCCCGGCGATAGTCTTGACCGTCCTCTTCTTCGTCGTCCCAGTGATCATCGATATCGCAGTGTCGTTCACCGACCTCAGCCGCTCGCTCCGCATCAGCGAGTTCACCACAGAGCAGTACGAGAAGGTATTCAGAACCGATCGCCGTTTGTCGCAGGTCATCACGCTGACCTTCATCTACGTCTTCGGCACGTTGGCGATCTTCAACGTGACCTTTGGCCTGATCCTCGCCATCACCACCACCGCGATCAGAAAAGTTTCCGGCAGCTTCTTCCGGGGTGTATGGCTCCTGCCGCGCATGAGCCCGTCGGTCCTTTATATACTGCTCTGGCTATGGGCGGTTAGCCCAACGGAAGCCGGCCTCGTAAACCAGGTGCTCATGCAGGCGTTCGGCCTCGACGCGCCGCTCGACCTTCTGACCTCGGCGCCGATTGCGCTCATCATCATCTCGAACGGCTTCATCGGCGCCTCGATGGGCATGATCATCTTCACCGCCGCGATCCGCGGGATCCCCGAGCACCTGTTCCACGCCGCGGCGGTGGACGGCGCCGGCACGTTCGCAAAGGTCCGCTTCATCACTCTGCCGGCTTTGCGTTGGCCGATCAGCTTCGTAACGATCTATCAGACACTCTCGCTGCTGGTCAGTTTCGAATACATCCTGCTCCTCACCAAGGGCGGTCCATTTTACGACACCACTGTCTATGCGCTCTACGTGTACCGTCGCGCCTTCGAAAGTGGCCAATACGGCTACGGAGCCGCGCTGGCGCTTTTCCTCATCGTCATCGGCGTCGTCGTCGCACTCATCGGCTGGCGCTTCTTCGATATGGAGCGCCTGCTGCAGCGCCCGCGTATCGAGGTGCATTGAGATGGCCGCGCAAGCGATCCCCATGGTTTCTACGGCGTCCGAACAGGCGGTCGACTGGGACGCATTGGCAGCGAGGGCGCGTGTCGCCCGGCGCACCAAGGCGGTCGTCCTCTACGCCTTTCTGATCGCCGTGTCGCTGCCGATCATCCTCCCCTATTTCTGGCTCGTCACGATCGCCTTCTCGGCCAAGACCGGCGTTGCCGACACGGCGGTTCTGTGGCGCTCGATGGCCGTGGTCATCCCCGCCGTCGTCGCCTTCTGGCTCACGGCCGCGCTCGCGCAAAGCCGGCGCCAGTTGTGGATCGGCCTTGCCGCAGTCGCGGCAATCGCTGTCGTCGCCTTCGCCTTGCTGGTCGGGCCTGACCTGCACCTCGGCAATTTCATCTTCCTGTGGGAGCCGGACTTCGCCTCGGTCGTGCGGTCGCGGATCGGGGAAGTCAAAGGTGCGGTCCAGTTTCCCAACGTCTGGCATGCCTTCGGCAACTCGATCCTGATCGCCGGTGCGCAGACGACAATCGTCGTCACCGTCGCCTCGTTGGCAGCCTATTACCTGTCGCGCTTCCAGTTCCCCGGCCGCTCCTCGATGCTGCGCTCGCTCCTGGTGCTCCACGCTTTCCCCGTGCTGACGCTGATCGTACCGATGTTCCTGATGCTTTACTGGATCGGGCTCCTCGACACGCTTTCCGGCGTCATAATTGTGCTTGTCGCCTTCGAGCTGCCATTTGCGATTTTCATCATGAAGGGTTTCTTCGACGCTGTGCCGTGGGACATCGAGATGAGCGCGCTGACCGACGGCGCGTCACGGCGGCAGGCATTCGTGAGCGTGGTGCTGCCACAGGTGAGAAACGGTATCCTTGCCATCGCAGTCTTCACCTTCATCCGCGGCTGGGAAGAGTACATCTTCGTGTTCACGTTCCTGATCAGGAACAGCAATTGGACGATGAGCCTTTACATGTACTGGGTGCGCGATGATGTCATGGGCGTCGACTATGGCGTGGTCTCTGCGGTCGGCGTCTTCTACCTTGTCCCGAGTCTCATCCTCTACATGGCCGCGCAGCGCTATCTTATGCAGATGTCGATCGGCGGCGTGAAGGGCTGACGACGATGGCGAAAATCGAATTTCGTAACGTGGTGAAGCGCTTCGGCGACGTTGAGGTGATCCCCGATATGAACCTCGTCATAGAGGACGGCGAATTCGTCGCGCTTCTCGGCCCTTCCGGCTGCGGCAAGTCGACGAGCCTGTTCATGCTCGCCGGCATCTATCTTCCAAGCGGCGGCGAGCTCCTTTTCGACGGCCATGTCGTTAACGAGGTCGAGGCACGCGACCGCAATGTCGGCATCGTCTTTCAATCCTACGCGCTCTACCCGCACATGAGCGTACGCGACAACATCCTGTTTCCGCTGCGCTTCAAGAAAACGCCGCGCGACGAAGCGCTTGCCCGGGTGAAGGCGGCCGCGGACCTTGTCCGGGTCGAGGAACTGTTGGACCGTCGCCCCAGCGAGCTTTCCGGCGGCCAGCAGCAGCGCGTCGCCCTTGCACGCGCCCTGGTGAAGGAGCCCAAGCTTCTGCTCCTCGACGAGCCGCTCTCCAATCTCGACGCCTCGCTCCGCCTTTCGATGCGAACCGAGATCAAATCGCTGCACGCGCAGCTCGGCGTCACGACCGTCCTCGTTACGCATGATCAGATCGAGGCGACGACGATGGCCGATCGCATCATCTGCATGCGCGCCGGCCGGATCGAACAGGTCGGCACGCCGGACGACCTCTATCTCAAGCCATCGAGCCTGTTCGTCGCCAGCTTTATCGGCTCACCCCCCATCAACCTCATTGCCGGCGAAGCCGACGGCGGAACGGTCAGCGTGAATGACGTCAGATTTCCGGTCGATGGCGCGTCCGGGTCGGTGACTGTCGGGCTGCGGCCGGAACACCTCAGGTTTAGCAATACCGGCTTTGCCGGCCGTATCGCCCAGATCGAGCCGATGGGCCGAGAGATCCTTTATGTCGTCGAGACCGGTATGGGCGCCGTTCGCGTGCTCGAACAGGGTTCCGCGGCCGGGCACTCGACAGGCGAAGAGGTACGGATCGGTTTCCAGCCCGAGAATTCGCTCGTCTTCGCGACGAAGGGACAAAAACTCATCGCGGGCGCGCATGTCCGTGCACCCATTTGACAGAATCGAGCGGCAGCCGCTCGAAGGAGAAGGACGCACGGTGACAGCCTTTGATATGAACAACCGGACACCGACCACGCCGGTGGCGGTCGAGGGTCCTTACGGCCCTGTCCGGCTCAAGTGGCACAAGCTGCGCAGGCAGCCCACCCAAGCGCCCTTCATACGTTCCAATCTGGCCCTCGGCTGGCAGCTCGGCGCGAGCCTCGAGATCGACATGCTCGCCACCGCCGATGACCGCTTCGCCGTCCTTCACGATCCGACACTCGGTCCCTCTACGACCGGCCGCGGACATGTTGCGCGCACGCCGATCGCATCGATGAGCGGGCTTTTCCACCGGGATGCCGACGGCGCCCCCGACCCCGATGCGCCGGTGCTATCGCTCGCTGAACTGGTGGCTCCGCTGCGACGGCTGCCGAGAGCGCCGTCGGCAAACCTTCAGCTCGACCTGAAGCTTCTCGAAGGGCACGCGCTTCCGGATTCGGCGGTCGCGGATGCGGCAGCCGCCGTCGCCGGGCTGGCGGATGCCATCGTCGTCGGGTCGCATCATCTCGATGAGGCACGTCGCCTCGTCGCCGCCATTCCCGGAGCCCGGCTCGGCTACGACCCGATGTTGGCGGTGTCCCGCCAACCGGCTCTCCGCGACCCGGAGCGGCTCCTGCGCCACATGGAACGGCACAGGACCGGCGTGAGCCTCGCCTATCTCCGGTTCGACGCCATTGTTGCCGCGGAAACCCAAGGATTCCCGCTCGTTCAGCGCCTGTTGGACCTCGGGATCGAGACGGACGCCTGGACGGTCAATCCCGGTCCGGCCATCAGCAAAGCCATCCTGCGTACGCTCGCCGAGGCGAAAGTGCGCCAGATCACGACGGATGCTCCGAGCGAAATCTTCCGACTGATGCGGTCCTGTTGAGCTGCCAGAGCGACTGCACCTGACCTCATCACAAAGATTCCGCGCAACTGCAGGCCAAATTCATTTGCCTGCAAGCCGGAATGGCGGAGAATTCAAGCGAAGCTGCCGGTTGACCGAGCGTCGCAATGGACGACACCGGCAGCAGCCCTTTGAGGGAGGAGAAAATGGCAGGTAATCATTCAGACCCGACCGGACCCGATCTTGCCCTCGGCATTGCGCTCGCCGATCTTCCCGATGGCGGCAAGCTGGTCGGCCATCGCGACGGCGAGCCCGTACTTCTGGTGCGCCGCGGAGCAGAGATATTCGCCATTGCTGCCGCCTGCTCGCACTATGGTGGGCCGCTGGTCGACGGCCTGGTCGCCGACGACAGCGTCCGCTGCCCCTGGCATCACGCCTGCTTCGATCTGCGCACCGGCGAGGCCCTGCGCGCCCCTGCCCTTTCGCCGCTCGCTTGCTGGTCGGTCGAGCAGCGCGGCGAAAGGATTTTCGTTGGCGAGAAGCGCAAGAAACCGTCGCCCGTCCGGCGGGAAAGCGATGCAGGGGTGTTTCCGGAAAGGATGGTCATCGTCGGCGGTGGTGCGGCCGGCTTTGCCGCCGCCGAGAGACTGCGGCGTGAACAATATCAGGGCGCCATCGTCATGATCAGCGACGACGAGGCGCTTCCCGTCGACCGGCCCAACCTTTCGAAGGACTATCTCGCGGGCAAGGCTCCCGAAGACTGGATCCCACTGCGCAAGGAAGGCTTTTATGCCAAGAACGGCATCGACTTGCGCCTCGGAACCAAGGTTACCGGCATCGATGTCCGTGCCAGCGAGGTCGTGCTCGCTGATGGGGCACGGGTCGCGTTCGACAAATTGCTGCTGGCGACCGGAGCCGAACCGGTGCGCCTGACCATACCCGGCGCCGACGAGCCTCACGTCCACACGCTGCGCTCTCTTGCCGACAGCCGTAGGATCATCGCGCAAAGCGGCGCGGCGCGGCACGCAGTCGTGCTCGGTGCCAGCTTCATCGGCCTCGAGGTTGCCGCCTCTCTTCGGACGCGCGGTGTCGAAGTGCATGTGGTAGCGCCCGAGGAGCGGCCGATGGAACGGGTGCTGGGCCCCCAGATGGGCGACTTCATCCGTGCCCTGCATGAGGAAAATGGTGTCGTCTTCCATCTTGGGGACACCGCGGCGAGCATCGGCGCGAGCGAGGTCCTGCTGAGCAGCGGCGCTGCCCTCGCCGCAGACATGGTCGTTGCCGGCATCGGCGTGCGGCCGCGGGTCGATCTCGCCGAGGGAGCCGGTATCGCCACCGATCGGGGCGTCCTGGTCGATGCCTATCTCGAGACTAGCGTGCCGGGAATATATGCAGCCGGCGATATCGCGCGGTGGCCGGACCCCCACAGCGGCGAGAACATCCGTGTGGAGCACTGGGTGGTGGCGCAACGGCAAGGCGCTGCCGCCGCGCTCAACATGCTCGGACGCCGGAAGAAGTTCACGGATGTGCCGTTCTTCTGGAGCCAGCATTACGACATTCCGATCAATTATGTCGGCCATGCCGAAGGATGGGACGCGATCGAGGTCGAGGGCGACGTTGCCGCGAAGGATTGTCTCCTGCGCTTCAAACGCGCCGGACGCGTTCTGGCGGTTGCGACAATCTTCCGCGATACCGAAAGCCTCGAGGCAGAACTGGCGATGGAGCAGAGCGAGTCCTAGTGCACCGTGGGCCGCGGCTTTCCATCTCGAAACAGCGCAAGTAGCGTTATGCCGTGCTGCAAGAGAAGCTCAGCCGCTGGCAGGTTGCTTGTCACGACATCGCCAGCGCAGCCGCTTATGATCCTGGCCAGACTGATCGAGTTGGCCGCAAACCTGTCGTTGCCAATTTCTTGCGCCTTCTCCGCAGTCGCCTCAAGCGCATTGGCGACTGACATCATCAAATCCGAACGCTCGCGCAGCGTCATCGCATCCAGGGTCTTGGCATATTCCCGCATGGCTATCTCTCTGTTCGTCGAGTGGGAATTGGTCGCGCTCGGCCAGCCAGCCGGCGGACATCTACCACCTTAATGGGTTGATTATTGGAGTCCGGGAGCTCTAGAGCCGTTTCCCACCTCACAGATCGGGATGCGGCGCGGCTAATGCAAGGAATGGCTACTATGCGGTTTGCACATGCCGCGCGGTCGCAGTGGCGACTGGCACTCGGAACAAACGGCCCTAGCGGCAATGCGAGAGGTCTATGTCGCTTTGTTGCCACGGTGCTGCCTTCAGCCACCGCGCCAATGAACGCCCGCAGTCCACCCTTCTCAAACCTTGCCTGTAAGCCACCGGATCGCTGCAGCGGCGTGCGTCTTTTCGGAAGAACGCTGTAGCACTTTGAATTGCTGCATTTTTTGTCCTTAAATCGGTTGCGATTCAAGGAACATATAGAAGCGCCATTGTTTGCCTTTTGATCTTGCGATCGCATACCATGGTCCTTTAATGTTGAGAGGCCGATCGGCGGCCAACTGCTGAGGAGGTCCGCCGTCATGAAGCGAATGAAAGAAGAGCACCTCGCGGTTCTGCGCAGGCACATGGTCGAGGTGATTGAGATCTATGCTGACCTAGAAAGCGAGGAGCTGGGCAAGGCGGCGCTCGATGAACGGGTTATGGCAGCGATGCTGCGGGTGCCCAGGCATCTCTTCGTGCCTGCTCCGGCAGCGCCCTTTGCCTACCAGGACATGCCACTGCCGATCGGCTTCGATAAAACGGTGTCGCAGCCCTTCATGGTCGCCCTGATGACCGATCTCCTTGCTCCCCAACCGCATGAGGCAGTGCTCGAGATCGGCACCGGCTTGGGCTACCAAACTGCAATCCTTGCCGAACTCGCCCGGCAAGTCTGGAGCGTCGAAATCATCGAGGAATTCGCAAGCCATGCCGAGGCTCTCCTACACGGGCTCGGCATTTCAAATGTCGGTATTCGTATCGGCGACGGGTCGCGCGGCTGGCCCGAGCACGCCCCATTCGACAAGATCTTGGTCACGGCGGCGGCTGAGGAGGCGCCGCCGGCCTTGCTTGAGCAGCTCAAGCCAATGGGCCGTCTGGTTCTTCCCATGGGATCTGAGGAACAGCTACTGACCGTCATCGACAAGGATTCGGCGGGACAACTTGAGGCGCGGCCACTCATCCCGGTTCGGTTCAGCCGGCTCGAGGCCGCCTAACGCGCATGTGACATCAGGCCCCCGAGAGCCTTCGCACCACGGCCCCCTGCCCCGATAAGGCTCACCGTGAACGCGGCCGTGATCTCTCAATAGGCCCGAGTAGTCTTTTCCGCTTAAGACGAGGTTCTTTGAGCTCTCTCGTTGCCAAGAAGTTCGCGAAGCGAGTCCTTCGACATCGGCTCTGCCAAATGGAAACCCTGCAGTTCGTCGCAGCCAAGATTGCGCAGGATCTCGCTCTGCTCTTCGGTCTCCACGCCTTCAGCCGTCGTGCGCAGGCCCTTCGCATGTGCGACGCCAACGATGGACTGCACGATCGCCACGCCACCATCGGGCCGGTCAAACGCTTGGACGAAAGAGCGATCTATCTTGATCCGATCGACCTCCAAGCGCTGCAATCGGCCAAATGAAGAGAAGCCCGTTCCGAAATCGTCAAGTGCGAACTTCACGCCGAACTCGCGCAGCGCCGTGATGTTCTTTTCGCAGACGCCGGCTTCGTCGAGGAGAGCTGTTTCGGTGATCTCGAGCTCCAGTCTCGACGGCTCAATCCCGTACTGCCGCAGCAGCGAGAAAACTTGAGCAGCATAATGTCGCTGTCCAAGCTCGACCGCGGAAACATTCACTGCAATATCGAGGTCCGGAAACTCACGCGCGGTAGAACAGGCTTCCTTCAGTACGAAGGCGCCGAGCCGATCGATAAGGCCCGAAGTCTCGGCAAGCGGAACGAAGGCTTCCGGAGCTATGGCGCCTTTGTCTGGGTGCCACCAGCGAATGAGAGCTTCAAGCGCGCTTATTTCGTGGGACGCGGCGGAATAGACGGGTTGGTAGAACACTTCGAGCTGATTGCCAGTTTCCAGCGCCGTTCGCAGATCTTGCTCCAGATCCCGTCTTGTCCGGATCAGTTCATCCATGTGGGGGCCAAAGATTGCGTATCGGTTCCGCCCGGACGTTTTGGCATGATAAAGCGCGATATCGGCCTTCCGCGTAATCTCTACGGGATGCGCAGCATTCCCTTTCGCAACTGCCACACCTATCGACAGCCCGACAAGAACGGGCTGTCCGTCTATGTCGAAAGGCCTACGGATCGCAGCGATCAGAGAATCGCAGAGCTTCTCCACCTCGTCCTGGCGCGCGTGCTCGACCACAATGGTAAACTCATCGCCACCAATCCTGGAAATAACTGCGGCAGCGCCGGCCGTTTGCTTCAGTCGCATCGCGACTTCGATCATCAGCCGATCGCCAACGGGATGGCCGAGTGTGTCGTTCACTTGCTTAAAGCGGTCGAGGTCGAGGTACAGAAGAGCGTTGGTTTGGTCGGCTGTGGACGCAGCGACAACACGCGCCAGCGACTGATTGAAAGACGCACGGTTCGCGAGGCCGGTCAACGGGTCGTGAAGCGCCAGGTGGTTGAGCTCGGCTTGACTTTGCTGCAGGCGTCTCGACCGCTTCCGCAGTATCATGCTCAGCACGCCTGTGAGCGCGAAAAGACAAAGTGCGGCGACCAGAAGAATCGGTGCCGTGGCCTTCGCCACATCGGCGCCGGGCCTGAATGGCAGCCAGGAGAAATATCCGATCGTTTCCCCGGACGACGACACGATCGGCGCATAGGATCGCTCCTGACCAAGGTTCGGCACAACAGAAAAGCGCACATCTTCAAAAACATAGTCCTCACCGAGACGGGTAAGGAAATCGCCGTCGAGGAAACGGACGGCTACGTGAAGAAACTCCGCGCCGGGCTCCTGCACTATATTGCCAGTGTCCGACACTATCGGCTTCACGCTGACGATCGCCGGCCGGCCGCCGAGGCGAACCAAATCGCTCTCCCCGATCGACAGCACCTGCTCACTTGTTCCTGCCTCGTCGCCTTCTGCAAGCCTCGTCTGCAACTTGGCGATGAGCGGCATTGCCTCAGATGCTATGTTTCTGAAAGCGTTCTGTTCGTCTGCCTCTTCGATGAGGAACGCGTATAACGGCTTGCGATCCGGGCTGATCACGAATGCGCCGTCGTGTCGGAAATAGCTGTGCATCCAGCTTCCGAGGTTGGAGTCGATCCACTCACGATCCCATTCCTTCGATACTTTCCTGACCGCATCGTCCCAGACGGTGACACTCTCCTGATCGTGGGCGATGCTGTCTTGCATCTTGGAAATGACAAGCTCGATGAGCTGCTGCTGGCGGGCGACAGCCACAGCATCGGACTGCTGAGTTGACCAACGGACGGCCAAATATACGCCGCCCATCAAAGTCATTGCGACTACCAAAGGCAGCATCGACTTGAAAACCGCGATGTTGCCAACCGAGAATCTCATTGGCGCTCCTCCCCAGAACGCTTTCTTATTGATTGGCTTCGCGCTTTCCAAGCGCCGTAAGCTCCCGCGCGGGTCTAAATTTTGAGGATCGATCGGTCGCCGCTTCGCGCGGCGTCCCGTTGCGGGTTGCTCGGAGAGCGAGCGGCTGCGACGGAGCGTGGGATTGACGTAGCGTGGAAAGCTCACCCTTAGGGGACCGAACGGTGCCTGAGACCCCTCGCGGCGCCAAGTTCACTGCCGGGATGTTTTTGCTTCATCCAACGGAGCAGTGCCATGGCAAAGGTGCTACTCGATCAGCGACACCGTTCGGCCCACAACGATCTCGTCGGTCGGCGAGGCGCAGGTCTCCATCGTCGAATTGCCCGTAAACGTGATCTGATCCGCTACGATCTGTGTGCACCCCCCGGATACAGTAGAGTTGCCGGTAAAATCGATACGGCCGGTGGGTATGTACAGGTTACCCTCCAGAGTCGATTCGGAATTACCCGTCACCTGATGGATCACCCCTGTGTCCTGGCGGCTGGCAAAGAAGAGCAGGCCGGCAAAGGGTCCGCTGGTCGGGGCGGACAGGTCAATGTCGCCGTTGCCGAGCAGTTTCGCCGCGGCTCCGTTGGTGAAGAACAACGTGACGCCTTCACCGGAGAGCTTTGCCCCCGCGGTCACCGTAAAGTCGCCGCCGTCTACGATGTATAGGCCCGGCTTCAGGGTGATCGTATTCTGGATCTGCAATCCGCCGCAGAACCTGATCGCCTCAGTCCCGTCTGCAAGCCGGTCAAAGGTGTAGGTGGAGTTGGAGACATAGGCGAGCGTGCGGCAGGGAAGCTGTTGAATGTGCAGCTTGTCCGGCTCGGCGACGGATGCAAAAGGATCCGCCGTCGGCGGCACCCGTTCGACGGGTTCGCTGCAGCCGGCAAGGGTCAGGCCCGTCGTCGTGACGGCCTCGCCGACGGTGTAGACGCAGTCGGTCGACATCATCGCGCTGCCGTTCTTCATCAGGAACGCGTCGGCTGCACTCGAATTGGAGACCACGCTGCAGCCCGACAAGTGAACTTCCGTCGAGCCGGTAACAGTTACCGCGCCCGACGCCGAGTTCGACAGCGCGAGCACGCAAGCCTTCGAGCCCCCCTTGATCTCGGCGACGGCGCGCGCCTTCATCGTGACGGGTCCGTCGCCGAAGACGGACGAAAAAAGGCGCGGATGGGTCTCGGTCAACTCGACTGTGAGCTTGCTGGATCCCCCAAGGCCCTGCTGCGTGCTGACGGTGAGGCCGCCGGGGGTATAGCCGGACGCACTTGCGATCCTGCGGGCAGTGGTTTCGAGCGCAGCTTGCTGATCTCCTGCCCGATAGCGCACGGCAGCGGCGTGTGCCGATACGTCGGCCGCATGCTGCAGCTTACGCTTTTCTAGGAACCAGTAGCCCGTCTCGGCCCCAAGCCCCATCGCACCGACAAGAACAGGAAACGCGATCGCAGCGACGACGGCGACCGTACCACTTTCGTCTCTCATGAATCGACGTGTGGCGGCGCGCCGCCGTGGCATCGGCCTTCCCACGTTGATCGTGTCGTTTCTCTCGCCCATTCCGCTATCCAAGACCCGAGTTTCGGGGCCGGACGATATATGCCGCGCCGGTCGTTGGCGATTCGGCCAAGTGGCCTAGTCCGGACCGCAAGCCCGTGGCTCCTCACGCGTAGGCCATCAGGTCGAATGGTTATTGCGCGGTTCAAAGGGCACATTCGCGACGTTTCCAATCGGCGCACGAAAGGCATCGAACATGATCTCGACTTCCGCAGCTTGGCTCGCATTCTTCCTCTTTGCCGGAACGATGACCTATGCCGGAATCAAGGATGTGGCCACGATGACCATATCGAACCGCCTGGTGCTCGCACTGGCGGGTTCCTTTGCCGTTCTCGTGCCCGCCGCCGGCTTGGGCGTAGCCACGATCTCCTCGAGCGTTCTCATCGGTTCCGGCGTATTGATCTGCACCTTCGTGCTTTTCTCCCTTGGCTGGATCGGCGGCGGTGACGCAAAGCTCCTGCCTGTGGCCGTGCTCTGGCTTGGGCCCGACCTCGCGCTCGACTTCGTCCTTTACACGGCGGTGATCGGCGCGGCACTGACGCTTGCGCTCCTTCAGTTCCGGCGCATGCCCCTGCTCGTGGTCCTGAAGAAGAATGCCTGGTCCTCCCGCCTGCACGCGCCTGAGACGGGCGTTCCCTACGGGGCGGCGATGGCGCCGGCGGCGCTTCTGCTGCTGCCGCAAAGCCATTGGTTCTCCGCTCTTCTCTGACGACAGCACCAAGCTCCGTTGCTACTTGAAAAGGTTTGGCCATGATCCGCTTCGCCATTCTCCTTCTTGCCCTCACGTCCGGCGGGGCTGCCTCCTGGCTGGCACTCGGCGCGCCCGAGCAGCCGGCGATAGAGGTAGCAGCCGCTGAGGAAGCCCCCTCGCAGGAGGTGCTCGTCGCGTCCGCGGAACTCAAACGCGGTGCGACGCTCGACGAGAGCCACATGCGCTGGCAGCCGTGGGAGGGGGATATCCCTCCCGTCTTCATCAGCCGCAGTTCGAGGCCGGATGCGATAACGGCGCTCAAGGACTCGCTCGCCTTGAGTGACTTCGTAGCGGGAGAACCCATTCGCGAAGACAAGCTCACGCGGCGCGGCACCGGTTTTCTGTCGAGCATGCTGCCCTCCGGGAAACGGGCAATCGGCGTTCGCGTGACAGCAGAGAGTACGGCCGGCGGCTTTATCCTGCCCAACGACCATGTCGACGTCATCCACACGGTCGCCCGGCCGGGCTCTTCCGGCAAGGACGGCAAGGTGGTCAGCCGCGCGATCCTTTCCAACATACGCGTGCTCGCCGTCGATCAAACCATTTCGGAAGCGGCCGACGGCACGTCGGTGATCGGGAAAACTGCAACGCTCGAAGCGGAACCGGAACAGATCGCAACCATCGCGGCTGCGGAAGCCTCCGGCAGCGTTTCGCTGGCACTCCGCGCATTGGCCGACAATCATGAGAGGTCGCGCGTCGAGACGGAACAGAAACGACCGGGCGTGGTGCGCATCATCAGCGGCGGGCGCATGTCGATGGTCGAAGTCCCGTCCCGCTCCAACGGCACTTGATCGGTTTTCATGGACGTCTCGAACAAATGAAACAACTCGGTAATCAAATCCAGGAAACATCGCAGATGGTGGATGCTCCACCGCTGTTGTCCATCCCGAAAGTGGAGATCGCCGCCTTCTGCCGATCGGAGGAGGTGACGGCGGCGATCGGTACGGCGGCGATCGACCGTCGGATGGCGCGCGCCACGGTGACGATCAAGACGGGTGGCATTAGGGAAGCGACAGCTCTTTATGGGGGCGTCACCTCGCCGAACCTCGTCGTCGTGGAAAGTAACGATGATGACGTTCGGCTGTTGGCGGCGCTGGAAGCCTTGGCGGTGGAGTGCGTCACCGGAACCAAGGTCATCGTCATCGGCCGCTCCAACGATGTCGGCCTCTACAAGAAGCTCTTGGACGCCGGCGTGAGCGATTACCTCGTAACGCCGCTCGAGCCGATGGATTTCGTCGCTGCCGTGCACCGCTGCTTTCGCGACTCCACAGAGGAGAAGCTGGGCCGCATCGTCGCCTTCGTCGGCGCCAAGGGAGGAACCGGATCCTCGACGCTTGCGCATAACGTGGCCTATGCCATGTCCAAGCGCGTCGATGCCGATGTGCTTCTCGCAGATCTCGACCTTCAATCCGGTACGCTCGGTCTCAATTTCGATATCGAGGCCACGAACGGGATGATGGATGTACTCGAAAGTCCAGATCGCCTGGACGAGGTGCTTTTGCGGCGTCTGGCTGTTGCCTACACGGATCGTCTGCACCTGCTTCCGGCGACTACGGACCTCAACAAGTTCTTCAGCCTGCGGGAAGACGACGTCGATCATCTCGTCGATGTTGCGCGTTCGAGCTCATGGCACATCGTCGTCGACCTGCCGCACATCTGGACGCCGTGGACCCGGAAGATCCTGCTCGAGGCCGACGAAATCGTCATTACCGCAACGCCTGATCTTGCCAGCATGCGCAATGCAAAGAACCTGATCGATTTCCTGAAGAAGGCAAGGCCGAACGACCCGCCACCGAGGCTTGTGCTGAACAAGCTCGGAACGCCCAAGCTTCCGGAAGTCAAGGTAAAGGACTTCGTTGCTGCGGTAGGCCTGCAGGAGAGCGTCTCTGTTCCGTTCGATCCGCAGCTGTTCGGCTCCGCTGCTAACAACGGCAAGCTCGTCATCGAGCAGGCACCGGATTGCGAAGCGGGCCGAGCGATGGTCGCGCTGGCGTGGCGCGTTGGCGGCACGAGGGAGAGACGGACGCGCCAAAAGGGTCTCCGGGCATTGCTGCAGAACGTCTTCAAGCGCGGAAAGCCGAAGGCCTCCTCAGCACTGCCTAAGAAAGTGGGCGAGCTTAAAGCGTGCGAGGCGGGCGCCTCAGCGGTCGAATTCGCGCTGATAGCTCCGGTGCTCGCTCTTGCTCTTGTGGCGATGGCGGATCTCGGCTTTGCGATCTACGAACGGATGACGCTTGACCATGCCCTTCGCGCCGGCGCGCAAGCCGCGATGGCCGATCCCGGGGCGACACAGGTCTACAAGGTGGTGCAGTCCACGCTCGCCAAGAGCGCAAACCCGGCCAATACCATCGTTGCGGCGGTGAAACGCTACTGCGCCTGCCCGGAAAGTGCCGATGTCAAACCGGAGGCAGCCCCGGAATGCGGGACGACCCCTTGCGCGAATTCAGCGCCGGAACTCGTCTTTTATCGCCTTGACGCAGCAACACTCTACCGGCCGATGTCTGCACCTGAAGTGCTCCCGGATTTCGAGCTCAATTCTTCGATCCAGGTGGAAGTCCGATGAAGCTGCAGCGCGGCATTCGACCTCTATGGCGCAGCCAGTCGGGCGCGACGGCGGTGGAGTTTGCGCTGGTCTGTCTACCCTTGCTGCTGCTGATGCTAGGGATCATCGAGTTCGGCCGCGCCTTTTACGTGCGCAATGATCTCTCATACGCTGCCGATTTCGCGGCGCGGAAGGTCTTGATTGGCCAAATCCCCCGCGATGCGCCCGACGGCGAGGCGCAGCAGAAGCTCGATAGCGCGGTGCGTGAGGCTTTCCACGGCGGGGATCCGGCGCTGCTTCAAATCGTCACCGGCAAGGAAACGGTCGACGGGATCGATTTTCGCGTTCTATCGATTCAGTATCCCTTCACCTTCGTGCTGCCTGGATTGTCGGAGAGTCCTTTCAACCTTCAGCTTTCGCGGCGAATCCCGATCGGTTGATCGTTCAAGGATTGCCAGCACCCGTGGAATTGGCGTCATCCCCAGGCGGTGGCGTAGTGCTCTCAGATTGCGGAGCGGCTGGTTCGCCGGATTGAACCAGATCGCAGCGGCTCGTACAACTATATGTTGTCTTTCCCCTGCCCTCGTCGACTGTGACCAGGCGGCCGCCTGCGGCCACGACGTCAAGGATGACGTTGGCTACCTCCGCGCCGTCCGTGCCCATGACGATGAGGTTTGTCGAACCGGGCGTCCTGCCGGTCAGAATGACCGTCCTGTCGTCGCTGAGAGTCGCCTGTGCGATGGCTGGATTGCCAATGATGAGCGTGCTCGCCGGCCGCGCCAGCATGAGCGTTCTCGCGAAATCGACAATCACCTTAACGACGCCCTCAGTCTGGCGGGTTGGCTGCAGCGTAGCTGCATCAGCGGGAACATTTTCCGCTGCCTGCGCCGCGCCGAGGGTGACGCATGTCGCGACCGCGAGAACAAGGCATCCGGCGGCTGTGCGCATTGGAACTACTCCCACTAGTTGCTCCCGATGTTTCAACGGATGGATGTGCCATCCGTTCCAATAAGTCCGGCAAAGCATGGAAGTAGCGCAATGCCGACGATCGGACTAGGCCAACCGGCCGAGCCGCGTGCGGGCGGCCATCGGCCATCAGGCTGAATGGATCGAGAGGGTTAACAAAGTCTATATGAGAGCCACACAGCAAGCGGGAAATGAGGCAGAACCTGGCCCGGCCCTGTGAAGCCGAACCTGGCGTCGGCGCAACCTTAACCCAACGAAGGATCGACCCATGAAAAATCTTCTCGTCCGCTTTGTCCGCAACGAATCTGGCGCCACCGCCATCGAATACAGCCTGATCGCCGGTTTGATCGCAGTTGGCATCATCGCAGCCACGAGCGCTGTCGGTACCGACATTTCCGGCCTGTTCGACAGAATCTCTACGAAGCTGAAAGCGGCCGTCTGATCCACCAGGATTGCGGAGGGACGACCTCCGCAATCTTGTTCGACGTCCCGAAAGTAGCTTGATATACGCGGCCAAGGTGAAGTCGATGTTCGGCAAGAAATTCGTACCGGAAGAAAAGCCACTTGAAACTGCTGCCGAGCGGGAAACTGCAAAGGAGCCGCAAACAAGCCCGGTGGTGAGCGCGCCTCAGAAAATTGTCGAGCTGTCAACGGCCGCAAAGCCGGAAAAAGCCGAACAATACTATGCTCTGAAGAAGGAAATCTTCAGCGCGCTTATTGCCACCATCGACGTAGCTGCACTCTCCAGCATGGACGGCGACCAGGCGCGCAAGGAAATTGGCGCGATCATCAACGACATCGTTGCGGCCAAGAAGACCGGGATTTCCATGGCCGAGCAGAACGAGCTGCTCGGCGACATCTGCAACGACATTCTGGGCTATGGCCCGCTGGAGCCCCTGCTCGCACGCGATGACATCGCCGACATCATGGTAAATGGCGCAAACCACGTCTTCATCGAGGTCGGCGGCAAGGTGCAGGAAACGGGCATCCGGTTCCGCGACAACGAGCAACTCCTGAACATCTGCCAGCGCATCGTCAGCCAGGTTGGCCGGCGCGTCGATGAATCGAGCCCGATCTGCGACGCGCGTCTCGCAGATGGCTCGCGCGTCAACGTCATCGCGCCGCCGCTCGCCATCGATGGCCCCTCGCTGACGATCCGCAAGTTCAAGAAGGAGAAGCTGAAGCTCGACCAACTGGTGCGCTTCGGTTCGATCTCGCCGGAAGGCGCCGAGATCCTGAAGATCATCGGCCGCGTCCGCTGCAACGTGCTCATCTCCGGCGGCACAGGCTCCGGAAAGACGACGCTTCTGAACTGCCTCACCGGTTACATCGACCCGGGCGAACGCATAATCACCTGCGAGGACGCGGCTGAACTGCAACTGCAGCAGCCGCACGTCGTGCGGCTCGAGACACGCCCGCCGAACATCGAAGGTCAGGGTGAAATCACCATGCGCGCGCTCGTCAAGAACTGCCTGCGCATGCGGCCCGAAAGGATCATCGTTGGCGAGGTGCGCGGGCCGGAGGCCTTCGACCTCTTGCAAGCGATGAACACCGGCCATGACGGCTCGATGGGCACGCTCCATGCTAACTCGCCGCGCGAAGCGATCTCGCGCATCGAGGCGATGATCACCATGGGTGGGCATTCGCTGCCGGCCAAGGCAATTCGGGAGATGCTCGTATCGTCGGTCGACGTAATCGTGCAGGCCGCACGTCTTCGCGACGGTTCACGCCGCATCACGCACATCACCGAAGTGCTCGGTATGGAGGGCGATGTGGTTACGACCCAGGACCTCTTCATCTACGACATTCTCGGTGAGGACGAGAAGGGCAAACTCGTCGGTCGACATCGTTCGACGGGCATCGGCCGTCCGGCATTCTGGGACCGCGCCCGTTACTTTGGCGAGGAGGCTCGGCTCGCCGCCGCCCTCGACGCCGCGGAAATGAAGGCGGCTGCGTAAGCCAAAACTGATCAAGGGTCCACCAGAGATGCTGACCTCCCTGCTGTTTCCCGCGTTTGTCTTTCTCTTGGCCTCCACGAGCATCGGCGGCCTGATGATGGCCGCCTTCTATCCGAGGGTTGTCAAGGCAAGCGCCTATCGTCAAAGGTTCGAGCGCATCGCGGCCGCGGCGGAGCGCAAGCAGAGCGAACCGGCGGAAGAGGATGGCCGGGATCGCCGACGTTCGGTCGAAAAGACGCTGCGCGAGATCGAAGCGAAGCATCAGGCGGACGCGCGCAAGAGCCGCAGGCCGTCGCTCGCCGGCAGGATCCGCCAGGCCGGCCTCCGCTGGTCGACCAGAACCTATTTCCTCGCTTGCGCCGGTGCGGCCCTCGGAACCTGGAGCGTCATGCTCCCGCTGGGTCTCGGCCCGCTGGTGGCGGTCGGCTTCGCCATCGCCGGCGGCTTGCTGCTGCCGCATGCCTATGTGAGCCAGAAGCGCAAGGCGCGGTTTGCCCGCTTCGCTGCCGAGTTTCCGAATGCGGTCGATGTCATCGTTCGCGGGCTCAAGGCAGGCCTGCCTATGGGCGATTGCCTGAGGGTGATTGCGGCAGAAGCGCAGGAACCGGTCAAAAGCGAGTTCGTCACGATCGTGCAGGACCAGACACTGGGCATCCCGGTTGACGAAGCCGTGCAGCGCTTGTGCGAACGTTTCCCGCTGCCGGAAGCCAATTTCTTCGCCATCGTCGTCGCCATCCAAAGCCGCACCGGCGGCAGCCTTTCCGAGGCGCTCGGCAATCTTTCGAAGGTGCTCCGGGAGCGGAAGAAGATGAAGAGCAAGATCAAAGCGATGAGCGCTGAAGCAAAGTCCTCGGCCGGCATCATTGGCGCCCTGCCGGCTTTTGTCGCGGGTGCCGTGTATCTGACGAGCCCGGACTACATGGTGCTTCTGTTCACGACGCTGCCCGGAAAGCTCGTGCTTGTCGGCTGCGGGCTTTGGATGGGCATCGGCATCCTCGTCATGCGCAAAATGATCAACTTCGATTTCTGAGAACCGACATGAGCCTCGTCGCCCATATCCCCGATCCGGAGCAGTTGTCCGCCTTGATGGCGGGCCTTTCCGCCTTTTCCGCAGTCGTCGTCGTTTCCTGGCCCTATGTCTTTCGCAATACGCTGGCCGAACGAATGAAAAAAGTGGAAGGCGAGCGCGAACGTATCCGCGAGCGCGAGCGGGCCCGGTTGGAGGCCGGGAAGAGTAAGGTTTCGCTGCGCGTGGAACCGAAGCGCCTCTTCCAGGCGATTGTCGACCGTTTCAATCTTGCCAAGCAGGCGGAGGATGGCGAAATCGTCCGAAAATTGAGCATGGCCGGCTATCGCGGCCATGCTCCGGTGACGACTTTCCTTGCCGTGCGGTTGATAGCGCCGGTGGCGATCTTCATTGCCTCTCTGCTCTATCTCCTCTTCATCATTCGGCCGGAGGCGCCGTTGGTACTGGTCGTGGCGATGGCGGCCGGAATCGGATCGTTCGGCTACTTCGCCCCGGCGATCTTCATCAAGAACAGGATCACCAAGCGGCAACAGGCGATCCGCCGATCATGGCCGGAGGCGCTGGATCTCCTGTTGATCACCGTCGAATCCGGTATGGGCATCGAAAGCGCCTTGCGGAAAGTGGGCGAGGAGATTGGCGCGCAGTCGCCGGAGATCGCGGAGGAAGTCCTCCTCACCACCGCGGAGCTTTCCTACCTGCAGGACCGACGGCAGGCCTTCGAGAATCTGGGGCAGAGAACCGGCGTTGAGGGCGTGCGCGCCGTCGTGACCAGCCTTATCCAGGCAGAAAAATACGGCACGCCTCTCGGTCAGGCGCTCCGGGTGATGGCGCAGGAGAACCGTGACATGCGCATGAGCGAGGCGGAAAAGCGGGCCGCCGCTCTTCCGCCGAAGCTTACGGTGCCGATGATCATCTTCTTCCTGCCTGTGCTCTTCGCGGTCATCATCACGCCGGCCGCCATCCAGATCATGAGCATGTAGGAGGCTATGAACGAATCGGGCGGACGAGCGCAAAAGGAGCTCCCTGAGTTCGCCTTTCCCGATCCGGAATCGCTCCAGCGCAGAATGGGGGTGGGGCGAGAGCGGCGCTGCGCGGAGGTTCGGCGCGCAGCGCCGCCACTTGACTTCGATCAGGGTTTGCCTGGTCTTTTCTCAGAATCGCGTCCATCTAACCGTGAACGGCATTACAGCGCCGCGCGTCCAATCGGACGTGCAAAGGTCGCTATAGCACTTTGAATTGCTGCATGATTCTGTCCTTAAAGCCATTCATGCAGTAGCGAGAGCGGTGATCTTAGCGGCTATGTCTTCGACCGGCAGCACGAAATCGACGAGACCGGCGCTGATCGCCGATTTCGGCATCCCGAAGACGATCGAGCTCTTCTCGTCCTGAGCAATAACCTTTCCGCCCGCCACGCGCAGCGCCCGAAGGCCCTCGGTGCCGTCATCGCCCATCCCCGTCAGGATGACCGCGAGAGACTCGCCCTTGAAAGCGCGAGCAATCGAACCGAAGAGATAGGATGCGGACGGCTTGAACCCCTGGATGGGATCCTCGTCCACGACACGCAGGCGCAACTTGCCAGAGACGCCGAGTTGATGGCCATCAGGAGCGAGGTAAACGGTCCCGGGCCTCAATCGTTCGCCATTCGCGCCGACCTTCACCTTGAGTGCAACCGTCGCGTCGAGGGATACGGCAACGCCGTCGATAAAGCCGTTCGACATATGCTGCACGACGAGAATGGGTGCGGGAAAATCGGCGGGGAGCTCCCTCAATATAGAACGGATCGCGGCCGGTCCGCCGGTGGAGGCGGCGATCGCTACGATCGCGATCCGGGTGTGGGACACAGCCTCGGGCGCCTCTTTGACCTGGTGATCGCCACGGGTTTTCTTGCGCCACTGGCGAACGACCTTGACCTGTGCCATCGCCTTTATAGTCGACAGAAACTTGTCGATGGCTGCCTGTTCGAGGGACGTGCCGGATGCGGTGGGCGCCGGGATGACCGCGAGCGCGCCCGCGTCGAGCGCGTGCGCGGATATCGCTCCCAATTGCGAACCGTCCTGGTATGACACCATCACGACTGGCGTCGGCGCGGCGATCATGATCTCCCTGACGGTTTCGGCGGCGGCGGCGTCACGGAGCTCCACCGCGACGATGTCCGGCAAAAGCTTGCCGGTTATCCTCACCGCATCTTTGCCGCTTCTTGCGACGCCCACGAGCTCCACGGCAGCGTCGGTCCCAGCCGCCTTTTTGACGAGCTGTTCAAGGCCGGGCGTCGATGTCGCAAGTAGAATACGTGTCATCCTCTTCCTCACACAACCCGGCGCATCGTCTCCAGGAAGTGCTGCGCATCGAACTGATCCTTTCTCAGATAGGCATTTGCGCCAGCACGCAGCCCCCGGACTTTGTCTTCAAGCGTTTCACGGCCCGTCACGAGGACGACGGGCGTGTCGGTGAAACGCTCCGATCGACGAATGGCCTCGGTGAGTTCGAAGCCGTTCATGGACGGCATGTCGACGTCCGCGATAACCATGTCGGCGCCGTGGTCACCAAGCTGGTCCAATGCTTCCTTGCCATTGCTTGCCATCGCGACATCGTAGCCCGCGTTCTCGAGGATGAGCTTCACCAACGTCCGTACGTATTTTGAATCGTCTACGACGAGCACCTTGCGACGCTTTGCCGGAATTGGCCGGGGCCAGTGTGCGCCGTTTGGTGATCGCGCCTCGGCGGCAGCTTCGGCGAGCGCCGCGACGTTCAGGAGGAGAGCGATACGCCCGTCAGGCAATACCATGCCGGCGCTGTAACGACGAATTTTCGCGAGCCTCGGTCCGAGCGGGCGGGCGAGAAGTTCCTGCTCACCGGCAACGGCATCGACGAGCACCGCGATCGGCCCTCCGGGAGCATCGACCACGATGGCCGGCATGGCCTGCCGGATATCGCATCGGCCCGGCCGCGCTCCGGACCAATTGGCAAGCTCCACGAACGGTATCGGACCCATCTGCGTGCTGACGACGCACCTGCCACCAGACATGGCGAAATCTTGCGCATGAATGCGTAACACCCGCCGGACCGAGGCCGTGTCGATTGTGAACACATGCTCCCCCGCAAGCACCTCCAGGACGCGGAACGTCGCGAGCGTCAGCGGCAGCGTGAGTGTGAAGGCCGCGCCTCCGCTCGGTATCTGAGAAACCTCGGCAGTGCCGCGCAGCGCTTCGACATTGCGTTTGACGATGTCAAGGCCTATCCCGCGCCCAGCGAGTTTGGTGACGGTCCCCGATGTCGAAACCCCCGGCTCGAAAACACGCTGCAGGAGCTCTGCTTCGTTCTTGCCTACGGCGAGGTCCGCCGCCTTGCTGAGGGAGGCCATGTCGAAGCCGCGGCCGTCATCCTCGACGCGCACCTGCATCCGGTCTCCGGAGATGGCGGCTGCAATCAGGACCCTGCCCTTTTCCGGTTTTCCTGCTGCCCGGCGTTCCTCCGGGGGCTGAATGCCATGCGCGACTGCATTTCGCACGAGATGCCGAAGTGAATCCTGAAGCCCCGAAAGGATGGAGCGATCGATCTCGATCTCTCCGCCCTTGATTTCCAGCTCTGCCAATTTGCCCGATGCCGCCGCCAGGTCCCGCACGACGCGGTCGAGGCCCTTGCAGGCCTCCGCAAAGGGCTGCGTGCGTGCGTGCCGTACCTCGTGGTCAAGTGCTGTCGCGGCGCTGTGCATCACTCTCGTGTCCTGGCGCAGCGATGTCGCAAGCTGACGCAGTCCGCTCTCAATGCTGGCCGCCTGCGCGGCGAACTCGGGGCCGACCCCACGCAGTTTCCGCGCCTGCTCCCGCAGCGAGGACGCCTCCTCGGCGTGGCGCCGTATAATCGCGTTGAAGGACAGCAATTCGCCGCTCCTGTAGAGAAGGGTATCCAGTCGATCGGCGGATACGCGCATGGAGCCATCTGTATCGCTAATGCGAACCGGCACCTTCAATCCCGCCGACAGCGGCCCCAACTTCGGCTCGTCGCTGCGGTGACGCGCCCCGATGGCAGCCTTCAGCGCATCGACCACGCCGTGCGCCGGCGGAGGCGTTTCGCCGGCCCCCAAGGACCGGGCTGCATCCCTGATTGCGTCCGCAGCCGAGAGCAGCAGGTCCAGTTTGGGCTTTTCGAGCACGAACTGCTCGTTCACCGCGATGGAGAGTATCTCTTCCGTCCAGTGACAAATCGCTTCCACTCCCCGTACCTGAAGCAGCCCGGCGGCTCCCTTGAGGCTATGTGCCGTCCTTAGAAGCTGCTCATGCAGGCGGAGTTTCTCATCGGCCTCGCCGGTATCCTCAATGGCGAGCAAAGCCTGCTCCATGTCGGATGCACGCTCCCCCACTTCCTGCGTGAACATGTGCCGCAGCTCACGGTCGAATTCTTCCGGTTTCGTCATGTCAGTTGCCATGGTCAGCGAGCAGTTCCTTCAGCCTCGAGCCCAGTTCATTGAGATCTTTCGCGGCCTCCTCCGCTTGTCGGATCGCCGAGAGATTCTGGCTGCTCGCCTGCTCGATGTAATGCATCGCGTCGTGAATATGCTTCATGCCCGCTTTTTGCTGGCCGGCGGAAGCGGCGATCTGGGCGACCGAACGCGAGGAATCGGCAACGATCGACTCGAGCTGCCGGATGGTTTCGCCCGCTTCGTTCACCGTCTCGAGGGCGCGGCTGACACTCTTCGTCCCATCCTCGGCGCCAATGACTGCCGCATTCGTTGCTTTCTGGATCTCCATTAGAATTCGACGGACACGGGTGGTTGCGGACTTCGACTGGTCAGCAAGTGTCCTGATCTCGCTGGCAACGACACTGAAGCCCCTGCCGTGCTCGCCTGCACGTGAAGCCTCGATGGCAGCGTTTAGCGCCAACAGGTTCGTCTGGTCTGCGATCTCGGCGACGACCGAGACGATCTCGCCGATTTCCAGGCTGTTTTCCGCCAGGGAAAGAATGTCTCCGGCAATCGCTTCCGTACGTCCGCTCACGGTGTTCATCGCCTGCACCGTATCATCGAGCGCCCTGCGGCCCTCATTGCTGATCTTGACGGCCTGGTCGTAGGAGGCAGCAACCTGTTGCGCGCGCTGCGCCGCCTGTTCCGACGTCTGCAGCACCTCATCGACGCTCGTCACCGTCTGGGCGACGGCCGACGACTGCTCGCGCATGCCTTCGACCTGTTGCGTGGTTCCGGTGAGGATCTCGGCAGCGGACGACGAAAGGTGTTGCGCCGTTTCCGAAATCGTGGCGAGCAGCTCTTCAAGCCTTTCCCTGCTGCTTCGTTCGTTGTCGATCATTCCGGCAAGCTTTGCGGTCATTGCATTGAAGGAGGCGCCGAGAACCGCGAGCTCGTCGTGGCCCTCAACGGGGGCCTTCTGCTCCAGATCACCGGCGCTGACCTTTTCCGCCAAGCCGGCGAGCGTGCGGGTACGCCGGACGAGTCGACGCGCGACGCGGAGCACGTGGAGGAGCAGGAGAACGGCGAGAGCGGAAAAACCAAGTTGCAGCAATTGAGAGCGTTGGAGCCGGATTGCTCCCGCCTGCTCGATCCGGCTGATCAATTCGTCCACTCGCGCGGCGAAGGTCCTGATCTTTGGGTCGAGCTCATCCAGTGCGGCGTGATCGATCGGCGCATTGGCGATGGCGCTTTCCAGAGCGGGCCTCACCTGCTCCCGCCATTGTTGGCGGGCTTGTTCAAGCTGCGCGAGGGCTGCGGGATCGGTCGTTGCCTCCAGTCCAAGCCTTCCGTCGCCATCGACCAGACTCGCAAGCAGCCGCTCGTTGCGATTCATCAGGCCACGCAGTTCATTGGCAGCAGCGGCCCGACCGGGCCCCTCTGCCCTTTCCAGGCGCCCGGCCGCATAGATCATCTCGTAGGCAACACGTTCTTTGCCCAGCGAGGACGTCGCCGCAAGATCGGCCCGCACCCGTTCCAGGGCAATAAAGCTGGACCCGACGAGCAGCGCGGAAGCGGCCGCGAACAGCAGCATTGCCAACCCCAACGCGCTATAGAGGCTATTTGCTAACCGGGGGCTCATCGATCTCGGTCCTTTCCTCGTCGCTCGCGATGATCTGCTCGTCCTCAAGGAAGAATTGACGATCGTTCAACAGAAGGTCGCCATCCAGAATGATCGTGCCCGCCTTCGTCGTCGCGCAATGCCAAGCGTTATCGCCGGGATCGGGTTCCGCCGCTCCGACTTCCTCAGGTGGGAGCAGCAATATCGCCGGCGCGACCTCAGACATGATCATGAACTCGGGCTGCATTTGTCCGCATACGATCGCCCAGTCATGGGCGGAGCCAGCCCGTCGCGGGAGATCGAGCAGTCCGCATAGGTCGAAGACGGGAAGCAACTGGCCGCGCAAATCATAGACGCCACAGGCATGCAGGGGCATTCCGGGAAGCGGGCTGACGCGTGCCTTCGAAACGATTTCGCAGACGTATCGGATCTCCAATGCAAACCGGCGATCCGATAGCATGAAGGTTACAAGACCGATTGCCTGCTCTTCGCTCTCTCCGGCGAACGCATCACCGGCCGAGCGCGGTGATCGTCGTTCGTATTGCGCATCCTGCTGTGCCGCATCTAAAAACGCCTCCGTCTGCTCTATCGCTGCCGCTATCCGCCTTCGGACGGCGGTCCAGTCGACCGGACGGGCGGTGGGCCGCAAAGGTGTCCTCATAGGTCTTCGCTCCCCAGATGCCGCCGGATCTCAGCGATCTCTCGCCTTGCGCGCTCCGCGAGATGTCCAGCCTTCACTCCGGATATCAGTGCGACGCGTTCGCGCGGCGGCCGAGCGACGCAGAAGAGAAGCGCGTTTTCGAGGGCGCGTAGGGCGGCTTGCGGATCGCTGTGCTTGAGACAGACACCGAGGAAGAACTGCGCGGCAGCCATGTCGCTGTCCAGATAGATCACCCGTCGCAGCGCCGCTGCGGCCGCGTCGGTCTCTCCGTGGGTCATCTGGGAGAGCCCTTGGAGAAAATGCAGTTCCGCTGAGAGCGGGTGACTTTCGATGGCTCGGGCAGCAAGGTGGGCGGCGTCGCGGGTCTCACCCATATCGAAACGCGAGCGTATTTCTTGGGCAATCGCCTTGACGGTGTTGTCGCCGAGCGTGTTTCGCGCATCGGTGAGGCAAGCGGGAGCGGACAGGATGCGCGCGAGAGGTTTTTTCGTTTGGCATTGAACAGAGGTGACGCGTGAGATCGACCGTCTCGAAGTGTCGGAATGAGCTATCACGTGTCGATAGACCACACCGACGGACGTGATTGACGTCTCGAACGGGGCATATTTCCACAAGGGCGGATCGGTCGGAGCCGTCAAGAGCCAACCGCCATCGGCAAGGCAGGCGAATAGCTGGCGCGCAATCCGACGCACCGCGCTCACGTCGAGATGGACGAGCACGTTGCGGCAAAGGATCAAATCGAAGTCTGTCAATCCCCTTTCCGGCGCCGGAAGCTCGTCTGCACCAAGGCTCGCGTGAACAAAGTCGACCCGGCGGCGCAGTCGTTCGTGCAGTCGAAACCGTCCCTCACCTGAGCTGAAATATCGTTGCTTCAGCTTGTGATCCGTATTCCTCAAGGACCATTCGCCATACTCGGCGACCTTCGCGCTGGCGAGTGCCCTTCTGGAGATGTCGGCTGCGCTTATTCGAACATCGTCCAAGAGACCTTCCTGATCGCAGAGAATGGCAAGGGAGTATGGCTCCTCACCGGTTGCACAGCCGAGGCTCCAGATTCGGACGGGAGAGCCGTCGCATCGCCGTCGTCGCAATTCGGGAAGGATTGTCTGCCGTATTAGCTGGAATTGATCTGGACCTCGAAAGAAATGCGTTTCTCCGACCGTGATCGCTGCGATCGCGTCGTCGGTCAAATCCTCGTCCAGCCCCAGTCGGTCGAGAAACGACCGGCTGTCGCCAATCCCACGCCGCACCATGAGCCGGGTGATCGCCGATGCGACCGCCCCTTTTCGGGATGCTGGAAAGCTGAGGCCAACCCTATCGGCTACCTGTTCGGCGAGGTTTGATGACGGCGCGTGCCCTGTCACCGGACACCCCCTTGCTCATATGCCGGGCGGGCCCCAAGCGGGGGTCGGGATAAGCTGGCTGTCGAAGCAGGCTGGCGCATTTGATTCCACATTCATTTCCGGTGCTGTCGTTACTACGTCCTGGCATGCGTTTGCGCTACTCGTCCGGATGGCTTAGACGGCGGCCTATCCGACCGGACTATGTCGACCTAGCTTTCGGTCATGGGTAACAGGCGCGCCCCTGCGGCGGCCGCTTCCTGGCGGTTCCTCACCCGCAGACTACGGAAGAGTGCTGCCATGTGGATCTTCACGGTACCCTCGCCGAGTTTCAGCTTGCGGGCGATTTCCTTGTTCGAGAACCCCTGCACAAGGAGCAGGAGGACCTCGCGCTGCCTCGGGGTGAGGAGTTCGATCGTACGAAGGCCGCGTCCGTCCTGGTTTCCCCCGGTGGCCTGGGGCACCTCTGCTTCCTCGGAAGGGGAGGCGCGGACCGCTATAGACGGGGGTACGTAAACAGCGCCGCTCAGGATCGCGCCAATTGCGTCGGCAACATCGCTGGCGCCGAGGCCTTTTGGCACGTAGCCGTTTATACCCGCAGTGAGGGCAGACAAGATGTCCGACCGGCGCGACGATGCCGAAACGACGACGACTTTTAGATCCGGGTGGACGTCGCGCACGGCCGCAAGGCTGGCTACGCTTTGCATGCCGGGCATCGCCAAATCGAACAACGCCAGCAATATATCACTGCGCTCGCTGAGCCGTTCAATCGCTTCGTCAAGCGACCCGGTTTCGATGATCTCCGTAAAGTGCAGTTTGCTCTTCAAGATGAAGCCAAGCGCGATCCGGAAGAACTCATCATCATCGGCAATAAGTGCGACGCGTGAGGCATTCATTACGCTTTCCTCGCCGGTTGTCTGGCGCTCGCGGGGCCATCAATTCGGCTCGCTAGCCGGTCTGCAACTAACGATCGTCTTAGCGAATGCGTTCCCCGTCATTGCGTAGCAATGCGCGGTAGTAGGCAGATTGTGCCACACACGCGTGGAGACGTGTAGGGCCAAATGCTGCACCTATGATCGACGGCGGTTGGCAAAACGGTGTGAACCGCATGATGCGCCAACTCTTAGAACGGGCCGTCGATCAGCTTCGAGACTTCCGATGCCGGCAGGGGGCGCGAGAAGATGTAACCCTGAACCTCATGGAACCCTTCCGCATTCACGATTGCCAGTTGGTCCTCTGTTTCAACGCCCTCGATCGTCGTCGTCATGCCCAGGCTTTGTCCAAGACCGGCAACGGCCCTCACGATCGCGAGCGATTCTTTGCCGTGTGGCAAGTCGCGGACGAAGGCTTGGTCCACCTTGATTTTATCGAACGGGAAACTTCTCAGGTAACCGAGGGATGAGTAGCCTGTGCCGAAGTCGTCCATCGCGATTTTCACACCGAGGCTACGCAACTCCATGAGCAGTTGGAGATTCTGCTCGCTCTCGTCCAGCAAAACCGACTCCGTTATCTCCAATTGCAAGCGGGAGGGATCGAGACGGGAAGCCGAGAGTGCGTCGGCTACTGCCTTTACGAGGTTCCTGTTCTTGAACTGGACCGGTGAGAGATTGACGGCAATGCTGATATGTTCCGGCCAGCACACGGCCTGGCGACAGGCTTGATCAAGAATCCATTTGCCGATCGGCACGATCAGTCCGGTTTCTTCAGCAATGGGGATGAAGTCGGAGGGCGCGATCATTCCTCTTTCGGGACTGCGCCACCGCAAAAGCGCTTCGCAGCCTGTTACGCGGCGGGACCTCAAGCTTATCAGCGGCTGATAATGCAGTTCGAACTCGTTCCTTTCCAAAGCGCCTCTGAGCGCAACCTTGACCTGCTGGTGCGCTTGCAGCTCCGCATGCATGGCCATATCGAAACGCTTGTAAGTCCCGCGCCCGCTTGACTTTGCGTTGTAGAGGGCGATATCGGCGGCCTTGATCAATTCATCCGCGTTAGTCCCATCGTCCGGCGCAAAAGCAATGCCAACGCTCGCCCCGACAGTGGCGCTAACGCTTTCTATGGTGAACGGCTCGCAGAGTGTGTCGACAATCCGCTGGGCGAGACGAAAGGCCTCGTCCTTGCTCCTTGCCAAGCGGTGTATGATTGCAAATTCGTCACCACCGAGGCGCGCGACGATGTCCGTGGCTCTCACAGATTGGACGAGTCGCGCAGACACCTGGCGCAGCAAAGCGTCGCCAGCGGGATGGCCAAGCGTATCGTTGATAGCCTTGAATCCATCGAGGTCTAGGCAGAGCACAGCCATGCGGCCGGCGGCCCCCATCTCGTTAAGGGCCCGATCGAAGCATTCGCGGAAGAACATCCGGTTTGCAAGTCCGGTCAGCATGTCGTGCCTTGCCAAGTGGGCCATCTGATTCTGGGCGAGCAACTTGTCCTCCTCGGCCCGACGGCGCTCCGTTATGTCTCGGCAGAAAACAGCAATGCCGTCTTGCGCAGGAGAAGCAACTGCCTCGATCCATCGATCGAGGGACGACAAGTAACCCTCGAAGAAGGATCGGACACGGCGGTCCATTATCTCCTGGCAGTGCTTGCCAAAACTCCCCTTCCTTTCCTTTGGGAACAGCTTCCAAAAGACCTTCCCCAGCGACTCATCCCCGATCCGCAAAAGCGTCTTGGCATTCTCGTTCAAATAGAGGATTCGCCACTCGGCATCGAGGAGCATGACGCTGTCCATGGTGCTTTCGAGAACCGAGGAAAGCTGATCCGCCGCAGCTTCGGCCCTCCTTTGCGCGCGGCCGATTTCCTCGCTGGCGCGCTTAGCGTCGGTGATGTCGCGCCAGATCGAAAGCATTCTGACCGGCTTTCCGTCGCTCCCCATGATCGGGGCTGAGATGACGTCCATGCATCTTTCTTCGCCCTTGGCCCTTACGGTGATCTCGAAGCGACCGGTTTCGCCCGCTCTGACCTTTTCCCAGCCCGCCTGTACCTTTTGTGCGTCGGCAGCGTTGCCGACAACGTCCCATGTCGTTTTGGTAAGCGGAGCCCCTTCCGCCAGACCGAAGATGCGCCGGCCAGCCTTGTTCATAAGCAACGGCCGACCTTCCAGATCGAGTACGCGGACACAGTCGGGACTGCTGTCGAAAATACTTCGGATGAACGCCTGCGATTCCTGTTGCGCGATCTCAGCGGCTCGGCGTTCGGTGATGTCGAGAACCGATCCCACATATCCGAGAAAGGTTCCATCGGCGGAAAAGCGGGGCTGACCGACATCGATCACCCACGCCCAGCTTCCATCGGCCCGCCGCAACCGGTACTCGCTGCGGACCGCCTCTTTTCCCACGGCGGCGCTGAAAAATGCTTGCTGTACTTTCTCCTGGTCATCGGGGTGAATCACATCCACCCAGCCGAAACCGAGCGCTTCGGCTTCCGTTTGGCCGGTGGTCTCCAACCACAAACGATTAAAAAAACTGGTATCGCCCGTTGGGTCGGCCACCCAGATCATTACCGGGGCGTCGTCAGCAATTGCCCGAAAGCGCGCCTCGCTTTCACGCAAAGCATCAATGGCTCGTCGCCTTTCGTCGACATCCTCCAGGACGCCGTACCAGCGCACAGTTTCTCCGGCGCTGTTACGCTTGGCGACCGCGCGGCCTCGAAACCAGCGATAGTGACCAGTTGCAGTCAAAAGCCGGTATTCGATATCGAGGGGTTCGCCACTCGAAAGAGAGCGCTGCCACTGCGCGTGGACCATGGCGGCGTCCTGCGGATGCACGGCTTTTGCCCATCCACGTCCCAGCGTCTCTTTCTCGCCCAGTCCGGTAAATTCGGTCCATCGCGGGCCGACTTCCAACACCTCGCCCTTCGCGTCAGCCGTCCAAGGAACCTGGGGGTGCAAGTCTACAAGTGACCGATAATGCTCTTCGCTTGCGCGTAGTGTTGCTTCGGTCTTACGAAGATGTGTGATGTCCACGATGGCGGCGACGAGGAATCTCTCCTCCGTCGCGCCAACCGGTATGCGCACGCAGCGCTTCTTGGTCAGCAGCGTCCGCGTGACGCCATCTGGCGTGGTGATTTGCTCTTCGAGCTGACGGTCCTCTCCCGTCGAAAGCACGACTCTATCGAGCGCGACAATCCCATCGGCTTCCTCACTTGGCAAAAAATCATAGTCGGTGCGTCCGAGGAGCTCATCGCGAGTTTTGCCCAGAAGCGCGCACGCTTCGCTGTTTATGAATACAAATCGCGACGCCTCGTCTTTGACGATCACCGGTTCGGCAATGCCATCGACAAGATACTGAAAGAAGTCAAAGGACTTCTTCGGCGAACGTTCGGGGATCGGAGCGTTCATGCCACTACCCTTGGACTGAGTGGCAACAGGCCCATATCGCAACAGTCGAGCCCCCGCCAGGTTGTACAACCTAGATTAACTCCTTTCGATGCAACTGGTTCCCGACGCTCCGTCATGACGACTTATGAACCGCCGGGCCTGGCGATTTCGACTCGGCCTGTCCAAAGCCTGATCGATTTCTTGGCCCACAAGCGTTTTTGCGCCACTTTCGAGATGATGGGTAGGCGAGCGTGAGAAGGTCGCCTTTGGCGTCGGGGCGACTTGGTAGAAGGCGAGGCAAAGCAACCACTTCGCGAAAAGCAGTCACAGAGTGCGAGAGAAAGGCGAAACCACACTTGCCGGTGGAGCAGAAATGGGCGACCGTTGGTGCCTGGAACACGACGTCGTGGAGCATCGAGTCGGAGTGATCCGGTGAGTGGGGTTGTGGCTTGCCCGTGGGCGCTGGGGCTGAACGAGGAGCGGAGGCTGAAGCGGGAATGGCAAGGAGAATGAGCAAGGGGGGAGCGCGAGCCCGAACCCTCTCGGCGGTCACGGCGGCAGTAATCGGCTGCGGTTTGTGGAGCCCCGGTCTCATCGGTACGGCGCAGGCCCAGGAAGAATTTGTGAGCCTCACCGGCACCGTGCAGCAGGTGACGCTGGCGCCGAACGAGACGATAACGATCAGGACCGGCAAGTCATTCGGCGATCTGGTCATCGGCAGCGCCGAACTCATCGATGTCGTACCGCTCTCCGACCGGTCGCTCTTCATCCGCGGCAAGACGACTGGCTCCACCAATATCTCCGTCTATGACGACAACAAGGCGCTGATCGGCGTTATTGATATTCGTGTCGCCAGCGACTTCAGCGAGGTGGCCACCGCGATTCGGTCCGCCGCACCCTCGGCGCGGGTTCGGGTGTTCAACTCCAACGATCGCATCCGTCTGACCGGCACCGTGCGCGACGCCGTGGAACTGCAGCGCGTGCTGGAGATCGCCCAGTCCTATTCCGACCAGCCGGTGCTCAACCAGTTGCGCGTCGCCGATTCCCAGCAGGTCATGCTGGAGGTGCGGGTGATCGAGGCCTCGCGCCAGACCGGCCGCGACCTCGGCATCGGCTGGGCCGGCCATGGCAAGAACGGCATCGGCAAGGCGACGACCAGCGTGGGCATCGGCGTGGAACGCGGCCAACTCGTCCGCACACTCGAAGACGCGGCGGGCGCGGCGACGGGCATGCAACCTTTCGGGCAGCTGATCGCCAAGGTGCTGGAGATTGCCGGCGGCCGGATCGACATCGTCATCAATGCGCTGGAACAGAAGGGCCTGGTGCGCCGGCTGGCGCAGCCGAACCTGATCGCCATGAGCGGCGAGACCGCGAGCTTCCATGCCGGCGGCGAGGTGCCGATCCAGACGACGGTTGCCAATGGCGCCACGGTCGCGACCGAAACCGATTACCGGCCGTTCGGCGTCAGGCTCACCTTCACGCCGGTGGTGCTCGACAGCGGGCTCATCAGTCTCAAGATCGAGCCGGAAGTCTCGGAGCTCGACACCTCGATCAACGTCAACGGCAATCCCGGCTTCATCTCGCGCGCGGCCAAGACGACGGTGGCGCTGCGCGACGGCCAGAGCTTCGCCATGGCCGGGTTGCTGCAGTCGATCAATGCCAAGGACGTTCAGCAATTGCCGTGGGTGTCGCAGGTTCCGGTGATCGGCGCGCTGTTCCGCTCGACGAGCTTCCTGAAGCGGGAGTCGGATCTCGTCATCATCGTCACGCCGCACATCGTGCGGCCGTCCACACCCGGTGAGGATCTCTACACACCGCTCGACCAGACGCGCTCGTCGAACGACTGGGAGCTTTTCGCGCTCGGCATTCTCGAGGTGGACAAGGACATGCTGCGCCGCTTCAAGAATGGCGAGGGCGTAACAGGGCCCTATGGCCATCGTCTCGATCTCGATGTGGGAGGCGTGCATGCCCTTTCCAAGAAGTAATCGCGCCGCGCTATTAGTGGCCGTCGCCGCGCTCCTTTCCGGCTGTGCCGACTACCTGAATCACCGCGACACGATCACCTTCGGACTTGGCAACGCGGTGGAGGCCAACAAGGGCATCCACACGCAGGATCCCTTCCCGCGGGTGGCGCAGAACACGCGCATTGCCAGTGACGGCAAGGTGATCAACCGGGTCATCCGCACTTATCAGGGCGGAGGGGGTGGTGCCGCACCGGCCCCCACCGCCGTGATCCTGCCGACGGCCACGCCTCCCACGGGAACGAATGGCGCGTCCGGCAATGGTACGGAAAACTGACGTGATTGCGTATTTCGAGGACACGTTAGGTAGCGCTGCCAATCGTGGCCCATTGCTGATCGAGACAAATGCGCGCTGGCACCCCTCATGCCGTCGCCAGGGACGGAGCGCTGATGCGATGAAGGCTCGGGCACGCGAGAGCAAGGGCGCCATGTCGGCGATAAGCCGCGTTACGCTAACCGCTGCTGCGATCGCTTCTATCGGCGTCACCCCTTCCGCTGATGCGGCGAGCGAACGTGTGCCGCGGAGCCTCGGACCGAGGACGGGCGTGGTCGTCGCTGCTGCCCAAATTTATCCGCCCGGCACGATCATCATCCTCAGCGACAAGCGAACGCTCGATCTCGTCCTCTCTCGCAGTCGCGCGATCCGTTACAGGATCGGCGTTGGTCGTGAGGGCTTCCGGTGGAGCGGCGTCGTCATGGTTGGCCGCAAGGCGAAGTGGCCGAACTGGAGACCGCCCGCCGAGATGAGGGCGCGTGCGCCGGAACTTCCTGAGCTCGTGCCCGCCGGCCCCTTCAATCCAATGGGAGCGCGCGGTATCTACCTTTACCGGGGAGGCGCTGACACGCTTTACCGCATCCACGGGACGAATGAGCAGTCAACGGTCGGCGAATTTGCATCCTCCGGCTGCTTCCGGATGAGCAATGCCGATGTCATCGATCTTTTTGACCGGGTGAGACTCGGAGCGACGGTGGTGGTGAAGTAGTGGCACGAGCAAAAGCCTGAAGAGCGGATGCGCTCTTGGGCTTCGGGCCGGCTTGCGGTGGAGGAAGCTGATGACCAGCTTGGCGAATGTGGAAATCGAACCCGGTGATGCGAGAGGTGTTCGAGCGGCAAAGGCGGCGCGGACAAGCAACGCGCCCTTCATTGCCTTGGCTCTGGTTTTCCTGCCGCTGAACGCCGGCACGCTCCTCTACACAGCCAAGAACGCAGCGGATGTCCGTGAGAGCCGCGAGACGCTCGCTGCAGTCAAACGGTCCATCGACGGTCTGAAGCTGCAGATCGATAAGCAAGACCGCAACATCGGCAGGGCCGACGACGCTGCGCCTATTCGCCAGCAGGTCGAGAAATTGGGGAAAGACCTATCCGTCCTCAGCGAGCGGATACGTTCCGGGTCCCTCGCTTCCGGCGGCTCCGTCATCTTGAGTGCACCCGGTAAGGGAGCGATGCAGCGCCTCGGGCCCCCGGTGGAGGCAGCATCTGGAGCGGAGTTTTCCGCGCCGGATGAGGGTCAGCCGGCAATCGATGCCGAGAGCCCCTCGGTCGCCGATCTGCCGCGCTATGAGCGATCCGTTTCGCCGGATGGCAAGCTGATCCTGCGGAAGGTGGAGTAGCAGCCCTGCGCGTTTAATCCTACTACGTCCCAGTTCCGCTCTTCCAGATGCAGCAACGTCAAGTGCCGTAGCTAACGACTGCTTGGGCCTGCGGGCGCCGTTGCGACCACTGCATGATCCCCTAAAGCGGGATCGATTTAAGGACAAAATCATGCGGCAATTCTAAGTGCTACAGCGACCTTTGCGCGCCCGATTGGACGCGAGGCGCGGTAGGCAAACGTCATCGCTGCGCGAACCTAACGCTGTTTTTCATCAGCTCGAGGTTTCTTGCCGTCGTCTCATTGGCGGGGTCGAGTTCATACGCCTTCAGGAAGTAGCGGCGAGCGGTCGGCAAGTCGCCGCGCAGCAGATGGGAATAGCCGATGTTGTTGTAGTAAACCGGACTGTTGCCAATCATCTTCGCGAGTTGCTTATAGGCCCGATCCGAGGTGTCGAATCGACCAATCATGTCGGCAGAGGCGGCGAAACCGAGCCAAGCGGCAGGATCCTCCGGAAAGACGGCTACGGCACGTTTGTAGATAGCGTAGGATTTGCCGTAGTTCTTTTCCTTGAACTGCAGTTTGCCCGTCGTGATCAACTCATCGTCTTTGTAGAAGGCGACGGCCGAATCGTCCTCCAGAGTCTTGGCGCTGTCGCCGAACGCCGCGAGGTCGTCGAGCGCCGCGGTTTGGCAGCCGGGCATGATGAGTGCCGCCAACAGCAATGGCGGAAGGCGAAGTTGTGAGCGAATTCGATGTGCAAGCATTCATTCCCCCAAAACACGAGGCCATCGTAGCCATACCTCTGTCGGTGCTCACGGAAAATTTCACACGAAAGCAGCCAATAAACGCTGATTTCTAGCAGCGAGTCGCTTTAGAGACACATGATTCCGCCTTTGCGACCCGCATGGACGAGTTGCATTTCGATGACGTCCCGAGATGCAAGCGACGATGGCGGCGTTCCATCGTCGCACTTGCTCCATGGACACACCCACTTCGCGCTGCAGAGAGGCTGTCGTCCTATCGAGCTTGAGGCTGCGAGCTTTCAGCGTCGACCGGAGAGGCATGCGCATGCAAACCGCGGTTTACATTTGCGGTCAGCGCCCTAGTTCTTGCATGTAGCGATGTCGGCATAGAGACCGGCATGTCGTGGCGCGGTCGGCCTTTTCGCCAAGTGACCGCTATCATCACTCCAACATCCATCGAGAGGCGGATATGACCGAAGTCAAAAACGGCGACGTCGTTCGCATTCATTATACTGCCAAGCTGACAGACGGCACGGCGGTCGAATCCTCGCAGGGTCGGGAGCCGCTTGAATTCCAAGTGGGCGCAGGCCAGGTCATTCCGGGGCTCGACCGCGAGATCAGCGGCATGGCCGTGGGCGAGATGAACACGGTCGCTATTCCCGCTGAGCAGGCGTATGGCCCCCATGATGACGCCCAGGTGCAGACGGTACCGCGTTCCGCGGTTCCCGCCGGGGTGGAGATTGGGACCAAGCTCCAGGCAACCACCGCAGACGGCCGTCAGATGGCGTTTACCGTGACCGGTGTCGATGACGAACGCGTGACGGTGGACGGCAATCATCCGCTCGCGGGCCAGGATCTGGTCTTCGATGTCACCGTCGTGGAAATCCTCCACACATAGGCGGGCGATGCTGTCGTCGCCGGTCAGATAATGCCAGCGTGGGCGGAAACCGGCGCCGACTCCTTTGAACGGCCGGGCACTCGTGCCGCGGCCCCGCGCCACGCCTCTCAATCAGCCGCTTTGCCAAGCGTGTCGGCCACGTAAGCACCGCGTTGACCCATTGGCCGTGGTTTGCCTGTTGTCGAGTCCACCGTCGTTTGGTGCTCAAGCTCGGCATTGATGAGCGCGCCCACGATGAGGATGATCACCGAGATCCAGACCCACATCATGAGACCGACAAGTACACCGAGAGCGCCATATGTGGCGTTATAGTTGGCGAAGTGCTCCAGGTAGAAAGAAAAGATCCAGGAGGCAGCGAGCCACAGCAATGTGCTGAACACCGCGCCCCAGTTCAGCCATCTAAGTTTCGCCCGTTCCCTGCTTGGACCAAAACGATAAATGAGAATAGTACCGATCGTGGCAAGAAGCAGAATGGCCGGCCATCTCGCCACCCTGGTCAGGTTCTCTACCCAGCGATCGAGCCACAGATAGGCAAGCACAGCCGGCACGACGCCAATCGCAACGATCAGGGCGACCACGAACAGCAGGGCTGCAAAGGTGAACGCAAGACGCAAGAGGGTTCTTGACAAAAAACCTCTCTTTTCCTGTTCTCCATATGCGACATTCATTGCGTCGAAGAGCGCCGCCATACCATTGGCCGCACTCCACAAGGAAACGAACAGGCCCGCCAGGAAGCTGATACTGAGCGTGGACGTCCGCTGAGTTGTCAGCGACTTCAACTGATCCATGATCAGATCGTAGGATCCGGGCGGCAACAACGCCTTAAGAACGCCCATATGCGTGCCGATTGCCGATGGGTCGGCGACAAGTCCGTAGATCGAGACCAGTGCCGCCAGCGCAGGAAATAGCGCCAACAGCAGATAAAAACTCACGCCGGCCGCGATCAGAACGATCCGCTCTTCGGAGATTTCGGCCACCACTCGCCAGAAGACGTCCCGCATCCCTCTCGGGGGTATTTCTCCCGGTGTCGCGGCGTCCCGGCCCCGTCCCGGCTCCGTTGCCTGCAGTCTTTCGACGAGGTCCATTTCGTTCGCAGTCATGACCGGTGTCCGCTGACTTCTCAAATCGCCTTCTTCGCGCCGCACGCATTAGCAACGCCGGGGAAGGCCTTGTTCCGGCGGCCCGTCACCGCGCGTGCATATAGGGCATCGTCGGCGGCACCCGATCACGCTCGACAAGCTGCTGAACCGGCCGAAGGTGGCGTGAACCGTGGGCGGCGGCCCGTCGGAGTTCACGCTCTTTCGCGTGAGGTCCATCTCCTGCCGGGCGATGCTCGGGCGATCCACAGCAGCGCGCACGGCCGTCAATCGGCGGCACTTGATGTGACGCGAAATATACACCGGCAATCCGGCTTGTTAGGCGACGAGGACCCAAGTTCTATAGGTTACAGGCGCCGTAAGTAACGAACGCACCGCGCACAGACGCGCCGCAGATGTGTCAAGGGGCACCCGCGGTGCGGTATCGCCTAGTGGCTCGCTTCAAACTTCACGGGCGCGACCTTACTCGCGCGACCCGTCACGCACTCGCTCTTTGGCGGCGTCGTGCGCCTGAAGGGCTGCGTCGCCGGTCCTGTCCAACATCTCCTGCCCGGTTGCCATCGTCTCGCCGATTGCCTCATTCGTCCTCGCGGCGAGATTGGCGCGCATGTCGTCAGCGGCCTCGCCCATGGCCTCGTCCTCCGCCTCGGTATGGGGCAGCGCAGCTCCTATCGCAGCACCGACCGCAAAGGCGAGTGCACCGCCGACGAGGGGCTGATCGCGGAAATGCTTGAGGATAGCCGCATTGAGATGCGCGCCCTCCTCCTGCAGCGATCGGCCCGCATCCTGGGCGCGGCCCGCGAGAGACTTGCCGGTATCCGCAAGGGAGCCGGAAACGCGGCTTGCCGTGGCGCCGATCTGCCGCCATGTGCTGGACGCCCAACCAGACGCCTCGTCAAACAAGGCACCGGCCTCGTTGCGTATCTCTTCGATCTGCCTTCCAGTTGCGTCGGCAAAGCCGCGATAAATGTTGCCATTTGGGTCGACGAAGTGACCGGCCCGACGATCGGACGTGTCGGTCAAGGCCCTGAAGCGACTGCCGCCTTCATCTGTGAAGTGGCTATAGCGCTCTCCGAAGCTAGCCTCTACAGGTCCGACCCGCCTTACGGAGCCCCTAACGGTTGCGAGCGGATAGTCGTCCGCACCCTGGTCGTCCTTTAATCCGGGCGCGCGTGACCCTGGATTTGCGAGCAGCCAGGCGAGGCTCACACCCATCAAGGCAACGGGTATCGGATTTGACTTGAGCGCAACACCGAGATTGCTGAGATATTCAGCTCCCCCGCTCGTCTTGGCATATTCGAGCATCTCGTCCATCAACTGTCCCGGGGACATCCGTTCCTGGATGGCGTGAAGCTTTTCTTCAATGCGTTGACGATCGGCCTCGATCTCCCGCTGCAGCTCGGCAGACGAATGCGTGTGAGAAGAATCGTTCATCGCACCTGCTCCTTCAACACATCCACGTCGCGCTGCAGGGACGCTGCCGTCCGGTCCAGCTTGAGGCTGCTGGCTTTCAGCGTCGACAGACCACGCGAGATCATTGCCCAGGCGAGCAGGCCCACGACGACGCCGACGATAGCGGCCGACAACGCTTCCGCATTCGGCTCAGTGATGCCGCGCGTCATGAGAAACGCGGCCAGTCCCTGGACCACCGCGGTCAACAGCACACCAATGGCACCAATCGCGAAGATTAGACCGACAAGGAGCGTCTCGAGGCTCCCTGTCGCACGGTCCAAGGTCTCGGATGCCTCGGTCTTTGCCAGATCAATTTCCTTGCGGAAAAGCCCGGATATGTCCGTCACCAAACCGGTCATCAACTCCGATAGGGGACGGTCGTCCCGATAGTTAGTCATTGCGTTGAAGCTCCTCAAAATTCCACCCGCCTTCACCTGCTCGGTCGCTTGATGACGGCAATGTGGCAGAGGGTTGGGAAACGGTCCGTTGAGTGCGACGTCGGGCTGAGGCGGTCAGAAACCGACTGGCGGCCAGGCCCGCGATCGCTGCCATGCCGAGGAATGCGAGCGGTTGCTTTCGGCCGAAGTCTTCAGCCATCCCCGCGATTTCGCCGAGATCGCGGCCCTCGGCGTCGCTTGCAAAGCCGCGGAGCGATGTGCCGATCTGTTGCGCGTATCGGCCGATGGCCTGTTGATCCGACTGTTGAAGTTCGGCGCCCACTTTCTCAATGGCCATTGCAACGCCGCTCAATTGGCGCGCGACAACGTTCTTTTCGCGTTCTGCGGCGCGGGTTGCAGCGTCTCGGGCTTGTTCCGCCTGATCGTCTGCGAACTCTCGAATGTCATTCAGATCTTCGCGCACCGCCTGTTGCAGGTTGCGATCTGACGTGCCCTGGCCAGTTCCACCGGTTTGCGCGCCATAGGCGTCGTCGACACCTTGCGAGGTCATCACGGGCGATCGCAACGGATCGTCAGGGCTGCGGCCGCTTGGTTCATTGTTCATTTTTCGGCTCCTCCCATGGAGTAATGGGATCGATCACATGTATGCATCAAACGAGCCACTTGGAACCTTGTTCCCTGCCGGATCCGTTTCTCAAGCATTGCAGGTGTTGCTAACCCCGGTGTCGCGGTCCTGGAGAGGCAGGTGCACGCGTACAGCGGTTTACAAACCTGGTTGGCGCCGTACTTCTCGCATGTACCGATGTCGGCACAGAGACCGGCATATCGTGGCGCGTCGGCCTTTCGCCAGCGCCGCTATCAGAACGATCCGCTCTTCGGAGATTTCGGCCACCACTCGCCAGAAGACGGCCCGCGTCACTCTCGGGGGTATTTCTCCCGGTGTCGCGGCGTCCTGGCCCCGTCCCGGCTCCGTAGCCCTGCGATCTATCGACGAGATTCCATTTCCTTCGCAGTCATGACCGGTGTCCGCTGACTTCTCAAATCGGCTTCTTCGCGCCGTACGCATTAGCAACGCCGGGGAAAATACCTCGTTCCGACGGTCCGTCACCCTGCGTGCATATGGGGCACCGTGGGCAGTATTCAACCGGAAATACTCGTGCGCTGCGAATGCACTCGCTCTTGGTCGCAGTTTGACATCAAAAAAGCATGGAAGAGGCGGTAAGGGACGCGACCGAACTCGATCCCAAACCATGGACCTAAGTCGCAGCATCGGCTGCCAAAGGTCTTATCGCCGTTGACGAATATCCTTCTCGTGTCAGTTTGCGCATTGAGCGCCTACCAAAAGTGCCCCCAATGGCCCCCGTAGGCGCGCGAGGTCCCGGAGGAGGTAGCGCCCGACAGTCTCTCCCGGGCGCTGCGGGACCTCGCACCCGTCGGAGGCCCCGCCTTGTTCCGCTGCTGCAGGAACAAATCGTGGTTGAAATCGATTCCTTTTGCAGTCGTCACCCACGGGATGCAAAACTTGGTTTGGAAAAGCGTATTTAGCGGAAAAACAACTGACCGAGAGGCCCGGGCGCACCGATCAATTGTCAAGGAGGCGGAAAATGCCTGGCGCAGCGTATCGACAAGGCGCTTATCCTTTCTCATCGACGCCGCCGCCTATTACGCTTGTCTCGAACGCACGTTCGAGGGGGCGGAAGAGCAGGTCTGGATAACCGGATGGGATTTTGATCCCCGCATCAAATTGTGCCCTGACGATCCGCATGCGGAATCACTTGGCGATATGCTCGAGCGCTTGGCAGCGCAAAAGCCCAATCTCAAGATCCGCATTCTCGTCTGGGCGATGGGGCCGATCTATTCTGGAAAGTCGCTGCGGCTGTTTCGCAAGCAGAAATGGGCCGCCCATTCCCAGATCGAACTTCGTTTCGCGAGCCATCGTGCGCTCCGCGGTTCGCATCACCAGAAGCTCATCTCCATCGACGACGGTATCGCTTTCGTCGGTGGCATCGACCTGACTGCGCGGCGCTGGGACACGCCGGATCACCTTGCCGACAATGAGATCCGCCGCGATCCCGATGGAAAATCCTACGATCCCGTACACGACATCCAGGTGGTGCTGGATGGAGAGGCCAGCCGCGCGATTGGAGACCTCTGCCGCTCCCGCTGGGAGGCGTCCACCGGCGATGACGTCGGAGCGCCACGCGCAACGACAGTGGCGTGGCCTGCCGGTACCGTCCCGATCCTGACGAACTGCTCGGTTGCGATTGCACGCACCGAGCCAGCGATCAGCAAAGGAAGAGGCCGGCGAGAAGCGTTGCGCCTGACACTCGACGCTCTACGCAGCGCGCAGCACCACATCTACATCGAGAACCAATATTTCGCCTCGCGGAAGATCGGCGCGTTGCTTTGCCGACGCCTGAAGGAGCCGGACGGTCCGGAAATTGTCATTGTCACCACCCGCAGCTCGCATGGCTTCCTCGAGAACATTTTCATGGGGGGAAATCGCGACCGCCTCATCCGACGGCTGAAGCAGGCTGACCGTCATGACAGGCTGCGGGTCGGCTACCCGGTCGTGCCTGCGGGCGATGGATCGGAACAGGAGGTCTTTATCCATTCCAAGGTGGTCGCGATCGACGGCCGGTTTCTCCGCGTCGGCTCATCGAATTTCAATCACCGCTCCGAAAGCCTCGACACCGAATGCGACGTCGCGGTAGAAGCCGCGAACGAAGAACAGAGTGCCGCAATCGTCAGTATTCGCAACGGACTTTTGGCGGAACATCTCGACGTCGAGACGAGCGAAGTCGAGAATGTGTTAAGGGACACTGGCTCTCTCGTCGCTGCCCTCGATAAATTGAACACCCGCCGCCGCGGCATACGGGCCTTCGATGGTGTTGACAGCGGTGGGGCGACCAACCTTGTCTGGGGTACAGGCCTTGTCGATCCGCGCAGACCTATACGGCCGTTCTACCGCATGCATAAATTGATAAGACGCTGGGGAGGTCAGGTCTTCGCCTTTCTCGCCAGATTTCTGCCGTCGTCTCGATGAACGACGAACTCGGCAAGCGAAAGCGAAATTAACCCGAGCGGCAGCGGCAGGAAGAAATAGATCGCCCGAAACGCGACCAAAGCGCCGATGCTCGCCGAACTGCCAAGCAGGAATGCCACCGTTGCCTCGATCACACCAATGCCTCCTGGAACATGGCTGACGAGTGCCGCGGCATTGGCGCTTACATATGCTGTCGCCGTATCGAAGAAGCTCGGATTTCCGAAGGCCAGCAGCAACTGATGCAGACACGCACTGACACAAAGGAAATTGACCGTGCCAACGATCAACTGGCAGACCGCGATCGGCACCGACGGCATTTCGAACCTCCAGCGAAATACCCGAACGGATCCCTTGAGGAAGTACGCAAGAATCAGGTAACCGCTCGAGACTGCAATGCAGGTCGCGCCGAAGATGAGGACACCCGTTTGCGACAATCCGATGATCCGCGCGGCACCCGCCGGCATGATCAGACAACAAAGACCGGCCAATGTGATAAGACCCAGGCCGACGGTAACTCCACAGAAGAGAATGATCTTTGCGACCTCTTCGGCATTCAGCCCCCAGCGCGAATAGAACCGATACCGGATAGGCCCGCTGCTCAAAGCCGCGGCTCCGACATTGTGGCCGATCGCAAGGCTAGTGAACGAGGCGATCGCGACTTGTGTGTAGGCAAGCTTTCGCCCGACGTAACGCACGGCCAGCGCATCGAAGAATGTCAGACAAAAATAAGATAGGAAGACGAAGCCGACAGCGGTGAGCAGATGTCCCGGAGGGATCTGCCTGATCGAGGCCGCGATCTCGCCCACGCTGTACTTGCTGAGGGTGCGATAGATCAACCAGCCCACCAGAATGATGGCGGCAATGACAATCAATCTTGCAAGAAGCCTCATGGCCATACGCACTGTTCCCACACCTCCATCGGAACGAAAAGCAGCTCCCGCGTGTTCCAAAAATGCGAGACCACCGAAATGAGATCATGCGACGGCGGATACGCTTCCTCACCTATAACGTGCACAGTTGCTTCGGCATCGACCGCAAGCTCGACCCCGTCCGTATCGCTACCGTCATCAGCGAGTGCCGGCCGGATATTATCGCCTTGCAAGAGGTGGATGTCGGTCGCGCGCGCAGCGGCGGAATTGACCAGGCGCACATGATTGCCGCGCATCTGCAGATGGAGGCGCAATTTCATCCGGCTCTCCACCTGAAGGACGAAAAATATGGAGATGCGGTCTTGACTGCATTGCCCATGCGCCTGATCAAAGCCGGCGCCCTGCCGTCCGTCGGAGAGTCCCGAGGGGCGCTCTGGGTGGAAGTCGATCTGGCCGACATAAACCTTCAAATCGTCGTTACGCACCTCGGACTGCGCGGTTCCGACCGCGTGCGCCAGGCAACGACGCTTTTGGGACCAGGCTGGCTCGGCGGAATGGATCACCGGGAGGCGCCCGTGGTCCTGGCAGGCGACCTCAACGCGACGCCTCGCTCGGCGGCCTACAAGCTCGTGGCCCGACAGCTTAGAGATGCGCAGCTGCAGACGGATGCGAAGCCGCGGCCGACCTTCCCCTCGAGATTGCCTCTCTTGAGGATAGATCATGTCTTCGTCGGTGAAGAAATAGACGTGACGCGTTGCGAGGTGCACAATACCGCCCTGGCGCGCGTCGCCTCCGATCATCTACCGCTCGTCGTAGAACTGGAGATCGATCTCTCCAAGGGACAAGACTGATGCACAGAGGTGTAAAACAGATGGGTTTCTGGCCATCGACGCGGGCGAGCGGGCATAACAAGGCAAGATCCCGACCACCCGAAGACCCGACCCACGACGGGCGCCAAGGGCCTCCCGCGCTCGGCTGTGTGCTGGCATGCTTTACCGGGCCGGCATCTCCAACCCGTTGCATTCCAGGATTTTGCTGTCAAAACAGTCCATAGTACAGGTGCAATCGGAACGCTGGGCCGTGCGGCAACTCCAATACAAAACCTTCATCTTACTGACCGCCGTGGTATCGCTGGCCTTTGTGTCGGTGCTTTGGTCATTTTCCGGCGCTATCCTCTGGGCGATCGTACTCGCCGTGCTGTTCGCGCCCGTGAACCGCGGCATCCTTCGGCATATTCCTGCCCGGCGCAACATCGCTGCGCTCATCACTTTGGTGATCGTGTTGGTGGTGGTGATCCTGCCCTTTCTGCTCATCGCGAACCTCGTCTTCCGCGAGGCGGTTTCCGTTTATCAGGGCATAGCGGCGGGCCAGATCGTTTTCGATATTGACGTCCAGGCGCTACGCGACATGTTGCCAGACTGGCTGAACGGCCTACTCAACCGCATAGAACTGCCGGATGCCGCTGCGCTGCGCGCGCGGTTGCTGAACGCACTTGTGGAAAGCGGTCAGTTCGTGGCTGGTAAGGCCATCAACATCGGACAGTCGACCTTCCACCTCCTCGCAAGTTTTTTTGTGATGCTCTACCTGCTCTTTTTCCTGCTGCGTGATGGGCGCGAGCTGTTGCGGGCGGTCGGCGAAGCACTGCCACTCGGTGGCGGGCTCCGCCAGGCGCTGTTCAGCCGCTTTGCGCTGACAATCAACGCCATCGTCAAAGGCAGTATCGTCGTGGCGCTTGTGCAGGGTGCGCTGGGTGCCCTGATGCTTTGGATGCTCGACGTTCGGGCCCCGGTGCTGTGGGGCACGGTGATGGTCATTTTCGCACTTCTGCCGGTGGTGGGGACCAGTCTTGTGTGGGGGCCCATTGCAATCTACCTGCTGACATCAGGGGCGGTATGGCAAGGCGTCGTGCTGCTCGTCTACGGAATGCTGGTGATTGGGCTCGTGGACAACCTGCTGCGGCCGATTCTCATCGGCAAGGAGACCAGGATCCCCGACTACCTGGTGCTGATCTCGACGCTCGGAGGCATCGCCGCGTTCGGTCCAAACGGTTTTGTCATCGGCCCGGTGATCGCCGCGCTGTTCCTGGCAGCATGGTCGGTGTTTCCGACGCTGACGGAAGAACAAGCGATAGAGGACGGCGCGGACAGACATCAAAAGTGACAACCGCGCTTTCGCAGGCTCCCGGCAATTCAAAGTGCCACTGCGTCCTTTTGCGCGTCTGATAAGACGCGCGGTGCTGCAGTGAACGCCGCTGCCCAGCACACCACGCGCCGGCAATGTCGAACTGGATCGGCGGCAATGACCGAAGGGCAGATACCGCGTGTTCCAGCTCAATCGAAAATCGTGCCCTTGGCGCCCTCATATTCCCGTGCAAGCGTTTCAATCGCCGCCGATGCCTCTTCGAAAGTCCAGCCTGCCGCTTCTGCTCTATGGGCGAGCGCGAGCAATTCGTCCGTCATCTCTCCACCGATTGCTGCAACAATGCTTTCATGGGAGGTTGCGGCCAGATCGGACACGGCCGGTCTGAGCGCTGCAACGCAGTCTGTCTGGCGTCCCGGATAGTCGGAGGTTTGCTGAGGCCGGGAAATCGCTTGTGAGTCCTCCATTACTCTCTCCATTGCTGTTGGTATTCGAGAGCAGTCACGGGCGGAAACCGCCACCTTTCCTTCCGCTTCCGGCAGGCGCCACTACTTCAGCTTGACCGAAGGCTCCCTCGCCCAAACACGCAAGCTGCCGAGACTTTTGACAAAGGCCCCTACACTCTTGGCGTCTTCGAGGCTGATTGTCCCCTCGTCGAGAGAGTCGGTGATGCCGGTTCTCGCCAGCAGGGGCACGGCTGCCTCGACGTAGCCGATGTACTTGCAATGGGCGAAGGCGTCGGCAACGAAATCCCGCGCCGCTGCGACCTCCACCAGTTCCGAAACCGCTTCAGCCGAAGGCAGGAGGACTACCGCATCGTAGAGTACCGACGGGCCTCCTTCGATCATTTGGTGCGCCTGTATCCACTCCCCGTCCGAGGCCGTAATGCCGCCGACCTTCGGGGCGACGAGCTCGAACACGGCCCCTTCTGTCGTGACCGCCGTCCTCACGGCTTTCAAGATCGCTGCATCGGTCCCGTCGGTTACCAGTATGCCAAGCTTGCGGCCTTCGAAGCGTTTCGGACCGCGCTCGACAATGCTGAGCGCTGGCGAGGGAGCGAGATCCTGGCGTGTCGGGATAGCGGCATCTGCCGGTTTCGGAACCGACTTGAGTCCCAGCGCATGCGCAACTTTCTTCCCGAGGGTTTCGTCGATGTTGAGGAGATGCGACACCATGCGTTCTCGTATTGCCGGTGTCTGCACCTTGCTCAATTCGAATGTGAGCGCGTCGGTGATGTGGCGTTGCTCGGGCGGCGTCTGGCTGACGAAAAACAGGCGGGCCTGACTGTAATGGTCGGCAAAGCTTTCAGCGCGAAGACGGACCTTGGCACCCTGTTCCTCGGAACCGTAATGCCGGAACCCGTCCGTAGGCGACTCGCGTGGCCCCTCGCCCCAGGAGTTCGGCTGATAATTCACGCGCCCGACCGGGTTGCGCATCGCCATGTGCCCATCCTGTTGGAAGTGGTGGAAGGGACATTTCGGCGCATTGATCGGAATGTGTGTGAAGTTGGGACTGCCAAGCCGCTTGAGCTGCGTGTCGAGGTAGGAGAAATTTCGTCCCTGCAACAGCGGATCATTGCTGAAATCGATCCCGGGCGGCACATTCTGCGTCATGAAGGCGACCTGCTCGGTCTCGGCGAAGAAATTGTCCGGCATCCGGTCCAGAACCAATCTTCCCACCGCCTTGGGCGGCAAGACCTCTTCCGGAATGATCTTCGTGGGGTCCAGGACGTCGAAGTCGAAGGCGTCGGCAAAATCCTGATCGAAAAGCTGGACCTGCAGTTCCCATTCGGGGAAATTACCGGCCTGTATCGCTTCCCAAAGATCGCGCCGATGAAAATCGGGATCGGCTCCATTGATCTTCACGGCTTCGTTCCAGACGACGGATTGGAGGCCAAGCTTCGGCTTCCAGTGAAACTTCACGAAGGTCGATTCGTCCTTGGCGTTGACGAAACGAAAGGTGTGAACGCCAAAGCCCTCCATGAACCGGAACGATCGCGGAATGGCGCGGTCCGACATGACCCACATGATCATGTGCATGCTTTCCGGCGTCAGGCTGATGAAGTCCCAGAAATTGTCATGGGCCGACTGCGCCTGAGGAAACTCCCGGTCGGGCTCCGGCTTCACCGAGTGAATGACGTCCGGAAACTTGATCGCGTCCTGGATGAAAAAAACGGGGATGTTGTTGCCGACGATGTCCCAGTTCCCCTCCTTGGTGTAGATCTTGACCGCAAAACCTCGAACGTCGCGCGCGAGGTCCGCGGACCCCTTGCTGCCTGCGACTGTCGAAAACCGCACGAAGGCCGGTGTTCGCTCTCCCGCGCGCTGGAAGACATCCGCACGCGTAATTGCGGAAAGCGATTCATAGGTTTCAAAGTAGCCATGCGCGCCATAACCGCGCGCATGCACGACGCGCTCGGGAACGCGTTCGTGATCGAAATGGAAGAGCTTTTCGCGGAAATGAAAATCCTCGATGAGCGTCGGACCCCGCTCGCCCACGCGCAGGCTGTTTTGGTCGTCCGCAACCGGGCCTCCCTGCGCAGTCGTCAGAATCGGGTGACCGTCCTCGGCAATCTGATGAAGCTCCCCTCCGTTGCCACGCATCAGCTTCTGTTCGTGAATTATGGCCGACTTGGAAGTTGCCGGCCGCGCGTTTCTTTTGGCCATGGGAGTTCTCCGTCGATCGGGGCATGGGAACTAACGACAAACCGACGCGCGGGATGCTTGGTTCCGAAGAAAGATCTCGGAGAGGGCGAAAACTGCTGGGAGGGGAACGGCACCACCTTTGGATGATGCGCGGAACATTAGCGCTCTTCACTGGTTCCCGACTGAACCACGAAGAACCGGCCGCTCGTCGCCCTGGGATACATTCGGCGGGCGCACGCCGTCACCGTCAATGTAAGGGAATCTCTCATGAAGCTCGATCTATCCCGTGCTCGCGACCGGATGGTGGATCTCCATATCGTCCGCCGCGGGATCGATGATCCCCGTGTGGTCGAAGCCATGCGCGTTGTTCCTCGCGAGGCTTTCGTCGATCCGGGATTCGAGGAGTTCGCCTACGAGGACGCTCCGCTCTCGATCGGCGAGGGACAGACGATCTCGCAGCCCTATATCGTAGCGCTGATGACCGCTGAGGCGGAGGTCGAGCCTGGCGATACGGTACTCGAAGTCGGGACTGGCTCCGGTTACGCGGCCGCCGTTTTGAGCAGGATCGCCGGACATGTCTACACTGTCGAACGCCATGCGCCGCTCGCAAACGTGGCCAGGCGGCGTTTTGCCAAGCTCGGCTACGACAATATCGATGTCCGCACCGGCGATGGAACGAAGGGCTGGCCGGAAGCAGGCCCGTTCGATGCCATTCTCGTTGCCGCCGGTAGCCCCAGCGTGCCTCAAGCGCTGAAGGAGCAGCTCGATCTTGGCGGTCACATGGTCATACCGATCGGACCTGAGGGCGAGCAACGCTTGCTCAAGGTGACGCGCGTCAACGCCACGACCTTCGAGGAGCATGACCTTGGCGGCGTCCGCTTTGTCCCGCTGATCGGCGAGCACGCCCGGAAGGACGAGCGTTCGCAACCTGCCCGATCGACCCCCCGTCCGCCTTCGCGGACGCTCCCCAAAATGGTGGCCGATGTCGCCGTGCCGTTGCCCGACCCCGACGATCCAGCCTTCGGGCGGCTCTTCGATCGTTTTGGCAACCGCCGCGTGGTGCTGCTTGGGGAATCCAGTCATGGGACCTCGGAATTCTATCGCGCACGCGCCGCCATAACCCGTCGTCTCATCGAGGAGCACGGTTTTACAATCGTCGCCGTCGAGGCCGACTGGCCGGACGCGGCAGCCGTTGATCGGTATGTACGGCACCGCCCTCACAGGCGTGGCTCGAAAGCTCCATTCCTGCGCTTTCCTACATGGATGTGGCGAAACCGCGAGGTCACATCCTTCGTCGACTGGATGCGCGCATACAATGGCAGCGTCGCCGAACAGGACCGGGCCGGCTTCTACGGGCTCGACATCTATAACATGCGCGAATCCATTTCCGCCGTTCTGGACTATCTCGACAAGGTCGATCCGGCCGCCGCGACTGTCGCGAGGGAACGCTATGGATGTCTCACCCCATGGCAAAACGATCCATCTACCTATGGTCGGGCCGTGCTGACCGCCAGCTACAACAAATGCGAGGAAGCCGTGGTGCGCCAATGCCGGGAGCTTCTTGAGCGACGCCTGGAAGCGACAGACAGTGACAGGGACCAGCTTTTCGACGCGACACAGAATGCCCGGCTGGTTGCCTCGGCCGAACGATACTACCGAACCATGTATTACGCCGGCGCCGAATCCTGGAACTTGCGCGACAGACACATGTTCGAAACGCTCGAACGCCTCCTGGAGTCGCGCGGCCCCGGCTCGAAGGCCGTCGTGTGGGCGCACAATTCCCATATCGGCGATGCGCGCCACACGGAGATGGGAGCAGCGCGTGACGAGTTGAACATCGGTCAGCTTTGCCGCGAACGTTTCGGGGATGAGGCAGCATTGATCGGTTTCGGAACCCACGGCGGCAAGGTGGCGGCCGCAAGCGCCTGGGACGGCGAGATCGAGATGAAGGAAATCCAGCCTTCCCTACCCGGCAGCTACGAACGCGTCTTTCATGAGTCGCATGTTGATCGCTTTCTGCTCGATTTCTCGCGCGACGATGCTCTGCGCCGGCGCCTCGATGAGCCGAAACTCGAACGATTCATCGGCGTCATCTACAGGCCAGAGACCGAACGCATGAGCCACTATGCCCATGCATCGTTGCCGCATCAGTTCGATGCGTACGTCTGGTTCGACCTGACGACACCGGTAACCCCTCTGATGCCTGAGCATATTAGCCCGGGCGTGCCGGAGACATTCCCCTTCGGACTCTGAGGTGAGCGAACGCAATCAGCGGTTGGACCTGTAACGGCATCGCGGCGCTGTCCGCGTACTTCTCGACGACCGACGGCTTGCGATTTTTCCCGGCATTCCGCTTTCGCCCGTCACTATGACTCAGGTCGCTTATTCAATGTCTGGAATGGGGATCCGGCCACAAAGCACGTATGTCTTCAGGCAAGCCTTCCCGCACCTTTGCGACCTGCCCGGGATCGAGATAATGCGAGAGGACGGCGAAGACCGTCTGTACCGCATCTTTCGCGTCCACCGGCCGCGTGAAGGCGAGTTCTTGCTTCACCTGATCGAGGAACTCGTCCAGCGAATGCAGCCGCGTAGGCTGCTTCGACGGCTGGTACTGCTCATAATAGGCGCCGCGCACCAGCAGCGGCAATTGGGCGGCAAGATGGGCGGACAGATCTGCCGGCAGACGGTCCCGAACCGTGTGCAAGACCGCACCGAGTATATGCCACGCAACCTGGCGATCCGGCCCTTGCTGTTTCATGATGTCGTCCAACCATGTGTTGGTAACCTGGAGTGTCTTGTCGAAGGCAGCGACACCGGAAGCGCTCATGATTTTTCCTCCTATGTCTTCACGAGGGTCGAACCGCCGTGGCTTTTGATTGTTCCGCAGCGAGGCGGCCTCTCGATCTGCTTCCGACGACGGCGCGGAACTTCCCTCAGTTTGGCGTGTTCTCGTAGAAGGTTTGTCGGCTCAGGAGGACAGCATGATGTCAGCCGTACCGCCGCAAAAGAATTCGCGCCGGGCGTCCGGATCTCTCGCGATGCCGCAACTCGTCGATGAGGAAGCCGAGGCGTTTGTCGCCGAAGCACTCAGTGAGCTCGTTCGCTCCAAGATACCCTTCCTGGTGGCGGGTACCTTTGCCGTCAGCGCCTATACTGGCATATCAAGGCCGACGAAGGATGTCGACATCTTTTGCAAAGCGGGCGACTACACCCGCATCCTCAAGCATTTCAAGTCCTGTGGATATGCGGTCGAAATCGAAGACGACCGGTGGCTCGGGAAGGTGTTCAAGGGCAGATTTTTCTTCGACGTGATCTTCGCCTCGCCGAATGGAACCATGCTGGTCAACGATGGCTGGTTCGATCATGCGCTGCCTGTGGAAATCAGCGGTCGTCGCGTCTCGATCGCCGCGCCGACCGAATTGGTCTGGTCGAAGTCCTTCATCCAGCTTCGCGAACGCTACGACGGTGCCGACGTGGCGCACGTAATCTTGAAGGCGCACGACCGGATCGATTGGGCAAGGCTGCTGGAATACATGGAAGTTCACTGGGAGGTCCTGCTTATCCACCTCCTCAATTTCCGGTGGATCTATCCGTCCGAGCGCAACAAGGTTCCGCAGTGGCTGATGGACGAGCTCTTGAGCAGGCTGGCGGCGCAACGGGATCTGCCGCTGCCGCAGACGAAGATCTGCCGCGGGCGCATGTACTCGCGCCCTGACTACGAGATCGACGTCAAGGAATGGGGATTTGCCGATGTCGGCGGCGACGGTGACATGCGCGAAGGAATAGAGGAGCAGACACCATGAGCAAACTGAAGGTCGCCGCCGTAGCCGACCTCCACATGAAAGAGGACAGGTCCGTCTCCTATGCGGAGCTGTTTTCCGAGATTTCGCAAGCCGCTGACGTGCTCGTCATCGCCGGCGACTTGACGGACCTGGGCAAGCCGGTTGAAGCCGAACTCCTGGCAGACGACTTGAAGTCCTGCACGATCCCCGTGGTCGCCGTTCTTGGAAACCACGATCACCAGGGCAATGCGACGGAGGAAGTCTCGTCGATTCTGCTCAAGGCGGGCGTCCATCTCCTTAACGGCCAGGCAGTCGAGATCGCGGACGTGGGATTCGCCGGAACCAAGGGCTTCATCGGCGGCTTCGGCCGGCACATGCTGGGTTCCTTCGGCGAGGCTGCCATTAAAACCATGGTTTCGGAGAGCGTGGACGAGGCCATGCGCCTGGAGAATGCCTTGAGAACCACCACGGCAAAGCGCGCCCTTGTCATTCTGCACTATGCCCCGATCGCCGAAACAATAGCGGGTGAACCCAAGGAAATATATCCGTTTCTCGGTTCATCCCGCCTTGCCGAGACCATCGACCGCTTCCAGGTGAGCGCGGTCGTTCACGGTCACGCGCACAAAGGGACCTATGAAGGACAAACGCCGGGCGGTGCTCCAGTGTTTAATGTCGCGGCGCATATCGAAAAGCCGACGGGCCGCCCTTACGCCATTCTCGAGCTTTGACCGCGCGAGAGCGCGTCGGCCTGACTTAGCGTCGGACAAGACGCGCGGCGCTTTAGGGACGCCTAAATTTGGATTCACCTCGTGGCCATACTGGCGACCAGATCGCTGAACCTCTCGCCCTGGATGCCAACATGGGTGCGTAGCAGCCGGCGGGCCCCCTCCCCGTCCCCGGCAAAAATCGCCTCGACGATGCCGCAATGCTCCGAGTAGGACGTCGAGAGACGATTGCGCACACGCAACTGCAGTCTTCGATACGGGCGCAGTCGGCGATGAAGTTGCGTGCATTGCTCCTCTAGGAATTCGCTTCGGCTTGCCGCGTAGATGGCCTTATGGAATTCCTCGTTGTCGTAATAATAGGCGTCGCTGTCGCCGACTTTCGCCGAGTGCTCGCAGCGCTCGTGGGCTGCAGTGATCGCCTGCCGGGACTCCTCGTCGAGGCGGCGGGCGGCGAGCGAACCAGCAAGGCCCTCGAGTTCGGCCATGACCTCGAACATTTCATAGACGCGGTGCGGTTCGGGATCGATGACTACGGCGCCTCGGCGCGGCCGAATGTCAATGAGGCCGATCGCATTGAGTTGCATCAGCGCCTCGCGAACCGGCGTCCTCGATACACCGAAACGGCTGGCCAGCACCGTTTCGTCCAGCCGCTCGCCGGGGGCGAATTCATTGGAAAGGATTGCGTTTTCGATCTCGTCCCGAAGCCAGCGGCCAACATTTTCGGACATTCGTTCGGTCCCCATAATACACACATGCCATTCTTGTATACACGAGCATTGACGTCGTGCACGTAATGTGTCACCTTATATACTATACAGCCAAGTCTCAGAAATGAGAATGCTGGCGAATGGACGGTCTGCGGTCTCGTCCATGAGCAAAGGGAGGAGAGTCGCGTGCCTGGAACCTCTTTTTTCAGCGACATGCTGCAGGGCATCACCGAGCGCGGGCGCAAGCTTCTGTTTGCCGGCTCGCGCACCGCGGAGGGAGCCGCCGAAGCCGATCTCGAGACGCTCTGCGAAATGCTGCTGTCCAGCCGCGGTGAAGCGTCGGGAATGGCCATTGCGGCTGAAATCCTGGAACGCTGGAGCAAACTCGAAGGGACCGGCGTGCAGCAGTTCCTGCAGATGCTTGCTCAAAAATTCGGCGCCGATACGGCGAAGCTCGACAAGGCCGTCGACAGATACCGTGCCGAAAGAAGCGCTGCGACGATCATCGCCCTCCACAATGCGGCCGAACCGCGGCGTCAGGAACTGCTGCGACGGCTGAACTTGGCGCCAAACGGCACGGCCAAGCTCGTCCAGATGCGTCAACAGCTTCTTGGCCTCAGGGAACGGTCGGAGGAATTTCGCGCCGTCGACGCCGACTTCGCGCATCTGTTCGGCTCCTGGTTCAATCGCGGATTCCTCACGCTGCGGCCGATCGACTGGTCGACGCCGGCGCACATCCTGGAAAAAATCATCAAATACGAAGCCGTGCATGAGATCGCCGGCTGGGAGGAGTTGCGCCGACGCCTGGCGCCGGCGGATCGGCGCTGCTTTGCCTTCTTCCATCCGCGGCTCGTGGACGAACCGCTCGTCTTCGTCGAGGTAGCACTCACCCAAAGCGTGCCAAGCGCCATCAAGGACGTGCTTGACGAGGGTCGAGCGCAAATCAGTGCCGATCAGGCGACAACCGCCGTCTTCTATTCGATCTCCAACTGCCAGGACGGCCTGCGCGGGATCTCCTTCGGCAACTTCCTGATCAAGCAGGTCGTCGAAGACCTGCGCCGGGATCTTCCCGGTCTCAAGAATTTCGTCACGCTATCGCCTGTCCCGGGCTTTGCCCGTTGGCTCGCCAAGGCGCTTGGCTCGGAAGGCGACCTTATGCTGACGGCCGAGGACCGAGCGGCGCTGGCACTGCTTAATGAACCGGGATGGGCTGATGACGATAGTAGGGTAAGCCAAGTCGAGCGCGTGCTGCTGCCGCTTGCAGCGCATTATTTCCTGATCGAACGCACGCCGGAGGGCCGCCCGGTCGACCCGGTCGCCCGCTTCCATCTCGGCAATGGCGCGCGGCTCGATAAGCTGAATTTCCTCGGCGATCGCTCGCCCAAGGCAATACAGCAGGCGCACGGCCTGATGGTCAACTATCTCTACAAGCTCGAGGACATTGAGGCGAACCACGAGGCTCTGGCGCAACGCGGTGAGGTGACCGCATCGCCGGCCGTCAAAAACCTGCTTGCCCGGAATGGAGAAAACCGTCGCGCCGGCAAGCACCAGCAGGCTCCGCGTCGATTGGCGCAGGTCATGAACGCAAAGATTGGAGGAGGGCGCAAGTGAGCAACCATCTGTTTGATGCCATTCGGTACGCTGCTTCCGGCGATACACCATTCATCCGGATTAATGGCGGTCGCATTTGGACATATGGTGACGCGCTCGACCTTTCGGGCCGCATCGCCGGAGCGATCGATACGCTCGGCATCCGCCCGGGCGACCGTGTCGCGGTGCAGGTCGAAAAGAGCGCCGAGGCCCTGATCCTCTATCTCGCCTGTCTTCGCTGCGGTGCGGTCTACCTTCCGCTGAATACCGCCTACACGCTCACCGAACTCGACTATTTCATCGGCGACGCCGAGCCGCGGCTCGTCGTGGTTTCCTCGGCCGCTCGCGCGAGCGTCGAGAAAATCGCCGGGCCTCACGGTGCGATCGTCGAAACGCTCGATGCTGATGGCACGGGTTCACTGCTCGAGCTTGCCCGTGACGAGTCGGCCGACTTCGTCGACGCTTCGCGTGCGACCGAGGATCTGGCGGCAATCCTCTATACTTCAGGAACGACGGGGCGCTCCAAGGGTGCGATGCTGACGCACGGCAACCTGCTATCGAATGCCGTGACCTTGCGCGGCTGCTGGCGCGTGACCGCCGGGGACCGGCTGATCCATGCCCTGCCGTTCTTCCACACCCACGGCCTCTTCGTCGCCACCAATGTCACGCTCATTGCCGGCGCCTCTATGTTCCTGCTGCCGAAGTTCGACCCGGACGAGGTCCTGTCGCTGATGCCGCAGGCGACGCTTCTGATGGGGGTTCCGACCTTTTACGTGCGCCTGCTGCAGAACCCGCGCCTCGGTCGGCAAACCGTCGCGAACATGCGCCTCTTCATTTCCGGTTCGGCGCCTCTGCTCGCCGAAACGCATATCGAGTTCCGGAAGCGCACCGGCCACGCCATCCTCGAGCGCTACGGCATGACCGAGACGAACATGAACACGTCCAATCCCTATGACGGAGAACGGATCGCAGGGACGGTCGGATTTCCGCTTCCCGGTGTGATGGTACGCGTGACCGATCCCGCCACCGGCGCAGTGCTGCCGCCCGATGAAACCGGCATGATCGAAATCAAGGGACCGAACGTCTTCAAGGGCTACTGGCGCATGCCGGAAAAGACCGCCGCGGAATTCACCGCCGATGGATTCTTCATCAGCGGTGATCTCGGCAAGATCGACAGGCAAGGCTATGTCCACATCGTCGGCCGCAGCAAGGACCTAGTGATTTCGGGCGGATACAACATCTATCCCAAGGAGGTCGAAGGCGAGATCGACCAGCTCGAAGGTGTCGCGGAAAGCGCCGTGATCGGCGTCCCGCATCCCGATTTCGGCGAGGGCGTGACCGCCATCGTCGTACGCAAGCCTGATGCGGTGCTGGACGAAATAGCCATCCTTGGCGCGCTCCAGGACCGGCTCGCACGCTACAAGCAGCCGAAGCGCATCATCTTCACCGAGGACCTGCCGCGCAACACGATGGGCAAGGTACAGAAGAACGTCCTGCGGCAAAAATACGCCGACCTCTACGCTGAGACGTAACGCGTCCGCGCGCCCTCTGGGAGGACGGCGCGCGGATATCTTCAATTCTTGAAAACTTGAGCTCCCGGCGCTGGAGGCGCCGGAGGGAGGGGAATCATGGGTATCGAAATCCTATCCATACTGCTGCTGATCGCCATGTTCGTCATCGCGACGGTCCAGCCGATCAATATGGGTGCGCTGGCATTCGGCTGCACGTTCCTGCTTGGATCGCTGATTATCGGCATGAAGGCCAACGACATTTTCGCGGGCTTCCCGAGCGACCTGTTCCTGACGCTGGTCGCGGTCACATATCTCTTCGCCATCGCGCAGATCAACGGCACCATCGACTGGCTCGTCGAATGCGCCGTGCGGCTGGTGCGCGGGCATGTCGCCTGGATTCCCTGGGTCATGTTCGTCGTTGCCGCCGTTATTACCGGCTTCGGCGCGCTCGGTCCGGCGGCCGTGGCGATCCTCGCCCCGGTCGCCCTGAGCTTTGCCGTGCAGTACCGCATCCACCCGGTAATGATGGGGCTGATGGTCATCCACGGCGCGCAGGCCGGCGGCTTTTCGCCAATCAGTGTCTATGGCGGCATCACCAACCAGATCGTCGCCAAGGCCGGACTGCCCTTCGCGCCGACGTCACTTTTCCTCTCCAGTTTCTTCTTCAACCTAGCGAATGCCGCGCTCGTCTTCTTCGTCTTCGGCGGGGCGCGGGTCATGAAGCAGAAACCGGTTGTCAGCGGCCCTTTGCCTGAACTCCACCCCGAGGGCGTGTCGGAGTCGATCAGAGGTCATGGCGGCACGCCTGCCAAGGCGATCAGGGAACACGCCTACGGTACGGCGGCAGACACTCTTCAGACATTGCGCCTGACCCCGGAAAAGATCTTCACCTTGATCGGCCTCACGGCGCTCGGCATCGGCGCACTGGTCTTCAAGTTCAATGTCGGCCTGGTCGCGATCACCGTTGCCGTTGCGCTCGCCCTCCTCTCGCCGAAAACCCAAAAGGCGGCGATCGACAAGGTAAGCTGGTCGACCGTGCTTTTGATTGCCGGCATCATCACCTACGTCGGCGTAATGGAGAAGGCGGGGACCGTAGACTATGTCGCCAACGGGATCTCCAGCCTCGGCATGCCGCTCTTGGTGGCGCTGTTGCTTTGCTTCACGGGCGCTATCGTTTCGGCCTTCGCCTCCTCGACGGCGCTGCTCGGCGCCATCATCCCCCTGGCGGTGCCGTTCCTCCTGCAAGGCCACATCAGCGCCATCGGCGTCGTGGCGGCGATCGCCATATCGACGACCATCGTCGATACCAGCCCGTTTTCGACCAATGGCGCGCTCGTCGTCGCCAATGCTCCGGATGACAAGCGCGAACACGTGCTGCGCCAACTGCTGGTCTACAGCATGCTCATTGCCATCATCGGGCCCGTCGTTGCCTGGCTGGTCTTCGTCGTGCCTGGCCTGGTCTGACGGCGGACCAACATGTCGCCGCTTCGGCGTTAAACACCGACTGCAACGATTGTCGATGAGCCTGCCGGCGCCCGCCCTGTCGAGCGTCCGGAAGGCTCATCTGCTCTTCGATTACGATCCGCAGGTACCTCCATTCAGATCAAGCGTAATCCTTCTCCTCAGAGATAGATCTTCATTGCCCCCGTTTGTTTGCGCTCGACCACGACAAGGAAAGCCGCCCACCCGGCTCCTGTCGCACACCAGTCCCAAACCGCTGGCTGTTCCGGTCGAGCGCTGCTGCGAGCCATTCAATGTCCTCTGTGGATGGATAAGCGAGACTGAAGCGATGTGCCTGGAGCGGGGCGATTTCAAGCGCCGTGAGCTCGCCATTCGCCGGGTTGACATTGGCGAAATACATCAGACGCAGGTCGCTCCGAAACTCCTCGTACCCCGCAATGCCTTCATAGTCATTCAGGAAATCACCGCAGCCATAGAGGATCAGGCGGTTGCGATAGACTTCGATCGCCTTGGCGTGGTGCGATGAGTGTCCGTGCACGATCGACACGTCGGCATCGTCTATAAGCGCATGCGCAAATTGCCGCTGAGCAGCAGGTATGTCATTTCCCCAATTGGCGCCCCAATGAATCGATGCGACCACCATATCCCCTGGCCGCTTCATATTCACGATTTGGTCAGCGACACGGCTGACACTGGACGGGGTAAGATCCGGGAGAAAATTCACGCCTGCTTTGTTCCCTGCCGCGGCCCAGCCTCGTGGTGTCCCGGCCGTCGGCGCCGCAAGCGCAAACACAAGCACGCGTCCTTTTTTACCGATCTCGAGGACGGCCGGCGCACTCGCTTCGGCCAGGTCGCATCCGGCGCCGGCCGTCCTGATTTTCAAGCGCGCTAGCACTGCCAAAGTGTCGTGTAAGCCCGCAGGTCCCCAATCAAGGACGTGGTTATTGGCAAGGACACAGCAGTCCACGCCGGCAGCGACAAGGCAGGAAGCGTTTTCGGGGCTCATCCTGTAGTTGATGCCCTTCAGGACGTAATCGTTGCTGCGGGTTATGGCCGTTTCGAGATTGACGATGCGAACATCAGGGCTCGCACGATCAAGTTCATCCAGTGCCACCCCCCAGATATAGGTTGGAGCCGCCGCCCGCGGAATCGGCCCGTTCGCTTGCTCGGCAAGACGAACGTAGTCACGGGCTGATTGACAGTAGCCTTCATGCAGCGTCGGATCGCTCGGAACGGGCAGCACCTGATCGATGCCCCGTCCGGTCATGACGTCACCGCAAAGGAAGAGCTGCATATGCAGATCGTTCTGGAGCGACTGTCCCATCAGATGCCCCGAGCTTTTGCCGCTATTCGCGCTTACTGCATATTTTCCTAAAATCGCAGCCGATTTAAGGAAAATATGCAACAATTCAAAGTGCTACAGCGGCCTTTGGGCGTCCTATGAGACGCGCGTCTAAGCTATTGCCGCAACGATTTTGCAGCCTATCGCGCTACCCGTCCTCGGGCATGTGTTCGTCGATAAGGCAGCCAGCGATGCTGCCCCCGGCAACCGCAACGCGCGCTCGTCGGCTTCGTAGTCGAAATGATCGACGGGGTATGCTGCAAGCTGCGGCAAGCGCTCTCGCCAATTGTCGTTTCCAACATGCTGGACGAGCCACCTGACAGCAGGTTCGACGGACTGTCCGTAGGTGGCTTCTGCGCTGGCCGCACCCATGACTATCATGGGTAGGGGGACCGACCACGGCGTTGCCCCAAGCTTCGGCGGATAGGCCGCCGCGTCAGGCAAACCGATGAGCTCAGCCCGCACATCCATGATGTCCATGATCGCACGGCCGATCTGGGCGACAGTTGGGCTATCCGCGTCGGAAACGTTAGCGATCGCCGGCAGGTCTCCCGCCACTGCTCGACCTACCGCGTCGGCGATCGCCGCAACGGATGTGGTCTGGAATTGGCTTCGTCCCCTATAGGCCAAGGGGATCGCAGCCCTCCCATCGAGCAGCCTTTTCACCAACCACCACTCCCGCGCATGTTTGCTTTCGGGTCCGTGGATGGCGCAGGGACGCAGAATCGTCACTGGACACGCCGCGCGGCTTAGAAGCGTGCTTTCCATCGCGACCTTCCGCGTCGAGTAGGTCTCGGGCCCGGGTGCAACCGTCGGACTCTTCTCGCTCAACGGCACGGAGAAAGCAGGAAATCCGCGGCCGGATGCCTCATCCAGCGTTCGCCCCTCATCATCGCGATAAACGCTCGCGCTTGAGATCGCCACAATGCGTCCCGCCGCGCGTCCCGCCTGAGCAAGACATTCGGCATGGGCCGCATCGAAAGCCACGCAGGACATCAGGAGGTCGGTATCGGAGCCCACCACGGCGAATAATTTCTCAGCGTCGCGTGCATCGGCTTCGATGTGGCGACAGTCATCCGGCAGAGCTGCGGCGTGGCGGCTTACGACGGTCACCTCCCAAGCTTCGCCAACCAGCCGACGCGCCGTTGCGAGGCCGACCTGTCCGGTTCCTCCAACAATTACGGCTCGGGGCATCGCTAAACTCCTTCGACAATCTCAATCATCGCATCGCATCGTTACGCAAAACGGTCGGATTGTCCGCAAGTGTCGCGAGCGCAGAGTACCGCCGTGGAGACCCATGGCGGTACTCGCTTTGTCAGGAGAACTCGAAATCCGGCGCCGACAATGCGCGATCGAGCCAAGATTCCGCCGCGGCCGCCGATGAGACAGCGAGCATGTCCCGTTCACACTCAGAAGCTGTTGCGCTCGTGATAGGTGCGCAGGAAGGACTGAATGCGCGCGTCTTCGGGATGGTGCAGGATGCGGTCGGGGCTGTCCACGCCGACCAATTCACCTTTCTCCATGAAGACGACCTGATCGGCGACATGGGCGGCGAAGCCCATTTCATGCGTGACCACGACCATGGTCATCCCCTCGCCGGCGAGCGTTTTCATCACGTTCAGCACCTCGCCCACCAGCTCTGGGTCCAGCGCAGAGGTCGGCTCGTCGAACAGCATCAGCTTGGGTTCCATGGCGATCGCCCGGGCAATCGCAACGCGCTGCTGCTGACCACCGGAAAGCCGCGAGGGGTGGTTTGCCATCTTGTCCGCCAACCCAACCTTGGCCAGCGCTTCGGCGGCACGGCCCTCCGCCTCAGATTTCGACATGCCGCGCACGCGGATCAACCCCTCGGCGACATTCTCCTTGGCAGTCATGTGCGGCCAGAGGTTGAACTGCTGGAACACCATGCCGATCGAGCGGCGCATCTCGCGCAGCTTGCGGCCCGACATCTTCTTACCCGGCGCGTCATAGCCGATCAGCTGACCGTCGATGCGAACTTCGCCGGAATCATATTCCTCGAGGAAATTTATGCACCGCAGGAGGGTCGATTTTCCCGAGCCTGATGGTCCGATCAGGCAGGTGACTTTGCCCGGCGGGATCGACAGGTCGACATCCTTCAACGCATGAAAGCTGCCGAAGTGTTTGTTGACCTTGCGGATCTCGACAGATGACGCAGCAGGCATCTTACGTCCTTTCGACCAGATGTTTCGTGATGCGCGCTTCCAATCTGTGGCCGACACGCGAGATCGCCTCTACCAAGCCCCAGAAGAACAGCGCCAATACCAGGTTAGCCTCCAGGTAGCGGAAGGTTTCGGTGGACATGCGCTGCACCTGATACAGCAGTTCGGGAACGGTTATGATGGACAGAATTACCGTTTCCTTGGTGAGGATGATCGAGAAGTTCACCAGCGCCGGCAGCGCGGAGACCAGGCCCAGAGGCAAAAGAATACGGCGCACGATATTGAGTTCGGACATGCCGATCGCACGGGCCGCTTCGATCTGGCCATGCGGCACGGCGCGGAAGCCCGAGCGGAATATCTCGGCGAAATAGGGACTGCCATAGATCGTCAATCCCAGCAGGCCCGCGGGTAGCGCATCAAGGCGCAGACCGACGAGCGGGCCGCCGTAATAGAGAACGAACAGCTGCACGAGGAATGGCGTGCCGCGGATCACTTCGATATAGGCCTGGACGATCCACGTGACCCAGCGCGGCGCATAGCGCTGAATGAGCGCGATGACGAGGCCAAGCGCCATGCCGAAGACAGTGCCAAGGGCCCAGCAGAGTATGGTATTGCCGAAGCCCTTCAGCAGCGAGGGGCCGTATTGCTGCAGGATGCTCCATTCCATCAGACGGCCGTCCTGTGTTCGAGGTAACGTCCCAGCGCCGCCAAGCACAGGTTGATCAGCAGATAGATGCAAGCCGCCGCGATATAGACCTCAAGCGGACGAAAGGTGGTGGCAGCCTGCGCCTGGCTGGCGCGAGTGATTTCGAGAATGCCGACGACCGACACCAGCGAAGACGCCTTCACGAGCAAGATAAGTTCGTTGATCAACGCCGGCAGCGACAGCGTCACGGCCTGCGGAAGGATCACCCGGGTCCACACGTCGCGGGGATTCATGCCGATCGCGACCGCGGCCTCGGTCTGTCCTTTCGGCAGCGCTGCGATCGCGCCGCGCCAGATTTCCGAGATATAGGCGCTGGCGCAGATGCCGACGGTCACGACGGCGGCGACCGTCGGAGGCACGTCCAGGCCGATGACCGGCAAGGTGTAGTAGAACACCAGCAGTTGCACCAGCAGCGGCACCCCGCGCAGGAAACTGACCCAGATGGCGGCAAAGCGGCGCAGTGGCAGGTAAGGTGACAGGCGCGCGGCGCAGACCAGCGTACCAATCACCAGACCCAGCCCGATGCCCAGAACGGAGATCAGCAGCGTGTATCGCGCCGCCCAGAACAGCGGCCCGAAGCTTTCAAAGAAAACCGCGAAGGAAAACATGCGCCCTCACCTTGCTACAAAAGGAAGGGCGGAGGCGGCCTCCGCCCGCAAGCAACTTAATTCGCCGGGACTTCGCGGGGCAATTCGGTATAGGTGCCGAGCCACTTTTCCTGGATGGCCTTGACGCGACCGTCAGCGGTCATCTTCGTCAGCGCGTCGTTGATGGCCTTCGCAAAGCTTTCGCTGTCGGCGTCCTTGCGCAGCACCCAGGCAAAATACTTCGGCTCACCGAACTGGGCGGGCGTGAAGAGGGCAAAGGTCTCGGCGCGGTTCTTCACCAGATAGGTGAGGTTCGGCAGCGAGCCAGCGACGGCATCCAGGCGGCCGGCAGCCAGGTCGGCATAAGCCTCATCCGTGGTGCCGTATTCCTTGATGGTCACATCTCCCAGCTTCTGGCCGTAGGCCTCAAGCTGCTTGAATTGCGCGGTGCCCTGCTGGACGCCAACGGTCTTGCTCTTGATGTCTTCGGGTTTGGTAAGTTCGCTGTTGCTCGCAGACTTGACCAGCGAGACGGTCGCATCAGCGATCGGCAAGGTGAAGGTGTAGCGCTGGAGGCGCTCCGGCGTGATGGTGACCGGTGCAATCACGATGTCGAACTTCTTGACCTCAAGGCCCGGCAGTTCGGCGGTCCAGGGAATGTCCTGATATACCGGCTCGACACCGATTTCCTTGGCAACCTCATCGAACAGGTCCTTGGTCATGCCTTCATAGGTGCCGTTGTTCAGCATGTCGAAGGGCGCGTAGTGCATGTCGGTCGCGGTGACGATCTTGCCAGCGGCCTTGATGTCCGCAAGCTGGTCGGCCTCGGCGGCGCTCGCGAGGCCAAGTGCGGCCAAACCGAGAAGTGCGCCTTTGATGGTCCTGTGAATGCTCATTGCAGTTGCTCCTTGTTGCGTATTGCGCTTTGGATTGCCTACGGTTCCGCCCCACAGCGCCGCGCGTCTTATCAGACGTGTAAGGGACGATGTAGCACTTTGAATTGCTGCATGTTTTTATCCCTAAATCGGCTACGATTAAGGAAACATGCAGGGTTCAGTTCAGCATCTGGCCGGATATGATGATGCGTTGAATTTCACTCGACCCTTCGTAGATTCGCATAATTCGCAAATCGCGGTTGATTCGTTCGATCGGGAAATCACGAGTATATCCATAGCCGCCGTGCAGTTGCAGCGCGCAATCCGCGATGCGGCCGGCAGCCTCGGATGCGTGCAGCTTAGCCATGGAGGCTGCGAGAGAGAAGCGCCCCCCGCTTGCGTGTGCGAGGTCCCGTTGCCGCGCTGCGTCCTGCGCGACGAGCAATGCCGAACGATAGGCCAATCCCATATCCGCGATCATCCAGCGTATGCCCTGCCGGTCACTCAACGGCTGGCCGCCGATGATGCGGTCCTTTGCATAGGCGATGGCAGCTTTCATCGCTGTCTCGGCCATTCCGAGGCATTGTGCGGCGACTTCGATCCGGCCATTGTCCAGCACCTGCATGGCCGTGCGGAAGCCGTTGCCCTCTTCGCCCAGCAGCGCATCCGCGGGCAGATGGCAGTCGATGTTCAGCGTGAAGACATGACCGCCCTTGAGCCCCATGGTCTTTTCCGGCGGGCCGGCATCAAGGCCTGGCGTGCTCTTGGGCAGAATGAAGGCCGAAATGCCGCGATGTCGCTTCTCCGGTCGGTCACAGCGTAGAGCACAATGAAATCCGCCACACCGGCATTCGAGATGAAGCATTTCGTACCCTTGACATGCCAACCGGTGTCGGTGCGGCGTGCGCGGGTTTTCATGTCGGCGGGATCTGATCCTGCGGTGGGTTCGGTCAGGCCGAATGCTCCCAAAGCTTCGCCCGTCGCGGCCCTGGTCAGCCATTCCTGTTTCTGCGTCTCCGTTCCGCCAATGAGGATCGAGTCGGTCGCCAGATAGTGTGCCGTCAGCGCCGAGGCCGTGGAACCGCAGGCCCCAGCGACGATCGCCACTGCCCTCAGCAGCGCCGGGGCAGATATGCCGCTGCCGCCATAGGCTTCGGGCAAATTCGCGCCCAGCATCCCGGCTTCGGCCAATGTCGCCAGTTGGTCGTGAACGAAGGCCGAGGTTTCGTCGGTTTCGGCCGCCTTTGGGGCGATGCGCTCCGCGCAGATGCGGGTGAGCACGTCGCAGAACAGCCGCTCTTCTTCGGCCAGCATGTACCATTCGTCAGTCATGCGCGCTTCTCCAATCCGAATTCCTGCAGGATCGCATCACGATCGCCTCCAAGGCGCGGCGCCGAGGTCGCCGCGACCGGTCTTGCGCCGTCGAAGCGGACAGGCTGGCCGACCGTGGGCGCCTCGCCCAGCACCGGATGCTGCAGCAGGCTGACCAAACCGCGCTTGGCTGCGTGCTCGTTCGACATCGCCTGCGCGATGTCCCAGATCGGTGCGGTCGGCAGGCTTGCGGCGGAAAGGGCGGCCACGGCTTCCTCGGTGGTCAAGGCGCGGCACCAGTTTTCGATGAGCGCCTTCAACGCCGGTTCGTGCTCGGTGCGGCTGGCATCTGTCGCGAAACGTGGATCGTCGGCAGCCTCGGGCGCACCGATCAGATCCGCGAGCGCTGCAAATTGCCTGGTGTTCAGCACGGCGATCACCACCTGCCCGTCCTTGGTGGCAAAGCAACCGAAGGGCGTCGAGAGCGGATGGCGGTTGCCGACGCGTCGAGGCAGTTGTCCGGCATAGAGATGCAGCGCGTGGCTGGTGGTCAGCATGGAAAACAGCGCATCAAACATAGCGACATCGAGCGTGGCACCCTGGCCTGTCGTATCGCGCTGCACCAGCGCGGCCATGATCGACCAGCTCGCAAACAGCCCGGCCAAGAGATCGGCAATGCTTTCGCCGGTCTTCAGCGGCGCACCGCCCTCCTCGCCGGTGCCGGCCATAAGCCCGGACATGGCTTGCACGACCAGGTCATAGGCCGGCAAATCCCTGAACGGCCCCTCCTGGCCAAAGCCCGAGATCGAGCAATAGATGAGGCGTGGATTGGTTGCCCGCAGCGTTTCGGCGCCAAGCCCCAGCCGCGCGGCTACGCCTGGGCGGAAATTCTCGACCACGACATCGACACGAGCGGCAAGCGCCTGCGCCAGCGCCAGATCGTCCGCATTCTTGAGATCCAGAACAATGCTGCGCTTACCGCGGTTGTTCAGCGTGAAGAGCGCGCTTTCGCCCCGACTGAACGGACCGATATGGCGATAATCATCGCCTGCGGGTGGTTCGAGCTTGATGACTTCAGCCCCGAGATCGGCGAGCAGCGCCGTACAGTAAGGCCCCGCCAGCACACGGGATAAGTCCAGAACCTTCACCCCTGCCAGCGGCCGGCTCATACCCGCGTCTCCGACACCGGGTCCACTGCCCGGTCACGGGCCATGGCATTGCTGAGAACGTGCATCCGCTCCCTCCTCCCGATTGGCGCCGACACATGGATAATGTCTAAACATAACCTGATATATATGTCTATACTTATTTTAAGGATACGTCTAAACTTGGTTCCGTTGGCTCCGCCAAATATCTGAGGTCCCGGGGAAGATGAGCGACAAACAGACTGGCCGGACCATGCCCAAGGCCCAAAATATCGCCGATGAGGTACGCCGTCGGATTGTCGAACTGAAATGGCGTCAGGGAGAACGCATACCCGACGAGGCGGACCTGGCCGTTGAGTTCGACGCCGCTCGGGCGACGGTCAACAAGGCGCTGCAAGTGCTCGCGGATGAAGGCTTGCTGGATCGCAAGCGACGTGCCGGCACGCGCGTGGCGATCAATCCGGTGCGCAAGGCGACCTTCTCGATTCCCATCGTCCGCGAGCAGGTCGAGGAGGCGGGAATGGCCTACAGCCATCGCGTCGTCGCGCAGCGGTTCAGCCCGATTCCTGCTCAAATCGCGGCGCGCCTGGGCCTTCCGGAAGGCGAGCGCCTGGTTCATCTCAGGGCGGTGCACTACGCGGATGGAAGGCCTTACCAACTGGAGGACCGCTGGCTTAATCCGCGCGCCGCGCCGGGGCTGCAGCAAGCCGGCTTCCGGGATCTGAATGCCAACGAGTGGCTGGTGCGCAACGCCCCGTATCTTCGGGCGGAATTTTCCTTTTCAGCCGAAAACGCCGACCGACGCGACGCGCGATTGCTGCAGACACGGCAAGGTCAAGCACTGCTGATCCTGCATCGCACAACCTGGAATGATCTCGGTCCCATCACCACTGTGCGGGTGGCGTTCCAGCCCGGCCATTGTTTCGGCGCCCACGAGGGTCGCGATCAAGGGTCCAACACCTAATGCAAGCTTACGGAAGCTAACGCGCAATTCGCTTCCGCCAAGGTCGTGACCGCCCCAGACGGCCGAAAATCGTTCAAACCGACACCACAGGCCGCGCGCCTTACCAGACGCACGGCCTCCGTATTTTGATTGCGGCGTGAACGCGGCCCATCTCAGCCATCGTTGAGGACAAGGCCCTTGGTGAGTTCCAACGCCTGCCGTTCGAACAGGCCGCGATAGATGCCGCCTTTCAGACGAATGAGCGTGCCATGATCGCCCTCTTCCGCGATGCGACCGCGGTCGAACACCAGCAACCGGTCGAGCGCGCGTACCGTCGACAGCCGATGCGCAATTACCAGCGTCGTGCGTCCCATCATCAGCCGCTCCATCGCCTGCTGGATCAGCACCTCGGATTCCGAGTCGAGGCTCGATGTCGCTTCGTCGAGGATCAGGATGGGCGCGTCCGCGAGGAATGCCCGGGCTATGGCGACACGCTGACGCTCGCCACCCGACAGCTTGACGCCACGCTCGCCGACCAACGTCCCGTAACCTTTCGGGAGAGCGGCAATGAAATCATGCGCGCTCGCAAGCCTTGCCGCCTCCTCGACCTCGCGCTGGGTCGCTCCCGGGCGCCCATAGGCGATGTTTTCCGCAAGCGAACGATGGAACAGGATCGGCTCCTGCTGCACAATGGCGATCTGCTGACGGAGCGACGCCTGCGTCACCTCGGCAATGTCCTGCCCGTCGATCCTGATCTCGCCCGCCTTCAGGTCGTGGAGGCGTTGGATCAGCTTGACGAAGGTCGTCTTGCCCGAACCGGAATGCCCGACGAGGCCGACCCGCTCGCCGGCACGGATGGACACCGAGAAGCGGTCATAGAGCGGTGCCCGGTGCGCGCCGTAGTGGAAGGTCACGTCCTCGAACTCGATCTTGCCGTCGGTGATGCGGATCGGTTTCGCACCGGCCCGGTCTTCGATCCCGAGCGCCTGGGCATGGATTTCGACAAGCTCTTCCATGTCGTTGACCGACCGCTGCAGGTTGCGGATGTGCATACCCACTTCGCGCAGATATCCTTGCAGGATGAAGAAGGATGTCAGCACGAAGGTGATATCGCCTGCGCTCGCCTGCCCCCTCGCCCACAGCACCAAGGCAAATCCGATCACCGCCGCGCGCAGCACGAGCAACATGGCGCCCTGCGCGGTGCCGTTGACCGTTCCGCGAGTCCAGGTGCGCCGGGTCCGGTTCTGCCACTTGGCAAGCACCCTGGCGAGGCGTTGATCTTCGCGACGCTCGGCGCCGAAACCCTTGACGACGATATTGCAACTGATGGCGTCAGCGAGCGCACCACCGAGCCTTGTATCCCAACTGTTGGCAAGGCTTGCCATCGGCGCCACATAGCCGAGCGACAGGGCAATGGTGACCGTAATGAAGGCAACCGAGCCGAGCCCGATGATCACGCCCATCATCGGCCAGTACCAGGCCATCAATGTCGTCGATCCGACCAGCATGATAACCGACGGGAACAGCGCCACCAGCAACGTGTCGTTCAGGAGATCCAGCGCCCACATCCCGCGGGTCACCTTGCGCACGGTCGAGCCGGCGAAGCTGTTGACGTGCCAGTCGCTGGAAAACCGTTGGATGTGATGGAAGGCGGCCGAGGCAATGTCGGACATCATCTTCAGCGTCAGGCTGACGATGCCCATGAATGTCACATGCCTGAGCACGATGGTGCCGAACGACAGCGCCATCAGCATGAGGAAGGCCGACACTGCCGCGTTCCAGGCAATCTCGTCGGTCGCTGCACCCGAGACGACGGCGTCGACGAGCCGGCCGGAATAAAGCGGCGTCAAGACGTCGGCAAGCGTGGAGAGAAGCACGGCGCCGAGGATCGCCAGGAGCCGCGCCGGCTGCCTCTTCCAATGAGCCCAGCAAAAGCGGAAAACGCTACGGAACGCGCGGTCGCGCGCCACAAAACGAGTAAAAGTCATGTGAATTGCCCGGTGACGCCTGCACCGGCCTCAAAATCAAGTCACGAAAGGAATGCCGTCAGGAAAACGACTCGTGCGGCATCAATGAATCGGTGCAGTCTCCAAGGCGGAGAGCACCGGACGAAGCCAATCCCCTAAGCTGCGATCAGAAGCGCAAGCGCCCCATGTCACACGGAGAATATTGGATCGCCCGATAGGGAGAAGGAAAAAACTGTCATCTTAGCCTCCCTGATTCTGTTGCCGGAAAACCTCTTATAGTTGAACTCAGCCCAAGCGCCAAGCGCGGATATTGTATTTCTGTGTCGCTACGAGCAAAGTGCAGCCCGTTTGCAACAGTCGCCCGTCACCTGCCGGGCGGAACAGCCGCGTAGGCTGAAAATGCCGCCGGTTTCGCAGAACTTTTACAAAGTGCTGGGAATTTCGCCGCTATTCGTTGCGAACGCTACAACGGTTCCTATTGAAACCACATGTGAATCTCGAGGTTGCCTGTGCAAAACAACAACATTCTTGTCGTCGGCGGCGCCGGCTATATCGGCTCCCATACTTGCCTCCAGCTGGCCGCCAAGGGCTACCAGCCCATCGTCTACGACAACCTTTCGAACGGCCATGAAGAATTCGTCAAATGGGGCGTTCTCGAAAAAGGGGACATTCGAGACCGCAAGCGTCTCGATGGCGTTCTTGCACGATATAAGCCGCGTGCGATCCTGCATTTTGCGGCCATGATTGAAGTCGGCGAGTCGGTGAAGGATCCGGCGGCATTCTACGACAACAATGTCATCGGCACGCTCACCTTGCTGTCGGCGGCGCTTGCTGCCGGGATTGATGCCTTCGTGTTCTCGTCCACCTGCGCCACCTACGGGCTGCCCGATAGCGTGCCGATGGACGAAACGCACAAACAGGCGCCGATCAACCCCTATGGGCGCACGAAATGGGTCTGCGAGCAGGCGCTGAAGGACTATGGTCTTTACAAGGGCCTGCGCTCCGTGATCCTGCGCTATTTCAACGCCGCCGGTGCCGACTTTGAAGGACGGATCGGCGAGTGGCATGAGCCGGAAACCCACGCGATACCGCTCGCGATCGACGCGGCACTTGGCCGGCGGGAAAGTTTCAGCGTGTTCGGCACCGACTACGATACCCGCGACGGCACCTGCGTGCGCGACTACATCCACGTCCTCGACCTGGCCGATGCGCATGTGCGGGCGGTCGACTATCTGCTGGATGGCGGCAAGAGCGTCGAGCTCAATCTCGGTACAGGCACGGGCACGACGGTCAAGGAGCTTCTGAGCGCAATCGAAAAGGTTGCGAAGCGGCCGTTCAACATCCGCTATACCGAGCGGCGCGAAGGCGACTCGACCACGCTGGTCGCCAACAACGACAAGGCACGCGCGGTGCTCGGCTGGGAGCCGCAATACGACCTTGCGGCGATCACAGAATCCGCCTGGAATTGGCACTCACGCAGGAACCAGGGCGTCTGATTTCTGCGCTGCTGCGAGCAGCCTTAAGTCGGCTCCGGCTTAAGGATGAAAACGGTCAGCAATTTTGAACCGCTACGGCGCCGTGTGTGCGAAACGCGCGGCGCTGTAGTGCCTCCACGCTGGCCTAGCCAGTCAGGCTTTGGGCCGCCGGTTGCATACGCTTTCGATAAAGCAGCGGCCGCTCCAGCATCGCATAGCCGACAATGCCGATCACCGTGCCGAAAAGCACCGAAATGGCCATCGCAATCCAGGCATCGATCCCGACCATCGAGGCGGCCTTGGCGACCACGGAAATCGCGAAGGTGTGCCAGATGTAGATCGAGTAGGAAGCATTGCCGAGAAGGTTCGGCAACCGCAGCGAACGGATAGGTCCGCGAGCCTCGATCGAGAGGACACCGACGACGAGCATCACCGCCAGCGGGCCAATTGTGAATTCGTCGAACGGCAGGCGGAGAAGTCCGATAAGCGCGAAACCGCCGAACGAGCAAGCGATTAGCGCCACGCCGACCGGCGGCGGCGGCACCCTGCCCTTCAGCCAGAATTCGCCGATCACCATGCCTGCCACGAACTCAAGAATAACGGGCCGCGTGTACGTCAGCATCAATGGATGGTCGAAACTGGTCACCGATCCGGCCAGGACCAACAGGAAGAACAGAGCGGCGATCGAAGGCAGGCGCCAGCTTCGCGGTAGCAGCAGCGAAACCGCGAACACAGCGTAAAAAAGCATCTCGAAATTGAGCGTCCAGCCCTGCACCAGAACTGGCCATATTTCGCCGTTGCTCGGTGAGTGCATTGGCATGAAGAACAGCGAAGCGAGCGCATGCCTAACGGATAGAACCATGTTCGGGAATAGCCCCGCGATCCCTCCGGCGACCATAACCATTGTCGCCAGCCAATAGATGGGTACGATGCGGCGGATGCGGTCGACCATGAACCGCACCGGCGTGACGGGCCGGCGATCGCTGATCACCCACATGATGAACCCGCTAATGACGAAGAAGACGTCAACGCCGGCCGCACCGATCGCGAAATAATGGCCAGTCTTTTCTGCGGCATGGAATATCACCACCGCTAGCGCCGCCGCAGCGCGCAGGTATTGGATCCCGTGGATCGTTTTCATTAAGCGCCCCCACGACGCAATATTATCCGATTATGCGCTGAAACGAACTCTATAGGCTGTGGAACGCCCGTCTTCCGGCCAGAGCCAGTTCATGGCCGGTCGTGTGCGCTTGATCGTCAGCTTGCCCGCCGAAAAATACAGCAAGAACGACCCGACGTGATACGGGTTAATAATGTCGACCTCCACGAAGGATCGGATGAGAAGCAATATTGCTATACCGAAGAGCACCATCGAGTCCGGATCGCGTTCTTCCGAAAGCAATCGCTTCAGGTGGCCGAAGACCGTCGTGAGCAATACCACCGTAAGCAACAGGAGACCGATCGCCCCCGTTTCCACGATTGCCTCGATATAGGTATTATGAAAATGGAAGCCGGAGCGCGCGGTGATGTAGAATTCTTCCCAGAGCCGCTCCGCCTCCGAAAAACCCTGGATCCAATAGGCCTGATAGCCGATCCCGAAGATCGGGGAAGCCGCTGCCGCCTCGATGCCTTGCTGCCAAAGATAGGTGCGGCCGGTAAGAGTCGAATTCTTGCCGAATGCGCCGAGTACGACGTCGATGCCGCCGCTATAGGCGATCGCAACGGCGGCGACGCCGCCGAACATTGCCGCAGCGAGGAAGAGGCCCTTGCGGTTCGAGGGCCGCAGAGCGGATATCACCCGCATTCCTAGGGATAGGCCGATAATCGCGGCGGTCGTCAGGACCGAGGTCGCCGACTGCGAAGCCAGCAGCGAGTAGGCAGAGATCAACCCGGAGACGCCCGCCGCACCCATCCAGACGCCTCGCTCACCAAGGGTGAAAACGGCAACGAAAGCGAAATAGATGCCTAACGAAGCATAGAGGCCCAACTGGTTCTTCGATGAGAAGGCACCGACGAAACTGAACGTACCGTCCAGCGGATCATAGTGATAGACACCGAAAAGCAGCGAATAGAGAAGAACGAGGGCGACGCCGGCGATGCCTCCGCGCGTGAGCGTCGGGATATCGATTGTCCGCATGGCGATCAGCGCGCAGACGACGTGGCTGAGATACTGCACTCCGGTGCGCATCGTCATCCCGGGCGCCGCCGACCAGAAGAACGAAAGGCAGGCAAAGACAGTGAAGGCGAGGATCCAGAGATACTTGCCATAGTTGCCCAGGACCTTGCGGTAGTCGACGAGGACCAGAGGCAGCCACAAAGCGTAATAGAACAGGATCGAAACCTGTCCGAAGCGCGGCGAATAGGCGAAGACGAACAACGACAGCGCCACGGCCACAGTGCCGTAAAGCTGATTCGTCCCGGGACTGACGAGGCTCGCCTTCGAAATCCGCATGCTGGAACTCACCGCATCGCCAGCGCGGCGCTTACCTTGATGACGTCTCCGGGCAGCACCTCGGTGTTCTCGTTCGCCGCGATCTCCGTCGGCTTGCCATCCTTTTCACGGATGATCGAATAGGTGACGTTCGCTTCGGAGTTTTGCTCTTCCAGTCGTGCCGCATCGGCCGATTGCAGCAGAGCCTCGGCCATGAGGTCGCGGTTGGTGCCGACCTTCAGCGAAAGCGCGTCGAGTTCGGCCTCTGTATTTTGCAGCTCCTGGGCGAGTTGCTCGTCCCAATCGTTGCGTAGGTTGGTCTCGTCCTGCGTCGCTTTGTTGTAATCCTGCTTTGCCTTGAGCGCATTGGTATCGATGTCGAGCAGCGACGACTGCACGTCGGCAACCCTTTGTTCGAGTGCGAGTTTGCGCTGGCTCAATGCCAGTCCCTTTTCGGCGAGGCTGCCGACCTTCTCGCGATCTTCCATGACGAGTTCGAGCTGGCGAGCCTGCGTCTCCGATTTTTTCCCGAGCGACTCGATCTCGCTTTGAAGAAGCGATTTAAGATCGGCAAGAGCGTCCAGCTGTCTCTCCTGCCGCTTGTCGCGCGACTCCATCAAAGCCGTCTCGTTGGCGAGCAGCTTTTCAATCCCCTCGACGTTCTTCAGTTCGCTGGGCAATTCAATCTTGTTGCGCTTGCCGATCTCGGCCTGGAGCCGCGCGCGGCGGATGAGCAGCCTGTTGCGCTCCGCGACCTGGACGGCGGATTCGCCGCTCGCGGTGATGTAGTCACGGACAAAACGCCCGCCGCTCTCGGCCCGGCGCAATCCGCCGCCAAGGCTGATGGCCTTGAGTACGGTCATCTTCGGCACATAGGGATATTCGCCAGGGGTCTCCACTTCGCCGGTAAGGTAGACGGGACGATATTGCGCCATTTCGACGGACGCCGAAGGCCGGTCGCGCAGACCAAAAAGCTTCTGCATCTGGATGCCGATCTCGGCCGCGACTTCCGTCGTCGTCTTGCCCGAGGCAGGCAGGTCGCCGACAAAAGGCAGCGAGAGATTACCCGACGCGCCGATCGTGTATTCGCCGCTGACGGCCGACCAGTCGCGCACCGCGCCCTGGGCCGTCTGCCATTCGGCAACGCGCACACGCAGTTTGTCCATAACGCCAAGCCGATATTCGTCGGCTTGTGCCGCCGTTGCTCCTGAAGCGGCAATGACCGCGATCAGCGCGACGCGGGCGAAACAGGAAAGCTTTTTGGAGACGTCGAACGTCCCCGAAATTCTGATAGGTTGCATTTTCGTGATTTCCTGGTGCCTGACACTGTCTCGACCCCGGAGGGTCATCAGCGCCAAGGTTTCAATAGCTGCCGCGGGAGAAGCAGACGGCAGGGATCGTCTTGACGACGATGGCGAGGTCGGCGAGGAGCGACCAGTTCTGGACGTATTGCGTGTCGAAGGCCACTCTGGCCGCGTAAGATACGTCGTTACGGCCGCTGATCTGCCAAAGGCCGGTCAGGCCAGGCCGGGAACGCAGGTAATAGACGGCAGCCGAATCATAAAGCTCGAGCTCGTCCTCTACCACCGGGCGCGGACCGACCACACTCATCTCGCCGCGTAGAATGTTGAGGAGCTGCGGCAGCTCGTCGAGGCTGAGCTTGCGCAACACCGCACCCACAGCGGTTACTCGCGGGTCATTCTGCAGCTTGCGGGTCGTGCGCCATTCTTCGTAGGCGTCAGGATTCTCCTTGAAATAGTCTTGCAGCACGCGGTCGCCGTTCTCCATCATCGTCCGGAATTTCAGGCACTTGAAGGCCTGACCGTTGTGACCGATGCGGCGGTGTCCGTAAAAAACACTCCCGCCGTCAGAGAGCTTCATGAGCGCCATGATCAGCAGGAAGAGCGGACTGAAGAAGATGAGAGCCAAGGACGCAGCGGCGATGTCAAAACTTCGTTTTGATATGCCGCCGATCGGCCGGAATACCCCGGTCTCTTTTGCGATAAAAAACGGCGAACTGGCCGAGCGAGTCGCGGACTTCATAGAGGTGACTCCATTTACGTTTTGCGATTGTCGGTCCCGCAGGACGCGGGTCATCTAGCGCGAGTGTATGGTGAGAATTTGTTTTTTGAAGGCGAAATAAAGGCCGCGTCGGCGCGCCTCGTCTCCAAACCGTTTTGACCGATCGGATGCAGGCACTATTACTAAAATTTAATTATAACGATCCGAAATTTATAACCAAGATATTTTGTCCTATGCCTGCCATGTTGAAACATCAGCGGGATTTAATGCTTCCGGATCGCGAAGTATTACAGAAAACACATCATTGTTTCACTCCGACGGCAGAAGGCGGCGCCGGCACGAAATTGACAAGGGGTAATTCCAGCTCGGTTTTTTGCATCGCATCATCGTTTTGCAGCGCACATTAATCTCGGTGTTTTTGCAATAAACTTGTAACAAAAGTTGATCGGGAAAAGGCGTTTCGCCAAAGCCGAAAGATGCAGCAATCAGAATGGGTTCGCATTTACCCCTCTCAATTTAGGGGCCGGCAGAATGAGCGTTTAGACTCCGATTTTCCGGAGATGTGTTGTATTTCTCGCTAGGCTCCATCTTTAATTGCATGCCTGCACACGATCACTCCGAAGTGATTTGTTCCCTGTCGCCGGTGAAGATGCGGAAAGGTTTCCGCGGTAGAAGCAGTGGCGACAAAGTTGCGGTTTGCATGTTGAAGAGAAAAGCGACCACTAATATAGTGAGAAGTGGGAGGAGAGGGCTAAGTGTCTAATGACTGTACCTGTGGAAAATCCGAAGGGCGGTAACGCGATGTTCGCGCCGCGCGTCCTTGTCAGCATGATAGGCGCGTTGGTGGCTTTTGCCATCGCAACCTATCTGCTGAACGGCTCACTGGTTTCGACCGCGATACAGACACTGATCTGTGCAGTGTTGTTGCAGGTCGGATATTTCATCGCCATCCTGTTCATGGTCTGGAAGGAAGCACGCGACCGGCGCAAATTGTCTCCGGCCAAGGCGTCAATCGAATCTACGCCCGACGACAAGCAATCAGGCAAGATCTCCATTCGCCGTCTGAACCGTCCGGGCCACTCCAACCCCTAAAATCATCGTCCCTGAGCAGGTTGCCACTCCAGCGCCGCGCGTCTCGTCAGATGCGCAAGGGGCACTTTTCATCCTTGAATCGTTTACGATTTAGGGAACCAGCAGGATGAAGGCAGGCATCTGACCACGGCCTTGGCCGCGGCGAACTTTCCCCGCACTGCAAAAAAATTCGCGCTTGACGCGTTTGCGACATGATCGCCGGACATGTTTGCAAAGCCGGTGAAAACTAAAATTACACCGACGCATCTCGATCACCTGCTGGAGCCCAGTATGACCGTAGCCGCGCCGACGAACGTCTGCATCATCATCGCCGCAAAGAACGCCGCCGACACGATCACCAGAGCGATCGCCTCCGCCCTTGCCGAACCCGAGGCCGCGGAAGTCATCGTCATCGACGATGGCTCGACCGATGACACTGCCAGTACGGCACGCGCCGCGGATGACGGAAGCGGCCGATTGAACGTGGTGCGCTTCGACGAAAACCGCGGCCCCGCCGCCGCACGCAATCATGCGATAGCGATCTCGCAGTCCCCGCTTCTTGGCGTACTGGATGCCGATGACTTCTTTTTTCCCGGTCGGCTTCGTCAGCTTCTTTCCGAGGATGGCTGGGACTTCATTGCAGACAACATCGCGTTCATCGACCCGAACCAGACAGAAACCGCCCACGGCCGGATCGGCCGTTTCACACCCAGTCCACGCGTGCTCGACCTGGTCGGTTTCGTCGAAGGCAATATCTCCCGGCGCGGTGTTCGCCGCGGCGAGATCGGTTTCCTGAAACCGCTAATGCGGCGCGAGTTCCTCGATAGCCATCATCTCCGCTACAAGGAAGACCTGCGCCTCGGCGAAGACTACGACCTCTATACTAGAGCGCTCGCCAAGGGCGCACGCTACAAGATCATCCACAGCTGCGGCTATGCCGCCGTTGTCCGGGGCAATTCGCTAAGCGGCAGCCATCGCACGGCCGACCTGAGGCGGCTCTACGAGGCGGACCGGGCGATCCTTACCGACGCCCCACTGAGCGCCGATGCCGCCATCGCCATTCGGCGCCACGCGCGCCACATCCGCGACCGCTATGAACTGCGGCATTTCCTCGATCTCAAGAACCAGGCAGGCTTCATGAGCGCGATTGGCTATGGGCTCACAAATCCCGGTGCGCTTCCGGCGATCGTCGGCGGGATCCTCGCCGACAAGACCGAACGTTTTCGACCCCGTCAATCCTCTGCGCCGGTCGCGCTCGGAGGCTCGGGTGCCATCCGCTATCTGCTCGACTCGCCTGCGACCGAGCCAGGGGAATAGTGGAAGCTCGAAAGCGCGCAGGGAATTGCGTGACGATCTCCTGCTCCGCATCAGGCGGCGGCGCCGGACTGAATGTTCCTTAAATCGTAGCCTATTACAGCCCTATCCATCGCTTTGACCAAGCGACCGCTGGTGCGGCAGCTCCAGGAATTCCGCGTGTACGCCAGCCGGAATACAGGAGCGGGGCTTCCGTCAAGTAGCATCCGAAAAGATCAGGCATGGCCGCTCTTGCAATCGCTCTGTGGAATTCCCACATCCGCGTCAACAAATTGCCTGTTCAGATGTCGGCGAGATCGCCTGACCTGCGGGCAGGCGCCGCGCTCGATAGACTGACCACGGATGTACTGGCAGATAGAGCAGCGGAGAGGAAAAGGTCGGGGCGCCCCGGCCTTTTTTGTTGCCTGCATGCCAAAAAAGGAACGCTTCTTCAGCCTTCGCGTTACGGAGTAACGATATGGAGGTAAGTAGCATGAAAGGCATCATTCTCTGGCTGATGGGTGTTCCCCTGATTGTTATCGTTCTCCTTTACATATTTGTCTTCTGAGCACTCGGAAACCGCCTGAATTCCACATCCAGCCTCGCTGCTGCAGGCTCAATCAGTGGTAATGCGCTTTACGCGGCCATTCACCCCAAGTTTTGCAGGATGCCAACGGCGGGCTACCTGCGTTAGGCTGATAGGGGATGAGGCTGGATGGGAACTGGGCATGATCGGCATAGGGATGGCCGCAACGGCTTTCGGCGACAGACGTCCTTCCTTTCAGCCCCGAATTAAATCGAGTTGCAACCTTGGCTCGTCTCCAGTAACGAAGGGGAAAATTAAACTTTTCCTGGTTCTGCTGATGACGGCGAACAATGCGCAAGCGGCCGAGCCGATCATTGGTGACGCGTCGGTTGTCGACGGCGATACCATTGAAATCGCTGGCGAGCGGATCCAGTTCAGCGGCGTCGACGCTCCGGAAAGCTGGCAAGTCTGCTTGGATGAGAAGGGCTCGGACTACCGATGTGGCGAGGAAGCGGCTTCCGCTTTGTACGCGTTTCTGGCGGCTTCCCGCCCCACACGCTGCGAACTCGTCAAGCGCGATCGTTATGGCCGCTTTGTCGGCACCTGCTTTCGCGGCGACGGCAAAGACGTGAACCGCTGGCTGGTGGAGACCGGTAATGCAATCGACCGGGAAGAGCATAGCAAGGGCGTCTATGCTGACGCGCAGGCGACTGCCCGTTCGGCCGGCGCCGGCATTTGGCGCAGTCAGTTCGGCCAATCATGTCCGGCATCGCCCGGACGCGTGAACCGAAAGCCGACGTGTTGAAGGCAGCAAGCGAAAATCGATGATCATTGAAATCTGGATCTTATGCAGCATCGTGACCGCGGTCGTGGCCGCGCTCAGGGGCGGACACAGTCTTCGCTGGTTGCTGATTGGTTGTGTACTTGGCCCGATAGGCATCATCGTTGCGCTTCTGATGCCCTCGCTGAAATCAGAAGACAAGGCAGTGGCCGAGAAGCGCAAAGACGACGCGGAAGAGATCGCCAGACCGCTGCTGGAGAACGAGACGCGAATCGTTTCCGCGAAGCACGACGACGACTGACGCGACAGACACCGCGCCGGCGGATTCGGCGGCGAGCTCGGGGTTTGTGCAAGGAATGAAATCCAGCCGTGCCTCCGGGCGTTTAATCAGCAAGGCTCCCGTCAGGCCGGCTTATAGCGCCGCGCGTCTTTCAAGACGTGCAAAGGTCGCTGGAGCGCTTTGAAGCGCTGCATGAATTTGTCGTCAAATCGGTTTCACACGGTAGGCGCGACGCCAGATATTGCAGCGTGTTCAACGGCTTTGCCGCCTGCCGATTCGGTCTTCGAGCGAACGCCGAAAGCTGCCCAAACCTTGCCGCAATTCAACGCGTCGTCGCTCTAACGCCCGATTGGCTGTCAAAAAAAACAATCGATTAAAAAAATCATATTTCTGTAACTCAACCTTTGCTTGTCCCAGAATTTTGCGGGGCACAATTTCTGCAACATGCGACGAAACCGAGGTTTTTCGAAGAACGACGGCATGAAGCGGTCACCGCCGGTTTTCCACGGGTTCGCCGCTTAGGTGCAGTGCAGCATGATTCGCTGCATTTTTCTGTTGCACCGCCATATTTTTTCTTTGCCGATGCCCTAGTTTATGTCCGACGGGCTCAAGACTGCTCTGTTGAAACGGCTGCCGCCGAGGCGCTGCCAGATAGGGAGTGACTGACATCGTGGGTATGGACGCGAATGTTTCGTCGCGGATCGATCTGATGCGCATTGTGCTGGTTTCCGGCATCGTGTTCGTGCACATCCCGTTTGATCCTCAGACGAGTCCGTTCCTTGGTGCTTACGGCTTTCTGGACCGGGTTCGCGTCTATCTCGGCGAAAGCCTGTTCCGGGTCGGCGTACCATGTCTCAATGCCATCTCTGGCTATCTCCTTTTCAGACGGGGCATAGACAGCTTCGACTATCGGAGGATGTTGACGACGAAGGCGAGAACGATACCGCTGCCGTTCCTAATATGGAGCGGTGCGTTCTTTGTCGCGGTCCTTGTGGCGCAGCCCAACGGCATCGGCTTCGGCTACTTGCCGGATGTTGTGCACGCAGCGCCGCGCGACTACCCGCTTTTCTCCTTCACGATGCCGATCCTGGTGATCGCAATCCTGGTCGCTTCCCACAATCTCATGGGGCGACTGGCACCCGATCTGCTCGGCGCCCTCACGGGCAGCCGCGCAGGCGCAGGGCGAATGGCGCCTCCGGCACACGTTGGCGGACATGCGAGCTATTCCCCGCAACAAAGGTAATGACGATGATATCCGACTGTTATGCGCGCCTGCGCTATCTCACACTTGTCACGCTCCCGCTCGCCGGCCTCGCTGGAACGGCGGCGGCCCAGCCGGGCGTCAATGGCGCCTCCTTCATGGACGATTTCGACAGTTTGAACACCGGCTTCTGGTTTGTCTCGGACGGCTGGAACAATGGCGCCCACCAGAACTGCACCTGGTCCAAGAAGCAGGTGAAGATCAACAACGGCATTCTGGAACTTATCTTCGAGCATCGAAAGGAGGGCGAACGCAATTTCGCCTGCGGTGAAATTCAGACCCGTAAGCGCTTTGGCTACGGCACGTACGAGGCGCGGATCAAGACAGCGGACGGGTCTGGGCTGAACTCGGCTTTCTTCACCTACATCGGTCCGGCCGACAAGAAGCCGCACGACGAAATCGATTTCGAAGTGCTCGGCAAGAATCCGGCGAAGGTCCAGGTCAATCAATATGTCTCGGCCAAGGGCGGCAACGAGTATCTTGCCGATGTTCCCGGCGGGGCCAACCAGGGCTTCAACGACTACGCCTTTGTCTGGGAGAAGGAACGGATCCGCTATTACGTCAACGGTGAGTTGGTCCATGAGGTCACGGATCCGGCGAAGATCCCGACGAATGCACAGAAGATCTTCTTCAGCCTTTGGGGAACGGACACCCTCAGCGACTGGATGGGCACATTTTCCTACAAGGAGCCGACGACGCTCCAAGTCGATCGCGTCGCCTTCACGGCCCCTGGCGACGAGTGCCAGTTCGCCGAGTCAGTCGCCTGCCGCATGGATTGAGCACAATCTGAGCATTTGACCAACAATTGAGCATATGCAGCAATTTGTTGCGACGCACAAAAAACTAAACTAAGCTCGGCTGGGGCTGAGCACGGAAACGGATGTTTTCATGCTGCAGATACTTTATTTGGCACAGGACCTTGCCGATCCTGCGGTACGCCGCCGGATTCTGACGCTTGTCGCGGGCGGCGCGAATGTAACGCTTGCCGGCTTTCGCCGGGACGCCAATTCGTTCGCCGCCATGCCTGGCATCGAGCCGATCGAGCTGGGTGTTACGGCCGATGGCCGCTTCGCGCAGCGTATCGGCGCGGTTGCCGCCGCCTGCCTCTCGTTGAAGAGCAAGCTGGCGAATGTCGGCAAACCCGACCTGATCATCGCACGCAACCTCGAGATGCTGGCCGTTGCCAAACGGGCCATCGCGCTTTTCGGCGGCCGGGTCCCGATAGTCTACGAGTGCCTCGACATACACCGCTTGCTCCTGCGCAAGGATGTCGTCGGGCGCGCGCTGCGTGCCACCGAGGCTCGTCTCGGACGCGATGCGCGCTGGCTGATCACCAGTTCGCCGGCCTTCATCGAACACTATTTCCGGCCGCTCTCGGGGGTCGATGCGCCAGCACTGCTTCTCGAAAACAAAGTCCTCGAAATCGATGGCCCTGCGGATCGGATCGCCGAATCCGCGCAATGCCCGGTACCCGGTCCTCCATGGAGGATCGGCTGGTTCGGCGCCTTGCGGTGCGCCAAGTCCCTCGCGCTGCTCGCCGAGTTCTCCCGAAAGATGGAGGGCCGCTTCGAAATCGTTTTGCGGGGCAGGCCTGCCTACTCTGAATTCGCGGATTTTGGAGCGTTCGTCCGCGATGAGCCCTTCATGAATTTCGAGGGAGCCTACCGCAATCCGGAAGACCTGGCCGACATTTATGGGGGTGTCCACTTCACATGGGCGATCGATTTCTTCGAGGAGGGCCAGAATTCCGCGTGGCTGCTCCCGAACCGCCTCTATGAGGGATGCCGGTACGGGCGGGTGCCTATCGCCATGAAGGGCACGGAAACGGCACGTTTCCTGTCGGTGCGTGGCATCGGACTGGCGCTGGAAGAGGCCAACGCAGAGAGCCTCGCCACATTAATCGGATCGATGACGCCCGATCGATACATCGAAGCGGCTAACGGCGTCGCCCAATGCAACCCCGGGACCTGGGTCTTCGACCGCACGGACTGCGAGGCGCTAGTGCGGCGCCTCGCGGCACTCGTTGTCGAAACGACACAAACCATGCCGACTCCTGCCATACCGGAGGCCCGCCACAACGAGGGTGGATTGCTATGAACACGAACCGCTTGACCTCCAGCCTGATCGTCATTCCTTGCCTCAATGAGGCCGAGCACATCGAGGGGCTGGTCGCAAAACTGCGTCCGTCGCTGGAGTCACTGAACGCGATGATTGCGATCGTCGACGGCGGCAGCACCGACGGCACGCGCAAGATAGCAAGCCGCCTTACCGCCGAGGATGAACGTGTCCTTTTCCTCGACAACCCGAAGCGCATACAGAGCGCCGCAATCAACCGAGCCGTTTCGGAACTTGGGTCCTCCTTCGACTACCTGATCCGCGTCGACGCGCACGGGAGCTACCCGGACGACTATTGCCAGCGTCTCGTCGAAGAGGCCGTGGCGACCGGCGCCGACTCGGTGGTCGTGGCGATGCAGACGGTCGGCTTCAGCACCTTTCAGAAGGCGACCGCCTTCGCCCAGAATTCGACGCTTGGCAACGGCGGCTCCAAACACCGGGCCGGCGCGGCCGGTCACTGGGCCGAACACGGACACCACGCGCTCATGCGCATCGCAGCTTTCCAGGCGGTCGGAGGTTACGACGAGACCTTCAGCCACAATGAAGATGCCGAGTTGGATTACCGCTTGGCGAAAGCCGGATATCGCATCTGGATGACCGACAAGACGAACATGGTCTACTACCCGCGCGCGAAAGTCGGTCCGCTCTTCCGGCAGTATTTCGGTTATGGCCGCGGCCGCGCAAAGAACATTCTCAAGCATCGCGCCATCCCCGGCTTGCGGCAGATGCTGCCGCTGGCGGTCGCGCCGGTGGCGGTCGGGGCACTGCTTGCGGTCGTCAACTGGGTCGCTGCCATTCCGTTCGGCGTCTGGGCTCTCGCGTGCCTTGGTTATGGCGCATGGATGGCGCTCGGGCAGCGAAATCCCTATGGGCCTCTCGCTGCAGTCTCGGCGATGGTCATGCACCTCGCTTGGTCCGCCGGCTTCTGGCGCGAGCTTCTCGACTTGCGACGGTTTCGGGTGACCCCATGATGGCCGCAACCCACGAAACCGTGCAGAAGCTGTCGCAGATCGATATTGCTGTCTGCACCTTTCGGCGTCCGGAGCTCGTCCAGACGCTTCGTTCGCTCGCGGCAATCACCGTGCCCGAGCGGGCCATGATCCGTATCATTGTCGCAGACAATGACGTCGAACCTACCGCAAAGCCTCACGTCGAGGCTCTCCGCTCGGAAATGCCCTTCGATATCACCTATGTCCATTGCCCGGCGTCGAACATCTCGCTTGCGCGCAACGCCTGCCTTGACAGCAGCACAGGCGATTTTCTCGCCTTCATCGACGACGATGAGACCGCTTCGAAAGAATGGTTGAAAGCCCTCCTGGAAGCGGCGCGAGCCACTGGTGCCGATGCGGTCCTGGGCCCCGTCCGTGCCGCCTACGACACGTCGGCGCCGACGTGGATGCGCCGCGGCGACTTTCATTCGACGCGGCCGGTCTGGGTCGGCGGTGAAATTCGCACCGGCTACACCTGCAACGTTCTGCTGAACCTCGGCGCTCCGGCGGTGACTGGCCGCCGCTTCAAGCTCGCACTCGGCAAGAGCGGCGGCGAGGACACGGACTTCTTCGCCGCGATGCACGGCGACGGAGGAACCATCGCTTTCGCCTCGAAAGCCTGGGTTCACGAACCGGTGCCGGAAAACCGAGCCTCGCTCTTTTGGCTTTCGAAGCGTCGCTTTCGTTCCGGCCAGACGCACGGCCGCCTGCTGACGGAGAAGTCGAACCGTTCACGGCAGCCGTGGAACCTCGCCCTGGCCTCGGCCAAATCAGCCTATTGCTCGCTGGCGACCCTGCTTTTCCTGCCCTCGCCCGTGCACCGCTACCGTTTTGCGCTGCGCGCGATCATGCATGCCGGCGTGGTAAGCGGACTGCTGGGCCACAAGGAACTTGAACAATACGGAACAACGGAGGTGACGTCGCAATGAACGGGTTCGTTCCAGACGTCACCTTCGTCGTGGCCGCCTACAATGCTGCGGACACCATCGTGCGCGCCGTTGAGAGCGCGCTTCGTCAGGAAGGCGTTTCCGTCGAAGTGGTCGTCGTCGACGACCGTTCATCGGACGGGACGCTGGAGATCGTTTCGACAATCGCCGACCCGAGGGTGCGCCTGATTGCTCTCGAGCAAAATCGCGGCCCGGGCGGAGCCCGCAACGCCGGCTTGGCAGCAGCACGCGGCAAATGGATCGCGGTTCTCGATTCGGACGACACCGTGAGGCCGGGCCGGCTGGCGCGTATGATTGAGCGCGCCGAGAAGACCGGAGCACAGGTCGTCGTCGACAATCTCGACGTCGTCTCGCTCGACGGGCGGAGCGTCAGAATGTTCGCGGAGGCCGAACTCGCTCGGCAGCCGCTTTTGACGCTCCCCGCCTTTATCGAGTCGAACGTGATCTTCCGTTCGCAGCACAACTTCGGCTACATGAAACCCGTCTTCGAACGGCGCTTCCTCTATGAGCACGACCTTCGTTTCGACGAGGCGCTCCGGATCGGCGAGGACTACATCCTGCTTGCCTCGGCTCTGGCCTCTGGCGGTCGTTGCGCCATCGAGCCCTCGGCCGGCTATATCTATCATATCCGCGAGGGATCCATCTCACGCGTGCTCAAGCTCGACCATATCAACGCCATGATGTCCGCCGACGAAGCGTTCCTACGTCGCTACCCCCTTGATATCCTGTCGGAGAGAATGCAGCGCAAGCGTACCCGCGGCTTCCACCAGGCGCGCTCGTTTCTCCTCCTCGTCGAGCAGTTGAAAAACAGATCGTTGGCTGGCGCATTGAAGGCCGCGCTCGCCGACCCGCTTGCGCTTCGGCATCTTCACATGCCGATCGCCGTACGACTGCGCCGCCTTGCGGCGCGCTCGGCAAACACCGCCCCCATGACGGCGGCGGCCGAACCACCCCCGCTGGGCGAAAGCCCTCATATAAGCAAAGGACGATAGAATGGACCGTATCAGGACCGTCAGGAAAGCAGTGATCCCCGTTGCCGGAAACGGAACCCGGTTCCTTCCCGCAACGAAGGCCGTGCCGAAGGAAATGTTGACGATCGTCGATCGGCCCGTGGTTCAGTACGCCGTGGACGAGGCCCGTCAGGCCGGCATCGAACACATCGTTTTCGTCACCAGCCGCAACAAGCAGGCGATCGAGGACCACTTCGACGATACGCCGGAACTCATCTCGTCACTGTCTCGCTCGGGCAAGAATGCGCAGATTTCCGAGCTTGAAAGCATGCTCCCGAAAGCCGGCTCCGTGAGCTTCACGCGCCAGCAGGCTCCGCTCGGCCTTGGCCATGCGGTGTGGTGCGCACGCGATCTTATCGGCGACGAGCCTTTCGCGCTGCTGCTTCCCGACATGCTTTCGTTCGGCGCACGCGGCTGCATGGCCGGCCTGATGGATCTCTACCGGGAGGTCGGAGGCAATGTCGTCGCCGTCGAGCAATGCGCCCCCGAAGACGCCTCCAAATACGGCATCGTCGGCAAGGGTGGAACGGTGCGTCACGGTTTTGCGGTAACTGAGATGGTGGAAAAGCCCGCCGCGGGCGAGGCTCCGTCGAACTACTATCTCAACGGACGCTATATCCTCCAGCCGGAAATCTTTTCCATCCTCGCGCACCAGCAACGCGGCGCAGGCAACGAAATCCAGCTGACCGACGGGATGCTGAAGCTCTCGGCAAATCAGCCCTTCCACGCCCATCCCTACGAGGGCAGGACCTTCGACTGCGGTTCGAAGCAAGGCTTCATCGAGGCGAATGTCGCCTTCGCGCTTAACCGGGCGGATATCGGCGACATGGTCTTCGAATCCGTTCGCGAGATCGTCTTGTCTCACGAAAGCCGCATCCGAGCGGCATAAGCAGATGTTTCCCGGCGGCTCCAAGAGCCGCCGGCTCACGGACCGGAGAATAAAATGAACAGAGCGGCCCCCATGAAACAGAGAAGTGTCCCCTTGAGCATCGTGCCCCGCGAGGAAGAATCCGACGGTTTCATCGATCTTGATCGGCTTCTGGCGATTGCCGCCCGCAGGGCCAAGCTGGTTGCGGCCTTTGTTGTCCTCTTCATCATGCTGGGTGTCGCCTACCTGCTGTTTGCGACGCCGACATACACGTCGATGACGCAAATTCTGCTCGACGAAAATTTGTCGAAATTTGCCGAGGAAGAGCCGACGCCAGCAAACAGCCAGATGCTGGACACGCAGATCGCGAGTGCCGTGGAGATCCTGAAGTCCGGCGAGCTTGCCTTGCGGGTCGTCGACAAGCTCAATCTTTCCGAGAACGCCACGATCATGAATCCGCCGCGTTCGCCGGTTGCGTACGTCAAGGATTGGGTGAAGACAGCGACCGGCCTCTTTTCGTCCGGTCCCGCCGTTTCGGAGGAGGCACTACGCAAGAATCGGCGACTGGCGGCAGCCGCGTTGATCCAGCAGGCCCTGACGGTCGAGCGCGTATCGCGAAGCTCCGTGGTGGCCCTCTCCTATAAGTCGAGCGACCCCCAGCTTGCTGCAACCGTCGTGCGTGGCTATGCGCAGGCCTATCTCACCGATCAGTTGAACGCCAATTTCGAAGCGACGGAACGAGCTTCCGTCTGGCTGCAGGAACGCCTCACGGACTTGCGGCAACGCTCACTGGCGGCCGCACTCGAGGTTGAGCAGTTCAGAAGCGAAAACGGTCTGACCGCCGCGCGCGGCGAACTGATGTCCGAACAGCAATTGTCGGACCTCAACAGCCAGCTCATCGTCGCCCAGGCCGACACAGCCAGCGCCTCGGCGCGCTACAACCAATTCAAGTCGATTGTCGATCAGGGGCCGGAGACCGCCGTCAACAACGCGACCATCTCTCCCAAAGAGGGAGACAACATGGTTATCCGCGATCTTAGGGCGCGCTATCTCGCTGTTGTAAAGCGAGAGCAGGAGGTCTCCCAAAGCTTTGGCAAGGACCATCCCCAAGCTGTATCCCTGAGGACCGAGCAGGCCGACATGGGGCGGCAGATCTACCAGGAACTGCAGCAACTGACGGCCAGCTACAAGAATGAATACGAAGTCGCCCGTTCGCGCGAGCAGTCGTTGCGGGAAAGCATCGAAGGGGTCGTGGGGAAGAACACGAACGCCAGCAAGTCATTGGTTCAGTTGAGAGAGCTGGAGCAGAAGGCGGCGGCGCTGAAGACGCTTTATGAGTCCTATCTCGGCCGCTACGAGCAGGCAGCGCAGCAACGCTCGTTCCCGATCGCGAAGGCTCGGGTCATCTCCGAAGCCGGCGTTCCCACCGCCCCGTCGAGCCCGAAGAAAACCCTGACACTTGCACTTTCCGCCGTGCTCGGCTTGATGGCCGGCGGCGCCTTTGCTGCCTTCCAGGAGTTCCGCGAAAGAACCTTCCGGCTTGAAGACGATGTGCGCGCCATCCTCGGTCACAAATCGCTCGGCTATGTGCCGTTGATCGGTACGCGCACGAAGAAGAGTGCGGAACTCGTGCGCACACGCTTTGCGTCTGACAGGCAACCGGAAGTCATCGGTGAAGAGGCAGTCGCCTTCCAGCGCCTGGCGCGCATGGTCCTTGAAGCGCCACAATCCTCTTTCGCCGAGACCTTCCGGAATGCCAAGCTTGCCTGCGATCACATGCTGCACGGCAACGATAGCCGCGTTATCGGGATCGTGTCCGCGGTTCCGGATGAGGGGAAATCCGTCATCGCCGCAAACTTCGCGGCGCAGTTGGCCGCAAGCGGAAAGCGGACGCTCTTGATCGATGGCGATATCCGCAAGCCCGGCCTCACCCAGATGATCACACCCACCCCTCGCACGGGGCTCGTCGAGACACTGATGGGTGAAGCCACTTGGCCCGCCGGCATCAAGGTCGACCAGCGTACCAAACTTGCGATCTTCCCTGTCGGCGGCGGGGCGTCCAACCATCAACCCCATCAGAGCCACGAACTGCTCGCCTCGGCTGCCATGGCAAACCTGATCGAGAACGCACGCAGTTCGTTCGACTACGTTGTCGTCGACCTCGCTCCGCTGGCGCCTGTCGTGGACGCAAAGGCCTTTGCTCCGCTTGCAGACGGCTTCATCTTCGTCGTCGAATGGGGAAAGACGCCGTCTCGCCTGGTGCGCGACGTTCTACATTCCGAGCCGCAGATCAATTCCAAGGTGCTCGGGGTCATTCTCAACAAGACCGACATGGATGAGCTTTCGAAGTACAGCGACTTCGGCGGCGTCGAGAAGTATCGACATCGTTACGGCAAATACTATGTCGAGCATTCGATCAGCGGCGACCGGCCCGCAGCTTGAGCTGACGGGCGTCCGCATCTGCCACACACAGCGCCGCGTATCTTCTCAGACACGCGGCGCTGTAGCACTTTGAATTACTGAATACGGACGCTGCCGCTTCATTGGCTGAAGCAGCAAAATGATCTAACCCTTTGAAATTTTGCCATTCTGGATCAAAGCCCTTACGACGGCTTTCGATCGATTCTGAAGATCCAGGCCAGCACCATCAGTGCGACCACTCCCGCCAGAATGGCGAGTGCCAGGACATAGAAGAGGAAAAATTCGAGCAAGCTAGGAACGAGCCGCAGCGCACGACCCAACACCGTCGGTGATCGACGCCAGTCCGGCAGTTCGTCCCGGTTGAAAGCTTCCAAACGACGAGCAAGGAACTGCATATATCGCTGCCTTCGTGGAACCAGTCCATTGACCATGGACGAAACAACGTTGCGTCGCAACAGTGGCGACACCGAGGCGGCGTCTCGCATTCGACCTCGCGATACGGTGGGTTGGATGCGGTTCGGCTACGCCCCGGATCCCCATCACCACCAGCGGTGGAAGTGGTGCACGGGTCCGCGTCCCTCGCCCACCGACAAGGTATTCGCTGCGGAAAGCGCAGCATGCAGGTACGCCTTCGCCTCGAGCACCGCGTCCACCAAAGACCGTCCGAGCGCGAGGCCGGCAGCGATGGCCGCCGAAAGCGTGCAACCCGTGCCGTGATCGTTGCTCGTGTCGATCCTGGCTGCCGGGAGGTGGACAATCGTATTGCCGTCAGAGAAAAGGTCGGTTGCCTCGCTGCCCTGCCGATGACCGCCCTTGACCAGAACAGAGCGGGCACCGGTCTTGAGAATGGCTTCGGCCTGCCGCGCCATCTCCGTTTCGTCCTCGGCGATGGAACGGCCGGTCAGCAATGCGGCTTCCGGCAGGTTCGGAGTGGTAACCAGTGCCAGCGGCAAGAGCTCATCTACCAGCGCCGCCACAGCATCCGGCCGCAGCAACCGGTCGCCGGAAGTCGCCACCATGACCGGATCGACAACGGCCTGCTTACCGAAGCGGCGCAGCCCGGCGGCAATGGCGGCGATTGTCTCTTGGCGCGAGACCATGCCAATCTTGACGGCGGCGATGTTGAGATCGGAAAAGACCGCGTCGATCTGTGCCGTAACGATTTCCGGTGAAAGGTCGGCAACGGCGGTGACGCCCTTCGTATTTTGAGCCGTCACGGCGGTGATGACGCTGGCGCCATAGACACCGAGGGCGGAGAAAGTCTTGAGGTCAGCCTGAATGCCGGCCCCACCGCCGGAATCAGAGCCTGCTATGGTCAGCGCGATTGCCGTCATCGGATTTTCACCGTGACAGCAGAAAGAAACGAAAAAAAGCGCATCATGGTCTGTCTCCAGATTGGAATATCACGGACATCCAGGAAATCGCGGAGAAGTGGCTAAGCGCCTTCAAAGGCCCTGTTCCCGTTCCTACGCCGGCATGACCCGGATCAGGTTCAAGGGTTCGGCTCACCGCCATCTCAGCCACCGCTCGGTGCTCCCCTCGGAATGTTGGCATTGTATCGGGCAGCAGTGTTGGTCTGTCAACGTGGCTTGGTGGCCGCATGCGCTCAACCTCGTTGCCCGCGAATTTGGCGAACACGACGGCGAAGGGCCTCACTATGCCTTCTGGTGCGTAAAGGCCAGCGATGCCCTGCGCCCGATCGCACGCAGGCGGTCGACGTCGAGACCGTCTCTCGCACTTGTCGACATGCCCGCCAGCACCGCCATCACATAATCGGCGATCTCGTCCGCTCGGTCAGTCTCTCGCCGGGCGATGGCATCGCGCACGACTTGCCGGCTCTGACGCGAGAGCGTCTTTGCCTTGCCGCAAGCGACGGCATCCGTGCCGCCGCGCGCACCTTCGATGACCAGACAACCGGTAGCTTCCGAATGTGCTGTATAGGCCACCGCTGCGGCTTCGAACAACGCCGCCAGCGCTTCGGCAATCGACCTTTCCGGCGCGAGCAGACGCTCGAAGTCCAGGCCTTCCGTCTTCGCGTAGCGCTCCAGCGCACGACCGTAGAGATCGGCCTTGCTGCCGAATGCTGCATAGAAGCTCGGCGGATTGATCCCCAGAGCGCCCGTCAGGTCCGTGAGGCTGACCGCGTCATAGCCCCGTTGATGGAACAGCGCCTGCGCCTTGCCCACGGCTTCGTCGACGTCAAAGGCACGGGGTCTGCCACGCGGCTTCACATTTTTTGTATCGCCCACTACAAAACTCCTTGCGCTCGCTCTCTGCTTCTTTTATGTAGCGTTCACTACATTTTCATCAAGGAGAGAACCATGGCGAATTTCAGCGGAAAGAAGATTCTGGTCATCGGCGGCAGCCGCGGCATCGGTGCGGCCATTGTCCGGCGTTTCGCCAATGAGGGCGCGACCGTTGCCTTCACCTATTCCGGAGCAACCGAGGCGGCAAAGGCGCTAGCCTCGGAAACGGGCTCGACTGCGATCCGGTCCGATGCCGCGGACCGGGCCGCTGTCATCAAGGTCGTGAAGGATCAAGCCGCGCTCGACGTACTCGTGGTGAACGCCGGAACCCTGGTGCTCGGCGATCCGCTGGAGGTGGATGCGGATGCGGTCGACCGGATGATCGACGTGAATGTGCGAGCGCCCTATCACGCGGCGGTCGAGGCCGCGCGACAGATGTCCGAAGGCGGCCGCATCATCATCGTCGGCTCGGTAAACGGTGACCGAATGCCCTTCGCCGGCGGAGCCGCCTATGCGCTGACAAAGTCCGCCGTGCAGGGCATGGCCCGCGGTCTCGCCCGCGACTTCGGCGCTAAGGGCATAACGGTCAATGTCATCCAGCCCGGTCCGACATCGACGGACATGAACCCGGAAGACGGTCCGATGAGCGAATTCATGCACAGCTTCATGGCGATCAAACGCCATGGTCGCCCGGAGGAAGTCGCCGGCCTGGCGGCCTATCTCGCCGGCCCGGAAGCCGGTTTTACGACCGGAGCGCTTCATACCATCGACGGCGGCTTTGGCGCATAGGGCGCCGCCACGATCCGACCCCGTGCGGCGGTTGCGACCGACACGGGGTTGTAGCGGGTCGGCAATATCTCCAGACACGCGCAAAACGCACTCGCAATACGGCCACGCCGTTGCGAAAGCTGCACATTTTGGTGAAAGCGGCCCTCCACGACAGATCGTGATTGGACTTCGGCACGCGCAAGAGTCACCTTTATAGCGGGCTGAATTCGGAACTGGGGCGGAGCAAAACTATCGTCTGAATGGAGGCCAAAATGAAGCACCATGCACTCGAGCAACTGCAGATCGTCGCAGAGGTCAAACAGGACTTCCCGCGCCGGCTTACAACGCGCGCAGAGCGTCTGGAACGCTGGGCGGAACTCCTGGAACAAATCCCGCACAGACACCTTTCGACGCTGCACGAGACCGAGTACCAGCCGGCCAGAGTGCGTGCGACCATGCGCGGCGACGACTCGCCGATCTCGGTCGCATTCAAGGATCCCGTCCTGCGCGCAGCCGGAATGGAAAATGACACCTATGGCGAAGCGAAACGGTTCTTCGAACTGAGCGACGAGCAATTGCACAGGGTTATCTGCTATTGCCACTTCGGCGCAACGGTGAGCGCTGTGACTGCAGCCCGTCACATCCGCGCAGCGATAGCCGGAAAGCAGACGGGCCTGTTCGCACGTTTGCGCGCTATATTTGTCGGTTGAGGCCAGCCGGCCACGCTTTGCGGGCTCTGGTTGAAGCGGTTGGCCGCTTGGCCTGACCGCAAAGCAGATGCTTATGGCTGGCACGCTTGCATTAACCCGGCCGTTTCGGCCGGGGTGAGAGCGTTTGGTCTCCTGGGCTATTGTCGGGGCCCGCCTGTGGCCCCGCCTCTTCACGCGCGCGGAATTTTGTTGGCGGGATCTCAGTCAATCGTCGCAGCGCCACCTCCAAGAAGCACCCCCGAGTCGTTGAGGCAGTTGGCCGTGTCCGCCTAGACCCCTGCCCCCTCCACGTCGCGACCAGTTTGCGCCACCGCCTCCAATCTGGTGGCAAACTCGCGCCTCAGCGTCCGGCGCAACTCAGCCGCGCGATGTCGGCGCTGGTCGGTTGCCGTCTCGGGACGCCACTGCGGCACTTCCACCGGGCGACCCGCGCTGTCCACGGCAACCATGGTGAAATAGCAGGAGTTCGTATGCCGCCGGGTGCCGGCACGGATATCTTCCGCCTCCACCCGAATACCGACCTCCATCGAGGTCCGTCCGGCATAGTTGATCGAGGCGCGGAAGGTCACCAGTTCGCCTACCTGGATGGGCTCCTTGAAGATCACCTGGTCGACGGACAAGGTCACCGCATATTGTTTGGAAAAGCGCGAAGCGCAGGAAAAGGCCACGCGATCGAGCAGATTCAGAAGCGCGCCACCATGGACCTTGCCGCTGAAATTGGCCATATCCGGCGTCATCAGAACGGTCATTTCAAGGCGTCGTGCATCCTGTTCCGTCAATGTCATGATCCCCCTCCTCTCGCTTTCGCCACTATGGCCGAAACATCATGCTGCGCATAGGCAGCACGCGAAGTTCATCGCGGCAATCTGACTTCTTCCTCGGCAGTGAAAGTGCTTCGCCGAACGCGAGCATTCCCACTGTCGCCTGTCATTGTAGGGTCGTGGCGAAAAGGGAGAGAACGATGGCAAATTATAGAGAGACGATCAGCCTTGCCCACGAAGGCGCAATCAATGCCCTGGCGGCCGCGGTGCGCCACGCGGAGAGCATCGACGTTCCGCAATGCGTCTTCATCGTCGACGCAAGCGGAGAGACGATCGCCAGCATCCGCATGGATGGTGCGAAATATCTCAGCATGCATACCGCCCGCGCCAAGGCCCGCACCGCAGCGTCGATCAACGGGCCGACAGGCGCGATGCCGGTCGAGTTCGGGGTTGCCGCAGGAATAGCATCGCAGGGCGGCGTGACGCATCTTCCAGGCGGCCTGCCCATTCGCTTCGGCGGAAGACTCGCCGGCGCAATCGGCATCGGCTCCGGCACGGGCGAGCAGGATTTCGAAGTGGCCCGTGTGGCCTTGAAGGCTATCGGCGCCGATCCGGTCTGAGCGGCCAGGAAAGCATCGCGGTCGCGGGCCTAACCTTTAACTGCGCCCGCGGTCAAAGACGCCGAGATCTGCCGGTACATCAACAAGCCCAGCAAGGCGGGAGGCAGCGCTCCGAGCACCATGACGGCGGAGGCGGTGCCCCATTGCACGCCTCCCCCGCTCGCGGCGAAGAAGAACGACGCTCCGACCGTCATCGGAACCGCCCGGCTCGTCGTGAGCATCAGGCCGAAGAGGAATTCGTTCCAGGCCGTAATGAACCCGAAGATGAAGGTCGTGACCACGGCCGGCCGCACGACCGGACGGATGATCATCAGCATGACCTGCCAAGAACTGGCACCATCCATCTTTGCCGCCTCGTCCAGTTCGGACGGCACGTCGGAAATCGCGTTGACAAGGATGACGAGCGCCAGCGGCGTGTTGACGATCGTCAGGATCAGGCCGAGACCGAGCTGCGTATCGAGCAGCCCCAGCCACTGGTACATCATGTAGAGCGGGATAGCGAAAATGATGAGCGGCACGGCGCGCAGGTTGATGATGAGGGGCAGCAGCGTGCGCCTTCCCGCCTCGCTCCGAGCGATGGCGTAGGCGGCCGGAAAGGCGAGCGCAATCGCCAGCCCCGTCCCGATCAGCGAGGCAATAGTGCTGTTGAAGAGATAGCCGTAAATGTTGAAACGATCGGTCTCGCCGAGCACGCGCGTGTAATTTTCAAGTGTCGGTTCGCCGATCCAAAAACCGGGATTGAATGACAGTTCGCGCGCGCTCTTGAAGGACGTGATCACCGTGACGATGACGGGAAAATTCATCGCAAGCACGGCGACCACGAAGACAAGCCAGCGCAGCAGATTGAGCATCGGTCAGCGCCTCCCGCGGCCGGTTATCCAGTTGAGACCGTAAAGGACGGCGAGCGACGCGAGGAAAAGCACGACGGACGCCGCGACAGCCTTGCCGATCGCCCCGCCCTTGAAGAAAGCCTGGTAGATGTAGATCGAAAGCGAGGTCGTCGATCCGCCGGCCCCGCTGCCGGTGAGCGCGTAAACGTTGTCGAAGACGCGGAAGCCGTCGATGAACCGGATGAAGAAGGCAATCACCAGCGTCGGCAGCATCAGGGGCAACTCGACCCACCAGAGCGCCTTCAGAGCCGACGCGCCATCGAGCGAGGCGGCTTCGCGAACCTCGAGCGGTATCGCCGCATAGGCCATGTAAAAGAGCAGGAAGGCGAATGGCGTCCACTGCAGGATTTCGACGACGAGCAGCGTGCGGAAAGCGTTGTCGACGCCGAGGAAGGCCGGACTGTCGCCGAACCATTCGAACAGATAATAGGGCACCGGGCCAGCGAACTCGTGCAAGACAAGCCGATACATGAGGCCGATCATCGCCGGGGCCACCATCAGCGGCAGCATCAAAGGCGCCATCAGGTAGGAGCGCTTCGCCAGCAGCGGCGTGAGGAAAACCGCCAGGAAGAGTCCGATCAGGCATTCGGCAAGTGCCGTCAACACGCCGAAGCGCATGGAAAAGGAGACCGCGCCCCAGAACTCGCGGTCGGCAAGCACCGCCGCGTAATTGCCGAAACCGCTTAGGCTCGGACTACGCAATGTCTCGAAGGAAACAGTCGAGATCGAGTAGACGAGATTGACCGCCGCAGGAAAACCCAGAAAAAACAGCAGGAAGCCCACGAGCGGCGTGAGGTAGGCTCTGCCTTCGGCACGGTTTACAATAGCCATTTCCATCCGCCAGATGCGCCGGACGCCAGGCCTTGCCCGGCGTCCGGCTCAAAATTACTTCTTCAGCAGATCCTGCATGCCGGTCTTCGTGTGCGCCAGCGCATCTTCGAGACTTTGCTGGCCGGCCCAGTAGCCGGTGAATTCCTTTGCCTGCAGCTCATAGACCGAAAGCGCATTTGCCGAGGTAGCGCCATTCATCACGTAGCCGTATTGGCTGGCGAATTCCCCTAGCTTGACGAGGTCCGGTCGCTCCTTTGAAACCTTGGCCGCGACATCGGGGGCAAGCGCCGGCGAACCGCCGCTGCGAGCATAGAGCAGCGCAGCATCTTCGGTGGCCAGCCATTTCAGGAACTTGACGGCACCTTCCTTGTTCTTGGCATTCTTGTTGAGGCCGAGACCGAGCCCATGGATATGGTCGGCGCGGCCATTCGGGCCGGCAGGAGGCGCAACGATCCCGGTGACAGCCGCGACCGCAGGGGTCTTCTCGGCATTGGTCAAATCAGCGGCTGCGGCATTCCATTGCAGCGCCGTCGCCGCCTGGCCGGAACCATAGGCAGCGTTCGTTTCCGCATATTCGTAGCTCAGCGAATCCTTCGGCGAGGCACCTGCGTCATAAAGTTTCTTGTAGAGTTCCAGACCAGTCTTATACGCGTCGGAATCGACCGTGACGTTGCCGTCCTTGTCGGTCCAATCCGCACCGTAGGAACGCGGCAGCGACTGGAAGACCATCATGTTGAAAAGCAGGTTCTTCATCTGCAGCACCGTGCCATAGCGGACGGGGCTCTCGGAATTCACCTGTTTGCTGAAATAAAGCGTCGTCGCCGCCCAATCGTCCCAGGTCCAGCTGTCAGGATCTTTCGGCTGCAGATCCTTGCCGAGATGTTCCTTGGCGATTTCCGCATATTTCTTCTTGGCGACATCGTCCTGCATGAGCGCGTCAACCAGATCCTTGCGGTAGTACATGAAGTGCAGGGACAGATCGGTCGGCACGCCATATTGCTCGCCGTCAAACTGCATCGTCTTCAGCACGGACTCGCCGAACACCTTGCCGGCATCGGCGCCGAGATCAACCGGCTCCATATAGGGTGCATAACGGCCGATCGAATAGGTCGCGACGAGATTGACATCGAAGGCGTCGGAGCCAGCCGCCATGTCAGCCTGCAATTTGTCGAAGAAACCGTCGCGGTTGAAGAAGAGCAATTCGACCTTGTCGGCATCGGCAATGCCGGACTGGGCATTATAGGCTTCGACGGTTGCGCGGAGCGCGGTCTCCTCCGAACCGCCGGGCCAGCCGAGAACCGTGACCGTTGCGTGGGATATGCCCGGCAGGGCAACGCTTGCGAAAAGAACGGCCACAGCCGAAAAAGACGTACTGTTCAGTTTCATCGTTGTTCCCTTTCTTATCTTTTGACGTTCGAATGTATGCGAAACAGCGTCGCTACCCGTCCTCCCCCGCGAGGTCGGCGACGCCGATGATGCCCGCGCGGCTACCGAGCTTGGCCGCAACGAGACGAGGGGCGAGACGCGGCGCAACATCTTTCAGATGATCGCGCATCTCATCGATGTAGCCGGCGGCAAGACCGATACCGCCGCCGATGACGATCTGGTCCGGATCGAGCATCAACTGGATATCGTGACAGAGGGTTGCCGCGCGCAGCGCCGATTGCGAAACGATCGCACGCGCCCACGGCGCGCCCTGCCCCGCTCTTTCGAATACCTCGGCGGCCTCCACTTCATGGCCGGCCTTCAGCGCCTCGGCGGCAATCCAACGGCCGGACGTCTCGTCCTCCAACGGCGCACGCCCCTGCGACGGGCCGCGCATGAGCCCGAAATGGCCTGCCAGACCCGAAAGCGGCCGTCCATTGATGACGATGCCGCCGCCAATGCCGGTCGAGATGGTCAGAAAAACGAGGTTTCCGCCGGAACCGGCACCGAACTTATATTCGCCCCAGGCGGCTGCTTGCGCGTCGTTCATGGCGAAGACCGGCTTGCCGAAGAGGCGTGTTGCCCGGTCGACCAGAGGATAGCCATTGGGAATGCCGAGTGTCGCCGGATTGAGCGCCGACCAATATCCATCCTGAACGAGACCGGTTACCGCAAAGCCGATGCGGGCGTAGCCGCCGCGCCATCGGGCCGCACTCTCGGCGATCGCTTCGAGCCACGCGTCGGGCCCCGCCTCGCGTGCGGTCGGGATGAGAACCTCGTCGACAATCGCGCCGCCCTTGACCAAGGCCGCCATTGTTTTCGTGCCGCCTATGTCGACGGCGAGCACGGTTTCCGCCGAGCTAGCCTCCTGCTTGTTGTAGGCTTTCGCCACGGCCTCATGAAACCACGAGGTCACGTGCTCCGTGCGGGTGATGGCCGACCCTACGACGATGGCATAGGCACCGGCTTTGACAGCGGCGGCCGCCTGCTCCGGCGAGCGGATGCGTCCCTCTGCGATGACGTAAGGCGTTAGCCTCCGCATGGCTGCAATAAGGTCTATGTCCGGATCGACCGGTTCGGGCCCGCCCACATATCCGGAGAGCGTTGTGCCGACGAAGTCCACACCGGCGGCGAGCGCATGCTCGGCATCCTCCAGCGAAGAGCAATCGGCCATCGTCAACTTGCCCTTCGCCTTCATGGCCCGAACCAGTTCCTCGATCGTGGCCGGGCGAACCCGGTCCGTTGCATCGAAGGCAACAATGTCCGCGCCGGCGTCCGCGAGGGCCTCGGCGTCAGAGACATAGGGCGTGATGCGCACGGGGCTGTCGGAAAGGTCGCGTTTAACGATGCCGATGATCGGCGCCGTGACGGCGGAACGCACGGCCCGGACGTAGGCGACGGATTCGATCCGCAGCGCGCAGGCCCCCGCATCGAGCGCTGCCTTGGCAAACCCTGTCACGAATTCGGCATTGTCCATCGGCCCTGCCGGAACCGGCTGGCAAGACACGATCAGGCCGTTTCTTATTTCTTCGCGTTGCAATCGTGACACTCCCTCTCGGCATCACGATAGATGGAAAATACCAGATTACAACCAGTTTGTGACTGGTATTATCGCTGCAGTTCGAACACGAAGTCGTAGACATCGCCCTTGTAGCGCGTCTCGCAATATTCGACGATCTGACCATCCGCGAGGAAGCAGCGTCGCTCGGTCATCAGCAGCGGCGCGCCAACATCGCAATTGAGGTGCCTCGCGTCCTCCTCGCCGGCTGCTCTCGACCGCATTCTCTGGATCGCGCGCTGTGGCAGAAAGCCACGTGCCTCCAATGCCTCATAAAGTGAATCGCCGACGAGAGCTGGCGACGGCAGGAAGCGAACCGGTACTGCCGAAATCTCGACTGCGATCGGCACGGAATCGGCGGTTCGAACCCGTTTCATGCGGACGACATTGGCGTTGCCGGCAATCCCCAGTGCCATCATCTCGGCCGGCGAAGGCCGGCTTATCTGCCTGGAAAGCCAGATGCATCCCGGCGCCAGGCCGCGGGCGCGTATGTCCTCGGAGAAACTCGTCAGCGTCGACAGGGACTTTTCGACGCGCGAACCGACTTCCGTGCGGAAGCCGTGCCGGCGATTGAGCAACCCCTCCTCTTCGAGCAGGGCGAGCGCTTTTCGCACGGTCACGCGGGAGAGCGAAAATGCATCGGCAATGACGCGCTCGCCCGGCAGGGCCGCACCGGCCCTCAAAGTGTTGGAACGGATGGCGGTCTCGATCGCCGACTTCAATCGCTTGTAGAGCGGCGAACCGGGCGCCGCACCGGCGAGTTCCTTGCCTATCAGTTCGATGAAAAGATCGGTTTCCATTGCCGCTCCATGCAAATTCTGACGCCTGTAGATTTCGTCCACAAGCGTCATCTGGAGCTATACTGGTATTATCCTCTTTGCGCAAATCCGCCGACGGGGCGGCACGCGGTTCACTTCGCCGGCTGCGCCGCCACCTCTTTTGCTGCGACTGAGATCAACGATCCACGAAAAGCGCACGGCCCGTCATCGCTTCCGGCTGCCGTATCCCCATGAGCGCCAGAATAGTGGGAGCGACATCGGCGAGAATACCATCGCGTAGGCGCGCGTCACGTGACGCACCAGATAGCAGAACCGGAACCGGATTGGTGGTATGGGCCGTGTGCGGCTCCCCGTTTTCGGGATCGATCATCGTCTCGCAGTTGCCGTGATCGGCGATGACCAGCATCGACCCGCCCGCGCGAGCAACGGTCGCGTCGATTTCACCGAGCGCGCCGTCGACCGTCTCCACGGCGAGAATGGCCGCGTCGAGCTTGCCGGTATGACCGACCATGTCCGGGTTGGCGTAGTTGACGACCACCAGTTCGTAGCGTCCGCTCTCGATCGCGGCAACGACCTTCGTCGTCAGTTCCGGGGCCGACATGGTGGGCTGCAGGTCGTAAGTAGCAACTTTCGGCGAGGGCACGAGGATGCGATCCTCGTATTCGTAGGCGACTTCGCGGCCGCCGTTCAGGAAATACGTGACATGCGGGTATTTTTCCGTTTCGGCGAGATGGATTTGCGTCTTCCCTGCCTTTGCAACCGTCTCACTCAATCCGTCATCGAGGCGCTGAGGTGGAAACAAGGTGCGCATAGATGGGTCGAGTTCCGCTCCATAGGAGACCATTCCGATGGCGATCGATAGTTCGGGCCACCGCTCGCGCTCGAAGCCACCAAAGTCCGGAAGCGTCAGGGCTGCCAGGATCTCGCGTACACGATCCGACCGGAAGTTCGCACAGAGAATCGCGTCCCCATCGCGAATGCCCGCATAGTCGGCAATGACGCTCGGCGGGATGAATTCATCCGTCTTGCCCTGGGCTGCCGCGGCAGAGATTGCTTCCTCCGCCGTAGCGAAACGGTCCCCCTTGCCCAGGGCGATCGCCTCGTAGGCGAGCCTGACCCGATCCCAGCGGCTGTCCCTGTCCATTGCAAAGAACCGGCCGCTGACCGTGGCGACAATGGCACTGTCCGGAAGCTTTTCAGCAAATTGGCGAAGATACGGCGCCGCCTGCCCTGGCTGCGTATCGCGGCCGTCAGTGAACGCGTGAACGATCGGCCGCACGCCGAGGCTTGCAAGCTCCCGGGCGACCGCCGCGACATGGTCCATGTGCGAATGCACGCCTCCCGGAGAAATGAGTCCGAGGATGTGGCACACGCCCCCCGTCCGCTCGAGCGTATCGGGCAGCCGGCTTTCGGCGAGCAGATTGCGGAGGGTGCCGTCCGCGATTGCTGCATCGATGCGAGGCAGTTCCTGCATCACGATGCGCCCTGCCCCGATGTTCAGATGTCCGACCTCGGAATTGCCCATCTGCCCCTCGGGCAGGCCAACCGCGGGACCATGCGTCGTTAAGAATGCGTGGGGGCAGGTCGCCCACAAGCGATCGAAGTTCGGCGTCTTCGCCAGCCGGACGGCATTGCCCTCCGTCTCTTCGCGCCAGCCCCACCCGTCCATGATCATCAGGACAGTCGGTTTCTTCTTATCCAAGGCAATTCCCTCCGATCCAGTCCCCGAAATCACGCCACGCCCGGCCCCATTGCATCCTTCAGCCGCGCTTCCAGGATAGCCAGGAAGGCCCGAAGCTTCTTTGGCACGAAACGGCTGCGCGGATAGAACGCCTTGATCACGCGGTGCGAGACGATTTCGCCGTCGAATACCGAAAGCAGCCTGCCAGCACGGATTTCTTCGACGACGCTATAAAGGGGAAGACGGGCGATGCCGGAGCCCTGAAGGGCCGCAAGAAGGATCGCGCTCTCGAAATTCGAATGAAAAGTGCCGTCCACCTGCACGGTGATCTCTTCATCGTCGAAGCGTGCACTCCAGATCCGCGGATCCGGTTTCTGCGTCGTGTGGATCAGGCAGTTGTGTTCTCGAAGGTCGGCCGGCTTCATCGGCCTCGGCCGCTCGGCGAAGTAGGAAGGCGCGCCGCAAATGACGTAGGGCGCCGGTCCGAGCTTGCGCTCGAAGAGGCCGGTGTGAAAGGACTCGTCGTCATCGAAATCGCGGCTGCCGATAACGACGTCCACGCCGCGTTCCATCAGATTCACCGAGTAGGCGCTGACGGTGAGCTCGACCTTTATCGAAGGATATCTCGCGTTGAAGTCGACGATTGCCGGCGCGACGAGCGCCTGGCCGACGCCCGGCGTGCTGTGAACCCGCAGGGTGCCGATCAACTCACTGCTGAGCCCGCTCGCATCCGCCTTTGCGGCGTCGATTTCGGCGAGGATGCGTGTGCAATGGTCGAAGAAGACGCTACCCGCATCGGTCAGAAACACGGCGTGCGTCGAGCGATTGAGCAGGGTCAGCTTCAACGCCTCCTCGAGCTGAGAGACGTGCTTGCTCATATAGGACGGCGACTTCCCAAAGATCTTTGCGGCCGTGGTGAAGCTGCCATGCTGCACCACGCGCGTGAAGATCGCGATGTCGTTGAGATCGAGCCCGTCAAAGCTCGATCTCGGCATGTCGGAAGACTTGATCATCTCCGGCGTCTTGGCACAACTCTGCGCCGGGGACAATTCAAGAAAAGAGCAGCGACTTGATGACAACGGGAATAACCCCCGGCGGGTTGAGAAACTCGCCGAGATCGACGAAATCCAGATCCTTGAGCCGCACGCCGTCGATAGAAATCAGGTGAGAGTGGATGCAGAGCTCGCGGTCGAGGATCCGGCCGATCGTCTGGCCGACGTCGCCATCGATCATCAGCACCAGCAACTCCTTGCGCTCGCCCTCCGGCGCGGCAACCATCTTGATCGCCTTGGCCATGGCGAGCAGGCGCTGGTAGTCCGGTGACCCGGTCCAGGAGAAAGCAAGCGCCGTCATCGCGTTAACATCGTGATCCTGCCTGTCGGCACTCTCACGAAATGCGGCGGCGATTTCCTCCGGATCGATATCTTCGGAAAGCGTCCTTCCGAGATGGACCACCGGGATGTTGTGCTTCGGCAACGCGTCGGCGCCGTTCATGTAGAGCGTTTTACCGCTCACCTGGACGGTGAATTGGGACGCGCCAATGACGGTCGCGCGGATGCGTTGCCCGGCGTCGACGATCGGTATCTCGATGCGTGGCTTGAGCTGCGCCACAATCTCGTTGGCGAGATCCCGCGCTATATCGCCATGGTCATTCGGCTCGTAATCAAAAATGTATTCCGAGACGCCACCGGAAAAGGTGACGTAGGTCGGCTGGACCGGCCGTTCGAGAGGTTCGGTGAGGAGAAGGCGCTCGCCAAGCGCATCGAGCGGCACATCGAGAATTTCATCGACCGCCGCCGCAGCCAGGCGCTTCGCGATGGCGCGGCGGTTCTCGGCGTCGGCGATCGTCGCAGGATCCGTGCCGAGCCCAAGTTCCTCGGCAACGATCCGAGCCGAGTCGTCGATGCGCGACCAGCTGCCCCGGCCATCCTGCGCCAGCAATCGTCCGCCGACGGCGAAGGCCGCGACGCTTACGATCTCTCCCTTGTCGATCAAGGCAAGCTTGGTCGTGCCGCCGCCGATATCGACATGCAGGCCGCAGGCGTCCCGTTTCTTCGAGAGCGCGGTTGCGCCCGAACCATGGGCCGCGAGCATACATTCGAGCTTGTGGCCGGCAGTCGCACAGACGAAGCGGCCGGACTCGTTTGCAAAGAGCTCGTCGATCGCCCGCGCGTTCTTTCGCTTGATCGCCTCACCGGTCAGGATGACGGCGCCGGTATCAATGTGGCTGCGCTTGTACCCCGCATCGTGGTAGCAGTGCTGGAAAAAGTGCCGCAATTCGTGCGCGTCGATCGTCCCGTCCGGTAGGAACGGCGTCAGGAGGATCGGCGAGCGCCAGACCACCCGCCGATCGACGACGACGAACCGGCTGGAAAGATCGTCCGTCTCCCGCCGCAGGACGACGTTTGCAAACAGCAGGTGAGAAGTGGAACTGCCGATATCGATGCCGACCGTCAGCAGATCGACGGTTTCCTGCTTCCACAGCCAGTCCGCGATCTGCTGACGTTCGTCGTCGGACAGATCGTCATGCTCGTGGTCGAAATCGAGATCGTGCACGCAACTCCTCCTTCCCTACAGCGCCGCGCGTTTCAAACGCGCAAAGACGCTGTAGCACCACCATGAACTGCTGCATGATTTTGTCCTCAAAGCGGCTCCGATTTAAGGAATCATGCAATGAAGCCGGGACCTCCGACCCGGCTCCCACACTGCCCCGTCTTACGTCGCCGGGCCGGCAAGGATCGGCGTCTGAATAACCCCCGTCAGGCTTTCCTTCGGCAGGGCCATGATAGCCGCTTCGTCGAAGATGTCGCCCATGGCCGACGGAACGCCAGTCTTCTGCAGTTCCTCGAGGAACTTGCGATGCACGCGCGGATCCTGATCCTCGTATTCGATCTGTCGTCCGCCGTCTTTGACCGAGGTCGCTCCGCCGCCTTCCGCACTCTTGCGCCGCAGCGAGATGAACGGATAGCGCCGGCTGCCGAGACTGCAGGCGACGTAACGCGCCGGCTGATTGCAGGTGTTGAAATGCTGATGGTACATCCAGAACGGCGGCGTATACATGAAGCCGTGGCGCCACGGGATTTCCTTGAACTCGGAATCTCCCTCGTACCACATCAGCGAATAACCCTCGCCATCGACGGCGTGCACGTGCGTTCCGGCAGCGTGGCGGTGGGCCTTCTTGTAGCGACCGACCGGCATTTGAGATACGTGGGAATGCATCGTTCCGTCGGCCAGCACGAAGTTGACGTTGAGTGAACCCTTCCCGCGTCCCTCGAATTCATAAAGCTTGAAGCTCGTCAGGTCGTGGACGAAATTGGTTTCCCAGATGTTCTGCACCTTTCGCGCCGAATCCAGACCATAGGAATAAAGCGCGCCCTCGCCTTCGAAATGCTTGGCCTGGCCGATGCGGTCCTTGAAAGCGAAGTCGTTGTCGAAGACGAAATCGAGGTTGTGGTAGAGGTTGATTGTCAGCGGCGCGTTGTTGGTGCAGGAGAGGCGCACCGTGTCGACGCCTGAACCGTTGTTGAACTGATAGAGGCAGTTCAACGGAATCGCAAAGAGCGCCTTCGGGCCCCACTCGAACGTGCGGACCTCGCCGTTCGGAAGCCAGACGGTCGTCGAACCGTAGCCTGACAGGACATAGAAGAATGCTTCATAGAGGTGCTTGACGGGGCGCGTCTTGCGACCGGGCAGCACTTCGATGACGTAGTTCGCCATGAAGTCCCCCATGCCGTGGGTATGGGCAAAGCAGCCGCGTGCGTCGTAACGATCCCACGGACCGGTTTCGAGCGCGAGCAGATCGTGCCCGAGGTCGAAATGGATCGGGATACCTTCACCCTTGGACCAATCCTTATAGGGATCGACGAGGAACTTGGTGTTGCCGGGATCAGGAACCGCAACCGGTTCACCACTGAGCGGCGCTTTATCAACAGTACTGGCCATCTGGTTCACTTTCATTTGCCTTTGTCGTTCCGCATTCGGCGCGAACTATGAGTCTTTTGGGGCGGCATCGGTAGCGTGTTTTCGGAAAAGGCGTTTTCCCGACACCACTCTCGGCCTGCGCTCGTCCTCGGTTTTTCCAAAGAGCGAAAAGCTGTCAGACGAGGCCGCCTTCAGAAGGCGCGAGCGGCTTCACGGTGCGCCCGAGATACGTCGCCTCGGATCCGTAAAGCAGGGCTTTCACGTCATCCGCCTTCAATGTCTTGATGATCTGATCCACCTGCCCGGCGAGCGGCAGCATCAACCCGGCCTTCTGCGCGAGTTCGAGCGTGACATCCATGTCCTTTTCCTGCCAGGTGAAGCGCGTCGAATCCCACCGCGCCAGCGTGCCATTGGTGCCGGGGCACGCCAACAGGATCTCGCGCATGCGCTGGGCGTCGATGCCATAACGCTTGGCGATCAGCAGGGCTTCGAAATTGGCAACGCAATGAATCCAGTGCAGCAGATTGTTGCAGGACTTCGCAATCTGCCCCGCCCCGAGTGGTCCGACATGCACGACGTCGCGGCTGTAGCACATCAGAGCCGGGCGGACACGCTCGACATCCTCCTCGACCCCGCCGCAGAGCGAAAGCAGCGTTCCTGACCGCGCTCCAGCAGCGCCGTAGACAACCGGCGCATCAACGAGACGTTTTCCTTGCTCCTTCAGACGCGGACCGAGGCCACGCATTGTCTCGGGGCTGATGGTCGCTGCGACCACGACCACGCTGTCTTCTGCGGTCTCTGCCGCAAGCTCGCCGCAAACGTCGACGACCTGTTGGTCGGTCGCAACGGCTAGAACAAAGACGTCGGCCGCACGAGCCAATTCATCCAAGGTATGCTTCGATGCAATGCCGCGCGCCTCGGCTGCGGCGAGCCGCTCGTCGCTGACGTCGAAGGCCGAAACCTCGAAGCCCTTGTCCAGCATGTGACCCGCCATCGCGAGTCCCATTTCTCCCGTTCCAACGACACCGATTTTCATTTCCACCTCAGGATTTATCTGCCGCGCTAAAGCGCCACACCTCTTCAAGGGCGTGAAAGAACCTATGTAGCGCTTTGAATTGGCGCATAATTTCTCCTTGAATCGGCTCCGATCCAAGGATTGGCGCCGGCACATCGCGCAAGACGTCGATGCCGCGCAAGTTCTGGCGTGCCAGGTGAACGGGCGGCGGAAAGACCGCCGCCCGCAAGGCCGCAAGGCTCAGTTCCGCGAAAGGAGCGCCTCTTTCAGGAACTCGACGACTTCGGGTTTCTGATCCAATGCCGTCTTGACCGTGACCGCCACCTCGTCGCCGACTTTCGGATCCACCGGCAGGCTGAGAGACTTTGCCTTCGCTAGGAACTCCGGATCGGTCGTGGCGGCAGTGTAGGCGTCGCGCAGCGCCTTCAACCGGTCTTCCGGAATACCGGCAGGACCAGCCGTCAGGCGAGAAATGTTGCTTTGCGAAGCCACCAACGCAATGACCTTCTGGGCATCTTCATTGTCGACAAGCGAGGAGAGCTGCGGCACGTCCGTCTCAGAACCGCCGATCTGCGCGATGAAGCGGCCATTGCCCTCATCCACGAACTGCTGGAAGGAAGAGCGCGAGGCGATGATTCCCTGTACTTCGCCCCGGCGCAAGGCGAGTTGGTCGTCGCTGCCGTTGTAACCGGAAACGATCTGGATCGGCAGCTGGAGCGCGTTGACCAGCATCGTGGTCTCGATCGTGGAGGCGCTGCCGACACCGGCGGAAGCAAACCGGATCGGCTCCTTCAGAGCCTTGAGCTGCTCGAAGCTCTCGATGCCGGATTCCTTGCTCACGACGATGACGCGCGGATCGGAGGCGACCTTTCCGATCCAGGACATGTCCGCCAGGTCGAACTTGATGCCGGGGTCACCGCCGAGCTGCCCATAGATGAGGCCGGTGTTGAAGGTACCGAATGTCAGACCATCCGGCTCGGAAGCATAAATATAGTTCGCTCCGATGAGGTGGCCGGCGCCGGGCATGTTCTGTACGACGAAGGTCGAACCCGGCAGATATTTCTGCATGAACTGCGCCACGAGGCGGCCATTGGTGTCGTAGCCGCCTCCCGGTCCGGTCGCGACGATGTAATTGACCGTCTTGCCGTTGAAGAACTCCTTGCCTTCCTGCGCCCAAGCGCCGGCCGACGAGATCGTAAACAAAGCCGCAGTTGCGCAAGCAGCCATGCGAATTGAATGCCATTTCATTGATTTTTCCTCCCAGTTGAAGCTTGAAAATTCGACAGAGCGGGATGAGGAAGCTGTGCGCGGTTTTCCGCCCGCATCACAACTTATTAAAATCGACCACGTTTATGACTTTGGGTCGATTGGACCCAAAGTCATCGTGATCTGGTGCGCATCAGCCTTCGCTCAGCGCTTCTTTCAGAACGTTGATCACCTCCGGCGCCTGGTCCAGAGCCTTGTTAACCCGCGTTCCGACCTCGTCGCCGACCGCCGGATCGACGGGAAGACCGAGTGCTCGCGCCTTCTCGATGAATTCCGGATCGGACGTGGCGGCCTTATAGGCGTCCCGGAGGGCTTTCAGGCGATCCTCCGGAATTCCGGCGGGACCGGCGGAAAGGCGCGAGATCCCGCTTTGCGACGCGATCAGAGCGACGATCTGCTTCGCCGTCGCGTCATCGACCATCGTGGAGAGCTGCGGCACATCCGTCTCGGTGCCGCCGATTTGTGCGATGAAGCGGCCCTTACCCTGATCGACGAATTGCTGAAATTCCGACCGGGACCCGATCACGCCCTGAACCTCACCGCGCATCATCGCGAGCTGGTCCTCGTTGCCGTTATAGCCGGAGACCACCTGGATCGGAAGCTTGAGTGCCTTGACGAACATCGTCGCCTCGATCATCGAGGCGCTTCCCTTTCCGGCAGTCGCGAATTTGATCGGCTCCTTCAGGGCTTTCAGTTGTTCGTAGCTCTCGATACCCGACTCCTTGGTGACAAGAATGATCCGCGGGTCGGATGCGACCTTTCCGATCCAGGACATCTTCGTCAGGTCGAACTTGATGTTTTCGTCGCCGCTGAGCTGACCGTAGAGCAGCCCGGTATTGAAGGTGCCGAAGGTCAGACCGTCCGGTTCGGAGGCATAGATGTAGTTCGTGCCCAGCAGGTGACCGGCGCCCGGCATGTTCTGCACGACGAAAGTCGAGCCTGGCAGGTATTTCTGCATGTATTGCGCAACAAGTCGTCCATTGGTGTCGTAAACGCCGCCCGGCGCTGTCGCGACGATGTAATTGACCGTCTTACCGTTGAAGAACTCGACGCCGTCCTCGGCCGAGGCGAGACCCGGCCAGAAAGCCGACAGGATCGCAGCACCCGATACCGCGACGCGAAGTGTTTGAATTCCCATTGGTTCCTCCCTTTGCCTTTCGGCGTAAGCTGCCCGCTCTTGCGGACATCTGGTTTCGGACAACGTCTGCCAGCGGCAAGCCAATCCCGCTCACGGTGGCGCTGCCAACGTGAAACTGATCCTTGCAGTGCGTTTGGTGTTTCTTTTTGGGCGCGCCCCGGAAGGCACGCTTTTTCGAACCGCCTCCTCGCGGTTCCTGGTCAGGCGGCCCCGATCCCGATTGCCTGCACCGCCCAAGGCGTTATGAAGCCAGGATGGAGCTGGATCTGCAGGAGTGCGCCGAACATCAGGTAGAGCACCAGCGTAGCTGCTGCCGCCAACGAGAAGGCGAACCGCCACGACGCTTCGGCCTCCCGACGAAGAAACGTCAGCAGCAATACAGGCACGCTCAGGTAGAATCCGAAGGCCAGGATCCCGGCGACAAAGGCCACGAAATAAGTCCACATCAGGAGCTCCTGCGAGACCGTGTGCGGTCCGAATTCCGGCAGTTCCGACTCCGGACCGGTCTGCTGCGCCAGACCGGCGCGGGGAGCGCCGTGGAATGCGCTCTTCGAGGACGGCATCAAATCGATGCCGAGTTGGATGAGGCAGAGCGCTATGGCCGGCAGACCTACGATCAGGGGCATGAAGCGTGCCTTAGCTGGAAACTCCATCGAGAGGCCTACCATGACCAAGAAGAAAGCCAGCATGACGATGGTGAGCCATGTGCTGAAGGAAAGGTTCTTCACGTGTTGACCTCCACGCTAGGATGGCGGCTGCCAGGCCGGAAATTGCGGTAGAAGGCGTAGACCATAAGCGCGACGATCATGCCGATGAGGACCAGCGACAACGGGCGCAGGAAGAAGGAGTAACCCCACAGCTGCAGCGCCTGGTGCAGCGATGCCTCCGCCTGGCCGCCGAGAACAAGCCCTATGACGAAGGGCGAGCGTGGCCAGCCGGCCCGCTGGAAGCCGTAGCCGATCGCGCTGAAGAGCACGAGGACGACGAGGTTCTGCCATTGCACATCGCTGACGAAGCAGCCGATGGTCACGAAGACCAGGATGAAGGGCGCCAGCATGCGGCCATTGACGAAGGTCAGAACCGCGAGCCACCGACAGACCACGAGCAGCATGGCGACGGCAATGAGGTTGCCCACGACTAGTGCCCAGATCAGTGTCCAGACCAGATCGAGATGCTTGGTGACCATCATCGCACCCGGCTGGATGCCAAGGATGAGGAAGGCGCCGAGCAGGACGGCCATGCCGGAGCTTCCCGGGATGCCGAAGAAGAGGGTCGGAAGCAGCGAGCCGCCTTCCTTGCCGTTGCTGGCGGTCTCCGGGGCGATGACGCCCTCGATCGCGCCCTTGCCGAAACGCTCCGGCGTCTTCGAGCTCTGTACCGCATGGCCGTAGCAGAGCCATGCCGCAGTCGAGCCGCCGAGACCAGGAATCATCCCGATGAGCGAGCCGATGACCGAGGTGCGGACCACGAGCCACCAGTGGCGCGGGACTTCCATGACGCCGGAAAACATCTGCCGATACGAGAAAGCCTTGTCCATCGCCACGGCCGAGATCGAACCGCCCTTGGTGGCCAGCGAAAGCATCTCCGGCACGGCGAACATCGCAAGCACTGCGGTGACGAGGCTGACGCCGTCCCAAAGGAAAAGCATGTCACCTGCATAGCGCGGCGTTCCGGTAATCGGGTCCATGCCGATCGTCGACAGCATGAGACCGTAGAAGCCGACGATCAAGCCTTTGACGATCTTGCTGCCGCTCGCGAGAAAAGCGATGAAACTGATACCGAGAAGGGCAATCAGAAAGAACTCGGCAGGGCTGAACATCAGGATGACCGGTTCCAGCACCGGAATCATGATCGCGAAAACGACCGCGCCGATGATGCCGCCGACACCGGAGGCGGTAATACTGGCACCGAGCGCACGTGCCGCCTGCCCCTGTTTGGCGAGTGGATAGCCGTCCAGCGTGGTTGCCGCATCGTCACCATCGCCGGGGATGCCGAACATGATGCTCGATATCTGGCCGCTGGTGCCGTTGACGGCGTGCATGGTCAACAGGAAAACAGCGCCCGCCACCATGTCCATGCCATAGACGAACGGAATCGCCATGGCGATGGAGAGCTTGCCTCCGATGCCGGGCGTCACGCCGACGAGCAGTCCGAAGACGACCGCGATCAGCATGAGACCCATGGTATGGGGGGTGCTCACAAGATTAAAGAGCGCCCCGAACATAGTCTCGATCATTTCTGGTTCCAATCCTCCCGTGGAATGGAGTTCCCGCCGATCAAATCGCGGCTCCATCGGGCAATCACTTGCGAACTCCTCCTGTAGGCAGGGCGATTGCCATCATTTACGTTGGCCCCTGCCTATTGCGTGGTTTCATTAGTGCCATCACGGAGACCTTTGTCCAAAGCATAAAATTATGCTTAGTCCAGTAGTTTTCACGCGGACAGAATTTGGAGCGGTGATCATGGGCACCGTTGCGGTCATGCGCGACAAAGCGCTCATCTGTTTGATATCACAGCGCTTGCCGTTCTTTAGAGAATGATAATCTGCATTGAGCCGACCATTCCGCCAGCGCTTTAGTAGGGACCTGGTCAGGCGAGACAGGCTTCAATAAGCGCATTTGTTCGACGTGTTTTACACACAGGGAACGAGTCGATAAATTTTTCTTACTGCGCCGCTAAGGCGAAATGGCATGGACTTTCCGAGGCTTACGCCACTAGCATTCCGATGCTCACACGCGCGCAGGGCAAGCGCGCCGCGCCAATCGCATCTCTATTCAATTGCTCTCCCCGCGGCTTCAGGATGCCGAGGGGGGATCGCAGCTATCGGAGTACCAATGGACAAACCTGTCGGCGACATCGACATGGAGCGGGAGGTGAATGTGACCTCTCTTGCCCTGCTCGCTTCGTTTCTGCGGCTCGGCGCCTCCTCATTTGGAGGGGGCATGGCCGGCTGGACCCATCGCGAGATCGTCGAACGCCGCGGCTGGCTGACCGACGACGAGTTCCTCAAGACGCTGACGGTCGCCCAGATCATGCCGGGTGCCAATCCGGTCAACCTTGCCGTCTATGTCGGCCTAAAACTGCGCGGGGTTGCCGGCGCCTGTATCGCGCTTTTCGGGATGGTGCTGCCCGCCTTCGCGGTGATCCTGGCTATGAGCGTCACCTATCAGCAGCTGAAGTCCCATCCCGAGGCGCAGGCGGTGCTGCGGGGACTTGCCTGTGTTGGCATCGCCTCGTCATTGACAATGGGGATCAAAACCGCCCGCCGGCTCAAAGGACATGCGGTGCCTGTCCTGATGGCGGTGTCCGTCTTCCTGATGGTTGGCGTTATGCGCTGGTCGCTCGTCGCGGTCGTCGTGGGCGCCATTCCCGTCAGCGTTGCCGCTACATTCTGGATCGAACGGGAGAAATCGCGTGGGTGACGACAAGCTGCTCAATCTGATCCTCCTCTGCATCCCGCTGTCGCTGGTTTCCATCGGCGGTGGCCAGACGATCGTGGCGAGCCTCCAGCATCAGACCGTAGATGTCCTGCATTTGCTGAGCGGCCCGCAGTTCACCGATCTCTACGCCATTTCGCGCGCCGCTCCCGGCCCCGGCACCTTGATCGTGGCACTGATCGGGTGGGAGGTCAGCGGCCTGTGGGGGGCAGTTCTCTCGACGCTCGCGATATTCATTCCCTCGTCCATCCTGCTCTGCATTCTTGGCAGCTATTGGCAGCGCCACCGCCACTCGGCCTGGGCGATTGCGGCGGAGAAGGGGCTCGCTCCCGTCGCCGTCGGCCTGATTTTCGCCGGCGTTTTCGCCGTCGGCCAGTCGGCCAGATTCACGCCGCTCGAACTGGCAACCTCGCTTGGCGCGATCGCCGTCTTGCTGACAACGAAGGCCGGCCCCTATCCTCTGCTTGCCGTAGTCGGTGTCGGCTATTTTCTGCTGAGCTTCGCCGGAATGGCCTGACCCTATTCGCAAGCTCATGCGCTTCGAGTGTCGCGGCCGTCCTTCTGCGGGTTGGCGAGCCGCTGCATCACCCGAACCTGACGAAAGATAAAAATCTACCGGGCGCGATTGACCCGAGGGTGATTCACAGTATGATACTTAAAAAAGAACGTCGTTCCGTATATAGGAACAACAATTGGGAGGGTTAAAACGCAAATGGCCGAACCATTGGTTTTGCGAACCGCTGTCGGGAAACACGACCACGTCAGGCCCCTGAAGGATGGCAGGGTGCGATCGAGCCGGGTGATGCTCGAGTTCCAGGAATTCGACCCACTGCCGAAGGCATTCCGCACGATGGTACGCGGCGGCGACCTCGACCTTTCGGAAATGGCAATCGTCACGCATCTCCTGGCGCATCACTACGGAAAGCCGATCACCGGGCTTGCGGTGCCGCTCTGGAGCCGGCTGCCGCATACCAATCTCGTCTGTCCTGTCGGCTCGAAGGTCGATGGGCCGCGAGATCTGGAAAACACGAAGGTCGGCGTGCGTGCCTATGCGCAGACATCCGGCGTCTGGGTCCGTGGCATCCTGCAGCACGAATACGGGGTCGACCTCAACAGCATCACTTGGGTCACCATGGAGGATGCGCATCTCCAGGAATATGACGATCCGGCCATCGCGGTACGCAATCAATCGGAAATGGCCCTGCGGCCACTGATGCTCGCAGGCGAACTTTCCGCGATCATGGGTGAACGCGAGGTCGATCCGTCAGGGATCCGCAGCGTCATTCCCGATGCCGAGAAGGCCGCGAACGACTGGATTGCTGCGACCGGCATCGTTCCGATCAACCACGTGCTAACGGTCAAGACTTCTCTTACGGAAGAGCATCCGTGGCTCGCCGGCGAGCTGATGGAGTTATTCGACGAGGCGCGGCGTGTGGCCGAGGCCGACGGCGCGGTACCTCCTCCGCCTTACGGGCTGGAGGAAAACCGCCGATCGCTGCAACGCGCCTTTGCCTATTCGGCCGAGCAGCAGATCACGCCCCGCGTCTATGACGTGGATGAGCTTTTCCCTTCGATTTGACGCTTGAGGAAGTGGGGGACGAGGCCCGTCCCTCGCCCATTGCAGCACAAGGATGCCGCCATGATCATCGACATTCACGGACACTACACGACGGAGCCGCAGGCGCTCCACCAGTTCAGGGACAAGCAGCTCGCCGGTCTCGCAGACCCGATGCGCCGGCCGCTTTCTTCGGACCTCGGCATCACCGACGAGATGCTGCTGAAATCGGTCGAACCGCAGCTCAAATTCCAGAAGGAGCGCGGAAGCGACCTGACGATTTTTTCGCCGCGCGCCGCCGGCATGGCCCATCACGTCGGAACCGAAGCCATCAGCATGCAATGGTCGGCGATGTCGAACGACCTGATCTATCGAATCTGCAGCCTGCTGCCGGACAATTTCGCCGCTGTCGGACAATTGCCGCAGCATCCGGGCGCGGCGCCGAAAAACTGCATTCCCGAGCTTGAGCGCATCGTCAACGGGCTGGGCTTCGTCAGCGTCAATCTCAATCCCGATCCATCGGGCGGCTACTGGACCGATCCGCCGCTCACAGATCGGCAGTGGTACCCGCTCTATGAGAAGCTCTGCGAGCTCGAGGTGCCGGCGATGATCCACGTGACATCCTCGTGCAATCCGTGTTTCCACCATACCGGCGCGCACTACATCAATGGTGACACGACCGCCTTCATGCAGCTCATCCAGGGGGACCTGTTCAAGGACTTCCCGACGCTGAAGTTCGTCATCCCGCACGGCGGCGGCGCGGTGCCATTCCATTGGGGGCGCTATCGCGGGCTTGCCCAGGAGATGAAGAAGCCGCTGCTTTCGGAGCACCTTCTGAACAACGTCTTCTTCGACACCTGCGTCTATCACTATCCGGGCATCGAGCTTCTGGCCAAGGTCATCCCGGTCGACAACATTCTCTTCGCCTCCGAAATGCTCGGCGCGGTCAAGGGCATCGATCCCGAGACCGGCCACCACTACGACGACACGAAGCGCTACATCGACCAGCTTCAAACGCTTGACGAGGAAAGCCGCTACAAGATTTTCGAAGGCAACGCCCGCCGCGTCTATCCAAGGCTCGATGCACAGCTCGCCAAGCGCGGGTGGCCGGCGCGGGCAGCGTGACACGTCATGGGAGGCGCTTCACCCATCATCGACCGCTGTCAGCCGGCCCCTCATCGGGCCGTTTCAGCAGCAGGATGCGTCGTCGTCCAAGATGATCGCGTTCTTCATCCAGGAAGGCGGCAGATCGTCCTCCCGGACTTCGACGGCACGTTTGAAGACCTTGAACTGGTGACGCCGGTCGGACGCCGTCCAGAACGCGACCACCGTTTCGAGCGGCGGGCATCCCGGCAGACCGCAGGCGATTTCCGACACCATGATCGCGACATCGTCGGCAAGCGCAAAACGCTCGCGCGTCCAGGCCTTCACCTGGCGAATGGCAGCGAGATGTTCGGGTTTCGAAGCGGCGGTCTTGAGCATGATTTTGAACCAGTCGCGCCGGCACCTGAGCTTGGGGCGATCCCTCTCTACATAGGGCGCCGCGGTCGCGCCTGTCAAAAACGAATTCGGAAAAACCAGCCGGACCGGAACGCCATGCCGTGCATGCGGCCGGACCGACAGCACTCGAAAGGAAGATTGAGATGACGGAACAGGTCCTCGCGGCGGTCCGCACCGGTCCGGGCAAGATGGAAATTCGGGAATTCCCCATGCCCGACATCCCGGAGGATGCGGCGCTTATGAAGATGGAGGTAGCCGGCATCTGCGGCACCGACGTCAAGCTCTTCAAGAGCCCGCCCAACAATGCGCCCACCATCATGGGCCACGAAAACATCGGCTATATCGCCAAGGCTGGCCGCGAGTTCACCCGTCGCAAGGGCTTCAAGGAAGGCGACCTCGTCTTCGTCGAGCACTATGTCATGTGCGGCAAGTGCCAATGGTGTCATCAAGGACAGTATCGCCATTGCGAAAACACCGACTGGCGCAACAATCCGGATGGCATCCGATACGGCTACACCTCGGCAGAACGCGCGCCCCACCTGTGGGGCGGCTTTGCCCAATATGTCTACCTGCCGTGGAACGCCGTCGTGCACCGCGTGCCGAAGGGCGTGACGCCTGAGCTTGCTGGTCTCGTAACGCCGATGGCAAACGGCGTAGAATGGTCGCTTTTCGACGCAGGCGTCGGCTACAATTCCACGGTTCTTATTCAGGGGCCGGGTCAGCAGGGTCTGTCGCAGACGGTCGTCTGCAAACAGGCGGGCGCGTCACTGATCATCGTCACCGGAACCTCGAAGGACGCGGCCCGCCTGGAGGTCGCGAAGACGCTTGGCGCTGACTATGTGATCGACGTCCAGAAGGAAGATCCGCTTGCGCGCATCATGGAGATCACCGGCGGCAAGGGCGTCGACATTTCGCTGGACTGCACGGCGGGCGCCGGCACGATTCCTATCCTTCTTGGTGTCGAGGCACTGAAGCGAAAGGCGGGCACCATTCTCGTGCAGGGCGAGATGAAGGAGTTCCCGAACTTCCCGCTCGAAAAGGTGACGACGAAGGCGATCACCATCAAGAGTGCGCGCGGTCATAGCTATCTCGCCTGCGAGCTGGCGCTCGAACAGATCGCCTCGAACCGCTTCCCGCTCGAGAAGATCACCACGCACCGCTTCGGCCTCAAGGACGCCGATCTCGCGATCCGGTCTGTCGGTGGCCAGGGCGTGCCGGACGTCATTCACGCGTCGCTGATGCCGTGGATGTGAGCGTAGCGATCAAGGGAGGAACAGCCAGATGACACTCGGATTCCGGATCCTCGAACGCCGACGTCGCGTCAGCGCTACGATGGTCGAAAAGTTTCTCGACCTGCCGGTGGCGAACATCAGCGACGTCATGTCTCGCATGACGGCGGGCGGGGCGGCCCTCAGGCCCCTCCATGCCTCCGGCGTGCTCGCCGGCGCGGCCTTCACGGTCAAGACGCGGCCCGGTGACAATCTGATGATTCACAAGGCGCTGCTGATGGCCGGCCCCGGCGACGTCATCGTAGTCGATGCCGGCGGGGATCTCACCAACGCTCTCGTCGGCGAGCTCATGCTTTCCCATGCACGGGCGATCGGCGTCACCGGCATCGTGATCAATGGCGCCGTCAGGGACTATGGCTGGATCAAGACCAATACCTTCCCGGTCTTCGCGGCCGGCATCACGCATCGCGGCCCCTATAAGGACGGACCGGGTGAGATCAACGTTCCGATCTCCCTTGGCGGAATGATCATCGAGCCGGGCGATGTCATGCTCGGCGATGACGACGGCCTCGTCTGCATACCGTACGACCAAGTGGAGGACGTCTACGCCAAGGCGAAAGCCAAGAACGAGGCGGAAGCAAAAACGCTCGCCAATACGCTCGCCGGTAAGCTCGACCCGAAGCTCTGGGTGGACGAAAGCCTGAAAAAGCTCGGCTGCGATGGCGTTTAGAGCGGGATAACTGTGGGCGGTTTCCGCCCGCCTCCCGCTCTAACCTGTCAGAATTGCCCACCGATTTGGCTCGGTCCGATCCAAATCGATCGGTTGCGCCCTGCCGGGCGCGACACGTTCAGGAGCCGCTTGCCCCGACGCGTCACCGTGCCTTCCGAGGCACGGTCGAGGCGCGCATAGGCCAAGCGGTTTTGAAAAGGATGATGCGCCGTTTCAAGGAGGATTGAATATGGGACTGACAACGATCGACGGCATCGCGACACGTTACGAGGTACTGGGGTCGGGACCGCCGCTGCTCATGTACTCGCCCGGCGGATTCGACGCGACCATCGAGAAATGGCGGACGCAGGGCATCTATGCCGAGATCCAGTTCCTGGAACAACTGCCTCAGCACTTTACCTGCATCACCTTCGACCGGCGCGAGACCGGCCAGTCCGGCGGCCGTGTCGAGCGGGTGACCTGGTCGGATTACGTCAGGCAGGGCAGAGGCCTGCTCGACCATCTCGGCATCGACAAGGCCTATCTGATGGGCGGCTGCATGGGCTGCAGCGTCGTCGCCGCCTTTGCGGCCGAGCTTCCCGAATCCGTGCTCGGCATGGTGCTCTTCTGGCCAGTCGGTGGCGCACGTTACCGCATCGCGGGCCACCAGCGCTTCGCCGAGCACCTGGCTTTCGTCCACCAGAATGGCCTGGAGGCGGTCGTCGCACTGGCCAAAGAGAGCAATAAGGCCTTTGGTGCCGATCCTCGCGGCGGCCCCTGGGTCTCGGTACTCAGGCACGATCCGGAGTTCGCGGAGCGCTATGTCCGGCTGAACGTCGATCACTACAAGGCGATCCTCGCGGGCATGCCGAGAACGCTGCTCGACAGAGACACCTCACCCGGCGCCGAACCGGAGGACCTGTTGCGCCTGAACATCCCGGCGCTGATCATTCCGGGGGCCGACGCCTCCCACGCGACATCGGCCGCGCGATATCTCCAGGAATGCATCCCCGGATCGCAATACTGGGACGTTCCCGTGTCGGAGCAAACATCCGCCCCCACCAACACGCGTGTGATCGAGTTCCTCCGCCAGTCGGAAGCGTCTCGGAACGACCGATAATCTGACAAGAAGTGAGAAAGCGGTCCCCGAAGATCAGGGGGCCGCATCCTCCGCGGTCAAGAGGTCCGGCAGGAATTCCTTACCCTGGGTCGCCAGAAAGTCCTCGAAGGCTGCAATGACCGGCGTCATTGCGCGATCGGTCCGGCTGACCGCGAACCATTGCCGGCGGATCGGCAGACCGACGACATCGAGGATCGTCAGTTCGCCTGCCTGAACCTCGGCAGCGACACTGTGCGCGGCAAGAAAGGCGACGCTGGTATCCGCCATCACCGCCCGTTTGATATCCTCGATCGATTCCATCTCCGTGTTGGGGCCATCGGCCCTTCCCGGAATTTCGCTCATGAACCGGTCGAAGAAGTTGCGCGTGGCGGAGTCCGGGCTGCGCAGGAAGAAATGCTCACGCGCAATTTCCGCCTTCGAAATACCCTGCCGCTTGGCAAGCGGATGATTGGGCGCGCTGACGACGACCAGCGAATGCTCCCCGAAGACTGCTGCGCGCACCGAGAATTCCCGCGGCGGGCGCCCGAGCAGCGCGACGTCGATCGTTCTGTTCCTCAAACGCTCAACCGTTTCGGCGCGGCGGTCGATGAAAAGCTCGAGGTCGATGTCGGGATAGGCGCTGGAAAAGGCGGCGACCATCGGCTTTGCGAAATACTTGACCGTCGAAACCGCGCCAACGGCAATGTGCCCACGCTTCACGCCCTTGAAGGCGTCGAGTTCCGTTTCCAGCAGTGAAAGGCGTTCCTCGATATCGCGCGCGGCAGCCAAGACCGCGTGTCCGGCCTCCGTCGGAAACATCCCGTGGGCCATGCGCTCGAACAGCTGCACGCCGGCTTCCGCCTCGATCTGCTTCAACTGCAAGGTGACAGCCGGAGCTGTCAATCCGAGCGCCTTCGCAGCGCCGACGATCTTGCCGTGCGCCTCGATCGCCCGTATCGACTTCAACTGCCGAAACGTGATATTTTTCATACGAGGAGCATAAAAAAACTTAACGCACACGTAAAGAGATTAAAATTTACTTTCGTGCGTAGATAGTTGATTTTCAACGCAGCAGGTTCGCCCCCAATGAGATCCGCACAGGTACCGAGCGGTTGGCATCTGCAAAATCGTTCGCAACATCAAGGGAACTGAAAGATGAAAGCAGCAATCAAAAGCGGTCTGCTGGCATTGGCCGCCGCAGCCCTCCCGGCGGTAGCCCAGGCGCACACTGGCGCCGGCGCGGCAGGCGGCCTAGCACATGGCTTCATGCACCCGGTCGGCGGCCTGGATCATATCCTCGCCATGGTCGCCGTCGGCACCTTTGCCTCCATTATCGGCGGACGCGCCCTCTGGCTGGTTCCGGCAAGCTTCGTCCTGATGATGGCCGCAGGTGGCGCCCTGGGGATCGAAGGCATCGCTGTGCCGTTTGTCGAGATCGGTATCGCGGCGTCCGTGATCGTGCTTGGCCTTGCGGTCGCGCTTCGTTGGAACCCGCCGACCGCCGTTGCAATGGGCGTCGTCAGCCTCTTCGCAATCTTCCACGGCCATGCCCACGGCGCGGAAATGCCGATGGATGCGTCCGGCCTTCAATACGCACTCGGTTTCATGGCTGCGACCGCATTGCTGCACGTCGCCGGCATCGGATTGGGCTTCGCCCTTGGACGCGTCGGCGCCAAGTCCCACGTCGCAACGCGGCTCGGCGGCAGTGCCATGGCGCTCGCCGGCCTCGGCATCATGACCGGGGTCCTCTAAGGACGGCTCTTGCAAAGGCAGGTCGTTATGAGGTTACAAACAATAAACGGGCTGCTCGAGGAGCGGCCCGTTTTTCATGTCTGCGGAAACGATATGTGCGGCGCCGCCTAATCTGCTGCATGTTTCGTTAAGGCGTACTCGATTTAAGGAAACATGCCGTAATTCAAAGTGCTACAACGTCCTTTGCGCGTCTGGTAGGACGCGCGGCGCTGCAGTCGCCGGAATCACTTCCCTGCAATCGTTCATTGCAGGATATGCGCTCGTTCGTAAGCCGCGTCTGGGGCGCAAGCGCCAGCGGGTAACGCAGCTCGTCCGCTGATCGCGCTAGCGACGCTTGAGAGTACGGCCGAAGGCGACCTCGTCGATACCGAGCGTGTTCAGCGCTGCTGGGGACGGGCGGCGGCGCTCTCTCGTCGCCATCGCGCATTCATGGGCGGCGCTGAACAGGCTCATGCCCTCCATGAACCCGCCGAACATGCTGCGAACCCATTCTGTATTCGCGGGACGACGTGCTGCGAGCGTTGTCATTTCGATCATCTCTCCGTTGCATACGGATAAAATATAATCCTGCCATGCAACTATAAGAAGACCAACGCAGACAGCCCTGCCATGCAACGACTGCATGGCAAGGTGACCTTCCTCAAGCTCCCGCTAACGCCTTACGCGGGTTAAACAAATTGGCTTTGGCCTGCTCGGCCAAACGGACGTCGTCTCGGCCCTAGATGACGAAACTCTCCATCGTCTCCGGTGCGAAAATATCCTCCGCGCAAAGCTTCCGCTTCGACAAGCCCTGCTCGTAGGAGTAGCGGAGGAACGTCTCCAGCGTCTCCCGATTCCCTTTGAAGCCATAGCTCCAGTAATCGTCGCCCATAAGCCGACGCGCGTCCTCGACATGTGCGTTCAGCCAGGGCAGCATGACCTTCAGCGCCGCCGTCTCTTCAAGCTCGCGATAGACGCGCGACTGCGCCTCGGCGAAGGCCTTGTAGAGCGATTGCGCGATCCAGCGGTGCGCCTCGTAGACCTCCCGCCGGATGACGATCGTATGCATGATCGGAAAGATGCCAGTCCGCTTGAAATAGCTCCGCTCGATCTCGACGAAGTTCTCGAAGAGGCGCCGGACACGACCGGTCGGCCCCTCGTAGGAAGAAGGTTTTCTGGCCGTATAGAGCGCATCGATCTCGCCGTCGCTCAACATGGCCGAGAGCGTCTGCGTCGGACCAATGCGGTTGACGCGGATGTGGCCCGGCAGTTCGAGCGGCAGCTTTTCCGGCCGGTTCGGCTGTTCTTCCCCGCCGGCGTAATAAGTTACGTCATCGACCTTCACACCATACTCGTCGGAAAGGATACCGCGTATCCAGACCGGCGCGGTCATCTGATACTCGGGCGTCCCGACGCGTTTGCCGATCAGATCCTTCGGCTCTCGAATGCCCGACGCGGCGTTCACGTAGATCGACGAATGCCTGAAATAGCGGGACGGGAAAACCGGAATCGCCACAAACGGGCGCTTTTCGGCGAAGCAAGACATGACGTAGGAGGAAAGCGACATCTCGGCGATGTCGAATTCCCGATGCCTCAGCATGCGAAAGAAAGTCTCTTCCACTGGCATGTTGAGATAGACGAGATCGATCCCGTCAGGTGCGACCGTTCTGTCCATGAGGGGGCGTGTCCGGTCGTAGTTCCAACAACCGAACGATAAACGAAGCGACGAAGTCAGAATAATCTCCCTAGCACTACCGGGGTCAGGAAAGCCTGGGTTCGTCGAGCGCAAGTCCGCGACTTACAAGCAAAAATCCTGGACGGCTCCTCCGCCGTTTCCCGCCTTTTTACATCTCCAATCTGTCGCGATCATCGAATGCGGGACCCGAAATGTCCAAGATAAAACCTATTGGCTTGCTCAAAGAGAATTCGCTTGCTCCATGGGAACCAGACGATCGATCGGGTGGGCGTAGGGCCCCACCTCTGTCATCAGCCGGTCGACCATCTTGTCGATGAACGCGAGGAAAGGCTTTTCGTCGGCGACCCCTCTGTGGGCCGGATGAGCGAGAAACAGCGTCCGCTTGACGCCGGGTCGGTCTACGCGCCGCCCGATGATCTGGCCCGTCTTGATCTCCTCCGCGACGATGCCATAGGGCATGATGCTTTGCGCAACGCCGTGCAGCACCAGCGCCTTGATCGCCTCGTTCGATTGAACCTGGTAGGTGATCTTGACGTCGACCGAGAGGCGCGAGGCCGTTTCGTGCACCCGCCGCCAGATGATGTCGCGGTTCGAAACCAGGGCGAGATCGCCGGCGACGGCTTGGCGGAAGGAAATATCACCGCCCTGCTCCCCGCCGTTTGCCGCCGACACATGAAGGAGGTCCTCCTCCATCAGCGCAACACGCCTGATACCCGGGTTCTCCTCTATGTCGTAAGCAAGCACATAATCGAGTTCGCCGCGCTCAAGTGCATCGGCCAGCACGAAGCTCAACTCCTCCACCACGTGAAGCGCAATCCCGGGCAACTGCGCGTTGGCGGCAACGAGCAGTTCCGTCCCGATCAGCTTGAGAATGCTCGGCGTTGCGCCAAACCTTATGCGTACCCGTTCGCCGCCGAGCGCGATCAGGTCCCGACGCGTCTCCTCGAGCCGCTGCAGAATTTCAATGGAGCGTTCGTAAAGCAACATGCCCGCAGGCGTCGCGCTCACGCCGCGCGAATGGCGATCCAGCAACTGGATCTGCAGTGCGTCCTCGAGATTGCGGATCTGGATGCCAAGCGCGGTCTGAGCGAGATTGAGCTGCTCTGCCGCCCGCGTAATGTTGCCCACTTCGACGACTTTGACGAAGTAGGCAAGCTGGCGGAGCTTCATTGCATGTCCGAGCATTTCTGATAGACGCCTTTCACCGGTCAGTAGAATTGGTCGAAATGAACCTGGGCCGGCGGAACGCCGAGGTCAATCAGCATCTTCTGGATCGCCTGCCCCATCGGCGGAGGACCGGCAAAATAGACCTCGCATTCGGGAAGGCGATCAGAGAAGAGCTTTCCCGCCAGCTCATGCACGAAGCCGCGATGGCCATCCCAAGCCTCGTCGCCCTCGCTCGAAACGATCGGATGGTAGTGAATATTGGAGCCGAAACCGGGTAGTTCGGCGAGAATGTCCTCGCCGCAGATATCGCGTGCCGTCCGTCCGCCATAAACGAAGTCGATCCGGCGTCCGGCCAAGAGCGGCGTCGCCGCGGCGGCGCGAGTGACCGATATCATCGGCGAAAGGCCGGACCCGCCCGCAAGACAGATGATATCGCGATCGGACTCGGTTCGTAGATAAGCCATGCCGTAGGGACCATCGACGCCGATGCGATCGCCGACCACGAGATCGTCGAACAGCTTGCCCGTCGCCGCCCCATTCGGCACCCGGCGGATCTGGAAATGCCATTCGCCCGCAGCGTTCTCCGTATTGGCCATGGAATAGGCGCGCTTACCCGCAACTCCGGGCAGGTCGAGCAGGGCGTATTGACCGGCGAGAAAGCGGACCGGCTTGTCCAGCCGGAAACGAAACTCGCGGATGTCATGCGTGATGTCGCGCACTTCGATCAGTTCCGCCTGCTGCGGCACGGGCGGGAAGCGGCTTTCATATTGCGGCATCAGCCGGAGTTTCACGACGCAATCCGTCAGCGGGCGGGCCTGGCAGCCAAGGCGCCGACCGCGCTCCCGGTCGCGATCGCTGAGGCCGGGGGCGTCGGGACGCAGTTCCTCGATCTCGCCTTCGAGAAGATCGATACGGCAGTTGCCACAGGAGCCGACATTGCATTCATAGGGAAAGCCGAGACCCGCGCGCAACGCCGAGCGCATGATCGTGTCGTCATCTGCGCAAGTCCATTGGATATCGCTTCCCTTGAGTGCAATAGCCGGCATGTTCAACTCCCTAAGTCGTATCTCTCTCGAAAGGCCGCCGTGTAACCGAGGCGGGATGAAATGGCCGCGACCGCTTCGAGAAGCGCAGGCGAAAAGCCTTCGAGCACTTCGAGGGACAGCCGCTGCAATGGACCTGCGATGCCGACGGCGCCAACGACGGCGCCGGTCGAATCGCGCACTGGGGCAGCAATGCCCCGGATACCCGGTTCGCTTTCCTCATCTTCGATGGCAAAGCCCCGCTGACGGACCTCGGCCAGCATCTCCTTCAGACGCACCGGATCGGTGACGGTCTTCGCCGTTCGCCGCTGCAGCGGCCCAGCCAGCATGCGCTCAACCGCTTGCTCCGGGGCGAAGGCGAAGATCGCGCGTCCGACGGCACTGCAATGGGCGGGCTTGCGCGCGCCGAGATCGGACTTCATCGCCAGAGCCTGCGGACTTTCCAGATCGTAGACGTGCATCACCTCTCCATCCGAGGGGATACCGAGAATGATCGTTTCGCCCGTCAGCTTGCGCAGGTCGAACAGATATGGTCTCGCCTCGTTGGAGAGGTCCATGCGCCGGCGCACGAGCGTACCGAGGGCGAATAGGCCGACCCCGAGGCGGTAGCGTTCGTTTTGCGGGTTCTGCTCGAGCAAACCCTCGGTGACGAGGGTCACCGCCAGACGATGAACCGTGCTCTTTGCGACCTTCAACCTTTGCGCCAGCGCACTGACGCCGATCTCTGCCTCGTCCTCCGAGAAAGCCTTCAGGAGACGGATCGCCGTCGTCACTGACGAGAGGCGGTTACGCTTGCCGGCGGGGCCTTTACCTCCGCGCGCGGGTGGTTTGGTGGGTGCGTTCATGACGTGATTGTCCGTTTCATCGCGAGAGTTACGGCTCGTCCATAACACAGTTGTCATGGTCTCACATCACCACCCTGCTGATCTCAAACCCTGAGCGCGCTCAGCATTTCGCCGACATATTCGTCTCCATTGGAGATCACGAGCATTGCCGCGAAAGGACGCATGGTCGTCAGCGTACGCGCAAGATCCTCCGCCGAGACACCGTCGGCGTTGCGCACCAGGCCGGTTGTCAGCTTATTGCGGACGAAGCAGGCATTGCCGATCACTTCAGCGGCGTCCGCCGCAATGCCGGCTGTCGTTATCATGACAATGATATCGGCCTCGGCGATCTCGTCGGCGAGACTGGCCGTCCTGCCTTCAAGATCCTCCAAAACCGCGTCGACCGGCAGCATGTGCAGCGAATCGGTCGCGCCCTTCGCGCTCACGTAGCGCAGAAAATGCGCACCGCTCCGGGACATGTCGGCAAGGGTGTGCAGCAGCCCCAGGCTCGGCTCATCCAGGGCGATGACACGCGACTTGCGTGGGCTGGAATTCGGGTATTCGATACGGAAACGGGCTTCCTCCGCAGTGGCGAAGCGCGCACTTTCGCTCAGTCCGAGTTGCATGACATTTCTCCTCATTGATGCGGAGGCGTCCCCGACGCATAGCCCCGGGGACCACCGGGATAGCTGCGGCTTCAGACGCTGGTCGGTGCCTTGCCTTCGATGACAGTCAACGCCTCCTCGGCGACATCTACATAGGACTTGTCGACGGGCAGCACGATCGCAGCCGAGCGGACGCGGTGGTGCGCCGGATCGACACCAGGAGGAACCACGCTCTTGTCCCGCAGGGCGCGGGCAGCCTTCATCAGGCGATGGCGCGCCATGATGATGCCGTTGTCTGTCGACACCAGGTTTTCCTTGCTGCGATCAACGATCGGACCCATGCTTTCCTGCAGCGAGGCGTCCTGCATGGCGATGCCTTCGACGCCCGAATAGGTGATGCCCTTGCGCTGGGCCTCGCGGTCCATGAGGTAGTCATTGTCCTTGTTGGCGAGCGGCCGGTAGGTTCCCGGCACATATGCGACATGGATGCCCTTGCCGGCCTTCATCGCCCCGCGCTCCTCCGTCGTCAGAGCGCGTACCGGGTGATAGTCGAAGCTCCAGGCCCAGCAGTTCTCGTCGTCGATCGGGATCCAGAAGTGCCCGTGAACCGGGTGGTCGCCGCGCGGCGGCACCATGGTGAAGGACGGCATGACCCAGGGCGTGACGCGCCAATAGTAGTGGCCTTCCTCTGCATTGCGCCGTGCGCCGATATAGAGGCCGCCTTCGCTATCGGTCACCTCGAAGAAGGGCCGTGCGTCGGACATGTTGTACTTGTTGCCGCGCGCGCCCTTGAAGAGCGGGTCGCTGTTGAGATTGCCACTGTGGAGCCAGGACACGTGGCTGGAATCGATGCCACCTTCCATGGCCTGCAGCCAGTTGCATTCCTGCCAGCGCTTCGACGTGAAGGTCTGTTCCGAGGGAACGAGCGCGAATTCCCATTCGGGATGCGGCGGCTGCTTTTCCGCCGGTCCCATATAGGTCCAAAGGATGTCGCCGATCTTGATCAGCGGATAGGACTTCAGCTTGATCTTGCCGCAGTAGCCGCTTTCCTTGGGCTCGGACGGGACCTCGGTGCACTGGCCGGTATGATCGTACTTCCAGCCGTGATAGGGGCAGCGCAGCCCGCCCTGCTCATTGCGGCCGAACCACAGCGAGACGCCGCGGTGGGCGCAAAATTCGTCGATCAGCCCGTAGCGGCCTTCACTGTCGCGGAAGGCGAGCAGGCGCTCGCTGAGGAGCTTCACACGCACCGGCGCGCAATCGTTGTCCGGCAGTTCCTCGGCAAGCAGCGCCGGGATCCAATAACAACGAAACATGTCGCCCATCGGCGTGCCGGGGCCTGTCTGCGTTAGCAGATCGTTCTGTTCCTTCCTGAGCATTTCACTTCCTCCATGTTGCGGACCGCTTCAGCGGTGCGCCGATTTGCATCGCCTTCGTCCGACCGCCTCACGCTTTTCCGAATTCGGGTTGACGTTCTCGACCGATCAGGTATTTTCTCTGTGTTCCTTTATACGGAACGGCGTTTCTTTTTAAGCAACGTACAATCTGATGACCGCCCCGTCAAGCGGGCCTGCAACGCAACGAAGGAGGAGCCAGGAATGGCCGAGGCAAGCACCAGGATTAGGCTGTGTTCCACGAGTGACGTCGACTGGGACAGCGCGATACGGGTTGAGGAAGGCGACCTCACGCTCGCCGTCTTCAACGTCAACGGCGTGTTCTACGTTACCGACGACCTGTGCACGCACGGCCCAGGATCGCTTTCCGAGGGCTATCTCGACGGCCATACGATCGAGTGCGACTTCCACAACGGCGCGTTCGACATCCGCACCGGCGAAGTGGTCACGCCCCCCTGCATGATCCCGATCAAGACCTACAAGGTGGTGATCGAGAACGAGAACGTGACCATCGAGGTTTGACGCGCCTCAGGCGCGGCCGGTGAGTGACGACCGATGCGCTTGCGGAAACGATAAAGTCGTATAATGTGGGATTTATTCGATCTCACGGAGGAACGTATGCAGGTTCATAAAAAAAGCGACAGCGCGGCGGCGGCGGACGCCCCATCCGAGGCGTCCCTAAGGCTCGATGTGGCGATGAGCACAAGATTGCTCAACAGCCTGAAAATACTGGAATATAGCGGCCATGTCAGTGCCCGGCTGCCGGGAGGACTGACCTTTCTGATCCAGCCGCAGGAGAAGAGCCGCGCGGAAGTGTCTCCTGACGATCTCCTCGTCTGCGACCTCGACGGCAAGGTCATTTCTGGCCCGTCGGGCGTCAAGCCGCCTTCCGAGGTATTCCTTCATTGTGAGATTTATCGCGCAAGGACGGACGTCAATTCGATCGCGCACTTCCACCACGACGTGACCAACGTCTTCACGCTTGTCGAGGACATGCCGCTGCGGCCCTTCAAGAACCACGCGATCCGCTGGAAGAGCGGAATCCCGGTTCACCCCGACCCGGCTCACGTCGACGATACCGAGAGGGGACGGGGCATCGTCGCGACCCTTGGATCGCACCACGCCATGCAGATCCGCGCGCACGGACAGATCGTCACCGCCGAAACCGTGCGCGGCGTCTTCATCGATTCGGTTCATCTCGTCGAGAACGCCGAAGCCGCCTATCGTGCCGCTGCAATCGGCAAGGTGAAGCCGCTGACGGAAGCCGAAATGGAGTCGTTCTCCAACAGCTTCAGGCGTGGGCATCACATCCGCAAGCTCTGGAGCTATTACGCGCGCGGCGCGATCCGGGACGGTATCTTCCCCGAAGCGTGGAACGCGGCCGCTTGAACTGGGCGCCACCGAGAACCCTCGACGAGGCCGGGCGTCCGGCCTCTCAAATTGCCGCTTGATGGAAGCGATGTGCTGGCACAAAATGTGCGCGAATCCCACATTGGCGGATAGGCAATCTCCGGTCCGTCGCGCAGAACGAAGCCGCCCGCGCTGTTTAAGCTTCGAGTACAAGCATCGATGTCGCCATCAATCGGCCTGTCTTCGCAATCTCCCCTCTCCTTCCGCCCCTCTAAGCTGCGGAGGATCGGCGCGTGAACAGCCACGAAAAGATGCTCGGCATCCTCGATCTTTTCGACAGCGGCGAGGACGCCGTTGCCGTCACGTTCGACGAGATGCATGAACGGCTCGGCTATACCCGCTCGACGCTCTATCGCTATTTGAAAACGCTGACAGACGCGGGCCTTCTCACCTCGCTCCCCTCGGTCGGCTACATGCTCGGCCCGCGGATCGTCGAACTGGATTATAAGATCCGGACGGGCGACGTGCTCATCCGGGCGGCCCGGCCGGTGATGGAGGAGCTTGCCGGTCAGTTCCGCGGCATCGCCCTGCTCTGCCGCCGATATCGATTCGACGTACTTTGCGTCCACCAGGAAAGCGGCACGGATACGATCCACAGCAACTATGAGCGCGGACGCAGGCGCTCACTCCTTCACGGCGCAGCATCGCTTGGAATCCTCGCCTATCTGCCCGACCACCAGTTGCGCAAGTTCTATGGCCTGGTACCGGAACAGTTTGCCGCCGCCGGCCTCGGCACGACATTAAAGGAAGTCAAGGGCGCACTGAGGAAGCACCGGCAGCGAGGCTGGGTGAGCACGACCGGCGATGTGACCCCTGGGGTCACGGGCGTGGCCGCGCCCATCTTCGACAGCCGTTCGGAAATTCTCGGCAGCCTCAGCCTGACACTTCGGGATTCCCGCACCAACACGAAAATGATCGAGGACGTCGCCGAGCGTGTCGTGTTCTGTGCTGGCATAATCTCCAAGACCGTCGCACGCAGCTGAGAATCCATGCAGTTCCGCCCTCCGTGCTTGCCGATGGCCACGCAGATTTGCGATCGGATCGGAAAGGAGGCCTTTCCGAAAACGCACTACCGTCCTTCCCCGCGTCTGTTAGCGTCTGGCTGAAACGGGCAATCCGGAGCGGACACGCTCCCGCGGCGCGAGCGCGGCTTGCCCTGCCCCACTGCGACCAAGCGAGAGGAGACAGGAATGCATCAGGACCCACTTGGCGGCGGCACCGGTACGCATTGGCACGAGCCTGCCGGCACCAAGAAGGCTGGCTTTGGCGAATTCAAGAAGCAGCCGACACCCTACGATCAGTTTATGGAAGAGGAAGGCATTCCGGTCTTTCGCGATCTCGGTGTTTCGAGCGTAAAAAACCTGCCGTTGAAGCCGTGGAAGCGGACCGGCGGCAACGGCACCTACATCCAGCTCTACGGTACCGAGACAAAGTGGGGCTGCCACCTCGTCGAGGTTCCCGCCGCGGGCGCGCTCAATCCCGAGAAGCACATGTATGAGGAAATCTACATCGTGGTCGAGGGACGCGGCTCCACGGAGGTCTGGCTCGAGGGCGAGGGGCGCAAGCACGTGTTCGAGTGGCAGGAGGGCTCCATGTTCTCCATCCCGATGAATGCCTGGCACCGCATCGTCAATGCCACCAACAGCCCGGCGCTGCTGCTCGGCGGCACCACGGCGCCGAACGTGATCAACCAGATCCAGAACGTCGACGCCGTCTTCAACAATCCTTACGTCTTCCGCGACCGTTTTTCCGGCGCTGACGACTTCTACAAATATCGCGAAGAGATCGAGCCCGATCCGGTGCGCGGTCTCGCCATGCGGCGGACGAACTTCCTGCCTGACGCCGTCAACTGCGAACTGCCGCTCGATAACCGTCGCTCGCCCGGCTACCGCCGCGTCGAGCCTTTCATGACCAACAACACCTTCTATTACTGGATCGGCCAGCACGAGAACGGTCGCTATTCCAAGGCGCACGCCCACACCTCGGCGGCAATCCTCATCTGCCTGAAGGGCGAAGGCTACACCTACACCTGGCCTGAGCAATACGGCGTCAACCCCTGGAAGGATGGCCACGCGGACAAGGTGCGCCGGCTCGACTACGGCCCGTTCGGCATGGTAACGGCGGCACCCGGCGGCGCCCGTTGGTACCACCAGCACTTCAGCGTTTCCAAGGAGCCCTTCCGCCTGATGGCCTGGTTCGGCCCGCACAACCCGGGCCGCGATCCGGGCGCACCTGGAGAAAAGCATACCGACTACACGGCAATCGACGTCAATGAAGGCGGTACCGCCATCCCCTACTGGATGGAAGATCCCTTCATCCGCAACGAATATGAGGCCCATCTCAAGCGAAACGGCGTGGAGATCCGCATGAAGCCGGAATGGTACGAGAAGCCGGCCGATACGACCAAGAAGATGTCGACAGTCGTCTGATTGGCGGAGCGATGTCGGAAGAGGAAGAACAGGGCGGCCGGATATTCTTTTCGAATGTCGGCCGCAGCATGGAACTCGAGGACGAGATCCGGCTGACCAGCGTCGGTATCGACATCGGTTCGTCGACATCTCACCTTGCCTTTTCGCGTATTGTGCTCGAGCGGCTCGATACGCGCTACATGGTGGTGGAGCGCACGCTGCTGCATCAGTCCGAGGTCTTGCTGACGCCTTACGCCGGCGACAACGAGATCGATGCAGAGGCACTCGGCGCGTTTATTGCCGAGCAATACGAAGCTGCCGGTCTCAAGCCGGAAGCGATCGACACCGGTGCGCTTATCCTGACCGGCGTCGCGGTACGCCGCCGCAATGCGCGCGCGATTGGCGAGATATTTTCCGCCCAGAGCGGAAAGTTCGTCGTCGTCAGCGCCGGCGACGGGCTGGAAACGACGCTCGCCGCCTTCGGTTCGGGCGCGGTCGCGCGTTCCGGCAAGGGCGAACGGGTGCTGAACGTCGATATCGGTGGCGGCACGTCCAAACTCGCGCTTTGTGGAGGCGGCGCGATCCAGCATATCAGTGCCATCGATGTCGGCGCGCGTGTCATTGCCTTCGATGCCAACCGTCGCATTACCCGGATCGAAGAGGCCGGCTATTATTTTGCGCGTCGCGCAGGGGTCGCAGTCGAACTCGGCGCGATAATGACGGCCGAGGAGGCTCAAGGCATCGCCGTGTCGATGGTCGACGTGCTGTTCGAGGCCATGCAGGGCGGCGAGATGCGGCGGGAAACCACCGATCTCCATCGGCTGCCTCCTTTGCCGGCCGGCACCCCGCCCGACGTCGTTATGATCTCGGGCGGCGTTTCCGAATTCCTCTACGCGGATGCGGAACAGGATTTCAGCGATCTCGGCCCGCTTCTTGCCGTAGAACTTCGACAGCGCCTGGCGAACTGGTCTCCGCGGCTGGAGCGCCCCCAACAGGGCATCCGCGCAACCGTCGTCGGCGCCTCACAATATACGGTGCAAGTGAGCGGCAGCACGATCTTCGTCGATCCACTCGACATGCTGCCGGTGCGCAACGTGCCGGTCATCAAGCCGGCACTTGTCTTCGGGGAAGAGATCGATGCGGCCGCCATCGCCGAAGCGGTGCGGGAGAGTCTGGCACGGCTCGATCTCGGCGACGGCGAGAGTGCAGTGGCCGTCTGCTACGAATGGGAGGGCTCGGCAAGCTATCGGCGCCTCGACGGTTTCTGTCGCGGCATCGTCGAAGGCTTGGGCCCGATCCTTCACGCCGGTCATCCCCTGATCCTCGTCGGTGAAGGCGATATCGGTGGCCTTGTGGGAATGCACTGCAAACAGGAAGCCGGCATCTCGAAACTCGTCTCCATCGACGGCATCGAGCTCGACGAGTTCGATTTCATCGACATCGGCGCCATGCTCGAAACGTCCGGCGCCGTACCGGTGGTGATCAAGTCGCTGGTCTTTCCGAGCCTCGGTCTCGGCCATGAAGCTTTCGACCGCGACTGAGCGCAGCAATCGACCGCTGTTTACACCTGCCGCGAAGCCTCCGAGGCTTCGCGGCAGGTGCCGTTCAATGCCCTGTCACCATGGCCGCGAGCGCGGCCGCGTCCTCCGGCGCCCGGTTCCCACGCCAGACCACGTGCATATCGGGACGCACGAGGATGAGATTGTAGCCGTAGATATCGCGCGCCCTCTGCTCGGCAATATCGATGGTCGCGAACGGCACGCCACGAGCGCGAAAAGCCTTGCCGAGGGCGCCGTCGTCGGCGCCTGTGCCACCGAGCCTCAGCAGCGTATAGCCCTGGCCGATGCGGTCCTGCACCGGCTTGCCGTTGTCGAGCCAGATATGCGGCAGCCGGGCACCGGGCCACGTCGTCGGATGGTACTCGCGGAAAAGATGCTCCGGTCCCCCGGGCTCATCGGTGATGACAGGAGAGCCGACATAGCGATAACCGAGCTCGGCGCCGATCATCTCGTTGGTCTTGCGCTGCTCGACGTCTGCGATACGCGCGAGATTGTCGCGTGTCGCCTGGCCCGCCGGCGTCGCGTCGCGGATGTCCGGCCGGTACGCAGAGCGCCACTTGCGTCGGCCGAGCGAGGCATAGCGCGACGCGCCGACATTCCGGTCGCCCACCTGTCGCCGCTCGATCTCGTAGGAGCGCAGGAGGTTAGGTCCACCCCAACCCTGCAGCACCGCCGCAAGCTTCCAGCCGAGATCGACGGCGTCGCCGACCCCGGTATTCATGCCGAGGCCACCGGTCGGAATTACGAGGTGCGCCGCGTCGCCCGCCAGGAAAACCCGCCCGTCGCCGTAATGATCGGCCAGAAGCAGGTTCTGCTTCCATTGCCCGACATAGAGCATCGTGTAGTCGACTGGCGCGCCGACGGCCTTCTCGAACTGCTGGGCCATGTCCTCGTCACGTTCGACGACGGCATGGAGCGTCCAGTGTTTGGTCGAATCCTGCATGATGAGGAACGTCGCCTGCCCGTCGGCGACATGATAGTGCCGCCCGCGCCCGGGACCGTCCCCGATCGGAATGCGGTCATAGAGCGTCTCACTGTAATAGAGCGCCTGGCGCAAATGCAAAAGGTTGCCCTCACCGCGCAGTTTAATGCCGAGCTGCTTGCGCACCGGGCTCGCGCCGCCGTCGCAGCCGATCAGGTACTTGGCGCGGAAATGCTCGATCGCACCCTTCGCATCCGCGGTCCGGGCGGTCACGCCGCCTTCGCCCTGTTCGAGCGACAGGAATTCACAACCATAGCGCACGGTGACGCTGGGCAGGCTTTCGGCGACCGATTTCAGCAGCGGCTCCAATGTATACTGCGAAATCAGTTGATAGGCTTCGAGCGGCTGCGAGGCATCGGTGCTCCGCGCGATGTCAGCCAGCGACTCGGCAACCGACGGATAAGGCAGCCGCAGCAGCGGCGGCTCGTTCATCGCCAGCACGACATAGACGTCCATCGGGATCGAGGCATCGAGGCCAGCCGCCCTGATCCGCTCGGAAAGGCCCATGCGCCGGAATATCTCCATCGTACGCGCATTGCAGCGCTCCATCTTCGGCAGGAATTCCGGCGCCGCCTTCTTCTCGATCAATGTGCAGCGCACGCCCCTTTGGCCAAGATCGATCGCAAGCGTCAGCCCGACAGGTCCAGCACCGACAATGAGTACGTCAGTTTCGCGCATGATAAGATTCCATCACCTTTGTTATCGACCCCACCAGACCTAGCGAACCGATTTCGCTCACAGTCACGATACCTGGAGCGCCGCTCGACAGGGATGACGAACATGTACTGTCAGATCATTTCCTTCGTCAAATGGAAATTAATGAAATCTCATATTGCAGGAAAGCGTGTAATTTTGCTGGACATTCCAGATTTGTTTGGCGCATGGTGCGTTCGCTGACGCCGTGGGACGGCTCGCGTAAATTGGGAGGAGCGGGTGACGAAAAAGATTGAGCTGACGCTCGCCTGCGGCGATTACGAGATCGTCCGGGCGCTGAAGGAGGGAGGCGTGCGACCGGACGGGATCGAACTCACGATCCTGACCGAGATGGATTCGACGACGCGTCACTGGCGCTTTCTGAGAAACGGCGAGTTCGACGTTGCCGAGGTGTCGCTATCGTCCTACATCGCCGCGAAGACGCGGGGCCTGCCCTTCGGAGCAATCCCTGTCTTTTTGCACCGGCGCTTCCGCCACGGCTTCATCTTCACCAACTCCCAAAGCGGGATCCGCGAACCAAAGGATTTGATCGGCCGCAAGGTCGGGGTGAAGAGCTATCTCGTCACCGCAACGCTCTGGCTGCGTGGGCTTCTCGAAAGCGAGTACGGCGTCCCGCACAAGTCGATCGACTGGCATGCCGAACTTGACGAGGATGTCGATTTCACGCCGCCGGATGGGCTCCGGCTTCATCGCCTTCCCGACGACAAGTCCGTCGAGCAGATGCTGCTTGACGGCGAGATCGACGCGCTCCTCCATCCCGACCTCATCGAGCCCATCGTCAGGCGCGATCCCCGCGTCGGTCGGCTCTTTCCCGACTACAAGCGAGAGGAGATCGCCTATTACAAGCGAACCGGCATTTTCCCCATCATGCATGTACTCGGCATCCGGCCGGAGATCGTCGAGCGCCATCCCTGGGTGCCGATCAATCTCTATCAGGCCTTCAACGAGGCGAAGCGCATGGCCATGCGGCGCATGGAGAACCCGCGCATCGTGCCGCTCGCCTGGTACCGCGAGGCCTGGGAGGAGCAGCAGGAAATTCTCGGCGACGACCCGTGGGCCTACGGCCTCGACGGCCAGAACCGCAGAACGCTCGAAACCGTCGTCGGTTATGCGCACGAACAGGGGCTGATCGATCGCAAGGTGCCGCTCGCCGAGCTTTTCCTCGACGTGTCGCAAGGCCGCAAGCGGGGGGACAAGCACCGTGTGTAGCGCCTGCGACCTGCAAGACTCGGGCGCAACAGCCCTCCCGAGCGGCAATCCTTTCCTGTGCAATGAGCCATCGGAGCAAAAGACGATGCATGAGGACGTGAAACAGAGAATTGTCGAGGCCGGCAAGATTCTCGAACAGGCCGGACAGGGCGACTGGACGCGCGGCCATATTTCCGTGCGCGTGCCGGAAGCGCCTGACCGCTTCTACATGAAGGCCTCGAAGATCGGCCTTGAGGAAATCACGCTCGACAACCTCATCACTGTCGGCCTCGACGGCGAGAAGATCGCCGGCGATCTCGGCCGCCACAACGAGGTCTACATCCATTCGGAGGTGCTGAAGGCGCGGCCCGACGTCAACGCCGTGGTTCACACGCATGCGCCCTACGCCGTCAGCTTCTCCGCGCTCGGCAAGCCATTGCAGGCAATCGGCCACGCCGGATCGATCTTCTCGGAAGGACTGCCCGTCTTTTCCGAAACGACCGAGCTGATCACCACGGCCGAACGCGGCCGCGCGGTGGCTGCGACACTCGGCGGCCACGGCGCCATGCTGCTCCAGAACCACGGCATCGTCACCGCCGCCGCCAGCATCGAGCAGGCGATCTATCTGGCGCTCTCACTCGAAACGGCCTGCATGATGCAGCTTTGGGTCGAAGCGGCCGGCGGCGCCAAGGCACTTGGCAAGCCGGAGGATATCAAGGCCAAGCGCCGGCACATGTTCCGCGAAGAAATGTTCAAGGCCACCTTCGCCTATCTCGTCCGGCGCCTGAAGCGCGGCTGATCATCGGCACACACCAGTAGATCGCACCAAGAGGAAGACGATGCACTATATCGATGCGTTCAATCATTTTTTCCCAAAAGCGCTGTGGCAAAGGATCCAACAGCTCGACGGGGCCGGCAAGGATATCGGCCGCAGGATGCAGGGAATACCCTGCATCTATGACCTGGAGTCTCGCTTCCGCGTCATGGACGAGTTCAAGGACTATACGCAAATCCTCTCGCTCGGCATGCCGCCGCTCGAGGCGATGGGCGGTCCGGAATTGTCGACGGAGTTTGCCAAGCTCGGCAATGACGGCCTGGCGGAAATCGTCGAGAAGCACCCGGACCGGTTCGCCGGCTTCGTCGCCGCTCTGCCGATGAACGCTCCCGAAGCGGCCGTCAGGGAAGCGGAGCGCGCCTTCACCGAACTCGGCGCGAACGGCCTGCAGATCCACACCAATGTCAACGGGGCGCCACTCGACGAGGAGCGTTTCTTTCCGATCTTCGAAGCCGCCGCACGGCACGGCAAGCCGGTGCTGCTGCACCCGTCGCGGAACTCGTCCATGCCGGACTACGCGACGGAGGACAAATCGAAATACGAGATCTGGTGGACCTTCGGCTGGCCCTACGAGACCAGTGCGGCCATGGCCCGCCTCGTCTTCTCCGGTTTCATGGACCGGCTTCCGGCTCTCAAGGTTATCGCCCATCACATGGGGGCGATGGTCCCCTATTTCGAAGGACGCGTCGGCCCCGGCTGGGACCAGCTCGGTAAGCGGACCTCCGACGAGGACCTGTCGCTCGTGCTCAAGCGGCTGAAGAAGCGCCCGCTCGACTATTTCAAGGATTTCTACGCCGACACCGCCGTGTTCGGCTCGCGCGCGGCGACGCTCTGCGGCCTCGAGTTCTATGGCAGCGACCGCATCCTCTTTGCGTCCGACTCGCCGTTCGATCCGGAAAAAGGCCCGGGCTATATCCGCGACACGCTGAAAATCCTGAACAGCCTCGACCTGCCCAAGGTGGATCTCGAAAAGATCTGCTTCCGCAATGCTCAGGCGCTCTTCGGGCTGCCGCCGCACTGACTTTTGGGGGCAGTCGACGCCGGCGATGGGGTGCGCCCCGCCGGCGCCGACAGCGCCAGGGCGTTTATCTCCCGATACCGATCTACCGGCCTCAATAAATACGACAATTTGGTGAGTTCACCATTTACTTCGACCGGAATGCGCAGAATATTAGCATCTTGGCAAATGGGAGGAAGCTTTTCGGACCCCTCTCGTTACATCCGCCCGAACGGCTTCCGGCCCTTGACCACAAGGGAGGACCAACATGAGGCGAGTTTTATTGTACGCGGCATCGGTCGCGGCGTTATCTCTTTGCGCCCAAAGCACCTTTGCCCAATCCGGCAGCGTCGAAAAGGCAGTCGGCGGCTACAATTTCGATGAAGCCGCCAAGGAAGCGCCAGAAACGAAGAACTTCCATTCGGCCGACGGCCATCTCACCTTTGCTATCGTGACCCACACGGCCGGCAACGGTTTCTTCGATCCAGTCTATGTCGGAGCCAAGGTTGCCGGCAACATGATCGGCGCCAACATCCTGCTGCTCGGCTCGGAATCGCCGGTGGACGATCCCGCCCGCGAGATCGAGATCCTGAACCAGATCGTGCAGGATCCGACGATTGACGGGATCATCATGACGACGCCACAGGCCGGGGCATACAACGACATCGTCAAAGCCGCCGAGGCCGCAGGCATTCCGGTCGCTACGACCAATTCCTTCGACGGCACGATCACCAACCGCAGCGGCATCAGCCATACCGGCCAGGATGCTTCGGCTGCTGCGATCGGCGGTGAGGCGCTTGCCAAGTGCGTGCTCGATGGCGGCGCCACTTCGGGCTCCATTCTGCTGCCGTCGTCGACCGCCATGGGCAACATCGAGGTCAACAACCGCGTTACCGCCGCCTTCAACGCAATCGTCAAGACGCTGAAGGATGCCGGTAAGCTCGACGCCTTCAAGGTCGATGCCGGTCCGGAGAACGTCGGCATCGATACAAACCCGAACGATCCGGTCAACGCGCTTGTATCGCTGTTCGAGTCGCGCGGTGACGTGGTCGGCGCCTTTACCGCCAACAACGTCTTCACACCGCCGCTGGTCAAGGCCGTTGAACAGAAGGGGTGGACGAACAAGTTCTGCGCCTATGGTTTCGACCTCGGTCCGGCCCAGCAGGAAGGCATCGCTGCCGGCAACCTGACCGGCTCGCTCGGGCAGCAACCGTTCCTGCAGGGCTTCTGGCCGGTGATGCAGCTCTACCTGCAGATCGACCGTGGCATTTCGGCCGCCAATCTCGACACACGCGCCCAGCTCGTGACGAAGGAGACGGTTGGCAAGGTCGGCAAGCGCTTCGAGAACTGAGGCTGCACTGCATGTTCCTTAAATCGCGTCCGATTTAGGAGGAAAACATGCAGCGATTCAAAGTGCTACAGCGACCTTTACGCGTCTCAAGACACGCGCGGCGCTGTAGGCCCATCTGGATAAAGGCGGGAGGGTGCGTCTCTCCCGCCCCGTTGGCAAGGACCGACCGATAGGGACCCTATGGCGCTCACGACGACGACATCGCTCGGCCGTGCACCACCGCAGCTTTTCGGCGGCTGGGAAGTCGGCCTCCTGATCTTCCTCGCCCTGCTCTATTTCGCAGGTGCGCTCGTCAATCCGGCCTTCTTCGGGTCGACGGGGGCCCTTCACGCGCTTTTGCGCGACACGTCCCGCGTCGGGATCATCGCCGTCGGCATGACCTTCGTCATCGCCAATAAAGATCTCGACCTTTCAGTCGGCTCGACCTACGGGCTGATTGCCGTGATTTTTGCCCGGCTGTTCGCGCCGAGCTTCCTTGATCTCGATATCGCAACGTCGGTCATCCTCTGCGTGTTGCTCGGTACCCTAATCGGACTCGTCAACGGCACACTCGTCACGATCCTCAAGGTGCCGGCATTCATCGCCACATTGACGATGCTTTTCATCGGCCGCGGTTTCGTGCTCGCACTGACGCACGGCCAGGCGATCTATTACTCAGGCAAAGCAAGGGAATACCCGCTCTTCTTCCACCTCGGTGAGAGCAACGTCCTCGGCTTCAACAACCAGATCGTCATCTTCGCTGTCGTCGCTATCGTTGGCGCCTTCGTGCTCGCAAAGACCCGCTGGGGCTACGAGACCTTCGCCACCGGAGGCAACGAGCAGGCCGCGATCTATGCCGGCATCCCGACGAGCTGGGTGCGCATCCGGGCCTATCTGATCTCGTCGCTCTCGGCGACCCTTGCAGCGCTTCTGTCGGCTGCCCAGGACAAGGGCGTGACCCCTCTCTACGGCGTGACGTGGGAGCTTACCGTCATCGCCTCTGTCATCATCGGTGGGGCGTCGATCCTTGGTGGCCGCGGCCGTGTGATCGGCTCGTGCCTCGGCACCGCCGTGGTCGTCCTGATCGACAAGGTGCTGCGCGAGGGCTGGTCGATCACGCGCACCGTCGTGATCGATGGCGAGAGCATCGCCGTCAACGCCCGATACACCTTGCCGGCGGGCGCCGTGCTGGTTTTCCTCGGCCTTCTGCTCGTCATCGCCGTGCTCATCGAGCCGTATCTTATTCGTCGTCAGCTCGCGGCCCGCTTCTGGGCGTGGCTACGAGGCCAGCCACCGCCGCCGGCCTACGAGATCGGCGGCGTGGCATTGGAGGGCGTCCAGACCAAGGGAGCGATGGCGACCGACGTCGAGGTCTCGGCGACGGCGTTCGGCCGGTTCTTCGCCCGCCGCGATGCACTCGCCATCATCCTGGCTGTCCTCCTGTGGCTGACGGGCCTTGCCTTGCGTCCCGACTATTGGTGGCATCTCTCCAACACCTTTGCGATCCTGCTCAACTATACCGAACTGGCACTGATCACAGTCGGGCTCGTCTACGTCATCGCCGCCGGCGACATCGATCTTTCGGTCGGCGCGGTGCTCGCGCTCGCTGGCAGCACTGCGGCCTATTTTCTGAAGGTGCTGGGCGCCGATCCGGTCACGGCCGTGACGATGGGTCTGCTGGCGGGAATGGCTGCCGGCCTCGTCAATGCCGTGGTCACCGTCGGCTTCAAGCTGCCGGCCTTCATCGCCACGCTCGGCATGTTCTACATTGCCCGCGGCCTCGCCGCTTGGTTCGTCGCCGGCCAGCAATTGACCGGCTGGCCCGAGGGCTACAACCTCATCGGCCGCAAGGTGAATGACATCCTGCTCCACATGGCGATCGTACTACCGGACGGGTTGTTACGCGCCGTCGCCCAGGTCGTGAGCGTGCAAACGATCTGGATGCTCTTGGTCGCGCTGGTCGCCGGTATCGTCCTTGCCTACACGCCGTTCGGGCAGAAGGTCTATGCCACCGGTGGCAACATCCGCGCCGCGGCCTATGCCGGCATCAACACCAATCGCGTGCGCTTCCTTTCCCTTCTTCTGGCCTCTCTCTGCGCGACCATGGCCGGCATCATCAACGTCGCCTATTTCCGCAGTTTCAACCCGGTGGCCGGCCAGTTTCGTGAGCTCGATGCGATCGCCGCGGTCATCATCGGTGGCGGTTCGATCTTCGGCGGCTACGGCACGATGATCGGCGCGCTCGCCGGCGCGGCCGTGATCACGCTCATCCGGGCGCTGCTGCAGCTGAATGTGCAGGGCTTCAGCATGCCGCAGCATTGGATCAACGTCTTCATTGGCGGCATCCTCATCGTCGCGGTGTTGGTCGACATCTGGGTCCGCCAGGCCAATCTGTTTGGCCGCTTGCGCGAGGGTACGGCGCGCCAGCGAGCCCCGGAGACCAGCCATGCCCGATAGTCCCAGAAGTGCTCCGATCGTGGAGATGCGCGGCATCGAAAAGGCTTTCGGGGCGGTGCAGGCGCTCCGCAGCGTCGACCTTGTGCTCTACCCGGGCGAGATCCTCGGGCTGGTCGGCGACAACTCGGCTGGCAAGTCGACGCTGATGAAAATCCTAACCGGCGCCTACCAGCGCGACGCCGGCGAGATCTTGGTCGGCGGCGAGCCAGTCTATTTCAAGAGCCCGCATGAAAGCCGCGCGGCCGGTATCGAGATGATCTATCAGGACTTCGCCCTTTGCGGAAACATGGACGTCGGCCAGAACATTTTTCTCGGCCGCTGGCCGCGGCGGGGGTTCTTCGTCGACCGGCGACGCATGTATGCGGAAGCCGACAGCGTGTTGAAGCGGCTCAAGGTGGATGTGAACTCGGTCTACCAGAGGGTCGAGAGCCTGTCGGGTGGCCGCCAGCAATCGGTGGCAATCGCCCGCGCGATCTCGTTCGAGCCGCGTGTGGTGATCCTCGACGAACCGACGGCCAACCTCTCGGTGATGGCGACCGAGCGGCTGCTCGAAACCATGCTGGAACTGAAGCGGCAAGGCGTCGCCCAGATCATCATCTCCCACCGTCTCGTCGACATTTTCGCCGTCGGTGATCGCGTCATGGTGCTGAAGCGCGGCGAATATGTCGGCGACCGCTATATCCAGAACACGGACGAGCACGAGGTGCTGGAGATCATCGTCTCCGGCACGCGCGAGCAGGCGCTTACGGCCGATCAGGCGAGAAAAGCCTGAATGCTCGTCAACGTTACGGCGTCGCTTTCCGTGTCAGGAAATGCAGATTGCCGGCGAGTTCGGAAACAACGAGCCGCCGCTCGTCCCAGACGAGGACGGAAACCGGTCGTGTCAGGCCTTCGAGGATGGTCTGCCGGGCGGCCGTAGCCTTATCGATTTTGAGCAATCGGCCGCTGCCCTTCAGAAAACCTTCCCTCTGATTGTAACGACCATGCTCGAGGACCAACATCCCGCCATCCGTGTCGAAGGCGATCGCCACCGGCGCGTTCAGGCCCTCGACATCGACCTGCGGCGGCGCAGTTCCGCCCGTTTCTGGAGCTGAGACGACCTTTCCCGCGCCGTCGAGGAAAGGAAATCCGCCGAACAGTGCAACATGGATGCGCCCGTCGCGAAGGGTGATACCGGTCGGCACCGCATCGACTTCGTAGCTGCTCTCTTCGGTGAACTCCGTTGGCGAAAGTTGCTGCAATGCCGTCGTTTCCTGCTTCAGGCGGCGAAAGGTCATGAGCGTTTGCTTCCGACCATCCGCCTGCATGCGTTCGACACTGTTTCGCGCGGAGTCGATGACGTAATAAGTTCCATTCGAGACGGTGAAGTCGAACGGATTCCAGAAATCGCTGCTGATCACGCGGGTGTTGCCGTCCTCGCCGATCGCCACTAGGGCATGGTCAAGCGGGCCTTCGCCGGCATCGACCGGCGTCCACCCTTGAGCTACGACAAGAGAATCGCCAACGCGCACGACGCGATAGGGACCGGTCGGGTCGCCGATCACGTCGAGGCCGTGAGGAAAGACCGGACCGAAGGCGACAAGCTCACCGTCGGCCTCGCGCCGGTAGAGCCGGCCGCTGGCAAGATCGGTGACGAGCAGCCCCTCCCCGTCGCGCGAAAGGCCGGAGAGGGCCGCGCCCGGTTTGCTGACGGTTTCCAGCCGATAGCCGGGAGCGGCCACTGGGTCAGCGGCGGCCCCGGCTGCAAGGAACACAAGACCGATGGCGATGATCAGGGTTCGGAGCGAACGCATCGGAAGCCGCCATTGGCTGCAAAACGGAATTCCGGATCATAGGCGAGACGGTACGTCGTGGTTAAGTGGTCCCGATCGCTGTTCCACGAGCCGCCGCGCAGCACGCGGTATTGCCCGGCGCTCGCCGCCGCGGCTTGGTTGTCATAAGGCGCGTAGATGTCGCTCGTCCATTCCCAGACATTGCCGACAAGATTGAGGACGCCTTCCTCGCTTGCGCCATCGGCAAAGGCGTCCACCGGCGCAGTCATGGGATAGCCGTCGCGCGCGTCGCCGGAACAGCAGTTGTCGGTGCCAAAATTCGCCGGCACGACCTTTTCGCCGTTTTCTCCCCACGGAAATGCGGCCCCGTTCGCTCCACGCGCGGCCCTCTCATATTGCTGCTCCGACGGCAGCGTCAGGCCGTAGTGACGGCAAAAAGCCATCGCGTCTCCCCAGCTCACGCCGACCACCGGCCGGTCGTCCAGCCCGAGCGCGGGGTGATTGGAATAGAAGGCGGCGCGATGGCCGGTTTCCTCGACGAAGCGGCGATATTGGCGGTTGGTGATCTCGGTGCGGTTGATGGCGAATGCCTGTCCTTCGAGCACACGGCGCGGGCGTTCATTTTCAGGACCATCGTCGCGACCGAATACAAACGGGCCAGCGGAGATTTCGATCAGCGGATTGTCGGCGATCGGCCCGGCATCGGCCGCAACCGCGTGAGATATGAGAGCAATGAGGGTCGCCACCGCGTAAAATTCAGACATCGACACGGTCTTGCGTCTCCCCGTCGAACAGAAACACCCGATCCGCCGCAACCTTGACGCCGATCCGCTGATCGATCTGGCCGGCAAAGTTCTTGTCGGCCCTAAGCGTCATGAGTTTTGCGCCGAGCCGCAGGCTGACGAGCGTACTGTCGCCGGTGAGTTCGACCGAATAGATCGGCGCAACCAGATTGACATCGGGATCGTCGACACGAGCCGCATGGACGTCCTCCGGGCGGACGCCGAGAACGGCGTGGGCAAGGCTCACTCGGCCGAGCCCGCCGACTCTAAGACCAGAACTGGCAAACACGCCATCCCGCACTTCCCCGGGGATGAGGTTCATCGACGGCGAGCCGATAAAGCCGGCGACGAAAAGCGTGCGCGGATCGTTATAGATTTCCCTCGGCGTTCCGAGCTGCTCGATCACACCCTTGTTCATCACCGCGACACGGTCGGCGAGCGTCATCGCCTCTATCTGGTCATGCGTGACATAGATCGTCGTGACCTTTAGTTCGTGCTGCAGGTGCTTCAATTCCGAGCGCATCTGGGTGCGGAGCTTGGCATCGAGATTGGAAAGCGGCTCATCCATCAGGAAGACGCGCGGGGTGCGCACGATCGCACGCGCAAGCGCCACGCGCTGTCGCTGGCCGCCGGAAAGCTCCTTCGGCAGGCGGGACAACAGCGTGTCGAGTTCGACGCGCCGTGCCACTTCGACAATCCGCTGCTTGCTTTCGGCGGGCGGCACTTTGCGGATTTTCAGCGGATAGCCGATGTTCTCCTCGACGGTCAGGTGCGGATAGAGCGCATAGGACTGAAAGACCATCGCGACGTCACGATACTTGGGCAGCACGCCGTTGATGCGGTCCGCGTCGATGTAGATGTCGCCCGATGTCGCCTCCTCGAGCCCCGCAACCATGCGCATGGTCGTCGTCTTGCCGCAGCCGGAAGGACCGAGCAGAACGAGGAATTCTTTGTCCCTGATCTCGAGGTTGAAATCCGTGATGGCGACGAACTCGCCGAACTTTTTCGAGACGTTCTTGAAGGTGACGGACGCCATGGCTCAGCCCTTGACAGCCCCAAGGGAGAGCCCCCGGACAAGATGCTTTTGAACGATAAAGGCGAAGATGACGATCGGAACGCAAGCCATAAACCCGGCAGCGCTGATCTCGCCCCAATAGGTGTTGTACTGTGTCACCCGCCCGGCAATACCGATCGGCAGTGTCTGCGACTGCTCGGTGAGTGTAATGATGAGGGACAGCAGGAACTCGTTCCACGAAATGATCAGACAGAAGATGGCGGTCGCCGCAAGCCCCGGCCGGGCAAGCGGCAAGGCCACATGCAGGAAGGCGCCCCAGCGGGTATCGCCGTCGACGACCGCGGCCTCCTCCAGTTCCACCGGCAGGTCCTGGAAATAGCTTTTCATCATCCAGGTCGCGAAGGGCAGGTTGAAGGCGGTATACGCGATCACGAGCGCCGACTTCGTGTTCAGCATGTCGAAATAGTTGAAGAACAGGTAGAGCGGAATGATGCTGACGATCGGCGGCATCATGCGTGTCGAGAGGATCCAGAACGAAATCTGCTTGCGCCACTGCCACGGATAATTGAACCGTGCCAGGGCATAGCCCGCCATGGTGCCGAAAACCACGGAGACAATCGTCGTCCCGACCGCGACGAGGAAGCTGTTCAGCGCGTAACGCAGGAAGGGACGCTGGATGAAGGCTTCTTCATAGTGCTTCAGTGTCGGATTCCGCGGCAGCCACTCCGGCGGCACGGCGAAAATGTCGATGTCGAACTTGAAGGAATTGGCGGCGATCCAATAGATCGGGAAAAGGGTCAGGATCAACGCCATCACGATCGCCAGGTAGGCCGACAGGCGTGTGAGAACCTCTCCGGTGCGGCTGCGTCTATAGAGAGTCTTTGTCGCCATCGTCTTCAATCCGTCACCCGCATGCGCTTCATGAACCAGGTGCTAAGAACGATCGTCACGAACAGCACGAACAGCGATATCGCCGCCGCATAGCCGGGATCGGCAAAGCGGTAGGCGACCTGATAAATGTAAAGACTCAACACCTTGGTGCGATCGGCGGGGCCGCCGCCGGTCAGGATGAATACCAGGTCGAACAGACGCAGCGCGTCCATGACCCGCAGCAGCAGCGCGATGGCGATCACCGGCTTCAGGAAGGGGAGCGTCAAGTCCCAGAATTGTCGCCAGGACGACGCCCCGTCGAGTGCGGCAGCCTCATAGGGTTCAACCGGCAGGCTCGCGAGTCCGGCCAGCATCAAAAGGAATATGAACGGTGTCCACTGCCAGACATCCGCAACGATGATCGAGAACATCGCGAGGTTCACGTCGCCCGCCCATGCCTGCAGAGGAAGACCGAGCCGGTACATGATTTCGTTGAGAACGCCGAATTGAGGCTCGTAGATCAGCTTCCACGTGATGGCGACCGCAATCGGCGGCAGCATCATCGGAATCATCAAGACGGTTTTCAGAAACGTCAGCCGGCGGATGAATTTGTCGAGTAGCAAGGCCAGGCCGAGGCCGAGGACAAATTCGACAGTGACCGCCACCACGGTGAAGAGGATGGTGTTGCGAAGCGCGACGTGAAACTGCGCGTCTGACAGGAGCCGTGCAAAATTGCCGGCACCGACGAACTCCCACGGCAGATCGGGATTCGGGCTGATCCTATGAACTGCAGCGTAGAACATGTAGAGGCTCGGGAAGATCGTCAGCGCCAGCAATGTCAGGACCGTCGGCGCAAGCATCAGGTAGCGCAGATGGCGCTCTGCCCACCGCTCCAGCCCGCCACCCGGTTGAGACTGCGCGGTCAATGTGCCGTCGTCGGCGGATTTCAACATCCGTCTCTCCTGCAGACCTCTTATCGACCCTCGATCCACGCCGCGAACGGGGCCCGAAAGCCCCGCTCGTGCAGGAATTCCGGCTATTTGAGGCCGGTGATCTGCTCGACCGCCGCCTGCGAGTTCTTCAGCGCCTCCTCCGGCGTGATCGTGCCGGCAACAGCCTTGGAGAGTTCAATGCCGAAGGCATTTTCGATCTCCGGCCATTTCGGATGGCGCGGCCGCGGGGTCGAAGCCTGGATCGCCTCCATCAGCACCGGATAGTGCCGGAACTTCTCCTGCTTGGTCAGTTCCGGATCGGTGAAGACCGAGGCACGGACGGGCGGATTGCCGCGCTCGGCGGAAATCTTGATCTGCTCGGGCGAGGTCGCCCAGAGCATGAAGTCGAAGGCTTCCTGCTTGTTCTTCGATGCCGACATGATGCCCATGGTCCAGTGGCCGATTTCCGAACTGCCCGGCTTGGTTCCGGCTGGAATGGCGGTATAGGAGATCTTGCCGACCATCTTCGACTGGCTCGGATCCTCAAAGGTCGCAACCCAGTTCGGCCAGTTGATCGAGGAAGCGGAGGTGCCGGCGGCAAGCGCCGTGCCGACCTCGTTGGCGTTGTAGCTCTCGACTCCTTTCGGTGAGACATCGCGCAGCGCCATGAACATCTTCATGGCGGCAGCACCTTCCGGTGTGTCGATCGTGACCTTGCTCCGATCGGCATTGAAGAGATCGGCGCCATAAGACCAGAAGATTGGCATGAAATCGGCAACGACGGGGTTGCCCTGGCCGCCGCGGAAGACGTAGCCGAAATAGCGGCCGCCGCCGCCCTCGGTCAGCGTCTTGCTCGCCTTTAGCACGTCGTCCCAGGTTTTCGGAGCCTCGACACCGGCTTCCTTGTACTTGGCGGCGTCAAAGAAAAACATCTGCGCGTTGCCCACGTAGGGCAGGCAGACATAGGGACCGGAATTGTAGGGGTTGCGGCAGATTGCCAGCGACTTCGACAGGAAATCGTTATCCGGTCCTTCCAAACCGGCGTTCTTGAAATAGGGAGTCAAGTCCTCCAGATGCCCGTTCTCGGCAAAGAACGGGATCCACGGATCGTCCATCAGGACGATATCGAAAACGCCGGACTTGGTGGCGCCGGCATTGGCGGCTTGTTCGAAGACGTTGGCATAGGGCGCCTGGACGGTCTCTACCTTCGTGCCCTTCATCTTTGCGTAGTCGGCGGCCGCGGCTCTCAGGCCGTCGCCTTCGCTGCCGGATGGCACGAGGACCGTGATATCGGCCCATGCAGCTCCGCTGATCGCGAGCGCGGACGCCGCGGCAGCCAAGGTGAGAAACAGTTTACGAACCATCATACACCTCCCATTTCGAGTTGTTATTCAGAGGCCGCTTTTTTGACAGGAGGGCCTCACCCTATCCGGCATGACGGAGACGCTGCTTCGAAGCGCGCTACGGCAGACTAAATTTTCCGGTGCCTCCCTGCGCCGGAATTGCTCCCAAGCGCAATTTTATCACACTCGCGCTTTCCTCATAAGCGCAACATTAGCGACAACTTAGATGACGCCTTACACAATCAGGAGGTCACGGGGGGCCGATTTTCGGGTACGCGGCTTTCGATCCTCCATGTCCCGATCAACATGTCGAGAAAACGCTCGGCGGCCGGAGAAAGCGTCCCGCCCCGACGCCTAACGACGCCGATCGTTCGCGAAATTTCGGGAGTGCGGATCGGTCGGGTGACGAGGAAGGGGTGATCGCCCTGCGGCGTGGCCATTTGCGGCAGCACGGAAATGCCGAGGCCGGCTTCGACGAGCCCCAGCGAGGTCGAAAGATGCGTGACCTCGTAGAACCAGCGCAGCTTGATGTTGGATCGAGCAAGCGCGGCGTCGAGCAGCGTTCTGTTGCCGCTCGACCGGTGCACCGTAATCAGCCGGAACGGTTCCAGATCACTCCAGCCCACCTCTTGCCTGTCGGCGAGTGGATGGTCCTTGCGCGCCGCGAGCACGAAGGGGTCTTCCACCAGCCGATCGAAGATCAGGTCGGGGTCGGAGGTGCCCATGATGTTGATGCCGAATTCGACCTCCCCCCGAGCCACCGCCTGCAGGCCGTCGGTCGCCGGAAGGTCGAGAATTCGAAACCGGATGTTCGGATATTCGGCATTGAACTGCCTGATGACGGTCGGAAGAAAGTAGAAGGCCGCCGTCGGCAGACACGCGATCGTCACCAGGCTGCTTCGTTGCACACCGACGTCCCTGACGGCAAAGAGCGACCCATCGAATTCCTCGAGCATGCGACGCACCAGCGGTATCAGCTCCGTTCCGAGCGCCGTCGGCGATACATGCCGCGTCGTGCGCTCCAGCAGGGGCGCACCGATTGCCATCTCCAATTTCTGAATGCGACGGCTCAGGGCCGGTTGCGAAACATTGAGCGCCTCTGCCGCCCTGTGGAAGCCTTCCAACTCCACCACGCTCAGAAATGCCCTCAGGTCGAGAATCTCGCAATTGATGCTCATATCGGATCAATTCTCCAAAACTTTGCATTTCACATATCAATCGCGCTGCCGCTAAATGCAATAAAGCCGATCATTGATACGGCGTAAACATAAGTCTCGTGGATTTTGGCGATGAACGACCTGATTTCCGTACCCTGCGTCTTGATGAGAGGCGGCACCTCAAAAGGTCCGTTCTTTCTTGCGTCGGATCTGCCGGCGGACCAAGCCGAGCGGGACCAGATCCTGCTTTCGGTGATGGGCTCGGGCCATCCCCTGCAGATCGACGGCATCGGTGGCGGCAATCCGGTCACCAGCAAGGTCGCAATCATCGGTCCCCCCACCATCCCCGGCGCCGACGTCGACTATCTTTTTGCGCAAGTGCGCGTCGATCAGCAGATGGTCGACACGTCGCCGAACTGCGGCAATATGCTCGCCGCCGTCGGCCCCTTCTCGATCGAAGCAGGATTGGTTTCAGCGCGAGGCGCAACGACCGTCGTCCGTATTCACAATGTGAACACCGGCAAGCTGATCGAGGCAGAGGTTCCGACGCCGGACGGCAAGGTCGCCTATCTTGGCGACGCATCGATCGACGGTGTCCCCGGCAAGGCCGCACCAATCGCGCTGACATTCATGGACGCGGCCGGAGCGCGGACCGGAAAATTGTTCCCGACCGGACAATCTCTCGAATACATCGACGGCATCGCGGTGACCTGCATCGACTGCGCCATGCCTATGGTGCTTTTCGACGCGGAGGCGATCGGCGCCACGGGAAACGAAACGGCCGCCGAACTCAATGCCGACAAGGCCACGCTCGAGCGGATCGAAGCGTTAAGGATGGAGGCCGGCCGGCGTATGGGCATGGGCGACGTGAGCGATCAGGTCACCCCGAAGCCAGTGTTGGTCAGCAAGCCCAAGGGCAACGGCGACATCAATGTTCGGTACTTCATGCCGCACCAATGTCATCCCTCGCTTGCCACCACCGGCGCCGTCGGAATAGCCACGGCCTGCATCGCCAAAAACACTGTGGCTTCCCGGCTGACCGGCTTGCGCGCGCCCCCGCTTGTACTGTCGATCGAACACCCGAGCGGCCACCTCGATGTGAAGCTGCAGGAGAGGGACGGAAAGATAGTCGCCGGCATCTTGCGAACCGCGCGACGCCTGTTCGAAGGGCACGTGTTCGCAAAGCCTACCAAGCGCCTGTTTTGCGCGGCATAATTTGAAGTGGCTGCCGGGAGGGCACCACGTAACCTGGAGGAACAATCATGCGTAAGCTCATGCTCGCCCTCGCGGCCACCGTTGCGTTTGCCGGATCCGCCTTTGCCGAACCGGTTCGCATCAGCGTTGGCTCGTACAATCTCAACAACCTTCCCTTTCCCGTTGCTCAGGGCCTCGGGCTTTACGAGCAGGAAGGTCTTGAGGTGACCGTCGAGAACTTTGCCTCCGGTGGCTCGAAAACTTTGCAGGCGCTGGTAGCCGGCTCGACCGACGTTGCCGTAGGCTTCTACGACCACACGATTCAGATGCAGTCACAGAACAAGGCCGTCGTCGGCTTCGTACAACTCGCGCGCAACTCCGGCCTTGTCCTTGCCGGCGGCAAGAATACCACCTTTGACCCGGCAAAGCCGGAAACCATCAAGGGTGCGAAGATCGGCATCACTTCGCCCGGATCGTCCTCCGATTTCTTCGTTCGCTATTATCTGCAGCGTCACAACCTGTCGGCGGAGGACGTTTCGCTGATCGGCGTCGGCTCCGGCTCTGCAGCCGTCGCCGCACTCGAACAGGGCAAGGTCGATCTGCTCGTCAACTACGATCCGGCGGCGACCTTCATCGAAGCCAAGGGCGTCGGCAAGATCCTCATCGATGCGCGCAGCGACAAAGGCGCCAAGGAAATCTACGGCGGGACCTATCCCACCTCCGTCCTCTACGCCACCCAGGACTACATCGACGAGAACCCCGAGACGATCCAGAAGGTCACGAATGCGACCGTCAAGGCATTGGAGTGGATGAGCAATCACTCGGCCGAGGAGATCGTCGAGAAGCTCCCGAAAGAATTCATTTCGGGCGATAGGGAAACCTACATAAAAGCCGTCGAAAACGCGAAGGCGATTTTCTCGACCGACGGCCGCTTCAACGACGAGGACGTCAAGACGCCGCTCGCCGTTCTCAAGAGCTTCAACGAGAAGGTCGCGGCCGCGGATATCGATCTATCAAAAACCTATACCAACGACTTCATCGGCAAAGCGCCGCACGATGTCGCGAACTGATGAGGAGGAAGCCATGTCGTTGGCTGTCGTGAAACCCGTGTCGCATGCAGTCGGCCGGCAAGCGCCCAAGGCGATGGTGTCGATCGATGCGGTCACCATGTCATTCGGCGCCTATGTCGCCGTTCAGGATGTCAATCTCACCGTTGCCGATGGCGAATTTCTCGCGATCGTCGGCCCGACCGGCTGCGGCAAAAGCACAATCCTCAACGCGATCGCCGGCCTCCTGAAGCCGGCGAGCGGCACGGTCTCGATCGACGGTATGGCGGTCAAAGGCGTCCAGAACGATATCGGCTATCTCTTCCAACAGGATGCGCTGCTTCCGTGGAAAACGGCGTTGGAAAACGTCGAACTGGGCCCGATGTTCAAGGGCGTTGACGCTTCCGAGCGTCGTGAACGATCCATGGCCTGGCTCGCCAAAGTCGGCCTCAAGGGTTTCGAGCACCGCTACCCGCATCAGTTGTCGGGTGGCCAGCGCAAACGCGTCCAGATGGCCCAGGCGCTGATTACCGGGCCAAAGGTCATTCTGATGGACGAACCATTCTCGGCGCTCGATATCCACACGCGTCATCTGATGCAGAACGAACTCTTGCGCCTGTGGCAGGAAGAGCGGCGCGCCGTCGTGATGATCACACATGACCTCGAAGAGGCCATCGCGCTCGGTGACCGCGTCGTGGTTCTGGCGGCTGGGCCGCGCAGTCACGTCATCGACAGCTTCGCGGTCGACCTCGACCGACCACGCGACGTGGCGGAAATCAAGCTCGATCCACGCTTCATGGATCTTTATCGCAACATCTGGGCGTCACTGCGCGGCGAAGTGGAGAAAAGCTATGAACGCCATGACTGAACGTTTGATCCAGCTCTGCCTCCTGACCGTCATTCTCGGCGGCTGGCAACTTGGCGTCGCTGCCGGTGTGATCGATGTCTTTTTCTTCCCGGCACCGGTCGACATCTTCAACCAGGTCATATCCTGGGTGACCGACAGCGATTTCTATCGCCACGTGACGATCACGCTGACAGAGACCGTGCTCGGTTATCTCATCGGCACAGGCCTTGGCGTCGCTGCCGGCGTCTGGCTCGGACTTAGCCGCAGGACGGCTCGCATTCTCGATCCATTCATCAAGGGTCTGAATGCGATCCCACGTGTCGTCCTCGCGCCGATCTTCGTGCTGTGGCTCGGCCTCGGCCTCTGGTCGAAAGTGGCACTCGCCGTCACGCTCGTCTTCTTCGTGACGTTCTTCAACGCCATGCAGGGCGTGCGTGAGGTGAACCCGGTCGTTCTGTCGAATGCCCGCATTCTCGGGGCAAAGCGGTCGGATCTGCTGCGCCATGTCTATTTTCCGGCCGCGGCAAGCTGGATCCTGTCCTCGCTGCGCACCTCCGTCGGCTTCGCGGTCGTTGGCGCCATCATCGGTGAGTATCTCGGCGCCTCTGCCGGTCTCGGCTACCTGATCGCTCAGGCCGAAGGAAACTTCGATGCAGTCGGTGTATTTGCCGGCATCGTCATACTGGCAATCTTCGTGCTGATCATCGACAGCCTTCTCGACGTGGTCGAAAAACGGCTGATCAAATGGCGGCCGAGCGCCGGCGAGCGTCCCGCCTGAAGCAAACTCCGTAAGCCGGAAACAGGGCCTCCCGAAACGGAGGCCCTGTTGCTTTCGCGCGAGGGTCCGACCGAGCCGTCGCCTTCGCCCCACCTCAATTCAGCGGCAGTTGGCGCGCATCCCATTCGCTTTTCGGTACTGCGCCGCCGATCGCAAGGCTGAACGAAACCACCGACGTCGCCTCGGCGTCGACCTCGCATTTGAAGTCGACATTGTACCAGTTCGCCTTGCTCCGGTAGGCGCTGCCTATTGCGGTGACCGCCGAAGTCGAAATCGTCCCGGCGCGGGCTAGCATATCCGGGAAGGCGCCCGGCCTCTGGTTTCGGATCTGCTCCAGCGCCTCGATGCTGCAGATCTGCGCGATGCGTGCCTTGACGGGGAGCTTGCCGAGCGCCTGCTTGATGCGCGGGTTCGACAGGGCGTTTGGTGAAAAGAGTTCCTTTGCCGGCACGAGCTTGTCGGATTTCAGATCGACTTTGGCGCCTGGCGGTTCCGGGGACTCCTGTTCCCCCGCTGTTTCCGGCGGCGGCCTTTGTGCGGGAACGGGCACGTTTTCAAGGGACGCCGCTTCCGTCTCGCCCTCTTGGGCCGCCGCGTCCGGTTGCGGCGTTGCCAGTACCAACGGTGCCGGTTTGACCTCAGGCAATTCGCGCATGGCGGTCTCCGTCTTCGAAGGCATCGGCTTCGGCTGTTCGACGGCTTTTGGAGCGTCCTGCGCCTCACTCTGGCTCTGTGGCGGCCGCTGCGCTTCCTTTACTTCGGCGTGCGCTGAAGCGGATTCGAAAGCCTGTGGCTGCGCTGATGGTTTGGTGCTTGATTTCGCCGGTTCTGCCGGCGGCTTTTCTGCCGGCTTCGGGGACGGTGGCGGCACCAGTTCGACGTTGACGCTCTGCTCCTTCGCCGGTTCCGGCGGAACCTCGGGCAGCCGAAAAAGCAAAAGGAATGCGAGCGCCAGATGCAGGGCAACCGATGTCGGCATGCCCCATCCGATCTCTCTCTTCGGCGCCTTGGCGAACTGTTGCATTGCTCAAAAGACAGCGGGCTGCACGGGCGGGGGCCAGACCGCAAGACGAAGCAGTCTCTGCCCATCCCGTTCCAGCCGGTGACGGTCAACGTCAAATAAGGGCTTGAACGGCTCTGAACAAGCGGAATGTCCCGGAGCGTCTTCGCGTTCAGGCCGACGGTCCCTCATCACGACTTCGTGGTTTCGGGCCTCAGCCGTGGCGGTTCATTATCTCGCCGAATGTAACGAGTATAGTTTTTGCGTGCCTCTGTCTCTTGCCGAGCGCGGAAAGGAGGTGCCTCGATGAGGTTCACACGGCGAAGCGTTCTTCAGGGATTTGCGTTGGCGGCATCCTTGCCGGCCATGGGGCACTCCTCGCATGCTCAGGTCGCCGGAATGGTCCGCAGGGCGATCCCGTCGAGCGGCGAGGAAATACCGGCGATCGGACTCGGCACCTGGATCACCTTCAACGTCGGCGACGATCCGGTGCTCCAGGACGAATGCGCTGCCGTGATGGCTGCCTTTTTCGAAGGCGGCGGGCGCATGATCGATTCCTCTCCCATGTACGGCTCCTCCCAGCCGACCATCGGCTACGGCCTTAAGAAGCTCGGATATCCCGACCGGCTGTTCGCAGCCGAGAAGGTCTGGATCTCCGATCCGGCAAGCGGGGCGGAGCAGATTGAAGCCTCCCGCGCCTATTGGGGCGTTCAGAAATTTGATCTCATGCAGGTCCACAATCTCGTTTCCTGGGAAGACCATTTGCCGATGTTGTTCGAGATGAAGGCAAAGGCGCAGTTGCGTTATGTCGGCATCACCACTTCGGAAGGGCGACGGCATCGGGAAATCGAAAGCGTCATGGCGAGCGAGCCGATCGATTTCGTTCAGGTCACATACAACATCCTCGACCGCGAAGCGGAGGAGCGCATCCTGCCCTTGGCGCAGGAGAAAGGCATCGCAGTCATCGTCAACCGCCCGTTCCGCCAGGGCAGCCTGATCCGACAGCTCGACGACGAGCCTTTGCCCGAATGGATTGCCGAAACAGGCGCGCGAAGCTGGGCGCAGTTCCTGCTCAAGTTCATCGTCTCCCATCCGGCGATCACCTGCGCCATACCGGCGACGACCCGCGTCGACCATGTCCGCGAGAACCTTGAAGCGGGCGGTGGCGTCCTGCCTGACGAGACGATGCGGCGCCGCATGGTCGACTATGTGGAGGCGTTGTGAACGCCGCCCTCCAGCGCCGCCGAAGGAACGAGCGGTGAGGTCGCCGGATGTCGGAATGGTGGACCTACACGCCTGCCGATTTCCTGATGTTCTCGCCGCGCGTCTACGTTCGCCTCATCGAGCGCTACAATCAGGATTTCTGGCCGCTTCAGCCCGTCTTCCAGGCCGGCATGCTGGCAATCATGGTTCTTGCTGTCAGGGAGGTACGGTTCGCGAAGGTCGCGCTTCTGCCGGCATTTGCCGTCGCTTGGGCTTTTTGCGGATGGCAGTTCCTCTGGCTTCGCTATGCAACCATAAGCTGGGGCGCGACCTACGCCGCGACGGCCTTCTTCCTTCAGGCCGCGCTCCTGGCGCTTCTCAGTTTTGATCCGCACCATCGCTTCGCCGCGAGCCGATCGCGCCGCTACGGCGGGATGCTTCTTGCCCTGTACGGGGTAGTGGTTCACCCGCTTCTCGGCTTGCTTTCGACGCGCTCGCTGGCCGCCGCCGAGACCTTCGGCATGATGCCGGATCCGACGGCGATTACGACGTTAGGTACGGTGCTGACGATCGGCGGACAGCGCTTCTTGCTGCTTCTGCCGGTCCCGCTCCTGTGGTGCGCGTTCAGCGGCGTGACGCTCCTGGCGATGGAGGATCGCGGCGCCGTCGTCCCGCTTGCCTCGATTGCCTTTGTCGCAGCTTTGCTGGCAACACATGACCGCCCCCGAGCCATGCCCGGTAATCGATGATGAGAAAACCTTTTTTCTGTTGACAGATCGTGTGAGAAAAGGTTTTCTCGCCTTCAACCACGGGAGGGCGCACTGGACTATCCGACCAACAGACGCGTGACCATTCATGACGTGGCTGCGGCGGCCGGCGTCAGTATTTCAACGGCCTCGAAGGCGTTGAACAATACTGGCCGCATGGGTGCCGAAACACGCGAACGGGTGAAGCGGATCGCGGGCGAAATCGGCTTCAGGCCGAACGCGCTTGCGCGCGGGCTGCTCAGCAAGCGCAGCTTCACCATCGGACTTCTGACGAACGACACCTACGGACGTTTTACCTTGCCGGTCATGGCGGGCATTTCCGAAGCATTGGTCGATCACGGTGTCTCGGTATTCCTGTGCGCCATCGAAGACGACCCGGCGCTGGGGCAGATCCATGTCGAGGCCATGCTCGACAAGCAGGTCGACGGCATCATCGCCTCCGGCAAGCGCATGGACCGGCGCCTGCCGGTCGATCTGTCGAGCCTGCCGGTCCCGGTCGTCTATGCCTTTACCGAAGGCACCGAAAACAGCGTGACGCTGCGCTCAGATGATGCGCAGGGCGCGCGCCTCGCGGTTGAATGGCTGGTAAAACTCGGACGGCGTCGGATCGCGCACATCACGGGACCTGAGGATTTCTTCTCGGTCCGGGAGCGCGCCAGCGCCTACCGGGGGGTCGCCGGCGATGTCGAGCCGGTCCTTTACGGCATCTGGGCGGAAAGCTGGGGCCATGAGGCTGTCGGGTCGATCTGGTCTCGGCCGGGGGAAAAACCCGATGCCATCTTCTGCGGCAACGACCAGATCGCCCGCGGCGTGGTCGACGCCTTGCGCGAGCGGGGCGTCAGGGTTCCGGAAGACGTGTCGGTGGTCGGCTTCGACAACTGGGAGATCGTCGCGGCACAAACCAGACCGCCGCTGACGTCCGTCGACATGGGTTTGAAGGAGCTTGGCCGCGAGGCCGGCCTGACCGTGCTCGCGCTCGCAGAGGGCCGTCGCGTCGAGCCGGGCGTGAGGAAATTGCCGTGCCGGTTGGTTGTCCGGCAATCGTGCGGGGGCATGAGCCCCACGGAATAACGAAACGGCGCGAGGAGGCGCCACAACGGGAGGAGTGCCATGATCAAGCGTCTATTGGCAGCAACGAGCATCGTTACCTTGTGCTTGGCGTCCGGAGCGTCGGCCGCCGAGAAGATCGAAATGTGGGTTCGTTCGGGCATCGGCGAATCCTTCAAGAAGGTCGTCGAGGCCTACAATGCCAGCCACGAGAACCAGGTCGCCATGACCGAAGTGCCGTTCTCCGAGTTGGTGCAGAAATATGCGACCGCGATTGCGGGCGGACAGGCCCCGGACGCGCTTTCGCTCGACCTCATCTACACCCCGGCCTTTGCAGCCGCCGGCCAGCTCGAGGACCTGACCGACTGGGCCAAGGCCCTGCCCTATTTCAATTCGCTCTCGCCGTCGCACGTCAAGCTCGGCACCTACCAGGACCGGATCTACGGCCTGCCGCTTTCGGTCGAGACTTCGATCTTTGCCTGGAACAAGGACCTCTACAAGAAGGCCGGCTTGGATCCGGAAAAGGCGCCGACCAGTTGGGAGGAGATCGAAGCCAATGCTGAAAAGATCCGCGCGCTCGGCGACGATATCTACGGCTTCTATTTCTCCGGCGGCGGCTGCGGCGGCTGCATGATCTTCACCTTCACGCCCCTTGTCTGGGGCTCGGGTGCCGACATTCTTTCCGCCGACGGCAAAACGGCGACGCTCGATACGCCGGAAATGCGCAAGGCGGTCGATATCTATCGCTCTATGGTGAAGAAGGATCTCGTGCCGGCGAGTGCTGCCAGCGACAACGGCGTGAACTTCCTGACCTTTACGAACGGCAAGATCGGCCAGCAGAGCCTCGGCGCCTTTGCCATCGGCACACTGGTAACCGAAAACCCCGACATCAACTTCGGCGTGACGCTGATCCCCGGCGTCAACGGCGGAACCTCGTCTTTTGCCGGCGGCGATAACTTCGTCATCACCAAGGGCACGAAGAAGGTCGACGCGGTGAAGGAATTCCTCGAATACACCTATTCGATGGACGGCCAGAAGGTGATGGCGAAATACGGTAGCCTGCCGACCCGCGGCGATATCGCCGACAAGGTGCTTGAAGGTCTCGATCCGCGCATGCAGGTGGGCATCAAGGCGATCGAAGTCGCCAAGACACCGTACACGTTGCAATTCAACGATCTGATCAACAGCGCCAACGGCCCCTGGGCGACCTTCACCAATGCGGCAATCTATGGCGACGATGTTGACGGGGCATTCTCGAACGCCCAGTCGGAAATGCAGTCGATCATCGACACCGGTCAGTGACCACAAGTTGCAGCCGGGGCCGAGGGCAACCCTCCGGCCCCCTCTTTCTTGAACAGGCGGAGAATTGCAATGGCCGGCCCTGGCCCAGGAAAAGCATTGCCCATGCGCAGGAGACGGCGCCGCTCGCAGTGGCGCGGGCTTCTTTACATCGCCCCGGCGATGGCCCTCGTCATCGTCTTCTTCGTCATGCCGGTACTGTTTACCGGGTGGATGAGCCTGCACAACTGGCCGCTGCTCGGTTCGCCCCGCTGGATCGGCTTCAACAACTATTTCCGCATGGCGAACGACGCCCGCTTCGTCTCGGCGCTGCGCTTCACCACCTACTACACGGTGATCGTGACGATCGCGATCTTCGCCGTCGCCTTCCCGCTGGCGATCTTCGTCGAGAAGCACCGACGCTTCGTTGGGGCCTACCGCACCATCATCTTCCTGCCTGTCGTCGTCGGGCTGGCCTCGGCGTCGTTGCTCTGGGTTTGGCTCGCGAACGTTGACAGCGGCTTCATCGGCCCAGCGCTGAAGGCACTCGGACTCGTCGAGAAGAGTCCCAATCTGCTCGCGACTTTTGATAGCGCCTTCTTCACGATCATCGTCATGGTCGTCTGGAAGATCGCCGGCTTCACGATGATCATCCTGCTCACCGGTCTGCAGGCGATTCCATCCGAACTGACCGAGGCCGCCCGTATCGACGGCGCCGGTTCATGGCAGCGGTTCCGCTGTCTCACTCTGCCGCTGATGCGCCGGACGATCGCCCTGGCGCTGATCATTTCCGTGACAGGCTCGATTCTCGCCTTCGACCAGTTCTACATCATGACGAGCGGCGGCCCGCAAAACCGCATGATTTCCGTCGTCTACTACATCTTCAACCAGTCCTTCGTGTCCTTCAATCTCGGCTATCGCGCGGCTCTCTCGATCGCCCTCCTCGCCATTCTGGTGATTATCAGCGTCGTGCAATTGCGGCTGCTTCGCGTCGGGGAGGATCGCCCGTGAACCGATCCAGTATGAGCCTCTCCCGCCAACGCCGGGCTCGCAAGGCGTTCCGGGCAGAATCGGCCTATCATGCGACAGGTTTGGCGATCGCGCTCTTCTTCCTGGCACCCTTCGCCATAACCCTGCTCGCGTCGTTCCGGCACGGCACCGAGGCCCGTCTGCCGCCATTGCCGCCGTGGCCGGCGAACGGCATCAGCTTCGACTCCTATCGCTCGCTCGATACCTTCGGGGCCGGCGTCTGGCAGCACACGTTCAACTCGTTGCTCGTGTCGCTCGCGACAGTCGCGCTGACCGTCGCCGTTAGCGTGCTCGCGGGTTATGGCTTCTCACGCTACCGCTTTCCGTTGAAGAACGTGCTGTTCGTGCTGATCATCGCCACGCTGATGATCCCATTCCAGTCGATCCTCACGCCGCTCTTCATCATCCTCGCCAGGCTCGGGCTCAACAATTCGCTGTTCGGGCTGACGCTCGTCTATGTGACGCTGCAGCTCCCCTTCTCGGTATTCATGATGCGCAACGCCTTCGATGCGGTGCCGAAAGAGATCGAGGAGGCGGCGCGCATCGACGGCGCCCGCGACCTGAAGCTGCTCTTCCGGGTGCTGATGCCGCTCGTGTTGCCTGGCATCGCGACCGTCGCGATCTTCGCCTTCCTCAATGCGTGGAACGAATTCCTGGCGGCGCTCGTGCTTTTGTCCAGCAACGAGAAATACACGCTCCCCGTCCTGATGATGGCGGTGCGCGCCGGCCGTCTCGGCGCGGTCAACTGGGGAGCGGTTCAGGCCGGTGTCGCCGTCATGACCCTGCCCTGCCTCGTCGTCTTCCTTCTTCTGCAACGCTACTACATGCGCGGGCTGATGGCCGGCGCAGTGAAATGAACTCCAACAAACGGATGAAGTCATGAACAAACCCCCACACGATCGCCAGTTCCGTCCTCTCCCCGTTCCCAGCGTTGAAGTGCACGGGCTTTTCGGCGATCGCCAGGACGCGATCTGCGAATCCACCGCCGAAGTCCTCCTCGACCGCTGCGTCGAGGCCGGCATGCTCAAGGCGATCGACGTCGACCAGCCGAGCCCCGGCATCGTCATTCCGCTGCAGGCCTGGTCGGGCTCGACGCAAATGTTCTGGGACAGCGATCTCGGGAAATCGATCGAGACCATTGCCTATTCGCTCTACCGCAAGCCCAACCCCAGGCTCGAGGCGCGTGTCGATGCGATCGTCGACATGTATGAAAAGCTTCAGGACAGGGACGGCTATCTGAACGCCTGGTTTCAGCGCGTACAGCCTGGCCGGCGCTGGACCAATCTTCGCGACCATCACGAGCTCTACTGTGCCGGCCACCTGATCGAGGGCGCCGTCGCCTATTACCAGGCGACGGGAAAGCGCAAGCTGCTCGATGTCATGTGCCGCTTTGCCGACTATATGATCGAAGTCTTCGGCCATGGCGAAGGGCAATTGCCGGGCTATTGCGGCCATGAAGAAATCGAACTCGCGCTGGTAAAGCTTGCCCGCGTGACGGGCGAGAAGAAATATCTCGATCTCGCCAAGTTCTTCATCGACGAGCGCGGCAGGGAGCCTCACTTCTTCACCGAGGAAGCGATCCGCGATGGCCGCGATCCGAAGCAGTTCATCCAAAAGACCTACGAATACAATCAGGCGCATCTACCGGTGCGAGAGCAGAAGAAGGTCGTCGGCCATGCCGTACGCGCCATGTATCTCTACTCCGGCATGGCGGACATCGCGACCGAGTACAGCGACGACAGTCTCACCTCGGCGCTCGAAACCCTTTGGGACGACCTGACGACCAAGCAGATGTATGTCACCGGCGGCCTCGGGCCAGCGGCATCGAACGAAGGCTTTACGGACTATTACGATCTGCCGAACGAGAGTGCCTATGCCGAAACCTGCGCCTCCGTCGGCCTCGTCTTCTGGGCAAGCCGCATGCTCGGGCGCGGCCCGAACCGGCGCTATGCCGACATCATGGAGCAAGCGCTTTATAACGGCGCCATGGCAGGTCTTTCCCTCGATGGAAAGACATTCTTCTACGAGAACCCGCTTGAAAGCGCGGGCAAGCATCATCGCTGGGTCTGGCACCATTGCCCCTGCTGCCCGCCGAACATCTCGCGCCTGCTGGCCTCCATCGGCTCCTACATGTACGCCGTGGCCGAGGATGAGATCGCCGTGCATCTTTACGGCGAGAGCAAGGGCCACTTCGAAATCGGCGGAAAGAAGGTCGAGCTGGCGCAAAAGACGCGCTATCCCTGGGAGGGTGCCATCCGCTTCGATGTCACGACGCAGGATCCGGTCCGCTTCGCGCTGTCACTGCGCATTCCCGAGTGGGCAGAGGGTGCCACGTTGAAACTGAACGGCGAGAACGTCGATCTTTCGGAGGTGACGATCGACGGCTACGCGCGCATCGAGCGCGAATGGCGAAGCGGCGACCGTGTCGAACTCGATATTCCGCTGACGCCGCGCGCGCTCTGGGCAAATCCGCAGGTGCGGCAGGATACCGGCCGCGTCGCGCTCATGCGCGGGCCGCTCGTCTATTGCGCAGAGGCAACCGACAACGGCGCGGGCTTGAACGGGATCGTGATTGGTTCCGATGTCTCGAAGGCGAAGACTGCGGAAATCGCTGAGCTGCAAGGGGCAGTCGCGCTCGACATTCCCGTCACCCGCGATGACGCGGATGACTGGGGGCCAACCCTCTATCGCACGACACCGCCGAAGGCGAACCAGGCGACCGCTCGCTTCGTTCCCTATCATCTATGGGACAACCGCGCGCCCGGCGAGATGCTCGTCTGGGTCCGCGCCGGTGAAGTCGGACGGTGACGGCATGAATGAAACCGGAGTTGTATTGACGGACATTCGCAAGAACTTCGGCAGCCTGGAGGTCATCCATGGCATCGACCTCAGGATTGCCGAAGGCTCCTTCGTCGTCTTCGTTGGCCCATCCGGCTGCGGAAAGTCGACGTTGCTGCGCATGATCGCAGGCCTCGAGGAGGTCACCGATGGTGAGATCGAGATCAAGGGACGCAACGTCACCGATCTCGATCCCTCCGATCGCGGCATTGCGATGGTCTTTCAATCCTATGCCCTCTATCCGCATATGAGCGTGCGCGAAAATCTCGCCTTCGGCCTCAAGATGGCGCGCACGGAAACGGCTGAGATCGATGCGCGTGTGAAGGCCGCGTCCGCGATCCTGAAGATTGACCACCTGCTCGACCGTCGCCCCGGCCAGCTTTCCGGCGGCCAGCGCCAGCGCGTCGCGATCGGACGGGCGATCGTGCGCAAACCCGACGTCTTTCTTTTCGACGAGCCGCTTTCCAACCTCGATGCGGAATTGCGGGTCTCGATGCGCATCGAGATCGCGAGACTCCATCGCGAGCTCGGCAATACGATGATCTATGTCACCCACGATCAGACTGAAGCAATGACGCTGGCCGACAAGATCGTGGTCTTGCGTGACGGCCGCATCGAGCAGGCAGGAACGCCGCGGGAGGTTTACGAAAACCCCGCCAATATCTTCGTAGCGGGCTTCATCGGTTCGCCGCGCATGAACCTGCTCGATGCCGTCTGGTTAGGCAACGGACGTGTCCGCGTTGCGGGCAGCGAGATGTCGGTACCCGTCGCCGGCGAGGGCTTGCAGAGCAGAGAAAAGGTTTCCTTCGGGGCCAGACCGGAACATCTCTTCGTCACTGATGGCGGAGAGGGATGCATTCCTGCAAAAGTCGATTTCGCCGAATATCTCGGCGGCACACAGTATCTCTATTGCCAGCTTGCCGATGGCCAGCCGCTCATTGCCGAATACCGCTCGGGACCGGAAATCAATGCCGGCAGCACGATTGCCCTTTCGGTCGACAACAATCAGCGGCGGCTGTTTGCTGCTGACGGCCGGCGACTAACCTGATCTACAGCGGGCGAACGCTGAGGCGGCAAGCCGATCTCACAGGCTTGCCGCTCGATCTCATCTTTCCCTTTCGCCGGCGCGCGCCAGTACGAAGTTGTGCTCCACCTCCCAGAAGTCGCCCTCGAAGTCGTATTCCTTCGCACGCACCGGGTCGTGCGTCCGCTTGAACTCAGCGAGCAGGCTTTCCTTCACGCCGAAGACCGCGTCGGAATTGATGTAGGGGTCGTCCGGATCGAAGATGTGGGTGATCAGCGTCTCGAATCCCTCAGCCTTGATGATGTAGTGCAGATGGGCCGGACGGTTCGGATGGCGGCCGAGGTGGTTGAGCATCTGGCCGACCGGACCGTCGTTCGGGATCGGATAGTATTTCGGCTTCACCGCCCGGAACCAGTAGCGCCCGTCCTGTCCTGTGCGGAAGACGCCGCGCAAATTGAAGTCCGGCTGGATGCCCTGCTGCTGGACGTCGTAAAAGCCTTCGTCATTCGCCTGCCAGACATCGAGCACAGCGCCGGCGATCGGCTTGCCGCTCGTATCGAGAATCCGACCCTGGATGAACAGGTCCTCGCCCTTGTGGTCGAGGCAGATATTGGCGCCCATCTCCAGCTCCGGCGCTCCCTTGACGTGAAAGGGGCCGAGCACGGTGCTTTCGGAGGCGCCGGACGGCTTGCGGTTGTTGATGGCGTCTACGAGCATAGAGATGCCGAGCGTGTCGGACAGCAGGATGAACTCCTGCCGCCACTCGTTGCACATCTGCCCCGTTTTGGTCAGGAACAGAATCGCTTGCAGCCACTCCTCCTGCGTCGGCTCGATTTCCTTCACGGCCTCGTGCAGCTTGCGAATGATGACTTCCATCACCTGCTTCAGCCGCGCATCCTTGGCGTTCTGGTTGCGGCCCGTGACGACCTCGATGGAATTATCTTCGGTGAAAAAGCCTCTTTCATGCGCTTCCATGGTGGTCCTCACTTGTCGAGAATCGTCGTCATGACACGGTAGAGCTCAGCCACCGGGTCAGCGCCAATCACATCGCTCCGCCAGCAGACGTGGTGATCCGGGCGCACCAGCACGATGCCGCTGTCGCGCACTTCGCGCGCGTTCGCCCAATCGCCGGTGAAATCCTGCCAAAGCTGACGCGGCCCGATCACATGGGCGGCGATCTCGATGCCAAGCTCGCGGCCGACCGCGCGGGCGGCATCGACCCAGCCCTCCCCGCCGATGCCGGTGAGTACCGTGAATTTGCCATGTCCGGTCAGATCCAGGGTCGAGGCCTTTGCCCCGTCGCCGGAGAATACCCATGCATGCGGCAGCCGCGCCCCGGGCCATGTCGTCGGCTGATAATGCAGTTCCGCATCCTTGGCAAAGGCCGGCTCGGCCTGTCCGTCGGTGACGATCGCATCGGAACGGTAACGCTGGTTCATCTCGACGCCGTGAGCATCGAACTCATAGACTTTGTCCGCAATGGATTTGCGGATAGCGGCGCGCTGCTCTTCCGCGGCCGGCGCGTTGTTGCAGCGTGCATCCATGTTCTGCTGCATCTTTACCGGGTCGATCGAGTCCAGCAGGCCGAGCGCCTTGAAGATCGGGCCGAACTCCTCGATCGACTTGTTGGCCCGGGTGACAATCTGCCTGGCGACCGGCGCACGCTCTGCGCCGTAGCTGTCGAGCAATTTCGGGCCGGCCTTGCCCTTGAGCACGAAAGCAAGCTTCCAGGCGAGATTGAATGCATCCTGGATGGACGTGTTGGAGCCGAGGCCGTTTGAGGGCGGGTGGCGGTGCGTCGCGTCGCCCATGCAGAACACACGGCCGTTGGACATGGTCGTCGCATACATGTTGTTGACGGTCCAGGTGGAGACCTGCTTGATCCGTGGCTCCAGGTCCGACACGCCGACAAGATCGCGGACGACCTTCTTGGCATGCGCCTCGTCCACCTCAGGCGCTGGCTGGTTGATGTCGTAGCCCCAGACGATCAGCCATTCGTGCCAAGGCCGCACCATCCGCACGAGACCCATCCCGATGCCGCCAACGTCGGCGCCCGGCTGAAGCACCCAATAGAGCACCGACGGGCGATGAGCGACATAGCGCGAGAGATCTGCCTCGAACAGGATGTTCATGGAGCCGGCGACGCCCATCTTGCCCTCGAAGGTAAGGCCCGCATGCTCGGCGACCTTCGAATTGCTGCCGTCGGCACCGATCAGATACTTCGAGCGGATCGTAAATTCGTTGCCGGTCAACCGGTCGACGCACGTGGTCGTGACGCCGTCGGCATCCTGTACGTGGCTTATGTATTCCGTCGACATCCGGGCCTGCGTGCCGCGTGAGCATGCGGTCTTGAACAAGAGCGGCTCCATGAAGGTCTGCGGCAGATCGTTCATGTGGCTCGGCGAGGATAGCTGGTGCTCGGCGCGGCTCAGCGGGTGTTTGCCCCAGCTCTTCATGCGACCGATCTCTTCGCCTGCAAGCGACGTGCAGAACACGTTCTCTCCCATCAGGTCCTGCTCGGCAGCAAACATATAGGCCTCGTCCTCGACGTCACGGCCAAGATCGCGCAGAACCTCCATCGTGCGCTGGTTGGTGATATGCGCGCGTGGCGTGTTGGCGAGCCAGCGATAGCGGTTGATCACCATGTTTTCGACGCCGTAGGTCGAAAGCAGCGCGGCCGTGGCCGATCCCGCAGGCCCGGTGCCGATGATGAGTACGTCCGTTGTGATGTCAGCCATGAGGCACTCCCTTATGCGCTCGATTGAGTGATCCGCCCCTCAAAAGGCGGCGAACCGGAAAAAGCTGGATGCCGGTGCGGTCCGAGAAGAGGCCCCAGAGACCCCGCGGCGCGAAAAGCATGACGAGAATGCCGATCAGGCCCAGCATCAGGAGGTACCAGGAACCGTAGCCGGCAAGGAGATTCTGCAGGAAAAAGAAAAGGATGACCCCGACGATCGGCCCCTCGACCGTGCCGATGCCGCCGATCACGACGATGAAGATCACGTAGGCGGTCCAGTCGGTCACTGAGAAGGCCGCGTCCGGCGAAATGCGCGCCTTCTGCACATAGATCAGCGCGCCGGCGATGCCGGTTATAAACGAGGCGGCGAGGTAGACGAACGCCTTCATCCGCCGCGCATTCACGCCAACCGCCCGCGCCGCCTGCTCGTTGTCGCGCACTGCCGCCAGGCCGAGACCCTGCTTGCTGCGCAACAGGCCGTAGACGAATCCGACGGTCAACACCATCAGGATCAGCGCGATCCAATAGGTCAGCGCGTCTCCTGCCGCGGAGGCCTTCATGCCGAAGAGGTCGCGCATCAACCCGACGCCGATCATGTCGCGGGTCGCCTCGCGTGGCAGCGACGTCCCGGTCCCGCCGCCGAGCGCCTTCCATTGTGCTAGTAGCAGACGCACGACTTCGGCGATCACCCAGGTCCCGATCGCGAAATACGGTCCCTGAAGCCGGAAGGTGAAAAAGGCGGTCGGGATCGCAAGGAGCATCGAAAGCACGCCTGCGATCAGGACGGCTACGAGCGGGTCGGCGCCGAACAGGATAACGCAGGCGAACATCGCATAGGCACCGAAACCGACGAAGGCCTGTTGGCCGACCGAAATCAACCCGGCGTAACCCGCGAGCAAGTTCCAGTTCTGCGCGAGCACAAGCATCGTCAGGATGAAGAACAGATCCTGCACGACGCCGCGCGACACTAGGAGCGGGACCGCAAAGGCGAGCAACACGGTGGCGACCGCAGCGAGGCCAAAGGGTGCCGACGTCTTGTTTCGGGTTTCGACCTGCCAGGATGGAACGACAAGGGACATCATTGCACCTCAATCCACGGCACGCGGGAAAAGGCCGCGCGGTTTGAAAAGGAGGACCAGCAGAAAGGCGAGATGCCCGGTAAGGATCTGCCATTCAGGGTTGATCGCAGCGCCGACCGTCTGCGCGATCCCCAGAATGACGCCTCCCACAAGCGTGCCCCAGAGCGAGCCAAGCCCGCCGACAATGACCGCCTCGAAGGCGTAGATCAGCCTCGCCGGTCCCGACGTCGGCTCGAAATTGGCGCGGGTGGCGAGATAAAGGGCTGCAATCGTCACGACCACCATCGCCAGGCCGGTTGCGAGCGCGAATATCCGTTGCGGCCGGATGCCCATGAGGCCCGCCGTTGCCGGATCGTCCGAAGTGGCGCGAAAGGCGCGGCCGACGGCCGTGCGATAGATGAGCTGGTTGAGGCAAACGATGACGGCAACGGCGGACAGAAAGGTCATCAGCGGCATGATGCCGGCATTTACTGGACCAAGCGCGATCGATGCCGATTCAAGGCTGCCGGCGGAGACCCGGCGGCTATCGGCGGAAAATCCTTCGAGCAGTCCATTCTGGATCACGATCGACAGGCCGAAGGTCACAAGCAGTGGCGGCAGCATATCCTTGCCTAGCGTGCGGTTGAGCACGAAATATTGCAGCGCCCATCCGGCGGCAAACATCAGCGGGGCGGCAATGAGAGCCCCGACGATGGGGCTGACGCCGAGCGTGGTGACAAGCGCGAGGATGACGAAGGCGGCGAGCACGATAAGGTCGCCATGGGCGAGGTTGACAAGCCGCATGATGCCAAACACGAGGCTCAAGCCGGCAGCGAAAAGCGCGTAGAGCCCGCCGAGCAGCACGCCTTGAAGGATGGTATCAAGCCAGTTCATGACGCTCCGCTCCGAAGTAAGCCTTGTGGATCTCATCGCGGCCAAGCTCCGACGCGCGGCCGGAAAGCGTGATCCTTCCCTCCATCATGCAATAGACGCGATCGGCAACCTTCAGCGCCTGGCCGATATCCTGCTCGACGATGACGATGGAGGCGCCGCTTGCGCGAATGCTCGGGAACGCGGCGTAAATGGCGCGCACGATCGCCGGCGCGAGACCGAGGCTGATCTCGTCGCATAGCAGCACGCTCGGATTCGACATGAGCGCCCGGCTGATCGCCACCATTTGCTGCTGACCGCCGGAGAGCGCCATGGCGGGGCTCTTGCGCCGCTCCTTGAGAACCGGAAAGAGCGCATAGAGTCTTTCCAGCGTCCATTGCCCCTGAGCCTTACGGCCGTAAGCACCGACAAGCAGGTTCTCCTCCACTGTCAGCGACGGGAAGAGCTTCCGCCCTTCGGGTACCATGGCGATGCCGCGGGCAAGAACGTCGGGCGCCGGCAAGGCGCCGATCGGCGCGTTATTATGGACAATTGCACCGGGCTCGTTGGCAAGGACACCGGAAATCGAACGCATCAGCGTCGTCTTGCCGGCGCCGTTCGCGCCGATAATGGCAACCGTCTCGCCGGCGTCGACTGCGATATCGACGCCGAAAAGCGCCTGGAAATCGCCGTAGAAGGCCTTGAGGCCCTTGGTTTCGATCAGCGCCATCAGACCTCGATCCCTAGGTAGATTTCGCGCACCTCGCGCGAGGCCATGATTTCGTCCGGTGTGCCGATGCCGATCACCCTGCCGAAATGCAGCACCAGCAGGCGCTCGACGACCGAGTTCAGTGCGTGCAGCACGTGTTCGATCCAGATCACGGCGACGCCCTTGGCATGAATGGCGCGGATGGTGGCGACCAGCGAGCGGCATTCGCCTTCGGTCAAACCGCCGGCAATCTCGTCCAAGAGCAGGAGCTTCGGCTCCGTGGCGAGCGCGCGGGCGAGTTCCAGCCGCTTGCGCTGCAGGAGCGTCAGGCCGCCGGCGAGCACATTCGCCTTATCGATCAGACCGGTATCGACGAGGATTTCCGCGCAGCGGTCGGAGACCTCCGATTCCTGTCGTCCCGCGCCGAAGGAACCGGCAACCAGCAGGTTCTCGAAGACGGTCAATTGCTCAAAGGGTTGCGGGATCTGAAATGTCCGCCCCATTCCCGAGAGGCAGCGCACCATCGGCGCTACGCGGGTGACGTCCGCTCCGCTGAAGTGGATGGTTCCGCTGTCCGGCGCAATGTTGCCGGTGATGAGGTTGAAGAGCGTCGATTTTCCCGCGCCGTTCGGCCCGATGATGCCGAGCGCCTCCCCCTCGCCGACGGCGAAGGATATCTGCTCGGCGACCGTCAAAGCACCGAACTTCTTTGACACCTCTTCCAGCCTGAGAATGGTCATTTGCATTCCTCCCGTGAACAAAGAACCTGCTGTCCCATGGTGCCGTACGTTCCGTTTGAAGTGGCACGGTGGCACGGGCAGGACGCTGTCCCGTCTCGATCGATATCGAATTGAGTGGGTCAGCGGCTGCAGATCAGGCGATCGGCTCCATCTTGCCGCCGACGGGAATGTCCGGAGCCGTCTTGTTGTCGGTGATCACGAGGTCGTAGCCGCCACCGTCCTTGAGCCGCCACTGGCCGCCGACGAGCGGCGTCTTCGCAACGTTCTTCGCCGCGAACGGCGGCAGGTTCTTTCCGTCCCAGGCGATCGGCCCGACGAGAGTATCGAGCCTTGTGGCGGCAATTGCTTCCGCGACGGCATCGCCGTCGGTCGGGTCGGCCGTCCGCTTCATCACGTCGACCGCCAGCTCGAAAAGCGCGTGGGCGAAGCCGATCGGTTGCGTCCAGGGCCGGTTCGTGGCCTTGGTGAAGCTTGCGGCGACTTCAGCCGAACTTTCGCCGGTCAACGACGACTTGAACGGATGGCTGGGTGTCCACCAGACTTCCGACGAAAGATTGTGCCCGGCATTGCCGAGTGCCTCGACCGCCTGCGGGAACAGGAGTGCCTTGCCGATCGAGGCGATTTTCGGCGCGAAACCCTGTTGCTTGGCCTGGTTCCAGAAGGTCGTGAAATCCGGGGGGATGACGACGCCGGTGACGATCTCGCACTGGCCGGACTTGAAGGCGTTGATCTGCGCCGAGAAATCATCCGTCATGTTCTGGTAGCGGCCGGGATCGGTGAGCGCGTAGCCCATTTTGTCCAGAATGGGCGGGAAGCCGACCGCCTTGTCGCCCCAGGCGTTGCCGTCGCCGTCGTTCGGGAAGAGGCCGGCCACCTGCTTGTTGGTCTCGATTTGCGACCACATGTTGGTGAAGACGGCAATGACGTCTTCGAGCCCCCAGAAGAAGTGATAGGCATAGTTGAATGGCTTCCAGGACGTCGGATCGCCCGGATTGCCTTGCTGGCCGATGAACCACGGCTGCCAGGGAGCAACGGTCGAAATGCAGGGCATTTCCTCCGCTTCGCAGGTGGTCGCGACCGGATTGGTCGTTTCCGGCGTGGACGCTACCAGCACGAGATTGACCTCGTCTGTTACGATCAGTTCCTTGGCGACCTCTGCGGCGCGGTTCGGGTTCGACTGGCTGTCCTTGACGACGACCTCGTAATTGAGGCCCATCGACTTGGTCGCTGCCAGGAAGCTGTCGATGACGAATTTGTCAGCTTCGCCGAAGGCGGCGAGCGGTCCGGTTTGCGGGCTGACATAGCCGAGCTTGATCGGCGCGCTCTGCGCGACCGCCGGCATCGAGAGGCCGGACGTGAACGCAAACGCGCCCGTCGCCGCCGTGGTCTTCAAAAAATCACGCCTGGTAAACATGCTTCCTCCTCCCATTTCCCTCTCCTCCCAAAGAGTGTTTTCAGCGTGCCGGCCGCCTGCCCTCCCAGGCATCCTGCAGCAGGTCACGGATGGATCGCCGATCGACGGGCCGCGGATTCCAATAGGGATTCTCCGTGGCGATCTCCGCGGCGCGATCGAGATCAGCCTCGCTCAGGCCCAGGTCCCTCAGCGCGAGCGGCGCGCCGGCTTCCTTGGCGAAGTCCCAGATGCCGCCGCCGACAGAGCCGCCGAAGATCTCCGCGATCGGAGCCAACAGTTCCGGAACCGCGGCGGCGTTGTAGCCGGCGGTATGCGGCAGCATGATCGCGTGTGTTTCGGCATGCGGCGTATCGAAGGTGCCGCCGAGCGTGTGACAAATCTTGTGGTGCAGTGCCATGCCGACGGTGCCGAGCACCGTTCCGCAAAGCCAGGCGCCGTAAAGCGCATCGGCCCGCACAGCCATGTCCCGGGGAGAGCCGGCTATTTTCGGCAGGCTCGTCTTGAAGGCACGAAGCCCCTCCACCGCCATCAGCGTGGAAATCGGGTTTCGATCCTGCGCGTAAAGAGCCTCGACCGCATGTGCCATTGCGTTCAGGCCACTGTTGATGCTCATGCCGACCGGCAACCCCAGCGTCAGCGCCGGGTCGTAGATCACGACTTCCGGCAGGATGCTCGGATGGCGCACGGTCGTCTTGCAGCCACCCTCGGTCTGGCCGAGGATCGGCGTCACCTCCGAGCCCGCATAAGTCGTCGGAATGACGATCTGCGGCAGGTCTATGCGGTAGGCGATCGCCTTGCCCAAACCGGTGGTCGAGCCACCTCCGAGTGAAACAACGCAATCGGCGCTCGTCCTCGCAACGACCTCCATCGCCTTTTCGGTCACGTCGACGGGCGTATGCATGACGGCGCCGGGAAAGACACCGGCAGAAAGCGGCCCGAGGCGTTCAGCCAGCGCTTCGGCATCGGCTTGTTGCTGCGGCGTCGAGAGGACGAGTGCCTTCTTACAGCCTATTTTTTCCACCCATTCCCCGGCGAGAGCGCTTTTGCCTTCGCCGAAGATGATATGGGCGGGGCTGCCGCTATAGACGAAATTGTGATTCATGTGTCCGCTCCCTGTCTCGCGCGCGCCATTACGAAGGTGAAATCGAGCCGCCAGGCCGGTGCCCCCTTCCCTTCCAGCGGCTTGAACTCGCGAACGAGCGCCTCCTTGACCCCGAAGATTGCATCCTCGCCGAGATGTCGGTCGCTACCATCGTAAATATGGGTCGTAATCGTGTCGAAGCCGGGCGCCCTGACGATGAAATGAAGGTGGGCGGGACGGCACAGCGGATAGCCCGCCTGCCGCAAAAGCTTGCCGACCGGGCCGTCGTCCGGAACGCGATAGCCGGAAGGTTTGACTGTCCGGTAGGAGAATGCGCCTTCCTCATCCGCCCTGAAAATGCCTCGGAGGTTGAATTCAGGTTGAAGGTCGGGCTGCTGGTTCTCGTAGAAACCTTCGGCATTCGCCTGCCAGGTGATGACTTCTGCGCCTGCAATCGGATGGCCATCCAGATCCCGGACCCGGCAGAAGACCTCGAGCCTTTCCCCAATGCCGTCCAATGAGATGTCGCTCCCCGACGGCAACTGGGGCGCATCGGCGCGAAAGAACGGCCCGCGAACTGTATTCGGCGTGGCGCCCCTCGGCCGACGCGAATTGATTTCCTCGACAAGGGCCGAGGCGCCGATGAGATCGGAAAGCAGCACCCATTCCTGGCGGCGCTCGTCAGACGCATGCCCCACGTCGGTCAGGAAGGCTATGACATTGCGCCAATCGGCAGCGGTCGGCCGAAGCTCCTTGATAAGCTGATGAAGGTGCGTGACGACCGCTGCCAGTATCTGCGGCAACGGCTCGTCGCTCGATAACGGAAGTCGTTGTGCGAAGATCTCGGACGAGTTTGCCTCGCTGAAATTCAACGCCAGTGGCCGCAACGACATACTCTCCTCCAAAAGCATCGGCTCATGGGAAAAGGCTAATCCAGGACGGGGAACGCGTTGATGATTTTATTCCGACATAATATAACTGATTGTTATGAAGTTCGATGAACGCCATCTGATCCAACTCGCGGCAGTCGTGAAGGCCGGCGGCGTGACCGAGGGGGCGGCCCTGCTCGGGTTGTCTCAGCCGGCTGTTTCCCGCACGCTTTCCTTGCTGGAACGACGTGTCGGCGAACCGCTTTTCGTCAAGGGCCGCAGACCGCTGCAGCCGACGCCGCTCGGGCGCGCCTTGGCCGATCATGGCCAGATCATGCTGTCGGCGTCGCGCAAGGCTTCCGATACGGTCGAGAGCTTCCGCGTCGGCCACAGCGGCGTCGTGCGTCTCGGAGGCACGCCTTTCTTCATGGACGGGCTGATTGCCGGCATGATCGCGGAATTCCAGAACCTTTATCCCGATGTCCGCGTCGACCAGACCTATGGCTACTTTTCGGACCTTCGCGCGGCGCTCAAGGCGGACCAGATCGACCTTGCCATCTGTCCTATCGATATTCTTGACGAAGGATCGGGGCTCGAGTTCCAACAGATATTGCCGGGGCGCAACGTGGTCGCATGTAGGGTGACGCATCCGCTGTTGATGAAGCGGAAGCCGCAACCTGCCCATTTGCTCGACTTTCCATGGATCGCACCGCCGCCCGGCAGCCCCCTGCTGGCCGACCTGCGCAGCATGCTTCTCTCGTTCGGCGCAACCGAGATCAAGATTCGTTATTCCGGTGGTTCATTGATGAGCGTCGTCAACTACATGAAGGCGGCTGACGCGCTGACGATCCTGCCCCACAGCGTCGTTTTTGCGTTGAGGAACCAGAAATCCATTACTGCGCTGCCGATCTCAATTCCGCATCCGGAGCGGGCACTCGGACTGCTCAAACGCTCAGATGCCCCACGCACGCCCGCTGTGGACCAGTTCGCCCGGCACGTGCGCACCGGGTTCGAAAATCTCAAGCATCTCATCAAACGGCATGAGCAATCCGTCATTTGGGGGGCGTGACGCTTAATTCCGCGGCTGAGCTCCCGGAACAGGTACTGCAAAAAGTGCATTCACGCGAAAGCCCGCGAAGGCTATAGCGGTTGCAACGCTGACGAACAGATTGGACCCCGCCCATGACCGACACCGTTACCGATCGCTTCCTCCGCTATGTCGTCATCGACACCCAATCGGATCCCAAGTCGTCGACGCAGCCCTCCACCGAAAAGCAGAGGAATCTTGCCCGCATATTGGTCGAGGAATTGCTGGCGATCGGCCTCAGTGATGCGCATCTCGACGAGCATGGCTACGTCTATGCGACGATCCCGTCGAATATCGACAAGCCGGTGCCCGTGATCTGCTTCTGCTCGCACATGGATACCGCGCCCGACTTCACCGGCACCAGCGTCAAGCCGCAAATGGTCCGGAACTATGCCGGCGGCGACATCCGGCTGCCGGGCAATCCACAGCAGATCATTCGCCTCAGCGACAATCCGGAGCTCGGCAACCAGATCGGTAACGACATCATCACCACCGACGGCACGACGCTGCTCGGCGCCGACGACAAGGCCGGCCTCGCCGAGATCATGACGGCGGCGCAAGTCCTTGTCGACAATCCAGGTATCAAGCACGGTACGATAAAGCTTCTCTTCACGCCGGACGAAGAAATCGGCCGGGGTGTCGACAAGGTCGACCTCACTAAGCTCGGAGCCGAATTCGGCTATACCGTGGATGGCGAAACGGCGGGTCACATCGAGGACGAGACCTTCTCGGCCGACGGCGTCGAGATCACCATACAGGGTGTCGCGATCCATCCGGGCTTCGCCAAAGGCAAGATGGAGAACGCCATCAAAATCGCCGGCGCGATCATCGACCGCTTGCCGAAGGACATTGCGCCAGAGACTACGGCAGGCCGGGACGGCTTCGTTCACCCGATCGGCGTCACCGGCTCGATGGAAAAGGCCACGCTTGCCTTCATCGTCCGCGACTTCGATGAAAGCGGCCTTGCCGTCAAGGAAAAGATGCTCGAGGACATCGTGAAAGGCGTAATGGCGGAGTTTCCCCGTTCGAGCTACGCGTTCGAGGTGAAGGAGCAATATCGTAACATGAAGGCGATCCTCGATCGCCATCCTGAGATCGTCGAGAATGCCATGGAGGCAATCCGGCGCGCCGGAATGACACCGGTGCGCGGCAGCATCCGGGGCGGTACCGATGGTTCGCGATTGTCGTATATGGGGCTGCCCTGCGCCAACATCTTCGCTGGCGGGCATGCCTTCCATTCACCGCTCGAATGGATAAGTCGGCAGGACATGGAGAAAAGCGTCGCGACCCTCGTCGAGCTTGCCAAAATATGGGAAGAGCGCGCCTAGACCATCCTGCTTCGGGCTGCTGGCGGCCATGGCCAGCGCTAGCATCGTTCAGTCGCTGCCCCGCGGCAGATAGCCGGATAGTGCGGTTTGCAAGCGAGAGCACGGCGGCGCCGGCCCTTGACGCGGGGAAGCGGCACGTTACCAACCCCAGAACAACAGGAACCAGCCCGCGTTGGCGATCGCGACGGCCAGCCCAATGCTCGCGAGCGCCATCACGCGACGCCCTTGAGGCCTGCAATAACGACCAGTGACACGCCAGCAGAGCACACAGGACCAGCCACTGGCAAGGAAGAGCATAGCCATGCGCGTTTCACCGACCCACGGCAGATCGATCCCGTCCATGCGAAGCTGGCTGACCGACAGCGCCGACAGACCGAGAAAGACGCCGGCCGCCGCGAGTGGGATGAGCGTTTGCGCCAAATGATGAAACCGTGCCGGGTCAAAGCGGCCGAGACAACGCGTGGCGAGAGCAAGAAGGAGCGTGATCGCGAGCCCGATGGCGAGTGCTGTTACGACAACGTAGAGAACGAGGATCGTCCCATCGAGGAGCGTCAATACGTCGTTTCTTTCCGGATAATTCGTTAATATCCACCAGGGCGGCGAAATCTCCAGCGGCCATAGAACGCCGCATTCGACGAGCCATTCGGCAACCCGTTGCTTTGCCGCATTGAACCAGGGGCTTACACTCCAATGGAAGGCGCCGACAGCAACGCCCATCAGCCCGAAGACGATCAGCACCGTTTCCCATGGGTTCGGGTGTTCACCCGCCACACGCACTATTTCATGAGAGGGCGAACGTCGGGCAAGCCGGATCGCGCTGCGGAAGCCGCTGCACCGGCCGCACATATGGCAGTCGCTCGCACCCCGCATGGTCTTTAATGGCACCAGCGGCGCACAGTTGACGCCGCCCGGTTTCAGCCCTGCGCGCTGCGTCTCCCGCCAGATCTCCGGATCGACACGGAAATGCAGCGGCGCGAGCTTGGCGAGCAGGCCGAACACCCCGCCGACCGGGCAGAGATAGCGGCACCACACGCGCTTTTCCTTGCCGTAGAGATAGCCCACCACGCCAGCCGCCAGCGTCGAACCGCCGAGCACGAGCAGCGCCGGTTTCGGGTATTGATAGACACTGACCATCTGGCCGTAGAGCGTGGTGCTGGCAAAGGCGACGGTTGGCCAACCATTCCATTTGACCCAGCGCGGTATACCGCCTCCCCGTCCGTGCCGGCTGCTGAATTCGGAAATTGCGCCCTCGGGGCAAAGGAGCCCGCACCACACGCGACCGACGAGCGCCGTCGCAAGTAGCACCATCGGCCACCATATGCCCCAGAACGCAAACTGCGCGAAGCGCGTGAAATCATCCCAGATATGTGCGGCGTTGCCCGGCATCGGCAAGAATACCGGCACGACGAGCAGCACCACATAGACGATGACAACGCTCCATTGAACGCAGCGGATTTCCCTTTGGTGCCGCGCCAACCAGTCGCCGATACGCTGCCAGACATCGCGCTGCGGCCGCGATAGAAAGACGGTCGTGGTCATGCGACGTGCCGCTGCTTCGCCCGGTTCGTCCGCACTTCTCCGAGCGGGGTTGTAAATCCAGCGCGTGATAAGAAGGTTTGGAGAAGAGGCGCCATGGTTGTTCCGGATGTCTATGGCGGGATGCGAAGAAGCCGCGCGGCGATACCATTTGCGCGGCCTCCCCGGCTGTAGGGCGCGGTGCCAACCGCCAAGATCGGCCCCCCGCCCCGTTCACGCCTTCGGACGCTCTAGTAGCCGCCCTTTTTCCCTACGCCGGCATAGGTGAACTCATATTCGACGGAAAATCCCTCGGGCCATGGCGCGACGCCGGTCTCCTTGTCCACGTGGCGGCCGAAATGAGCCGTCTCGTCATGGGATTCCGAGTGGATCGTCAGCTCGAGTCGGTATTTGCCCGGCCCCATGAGCTCGACGTTGTCGCCGTAGTGGGGCCCGTCGCTCGCGACCATGGGCATGAAGGAACCTGCTGTCCCCTCGCCGGTGTCGGCCTTGGTCAAGCGGTATTCGATGTGGAGGTTGGGCAACCAGTCCCCTTCCGCAAAGCCGTTCCTGTTATCGGCCGCGGCGTGAACATCCGCCTCCAGATGGATATCGGCTTCAGCCGCCGGCAGCATCATGCCGGGAGGGTCCATCTCGATCGGCTGCAGGTAGACGGCAGCGATCTCCATGCCGTGGCGCAACAACGGATCTCCGATTCGATATTCCGACGCGGATGCCAACGAGACGCCCGTGAGGAGCAGGCCGACCGAGGCGAGCGGGAGCAATTTGAGGTGACGCATGCGCGATTTCCTTCCTGGAACGAGCCCTTATTCATGAGTAGTTTTGTCACCTTTATGCGCGCGATATTTAAGGATCTTTGCGCTGGAGCAAACAACTCGCGTCCCGGTTTTCCGCGCGACCACTTTCGCGACTGCGTTTTTTACCGCCTCTATCGCCAGAAAAAATCCGGCGCCCGCAAAGATCGGATTCAGTCTTTTTTGGTAATTTTCCGTTAGCAATTCCCGTCAGTGGGTTCGGCGGCTGTTCCGCTGTCACCGAAAGTCTTGCGTACGGGTTCCTATGCGTTTCTCAGCTGTGTCAGTGGTCCTCCTTGCCGGCCTCGTTTTGTCGGGCTGCGGATTCGGTTCCAATCGGGATAGAGTTGCGGCTCAGCAACCATCACGGGAAACGACGAGCTCCGTTGCCCAGCCGCCCAGCCCCATGCCCGCCGCGAATGTCGGCGCGGTTGCTTCGCAAGCTGCGCCGCCGCAGGAAATGCTGGCCTGGGCGGGGCCCGTTCCAGAGCCGCAGGCGTTCGTGCCCGTAGCCAGAACAATCGGCATGCCTGTGCCTTCGGAGAGACCGATCGCGCTGCTCACTCCCGAAAACCCGGCGATCGAGGAAGCGCCGCCAAGGCGCGGACAGATCTACAGTCATCGCTTCCGAGACGCCAAGCCCATCAATTTTGGCTCACGGTCTCCGAGAAAACTTGCAGTGCACGGCGTCGACGTTTCCCGCTGGCAGGGCGATATCAACTGGGTGAAGCTGCGGACGCAAGGCGCGAACTTCGCCTATATCAAGGCGACCGACGGCGGCGATCATCTCGATCCGATGTTCAAGAAGAACTGGCGCAGAGCCAAGGAAGCCGGGCTGAAGCGCGGCGCCTATCACTTCTTCTACTGGTGCCGAACCGCCGGCGAGCAGGCCGACTGGTTCATCCGCAATGTGCCGAGGGAAGCCGGCGCCCTGCCACCGGTCATCGACGTCGAGTGGAACGGCGAGTCGAGTTGCAAAAGGCGCCCCTCGCGCGAACGGGTCCTGGAAAAGATGCAGGTCTTCATGGACAAGCTGGAAAGACACTATGGCCAGCGCCCGATCATTTACACCGCGCCGGACTTCTATCGCGACAACTTGAAGGGTGCCTTCCCGAACCATCCATTCTGGCTGCGCTCGGTGGCCGCTCACCCGTCCAAGGTCTATCCGGGACGGAAATGGCTCTTCTGGCAATATTCCGGCTCCGGCCTCTCGCACGGCGTCGACGGCAGGATTGACCTCAACGTGTTCCACGGCAGCGAGGAAGAGTGGCACAGCTGGGTGGCTGCACGGTCCAGCTAGAGCGGGATGAGGAAAGGTGGGCAGTTTTCCGCCCGCATCCCGCGTCTCAACTCCGTGAAATCGATCACGCTCATGATTTTGGATCGACTCGGGCCAAAATCATCGTCATCTAGCCAAGCACGGGTAGGACGTCGCGCGGCATCCTCCAAGCACCGTGGGTCCATGTTGATGCGGATCAAGGACCGACCAACTCCGCCGGCTTAACTTTCTTTCGAAACGCCGAGCGTTTCGACGTAGACTGATGGCGCGATGAAAGTCCCTTCTACGCTCTTTGGCAAGGCGGCAGGCCGTTCGGGAGCCGCATTGCCGACCGGACGAATGACGAGGCCTGAACGAGGAGTCGTGTCGATGCCTAGCATGATTGCAACCCCTGTGACCAATCTTTCGCCGCAAAGCTGGCCGGTGATGGCCGATGGTGCGAAATACCTTCTCGCGATGGGACGCTTGCAGGCGGAGGCCGTGAGGATGACGCTGCGTTATCAGGTCGAGATGCTGAATTTCCTCAAGAACCGGCGCGAGCAGGACCTTAAGCTGCTCGAAGACCTGCTCTCGCCGGACCATCTCAACGAAAGCTTCGACCTTTATTGCAGCTTCTGGCAGAACGCATTTCTCGACTATTCGGACGAGGCCGCACGCATTGCGGAGATCGGCTCGGACGTCGCAGCCGAAACGGCAAAGCAGGTTCGCCAGGAGCAGGAGCTGCTGACCAAGGACATGGCCGGGCAAACGGTCATGTGAATGCGGTTTCTCCTCGCAAGCGAGCAGACACGAGCGCCTGCCCCTTGATGACCTAGACTCAGCGCCATGGCGTGCTTCGCCGTGGCGCAACGTTCGATCGCCGCGATGTTACAAATGTAACAAGCGTCATCGTGTCGACGCGGTATGATTGTTTATTCTGATGAGGAATTCCGCTGACCATAGCCGACCGAATGCATTGCCGGGGTGTCCCGGACGGCACGACTGTCAAAGGCACCTAGTTCGTAATTTCTGACGCGTGGTTAGGATCCGGGAAGCCGAACAACGTTCCGCGCAACGTTTCGTGTAGTCTGCGCTTATTTTCAGCCGAAGCGTATTTCGCTCCCGTCGCATCCGCCGATTTTTTCGATGCTTAGACCCTGATTTTCGAACACGCATGGAGTTCCATGGCGCGGGCGTTGACTCGCGACAACTTGGAACAAGGCGAGACAATTTTTTTTGGGGCTGTCATCATGCGATACGTTCATTTGGCGGCAATCATCATAATACTTTCACCCTTCGACGCCTTCGCGGCGCCAGCGGCCTATTCATGTAGCAACGGTCAGTTCGAAATCCGCTGCAACTCCTACAAATGCGAGAGTTCAGAGGGATTCACGCCTCCGGCGGTGGGGTCAATACCAGCACCAAGAATATGTCGGTGCTGGGAAGGGAAAGCTGACAGCATCATCGCTTCGCAAGGCCATATCATTGCCTACTCGGACCGGCTCCAAGGAAACAACCCCGGTCTTCAACCAACCTCGGCCGCCATTGTCATTGGCCGCGAAACATCGGGCGCAACGCTCAACGCATTCGGGTTCCAATCACCGATGTCCTGTTCTCTCAGATGAGCCCTGAACATAGGAGGCACGAATGCCATTCGATCGCACATTTTTCTTCAATCAAGTTCGGCCGATGTTCGGTGGCCGGCTGACCCAAGGCCAAGTAGACGGGATGTCGGCCATACTCGACGAGTGGGAGCAGAGACTTCCCGACGGCGACCCGCGCTGGCTGGCTTACATGCTTGCCACGACGTTCCACGAAACGGCCCGGCAGATGACGCCAGTAAAGGAGGCATATTGGCTCCCCGAAAGCTGGCGGCGGCGCAACCTTCGCTATTATCCCTTTTACGGGCGTGGATATGTCCAGTTGACCTGGCGCGACAACTATCGACGCGCCGGGGACCATGTCGGCGACAATCTGGTCGATCACCCCGATCTGGCTTTGCGGCCGGACTATGCAGCGGCCATCATGTTTGTCGGCATGGGGGAAGGCTGGTTTCGTGGCGACAGCCGCGGCCGACATAGCTTATCGCGATACTTCACGCACAACGTAAACGACCCTGTTGGAGCGCGCGCCATCATTAACGGGTTCGAGCCAGGGATTGCAGAAGCGATTGCGCGGTATCACGCACGGTTTCTTGGAGCCCTCAGGCTCGTTGTGCCCGTCAGAGGCGGGCTGGAGACTGCCTTTGCGCCCGAGCTTATCCAAGCGACCGGTTCGCGTTCGGCGATTCCGATCGGCGCAGCCCATTACGACGGCGACTCGGAGTTCACGGAGACACCGAGGACCCCGTTGTTCCCTGTCGGAGCCACGGACAGCGACGCCGCGCAACCGGATCCGATATTGCAGATGACCGCCGGGATCGTAACGGGGTTCGTGAGCAACAATAAGCTTGACCCCGCGAGGATATCTGAACTGATCGCGGACGTTTACTTCGCGCTTTCGAACTCCGACGACTTGTCTCGCCGCCGGCAGCTTGCTGAACCGGACGCCGAGTATCTCGAAGGGGGTGACGAAGCGGAGCCGCGCGCCGCCTAATTGATGAAAAGTGACGCCCGGCATTCCATGCCGGGCGCCACCAATGAAAACCCTATTCATGGCTTTTGGGCGCTTACGACCACGCAGGTCCTTTCTCGCAAGCGGCAGGAGATGGTGCGCAATGTTCCGCGCGATCAGATCTACTCGCCGAACCTTCGCCCGCTCTTGCCAGTGCTATCGCCGGCGGAAATCGTTCTTGAGGCGCTGAAACGCGCCGAGCCTTATACTGGCTGCCGCGAAATCAGGGCGTGGAGGGCACATGCAGCGCCCAGGCACTCGCCTGTCTCATCGACCTCCAGAGAATGCTCAATTGCCGGGATGCAGCTGCCAACGTGCCAGTCAGCGCGCGCATGCTTTACGAGATGGCTCGACCGCGCGAACCAGCCGATGGCGATGAGGCTCGCAGCGCGATCTTGTAGGGACGCCTTAGAGGGTAAATTGCGGGAAAGTTGCAGGGTTGATACCCAATGTCCTTAGATCGCAATCATTAGGACGGCGATTGCCTTCAACCGCGGTGGCTATAGCATTCGCTGCACCGATAGCGGCGAATGCGCGACCTAGAAAACGCCTGCCAATTTCACGGATCTTGCTCATCGTGAACCCTTTTTCAACTTCAGCCTGCAAGTAATTTTCGCCGTTAAGCAGACAGAAGTCGTTGCGATAGCGCAAATGGGGACCGATCCGTCATTAGGCAGCAAAATCGGGTTTTGCTGCCTAATGCCGTAGCTTTGTCCGCGGTCGAACCAACTTTCAGGTCGGGCACGGGAACGGCAGAAGCGGACTGCCCGATACGCCGCGTTTAGTGGGGGCTTGCCGTCGGTCGGATGATGATCTCGCTGACATCGACGTCTTCCGGCTGGCTCACCGCGTAAAGGATCGCGTTGGCGACCGCTTCTGGACTGATCGTGATCGCGCGCCAGGCCTTCATCGCGTCGCGGGCCATCGGATCGGTAATCGTGTCGGCAAGCTCGGATGTCGTCGTGCCCGGCGAGATCACGGTGACGCGGATTTTGTCGGTCTCCTGCCGCAAGCCATCGGAAATGGCGCATACGGCGAACTTGGTAGCGCAATAGACGGCGGCGGTCGGTGAAACGCTATGACCGCCAATCGACGATAGATTGATGACCTGCCCGCTCGCTTGCTCGCTCATGATCGGCAGTGCCGCTGCAATGCCGTAGAGGACGCCTTTGATGTTGACATCGACCATGCGGTCCCACTCGTCGACCTTGAGCGCGGCCAGCGGCGACAACGGCATTACGCCCGCGTTGTTGACGATGACGTCGAGACGGCCGAACTCCGACCGGGCGTGACGCGCAAAGGCCTCGACATCCGCTCGGCTGGTTACGTCCAGTCTTCTGACGCTCACGGAGCCGCCGGCAGTACCGATCTCGTCAGCGAGACGCTCCAGCCGTTCCACCCGCCGGGCACCGATCATCACATGAGCTCCCGCGGCGGCAAGAACACGTGCCGTGGCCTCGCCGATTCCGCTGCTGGCGCCCGTGATCGCAACGACTTTCCCTTGAATATTCGACATCCCTAACTCCATTTCCAGTTCGCCTCATTTCCAGTTCGCCTCGCGGCTACGCGAGGGTTCCCTGTTTGAAAAGGTTCTGCTTTCGGCGCGAAATCTGCGCCTCGGGTGGTATCCAGCCACGTGCGGCTTTTTCTTTCGCGGGGGCATCATCGGCGGCGAAGGATCATGCCGCCGTGGTGGAGTGTGTTCTCGTCCACAAAATCGCCGTCGGCGGTGAAGCCGGTGTCATCCCAATATTCGATATGATTGCCGAACACCTTGTAGCGCCCCTGGTAGGCGCTTTGCCGGTTACCGCGGGCTTCATCGTAGCGCCCATTGGCGAGGAGTTCGTGCCGGACGTACCCGTTGTCCGTCACCCACAGGCCGACATAGGGATGCGGCGCCATTGCTTCCTGCTTGGTGTGTTGATCGTGGATCCGCGCTTCACCAAAGGCGTAACTCGCCGATCCGCAGGTTGTAAGCAAGGTGATGGCCGGACCGAGCGCCAGGCTTTTGGAAAAGGAAGTGGACATGTTTCCTCTCATGAAGATCTGATAGCGATCGCAGACTATGCGCATGATATGTCGCGATCGAGTTGCCAATCCCGGATGGGTTGGTTAGGACTTCTAACCAATGGCCGATGATTTCGAAGGCATCTCAGTGTTTCTGGCGATAGCCGAAGCGCGCAACTTCCGCGTTGCGAGCGAGCGGCTCGGCGTCACCCGCTCGGCGGTGAGCCAAGCACTTCAGCGCTTGGAAGATTGCATCGGCGTAGCTCTCGTGCAGCGCACGACGCGCAGCGTAAGGTTGACGGAGGCAGGCGAGCTTTTCTACGAGGCCGCGCGTTTATCGGCCGCCCAGGTAAGCGCGGCGGTGCAGGCGGTGCGGGAGGTCGAAGCCCATCCGAGCGGGCGCCTGCGGATTGCTGTTTCGTCGATCGCCGAGAGCTTCCTGTCCGGCGAGTTGCTCGCGGGGTTTATCGAAACCTTTCCCCAGGTGAGGTTGGACCTCACGGTCACGGATGAAGAGTTCGACATCGTCGAGGCCGGCTTCGATGCGGGCGTACGGCTTGGCGAAGTGATCGAACAGGACATGATCGCGCTGCCGGTATCGGCTGAGCAAAGACAATGCGCCGTCGCCTCCCCCGCATATATCGAACGACACGGTAGCCCCAGCCATCCGCGCGACCTTCCGATGCATGTCTGCGTGGGCTGGCGGCCGCGCCCGGAAGCCGCGCCCTACCGCTGGGAATTCACGGAGGATGGTCGGGACTTCGATGTCTCAGTGGATCCGACCGTGACAACTAATGACATGGGAGTGATGATCCGTATGGCCAGGGCTGGCGCGGGCATCACGTTCGGGATGCGGGAGACGTTCCAGCCCTATATCGAGCGCGGCGAGCTCGTGCCGCTGCTCGAAGCTTACTGTCCTCCATTTGCCGGCTTCTATCTCTACTATCCCGCGCGTCACCGGCAACCGCTGAAGCTCCGCGCTTTGGTCGAATACATTCGGAAATCGAGAAAAACTTGAACTAGGCAGTTCCACCACGTCGAAGCTAGGCCCGCAGGATCACCGTTCGCCCGATGAACGGCGACGTGGGATCACCTCGGCGTAATCACGCCGAGCCGCTTGTTTCGCATCCCACCGGCAACTCACATCATCCATTTGGTAGCGACCGCGTGCCGGCCCACCTGTCCGCAATGGACGGGCGGCAGGGTTGGCTCGGACAACAGAAACCCCTGCACATGCGTCGCGCCGGCTGTTTTTGCAGCCTCCAACTGGGCATAGGTCTCAATGCCTTCGACAATCACGGTGGATGCCGCGCAGGACGCTAGGCCGACCATGTGCCGAAGGAACCGCCCTGCTTTATCGCCGCGGCGCTGTACGAAAAAGCCGTCGATCTTCACGATATCGACGGGAAGGGCCAGAAGTGTTTCGGGCGTCGAATAGCCGGTGCCGAAGTCGTCTATCGCGACTTTGTATTCCAGTTCGCGAACGCTCTGAAGCAAGTCAGCCGCGGCGGAGAGGGTGGCAATCGGCAGGCTTTCGGTTATTTCGAGAACGAGGCGTGGGGCCATCGCTCTGTGCCTGTAAAGCAGATCGTAAAGAGTGGCCCAGCTTTGTTTGTCGGCAATATTTTCTGCCGAAATGTTGCACCCCAAAGCATCCGATGGATGGCGAGCCAACCATTCGAACGCGAGGTCAACCACATGCCGGTCAAAAGCGGGGGCACGCCCCGACGCTTCGAGAAAGGCTATGAACTCGCCACAGGTCCTGATGGTGCCGTCAGGCTCGACGAGCCTTCCCAGGCATTCCGAATAGAGAACTTCGCTTGGGTCGTCGACCGAGTTGATTTGCTGGAGGGAAAAACCGATCCGTCCATGTTGCATCGCCTGTGTCACATGTCGGACGACGCTGCTGAATTTCTCCAGGTCCATGGATCGAACCACCCCTTTCGGATTTAAGGCCGGTCGCGGCGGTCGCCGCGGCCGGCCGGGCTTAGGTTCAGTTTACGGTTTCCAACTCTGGATCGGTTGTCTCAGGTTCCAGTTCCGGATCGGTAGGTTCCGGCTCCGGAAGCGTCTCACGGATCTCGTCGATTTTGCCGACAGCCGGCCCGACGCCGAGTATCTCCTTGGCGTCAGCGAGCGTATCGTCGGTCACGACGCCGTCCTTCGTGAAACTCTCGAGCGCTTCGCGGAGTGCTTCATCGCTCAAGGCCGGATCTGTCGGAATGGCATCCGTGCCGTTCGCAGCCTCGAACTCTGCATAGGCGATAGCATAGGCGGAAATGGCCGCCATGCGGGGGTCGTTGGAGTTCAAATAGGCATGATAGTTCCGGTTCAGCGAACTGAGCTTTGCTGTTTCAGAAACCGTGTTCTCCGGCGTGGTTACAGTCACCGTTTCCGTCTTCACGGTCTTTGCCGCCTTGACGGCCGAGCCGGTTTTCTTGTGTGTGCTGACGGATTTTTGCTTCGACGTACCGTGGCTATTGCCGCTTTTCTTGCTCGTCCCTGACGTTCCCGATTTGCCCGAACTGGAATGCGAGCCACCGTGGCCGCCGCCGTTTCCGCCACCGTGGCCGCCGCCGTTGCCGCCTCCACCGCCGTTCCCACCGCCATTGCCGCCGCCCTTGGCAAAAGCAACAGTCGATGCGCCGAAGGTAACGCCTGCCACGGGGGCGACCGCGATCGCCAGTGCGACGAAGCTTCGTCCGATTGTTTTGGAAATGGTCATGAACTTCTCCATGTCTTTTGATTTTCGCGGTCCGCTACCGATGGCACTGATCGAACCACATTTGAATTTGTGCAACGTTAACTTGCGCCGCGGGAGGGCACCACCGTCCCCGGACCATTGCGTTGGTGAATAAGACTTAGGTCCGATCAGCCTGCCATCGAAAGTCCGATGGACATTGACCAAGATCGCGTGCCATTGACCGGTCGCCTGGACGCATTACTTTTACCGGCGCGACTGCGACCGATGTCCAGCCACTTTGTTGAGCGCATAAATCCGAGATTCCCCTTGCGTGCCAGTGACCTGATCAAACGATGGAACGCGCAGCCACTGGCGAGACAGTTCCTGCTGATCGGCGGCATCGTTGCAGCGTCCGCCATGCTCGTGGTGGGCGCTTTCGTCACCAGCCTCATTGAAGGCGCCGTTACCCGCAACTCGGCAGCGACGACTGCGCTATACGTCGACAGCGTGATCGCGCCGCTCTTGCCTGACATGCAGACGACGCAAGTTCTCGACGACACGGTTGCGCGTGCGCTCGACGAGACGCTTGGACAAGGGGCTCTCGGAAACCGGTTGCTGGCATTTCGCCTGTGGCGTTCGGACGGCACGATTCTCTACTCCAACGAAGAGAACATGGTCGGACGGCGTTTCGACCTCGGCGATGAGTTGAAAACGGCATTCAGCGGCGAGATGGTGGCTCAGTTCAAGCCGGCCGACGACACCGCGGACGAGACGAACCAAAGGGCGAGCAAACCGCTGCTCGAGATCTACAATCCTGTGCTTCAGCCGTGGTCCGGAGAGGTCGTCGCCGTTTCAGAATTCCATGAAGTTGCCAATGACTTCGAGCTCAGCTTGAGCCAGGCCCGCGTTCTCACGTGGCTGGCCGTCGCGGGCTTCACGCTTGCCTTCTTCATCATGCTCTCGGCGATCGTCATGCGCGGCAGCAGGACCATCGAAAAGCAGCGTCATGCCCTTCGGCAGCGTGTGGACGAGCTTTCGGCCCTGCTCTCGCAGAACGAGGCCCTGCGTGGGCGCTTGCAGCACGCTTCGCAACGTGCAACAGCATTGAACGAGAACATGCTGCGCCGGATCGGTGCTGACTTGCATGACGGCCCGGCGCAGCTCGTCGCCTTCGCCTCGTTGCGGCTGGACAGCAACAAATTGGTAAGCGCATCGACTTCGGCAGCAGTGCGCGAACGGGAAATCACCGCCATCAAGGCAAGCCTCGACGAAGCGATGCGCGAGATCAGAACGATATGCAGCGGACTGGTCCTCCCGCAGATCGAGACGGCCAGCCTGCCGGAACTCCTGGAGCGCGTCGTTCGCGCCCATGAAGAACGAACCGGATCGACCGTCGATCTGTCGCTGTCCGATCCGCCCGAGCGCCTTTCTCCCTCCGCAAAGATATGCATATACCGCTTCGTGCAGGAGACGCTCAACAATGCTTATCGCCACGGTGGCGGTGTCGGGCAACGTGTGGCGCAAAGCACGGAAGGCGACAGGGTCTGCATCGCAGTTGCCGACGGCGGAGCGGGTTTTGATCCCAAAGACATACGGCCGACGAGCCTCGGGCTGGCCGGGCTAAGGGAGCGGATAAAGAGTCTGGGCGGTACATTTGAAATCGACGGTGCCGGTCCCGGCACGATTGTTAGGATGTCACTCGGTATCGAGGAGATTGGACAGGCATGACTGGAGCGATTCGCGTGGCGGTAATCGACGATCACCCTCTGTTCAGGGAGGGCGTGACGAGAAGCCTTTCGGAGATCGACGGCTTTGAGATCGTTGCGGAGGGGAGCTCGCGCGATGACGCGCTGAGGATCGCCGAGAACCTGTCTCCGGATGTCATGCTGCTGGACATCTCCATGCCGGGAGGCGGACTGAACGCGATCCCGCTTATTCTTGAATTGGTACCGCTACAGAAGATCGTGATGCTCACCGTGTCCGAGGCCGGTGACGACGTCACGGCGGCTCTGAATGGCGGCGCGAAGGGTTATGTCCTGAAGGGGATCGGATCGAGGGCGCTGGCGGACGTCATACGGACAGTTGCCTCCGGCGAGAGCTATGTCGCGCCGACACTCTCTGCCAAGTTGCTCTCGAATCCTTCGCCGGCCACATCGAGCAAATCCGACCTTATCGCGGAACTGACTGCTCGTGAGCAAGAGGTTTTACGCCTCGTGGCCTCCGGAATGAGCAACAAGCAGGTCGCAAGAAAGCTTGATCTCCAGGAAAAAACCGTCAAGCACCACATGACGCAGATCATGACGAAACTTGGCGCCGCCAACCGGACGGAAGCGGCAATGGTGTTGCGCGATGCAATCGACGGCCGCCCCGGTTAAGCGGAAGCGCCGGTTCCAAGGATTGGGAGTGCCGGCGAAAGCGCTCTAATCAACGAAGGCTTGAAGCCGCTTTTCATCTGCGGAGGTTGCTCGCCGGTTGACGATCGTACGCCCGCGCGAGTCCTTCATGATGTAGCGACCGCCCCTGATCTCCTCGCTTATTCCGTCGGCATGGTGAACACTCAAACCCGAGCCGTTGTCTCGAACTGTCGTGCTCTTTCCGCTTGCCCCTGTCGAAGCGTTGCTCGACCGGCTATTGCCCGAGTTACCGCTTCCTCTCCCGCTACTATTTCCGCCGCCGTTTCCGCCTCGGCCGTTCCCGCCTCCATTGCCACCCCCGCCGCCTTTGCCATTGTTGCCGTCCTTGGCGAAGGCGGATTGGGAAGCGAACTCAAGCGTGGAGCTGGACACCGTGATCTTGTACGGAAGAGCCGCGATGGCGAAGCCGATCGACGCGGTACACAACACGGTGAGGAACTTTCGACGCTCCATCGTTTCAGCCCTTTAGTAACTCCATCCGGCGCTCCGCTTACTCGACCACGGCATTGGAAACATGCACGGGCGGCAATGACTGTCCCATTTCCGGGCGACGGGGGCGCAGTTCACTCGATAAGCCCGCGGGCAGCCTGAAAGCGCGCGCAGCAAGACCATCAAATCTTTGCTCACGCTTCAATCCCGCCGTCAACACTAGGCGCCGAAAACCCCGGCCGCCCCGGACTTTTAACCCACCACGGCCAGACGTTCGTCCGGTCCGTTTAGGACCAAGGTCTGAGGTGATAGCGGACTTCCGGCAATCCAGACTTAGTAGACGATTGAGCGACGGATGATGTGCATAGTCGATGCGATTGTCAGCCAAGCAGGTTTCATATTTTCAACGAGTCGAACTCAAGGCATGGCTTAAATTGGCGATGGCAAGCCAATTGGCCATGCCATATGAGCCACGGATTGGAGCTAGCTCCGTGAAGCATTCACCTGGCAGCAGTTGCTATGACAACAAGGCAGCCACCGCGTTTTGCCCGCGTTTGCAATCGCCCAACTCCCAGAGATCGTTGATCTCGCGCGCCAAGTGGACATCCTTGCTGTGGAAATCCACGCTATCAAGGCCGCCGTCCATCCGCGCCAGCTTCAAATCAGTTTGAGCTTGGTCGCTAGCGCCGTCGCTTGAGGCAGCGTGCCAGCGTTAAGCGCCTTGCGCGCATTGTTCAGATGGAAATTAACATTGGAATACGTCATGTTTTCGATGGTCGCGATTGCTCTCATGGTCTTACCTTCGGCCGACCATTTAAGCAGAAGGGCTTGCTTGGCAGTCATCCTGACTTCCAGTTTCGCAGTGGGAACAATATTCGCCTGCTCGATCCGAGCGTGCAGCAGCGCGACGGCCGTCGCGGCAGTGATTGGATCGATATCTTTTGTCAGCGAGAGAGACTGCCTGTGCGATGCAACCGTCAGCATAGCGACGCGTCCGAATGCAACTGCAATCGGAATCGTAATGCCCGATCGGATACCGAAATCTGCGGCGTCGCGGTAAAACTGCCGAATGTGGCGCGACTTCCACACCCTTGAGCTTTCGGAGGACCAGCTAAAGGTCCTCATTGTAGATCTGGCCAACGCGACCACTGGGTCGATCTCGTCGAATTTCTTGTCGAAATACCTGCTCTGCCATTCGGTTGGATAATTTGAGACAGCGAAAGTCCCGACCGGTTGGAGGTTGAGGTAGGCGTAGCAATCGAAACCCAGATCCCGAGCAAGATCTCCAAGTGCTTCCTTGAACACCTTCTCCGACGTCGCCAAGGTGGAAATGTCGGTCAACTTCTGAAACCAGATCTTCACATTCACGTTTCTGACCCTGCTCCTCCGATAGAACTAGTCGGCCCTTCGTTTCGGTTCTACAGCCTCTTCTACTTCCAGCTGCAGTCCGCATCATGATTCCCCGTCTACGCTCTTAAGGCAAGATATCAACGTATGAGCCGCCGCGAAGGATGAGCAGTCTCGCTAAGCACTGCCACCCCAGTTATTCCCGCTACGGCAATGCCCGCGGTTTCCGGCTCCCGATCTACCCTCGATCGGGATTGTGCATTCGGGCCGGCAACGCGATGGAACGGGCTATCTCGACGATCTCATCACGGTTCGCCGTAGGGTCTTCCTTGTTCCAGGCAAGCCCCAGACTAATGGTGAAATCTATCCCTTCCACCTCTCGAAGCAGGAAAGATCGATTGGGCAGATCCTTCGTCCATTCCGGAACGAACCCGACGCCAATTCCCGCGGAAACCAGTGAGACCAACGAGAGTGTGTCGTCGCAACTGCAGGCGACGTTATCGCCAAGACCGTGCTTCCTGAACTGCTCGAAAAAGTACTTCTCCGTGTAAGACAGATTGGAGCGTGAGAACGAGATGATGCGTTCCCGTTTCAAATCGGTCATCGTGATCTTGTCTGTGGCCGCAAGTGCGCTGCCAGAGGGCACCGCAAGAAGGTAACGCTCGTTCGCAATAGTGTGCCAGCGCAAAGAGCCGATATTTTCAACCGGTCGGATAAAGCCGAGATTCACGCGCCCCTTCTCGATATCGCGGATGATCTGATCAGTGGAACCACTGCTGATGTGAATCTGGACATCGGGAAATCGCTGACTGAGCTTTCTGAGGAACGCCGGCAGAACCCCAAAGGTCGCGGGGTAAATGGTGCCGATCGTGATTCGGCTGACGCCCTTGCCGGCAATCGCCCTGACGATGGCGGAGCTGTTTTCCATCTCTCGCAGCATGCGGACGCAACGCTCATGGAAGACTTCACCGGCCTTGGTCAACTGGACGCGGCGCGTCGAGCGAATAAGAAGCTGGACGCCGAGATCCTTTTCAAGCGTCTGGATCTGCAGGCTAAGGGCTGGCTGTGCCATTGATAGTCTCGCCGCCGCCCTGCCGAAATGCAACTCCTCCGCAAGCGCGGCGAAGCATCTCATCTGGCGCAGTTCCATATCCACTTTCTCCGTACTGTCCCAAGGCAAGATTCCGGTGGAGTCGATCATCAATTAATAATCCATCGAGATCAATCCGCCCCTTTTGATACATGTAGTTCGCTGAATTCCCGGAGTAGGCACCTTGCCCGGCTGCTGGCAGAACCGAAACGGCTATCGCCGCCACGTTGCTTCAGATAGGCGATCGCGGCGTCTCTCTTTCCGAGAAGCTGTAGGCGTCGGTCATAAGGAAGGGTCAAAGTCCCCTCCGCTCGATTGGCCTAGGATATCGACAAATTGAATTCGCGGATGGTCCGTCACGGGCCGCAGAAAGGTCGTTCGCAGCAGCGGAAACTCGAGCGTGGCTACCTCTATGCGGCGGACCTCGTGTCCTGCCGCGGCAGCACCCTCGGCATAGGCATCAGCCATCGCGTGCAGGAAGTGATGCCCGGCCGGGTCTGGATGGCCCTGGATCACTGCGATGCGCTTGATCACTGGAACTCCTCCTATCCTCGGAGACTGCGATATGTTCGTGGTCCGGCGAAGCGGCCCGACTGGTGACGCCTGTCTCCGTAACGAAATCGCTCGGCTGGCCTGTACCTTCTGCTGACTTGGGGGCAGCTCGTTTTCAGGTTCTTCGACCCAGACCGGCATGTCGTGGAGATAGGGGAGCCGCAGTGACGCGTGCATGTCTGCGTTCGGCCGGCGGCGTCTTCTTTTTGCGGTTTGCTGCTCCCGACTCGATATAGTTTTGGAAACCCACCCCGGATGCCCCCTCCCCGCGGCGGTCAGCGTGGCTCGTGGCAGTATTCCATGGCGCTTCGACAAGATTCCTAATCCGACTTGGACAGGTGGCGGTAGGAAGAATCGAAGAACTATGGGGTGGTTCTATGAAAGCGCTCTCTTTGCCTTCTGTATGTGCTGGCCCTTCGTCGCCTTCTCGTCTCAAGCGGAGCCGCGTACAATTTGCGCGCTTGTCGTTTCGGCCAGATCCGGAGATGCGATCGTCGACGAGGGCGACTGCCGGCAACGAATGTCGCCCTCGTCGACGCCGGTATTCGGAAATCGCCGAGCGAGATGGAGCTGCCGTTCGAAGAAGGCTACATTGACGCCCGACCTGAATGGCGCCAGCCCGCAACGCCGGCGTCATGGATGCGGGACTCGGTTATCTGGTACTCACAGCAAGTCACGCAACGCGCGGAATTCATGGCTGATCGTTGAGCCAGTCTTGCAGTTCCGCCTCGGCTCTCTCCAAAGCGCTATAGTTCAGCAACTTGCGCAAGAGTGCGACGGCAACTGCGCGAGCACGCAGGTTGAATTGGCTGTCGAGGCGATCCTCGGGACTTGTCTGATAGACGTCAAGCTTGTCATAGAGGTGCTGCAATCGATTTTGCACGCTACGCAGCGACAGATTCCTGCGTTTCGCAATTGCCCGGTCGGTCAAGCCGAGCGCGATGTCGACTAGAATTTCATACTCGGAATCGGTGAAGCTGTTGGGGTGCCCGATGCTCTTTTGCTGCAGCCCACGCACCTCACGATCAATTACGCATTGGCTTTCCACAAAAATTGAGCGGAGCGCCAGTTTCAGTCGCTCGTCTGAAGCGGACTTCAACACGTAGCCATAGGCCGCACCATCGGGAACAATTCGCGACACCCCCCGCACGTAGGCTTCGTCGGAATAGTTCGACCAGAAGAGGATGCGCGTGTCGGGGCGCTCCTTCCATATCGTGCGGGCAGCCTCGATCCCGTTGCGGCCCGTCATCTGCAGATCCATGACAATGTGCGCTGTTTTATGATCACGGGCGAACTGCTCGCCGGCGATGCCATTCTCCGCCTCGATGACCGTTTCGCATTCGGGCAGGGCCGAGCAGACTGCCTCGTGCAGGTAAGAGCGGTGCAAGGGGTCGTCCTCCACGATCAGAACCTTCATCGCTGTTCCTCCCACTGCATGGCTGAACTTTCTGCATTCTGCTGAAGCGGCAACGAAACGGCCACTATGGTGCCGCGATTGTTGCGCCCGGGGCCGAGCACGACCTTCGCCGAGATGAGCCTCGCACGTGTCTTCATGTTATCGATTCCGCCGCCGATGCGCCGGCGGGGCCTGGCAATGCCGCATCCGTCGTCCGCTATTTCGATCGCGAGTTGCCCGGCGTCGGCCTTGAGCCGGACGGTGATCGCGAGCGGTTGGGCGTGACGCACCGCATTGTTGATCGCTTCCTGGGCGATCCGGAAGAGCGCGATGCTGACCGTTGGTTCCAGCGTGTCGAGGGCGCCTGCGGTTTCGTCGACGAGCGCCCATTCGATCGGCGTGGCACTGTCGCGGACCGACCGGCCGAGATGGTTCTCGACAGCCTGTGCGAGGCCGAAGAGCTGCAGAACCGACGGTTTCGCCTGCTCGATGATCTGTCTCAGATCCTGCATGCAGTGCTGGAGCCCGCGCAATACCGGCTCGAGAGCGTCGCCGGTCAACTCGCCGGAGTGCGCCAGGCGGTCGATGCGACGCGACAGCCGCGTAAGGTCGGCGAGCGTCTGATCGTGGAGGTCCATGCCGATGCGCTGGCGCTCCTGCTCGAGCGCCTCGGTCAACTTCAACGCCCTCTGCCGCAAGCCTTCCTCGCGTGCCCGAGCTTCTGCCTCCACGATCGCCGATTGCTGCGCCTGTTCTGCGGCGCGCAGCGCAAAGAAATAGGGCGCCAGGAGGTCGGCGATGATGCGCGCGCGGTCGACATCCTCCAGGGCATAGAGGCTCGGCGTCTGCGACGAACAACTCAGCGCCCCAATGATTGCTCCCTGAACCTTCAGCGGCACGTGCACGCGACTGCGCAGCGACTGCTCAATGATCGGCCGCTTGAAGGCACCCTCGAAGTGGAAGCGCGGATCGTTGACGGCATCATCCGTCAGCAGATGGTCCACCTCGCCCCAGAGCAGCGTGCGTATCGGACTGTTGGCGACCGGCGCCGATGCGACATTTCCCCAAGCGGTGTCCATGCCGGTTTCGTAAGCCGTGTGGTAATTGCCGTCGACCATCAGAATGCAGACGTCGAGATGGTCGTGTGGGATGATGTGCGCTATCTCGGCCGCGACCGCGCGTATAGCGGACCGGAAATCGAGCTGGCCGGCTAGCAGCCGGGAAATGCCGAGATAGTGATCGACCAATGCAGCCGGCGCCAGATGCGGCATGTCCGCAATTCCTCCCGCGATCGCTTCCGTGCTGCGAGCGCCTGCCCAGTTAAACGCCCGAGACGGCCTCGCGTCCTGCGTAAACCCGCATCCGCTTGTGCAAAAACCGCAAACGTCTTGCCTTGTGCTGCCTGTACAGCCGCCTCGTTCTCGCTCATCCTGCCTTTACTGAGAGGAGGAAGCTCAGTGCAAGAATTAATTTCGGCCGTGCGCGAATAGCAGCGGCGATGAAGCGATCCGATCGAAGGACGGATTCGGAGGGAGGAGACATGACAATTCGCAAGATGCTTATGGCGTCCGTCGCCGTCGCGTGCGCAGCCATGCCGGTATCGGCTCTTGCCGACACATCGGGCAAGAAGATCGCCCTTTCCAACAATTATGCTGGCAACTCTTGGCGCCAGGCCATGCTGACGAGCTGGAACAAGGTGACGGGCGAAGCGGTCAAGGCCGGCGTCGTTGCTGCCGCTGACGCCTTCACGACGGCCGAAAACCAGGCGACCGAGCAGGCCGCGCAGATCCAGAACATGATCCTGCAGGGCTATGACGCGATCGTCCTCAACGCCGCGTCTCCGACTGCGCTAAACGGTGCCGTGAAAGAGGCCTGCGATGCGGGGATCACGGTCGTCTCCTTCGATGGCATCGTCACCGAGCCCTGCGCCTGGCGCATCGCTGTCAACTTCAAGGAAATGGGCCGCAGCCAGGTCGAATATCTCTCGAAGAAGCTGCCGCAGGGCGGCAATCTGCTCGAGATCCGCGGCCTTGCCGGTGTTTTCGTCGACGACGAGATCTCGGCCGGCATCCACGAGGGCGTCAAGCAGTTCTCGCAATTCAAGATCGTCGGCTCGGTCCATGGCGACTGGGCACAGGACGTGGCGCAGAAGGCAGTTGCCGGCATTCTGCCAAGCCTGCCGGAGATCGCGGGCGTCGTGACGCAGGGCGGCGACGGATACGGCGCGGCACAGGCGATAGCGGCAGCGAAGCGGCCGATGCCGGTGATCGTCATGGGGAACCGTGAAGACGAGCTCAAATGGTGGAAGGAGCAGAAAGAAGCCAACGGCTATGAGACGATGTCGGTCTCGATTGCCCCCGGCGTCTCGACGCTCGCCTTCTGGGTCGCCCAGCAGATCCTCGAAGGGAAGGAAGTGAAGAAGGATCTCGTGGTGCCATTCCTGCGCATCGATCAGGACAACCTCGAACAGAACCTCGCCAATACCCAGGCCGGTGGCGTCGCCAACGTCGAATATACGCAGGAAGACGCGATCAAGGTCATCGAAGCGGCCAAATGAGGCTTCACTTCACGCCGCGCGGTTTCGACCGCGCGGCGACGATTTTCTCCTGGAGCAGACGGCATCAATGACGGGTGAAAAGCTGAAGGCGATCGTCGAAGTCACCGACGCCAAGGTCAGTTTCGGGGCGGTCAAGGCGCTCGACGGCGTGACGCTCGCGATCTTGCCCGGCGAATGCCTCGGCCTCGTCGGGCATAACGGCGCCGGGAAATCGACGATCGTCAGCGTCATTAATGGCGGATTGACCCCGCATCAGGGCATTATCTCCGGTGACGGCGAGGTGCTGACGCGTTACGGCATCAATGCCGCCCGGGCGCGCGGCGTTCGCTGCGTCTTTCAGGAGCTGTCGCTCTGCCCTAATCTTACTGTCGTCGAGAACACCCGCATCATGCACCGCCACCTCGGCGGCTTCGGCTGGCGAAAGCGTGCAAAAGAGGTGATCGAGCGGAGCCTCGCTGCGGTCTTTCCCGGACATGGAATAGCCAGCGACAGGAGCGTCGGCGAACTTTCGATCGCCGAGCGCCAGATGGTCGAGATCGCCATGGCCTTCTCGGATGCAGGCGTGGCACCGCGGCTCGTGATCCTCGATGAGCCGACTTCGTCGCTCGATGCAAGCCTTGCGGAGCAGATGCTCACGTACGTCCGCCGCTTCATCGCCGCGGGCGGATCGGTCATTTTCATCTCGCACATACTGAATGAGATCCTGACTACGGCGAGCCGCATCGTGGTCATGAAGGACGGACGCATCGTCGCCGACCGGCCTGCCGGCGATTGGACCGAGCGCGGCCTCGTTGAAGCCACGGGGAGCGTGGTGAAAGGCGAGGCACATCGCGGTGCGGTCCGGGACCTCGCCGCGGCGCCCGTCGTGGTGGAGCAGGGCGGTAGCGGCATGCCGTTCCATGCGAAGCGTGGCGAGCTCGTCGGGCTTGCGGGGCTCGCCGGCCACGGCCAGACACGGATGTTGATGAAACTTCATGCGGCTCAATCCAGCGACTGGCTGCCCCGTCGCGACCCCGCGGTGACCTTCGTTGCCGGTGACCGGCGCCTAAACGGCGTCTTCGAACTCTGGAGCATCCTGAAAAATCTCTCGATCGGCTCGCTTGGCGATCTCGCCAGTCGCGGCATGGTGAATGCGGCAGCCGAGGCGGAGCGGAGCGCCGAGTGGAAGCGCCGCATCGACATCCGGACGCAGGATCTCGCCAACCGCATCCTGTCGCTCTCGGGCGGCAATCAGCAGAAGGTGCTGTTCGCGCGGGCGCTCTCGACCCGCGCCCCGGTGGTGCTGATGGACGACCCGATGCGCGGCATCGACGTCGGCACGAAGCAGGAGGTCTACGAGATCGTGCGCCAGCAGGCCGTGGGCGGCCGCACCTTCGTCTGGTATTCGACCGAGATGGAGGAAGTCTGCCTCTGCGATCGCGTCTATGTCTTTCGCGAGGGCGCGATCGTCGCGGAACTCGCAGGCGATGCGGTTAGCGAGGAGAATATTCTCGCCGCCTCCTTCCGGGGAGCCGCGGCATGAGGCCGGCCTTTTCCGCCGATGCGATGCGGCTGGCGATCCCCGCCCTTTCGCTGACCGTGCTGCTTGCCGCCGTATTCTGGCTGCAGCCACGGGCGATGAGCTATGTCGGGCTGAACTTACTCTTCAATCTCGCCGTTCCGATCGCGCTCGCGACGATCGCGCAGATGCTCATCATAGCGGTCAACGACCTCGATCTCTCGATGGGCACCTTCGTCAGCTTCGTCGCGTGTGTCACGGCGACCTTCCTTCGCGACGCGCCGCTTTTGGGGACGCTCATCCTCGCCGGCGCGGTTCTCGTCTATGCGGTGCTTGGCGTCGTCATTCACCTGCGTGACCTGCCATCGATCGTGGTGTCGCTCGGGATGAGCTTCGTGTGGGGAGGCCTTGCCGTCCTCCTCTTGCCGGCGCCGGGCGGGCAGGCGCCGGATTGGGCGCGCGCGTTGATGACGACGAAGCCGCCTCTCGCTCCGATCGCCATCGTCGCGAGCATCGTCATCGCCTTGGGCGCGCATCTCCTCGTCATGCGCTCTTCGCTCGGCGTGCTGATCCGCGGCGTCGGTGGCAATGAGCGTTCGGTCGAACGGGCCGGTTGGTCGGTGCTTGCCGCGCGGGCGGCTGCCTATGGGCTTGCCGGCTTCTTCGCGGTCCTCGCCGGCATCGCGCTCGTTGGTCTCACGACCTCGGCTGACGCAAACATCGCACTTCGGTACACGTTGCTTTCGATCGCTGGCGTGATCCTCGGTGGCGGCGAGTTCATCGGCGGGCGGGTTTCTCCGGTCGGCGCCGTCATCGGAGCCCTGACGCTGACGCTCGCAGGCTCGTTTCTTTCTTTCCTGCGCATTTCGCCCGACTGGCAGATCGGCGCACAGGGGGTGATCCTCATCATCGTGCTGGCACTGCGCCTCTTCCTCAACCGTGTCGAGAAGCGGGAGAAAGGCCAATGAGGATGCTTGACCGTGTTGCTCGCAAGCCGTGGATCTGGTCGTGGGTCGCAGCCTTTGTCGTCTGGTTCGCCACAATCATAGTGACGGGCGGTGCGAGCACGCTGGACCTGTCGCAAGCGGCGCTCACCTTCGCCGCCTTCTCTATCATTGTCGGCATCGGCCAGATGTTCGTCATCACGCTCGGTCCCGGCAATGTCGATCTTTCGGTCCCTTCCACGATGACGCTCGCAGGAACGGTGGCGCTGAAGCTCATGGACGTCGACAATGCGATGATCCTGCCTGGCCTCGGTGTTACAGTGCTCATCGGAATAGGGGTGGGCATTTTGAACTATGCCCTCATCAAGGCACTCCGCATCCCGCCGATCATCGCGACGCTCTCGATGAGCTTCATCGTCCAGTCGGCGGCGATCTGGACCAATCGCGGGTTGCGGATCAAGCCCCCGAACTTTCTTGCGGATTTCACCACCGCTAATACGCTTGGGATTCCGAACGTCGCCGTCATCGCGCTTGTCATCTCGGTCATCGCCTGGTTCCTGCTTGAAAGGACCATCTATGGGCGCTGGATTTCGGCAATCGGGCAGAGCATGCCAGCGGCGAAGATGGCGGGAATTCCGGTCGACGGCACCCGCTTCGTCACCTACGTCTTCTGCGCCGTGCTTGCCTCGCTTGCCGGCTATCTGCTCGCCTGTTTCTCCGGCGGCGCGGCGCTCAACATGGGTTCTGAATACCTGCTGATGTCGATCGCCGTCGTCGTCCTCGGCGGCACGGCGGTTGCGGGCGGCGACTCGAATGTGCCCGGCATATGGGGCGCTTCGCTCTTCATGTTCCTGGTCGTCTCCATGCTCAACACCTACGGCCTCGGCGCAGGCATCCGCCTGATCATGACCGGGCTCATCATCATCAGCGTCATCATGCTCGCAGGCGGCCGGCTGCCGGGTGTGCGCTAGCGGGATATAGAAAGCACCATTCATGGCCAAGAACCCGATCTACCAAATACATGACCCGCGCTTCGCTCGCATGATCATCGGCAATGCCCGGCTCGAGGAACTCTATACCGGCTGCCGTTGGGCGGAAGGCCCCGTCTGGTTCAGCGATGCAAACCAGCTCCTCTGGAGCGACATTCCGAACCAGAGGATGCTGCGCTGGACACCCGAAGGTGGCGTCTCCGTCTTCCGCCAGCCTTCGAGCTACGCCAACGGCCATACGCGCGACCGGGAGGGCCGCCTGGTTTCCTGCGAGCACGGGACGCGGCGCGTTACCCGCACGGAGATCGACGGCGCGATCACGGTGCTTGCGGAAAGCTACCAGGGCAAAAGGCTTAACTCGCCGAACGACGTGGTCGTCCGATCCGATGGAACGATCTGGTTCACCGACCCGACCTACGGCATTCTTTCCGACTATGAGGGCCATCGGGCGGAGCCGGAGCAGGCGACGCGGAACGTATATCGACTCGATCCGCAGACCGGCGAACTCAAAGCCGTCGTCACCGACTTCAACCAGCCGAACGGCCTCGCCTTCTCCGCCGACGAGAAGGTCCTCTATGTCACGGACTCCGGCGCGAGCCACGATGAGAGCCTCCCGCGCCACATCCGCGTTTTCGACGTCGGCGGCGGTAAACTCGCAAACGGCCGCATCTTCGCGACGATCGACAACGGCATACCGGACGGTATCCGGACGGACATGGCGGGGAATCTCTGGTCGAGCGCCGGCGACGGCGTGCACTGTTTCGCGCCGGACGGCGCGCTTCTGGGCAAGATCCTCGTGCCGCAAACCGTCGCGAACCTCACCTTCGGCGGGCCGCGCCGCAATCGCCTCTTCATCGCTGCGACTACTTCGCTCTATTCGATCTATGTCACGGTTACCGGTGCCCAGATGCCGTGAGAATTCGCTTAATCGGGGGCGCAGTGCCGAAGTAATGCGTATATCACTCATTCGGTGGAACGCTTTCAAGCAAGTCTCGCCATGGACTAACTTTCTTGGCAGCTGAAAACTTTGCTACTGTCTTTTGCCCCCCTTTTGCGCTTCCTAATTGCGTTGGAGGAGGCAAAAGCTGAATGGAGGCAGTGCGAAGCGCAACCGACACTTCCGTCGATCCGGAATTCGGGCCTTGGCTTGCCCAGGCCTCGATCCTGGTCGTTGATGACGAGCCGGGCATGCGCAACTTTCTTATCCGGACGCTCGGACCGCGCTGCAAGCATATCGAGGAAGCCGCTGATACCGAGGAGGCCACCCGCAAGCTCGACCAGCACCATTACGACGTCGTGATCCTCGACAACATCATGCCACGCAAGAACGGACTGGAATGGCTTGCCGAACAGCGCGCGGTCGGTTTTTTTGCCGACGCCATTCTGATGACCGCCTACGCCGATCTCGATACGGCAATCCAGGCGCTTCGCGCAGGTGTGGTGGATTTTGTCCTTAAGCCGTTCCGCTCGAACCAGATCCTCAACGCGGTGGCACGCTGCCTCGATCGGCTACGCCTTCAGCGCGAGAACTACGTTCTGCGCTACGAGCTGAAGGCAACGTCCGACCATATGCTGCTCCGCGACCGGCTGATCGGTCAATCGGCAGCAATTGCGCGTGTACGCGAAACGATAGCCAGGGTTGCGCCGCTTCCAACTTCCGTGCTCCTGACCGGTCAGTCCGGCACCGGCAAGGAGGTGGCTGCGCGTTCGCTGCATGCGCTTTCGGATCGTGCCGCCAAACCCTTCGTGCCAGTCAATTGCGGTGCCATTCCGCCCGACATGATCGAGAGCGAACTCTTCGGCCACTTGAAAGGGGCATTCACCGGGGCGGCCCGCGATCGGGAGGGGCTGTTTCTCCATGCCCACGGCGGCACGCTGTTCCGCGACGAGATCGGCGAACTGCCGGCGGCGACGCAGAGCAAGCTGCTACCGGTTCTCGAAGACCGGAGAGTCCGGCCGTCGGTCCCGAACGTGAGGTCCCCGTGGACCTGCGTTTCGTCTTCGCCACCAATGCCGACCTCGAAAAGGCGGTGCGGGACGGCCGCTTCCGTGCCGATCTGTTCTTCCGCATCAACGTTATGCAGATTCACTTGCCGCCGCTGAAGGAGCGCGAGGGCGATACACTCGAACTCGCCGACCTCTTCATGGCAAAACTCGCGCGACAACTTGGCATGCCGGCGGTTCCGGTCGATCAGCGAACGCGCTAGACGCTTGCCGCATACGACTGGCCAGGCAATGTGCGCGAGTTGCGAAACCTGATCGAGCGGACTGTTATCCTCGGCCGCTTCCCGGATGGCTTTGGCTTTGCGATCGGCCAACAGACAATCCCCGGCGACATGACACTCGCAGAGATCGAACGCCGGCATATACTCAACGTCCTGGCCAGTTGCTCGGGTCAGCGCGATGAGGCGGCGCGCCTTCTCGGCATCTCCCGCAAGACGGTCGACCGAAAGCTGGCGAGCTGGGATGGCTGAAGCCGCTTATTCCGGAGTCGGTCCGCCTGCCCGTTCCGTGCGATACCGGCTGCTCGCCATCGCACTCCTGCCGATGCTTGTTATTCTACAGCTTTTGCTCGGGGTGACGGTCTATCGCTGGGACACGAAATTCGATGCCACCCTGATTTCCAAGGTCAATGCCGACCTGACGATCGCCCATCAATATCTTGCCCGCATCCTTGAGAACACCGGCGAGCACATCACGGCGCTGGCAGGGTCGGCTCGCTTTCGCGATGTGGTGGGCAACGGCCGGCCGGCGCTTACAGAATTGCTGGGCGACAGCAGGAAGCAACTCGATCTCGACTTCCTCTATATCGTCAGCTCGGACGGAATCTTGCTGGCTTCCAGCTCCGGAGAAACGGGAATGCGGCTGCGCACCGACTGGCCGATCATTCACGCGGCTATTGATGGTCGGCCGGCGACAGCGATCGACATCTTTGATCCCGAGGACTTGCGGCGCCTGTCGCCGGCGCTTGCAGAGCGCGCCCGGCTGGCGCTCGTGCCGACGCCAAACGCCCGACCAACCGACAAGAGTGAGGAAAGACGCGGCATGGTGGTGCAAAGCGCGAGCCCTATTTTGCTCGGCGACGGAAATCGCGCCATCCTTGTCGGCGGCATGTTGCTCAATCAAAATCTTCTCTTCATCGACACGATCAACGATCTCGTCTATCGCGCATCGGGGATGTAGTCGCGTTTGGGATATCCCATCCATGTACCTGCTTCGATCGCTGGAGGCAGTTTTACGTTCTGTCTGACGACGAACGGATCTCCGGGGTGTGCCAGACGCTATTCAGTTAGATGCAGGTAAACGAGCGAAAATCAAACAAGAGCGAAGCTCAAACAACCTTCGATGCGTCTCCTGTCAACAACGATTCCGAGACCTGGCATTGAATTTGGTCGCAACTTCCCCTCCCGCCCGACAGCGTGTTCCGGCGGGTTTTCAAGTACCTGGACATAGGTGTTCGAGTCGCTGAAATAGGGATAGACTTCGAGGTTCATCGCATTCGGAATCGCGGCGCAGAGCGACAGCGAGGCGGCGGTGCACAGCGAACTGGCGCAATTGTGCGGCGAGACGCGGACATTGTAGGTCTCGGCCATGCCGGCGATCTGCACCGCCTCCAGCATGCCGCCGCAATTGGCGATGTCGGGCATGACGATCGAGACGGCGCCGGTATCGAGCACGTTGCGGAATCCGCCGCGGCCATAAACCCGCTCGCCGAGCGCGATCGGAATGCCGCTGCGGCCCGCAACCCGCGACAGGCCGGCGAGGTTGAAGGGATCGACGGGCTCCTCGATCCAGGTGATGTCGAGATCGCGGCAGACATCGAGGAAGCGCAGCAACTGGTCGTCGCAGAGTCCCCCGGAAAGGTCGAGCATCAGTTCGATGTGCGGGCCGACCTCGGCGCGCAGGGCTTTCACCCTGTCGATCGCCTGCCGGAAGCGGCTATCGTCCAGCATGCGCGCCGAGACGTGGCGGAAGGTGCCATCAGACAGTTCATAGGCGAAGGGATAGGCCTTGAGGGCGCGGTAGCCATCCGCGAGCGGCCGGGCGGCGGCCTTCGCCCAGTTGACGACGTCGTCGTGCTCATGGTTCCAGCCGTTGGCGTAAAGCTTGACGTCGCCGCGCATCGCGCCGCCCAGGAGATCGTGGACCGGCAGGCCGGCCGCCTTGCCCTTGATGTCCCAGAGCGCCAGCTCGATGGCGCTGATCGCCGCAAAGGAGATAGCTCCTCCTCCCTTCGCCCAGAAGGAATGGTCGTAGAGATCCTGCCAGATCCGGCGGATCTCCAGGGGGTTGCGGCCGGAAAGCCGCAACGCCATGTCTTCGAGCATGCCGGCGACGGCGGGGGCGCCGTTGCCATAGGCAACGCCGGCCTCGCCGAACCCCGAAATGCCCTCGTCCGTCTCGAGCTCGATGATCACGGGGCGCAGGCCGCCGCCCTCGACACGATAGATCCTGACATTGCTGATTTTCATCTGAGAGCCTTTCTGATCTGCTTGGGTTCGGCGCTACGGGGATCAGCTATGCGCGGTGACGACGATTTCGATCAGCGCCGTGCCGCCGAGATCGGCAACGCCGACGGTGGCGCGGGTGGGAAAGCTTTCCGGCGCAAGCCATTCCTTCCAGACCGCGTCCATCTGCGGCTTCAAGGCCATGTCGGTGATGAAGATGGTCACCGAAAGCAGCTTCGTCTTGTCCGAGCCGGCTTCGGCGAGATATTTGTCGAGCTTGGCAAGGATCTCACGGGTCTGGCCGGCCATGTCGAGGCTCTCGTCATCGCAGGTGGTGCCACCGACGAAGATGATGCCGTTGTGCTCAACGACGCGGTGCATGATGGGGGTCTGAATGTGACGTGTCGTCATTGGTTCTTTCCTTCTTCTCGATTGAATCGTGTTCGAGCGCCCGGCCGGTCACGGCGAAAACTGCGGCAGGAGTCTGCGGCAGAGCCGCGAGTTCGGCGAGGCGCAGCGGCTTGACGGGCGCACGCAGGCGGTAAGTGCCGATCTCGGCCGGGCTGATGCCGCGTTCGGCCGCCATGATTTCGGTGACGGTTGAGGCACACATGCGGCCCTGGCAGGGGCCCATGCCGCATCGCAGAAACGTCTTGAGCTGGTTCGGCCCCGGTACGCCGAGCGCAATCACCTGCCGGAGCGTGCCGGCGTGCACTTCTTCGCAGCGGCAGACCATCGTGTCGGGGTCAGACGGCGCAAGAAACTGGCGGGCGGGCCGGTACAATGCATCCAGGAAGGCGCGGCCGCGGCGATAGACCTGACGTTGTTTTTCCAGTTCCGTCAGGCGGGAAGAGGCTTCCGATGGCGGCAGCAGACCGAAATCCTTGAGTGCGGCCACCGCAGCAATACGACCGGACACCGCGGCATGTTCGGCCCCGCCGATACCCGCCCCGTCGCCGGCCGAAAACAGTCCGGACAGCGAGGTGCGGCCGTGTTTGTCGGTCCGTGGCTGGAAGGCGCGTTGCGCGTCGTTCCACTCGATGGCGCAGCCGGCGGCACTCGTAAGGTTGATGCCCGGAATGATGCCCTGGTGTAGGAGCACGCAATCGGCGGCGATCGTCGTTTCGCGCCTGCCGACCTGGAAGCGCACGCTTTGCGCATGGCCAGCACCGGTGATCGCAAGTTGCGTAACCCCGGAGATGACCTTGATCTGACGCCGGACGCTGAAGAGCAGCGAAAGGCCCTTCGCGAGATAGGGCGAGAGGAGAAAATCCGGAAGGTGGCGCAGGGCCGCCATCCGCTGTTTCCTGTCGGCGGTATCGAGCAGGGCCGCGATCTCCGCGCCCGCCCGCAACAACTGATCGGCGAGAAGGTAGAGCAGCGGTCCGCAGCCGGCGAGAACGATACGGCCGCTGGGGATGCCGGATACCGATTTCAGCGCGATCTGTGCGGCGCCGGCGCTCATCACGCCAGGCAGCGTCCAGCCGGGGACCGACATGGGCCGCTCCATCGCGCCGGTCGCCAGGATTACCGCGCGTGCTGAGATCATGCGCGCTACGCCGCCGAGCGTTAGGCCGGTGCTCGCGCATTCTTCCCCGCCCGCTGCGGCATCGAGGTTCCAGACGGTGGTTGCGGCGGCATAGTCGATCGCCAAAGCGGAGAACGCCTCCGCGATCGCACGTCCCTTCCAGTAGTCCTGGCCGAGGAAATCCTGTTTTTCCGGCGTATTGCGGGTCACGGCGCGGTATATCTGGCCGCCGGGCGCAAGGTTTTCGTCGGCGACCAGCACGGAGGCGCCGGCCGCGGCCGCCTCGGTCGCAGCTGACAGGCCGGCCGGACCGGCGCCGACGACGACGAGATCATAGTGCGGCGCAAGTTCGCCCGCATCGGTTATCCTGCGCATGCTCAACGCTGTCCACCCTCTGTCAAGAGGCGTGCGCCGTGCTGGCTGTACACCACAACGCCTTCGCGCACCTCGACCAGGCAGCTCTGGCGGTTCTGGACGCCGTCGATGGTGACGAGACATTCGAAGCAGACACCCATCAGGCAGTAGGGTGCCCGCGGCTCTCCGCCCACCACACTGTCGCGGAACGTCTCGACACCAGCGGCGAGAAGGGCCGCGGCCAGCGTATCGCCGCGGGCCGCCGTTACGCTTCTGCCGTCGAAGGAGAAGGTTACCGCCTCGACGGGTTCACGAATTCTCAGAAGCATGGAACCTCCGCGAATGAAACGGTGCGAGATCGGGCGAAAAAGCGCCGGCAGCAATCTGTGGCGCGACGACGAGAGCATGGTTCGCCGCAAGCGTGACGCCGGAATGGCAGACGGCGATGAAGGCTCCGGGATGGGAGACGGACTGCGCGTAGATCGGCAATCCATCCTGGGTCTTGACGCGGAAGCCGGCCCAGCTGCGCACCACGTTGAGCTCGGCGAGGCAGGGAAAGACCCGCACCGCGCGGTTGGCGAGCACAGCGTTGATGTCCTGGTTCGTGGCGATGGCGGCAGTATGCGTCTCTTCGCTGTCGCCGATCATCACGCCGCCCTCATCCGCCTGCCGGATTGTCGCCGAGGTGTATTCGAAGAACGGGCGGCATTTTTCGGTGACCAGGATCTGCCCCTTGCTGTGCTTGAGCGGCGCGTGGAGGCCGACCATCGGCGCCAGCCGCTGGGTGCCGATGCCGGCGGCCAGCACAATGCGACGGGCGAAGATCGCTCCGTATGCGCCGGCAAGCCGAAAACCGTCGCCCACCGGCACGATGCGCTCCACCGCATGGCCGGCGCGATAATCGACGCCGCGATTGCGCATGGCGGTATGCAGCGCGCGGAAAAGACGCAGCGAATTCACATGCCCGTCCGCCTGCGAATAGGCCGCGCCGACGACGTCTCGCCCGACAAGCGGCAGGCGCCGGCGCGTCTCTTCCGCCGTCAACATCTCATAGGGCGCCGCAGCGCCGTTCGTCTCGGCGGCGATCGTTTCGAGTTCTGCTGCTAGCATACCGAGCTCTCCTTGCGAGAGCGCAAACGAAAAGGCGCCGCGCTGGCTGAGCGCGACATCAATGCCGGCATCGGCGGCAAGCGCCGCAGCAAAGGTTGGCCAGCGTTCGGCCGACGCCTTGGACCACAAGGCGTAATGCGGTGCATGCAGCCCCTTGCCCTGTACCCAGACGAGAGCGAAATTGGCGCGCGACGCCCGCGGATCGAGATCCGCGCCGTCCAGCACCATCGTCTTCAGGCCGGTGCGGGCAAGCCCCCAAGCCAGCGCAGCGCCGACGAGTCCACCGCCGACGACCGCGATATCGCTTTCGTCCAGTAAAGGCATCAGAAAATGTCCGGTTGCGTGCGTCGAGCGGCGCGGCCCCGAAAGCCGCACCGGTTCGCATCAAGCGTCAGCCGCGCGGGCTGACGTCGACCCTGAACCACTTGAGCGACAGCTCCTTGATGGTGCCGTCCGCCAGCGCGCCCTTGATCGCTTCATCGAACTGGGCCTTGAGCGCTATGTCTTCCTTGCGCAGGCCTACGGCGATCACGCCGAAGACGCCGCCGGAAAACAGCGGGCCAGAGAGTTTTGCACCCTGCATGTCCGGCTTTTCGAGTGCCGCGGCAAGAACGGTGGCATTGGCAAGCACGGCATCGAGGCGACCGCTGACCAGATCGAAATTGTGCTCTTCCGTGGTCTTGTAAGGAAGGGTATCGACACCATCCTTAAAGTAGGTATCCATGAAGGTAGACGCGGTGGTCGATCCCTGCACGCCAACAGCCTTACCTTTGAGCAGGGCGGCAATTTCGTCGATGCGCTTCTGTGCGTCGGCGGCCTGGCTGTCGAGCGAATAACTCTCGCCGGTGCCGGGCATGTCGGCAAGCGGGCTGTCGGCGGCGACGGCAAAACCGTTGATGCCCGCGGCATAGGGCGTCGAGAAGGCAATGACTTCCTCACGCTTCGGCGTCACGCTCATCGCCGCCATGATGGCATCGTATTTTTTCGCCGTCAGCGAAGGGATGATGCCATCCCAATTCTGCGCCACGATCTCGCATTCGGCCTTCATGCGCTCGCAGAGCACCTTGGCAAGATCGATCTCGAACCCTTCCAGCGCACCGTTCGGGCCGGAAAAATTCCACGGCGCATAGGCGCCTTCAGTGGCGATGGTGACTTTCGTCTGTTCCTGTGCCGAGGCCTGGCCGCTCGTTAGGACGGCAAGCAGTGCGGCAGCAATAATCGATTTCAGCTTCATATGGTTCACCTCTGGTTTGTTTTTGCTGGCGGATTGATTGGGAAGAGAGAGATTTCAGCAGCCTTGCAGATGTTCCCGCGAAATGAATTGCCTGAAGCGCTCCGATCGCGGGTTCGAGAACACTTCAGAAGGTGGGCCTTCCTCCTCAATCCTGCCCTTGTGGAGGAAGACGGTGCGGGTGGAGACGTCACGGGCAAAGGCCATCTCGTGGGTGACGATCAGCATGGTGCGACCTTCGGCTGCCAGATCGCGCATGACCTTCAGCACCTCGCCAACGAGCTCAGGATCAAGCGCCGAGGTCGGCTCGTCGAACAGCATGACGCTTGGCTGCATCGCCAACGCCCGGGCGATGGCGGCGCGCTGCTGCTGGCCGCCGGAAAGATGCGTTGGATAACAGTGACGTTTGTCGGCGATGCCGACTCGCTCAAGCAGCGCTTCGGCCTCGGCTAGGCAGTCTTTTCTGCTGCGCTTCTGGACGTGAACCGGGGCCTCGATGAGGTTTTCAAGAATGGTCAGATGGGACCAGAGATTGAAGGACTGGAACACCATCGCCGCCTTGGCGCGCAGGAGGTTGACCTGGACCTTGTTGCGCGGGCGCGGTGTCCTTCCAGGGGTCTGATCAAGCGCGATGGTCTCGCCATGAATCGCAACGGAGCCGCCGTTGGGCACTTCAAGCATGTTGATGCAACGCAGCAGCGTCGACTTTCCCGAACCCGAAGAGCCGAGAATGGAAATCACTTCCCCTTCCCGCGCGGCAAGCGAAACGCCATGCAACACTTCGAGCGGACCATAACTCTTGCGGATGCCGGAAAGCGCGACGGCGGGCGTGGTAGTGGCGTCAGGCACGGCGTTCCTCCGAGTTTCGATTCTTCGGCGTCACGGCGTATTCCAGCCAAGCGAAAAGCCGGGTGACCAGGAAATTGATGGCAAGATAGATGGCGCCGGCGCAGACGAAGATTTCCACCGGACGGTAGCTCTCGGAAATCAGCTTAGCGGCCATACCGGTGATCTCGAGGAGTGTGATCGTCGAGGCAAGGGCCGTCGATTTGACCATCAGGATGATTTCGTTGCTGTATCCCGGCAGCATCTGCCGCAGCGCCAGCCGCATGACAATGCGGCGGAACAGCAGGAGGCCGGACATGCCGCAGGCGCGCGCCGCCTCCACCTGGCCGGCCGGCACCGAAAGAAGGCCGCCGCGAATGATCTCCGCGCTATAAGCGGCGGTGTTGAAGGCGAGCGCCAGCACTGCACACCAATAGGCCTCGCGCAGAAAGGGCCAGAGAACGCTGTGCCGCAGCACGGGGAACTGGCTGAGGCCGTAATAGATGATGTAGATCTGCACCAAAAGCGGCGTACCGCGGAAGACGAAGATGTAGAACTGCGCCGGCGCGTCCAGCCACCACTTGCGGGAAATGCGCATGAAGGCGAGCCCAAAGGCGAGAATGCCTCCCGATACGACGGAGAGCACGGTCAGCTGTAGCGTGAGTGGAATGCCCCTCAAGAGCGCCACGAAACTTTCAGCCACGAAAGGAAGATCAAAGGACATCAGACGCACCTCCGGATGCCGCGCATCGCCCGCTTTTCCGCGAAGCGAAAAACCAGCCCCGAAATGAAGGTGATCAGCAGATAGAGGGCGCCCGCCGTCAGGTAGAAGCTGAAGGGCTGGCGTGTCGAGCCGGCGCCGATCTGGGCCTGCCGCATCAGCTCCACCAGGCCGATGACGGAAATCAGCGCCGATTCCTTCAGCACCAGTTGCCACACGTTGCCGATACCGGGAATGGCGAAGCGCGCAGCCTGCGGCAAGACAATCCGGCGGAACAAAAGCAAGGACGGCATGCCGTAGGCGCGGCCGGCTTCGATCTCGCCTTTCGACAGCGCGAGCACGGCGCCGCGGAAAACCTGCATCTGGTAAGCGCCGGATACGACACCGATCGCCAATGCGCCGGTTAGGAAAGCGGGCGCGCCGACAAAACCCTCTGCGCCGAACAGCGCCGACGCGGTCGAGATGACCGAGCTCGAACCGAAATAGAAGAGGTAGATAACCAGCAGGTCCGGTATGCCGCGTAGGACCGTGGTATAGACGTCAGCCACCGAGCGAAGCGCGCGGAAACGCGAAAGGCTCCCCGCCGCTCCCAGGCAGCCGAGCAGAGCGCCGATGAAGAAGCCGCAGGCAGCGACGGCGACTGTCGTCCCGGTCGCCGCCAGCATGCTGTATCCCCAGCCGTCGGGCCCGAAGCCCATAAGCCCCAAAGTGTTCACCAGACGAGCCCTTTTTTTGTCCGATGCGTGCTAACGCGCGTCATCGCTCCGGCGCCATGTAGCGGCCGGTTCTCAGCGCTTTTGTTCCCGGAGAGACCATTCTATTGCTGCCGCCAAGCCGTGAATGCCCGGGGCGTGCTCTTCCATTGACAGAAGCGATCGCATGCGTGATGCATGCAGTCAAATTCGAAATAAGGGCACAAGAATAACTGAATGTTATGGAGGGATCAATGAACCTGCGGCAGGTGGAAGCGTTTCGCGCCGTCATGCTGACCGGTCAAATGACGACCGCGGCTGAGCTCATGTCGATCACTCAGCCCGCCGTCAGCCGTCTTATCCGTGATTTCGAAATCGCGACGCGACTAAGGCTCTTCCAACGTCGCGGCAACCAGATAACGCCGACGCAAGAGGCGCTGACCCTGTGGAGGGAGGTCGATCGGGCGTTCGTCGGCCTCACTCGGATCGCGGCAGTGGCAGAGGAAATAGCGCGTCAAGCGGCGGGTACTTTGCGAATTGCAGCGATGCCGGCGCTGGCCAACGGCATTCTTCCGCGGTTTTTAGCCCGCTTTTTGCGCGACAAGCCTAATCTGCACGCCTCGTTAAGCGGTCTGCCATCTTCCATGGTCATCGAAGCAGTCGCCTCGGGCCAAGCCGACATAGGTTATGCCGATGGTCCGTTGGAACGCTCGGGCTTCATCATCGAGACCCGCCCGATGATGGCGGTCGTCGCCATACCCGAACGACACCCTCTTTGCGAGCGCGCGGTCATACACCCCACTGACCTGGAGGCGCAGCGGATGATCAGCTTGGAGCCCGGCACAATCTTCGCGATGCGCGTGGAAGTCGCGCTCTCCGAGGTTCGACGTCTTTCGACTCTGGAAACCCGTCTGTCGCATACCGCGCTCACCCTCGTCAGCGAGGGGGCCGGTATCGCCATCATCGATCCAACATCCGCCAGCGAATTCGTCGAAAGAGGTGTCGTCGTTCGCCCCTTTGGCATCCCGATCGACGCCAGTTTCCTCGCCATCCGTTCAGCAAACCAGAGCCATTCTGACATCATGGACCGATTTTTCAGCGAGTTCTGGGATTTTCACGACGAGACGATCAAGAATGCGGGCTTTTAATCTTCTAAGTGGCGTCGTTTAGACTGTCGCGCCGGCTAAGACCGGAATGACGTTGCCTTCGGCATCGAAGACGTGAATGTCCTGCCGGCGCGCGGTGAAGCGGACATCCTGCATGCGCGCGAAGGAACTCTCCCCATCCACCTTGATTAGGAATTTTTCGGTGGTGCCGGGCAGGTCCAGATAAAGGATCTGCACCTCGCCTAGATGCTCGACGAGATCGATGGCGCCGGAAAATGTCGCATCTATCCCGTTGCCCTCGGCGATCCGGGTATTTTCCGGGCGGATGCCGATGCTGATCGCCTCGCCCTTCAAAAGCTTGCCGGGATTCGGAGCCAGCTCGAGAGTGACGCCGCAGTCGAGCCGGCAGCGCGCCGACGTCTCGGTGCGGCCGACGACCGTTCCTTTCAGGATGTTCATGGCCGGCGAACCGATGAACTGCGCGACGAAGAGGTTCGCTGGCTTCCTGTAAAGATCGGTCGGCGTGCCCACCTGCTCGATGCGTCCGTCCTTAAAGACGACGATGCGGTCGGCCAGCGTCATCGCCTCGACCTGGTCATGGGTGACGTAGATCATCGTCACACCGGGCATGCTCTGCTTCAGCTTGGCGATCTCGATGCGGGTGGCGACGCGCAGCGCGGCATCGAGATTGGACAGCGGCTCATCGAACAGGAAGACCCGCGGATTGCGCACGATGGCGCGGCCGATCGCCACGCGCTGCCGCTGCCCGCCGGAAAGCGCCTTAGGCTGGCGTTGCAGGTACTTGTCGAGTTGCAGGATTTCCGCAGCCTTGCGCACCCGCGCATCGATCTCGGCTTTCGCCGTTCCGGCGATGCGCAACCCGAAAGCCATGTTCTCGTAGACCGTCATATGGGGGTACAGCGCATAGGACTGGAACACCATGGAGATGCCGCGCTTTGAGGGCGCGACGGAATTCATTCGCGCGCCGTCGATGACGAGGTCGCCGGAGGTGATCGTCTCAAGACCGGCGATTGAGCGCAGCAAGGTCGATTTCCCGCAGCCGGACGGGCCGACGAAGACGATGAACTCACCCGACTTTATCTCGAGGTCGATCCCGTGCAGGACTTCGAAATCACTGTACGCCTTGCGAATATTTCTCAGCGACAAATCGGCCATCGTTCCCGTTCCATTCTTCTGATTTTGAGGCGGCGCGCCCTCAGGGGGCGAGCCCAGCCAGGAACCGCGTTACCGGGTCCGGCTTCCTGTTGAGGATTTCGAGGTCGTTCTTGCGTCGGATGGCTCGCCGCACGATGCGGGCGCCGAGATAGCGGAAGGGCTCGGGCGGTAGCCGCGTGCGCTTGCCGATACCCACCAGCCCGCACCGGCTCCAGACGTCGTCGCGGCCGAGGACGAGGCTTGCCATGATGCAGCCGCCGACGGGCGCCTGCGCGATGCCCGTCCCGTTGAAGCCCATGGCATAGAAGATGTTCGTGTGGTCCTTCAGATGCCCGAAGACCGGCAAGTGCTGCGCCGTGCAATCGATCGGGCCGCTCCAGTCGTAAAGCACGGGCACGTCCTTGAGCTGGGGATAGACGCGGTGCATTTCGCGGATGTTATCTGCGCCGCCATCACCGATGCGGTTAAACCGAGCATCGATGCGGTCTCCATAGGCGATGCCGCCGGTACCCCGTCCGAAGATGACCGTACCCTCGGGCGTGCGTTGGTAATAGAGCACGTGCTGCTGGGCATCGCAGATCGAGGCGCCGTCCGTCCAGCCGATCCGCTCCAGGATATCGGGCACGGGGGCTGTCGCGATGACCTGGCTGCTCACGACATAGAGATAGGGATGCAGTTCCGGAATGGCCGAAAGCCAGGCGTTGGCGGCGAGCACCACCTTGCCGGCGGAAAGCAGGCCGCCTGCTGTGCGAAGTTGCGGTCGGGGACCGGGCGCGATTTCGAGAACCGGGCTCTGCTCGTGGATGACGATGCCCCTTTCGAGCGCGAGCCGCCGCAAGCCGAGGGCGAGCTTTGCCGGCTGGACCGTGCCTGCCCTCTCCTCGACGATGCCGACATAGGAGGCCTCGGAACCGGTGCGGCGCAGGATATCCGCGCGCCGTAGCGGACGGAAGCGCTCTTCGCCGAGGGCGCGGCAGAGATCGTGGGCCGCCGCCCAGGCGCCTTCCTGCGCGTTCGAACTTGCCGTCCACAGCCAGCCGTCAAGCCTGAGGTCCATGTCGATGGTGCCGGAGGCCTGCAGGCCGTTCAGCTCCTCGATGGCATCTGCGGTCGCCCGGCACAGCATGAGCGCATCATTCTCGCCGACGAGCGCGCGCAGCATGTCGAGTTCGGCAAACCAGCTATGGACCTGCCCGCCATTGCGGCCCGAGGCGCCGGAGCCGCAGAAATCTGCTTCTAGCACGGCGATGCGCGTGTCCGGAGACTGCTCCTTAATCCGCAAGGCGGTCCACAGGCCGGCGTAGCCGCCGCCGACGATCGCAATCTCGCAGTCCGCGCTGCCCTGCAGTGGCGAGGTGACGGCCCCCGCCTCGATGCTTTGCAGCCAGTACGAACGGTCGTCCCTTGCTGCCGCGACCGGTGGCCTCATCGTGATGGTGGTCATATTCCGGCCCTCTGGGTGGTGCGAATGACGCTGTCGTATTTCGCGAGCAGCCATTGCGGAATCACCCGGATGGGCTGGGGAAAGCCGCCGAGATGGGTGCAGGTTTCCGACGCCCTTTCGGCGGAGCGATCGAGAGCGGCTTGTTCGGACAGACCTTCGAAGAAGCGCGACACGAGGAACGTCGCGATGAAGCTGTCTCCCGCGCCGCAGGTATCCACGACGGTGACCGGCATCGAACCCGCCGCGACCACCTTGCTTCCATCGGTATAGAAGGAACCGCGCTTGCCGCAGGTGATCACGACCTGACGCGCACCGGCTGCCTTGAACTGTGCAAGCAGCGGTTCCACCGGCTCGCCCGGGTCGTCGGGGCCGGAGGCGAAAACAAGCGGCACGCCGTCCAGCCAAAGGTCAAAATGCCGGGTCGAGACGTCGATGCTGAAGGGCACGCCATCGACAACGAGGCGACGGACGAGCTTTTCGCTCGCATTCGTGCCTAGATGGACCCAGTCGGCCTGTCGCAGCGCCTCGTAGCGTTCGGCGCTCGGAATATAGTTCTCGCCCACGCCGAGGGATTCAAGGAGGAAGCGCCGCTCGCCGGCATCGTCCGCGAGCAGCGTCACGGCGGATGCGCCGGGGCGAATTTCGATATCGCTCCGGCCAAGACCCGCCTCCTCGATGGCGGCGAGCATGATATCGGCCTCGGCATCCGGCCCGAGCGCTCCGAAGTAGCGGGCACTAAGCCCCTGCCGCCGCCATTGGACGGCGACATTGAGGGCATTGCCGCCCACGGTGACGCAACCCTTGGTCAGGTAGGCGTCAAGGCAATTGTCGCCTACGGCGATCAGGTTGGGATTGGCCCTTGTCATGCTTCATCCGCTTTATCGAGATGGGGGGCAATGGCGTCGAGGCAACGCTGCCAGGCGGAAACGGGATCGAGCGCATAGGACCCGTTGCCGAAGGGCTCGAAGGTGAGCGTGCCCGCGAAACCATGGGCGCTGAGAGCGGCGATGTGGTCGCCGAGCGGCAGGCTTCCATCCCCCCAGGCAAGATGCCCGGCCGGCGTTCCGTCGACGACATGGACATGCGCGACGCGCTTTCCGAAACGATCGAAATACCCGCCGACGCTATCGCCCGCCGTCGCCATGGCGACGAGATCGAGAACGATGTCGATATCGTCGCCATCGAGCGCGCGCCAGAAGGTTTCAAGCTCCTCCGCATTGGTGACGATATTGCTTTCGAGGCGCTGAAGCGGCTCCAGCAGGCAGGAGACGCCAAGCGACCTTGCATGCGCCGCGATTCGGTTGATCGACTGAACCGAATGCGCCCAGGCCGTTTCCCGGCTTTCGCACTCGAACCCGCGGCCCGGCGTCAGAAAGAGATAGTTCGCTCCAAGCTCCGCACAGATGTCAGCCGCGCGCTTGAAACGCTCGACGCTGGCTTCGCGGTAGGCGCCGTCGCCGGACGCGATGTTGATGGGATAGAGCACCTGCTCGGGCGTGAAGCAACGGACCGTCAGGCCATTGTCGTCAAGCACCGCTTTCACTTCCGCGAGCCGCGCGCGGTTGTCGTGGAAAAGATCGAGGTGCGGGGCGACGCCCCAGAATTCCATCCGCTCGAATCCCATGGCGCTGAGCTTTTCGGCCGTCCAGCGGAAGGGATGGTGCTGGAAGGAGAAATTCGCACCGATGAGCTGTTTGCGTTTCAACATGATTCCTGCCCTATTTTCCGATGCCTTCGGCAAGCCCGCGGATGAAGAAGCGCTGGGCGGCGAAGAAGGTCACGACGATGGGAAGCGCCGAGAGTGTCATGGCGGCGAAGACGACGGCATAGTTCGTGCCGTGCTTTGCCATGATGGACGTCAGACCGACCGGCAGCGTTTGCAGGTCCGCGCCGCTGGTGAAGATCATGGCAAAGAGATATTCGTTCCACGCGAAGAGCACATGGAGGATGACGCAAGACACCAGGATCGGCTTGCACAGCGGCAGCGTCACTTTCCAGAAGATCTGGCCTTCGCTGGCGCCGTCCATGATAGCGGCTTCGTCGAGATCGCGCGGCAGGCCGAGCATATAGGCGCGGATGAGGAATGTGGTGAAAGGAATACGGAAGGCGGTGTAGAGGATGATCAGGGCCCAATAGGTGTTGTAGAGACCGAGGTCCTGCATCATGCGCACCAGTGGTATGACTGCGACCGTCGGGCTCAACATCAGCCCACCTAACACAATGCCGACGAAGAACGGTTTTCCCGGCAGCTTCGAGCGGGTGAGGCCATAGGCCGTCCAGGCGCTGATCAACACCGTGCAGACCGCCGATCCGAGCGTCACGATCACGCTGGTCGCGATATAGTTGCGGACGCCCTGGTTCCAGGCGGAGATGTAATTCGCAATACCGAAGCCGCTCGGGAGCGCGAAAGGATTGCCGAAGATTTCGGCATTGGTCTTGAAGCCGTTCAGCGCCATCCAGAACAGCGGATAGAGGACGATGATGCCGAGGCTCGTGAGGAAGGTGACGAGGCAGACTTTTGCCAGCACTGCGACGAAGTCGGTGCGCTCGACCTCCCGTGGTTGATAGGAGATGCTCACAGCTCAACCCTCCGTCTTTTCGTGTACCAGAGCTGCGCAAAGCCGGTGATCAGCGTGATAACAAAGATGACCGATGCGATGGCGGCGCCATAGCCGAAGTCGTTTTCGATGAAGCCCTGCTGGTAGAGCCATGTACCAAGCACCTGACTGCTGTTGTTCGGCCCCCCGCCCGTCATCACCATGACTTCGTTGAACACCTGGAACGCGCCGGTAATGGTGACGATCACCATGAGGCCGGTCATTTCGCGGGTCAGCGGAAAGGTGATGTTCCACAGGCGCCGCCAGGTCCCGGCCCCATCCATGATCGCCGCGTCGTAGAGTTCGCGCGGGATCTTCTGGATCGCGATGGCGAAGAGCAGCGTGGAATAGCCGAAGCCCTGCCACTGGCTCATGGCGATGATGGCGTAGATGGCGGTCCCTTCTTCGCCGAGCCAGGCGCGCGACCAGTCCGCAAAGCCGGTCTGCGTCAAGGCCGAATCCAGAAGGCCGATGTCAGGCTGATAGATGAAGTAGAAGAGGAGCCCGGTGACGGTAATGGAGATGGCCGAGGGGACGAAATAGACGGCGCGCCAGAAGCGACGCCATCTCTCCTCCGCGAGCCCTTCGATCAACGCCGCCAACACGAAGGCGCCGAAAACCTGGAAGACGACCGAAATGACGGCATAGAGCGTGTTGTTGACGATCGCCGTCCAGACCACCCGATCGCCTTGCAGGCGGCGGTAATTCTCGAACCCGACGAAGGCGGTTTCGCCCGTGAAGATGTCCTGGTTCTTCGTGCTGACGACGAAGTTGTCGATGATGGGATAATAGACGAACCACAGGATCAGGACGAAGGCGGCGAGGACCCAGCGGAAAGACAGGATCCCGGCCATCTGGCCGAGTCGGTCTTTTTCAGATCGACCCGACCCGGCGAAGCCGATTTTGACGGCTTCACCCTTCTGCTCATACTTCATGACCGTCATCACGGGCCAATCCTCACTTGGACGAAGCCGCCGCTTCCTTGACCCGTTCCATGACGTCTTCCGGGGTCATCGAGCCGCCGATCAGCGCCTGCAGGCCGGAAAGCCAGGCGGCCGCCACACGCGGCGGGTTGGCCGTGTCGAGCCAGGGCATGAGATAGGAGGAATCCGCGATCACCTTCAGACCGTCGACCACCGCCGGGTTCATGGTCTCCGCCGAATAGCCGCCGACCGTCGCGCTTGGCTGCCCGTAAGGCGGGGCGGACAGAACCTTGCCGTTTTCCGCCGAGGTGACAAAACGCATGAAATCGATTGCGAGCGGAATGTTCTTCGAGGCTGCATTGATCATGTAGCCTTCGGGCGCGCCCTCGATAGCATTGGGGTCGCCCTTGGCGCCCTGCGGCACCGGCAGCTTGAAAAAGCCGAAGTCCTCGCGCTTTAGCGCGCCCTCGGCCGTTGCCTGGTCGAATTCGATGATTTCCTGGTAGTACATGGCGGACTTGCCGTTGCTGAACTGCTGCAAGGCCGAGGCATAGGAGGAGCCGTTGGTGCCCGAGCCATCCGAGCATTCGTCGATTAGTTGCTTGAACTGCTTCAGGCTGGTGACATAGCCGGGGTCGGCAAATTCGGCCGTGGCGGGAACGAAATCCTTTTCGAGGGTTGCCTGCGGCACGTTATAGGCAAGCAGTTGCCCGGCATAATGCACGCCCGGCCAGCCTTCCTTGTTGCCGAAGGATATCGGCGTGACGCCGGACTTCTTGAGGGCCGCACAAGCGCTGAGCAGGTCCTCGAAAGTCTTGGGCTCGGCAACGTCTGCCTTTTCGAACAGGCTCTTGTTGTAGCCCATGAACTTGGCATCGAGATAAAGCGGAATGCCGTAGAATTTGCCATTATATTGGAAGGCGGAGACGGCTGCGGCGGCCAGCGTTTTGCCCCATTCGGTATTCGGGCCGATAACTGGGGTCAGGTCGACTGCGCGGTTGCCGCGCACGAAATTCTCGCCCCAGCTGCCAGTCCAGGTGAAGTAGATGTCCGGCAACGAGTTGGAAGCGACGAGGGCCTTCGTCTTGCCTTTCACGCTGTCGTCGCTTTCCTGGATGAGTTCGACCTTCACGCCGGGATGAAGCTTTTCATATTCTTTGGCCACATCGATGAAGAAGGGAGAAAGCTGCTGCAGGCCGAATTTGGTCAGCACGCTGATCGTGCCCGAATAGTCGACCGTCGCCTTGGGGTCGGCCACGACGTGGTCCGCGGCGGAGGCAGCGCTGACGCTGCAGAGGACGAATGCGGCGGCAACGATCGCACTAAGACTCGTCGTGCTCAAGAACGGATTGGCTTTCATTTAGCGGTTCCTCTCTGTTGTTTTTCGTTCCGTCAGGCATGCAAAAGGTCCGAGACCGGTCCGGCGTCGCCGCCGGACCGGAAAACCTCAATATTCGACGCGCTTGTAGTAGCGGCGCGTGGTCAGCGGGTGATCACGCAGCACTTCCAGATGCGCGCTCAGGCGCTCCAGCATGGTTGCCAGGATGACTGGCGAGATGAGGCTGCGCGTCTTGGGGGAAACCCCTGGAAGGCTGGCGGATGCCGCATCGAGGACGCGCACCTTGTCCGTGTAGCGCTTGGCGAAGTTCTCCACCCGGTCGGTGAGCGGCCGGAAGGCGTCCTCGCCTTTGAAGATGAAGAGGCTGACGCCCGGCTCGATCAGTTCCAGCGCACCGTGGAAGAAGTCGGAGGCATGGACGGGGCGGGTGCGGATCCACTGCATCTCTTCGAGGATGCACATGCCGTAGTAGTGTGCCTCCGGCCAGACGGAGCCCGCGCCCGTGAAGATGTGATAGTTCTCGTCCTTGATTTCCTTGGCAAGGGCGGCCGCCTCGGTCTCGTAGCCTTCCTTCACCGAAACGAGCAGTTCCGGCAGCAGTTCGAGTTCAGCCACTGTGGCATCGAAGTCGGCATATTCGCCGCGCTCGGCAAGAAGGGCGAGGACGATGAGCAGCGTCTGGAGGTAGAAGGATTCCGAGGAGGTATCGTCCTCGGCAAAGTTGGTGAAGTTGTAGTCGGCGTCGCGGCCGAGCGGCGTATCCTTGTGGCCGGTGAGCGACAGCGTCTTCACGCCGCGCTCCTTGAGGAAGGACAGAAGCTGCACGCTTTCCTTGGTCGTGCCCGAAAGCGAGGGCAGGACGACCAGTGCCTTCTCGTTGAGGCCTGCCGGCGCCCCCAGAACGACCTGCGCGGAATAGGCTGCCGAGACCGGGAAGAGCGTCGTGTTTCGCGCCAGCTCGATCGCCGGCTGCGTGAGGAACTGCACGCCGCCCGTTCCCATGAAGAAGATGCGTTCCAGACCGCCGGCCAGCAGATCGCGCATCAGGACACGCATGTCCCTGGCGATTGCAACTGCGCCGCTTTGGATCTTCACAAAGCGATCCCTATCGAAGTTGAGCATTAGAACCTTCCCGTTTTGCGTTCACAATCGCCCTCGGAGCGCTGGTGTCTTCACGCAAATGATCGTTGAAACAGTGTGAGATCGATCTCACATATATTTAGCGCACAAGACTTCCGTGCTGGCAAGTAGGGCGCGAAAAAATTGTCGGGAAGCGTTTCGGCGCTCAGCCGGCGCTGTGACGGCTCACGGAGCCACGAACTATCAGCTTGGTTTCAAAGCGAATTTTTTGCGGCGGATCACTTTTGCCCGAGAGTCGGTCGAACAACAGCCGGGCTGCCGCCCGCCCGATTTCCGAAACTGGCTGCGAGACGACGGTGATCTGCGGATCGGTGAATGTCGCCAGATTGAAGTCGTCGAAACCGATCAGTGAGACGTCATGGGGAATCGAAATGCCCATGGAACGAAAGGCGAGAAGAGCCCCCTGTGTCATCAGGCTGTCGACGGTGAAAAGCGCTGTCGGCGGGCTCTTCTGGCTGAAGAGACGGATGGTCGCGTCGACGGCGTGCTCTACCGTTGATTGCGAAACGGAAACCATCCGATCGTCCGGCGCAATACCGCCGGCGGCAAGTGCCGCCCGGTAGCCGCTCATGCGCTCACGCGAGGTGAAGATGCGCATGTCGTCCTGTAACAGTCCGATCCGGTGATGACCCATCGCGATCAGGTACTCGACGGCCTTGCGCGCCCCGCCCTCGTTGTCGACTACGACGCTGTCACAGTCGACGCCCTGCGCGACGCGGTCGATCAGCACCAGCGGCACATTTTCCGCAATCAGATCTTTCAGGTGAGCGTTGTTGTCGGCCGAGGTCGGCGCGACGATGAAGCCTCGTATGGAGAGCGAGCGGAGGCTCGCCAGGAGGGAAATTTCCTGGTCGAGCTCCTCCTTGCTGCTGCCGATGACGAGATTGTGCCCGCACTCGCGAGCAAGGACTTCGATATCATGCGCGATGCGGGCAAAGAAGGGGTTCTGAATATCGCCGAGAATGCAGCCGACGATTGGCAATTGCCCGCTGCGCAGCGCCTGTGCCAGGCGGTTTCCTCGGTAGCCGAGTTTCTCCGCCGCCGCCTGAACCTTCTGGGCGGTCTCATCGCCGACATAACCATAGCTGTTTAGCGCACGAGCAGCCGTCGCCCGCGATACGTTCGCGAGCGCCGCCACATCCTTCAAAGTCGCCGGTTTGCGAACCATGTCACCCTTCGATCATACAAGCAGGCCCCCTGTGCAGCCCTTGTAGCTTCGAGTTGTCGGTTCGCATAGGCCCCTGTCGCAATGGAAAGCGGCAGGCCCATCGCCACCTCTGGCCCCGCCAACCGCGGCAGGGCCAGACAGGATATCCCCTATCGTGACGCAAAACGCTCCGGCCTGAAGGTCGCGAGCATGGGGTGCTCAGCACCCGTCGCAACCTCGTAGGCGAGCAGTTCGCCGACGATGAGGCCAAGCGTCGCGCCGCTGTGGCTGAAGACGACATAGTAACCGGGAATGGCCTTGAGCGCACCGATCACCGGTTCACCATCACCGGGGATCGGCTTACCGCCGACGCCGATCGAGGCGACCTCGAGCTTCGGATTGCCCTCCATCACCCTGGCAGCCTCGGCCAGCAGGGCGTCCACTACGGTCTCGTCGATGTCATAGCCGCCATCAGGACGCACCTTCACACCTTCGTCGGCGGCCCAATCGGCATCCAGCGAGAATGTGCCGCCCGGCGCCGGGCGAACGGCGACGCGCGGCGTGTTGAGGACGGCGCGAAGGGGATGGGCCAGGGGCCTGGTCTGGACGAGAAGGGCAATCGGCGTTCCGTCTCCGATGGTCTGCCCGCTCGCCGCGGCCATCTTCGGTACGGCGGGACCGGTCGCAAGCACGACGGCGTCGGCCTGGAAGCGGTCGCCCGTAGAAGTCTCTGCACCAATGGCCCGGCCACCTTCGACCACGACCCGCGCCGCGCCCTGGTCCGTCACCAGCACGCCACCGAGCGCGGAAAACTCCTCCAGAAGCACGCCGATCAGCGCCGGCAGATCCACCCAGCCTTCGCCGGGATTGAAGATAGCACCCTGTGGTGTGATCGCGCGCGCGTCGAGACCGGGCGTGACGCCGGCGACCTCCGCCGAAGATAGCCGCTGTGCATCATAGGCAAGCGATACTTCGTGACGGAAGGCGGCGTCGATCTCGTTGCGCTCGTCATCGGCATCCCAGGTCAGGCCGCCATCGAAGCGAAGCCAGTCCGTATGGGGGCGTTGCGCGAAAAGCGTGCGATAACGGTCGATACCGGCCATACGCAGGCGGTGATAGGGTTCCGAGCGCATGCGCGCCGAGTTCAACCAAGAGAGCGAGCGGCCAGAAGCGCCGTTCGCAGGCGGACCGTCATTGACAATGGTGACGCGGATACCGCGACGCGCAAGCTGAACGCCGGTGGAAACGCCGAGGATGCCGGCGCCGATGATGACGGCCGACGCGATGATGTTGTGGGTCATTGAATTGTCTTTCAATCGTGTGGTCATGCGGAAGGAAGAAGCGACTCAGGGCTGTTCCCAGCGACTGCTGGCGGCGGAACGGAAGAGCGCGTCGATCGCCTTCATGTTGGCGATCGCGTCCTCCAGTCCCGTCTCGAGCGACTTGCCGGAGAGAATGGTTTCGGCGAAGGCGTCGACCTGTTCGCGGTACTGGTCGACCGGCTCGATGGCGATTTCCTCGCGCCCACCGCCGGCAAGATCGCGGCCGTCATCGAGCACGAGCAGCGTTGGCTCATCGGCCGGCGCGTTGAAGGGAATGGGGATTTCCAGACGCCCGTGCGTTCCAAGCACCGTGACCTTCTGCGTGAGGGCAAGCTGCGTGGAACAGGTGAAGGCAAGTTGCCTTCCTTCGGGAAACGCCAGCAGCCCACTCGTCAGCCGGTCCGTGCCGAAAACCGGATCGCGCTCGATAAGCGCGATTGCCGACAACGGTTCAGCACCGAACAGGAGACGGGCCGTATTGATCGCATAGCACCCGACGTCGAACAGGCCGCCGCCGCCAATATCCGCCTGGTTGCGGACGTTCTGCGGATCGTCAAGATAGTAGGAGAAGATCGTCTGGATCGCCCTCACCTCGCCTAGCCGTCCTTCGGCGACCAGCGCGCGTGCCTTCTTCCATTGTGGATGGTGGCGGACCATGAACGCTTCGGCGACCGGCAAGCCGGCTGCCTTTTGCGCTGCCGCCAGTTCCATCGCCTGCGCAGCATCGAGCGCAATCGGCTTTTCGCAGAGCACCGGCTTGCCTTGTTCCAGCGCCTTGATCGTCAGAGGCACATGCAGATGATTGGGCAGCGGATTGTAGATCGCATCGATCTCGGGATCGGCAAGCAGGTCCTCGTAACTGCCATAGGCCTTGGCGATAACGAACCGTGCCGCCATCTCCTTCGCCTTGTCCGGATCGCGGGAGGCAATCGCCGCAACCCGTCCCAGGCGGCTGGACTGAATGGCGGGGATGACCGCCTTGGCGGCAATACCCGCGCAGCCTAGCACGCCCCACCGTATTGTTCTTGTCATCTTTTTCTCCTGCCCCACCCTCAAAGCACTTCCGCAAGAAAGCGCTGGAGACGCGGGCTCTGCGGGTTGTCGAAGATCGCCTCGGGCGTGCCCGCTTCCACCACGCGCCCCTCGTCCATGAAGACAACCTGATCGGCGACGCGGCGGGCGAAACCCATTTCGTGCGTGACAACGACCATGGTCATTCCGCGCTTGCCGAGGTCGGCCATTAGGTTGAGGACGCCCTTGACCAGTTCCGGATCGAGTGCGCTCGTCACCTCGTCGAAGAGAATGACTTCCGGCTCCATGGCGAGCGCGCGGGCGATCGCGACGCGCTGCTGCTGGCCCCCGGAAAGCCCACCGGGACGATGATGCTGGCGGCTCTCAAGGCCCACATCGGCAAGCCGCGCCTTGGCGATACGTTCGGCCTCGGCCTTCGGCAGGCCCTTGATCTTCGTCAGCGACAGCATGACATTTTCGAGCGCCGTATGGTCGGGAAAGAGGTTGAAATGCTGGAAGACCATGCCGACCCGCCGGCGCAGCGTTTCCGGCTTCATGCCGAGGGTGCTGTCCCCGTCGAGCAGGATATCCCCGCCCTTCGGTTCGACCAGCCGGTTGAGGCAGCGCAGCAGCGTCGACTTGCCGGAGCCGGACGGGCCAATGACGCAGGTGACGCTGCCCGGCTTCACCGAAAGGTCGACGCCCTTGAGCACCTCGAGTTCGCCATAGGCCATACCAAGTTTGCGGACATCGAGGCTGCCGCCCTTGAATTCGGCCTCAGAGGCGCGGTTGGCGCCGTCGAGTTCGCTGACCTCCTCCAGCCCGCTGGTCACGACCGTCGGTCGCTGCTTGCCAATCCGCAGACGGCTGTCGATCGCATTGACGACATGCGTGAGCGGGACGGTAACGACGAGATAGAAGACGCCCGCCAGCAGGAGCGGCGAAAGGTTGCCCGTCACGACAGCCTGATCCTGCCCGACGCGAAAGATCTCACGCTCGGAGGCAAGCAGACCGAGGAAATAAACGAGGCTCGAATCCTTCACGTTGCCGATAAACTGGTTGACGAGCGCCGGCAGGACGCGGCGCACGCCCTGCGGCACGACGATGAGCCGCATGCCCTGGCCGTAGCTCATCGACAGCGCCCGGCAGGCCTCCATCTGGCCGCGGTCGATGCTCTGGATGCCGGAGCGGAAAATCTCGCCGATATAGGCGCCGGCAATCAGGCTGAGCGCCAGGATGCCGAGCGGATAGGGAGACGGGCCGAACAACTCGCGACCGATCCGTGCAAAGCCCTGGCCGATCAGAAGAATGGTGACGATGGCCGGCAGGCCGCGAAAGATATCGGTATAGAGTCGGGCGGGAATGCGCAGCCAGGGCGAGCGGGAAATGCCCATGATGGCGAGCACCATGCCGATGACGACGCCGAGCACAGTCGAGGCGGCCGCAAGGATCAGCGTATTCTTGAGGCCGACGGTGATCATCGTCGGCAGCACTTCGGCCATCGCATTCCAGTCGAGGAAGCTGCGACGCAGGTTTTCAAGCCAGTTCATAAGGTAGTCCCTTAGGGAAAGGCCGGTCCGGCATCGGCCGAACCGGCAGCCGGCATCAGGTCTTGGGGAGATATGCGGCCGGCATCGGCGTGCCGGGGAACCACTTCTCGTGGATTTTCTTCCAGGTGCCGTCCTGCATGGCCTCATGAAGCGCCTTGTTCAGCGCCTCGCGCAGCTTATCGTTACCCTTGCGCACGACGAAGCCGGCTGGCGCGTCGAAGCTCGGGATGTTGACGGTAATCTTCAGGTCGTCGTAGCGGCCCGAATAGTCCTTCGCGGCCTCATAGTCCAGGAAATGGGCGTCCACTGTGCCGCTGTTGAGCGCGGCCACTGCGGAGTTGTTGTCGGGGAACTTGACGAGATCGGCGCCCGTGAAATTCTTCTGGGCGTAGATCTCCTGGAGCGTTCCCTGCACGACGCCGAGGCGCTTGCCCTGGAGGCTGGCGGCGTCCTTGATCGCGGCGTCGGGGGTCAGGACCGACAGGTAACCCGCCAGATAACCATCAGTGAAATCGACGGTCTCCTTGCGTTTGTCTGTCGTGCCGATCGCGGCAGCCGCGACGTCGAAGCGGCTGTTGGCGACCGATGGCATCAGCGCGGCGAATTCCTGGCCGGTGAAGATCACCTGCTCCTTCTTGAAGCCGATGCGCTCGGCGACATTCAGGAAGAGCTCGATGTCAAAGCCGGTGAAGGTGCCGTCGGAGGTGGTGAAGGCATAGGGCTTGGCATCGCCCATTGTGCCGACGCTAATGACGGCAGGGTCGATTAGACCGAGGGGATTGTCCTCGGAGAGAGCTGGCGTCGAGGCGCTTGCGGCAAGGCCGAGGGCGAGCGCGACTGCGGCGGAGCGCATTCGGGCAAGTGGTGACATAATCGTCAGGGAAAATCGCATCATTTGGTCTCCTCTGGTGGCGTTGTCAGCGATGTCTTCAAGACGCAGGGTCCCACCCGGACCGCGGTATGTCGCGCGCGTCCGGCCCATGCCATCGCGTGTCGGGAAGCACTTTTTATTCTGATACCGGTCTCAAACTAAAAGAGACCGGTCTCTTTGACTTTTCGCAATTCTTATCGTCGCATTTGCCATTCGTCAATATCTCTTGTAAGGCTATGGCTCATGGACCAGAGCCCGACCGCAAACACCTCCGTCACAGTCGCCGATGTTGCGCACAAGGCGGGCGTCTCGAAGGCGACGGCCGCGCGGGTGCTGGGCGGATACGGAACCGTCAGCGACCGGGCTCGCGAGGCCGTCACCGCCGCAGCCCGCGCGCTTGACTACCGCCCGAACGAACTTGCCCGCAGCATGACGACAGGGCGTTCCGGCACGATCGGTGTCGTCGTCGGTGATATTGAGAATCCCTTCTTCAGCCTCGCCATGAGGGGGATCACAGATGTCGCGCGGCAGACGGGCTTCACCGTCGTCCTCATCAATTCCGGCGAGGAGATCGATACCGAGAAGGCTGCGATCCGCACCTTGCTTGCCAAGCGAGTCGACGGCCTGATCGTCTCCCCGGCAAAGGAAAGCGATGTCGGCCATCTCAAGGAGGCCACCCGCTCCGGCCGGCCTCTCGTTCTGCTCGACCGCGGCAGCGATGCGCTCGACGTCGACACGGTGATTGCCGATGACCGGCACGCCGCCGAGGGCATCACGTGCCGACTGATCGCGCTCGGCCACCGCCGCATCGCCTATCTCACCGCCTGCGACACCCCGGACCACCGCTTTCGAACGCCGGCCGACATCAACACTGGCTCGGTGCGCCGGCGTATCGAGGGTTTCCTTGGCGTTTGCCGGGACGCGGACCTTTCGGGAATGGAAGACTGGGTGCATGTGGGCGCGGTCACGCCGGAGCACACGCGCCGCATCGTCACAGCGATGCTCGAATCGTCGCAACGCCCGACGGCGATCATCGCGTCGGACAGCGTGATCGGGCTCGAAGTGTTCAAGGTCTGCCGCCAGCTCGGCCTTGGCATTCCGAACGACCTGTCGCTGGTGTCGTTCCACGATGCGGACTGGACGTCCGTGACCACGCCGCCGGTCACGGTCGTGCGCCAGCCCGTCTACCGCCTCGGCGAGACGGCAGCCAGGCTGCTGGTCGATCGGCTGAACGGCAAAGGCGCGCAGGCGAGCCGCGTCGTCCTACAGACGGAAGTCATCGAGCGCGCCTCAGTCACCGAAGCGCCTGCATAGTCTTCGGCACGCGCTCAGAACTGCACTCCCAGCCGCAGCGCATCCAGCATGGCGGCGTGAACGGATCGGCTGCTGACCGCATCGCCGATCCGGTGCAGTTCGAAGCCGTCCGCCGGCCGAGCGCGCAGCGGCGCGGGGCCAACGAGGTTTTCGATCTCCGTGATCCCGTCGTTTACCGAGAGAGGCCGCAGGTCATCGAAGAGGTCGTTCACCGGGTTCGTCCCGTGCTCGACGATGACCTGCGCATGGGTCGAACGCCGTTCCCGGCCTGTCAGCAGGTGGCGCAGCACCGCCTCGCGCCGTCCGCGCCGAGTAATGACTGAAACCAGCTCGTGTTCCAGCAGAAGCTTTACGTCGTGGTCGGCGAGCGCCTTGCGGTAGGTAATGCTCGAATGGTGCTCCATTTCCGGTGCGACGGAGGGATCGCGGGCCACGAAGGTCACGGCCTTGCCCGCCGCCGCTAGCTCGGCGGCGACGGAGGGCCCAGGACGACGCCCAGTCGCGTCATAGACCAGCACGTCGTCGGCAACCTGCGCAGGATTGCCCAGAGCGTCGAAGACGCTGAGACACAGCTCGCTCCCTGCGACGGGGCCGAAATCCGGAATGCCGCCAGTGGCGATGAAGACGAGATCCGGCGCTTCAGCAAGAACCTCCGCCGCCTCCACATAGATATTGAGCCGGACATCGACGCCGAGCCGTTCGAGCTCGGCAATACGCCAATCGACGATGCCGATCAGGTCGCGGCGGAGCCGGGCTTTCGCGGCCAGCACGAGCTGCCCGCCAAGTCGATCGGCCGCCTCCAGCAGCACAACCTCATGTCCCCGCTCGGCCAGCACCCGCGCCGCCTCCAGCCCCGCCGGCCCGCCACCGACGACGACCGCCTTGCGCCCCGCTTGCGGCGAGCGTTCGATCACCTGCGGCAGCCAGGTCTCGCGACCCGTCGCCGGATTGTGGATGCAGTGCACCGGGCGATAGAGACAGTGCGAAGCGCCGACGCAGGGGCGTATCTCTTCCTCACGGCCCGAGCGAGCTTGTTGACGATCTGCGGATCGGCCATATGCGCCCGCGTCATGCCGACCATCTCGACCAGCCCCGCATCGACCGCGTAGCGCGCCGTCGCCACATCGGCGATCTTCGCGGCGTGGAAGACCGACAGGCCCGTTTGCGCCTTGAAGGCCCCAACCTGGTGTAACCATGGCGCGGATGCCGCCGTCATGTCGGGAATGTTGTAGACGAGCAGATTGAGGCGCGTGTCGAACCTTCCGAAGATGCAATTGAAGAAATCGACCAGCCTCTCTCGCTCCAGCATGTTGGCAACAGTGACCGCTTCGGCAAAGCTCAAGCCCTCGGCATGGTCCTCGTCGATCGTGTAGCGGATCCCGAGCGGATAGTCGTCCCCCCACCTGGCGCCGAATCTCCTCATGGACCATGCGCAGGAACCGCATCCGGTTTTCAAGCGAGCCGCCGAATTCATCGCTGCGGCGATTGACTATCGGCGACAGGAACTGCCCGATCAGGTGGCCACCGGTCATGGTTTCGATGCCGTCGAGCCCGCCCTCCTTTGCCCGCCGGGCGGCCGCACCGAACTCGCGCACGATTCGCGCGATGTCGTGGCGGTCCATCTCGTGGGCGAAGCCGCGGTTGTAGTCCTCGCGGGAATCAGAGGGGCCTAGCGCGGGAAGCCAGGCGCCGACGGTGGCGTTTGCTCGCCGGCCGACATGCGAGATCTGGCACATCACCGCCGCACCATGGCGGTGGATGCGTTCGGAGAAAACCTGGAACATCGGAACGATCGCATCGCTCGAAACGTCGAGCTGCGTGCCGCCCCAGCTCGTATCGGCGGAGATGCGCGCCGAGCCACCGAACATCGTCAGCGCCAGGCCGCCTTTTGCCTTTTCCTCGTGATAGCGCTGATAGGCTTCCAGCGGATGACCGCCCTCGTCGAGTGCGGTTTCGTGGCTGGTGCTCATGATCCGGTTGCGCAGGGTGAGCCGGCCAAGCTGCAACGGGCGCAGCAACGGATCGGTCCTGCCCGCCGCAATGGCCGGCATTTGTTCCGGCGCAGCGGCTGGATTTCGTTCCTCCATGTCCGTGACCTCCCCCTATGCCGGACCGAGGGCCTTGCGCATGGCCTCAACGCATTGCTTCAGCGGCGGGGTGGGATCGACGTTGTATTTCCAGTTGGTCAGTTCGACCGTCAGCGACCCCTCGTAATTCTGGCTGCGCAGATAGCCGACCAGCTCGTCGAGGTCGATGATGCCGTCGCCCCAGGCCCGATGGCTGCCGCCGGCATCGGAGTCGGTGAAATGCACATGGGCGACGCGACCGGCGAGATGGGTGAAATAGTCCTCGGGCGTCTCATGCGTCATCACCGCGCCGGCAACGTCATAGACCGCATGAAGCGCGGGACTTTTGAGCTTGTCCATCAGTTCGCGGATTTCCTTGGCCGAACGGATGATATTGGCAAAGGAATCCGGCAGCGACTCGATCCATAGATCGATGCCGAGTTTCTGCGCACGGCCGCAGAGGATGCCCATGGACTCGACGCAGCGTTCCAGCGCCCGTGCCGTCGGCTCGTCGCGATAGCCGCCACCCGCCGTTACCAGAAGCGCCGGCGCGCCGCATTCAGTGGCAAATTCCATCGACTCCAGGAAGTAGCGCAGCGAGCGGTCGCGCAACTCCGGCTCCTTCGCCGAAATATTGATCGGGTAGATACATTGCTCCGGCGTGAAGGCGACGATCTAGGCCCATGCCGCGGACTTTCCGCCCCAGCGCCCGCGCGTCGGCCAGTGTCTTGTCGCCGATATAAAAGTGCGGCGCGGCGGCCCAGAGTTCGATGCGCGAGACCCCGGCATCGCAGACATAGGCCAAGAACCGATCAATCGTATGCCGCACATAGTGAAAATTCATCACGCTGATATTGCGTTCATCAAGTGCCATGATCTGTGCTCCTCCAGTGCCGCCGATGCGGCAATTCTCGTTATTTATGAGAACGTTCTCTCTTCATTTCGCGAGTGGTGTCGTCGCTTCGTTGCGGCTCAACGCTTCGGAAGATTGAATTCTGTTACCGTCTCGTCGATGAAAGCGGCGATCTGGGCCGCCGTCTCCTCCGACGTCCAGCCGAGATGCGGGGCGGCCAGTTTCGCGGCCCTTACCGCATGGCGCCGGCCGAGATCCGGCTCCCAGCCGACGGAAAGACGGCGACGCAGGATGTCCGAGAGCGTGCAGGCCTGCTCGTCCAGGATGGCATGGGCGACCGAGGCTTCCGTGACTTGATCCATGTCCGGGAGCGGCGGCGACGGCGCATCGAGCGGGCGCGGCGTGCCGGAAGGCTTCAGTCGGCGTGCAACGGCGCGTGTCAGCCGCCTCCCGGCATCGCGGTGGGTCATCAGCAGCCCGCCGGTGAAGGTGAAGACATTCGGCAGGCCTTCACCGGAGAGATCATGCTCGCGGACGGCGGGTGCGGAGCCTTTGCCGCCCTTGGCAAGGCTGCGTGGCCGCACGCCCGCCCAGGCATAGAGCACATCTTCGCGTTTCAGGCCGAAACCGGGAAACAGGCGGCCGAGTTGGTCGAGAATGGCCGATATCTCCCCCTCCGTCACACGAAACCCTTCCGGGCTGCCGTCCGAGGCGGAATCCCACGGCCCGACATAATGAAGCTCGCCCCAGGGGATCAGATAGAACGGCGCGCCCGCCACGGTGACGGTCTCGAAACCGATGCCGCGCATGCCCTCTGGCAGGCGCAGGACGATGTTCGTTCCCTTTTGGCCGATGTTCTTGCGGATATGCGGAGCGCCGGCCATCGCGGTGATCTCATCGACCCAGACGCCCGCGCAATTGACGACCGCGCGCGCGAGAATATCCCTCGAGCCCTCCGCAGCGGCGAGCGTGACCCGCCAGAGATCACCCTGCCGCGCCAGCCCCGTCACCGCCGTATGGTTCAGCGCCTCCATGCCGATTGCCCGCGCCTTCATCACCGTGTCGACCACGATGCGCTCGGGCCAGTGATACTGGTACTCGGTGAAGCTCATCGCCCCGCGAATGTCTTCAAGCCCTGCCATGCCTTGGAGCGCCGGATGCGCCCGCGCTTCTTCGGCGGACAGGATGCGAAGGTTGAGCGGCACTTGGCCGCCATCGCTCGCCGCCATCAGGCGAAAGGCCAGCCGTGCCTTCCAGCGCGGAATGGTGTTTTCCAGCATCATCGGAATGATGAAGCTGACGGGCTTCACCCGCTCGGGCGCCATGCGCACGAACTCCGCCCGCCCCTGCATCGAACGGCGCATGAGGCCGAAGCACTCGATCGCGCTGCGCGGGTGGGCGAGGAAGGCAGTGATCGACCCGCTTGCGGCGGAAAGATAGCCGAGCCCGCAATGCTGCAGCCGTGAAGTCTTGCTGGAGGTTCCCGCACCATAATCGTCGCGCTCGGCCAGCAGCGTGCGATAGCCCGCCGCTGTCAGATGCTGACCGGCCGCTGCAGCGATGATGCCTCCGCCGACAATCACGGTGTCGTAAATCTCGCTCACGCTTAACTTCCGCCCATCGCCGGAGCGATGCTCTTCCACGTCGAATGTGAGAACGTTCGCAAACTTTCGCCGCCGGTGTCAAGCCCGCTTGACGCCGGCGGGAGAGTTATAATACGTATTATAACGTTATAACGAAAGGTACGATTATGTCCCTCCCCTCCGCCTTTGACGCCGGCGTCGTCGCTGCGCTCTCCGCCCTTGATGCAGAATCGCTGAAACATGTGTTCTTCGTTGCCTGCGGCGGTTCGCTGTCGATCATGCATCCGGCCAAGTTCCTGCTCGACCAGCACGCGCCGCTGCCGTCGGATGTCTATAATGCCGCCGAGTTCGTCGCCCGCGCCCCGCGTTCGCTCGACAAAAATTCGCTGGTCATCCTCTGCTCGATGACCGGCACCACGAAGGAAACCACCGCCGCGGCCGAATTCGCCCGCTCAAAGGGTGCCACGACCATCGGCCTGACGGTCGAACCCGCCTCCCCGCTGGCCAAGGCGGTCGACCATGTCGTCGGCTTCGAAGCCCCCTACACGACTGGGGCGCCGATCGACGCGAAGGACAGCAACTATTCGCGGATCTATCAGATCGTCATGGGCCTCGTTGCCCTCACCGGGGGCGAAGACCTGACCGAAACGCTGATCGGCAGTCTTGCCGCCCTGCAGCCGGCCATCGACCGTGCGCATGCCACCTTCGCCCCGATGTTCGAGGGCTATGCGCCACGTTTTGCTAAGAAAGACGTGGTCTATACGGTCGCCAGCGGCGCGAGCTACGGCGCGGCCTATTCCTTCGCCATCTGCGTGCTCATGGAAATGCAGTGGATCAACAGCCAAGCGATCCATGCCAACGAGTTCTTCCACGGCCCCTTCGAGGTGCTGGACAAGGACCGCGCCTTCATCCTCATGAAGGGCCTCGACAGCACGCGGCCGCTCGAAGAGCGCGCCGACGAATTCCTGCACCGCTTCGGCTCGGCTGAGAACATCCTGGTTCTCGATGCCGAGAAGCTCGATCTCTCCGGCATTGATCCGCAATTCCGGGGCAATGTCGTGCCGCTGATCTTCTTCGACACGCTCTGGCGTTTCGCCTATAAGATCGCCGGCCTGCGCAAGCACGCAATGCTCGAAGCGCGGCGCTACATGAAGAAGATCAGCTACTGAGAAGGCCTGGAAGAGCGGATGGAAGACCAAGCAAACCTTTTGCCGCTCTATGAACAGGTCCGGCGCTCGATCCTGGCCGGCATCGAAACCGGCCTGTTCGCCGAGGGCAGCTTTCTGCCCCCCGAACCGGAGCTGATGGCGCGTTATGGCGTCAGCCGGATCACATTGAGACGCGCGATCGGCGAGCTTTGCGCCGATGGCCGCCTGCAGCGGCAGCAGGGGCGCGGCACGATCATCATGCCGGGCAAGGTGCGCCAGACGCTCGTCTCGCTGTCGGGCTTTTCCGAAACCATGGACGGTCTCGGCCGGAAAGCCGGGCACCGCATCCTTGCCCGCGACGACAATCCCGATGCGCCAGCCATCCGCGACCGGCTGCAGTCCGAAGCGCTGATCCGCTTCGATCGGCTGCTGGAGGATAACGGCCGGCCGATGACGCTCGAAACGCTCTGGTTCGATCCGCTGCGCTTTCCGCAAGTGATCGAACCGGTCGCCGCCGGCGGCTCCTTCTTCGCCGCCTTGCGGGACAAGGCGGGCATCGAGCCGGCCCATGCCGAGCGGCAGATCGATGTCGGCCTCGCCTCGGCCGGCGAGCGCGCCATCCTCTCCGTGACCGCCGCCCAGCCCGTCTTCAGGATCGAAAAGATCGTCACCGACACCGAAGGGCGCCCGCTCGCGCTGTCCCAGCTCGTCACCCCAAGCCATCTGGTCACCTACACGATCAAGACCTGAGAGGTTCGACATGCATGTTTTTGACGCCGCCGCAGTTCACGCGGCGCTTCCCTGGCCTTTTCTGATCGAGGCACTGCGCAAGGCGCATCTCGGGCCGATGCCCGGCTCTGAGGTCGTGGTGCAATCCGACCCGGCAGGCGGTGAAGCACAATTCGTCACCCTGCCCGGCTGGGCGCCCGGCGGCCCGATCGTCGTGAAGATGGTCGGCGTCTTTCCGCAGAACGCGGGCCTCAAACCGCCGCAACCGGCCGTTCAAGGATTGGTGGCGCTGTTCGACGGCAAGACCGGCGGACCGCTGCTCATAGCCGACGGTGCTGCCATGACGGCGCGCAAGACCGCGGCCGATTCCGCCCTTGGCGCCGCCATTCTTGCGCGGCAGGACGTGGAAGACCTTCTGATCGTCGGCGCCGGCGCGCTCGCGCCGCATTTCGCCGAGGCGCATCTCGCGGCACGCCCGTCGCTGCGCCGGGTCACGATCTGGAACCGTACCTCGGCACGGGCCGAGGCCGTCGCAAGCCACCTTCGGAAGAAAGGCATCGACGCCGTGGCCAGCGACGATCTCGATGGCGCCGCCGCCCGCACCGATGTGGTGTCCTGCGTCACCATGTCGGACACGGCGCTGGTCAAGGGCGCGCTCCTGCGGCCCGGCACCCATGTCGATCTGGTCGGCGCTTATCTGCCCACGCTTCGCGAAGCGGACGATGCGGCCCTGACGCGCGGCACGATCTTCGTCGACAGCCGCAACAACATGCAGGGCGGCGGCGATCTTTCGCAGGCCGTTGCATCCGGCGCGATCACCTGGGACGCCGTGAACGCCGATCTTTTCGAACTCGTGCAGGGTAAAAGCAAAGGACGCACCAGCGCCGAGCAGATCACCGTGTTCAAGAACAACGGCGGCGCCCATCTCGACCTTTTCACCGCATCCGCGCTGTCGCAGACGCTCGGCTGACGCTTCACGCGTCAGCCAGAACCCGCGCCAGAAACGCCCGCGTGCGATCATGCTGCGGGCGCGTCAGCACATCCGCCGGCCGTCCCTGCTCCACGATCACCCCGCCATCCATGAAGATCAGATGGTCGGCCACGTCCCGCGCGAACCCCATTTCATGGGTGACGACGACCATAGTCATGCCGTCATCGGCAAGCTGGCGCATGACGGCGAGAACCTCGCCGACAAGCTCCGGGTCGAGTGCCGAGGTCGGCTCGTCGAACAGCATGACATCCGGCTTCATCGCCAACGAGCGGGCGATCGCCGCCCGTTGCTGCTGGCCGCCGGAAAGCTGGGCTGGATAATAGCTCGCCCGCTCCTTCATGCCGACGCGCTCCAGGAGCACCATCGCCTCTTCGACCGCTTCGGAACGCGCCACGCCCTTAACGAGAACCGGCGCCTCAATGACATTTTCAAGCACCGTCTTGTGCGGGAAGAGATGGAAGCCCTGGAACACCATACCCATGCGCTGGCGCTGACGAGCAAGCTCGTTGAAGCTCATCTCGTAGAGCTTGGCGCCTTTCCAACGTACGCCGACGGGTTCGCCGTTAAGGAAGACGGCGCCGCCGGTGGGTTTCTCGAGATAGTTAAGGCAGCGCAGCAGCGTGCTCTTGCCCGAGCCGGAGGGGCCGACGATGCAGGTCACGTCGCCGCGCGTCACCGCGACATCGATCCCGCGCAAAACTTCATGCGTTCCGAAACTCTTGCGCAGGCGCTCGACCTTCAAAAGCGGCTCGACGATCATCTGGTTCATTATACGGTCTCCTGCTGGCGCCCGAGCAGGTGGAAGGGGAAAATCCCGGCCGATTTCTTCGCACCCGTGCGGTGTTCGGATTTCAATCGATGCTCGACGGCATGTTCGACAACCGTCAGGACGGTGGTGAGCACGAGATACCAGATCGTCGCGACCAGCAGCAGCGGCACCGTCTGGTAGGTCCGCGCATAAACCATCTGCGCGGAATAAAGCAGATCCGGCAGCGCCAGCACGGAGACGAGCGAGGTGAATTTCAGCATCGAGATCGTGTCGTTGCCGATGGGCGGAATGACGATGCGCAGCGCCTGCGGCAGCACGATGCGGCGCAGCGTTTGGCCGCGCGTCATGCCGAGCGTGGCGGCAGCTTCTGTCTGGCCGGCATTAATAGCCTGGATCCCGGCGCGGATCATTTCGGCGGCATAGGCGCTTTCGGTAAAGGCCAGGCCCATGATGGCGGCGCCGAACGGCGTGATGAGTTCGTTGGTATTCCACGAGAGGAGCTTCGGCCCACCGAACGGAATGCCGATCGAGATCTCCGGCAGCAGCAGCGCCAGATTGTACCAGAAAATCATCTGGACCAGCGGCGGCACGCCGCGGAAGAACCAGATCCAGGCCCAGCTGACCGACTGGAAGACGCTGCTGGCCGACAGGCGCATGATGGCAAGCACGACGCCGATCGCGAGCCCAAGCATCATGGCAAGGACCGTCAACAGTAGTGTCATGCCAAGGCCCGACAGGATCGCGGGGCTGAGCATATATTCGGCGACCACGCTCCATTGCATGTTCTTGTTGGTGACAAGCACCTGTAGAAAGACCACGGCAAGGACGGCAAGCGCCATACCGCCGATCCAGTGGCCTATCTTCGGCACCGCAATGGGCTTCACATCGTGGATCGAGGGGCGCGGCAGTGGTTTTTCAGACATCGTCAATCCTTGCTGCCCATCTTGGGCTGTCTGATCCGGCCCGAAGAAAAATCTCGGGCCGGGAAATAGCTTTACGTCTGGCAAAACAAGTGCCTTAAAGATCTGCGGGGTTCTCTTCCGTGATCAGCAGCGCCTTGCTCAGCATGCCGCTGTCGTTCAGGCCCCACTTGGCCATGATCTTCTCGTAGGTACCGTCGTCGATCATCGACTGGATCGTGTCCGTCAGAACCTGGCCGAGCGGATCGCCCTTGCGCACGCCAATGCAGCTATTGACCGGGGACAGAACCAGTTCCGAAACCTTCAGGTCGCCGGTCTGTTTCGCCATATAGGCAAGCTTCACCGAACCGCCCACGGTGGCCTGCGCACGATTGGAGCGAACGGCAAGTTCGGCCTGTGCCTGCGTGCCATGCGTCTGCATGATCACCGGCTTGTCCTTGCATTCGTTCGCGTTCAGCTTTTCGAGAAGACCGATGTCCCAGGCGCCATTCAGAACGGCGACCGTCAGGCCGCAGGCGTCAGCGACCGACTTGATGTCGAGCTTGCTGTCCGCCGGGTAGGCGAACGAGGTGCCAATCCGACGCTGGGAAACGAAGTCGAGCGTCTCCAGGCGCTCCGCCGTCGTACCGAATGACGAAAACCCCGCGTCGAAACGCTTAGACTGTAAGCCCGGAATGATGGCGTCGAAGCTTGTGCCCTCGAAGGTAAAAGTCACGCCGAGGCGCTGTTCCATCTCCTTGGCGATGTCGACGCTCCAGCCCTTGAGCTGGCCGTCGGCATCCTGGTACTCATCCGGTGCCCAGTCATTGAAGACCGCAGCCTTGATGCCGTTGTCCTTGTACTCCTGCGGCAGCGCATCGTGTAGGGCGGGAATGACATCGGCCAGCGCCGGCACCGCCAGGACTGTGCTCAATACGCACCCGGCCAGAATGGATTTAAACATGACGACCTCCTTGTTGTAGCGAACCCCGGCGGGCTCGTGATTGCGTTCTCTGGTTCCCCTTGTGAAAGTCGCGAGAACGTTCTCACATATGAGACACAGAGACTGCCCATCCGTCAAGCGTCGCCTTATCAGAGAGCAGCACTTATAGCGTTGAAAACCACCGCCGATCTGTTAACACCTACGAAGAGCTGCCGTTTTCTCTAAACAGGACATGATAAGATTCTCATTTCGGCAGGTCAAAAATGTGAGAGGAATTGCCCAGTGGCTCCGAAAAGCAAAGCAACCATCACGGATGTTGCGCGGGCAGCAGGCGTCTCCACGGCGACTGCGGGGCGCGTGCTCGGCGGCTACGGCTATACCAGCGAGGAAAAGAAGGAGCAGGTACTCAAGGCGGCCCAGGATCTCGGCTATCGGCCCAACGCGCTCGCCCGCAGCCTCATCACGGGCAAGACCCGCACGCTCGGCGTCGTGGCCGGCGATATCCAGAACCCCTTCTATGCCTCGGTCCTGCGCGGCATTTCCAACGTCGCTGAAGCCAATGGCTTCGGCCTGCTGATCACCAATAGCGACGAAGCCCGGACGAAGGAAGTCCACTCGGTCGAGCTTCTGGCGCAGAAGCAGGTGGACGGGCTGATCGTCACGCCCAGTGACACGCGCAAGGCGCGGCACCTGCACAATCTCAGGGCCATGGGCGTGCCGCTCGTGCTGATCGACCGCGCCGTCGCCGGCCTGATGGTCGACCGCGTAGCGACCGACAATATCGCCGCCGCCGAGCAGGCGGTGCGGCACCTCATTGCCGCCGGGCACCGCCGGATCGGCATCGTTGCGGAACTCGTCGAGGAGGAAAGCGGCGGGCTGAATAGCTTCCTAGCCCGCGCGGTGGCGGGCGATCCGATCGAGAGCGAAACGCTCTATCCGAGCTGGCAGCGCCTTCTCGGCTATATCCGGGCGCATCGGATTGAGGGCCTGCCCGTGGACCCGCGCCTGACGCTGAGGGCGGGAAGCTATTCCGCCCTCGCCGCGCATGCGGTGGTCACGCACCTCATGACGGCGCCCGAACGGCCGACGGCACTTTTCACCACTGACGGCACGATGTCCGAAGGCGCCATGCGGGCCCTTACCGAGCTGGAACTTTCGATTCCTCAGGATCTCTCGCTCATCTGCTTCGACGACCTCGACTGGATGAGCTTCCACCGCCCTGGCATCACCACCGTGGCGCAGCCGCGCCTGGCCATGGGCGAAGCCGCCGCGCGGATGTTGCTTGAGCGCATTCGCGGCGAGGACTATCCGGCCCGCACGGTGCTGATGCCCGCGGAACTGATCGAGCGCGGCTCCGTCGCCCAGCTTTGATTCCTCGGGAACAGCCCACGTCGCTGTAGCGTCGCTTTTAGGCGAGTTCCAGTGACAACCACTCGCGGACCTAGCTGGTTAACGGCCCACCTCGAACTTGCCCGCAACCCATCCGAGAAATCCTCTGGGCTCCCCTGAAGGAGACCATTGCCTTTTCGGACGCGGATCTATAATTGAGAACGTTCTCAGTTTCCTCTCAGGAGAGCTTGCCAGATGCCGCGTCCTGCCAGAATCCTCGCATTCGGCGACAATGTGGTCGATTGCTACCGCGACCAGAACCTGATGTTCCCCGGCGGGAACTGCGTCAATCATGCAGTCTTCGCCCGCCGCGCGGGCGCTGAAACGGCCTATGCTGGCGCCGTCTGCGATGACGATGCCGGGCGCCTGATCCGCCAGGCTTTGATCGAGGAAGGCGTCGATGTTTCGTCGCTGCGGATCGAACCGGGGTTGACCGCCTATTGCGTGATCGAGACCCAGGACGGCGACCGGGTTTTCGTCGGCGCCAATCTCGGGGTTTCGATCATCGCGCCCTCGCGCGCGGACCTCGCGCGGCTTCCGGATTTCGACGCCGTCCATACTGGCCGGTCGAGCCATGTCGACGCTTGGCTGCCGCGCTTTGCCGAGGCGACGAAGGTCTCCTACGACCTTGCGACCGTCAACGACCCGGAGCGCATCGCGCAGGTCGCGCCCCATTGCTTTCTCATCACCTTGTCCGCCGGCGGCGCCTCGCGTGACGAAGCCCTCGCGCTGGCCCAGAGCGCGCGGGCGGCCGGTGCGCGCTGGAGCCTCGTCACCCGGGGCATCGAAGGGGCTCTTCTGGCCGACGAGGCCGGCGTGTTCGAGGCGCCCGCCCAGCCCGTCGACGCCATCGACACGCTGGGCGCGGGGGACACCTATATCGCTAATGTCCTCGTCGGCTTGCTCGACAAGCGCCATCCCGAAACGATCCTGACGAAGGCGGCGGAGGCGGCTGCGAAGACCTGCCTGATGCGCGGCGCCTTCGGACATGCCGCCACCATGAGTGTTAACCTCTCGAACATGATGAGCCTCGAGCAGATCTACCGCAGCACCCGTCCCGCAAGAGCCCCCGAGCAGGCCTGACAGACGGGCAATGCGGGCCGCGCATCGACACGGAGAGAGAATCGACGAAGCCTTGGGAGTCGGTGCGGCTGTCACTTATTTTCACGGGATTGGACGTCGAACACCTGCTTTGCGGACAGCGGCCTGCAATGTTCGGACACCGAGGCCCGGGTGCTGGTCGCCGCCGTGGCAGCAACGGCGCCATTGAACCGTCTGTCGAGGCTGGTGCGTGGCCATCGTGGGGTCGGTGTAGGTGATACTCATTGGCAGCGAGAACCGGCCGGACGCGCCGACCGGTTCTGGCTGGGTTCTTTCTGCTCGAGTGAGTGCCGGCTTACCCGGCTATTCGAGTACAACGACAAAATGCTCGGCCTGATGCCTCCACGCCATTGCCTCTTGCACGAATGCATTCGTCTCCTCGGTGATGACGACGCCGACTTTATCTTCGAGGTTTTCGGCCAGACCACTGTGAACGCCATACACCTCGGTCTGGTTGAGATATTGCCGGAACAAGGGTGAACCACTGACCCCCGTCTCGGTCTCGTGAGTAGGCGAAAACGTGGTCGGGCACATTGAAGCCCCGAAC
>NZ_JADYVE010000090.1 GCF_020193655.1 Ensifer sp. IC3342
CAATATATCAATGGAGATGGCCCTTTTAAAAAGTCTTCAACGGATGTGAGAGGCGAATCATATCTCGTTAAACGCGTAATCGATGGAGATACCATTATTATCGATAAAGATGGGCAAGATGAACGTGTACGCTTAATTGGTGTGGATACACCAGAAACAGTTAAACCGAATACGCCAGTGCAACCATACGGAAAAGCTGCATCAAATTTTACAAAGAAACATTTAACGAATCAACGTGTTAGATTGGAATATGATCGTGAACCAAAAGATAAATACGGACGTACATTGGCTTATGTTTGGTTAGGAGACGAAATGTTTAATGTAAAATTAGCAAAAGAAGGTTTAGCTAGAGCCAAATTTTATCCACCGAATGATAAATATCGTATATTGATTGAACAAGCCCAAAAGGAAGCACAAAAGAAACAGCTGAACATTTGGGAACGCTAAAACATTAAAG
>NZ_JADYVE010000091.1 GCF_020193655.1 Ensifer sp. IC3342
GAGCAAGGCCGCCATCCGGTGGTCGAGCAGGTGCTGGAGACACCGTTCGTGGCCAACGACCTGGCGCTGGATGCCGACACCCGGATGCTGGTGATCACCGGTCCGAACATGGGCGGCAAATCCACCTACATGCGGCAAACCGCGCTGATCGTGCTGCTTGCGCACATCGGCAGCTTCGTTCCGGCTGCACGCTGCGAGCTGTCCCTGGTGGACCGCATCTTCACCCGCATCGGCTCGTCCGACGACCTTGCCGGCGGCCGCTCGACCTTCATGGTGGAGATGAGCGAAACCGCCAACATCCTGCACAACGCCACCGACAAGAGCCTGGTGCTGATGGATGAGGTCGGCCGCGGCACCAGCACCTTCGACGGCCTGTCGCTGGCCTGGGCAGCGGCCGAGGACCTGGCCCGGACTCGCGCCTTCACCCTGTTCGCCACCCACTATTTCGAAC
>NZ_JADYVE010000092.1 GCF_020193655.1 Ensifer sp. IC3342
CCAGCGCCACATTCACCAACACGGCGGCGAGCGGCTGGCAGACGGTTGCCCTGTCGACACCCGTCTCGATCAGCGCCAACACCACCTATGTCGCGTCCTACCACACGACCGGCTTCTACGTGGCGACAACCAACTACTTCACAAGCGCCGTCACGAGCGGCCCGCTGACGGCGCCCGCGAGTGGCAATGGCGTCTTCCGCTATGGTGGGAGCAGCACCAGCGGCGTCTTCCCGAACAGGACTTCCAGCGCCACCAACTATTGGGCCGATGTGGTCTTCCGGCCGGCGACGCCGAACACCACGCCGACGGCGGTTGCAGATACGGGCGATGCCACCGAGAAGGGCGGCATCGCCAACGGATCAGGCGGGGCGCCGGCCAGCGGCAATGTGCTTACCAACGACACCGATCCGGATGCCGGCGACACCAAAACCGTCACAGCGGTCCGGTTC
>NZ_JADYVE010000093.1 GCF_020193655.1 Ensifer sp. IC3342
GGCGTGGGCCGCGCGCGAGCCGCTGGCGGCACCTGCGCAGCTGGCTGTTCGGCGAGCCCGAGCGGTTCCGCGACGAACGCCAGCGGCTCTGGGGCGCCTATGCCGCATGGCTCGGCGAGCAGGTCCAGCAGCGCCTGGGCGAAGACGCCGAAACCGCGCCGCGGCTGCTGGCCTTCCTGGAGTCGCGGCGCGCGGCGGGGCAGTTGCCGAATACCGACATCGACCTGCGGGTCTGGCTCGACGAACGCGGCTGGATCGTCCGTCTCGCCTGCCTGCGCAGCGACGCCGAGCCGATCGAGAATGAACTGCGGCGCGCGCTGATGGACCGTTCGTTGCGCCTGCCGCCGCCGGAACACATGCCGCAGCCGATCGAACTGCGGATTCGCCTCATGCCTGGACGCTAGCGAGGAAGCATGGCCCTATCGGAGTCCGCCGGGCAGCGCCCGGC
>NZ_JADYVE010000094.1 GCF_020193655.1 Ensifer sp. IC3342
CTCTTCAAACTCTGCGCCTGATCTCAACAGAATCGCGCCATCATTCACATCGATCGCCAGGATCGCCTTTCAGGGCGATCTTTTTTTGTCCGGCTCACAGAAACCGATCCCGGCCTTTGCTTACCTTTTCACTTTCCGGTATATGACTAGTCATTATCTTTAAATGACTAGTCATATAACGAGGCGCAGCATGAAGAACAGACTACCGGCAGATTTTTTATGGGGAAATTCCGTCTCCAGCATGCAGACGGAGGGGGCGTGGAACGAGGGTGGCAAGGGGATGTCGGTGTATGATATCCGTCAACCGGCGGAGTTCGCCTCCGACTGGAAGGTGGCGACCGACTCTTATCATCGTTATCGGGAAGATTTCGATTTGATGCAGGATCTGGGCATGAACTGCTACCGTTTTCAGATCGCCTGGAGCCGGGTGTACCCTGACGGAGATG
>NZ_JADYVE010000095.1 GCF_020193655.1 Ensifer sp. IC3342
AAATAAAGGCGAAAAAAACGGGACCTTTTGGCCCCGTTCTGTTTTTTAGCGAACTTATAATCTCACCGGATCAATATGCCAAATATAATCGGCATACTCTTTGATCGTACGGTCAGAAGAGAAGTAACCCATATTGGCAATGTTCAGCATCGCTTTTGCGGTCCACTCTTCCTGACGCTCGTAGAGTTCGTCAACTTTATCCTGACAATCGACATAGCTGCGATAATCCGCCAGTACCTGGTAGTGATCGCCGAAGTTGATCAGCGAATCGACCAGATCGCGATAGCGACCCGGATCTTCCGGACTGAATACACCGCTGCCGATTTGCGTCAGCACCTGATGCAGCTCCTCATCTTTCTCGTAGTATTCACGCGGTTTGTAGCCCTGACGGCGCAATTCTTCCACTTCTTCCGCTGTGTTACCAAAGATAAAGATA
>NZ_JADYVE010000096.1 GCF_020193655.1 Ensifer sp. IC3342
ATGTTATTCGGTGTACTTAATAGGTCGCTTTGCAATGTTTCCGCTGCGATTCTGGCATAACTTTTCCCTGATTTGATTGCTGTTTGAAAAGCGGATGTTTGCTCGAGTTGAATGAGTTGTTGCGCGGCGTGTTCTAATTGTGATAGGTCACCGCTTTCACTTCCGAAACTTAACACATCAGTTTGTAAATAGTCTGCTACTTTAACACCGGTTTGAGCGAAAATGTCACTCGATGATAGTGAGCCGACTAATGGCATTTCGACTACTAAATCAACACCTACTGTAGCCATTTGTGCACGTTTAAATTTGTTGTACATCGCGGGCAACCCACGCATCATAAATTGGCCACTCATGATGGCAATTGCAACGTCACTTTGAGAAAGTTTTTTACTTTGTTGCGCATGATAGAGATGGCCGTGATGAAAAGGGTGATAC
>NZ_JADYVE010000097.1 GCF_020193655.1 Ensifer sp. IC3342
GCCTTAGGCCATTTGGGCAATGCCGCCCATCCTGAGGTGCAGCGCGCTATCCAGCATATCTTCGCCAGCGCGAAGAAGCACGGTAAGCCAAGCGGCATTCTGGCGCCAGTGGAAGCCGATGCGCGCCGCTATCTGGAATGGGGCGCGACCTTCGTCGCCGTTGGCAGCGATCTGGGCGTCTTCCGTTCTGCAACCCAGAAACTTGCCGACGCGTTTAAAAAATAATCACCAGGATGAAGAGAGAGAACATTATGACAATCAAAGTAGGTTTTATCGGTCTTGGCATTATGGGCAAACCGATGAGCAAAAATTTGCTGAAAGCGGGTTACTCGCTGGTGGTGTCTGACCGTAACCCGGAAGCGATTGCCGACGTGATCGCCGCTGGCGCTGAGACCGCGACGACGCCGAAAGCGATTGCCGAACAGTGCGAGGT
>NZ_JADYVE010000098.1 GCF_020193655.1 Ensifer sp. IC3342
GTTCCAGGCTGCTCAGCAGTTCAAACACGGGATCTTTATATTCCATTGAGAACTCCTTTTATCACACAGCGGAAAAGATTTTTCTATAGCTCATTAAGAATAGTCAGAAAATGGCGCAAGGGATGGTAACGTCGGTGATTATTTGCCAACAGGCTATCGAATCTGCCCCGACAGCCAAACGGCAGCGTAGCCTAAAAGAATGATTATTAACGCGATGAGGTGGCTTCGAAAATTTTTGTAAACGGATAAGAAAAAAGCGGCAAAGCCGGCGCGGGGCGCCGGCTTATAGGGTTAGGCTTTCTGCAGGCTTCTCGCCTCATCTGTCGTCGCCGGCACGGATTTACTGACCCGGTACTTGATCAGCAGCGCAAAGGCTGACAGGAACGCCGGGATGGCCAGCAGGGTGAAAATGGTCTCAAAGGAGAGCTG
>NZ_JADYVE010000099.1 GCF_020193655.1 Ensifer sp. IC3342
GGAAACGGAAGCCTCGCTGCGGAGCGCACAGGCACAGGCCGAACAGGCCCAGCGCTCCTATGAGCAGGCCAAGCACGTGGTGGAGCAGCGGCGCGGCGAACTCGATCTCGCGGTCAAGGAGCTGGAGCGCGACGAGACGCTGCTCACCAAGGGCTTTGCCACCCAGCAGAAGGTGGACCAGCAGCGCACCGCCAAGGTCACGTCGGAAGCCGCGTTGAATGCGGCCCTGAGTGCCGTGGCCGCCTACGAGGCGGCCATCCGCTCGGCCAAGGCGGAGGTGGACCGCCTGACCCGTCAGGTGGTGGACGGCACGCTCACCGCGCCGCGGTCGGGGCGCGTGCTCTACCGCCTCGCCGAGCCCGGCGAGGTGCTGGCGGCCGGCGGCAAGGTGCTGACCCTGCTCGACCTGTCCGACGTGTATATGAC
>NZ_JADYVE010000009.1 GCF_020193655.1 Ensifer sp. IC3342
CGCGATACGAGCCTGCTCGCCTGGCTCGACACGCTCTGAAATAATGCGAAGGAATTTTGCGCGAAAAGGCCGACAACCGGGGCGATCCGCGTGCGTTCCTTCGCATTTTGCCTACCTAATGATTAGTGCGTCGCCAGAAGAATGACGCAGCGGATGCCGCGGCCATCTGCGAGGTGGTGACGCGTCCTTCCATGCGTTTTGTGCCGGTGCGATCGGTCGAGAACCAGGCGGCGCTCATGCACCACAAGGTGCGCGAACTGCTGGTGGCGTAGCGCACGCAATTGCTCAACGCCCTTCGCAGCCATCTCGCCGAAATCGGGATTATTGCCGCGCAGGGACCGAACAATGCCCGCTCCTCGGCAGCACTTGTCATGGAAGGTAACGTCAACATCATCCCCGCGGCCGTGCGCTCGGCGCTTCTGCCGTTGGTACGTCAGTTGGCCGAACTTGACCACGAGATCGAGCGGAGAGATCAGGCCATTCTGAGTCTCGCCAAAACCGATGAGACAGCGCGCCGTCTGATGAGTGTTCCCGGCATTGGTCCCGGTCACCGCGTCTGTCCTTGCAGCAAGCGTCCGGGATATCTCCGCCTTCTCGGGTCCGCGTGAGTTCGCCGCCTTCCTCGGGCTCATTCCACGGCAGAACTCGACAGGCGGCAAGGAGCGGTTAGGCCGCGTCTCAAAGATGGGCAACCGTTATCTGCGCAAGCTGCTCGTGGTCGGCGCCCACGCCGTTCTCTTCCATCGCAAACGTTGCAACGATGCGCTGAGAAGTTGGGCGGATCGTCTGATGCAGACCAAGCCCTTCAAGCTCGTCGCCGTGGCGATTGCCAACAAACTAGCCCGCATCGTTTTTGCGCTCATGCGCGATGAAGCCCGCTACACCGGTACATCGGCCTAACAGCATCGACTAATGCCACAGCCGGAATCGAGGGTGACAGCGACGTGATGGGAACAGACGAGGACACATCCGGAAAGCCTGAAGCATAGTCGGAGCTCCGAGCTCGTTGTCTTGATCAGGTCAACGGATCAGCGGACACCATCAGGGCCAGCGGTCAGTGTATCGCAGCGAAAGGCCGAAGACATGACCGCACCCGCGACGTCTCATCGCCGAAAACAACCGTTGATCTGCGGGCGCCGTCCAGACATGACTATGCTGTATCGCTCGACGGACCGCCTCCGTCGTCGTGGCGCTCCCATGAAGAACCTGGCCCATAGCGCGTCCTTTGATTCGGAAGGCAAGGATGCCCCATCAAAGCCTGGGATCAAACATCTAGGCACTGGCGGCTTAACATGGCCGATTGTGTGACTAACCAACTTTTCTGGGGTCTTTTGTCCGGCGTTTGCAGATGTACTCGCAAGCCGTGAGGCCTTGAGGGTCTTGAGGCGGCGAGAGAAGTTGTGGCTAGGAAGTAGGCGAGGTGACGACGCGATTGATCATGGCGGTCGTAATAGTCGCGGTTTGACCGGGGGCTTCGTTCGGGGTTCGCCATCGCCTTGGCGCAGGCATTCGAAGTCATATGTCCATATGATTCGCCGGCCGCCGTCGCTTTCCTTGATCAAGGGGATGGCCGAGCCGCTCTGGCGTCTGCTCACCCTTTGTCGCCCAGGGCCTCGTCCATTCTCCTCAAGAACCTCCTGCATCACTGCTCGCAGTCCATTGGGCTTCGCCAGCAGAATGTCCTTGAGTGCGGCGGCGGTTTTATCTTCAGGCCTGGTTATGGTGCCGTTCCTCGTGAGGGAACCGGATGACGTGAACATCACCAGCCTGCCATGACCGCCCCCTCAGAGACATTGCAGAACCTTCAGCACAGTAGCTATTTTGTATGGCCGGCGGATCGCCTCGGTCGTCGTGGGGCTTCCGTGTAAGAATTTGTCTCATGCGAATCTATCCAAAAAGGTTGCAGCAGCAAAATCCGGAGCCAGCATCTAGATGGCTGCTTTGTGGCGGGTTTGTCGGGTCTGCAACATCGTGATGTCAGCCTGACGCTAGCTGCGACCTCATTAAGTTATTGATTAAGATGCAGAACAGTTTCTGGTGTTCTTTTTGCAAGATTGGCACGACCTTTGAAAGTCCTTGGACGCGGTTCACCAGGAACCGCAGATTACTCGGAACCGCGTCGTTACTGCTTGGCGATGCTCTACCGACGACGATGCACAAAGCCGCAGTCTCTGGCAGTCGGCAGCTTGTGCTTCAATGACAATTGGCAGCGGAGGAGAGGCTATGGAACGCGCGCGGATGGCTGCGTTCTCTCAAGTTCGAGAGCCGAGGCGTAGAGTACCCGATCAGCTTTCGTTGATCCCGTCGATGCCTTCCCTGGAACCAGCCAAGGAGGCGTTTCCGGTCGAACGCGGCCGATTTCTGGAGCAGACCGATGGTGTTGCTCGATCCGAGCAAATGTTCGACCTGTTATCGGCCTTTGCGCTTCAGTATGAGTGCCCGTGGGTTGCCTATAGTTCTCATTCAGCCGACCAGATCATGAAGTCGGTCCGACCGGCACCGGCCCTCATGAGGTATCCTGATGAATGGCAGGAACATTATGTCCAGATGGGATATGACAGGATTGATCCCATCATCAAAAAGAGCCGAAAAGCGTTGGGCGCCTTTCGATGGAGCGAGGCGTACAATGACGTAAGCACGACGGAAGTGGAACGGCGGTTTTTCGACGAGGCCGCGACATTTGGTTTAAAGTCGGGCATCAGTGTTCCATTGCATGGGCCTGGCGTCGGCTTCGCCATCATAAGCTTTGCTCGACCCTCCTGCCGAGAACTCCAAAACAGAACAATCACCTACTTGCAACTTGCCGCGTTACATTTCCATCTGAGAGCCGCGCGGGCCGTGAAATCGCGCTGCATAGAGGAAGCTCCTAACCTTTCTCAAAGAGAGCAAGAGTGTATTCTGTGGGCGGCAAGAGGGAAATCGTCCTGGGATATAGGAGTTATTCTGGGAATTTCCGAGAACACGGTGAATTTCCACATAAAGAAGGTATTGCGAAAGCTGGATGTGGGTAGCAGAACGGTCGCCGCTGTAAAAGCAGCGAGCCTCGGAATTATCGAATTGTGAAATGCGGGTCAAGAAGCGTGAAAACCGCTGGGCCGGACACAGCGCCCTCGCCTAACTTCTTTCTCTCGGCTGCAATGGAAGACCGTACGCTCGCATTTTGTTGTATAGGGTCTTTCGAGATATCCCGAGATATCGCGCGGCTTCACCGCGGCGAAAGCGGTGGCGCTGAAGCGCATCGAGGATGCATTCCCGCTCATCCCCCGGATGCGGATGCGGCGCGTCTGCGTTCGCGTCACCGAGCGGCGGCAAATGCTCGGCCTTGATCCAGTCGCCTTCGCAGCGGATGGCGGCCGTTTCGAGCACGGATCTGAGCTCGCGGATATTTTCTGGCCAGCCATAGGTCATCAGAACTCGGTAGGCCGAGTGGTCCACCGACAGCTTCCGGCTGCGTCGATCCTTCCGGAGCGCTTGTAGGAAGTGTTCGGCTAGGAGCGGAAGGTCTTCAAGGCGATCGCGCAGATTGGGAAGAAAGACGTGACCTGGCGCGAGACGCGACTCCAGCGAGGGTATCAGCAGCCCGCTCGAGCCCAACTCAAAGAGCGGCCGCGTCGATGTTAGGATCAGGCGGCCTTCGAACCGCCCTCTCTCGTTGTCGCCCAGGCGCCTGTAAGCCCCCGTCTCAATGACTTCTATCAGACGTTCCTGAGCGTCGACGCACAGGCTTTCGATATTCTCGATCAAGAGAGTTGCCTTGGGATGGTACTGCAGCAGCCCAAGCACTTTCCTCCCGCCATCGCTCGGGGCGAAGCCAAAAAGCGATTCTCCACTAGCGTCTTCGGAGCTGATGAGCTTGCTGCCGGGACGTCTGGCGGCTTCATGAATGGCCCGTGCCAGAAGCTTTTTGCCAGTTCCGGCTTCCCCGGTAATCAAAACCGGTAAAGCAGAAGCGGCAAGTTTTTCGATCCGTTGTTTGATTTGCTGGATCGAAGGTGACCGGCCGACGATCGAGTATTCGCGCTGCACATGCTCGAGCTGCCGCTCCAGTTCATCAATTCGCTTTTGCAAGGTGCCGACGGATTTGAAAGCCGATGTAATCTGCTCCATAGAGGCTTCCAGTGGCACCCGATCGATAGTGGAGCCGCCAATGTATCCGTCTGCCCTGGACAGCGCTGATACCTCGTACATTTGGTCGGGGCTGACGATAGGGCCGCCCTCGAGGACACAAAAAGTACCCTCCGAGATGGCCCGTATCTGACGGAAAATGACCTTCGCATACTCGGCGGCTTGCCTCAGACTGAGCTCTGTGCGGCTTCCGACAGTCCCTCCGACGTTCCAACCGAGATTGAGATTTATGATGTCCACGCCGGCAATCGCGGCCTGCTGAGCTTCTGCCACAGTTCGAACATAGGCGAGAGTCGCCATATTTCTTCTCTGAGCGGCCCGAAGCATTTCAAGCTCACGCTGGAACCCCAGCCCTGCTCCCTCGATATCGGCCCGAAACCGTCCATCGAGGAAGATGGAAGTTGGGAAGTTTACAATTCCGCCGAAACCCGCATCCGCGATTCTTTGCAGTTCAGCTTCTATCGAACAGCGGGGATCGAAAGCACTGGCGCCGAAAAAGACCGGAACTTTGGCGAAAGGCAGGATCTCCGACTGGGCGAAATCCAGGACAAAGTCATTGCTCTTGCGCAGTGCGAGCAGGGAAAAGATAGAAGGGGCGCCCATGCTACGCAAACGCCCTGCATTCAGAGCAAGGATAAAGTCTGCGCCGCCCCGCGAGGCTGCCTGGGCGGCCATTCCCGTGCCGATCGCAGCACCAACGAGAGTCGTGTTTGGCTTTCCAAGCGTCGCCTTGAGTATCGCGACAATCTCCGCTCTCGCGTGCACGGGAGCGGAGAATTCAGGACGATGAACCCCGAGATGAACGATCGGATCAGCCATTGTGAGGCTAACCTACATCTTATCGTTACTCGATCGAAGCCCCCTCTCGGTAGGACTGGAGAAATTCCTGCACTTTTACCGGTTGACCCAGTCGGACGCTTTCGATCGCTGAGAATACGAGCGCAACGGACTGCAGATTCTCCCAGACGCTGGTTGCCATCGGCGGGCCGCCGTCGAGCCACTCACAAAATTGCTCAATCAACAGTGCGTTCTGCCACTTCTTACCTGGTAGCAGCGACACCTGCTGACCTTTTCCTTGGCGGCTCGCTTGTCGCAGCCGCATCGGGTAGCGGCGAAATACCTCGATCTCACGATGGTCGAGGATAGCCGTCCCGCTTTCCCCCTCCACACGAACATATTCGAAAGCCCAATCGTTAAGACCCGTGGCTTGTGCCGAAGACCCTTCATAGACCCCATGAGCGCCGTTCGCAAAGTCCATCAAGACTATGGCATCTGTGTCGCCCTTGTAATCTGCCCATTCCGGCTTCCACGTGCGGGCATAGATCGACGTGCAGGGTGCGCCGGCGAGATCGGCCATGATATCCAGGTGATGGACAGCGCCCTCGATAAGCATCGGATGCATCATTTCGTGGCGAAAGCGCCCCCAGGAATCATAGAGGCGGAAGTCTCCGGCAAACCGACACGATACCGTATTGACACGGCCGATGGTGTCGGCGCTGACGAGCGCTCTCAACGTCGATTTGTCCTGATCGAACCGGTGGCTCATCGTCACTCCCATGTTTAAGCCGGCCTTTCTCACTTTCTCAGCGATACGGACGGAGACCTCCATGGTGTCGGCGATCGGCTTCTCGGACAGGATGTGCATGCCGCGCGCAAGGGCCAGGTCGACGATCCCCTCGTGCAGAGCTGGCGGAATGACGATGGTGCAAAAGTCGGCATCCACCATCTGGAAGGCTTGCGCGGCCGAGGTGAAACACTGTTCGGCCTTCAAGCCGAGATGCTTGCGGCTGATTTCGAGCGCCTTGGCGTCGATGTCCACGAGGCCGACCACCTCAATCGTCCCGTCCGCCACGTTCGGCGGCAGGAACGTGTCGCACCAGCGCTCTCCGAAGCCACCGGCGCCGATATGCAGGACCTTATACGTCATTGATGTTCACCTCCAGGAGGACTTGGCGCACGCGACGGATCAAACCCGCTCGGGACGTACATCGGCAGGCCCATGCGTGTGCTCCCAAAGATGACCAAAGCGCTTCCTGCCTTCGAGCGTCGTCTCGAAATATGCGCCCTTCACATCGGTCCGTACATGGGGAAGATCATGATGGTGGCCCATGCCGATAGCGATGCAATCGCCGACTTCGACCTCGAAGCCGCGCGAGCCGACGACGACCGTCCCTGCCCCCTCGATGATCACCCAATATTCGTCGCAGTCGTGATAATGGGAATCGAAGTTGGTTGACTTGGGATAAATGACCGGATCCCCCTTGACTGGCACCGGCGTGTCGGGGCCGAGCTTGAACACCCCGCATCCGCCGAGCTCGTTGCCCCATCTGCCATAAAAGACGAGCACCTGTGCGGTCCCGTCGCCGGCATCCGCGGTGAAGGGACCATTGGCCCCATCCATATCGAGGAACTGGCCTTCACTCAGAACCTGCGCTCCCTTGGCGCTCCTCAAGCGGCAGGACCCGCGCGTGACGAGCAGTCGTTGCTTGTCGGCGGCGACCGGAATTGGCAAGGGCTGATCGGTCAAGTCAATGAACTCGAAACCGGTGAGTTCGCACCAGCCCGGCGGCTGGTCTCCACTTCGAAAGACGGACATCTGCTTGTTTTCCCTTCTCACGGTCATGCCGACTTGCGACGGATCGCCTTGAAGGCTTGCGTCTGGGACTTGATCGCCTCCTCGGTCGGCAACCGCTCCATGCTGCTTGCTCCATAGAAGCCGTGGCAGCCAAGGCAGGCGTCGAGAATAAAGCGAGCGTCTTCCGGATTGGCGATCGGACCACCGTGGCAGAGAATGATGATGTCGTCGCGGATTTCTCTCGCCGCCTTGATGCACTGGTTGATGAGGACGACACAGTCCTCCATGGATTTGCCCGAGCGCGCCCCGATCGCGCCGCCAGTCGTCAGGCCCATATGGCAGACGAGAATGTCGGCGCCGGCCTTCGCCATCGCCACCGCATCTTCGCGGCTGAACACGTAGGGTGTCGTCAAGAGATCGAGCTTGTGCGCCTCGGCGATCATCTCGACCTCCTGGGCATAGCTCATGCCGGTCTCTTCGAGGTTCTGGCGGAAGAGCCCGTCGATAAGACCGACGGTCGGGAAGTTCTGCACGCCGGCAAAGCCGATCTCCTTCAGTTCGCGCAGGAAGCTCGGCATGACGACGAACGGATCCGTGCCGTTGACGCCAGCAAGCACCGGCGTGTGCTTCACGACTGGCAGAACCTCGCTCGCCATGTCGACGACGATCTGGTTGGCGTTGCCATAGGCGAGCAGTCCGGCGAGCGAACCGCGGCCAGCCATGCGGTAGCGCCCGGAATTATAGATCACGATCAGATCGATATCGCCGGCTTCCTCGCTTTTCGCCGACAGGCCCGTTCCGGCGCCGCCACCGATGATCGGCTCGCCGGCCCGGATCTTCTTTAGGAAACGGTCGATCAGTTCCGCACGAGTGGGACGCTTGACAAGAATATCAGTGCTCACGAAGGGCCTCTTTGAAGTTGGTGACGAGGAGTTCCGCAAATTGCGGATCGTTGATGTGAAGGGGCACGCGGATGAGTTGCCGCTTGGTCGTCCGGCGAAGGGTGCGCTCGAGCGCTGCGAAGAGCGCGCTATCTGCTTCAGGGTCGTGGAAGGGCTGACCGGGCGCATCGATCGCCGAGACACCGAGTTCGGGAATCAGGAAGCGGACCGGGCCCTCACAGAGGTTCAGCCGTTCTGCAATCCATTCGCCGATGCTGTTGCACTCCTCGGGGGTCGTCCGCATCAGCGTGACCTGGGGATTATGGACATGCAGGCGGCGCGATCGGAACTGACTGGGCACCGTGTCCATCGCTCCGAAATTGACCATGTCGAGTGCGCCGCAGGAGCCAACATAAGGCAGTCCGGTCCGGGCGAAGGCACCGAAGCGATCGGCCGTACAGGGGAAGACGCCGCCGATGAGATAGTCGCAGACTTCCGTTGTGGAGACATCAATGGCGCCGACCAGCAGGCCGGAGTCGGCGAGCTTTTCGAAGGACTGACCGCCGGTTCCGGTGGCATGAAACACCAGGCAATCGAAGCCGGCCTCGAGCGCCCGGGTGACCGCCTGAACGCAAGGGGTCGTGACACCGAACATCGTCAGGCCGATCGCCGGCCGCTCGTCCGCCGCAGCGCTCACCTTGTTGAGCACCATACCGGCGATAGAATGAGCGGCATTGCCCAGCACCACCCGCGAGATGCGGTTGAGCCCGGAAACATCCGTCACCGAATACATCATGCTGATGTCGGTCGGTCCGACATAGGGCGCGACATTCCCGGAGGCGACGGTGGAAATGAGCACCTTCGGCACTCCGATCGGGAGCGCGCGCATAGCAGGCGCGATCAAGGCGGTGCCACCCGTTCCGCCCGCGCCGATGACACCGTCGATATCCTGGCGTGATCGGATGTATTCCAACAGGGCCTCAGACATTGCGGCGACCGCCTTGCCGCGATCCTTGAGCTCTTCGGGTTTTCGCGGGTTCGGATGGAAGCGTGCGACCTCCGACGGCTGGACGTCGACATCGTCGGCTTCCTTATGAAACTCCGAAACAGAAACATCGACCAGGACGGCGTCACACCCTGCCTGCCGGACAAGATCGCGTAGATAGCGCAGTTCGCTGCCCTTGGTATCGCAGGTTCCGACCACATAGACTGTATTCATCGTTTTCCTCCCGGCCCTTCTCAGTGAACCTTCCACGCCTGACAAAACCGTAGTTGCGCCCGCCCCGGCAAATCAATTGGCGCTGGCCGATGGTTTGGGTAGAATTGGGTAATCGTTTCATGGGTATACGAGTGCACATGCCTTCCACGCTCCCCTCCATTCCGATCGTGACGGATCTCGCCGCTATCGCGGGCGAAGAGCCGCAATCCGTGAGGCTCTATTGCCCCTCTTGCGAAGGATTGGACGGCAGCGCCTACGACAGCCTGGTGCTGCTCCCGATCCACGACGCCAACGAACGCCTCCTGGCCGAACTCAGGAACGGGGTTTTGAGCGAGGCCCAAGTTTTTGCGGGCGTGTTCGCCCTTGATCCTTTCCGCCGCCACGTCGACATCCTCAAGGCCCTCGGGGCCGGCGGCTGTCACAGGGTCGTCAACTTTCCGAGCGTGACCGCGATCGACGGCGAAATGCGCGTCAGCCTCGAGGACTTCGGCTACGGGGTCACCGCCGAGATCAATCTCTTGCGGACGGCGGTCGCGAAGGGCTTCAGCGCGCTTGCCGTCGTCGACAGTTTCGGCATGGCGCAGGAAGCCGTCGCGATCGGGGTCAGCGGACTGATCGCGGCGCGGCATGCCAACGACGCCATGCTCGCCGACCTCTCGGAGCTTGCGCATGAGACCTCCCTGGGGCTGTTTCGACTTCCCGACGCCGTCGGCGGAACGTGAACGGATGTTCAGCCGGTAATCCGCGCGCCGGAGTTCGGGTCGAAAAGATGGGCGCTGCCTTTCCTCGGCCTGAGCCAGATTTTTTCTCCAGGCCGCACGTCGGCCCGGTTCCTGAGTACCACGACGACGTCGCGCCCTCCGACCGTGACGTAGAGCTGCGTTTCGGAACCGGTCGGCTCGACGACCACGACCTCTGCAGGAATACCGGTTTCGCCGAGCTCAAGGTGCTCCGGACGAATCCCGTAGGTCACCTCCGAGCGCCCGGTGAGCGTCGGACAGGCATCAACCGGCAGCTCCACGCCTTCCGGGGTCTTTAGAGCCGGACTGTTCGCTAAGGCGACCGTCGCCGGCAGGAAGTTCATCGACGGCGATCCGATAAAGCCGGCCACGAAGATGTTGGCCGGGCGGTCGTAAAGTTCGAGCGGCGTGCCCATCTGCTCCACCCGTCCCTCGTTCATGACGACGATCTTGTCGGCCATGGTCATTGCCTCGATCTGGTCGTGCGTGACATAGACGGTCGTGATCTTCAGCCTCTGGTGCAACGCCTTGATCTCGGCCCGCATCTGCACCCTGAGCTTGGCATCAAGGTTAGACAGTGGCTCGTCGAACAGGAAGACCTGCGGGTCGCGCACGATCGCCCGGCCCATGGCGACGCGCTGTCGCTGGCCACCAGAAAGCGCGCGCGGATAACGATCCAACAACTTACCGAGTCCGAGGATAGCCGCCGCCTTGTCGACGCGTTCATCGATCTCTGCCCGCGGGCGTTTGCGCAGTTTCAGCGCAAAGCCCATGTTCTCGGCAACGGTCATGTGCGGGTAGAGCGCGTAGTTCTGGAAGACGATCGCCATATCACGTTCCTTGGCAGGGCGATCGTTGATCACCTCGGCTCCCATCAGGAGATCGCCACCGGAGATCTCCTCCAGTCCCGCCAGCATGCGTAAGAGCGTGGACTTGCCGCATCCAGACGGTCCCACCAGCACGACGAACTCCCCATCCTCGATCTTGAACGAAAGTTGAGGGATGACGGTCAGAGCGCCATAACGCTTTGTGACATTGCGGATAGTTACATCAGTCATATTCTGCTCGGCCTTTCTACTAAGATTGCAGCGACCATGCGGCGGGTCACTTGACGGAGCCCATGGTCATGCCTTGCACCAAGTAGCGCTGCATTATGAAGGCGAAGACGATGACCGGCGTCGACACCAGGAAAGCCGCAGCACCCACGGCGTCCCACTGTACGCCGTACTGGGTTCTAAAGCCGAGCATCGCCAAGGGCGCAGTCGGGCTCACGGACGTGGTCAGGATCAGGGCAAATAGAAATTCGTTCCACACTCCGATGAACACGAAGACGGCTGTCGCCAGCATCCCGCCAAGCACCAGCGGCAACATGATCTTTGTGAACACCTGCCATTCGCTGCAACCGTCCGAAATCGCCGCCTCGCGGAGCGTCGGATGCACCTCCATGAAGAAGCTGCGCATCAGCCAGATCGCGAAGGGAATATTGACAGCGACGTTGATGACGACCAGCGCCTGATAGGTGTCGAGCTGGTGGAGGCGTGTGGCGATCAGATAGACCGGCACGCCGATCGCAATCGCTGGAATAATGCGCGCAATAAGGATCGCCACCAGAAGAGCACCGCCCCGCCTGCTGACATGGGCAAGCGCGTAAGCCGCAGGCGCGGAAACCCCGATCACGAGTACAACGCTCACAATCGTCACCACCGCACTGTTGATGATGTATTTCTGAAACCCGGTCACTTCGAACAGGTGCTTAAAGCCGGCGAGCGTCGGCTCGAAGATGAAGCGGGGCGGCATCGAGATCGTATCGACGCCATGGCGGAAGCCGGTCAGCACCATCCACGTATATGGGAACAGATAGATGAAGGCGAGCACGCACCAGAAGAGTGTCCAGAGCAGCTTGCGAGTGGTGCGGTTGGTTTTGGATGAAGTAGCCATGCCTCACCTCCCCTAGTGGCGGTTGACGCTTGCGCCGCGGAACAGGCGCCAGATCAGCGGCGCGCTGATCGCGAGAACGAAGACGACATAGATCCACGAGATCGCGGTGGTTCTGCCGATATCGAAGACCTTGAAGCCTGTGTTGTAGGCGTAGACACTGAGCGTCGTCGTGACGTTGCCGGGGCCTCCCAAAGTCAACAGGAAGATCTTGTCGAAGTCGGCCATGACGCCGATGATACGAAACGCCGCGGCAATCATAATGTAGGGGACGAGATGCGGCAGCGTCAGGTAGCGGAAGACCTGGAGCGCATTGGCGCCATCGGCTTGCGCGGCGCTCACCGTGTCCCGGTCGAGAGACTGCAGTCCCGCGAGGATGATCAGCGTGAAGAACGGCGTCGACTGCCACACATCCATGATGATGACGGAGGCGAGCGCAACGGTGAGGCTCAGCCACGGTACCGGCTCGAAGCCGAGCGTCCCCAAGAGATAGTTGAAGACGCCGGAATCCTGCTCATAGAGCAGCTTCCAGAAGATCCCGACGACCGCCGGCGTGATCACCATTGGGATCAGCATCAGGGAGCGAAAGAGGCCGCGGCCGAAAAATTCCAGGTTCAGAAGGACGGCAAACAGGATGCCGAGTGCGCATTCCAGCGAGACCGCGACCACGGCATAGATGAGCGTAACGCGGATCGACGCCCAGAACTCGCTGCTCCTCAAAATATCGGTATAATTGAGAAGGCCGATGAAGTCCTGATCGCTGCCAGGGACGACAAGGGACCAGCCGGTAAGGCTGTAGTAGAACGAGTAGACCAGCGGCACGCCAAGAACAAGAGCCATGATCGCTGCAGCCGGTAGCGTGAACCAGACCACCGTGCTGATGCGGATGCGGCGATGCCTGCGAACGGCGATGCCATCGCGTGGAACTGTTTGAGAGATCGTCATCAGGTAAGCTATCTTCGGATTTGCCGTTGTAAAAAGGAGGGGCAGACGGGGAGGAACGCCTGCCCCTCGCGGGAGCGCGGCCTCAAGTTTTGAGATAGCCGCGGCGCCGCATGAAGGATTCGACCTTGCCTTGAAGGTCGCTTGCCGCTTGTTCCGGTGTCTTGATCTTCGCCACCGCCGCATTCACCTCATCATAGATCATGATGTGGATCTGCTCGGCTTCCTTGATCGGCGGATATTCGGCGACGTCGCCCTGAAGCCCGGCAAGCACGGCCGGCCGGTTGGGAGCCTGTTTGATGAGTTCCGCATCCTTGAGCGCCGAGATGCGGGCGGGAGCACCACCAATCAGACCCATGCGGCGAACAATATCGGGTGACGTCAGCCATGCCACGTAGAGCTTGGCGGCGTCCTTCGACCGAGAGGAATCGTTGACACCCATCGACCAGCCACCCAAGAGGGATGCCTGCGGCATCGGTGACCAACCGATCTTGTCGTGGACCTGAGACCTCTGCGGGTTGAGCAGATCGCCAAAAGCTCCGGGCCACATCATCGACTGCCCCGACTGACCGGTCGACAGGCTGTTGAACATCTCCGGGAAATCCCAGGCAAGATTGCCGGGAGGGCTGATCGCCGCCAGCTTCTCGACCAGGAACTTCATGGTGTTAACGCCCGCTTCGCTACCAAAGGTCGGCGCGCCGGAAGCATCGAAGTACTCGCCGCCCATCGACTTGAAGACCATGATCCAGGTCACGGTCGTTTGAATGCCCTTGCCCGCCGGCATCGCATAACCGAACTGGCTGTTGCCGACGAGCTTGGCGCCGCGCTCAACCACTTCGTCCCAGGTTTTCGGTGCGGCCTCAGGATCGAGGCCCGCAGCCTTGTAGGCCTCCTTGTTCCAGACGAACAGCGTCACATCGCCGAGTGTCGGTAAACCGATCAGCTTGTTGTTGGCGCGGCCATAGATTTCGAGCGCGCGTTGTGGATAGTCTTCAAGCGCGAGATCCGGCGCACCCGGGATTTCCGCCGGAATATTGGAAAGATCGGCACAGTACGGTTCGATCTCGAACTTCCACTGATAGGCGAAGTTGAAGACGTCGAAGGACGCAGCACCACTGGTCAGATCGAGGATCAGTTTTTGGTATTGCTCGTTATAGGACAGGTTGACGTATTCGACGGCGACGCCGGTCGCCTCGGTGAAGTCGCGACTGACCGTCGCCATGGCTTCAAATGCGGCGCCGGTCGAGGCGAGAGCACGGATTTTCTGACCCGAATAGGTCTTCGGGAGCGAAGCGCCGGCATCTTGCGCGAATGCGCGGGTGAGGCTGGAGCCAAGGAACGGTAGAGCCACGAGCCCAGCAGTGAATGTACGACGTTTCATATCTCCTCCTCATTGGAGCCTTTGCGGCCCCCTCGACCGCTTCTCCTCTCGCTCCATATGAGAAGTGTTACGGCAGCCCCGGAGCGCATTCAATGCAGATGAATCCTCTGATTGGGTAAAATTGGGTAACCACGCGGGGCCCACTGAGGAGTCTCACGAGGACTATAGGCGGGCGTGGATAGAACTTGGCCCCGGCTAGCGCCGGGGCCAACGACGCTATGCGCTTAACTTCTTCATTGCCTTGAAATCTAAAGCTTGACCGTCAATTTGCACGTCAACCTGCCCGCGGAGGATATAAGGTGCAATCTGCCGGACGAAGCGAGACACGAAGTGATGCGTCACTTTAAAAGCGTGCCAGCGCCAAGATCGAGCGCACTGATCATTGAACCCGTCGAGTGCTTGGAATCCGCCGGCATTTTGAACCGGGCGCTGCACATCCCATCTGGTAGTTTCAGGGAAGGCGCGATCCGAAACTCGGATCCTGACGCGATGTCGCGGTGAGGCTTTGACGGTTATCGGCGTGTGGGATCGAAGGGTGGCGACTGTACCCCATCTTGGTTTCCTTTGGCTCGGAATTGAGATGGGCAAGGAAACGGCAAGCCGACAGCAACCTTGCCCGTTCGAAAACAGGCTGGTCGGCGGCCCGCCGTTGGTTCGGCAGGTTCGGCTCTTGCGCTACATTGCGAGCGAAAGCGGTGCTTGAAGTAAATTTTGCTTCGACCCCGATGCAATGACTCTATCGATCTTTCTGACTCTCGCAAAGGAGACGTCCAGAACCTCCGGAGGCACTTGAACGGATTGAGGAGCCGAACCCCACGCCCCGTAAAATCAGCGGTGTTGCGCGTCACCACAATGAGACCGTGGACGCGGGCGGTCGCGGCCAGAGCAACGTCCCACCGGGTCTTTGCTCTTGTTGCCGAGAAGCCGCGTCCCTTCTGCAACGACCGGCCCATCAATCCGATAATGCGATCGGAGAACGATTTTTTTGAGCGTCTCGATTCCAACAAGGATCTTGCGCGCGTTCCGGTTCGCGCTTCCTCAGGGTTTCGGCTCCCCGACGTTTCTCGAACAGTGTGACCACACTCAGCCGGAGGTCCGTGTCATCTACCGTCGCAATCCACTGCTGCACATTCTTATGGCCGCCGCGTTTGAGCTCACGGTTTTCATCAAGCAAATAAAGCGTCACGGAATGGCCCTTGGTTCGACATCACCAAGGTTTTCATCGTCATCGAACGCTCCGGCATCAGCCAAAGCTGCCAAAGTAGTCTTCAAGCTCTTGGTTGGATAAGGACGACCTCGCTTCGGATAAGCCTTGGCAAACTCTATGGCTGCCTCAACCTGGTCGCGCGTCAATGAAGGAAAATCCTTGAGTACTGCGTCCGGACCTTGGTCTCGCGCTAGAGCCGCGACCAAGTACGCCGTGATTGACGTTCCGCGAATAACAGCTTCACTCCGATCGCCTTTGCTATCAATCCTGCCTTTGATCGCCTCAAGTCTCGTCATCCGGTCTTTCAAGTCGTTGTCAATCTGCGCAAGGTCCAGTTGCAGCTGCCCGAGCTGGAGTTTGTGAGCATCATCGGGCAATTTACGCAAGGCACCATAAAGTCTGCGCCGTCCTGCTGGCGTCAGATCCTTCTCAAGTTCATCGGCGAGACGCAGAAAGCGCAGTTCGGCTCGTCCGAGGAGTCTCTGGATTATGTTTCCGACCTTCCTTTGCCGCGCCTGAATGATGCCGGTGTCAACCGCCTTGTTCAGCGTTGCCGGAGACCGGCCCAGGACATACCCGGCCTCGCTCAGCGTGAAATTCTGACTTTGAGACATGTTCCGCTCCACTAATCCATCCCAAGGTAGGGATGAATTAGTGGAGGCGCAAGGCCATAGCTTAAAAGGGGAACGCGCGCCGTTGCGGGCAAGCAAGCTTCCTAATGGTTTGGCTCACCCCAGAACACGGGCCTCGGATCAGTTCTTTTATCTTATCCCCCCACGCGCGAAAGCTTCCGCGTCCCATCACTTCCCGGACGCCAAGCTCAGCGACGAGATCGAGCGCCGCTCGATGGCTCACCGTCAATTCCATGATGATCATCGATGCGGATCCGATCGGTCGGACGCTGATCGCATCACGTTTTCAGCGCCTTTTTGTCGCCTCGCGAACAAGACGTAGGTTCATCCTCTCTACAAAAATGCCATCTTCATCTTCGCCTCATCCACAGCGTCGGGACCGCCAACATAGGGCGCTCCATAGTCGCGCCCTGCCGGCTTTCAACGTCCCTCGGGGTGGCGTTTCGCGGGGAGTTCCTTCGGCAGAGACAGGCAAAAGGCCCATTTCTTTCGTTCAATGGCTGGGAACGCGGAGGTGCAGTGGCTAAGGCCCCTTTCCAGCCGTCCGGTACCGGCCCTCAGTTTCGGCAAGAAGCTGGCGTCTTCGTGGTTGTGGGTTGCTTCGGACGTCTGCAAACCATCATTGCAGAATCACCACATGTGTGATGCATTTCCACTTATGCGGGAGCGTCGCTCCTTTGGTAGTGGGCCTATTGTGACATACGAAGAATTCTTGCGTATCGTGGCGCGGACCGGCGCCATCGGAAGGGTGCCGAACTCTGAGCAGCGCGTCTGCCTTGAGGCAGACCCTACAATTCCCACAATGATCGTTGCTGGTCCCGGAAGCGGAAAGACCACGGTTCTGGTGCTTCGCGTGCTGCGGCACATCCTTGTCGATCACCTGCGCCCTGAACAGATCCTGATTACCACGTTTACCGTCAAGGCGGCGCGGGAGATACGCAGCCGACTGATCGAATGGGGTGAGGCCTTGTTCGAACAGGCCAGAACCGAGCCTATTTCACAAGCGGATCGTGAATTCCTGGCGCATGTGGACATCAATCGCGTGGTCACCGGAACGCTCGACAGCGTCTGTCAGGAGGCTCTTGGATCCGACCGGCATGCGGATGAACCTCCGCTCGTCACATTGGAGAGCTTCGCCGCCAGCGTCATCCTGCAGAGACGCGGCGGGCTCGGCACAAGCTATCGGAACAATCAAGCCGTCCTCGGGGCATTTCTGTCTCCCTTCACGCTGGATGACGACCCGCCCACCACGCTGGCTGAAGCGGCCAACACCTTGGTGCCGATCATCGACCGCTTTATCCAGGATCGGGTGGATGTAGAGAGTTTTGGCGCTGCCGACCAACCGGAGGCTCACCGGATCGTCAGGGAGATCGACTCGACATATCGTCGGTATCTGCGCGAGAACAACTTGCTGGATTTCTCCGCGCTGGAAGAGGCCTTGCTCGAGCGGCTTCGAGCCCGCCTGATACCGATTTTGCTTGCTGATATTAGGGCGGTCCTCGTCGACGAATATCAGGATACGAACGCCTTGCAGGAGGCGATCTATTTTGAACTGGTCCAGGCGTGCCAAGCGTCGTTTACGGTCGTGGGCGACGATGACCAGAGTCTTTATCGATTTCGTGGCGCAACGATTGAACTGTTCCGTGCTTTTATCGACCGATGTCGTAACCGGCTGTGCAGAGCCCCAGCAGGTCCGCTTTATCTCGTTGAAAATTACCGTTCGACGGAAGAGATCGTCGCCTTCTTCAACGCCTTTGTCCGCACCGATCCTAACTTCGGACCGGCGCGTATCCAGCCGCCCAAGCCCGTCATCCGCGCGAACAATGGCCAAGGCCAAGTACCGATTCTGGCGATGTTCCGGCCCGATTCCCAGACACTCGCCAACGATCTAACCGACTTCATCGAAGCTGTCTTCCGTGGCAGCGGCTATCGCGACCCTCAAGGCCGGCTGATCAACGGTTTGCGGGGGAACCGCGAAGCCGGGGATTTGGGCGATGCCGTTTTCCTCGCCTCCAGCGTGCTGGAAATGCAAAAACCGTATTTCGGCAATCCTCCGAAAGCGCGTTTTACCCACCATCTGCGCAACGCCATGGCAAGCCGCGACATGCAAATGTTCAACCCACGCGGCCGCTCGCTACGCGACATCGAGCATGTCGAACAACTTCTGGGGCTGGTGCTCCTCTCTATCGATCCGCCCGACCGGCCAGGAGGAAGCCTTTACTCTTCGATGGCGATTACCAATGTAGCCAAGTTCTTCATGAACCGATGGGTTGCGGCAGCACGACAGTTTCTGCAAACAAATCCTCCGCCAGTCTATGGCCGAACCCTGGCGCAAGAGATGTCTGAGTGGCGCGACTATTGCCTGCGCGGAACCGGCGATAAGGCATCGAGCCGCGACTGGCCGTTTCTCGACGTCATCTATGGCTTGATCCCATGGCTCGATCACTTCGAAATCGATCCGGAGGGCCAAGTCTATCTGGAAGCGCTGTCGCGCGCCGCCGGACAGGCTGCCGGCTTCTCGGCCTACCGCGGCAGGCTCGTGCGACCGCAAAACCCAAGCTCGCCAGACGATCACGGTCGTCTCAGCATCGAGGCGATCATTCGGGATGTATTGACGCCGCTCGCCGAAAACGTGATCGACGTCGACGAGAAGATCATGCCGAGTGTTCCTCGCGATCGATTGAATGTGATGACGATCCACCAGGCCAAGGGTCTCGAGTTCCCACTCGTTATCCTCGACGTTGGTACCGACTTTACGACGAATCATCCGAAGAACCGCTTCCGGCGGTTCCCGGAACAGCCCTCCTCCACGGCAATGATTGAGGACCTGCTGGCGCCGTTCACGCCTGACCTCGGCGTCCTGCGCACGCAGCGCAATGGCCTGGACAGAAGTTTCGAGGACTTGATCCGTCTGTACTATGTCGCCTTCAGCCGGCCGCAGAGCGCGCTGATGCTCGTCGGGTGCGACAAGGCCCTCAGGTGGACCAGCAACATCAAGAATGTCGCGCTTGGCTGGCGCCAGGACGAGCGTTGGGCTTGGCGCGATCAATCACCGCGACCGACCGGGCGCCGACCGCCGGCTATGGTTAGCCCGCCGCATCTGCTTTTCGTGTGAGGAACGAATGGAACTGCCGATCAAACGTCCGGACCGCATCATTCCGGACTACAGCCTTACCGGTGACGTCCTGTCATTTTCGCGCTGTCAACGCAGCTACCGCTATTACAACGGCTCCTCCCTTCCGCCGTCCCGACCCGTGCAACTCTGGTATGGAGAATTTCTGCACGGGATGATGGAACGAACGTATCGGCTTTGGCAGGAAAACCGATCGCTGCCGTTCCCGCTTCACTGTACGATCCCCCAGGAAGGGGAACGTCCCGACGAACCGGTGGGTCTGCCCGCGCTCGACCTGCGCGTGATCGGCTGGCCGATCGAGCAGGCGCTTGCCCATCAGGGCAAGTTCGCCCGCAGTTCCGACGCGCGGATATCGGCTTATGAGCGCGCCGAAGCAGTGATCAATCAGCTCGGCCCGCACCTTTTTCCCTTGGTGGACGTTGCCGAGCGAAAGGTGATCGGCACCCGCTTCCTTCTGCCGGGTCAAAACCCAAATGTCGAGCGCGCCACCCGCTACATTCTAGAAGGGATCATCGACGTGCTTGGCCATACGCAACTTGATGATCAGCCAGAGGGCAATCCGCTGAAAGCGGCCATTGTCGCTGCGCAACCCGACCTCAACGGCGAATACGAAATCATTATCGACTACAAGGGATCGCGCCGCCCGCCAGTCGACACGGACGAGCGAAGCGATTGGCAGTTAGGGGAGTGGCAGGTGCAAACCTATGCCTGGCTAAGATCGCAACAGCCGGAGGCAAGGCCTGTCGCCGCCGGCATTCTTGTCTATATTGGCGAACTGGCGCCGGGCACGAACGAACTCTCAAGCTTGAAACGCGAAATGCGTCGCGGTCGAACCGATGTTGTTCCCGCCAACGGCACGCCGGACTACTATCAAATCAATGCCTGGGAACCCGGCCGTCAAGTCAATCTTTCCGGCGATTTCAAGATGAGACGGGCGATCCGGATAATTCCGGTCACACAAGCATCGATGCAGGCTGCAACAGCGGCGATCGACCGCGTGGTTCGCGCGATTGAAGACAGAGTCGTCGACGAACGCACGAGCAACCATATTCGCCAAACCTGGCCCGCCGACAGCCAGGATGAAGCCACCTGCGTTGCCTGTGATTTCAGAGTCTCGTGCGAGCGCTATAACAGTCGCCCATGGCCGGAAACCGGCCAATAGGCGCTTGCACCAGCCTAGGAGCCAACATCTAGGTGGCGACAACGGAGCCAAGAGGAGCGAGCCGTAGCCATTTATCAGCGTGCCTACTATAGCGATGGCCGGACCGTGTTGACATTCCGCGCGAGGGTCTTGGAAGTGCTGGTTATCTTCCTCCGGGTTGAGGAGAACGACGCGGCGTTCGACCTCCTTTACCTGAGCAGGCTTGCCCTTCCGCTCGCCAGCACCTTTCGATCACCCTGCCGGATGAATGGGCGGGCTATAGTCAAGGCGCCAAGGATGATGATGAGCGCTCCGCCTGCCGAGATCCAACCTGGATCGCTCAGGGCAATCGCACGCGTCGCATGAACGGCAAGAACCACCGTCGCCAGCAGCCAGCCAATAGCGGGATTAAATGCACGCCATTGTTCCAGCTTGGCGATAACTGCGGAAAGCCAAGTACGGTCCATATTAGTTCTCCCGTGCGGTGATGTGACCGCTCCGCAGTTTTCGCAGCAGGAATAAAGGGGTCTGCAGTTTTTGGGTTGACGCTTTTGCGTCACTGCAGTTATTCCATGACCCGAAATTGTTCCCTGCAATTCGTGGCGGCTACGCGCATTGGTACGATGATGCATTTGATCCTTACGACGTGCACGAACCGAAAGCGATACGATCACAGTCCCGCCCTCTCCGCGCGCGCGCTTCCGTGTGGCAGCCTCCAAGATGTGAGTGAGGAATGGAAAGCTAGGGTATTGGCGGCCCCGCAAGTCGCTTCCGCCGGAGATCTCTACTGCGGGCGTTCTTTTTCCGAGGCGACCGCGGCAGCCGGCGAAATCGGAGCACGGCTTTACGTCGCGTCTGCGGGGCTTGGATTTTTGACGGCTCACCAGCCCGTTCCGTCATATAACCTGACCGTTTCAAGGGGAACGCAGGACTGTATCTTGGATCGCATCACACCTTCCGCCTCGGAGGCGGAATGGTGGGGAACGCTTGTCGATCAAAATGTGATACGGGGGACACTTCGCTCGGCAGATGGGCTGATCCTCATCGCTGTCGGGAAAGCGTACCTTAAAATGCTTGTGCCCATTCTTTCAGACCTGCCGGAGGAGACCATCGATCGTCTGCGGATTTTCGTCGGACCGGACGTTTCTATGCTGTCAGCACGTCTCGTGGCTCAGACCCTGCCTTACGATGATCGGCTCGATGGCCCAGATAGTCCAATTCGGGGAACAAAGATCGATTTCGTCTCGCGGGCGCTTCACCACTTTACCAAAGCTGTCATGGACCAACATCCGACGGCTCCGGTTGCGAAACAGGCAAAGCACGTCGAAGAGTTATCACGACTTTGGGGCCGTCCCAATGTCCGTCCTGGTGCTCGTTGTTCTGATGCAGAAATCAAAGCTCTTCTGCGCCGGCACTGGGAACGTACAGGCGGATTGTCGACGAAGCTTCTCCGCGTTCTTCGAGATGAACTGGCCGTTGCTTGTGAGCAAAAGCGCTTCTCCCGTCTGGCCTCTGAGGTCCGGAACGAGGAGATGTCAACATGAGTATTGAAGATAACCTCGTTGTTCGCGCGGTGAAAACACAGCAGGGCGACGGCATCGATGTCTACGCCTTCTTTCTCTATGGCTCTGACCTGACCCGTATTGCCGATATCAGCCGCATTCACAGGGATGAAAAGGAGTTGAAGGGCTTTCAGCGCAAGGAGATCCGCAATCACGTCAATTCCATCGTCGAATTTCTCGACAGCGGTCCCGTGCTGTTTCCGAACGCTATCACCCTTGCCCTTTCGCCGGAGATCCACTTCGAACCCTCGCGCGGGCCGAAGCCCAACGGTCTCGTCGAAGTCGGTTTGTCGGGCACACTGACTATTCCATTTCGAAGCGAGGGGGATCGGGCCGCCTGGATCGTCGACGGCCAGCAGCGTTCGCTCGCTTTGGCCAAAGCAAAGAACAGCCGGTTTCCGGTGCCTGTGGTGGGGTTCGTGTCGAGGGATCTGCAAATCCACAGAGAGCAGTTCATCCTGGTCAACAAGGTGAAAGCGCTAGATGTTCGTTTGATCAATGAGTTGCTGCCTGAGGTCGGTTCGCTTCTTCCGAAGGATTTGGCGGTGAACCGTCTGCCCAGCGAACTATGCAACCTGCTCAACAGACAGCCGAAGTCACCATTCTACAAACTGATCAAGCGTGCCTCAGATACCGGCGATGACGCCAGTGTGGTCAGCGACACGGCATTGATATCGGCGATCAAACAGAACCTGCGCCCACCGCTGGGAGCGCTCAGTCAGTATAAGCACTCGCCCGAGACAGCAAACCCTGACGCCATGTACGAGACCCTGGTGCTTTACTGGTCGGCCGTTCGAGACATATTCCCGGAGGCCTGGGGCAAAAGCCCGACAGAAAGCCGTCTCATGCATTCCGCCGGAATAAAGGCCATGGGGGCACTGATGGATCAAATCATGCTTCGAGCCGACAGTTCGGAAATGCCCGATGCCGAAATTCGCGAGTCCCTAAAACGCTTGGCACCGCATTGCTGCTGGACCGAGGGTGTTTGGGGCGAGCTTGGCTGGGCGTGGGACGAGATACAAGGCACGCCCCAGCATATTGCCAAACTCGCCGACCATTTGATCCAACTCGATCGCAAGCTGTCGAGGCCAAGCCGATGAAGTTCATATTCGCCGACAGCCTCGACCACGTAGATCCCGGCTATGACTTTCTTCGGGACCGATACGCCGAGGCGCGGGTCCCTTATTGGGACGACGTATACCCGCACGAGATCATGGGCTACGCACCTTATGACGGCATGCTTGTCTCTCGCGGCATCGTCGGTGGCGCAGTTGTTGGGGGCAAGTACACCGAAGCCCAAGCGATGCGTTTTCGCCGCGTAGGGGCGCGCGAGTTCCTGCGGCTTGACAAGCCGGGGTTTACCAATCTGCCTATCTTCGGGGACTGCGGCGCCTTCACTTATCATAAGGAGGACCACCCACCTTATACACCGGAGGATACCGCCGAATTCTATGACGACGGCCGGTTCACCCACGGCTGCTCGGTCGATCACATCATCTTCGACTTTGACGAAAGCCTTTCCGGTTTCGACGGCGGCACCGATAACGCGCGCCATCGCTTCGACATCACGTTGGAAAACGCCGCTGAATTCCTGAAGACAACGGCGCACATGTCGCGCCGGTTCACGCCCTTGGGCGTCATCCAGGGATGGTCTCCGGGAAGCATGGCTGAAGCTGCACGCAGGCTAGTTGCCATGGGATATAATTATCTAGCCCTCGGCGGAACGGTTCCATTGAAGGCAGCGCAAATCAAAACGTGTCTTCGCGCCATCCGCGATGTGATCCCGTCGAACGTTCGCCTTCACATCCTCGGATTTGCGAAGGCCGACGAGATCGAGACCTTCCAGCCATTCAACATCACAAGTTTCGACACCACCTCACCGCTTATTCGCGCCTTCAAGGACGCCAAGTCGAACTACTATCTCCCGACACCAAGTGGGGCATTGACGTACTACACGGCTATTCGCGTTCCGCAGGCGTTAGAGAATCCGAAGCTGCAGCGCCTGGCGAAACAAGGCGCGTTGAACCAGGAACAGTTGGTTTCCATGGAGCACCACGCTCTAAATGCGCTGCGGGCCTATGATCGCGGACAGGTCGAATTGGAGGAAACTCTTGACGCTGTGCTCGCGTATGCCACCCCGGCATTGATGGGAGCGCCGATTGGCGATCTTCCGGGGGTGAAGGCTGTCGAGGAACTGCGGAGCCGCTACAGGCGCACGCTCACTGACAAACCGTGGAAGCTGTGCGGATGCCCCATCTGCACATCGCTCTCCATCGAGGTTGTGATCTTCAGGGCAAGCAATCGGAACAAGCGACGGGGCATTCATAATCTCGGGGTCTACGAAGCCCTTGTCCGCAATCTACCATGCAGAAGTGAATTTGATGACGATATTCAGGTTTCCGGCGATCAAGGCGCGGCAGAGCGATCAGCACACGGTGGTGTCGTTTGCAGCCCTTGCCTCTGAACTCCAGCAATTTGCCTTCATCGAGCGTGTTGCGCGCGACAGCGGCGGCCGCCTGAGCGGTTTTCAGCGTCCACAGATCGCCGGGCATATCCGGGAGATCCGTGACTATCTGGAAAAGTCGGAAGCGATCTTGCCCAACCCGATCGTCGTCGCTTTCACATCAGGCATCGAGATCGAGGAAGCGGACGAGTTCGGGCGCTGTGTGGTCAGGATTTCCTCGCACGGCGGTCCTCCGGGTTTCGTCGTCGACGGTCAACAACGACTGAGCGCCCTTTCGCAGCTACCCGACAAGGATTTCCAGGTGTTCATTTCCGGTGTCGTCTGCGAAGACGACGCCGAGCTTCGCCGGCAGTTCGTGTTGATTAACAACACGCGCCCCTTGCCGAAGTCGCTGATCTATGAGCTTCTTCCAACCGTTGGCGGCCTGCCAAGACGTCTTGGCGATCGCGCCTTCGCCGCGGAACTTGCGGCGCGGCTGAACTTCGATGGAAGTTCGTCCCTCAAGGGAATGATCCACCAGCATACCAATCCTGCCGGCATCATTCGTGATACCGCCATTCAGCGCGTCGTCATGAATTCGGTGACCGACGGAGTAATGCGGGAAATGATCCGTGAGCCGAATGGCGAGGATCTCTGCTTCCAGGTGATCGAGCAGTTCTATGCCGCTGTAAAGTATGTCTTCAAAGATGACTGGAAAAACCATACGCCGAAGACATCCCGCCTTGTTCATGGTGCCGGTATCATGGCGCTGGGCTACGTGATGGAAGTCCTGGCCCTGCTCGATGGCGCACGAACGTGGCAGGAATTCTCGAAGGGCCTGGCATGCCTCGTTGGCAGGACAGCGTGGACGTCCGGAGAATGGGAGTTCGGTCCGGATGATCACCGCCATTGGAAATCAGTGCAAAACGTCAATCGCGACATTGTCAGCCTGGCCCAGTATCTGATTACGATCGTGCGTGCCGATGCGAAAGCCCGTCGGGCAGCCCTCACTGAACCGCCGGACGGTTCACCGGAGGCAACATGACCTATGCAGTGAAGGAACTGTTCAAAACCCTCCAGGGAGAGGGTGCGCAGGCTGGGCGGGCGGCAGTTTTCTGCCGTTTCGCGGGATGTAACCTATGGTCTGGTCGGGAGGAAGATCGAGAGAGGTCGATCTGCCAATTTTGCGATACCGACTTCATCGGCACGGATGGCATCGGCGGGGGTAAATTTGCGCACGCGGCAATGCTTTGCGCGGCGATCGAAAAGACTTGGGGACCTGAAACGCGCGGACGCTTTGTTGTGTTCACCGGGGGTGAGCCACTGCTGCAACTCGATGCGGCATTGATCGAGGCCGTTCACGCCGCTGGATTTCAGATTGCCGTCGAGACCAACGGAACGATCGAAGCTCCAGCAGGGCTGGACTGGATCTGCGTTAGCCCAAAGGCAGGCTCCGAATTGAAACAGCGGCATGGAAACGAGTTGAAGCTTGTCTATCCACAGGTTGGTGCCGACCCGGACCAGTTCACGGACCTTGCCTTTGACCACCACTGGCTTCAGCCGATGGACGGGCCCCGGCGGCAGGAGAATACGGCATTAATCGCCGCCTATTGTCTCGACAACCCGCCCTGGCGCCTCAGCCTCCAGACGCACAAGATGATTGGTATCCCATGAAGATCACGCAAGCCTTTACATTCGAAGCAGCACATAGATTGCCGAACGTTCCGAGCACCCACAAATGCCACCGGATGCACGGCCACTCCTATCGCGTGGATGTCCAACTCTCAGGGAACGTCGATCCCCACACAGGTTTCGTGATCGACTTTTTCGACGTCGAACGCGCTTTTAAGCCGCTTCTGGAGCAGTTGGACCACCATACCTTGAATGACATCGACGGGCTCGAAAATCCGACGGCTGAAAACATCGCCATCTGGATCTGGGAGCGCGCAAAACCTCTTCTGGCGCAGTTGTCATCGATCAAGGTCTTTGAAACTCCTTTTTGCTGGGCGGAATATGATGGCGACTGAACGTCAGGACGGTGCACTGGTCCTTTTCTCCGGTGGTCAGGACTCCACCACATGCTTGGCGTGGGCACTCGATCGCTTCCAGCGCGTAGAGACCGTTGGCTTTGACTACGGTCAACGACATAGAGTGGAGTTGGACTGCAGAGCCAGGCTGCGGACTGCACTTGGCAAGATTGATCGCAACTGGCCAAACCGCCTCGGTGACGACCATACGATTTCGCTTTCGGCGCTCGGTGAGATCTCGGACACGGCGCTGACCCAAGACATCGAAATCGAAATGGCGAGCACCGGAATACCAAACACGTTCGTGCCCGGCCGTAATCTGATATTTTTGACATTCGCGGCCGCTCTTGCTTATCGCCGCGGGCTGAAGCACGTCGTTGGCGGCATGTGCGAGACCGACTTCTCCGGCTATCCCGATTGCCGTGATGACACGATCAAGGCGCTTCAGGTAGCTCTCAATCTCGGAATGGAGAGCCGCTTCGTGCTGGAGACGCCTCTCATGTGGATCGACAAAGCCGCGACCTGGCAGCTTGCAAAGAACCTGGGCGGGCAGCCACTCGTCGACGTGATCATTGAAGATTCTCATACATGCTACCTCGGTGAACGCGGCCATCGGCATGACTGGGGCTTCGGATGTGGTGTGTGCCCCGCATGTGAACTGCGCGCGAAAGGCTACACTAAATTCATCGCCGAAGACGCGGGCGGAACGGAGAATCCCAATGGGTGAGCCAGATCGCACACGCCGCATTGAAGGCGCAGTGTTTCTGCTTGCATTCACGGCCTGCATCCCTGCCGCGAACTTCATGATCGGGAATATTGGCACATTCTGCGTACCGAATGGGCCCTGCCTGATACCCGTCGGGTTTGGACTAACCGCTCCAAGCGGTGTGCTTCTTGTAGGCTTGGCGCTGGTTCTTCGCGACCTGGTGCAAAGACGCCTTGGCTTGATGTGGTCTGTCGGAGCAATCCTGATTGGTGCAATTTTGTCCACCACATTCGCGGCTCCGAGCCTTGCGGTCGCCTCTGCTTCGGCATTTCTTGCTTCGGAACTTGCCGATCTCTTTGTTTTTACACCGTTGCAGCGCAAAGGGTTGATTGTGGCGGCGCTCTGCAGCAGCGTTGTCGGATTGATCGTCGATAGCGGAATGTTCCTTTGGCTCGCGTTCGGTTCCTTCGACTTCCTGACGGGCCAAATCCTGGGAAAGGCGATTATGGTTTTTGTCAGCCTTCCCTTCTTGTTCTTGCTTCGCAAACATGACCGTAAACGGGGACTCTATCCTGCATGACCAAAATCAACCCTGAGGATCCAGTCGGACCTTTTCAAGCAATCTGGCATGCGCTGCGCGGGTATCCGTTCGAACATTACCCGCAGGTTTCGCAGGACGGTGTTGTCAAACATCTTGAAACGGGGTTGGTGCTTGAACGGGCAGGCCGTGAACTGTCACAGTTGAAGACCGCGGTTGGCGGCGATGCTCTCGAGGCACCGCTAAAACTCGCTCGTCAGTCTCTCGACGAGGTTAAAGCGTTGACAGACTACCAAGACGGTAAGGCGACCAGACTGCTAACGATTGTCACGTTCCTCAGCGCCTTTTCCGGCGTCCTTTTTAACCGGTTCTCTGACACCTATCCGCTGCAATTCTATCTGAGTGGCTTGTCCCTCGATAACAGGTCGACCTATAAGACGGCGCTCGTACCTTTGTCGTATGTGCTGTTCGCGGCGTTTGGGCTGTTGGCTGCATCCGGCGCGTTGGTGACCTTCCATGCGATCCGTGCCCGGTTTAGATATCCTCGGGTTGCAAGTGAGAAGGGCAAGCCTAAATCGTATGTATTTTTCAAGCCGATCGCCGAGGTCTCGCCAGAAGATTGGAGCAAGGCTTTTCTTGCTCCTGAGAATCCAGGGAAGTTAAATGAAGAACTACAGTTAAACTATCTTAAGAACTATATCACTGAGGCCTACCTGGTCGCGACCAAGGTCGCCGACAAGCTGCGCTATCTAGAACCCGCGCAGCAATTGCAGTCTTGGGCGATCAAAGCACTGATCTTTTGGCTTCTGGCGCTGACCGTCACATTTATCTTTGTAAACCCGCCACAAAAGGATTCTAATGGTGTGATTCGAACGGCCATAGCCACCGACTGTGCCGCAGGTCAAAAAGATGCCCCACTCATCCCTAGCCAGCACTGCAGATAGGTCTCATCGCGACCGCACGACTCCAGTTGTATGCCTGGATGCTGATAATACGTTGTGGGACACAGACGGAGTGTTCGCGGCAGCACAGCTTCGGCTGCTGGCAAACGTCATCACTGCGACCGGCATTGACATGGCGAAAGAGGATCGGTTGGGGTATGTGCGAGAGATCGACCAGGAGTTAGCATCGCGCCATCACCTTGGTCTTCGATATCCTGCTCGTTTGCTGATTGCAGCGCTCTGCCACAGGCTGATCGGTGATGATCCGGGCCTTGCCGCCCGAAAAACCTGGAAGGATCCTTCTACAATCCCGCTGGCGAAAGAAGTCGCCGAAGCGATTGAAAAGCAATATCTTTCAGATCTGAGCGTGACGCCCAAACTTTTACCAGGAGTACGTACGGGACTGGAGCGATTGCACGATGCCGACGCAATCCTCGTTCTCGTCACGGAAGGCGGGCGCGACCGCGTTGGAAAGCTGCTTCGAGCAAACAAAATTGCCAGGTATATCAACCGCGTTATCGATGCGCCGAAGCGCAAAGAACTGTTCGTGCGGTTAAGACGTCTCTTCGGTTCTAATGGCTCTGTTTATATGATTGGCGACCAAATAACCCGTGACATTCAACCGGCCGGCGAAGCCGGCCTTCGAACCATTCATATTCCAGGTAAGTTTCGGCCGATCTGGGAGACCGGCGCTGCCGCTCCGACAATGCAGGAAGCGAGTACCTTCGAAGACGCCGCGAACGCGGTTCTTGCGCGTGCCTGAGGCTCTACCGCTGGCTTGTCCTATGCTTTAGACGACTGATCCTCGTCAGGAGGCGAACCTCCCGCCGCACTATCTCTGCGTCGATCGCAGTACGGATAAAGCTGAGCCTGTCCTCGCCCTTCGCAGGTGTGCGTCCATTCGAGCCTTCGCGCCCTCCGGCAAGGTGAGATTGATATTTTCAGAAAACATCTTTTTGCGGCCCATGGATAGCCGGATCCCACGCACCCCCCACCTTGCGTATCCGGCCTTCTCGCCCATCATACTCCGTTGCGTAATGGAGCATGATTATGCAATCCTGCCCGGATACGCGGCCCTAGGCAACTGATTTCATTGCGTTTTCTGCGGCCTGTGCAACGCGTGCCCAAACGATCCAGACCGTGCGAAAAATCGCCAGAAGTATATGAGGCGGTGAATTTGCGCGGGTTTTCCGTCGGTTTGCGCGATATTTGGCTCACGGAGCCGTTCGAAGTGCCACTGAGAAACCTGTTCGACGCTCGAGCGCAAAATTGACGGTAAGCTTGCTCAATCCCATGCCTGGAGGGCCGCGATCATGCCCGGAATGCCGACGATGGTGATAGCCCGGCGTATGTTGTAGGCGAGAGCGGTCAGGCTGAACTCGCCACGGACATTCTCCAGGCGCCTCATGAGGAAGGCGCCCTGATTCATCCATTGCTTGATGGTGCCGAAAGGGTGTTCGACACTCTCTCGTCGAGGTCCAGAATCCCCGGACGCTTCGCCAGCCTTTCGGCCATGCGGTCGAGGACCGCTTCGGTTTCCAGCCGAGAGACGCATCGAAAGCGATTGCCGGTGCAACGCGCGCGCAGAGTGCAAGCCTTGCATGCATCGCGGTTGCAATAGTCGATCTTCACGTTGTCGCGTAAGCGACTTTTATAACGCGGCCGGAGGACCTCCCCATTGGGGCAGATGTAGACGCCCTTTTCGGGATCATACCGAAACTCGTCCTTGGAGAAGAAGCCTTCATGTGCCGCCGATCCGCGCACTCCACTTATTATGACCACCCAGAAAGGCCGGCCGACGACACTGCGATCGTCGAAGCGATGTTCGCGATCTGCGACGAGTTCGAGTTCTACGGCTATCGCCGCGTCGGTGCGGCCCTGCGGCAGCAGGGTATTGTCGTGAACCACAAGAAGATTCGCCGCCTCATGCGCGAACACGATCTGCGGCCGAAGATCAGGCGACGTTTCATCGCCACGACCGACAGTGACCACGACGGCCCGATCTTCCCGAACTTGGCGAAGGACATCATCCCGAGCGGCCCCAACCAGCTTTGGGTCAGCGACATCACCTATGTCTCGTTGCCGACGCGTTTCATCTACGTCGCCATCATCCTCGATGCCTGGTCGCGGTTGATCGTCGGTTACGCCATCGGTCGGTCGATCGACGCACGGCTGACGGTGGCAGCCTTGAAGGCGGCCATTGACAGAAGAAGGCCGCCGCACGGCGTGGTCCACCGTTCGGACCGCGGCTCGCAGTATGCTGCCGAGCTCTACCGCGAGACACTGGCCGCCAACGGCCTAATCGGCTCGATGGGTCGCCGGGGAAACCCTTACGACAATGCCAAGGCCGAGAGCTTCATGAAAACGCTGAAGGTCGAGGCGGTCTATCCGATGGCATTCGAAACCTTCGAGGACATCACTGAACATATTCCCCAATTCATTGAGGAGGTCTACAACAAGCGCCGGCTCCATTCAGCGCTCGGCTACTTGAGCCCCAAACAGTTCGAGGATCAACACATCCGGCAGACTGGCAAATCAGCAGCCTGATCCTTGTCCACCCCAAGGGGCGCACTCCACATACAAGTCCAACTCGCGGCATAATTTTACGAACACCCGAAACACCTGCCGAAATGCCGATCGGTTTTCACGGCGGAAATCGGCGATCGTCTTGAAATCCGGCTTTAGATGCCGAAGCAGCCAGATCACCTCGACATTGCGACGGGTTTCCACCTCTAATCGGCGACTCGAGCGCACCCGATTCAAGTAGCCGTAGATATACAGCTTCAACAGGTCTGCGGGATCGTAGCCTGGTCGGCCTTTTGTGTTTGCCTGCGCGCGTCGAAAGCCGGCTTCATCGAGGTCCAGACCGTCAACGAAGGCGTCGATGAAGCGAACCGGATTATCAAGCCCGACATAGTCGTCAACGGCCTCAGGAAGAAGCAAAAGCTGCGAGCGCTCAGTTCCAGAAATATGTGCCATGCCGGATTCTATCCCGGCGCTACAGTCGATGGAATCTGTTCAGACCTACTTTCCACACAGTCTGGTTCGTTTGCGCAACGCTCAAATGCGCGTAGTATCCTCACGCCCGAGAAGCTGCGATTAGGTGTATGACTATGATGAAGGCGATCTGGCCAGAACCTTCGGACCCGGAAAGCATGATGGAAGCCGCGATTGACCTGTTCGGCGACGAGGCAGCGACTGCCGTGGCGCATTGCGGTCTTGAGGCCTGGACCGACGGGCGAGCAGACGATTTCGCATTCTGGGTCGACATTTTCCGCAGTCTGACTGGGATGACTTCGGCCGGCGCCGGAAATTAAGCGGACTGGTCGGTGCGACGCTTGTCCGTCGATAGCCATTGATTTTGCGCGATGCAGGCTGCTTCGGCTTCTTGCGGTGCAGCGCCCGCGGCATTATATCCGTTGTAACTTGTTGCATCTGCGTATGTGCAGAATATCTAATTGAGCTCGATTAGGTCTGATTGGCGCGCGTTGCGTCTCATTAGCGTCCATTTCCTGCGGCGTTTATCGTTTCGTATTGACTTGTGCGCATGCGTGGCGCATACATAAATTACTCCGGCGTGACCGATTAGATATTATGGTTGCGCCGGCATACAAAGGGCTCCCGCGGGAGCCCTTGCTACTTTTAGGGTTGGGGGATCTTTGGGGCGCTCTGCTATTTTCGTCGACGCGGGCTATCTGTTCGCGCAGGGGAGCACTGCACTCACCGGTAACAAAGTCGCTAGGGCGAAGTTGTCACTCTCGGCGAGGTCAGTCATTGAGGAACTGAAGGCGTTCTGTTCCACGAAAGCCCCTACTGGGTCACTGCTGCGCATTTACTGGTACGATGGAATAAGACCAGGTGTAGCGATGAGCGCTGATCAGACTGCAATCGCCGACATGGATGACATCAAGTTGCGCCTCGGTTTCATTAATGGGCAGGGGCAGCAAAAGGGCGTAGATTCGCTTATCGTGACTGACTTGATAGAGTTGGCACGGCAAAGGGCTATCTCTGAGGTGGTGCTGCTGTCTGGCGATGAAGATGTCCGAGTCGGCGTGCAGATTGCTCAGAACTATGGGGTTCGGGTTCATTTGCTGGGCATTCATCCGGCGCGAGGGTCGCAGTCGCCGACCCTCCGGCAGGAAGCCGACACCACCTCTGAATGGGACAAGCTCACCGTCGAAAAGTTTCTGTCGCTGCGGTCCGTTCACCAGCCTGCAATGACCGCTATAGCGGCATCGCCCGCCAAAGCGGCGGTACCCGCCGCAGAAACTGCCGATGATGATAATGGACTTATCATTGCTGCCGCGTGCTCTTTCGTCGCAGATCTCCAAGAGGCCGACCTTCAGGCAATTGAAATCTTCTGGAAGGATAACAGGGGAGTTCCCCCCGAATTCGACGGCAGGCTCCTGGCCCAAACGGCTGAGAAGATCAGCAGGCGTTTAGAGAAGGCCGAGATGAGAGTACTCCGTTCGCGGTTTCGAGAGGAGGTCTTAAAGCGACGAGAAGGGTAGAGTTGCCTGCTGAGAATATCACTGTGAATAAGCAGAAGGCGAAAATGTAGGTGTGTTCTGCTAGATTTAATACTCACACGGCAAATGCATCATCCGCGCCACACAATACCTCTGGGCGAATTTCTTTGCCTGCATCATCAAAGGCATAAAGAAGGGATACTCGGGCACCATTCCAAACGTAGCGGTAATGGACTGTCTGAATCGTTCGGCCAAGAACGTCGCCTCGGAGTACCGCAATGCAAATGGCTGAGGGCCGCTCCGGCGGATGATAAATCACGCCGTCCGCGCCTTCGGGCACCGAACCTCCCAATCTCCAGCGTTCCTCGCACGATAGATCGATCGGATACTTTCGAAAATCGATGAACCGCCCGCTCACCGGTGTCTTGAGCAATCGCATATCGAGGCCGATTGGCGCTTCCTTGGTTCGCGACAAGAAGGCCTGACGACGCTCGACAGACATAGCGAGGGCGGTCTGACGATCGTCTGCCAATTCCAGTGCCGGGCGACTACCGTCGAAAAAGCGGCTTCCCTCCGGGTTCAGGTACTTGAAGGGAGCCAGGTTCCAGTTCTGCAGCCTCGGCGCCCTCGGATCGGTATGAGCGGATAGCAGCCGGCTCTCCGACTGGAGACGCGGATTCGTCTTGTTCTCTATTTCGACAAGTGCCTCGATCTTGTCCTCGCTGACCAATCCTTCGTACACCGCGACTGGCGGGAACCGTGACGGAATTAGTCGATAAAACTCGTCCTGGATGGCGACCTCATCCATTTGTCACCCGCCACGCTGAGCATCGAGGTACTGGCGCACTCTGTAGATATCGACAACCCTCCCCTGCAGCATGGTGTCGAGTGCGCTTGCTCCATCGAAGAAATCGTTGGGTCGGCGAATCCAATCGTCGGCGCGCTCCTCTATGGTAAAGAGAATTCGCAGTGCCTTCCAAATGCTGAGAATGTGCGACAGGCGCTCAACCGTGTCGGCGGGCAACGTGCCGCCCTCCTTCTTCCACTTGAAGAATGTCGACCGACCTGGAGATCCCAACAGCTTGATCTGATCGTCGACAGACAGACGCCACCGGTCGGCGATGCGGAAGAACGCTTCGAGTTCTGCAGGGACCCGAGCAGAATCGCTGCTTGGAGATGACCCTCGAACTGGTTCTGTCATAAAAATCTGCTCCTAAGTCCAAGTGTGTACTTGAACAACGAATGAGTCCATTCTTATATAATCCATATCCGGACTCATCCAGAATTTTAATCCGGAATTGCGCCCCGTCAAGAACGGAGGCCTGTATTGGAAGGAGATACTCATGTCGAATACGAATAAGCCGGGCCGGGAAGGCCATCCTGAACACCCCGACGTTCCGAAGGGGCCGCCCAGCCATACTCCGGGTCGCCCCGATGGCCCGCCGGTGCCCTCTCACCCCCCGTCCCACCGGCCGGTCGGCTGACGGAGGTGAACGTGCTAAAGCGCGGCTCGGATCAGGACAATTGGTGGCAGGCCTACCCTGGCTTGTATGCCCGGGAGCTGGCGGCCTATGAGGAACATCGCGCATCTTACCGGCCGTTGATCCAACAGGACGGCACCCTAATCCTGGAGGTTCTGTGGCCGATGGAGAGTGGCGAGATCATCCGACTCAACGTCGGGTACTCGCCGCTGCATCCGTTCTGCCGACCTTTAATATCCGCGCCTGAACTGCAACTCGAGCGACATCAGAACCCCTTTACGAGGGATTTGTGCCTCCTGACGCAGGACTCTGCCCAGTGGCACCCTCATCAAAAGGTCGCCGATTTCATAGCAGAGCGGTTGCAGCAGGTGCTGCAGGTCATGAAACTGCGGCGGAAAGAGCAGTGGAGTGAGGCTGCCAGCCTCGAAGAACAAGCGCCCGACCCTGTAACGCCATATCATATGCACGTTGCAGAGGACTATTCAGCCGTTTTCTTTGATGGGCAGCAGCCCGTTCCAAATGCGCCCCTCGGAACCGCAGTTTTCCTGCTCCAGGATCGGATGGAGCGAGGAAGGTCTCCGCCCTTTCAAGCCATTCTGAGCAAAGTGGAGCCATTGAGCGGCACTTGGATGGCGACGCCCTTTGATCTCCCGAAACGGGCCGGCTCATGGAAAGAAGTCATCGGGCGCTGGGTACGCCTAGAACCACCATTCCCCGAGTCGCCGGGGGCGATATTGGCCGCGGCCGAGAAGGAGATGGAGCGACAATCGGCCCTCTTCCCCGCTCAACTAAAGAAGCTCGCGGCCATCGCCGACAACGATTTATCGATTACTGCCGTCGTTTTTCAGGAGGAGCTTTCCTACGGTCCTGATAACAAGGGCAACGGTTGGTTTTTCCTCGTCAGCCGGCGTGTGCCTGGTAGCCGCCGTCGACAGGTTTCTTTGGTGCGCGGATACCGTTTGTCGAGCGATATGTTCTCGCGCCTGCCGGTCGCGAGTGCTTTGAAAAGCAAAAAGGTCCTGCTCGTAGGGTGCGGAGCCATCGGCAGTTTCGCTGCAGTCGAGCTTGCGCGTTCAGGCGTCGGTCAGCTGACGATCATCGATTTCGATCTTGTCGAGCCGGGCAATACGGTCAGATGGGCGCTGGGTCGTTCGGTGTGGGGCCTGCCAAAGACGGCCGCGCTGCACGATTTCCTCTATCACAACTACCCTTGGACAAGTGTCGTACGTGGGAACGCCAAAGTGGGCTCAGCAATCTCGAACGTGGAGGACGTCCGCAAACTCGAGGGGAATCCCATGGGTCAGCTTCGAGGACTGATCGAGGAAGCCGACATTGTGGTCGACACATCGGCCTCGACGGAATGCCAGGGCGCCTTGGCAGACATGTGCCGTAGCATAGGAAAGCCCTACGTGTTCGGCCACGCAACAGAAGGCGCGGTCGGAGGCGTTGTGGCGAGATTCAATCCGGGAGCCCCGGGCTGTTATGTCTGCTTGCAGCAGCATTGGTCCGGCAAGACGCTCCCGCTCCCAACTATTGACAGCTCGGGCACGATAGTTCCGACCGGCTGCAACGCGCCAACGTTCACCGGAGGCGCCTTTGACCTGCAGGAAGTGTCGATGGAAGTTGTACGCAGCACGATCGGACTGCTCGCCCCGGACGTGTACGATTCGGGTGACTGGCAGCTTTCCATTCTTGATCTGACCGAAAATGGCCGCCGCATTCTCCCGCGGTGGAAAGCCGAGACGATCGCACCACATTCGAGCTGCAGCTGCGGAGCGTCACAGGGATGACAATTTGGTTGGGGCGCGACGCAGCTCAAGCAATAATCGAACAGGCCAACACATTCTTTCCGCTCGAGACCGGCGGTGTTCTCCTCGGTTGGAGAGATGGCGAAGATCGGGTTGTCGTTGATATTGTAGGTGCTGGCCCGAAAGCGCTGCATGGCCGCCATACTTTCATTCCGGACCACTCATGGCAGGTCGAGCAGATAGATGAAGCATTCAGGAACACCGCGGGCGACCTCGACTATCTTGGGGATTGGCATTCCCATCCGGCTGGGGTCGCCGCATTGAGTTCCGAAGATCGATCCACACTCAGACACATTTCGCGACGAGTTCGCCACCCTATAATGGTGATCGCAGCTGGCCGGAATGCGAATTGGACATTCGGAGGTTGGATGCAGTTGCGGCCGCGACTCTTGCGCCGTTCCGTCGCGGAGTGTCAGCCAATTCAGTACTTTGCCGTGCCTTCTGAATGGCCGCGAGCTCCTATTTCAGCCGAGTGACGAGCATCCTCGGTTCTCCCGCTCAGATGACAAGCCGCGCCGCCCTACCCGCCTTGCGTTCGGCGTCGTTGTAGAAGCTGGCGCCTGGGTACCTACTTGTGCAGCGACTGCTGCATGGCGGACGGCGGAATGCCGCGGTTATCCAAGCTCCCTCATTCCGCTCACTGATCACTTTATGGCGCCGGTTCCTTTGAACGTCAAACAACAGACACCTGCTGTCCATTCTGTCGTGTCCGCGACACGGCGCCCGCCAGCTTAAATGCCTGCCATCACGCACGCACGTCTTTGAACAATTTGCAGAAAGTGTCTTCCGATACATTTTTGCAAGCTGGCACAAATTTTGATGCTCGTCGGTCGCATGCGTCTGGAGATACCGGCCCCTATGGGGAGGGGATGACCTAGCGGTCGATGGAGAGAGGCAAAAAACAACATGTCCCCGTCAGCTCACATAAAAGAAAGCGCGTATCAGGCTCACCACCTCCCCAAAATACGCCGGCCGTACTTTGAACCCGTTTCGGGGCGTCCGGCTGGAGGGTGCTTCTAATGAAACCGCGGCAAAATGAAATGAAGGTCATTGATCTGGACTGCTTTGATCGTCAGTTGCCTTTAATTTGTGACTTGGATGGCACGCTGATAAAATCAGACAGTCTTCATGAGAATCTCTTTGATGCCTTCTTCCATTCCCCGCGGCAGTTGCTTCGCACCATTCCAAACTGGTTCAAAGGGCGCGCGGCCCTGAAGGAAGCTCTGGCGAACGTTCGTTCGATAGAGCCGCAGTCGCTTCCCTACCGCGAACAGATGCTGGAACTGATACGCCGCGCGCAATCTGCCGGGCGTGAAACTTATCTCGTTACCGCAGCTGATCAGAGCATAGCAAATGATGTCATTTCTTATCTTGGCAGTTTCGACGGTGCCAAGGGGAGTAATGGCTCGTTGAACCTCAAGAGCCGCCGCAAACTGCAATGGCTTCAGGAGAGCTTTCCCGAGGGCTTCATCTATGCAGGCGACAGTGCCGCCGACCTGCCGATCTGGGAGGCGGCGTCCGGAGCCGTTCTGGTTGGCAACGGAGTAAAGTTCGAAAATCAAGTCCGTGAGGCTGGCGTCAAGGTCAGGACGCTCAGTCCTGAAAAAAGATATCCGGTGAAGGATTGGCTTTCTGAACTCAGGATACACCAGTGGTCGAAAAATTTGCTGATCTTCTTGCCTCTTTTTCTCGGCCGCATTGTAGACGACTTCCATGCCGTACTGAAGACGACCGCAGGTTTCCTTGCTTTCGGCCTGATTGTTTCGGCAACCTATATTATCAACGATCTGGCTGATCTGGAGGCGGACCGGGCGCATGCGACCAAACGCTTCCGGGCAATCGCTGCAGGCCGAATCAGTGTCATAAGCGGCTTTCTGGCGTGTCAGTTTATGCTGGCTGCGGGCATTGGCATGGCCCTCCTTTTGGACCATCAATTCGCGCTAGTTGTTTCTGTCTATCTGGCGCTGACACTCGCCTATTCATTGCGCTTGAAGCGTGTTGCGTTACTCGATGTGACCGTTATTGGGGCGTTATTCACCTTGAGGATTGTCATGGGCCAGGTGCTGAACGGTCTGGCATTCTCCCCTTGGCTTTTGTCGTTTTCAGCAATGTTCTTCATTTCGCTGGCTCTGGCAAAGCGTCATGTGGAAGCAATGCGCGCGTGCTCAGTTGGGAAGGACGTCATCGAAGGGCGCGGATACTTGCCCGACGATTGGCCGCTCACATTAGGCTATGGTCTTGCTTCAACCTCGGCTTCGATCGTCATCATGCTGCTTTTCCTCGCACTCGAGCCCAGAGTGACGCAACTATATCACAATCCAGCATGGCTTTATGTTGCGCCGCTCGGCGTTTCCATTTGGCTGCAAAGGATATGGCTCCTCAGTCATCGCATGGATTTGCACGACGACCCTATTGTCTTCGCGCTCAACGACAAGACCAGCTGGTTTGTCGGCGCCCTCATCGCATCGGCATTCGTGATGGCGATATGAATACAGCGAATGCCAATATGCAAGAATTAACCCCTATAACCTTGAACGCACCCCTCGTACTCCTAACTGGAGCTGCCGGCTGGTTAGGCGGGCGGGTGGCGGCCGCGTTGACGACGGGGCTGCCGGATGCAGGAGTTCTCGCAAACGGCGGCTTCCGGGTAAGGGCGCTCGTGCCTACGGGAGAAGACATATCGCCGTTGCGCGAACAGGGCCTGGAAATTGTGGCGGGTGACATTCAGGAGATGCAATCCGTCCGTGCATTCGTCGCCGGCGCCGAAGGCGCCATTCTCATTCACTTGGCAGGCATCATTCATCCAAAAAATGTTGCCCAGTTTGAAGCGATCAACACACAGGGCACGATCAACCTGGTTACGGCAGCGCAAAAGGCAGGTGTGCGGCGCGCGGTCGTCATGTCGTCGAATTCGCCGGTCGGATTCAATCCTCACTCGGACCACAGATTCACGGAGGAAAGCCCCTATAACCCCTATGCGGGATACGGCCGCTCCAAGATGCTGATGGAACGGGCACTGCGTGCGGAAATGGCTGCTGACCGCCCTATGGAGATTGTCATCGTCCGCGCGCCTTGGTTTTACGGCCCCAATCAGCCTCCAAGACAAACACTTTTTTTCAAGATGGTCAAAGAAGGCAAGTTTCCCATTGTTGGATCAGGGCGGAACCGCCGCTCCATGGGTTACACTGACAATCTGGCACAGGGCATCCTTCTTGCCGCAGTTCACGAGCGGGCGGCGGGAGATATTTTCTGGCTTGCAGACGAGACGCCCCACACCATGAACGAAATTGTCGAAGTCGTTGGCATGGTCCTGCACGAAGATTTCGGCATGACGGTCAAGCCCAACACATTCCATCTGCCGGACATTGTAGGCGGTATCGCAACGATACTCGACACTACTCTACAGTATGCCGGGATCTATCACCAGAAGATCCACGTGCTGTCGGAAATGAACAAGACAATTGCCTGCGATATTGCCAAGGCCAGAAAAGTGCTCGGATACGCGCCGAAAATCGGCTTGCGCGAAGGCATGCGACGTTCGGTCGATTGGTGCCTCAAGAACGGTCAATCATTTTAGTTAAGCTTGCCGGGGGGACTGGGAGACAGTCAGTGCTAGTCCAAACTTCTTCCATTATCTCCAGCGCGCTTGTTTCAAGTGCCATAGGATATGCCATAGGCTGGCCTGTTTCGAAGTATTTTGACAGCAATATCAGAATGCGCCTGCTTTTGTCGCCGGTCATCGGACTTGGGATATTCGGCGCCGCAGGCGTTTCCATTTTTCATTTTTTACCAATAACAGCGATCAATCTGATCCTGGTCGTCCTTAGTTTGTCCGCTATCGCTCTCTGGCTCTCGAAAGGCACCATAGACCCACTCCTTCGATCGCCTGCGAGTCCCGGCTTTTGCTGGTCAACTGTTGCATTTCTCCTCTGCCTTTTGCCAACCTTCGAGATTATTCCGCAATATTATGGAGGTAGCGTCGGCGTCGGTCACCCGATCTGGGACCATGCCAAAATAGCGATCGTAAATGAAATAGCTCAAAACGGATTGCCTCCCGCCAATCCATTCCATTCCGAAGCCGGATCTCCCAACACTCTAATTTACTACTACGTCTGGCACTTCATAGCTGCGTGTTCATCCGCCATAACAGGCGCAACCGGCTGGGAGGCCGACATTGCTCTTACCGGCATGACCGCGCTTTTCTCGACGTTTGTCGTAACATGGCTGGCTGTGGCGCGAAGCAGGAGTGCAAATGCCGCTTGGTGGGTACTCCCGCTCTTATTCGTCGGTTCGCTTAAGCCCGTTGTGCGATTTGTCTGCGGAAAGTGGCTCGACAAATGGATGGCGCCCCAGCATGGCCTCCAAACGTGGATTATCCAGGCCCCCTGGGTACCCCAGCATGTATTTTCCGGAACGCTGGCCTTGATTGCCATCATGGCATACTTGCGAATTCTGTTTTCCGACGCCGGGCGCAATATGGCTCTGGCAATGTTTATGGGCGCGATTTTGGCTTCTGCTTATGGGAGCTCGATGTGGGCGGGCGGGCTATCGCTGCTTTTGATATTACCCATTGTAGGCGTGCTGTCAGTTTCACATGTGCTAAGGGCCAAACGGCTTCCGGAGGTTTTCATTTCACTTTCCGTCACAGCTGCTATAACCCTACTCTGTGCAGCCGTGCTTATTAGCGAACAGTCCTCTGTATTACACACCAGAAAAGTCGTGGATTTTTGGGTCTTTCCGATTTTTGTAGGGGATCACTGGTTTTTGGACGTTCCAGGGTTCTGGCTTGTCCTGATCTTTCTTGAGTTCGGAATAATATATTTATCATTCATCATCTGGAGTTTTGCCCGGCCATCTGACGACATAAACCGATACGCGCACATTGACTGCGCTATATTTGTCTCGGTGCTGGCGCCGCTATTTTGCACGCAACTACTCCATAGCACAATTATGTATAATGATTTAGGATGGCGTGTACTCATCCCGTCGATGCTTGTCATGACTGCGCTGGCTGCTGGACTTTTCTCCACACACATCGGCAAAGGCACGCTAGTTGGGCGCATCACTACCATAACCGCAATTATGTTACTGACTCCCTCAATTTTGACTGGCGCTAAGTCTGTATATTCGAACACCTCCAAATTTCGAGTTGAAGGACCTGAGTCAGAGGAGGGCACTGCTTTCAAGGCATCTCCTGAGATGTGGAAAGCCGTCCGCGACGTAACGCCTCCGGATGAAGCTGTGGCCAACAACCCGCTTGATCTAGCAAGTGTGACTTATGCACCAGGAAACATTTCCTGGGCAATTTTATCTCAAAGGCGACATTGCGGAACCACGCTGGATTTTTTGCGCGCCTATGCTGCTCAACTCACGCCCAAAGAAGCATCAGATGTCTATAATTTCTTCGTGCGTGCATTCGCTGGCCTAGCCACAGAAGACCAGCTCAGAGCTATGAAGGAAAAATATCTTTGTAGAACCCTTGTAGTCACTTCAAGAGACGGCTTGTGGGGCAAACCCGTGCTGGACAACAATTCAGTCTACAAGCTCATTTCCGAGAAAAAAGGCAAGTGGCGCATTTATCGATAATGCGCATCGAACTGGAATTCTCGGTCTTCACCACTGGCTCCAATACTTACTCTCTCGCGGCCGATCGGGCGCGTACTTGAGCGGAATGACTGAGCGCGGCTTCGGCAACCCGGAATGCCAGAGCCATGATCGTCATCTGGGGATTGACGCCGGGCGCCTCAGGAATGAGGCTGCCATCGGCGACAAAGAGGTTTTCGACACCCCGCACACGTCCATAACTGTCGACGGCGCAAGCATCGCGGTGCTCGCCGGGTGGGCAGGTGGAAAACAGGTGTATCGTCATCAGGTTGGTCGCCTTTTTCGGCAGAGGCTTGTTCCAGAATTCATCAACCTCATCAGGGCTTGTCCAGCCCTCATGGCCGGAAATGCTTGGAAACACCTTGCGAGCGCCGGCCGCAAACATCACCCGCCCTAGGCGGGTGAGAACCTGGCCCAATGCGATCCAGTCCTCAGGGGCGAGTTTGAAACTGACAAGCGGTTCATCAATACCGGGAAGAGGTCTCACTGAGCCCACTCCGCGCGGTCGTATCATGCCGTAATATGAGCTGCAAAAACGCCAAGCCTGCATCAGTTCGCCGCGATTGGTCCAGTCTTCCGCAAGCGAGAGGCCAAAGACCGCGGGCGTGAACACCGACCCTCCGATGCGCTGCTCCGGCATGAATTCGGTGACGGCTGTCAGCGGAAGGCGCGATTGGTGCGCATCAACAGGTTCATCAAACAGTGCTGTCGCTCTTATCGTCGGATGAATGCGCAGCGTATCGCCTATGCGTTTGCGCAGGCCACAACGGCGCAAAAGCGCTGGTGTATGAATTGCTCCTGCGCAGACAAACACAAGTCCGGCCTTTACGCGCACGTGCACGGACTGTCCGCCGGCGTCCCGCGACTGAGCGACGACTGCGGTGGCACGTCCTTTCTCAATGAGGATCTTGTCCACACGCGTTCGCGCAAACAGCCGCATGCCGCGGTCCATCGACTTTAGGAGAAGGGTCACCGTCATGGACTGCTTGGCGCCGTTCGGACAAATGAAAGAACACCGATTGGCGCCTTTGCAGCCACGCTGCCCCCGTTTCAACTCCGACACTTTCCAGCCGAGCGCTTCCCCGCCCAGCCGCAGAATGTCGGTGGGACGGCCGAGCGGACCGGGGGTTAGGCTTGCATTCACCGTTGTCTCTGCGCGATGGTAATATTGCGACAGTTCGTCCGGCGTAAAATTCTCGATCTTGTAAAGCTTGCGCCATTGATCAAGGAGGTCGCTATCGGCTCGCTGGGCAATTGCGCTGTTGATTTCTGTCCCTCCCCCAACGCAGCGGCCTTCCGCATAAGCAATGGGGGGGCGGCCGATCGCAGCGGTTAATCCTCCGCCGCGCCAGGCTGCCGCGAATGCTTCACTGGCGACAGGAGAAGCCGATGATGAGGGAACAGGCCCACCTTCTTCAAGCATGATCACATATAAACCGGCAGCTGTAAGGACATCCGCAACACTTGCTCCGCCCGCGCCGGAACCGATTATCACCGCATCCGCTTCCAGTTGCAGTTCGCTTTTAAGACGAAATCTGCCTTTCATATTCAAGCCTTTGAGTTTTGGACAGGCCGTGCAGCCAACAGCTTTGCGGCTACCGGCGGCTGCTCATAAAATGCAAGCAGCGCCATCGAGCGATAAAGGCGTATGACAGAACCGGCGGGACCGGGCAATCTTTGCAGGAGACGATAAAAACTTTCTGCCCGGAGCGCGCGGCCCAAGGGACCGCCTGCACCCGCTGAAATCAACGCAATGCAGAGGCTTATAACGATCGAACCGCTTTCGACCGCCAAACGAATATGAAATGGGGCAATTGCAATGGCACGAGTGACACTGCGTGCGACTTCTGAGAGCACCGCTGGCTTTTCTTCCGCGTCGAGCAATGGCCATAAAGGCGTCAAGGTTCCCACGATCACTCGATCGAATGCCAACTTAGCCTCCTCGCGTTAGAAAAATAACGCCCACCAAGACGAGGGCGACACCGATCCATTTGTGCAGGTGGATCGGTTCTCCGAAAATACAACGTGACGCAATCATCAGCATTGCGAATCCGGAGCCTGCCAAAATCGGATAAGCGACTGACACCTCCATGGAGTCTAGAGCCTTTGCAAACAATACGACGTTGATGCCATAAAATACCAATCCACCTACGAAGCCGAGAGAGAGAAACGTATCGGCCAATCCGGCATTGGCAGGCAGTGAGGCCCGGCTCCACTTCAGCAATATGTTGCCGATACAGGAATTCAGGCCCGCAGCAAAAACCAGGATTATTGAAACCGCATTCATCCTGGGATCAGCCGCAGCACATAGGGAAGCAATGCCAGGGACCGCTGTTTGACAGGGGCCTTGTGAGGTGACTCTCCGCTTTTGCTGAAGGAAGCCCTGTTAGCCTGGTACCAATCATAGGTTTCAATAATCATCTGGGAATTTGAGTATCTCGGTGCATACCCAAGTTCCTTTCGCGCCTTTGAGATGTCGAAATACATTGATCGTCCATACATCAGCGAATGGTATGGCCCTAAGGGAGAGAGACCGAGTGCGCTTGCCAGATTCGCTGCAAGGGCAGCCGGTCCCATCGGGATCGACTTGATTCGACTTCCGGTTCCGGCATGATCGATTACCACTTGCAGAAGTTCACGCATCGTCCCGAACTTGGCAGCACCAATGTTGTATGTGGCAAAACCCTTTACATTCGAGGCTGCTATGCACGCCCATGCTAGATCATCCGAGTGCACGAATTGATATTTGTTATTGCCCCCACCCAGCACCGGAATGTCGAGCCCCCGTTCAATCCAGTCAAAGAGGATTTGGACGACGCCCTGGCGGCCATATCCGAGAACAGTGCGGGGGCGCACAATCGCCACATCCAAGCCATGACGCTGCATTGCTTCCTTACAGATAATTTCTCCCGCGAGTTTCGCGCGACCATAATCTTCCGCCGGGTTCGGTTCTGTCTTTTCTGTTACGGGATTCGATTTCGGCGCACCGAAAACAGCGCTTGAGGACGTATAGACGAACTTTTCGATTCCCGTCGCGACCGATTCGTCAACAATGATCTGCGTGCCGCCGCTGTTAACGGACCAGAAGAGGTCTATTTCCTTGGCCAGCGGTACTTGCGCAATGTTGTGGAATACCTTGTCTATTCCGGATAGTGCTTGCTTGACCGCGTTTCGGTCGAGAATTGTGCCCCTGAAAAATTCCAGATTAGGATGACTGAAGCCGGGGGGATTCAGGTCGAACACGCGAACGTAGGTTCCTTGTCTAAGCAATTGCTTGCTCAACAATTCCCCAAAATATCCGGAGCCGCCGGTAACGAGTGCTGTTTTCACTATGCCTGCCTACACAAATTACAAGAGCACTGATCGAAGTCTTCGACTGGCGGACCCGTCTTGAGGTACGGATTTGCAAGAACTTTTCATGTTCGGCTCCAGTCGATTGTGATATGTACCCGATGGCCCGAGGAAGTTCTTCACTATTGCTTCGGGTCGCCAGCCAGGCGGTCCCGCAGCGTGTTTGTGGATAGCTATGCATGGGTCGTGCCAAGCGAGAAAATCGTTCCAAAGCAACACGGTCACGTCGATGGCGTTGTGCCTCGCCCTCGCCGAATGTCGCGAACTCGACAAGCTCAGTGGAACAGCGGGCACCTAGTCGGCTCCGATACACGGCTGCGCTCGTACCTGGTCCAACCCGGAGACATAGGTAACAGTTTGCACCTCAGACATGGGTGAACGGGTTGTCGATGGTTTGCAAGCACTCTGCTCCAGGTCGATATATCCGAGATCATAGTGCATGAAGCTGACGAGCCAAATGCCGTCATCGACTTTCTTGATTCCGAGCCTTTGCCTGGCCATGATGCTGGAGATGTTGATCTTCTTGCGGTGCATGCAGATGCGGCCGAAGGCAGTGACGAGCGCATCTCTGTCGTGGAACGGGGTCGATCTCCGGCAGGCCGTCATAGGCTCTTAAAGATGGTGTAGACTTCGGCTGGCATTCTCATGGCGAGCGCCTCATGGGGCCGCTCTTCATTGAATTCGCTGATTAAGGCATCGAATCGCGCCGGCTGCTGCAGGGCGTTCACACCTGGCGGCCTGGTCGTCTCCCGCTTCAGGATCAGATGCATGTGCTCGTGACGGCCGTTCTACCCGGGAAGGCCCCGTCATCGAGACCTTCGTCCGCCTCTTCCGGGAAGTATCGCCTGACCCGCGGCTCACAACCTCATAAATCATGTTTCGTCGTCACCCTGGTCGGCGAAACACTTCTCGTAGAAGATCACTGCATATCCGTGCAACACCCCTTCTCCGCGGGGGATATAGCCAGCCGTCTCATAAAGTCTTTGAGCCCCTACTTGGATCGTTGTCGTATCGAGCTTTATCCACTTGAACCCTAGAGCAACGGCTCGCGATTCCAATTCGCTAAGAATCCTCCTCCCAAGTCCTCGTCGTTGAAAGGCCGGATCGACCCGCATACGTTTCAACTCTGCGACCTCATCGTCAACTGGTTGCAATCCACCCATAGCAGTGAGTTTGGAACCGATAAGCGCTACTACGAAGTCGCCGCCTGATGCGATATATACTTCGTCGATATTGTTTAAGTCATCCTCCCACCCCCCTTCCGGAGCACGCACACCAACAGCCTCAGACGCTCGCCTATGCAGAAGCCACACATCATCGGCATCCTTTTGCTCAAACCGCCGGAAGATGACGTCGTTTCGAGACATCGGTCATTACCTCTTAGGAGTCCGACACCCAGCCATGGCACTAGGGCTGCGCGAGGTCAGCATCGCCGGCCTCAACGAGTTGGCAGCGGCGCTGGCATCGTTCGACGCGAATCGGTCTCGAGGCGCAAAATCCCGTCCTTCGAGGAAGAAGGAGAAGGATGATGCGAAGCAGGCGACAATCAGTCAGGGAAACGCTCTAGTATCTGTTGCTGACACCAGTAACTTCGCGACCTATTTTCTTGATATGCTCCAAGCTTTCCTGGAGCATATGCGACGTAATCTCTGGATTTCCTGACATATACCTCAAGCAGAATATCCTGCCCTGAGGCTCACTACTGAACTTTCGAGAGTCGTCCTTCAGCAAGAACCCATGGAAGTAAAACTTGCCTAGTTCGCTCATCCGCCCGTATATAGACCTATTTATTTGGGATACTTCGTCCAGAGAGAGCGTCGATCCGGCGCGCCCAACGTAAACAAATGGAACAGAGTTGATGTCGGGCGTACTGAGCAGAGTTTCGAACGCACTGTCCGCGTCCACTTGATGATAGAATTGCTCGGCTAACGCGCAACGCCGGTCCACTAGACTGGCCATTCCATCCAGCCCCAGCTTTTTGATTTGCAGATATAGCTTCAGGCTTGAAAAGGACTTACTTCCGATCCCTGGAGTGAGTTGCCCCAACGACCAAGGGTCGTCCATAACGAGGGTCGAAGAGGTCCAAAACCCAATGAACTCAGCAGGATTCCGGACGAGGAAGTAACTGCAGGTGTAAGGGACCGAGAGAACTTTGTGCGGATCGAGGGAGATCGAATCCGCGCGCTCAATTCCCTGGAGTCGACTGCGCCGCTCTTTGCTGAACAGCAATTGGCCGCCATGGCATGCATCAACATGGATCCATGCGTCTGGTGCGTGCTCTTTCACCAAATCAATGACGCTATCGATCTTTTCAACCGAAAGCGTTCGTGAATCCCCAGCGTTGATTACGACGCAGATGGGATACTCGTCGGAAGCCGAGCAATTTCGTAAAACACGATCGAGCTCTTCGAGATCATATCGAAAGTCACGTGTGGGTACCGGAATTACGGCATTGCTACCCAAACCCGAGACAGAGGCAGCCCCCACCACGGAGTAGTGTGTCAGGCCCCCGGGGATCAGTATTTTGGCTTTTTTGTCATTGCGCAGCCCATCGTTCGCAACTGTCGGATCGAAACGCTTCCTAGCCATGAGGATGCCATAGAGGTTGGCCATCGTGCCTCCTGTGACGGCTACTCCTCCTACGTCCAAGACCGACTTCATTTCGGCCATGTCAGGAAACTGCGCCAATCTCCGAAGCCAACAGACCGTCGCCACCTCCACAAAAGTCGCGGCCCTTGCGGAGAAGGTCGAGTTGTTCAAGTTCTGCTGCGCGAACGCCTCGACCAAAGCGCCGGACAACGCCGCAACACCGTTGCCTGCATCGGGAAAACCCATGAAATTCGGTGAGGAGAAATTGAAGGAATTCTCTAGAACACGTTCAATCTCGTCTTCCAGTTCTTCAAAACTGCAGCCTCGAACCGGCGCTTGCCCTACGTACATCCGCTTTAGTCGCGCGTTTTCATCCGGGCCGTGACTGTACCCGGGCTCGGGACGCTTTTTGAAAGCAATGCATCGATCGAGGGTCCTGTGAAGCAAATCCGCCCCGGCGATCAGATCGTAGTTCTCCCCAACAGAGCGCACAGATCGCTTGCGGCCGCGTTCAATACCGTCCACGCGTTATTCTCCCGTTAGTTCATAAAAAAGGCGATTAGCCATGCGCCCAAAGCATCAGGTCGCGCAGCCACTGCTTATGTTCCGGAGATGGCTTGTAGCCGAGGTGCTCAACCGGACGGCGTCCGTCGACCTCTCCCGTCAAGCATCGAAAGAATTCGTCCTCATTGCGATAGTCAAAGCCATACACTTTCGAGATCAACAGATTCACCGACCGAGCGGCTCCTCTTGTTATTTTTTCATAGGCACCTCGCCGGTCTACGAGAACTATGTGAGGGGTGGTTACGGCACTCAGGACTACCCGCATTTGACATAGCTCGGAGCGGAGAAATGGCTCTGAGAAATCAACCATTGATATGGAGAAACCGCCATTACGTTTGAACGGCACCAGCGCTAGCGCCCCTTCGATTATACGCTCCGGAAGAACGACCTTATATTCGAATGGGATATCTTCATTTGTTAACGGCGGAGCACCTATTTTGTGGTTCATACGCTGTGCAAGGCTCGTGTATGCAGATCTGCACTGCGCGGTCACATCGCCGGACACAAAGAACTTAACGTCAATGTCTGTCCCACGCTTTCCTAGCGCATACGATCCAAAGATGAGGCCGAATTGGCATTCTTCACGCGTCTGCGCGAACTGCAGAAATTCTTGAGTGACTTCGTCCGTGAAAGCCGCTCGCTCCGCCCAGGGACGCGAGTTTTTCGAAATAACGCGTGCAGACTGAAACTCCATCGACGCCCCTCTCGTTCGTGCCTAAGGTCGTTGCCCTTTCTACAAGCAATTGCTGCACCAAACGAGAAAACCATTTCAGAACAGCAGGATCGGCCTAGCAGCGGAGTGTCTTCTGTCCGACATATCGTCAAAAATCCGACAACGCGCGCAGTCGCTGTTATTTCGCTCGGCACATGATCGGGTCTTCCGCTTTTCGTGTTCCGGCAACATTCTGGTCACCTCGCATGATGCGGATGCGCGCGCAACTATGGACACACTTCGGCTCGATTGGAAGCATCTGCGCGAGCAGCTTGTGCTTTGGCCACCGCAGCGTCAAAGATCGGAAGTCTGGCTGGCTGCCGTCAGCGCAGATTCGTATCTCTCGCCTCAGGGTACTCGAAACCCAGTGGCTCCTATCGCGTATTGGTGAACGACGCATCAAGGATGGCTCACTGAGTTGTCGGTGTAGGTACCGACACGCGTTCGCAGGACCAGCGCAGTCGTAAGGAACCAAACGGCGGCTGAGCTGGTAGCACCATAGAAGCAGCAGGCTATTCCCGACTCGGAAGCATCATACCATCCCCAAAATCGGCTCATCCCGCTTCTTTGGCGAAAATCTCATCCGCCCTTTCGTGGCTTCGTCACCGGTGAAGGACTTCCCGACACGACATGACCTCTTCTAAATCCTCGAAGACCGTTAGACGTCGCTCGACCATCATCACCAGCGAAATCCCCGTACCAGCCTGACATCAGGTTATGACATATGCCGACGCGACCTGATCGCTCGCTCCACAACGCCCATTGCATCGATCTGAACGGCGAGAGCCTCCGCCGAAGTCAACGACGTAAATTCGGCTCAGTTAGTACCAGCAGAACCCATCCCCGGGGCGCGCGCAGGCGGGCGTTCTTCGATCGTATCGACGCCAATCCTTCAACCTGTCGCTGGCCTCGCAAGCGACAGGAACCAGTGTCGGTTCAGGCATTCCGCCTCGAAGCGACCGTTAATGGTTCAATGAAGGCGCATTACGCGGCTTCCCAAACCGTGGAAATCTGCCGGGAAGTCGATTCGGTGCCCGGATCCTGTTGCACGGGGTCGTGGTTAGCCGACCTGCTCGGCACACAACCAGCGCCCGCTTTCGAGCAAGCCTCCGAGCTTGCGGCGAAACAATTTCCTGCAGCATTTCTCGGTCCAGCGTCAGTTGACGCCGAGTTCACGGAACGTCGAAACGCTTCAGCATCTTTTTGAGCTGGACGTTCTGCAGACGAAGCTTTTGAGCCAGCAGTCGTCTCAGCTCTTTGATTTCCTCGTCGAGGATTGCCGCTTCGTTGAAGAAGGTATCCCCGGACGACGAGGTTTGTACGGTCTCAGCTTCATTTCTGGCGACAGCGCTCTGCGCAACCACTTGGGCGCCGCCCTTCTTTGAACGTTCTCGACGTTCGATCCCCGGCTTTCTTTGGGAATTTGCGCTTGTCTTGCTTTGCGGCCCCAGTGTACTCCCCGCCGCACCCGAGTGATTGGTTTCACTCGGCGGAGGGGTTTCAGGTTCTTGAATACCCATTGGCAGGTTCATTGGCTGCGAGAGATTGGGGTCGCTTTTCGGCTTGTCCGATAACATCGACACCTCATCAACCGGGACCACCGCATCGTGATCAGGTGTGCCAAAAGCTCCCGTTGTGTCGAACGGAAGTGGCGACTTGTTTTCCGTTTCGCTTTCGATCGCCTCGGGCTCAGTGTCAGGCACAATCAAGTTCGCTTGCACGTTCGCCGGTCGTCGCCGCGAGGCAAATTGAGCAAGAAATTTCCACGGTGTTTTCATCGTGTTCCTACCTCGATAAACCTGAACTGCAATCCCGCTGCAGCCATGTACCTTCAAACGCCGTCCGGCCAGGCACCGTGACGTGCGACCGGCGAATATCTCCCCTGCTCAACATGGACTGAGGGTCATTGTCTCTACAAGCGTCTTTTGCTGACGATCCGTGCCGGTATCCACAACCGGCTTTGCATGGTCTCCGGAGCTCGCCGCCGGACCGCCGCAGCGCTTGAGAGCGGGGATTCTGATCCCTCCTTGTGAAGGGGAGCGCACAGCAAGCACCATTTGATTGAAATGTCCGTCCGTATGACGAGAGGATGCGATGGAAACTCACCGGACCCGTTCGGCCCACCGCGGAGATGCGGCTCAGATACCGGAGAAAGTGCGTTGTCAATGACTGCGCGTCCTCAGGTCTTCAACCTTTACGTCGCTGTCGAAAACATAGCCGGCGCCCCGCTCGGTGCGAATATACTGCGCGCTCCGGCCCGTGCCCTGCCCCAGCTTGCGGCGAAGGCGCAGGATCTGAACATCGATGCTGCGGTCATAGACCTCTTGATCATACACACGCGTCGCCACCAGAAGCTGCTCGCGCGAAAGGACCCGGCCCGGATTTTTGAGAAAGGCCATCAGCAGGTTGAACTCGCCCGCAGTGAGCTTGACTTCACGATCCCTCCCTCGGCGCAAACGGCGGCGCTTTGTGCTCACTCGCCAGTCATCGAAATGGAAGATCCTGTTCCGGCCACGCTCCGGCTCGCGTAAAGCGGCACGCACGCGGGACAGGAGTTCTGGCAAGCCGAACGGCTTGGTGATGTAGTCGCGCACGCCCGTTTCGAGTCCGGTCATTTTGTCAGCCCTATTAAGATCGTCACCGCTGATCATGATGATCGGAAGATCTGTCTTGGTGCCGAAATCCCGAACGAGCCGAAGACCATCTTCTCGGCCGAGGCTCAAATCAATAATTGCTAGATCAATCGGTTCGGAAGCTACTTTGCCGGCCGCCTTCTGACCGTTTTCGACCGCTCCGGCCCTAAACTCGTGCTCAGACAAGAATTCGACCAGCAGTTCTCTGAGCGAAGCGTCCTGACTGATAACGAGAATGTTTTTCATCTTCACACCTGCTGACTCGCTAAGGCTTGCTGGGCCATGCCAGCCAATATGGGGACAGTCAGCAGGTGGGACAATCATTATCAAGTGCATAGCAGAATAGCGCAGACAAATAGCGGCAGGGTGCTGCAGTGGACCACGAACTGAGCTCTCCAAGGCCGCTGGTCTTTGATGATCGCGTTTTGCTGATTAATCCCGAGAGTTGCCGGCGCGGTACAGCTACGTTGTGGGAGACCGATCCTCTTCCTGGTGCCTCGGTTTGCCTCCAGTCTTTCAGCACCGTCTTTGGCGTGTGTGCGTCTCACGGATTGCCTTCCCGTCGGCTTTAGTTTCGTTTCCGTTTATTTCAACTGAAACCCCCTAAACGTTGACATTGCCGTGTATTCATAGAGACTCTCCGATGATTAAATCGGTACCCACGGTCTAGTTCTCACAAGATTAATCATGAATGAAAGGTACTCTTGATGGCACATTCGCCACGAAAACCAAAAATGTTTTTAACAAGACGCGACAATTCGGGATCTATACTCCAACGCATTGCTGACGTTGTTGCACGGAACTCATTGCCAGCAACTTTCAAACAACTGCAGAGCCGGGCTCGCGTGGCGATGCGGGGCGTGTCCGAAGATAGGAGGTGGAAATGAGTAGACTGGTCGTTGTCTCCAACAGGGTTACTCTGCCCGGCTCGCAGTCGGCAGGAGGGATGGCCGTTGCGCTGAACGCCGCGCTTCAGCGAAACAACGGTCTCTGGATGGGATGGTCGGAGAAGGTAAAAGCCGAGGAAGAACCGTCAACGTTGACGGAAAAGGAAGTCGGCGGCATTACGTACGCACTTATCGATCTCTCGCAGAAGGATCTGGAAGATTACTACTACGGCTTCGCAAACCAGATTCTTTGGCCGATCTTCCACAACCGTGCCGACCTTGCTAAATACTCCGAGGCGCGAGAGTCCGCATATTACCGCGTCAACGAAATGTTTGCAGATCAGTTGGAACAGGTCCTCAGACAGGACGATGTCATATGGGTGCACGACTATCACCTGATCCCGCTCGCTGAAAAACTGCAGCAGCGTGGCCACAAAAACAGGATCGGCTTTTTCCTGCACACGCCGTGGCCGCCAGCGGACATCCTCTCCACCCTGCCTAACTATAATCGTCTGCTGCGCGGGCTTTCGTGTTATGACCTCGTCGGTTTTCACACCGAGAACGATCGCAACAACTTCGCCGAATGCCTGCGCCGCCAGGAGTGGGGGGAACTCAACGGAGACGACTGCCGAGCCTATGGAAACGAGTTTCGCTGCGGCGTTTTTCCGATCAGCATCGATACGGCCGAGGTCGCAAGGCTTGCCGAGCGCGACGACGATCTGCCGGACAGCTATTGCAGGTTTGCCGGTTATGACATCGCGATTGGCGTCGACCGTCTCGATTATTCGAAGGGCATCGACAATCGCATCGACGCCTTCAATCGTTTCCTCCGGAGCAACAAGCATCGCAGACGCAAGACCTTGCTGCTGCAGATCACCCCAAAATCCCGCGACAAAATACCGGCATATCAGGCGGTTGAAAAGGCCGTCGCCGAGCTGGTGGGGCGCGTCGATGGGGAACTCGGAAGCGTCGGCTGGGTGCCTGTGCACTACATCAATCAGTCACTCGGCCAACCGGAACTGGCCCGCCTCTACCGCAGGGCACGCGTCGGCCTTGTGACGCCACTTCGCGACGGCATGAACCTGGTGGCGAAGGAATATGTCGCTGCGCAAAACCCGCGTGACCCGGGCGTTCTCGTGCTCTCGCGCTTTGCCGGTGCCGCCGGTGAGTTGGGCGAGGCGATTCTCGTCAATCCCTATGACCCGGAGGGCATGGCGAGCGCCATAGAAACGGCCCTCGACATGACGCGAGATGAGCGGATTAAGCGGTGGAGCGCGATGATGGAGAGGCTTCGCGAGCACGATGTCTATCGCTGGTGCGACGACTTTCTCTCAAAGCTGAATGCTGCGCCCCAGGGTTTGACGGCATCGTTGGACCCGGCCTTGCCAGTAGCAGGCTGACCGCGACCAGGTAAGTCAGGCACCATTCCTCGAAGCGTGGCGAAATGTGTTGTGTTAGAAGACAGACCAGGTTCCTAACTACCACAGGCCGCGGAGCGGAGAACTCACGGTTGCGCCAGATCATCAAGATCGTTGAGGCGATCCGCAAATGCGCCGGCTCGGCTGGCTCAAGGGATCGCCTCCAACACCGTCGAGCGCGACGTCCCACCGAATCCGCAAGGAGGCGCTCGTCGCCGACACTGAAGGGGCCAAGCATTCGACTAATCATAGCTTCGCTAATCGACGTCGCGGATTGGACGATATCGATCCGGCTTGTGAAATCGCTGATGTGCTCAGGAGGTTCGGCCTATTCCGCCACGCCAATTCTCCAACACGTTAGCATGAGCACACTTGCATAGGAAGACAGGTTGAGAGGCCCCATGGATGAGCTCGCTTGCAATGGCAACACTTCAAAACGGCGGGAGCGGCCGCAACTAATCGTCGCTGGCCCTCCTGCCGCACACGGACGGCAAATGCTGGCATCGATTGACCTGAACATGCTGTTGGCTCTCGAGGCGTTGCTGGAGCACCGCAACGTGACGCATGCGGCGCGGCACTTGGGCCTGAGCCAACCATCGATCAGCCGAGCGTTGACCAGGCTGCGCGGCATTTTCAATGACGATCTCTTGGTCCGCGGCTCGCGCGGCATGGTTCCGACGCCGCACGCAGAACGCCTGGCCCAGCTGCTGCCGGCGGTGCTGGATTCGATCCGCGGGATGGTGAACCGCCGCTTTGCCCAGGGAAAATGGCGATCAACGGTAAGAATGGCAATGCCTGATCATCAAGCGCTCGTGCTGCTACCGCCTCTCCTACCGCTGCTGCGCGAGCGCCCGCCCAATCTCGGCATAGTGACGAATTCGATCCTGGCCGGAGCGCTCCGACGGCTCGAACAAGGCGAGATCGATTTGGCCGTTGGGCAAATCGGTACGGCTCCACAGGGCTATTTTCGGCGCAGGCTCTACATCGACCGCTTTGCTTGCCTGCTTCGCAACGACCACCCAGCCCTGTCGCAGAAATGGACAATCGACACCTTCGCGGCCCTGCGCCACGCCACCATGGCATCGGATACCAAAGACGGTTTCGGCCGGGTGAATGACGAACTGGCCAAATTAGGTCTTCAGGATCGCGATCCGGTGCTGGTTTCCAACGTCCTGACGGCCGCGCTGGCGATCATGGTCACCGATCTGGTGCTGGTTGTACCACGCCGCGTCGCTACTAAGATCGCCGCCTTGCTGCCGCTAGCGATCGTCGATCCGCCTATGGATCTGACGCCCTACGAGGCCGCGCTCATCTGGCACGAGCGTTGCCATCGCGACCCCGACCATCGCTGGCTGCGCCACGAGATCGCCGCCGCGGCCGCGGGGCGGAGCCGGCAACAAGCGCGAGGGCAGTCGAATGACGCGTCGCCAAGGCAATGAGTGTCATGCGATCCGAAGTCTGGCTGTCTTCAGGATATACGTAGATAGTTCGTTACCCGCCCCTCGTCCGCCGCCAGCCGAAGCTTGCCACGCTGCGGCAACACGACGAACTCGACGCGAGCCTCTTTCAAGCGAGAATTGGCTTGGCTAGGCGCTACCGGATATCCTTGGCGGCAGAGCGCATGGAAGCGGGCACGAAAGCGTCGCACAGGTCACAGAGACCTTGGGGTATTGCCACAATTTCTCAACAGCGTTCAAGGCGTTTCATAGCCTCTCGCCGCTACGCTATCGCAAAAATGGTAGCGGGCAGAGAAAGGCTGCCTGACGCAAAGGTGGAGCCCGAGACGAACCAATATACAGCAACGGATGCCCGAAAGTGTTCTCGCACTCGGCGAGTGCGCAATTCGGGCACCTCATGGCTCTTACGTCAACGCTCAGAACTCCCTAGGAGGAAAACATGTCGAACGCATCTGCAGTGGATATTCACGAGCATGAACAGGGCTTTTCGGATAAGGACTACGAGGCGGCGCGCGCGTTTTTCTACCGCCATCCCCTGAATTTGGCCGCGCCCGCCAGCGAAGACACGATCGCGAACGCTCAAGGGACTGTACAGTTTCATCTCATCGGCCAGAGAGCGAACGATCCGACCTACAGCGGCATCATGAATGAGAACCAGGACAACCTTCTTGCGATGGGAGGACTCATTCACGACTATATGCAGACCTATTATCCCATCATCGATTCACAAAAACTGGACATCAACACCTGGACAAACGTCGTTGCCAATATCCCCCACGTTTCGATCGGCGGGGAAAAACACAAGAGTTATTCAAACAGGTTTGTCGGCATTTCTGTGCCAGCCACATTTCTCTCCTTGCTTGCCCAGGCAATCATCACAGACGGCGCATCGCTGCTGATGGACTTTCAGACCTTCCTTACAGCGATGGGCAACCTCACCTTCAGGGCCAATGGCAACGCGCAGCAATACAAGGCGCTGACGTGCACCTACCAGAGTTACCTTCTCGACAATGGGGCAGGCGGATATTACGACTACGGAGCAATCGTTTTGCGGCAGATCGAGTTCAAAGAGCACTTCCTTGAGCTGAAATCCAGTTGCTCCTCGACACAGTATGTCAACGTCGACATCGACTATACCGAGGTCACCAATCTGGTTCAGACTCGACGCATTCGCAAAGGCGGCCCCGACCACGAAAACTTCCGTGGACTCGTAAATGAAAACTCCACCGCCCAGTTAACGAAGGCAAAGAACTTCTTCAACGGCGGCTCGATCCCGCAAGGAGATATCAAGCCGCAGGTCTGATCCCCAGACCTCCGGTTCGCGAAAGCAGCGCACCCAACCAGCGGCTAGTTCCGGACACATCGCCCCATCCCTGAATGCGATACAGCAGTCCGGAAACCTTTGCGAGCTACAGATGCCCTGTTGCCGCGCAGTGGGTCCCTCCGTCAAAAAAAGGAAGCAGATATAAACGAATTCGCAAAAACAATGCGGGCCTTTTCGTTGGATCGCACCTCACGAAGCGACCCGCTCGGAAGCGGCGAGGATCTGCTTTGCTACCAGCCAGAGCGCTATCCACCGATTACAGTCAAACTTCGAAAGCTCATCCACTGATGACCGTCTACCGCTATTAACGGCAAAGCCGAACCTCTCCTGGCCAATGCGACGCCGCCCCATTCTATCCCTCAACGCATTAATCCAGGTTGATAGAATGATAGACATCGCAGCCGTCCAACTACCCGCGCACATGTCTACTGAGGCGGCAATCCGATTGGATTGAATTTGCACGGCGCAACATTCGCGCGCCGCGCGGGATCTCGCACTTGCACTCCAAACAACTCTTGTCGAATGGATGTGTAGTCAGCCGTGGCCGTGCTGGTGGCACTGCTGCGGTGCGTCCGCTGCGAGCGAAACACTTAGATCAGACTTCGATCCGTAACGGCTCCGCTGTCCCCCTCAAAGGCAGCCATGATCGAGGCTAGCAACTCGCGACGCGCTCACCCTTGGAGCAACCGGTGGGCACGGCGGACCTTCCATAACCTGGATGCTTGGCATCCAAATAATCGATTTTACGAATTTCGCTGGATGCTGCATTGGATAAGTATGACTTTTAATTCAAGTGGGCCCACCGGTAGCAGCATTGACGGAGCTATATCACTCTGAAAAGCGCTACAAAGGTCATTAGCTGCGTCACTATGCCTGACGCCCGTCTGCTGCATCCGATGCGCCGGGATCGCATCGCATGTGTCTCAAGAAAACACGCGTGTGGTCTTTGTGTGCGCTCTCAGGTGCGTTGGGAAAATGAACGGGAAATCGAAGACCGTCTCGAACTCACCGACTTTTTTCGACCGCGTGGGACCGACCGGTGCATTCAACGGAAGACCCCTCGCAGGCAGACGGAGTTGGTCAGATCTGTTTGCTGCGTCGCTCCATCAAAGTTGGTGAGGTTGATGCTAGTCGTCGAACTAGAACTTCATGGAGGACTCGGGATCTTGAGGGACTCCGAATTAGCCACTCGCTGCGCGTCATGTATCCATATTGCAGGGAGTTCGAGTGCCATTTCGGCTTCCGCGCCCCGAGTTGCAGGTGCATGCCGAGGGACCGGCCGACACTTGCCGGCGACCCCTCTCACGGGGGGTCGCGTGCATTCCACGCCCCCCGGATTCGCGCCCCGCTCTACCCACCCACGCGCATAGAAGATGTACTCGTCGTTTTGCCGAGCGGGCAGCCAGGTTTTGATTGGCTGCGACGACAAATTGAATGGAATGGCACGTCGACAACTTACTTAAGGTGCGCAGCAAGTGCACTTCACAGCGGAGATCCTATAAATGCTGAGGGGACACCGTGTCCCGGAGACTTCTTCGTTTCGGGGCATACGCGGCAGAACAGCCGCAACTGGCCCGGAGAGTCATTGCAGGATCGTGCACCGTGTCTCGGAGGCGAATTTTGACGCAGGTCAACAACTACCACCTACTGCACCGTGAGCTGGCGGCGGAGGACCCGTGGCGGCTCGACGGCAATGCGTTCGAGCAGGAGCGACATAGGCAGATGCTTCGGTTGTCGCTTTCCCAACGTCCTATCACCAACGCACTCGAAGTCGGGTGCGCGGCCGGCGCATTCACGGAAAAACTGGCGCCTCATTGCAAGCGGCTCACTGTGATCGATGTAGTGCCGCAAGCGATTGCTCGAACGAGGCAACGGATAAAGGAAACATCTCACATCAGCTGGATAGTCGCTGACGTCCAACAGTTCTCGACTCAGCAGCTATTCGATCTGATCGTCGTGGCCGAAGTTCTTTACTACCTGGATGATTTAGCCGCGATGCGCACCGCCGTTCACAACCTGGTGAGCATGCTAGCGCCAAATGGGCACCTGGTTTTTGGATCCGCGCTCGACGCAAATTGCCGGCGCTGGGGCCATGTGGCTGGTGCCGAGACCATCATCGCCATGCTGAACGAAACGTTGATCGAGGTGGAGCAGCTTGATTGCCGCGGCGCGTCGCCCAACGAAGTCTGCTTGCTTTCCCGTTTTCGGAAATCGAGTTTCTAGTAAACCTAATTTAGATGGAGACAGTATGCTCGTCTGTGGCATCAAGTTGACCCATGACGGGGCTATTGCCCTTGTCGAGGATGGACGGCTCGTCTTCTGCATTGAGCAGGAGAAGCGTAATAACAATCCCCGATATCAAGCAATCGATAATCTCGATGCTGTTGTGGCCGCTCTGGCGGAAAACGGGCTCAGTGTGCGAGATGTTGATCAGTTTGTTATTGACGGCTGGGACGGTGAGGTCGAGTCGCAGTTTCAGGTCCTCAGTGGGGTGACTCCCCTTGTCCTCAAAGGCGCGCCCTACGTTGAGCGCCATGCCGAGGGACTTCTCGATTGGGTTGGCGGCTCCGGCCTCACGCTTGGTGATCGGGTTTTTAGCTACAGAAGCTATCCCCATGTGACGAACCATGTGACGTCTGCATACTGCACCAGCCCCTTTGCCAAGTCCGGAGAACCTGCGCTTTGCTTGGTGTGGGACGGCTGCATATTTCCGCGTCTATACTATGTAGACGGCAGCCGAGCTCGCTTCGTCAAATCTTTGTTCCCGGTGACAGGCCAGGCCTACGCTGTCGCGGGCCATTACTTCGGCCCGTATAAGCAGGCGAGCCGCGGGGGTTGGGATCTCGGCGTGGCCGGTAAGCTGATGGCCTTTATCGCACTCGGGTCAGTTAATGAACGCATCGTTGCTGTGTTTCAGAAGCTCTACGACGAACACTTTGCCGGCGATACGGCCCCTGCCTATACCTTCCGCGCAAACATCAACAACGCCGAATCCTCACTTGCGGCCGTGCATGATTTTTTCGCTGCCAGCGCGCTCCAATTGGGCGCAGAAGCGCCCGAAGATGTGCTTGCATCGTATCATTGTTTCCTCGAACGTCTCCTCGTCAACGAAATGGCGAATGCCTTGCAGCACCTTGCCCTTCCGGGAGCACGCAATCTGTGCATAGCTGGCGGCTGCGGACTCAACATCAAATGGAACAGTGCACTGCGCGAGACGGGCCTGTTCGATTTGGTCTGGGTACCGCCCTTTCCTAATGACAGCGGCTCTGCGATTGGTGCAGCTTGCTCTGAGATAGTGGCACAGCAAGGGTTCGTGCCGTTGGACTGGTCAGTCTACAGCGGCCCGAGTCTGCAAGCGGGCGATGTACCGGCCGGATGGGACCCTAGCCCCTGCAGTATCTCGGAGCTTGCGGCAATCCTCGCCAGCAACAAACCCGTGGTTTTCCTTTCTGGACGCAGTGAGCTTGGACCACGGGCATTAGGAGGAAGAAGTATTCTGGCTGCCGCGACCTCGCCGGAAATGAAGGATTACCTCAACGAAATCAAATTCCGCGAACACTTCCGGCCAGTGGCGCCGATATGCCTGGAAGACCGTGCGCCGGATATATTTAGCCCCGGAACGGCCGATCCATACATGTTGTTCGATCATCAGACGAAGATGGCGTGGCAGGAAAAAGTTCCTGCTGTTGTACACCTTGACGGGTCTGCGCGGCTGCAAACTATTTCCAGGACCTCTCAGCATAAGGTCGCCGAGGTACTCGTCGAATATGAAAGGCTCACGGGCATTCCGTTGCTTTGCAACACAAGTGCTAATTACCATGGCCGTGGCTTCTTCCCGAGTGCGGCTGCAGCCTGCGAGTGGGGACGCGTTGAACACATATGGTGCGACGGCCTACTATACAGAAAAACGCACGCTACCACGTAGTCCGATCGACGCGGTCTTCGCGCAACGTGAGCGTATGCCTAATGCATTCCGTATGTGGAGTTGCTGCTCCCCGGCGAAAGGGTCACTCTTCCACCGGGGAGCAGCAACTCTATGTACGGGATGCATAATTTGATCGAGTTCCCCATTTTCGTTTTATCCAAACGCCCGTGTATCATTGAGCAGGCAGGTCCTGTAAGCGCCCCCTGGTGCGAGCAGGTCTATGCCGGTGGCTGCGCGGTAAAATGCTTGCCGCGGTGCGCGCCCCGCTGACCACCGAGGTTGCAGCCCAAGCGTGATCTTCAATCAGCTTCAGGATAAATACGAACCCGTAAGCCACCGCCCGCTTCCAGCAGTTCGGCCCGATAAGGCACGCCGCGGATGTTGATATACGTCGGGCGCCCGGCTTCCGGCATGAGGTGCTCCCCCTCTAGTGTACGGACAAGGTAACGTGGAAGCCAGCGTTCGCGGTGCTGCCATCCCCCGCGGATAAGAAACCCAAGGTCCGCTATAGGCTGACGGGATGGCCCTGCTTCATTCATCGGCCTCGCGCGCGGATGATGGATGAGACGAATGTCCCTGCGGCCCCCCGGTCCCAACGTGATCGAGTAACGCTCACGGTTGATCTCGACCTGCCTTGGACCGAATTGGTTTGGCAGCAGATTGATGTTTTCCAGTACATCGATCACGACATCCGAGGCCGGTTGGGAGCCGTGGCGCCAAGTCTCGCCGATGATAGGTCCGATATCCGGAATCTCCTGAGGAGCCGCTGATGGCCCGACGAGGGACGGCGGTCTGGCAAAGTCAGGCTCCGGCGCAGAATGAGCATCGTCACGCAATTCATACGGCGTGGGCGGATTCAAATTAATTATCGGCTCAAGACCGCCGTAGACATCTGAGGACGGACGCCTTGCAGATGATGGTAACGCAGGTTCTTGCATCTGCTCCCTAAACCAATCCCATGCGCCCGTGCTCGGGGTGGCTGGGGTAGCCGGAAGATCCTGAAGTGCGCCCGGCTGCGGGCCAGCCTGTGGCGTGAACGAGAATGACGCGGGTTCTTGCATCTGCTCCCTAAACCAACCCCAAGCTCCCTCGCTTGGGGTTGCTGGCATCGAGGGAAGCTCCTGCGGCTGCCGAGCGCCTGCCCCGGCGAGCGGACGCGCGCCCCCAGGAGAAGGCAACCCCAGCGCTCTATTCGCCTCGAGAACTTGCTGGTATCGCCGAAGCCTGAGCAAATCGGCATTGATTTTGGTGTCCGCGGTTTGATCCTTATACTGCCCAACCTCTTTGGCCAGTTGATCGTCGTTGAGTCGGCCAGCCATGGCTCCCATATTCCGCGTTTGCAGCCAATCGCTCAACCTGTGAAGGCGGCGCGCCTGTCTATCGACAGTGTCTGGCTCAATCCTACCTGTTGCCTTTTCCGCCGCGGCCCACAGGTCGATGAGGGTTGCGTCTGCCGGATAAGGAACAAGGCGGCGGATATCGGCTGACAAGGCCCTTCCGGCGTCGACGTCCCGGAGCTTTTTCAATGCCGCTTTGATGCGCCGGCTGCGATCGCTCGCATAAGTTTCCGCATCGTCATCCAACCCAGCTGCTAACTCCGGGTTGCCAATTCGAGCCGCGATTGATGGCCTCCCGTTCTCACTGAGTCGGGCGCTAAAATGGCGCAGATCCGCCACCGCATTTTTGACGGTGCCTTCTTTGACGGTGCCGTCGTCCGGGTTGGGCCTGGCTTTGGTTTTGAACTCCTCAAACAGCGCCTCATCGTCCGCAGGGACTCCGCGTGTTCGGCCGGGCTGCTTGGCATGATCCACGCGGAATTTCGTTGAAAGGATCTCTTGTTGCATCGCCGAGCCGGATGGCTTTTCGCTGCGACTCGCCCCAAACGCCTTTCGAACCCCTGACTTGATACTGTTCCACAGTTTGCGATGTTTGCTGCTCTTCGTCTCAATCGCGGGCTGCTCTTGAGATGACAAGGTGTAGCGCGCGCTGCTGAACAGATCATCCCGCAAATTGGCCTGCGGTACTTGGGCCGCATCTCCAAAGTGAGCGCGGGGGAGATCAACGCTGTGGCGCGTGCTGTTGAACGGGTTGTCTCTCAGCCGACAGTGTGGCGGCATCCGCATCGAACCGCCGAGATTGGCGCGCCGGATTCCTCCACCGCCCTCTGCGGGACTCTCATCAGGCGAACTAGACTTTGCGGAGCTCTCATCGGACGAATTGAGTTGCAACTCGTTCATCTGTTGTTCAAAGCTAGCTTGCTGGCTCGTACTGCCCTGTTGCTGCCCCATCCGCGACTGTCGATAATACGCCTGCGCGAAAAGCAATTTGATGTTCATTTTCTTTACGACGGATGGCGCCGCCGTCCAGGTATCGAGGTTCTTCCATGGCACCTTACATCCCCTTGCAAAGCTCGTATCTGGCGCACGGTAAGGTGACCTGAGTAAAAGCGGCAGAGCCTTTGGCCGAGAATCCGGTTGTCGAAGCGAGAGATCAGCAGACATCAACCATCTGCCACAGCCGAGAACGCTGCCGCCCCTTCCGATTATTCCGAGATCTTGTTGAGGAGCTGACGAGTCTCAGAAAGTTTCAATTCGCAAATGGGCGACGTAGCAATCCGATCATAACTCAAAAAAGTCCTGGATCACGGGAATTCTTCCACATGGTGAGTCCAACTCAATACAACCGCTGTAGCATCACCATCAATTCTCGATTGCGGGACATGGTGTAATTGCGCCGGATCCACTAATTGAATTCGGGGAACGAACCCTTCTCATGCGCAGATATTCCGTGGACGAAAAACTCAGTCGGTCAACGTAGGTCTTTAGAATACCCGTAGCGCCGAAAATCCTGCCGCGCGAGCGCGTCGAGTATGACATTCCCGACGATCAGAAGTGTTGGTGCTTGCTATAGCGGCCATAGGCATCGCATGGGGGAGACCTTAGAAGCAACTTCGTATCGAGGTGAAGGCGAAGATCCTCAAGCGCTATTTGCCCGCAAGTAGGCCCGTGATTTCGAAAAATCGCCAGCGATTGGGAATGGCATCTGGTCTGATTAGGCAGTGGCGGTTTTGCGAAGTTGAAGGACAGCAGGTCATCGGATATCGGCATCTTCAATGCGCTGAGGCAGTTCTGTGAGGGCATGGCGCAACCGCCCAACGGCTCGACGCCACAGGCGCGACAGGTCAGCATCACGCTGGATGACGCCGCTGGCCCTCAGCCGTCGACAGCATCGCTGAACTGGTAGTTCACTGGTCATGGGAAAGGACCCGCAGTTCGCTCGTCGCCCCGATCTTCAGGTGCCGCCTTCTTGCTCGCTTGATCGCGCTTCAAGCTCTTTCAAAATCGAATGTTGAATTTTGCCCAACGCTGTTCGCGGCAATTCTCTGGTGAAAATGAACTCCCGCGGGACCTTGAACCGGGCGACCTGCGACTGTGCATACGCCGCCAGTGCTTCCGCTTCGATCCGTGCCCCCGCCCGCCTGATCACATAGGCGACCGGCACTTCGCCCCAGCGCGAATCCGGTCGACCGACGACAGCGCATTCCTCGACATCGGGGTGCTCCCCGAGTACACGCTCGACTTCGGCCGGATAGATGTTTTCTCCGCCGGAAATGATGAGGTTCTTTTTGCGATCGCGGACCCAGAAATAACCGTCGGTATCGCAGTGCCCGATATCGCCAGTGCGATACCAGCCGTCACGCAGTGCCTCGCGGGTGGCTTGTTGGTCGCCCCAATATTCACAGAAAACATTCGGGCCGCGCACTGCGATTTCGCCTAGAGCACCCGCGGGCAACTCCTTACCGGCGTCATCGATGATCATCGCCTCGCAGCATAGGCCCGTTAAGCCAGTGGACTCGCAGCGCGAGAGTTCACTCCCAAGCCTCGTATAGATGGCGATGGGACAAGTTTCTGTGGAGCCGTAGATCTGCAGGACCGGCACCCCACGCACGGTAACGCGTTCGATCAGAGCCTGAGACACGATCGTCGAGCCAGTCGAAATAGCCTTCAAGGAGGACAGGTCGGCGGTCCACCATTCAGCGTGGTCGGTCAATGCTTGGATGGTTGTCGGCACCAATGCCGTAAGCGTTGGCCGGCGGTGCTCGAAAGCAGAAAGTGTCTCACCCGCCGCAAATCGGGAATGAATAGTGACTGTCGCACCATGGTGCAAAGCCGGAGTGGTCTGAATGTTGAGCCCACCCACGTGAAAGAATGGCAATACCGACAACACATGGTCTGCCGATGTCAGAGCATGCATGTGCTGACTCATCACCCCATTCCAGAGCAATGCTTCCTGTCGGAGGACCGCGCCTTTCGGTCGCCCGGTAGTGCCAGAAGTGTAGACGATCATCAGCGGGCAGCTCAAGTCTGAATGTGGGTTCCGGCTATCGCCGCTGCCTTTGTCCAACAGGTTACCCCATGTGCTCCCGCGACGGGGCGCGAAGTCCAGGCCGACGACTGAGGTGTCGGGCAGTGTGTGTGCCAGATACGGCAGTAGCGCGTTGAACTCTCGCTCGAGCACCAGGACCTTTGCTCCCGCATTGGACAAGATGAAGAGCTGCTCAGCCACCGCGAGCCGCCAATTCAAAGGCACGAAAATCGCGCCAAGGCGCGCGCAGGCATAGAGAAGAATCAGATAATCAGGCCGGTTCAGGCTGAGGATGGCGACGCGGTCGCCTTTAGTCACTCCGAGCTCGTTCTTCAGGACGCGTGCGGCTTGGGCGATGCGTAGGCTTAAAGCGGCGTAGCTCAAGGTCTCGCCCTTGAAATGAATTGCGGGTTTGTTCGGAGTAAACGCCGCATTGCGGTCAATGAGTGTGCAAAGATCCATTGTCACTTAATCCCTTCTGTCTGAAGCCGCATGAGACTTTTCCCGACCGGGCAAACGCCATGCGACCTTTTGAGCGATTGAGGTACGGGTGATTCTTCAGCTTTGGCTGGGCTGCAACTCCTCAATGTGGGCCGTTAGTGCGCTCAATTGAGATGCAGTTTTGTGCACGAGACGTTTGTGGTCAGCCAGACACGGGAGCGAAATGAAACGAAGCTCAAGCATGCAGACGCCCATTTGTCTGGGCCGGCACTACGCATTTATGTTCCCCCCGAGGTCTTCTGCCGAGGCCTTCGTCGCCTGCCCCAGTTGAACATGCAGGGCGGCGATCTCCTTTAATGCCCCGCTGAGTTCGTCGCGGGTGGGCCCACCCAAGCAAAGACGAATGCCGCTTCGATCATTTCCGGCGGACAGAGAGACAGCAGGATCGGTGACGATTATTCCGCGTTGGCGGGCTGCGTTGGCAAGCGCGACCGCCGCAGAGTTGCCCATCGACAGAAACATGTGGAACCCGCTGCCGATCCACGCATCGCCTATCGAGGCGAAGATCGAAGCTGCTAGCTTGTTTCGAACAATGGCTTCCGCGCTCGCGGTTTTCGAGATATGTGATGCCACCCCATCCGCTATCCATTTGTGGATGACAAGCCTGGATATTGGAGAGTCAGTCGCACCGTGTGCACGGAGCACGCGCACCAGATTATCCAGCTGATGAGACGGAGCAATCAGAACACCAAGGCGCAGCCCTGGTGTGAGCAGCTTGGCAAAGCTGTTTATGTAATAGGTTCGTTCAGGCGCCAGATCGAGAAAGCAAATGCGATCACGTGCAGCGAAGGCTGCGTACACGTCGTCTTCGATTATCAATATATCTTCGCGCTTGCAAAGCGCGGCAAGGTCCTTGATCCGTGACCGAGACATCGTCTTGCCGGTTGGATTCTGCGCAGTCGGATTGGTGAACAACACGAGGCGCTTCTTTCTCGAAGCGACCTCGCATGCGATCCGCCCGAGGGCGTCTGGTAGGAGGCCTTCTCGATCAGCCTCAATTCCGACCAATTCAATGCCGAGCAAATGTGCAATCTTCACGAGCCCCGGAAACGGCAACTCGTCAGTACCTAAGCAAATATTCGGTGCGACCAATGCGGTCAGCACCGTCGAGAGCGCATGTTGACCGCCATTGCAAAAGATCATGCGTTCGGCGTCGGCCGAGGTGCAATAGTGCTGAAGCCATCCAGCAATGGCCATACGATGATCTAGGGTTCCCTTCGGAAAATTACATGCTCCGAAGGAGTCTGCATCAATGGTCGTCGCAAGCGAGGCCAACGTCCCGCTCAGCAATTGTTCCGAAATGACATTCGGAGGCACGTTTAAGCTCAGATCGACCATCTTTCTGGTGGTCAGGATTTTGTTCGTCGCGAACATTCCACGTCCATGGAAAGATGAGGCAAGGCCTTGGCGCGCCAAGAGCCCATAGGCCTTTGTCACCGTGCCCAACCCCACTCCCAGTCGGTAGCTCAGGTCCCGCTGCGCCGGCAGGCGGGATCCGGGAGCGATTTTGCCGTTTACGAGGTCCTCCGCGATTGCGGCCGCCAGCCGTTGGTACGCTGGCTCATCGCCGGGTGCGATCCAAGGCTGCCAAGGTGATTTCATCAGCATGCAGATATCCAAAAAAGTGTCACGCAACACAATAAGTGTGGCGTCCATAGTGTCTTCCGGTGTAGATTCCGCACTTTCTTGCCAAGTAACGGAGAGAAGGATGTAGATCATAAGTGAACCATACAGTATCTCGTGCAGTGTGGGCGGAGAAACGACGCCACGTCAAGCATGAATTGACAATGCTCAAGACCGTATTCAATACGAGAATTTCTTAATTCGCTGAACTAATCCTAAATAAATAAATGACCTGAAGTGGCGATGGTGGTGTGACATTGGGAGTGAAAGTGAAATCGACCCGCTTTCGATGTCTGGGGCTACCCCGCTCGGAGAAGATTCCAGCCATGCAAAACGTATCCGAGACGCACCCATGGAACAGGCGCGCTGCGTCTCTACGGTCCGCCCGCCACCCATCGAGCATTACGACCAACCGCATTGTGTCACGCCAAGTGGGCTTCTATGCAAAGGCTAAACGAGTCACCGGCGCTCCTCAGGGATCACGGCCGGCTCCGGTTTGCTGCGGAGACGCTACTTCGCCCATCAGGGCATCGACCACAAGGAGCCTGTCAATTTTGAATGCGTTCCGTAGGATATTGCAGGCGGCAAGACGGGAAATTGGGCCGGCACAAAGCGCCCGCAAAAAATGGGGAAGCCGAATCTCAGCCCCGTTAGAGAAATAATCGAATGCAAAAACTACCCTTTAATACTGTTCTGATCGCAAATAGAGGCGAGATTGCAGTACGCATCATCAAGACCCTGCGCGAGCTGGAACTGCGCTCCGCAATCGTTTGCCACGAACTCGATGCGGGAGCGCCGGCGGTTTCGATGGCCGACATGGCCATTGCCGTAAGCGGTCGCACGCCAGTTTCGGCCTATCTTGATACCGCACAAATCATCGCTGCCGCGCGCGAGGCGAATGTCGGGGCGATTCACCCAGGCTATGGATTCCTGTCAGAGAATGCGGAGTTCGCGAGGACTGTGGTCGAGTCTGGGTTCGCCTTCGTCGGGCCCACTCCTGAGAGCATCCAACTAATGGGCGACAAGATCCGGGCCCGCAACTTCGTTCAGCGGAACGGATTTCCAGTCGTGCCTTCGGCGATCGAAGAAGATGACCCTGCAACGTTCATCCTCAGGGCGCGATCCATTGGAGCGCCTTTGCTGGTAAAAGCATCGGCCGGCGGCGGCGGCAAGGGCATGCGGATCGTCCGCGACCTCGATACCTTGGAGCAAGCCATCGCGCAGGCACGCAGTGAGGCGCAGCGCTACTTCAGGGATGGTCGGCTCTACATCGAACGATACATCGAAAAGCCGCGGCACATCGAAGTGCAGGTGCTCGGCGATTCCTTCGGAAACGTTGTTCATTTGTTCGAGCGGGAATGCTCGGTGCAGCGCAGATTTCAGAAGGTCATAGAGGAGGCGCCCGCGTCAGCGCTTCCCCTGGGGTTGCGCGAGAGAATCTGTGAAACTGCCGTGGACATCTGTCGAGCCGCTAACTATCGAAACGCAGGCACGGTGGAATTCATCGTTGATGGAGAAGAGTTCTATTTCCTCGAGATGAATACGCGCCTGCAGGTAGAGCATCCCGTTACCGAAATGATCACTGGCATCGATATTGTTGCCGAACAACTCTATGTCGCCGCAGGTCAAGAGCTTAGATTTTCGCAGCAAGACATCGTGTCGACAGGACACGCAATCGAAGCCAGGGTGTATGCTGAAGCTCCTGCACGCGACTTTGCTCCCACGACGGGGAAGATACTGGTGCTCGACTATCCCGGCGGTCCAGGCCTACGGATCGACATTGGCATCTCTCAAGGTCAGCAGATAACGATAGCCTTCGATTCCCTGTTGGCAAAGGTGATCGTACATTCGCGCACGCGTGATGGGGCTGCGCTAAAGATCGCACGTGCGATGCAGGGGTTGGTGCTCCTCGGCTGCGAAACTAACGCGAGCTTTCTCGCGCGAGTCCTTGCCGACGAGCAATTTCTAAGCGGACAGGTCCATACTGGATATCTCGACGAAAATCCGCAGCTGGCCGCTGGCGAATCTGCATGCGACCTGTCGACGTTCTTGGCAGCCGCGGCTCTCCTGACGAGACCAGTTCACGAGGCGGCAGATGCCGTACCCGAGCTTCACGCCTCCCTGGGCCGTTGGAGAAACGCGTGAACCACCTTTTCGAGCATGAAGGTGTAGATTATCAGTTGTGGCTTTCGCGCTGTCAGCAGGGATACCGCCTGCATTTGGGCAACGAAGTACTCGCAGTCGACTTCTCCCACCAGGGCGACGGCAGAGGTCTTCTTACCATTACCGGCGCAAGCGAGCCGGTCAGGTTCGCTATCGATGGTGACATAATTCATCTGCATATTCGCGGTCGCACGCGCATTCTGCGCTACCGAGACCCGTTGTCAGCGCATGCTCTCGTGAAAAAGGATGCAGGTCACCTCATGGCGCGCGCACCAATGCCGGGTGTCGTGGTTAAAACGTCGGTTATGCCCGGCGAAGCGGTTTCCACAGGCACCGCCCTGATGGTTATCGAGAGCATGAAACTGGAAAGCGTCATACGCTCCCCCCAGGAGGGCGTGGTCGACCGAATTCACTTCAATGAAGGCGAGTGCTTCGAGCACGACGCGGTGTTGGTTACGATCACACAGGAAGGGCATTGAGATGCAGCGGCTCGCGTCTCTTATTGATGTGAACTCGCAAGAATTTCGCCTCAACGAGCACCACAACAGACGACTTGTGACCGAATTTAAGGAGCGCCAGCGTGCGGTCCGTTTCGATCGTCCCGAGCGCGACCGCGAGCGCCTGCGGCGGCAAAACAAGCTTTTTGTTCGTGACCGGGTCGAGGCTTTGCTCGATCCAGAAACTCCTTTCCTCGAACTTTCGACACTGGCTGCGAACGAGGCTTACGACGGGGGGGTGCCAAGCGCAGCGCAAGTCGTCGGCATCGGCATCGTCGCGGGACGCGAGGTGATAGTTCACGCAGATGACTCGAGCGTGAAGGGTGGAGCATGGTATCCGCTGTCGGTCAAGAAGATCGTCCGATCCTTGGATATAGCAATCGAAAATCGCCTGCCAGTCGTTCATCTTTGCGACTGTGGCGGTGGATTTCTGCCTATGCAGGCGGAGTTCTTCGCGGATCGCCACCACGCGGGCAGAATCTTCCGCAACCAATCCATTCTCTCGAAGATGGGCGTACCGCAGGTCGCCATCGTGATGGGACATTGCATAGCGGGAGGGGCCTACGTCCCTGCGCTCAGCGATTACAACATAATCGTCCAGGAAAGCGGAGCGATATTTCTCGGCGGCCCATCGATTGTTAAAGTCGCGACTGGCCAGCACGTGTCTGTCGACGACCTCGGCGGCGCTGACATGCAAACCAGTGTATCGGGAACGGCCGACTATCTCGCGGACTCTGAGATGCACGCGATCGCGATCGCCCGCGACATAGTCGCCCGGTTCAGTCGTCCAGAAAAAACCTCGCTCGATAGAGTCGCTCCGGAGCCGCCTGCCTATGATGCGTCGGAACTATACGGCATCATTCCAAGAGATGCTCGAATGCACTTTGATATGCGGGAGATTCTCGCGCGCTTGGTCGATGGCAGCAGGTTCCATGAATACCAGCCCCGCTACGGCCGATCTCTGGTGTGCGGGTTTGCGCGCCTTCATGGATACCAAATCGGTGTTCTGGCGAATAATGGCGTGCTGTTCGACGACAGTGCGCTCAAGGGCGCTCACTTCATCCAATTGTGCGATACGAATCGGACGCCCCTGTTATTCTTGCAGAACATCACCGGCTTCATGGTCGGCAGTGAATATGAGCGGCGTGGCATCACCAAAAATGGCGCCAAGCTACTCATGGCTGTGTCCGGAGCGGCGGTGCCCAAATTTACGGTCATATGTAGCCATTCTCACGGTGCGGGAAACTTCGCTATGGCAGGGCGCGCTTTCGATCCGCGTGTTTTGTTCAGTTGGCCGCAGGCTCAGATTTCAGCCATGGGTGCCGATCAAGCGACGCGAGTGCTAACGGATGTCAAGGCGAAGCAACTGGCGGTCGACGGTAAGCAGTTGTCGGCGCAGGAGTACGAGACCACCAGACAGTCGATCTTGGAAGAGTATCGGGAGCGGTCAAGCGCATATTACGCAACGTCCGAGATTTGGGATGACGGGATTCTTGATCCTGTCGACACCAGAAACGCGCTCGCAATCGCCGTAAGTGCTTCGCTCAATGCTCCCATCGAGACGCCGCGTTATGGCATTTTTAGGATGTAGCGGTTCCAAATTTCTGAGTGTCGGTGGTAAACCGGCTCACAGATTATGGCTATGACCTGCATGTCGGAGGGCTGGCCGCCTTGTCGCTCAGTGGCCATGCTCGCTACCTGCCCGCGGGCAGCAGAGAAAACCGTCTATCTCTATTCGGAAAAAGCACCAAGCTGTTTGACCCATTGCCGCTGACGGCGCGGCTCTTCATACGGCAGCACGCGGCTCTTCGATAAAGCAAGTCTGGGGGTCAACGATACCGACGTAACCTCAGCGTGGACAGCAACCTGGCGTTCAGCCCATGGAATGGCCTCTAAAAGCCGCCAGCGATGAACGCGCGATCCTCGGAGCGCTTGATGAATTGCCCCCGATAACGACATTCGAGAGCCTTAGATATCTGAGACCGCATCGCCTGACCGCTTTGCTAAAGGCTGCCGGAAGGTTCAGGTCAAAAAGCTCTTCTTTGTTTTCGCGGACAAGCACGCTCGCGCCTGGCGAAAGCACATCAACGCGTCGCAGGTGGACCTGAGGGAAAGCGAATAACCACAGCAACACGGTCGGCAGGAGATCCAGCAATTTCCCGGCCGCGGCAACCAGGGGCGCGGTCTCTGCGACCGGGCGGAGGGGCGGGACGTGGAGATCAGCTCTTCCTTGGCCTGGGCCAAAAGGTAGCGATAGGAAGGTGCCGCGAAGATCAGGCGCCAATTGCCGGCCGTGGAGGAACCAGCGCGACACCGCTCGGCTGTGTCCCGGCCCAGCTCCTCCCGGCTGAAGCCCACCATAGCCGGCCGTGACATCGCCGATTTCGATGATTTCGTCGCAGAGGTAGTCGAGGTCGGTCGTTTCGGTGTCGACAATCACACCCTGCCGCGGGCGTTGTGGCCGAGCCCCTTTAGGAACTCCAACTCCAGCCCCTGCTTGCCGACCAGCCGCTCCAGCGCTGGGATCCGGGCCAAGTATTCCGGGATGAGGTCGCCCGCCTGCGCATCTTCGTCAAATGCGCCTTGCTCGTACTTCTGAATCCAGATACGAATAAGGTTGCGCGACACGTCGTGGCGGGCGTCTGCCGATAGGCTATATCCAATCAGAGAGGACTCTTAGCAGGGGATGTTGACCTGCTCTCATTCCAGTTCTTCAATGGTGGTGCGCAGGGACCAGACCGCGATTAGCAGCAGGGGAAGGCCAATCAGATTTAATGTAACCCAACCTGCATTTGCCATCAATGCACCCGCCGCAAAGGAGGCCGCTACGTTAGCCGAGTAGACCAGCATGGCGTTAAACCCCTGCGCCCTTGTTTTAAGGGCAGGCGAGTAAGTGCTGGCGAGCAACAAAGTGCCGCCGTTGAACATGAAGTTCCAGCCGATACCCGACAGACCCAACTCAAGGATATACATTGTCAGAGTTTGTTCTGTGACGGCGCTCAGTATGCATCCGACGGCACTGGCGAACACCCCCAGCAGCACCAATCCCCGCAAGCCGATGTACTTTATCAGAATGGGATTGAAAAAAGACGGTAGGTACATCAAGGCGAAGTGCGCTTGGAGTACCGTTGCTGAGTGATGGACGCTGAGGCCGGAGTGATGGATGGACAGCGGCGCGGCATTCATCGTCAAAGTCATGACTGCGAAGCCAATGGCACAGATCAGACTGACCCTCAGAAAGGGTCGGCCCAGTATCAGTGTGTCGGCCGGGTGTTTGTCTGGTGCTCCGGGCTTTTTGTCGCGGCCCAGATCGGCGGACAGTAAAAGTTGGGACAAGGCCAGGGCGACACACACCAGAGACAATACCATAAAAGCGCCGGCGTAAGGAGCCTCCGACACGGCCTCGGCGAACCGGCCGCCGAGGTACGGTCCGGCGATGCCGCCCGCGACACCAGCACCGGTGACTATGGCTACGGCGATGTCTCTCTCCGCCGGATCTTTAGCGGCGTCGATGGCCGCGAAGCGGTAATATTGACCGAAGGCGCTAAAGATACCGAGCAAGAATGTGCCCAGCACCAGCAGCGGAAAGTTGTGCACTACCATTGCCATCATTGCAGTGGCGCCGCCAACGATGCCTACACCGGCTTTGAACATGAATCCGCATCGCCGGCCGAGCCGTCCCATCAGTGTGGACGCAGGATAGATCATGATTAGCGTGCCTATGACCGTGGCGGTCACTGGAAGAGTGCTAAGCGTTGGATAGGGGGCAAGGAAATTGCCGGACAGACTTGACACCGATGTCAGCAAAGACACCACGGTACTGGTGAGCGCTTGCCCAATCGCTAGGACTATTACATCGTGAGGCGTCGGCATTTCGATGTCTCTGAATCGAAAGGGGTGAGGGTGTGGCGCGGGAACCACCGGCCGTCTCTACCTGGGCCAAAGACTCCACCGCAAGTGCGGCAGTCCGTGCCACTATCGGCAAAGCGGCGATGAGCCGCTGACCACACCAGAACAGTCGGAACAAGCTGCAATTCAGCCGGTGAGGGCTTCCTCTCGTCAGATCGAGCCGAAGGCCACGGTGGGCCTGGTCTGCTCAAGTCGGCTCCCCTCGCACGCGTAGGGCACAGATCAGCGCGGGATCTGTGGGCAACGCACAGGTCAGCCTCGCTCATTGGACCCCTCCGGCTTCGCAGAGAAGCTTTAGAGTGTCGCAGCCGACTTCCACGAAGCAGAGTGGCTGTTGCGCTGGAGCGAGCCAGCCGAAGAGGGGATAGACGGTTTGATTGCTCACCGGCCGCAGGTAGACCGCCGCCGCATCGCGCTGTTGCAGTTCGGCATAGCTTTCGAAGACGATTGCATCGCGCTTCAACACACAGGCCAACACATGCTGGGCGAGGAGGTTGCCGCCGCCTGGACCTAAGGTGAAGATGGCGGGTACGTCGCGCCGGTCCCGTTTTTGGTGAACCGTTAGGCGCAAGACGTTAGCGCCTTGTGCCGCATTTAGAATAGAAGTGGCTTCGTCGCTGGAATCTATCAGGTGGAGCGCAATGTACTTGCGCGTCGATTCCCAGGCCACACTCTGGACGAAGGACAAGGCAACCTCGAACACATCCTCGCCTTCAAACGAGGCGATCCAGTCTGATTGGCGCTCTGGCGAGATTAAACTGACGATGGCGGCACGGATCAGCCGCGAGCATGCCGTCTCATCGCGTCCGCGAAGCCACGCCTCAATGCTCGGTGGCAATTGAATGCCGTGAGGGGCGTGATGGCGCTGCATCGGGTCAAGGGCGAACAGATGTTCCCAGTCGATGTTGAGCAGAACGGTTTCGAACTTGGACAGGATCATCTCGTCGGTAACGACTGCGAGGGAGTCGCGGAACCGCTGCTCCCGCGCGTCGATGACAACAGAATGGCTGCCATCGCCGAATAGGTCCGAATAGGGGCGGAAGGACAGCGTGCCCTTCCTGCCAAGGGCGTCGGCGATCATCTGGCGCTGGGCGTCATACGCTTGACCCACGTTCGGCCGCGTGAACAACGCCTCGAAGAACCGGCTGCTACCTGTGAGGACGATCATGCCGACGGGTCTGCGCACCAACTGGGATACCGCGCGCACGATGATTAGCAACCGACGGATGGCATACATTTCCGCCAGATCGGCAAAAGACCCCAACGTCTTGAGGCCACCGGCACTACGTTTGGGTTGGCCCCAGCCCAGAACGAGGTTTAGGTGTTCATCGCGGGCCAGGGCTTCATGCACTTTGCGCTGTAATGCGCGGGTGTCGAGACGGCCAGCATTCTTAGATACTTGAGAGTTACGGAATACCTCGCAGATTTGTGCTGCCGCCTGCCAGCTCTTATCGCCCAAGCTTTCGTAGAGGCAGCCCACCGGCAGAGCCGCCAGTGTGTTAATGGCCGAGCGAGCGAGACGGGAGGCCTGACGGTCCATACCTGCTCGCCACGCCCCCACTACCTGCTCGACGTCCTGAGGGCCTATGTTAATCGCCGGCCGAGCCTCTAGAGTGCAAAAACTACCGAGATTGCTTATTAGCGCCTTGTGCAGATTTGATTCGCTGACAATCTCTCGTTCCGAGAGCGCGTCGTTCATTGTCAGCCCCTTCTCGTCAGGATGGAGTGCACGCGACCGTCGCCAATCAGGCGTGGATCGGTAGTATAGCCAATGGGTTGGTCGATCATCTGCATGGCGTGCAACGGCCCGTAGTGCTCCCGGTGAAAGGGTGTGTCAGGCAGTTGTTCAAGTAGGATCGGGTATTCGCCTTGGGACTCGCGCTCCAAGCGGTAACGGAAGTTTACTTTGGCGGCCATTTTTGCGACTGACAGTCCCCCCGTGCAGTGCTGGGCAGTGATGCTTGCGTCCTGCCGGGTGGCGGATAAGAATTGCAGCTCTCCTTTCTTGGCGTGAACAGTCAGCTTGATAGCATCGCGGTCTATGCGCCGCAGGAGATTTAGGCCCCGGTCAGTCAGCGAGATTGCCACGTAGTATAGCGCTGCTTCCCAAGCCTGCCGGCGCATACTCCGGAACAGGATTGCGCACTCCGCTGGCGGCAGGTAGCCCAGCCGCGACAGATGCTCTCCTTGAAGGCCTACTTGGCTTAGCGGCCGGTGTAAGCAGGACGCATAACGGATGTAAAGCTTCTGGACATCGTCTCCATAATGCCGTTCCATGAAAGCTTCCCCGCCGATCAAAGTGTGCATATCCTTGTAATAGGTGGATGAAACGATGGACCAGAAGGTGAAATAAATTTGAGCGCCTATATCATCCACTTGCTGCACCGTGTCTAAGCTAGCTTGCAGTTCGTCCGGATCGAATAGCGGATCATATAGCATAGCCAACGAGGCGCAGTGATCTTCGTAAATTGTTTGTCGCGATTGCAACATTTCAGACGATAGGCGGTCGGATACCAAGCGCTCGTAATTGACCACTTCGACGATGTCGCCACTATTCAACTGGTTTACCCAGAAGCGCAGGCCGTCTTGGTAGGCGGCGATGAGTGGATCTGGCGTTCGGCAGGCGCGGTTGTATTTGAAGCCGTCCGCCAAGATGATAAGGCGGCAACCGGTCGGGCTGATCGCGTTGATTACTTGGGCGGCCTCAGCACACCGGACTAAGGTATGCAACTCAGCCAGGTCGGGGTTGGGACCTCGATTCTTCAGGGGGCAAAGTGGCTTGCGCGAGAGTATGGGGAAGTGCAGGCGCAACGGAGCGCCTTTGTCCAGCCGCCGCTTGATAAGGTTGCGCAGTTCTATTCGAGATAAATTCGCCTCCCGCGGCTTGAACCACCAGTTGTCAAACAGGGTCTCAGTCGCGCATTCCGCTACGCCGACCTTCTTCACGTCATACAGATTAGCTCGGCTGCGGGCTCGAGCAACTGCGGCGTTGATGCGGCGGGCCATGGCCTCATTCATGCGCATGTTTAACGACGACGTGAAATGCGCAAGCCAGTAGTCTGCGGGCACCCGGATGGCTTTCGCCATGAATTCTCTATGGCTGTAAAGGTTGCATCTCTCACGGACCAAACGGATCAGTCGATGGCCAGAGGAAATGCGGCTACGAAGCTGCGCGCTATTCATCAGAGCACATCCGTGTCTGGTGACTGGGAAATCCGTGGGAAGCCAGGCTCTTCGCTGGCACCAACGGCTTTCGGCCCTTCCGCCCTCCATCCGGATACATCGGAAAGCGAGCTTTTTGCGCTGCATTGATGTGACTTTCGCGTCTCTCTGTGCCCCATGGGGGTGAATTTCGTCACTTGCGGGTGATTTTCGCCGGTCCGCGGCTGTTGGCCCGCCCTTGGCGGCTCGGTATTTCCTTTTGTCTTCCCGTTTCGGCTCATGCACTCCGCCCCAGCATCCGATTGCCTCCCGGCTTCTTGCCGCGCACCCCGCTGATGAAGCCGTCTGCCCATACTTTCCTCTTCCTCGCCAGATAGCCAGCCTTGGTTAGATGCTTGTTGAAACGGGAAGACAGGTACTCCACTCGGGACGGGAACAGCAAAACTCGTGCCAAGTAGCCTTAGCAGCCGGCCGTTATGCTGGATGTCTGGTGACGCGGCCCGCAGATCTGCTGCGGATCGCGGCGGACTTCTTCTGGTTCAGGCCAAAGGTGAGCTCAAGGGCATCATCCAACACGCCTTCGGCGTCGTCACGGCCGATGCCAGGCACTATGTGCCGCGCAGCGAGGGGCGCAAGATGTTCTGGTCGAGCCGCCCTTATCTCGCCTGCATCGTCAGTGTTCTAACCTGGTGCGTGACGGCTTGGACGATCGTCCCGCTGCTGTTCATCTGGGGACCGCGCTATTACGCCATCGGGTTCTACTTCTTTGGTTTCCTGACGCAGCATGCCGGCCTTGCCGAGGACTCTTACGATCATCGCCTCAACCACCCGGACATTCATGAGGAACCCGGCCTTCGAGTTCCTCTATTCGCGTCGCCGAGATGATGATTGCCGCCGGAGCGCGTCCGCGTTGGCTGCTCTCACGGCGAGTGATGTGAACCTCAAGTCACTGCTCGTCCTCAGGTCGTTCTCGAACTGCGCGCGTGGTCGAGCATCGCCGAAGAACTCGGTGAGGAGAGCAACCGTTGATTACCCGTATGGCGAGTAGCTCTGGCGCTACTTCCCCCACTGCCGGAGCTCGAGAGCGACCTTGCGGCAGAGTGGTGCTCGATCTCTGGGAGACCGCACCGACACCGGACAGGGCGGCTCGCATCCGCGAGGCGATGATCGCCACGCTTCTCAAGCGCCATCGCATCCGCCGGTTCAACGCCGCCCGTGTACGCGATGCATTGCGCCAGCCGCTTAAAGTCGCCGCCGCAACGACCGAATCCGCCAGCGCCCATGGAAGGATCGTCCTCGCCACGCTCAGGCTGTCGCGTTCCGCCGCATGCGCTGGGTGCCATGGTCGGAGGAGAGCCGCTCAAGCCGGCTCCCCAGCTCTATCAGTCCAAGCCGGCATAAGTCCTCAGTCGGACCAAAAGTCCCTGCCGATCGGCGACGAGGTTGTCGAGGTGCAGCGGCTCATGCGCTGGTCGCTCTTCTTGCGCCAATATGCTAACCAGCGCCCGCGTGCCGTCCACCACGAACACGCCGCAATCATAACTGTTCTGCTGCTGGGCCATGCGGGCTGACTCCAAGGGGGCGCCCAACCGTCGTGCGAGCTGTGCTGCCGGCTGGTCGTTGTGTCCGAGGATGGAGTCGTAATGATAGGCAATCGGCCTTGCCCGTTCGCGGCGGTCAACGAACAGCAGCGACCAATGGCTGCCGCGGCGATTGGGAGCCGGAGCATCGTTCACCGGCAGGAACAGGAAGTCGGCGGTATCGTTATCATGACGATCGTAGATGATGCGCTGCCATGCGACGAGCATGTCGCTCTCCTCGCCGAAGCGCAGTTGATAAAGGGCTATCAGGGGATCCACGAACTGCGTCCGGGCGGCGAGATCCGGATTGTCCCGCTGCAACTCCTGCCTCAGGAGCGCGTAATCCCTGAGGATATGCTCGTCGCCCAGCCATTCCATACCGCCGAGCACCCGCCCGTTGCGGTCGTGCGACGAGGCTGTCGGACCCAACGCCCCGATCTGAGGATCGGAGGATGTGCTCGGAAACACCGGGCTGCGCTCCGCGGCCGCTCCGGGGCACAGATACGCGTGCAGCGCCTTCACACATGGATCTGCATTCTTTTTATCGTTTTTGTGGGGTGGGACAAACCTGAGGTTAGCTTGTTGGTAGAGCGGCCGGCGCTCACTCATCATTTGGGCGATTTTCCGATCCGAATCGGGGCCTTGCAGCAACGGGCGTTTGGCGTCTTTCCTTGTTCGAGTCTGGATCACGTCCAGGCCGGTATCGAACCAGATCGAGACCCCTTTGTTGCCGATGAGGTGGCGAGTCTGCTCGTCCAGGACCGAGCCGCCGCCGGTCGCGATCACCTTGGGCCCGGTGTCGAGGCATTGAGCGATCTCTCGTGCCTCCAGCTTCCTGAAATAATCCTCGCCGTGATCTTTGAAAATCTCCGATATCGATTTGCCGACTTTCTGCTCGATTCTCTTGTCGGTATCGACGAAGCGCAGCCCCAGCCGACGCGCGAGAGCTGGGCCAATGCTGGATTTACCGGCGCCTGGCATGCCGACGAGCACGATCGGCCGCTCGCCGAGGGCAGCGACAATCTCCTTTGCTTCCGGTGACTTGGCAATCTCGGACTTTCTTGACTGTCCGACAGCTCGCAATCCAGGTACTGCGGCGGCGCCACCCATGCAATCCCTCCAGTGTGCTATGCTCAGCACATCCTCGGGTCTGTCAACGGCCTTGCAGCTTTCTCTTAGCCTCTGCTCGAGTTTCTCTGCCTTCTCCAGAGCATCCCTTCGCTTCAACTCCTGCAGCTCTTTATAAGTATCGTGGTTGTCAACTTTGGCGCTGTAGCTGCCTGGCGTATGGAATTCCATCTGGAAGCGGTAGCCTGCTGCTGTGGCGAGCACAGCGTGGATGCCGAGATAAACAGGTTGGTCGAATTTGAACCAGTTGGTTACCTCGATTTCCGTGTAGCCTTGCTCCTCGAAAAGCAGAATGGCTGCCTTAAAGGCACGTGTAAAATCCTTGTCGGGGACTTCGAAGACGTGGCGTACGGCGCTGCTGATCAGCTGTGGGTTGCTGCCGGATGAGACGCTCGTGCCGGTGAGCTGCTCTCTAATGGAGCGTTCCGATCTCAAGCGGCGCTCCAGATGAGGCATTTTCACCTGGAGGCCCATGTTCCTCAGGCTTGCGGCGACGCTGAGTGCCCCTGCAGTGATTTTCCCCTCCTCTTTTGCGGCGCGGGCAACCTCAATTCGGGCGCGCTCTGACGCCTCCACGGGACCCAGCGTGATTGTATCGTCGGGATCCACTGCGGCCGGCCGGAGGTCGGAGGCTTTGCGCAAAATGCCGAGCTCTGCAACGAGATTGATCGAGGTTTCCATGACTGAAGCCGTCAGCGTGGGGTTGCCCTCCAGGTCCTTCAAGGCTGCATCGGCGTCAAACCTTCCATGGTTGAGAGACGCTGCTAGGCCTTTGACGTAGGGCACGGACCTCAAGCCCGGCGTCGTATGCAGCAGCCGCTGAAGGAGCTCGCTCTTCTTGGAATAGAGCCTAGCGCCAGTGTTGGATTTGTAGGCGTCGGTGCCGACCTTAATGCCGAGGCTAAGGAGGTTGTTTGCGCTTTGCACGAGGTCGTCCGGATTGTAACCGTCCGGGCGAGGATCAATCCGCGCAGGATAGTTGTCGATTAGAGCCCGGATGCGGTCTCGCGGTCGAGAAGTTGCCGGATAGGCATCCGCCAGATCCGGCAATAGCTCTGAGACTGCGGCGCTGAGCGTCGCGCATTTTGCGTCGTTCGCGTTTTCGACTGTTTCGGGCAGGCATTCCAGGTCAGGCCTCTCTGCCCATGCCTCAAGGTCGGCGACGAGCAACTCGGCCATTTGGCGAGCAACCGGATGTCGGGCGACTTCGATCTCGCGCCTCGCTCTCGCAAACGTGTTCTGGATATCCTGGCGACTCACCTCTTCCTGGCCCAACAACTGACCGATGTCTCGCCGGAGCTCGTGGTGAACGCCCTCGTAGGTGCCAAAGACGGCACGCTCGGCAAACCAGCGTCGTGCTTCATGGGATTGAGCCAGAAAGTTTCGCTGTAGGCCGCTGTAGGTTTCCAGGACATCCTGGGTGGCAGCGAGAATTTGGCTGGCACGACCAAACTGGTAGTTGTCACCGCAAAGCGCCGGGGTATGCGACTTTGGCGGCTTTAGCGACGGAAGTCCGAGAGCTTGCTCCCTTTCATCAAACCCGCGCACATGCTCATAAAGCTGCGGCCGGTCGCCGATGATGATGATGGTGTCGCCGTCGAAGTCGCCGTCAAGCTTTTTCTGTTGATCGGTCGGGACGGCAACCAACGAGCCCGGGGCAAACACCTCGGTGGCCTGCAGGATGCCGAGGCAGTCGAGCGGCGTGTCCTCCTTGACGCGGTCCTTGCCTGTCGTCCAATGCGAATGGGACTTGACGTCCTCGGCAGACATCACCAGCCCACGGTCGGCGTAGTTGGCCGGCCATATCTCGTCCGGCACGACGATCAGAATGCCCTTGGCAAAGAAAGTCGGATCGTCGGCCGCGAGTTCCTCCCCCGTCTTCTGGGCGACATTTAAGCTATATTGCATGGACACACACGTGTCCAGGAACGCTGCCGTCGGGTCCCCACCAACGGCTGACCTGACCAGGTCGGCTGTGAATGGGCGCAGGTTGGGCTTGTCGTACGGCGACCGCCCGATCAGCACGCCGCTCGTCCCCGTCAACGTCTCGCTCTTGAGCGTCGGCACATGGAGACAGTGATCACCGGACGGTACCGCGACGGCGCCAGGACCGTCGATGTGTCCGCCAGTCACGGTTCGAAATAGCTCCTCGGCCGTCAGTCTCTGTCCCTGTCGCTTCTCGAGCCAGGTCCTGGCTTTCTCTCGCACCTCCTGCGCCACCGGCTCGCTGCGCGGATAATGTTGCAGCGCCGTGGCAGGCAGGGACGATCTCGTTCCCTCGCCAAAAGCAGGCACCCGATCAGGACCTTCCTGCCCCGCGGCCCGACGAACGGCTGTCATACGCTTGGCCAGCGAAGCCTTAATGAAACCGCAGCCGTCATGCGGTCGCAAGGCAATCGGGCCTCCTGGCCCAGTCAGCTCGAAGGGATGTCTCTCGCTAACAGGGCGGTCCGGCAGTAGCGACAGTTTGAAGGCGCCTTCCAGCGCGTAGTCGTGAGGACCTAGGCCGTTGACAGCCGGCGGCGCGGCAAAACCCCTGCGCTGAGTGTAATAATATGCCTCTTTGAAGGGTGCCCAGGCGCGCGATAGCTTTTCAAAGGCGGTACCGGGTGCGGTTTCCGCATACGGAATCGCCAGCAGCTTCCCGCCGGAAGGCTCTGCCTCAACCGAACCTGGAACGCGGGCGGCAAGCTGGGAAAGGGTCTTTTGTCGCGGCTTTAACTTGCTTCCGCCGAAAAGATCCATGCGGTATGGCACGCCCTCGATGGTCAACGTGCGGGCCAGCATAAACGGGCTCGGCTTTCCTGGCAGTTGCACCGCGACCACCTTGACTGCCCCTGAGGTCAGGCGATGAAAGATGGAATAGCGCGTCTCGGGGTCCATGGCCAGTTTCCGGCCCAGCATGTCCACAACCGGCAATCGCATCAGTCCCGCCTCACCGTGCGGCGGTCTGGGCTCGTGGTCCATGGCTCGCAAAACCTGATGGGGGTCGAAGACGGAAGCTGGATGTTGGGCCTGGACCGTCGCGGCATTCTGCGCCACGAAGGTGTCCAGCGCATCGATCGGACCCTCCGCCTCGAGCTGGGCGATCAGGTTCCAGCTCATGTTGGATAGGTCGCTTTCGATGAGATCGCGCGTGCTGTCCAGGATTTCCTTGGTCTTGGACTGCAGCTCGTCCCGCCTCACACGCAAATCCGACTTGTTGCCCTCGACATACGGCCGCCGCAGCAAACCTGCCAGGGTCGCACGGGCCTTAACCACTTGATAAATCGACAGGGCGGGACGGCGAGTCGAGCTCGGACCACGGCTCCGCTCGGCATCGCTTGCCTTGAGATGGGCCTCGATCTTCTGCTCCACGATCGGTTGGATATCGTTCAGCAAGTTCAGAGCCCGCCTCCGGTGCCAAAGCAGCTGCTTGCGCGGGCTGCGGGCCAGCGGCACCAAAGCGGCGCACAGATTCCCCATGGTTTCGAGGTTATTCTCAAGCGCAAAATCAGGGTCACGATGCAATTGCGCCAGCCGATTTATTCCAGCGCGGGCGACCAAACTGAGATCGTCATGTAATTGAGCCTTGGCCAACGCCTTCAAGATGCTCGTGACGCCCACCGCGTCGGCCTCCTCCAGGCGATGACTGGCATAATGAAGATAATGAGCCAGTTTGTGTAGCCGATCGTTCAGCAGAGCGGCCTCTGCAATCTCTCCGGCGTCCTCTCTCCCCATGACCCCGCGCGCCAAACTGCTGGCGATACTGGAGAGCCCGGGCGTGGTAAAATGACGAAATGGTTGACCCGCCGGGCCAAGTCTGCGCGCGATCTCCAAAATCGCTTGGCTGCACGCCGCTTCTTCCGGATACCTGTTGAACCCGTTGAGCAGATTTGCCAGCTCCTGTGGATTAAACCTCGAGAGCCGCTCGGCGCCGCCAAGCACCTCGCCGGCGATTACTGCGGCGGCCTGACGGGATTTCTCCTCTTGCGGCCACTTGCTCAGGCCGTTCACTAGGTTCGCCAAGTGCTGCGATGTAAAATGAGGGAGCCGGTTAGCGCTGCGAATCACCTCACCAGCGATCACCGCGGCGGCCTGGCGTGATTTCTCCTCGTGCGGCCACTTGCTAAAGCCGTTCACCAGGTTCGCCAGTGCCTCCGGAGTGAACGCAGGGAGCGGCTCGCCAGGGCTGGCGCGACCGAGCACCTCCCCAGCGATGGCAACGATGGCCTCGCCGCAACCCGCCTCGTCAGGACACTTGCTGAAACCGTTGACCAGATTCGCCAAATTCTGCCCATTGAATCCAGACAACCGGCCTGCGCGGTGAGAAACCTCATGGGCGATTGCAACGATGGCGTCGCGGCAATCCTCAGGACACTTGCTGAAACCATTCACCAGGTTTGCCAGATCCTGCCCATTGAATCCCGACAGCCGGCCGGCAGGGCGAGGCACCGCCCGGGCGATCGCAACGATAGCGCCGCGGCAGTCCTCGGGCCACTTGCTGAACCCGTTAACCAGGTTCGCCAATGCCTGCGGATCAAAGCCATGGAGCCGCCCGGCGCGTCTAACCACCTCACCGGCGATTGCAACCGTGGCTTGACGTGAGTTTTCCCATTGCGGCCACCTGCTAAAGCCGTTCACCAGGCTCGCCAGGTGATGCGGACCAAACATGAGCAGTTGGTCGTCGCTGCGAAGTACCTCGCCGGCGACCACGTTTGTGGCGTGCCCCAAATGCTCCTCTTGCGGCCATTTGCTAAAGCCGTTCACCAGGTTCGCCAGGTGCTGCGCTTCAAAATCAGAAAGGCCGACCTTGCGGCGGTCGGCACGGTGACAGACTTCATCGGCGATTGCAACGGTAGCGCGCAAGCACTCCGGCGCCTGCAATTTACTGAAGCCGTTCACCAGGTTTGCCAAGTGCTGCGGATCAAAACGAGAAAGCCCGGCGTTAAGGCGGTCGGCGCGCTGACAGACCTCACCAGCGATTGCAACGGTCGCGCTGCGGCAACCCTCAGGCCACTTGCTGAACCCGTTCACTAGGTTCGCCAATGCCTGCGGATCAAACACAGGCAGCTGGTGGGCCCTGCCAGCGACCTGACGCGCGACCGCAACGGTAGCGCCGCGGCAGTCCTCAGGCCATTTGCTGAAGCCGTTCACCAGAATCGCCAATGCCCGCGGATGAAACCCAGAAAGGCCGGCTTTTTTATCGGCGAGGTGACAGACCTCATTGGCAATGACAACGGTTGCTTGACGTGAGTTCTCCAGTTCGGGCGCCTTGCTGAACCCGTTAACCAGGTTTGCCAATGCCTGCGAATTAAACCCAGACAGGCCGGCTTTTTTATCGGCGCGGTCACAGACCTCGTCGGCGATTGCATCGATAGCGCCGCCACACTCCGCCTCTTGCGGCCACTTGCTCAAACCGTTCACAACGTTAGCCAGGTTCTGCGGACCAAAATCACAGAGCCCGGCGCGGCGGCGGCGAATCTCGGCCGCAACTGCTACCGTGGCCTCACGCGCGTCTTCCTGTTCCGGCCACTTGCTGAAGCCATTGACCAGCAGGGCGAGACTTTGACTGTTGAGTTCCGAAAGGGCTCCGCGTTGCTCATGAAAAACCTTGGCAATTCTGATCATTCCATCGCGACATTCCGCCACTCGGGGATATCGACTGAACGACAATACCAACAGCGAAAGCGTTTTGCTTTCGACATCGTTCAGCGCATTGCCGAGCCTCGACACCTGAGCTGCCACGGCCCTGCAAGCTTCCATGCCTGCGTGACCTCCAGGCTCCCGGCTCATCGCGTTGCAGGAGGTGGCATACCCCCAGGTAGTGCGGGTGCGGACATCTTGCTCCCATCTTGGCAAAAATTGACGGGTGAACTCGGAAGCGGCCTTCCGTAGGAATGTTGCGTGATGCGCATGGCCCTGCAGCCTCTTGTCGTGCTCCACCACAGCGCATGAGAATTTAGTGATGTCGCGAGCGATGGACATGTCATGTAAAGCGTCATTAAGTGGTGCATCGTTAAAGCTCTGTGCGGCTGCATGGTCGAAAGGCAGCCGTCCCGGTCCTGCACCCGGCCTGGATTCGCTTTGCTCCTGAGGTGGGAGCGTGTCCGGTTGCGAACTACTCGCTTCTTGATCGCCGAACCAGGACCTCTCATCAAAACGCAAAGAGCTTTCTTCTTGAGCCATCGCTTCGCCCTGCGGACCTTGGAGAGAACTATGCCGCGGCCCACTGGATGTACGTCGCGAAGCCATGAGGGCTCGGCGGGGACCCTTGGAGGAACCGGCTGATATGTCGCCAAGGGCTTCGTCGGTACTTGGCCCAATGCGATCGGAGGGCATCCTTCTATCTTGAGGCCCAAAGTGCATCCGCGTCACTCCGGAATAGATCGATTGGCTGCCTTGCCCAGAGGCATGACTTGGTTGCGGGAGCGAACTGCTCGATCCAGCATCCCCAATACTCGCAGTTTCTCTGCTAGACGAGAGCGCGTTTGATTGCGATGTTCTGGCTCCCTGATCGCCGGGCCGGGGTTCGCCCTCAAAAGACCTGTTGCCAAGGGAGAGGACCTTGGCTGCTGTCGCCGTGTCGCTGTCGCCAAAAACAATTTGCGGTTCCAACCGCCCGGTGGCCGAACTCCCGGCGCCAGCGGCGGGCTTGCGCCTGCCTTTCCCCTTCCTGCGCGTCGCAGTGCCTTCGACCAGTCCAGCCCTTTTGGTCACAGCCTGGCCTGCAGTGTCGGTCGCAAACGCAGCGGCAGCCGGCCGTTCGCTGATTGATGGCTCCTTCGGCTGCAGGTCCAATAGACGGACGACCTCGTCCGCAGTAATCCACGCGCCTTCCGCTATTTGGCCCAACAATTCCAATGGGAGGTCGGCACCTGTTCGGTCGTCGCTTAGCCTGGCAAGAAAGTCGGGCAACGCCGACGCAAATTCCAGAAGCCTCTCCCTGACTCCTTCTAGAACGGAGCAGTCCCCGGGGTCGAGTGGGCGCCCTGCCTTAGTCTGAAGAGCGTCACGCGTCCGGTGGAATGCCGGCAATACTGCGGCGCTGAAGGCATCCAGGTGGCGCACCCGCCCGTTCTCACCGATAAGCATTTCCCTCAGGGGTGCCTGGAAACTGCTCGCCCGCGGCTCGATTATCAACTGCGCCTGATTGATCCGCGATTGCAGAACCATGAACTTTGAAATCAGTACCGAGCCAGTCTGCAGCCGCAAATTGGCCTCTTCGGCCTGCTGTATCTCGGCCTTTGTATTTGGTAGGTTGGCAGTGACGGCATGGACTAACTGGATGCGTTGCCCGCGCCATGTCTTCTTTTCCCAAAACTCCACGCAGGCCACATAGTGCCTTGCCACACTGGAAACCGCTTGGCTCAGCTTGGCGGGGCCAGGGTTCGATCGGAGGATCAGGTCGAGCACGCCGCGCGCCTTATCACGCATCTTTAGCAATGGCATGCCATCCGTGGCCAGTTCCATGCATTCGGACGCCGCATTGAGTACCAGATCGCGGGTTAGGCGCGCCTGATCATTGGACAGAATGCTACCCGCCCCGGGGGCCAGGCTCGCGTGGTATTCCAGAACTCTTGAGCCTGTATCGAGGATGCGATCGAGCGCCTCTTGCTTCTCCTCCAGGGTAGGGCCTCGCGTGGCCGCTAGGATAGCTTCAAGGCGGCAAGTTTCAAATTCTGCAAGCAGGCCTTTCATATGTTGATCTGCTGCCTTGGTTTGTCCGCCTGTCAAATAAAGCGGGGCCACACCCGAAGTTGGTGGCTGGTCAGCGACTGTGGCCGTGGCATCACCCTCCGGGACTGAGGGATAAAGACGCCGCCGCGCAGTGCCTACTCGTGTCAATGCGGCTGCACGTATAACAGACTCCAGCACTCGCCGTGCGCCCACGGAAGGGCCAAACGACCTCTCTCGAAGCCCGTCGTCGACACAGGTCGCAGTGCGTGCGCAGGACGTCATTGTGCCTGGAGGCCCAGAGTGCACCCGCTCCAGGACGGAATCGAACGATTGGCTACCTTCCGCTAGGGCAGGGCTTGATTGAGAGCGCGAACTGCTTGATCCCGACGTATCGACGGCCCCAGCATTCCCAATGCGCGAGTTCCCCAGTCGGCCAATGCCTGTCATATTCGATCTCCGAAGCCGCGAAAATGCGTTGCCTATCGTGTTGCGGGCTGATTTCGTTCAGCGGTAGTGGACAAACGCGTCCGTGAACTCTTGGCTTCCTGCATCCGTTTGCCCACTCCTACTACGCGTGTAGTGGGTATCGGACGAGCCACCAATACGACCATGCATGATCATTCGCGCCTATCTTTGCGATGTTTTCAGGGGTTGGCGCGGCAGGCCTAGATAGACCACTAGGCTGACCACTAGCTGATGAGCGTTGTCGCGGATGCAAGTATGCGGATTTCGGATTAACGGGACATCGATTCCGGTTGATTCTGGACGCAGAGTGACCGCGCAACCGTCGCCACAGTGTGGCCAGACGTGCTCCTGTGGCGATCTCTGGCGGCCAGGCGTTTGCGATGCGTTCGCGGGACTGTGAAGAATATTCCTGTGCGCATGCGCCGCACTCGCAAACGCTCGTGCGAAAGGGAATCACCAAGCCGGGCTCTTATGTCAGGCGGACACCAGTTGTGAGCTTTCAACAGATTGTCCACTCGTCCGTGCCGGAAAGCTAACGTTGTCGAAGCTTCACCGGGTCTAGGGGTTCGAATGAACATCCATAAAATTGCCCGCTCGCGCCGCACAGTCGAGCCGTAATCGCGCACCCGTCGTTGTCGAGGGAACAGAGGCCGACGGCCATGGCCTCCGCCTTCGGGGTCTGCATAGAGACCGTTTACAATCAGGTGAACGCGCTATCGACGGGATGGGCTCTGCGTCTGCCTCTCCGGTCGTAACCGTCCGCTTAGAACCGGTAGGTCACGCCTGCGCCGATCAACCACGGATCGATTCTTGCCTTCCCGCTCAGCGGGCCGAGAACGTCATGATCAGCCTTCCAGTCGGTTTCGAGGAAGATTTTCTTCACATCGAAGTTCAAGCCCCAATGCTCGTCGACCATATAGTCGAAACCGACCTGCAGCGCCGCGCCCACATGATTGTCGACGTCGAGGTTATGGAAACCGGGCTTTTCGGTCTGGTTGTAGAACAGCGAGTAGTTGATGCCCGCGCCGACATAGGGCTTGAAGGCGCCGAAATCGGTGAAATGGTACTGCAGCGTAAGCGTGGGCGGCAGCAGCCATGCCTTCCCGACCGGCACGCCGACCGCGCCATCTTCCTTGATGTTGGCGTAGGTCGTGCCAAGCACGAGTTCAGCGGCGATGTTGTCAGTGAAGAAGTAACTGATGTCGAGTTCCGGGATCAGCGAGTCCGAATAGGAAAGGTCGGAGCCGGGCACGCCGTTGATTGAACCACCGTCCTCAGTGAGGAGGCCCAAACCGCGCACGCGGATCTGCCAAGGGCTTAGGCCAGCCGCTGCGTCCTCTGCCACCGGAGTAACAGGCTGTGATGTCAGGTCCGCGGCGGCGGCCCCGAATGCAAACAAAGCCGCACCCACGCCCGTGATCCATCTCAGATGCCGTGCATCATTCATGTTCATTTGACATCTCCTTGAACAGCAACAATTGAATCAGCAATAACCATTGCAATAAAGACCGGTAGGCTGCGCGTGACGGCGGCATGTTGATCGAGATCAACCGTGGTTAGGAAGAACCGCTTTATCGGGGGGAGAGGGCAATGTGTCGCATGAAGGCCTTTCGGCCCAAGCTGCGATTTGGCCGCGTTGAAGTACAGATAGGTTGGGCGAGCCGACCTCAATGACCGCGGCGCGGCCCTGCCGCCGTTGCTCCGCCTGCACATGACGGCCCGGCAAATCGCCCAGGAGACCGGTGTCTCGCCCGCCACGCTCAGCCGCGTCCGCAAGCGTCTTAGCGCGAACAAAGTCAAGACCCTGGCGCAGGGTGAGCCGGTGCCCGGCTACGAGCGCGGCAAGCCGGGAGAGCCCGTCCATATCGACAACAGGTAAATCGGCAATTCAACCCGAACCGGCCACCGCATCACCGGCGATCGCACCAGGCAAAGCAACGGCCGCGGCATCGGTTGGGAATACGACATCTGGCCAACGACGACCGCTCACGCCTGGCCCATTGGAAGTCCTCCCGACGAGACGTTGGCGCTCGTGTTTGCGTTTTTCACTTCAACGACTCTGTTTCTTCAAAGCTCACGGCGTGAAAGGGTCCATCGCGTCATGACCGACAACGGCACCGGCTTCCGCTATCCAAGCGCTGCGCTCAGCATCCAGCACATCCGCACCAAGCTCCATACGCCCAAGACCAATGGCAAGCCCCGAGCGCTTCGTCCAGATCGCCCCGTGCGAATGGGCCTACGGTCGTCTGCCTCTTCGCCGGTCTCAACTCCGCCGTGTCATGCTCACCGTCGGCGGGTACCCCTGGTTTGGCAGGAGGTTGCTCCTGTCAAGTGCATCCATCAACTCGTCCGCGGCCTGGCGGAGGTCGTGGTGTCGGCTCAGGGGACGAAAGGACTTCGGGATCCGGTGCTTGGTGACGGCGCGCGGTTGGCGCGAGAGGCGACGAGGGCGGCTTCGTCCATCATCCACCAAAGTAGCTCCTGATCGTAACCTTGCGCAAGGCAGGATCATTGGCGAATTCACAGCTCGCTGCGGCGCGCTGGGCTGCGCAGTGGCGTCCCCGACGCGCCTCGCGACCGGGTCTTCTGAATAACGAGGGCACGTGCTGCCATCTACATAAACCCCAGTTGGATCAAGGCCGCCCTAGATGTCTGACGAACCAGCCCTGACAGACGACGGTCCGGCGAGGTCCAGCGCCGGCGCAGCTGCGCATCGTCACCCAAGCCGTACGGTGTGGGCGCATTCAAATCAACTAGGGGCTCAAGACCGCCGTAGATGTCTGGCGACGGAGCGCCGACGACGGTCCTGACCCCCTCCATTGAGGGGGTAACCCGGTTGCTCGCGGCCCTTGCAATCCCAGCACCTGGTCCGCCTCGACTGCTTGTAGGTAATTCCGAAGGATCGCCAAATCCGCGTCCATTAGTGTTCGATTTCGAGCCGATCCCCTGAACACCGTAACGTCTTCCTGGAACGCGTCCTGCTGCGGCTGATTGCCATTGAGCCGGCCAACGATGCTCCCCCTATTCTCCTTTCTCAGCCAGTCACTGAGCGCGCGAAGACGGGGTAGCCCGCATATGAATAGGCCTCCTCTGCTCACCAGCCGAGGCTCCAACGTCGCCCGCGGCGTGCCACACCGTGATCAGGCGGGCGTCCGCGGGATAAGGTTCTAGGGCGCGAGGAGCTCGACCGAGTACCTCGTCTAGCGTTGGGAGCGTCCCAGGCATAAGCTTGTTCACCGACGACACGACACTCCGCGGGCCACCACCATTGTTGATGTAGTCCAACCGACTGCACCAGATAGTGGCCGCACATCTGCAGGAAGCGGCATATTGTCGATCCTTGCCGACGGAGACCGTCTCCATGTTGTCGTAGATGCCGCGGCTGCAAGAAGGTCGAGGCCGTAATCGCGAGCGGGGTCGTTGACCGCCTCTCAACCCGCTTCAACAGAAGCCTCTAATCGGGAACCAACCTGCGGCACGGTACGGTAGTCACCGAGATCCGCCTCATTCAACAACTTCCAATAATCGACCAGACGCCAAGGGCTGTTTGTTACGATTCGCCCTCGGTCGTTGCGGAAATAGGTGGACATGCCGGCATGGCTCCAGATCATCTGCTGGTGCGTTTGTTGGATTTTCCGGTTGTAACGTTGATATACATCTTGCCGGCATTCTACTTCGACAAGCTTCTTCTCGCCCATCTGGCGCAGAACACTCAGTACGTAATCGATTTGGCTCTCGATCGTGAAGATGAAGCTTCCGCGATGGCCGAGCGCCGTATTGGGGCCGTAGAGCATGAAGAAATTCGGGAATCCCGCTACAACGGTGCCAAGGTAAGCTTGACAGTCATCATCGTTCCAGACCTCACGTACCGTCCGACCCTTGCGTCCGATCACCTGGACCGGAAGTAGATAACGTGTGGTATCGTAGCCCGAGGCGACGATGACAATGTCTGCCTCATGCATTTCACCATTAATCGCATGGATCGACCTGCCCTCAACACGCGCAGCAGCTTCGTCTACCAGCGTAACATGCGGCTTCAGTAGGGTTCTGTACCAGCCGTTGTCTAGGAGCATCCGCTTGCCGAATGGCGGGTACGACGGGATGACCTTGGCGACAAGGTCAGGGCGCCCCTCCAGCTGTCCCTCGATGTATTGTGTGTAAGTCTCGCGGTCGCCGTCGTTAACCGCATTCACGGAACGGTCCGGATGCGGCCAGGCCGGATCCTTCTGCAGGGCCTCGTGCACTTCACTGTCGAAAATCCAACTCAGCCGGAGCCTATACAGCCATTCGTAGTGTGGCACCTCGCGGAACAAGAACTGCACCGGTTCCGGAATCGGCATTTGAAATTTCGGGAAGGGCGCGGCCCATTGGCGTGAGCGCTGGAAGATTGTCAAGGCACCCACCCGATCTGCGATGGCGGGAACGACCTGCATCGCCGAGGCCCCATTACCAATCACGGCCACGCGTTTACCGTCGAGCGCGACTTCTGAATCCCACTCCGAGGTGTGCATCACCGGGCCGTCGAAGTCGCGCAGACCCGAAACGTTCGGCCATTTCGGCGTGGTGAAGCCCCCCACGGCCGAGAGGACCACGTTGGTCACGAGGGTTTCTTCCGAACCGTTGGGCAGGCGTAACCGGGAGTGCCAAGTTAGGCTCTCTTCGTCATAGCGGGTGACCAGGCACTCGGTGCCGTAGCGGATGGAGTTCTCGATCCCAAAGTCGCGTGCAACACGATTGAAGTAGTCGTCGATTTCCTTTTGCAACGGGAAGAACTTGCTCCAGTCACCACTGGCAAAAGTGTAGGAGTAGAGATGCCCGGGCGTGTCCACTCCGCAGCCAGGATAGTGATGTGAGTGCCAGACCCCGCCGGTGCTGTCTTGCTTTTCGATCTGGATGTAGGAGATGCCCAATTGTCTTAACCGAATCGCGGCTGCGACCCCGGACATGCCCGCCCCGATGATGAGCACACGAAACCCCTCCGGCAAGGACACCGGCTGCGGAATGGCGCCTGAATATCTCCGCAGCTTATGAAGCATCATGTCAGCGTATTCTGGCGGGATAGGCTCAGCCTCCGACACAGTCAGCATGCGGATCAACTCTTCTGCCGACAGGTTCTGCTTGGCGACTTGTGCGCCGCGGCGCCAAGAGATGATGGCGGCCAGTGCTGCATTGCGAATCTCCGTCTGCAATTTGTCCGCGAGGCCCCCTGAATCGTTGTCGCCCCAGCCACTCTTCACGGGAACAAACGGCGGATTGAGCCAGTACTCCTTTCCTGTGAACTGGTACAGAAGGAGTAGTAGGGTTGGAATATTGGCCGAAGGGAGCGCCTCGGCGATGCGTTGGCGAAACAGGTCGAGGTCAGCAGAGTGAGCCATGATTTAGGTTCCTACTGTTGCATGTATATTCAGATCCACCCGCCAGACGCTGCACTTCAACGCAAGTTTCATGCCTCGGCTTTGGCGTGGTTTCCGCAATCGGCATTAAGAAAGATCCGGCAAGCGTTGCCGAATCTCTGATCCAAATCGCGCTTGTGCGCGTCGGCATCGATCACTTCCCCCACGCCCGCGGCGAGATTGCAGCGCCCGAAACCCGCTTGTGAGGCGAGTCGAAGGTCGTGACGGCGGGGGTTTTCTCGGCGCCCTCGTGCCGGTAGCAGGGACACGACAGCGGATTATGCGCGTGTGCTGCCTTGGCTCAATCAGGCACGAACAGCCAGCGACTTCTGCATCTGAAACGATCCGCTCCTTGATGATCGGAAGTAGGGCTCGGCAGAAACCATTGTGCAAGCATGTCGATATCTCCGCAGCGATAAGTCGGTCCGTGGCGTGTTCTGCCAACGCCTAGAAGCAATATGCGTGCCAAAGGAAGAACTCTTTCTAATACAGCGAAATAGCTCAAACGGGCGGTGTCGCATGTCCAGCATTGTCGCACATCGGACGAGCCTCAACGCGACATTGACCTGGCGCACTCCGCGTTCAGGGATCCTGTTCGACGACGCCGAAGTTGGCGGCGAGCTTCTCGACCGTGAACGAAACACGATTTTTGGGCCGCTGCAGCCTTCGCCGTCGCGCCGGTTGGAGTGAATGGACATAAACGCGGGATAGGTGGTTCTGGGGCTCCTAGCATCTGGCGATGCCGGCCAGGGCGCCGTATTCAAATCGGCAAAGCCGACAGAATCGTCGGATATCGCACCAAAGACACCGAGCGTGGTCGGACCCGCCTGTATGATACTATCGGAACAGCTGCGATGTTGCGAGCGCCCTCGCCGAGCAACGAGTGACGGACGATTGCAAAACTCTGCAGAGTTGTCCAATGACGCTGCCGCACCGGCACCTCGCCTCGGAGGAAGGGCTCCAGGCATGTTTCAATTTATGGCAGCAGCGGCTAGATCCTCTGGATGGACACATGCCGCTGACGAAGAGCGTGGTCGTTTTCCTTCGCGGTGCGTACGAAAAGAAGCCGATCGATCATTGTCCAGTTCACCCCGAGAGTTCCCCGGCTGAAGGAGTTCAAAAACAAATGTGTTGTTTTACTGCTAAACTAATATAGTGGATATCCTGCTGATCCGCTGTTTTTTTCTTGTTTTTTGCGCTCACGCGCTTCGATGTTCGCACATTTATCTCTCGACAACAATTCTGCTCATTATTTGTTCTTTTTAATCCACCCTCTTTAACACGTGAATGTCTGAGCCGGCGTTGTCTGAGAGCACATCTATTGATACAAACCCCGCTCGACGGGCACACTTTTTGAAAAATAACTCCGAAAAAGAAAACGAGTTCTTTAGATGTAGTCGATCACCACTTGACAGTATAATCTCTTTACCACCAATGCAAAAGTCCAGGTTCCTTTTGACCACCGCAGTATGTATGACTTGCATGAATTGGTCTTCACCTCTTACGTCCGATTCATACTCAAATGCCTCTGGATCGAAATTAGCGTCGACCGGCAGCTCTGCCTTCATTCTATAGAACACGTTTAGCTGAAATTCAGGATGCGCTTCATAGTAGGATTTCGCCACATCCCTCCTCAGATCTGAGCCAATTGAGATCGCAACCCAGCACCTTTTCGCACTATTCGATATCTTCTTCAGCGTCTCGACGACCGCCTCCACGGGGGGCGATCCATTTATTGGGGCGGCAAGATTTCCAAATGTCCGGCCAAACATGACAGCAAATGCCGCTTCATCGTCGCAAAAATAGCGGCGCCCAGAGAATATATCGTCGCGTATGATCTCGATTTTCAACCCCAAAGCGGACGACAATTGCGCTATGTCCCCGAGGAACTCTTTTGACCGGTCGACGAGCGTGCAACGTGAGGTTTCGCCGCGCAGAGCTGTTACAAGGGGAAGCGTTTTCTGTTGGAAGGCTCGCACTGTTCCGGGCCCATACTCCAGAACCGAAACCCCTTTACGACATCGTTCGTCCTGGTGATACCATTGAACATAATCTCTCACTCTCTCGTGAAGTTTTTGGACCAACTTGAGCTCAGCATCCACCATATTAGTTGTGCCAGTGACGAGCGCATTACTGATCCTCTGAGCTTCAGCCTTAGCCCATAACAGTGCGCCACTCATTGGATTGCCCTCCCGGTCGACTCCAGTGTGGTGAGCGTATTGTTCAGGACCTAAATCAGGCGCATATTTTTGCTGAAACAGCTGCAAACTCGTTTCAAGAAAGCTCAAACTGATCTCCTCTCGATCCTTTAGCGGCTCGTCGGACTTCCCCAGTTGGGTCACTTCCGCCGTAAGCGAAGGTGGTGTGGCAGACCGCCGAGGACAGGCTTTATCTCTTCGTGGCGATCGACCGGGGCGAAAGCCGTTCGGTGTTTGGATCGTCATGTTAGTGTTCCTCCCCTGAATATTAGGGTCGGCATTCTCGCGCTTGGTGGCGACGCGCTTGACGGCAGTCACGGCGGTATGCGCGGCGATCGCGTCGCCGACGACCCCGGCCCGTGGTCAGACCATCTTTGTCGGGGTTCGCCTCGACGCCGAACCGTTGGAGATTAGTCAGGCGGTCATAGAAGCTGCCATTGTCCCAGAAGCCCTCTTCCGAGCAGCCGATGAGCCGCGGCCGGACTGGATCGGGAAGGCCACTCCACCGTTCCAGCGGACCGTTGAGCAGGCATTGTAGGTGGTCGGGCCCTTGCAGCCGACTTTGTAGATTTACGAGCACCATCGTCGTCCCATTGCTCGACGAATTGGCCGGCATCGAAAATGAGGGCGCCGGTAGGATTTGTTTTGGATGCGCTGCGAATAGAGCATCTTGGGGCGGTCAAGCTCGGGCAGTTTGCCGAAGGTGGTGATGTAGGTCACGACGCCGGTCATCACCTCGGCTATCGGCGGACAGCCGGGAACCTTGATGATCGGTTTGATGACCCAGTCTATCGGTGTCGCCTGCGTTGGATTGGGTTTGGCGGCCTGCACGCAGCCCCAGGAGGCGCAGGTGCCCCAGGCGATAATGGCAAGGGCGTCCTCGGCCATCCACTTGAGCTTCTCGACGAAGGGCTGGCCGCCGTCGATGCAGAACATGCCGTCCTCGTTGAGCGGCGGATTCCGTCGACGGCGAGAATGTATTTGCCCTTGTACATGTCCTTCGTCTCCTCGAGGATCGCCTCCGCCAGATGACCCGAGCGAGATCATCGACAGGACCACGTCTTTGACCAACGGATGAGCCGAGCGGATGAAAATCTCCGAACGGCAGGTGCATTCGAGCCGGCGCATCCAGACGACTGAAACGCGTTCCTTGGCCTCCGGCGCCTCAGCCATCGCTGTGGCCACCCTCGGCCCGAAGCCGTGGCTCGCGGCGGTAAGGCTGCAGAACTGGGGTGAACCTGCGCCGGGTAATCCCCTGCCGGCAAATGACGTCATACAAGGTGTCGGCAGCTGCCATGTTGCTCCTCCAGCAATCCCACCCCAACACATCGTTCGGATGGACATCGCGCTCTTTCAGAAATGCTCCCCGCAAGAAGCAGGCCAGTTTGCGCGGCGGCGCCAATTTCCTCCTATCTCTCGATTTGGGGTATTGTAGCCCCGCCGCGGGCCGGACGGTCACTGCAGAAGATTGGACCAAACGACGGCTTCTCGCCCTGCAAACTGTTGCGCCGCGTCATAGAACAGCCGACAGCGATGGAGGAGGATCGCCCCCGCCGCTTGCTTCATTAGCCATTCGCGGCAGCAGGGCCATGGGCTCTGTGATCTCTAGCGTCGGAGAGACGTGCATTTGTTGCTCAACTCAGCCCGTCTGAAAAGTCTTTGTAGTTCTGTTTCAACAACGAGGTCCGCTGCCTCCAGTGGCGAAACCCACCGCCTGGTCCGCTGCCCTTTCTCTCGAAAATCACCAACTTCGCCCTTGAACTTCATCAGGAACACAGAAACTACATGGGGCGCTCTCTTGTGATGCTTTGTGTAAGTATAGGAGCCAATCGGCTTCTTTCCGATCTTTCCAGTGACGCCGGCTTCTTCCAGGGCCTCACGTTCGGCGCATTTGTGCGGTCGTTCGTTTCGCTTTAAGTATCCTTTCGGAATAATCCACCTGCCTGTGGCGCGACTGGTAAGAAGCAACACTTCGGTTTCGTTTCCCTCTTTGACCCGATGGCAGATCGTCCCGCACTGCAACATCTGTCGATCCTCCTCGAGATCGGGCGCTTTACTGGTAAGCTCGGAGATATACTCGGTAGTTGACACTAGACTCACCTCTAAGCGGCGCTGTCTCCATTTCAACATTCGCGCTTCCCGTCATCCGAATGCCGGTCGATAATTCCCGCCGCCCCTCAACGACTTCAAAAGTCATGCCAAATCGGCCGGGCCCTTATATGCGTGACTTGCCGAGACTTATCAGTCGTTTAGTCGTGAGAAGAACTGGGCGCTGGGGAATGAGGGTGTGTCGCAGGTTCGACAAAAGCAACAACGTTCGACTTAAATGTCAGTTTCCGGCCTTCACTGCGCTGCAGGTAGCCAAACGTTCCGGCGATCACCTCGCCATCTTCGCGAAGATCGAGCCCCAGATCGAATTTGACCTGATCGAGCCCCTCCCCCGCGGCCTCCACCCGCAGCCTCGGCAGGTCCAATGACCCGACGCTGTTGTTCTGCCGGACCAACATCACCTGGAACAACAGCGTGTGATCAAGAGCCCGGGGCAGCTTGACGATCTCGACCACCTGCTCGAACGGCAGATCCTGATGCTCCTGCGCCGCCAGCGCCGTGCGCCGCGTCCGCTCCAGAAGCTCCGACACGCTCGGCTCCCCCGACAGGTTGATGCGAAGCGCCAGCGGTGGTCTGAGAGGAAGCGGCAGGATCGCCCGGTGGGTCGACGATCGAGCAGGCCACCCCAGGTCCGGCGGTGATGTTTAAGGAAAACAAATTTGGCAGGAGAACTGCGCATATTGCATCGCTCTCCTGCAATCAGCTCGACGGGTGAACAGCGTCTCGCGCTGGTCATCGATACAGCCCACGGAGATAAATCAGCCACCAGGACCGGAGCGTCACAACATGAACTCGAACTGAAATGCCTGGCCCAAGTTGCTCTGCACCGCCAGCGCTGCGTCGGCGAACGAAGGTATGTCGATGCCCGACTAGACTGCGGAAGTCGGCGCACCATGAGCGCGGATGGGCTCCAGATCGGTCCCGCCCAGCTGAGCAGTCTGGAGGCTGCGCCGCTCAACGCGATCGTCTCACTCGGCGGATGCTCCGCCTCCTTCGTCAGTCCCAAAGAGCTAATCGCGACCACCGCTATCGTCCCGCGCTGTTCCTCAGCGGAGTCGCGGAGTCAGGTGCTCAACCTGTTGTGAGTGCCCGTTCCGCACCCTTAGAGCTGGCACTCATGCTTGTGCGACTATCGATCTTTCACGCCCTCTCCTGCCCTCGCCAACGGAAGGGAGACCAGCCGTGGGCCATTTGAGAAATCAAGCGAGCGACAATACACAATCGCGGGCTGGAGCATCCCGGTGTTGCTCGTGAGTGAATCTGGTGACGTTCAACACCACCAGCTTGCCATGACCGCTGCCCCTGTCAGAGAATTTGCAGTATATTCACGGCGCTACCGGCCCTTGTTTCCAAAGTGCTTTCGCAGTCGGAGCGCCGGGGCTAGCGTGCGGAGATTGGTGAGCGCCATTCATTTAGTAGATCCATCACCTTGTCACGGCTCACCATTGAGTGCTCCATCAGGCGCGATCGCCTTTAACCGGAGAACGCCAGGCTCCGGCGCCAACCCTGTCCCGCAATGAAAACTGCAGTTAGTATCAGTCCATTTGCAATGCTGAAGCGGCCGCGGAGCTCCCAAGCGCAATTGTGGGTCGGCATGAGCGTGTTGGGAAGCCGAGCAACAAACGTCCTGTCCGGAATGAAAGTGACCACCGCGTCCTCGAATTCCAACCATTCACTTGTGAGCGGATACCACGCCTTGAAGATGCTCTCCTTAGCACTGAAGAGCAATCGGCCCCAATTGAGGCGCCTTGGTGCGTTGGCCAGCCACTTTCGCTCCTCGTTAACCGAAATGAGCTCCAAGACGCCCGACGGCAGCTCTTCGTCGACTTCCGCATCGATTCCGAGCGCAACGTAGTCCTGCTGCAGGGCCACAGCGGCGGCACAGAATCCAGCACAATGTGTTATGCTGCCGACTATGCCGGCTGGCCAAAGTGGTGCCCGGTCAGGTCGACGTGGAATGGCGCACGGAGGAAAGCCAAGCTTGGACAATGCCGATCTGGCACATGCTCGTCCGACGGAGAATTCACGCCTTCTGCTGTCGACCGCCCCGGCCACGGCACTCTCTTCTTCGGCCATCACTTCAACCCTGTTGTCTGTACCTGCTCGCGAGGTTTGCACGGCTATATTTGATGGAAGCAGCGTCTCTATCAATTGAGATTTCCTTTCGCTCGAGCACAAGCAACATTACGTACTTCATGGAAAGTCGTGCTTGCGGCGGTCGCTGCACATGCCGTTTTTAATCGGTTTAAGCGCTAGTAGCCAAGGGTAATAAGAATCACCTCCTACATACATTTGGCTTTAGCCTGCAGGAGCATTCCTTTGAAATTGTTGAACTGCTTGATCGCCACAAGGATGGCAAGCAGTCCTGCCAGCAGCTCAGCAGCTGCCTGGCTGACCAATAATCCCGTGAAGCCCCAAATGCGTGGAAACAGCAGTATGGCTGGCACGAAGAGATATCCTTGCCTTGCGAAGCAAACGACCGCGCTCAGGCGTGCTCTCCCGAACGACTGAAGCATAGTTATTACCACTTGTTGGACGCCAAATAGCCCGAAAAACAGATGGAACATAACACAGGTGGAGACGGCGATTTCAGCCACATCCTCGCTGTCGCTGAAAAGGTGGACGATTGGCCGGGCGAAAATCACAACCACAGCAGAAAAGATGACTGAATAGGCGCAGACTGTGGAAAGCATAAAGCTCGCCGCCTTCCGCACCCGAGCGAAATCCTGTGCTCCCCAACTGAAACCAAGAACCGCCTGTGAGCCGATGCAAAAGCCAACGATCGGGAATGTTCCGATTGTTAGCAATCGAGCGGCTATACCCACAGCGGCAACGGAATTGTCGCCGAACGTGGCAGCAGCCCTGTACAAGAGCATGAATGAAGCCGCCGTCAAAATACCGTTGATGGTCACTGGGCCTCCAACGGCTGCGATCTGCTTCACTCGGTCGCCACTGAAAGTGATGTAGGAAGTTCGGAAACGGACAATCCCGCGTTGTTTCGCAAAATACACGACGTACATGCTGCTGGCGACGATCTGAGACAACAGTGTTGCCAGCGCGGCGCCGCGAACCCCGAGATCCAGCGTGAAAATTAGTACCGGATCGAGCAGCGCATTCAACGTAAAAGCCGTAATCATGGTCCACATGCTGAACCGGGTGTTACCCTCAGCCCTGACGATGGACCCATTGACCATGTTCAACAGAGTGAGCGTGTAGCCAACTAGGAGCGTCGATGCATAGTGGAGGGCTGCTGGCATTATAGTCGGACTGGCGCCGAGCAAAGCGAGAGCGTCGCGCAAACTGAAAAGGAGGGTGACGGTAAGCGCCACTCCAATCAGAGGTGCGAGAGCGAGTGCCAAGCTCGCACCACGACTCGCTTCCAATGAGTTGCCGGCGCCAAGATTGCGGGACACGAATGATGCTGTACCGGCCCCGATCCCCTGCCCCACTGCGGAGAGCAGCACTACGAACGGAAAAGCAATGCTGACGGCGGCGATTGCCTGGGGGCCAAGCCTTCCGACAAAGAGTGCATTCACGACCTGCTGGAGTCCATTGATCGACAAACCAATAATTGAGGGAATGGCGAGCCGCATGATGAGGCGGGAAACCTTGCCGTCCAACAAACTGATGTGCTCTGCCGGCGATGCCGTGCGTTCGTCTTTGCCTTTCATATGTAGCTCCAACGGCCTCATCCGTTGGCCTCTGCAAACGCATCGACAGTCCGTAGGAGCTCCTCGCGGAAGGCTGTGCAGAGTCTGCGGGTGGATTCGTAGCCTACTTGTCTTGGATCGTATCTCACTTCAATTTGTAGTTCGCCCGATTGGTATCCGACACGAAACCAATAGAGATAGTTCATAACTGACTGGTTCATATCTTCGCCGATCCACAGTGGGTGTGGATCTCTGGATAGCAGGCGGCGCGGATAATGACGTTGGAGTCTCGCTCGATAGTTCACTCCTATCTTGGGTAACGGCAGACGATCGATCCGCTCCCGCACTGTGGGCTGCCGATTCAAGAACTTCAAAGCTCGGAAACCTATGCCCTTGCGCGGCAAGGAACTGCGTTGCTGATATATAGAGCGAGCGCGGTCTCGACGAGACTCCGTTCCGGTAACGTATAATGGCAGCGGTACCAACTCACCGATGTAGCCGATCGTTTGCGACGGATCGATGTCATCGAATAAACCTCCCCGAGTCGAAGTGAGACTGTCAATCCACAGCGAGTAATTTCCAAAAGCGCCGCCAAATGCCCCCGAGATAGCCGCAAGCAGTATGTCGAAATCTTCACAATGCGCGGATGTCGGCGCAGTCTTGAGAAGGCGCGCCGTCGTCTGCTCACTAATCCTTAAATGATATGTTGCCTGATCTTTCCACAGTGGGCTGCAGAGCTTCTCATCGATTATCTCCTCAAAGCCTGCATAGTGGAGCAACCTCGCAGTTTCAGCTGAAAATCCCGCCACATGTGACCCGGCGTCGCTTACGCGCATATCGAACAAGTTATACCGCAGGCCCTCCCAATATTCGAGCTCGGCTGGCGCTTCACCATTCGCGTAATCATTCAATCGGCCGAGCCATTGAGACAGGGGCGTGGTCGCCGGATCTGCAGCGGTTCGGCCTGCGGCAAACGAGCTATAAGCTGTATCGAGCGCATTCAGGAACAGTCTGTATCCAACCCCATCTGCTACAAAGTGATGGAGCAGAACAAGCAAATAGTAATCGCCGCTTTCTGATGTCCGGAAGGCTGAGACTTTTACAAGAGGCGTCCGGCCGTCAAATCGAAAACCGAGCTGACGCTCCGCACAGGCGCGCTCGATGACTTTGAGTTGCTCTGATGTGGGCACATCGACAAGGTCTACTTCCTCTAGGGGGGAATCTGCTATTGATCCGATTACCTGAGATAGGCCGCTATCCGTTTGGTCGATACGGAGCCTTAGTCCTTCCTCCCGGCCGATGACGTGCAAAAGGGCACGTTCAAGAATGGATATATTCAGGAGGCCGGCGGGCATGAAGAAAAGATCGCCAATGTTGTAGTGCTCACCGATTCCGACGACACTATTCCAATGTGTGATTGCAGGGGTTACCGGCAGCGCTCCCTTGGAAGTCTCACATGTCACCGCCGGCGCTTCGTGCGTTGCTAGTTGCCGAATCGTCGGTGTCCGGTGCAGCTGACCGACCGTCAAGTTCACTCCCGCGTTCCGCGCCAGTGTGACGCACCGCACGCTCAGAAGCGAATTGCCGCCGATGTCAAAGAAGCTGTCATCAATGCCAACAGATTTGGTACCCAACAGCTCTTGCCAAATCGCGGCGAGGAGTTGCTCCTTCTCCGTGCGCGGTTCAGCCGATCTGGTTTTTTGGATTGGCCGGGACGAGATTGAAGGCAAACGAGCCCGATCTATTTTTCCGCTGGGTGTGAGCGGCATACATTCCACCATCCGAAAATCTGATGGCATCATGTAAGACGGGAGTACCTGCCGCAGATGAGTTATAATGTCTCCTGACGTCAGATTGTCGTGAGCTGGAGCCACAATGGAAACGAGCCGCCGATCGTCGTCCACGCCCTCTACCAGAGCGGCGGCTTGCGCAATGCCAGAATGAGATTCAAGCGCCGCTTCAATTTCCTCCAGCTCAATTCGGAAACCCCGAAGCTGAATTTGGTTGTCCGCTCGACCGCAAATCTCCAGAAGCCCTTTGGCTGAGATGCGGGCGATATCGCCACTGCGATAAAGGACACTGTATTGACCTTCATCGTATGGGTTTGGCACGAAAGAGCGCTTAGTTCGTTGTGGGTCCTTCCAATATCCCGCACTCACACAGCGTCCTGCCATGCAAAGTTCACCTGAGACTCCAACGGGAACCCGCTTCAAGTCTGCATCAAGGACATAAACTTTCACATTATCGATCGGGCGGCCAACCGGAACAGCTGATGAGCCATCGTTGGCGTCCGATGTTCGGTACACCGCCGCATTAGATGCGCACTCCGTTGTCCCATAAAAATTCCATAGCGGCACATCTGGAAAGCACTCTCGCCAACGAACAGGAAGCGATGGCGGCATCGGTTCAGCACTGCTTGTAACTAGGCGCAAGCTGGTCGTTTTCGCCTCTCGCTTTTGAGAGGCGATTAACCCGGTCAAAACGGGCGGAGAAGCAAACAACCGCGTCACCTGATACCTTGTCAATGCCCCTAACAAGAGGTCGGGGTCGACCAACTGCTCATGCGTAAGGATCAGCGTTGGAATGCCCTTCAGGAGCCCTCCAAAATACTCCCACATCGTAGCAACAAGTGCCGCTGACTTCTGAACGACCATTACGTCGGTGCGATCGAAAGGAAAGCATCGCCACATCCAGTTCAATCGATTGAGAATTGCAGACTCCGGTATAAGGACGCCCTTTGCCTTACCCGTCGAGGATGAAGTGTATATAAGACTAGCTGCACCCTCCTCTAGTGGCTCGACAGTTCGGCTCGAGACCCGTCCAGGATCGTTTTCACGCTGCAGCGTAGACAGATTAACGCACGGCACACCGAAAGTGGCCCCTTCATCCGCGATTGCGTGAACAAGGAGGTTTGCCCCGCTGTCCATTATGATGTGGCCAATCCGTTCCTTCGGGTAAGATGGCGATATAGGCACTACGATTGCCTGCAAATTCCGGATAGCCAACATAGTGGCCGCTACATCTGGCGACCGGTCGACCAGCATGGCGACGCTGTCACCCGCGCCCACCCCACAGGTTCGCAGAACGGACTGGATCGTAGCCATGCGTTTGCGCAACTGGCCAAACGTGATTGCCCCGAACTCGCCGAAATAAGCCACCTGATCGCCGGCTGAAGCGCTTACTTGATTAAACGCTTCCACGAGCGAAGGCTCGTCCTTATATAACGGCTCATCGCCCTTTAGCGCGTTTAGAAAGGCGACCTCCGAGGGGCTGAGGCCGCTTAAGGCGACAATCGGCTCGTCTGGCCTCTCGACACAGGCAGCAATGAGATGGCGAAGATTATCGGCCATGCGAGCGATCACATCGCTCGAAAAACTGTCTTCGGCATAAGCCAGTTGCAACGCAATTGCATCGCCTTCGTCTTGCGCGTACAGGGTAAGGTCGAATTTCACATACCCTGTATCATATTCGCGAAATGTCACTTCCAGATCGTGTTTTGCCTGAGGCTCCGGAGGCTCGGAGTACATGTTGAACATGACTTGGAAGATAGGCGATTGACCAGGCTCGCGGTGGAATCGAGTATCCCGGACCATCCAGCTAAATGGGTACGCCGAGTTCGCGATAGCATCGCTTATAATGGCCTGCACGTGAGTCGCGTGCGTCACAAAGGATTTATTGGCATCGATCGTCGTTCGGATTGGCAGCATGTTGAGGAAGAACCCCACGATCTTCTCGGTGCCTGGTTGGCCACGCACGACATGCGGTATGCCAACGACAACATCGTCTTGTCCGCTATACATTCGCAACAGCAGCTTGAAACACGCCAAGAGGATCGTAGAAGTCGTGCATCTGTGCCGGCGTGCAAAGTATCGCGTTTGCTCAGACAGTTCGCGGCCAAGGAAAAACGCATGCGAGCCCCCACGGCAGGAGTTCTCTTTTGGCCGCAGTCGCCTGTTACCTAGCAAAAGTACCGGAGGATTGTCGCCTATCTGCCGACGCCAATATCGTCGCTGCTCATCGAGCGACTCCGGTGTAATGTGTACACTTTCCCAAAGAGCATAGGCCGCGAGGGATGTGCGTTCCGCGGGAGAGAAGGCAGCAGCATTGGAGTATCTCGTCTGCAAATCCCTGAGGAGGACAGAGATCGACCATGCATCGATGATGATTTCGTGCGCGCTTATCAGTATGAGGTGGTCATCCGCGCCGAGGCGGATCATCCGTGCACGAAACAAACGTCCTTGACTGAGGTCAAAGGTATTGTTGAGCTCCGTGTGCCGCAGGTCCGCTACTAGTTCATCGGTCTCCCCTTGAGTCAGGTGAGTGGCGTCCACCAACTCTAGATCGCCGCCCTGTGGATCATCAAAAATCAGAACAGGCCCGTCTTCGTCACTGAAACGTGCTGAAAGCGCGTCATGTGCCTGAACAACATCGAACCAGGCTTCATTGAATGCGGCCAGATCTATGGCACCCCGTATGCGCAGACCGCCCTGGATAATGTAGTTCTTCGCATCCGGATCGAGCTGCCATAGAAACCAGAGGTGCTCTTGCACTCGTGTTAGGGGTGATCGTTTGAGCTTCCCGCTTGCAGGAAGCAAGTTCTGTGTTGTCTCGGATTGCCTTGATATCGCCGCCGCCAGCGATCTGATGGTCCCATTCAGAACAAGCCTGAAATCCACCTTCGCCCCGAGCTTTCCGTGCATTTGAGCCAATATAAGCGTCGCCCGGAGCGAGTCACCGCCGAGGTCCATGAACTGGTCGTTGACGCCGATAACCTTGATGCCAAGAACATTGGACCAAATATCTCGCAGCGTGCTTTCCAACCCCGTCTTTGGCTCCTCGAACGGGCTCAGCAGCTCGGGGCGAACGGCCGACGGTTCCGGCAACGACGCGAGATCCACTTTGCCGTTTGGGGTGATAGGAAACCGGTCGACACGAATGATTCGTTCTGGAACCATGTAGCTAGGAAGCGCTTCGGCGACAAAGCTCCGGAGTTCACCCTCTGTTAGTTCGGCAGGAGCCGACACATAGGCCACTATTCGCCTTCGCCCAGTTTCGCGGTTGGCACCGGTTATGTCCCGCGCCGTAAGTTTCACGCTCTCGTGGACGGGCGCGGTTGCCACTGCGGCCGTTACCAAAGGATGAGCGCAGAGGTGAGACTCGATCTCTGCAAGTTCGATCCGGTGCCCGCGGAGCTTTATCTGACGATCTCGTCTACCTAGACATTCCACGAGGCCGTCTGCCCTGATGCGTCCGAGATCGCCAGTCTTGTAGAGGTGTCGATAGGATGGGTGGCCGGAGAAGGGGTTTGGCAGAAAGGCGTCTCTGGTACGGTCGTTATCGTTGATATATCCATCAGCGACACCGACTCCACTGACATAGATCTCGCCGACTTCTCCCGTCTTGCACAGATGCAATCCATTAGCGACATAGACGTCAAGATTAGAAATCGGCTTACCAATAGGTACATAGGTGTCAGCTGCGCTGGGCGGGACCGATATCAAATGGTGCGTCACCCCGTCCGCACATTCTGTAGGGCCGTAGTGATTGAGAATGGGGACTTCAGGATAGAGCCTCAGCCAACTGCGCGCCAAGGCAGGCGTCAGCGGTTCGCCGACCGTCGAGACCATGCGTAAGGCACCGAAGAGCCGCTGCTTGGCTGAGAGTGTCAGCAGATGTTCAACGAATACGGCGAGCACCGATGGAACGAATTGGGCGATTGCAACACGATGCGCCTGCAGTGCCTTAAGAAGGGCTGTCGGAGATCGCAGTGCAGTATCATCTATGATCGCGACGCAACTGCCGACACACAAGCCTGCCAAAAGCTGCCACAGGGAGATATCAAAGCCATGAGAGGCCGTCTGTGCGACACAGTCCTGCTCGCTTAGTTGGAGGGCATCTATCTTGGCCATCAAATGGTTGTTTAGGCCTGCGCGCTGAACCATCACTCCCTTGGGCCTTCCCGTCGAACCGGACGTAAACAGAATGTAAGCGAGGCGGGCGTCGGGCGAAGATGGCATTGCAGGAGAGACACGGCTACCGAGTAGCGCCGTTTGCACCGTCATGAATTGTCTGACGCCGTCGCAGTCCTTCTCAAAAAGACCAAGCGCTTTGGGTTTTTCCGGCCCGATAATCAGAGTGCATCCACTTTGCTTAATCATGAAAGAAATTCGGGAGGCTGGTAAGGATGGATCGAGCGGCAAATATGTTGAGCCGCTTTTCAGAATGGCGATTACTGTGGCTGCCCAATTGCAGTTCCGTTCGCCGCAATAGGCGACGACCGCGCCATCCGCGCAGCGCTCCCGTAGGGTGTTGGCGATGGCGTCTGACCGCACCCGCAGCTCACCATAGGTGAGCTCCTCCGAGCCATGTTGGATCGCAATCCTGTCGGGGGATGATGCCGCAATCTTATCGATAGCCGCGACTACATCGATTAACTGGCTTCCAACAAATTCGAGTTTCTCAGGTCGACCTTCGTTAAGCATAAGTCTCCTCTCAGGGCGCGGCTATCGGTAGGTCACGGTAGTTCGTGACGCGTCTTGACGAGGAGCTTCAAAATTCGTGCCAGTTACGCAGAGAGGCGCTCAGGCAAGAACGAAGTGCAATATCAACCGTTTAAATGAGGAGCAGGAACCCAGGTCGAACTGCATTGTCGCGGACCCTACAAACGGACAGCGGTGCCGGTTACGCGCGTTCTGAGGATTAGCGGACAGGAGAGGGTGGACTTAACCAGTGCAAGTGTGATTTCATATCCGACCTGTGGCGAAACAAACCTTAAATCGCGCGCTTTCGAATAACGGGTAGAATACAGATTTTGCGGCTCTTCCCTTGGCTTGCGGCGGGAGTCAAGGGCTCGACCACCCTTCCAAGATCAAACAGGCGGTCGGCGAGCGCGCTACGCACCTCGTCGTCCTGGAAAATACCGATGATGGCTGCACCACTGCCTTCGCTTCGCGGATCAGTTCGACAATCGTCTTTCGGTTGGTGGTATCGAGCGGGGCTGTCGGTTCCTCGAGCAGCAGCATCGGATAGTCGACGACGAAGCCGCGGGCGATGTTGACGCGTTCCTGTTCGCCGCCGGGCAAAGTGGCGGTCGCCAGCGACCAGATGCATTCGGGAACGTGCAGTCGGGTGAGCAAGGTCCTGGCACGCGCCTTGGCCCTATCGACCGACAACCCGTTGGCAATCGCCGGTTCGGCGCCATTTTGATTTCATTATTGTCGTTCTAACGGCGCCTGAGCGCCTGCTCAAAGGTATTGTCGCCCTGCGGTGCCCATTTGAGCCGTGAAGTCTATGTACCGCGGATCAGGGTCAATACCTTCGATTCGGGAGTTCGCCCGCATCTGATCCACACGCCATTTGATATAAGCAGGTGTCTGCAAAGTAAACGGCTCCGATGTCTCCGGCGCGACCAGCGGTCGCCGTTCGGGCGGGCTCGCCGTGATCCTTGCCGACTTCATCAGTATCGTGGCGAGAACGTGGGCCAAGCCCTTGTCAAATATCCGCCGACCGATCTTTCGGTTGAAGTCGGATGATTGTCTGCCAGAACGCGGTCAGCGCGGGCTTACTTTCGTCTTCAATCTCCACCATCGCATCATAGCTCACCATCAACATGCCGGCACTGCGGAGGCGTGCATCGGCAACAGCGAAGCGGCCGCGCACGCGTGCTCCGCTCTTGACCGGCGCGACGAAGCGGACCTTGTCGAAGCCGTAATTGATGCACATCGTCTGCTCGCGGATCTTGGGCAGGCAATTGTAGCTCATCGCCGAAAGCAGCGAGAGCGACAAGAACCCATGCGCGATCGTACCGCCGAATGGGGTTTCCGCCGCCGCGCGCACCGGATCGGTGTGGATGAACTGGAAGTCGCCCGTCGCCTCGGCAAAATAGTCTATGCTCTCCTGCGTCACGGTGATCCAGTCGGAGATCCCGATCTCCTTGCCGAGAAGTTCTTTGACTTCGGAAATTGAAAGTTCTTGCGACATGTAAAATAAGTCCTGAAGAGAGCCTGTCAGTCGACCTTTAGGCCGCCCGGGCAGGCTCAAGAAAGTGGGGAAATAACGACCTAACGAAAAGCTTCAATCGTGGGGTGACCACCGTCGATGGGAACGCCCTGTGAAGCGCATCACACCATTCGCTGTCGAGGGCCTGCCAGTAATCGGAAGGGGCGGTGCATGGCCGCGATTGATCACGACAACAACACGCGTTCTCCAGTTCATCCCTTCGCTCGCTCGGTGATGGCCCTCGGCCAGTCATGGAGCCGCGCGAAAAGCTTGCCTGCCACAACCTCTAGCGCTCAATAAATTAGCTCGAGTGGACGGGGGGTGCTGCGCGTTGCGGCATCTTCCGCCATGAGCTGGACCGGCTACATGAGGTCTTAAGCTGGAGCAACAACCTGTCGCGATCTGACGGCGTACGCAAAAACCTCCTTTCTCCTGACGCCGCCTCCTCTTTCCTAACGTATCCCATGACGTTGACAAAATTGCTTTTTTGGATCACAGCCATCGTCAGCATAGATACACGAGGACGTCATTTTAGGGCCTTGATCTCATCTCCTCGGTGTGCGCGACGCGCTGATGACCGAACGCAATCTCACGGCCGCGGCGCGCAGCATCAATCACAACCAGGAGCACGGAGTGCGGTCATCACCAGACTTCACTTGTTTCCGCGACGAGTTGTTACGATGCAGGCCTCGAACTTCTGCAACGCCGCGTGCGGAAGCTCGCGCCCCCGCATCTCGCTACGCGGCGCTGCACGTTCAAGTTCAATCATTTCCTAGGACCCATTAAACCCAGCCCAACCAGGTCGCCGTTTCAGGATCATCCTCTTCATGACACTTTCTGCTAATAAGACTACCGTCGAGGCGGAGAGCCCTCTCTCATTCGACAGATATGCCGCGAATACATCGACAATCTGCTTGTACTCTGTGCGCTCAACCGGGAGAGCAGCTGGTATCCGCGGCGTGGATCGTTGCTATCCAAACAAAGCGTTTTGGAAACCCCCCGAACGGCGATAGAGAGAGCTGACTTCAACTGAAAGACAGAGGGCGAATGCCTTTCGCGAGCGCTGTTAGAGGTGGTCTGATGCCGATGAACGACCTTCGGTCAATCGGCTTATGACAGGGCCGGCGGAACGCGAGAAATTTGCGCCTTGGCGGCAGAAGACGTGATGTGCGGGATTCCAGTCACCGACCCGAGGCGCGCAGCGGAGGCGTAATCGCGCACGGTTTCCGATCGCTGCTTTCGGCGAAGAACGCCCGCTTGCCTGCAAAAGTTCACAAAATCGTGCCACGAGGTCCGTAGGACCCAGTAAAGGATTTCATTTCCATGGTCTTTTCCTGTTCGACGTTCATTCGCATCATCACCTCCACCGTCATGACCGCCATCGTGGGCGTGCAGCCTTCGACGGCGGATGATCTGTCCGCCCCGCAGCAGTGGCCGGGAACTCCCCTATCACGCGTAGAAGCCCTTGCGGTTCTTCAGACTCTAAACGCGAATCTCCTCAGCAATGCCAGTGCGACGCTGACGCTCGATCGCTGGTGTGCGGCGCATAGGCTTGCACCAACGGGTTCTAAGATCGTAGCGAAACGTGTACAGGGCCATGACAAGCCAGCTGACCTTCATATTCGTGAATTGCTGAACGTCGGGCCGAACGAGCCGATCGTCTATCGCCATGTCCGCCTAGCTTGCGGTGATCGCATCCTTTCGGAAGCAGACAACTGGTATCTGCCTGCAAGACTGACAGCCGAGATGAACGAGGCGTTGAATACGACTGATATCTCTTTCGGTCGAGCCGTTCGGTCCTTAAACTTCACCCGAACCACCTTAACGGCCAAACTGCTTTGGTCCCCTCTCCCGGAAGGCTGGGACACGACAGCAGCATTACCGATGGCCGACTCAGGACCTTTGACGCTACCGCCGTTCCTTCTCGAACATCGTGCGGTGCTGAAGTTGCAAAATGGCACGCCTTTTAGTGCGTTGATTGAAAGGTATACGAACGATGTGCTCGATTTTCCGGTTCCGCAGCTACTTCCGCAATAAAGCCTGATGGAATGGCTGCCGACGGGCCGTTAGTTCGGATTCCGAGGTGAAAAGCCGGACGCCATTCGGAAAACACCGGATAGGATTCCGAGTGATTGCCGGGCAGTTTTGGAGCGCACCTCTAGACTGAGACAGAGAGAAAATGGAGGACATCTCCCATGTTGAGCTTACGCGGCTTTTCCATCTATCGTCTGCGTGAATGCTTCTGGTCGTATTCTTCCGGGGGTTAACCAGTCGAGCGCCGTATGCTGCCGATACTGTTTGTATATGGTTTCGATGAACACCCCGATCCGTTTGCACGCGTAGGCCGCATCCTTGTAGAGAGGCCACTCCTTGGCATTGCCGCGAAAGCGCGTCGTGCACCCTACGAGCCTGCCCGTTGCGCTGCCAAGGCCCAGAACGAGGTCGCTCGTCCAGTACCCCCCCCCCGAAATCGCACGGTCATCCGCCTCGACCGGGCGCTGGCCGACTGCGATCTCGGAAACAAGAAGCCCTGCCAGCAAGGCCGATTCCGCCCATCGACGAAATTGAGGGAAAACAGAACGTCGTTTGCGGCGGCGAATGACGGGACGGCCATCAGCGATCCGACAATGACGCACCTTGTAAGCTGACTGATGTGCGGCGTGCCAAAATCTTGCGGCGGCCGACGGCTGGCAACAATCCGCCCGGTCGCCCGCCCCGCGAGGAATAGCATAGATCTTAAATGCTTGCTCTACATCCGGCTTTTAAACCCGGTTTAGTTCTGCAGCCAACCTCGCTGCCAGCGCGTTGAACTCGCTGAACGATAGTTTGTTGTTGATCATTACCTCTACATCTGCCTGGAATTGTTCTTTTTAGGCCGCAGGGCGTACACGGCGGAACACTTGCGCGTTTCTTCGACTTCGCAATATGTCAGCTTGATGCCTGTGCCTTTGAGCTGCTGCGGGCCCACCACGAGCACAAGATGCTGCGCAATGTTTTCAGCAGTCGGATTGAACGGGACCAGTACGATGCCATCATCGAGCGTCGTCCCGTCACCCGTTTTGATTTTGTCGGTCAACACGTTGGCAACCGGGTCATGCTCCCACAGGAGCATCTTGTGATCCCAATTCTCTTCCAACCACATACAGAGCTTGCTCTTCATGTCGCTGAAGTCGATGACGCGCCCCACATTGTCGAGCTCATCAGCTTCGCAGGTGAAATGCACACGGTAGTTGTGCCCGTGCAGATGCCTGCACTTGCCTTCATGCCCGACAACGCGGTGTCCGCAACTGATATCGTGGTAGCGCTTCGCCTGCCAGCTCATACGTCACCCCACAGTGATGTATAGTTCGCCGTTGTGGGCAGCACCATGCACCCTTCGCGCCATGCGCCCACGACCAGCGGGTCGGGAACTTCAGCTTCGAGAAATCCTTGGGCTCGCAGGACGTTTGAGTGGTTCATGTCTGTTGAAGGGTACCTCCCGTCATAGCTGGTGTGGCTGTATGCCAGCAACTTGTCACCCTTATCGGTGAGCAAGCTTCCGGCCCAGAAAAGACAGGTTGTGGAATCTTGCCCGCCAGAATGAACGACAAGGATTTTCATCAGGGTTACTCCATACGAAGGATTTTTTGAATTCGAAGTTGCAGCCTGTAACTGTGTTGCACGCACGACTGCACACACGCTTGCAGGTTGATCCTCATTGAGCTGTAAGTACTGCTCGTCCATCGGCTGCAGGTAGATTGCGTACGCTTCTCAGGCGAATGTCTATTCACGCGCATCTAGGCTCCGGGATCACAAACCGAGGCGAACCACAGCAACCAGCGGCATGGACTTCGTTTATCTTGTCCGCGCCCAAAGGAACCGTAGCGGTGCTCCCGTCGGGAACTGCGGCTGAGGCGACCAAGACCGCCCCAGCTTTTCCTGGTCGGCGAGCTCGACGCAAGTGGGACTGTCATATGACGCACCTGGCCTTCCGCGCAGTTCGGGTTGCAGAAGGCGAATGCAACGGAGTTCACCCCGTGATGAAATGGCGCTGGCATTGGGTCGACAGCTTGAAACTAGGGCGAATTTCACTGGGGGCTATGGCACCTTCTGTAGTTATTCCTCGCTCCTGGTTCCGAAAATGCATTTGCCAGCGAGGAAGCAAGTAGCGAGCCAACAGAAAAAACACGTGAGAACAACATGTTGCGCAGACATCACCATGTCGTATGTCCGACAACCCGCGGGGGGTTATGTTGAGAAAGTGACTTCGAGAGCTGAGAGCGACGCCCAAGGTGGAAATGGATGATGGCGCCGATCACGTGGCATTGCGGGAACTCAATCGGCCGGCAGCGCCTTTAACCAAGCCACTCCATCTCACCCATCATGTGTATCCGTGCACTCGAGAGCGCAGGCACCCGAACGTGTCAACCACGCTCACGCTCATGGCCGGGCCGCCGCCCTTGAACGATTCGAGCACACAACCGGTGGAGTCTGGGGATGCGGAATGAGAACGGATTTGAGATAATTGCTGAGCAGCGCGCGGTGAACGCGGCCCCGACGCTGGGTCGACCGGTATGCTCGATCGCTTGTGGTGACACCGTAACGGACGCTAGCCTTTCCAATCCGGAGATCTTGGCTAGAGCTGCAGATTGGCTGCCACCGCTGACGGCTGGTGAGCGGACTTGAGCGAGCAGGATCATTTACTTATGAGGCTTCGAGTGATGCCACACACGTTGCCTGCAAAAAAGCCGATCGACTGCTGAAAACCGCTGCAGTGGCAAGGCTTGCCGGCCTTCTTTCCTATACCCGTCCACACGAACCAAGCTTTTCCCATAACGAATCAATCGTGGACCGAGGAAGTTGCAGCCGAAAAACATCGGACAAGAGTCGCTGCAGTTCGGTCTTCGTTTTGATTGTTTCTGTTTCCTCAGTTTGGTTCCGAATCAAGCTGAAATCCTTGTTGAACAAGTTCGCAGTCCCTTCGGCTGTCAGCACGCTGATCATGAGGCTGGATGGAAACGGCGAACGGTCCCAGCGAGCGCAGATGAAGTTGGCGCCCTCGACATCTGAGGGCAAGGCGGTGGCTCGATCGAAACCATAAAGAGCGAACCATTCATTCCCGTTCTTGCGTTCAATGACGAGTTCTGCGCTGGCGGAATCAGCTCGCACACGAAACACGTCACGGCCAGCTGTTTGCAGTTCCTCTGTATCGATCCGCAGCGGTTCAATCGGTGCTGGACCACCGAAGCCAGCGTCGGCGAGCCAGTCGACGCCCTCGATGGTAACGATGAATGCCTGGTGTGTGCGTGGTCCACCCTCCGCTGCACCCATACGCACTCTGCCAAGGATGGGCTGGATCGTGAAACCGAGTGCTTCGAGCGCCAAGCCAAACAACTTGTTCAATTCGAAGCAGTACCCCCCTCGCCGGGCATTGATCAGTTTGGCCCAGATCGACTTCTCAGTCAGATTGGGTATATCACCCAATAACACATCGATGTTTTCAAAGGGAATCGCGTGCATTTGAGCCTGCTGAAGGGCAATAAGACCGTCTACCGTTGTCGGCACTCGAGCAAGGCCGATACGATTCCGATAGATCGCAATATTGAATGTCATGGGATGTCCTTAACAGCTAGAATTCTTATCGTTGAACGCTCTGCCGGAAGGGGGATGACGTCCCAGGGTCACGGAGCAGAGTACGGTGGCCATCTCCCTTATAGAAGTGAACGTGCCGACCACTCCGGAGCCATTCCTCGTGTTCGTACTGAACCGAAGCGGCCGTTCGAGCGCGGCAAAGTCCCCGTGATGCCGGAAAGTCGCGCATTGCTCGTACAGGGCACTAAACATCACGGTGCTGCGATAACGGGTACACAAAGGACTTCCGATCCACCGCGGATTGCAACAGTTCGTATCGAACTTCTCAGGCCTCCGCTCACGGTCACTCGCTGTGGCTCACTACGACTGGTCGAGATAAGCGTCGAATGCGGCAGCTACAGTGCGAAGCAAAATGCGATGGCCATGCCGCACGCGGATGAAGCCATTCTCAACGTCTACTATCCCGTCGTCGGCCAGCATTGCCAAGCGCTCAGCTGAATCGGGAAAATGGGTCCAATCAAATCCGTGGGCGGCACAGATTGCCGGTACATCGGCCTCGAGATCACACATCAGTCGCTCGATGATTGCGCCTCGGACGCGGTCTTCGCCGGTGAGACGGTAGCCCTTCGACGTTGCCAAGTGACTGGCTGCGATGTGCTGACTATAGCCGTCCAGCGCAGCTTCGTTCTCGACGTAACCCTCTCCAACACGTCCGATAGCCGACGCACCAAAGGCGATCAGGGTTTTGCAGGTGTCGGCAGAGTAACCTTGGGAGTTGCGCCGCAGGCGACCGTTTTTCTGAGCCAATGCGAGCTCGTCGTCCGGCAAGGCGAAGTGGTCGAACCCAATCTCTCGGTAGCCGGCGGCAACCAGCGTCTCGGCTACGGCCGCAGCTTGTTCGGCGCGAGCAGAGCTGTCCGGTAGCGCTGCCTTCTCGATGAGGCGCTGATGTTTATTAGAGGATGGCGCGTGAGCGTAGCCGAACACGGCAAGCCGCTGGGGGCGCATGGCTACCGCCATCGTTGCGGTCTCAACGCAGGACTGCATCGTCTGATTGGGAAGACCGTAGATGAGATCGAAGTTGATGCGGCTTATTCCCTGCTGGCGCAGGTATTCGACGGCAATCGCCGTTTGCCCCACACTCTGGATCCGATTGATCGCTTTTTGAACAATGGGGTCGAAACTCTGCACGCCAAGGCTCGCGCGGTTCACCCCGGCTGCTCCTAAGGCTTTGGCCATCTCCGCAGTGAACGTGCGCGGATCGATCTCCACGGCGATGGCGGTTTTTTGCCTGAATGCGAAGCGTCGGCGCAGAAACTCCATCAAGGCGAGGAATTCCTTTGGCTCAACGAGCGTCGGCGTTCCGCCGCCAAAGTGTACGTCGCTCACGGGCAGCGACTGCTGCGTTAGCTCCGAGACCAAACGGATCTCGTCGCGCAGCGCCGCCACGTAATTTTGGATCGGCGCATCCCGCCGGGTGATGGTAGTGGGGCAGCCGCAATACCAGCACATCGACCGGCAGAACGGAATATGGATGTAGAGCGATACGGAATCGTTAGCCGGTAGGCCGCCCAGCCATTCCCCATAAGTCTCCGCGCCGATCGCTGCGGAGAACTGCGGTGCGGTTGGATAATTGAAGTACCAAGGCGGGCTTGCCTCGCTATGTTTTGTCTCTAGCATAGCCGTCTCTCATCCTGATGTTAGCTCCGTAACTGGCGCGCTCTTCCATGTCTCTGATCTATGTCAAATGTTCCGTCGTGGCGGCGCAACTTGTATTCCGTCAAGCCGAGCAGCCTTCTCCATGGAGGCGTGCGCCGGCGCAGGTTATTGGCGCGGGATTTTCGGGCGCGACACCGGCGCAGATTAATGAGACCTGTGCGCGGGTAGGTCTTCCGATTGAATTTGCTGTAATTTTCTCCGGATGGAAGGAAAAGGTTCGGTTGCGGGCATCGCCGCGTCCGCCTTGAGAAGGCGGCCGATTGGATGGCGTGTTGTTTCGTGTGCTATCCGGCGGCAACGATCTTCAAACTTCGTTTGATGTTGTAGGCGATGGCGGTGAAGCGGATCTGCATGGCGGCCTTGGCAAGCCCGCGCCATCGCATGCGTCGAAGAGCATAGCTTCGCTTCCAGGTGCCTCGATCCGGCCACGAATGCGATGGATCGGCTGGTTCCGGGCATCGAGACGTGCCAGGGTTTCGGCTTCGTCGCGCCCCCACATGGCGGTAGCGATGACGCGCGGCGTGCCACCTTTGGCGCGCACCGCATCACCGAAATGGCTGCCTCGATAGGCGCTGTCGGCATAAACCTCGCCCGGATTGTCCGGCAAGGCATCAGGAGCGGCCTTGCCGTCATTGACGTTGGCCGGCGTGACGGCGATCTCCTCGACAAGGGCCGTATCGGCGTCGGCACCGACATGCGCTTTGAAGCCATAGAATCGCCTGTGCCTTGAACTGATCGGTTATCTGCTCGAACAGGACCTTATCCAAGCCATGCGCGACAAGGGTCCTGCGGAAACGAACAAAGGCGGGGCGCTCCGGGGTCGGCTCCGAGACCGAAAGCCACAGAAGCGCCGAAAGGAGGCGCGGTCGTCCAGTGCTTCGGCGAGCTTGACGTCGGACAGGTCGTACCAGACCGACAACAGCATCGCCCTGAACAACGCCAGCGGCGGCCAGGCAGGTTCGCCCTTGGCGGCACTGGAGATCATCCCGAGAGCGCCATCGATCGGTGCCCAGTCGATCAGTTTGACAAGCGCATCCAGCGAAGACGGTTTACCGCGTTCGAGGACAAAGCCGAACTTTTCCTGACCAATGCGCCGACGCCCCATCGCATCCCTCAATCCATTGTTCAGATCGATAGAATCACAGTCGTTCGCTTCGGTCCAGACACCCGCGCGCAGGTCTCATTAGGCATGACGTCGACTATACTTCATTTCAACGTTTTAACCCTTTTTAACTTTTTACCAGATGGAGAAGTTGTTACTGGGCCTCGGCTGGACACGACCGGTTAGGCGACAGCGGCGCTCGTTAGTGTCTCGGTACTTCATTATTGATCGCAGCCAAGATCGGCTGGTCGGGTTGGACGAGCAGTTCGATGCTGTGGGCAAGGCGGGGCCGCCTTCGAACGAGACCGCTGCGGCGGGCTAATCGCACTGCTCGCGAGGTGATGTGCAGGAAAACGCAGCAAACCAAGGGGAGAAAATGAGCTTCGACGACGTGGACAGTATCGTTCGCACTGCCCTCCAGGCAATGCGACAGGGCCGGATCGGTTTTTCGCTACAGCAAGTGAATTGCGTCGATGAGCACCATGAAGTGTTTTATTCTGAATGTCTGGCGAGACTTGAACAACTCGACGGCACCGTGATCACCGCCGGCGAATTCTTGCCCGCCCTGGAAGCATCGGGGCATGCACCAGAATTGGATCGCCATATTTTGAACTTAGCCTTCGAATGGTTGTCCAACAGCGGGTCCGTACCGCTCGGATGCAACGTCTCATCCTTGAACTTCTCCAGCAGAGAACGCCGGGCGATGCTCTTCGACCAACTCCATCGAAACCGGTCGCTTGCACCGCGACTGGTCTTGGAGATTACTGAGAGCGCGCCCGTCATACAGCAGTTCGGTGTTGCGGAATTCATTCAAGACATTCGGAATTTAGGTTACAGAGTTGCCATCGACGATTTTGGGACTGGTTACTCGAGTCCCGAAACCATTTTTTCGATGGCCGTCGACATTATCAAGATCGATGCTTTTTTCGCACAGTTGAGCAGGCGTTGTGAGGCTGACCGCTTGTTACATCACATGGTAGGGTTGGCCTCCTGTGTGGCCCCGACGATCGTCGTTGAAGGGATCGAGACCTACGAGCAACTCACGCTGGCAAGAGCGGCTGGTGCCACCCATGTTCAGGGATATCTCCTGTCAGAGCCTACGCTGTGTCCGGTTTTTCGGGGATTGGCACATCCCGCCGCTTTGGTCAGCACAACCGCGCGTGGTTTGGGGGTGCCCTGCTTCACCAAGCTGTCGGCTTGACAAACCGCCGCCCTGCCTGCCCCAGATATGGTGTGTGTCGCTCAATTGAGAGCCGCTTGGGTGGAGACTCGTGCGCCATGCTGCAGGCCAGGATTGGCGTCACCCGAAATCGACGACCGAAGTAGGACCAAGGTTCCACTTCGAATTTTGCTCTGCAGGAAGGATCGAAGGTTACAATTCGCTGTATCGGTACCCAGAACCGCGAACAGTTTGAATGCAGGATCCGCTCTCCTCGCTCAGTTGCTTCAGTTTCTTTCGCAATCGACTGACATAAACATCGAGCGTCTTGTCATACGGGTCGAATTCGCGAAAAAAGACGATCTTGTACAGGAAAGACTTCGAACAATTTCGGTTTCTGTTTTTGTAAAGTGCTTCAATGATGCGTGCTTCCGCGTCCGTTAGCCGCGTTTCGCTCCCACTACATGCCAAGACTCTTCTTTGGAGGTCGCAGATCACGTGCCCGAAAGACACCAGCTCCTTTCGTTCCTCCACCGGCCGTTCGGACCTGTGCGTCACGAGCCTCCTCATTCGGGCGTGTAATTCCCGGACATGAAACGGCTTCATCATGTAGTCGTCTGCGCCGAGGTCAATTGCATCGGCGCGACTGTCGCCGGTTCCCGCCCCGGAAATCAGAATAAGCGGAACATTTGTGTTTCGCCGGATGGCTCGCAATATTTCGATCCCGTTGCCATCCGGGAGGTTTACATCGATGACAATCCCGTCAAAGTAATCGATCTCACAGCTGTGTACGATGTGCGCAGCCTGTTTGCAGGTCGACAGAAACCGAAGGCGATCGGAGGGGACCGGCCACGCAATGCGAATCGTTTCGGCCATCAACGGATCGTCTTCGATAACAAGTATATCCATGAACCCAGGTTGCCTTCGATCTGCTGTAACCGCGCGACGTGCCTCTCTCGCCAGTGTCCCGCAGGTAGGGAGCCTGGATTGCTCTTGAGAGTCGCCGCCGTGATGCGCGATGACCCGCACCGCCATGGCAAGCCACCTCCCTGACGAGTGCTGCAAGCGGGTTGTCTGCCGAAACGGCTAAACCACTCTCTGGGAAGATCTTCGCCCGCCATGCTTCATGTACCCTCGCAGAACGCGCATCCCGTAGTGTGTCGAGGCGGTTTGGTCCCGAGGCACGTTTCCACTCCGCCCCTTTATGCCGCGAGTTGCTTAATTGCCACCTCTTTAACGTGCTTTTACGCTTTTTTACTTTTGCTTAGGCTTCGGCAAGTTTTGGGCGGGCGCCCCCTGAGCGCAAGCACAGGCGGCTCAGAGCTTATACGCCCCCCAACGCCTCAAGCGTTGCCATCGAGCATCAGACGAACTTTTACGGCCAGCTCCGAGGGACGATAAGGCTTCCTGAGAAAGTGGATACCGAATCCGAGGTCGCCTTGGGCGTTATCCGCGTATCCAGAAGTAAATAAAATAGGCAAATTTGGACGAATTATGCGCGCCTCTTCCGCTAAATGAAGCCCACTTAGTCGGCCAGGCATTACTACGTCGGTAAACAGAAGATCTATCTCTGTTATTTTTCGGAGAGTGTCCAAGGCCTCCTGACCATTGCTCGCAGGAACTAGCTTGTATCCGAGGCTTGCGAGTTGTGTGGCTGCATAGGTGCGTACCAGCTCATTGTCATCCACCAAAAGAATCGTCTCCGAGCCTCGGGGCAGCTTGCTCCTGCTTGGACTCGATGTTTTTTCCTTATCAGCTTGGGCGGCTCTCGGAAGATACATCTTGATCGTCGTGCCCTCGCCGGGTTGCGAGTGAATCTTGACGTGCCCATTCGACTGCTTTGCAAAACCAAAGACCATGCTAAGGCCGAGACCACTCCCTTTTCCGGCTTCTTTGGTCGTGAAGAACGGTTCGAAGGCCCGCGCTAGGACGTGGGGCTCCATCCCCGTCCCGGTATCGGAGATTGTCATCACCACGTATTGCCCCGACGCGGCGTCCGCATTCCAATCGGCAAAGTGTTCATCGAGAGAGATGTTTGCTGTTTCAATCGTCAGACGTCCGCCACATGGCATCGCATCGCGCGCGTTGATGCAAAGGTTCAGGATTGCCGTTTCAAGCTGAGCGGGATCGACCAGAGCCTTCCAAAGGTCCGCCGGTTGTAGAAACTCGATCTCTATGTCTTGGGAAATTGTCCGCCGCAGTAGGGCGTCCAAACCATTCAGCAGAGAATTGAGATCGACCACTTGTGGTTCAAGAGCCTGTCGGCGCGCAAAAGCAAGCAGTCGGTGCACGAGTTCGGCACCCCGTTGAGCAGCCGCCCAGGACATCTCCGCGAGACGGCGGAGGTTCTCATCGTCGCTCAGCCGGTCGACGAGAACCTCTGCATTGCCCAGGATGACGGTCAGAAGATTGTTGAAGTCGTGCGCTAAGCCCCCGGTCAACTGGCCGATTGCCTCTAACTTTTGGGCTTGTCTCAGTTGCTCCTCGACGGCGAGGCGCGCTGTTATATCCGAATTAATCGAAAGGATCGATCGCGGGCTGCCATCAACGTCACGCATCAGGGAGCATCGCGCGTCCACGGTAATGCAGCTCCCGTCCCGGCGCCGCTGCGCGATCTCCCCGCTCCATTCCCCCGTTGCCACGACGGCGGCTACATAAGCGCGGAGATTGGAATTGTAATCATCGCCGTAAAGCAGTTCTCGAAGAGATCGGCCTGCTGCTTCTTCCGCCGTCCATCCGTAGATGCGCTCCGCGCCCTTGTTCCAAAACAGAACCCTCTGGTCGATGTCATGGACGATGATCGCATCGCGGGCAAGATCGAGAAGCGCAGCCTGCTGAGTGAGCTTGTCTTCGGCTTCCTTTCGTGCCGAAATGTCAGTCATGCCGCCGACGAATCGAACCGGATTTCCCTGGTGATCGTAGATAATATATCCGGAATCCTCGACATGCGCGGTCGAGCCATCGCTGCGAAGAAACCTGTAGTCATCTTTCCATGTTTGTTGCCTGCGATCCATCGCCGTTTGAGTGGCCCGCAACACGCGCTCTCGGTCATCCGGATGGACATGGGTTTTCCAGAATTCAAGATTCCTGCGGCTTTCTTCGGGCGAGTGGCCGAACACCGTCTTGAGGCCATCACTCCACCAGATCGCGTCTGTAGAAACGTTCCAGTCCCAGATGACGTCAGCAGTTACGCTTGCGACTGCCCGAAACAGCTCCTCGCCTTCTCGACTCTTCTGCTCAGCAACCAGACGCTTGGTTACATCCAGAGCCATTATCAGCCTTGCGCTTCGACCTTCAAAGTCGAAGGGATGGGACGATATTTCTGCGAATACAATCCGGCCATCCTTAAGCTGATGGCGCCAAACACCTGACTCCTCGTGCCCGCGAGGCCCCGTGGCAATACTTTCCAACAACGCAGGCACGTCTTCCTGGGGACGAATGTCCCTGATGGTCATGTTCAGAAAATCGCTCCGAGAATAGCCATAGCGGGCGATGGCGGCATCGTTTACAATCAAGAATTGCAGCGACTCAATATCATACACCCACATTGCTTGTGGGTGGGACTCAAACAGTTGTGCATAGGAGTAAGCACATTTCTGGTCCGTATTGAGGGGATCATCTGTCATCTTCATTTGAGCTGTACCCAGGCACCAAGCCCGCTAAAGCACGAGATACCGAAACCCGCGAGCACTGCCGGACCGAGTGTGCCACGTCTTCAAAGTCGGGCCACCGAATCGCGGGAAGCGCTCTATGCGCCAGATACCATTAGAGGAACGGGCAACGAAACATGCGCCTCATCGAAAATTTCGAATGTGTACCTTCCCTGAGGATCGACGTTCACAGAGTAGCTCATGCGGTCGCGTATGTTGTTGTTTTCATCGAACGTGAGTACCTTCGGTTTCAATGAAGTAATTCGGCTTTCGTCAAGATAGGCCGAGTTGCAAATGATGATCTGGTCACCAGGCTGACAAGTGCGCGCCGCGGCTCCGTTGAGAACGCAGCATCTCGACCCGCGTTCACCAAAAATGACGTATGTCGAAATCCGCGCACCGGAGTTCTTATTCCAGATCTCAACGAACTCCATCGGCAGGATGCCGGCTTCCTCGCAATGATCGGGGTCAAGAGTGATTGACCCATGATAGTTGAGGTTTGCCTCAGTCACGTAGATGCCATGCAGTTTTCCTGCGACAAGCTTTTTCATGTTCCCTCACCGTCACTTTTGTCGTGGCCTTAATAGAGGAAAGCCTGCGAGACCGGAAGGCGCTCGTATGCCAATCAGTCAGGCACCAGGTGGAGGCTCCCGATCGGTCACAGCACGCTGCCGCCCTGAAAGATCCGAACAGCCGACTCACAAAATGCCACCGCCATCCCTCACCTGAAATTCCGCGCCTTCACCCTGATCACGTCGCTGCAGATAGGATCGACGATGTCGCGCAGCCGCGGCCCATTCGGGAGCCCGCTTGGATCCGCTGCCGGCGATCCATGATGAAACTCGTTCCTGCGTCCGTACGGAAGCAGAAGGATTGCATCGCGATCGCCGACACTCGCGCGCTTGGACGACAGGTCCGTCAGCCGGTGTGCGACGAGTTCCGAGAAGCCTAAATGCTGAGCAGCACAGCCCCTCCGGTCATCCCCGCCCCGGCCGCCGTCAGCAACAGCTTCTCCCCGGGCAGGAAGGACTTGGCCTTGTGCGCAAGCGACAGCGAGAGCGGGATCGTCGCAGCCGACGAGTTGCCGTGCTCCTCGATGGTGCGCACGGTCCTTGACGGATCGACGCCGAGATTGCCGCAAACCACATCGAAGATCCGGACATTCGCCTGGTGGGGCACGAAGCGGCTGACGTCCGCAGACCCAAGACCGGCATCGGCAAGCGCGCGGGTTGCGCAGGCTGTCATCATGTCCACCGCCCGGACAAATACCTCCCGCCCGTCCCGCATCGTCATCAGCAGATCCTCCGCAGGCATGTTCGGCGCAAAGGGCCGGTTACTGCCGCCGGCGGGGATGGTGATCAGATCGTAACCGCTCCCATCTGACGCCAGGTCCACGCCTATCAGACCCTTGTCCGGATCGTCCGAGGGCGCAACGACGACGGCGCCTGCCGCGTCGGCAAAGAGCACGGCGCTTGCCCTTTCGGCCGGGTTGATGCGGCGGCTCAGGATGTTGGCGGCAACGACGAGGACCGGTTTTCCCCGGCTACGGACGAAACCGTCGGCGAGCGTCAGCGCGTAAAGGAAGCCCGAGCAAGCGCCGGCCAGGTCGATCGCGCCGGAATTGGCAAGCCCAAGACGATGGGCGAGCAGCGGTGCGGAAGGCGGCAGCAGGTGATCGGGCGTCGATGTCGCGAGCAGCGTCAAGGCGATGCGGTCGCGTGAGATGCCCGCCTCCTCGAGTGCGTCCTCCCCGGCTTTGGCCGCGAGACCGCTGAGCGTATCGCCCTCCTCGACCCAGCGCCGTGCCCGGATGCCGGTGCGGCGCTCGATCCAGCCCGGCTCGAGATCAAACTTCGTTTCGATCTCGGCGTTGTCGACGCGCCTTGCCGGCACTGAATGGCCGAAGCCGGCAAGGCGAGATGACCGGACAGTGCTCATAGCCGCCCCGTCACAAAGGCCGAGACTGCCTCGTCGATCGCGTCATAGGCCCGGTCGAGATCGGCATCGGTGACGCAATAGGGCGGCATCAGATAGATGACATTGCCGAGCGGGCGGATAAGCAGCTTGCACTCGCGAAAGAAGGCCCTGAGCCGCGGTCCGACATCCGAAAGATAGCCGCCCGCCGGCACGGAAAGGTCGAGCGCGGCGATCGTCCCTGCCTGACGAACATTGCCAAAGCGCGGATCGGCGCCGAAGCGTTGCAGACGTCGCCGCTGGTTGGCGGCAAGGGCTTCGATGCGCCCGCCGACCGGCTCCGACTTCCAGACGCCGAGATTGGCGACGGCCGCCGCGCAGGCGATCGGATTGGCGGTATAGGAGCTGGAATGGAAGAATGTCCGACGCCGGTCCGCCGACAGATGCGCGTCGAATATCTCGGCCGTGCAAAGCGTCGCCGCTAGCGGCAGCGCGCCGCCGGTCAGCCCCTTCGACGTGCACAGGATGTCAGGCGTGATCCCCGCCTGCTCACAGGCAAACAGACTGCCGGTACGGCCCCAGCCGGTCATCACCTCATCGGCAATCAGGAGGCTGCCATGCCGGTCGGCAATCCGCTTCAGTTCGGCAAGGACAAAGGCCGGATAGATCTTCATGCCGCCGGCGCCGAGCACCAGCGGTTCGACGAGCAGCGCCGCCATCTGGCCGGAGGCACAGAAGCTCTCGAATGCGTCGAGCGTCTCCTGTTCACGACCGGCTTCGGGAAACGGCACTCGGTCGACCGCGAAGAGAAACGGCTCGTAGGCCGCATTGAAGACGCCGCGCTCGCCGGCCGACATCGTGCCGATCGTATCGCCGTGATAGGCATGCTCCATCACGCAGATGCGGTGACGCGGCGCGCCGATATTGTGGAAGTAGCCAAGCGCCATCTTCAGCGCCACTTCGACCGCGGTCGAGCCGCTGTCGGAATAGAAGACGTGTTTCAAGCCGGCCGGCGCGATCTCGATCAGGCCCCTGGCCAGTTCCTCCGCTGGCGCATGGGTGTATTCGGCAAAGATCACCTGATCATAGCTTTCGGCAGCGCGCCGGATCGCCGCCATGATCGCCGGATGCCGATGCCCGTGGGTGATCACCCACCAGGACGAGATCGCATCGAGAATGTGCGCGCCGTCCTCGTCGATGAGATAGGCGCCTTCGGTGCGGACGATACGCTTCATCGCCGGTTCGAGCGCGTGCTGGGTGAAGGGGTGCCAGACCGGGGAAACGTTCATGCCAGAACCTCGCGGAAATGGTCCACCTCGAAATGCTCGCGAAAGGCTCGCTGCAACCCATCCGGGGTCACCCGGGCAAGCCGCGGCAGCCGCCCGAGAATCCGGACACGCCCCAGTTCCGCGATCGCCCCTTCCGTGTCGGACTGTTCGTCGCCGATGAAGGCGACGCCGAGAACGGGGATTGAGCGGACGCGCAGCGCTTCGAGCGACAGCAGCGTGTGATTGATCGTACCCAATCCGGTTCGGGCGCAGAGCACGACCGGAATCCGCCAGTGCTGAAAGACATCGGCAAAGACCGTCCGCTCGGTCAACGGAACCAGCAGTCCGCCTGCCCCTTCGATGACGAGCGGCGCGTCGGTCTCAGGCGGGGAAAGGCTTTCCGGCAGGATCGTCACGCCGTCGAGCCTGGCGGAGAGATGCGGCGAGGCGGGTGTAGCGAGCCTGTAGGCCTCCGGCAGGATGCGGCAAGCCTCCAGTCGGCCGAGCCGGCCGACGGTCTCGCTGTCCGTCTCGCCGTCAAGCCCGGCCTGCACCGGCTTCCAGTAGCAGCCGGCAAGGACATCGGCGAGCGCAGCGGCAAGGACGGTCTTGCCGATGCCGGTATCCGTGCCGGTGATCACGATGCGGGACGTCATCATCGTTCCTCCGCCATCGCGACCTTTAGGCGTTCCAGCATAAGCGCGATCGCCGGCCGGTCGACATTCAGCGTGATCGCGATCCTCAGCCGCGCCGTGCCCTCGGGAACCGTCGGCGGGCGGATCGCGCGGATGTCGAATCCTTCGGTGCGCAGGCGCGCGGCGATCCTCACGGCCCGGCCGTTGTCGCCGATCATCACCGGGAGGATCTGAGATCCGCTGCCTTCGATGCCGAGCATCGCAGCGAGCGCCGCATTGGCAAAGGCGCTGAGAGCCTCGAATTCCGCCCGGCGCTGCGGTTCCTCCGCGGCGATCCGCAACGCCTCGCGAACGGCGGCTGCCGTTAGCGGCGATGGCGCGGTCGAATAGATGAAGCCGCGGGCGCGGTTGACGAGATAGTCGCAAAGGATTCGGCTGGCGCCGAGCAACGCGCCGGAGACGCCCAGCGCCTTGCCGCAGGTATGCAGCACCACAACGTTTTCCCGACCCTCAAGCGCCGCCGAAAAGCCGCGCCCGCCGGGGCCGAAAACACCGGTGGCATGGGCCTCGTCGATGACCAGAAAGCCATCGTGCTCTTCTGCGAGTGCGGCAAGTTCCATAAGCGGCGCCCGGTCGCCGTCCATCGAATAGAGGCTTTCAACCGCAATCCACGGGTGCCCGGTTCCGCCGGCGCCGCGCCACTTACGGATGGCGCCGGCGAAGGCATCCACATCGTTGTGCCCCGCGGTAACCGCCTGCACCTTGCTTGCTGCGATCCCCTCATGCACGCTCGCGTGGATCAACGCGTCATGAACGATGATGTCGTCGCGCTGCGGCAGGGTCGAAAACAGAGCGGCATTGGCCGTATAGCCGCTGCCGAAAAACATCGACCGCTCCGCGCCGAAGAATACGGCCGCCTCGAACTCAAGCGCCTCATGCTCCGGATGATTGCCGCGCAACAGCCGCGATCCGCCGGCGCCGACCGGCACCCCGCGCTCGACGGCTGCGCTGATTGCGGCTTTGAGGCGCGGCGAGTTGGCGAGCGCCAGATAGTCGTTCGATGTGAAATCAGTCCCACTTTCGGCAAGCAGTGCCCGTCGCCGCCCCTTTCGCGCGAGCCCCTGCAACGTCCTCTCATAGGCGTCGAGAGCACGCCTGCTCATTCGGCCGGCTCCATGTCCGCCGGCCGCAGTTCCATCGGCTTCAGCCCGAGCCGGCGGAACAGTGCCGCATCGTGGTCCTCGCCGGGGTTGTCGGCGGTCAACAGCGTCTCGCCAACGAAAATCGAATTCGCCCCGGCGAAGAAACAGAGAGCCTGAATCTCGTCGGTCATCTCCGTGCGGCCGGCTGAAAGGCGGACATGGGACTGCGGCATCAGGATACGGGCGAGCGCGATCGCCCGGACGAAATCGATCGGATCGACCGGCGGCGCATCAGCGAGCTTCGAGCCGGGAATGGGAATCAGCATGTTGACCGGCACGCTTTCGGGGGCGGTCGGAAGATTGGCGAGCGTCACCAGCATCGAAACGCGGTCATCGATCGTCTCGCCCATTCCCAATATGCCGCCGGCGCAGACCTTGATGCCCGCATCACGGACATTGGCAAGCGTTTCCAGGCGGTCGGAGAAGGTGCGGGTGGTGATGATCTCGCCGTAGAAGCGCTCCGAGGTATCGATATTATGATTGTAGTAATCGAGCCCAGCATCTGCCAGCCGCTCCGATTGGGCCGGCGACAGCATGCCAAGGGTCATGCAGGTTTCCATCCCGAGCGCCTTCACCGCGCGAATCATGGCGGCGATCGCCTCCATGTCCCGCTCCTTCGGGCTGCGCCACGCGGCCCCCATGCAGTAGCGCGTCGCCCCGCCTTCCCTGGCTTTGCGCGCCTCAGCGATGACCCGTTCGACCTCCATCAGTTTCGACGCCTTGAGCCCGGTCGGGTAATGCGCCGACTGACTGCAATAGCCGCAATCCTCCGCACATCCACCGGTCTTGATGGACAGGAGCCGGCTCATCTGCACGGCGTTCGGATCGAAATGCGCGCGGTGGACGGAATGGGCGCGGAACAGGAGATCGTTGAACGGAAAATTATAGATTTTTGCGGCCTCGGCGACGGTCCATCGCTCTGCCCTGGCCCCGGATTTGGCCCCAATTTCGCCCCCTATTCGGCGTTCATCTAGCATTCCTAGAGCTCCTCCCCGTGCGCAACAGCTTGTGTAGATAGATTCTAGTTTTTATCTATAATCTATTCGAACCCGACGCGGCGCAACCGCCTAAGCGGCGAGCAGGCGCCGAACTTCAACCATGACGGGATGGCGGATCTATCGATCGGCCACGACGAATTCTCGCCCAAATCCGGAAAAATGTTGCAAATGCAATCTACTAGCGTCGTGATCAGCCGACGATCGCAAAGGTGCCAGGCAGGGAACCGGACGTATTTTTCATCGGCTTTTGGCCGATCCTCTGAACGTGGCGCCCCAGCACGGCGGCGGCGTTCTCGGTCTTGCCCTGACGAAGGAAGGCCAGAATCGAGCGATGATCGTGATCGGGCTTGGCTTCCCAGTTCGACCGCCACGTTGCAAACAGAAAACGCGCGCTGACCGCATGCAGGTCGTCGATAGCAGCAAGCAGGCGCGGCATGCCGCAGGGCGTCAGGATCAGCCGGTGGAAACGTCGGTTCGCCTCCTCCCAGGAGCGCAGATCGCGGGCGTTGTCCGCTTCGGTCGTCACCCTCTCGGCCTCATTGAGGATCGAAGGCGTCAGATGCGGAGCCGCATGGCGAAGCGCGAGGACTTCGAGCGCGGCGCGCATCTCCGCAACCTCGCGAACCTCCTTGAGACTGAAGGACGCGACCCGCACCCCACGGCGCGGTTCACTGACAGCGAGGCCCTGCGCTTCAAGCCTACGGAATGCCTCGCGCACAGGCACATGGCTCGTTCCGAACTCCTCGGCGATATGGTCCTGCCGGAGCTTGGCGCCCGGCTCCATTACGCCCGTCACAATCCGATCGGCAAGGATGCGGCTAATGCGGGTGGCAATAGTGTCTTCGTTCCTGTTGGTCATATTTTATAGATAATTTGCAGCAGGCTCGCTGTCGAGCCGGACAGAGATTGCCACCGATCTGCCAGTGACGGAGGCCGCGAGCCAATCAAAACATACGGCCGCCTTTTGCAACGTCGCGACAGGGAGTTTTGCGCCGCTGCGATGGCCTCGATGACGGACAACGCGGCCTGTGCGCGCGCTCGCTTGAGATGTCGGTCCCCGCACCCGTTCGAGACAATGGATCGATGATGTGACCGCCGCCAATCGACTTTGCATCCATTCGCGTTGACAGGATTCGAACGGGAGACCCCACCTCGAACAGGAGTTCGTAAGCAAGTATCGACGGCTCATTGAGAATCAGCTTGAGTCAGCTACTGTCCCACTAACCTAGACTTAAACCAGGTCACCAGTTCGTCGAAATCAATCTGCCCAGCAGCGACGGCAACGACGAGATCATCGACGGGTTCGTCGTCCGGAATATCCAGCCTATACCCGCTACGATCGACTAAGATTTCGACAAGGAGCCAGGCTGTTCGTTTATTACCGTCCACGAAACCGTGATTGCCGACCATGCTGTGCAGAAGGGCTGCGGCCTTCCGAGCAATAGGGCGATAATACCCCGAATAGGGTCGCGCCAGAGCCGACTCGATCAGGTGCAGGCTGCTAACGCCTTTCAGGCCGCCATACGTCAAGGCTTCATCGTGAGCGGTGATGGCGTCCGCGAGGGTCAGCCTGTAGTGCCGACGACTAGCGATCTGCCAGACGCTTCAGCGCCGAACTGCGCCTGGACGAAGCTTCCCTGACCGTAGCCTCCGTTTTTGAACTTGCCTTAGCGGCACCCTTGTGCGTGACAACCTCCATGAAACGGCCTGTGGCAGCTTCACGCTTGACCCACCCGCCCTTTACCGGAGTTGTCTCAGATCGCTTCTTCATAGTCCTAATCACGATTAAGCCTCTAACTTATATGCGGCGTTTCGTCGTTCTGCGCAAGGTCACGACGAGTGCCCTGCCACCTTTGTCCCTTTGTCTCTTCGATTGCAGGTTTCGCCGTCTCCTACTATCGTGACGGCAACACCGGGGGCGCGCGATCTGTATGATCGAGAACGACCTCCTTACTATCCTCTATGTCGATCCTGATCGCCCTGTCCACGTCGGCGCGTATTAGATGCATCGCACGGCTGCCAAAGCAGCCGTGCGCTTGGCTGACAGCCGATGACGACGCGTCCTCTCGCGTTGGCGAGTTTGATCCTGTCGGTCGGTGGTTCACGGCCCATTGATCGCGCTACTCTCAGACGCTCTCGAACGGCGGAGGCAAGGGAAGTCCCTACGAGCCGCCGCTCGCCGGGTGTCTAGCACCGCCTCGTTCGCAAGTGCACGCTTAATGGAACGCAATCGCGCTGGGAGCGTCGGCGACGGCCAGGAAAGGAATTGCCGGAACGCCGACAAATCGGGCCTCTCATCGGGTGTATTACTACGTCCGCTACTTCGAAGCAGGTGCAGTGCTCAGAACCGACGGACACTTCGCGGCGCCGGATCGAGAGCGGCCCTCCGGAAGGGTAAGCCGCCGGGGCCCCCGATCATACCACCGCTCGACATAGACATTGTTGCGAGCCGGGGCGTAGGCATGAAGGATTGCGACGCCTCAGCCGCACGAGCAGAAAATTTCTTTCTCCATTTTCTGTTCCATCATCTGCTCCCCGCGAAACGAATTGGCGGCGCAAAAATCTGACTCCAACGGGACCGTTGCCGAACAGCAGAAACTCCCCTGTTTTGGTTATCTTGCGGCTGACGCATTTCGGACATCAATGGAAGCTGTCTCGAACGATCGCACCCTCTCGGCCGCATCGAGCGCCAAGCTTCTCCAGAGCTGATGTATAGCCTTGGCTACGTGGATCCAGGCCTGATCGGTGCCAGCGATTTCCAGGTCGGTAATGAGGCGCCCGAGCCTCGCAATGCAGTCGTCGATGTGGCCGCTAAGCCGAGACAGCTGATCGAAAGTGACCGCTGGATGCGCCAGCATTCTGGGCACAGTCGCCGTCGCTCGTTTCGCAAGATCTTCCTCGTCCCGGAGAGTTCTCTGCCACTCGTAAGTCATGGCTATCCCTTTTCAGACCGCGACAGCATCGCCGATGGGTGCGGAATTAGTCAATGAGCAGGGGGGCGGAATAGCGTGCGCGCATTTCATCGAACAGATTGTCGCGGCAGGCGGATGCTCCACCGTTCCGCTAGGATGGAAATCCGGGGCCCCCACTTGCTTTAAACGCTCCGGCGGTTCACTGCGTTGGCTGATCATAGCGGCTCACTTTGCTGCGGGTTGATTGAAGTTCGCGCGGTAGACATCCCGCTCGTGTCTGGAAGGGTCTTCGGCTCTGAAAGAAAAGCCTTCCTCGGTCTCTGGGAGCCTTGCTTTGGGCACGGTGTCGGCGAAATGGCGCGTGGCCGTGTAGGTTTCCACGTCGTCAGCCCCCTTTTTTCAGCGATTGCCGGTCGTATTGTCATAGCTGGAGAAGTCGACGAGCGTGCCGAGCATCTGGAGATAGGCGATGAGCGCGTCCATTTCCGTCAGCTTCTGCGGGTCGCCGTCGAAATCACCGAGCTTGGCCTTGGGATAGCGCGCCTCGATGCCGGACGTGTCGGCATTGGGATCGGCCTGCGCCTTGAGATCAGCAACCGCGTTGTCGCTCATCTCGTCCGTGTAGGGAACGCCGACCGCCCTGTTGGCCTTGAGGTTCATCGCGACATTCGTAACCTCGAGCGGTGTTTCCTTCAGGAAGGCGTAGCTCGGCATGACCGATTCCGGCACCACCGAGCGCGGCTCGATCATGTGCTGAACGTGCCATTCGTTGGAGTAGCGATCACCGACGCGGGCGAGGTCCGGCCCGGTGCGCTTCGAGCCCCACTGGAACGGGTGGTCGTACATCGACTCCGCGGCGAGCGAGTAATGCCCGTAGCGCTCGACCTCGTCGCGGAACGGCCGGATCATCTGGCTGTGGCAGACATAGCAGCCTTCGCGGATATAGATGTTGCGTCCGGCAAGCTCCAGCGGCGAATAGGGCCGCATGCCTTCGACCTTCTCGATGGTGTTTTCGAGGTAAAAGAGCGGCGCGATTTCCACAATCCCACCGATCGAGACGACGAGCAGGGAGCCGACGAGCAGCAAGGTGGCGTTGCGTTCGAGTAGCGCGTGTTTATCGAGAATGGACATTATCTGCCCTCCTATTCCGCAGGCTGCGGCACCGGCGTCGCACCGAGAATCGGGGCTTCGTCGCGCACGCGTCCGAGGATCGTCATTGTTACGTTGAAGGCCATGACGAGTGCGCCGGCGAGGAACAGGCCGCCGCCAACGGCACGCAGCACATAGTAGGGGAACATGGCCGCGACCGATTCCGCGAAGGAATAGACGAGGAAGCCCTGGTCGTCGTATTCGCGCCACATCAGCCCCTGCTGGATGCCGGCGACCCACATAGTTGCGGCATAGACGACGATGCCGAGGGTCGCGAGCCAGAAGTGCCAGTTGACCATGCGCACGCTATACAGCCGCTCGCGACTCCAGAGCTTCGGAACGAGATAGTAGATCGCGCCGAAGGTGATTAGCCCATTCCAGCCGAGCGCGCCGGAATGCACGTGGCCGATCGTCCAGTCGGTGTAGTGGCTGAGCGAATTGACCGTCTTGATCGACATCATCGGCCCCTCGAACGTCGCCATCCCGTAGAAGGCGACGGCCATGATCATCATGCGCACGATGGGATCGGTGCGGACCTTGTCCCACGCGCCCGAAAGCGTCATCAGGCCGTTGATCATACCGCCCCAGGAGGGCATCCAGAGCATGACGGAGAAGACCATGCCGAGCGTCTGCGCCCAGTCGGGCAGCGCGGTATAGTGGAGATGGTGCGGCCCCGCCCAGATGTACATGAAGATCAGCGCCCAGAAGTGGATGATCGACAGCCGGTAGGAATAGACGGGACGGTTTACCTGCTTGGGGATGAAGTAGTACATCATCGCCAGGAAGCCGGCCGTCAGGAAGAAGCCGACAGCGTTGTGCCCGTACCACCACTGTGTCAGCGCGTCCTGAACGCCCGAGAAGGCCGAATAGCTCTTCGAACCGAGGAAGGAGACCGGCACCGCCAAATTGTTGACGATGTGCAGCATGGCGATGGTGACGATGAAGGCGAGATAGAACCAGTTCGCCACATAGATATGAGGCTCCTTGCGCACAAGGATCGTGCCGAGGAAGGCGACGAGATACGCAACCCAGACGATCGTCAGCAAGAGATCGACATACCATTCAGGCTCGGCGTATTCGCGACTCTGGGTGATGCCGAGCAGGTAACCGGTAGCTGCCAGCACGATGAAAAGCTGATAGCCCCAGAATACGAACCAGCCGAGATTGCCGCCGAAGAGGCGCGCGCGGCTGGTGCGCTGGACGACATAGAAGGACGTCGCGATCAGCGCGTTGCCGCCAAAGGCGAAGATGACGGCCGAGGTGTGCAGCGGCCGCGTGCGGCCGAAATTGAACCATGGCTCGATATTGAGGTCCGGAAAGGCGAGCTGCAGCGCCACGATGACACCGACCAGGAAGCCGACGACGCCCCAGAACACCGTGGCGATGACGCCATATTTCACGACCTCGTCGAAATACTCCGACTGCGGGGGTACCGCTCCTGCGACAGCCGGGCGGAAATCGATCCGTCGCAGGAGCAGGACCGTGCCGCCGAGCAGCACGTAAAACAGCACCCACATATGTGCGCCGAAGAGGCGGTCCTGAGCGAAGCCAGCCCCAACCAGCGCCAGGAAGGCGCCGACCCCGAGCACGATCATCTCGAATGTGTATTTCATGGTTGGGTCCCCAACTTTCTCAAATCGCTGACGACGGCGCACCAAACGACGCAAGCCGCCGCAACCCGCCCTGATTTGTCAGAATCGCTCATCGTCAACCTTGATCTAGATCAAGGCTGGCCCTGCCGCGTTGACGTATCTTGCGAGCATGGAAGGCTGCACGTCAGGCGATGGTGGGAAGGGCCGCAGCGCATGAGAATAAAGATCAACGGCCGAACGCTATCGAGCAGAGCGCGGCCCCCATCAGGAGAGCCGCCGGTGGAACCGTTGGCCTGGCTGGCCAGCGCCCACCATGATCAGCTCGCGCTCTGCGACAACCTGGAAGCGATTGCCGATAGCCTCCCGGAAAAGATCGACCGCGAGACCTGTGCCTACGCGGCAAAGGTGATCGGACCGATGATGCGGGATCTCCATGCCGGCGAGGAACAGCGGGTTTTTGCCTGGATCGAGCAATGCTTTGCAGGCGACGCTTCCGTGCATGCCCTGTTGGAGCGTCTGAAATACGAGCACTGCGAAGACGAGTGCTTCGCCGAGGAACTGACCGAAATGCTCGGTCGCCTGGGGGCGGCCGACAGGACCGTCAATGCCGAGACCGCCGGCTACATGCTGCGCGGCTTCTTCACCAGCGTGCGACGGCACATCAGGTTCGAACAGAAGTGCCTTTGCAGCGTGCTTGTCCGGCGTCCAGGCGAAACGTCCTGCTGATCCTCTCGCAACGAGCCGGCTAGAGCTCAACCCACTTTGGAGTAGATATCGAGTTTGTCGCTGGAGACGAATCCATTGCGAGCGGTAGAACTCGGATACTCTGCCCGAGCGTTGCGATACCAGCCATGCTTTGTGACACCCTGCCACTTTTGCCGCCTCGACGATGGCGCTGAGCAGTGCCGTTCCGACACCGGCACCCTGCTCACCTGGACGCACTGCAACCTCCTCCAGGTACAGCAACTGGCCCGCATAGTATCAACGCCGTGTGCCAATTGTAATTCCAACGCATTTATCCGCATCCCAAGCCGCTAAGGCTATGCGCCTTGGCGCGGCCACAAGCTGCGAAACACGCTCGGTTGCGGCTTCGACTGACCAGTCCTCGTTCCAAGGAGGCGCAGCGTATGCGCTAGAAATGATGGTTGCTGCCGCTTCGAGGTCTGCCTCGTTCATCTGTGTAATCAAAAAAGACATGCGCTCTGATTTCATCAATGACCCTCCACAGCATGTCTCTCGAACACTGGCGATGTGAGCGTTTCGACCGCCCGCCTGCGTTCGATCGTCGGTAAATGTGCAAGAGTCGCAAACTTCTCGAAATCGTCGCGCAATTTGCTGCTAAAATCTACCTTAACGTTAGTACGCCACGAAATGAACGCAATCGTTGAAATTCATGCGTAGTTGGCACAAACTTCCAATCACACAGCTGCTAACTCCGGGTTGCCAATTCGAGCCGCGATTGATGGCCTCCCGTTCTCACTGAGTCGGGCGCTAAAATGGCGCAGATCCGCCACCGCATTTTTGACGGTGCCTTCTTTGACGGTGCCGTCGTCCGGGTTGGGCCTGGCTTTGGTTTTGAACTCCTCAAACAGCGCCTCATCGTCCGCAGGGACTCCGCGTGTTCGGCCGGGCTGCTTGGCGTGATCCACACGGAATTTCGTTGAAAGGATCTCTTGTTGCACCGCCGAGCCGGATGGCTTTTCGCTGCGACTCGCCCCAAACGCCTTTCGAACCCCTGACTTGATACTGTTCCACAGTTTGCGATGTTTGCTGCTCTTCGTCTCAATCGCGGGCTGCTCTTGAGATGACAAGGTGTAGCGCGCGCTGCTGAACAGATCATCCCGCAAATTGGCCTGCGGCGGTACTTGGGCCGCATCTCCAAAGTGAGCGCGGGGGAGATCAACGCTGTGGCGCGTGCTGTTGAACGGGTTGTCTCTCAGCCGACAGTGTGGCGGCATCCGCATCGAACCGCCGAGATTGGCGCGCCGGATTCCTCCACCGCCCTCTGCGGGACTCTCATCAGGCGAACTAGACTTTGCGGAGCTCTCATCGGACGAATTGAGTTGCAACTCGTTCATCTGTTGTTCAAAGCTAGCTTGCTGGCTCGTACTGCCCTGTTGCTGCCCCATCCGCGACTGTCGATAATACGCTTGCGCGAATCCTTCCACATCAAAATCAAACAGGTTGAAATTGTTATTCGTTCGCTCCATGGCACCTTACATCCCCTTGCAAAGCTCGTATCTGGCGCACGGTAAGGTGACCTGAGTAAAAGCGGCAGAGCCTTCGGCCGAGAGTTCGATGTCGAAGCAAAGTCTGGGTGTCGACCATACCGAGTCAACCCCAGAACGGACAGCAAATGGCGCCCCTCAGGAAATGGTCCCTAAAAGCCCTCGCCTTATGTATCTCAGTCCGCGTCGCCTGCCCGCTTCGCTAAAAAGCTGCCGGAAGGTTTGATTTTTAGTACGCGCGACAGATCAGCCTGCTCAGAACAAGCCGGCCATACCAGCGGTGAAAGGAACATGCCCGGCCCGCCCGGCGGCGGAAGCGTATGAACGCGAACTCCCTGAAGAGCCGGATTCCAACCGCACCGACATCGGCCAGCGCCGTTTCGCCGTCGCGACCCACAGTGCCACTTATACAACGGCCTCCCACTGGCCCCAAACAACCGGACTGCCACAGCTCTTGCTAAATCAGCCTGGCACAGCTCTTGCTAAATCAGAATGGCACAGCTCTTGCTTCGAAGAGAGGCGAAGCGGTTAATTCTAAACGCTTCCAATAACGTTTAACGAGGCTTTCGAAGAGGCAAACCATGCTAGGTACATTTCTGAACAGCATGATGATGGCGATGGCTATGGTCACCATGACGGCTCCCGCCCCGCCCCAAATGACCACCGTCGCCGCCGCGATCGATTCCAACCCCAACAACGCTTCGCAGGATGCCGCCGATCCTCGCGCCTATCTGAACGAGATCGACGGCGACAAGGCGATGACCTGGGTCGAGGCGCATAACCTTTCGACGATCGATAAGCTGTCGAAAGATCCGCGTTACAGCGAATACCAGGCCGACGCTCTGAATATCCTACAGGCCACCGACCGCATTGCTTCGCCCAGCTTCGCGCGCGACGGGATGATCGACAACTTTTGGCAGGACGGCACGCACGTGCAGGGTCTGTGGCGGCGTACGACCTGGGAATCCTACAGGTCCGGCAACCCGCAATGGCGCACAATTCTCGACGTCGATGCGCTGTCCAAGGCAGGAGGCAAAACCTGGGTATTCGAAGGCGGGGACTGCCTGCCGTCCGCCAGCAATCTCTGCCTGATCCGGCTCTCCGACGGTGGCAAGGATGCGGTTGTGGTGCGCGAATTCGACATTGCCAAGGGTGAATTCATTAAGGAAGGCTTCGTCCTACCCGAAGGCAAGCAGTCGGTGACCTGGGTGGACGAGAACACCATCTACGTGACCCGGGAATGGACGCCGGACGAAGTGACCTCTTCTGGCTATCCCTACGTCACCAAGGTAGTGAAGCGCGGCCAGAGCTTGGATCAGGCGGCCGAGATTTTCCGCGGCCAAAAGATGGACGTATCGGCTGAACGCGGCGTGCTGCGCGACATCGATGGCAAGTATGTTATGGACACCTCGTATCGCGGCCTAGACTTCTTCAATACCGAACTAGCCTTTTACCCAAACGGCCACACCGATACACACAAGGTGGTCCTGCCCCTGCCGACCACGGCCACCTTTAGCGGCTACTACAAGGGCCAGGCAATCTATTGGTTGAAGTCTGACTGGACCTCGGCCAAAGGCACCGTCTTCCGCAATGGCGCGATTATCGCTTTCGATCTCAAGGGGGCGCTCGCCGATCCAGCGCACGTTGAACCGCTTGTGCTGTTCATGCCAAACGAGCATCAATCTGTCGCAGGGGCTACCCAGACCAAGAACCGTCTCGTGCTGTCGATCCTGTCAAATGTCACCAGCGAGGTCCGCAGCTTCGATTTCGGCAAAGGCGGCTGGACGTCTTTTAAGTTGGCTCTGCCGGCAAATTCGACCCTGTCCCTGACGTCCAGCGACGATGAGAGCGATCATCTGTTCGTCTTCTCAGAAGGATTCCTCGAACCTTCAACTCTCTTTTGCGCCGATGCCGTAACGGGCCAAGTCGAAAAGATCAATTCGGCCCCGGAACGCTTTGATGCCGAAAGCCTGCAAGTACAGCAGTTCTGGGCGACCTCGAAGGATGGCACGAAGGTTCCGTACTTCCTCGTAGCGCGCAAGGACGTCAAGCTGGACGGCACGAGCCCGACCATCCTCTACGCCTATGGCGGTTTCGAAATCCCAATGCAGCCCAACTATTCGGCGGTGCTTGGCAAGCTATGGCTGGAGAAGGGTGGTGTCTATGCGCTGGCGAATATCCGCGGCGGCGGCGAGTTCGGCCCAAAATGGCACGAGGCCGGTTTGAAGACCAATCGTCAGCGCGTCTATGACGACTTCCAGGCCGTGGCGCAGGACCTGATCGCGAAGAAGGTAACCTCGACACCGCATCTCGGGATCATGGGGGGGTCGAACGGCGGCCTGCTCATGGGCGTGCAAATGATCCAGCGGCCCGACCTGTGGAACGCAGCCGTGATCCAGGTGCCGCTTCTCGACATGGTCAATTTCATCCACATGTCGGCAGGAGCCTCCTGGCAGGGCGAATATGGCAATCCCGACGATCCGGTTGAAGGCGCCTTCCTGCGCTCGATCTCGCCCTATCATAATGTCAGGGCGGGCGTGGCGTATCCGGAACCCTTCTTCGAAACTTCGACAAAGGATGACCGCGTCGGGCCAGTGCACGCGCGCAAGATGGCCGCCCTGTTCGAAGATATGGGCCTGCCCTTCTACTATTATGAAAGCGTCGAGGGCGGTCACGCCGCCGCCGCCAACCTGCAGGAATACGCCCGCCGCTACGCGCTTGAATATATCTACATGTCTCAAAAACTCATGGATAACAAGTGAGTCCGCAAAACCTTAGGCCTTGTGGGCAGATCTGAGCAAATACGAAGCCGGTGGCGAGGACGACGAAGGGGGCGAAGGTTCGCTTTGTCTTCTCGCAGCGTAGGGCGACGCCCTCAAAGCGCGTGACCTTGCGCCGGCCCGCTTCTTTTGGACCGATCTTTATAAGCGTCTTGGGGATGAGGGCGGGCTTACCGTCGTCTCGCGCAGCTTGGCGCTGCCTACTCGGCGAGAGGTTCAACTCCTCCGCGGCTGCCCGAAGGAGCAGAGCCTTGCGGCCGCTTCGAAGATGCGCACGGCGGAGAGTGAAGTCATCTGCAGCATCAGATTAGTGAACCAGATTCATGTAAACTTGGCGCTTGATAGCAGGCGCTCGCTGCGCCAGAACTTCTCTACGAGGACAGGCAACGGGCCTGAAGGGAGAAGCCGAACACCGTTCGATCGCTGCCGGGTCCTTGGCATCGGGCTCTACACCCCGCCGATTGGCACGACGCTCTTCATCTCCTCGTCGATCGCGAAATCGCCGCTCGGCGAGACCACCCGCGAGCTGTGGCCCTTCTTCGCCATGGCGATGATGCTCCTGCTTGCGGTGAGCTTCATATCGGCGCTCACGCTCTACTGAGGACAGGACATGACCGACGACAGCAAGCAATCGTCTGTGTCCGATCACTGACCAAGTCCTATGGCGCAACGTCCGTCCTTAAACGCGTGGATTTTTCGGTAAAGCGCGGCGAAATTCACGCGCTCCTCGGCGGCAACGGCGCCGGCAAGTCGACACTCATCCGCATCATCACGGGAACGGCAGCCAAGGATGGTGGCGAACTCGTCTTTCGCGACGCCGCCGGTCCTTACCGAGACGGACGGCCGCCGCAAGGTCGCCGTCGTTCACCAGGAACTCGCGCTTCTTCCCCACCTGACCGTTGCTGAGAACATCGCCCTGCGCCATTTCCGCAAGGGTTCGCGCCTTTTCGACCGAAGGACGGCCGCCAGCCAGGCGCATGCCGCCTTGTCGATGATCGATCGGGAATTCGCCGGGACCGCGTTGAACCGCCTCGTCGGCGACCTCAGCCTCCATGAAGGACAGATGGTGGAGATCGCGCGAGCCCTCTCGTCGGTGCCAAACTCATCCTGCTGGACGAACCGACCGCCAATCTGACCGCGGCCGAGATGGAGCGACTGTTCGGGGTTTTGAGAAGATTACGCGGGAAAATGGCCTCTCGGTCGTCTTTGTCTCGCACCGCATGAAGGAAATTAGCCAGATCGCCCATGTCTGCTCGATCATCCGGGACGGAAGAACCGTGGTGAGGAGCGTGCCGACGGCAGAGCTCACGGATCTCGCCATCATCGAGCATATGGGGCAGGCGCATGCCACGGCAGCTCCCCTGCCCGCGCGAACGGCAGCAACTGGGTCTCGCCTGGGGAGCCACGGACCATTGCGGAAAAAGGGTTCTCCGTAACGCTCAAGCCCGGGGCCATTCTCGGCGTTGCCGGCGCCCCAGCAGGCCCCGAAACCCTGATCTCCGCACTCATTGGTGCCGCATACGAAAAACGCTGGACGGTAACGCGCGCCGGATGGCCCGGCCATTTCCGCTCGCCGCGGCCGCGCGCCTCGAAGCGGGCTTCGTGACCGGCGGCCGATCGCACCGCGGCGTCCTCCGTTCCCTGCCGATCATCGAATTCAGCGGCACGTCCGGCTTTTATTCGTGTGCGAGACGGGATTGGCATGCGGCTTTTTTGCACTGCGCGGCGAGGCTCGTCAGCATCTCGCCAGCTTGCCAGCTTAGCGTGCTGCCGGGATCTGCGGAGATGAGGCTATCGTGGATAATTTTTCGCCAACCAAACTGGCGGCTTTGATGCAGGTGCAGCACGCCGTCCCGGACGCTCGGCAAGCTGGCCAGGCGCAAGCCGCCTTTGAGCAGCAATTGGCGGGCGCGCGAGAGGCTACAGTCGTCGATGAGGCCGCACCTGAGGCACCGCCCCCTCAGCGGCCTAAAGATATCCGGAGCATCATAAGGAGGGCGATCCAGGCAGAGGCGACGCGGCGGAATTTGAGCCCGCAAACCGCCCCGGGCTTATGCTAGCGCGCTTCATAAGCTGGAAAAGATCTCAGCTCTGGGGGTGAAACGATTGCCACGCTGGACCACAATTCTCTGGTAGCTCGTGCTGAAAGGTTCTTCTCGCGCGACTCGGCAATGGCTCCCGCGCTAACGGCGCTTCATAGGTATCGCAATCCCAATGCTCCTGACGGTCCGCGCCGCCGATATGTTGTTCCCTCTGCGATAGGTGGCGGCCCCGTCAACGAGGCCGCGCCTCCAGCTGACAACTACCTCATCTGTTAGACCGGGGTCTTATCGATAATGCAGTCCGGCATTTTGGCCGCAGCCTACAAGGAAGTACCGCTTACGAATATGGCCGGGTGCTTCGCACCTTGGGAAAATGATCTGGGATCACTAGGCAAGGCGGTCGACGGGCTTGATCACGCCGCATTGGTCCTGCATGCGAGAACGTCTTTTCCTGAGGATGGGCATTTGCTCTCGGCATGGAGCGCGCTGCGGAAGTATCGTGAGCCTGAACCTTTGCCTGATGGGCGACATGACTTTCCCTCTGAAGAGAGGCAATCCTGATTGACGGCGCAGTCCAGGCAGCTGCTGCCCGTCGGGGCTGGACACCCGGCACTACCGAGAACTACTATCGGGCTTTTCACAAGCTGGCGAAATCTCTTCCCGGGGCCAGGCAATCGCAGCGCTGGACCACAATTCGCTTGTAGCCCATGCCAAGACATCACACGAGGACGACAAGGGTATAAGCGCCGCGTTGGAGGTGCTTCTCGAGCATCGTGATCCGGCTATCCTGGCCAGGCGCAGCCAGGGCAATCATCCTCCCTCCGCGAAAGACAAGAGTCTCATCGAGGCTGCGGCCTGTGCCAGTCAGCGGCCGAGGAAAGCCGTCGAAAAGTCTGTCAATAATCTTCTCAGATTTGCAGGAGCGCTCAACGCCGATGATGAGCAAATTCATCAGCTAGAGCACGCCGAACTCGTCAAGCTTGCAAGAAAAAAGTTTCCCAGTAACAAAAGCCTCATCAGCGGGCTTGGCATGATCCGTGATCACCGCAAGGCGGAGCACGCTTCCAGCACAGAAGCCCCCTGGCACGCGAAGGATGACCTGGCCCAGTCGCCGCTCTTAAGCGTCACCCAGACGAGCTTCGATGCGGAGTCCATCCACCTCATCACTTCACATCCGGGTTACGATCACGGCGTGCACTACTACCGTTCTTAATCTGCTTGTATCCAAACATTGCTTCGCGGGGGGAAGCTTCGCTCGTCAGGAACGAAACGACTCTTGCCGTTGTCGCCAGCAACTGCTTCGCCCGACAAGGGCAGGCGCCGGTCCTGCCGGCATGCCGATGGGGCAACGGCAGCGAGCAAACATAGTGACGTTCGCCTAATAGGGTGTTCCTCTTTTCTGTAGGTTGGAAGATGGTTTTCTTCGTATAGATGCTCTAAAAAAGCAACTTAGACCAGGCATTTCCTTGCGCCTTCCTGCTGATCGATCGCGTCGCGGATTACACCTATGTTGGCTTCATACTCTTGGATCTTGTAATATCCTTCGTGCAAGCAATTGAAATAAAGACTTTTAAGATACCTGTCGCTTCTGAACTTCAAAAAATCGTGATATAGCTCGCTTGGATCTGCGGCGAGAATATATTTAATTTGGCGAACGGTCATGTGATGATTTGGCTCCGCCGCCATCCGATTCAGGTCCCTGATTGACTTAACTGCGGCAAGATTTATCTCAGACTCTATGTCGGGACGATCACCCGTATATCGAGCAAAATAAAGAAAAAAAGTTTTGTTTTTCAACTGTTGCTCGTGCATGAGCTCTACTAACCTGTTTTCGTGAGTGCCGGTGATCTTCACGTCGTCGACAAACAGAAGGCAACGACCTTCGAAATGTTGCGAGTTGAAGTAGAACCTATCACCGGCGATCAATGACTTGCGATGTTCCCCTGACAGGAGTCCGTAGTCGTTCACATAACTGATCTTTCGTGGGACAGTCGCATATTCCACGTGGTTGCCTTTGGCATCAACAATGTGGCTGTTGAGGCGATTAAGCAAATGCATCGTCATTATAGTCGCTGCATTCGGGACAAAATTGTATGGCGACGAAATCATCAGGGAGCTACTGTTCAGTAGAGCGGGTGCGTTGTTTTGGAAGAACGCGTCTGCAATCTGGTAGCCCATCTCGCGGGCTGCTTCGTCGCAACCGAATTTCAGACGTGAATATTGTTCCGGTCGAAAGGGTGCATCCTCAATCGACTGAAATTCATGGAGCGCAAACTCCTGAAATTGCCTCATATACAACCTCTCGAATGTCCTCAGGTCGTCCCACCAGGGCACCATGCATTCCAGCGCTCTGTGCACCTTGTAGATCGCAGATCGGGTCGTCGCCCACATGCAGGATGTTGTTCGCCGCAATGTCGCACGACTTGATGATTTTGTTAAAGAAAGTCTCCTTTGGCTTTGCATATCCAAGCAGGTCGGAATAAAGTCCGAACCGAAATACGCATCCAAACGTGTTCTCAAGAAAATTGTGCACCGTCCGGCCGCTAATAAAACTCGAGTTGCTGCCAAGCGACAGCTTATATCCGTCTTCGACCAACCCATGGATTAGCTTCACGGTAGGGTTCAATACAACTGGTTTGAATTCATCAAAAATGTGCTCAAACGCCTTTGCGATGAAGCTTGGATCGTTGTGAACATTGCAATACAACATAAGCAAACGAATATTTTCGAACAGAGATGGAGCGTACCCAGTTTCGATCGCGTGTTGGGTCACCCACTTCTTGACCTCGACGTATGCATTCCTGACGGCTGCTTCTTCTGTGTGAAAACAGGCTGCGAGAAACTTCGTCCTCGTCTGCGCATGGCATGGGTTGGGCAATACGAGAGTGTTCCAGACATCGAAGGAGATGTGACTTATCAACTTGTCTTCCCGCAGTCTCTTAAGTGCTCGGAGGTCCTGCATCTGCGATTGGCCGCAGCCGTCTCGGCGTCCGGTACATGCGCGGGTCCGAAACGGATCGGGATGCCCGCATCGACAACGGCGGTGGGCGTGCATCGGGAGATATCGCCCTGCCGATGCCGCTCTTCTCTGAAAGTGGATTGTGGCGAACTAACATATTCGCTTTGTCTTTCGTTAATTGTTCGTGACGGCGCTCGACACCTGAATGTCCGGGCGATGTCCATCTGTTTATGGCTGAGAATGAGCAAACGTCATGCCAACCGCGCTCGGCGTCTCGGGAGTGTAGTGTTTGCAAAGGGTTCCCATGATTGGGATAGCTATGCCGCCAAATAAGGCTGCGTCGCTAACCACACAATTCGACAGTTGGTGTCGAATTTCGGACATTCCCTCGGTACGGCCTGCAGAGCGCATGGAATAAGCTCGTCGTCAACCATGGAAGATCATCTCCATCGGCGGCCGGGGCTGGGCACATCGATTACGATCGGCGCTCGTGGATGTGAGCCACAACCGCCATCGGCAAGCACCCAGCCGAAGTGCACGCTGCCGTGCGAAGCCGTTCCCGACAAAGCCACATGCAGGCCTTCGACTTGCCGGTCGGCGCGTAACTATCACGGAGCCGAAGCACAGGCACTCAACAGGATGGTCTCGCCGCGCGCCAGACGTGCTTCTGTGGCGAATTGCGATCTCTGGTCAGCCAGGCGTTTGCGATGCGTTCGCGGGACTGTGAAGAATATTCCTGTGCGCATGCGCCGCACTCGCAAACGCTCGTGCGAAAGGGAATCACCAAGCCGGGCTCTTATGTCAGGCGGACACCAGTTGTGAGCTTTCAACAGATTGTCCACTCGTCCGTGCCGGAAAGCTAACGTTATCGAAGCTTCACCGGGTCTAGGGGTTGGGCCGACGATGCCAAGGCCTTGCTGGACACCTGCATGCAAAGGGAATTGCCGCCGCCCTGGAACGGTCGCGATCGGGAGTAGCGGCCATGTCTGGATATTCTTCGCTGAGCCCGTTCCGGCCCGGATCGCCAGGCAGTTTGGCTCTGCCCTGCTCACGGAAACATGGAGAGATGCCCCGAGATCGGCTTGGCATCCTATGATCGCTTCTTTCCAAATCAGGATACGATTCCTCTTGGGGGCTTCGGCAATCTGATCGCCTTGCCGCTTCAAAGAAAGGCCCGTGAGGTCGGCAACAGCGTTTTTGTCGACAAGGATCTGCGACCTTAAAGCCCGCCTACGTCATCGCATGGTCATGCTGGAGACGCGCCCATTAGGCGGCCGCTCGACGAGCTCATCTCAAAACTAAAATGCAACTTTATGGTAGGACGGGTCTACGTGCGTAAGACGGACTAAACTGCCCGACAGCTCGTCGTCAGCTTGCCTGATTATCGTTCGCAGCAGGGCCAAAGCAGCAGACTCACTACGAGAGACTTACGCCGAAGGGATCGCGAATCACCATGTATAATCGAATCGATGGTTCATCCACACACGTTACACAAGCTGACGAATCGAGTCAGCCGGTGGACGGTGACAGATTTACAAAAACAGTTGCGGATCTTGCGCTGCTGCGCAACCTGCTGCATTGGGAGTTGCCCGACAAAATGGGAGCCTGCTTCAGCATGCCGCATACCTCGGATGCAAGTTTTGACAACTCAGACTCGTCCAGCGCCAGTACCCCCTCTCCCGGAAGGCCGAGTACCTCCCTGTTTGAATACAGGACGGCGGAATTGCTTGGGGCGAATGTGGACGGCATCTGCGTTGGGCTGACTACGGAGTGGCTCCTCAATCTCCACAACACAGAATCCCGAATGACTGCGCTCATGCCCGGATCGGACGGGCACGGCACAGCGGCTGAGTGGCAGAAGCAGTATGAGCAACTCAGGAGTTCATTGCGCAGGGAGGGGAGAGAACCTTCCAAGGCCAACAGTGAGGCAAGATACACCGTGTTTTGCGAAGCGGGTTTGGAACCGTCCAGGAAAGAGACGGTATACACATTCGACGAGCCTGAGAGCTTCTCGCGCATGCTGAGCAAAATCACCGTCGACGGATCGAAATATTTGCTCAGCTTGCGTTTCGCCGGAGCTGAAGGGCACACGGTTGCGACGTCGTCGTCGAATGGAAGCACCATGCTCTTCGATCCTAACCATGGAGAATTTACTGTTAAATCAGACCGGGTGAGGGGCTTGTTCCAAAGTCTCGCCAATCGTTACAGGAAACCCAACGGGCTGCATTTGTTGACAGTCACCACACAAAAGATGTGATCCCTGCGGACCGTTGGCGATTGACCCTTCTCTGAAGGCGCGTCCGCGCCCCGGTGCTTCATCAGCAGAAGGCAAAACAGAGTGTCGGTCTCAGGCGACGGGTTTGGGCGGATCGATGCATCGACGGTGTTGGGATCTGTGCTAGGTCGGGGCGCAGCTTCACGGCTCAGTGACGATGCATGCGCAGGACCGACCGCGTCGGGCAATGCGGCTCAAGCGATGTATCTCCTCTACGGCATTGCATTCGAGGCGCACCAGCAAAACAGCACGAGCGGCCGCAGTGCCTCGAATGCCGCTTCCGTCTCCTACTTCAGGATACGCCACCGGCTGGCGTCCGGAAGCGAATACTGTTCTGTCAGGCAAAGGGCAATCTCGTGCAGGTGACAGGCAAAGTGCGCACCGATGACAAAGGAACGAACCAGGTTGATATCGTCATCGAAGGTTTTGGGGCCGCCTCGCTCCACGACCGCAGCGGACGGGAGGATTATGCCCTCCTGGAGCAGGGGGACAATCCGGTTCTGGCCGCGCGGAGAACTTTGCGGGATCCCCTGGTAGCCCATTATCATCTGCGCTTGGGCCCCGAGACCGTCGCGCTACGCGCATTCCAGCGCATGGTTTATGATCAGAACGGAAACGACACGCCGAGTTCCTGTTCCTGCCCCTGAATGATGCCAGTGCTACGGATCCTAATCGCGGCGGCACTCATTGGGTGGCTGCTGCTCCTTGATCGCCGCGAGCGGGCCAGGTCAGTCGCCTATCACTACGACCCCAGGGCCCACCAACAGCGCCATGGCAGCAGACCTCGCAGGCTGGGCGCTCGACCGCACCCAGCCCGCCCAGCCCAGCAGCAGAACGGTTATGATTGCGGCGTGTTCGTGGTGGACGGCACGCGGGCGCTGGTTAGCATATTGGCGCAACGAGAGCTACCCGGGCACGAGCCGCTGCACCTCGACAACCTCGTCGCCAATCGGCCGGCGCTCCAGGCTCGGCTCAGGGCGGCAACCACAGCTGTGGAGGAGAGCCATTCAAATGCCTGAAAGACGGATTTCACCACCGATTCTGTGGTCATCACCCAGCGGTAGCAGGCCCTTGAGCGGCTATAAAAAGCGGCGCGCGGCCGTTGCATTGTAGAGCCTGCTTAAGCGAGTCGAGCAAGACATCCGCATCGTTGGCATCGGTATTGTTGTGTGTCTCGTTCGGCGACGGCTGGCTCGATGTGCGCAGGAAGGGCTGTTGCCTGCCCTACCGGGTGTTCGACGAGGACCAGCGGGAACCTATGCGCGGACGTTGCAGCAGCTCGCTGTCGTGATGCTTGGAGCATCTGGTCGACGAACCTGTTCATTTGGCAGGCCGGCGCAGCTCTTGATCCTGGCGCTGCGAATGGAAAGTTGCGACTGGACATCCAAAGCCGGAACCTGGGTGTCGAGGATTGCGTCGACCGGCGGCCCGTCCCGCACTGGCGCATGGGCTGCGGTCCGGCTTCACGCCCGAAATCCGCAGGCTAATCTCGGAAGCCCGCTGCCCGATCGGCAGTCGCTGCATAAATCAGTGACCCGGATGGCGAGTTCCTGCAACAACGCGGACCCAAGTCGGGGCTTGTTGCGCGGTCGCCGCTAGTTTCTGAAAGTCCGGCCCTCAATGGAAACACCGGGGCCCTCAAGCCGATGTGTTGGAATGCATTCGTTCGCACATTTCATGGTTTGGATAGGCCCCATAAAAAAAATGGATTTTCCGAATCTTGCCGGATGATGCATAGCGAAGCTCCCGACGCGTGCCTCGCCGACGCTACCTTCGTTAGGGCATGACATACGACAATAGAGAAAGGCTGTCAGATGAAGAACGTCACATACCTCTTGGACCCGGAGTCTTTTGCACTGTTGAGATTGCCGACGGTGTCGGCCTCGCGCCGATCTTTGGTTTGCTCGGTTGCCGCCTAGTGCAAATGATCCGCTTTGACGACTCGCATGCGCTATTCTTAGATGAAGAAGGACTGCGCGATGGGACATGGACGGAAGGCATGATGAATATCTCAAGCACGGAAACCATTTGAACTCGTAAAGGACAGTCGAGGTTGCCCTAGCACCGGCGCAGGATCGGGACTCCCCCAATCCGCCGTGTCGCCGGCAAAACAGCGAATAGGCCCGTGGAACAGGAAGGTAAGGGCACTTGTCTGCCGCGCCTCCCAGACAATCGGAACCGAAAACACGGTCCACCGCTATTGCACGCCTCTTACTGCGCCATTTTGCAAATTTAACCCGAATTTTCGGAGGTATACCTCATGAACCGTAGGACCGTGCTGATGCTCGCATGCACCGCAGCAGTCGCCACATGGCTCGTAGCCTCGCCGGACGTGCGGGCGGACCCCGTTGCGGATATATGTTACCTTTTTTGCCCATTGGAGCAGGATGACACCGTTGGCGCGTTTTGTTCATCTTTTTGCTCCTCATCTCCTTCCCTTCCGCTTCCAACGAACCCTCAGACCGGAAGCGAGGTAGAGAGACAAAATCCGACTCGAACCACAGACGCTGCGAGCCGAACGTCAGAGAAGCCGTGACAGGAGTAGTGCAATTCAGGCCTTGGCGGATCGTCTGGGTCTCGAAGAAACGCTCTCCAGTTACCGAGCCGCTGTCAAGGATCGGCAACGCGCTAGTTCAGTTTTCATCCATAAACAACGAGCGATTGTTCCGGCGAGCGATGAATCTCGGTTTGCGCGGCAAGGACCGGCGATCTCAAGTATCCTGGATCATGCCACTGATTCCAAGTCCTGCCCCCGCCGGACCCTTCAATACGCAAAGAACGCATCGTACAACTTAGCAATCCGCGACATGCGCGAGCAGACGGGCGCGATAGAGACCCATCGTGCACGAGACGTCCTGATCGATCTCCGGATATCGTCGGAGCGCGCTCGAGACCTTTCGGCGGAAGACGTCAGGGATGCCCTGGTGGACGCGGCCGATGTCATCAGGACACTGAAAATCCTCTTGGGACGGCTTCCGTAACCGTGCCAATCCGAAGGCAAGGCCCTCGGCCGCCCCTCGACGCTCAGCGACAAACAGAAGCAGGACGTGCGCGACGATCTCGCGACGGGGATGAGTGTCTTAGCGATCGCACGGAAATTCGCGACCAGCCGACAGCACATCATGCGCGTACGAGCTGAAAGTTCATCTGGCAGGAGATTTCGACGTGACGCTGACTAAGCTTGAAAGGCAAGATGCGGTAGCATCGAGCGAAGGCAGCGATCTGGCTTTATGAAGCTGTTGCGGATCTTTACACTTCGCCAGAACAAGGTCGACAAACTTAGTCGCTATGAGATAGGCCGCCTCCTCGACCGACTCGATCGATACCATCCGCGACGCCAGCGAGCAGATTGGCATTGCAGGGACTCCTCTTATGTTCGTTTGCAAGTCAGTCCGGCATGACTGTTCCTTTCCGTCTGATGACGAAAGGCAAACCTTCGGAGTTTCGCCGATTTCGACCACGAAGGTGACCGCTGTCATAAACGCCACGCCCCGCATTGCTTGGTAGGTAGCCACGGGAGCCATAGACCAGGATGCCGCGGTGTCAGTCACAAGCTTTGTTCAGCCGATCCAGGCGCGCGGTTGCGTCTTCAATCGCCTGACAATATTCCACCAACAGAACGTGGTGAGCATGTGATCGAATGCTTGGCTCGCCAGCCAACGTGCATGCGCGCGCGTCCAGGGCTTGCGCCCCGGATAAATTCTGCCGTGACGCAGCAGAAAGGCCTGGAGCTGCTGGCGAACTTGCTTCTGCATTTTCTGGGCCGCATCGCGTGCGCGCACTGAGTCGCGCATTGCCTCGTGGCCTTCGTCCGGGACCCAGACAGGCGTCAATTCGCCAGCGCGATGCAGCCGTGCCAAGCTCATCGCATCCCGACGATTTGTCTTCACCCGGTCGCCGAGCCGCTTGGGCACAAGTGACGGTGCGACTACAGCGCATTGATGGCCCAATTCCACGATCTGTCGGCATAAACCGCAACCTGTAGGTCCGGCCTCGTAACAAAAGTGAAGAGTGCCTCCGCGTTTGGAAAGCTTGCGGATCATTGCCGCCACCGAGGCGGGCTCTGAAGAGATGTCGCCCAAGAAGCGCACCTCGCCACCGCGCTCACTCCCCGCGACCGCGACAGAAATCTTCAGTTTCGAAACGTCTAGTCCGACGAAGATTTCGCTGTTTTCCTTCGTGGTTGCCCTCGCTAAGCTTGGGGCTCTGCTCTGGCCCATCCAGAGCAATCTCCGCGCGCAGCATATTCCGGGGGCGAGCCACCTTCACGCCACGAACATACGGTCTAGTGCACGGGACGTTCTAGTCGATCTCCGGATATCGTCGGAGCGCGCTCGCGACCTCTCCGCGGAAGAGGTCAGGGAGACCCTCGTCGACGTGGCGGACGTTATCAGGACACTGAAGATCGCGTTGGACCGGAGCGACTGAGCCGGCCGCAGCGCCTGCGCGCATTGACGGCGCCTGTGGATGTGAACAAAATAAGAACATTGACGGAGGTTCTCATGACTCATGCAGAAGAAGTAATTGAGCGCGCTCATTCGGTCGTTGCGGCTTTACGGGCAAAAAGAGAGCGCGAGGCAGAGCGGCGCAAGGAGGTGTTTGGGCGCATCGACGTCTCCAAACCGTCGCCCAAGCCAAATGGTAGCATTCAGCTGAGCCTGAAATTGCAATGAGGTCACCACTAAGAAAGGCAGACCGCGCCGACCTGGATTGGGAGGTCGAGCAGCGCTCGCCTGGCACGATGAAGATCCGCGGGCAACGATCGTCACGCTGTTGCTCGACTGCAAGCATCTGCGCGAACAGCTTGCGCTTGCCGAGCAGTTCATCAGTCGAGGAATCTCGCGCGGATGGTCCCCGCAGTTTCAGCGGCCCGAGGACTGAGGCAGCCAAGTGCAGACATTTAGCTCGTGCCCTGGCCAGCTAGGGACGCCCGCATGGCACCACTCCGACGGGCTGGAACCGGGACGGATTGACCGGCCCGGCGCAGGAGCGCGTACGCCACGACACATAGAGGAGCGCAAGGCCGTTCGCGAGTGCATCGCGGGCCTTGGCGACAAAGGCGAGATCATCGTCGACTCGGACACGCCGAAGAAGAAGCCTTCGGTCGGCGGCAGGGTACGCTGCGGATCGCCGGTTCCAGGCGCTCGAGATCGTCGGCGGTCAAAGGCCACAAAAACGACGGTGCCGGTGCCAGCATGCTCCTCCTGGCACCGCCGCACCGACCTGCCCTGCTCCGAACCTCGTATAGGGATGCGCGGCGGTAACGGCACGAGCCGAGCAATCGCGGCCGCAGTGTCTGCGTCAGTGATCAGCGGCACGATGATTAAGGAATGCCCGACGGATTCGAACCTCCTGCGTCCCTGCCTTGTATGCGCGGGGACACCTTACGCGCACATCATAATTCCGGTGAAATAGCTGGATCGAAAAAGTGCCTGCGCATCCCCGAATACGAAAAAGCCTGCCGCGGGAGGAGGTGCGGCAGGCTTTCCCAAAAGAACCGAACAGCGACTGGGAGGAGGAATGCCGCTGTTCCCACAGACGTCCCTGGGAGGAGGAGTGGGCCGTCTGAAATACGAAGCTCTGCGGGAGGAGACGCATTGCTTCGATAACTGATCATACACCGCCGCCGATCACTTCCTACGCATTTTGCTGCAATGCAGCAATGCATCGCGCGCAGAGCTGAAAGGCTGCGGATCACCGGTATCGCCTTGCAGTGTTGCTGTTAGCGAGCGCCCGACGCGCGGGCGATACTTGCGGATGTCCGCGGGTCGAACGTAGGTCTGTTCACAACCGCCAATGCCTACGATTTCGATCATCTTCGCGCAGATCCTCCATGGCGATCTCACCTTGGATTGCTACATGCGAGAAGCCGAAGCGGACTGAACCGCCGGTCAGTGTTCCCGGCCTTTATCAACCAAAGACAGCGACTGCTGATTTGACGATGATCCCACCATCCGGGCTTCTGCGCATTTGGCGGCCGGTAGCCACGCGAAAGACTTGCGCAATTGCAGCGCCGGCGGCACCCGCGACCACAGGGTTTTCATGCGTTCCCTGCCATTTCGGCTTTTCCGCACCGCCTGGCCCGTCACAATGCGCTGCGACCAGCGGAAGCCGATCTCGTGAAAATACAGGTCGGCATGCTGCGGGCTGATATGATGAAAGACGCCGGCAATTGTGCGACGGACACGGGAATTGAATCCTTCGACCGAATTGACATGAACGGCGTCCCGAACGTATTCGCGGCTGGAATGCTTCACGGTGTCATGCCTGGCATAGTTCTCGCCAAGGGCTATGAACGCTGTCGCCTCATCACTCATCAAGCAGGCATGAGGCTCGATCTGCGTTCCAGCGGCGCGCGCCGCTGCACGTAGCGAAAGACCAGTCACCACCGCAGCACGGGCGTCACCGGCCGGAGTGCCGGGTGTGACGTCATCTGGTCGCTGCACCATCACCATGGCCGGTGTCTTCTGCGTGTTCGGCAGACCTTTTCGGCCTCGTCCAGGCGGTGGATCGTCCGGATTTATTCTCGATCGCCCACCGAGATGAAAATGATCGATCTCCACCGTGCCTTCGAGCATGTGCTCGCGCGCCGCCATGAGACGCAGCGCGTGTCCCATCCGCCAGGCTGTGGGTTGGCTCACCCCCAGAGCCTCGGCAAGGCGCACCGAGGATAAACCTTTATCCGACTGCAGTATAAGCCACATACCCTTCGGCCAGACACTCAAAGGCAGCTTTGTGGAATGCAGAGGCGTGTGTGTCGTCACCGTGAACTGGAACCGACAATCACCATTGGAGCATTGATAGAGACCCGGACGCGCACGCCGCTTGCCAGCATCGCGCCCGGCTATCGCGATCGAGCGTTTGTAACCACAGGCAGGGCAAACTCTCCCAGCCGGCCACACCATGCTTTCCAGCAATCTCCGACACTGCTCCTCATCGCGAAAGGCCACGATCATATCTTCCGCGGTCCGAATGTTGGTAAGCGCTGCAAGCATCGTTTCCGGCATTCTCATCTCCTTCGGGTCATGTCCGAAGAATCGCATGGCAACCCTTGGTTAGCAAGTATATTGCTGTCTTTCGTTGATAAAGGCGTGATACATTATGCGAATCTTTCGAGCACGGAACGAGAACATCCTCAGCAGGGCTCGTGACGAACGGCTCCCGTCGACCCATGTTGTCGTTGGCGTCCGGCGCACCGAATGGCTCGATTTAGTGCGGGTAGCAGACGAGTGCGGCGCAGAGGGAGTGTTACGCACGTGCAGGAGCGAAATGCGAGGAAGCGCCGGTCGACGCCAGCTGCAGGAGCGTAGTTCCACACGCGAAGGCAAGGACGAGCCAACTCGACTCGAAGTTTCCGGCTAAAGCCTGTAGAACGATGCAGCATTGTCGTGGAACAGCGCCATGCGCTCGCTCTCCGAGTACGCGCTCGTGATCTCCTCGAAGGCGTTCCAGATTGCATCGTAGGTGGAGAAGAGCTTGTCGACGGGGAAGTTCGACGCGAACATGCAGCGTCTCACACCGAAGGCGGCGATGGCCTCCTCAACGTAGGGCCGGATGCTCTCGGTCGTCCACGTCCAGTCTCCCATGCCAAGACCGGAAATCTTGCAAGCGACGTTCTGCGCCTGCGCCAGCGTCTTCATGGCCTTGCGCCAGCCCTCGAAGTGCTCCTGGCCATCAACCTGCATGCCCGTATGGTTTAAGATGATCTGGACCTCGGGAAAATCACGCGCAAGGTCCAGAAACTCCTCCATCTGCCAGTAGTAGAGCTGAAGGTCGAAGCTTAGTCCGCGACGGGCCAGTTCCTTGAAGCCGCGCCGCCATTCCGGCGTCCGGCTCACCTCCGGCTCCGTCAGATAGGTCTTTGCCGGATCCTTGTGGAAATTCATCGACTGACGGATGCCGCGGAAGTTCGCGTATTGCATATGCTCGTCCAGCAGATCGCCGACGTCCGCCTTCCGCAGATCCGCGTAACCGACGATCCCGTGCGGATAGCCATGCTTGTCGGCTACCCCTTGCAGCCAGCGCGTCTCCCCCGCCGGATCCTTCGGATCGTAGCCGACGTCCAGATGCACCGCCTTGACAAGGTTCTTGTTCCTGGCGTCCGCCAGAAAGTCGTCGATCAGATAGGTCTTGTTGATCGCAGCATAGTCGCCGAAGGCGGATGGCTTCACCCCGTCGGAGAGCCAGGGGTAATAATTGTTCTCCAGATCCCAGAGGTGGAAGTGAGAGTCGATTATCGGAAGACTGTCCATTTTTTGTGTTCCCCTGATTGAAGCGAGATGCCGGAAAGATCCGGCATCCCTCTCACTCTTTCACTTTCTCAATTTGCGGGCGGGAAGACGCGGTCGATCACCCCCTTGGCTTCGGCAGAATCGACCTTATCGGCGGTCACGAGCGGCATGACCAGAGCGAGATCCTTCTCGACGGGAGCGCCGGTCAGCGCGTTGTAGACCTGCTGTGTCCCGTCCAGCCCCTGGCCAACGGCCTCCTGGAAGAAGATCCCCTGAATGGCGTTGGCCTTCAGAAGGCCGATGGTCGTGGGGCTGCCATCCGCAACGGCGATTCCAACCTTGCCGGTCAGCCCGCGCGTTTCGAGCACCTTGGCCGCGCCGGTGCCCGCTTCGTCATACATGCCGTAGATCCCCTTGATGTCGGGGTGCGCTGTGAGCATGTCATTTGCCTGCGTCACCGCTTCATTCACGGTCAGACCGCGTGTTTCCAGCATCTGCACCAGGTCGCAACCATCCGCCTTGAACGCCTCTTCCGCGCCCTTCAGATATTTCTGCGCATTCTCGCGGTCTTGCGGCAACGAGAGCATGCCGACCTTATTGCCACCGCGCTCCTTGGCGAGCTTGCAGACGAAGCTCCCCTGGGCCTTTCCGGTCTCGAAGTTATTGGCCGTCACGGACGAGGTGTAGTCGGTCTGACCGGGTTGCGGCCCGATACCAGCGAACGCGATCGGTATGTTCTGGGACTTCAAATACGCCAGAAGCGGCGGCGTGCTCGTTGAGCTGACTGGCCCGATGACGATGGCATCCACGCCCTTCGTGACAGCCGTGCGCGCGTTGTCCATCTGCTTGGCGGGCGAGTTCTCCGATGTGAACTCGACATAGTCCATGCCGAGCTCCTCCGCCTTCTTCTTCACGCCGTAGCCGACCCACTGCCAATAGGAAATATCCAGCGACGGCGCGAGATAGGCGACCGTTTTCTTCTCCGTAGCTTCCGCGGGGGATGCCAATCCAAGTCCTACCGCAAGCGCCACGGCAAGCCCTGCCTTCATTCTTTTTGTCATGCGTTCTCCTCCTCCAAATAAACGGCGATATGCTGAATTGTCATGCGGCCCTGCGCCGGGATTTACTGAAGCGATCAATGAGCACGGCAATGAGTATCGCGACGCCGGTCACCGAACCCTGCCAGAAACTGTTGATGCCAATGAGATTGACGCCGTTCTGGATGACGGTGATCATCAGAGCACCAAGCGCAGCTCCGACGGCAGTTCCTGTGCCGCCGAGCAGGCTCGCCCCGCCAATGACGACTGCTGCAATCGCCTGCAGCATCAGGCTTGAACCGGCCGTGGATTCGGCGTTCAGAATGTAGGAAATCGTGAGCAGGCCGGAAAAAGACGCCAGAAGCGACGATGCTACATAGGCAAGGAATTTCGTCCGCTTGACGGGAATGCCGAGCAGAAAGGCGGCCGCCGAGCTGCTGCCAACGGCATAGAACCACCGGCCTGCCACCATCTTCTTCAAGAAAATCTCGATGGCGACAAGCAGCACGACACAGAACAGGATGTAATTTGGCATGCCGGGAACAAGGCTGCCGCTGTTGAGCAGCCAAAAATCCGGATCGCCGATCGGCATCGAGCGCCCGTTCGTGACGATGAAGGCCAGCGAACCGGCGACGGCGAAGGTGATCAAAGTCACCACGAAGGGCGCCAGTCCCGCGATCGTGACCAGGAAACCATTGATCGAGCCGAAGACCAGACCGACGCCGAGGCCGATGAGGCTCGCCCCCACTCCGCCGAAGCCATGGGCCATCGCCTGCGCGGTGACCATGCCCGTGAGCGAGAAGACCGAACCGACGGAAAGGTCAATGCCCCCGGTGATGACGACGAGCAGGACACCGAGCGACATGATCATCAGCGGCGCGCCCGCTTGCGTTATGTTCGCGAAATTGCCCCAGCTCAGCGCTTGGGGGACCTGGGAACCGACTGCGAGCGCCAGCAACACGATCGCAATGGCAATGGCGATTTCCGTGCGATAGGCGCCGATGACGCTTTCCCTTTGCCGGATGGGGAGCGGCGCACTGCCGTTTCGGAGTGCCTGCTGCGTGCTTGCCTCTGTCATGCCGCCATTCCTGTCAATTCTGCGAGCCTGTCCTCGCTCAGTTCCTCATGATCGATGATGCCGGCGCAGCGGCCCTCGGTGTCAAAGGCCACCACCCGGTCGCACACCTCCAGCAACTCGGCATTTTCGGTCGACCACCAGACGATGATGGTGCCGCTCGAGGCCATGTCCCGGATGAGCTGATAGATTTCCTTCTTCGTGCCGATGTCGACGCCGCGGGTCGGCTCCTCCAACACCAGAAGCCGCGAGGGCACGCCGAGCCAGCGCGCCAATAGCAGCTTCTGCTGGGTGCCGCCGCTCAGCGTGTCGGGCAAATCCCAGAGCGAGGCTGCCTTGACCTTGAGCGCCTGCAAGAGATCGATGCATTCCACGTTTTCGCGCCCGCCTGCCAACCGGCTGCCACGGGCCACCCGGCGCGACGCCATCACATTGTCGATGATCGGCAGACTGCGAAGGACGCCTTTCTGAGACCGATCGCCCGTGATGAAGCCGGCCCCGAGGGTCGCTGCCTGGTGCGGCGAGGAGAAGCGTTGAGGCCAGCCTGAGAAGGAGACGCTCCAACGCTTCGATTGCGCCGCGCCGACGAGCGCGGAGATCAAGCTTTCCGGCCCGGCGGGCGCACCGGCAATACCGAGGATCGCGCCGGGCGGCAGCGCGATTTCGAGCCCCTCCTCCCGGATCGTCAACGCTTCGCCAACAGGCACCGCCTGGCGTACTCCCGATACGGAGCCCGTTGGCGCATGAGCGGCGAGCTGGCCCATCTTTTCCACGATCGTTGTATCGGAAAGGCTGGATGTCGCGACGCGATCGACCACGGTGCGGCCATCGCGAATGATGGTGCAGACATCGGCGATCTGCCGGATTTCCTTCATCCGGTGCGAGACGAAGACCACGGAAAGGCCGTTTTCACGGGCAAGCCGCCTCAGGAGCGAGAACAGCCGCTCGGTTTCGGCCGCCGTCAAGTTGGCAGTCGGCTCGTCGAGGAGGATCAGTTGCGCGCCGGACGACAGGGCACGGGCAATCTCGACCATCTGCCCCTCGTGCAGGCTGAGATCGCCAACCAGCCGATGCAGCGAGCTTGCGGCGAAATCGCGGTCGATTATCGCAAGCGCTTCGTAGGCCTGCCGGACGGAGCGCTTGCGATGGAAGACGGAGAGGCCGGACGAGTAGCGCGGCAGGACGATGTTCTCCGCGACCGTGAGGTGAGGCAGAAGCGCCAACTCCTGGTGCACTACGGTAACAGTCCGCCGCCCCTCCGCCTCGGGCCGCGCGTTCCCGCCCGCATCGCGGAACTCGATCTCGCCGCCATCCTTGGCGGCGGAGCCGGTGATGATCCTGATCATGGTGGATTTTCCGGCGCCGTTGCCGCCCAGAAGCGCGTGAATCTCCCCTCTCGCCACGGAGAAATCCACGCCCTTCAGCACTGCGGTCGCGCCATAGGACTTGGTCAATCCCCTCACGGTCACGACGAATGTCTGACGGTCGTGCATTGACGTGGCGTCCTCAATAGATCGTCAGGGCCGGGATGAAGCTGACCGAAAACAGGAGCAGCATCGCCATGGCGAAGAAGGGAAGAAGCTCGCGCGTCGTTTCCCCGAGCGGGGCCTTCGCAATCGACGAGGAGATGAACAGCGTCGTGCCGATCGGCGGCGTATAGAGGCCGATGCCGAGATTGATGACCATCATCAGGCCGAGTTGCACTCGGTCGAGCCCGATGGCATCGGCCAGCGGCACGAAGATCGGCCCCAGGAGCAGGATTGCGGGCGGCATGTCGAGCGGCATGCCGACGATCAGCATGATGATGTTCATCATCAGGATGATGACGATCGGGCTGGAGATGTTGGTGGCGACCCATGCCGCCATCTGCTGCGGCGCCTGGTCGAACGTCAGAACCCAGCCCACAGCGGCGCTGCCCATGATCACCAGCATGACGACCCCGGTTCCGACACCGGCTTCGACCACGTTGTCGCAGAACCTCTTCCAGGTAAGATCGCGATAGAAGAGCAGGCTGAGGAGCAGCGAATAGACGACCGAGAGAACAGCGACCTCGGTCGGCGTGGCGAGGCCAAAGCGCAGGAATAGGATGATGAGGACGGGCAGGAGGATGGCCGGCAGGCTGTTCAAGGCCAGTTTCGCCAGATCACGCTTGCGGATGCCGCCCTTGTGCATCCGGTATTGGCGGCGCACCGAAATGATCCAGCAGACGAGTATGAAGCTTCCCGCCATGATCAGGCCCGGCAGGATGCCGGCGAGAAAGAGATCACCCACGCTCACGCCGCTGACCAGCGAATAGAGGATCATCGGGATCGACGGCGGAATGAGGACATCGATCACTGAAGAGGTGGCATTGTTGGCTGCGCAGAGGGCGGGCGGATATCCGTGCTTCTTCTGCCAGGGAATGAGAACCGAGCCCAGTGCGCTGGCATTGGCAACGGCCGACCCGGACACGCCGCCGAAGACCACCGAAGAAATGACCGTCGTCGACAAGGGACCGCCGCGCCAGCGCTGCATCGCCGTGGAGGCAAGCTCCAGCAGTTGCCGGCCAAGCTCTCCGCCGAGCATCAGCGTACCGGCAAGCATGAAGAATGGCAGTGCCAACATCGGGAAGGACTGGGTCTGGTCGTAGACTTGCTGCGCAACCACCGAAAGCGGCACATAACCATTGAACAGAACGGCGATGCCTGCAGAGATGATGAGCGCGTAACCAACCGGCACCGCCATGACCATGAGAATGCAGAAGGCAATGATCATGACGATCGTCATAGCGGCAGCTCCTGGACGTTGAGTTCGATCCGGTGCTCCCAGCCAAATCGCAACACCCTGAGGGCGGAGGCGATTGTCACGATCGCCACGAGCAGCGCTCCCGCCGCAAGTGAATAGTAGCCAACGCTATTCGGTAATTGCAGAACGGGACTGCGTTCGATCCCGGCGATGTCAGCCACCAGGACGGCTTCATAGGAAAGCGTGAGGAAGGAAATCGTGCTGACTGCCGCGGCAAGCGCAAACGCCGCATAACGAGCCCGCCCTGTCAGCTTGTCGAAAAGCCATTCGACGGCCATGTGGCCTTGCCTATGGGCGGCTAGGACAATTCCGGCCAGGATGAACCACGGAAAGATCAGCATCGGCAATTCCTGTGCGAAGGAAAAACCGCCGCTGCTCAGCGCGTAACGGGCGACGACGTTCGAGGTTGTCACGACCGTCAGCGCAATGCCGCTGGCGATCACGACGAATCTCGCGAATGAGACGATGACACGCGCCACCAGGTCTATGGTGTTCAGTACTGCTGACATTGGTCCCTCCCAACCGGAAGCCGATCAGGCCTTTGCAGCCTCTTCGATCTGGCTGACGAAAGCGCCGAACGGCTTCTGCCTCCAGTTCTCGCCGACGGACGCCGTCGCTTTCACGAAGGCCTCACGATCCACTTCCGCGACCTCGATGGCAGCGTTCTTGCGGAACGCCTCGAGAACCTCGGTCGCCTTTTCGGCCGACAGCTTGCGCTGAAGCTGCCCGGCCTCCTTGGCTGCGGCCTGGACGGCCTCGAGGTCGCCGCCGAGACGCGCTTGCGCGATCTTCGACATGAGGAAGGGCGTCGATTCCCACTTGTGGCCCGTCAGGCTGATGAAGCGATTGACCTCGAACAGCTTGGAGCTCTCGATGTTGGCGAGCGGGTTCTCCTGCCCGTCGACAACACCCTGCTGGAGGGCGATGTAGAGCTCTCCGAAGGCGATCTGCTCCGTGCTGGCACCGAGCGACTGGAATATGTCGATGGTCATCGGATCTGCGGGCGTGCGGATCTTCATGCCGCTGAGATCGGCGGGCGCGACGACTTTCCGCTTGGAATTGGTCAAGTGACGAATGCCGTTGTCCCACCAATCGAGCGGCACGACCCCAACCGCCTCGAACAGCTTATGGAGCTCTTGGCCGACGGGGCCGTCGAGCACCTTGATGGCGGCATCCGCGTCCTTGAACAGGAATGGCAAGCCAAGAGCCGCGAGTTCCGGCACGATGGCGGATGTAGCACCCTGACTGTTGGCGGTGAAATCCAGGGCGCCGGTGCGAAGACTGGTCAGCATGGCCGCGTCGCTGCCGAGCGTCTCGGCACGGGCAACGTTGATCGTCACGCGACCGGACGTCTTCTCGGACACCAGCTCGGCAAATCTGGCAGCAGCGACGGTGCGCGGATTTCCCGGAGCGGCGCCATGGCCGAGCGTCAAGGTGGTTCCGGCCTGCGCCGGGCGAATGCTTGTGACAAGCGCCGGCGCGGCAAGTACGGCCGCAGCCGATCGCAGGAAACCGCGTCTCGTAGAAAGCAAATTCATCTTCTCCTCCACTTTTATGACTGTGCGGGTCTGTCGGCCTCCTCCAGGCCAGACCCGGCGGATGTCTATGTGTCCAGCCAGCCTTTGATCGCGCTGACCACCTTCGTCGTCGAAATCCCGTACATGTCGTGCAGCGTCGGCAGGGCACCAGCCTCAAGGAACTGGTCCGGCAGACCGATCTGGCGGAACCCGGCCGGACGAATGTCGGACCGCATCAATGTTGCTGCCACCGCTTCGCCCAAGCCGCCGATGACGGTGTGATTTTCCGCGACGACCACGAGCCGGTTCTGCTTGCGGCATTCGGCTACGATCGTTGCCTCATCGAGCGGCTTGATCGTCGGAACGTGCAGAACCGCGGCATCGACGCCGTCCTTCTGAAGGGTTTTCGCTGCCTCCAGCGCGCGCATCGTCATGAGCCCGGACGAAATGATCAGCGTGTCCCTGCCGTCGCGGATGAGCTTCGCTCGCCCGAGCTCGAAACCGTAGCCGTACTCATCCAGAACGAGGGGCACGTTTCCGCGCAGGAGCCGCATGTACACCGGGCCCCTTTCCGCCGCGATCGCGGGCACCGCCTGCTCGATTTCCAGCGCATCGCAGGGATCGATGATCGTGAGGTTCGGCATGCCGCGGAACATCGCGATATCTTCGGTCGCCTGATGGCTCGGGCCATAGCCGGTGGTCAGGCCCGGCAGGGCGCAGACGATCTTGACGTCGAGCATCTCCTCGGCGATCGCCAGGCAGATGAAGTCATAGGCGCGGCGCGATGCGAAAACGGCATAGGTGGTGACCCAGGGCTGCAGCCCCTCGCGCGCCATGCCGGCAGCCGACATCATCAATAGCTGCTCCGCCATGCCCATCTGGTAGAATCGCTCGGGATGGGTCGCGCGAAAAACATGAAGGTCGGTGTATTTCGCGAGATCCGCAGAGAGACCGACGATCCGCGCATCCTTCTCCGCGAGCCTCGCCAGCGCATGACCAAAGGGCGCGGCCCTGGTCGGCTGGTCCGCTCCGGCGATGGAGGCAATCATTGCCGACGTGGTCAGGCGAGGCCTGTCGTTGTCACTCAGCAGATGCACGGGCCGTTCATATTTGGAGCGTCTCATGCTTGAACTCCCGCATCGATGATCCGGATCGCCTCTGCCCATTCATGGGGTTCGACGCGCAGGAAATGGTTGCGCTCGCGCGCCTCGAGGAACGGAACGCCCTTTGCCATTTTGGTGTCGCAGATGATGATGCGCGGCTGCTCGCCCGCGTGGTGACGGGCCGCATCGAAGGCTTTCACCAGCGCATCGATGTCATTGCCGTTCACCCGCTGGACGAACCAGCCGAAGGCCTCGAACTTCGGACCGAGCGGCTCGAAATTCAGGACCCCGAGCGAAGGGCCGTCCGCCTGCATCTGGTTGACGTCGACGATGCCGATCAGATTGGCAAGCTTGTAGGAGCCGGCCGACATCGCAGCCTCCCAGGTCGATCCTTCATCCAGCTCGCCATCCGAAAACAGGTTGTAGACGAAGGACTTGGACTTCTTCCGCTTGAGCGCCAGGCACATGCCGACGGCAATCCCCAGTCCATGGCCGAGCGAGCCGCCGGTGATCTCCATGCCGGGCGTATAGGCCGCCATGCCCGACATGGGCAGGCGGCTGTCGTCCGTGCCATAGGTTTCCAGTTCGTCTTCCGGAATGATCTTGGCCTCGATCAGCGCCGCATAGAGCGCGATGGCGTAATGACCGATCGAGAGCAGGAAGCGGTCGCGGCCCTCCCATTCGGGGTCGTCCGGCCGGTATGTCGTCGCATGGAAGTAGGATACCGCCAGCACATCCGCAATGCCGAGGGCCTGGGCGATGTAGCCCTGCCCCTGCACTTCGCCCATACGCAGAGCATGGCGACGAATGCGCCGCGCTCTCTCCGGCAGGCTGACGTTATGACCGATCTGGGTCATTCTCTCGTTCTCCTTGAAGATGGGCGAGGTTCTGCCGCTCACGTCAGTGGATCAGCATGCCGCCATTGACGTCGATGACCGCGCCGGTGACATAGGCGGAGAGGTCGGAGGCGAGGAACAGGTAGATGTTCGCCACATCGCGCGCATCGCCGAGACGATTGAGCGGGATGCCCTTCAGGATGTCCGTGCGCATCTCCGGGGTCAGCTTGTCGCCGGTGATGTCGGTCTGGATGAGGCCGGGCGTGACGGAATTGACGCGTATCCCCGCGGGACCGAATTCGCGCGCCATGGCCTTGGCGAGGCCGAGGACTCCGGCCTTGGCGGCGGAATAATGCGGCCCGCCGAAAATGCCACCGCCGCGCTGGGCGGAGACCGACGACATGCATGCGATCGAGCCGCCGCCATGGTCGCGCATGTTGGGGATGAACGCCTGGCTGAGGTTCAGAACGCCCGTCATATTGACGGCAACGATGCGCTGCCAGTCCGCGTCGGAAATCTCCAGCGTCTTGACCGGCTGGGTAATGCCAGCATTGTTGACCAAGACGTTCACGGAATCGAAAGCTTCGATGGCCGCGGCCGCGGCCGCTTGGCATGACTGGCGATCGGCGACATCGCAGCGCAAGCCGATATGCGCGCCCTCCGCAACGGGCTTCAAGGTGCCGGCGGCTTCGCTGGCTGCATCCTGATCGAGATCAAGAATAGCGACGCGCGCGCCGTGCTCGGCAAAAAGCTCCGCCGTGGCGCGGCCAATGCCGCGCTTGCTCGCCGCGCCCGAAATGACCGCGGTCTTTCCTCTCAGCAACATCTATGGCTCCTCCCGACGCCCTCCCGCGGGCATCTGGTCATGGTCTAAGCAACGGTAATGCCGTGATCGCGTCAGGAGTGTTGTCCAGGAGGCATGGTTTCGACAAACGCAAAGTTTACATCTGGTGATGACTGTGATTCACTAATCGTATGCTCCACATGTTGCCGCTCTCCGCCATCCGCATCTTCGAATCAGCCGCGCGCCTGGGCTCCTTCCGTGCGGCGGCGGAAGAGCTCAACCTTTCCCCGAGCGCCATCAGCCATGCGATCGCGCGACTGGAAAGGGACTTGGGGGTGTCCCTGTTCGAGCGGACGACGCGCAGCGTGACCTTGACGCTGGCCGGTCAGACCCTGCTCAACCATGCCTCGAATGCCTTCGAGGAACTGCGGCGGGGTATTGAGCTGGTTTCATCGAAGAGCGCCCAACTGCTGCGCCTGCATTGTGCGCCAAGCTTTGCGGCGCAGGTCCTCTCGCCGCGCCTTCCGAACTTCCTGAAAGAAAATCCAGGCGTCGAGGTGAAGGTCGCCGCCAGCACGACCTATGCCCGTTTCGTTGACGGCCTTTACGACGCAGACGTCGTTTATGGCGAGCCGCTCAATCGAGAGGACCTGATCGTCGTGCCGCTTGGCGAGGAGATCGTTTCGCCAATGTGCTCACCGGAGATGGCTAGCCGGATCCGCTCACCGCGCGATCTGTTGCGGCTCCCGCTCATTCGAAGCGACCTCAAGCGGATCCAGTGGATCGACTGGTTCGAGGCGAACAGCCTTGGGCCGCCGCCTCCGCCGTCGATGAGCTTCGATCGGAGCTTTCTCGCCGTAGACGCCGCCGTCAACGGCCTCGGAATCGCACTCGAGTCGGATCTACTGGCGCGCCGGGAGCTGCAGAGCGGCAAGTTGATCCGCCCGTTCCATGGCGTGTGTCGCGATAACCGGTATATCGGCCACTACGTCGCCTACCCGAAATCCGGCAGCCAAAGGCGTCTCGCTCGTGTCTTCGCCGACTGGTTGACCAAGCAATAGGACTCCAATCCAAACTCGGCGCCGTTCGCGCGTTCAACGACCTCTCTTCGGTTACGAATCTACAGAGCGGCAGACTGGAGATTCACACGGCGATGTGCATGACTACACGTTACTTGATTAACTTGAGGCTCTTTACAAATCGCCCTCCAGAAACTGCGCTCTACCAAGGCCGAATGACCAATCTTCATCCGTATTTTCTACAAAGGAAATCATGAGGTCTGACGGTGGAATGGCGCATTCGCTGGCGAGTTCGTGGCAGAGATTCTCATAGAATGCGATCTTGTCTGCTTTTGATCGAGGCCGTGACACCACTTCCAGGAGAACAAAATTTTCCGTACGTTCAAAGCCGAGGCCCGTATCAAGCGCCCGGAACCGAGACGGCTCATATTCCGTGACAATTTGATAACGGTCCTGCTCTGGCACTCGAAATGATCGCAGCATTACGCGGTGAGTGGTCTCTAGCAGACGATCGACTTCATCATCAGTGCGGCCCTTCAGCAGATGAAATTTCAAAAGCGGCAAGATCGGCCTCCTTCTCTCATTGGGAAACTCACGAACGTCCGGGCGGCAACTTGAATGGCGTGGTCATCATTTCAGAGTCGAGGATAAGCCGCCCGTCCAATTGTCCATTCAAGCGCTCGACGAAGCTGGACGCTTCGTCCATGTGCGCGCGCATGAGGTGACGGACTCTTTCGGCGTCCCTCTTTCGAGCCGCCTCGAGTATGTTCGTGTGGCATCTGGCATTGGCGCATCCGAATTCCGCATGCTCTTCAGGCGGCGTGTGGGTGCTAAAGACGACCAGGCGTCGGAGCATTTCATTGATTGTCTGACAGAGGAAGCGCAAGAACGGGTCCGGATTGGCGGAAGCAAGGATGTCGTGGAAGTCGAGGTCCGCCTGTCTTTGATACACGAGCCGCGTTTCGTCACGAGAGGTAGGCTGGCAATTCTCAATGTTCTCTTCCAAAGCACGGAAATGCTTTTCGGTAAGATGTGGGACAGCGCCCGCGGCGAGCTCAGGCTCAAGCAAACGTCTGGCGGCGTAAATGTCTTTCATCGTCACGTCTTGGAAGAACAGGTAGTTCTGCAAGAAAAGCAGAGTCCGCTCCAAGGGAACCTCGACGATGGTTGCTCCGCCGGTCGGACCGGTGCTGATTGTTATCAAACCTTGCACCTCGAGTGACTTTAGCGCCTCGCGAATGGTGCTCTTGCTCACGCCGAACAGTTTCTGCAGTTCCTTCTCCATCGGAAGCTTGTCGCCTGGCCTCAGCTCGCGCTGTGTGACAAGCCGCTTGATATCCTCAGCGACTAGGTCTGCCCGTTTTTGCTGCCTCACCCGAGGCGTCTGTGACCTAACGGCATGTTCCATGGTGCGTCCTCTCTATGTTCCCCCTCCATATCATCCGTAGCCGCGTCTTGGAATCCGTTTATCGCTATGGATTGCATAATACGGTTTATCATGATAAATACGATAAAAAGTATGCAGGGGAACGAATATGATTGCAGTACCCACCGGCATATGGGCAGCCATACCGACGCCGTTTTCACCGTCTCTCGAGTTGGACGAGCCTGGCCTGCGTCACAACGCCCGGCACTACATTGGCCTTGGCTTGCGTGGCGTCTTTTGCAACGGGCTGATCGGTGAGGTCTGGGCCATGACGCCCGCCGAACGAAAAAGAGTAGTAGAAGTCCTCGTCGAGGAAGGCCGAGGAAAGCTCGGCGTATCGACAGTTATCTCGGCCAGTTCGATCCATGAAACGCTTGAGCTCGGGGCTCACGCAAGAGAAGCAGGCGTGGACCACGCCGTGATCATGGTTCCGACGTCCGGCCCCAGGTCCCGCGAGCAGCAATTCGAATATGTGAAATTGATCTGCGATAGGCTTGATATGCCGATCGTGATCTTCAATGCAGCAGGGGCGACAGGAAGCCCGTTATCGCCGGAGCTCTTCTCTGACATCTGCACTTTGCCTCAGATCGTCATGCTCAAGACGACCGCATATGATTACAATACCGCCCTTCGAAAGGCCGCCCACGGCAAGGTGGTCGTTTCCGACCCGCTGGAAGAGCACTTTCTCGAAAACCGGCTGCAGAGCCAGCAGCCTATTCTTTATGCCGATCCCGAGCCGTACCTCTACCAGTTTCCGGGAATTTGCCCAGTAGCAGACTATGTCGCACAACTCGACCGCGGAGAGAACGATGCCGCCCGCGCAGCCCGCGAAAGACTCGAACCGCTGCGGCGTGCCTTCAACAAATGGGTGATGAAACCATTGATCGAAGGCCACATGCCGAATGCCGCCGTCAAGCGCTGGTCTGAGATGATGGGAATGGCGGGCGGAGCCGTGAGAGCGCCGATACGGCCGCTCGGCTCAATCGAAAAGCAGGCGCTTGAACATGACGTGCGGATCGCCTTCGAACAATCCGGCCTCCCAAATCCGGAGGTCGTCAACGCGTAAGTCAGTGTAAACCAAGCAACAAGGGGAACTAGAATGAATAAGACCTTTGCAATAAACCGCCGCTCAGTCTTGAAGCTAATGGGAGCTGCGTGTGCGGTGCCCTATGGCATGGGCAGAGCATTCGCACAGGAAGCGAAGCCTCTCACCGTCGGCGTAGTCTACCCCGGTTCGAAAGAAGACTACGGCTATAACAAGTCGCATGCCTCAGCCGCAGCCCAATTGAAGGCTCTGCCGGGGGTCACTGTCATCGAGGAGGAGCGTGTTCCTGAGACGGTCGCGGTGCAACGAACCATGGAGGGTATGATCCAGCAGGACGGCGCCAACCTGATCATCGCGACGTCATTTGGCTATTTCAAACCTCACGTGCAGCAGATCGCTGCGAAATATCCCAACGTCATGTTTGCGCATTGCGGCGGTGTGTGGGACGAAACGATGCCAACAAACATCGGCACCTTCTATGCCTACATTTATAGTGCGCAGTATGTTTCAGGCATCGTTGCGGCTCATATGACCAAGACGAAGAAGCTGGGAGTCGTTGCGGCCAAGCCTACGCCGAACCTTATCCGCAGCATCAACGCTTTCGCGATTGCGGCGCGCTCCGTCGATCCGAGCATCACAGTCCAGGTCATCTTCACCGGTGATTGGGTTCTACCCGTGCGCGAGGCCGAGTCGACCAATTCCTTGGTTGACCAGGGCGCCGACGTCATTGCCTGCCAGGTCGACAGCCCCAAAGTGGTTGTGGAGACGGCTGAGAAGCGTGGCGTATACTCCTGCGGGTATCATTCCAGCCAGGCCGACATCGCGCCGAAGGGTTTCCTGACGGGCGCAGAGTGGAACTGGTTTACGCCCTACAGCAATTTCGTCGATGCTGCCCGGAACGGCAAGCCTCCCGTTCACTATCTTCGCGGCGGTTTCGCCGAGAATTTCATCAAGAACACGCCGTTCGGCTCGGCAGTAACCGCTGATGCTCGCGCGGCGGCCGAAAAGGCCCAAGCCGCTCTCGTATCCCGAAATCTATCGATTTATGCTGGTCCGTTGAAAGACAACAACGGCAACGTGGTGATTCCGCAAGGAACGAGCCTTGCCGAGAACGATCATCGACTGGACAAGATTGACTATCTGGTCGACGGCGTGATCGGTCAGAAGTGAGGTCGGTCCCCATGGTCGACTTAACTCGAGCGCTGACGGCAGTGCCAGCACGAAAATGGCATCCAAACTACGTAGCAGTGACGGCCCCCCTCGGGGCTGTCATCGTTGCCTCGATCGTCTTTGCGATGTTTGTCGGACTCTACGGTTTTGACCCCTTGAAGGTCTTTACCTTCATCCTCGAAGGAGGGTTCGGCAGCGGTTTCGCCTGGCAGGACACCCTTTCCCGTGCAGCTCCGCTCATTCTCGTGGGGCTTGCGGTGGTGATACCGGCACAAGCCGGTATGGTCATCATCGGTGGGGAGGGAGCCCTGGTTCTCGGAGGGCTTGCGGCCGCCGTCATCACCCTGCCGTTCATAGGTGCTCCACCACTTCCAATGCAGCTCATGATGATCTCAGCAGGATGCATTGTCGGAGCCATCTGGTTTGGACTTGTGGGTCTTCTGCGGCAATGGCGCGGCCTCAACGAAACCATAACGAGCCTCCTCCTTGTTTACATTGGTCTTGCAATCTTCAATCAACTCGTTGAGGGCGTGCTTCGCGATCCGGCCAGTCTCGACAAGCCGTCAACGCATCCGATCGACGCAAGCTATATGTTGCCGACTATACCCGGTACCTACATTCACATCGGACTGCTGATTGCCACGTTCATGGCCGTTATCGCCTTCGTTGTCATTCGCTTTACGAAATGGGGCTTCGCTCTTCGTGTGGTTGGCGGCAGCGAGCGGGTTGCCCGGATGATCGGTCTGCGGGTCAACCGTTGGGTCATCGGGGCGGCCGCAGCAGGTGGCGCAATGGCGGGCTTGGCTGGCGCGATCGAGGTGGCAGCCGTGCAAGGCACAGCCAATTCCTCGCTACACGTGGGCTATGGCTTCAGTGGCATTCTGGTGGCCTTTCTCTCACGCCATTACCCCCTGGCTGTCATTCCAGTGTCGATATTGATCGGCGGCATTCAGGCCAGCGGCAGTCTCCTTCAGCGCCGCCTTGGCTTGCCCGACGCCACAGTGCTGGTCTTCCAAGGCATTATCTTCGTTTGCGTTCTGCTGGGCGACGCCATGACCCGTAAACTCAGCGATAGCGGAAGGAGCTGACCCATGGACACGACCTCACTCGGCTGGACCGTTTTGCCGCTCGCTATCCTTGCAGGTGCGATCCGCGTCTCGACTCCGTTTATTTTCGTCAGTCTCGGCGAGAGCATCACCGAGAAGTCCGGCCGCATCAATCTCGGTCTTGAAGGTAACCTCGTTCTCGGAGCGATGTCGGCCTACGCTGTCTCGTTCCTTACCGGTTCGCCGTGGGCTGGTGTTCTCGCCGCAGGCGCGGTGGGCATGCTCTTTGGCACACTTCATGGTCTCCTTTGTAGCGTACGGCGGGTGAACGACACGGCGATCGGTATCAGTCTCATGGTCCTTGGAACCGGATTGGCGTTTTTTTGGGGAAAGCCGTTCATCGAACCGAAGGCTCCGTCACTGCCGACAATTCCCCTGGGATTTTGGAGCGATGTGCCTCAGATTCAGTCGGCTCTCGACGTAAACGTGCTCTTTTTTGTTGGAGTGGTGCTGGCGTTCGTGCTGCGCCTCTTTTTCAACCGAACCGGTTGGGGCCTCATGCTGCGGACTGTCGGAGACAGCGAAGACGCCGGGCGAGCCTTGGGTTTTCCGGTTCTGAAAGTACGGATCCTTGCCACGAGCGTCGGCGGATTTCTCGCGGGCGTGGGCGGCAGCTTCCTGTCCCTCTCTTATCCCGGCAGTTGGAGCGAAGGCCTGTCCAGTGGGCAGGGCATCATGGCGGTGGCGTTGGTGATTTTTGCCAGATGGGATCCGGTCAGGGCGCTCTGGGCGTCGCTCCTTTTTGGAGGCGCCGGCGCAATCGGCCCTGCTTTGCAGGGAATGGGCATTACCGGTTTCTACTACCTTTTCAACGCGGCCCCATACGTCCTGACGTTGGCGATTATGATGGTGTCAACCTCACGGGCTCAAACGTTCAGTGACGCACCCGGTGAACTCAGCCTGCACCGATAAGAGCGAAGGAAAACCAACATGAATGCGATCAGTTTGGACCTCGTGAACATGACCAAGCGGTTCGGGGCGCTCACGGCACTCGACGGTGTTTGCCTTTCCGTCAGGGCCGGAAGCGTCCACGCGTTGCTGGGCGAGAATGGTGCGGGCAAGAGTACGCTCGTCAAATGCCTTGTCGGTTTTTATCAGCCAGACGAAGGTTCGGTCTTGGTTGATGGTCGAGGAGCCAATATCGCAACGCCAAAAGACGCGGATGCCTTGGGGATAGGCATGGTGTACCAGCATTTTACCCTAGTTCCGTCCATGACCGTTGCCGAAAATCTCGTAGTGAGCGAAGCGCGGTTGCCAGGCTTGATCGATTGGCACTCGACCGGCGATCGGTTGCAGGCGCTGATGAAGGCGATGCCTTTCCACGTCCCTCTCAACGTGCGTGTGTCCCAATTATCTGCCGGTGAGAAGCAGAAAGCCGAGTTGGTCAAGCAGCTCTACCTCGGTCGCCGTCTCCTGATCCTGGACGAGCCCACCTCCGTTTTGACGCCTGATGAGGCGAAGGAGGTTCTGGGCTTCGTGCGGCATCTCACCGGGACCGGAGAACTCAGCGCCATTCTCATCACACACAAGTTCGAAGAAGTGACCCGCTATGCCGACGACGCGACGATTTTGCGTAAGGGGCTGGCGGTCCATACGGGCCGCGTGGCGGAAATGACCACTGCGGAGATGGCGGAGGCGATGATCGGCCATGCATTGGAGAAGAAGAGCGCCAAGGCTCGGGTTCCAACGCATTCCGAAGCGCTTTTGTCAATCCAACATTTGTCCGCGCTGGGGGATATCGGCTTGCCCGCCGTCAAGGATGTCTCTCTTGATGTGGGAAGATGCGAGATCGTCGGTGTCGCCGGAGTATCCGGGAATGGCCAGAAGGAATTGGTCGAGGCCCTGATGGGGCAGCGAGATCGCTCGGGCGTTGTCAAGGTATGCGGCAGAGCCTTCCATGGAACCCGGAGAGAAATCGCCGATCTCGGAGTCTACGGCCTCCCGCAAGAGCCCTTGAAGAATGCCTGTGTTCCACGCATGTCGCTTCAGGAGAATATGGCGCTTCGAAACTTCGACAGACCGCCGGTCGCCGTGGGGCAGTTCATCAGCGGCAAGGCAATGGCAGAGCAGGCGCGGAGTTTCGTTCAGCAATTCCGAGTGAAGGCAGCAGGTCTCCACGCCGAGATGAATACGTTGTCAGGCGGCAACGTGCAACGCGCCGTACTCGCACGCGAGCTGACAAATGACGTGCAGGTTCTCATTGCCTCTAACCCCACCTTTGGGCTGGATTTCAATGCCTGCGAGGAGACACGCGAAAGGATTGTCAACACCCGCAACAACGGCGCTGCCGTCCTCCTGCTTTCCGAAGATCTTGACGAGCTGTTTGATATTGCCGACCGCATAGTTGTCATGAGCGAAGGCCGGTTTGTTTACGAGGTCGACGTCAAAGCAGCGGAAAAACGGACCGTTGGCCGGCATATGGCCGGTGCAGCAACGTCGGGATGAGCGCGACAGACTGCAGCCGGTATCTCACGCGTTTTCATGTCTCTTCAGTCCGGTGACGTGACTTCAACGGGCACGCCCCCGAGCGTCGGGCTCGGACAGAAGCCGCCTGTTTTCACTGGATCCGACGGAAAAGCTCTCCGCCCATGGCGCCGTAGCAGGGATCAAAGTACATCATATCGGAAATCTGTTGGTATCGCAGGAGGTCACCTGGGGTGCCTTCTGTGAGACGGACTCAATGCAGGCCAGCGCAATGTTCCATTGCGCGCGTCCATACCGGTCGGTCCTTCGGTGATCTCGCCGCGAGGAACGGCTGTTACGAAGGACGCGAGCTGCACTGTGTAACCTTGGACGAAATGGTCGGTATCGCGACGCCAGGCCTCGCTCGTTACGCCGTTCTTGTCGAACAGGGTCATGCTTGAACGACGGACGTCACCCATGGTCACCATGCCGCCGGAGCCGAAGGCCTCGCCGCGGGTCTCGTAGCCGTAAATCGCGAAGAAATTCGCTTCCGCGACAGCGATCGATCCGTTGTCAAAGCGGATCGTGACGACCGCGGTGTCGTGGAAGCGCTTGTCGGCGAAATCCGGACGAACCAGCGCGTCGGCAACGGCCGTAACCTCGACCGGCTTGGCATTCGGGTTCAGCCAAAGCAGCGCGTCGAAATCGTGGATCAGCGTTTCGTAGAAGATCGTCCGGAATCCCGGCAGGGTCGGCACCAAAGGGACCGGGATCGCGGGTGAGCGACCGGAGCAACTGAGGGGTGCCGATCTTCCCGCCATCGAACACAGCACGTCCCGAGGCCATCATCTCTCGAGTACTGCGAGCGCCCTGCCGCTCAAAGAAATCCATCCTATGCGGAGAACAATATGATCCCCCGTAAAGCCATTATCTTGCCCGCCTGCGTGCGTCTTGTGTCCATCTGAAGGACGTCCGCGGCCCAGTGATCCGCGATGTCCGGGCGAGCGACCTGAGCTTCAATGCCGGTGTGCGCAAGGGCATGTTCACTGTGCCCGGCGAACGGTATTGTCGATTTCGGCCTGATTGGCCGCTTTTGTCCGGGAAAATGGCTATCGTGGGTGGATGGTGGTCGAAGCTGAGCAGGATTCCGCGCTCGCCCCGCGTCGCCCGCGCTTTCGACATGTCCGGGGCGTCTTGCTGGCTGAACGCATCTGCGCATGGTTCGACGCGGCGGCGCGATGACGGCTTGCCCGCGCTTTCTGCCGTTCGCGCGTCGCGCAACAAACTTCCGCTGTCCACCCACCTGAGACGATCGATCGACGGCCGATGCGGCCGCCGCCTTCGTTAGTCGACGGTGCATCCCTAAGATCCTGAAGGGAGAAGAACCCGAGACCCGTCATTTAACGTCTGACGCAGTTGAAGGGAATCGAACCGTCGGCACGTCCCGTGCATTAGCTAAACCCCTGATTCATTGAATATACTTGAGACGAGGCGCAATAAGGTGGCTTTCGATACCGGGGAATTTCACTGAGATCCCAAATTTCACTAACGAGTGAAATGGCGCCGTTTGCTGAAAGTGGTTGCAACTTTCACTAAAACTGGTTATTTCACTGTCCAATGAAATCCCGCGACCGAATGAAAGACATCGAATACGAGCTCGCTGAAGCCCTGCGCCAACAGCTGGAGCGGGTTCCGTCGCTTGAGATCGAGTCAATCACCCAGGACCGGGAAGTGAGCACCAGCCGCAATGTGCCGCTGGCGCGTCCTGATATTCTCGCTCACGTCAAAATGGCAGACCGAGCAGTTACGCTGATCTGCGAGGTGAAAGATCCAGCATACCCGCGTCAGGTCCGAAGCGCGATTGATCAGCTTTATGCCTATATGACGCGATATCGGCTCCACGAGGATGCCGATGTCGTTGTACCGGTCGTCGCGGCCTCGTGGCTATCTCCCGAGTCCCGCGATATCTGCGCGGAGGCTGGAATGGGCTGGCTGGATCTTGCCGGCAACTGCCGGATAGCCTTCGACGGCGTCTTTATCGAGCGGGAAACAGCTGACAAACCGAAGCCGGCGGCGCGCAACTACCGTGCCGTCTTTTCGCCGAAGGCGGGACAGGTACTGCGCACGCTTTTGCGCGATCCTACACGGGCCTGGAAGGTCAATGATCTTGCCGAGGCCGCAAACGTCAGCCTCGGCCATGTTAGCAATGTCCGATCCGCACTGCGCGACAGGGAGTGGGCAAAGGTCGATGACGAAGGCCTTCACCTGACCGCTCCTGACGCGTTGCTAGATGCCTGGCGCGACTCTTACGAGCCGATCCGCGGCAAGCGCTCTTCCTGGTACAGTATCCTCCATGGACGTCAGTGGGAGGAAACGCTTCGCGAAGCGTTGAACCGGCCCCACACGGCAGGGCATGCGATGCTTGGTGGTCTTTCGGCCGCGCAGTGGCTCGCTCCCTATCTGCGCGGCAACATGACGACACTCTATGCGGACCCGACGGTCATGCCGGAATTGATCGAGGCGCTGAAGCTGAAGCCATCGAAGAGCGGCGCCAATGTCGAAGTCATTGAACCGGACGATCCGGCCATTCTGAAGGAGCGTGTCGAGATTCCCGGAGCGCCACCCGTGTCCTCACCGATCCTCACCTATCTCGACCTTTCGCATCTCGATGACCGAGGGCGCGAGGCCGCTGAACATCTGCGAGAAAAGTTGCTAAAATGGCAATAGCGCCCGATCCACAATCCGCCGCCGAATACACCGACCGCGTCAGCGATGCGGTCAAATCCGCGCTCATGGAGATCGGGCAGATCCTTGGGAGTTTCGCGGGCACGTCGGCACGCTCGACATTGACCTCACGCTGGACGCGGAGGCGCTTGGCGATGGCGAGTATGTGCGGTTGGTCGAAGCCCTTATGGGCCATGGTTACGCGCAGAGCGCGGAGCACCGCCGGTTCCAACTGGTTCGCAAGATTGACGTGGCAGACGGGGGGCCGCCCGTCGATGTCATAGTCGACTTCCTGATGCCGCGCGATGCTGAGATCGAGAAGAACATCCCGCCTCTTCTGTCGGAATTCGCGGTGCAGCGCGCTTCAGGTGCGGAGCTCGCCGTGCGCTTTCATCAACTGACGGCGATTGAAGGCCAGATGCCTGGCGGTGGGCATAATCGCGTGCAGATCGCCGTTGCCTCGATCCCCGCGCTGCTCGCCATGAAGGGTCATGCACTGATGCGCCGCCACAAGCGCAAGGACGCTTATGACGTCTACTATTGCATCCGCAACTACGACAGCGGTCCCGAGGCGCTTGCGGAGGTCTGTCGTCCGTTACTCGAGATCAAGGAGGCCCATGAGGGCTATATGGGGATCGCGGAGAAATTCGCGAAAGAGGATATGATCGGACCGGTATGGGTGCGCCAGTTCATCGAGGGAACGCCGCATATCGGCGAGCGCACGCCGGAGCAGTGGCAGACCGATGCCTTTGGTCAGGTGCACGCTTGGATGACGGCGCTCGGGCTGGCCAAATGAAGGTTGTCCAGCTTTAGCGGGTCGCTCAATTATCGAAAGTCGTGCTTCTTCACCTTAGTCGGATGCCCCATAAGCTCGCGCCGCGGTTAGCGCTTGCTCGGAGTCTGCGATCTTCCATCTTCGGGGAGAATATCTGGCTGAAGGGTTCTTCAGCATATCAACGGGAACTTGATCTAATTCCGTCTTCTGTTCTTGAATATTTGGAATTTAGCTCCGATAAAACCTGAAAACCCACTCGCTTCCGCGAATGGGTCCCCACCTCGGGCGTCTCCTTGCTGTCGTTTGGCATTTAATTAGGGTCTTCCTCAATTTGTGTGGTTCACTCGCCGTTAGACATGATGCCGCTATAGGCGGGTATGCGAACGAAAATGAAATGGTCGCCCGGCTCAGGGGCAATAGTTCTGGGTGTTGCGCTCACGGATGATGATGGTTGGGTTGTTTCCGCTGCCGGGCCAGCTTTCGGCATTTGCCCTGATTGCGGACGGCGGACCCGAAATCGGCATGGCTGGTCCAACCGAAGCCTCCAAGATCTTCCGGTCCAGGGCAAAACCGTAACGGTGAAGCTTCGGTTGAGCCGCTGGCGGTGCGCGCATCAGAAATGTGAACGACAAACGTTCACCGACCGACTGCCGACGATTGCTTCCCCTTATGCGCGCCGGACAAGGAGGGTCTCCGAGATTGTCGGTCTGCTCGGCCATAGCGCAGGCGGCCGTCCCGGCGAGCGCTTGATGCGACGGCTCGGCATGCCGGTCAGCGACGACACGATCCTGCGGCAGTTGAAGCGGGATGCCGCGCTCGTTTCCTGCGATGCCACGATCCGGGTCGTTGGCATAGATGATTGGAGCTGGCGGCGATCGTGGCGCTACGGCACGATGATCGTCGACCTAGAGCGCCGTTTGGTTGTCGACATCCTTGGCGACCGGAGCGTGGCGAGTGCGGCGCGATGGCTGGAGCGGCACCCTTCTGTCGAGATCGTCAGCCGAAATCGATGCGGGCTGTACGCGCAGGCGGCTCACGAGGCTGCGCCGCAAGCGCGTCAAGTCGCTGATCGGTTCCATCTCATGCAGAATCTGCGGGTCGCAATCGAGGAGCAGATGAGCCTTTCCGGCCGCGCCACGGGACGAGCATTGCTGCCGGATAAAAGTATCGGAAGCGCGCAAATCGATCCGATTCAGGATGATCCACACGTTGACGCGACGCACCGGCGCCGGGTGCGTCACGCTCATCAACAATCACGGCAGGCGGTGTTCGATACTGTGCACTCTTTGAATAAGGAAGGTCTGTCCTATTCGGAGATCGCGCGACGCACCGGCTACGGTCGGCGCAGCATCGCGAAATGGCTGACTTTCGAGACGCCACCCGACCGACAGAAGGCGGCGTTGAAGCCGACATCCCCCTTATATTTCGAGGCGTTTCTCGCCCAGTGCTGGAGAGATGGCAATGCTGCGGACGGCATCTGTTCTACGATATCAAACAGCGCGGCTACGCGGGCAGTTTCTCGAATCTCGAGCGGCTTCTCGCAAGCTGGCGCCGCCCGAGAGATCGGTCAAGGACAGCGCGTCGCCCGCTCCGATCATATCGCATCAACCGGGCCGCGATGCTGTCCCGATACGCGATCCCGAGACCGGCCATGTGATCTCGCCGGTAGTCGCAGCTGCCCTCTGCATGAAGCCGCGAAGCATGCTGACGATCAGTCAGGCGAGAAAGGTCGATGCCTTGAAACAGGGTTCGCCTGAGTTCGCCTTGATGCGCAGCCTTGGCATGCGCTTCCGCAGAATTTTTCGCAGCCGCGATCCGGGCAAGCTCGACAGCTGGATTGACGATGCCGTTAACTCGGGTTTGGTCGCAATCGAGCGTGTAGAGCGACAATCTGGCTGAGATCAGCGCGACAATCTGGGTGAGATTCTGGTGTCGCGGTTGTCGGCGACGGTATCATCGTGATTGTCGCTGGCACGAGCTTCGTTGGTTTGTCGCGCAGCGTCAATCTCGGCGGTGTTTCTGATTGTCGCAAAGGAAGCCGCCTGCCGCGTTGGCGTTGCCTTCCATCACGGATCGACGCCGGTAACTTTCGACACCATATCAAAGATGGTCGCGTGGTGGACGAGACGATCGACGGCGGCGAGGGTCATGGCGGGATCGGGGAAGACCCTGTTCCATTCGCCGAAGGGGTGGTTGGCGGTGATCATGATCGATCGCCGCTCGTAGCGCGCGGAGATGAGCTCGAAGAGCACGCTCGTTTCCGCCTGGTCCTTGGTCACATAGGCGAGATCGTCGAGGATGAGCAGATCGAACTTGTCGAGCTTGGCGATGGCGGATTCGAGCTGGAGTTCACGACGTACCACCTGCAACTTCTGAACGAGCTCGGTCGTACGCATGAACAGCACCCGCCAACCGTTCTCGATGAGCGCGAGGCCGATTGCGGCGGCGAGATGGCTCTTGCCGCCACCGGGCGGGCCGAACAACAGGATGTTCGCTCCCTTGGCGAGCCAGCTATCGCCGGCGGCGATCGCCATGACCTGTGCCTTGGAGACCATCGGCACGGCGTCGAAGTCAAAGCTGTCGAGCGTCTTTCCCGGTGGCAATCGCGCCTCGGCGAGATGGCGTTCAATGCGGCGGCGATCGCGTTCGGCCAGTTCGTGCTCGGCGATCACCGACAGGAACCGGGCCGCTGGCCACCCTTCCTTGTCGGCCCGTTCGGCAACGTCCGGCCAAAGCACCTTGGTGGCCGGCAGGCGGAGTTCATTGAGCAGCGTGCTGAGCGTGGCGGCGTCGATGGCAGGGGCGTTTCTCATGCGGCGTCCTCCAGATGACGCGCGTCGATCAGGGCCTCATAGCCCTGGAGGGAGGCGAGACGAACGTTCACGGTGGGCAACTGTGCCGGATCGGGCGCGAAGAAAGTCCTCAGCGCGATGATGTCCGGCAGTTCGCCCGCATCGAGTGTTTTAGCGAGCCGCTCTGCCAGTTCCCGCTCGCAGCCGCGATCGTGAGCCAAGGCCAGGAGCTCGACGGTGATCTTGCAGGCCTGCTTGTCGGAAAGGCGGTCGAGCAGGGTCTCGAACGCCCTTCGGTATTCCTGCCGCGGAAACAGCTTGTCGCGATAGACAAGCTGAAGGAGCGCCATCGGCTTTTTGCGCAGCGAATGGATGACATGCCGATAATCGACCACCTGGTCGTGTTTGCCGCTGGCATGCGCACGCCCTCTTTGGAGCGTCATCAGATGCGTGCCGCCGATAAAGAGGTCGAGACGCTCGTCGTAAAGGCGCACGCGCAGCCGGTGCCCGATGAGCCGTGACGGCACCGTGTAAAAGACCTTGCGCAAGGTGAAGCCGCCGCTGCGCGAGACCCGCACGACAACCTCCTCAAAATCGCTGGTGCGCGTTCCCGGCAACGGCTGCAGCGCCGCCCGCTCGGCGTCGATGCGCTTGCCATAGCGGGCATTACGCCGGCTGACGATCTCATCGATGAAGCCGCGATAGGCATCGAGATCGTCGAAGTCACGGGTGCCGCGCAGCAACAGGGCATCGCGGATCGCATTCTTGAGGTGGCCATGCGGGCTCTCAATCGCACCGTTCTCGTGGGCAATGCCCTTGTTGTTGCGGGTCGGCGTCATTCGGTAGTGCGCGCAAAGCTCCGCGTAGCGCCGCGTCTGGTCCTCCTTGGCATCGGCATCGAGATTGCGGAAGGCCGCCGACAGGCTGTCGCTGCGATGGTAAAGCGGCGCGCCGCCAAGGAACCAGAGAGCGTTCTGTAGCCCTTCGGCCAGCGCCACGAAGCTTTCGCCACAGAGGACGACGTGGGCGTGTTCGAAGCCGGAATAGGCGAGCCGGAAGTGATAAAGCAGGTGATCGAGCGGCCGGCCTGCGATCGTGATCCCCAGTTCGTTCATGTTGGTGAAGTCGGAAAGCCCCAGTCGGCCGGGCTCATGAACCTGGCGAAAGATGACTTCCTGCTCGTCGCCATTGATCGCCCGCCAGGCACGGATCCGCCGTTCCATTGTCCGGCGAACGCCTTCGCTGAGGTCGGGATGGCGGCGCAACATCTCCTCGAAGACGGCGACCGGGCGAATGCCAGGTGCCGCCTTCAGCAGCGGCACGACCTCGGTATCGAAGATGTCGGCGAGTGGATCGGGACGCCGACGGCCGCGCGGCGTCTTCACTTGTGATGGCAGTTGCGCATTCTTCTCGATGCGATAGGCCGTTGCTCTACTGAGCGACGCCTTCGCGGCGGCGACCTCGACCCTGTGCTCTTGTCGTAACTTCATGAAAAGCCTCATCTGATGATCGGTTATGTGACGACCTGGCACAAAGGTGGTTCCCCGTTCTTCGAAGAACCCAACGTACCGGTCGAACCGCAATCACCAGATGAATCGGCGCGGCAGCAGCGGTAGAACTCCGATCGGGCTACGCCCTCTCTGCGTTCCACCGCTGCTGCCGAGTCTCATCTTGATTGACGCTTCGTCTCATCTTGGTTGTCGCGCTGCACGAGCGGTTCGCACGCGTCCTGCACCGTGATCTTGACGCCGTCTACAACGCCATCGAACTGCCGTGGAGCAACGGCCAGGCGGAAGGCCAAATCAACCGCCTGAAGACAATCAAGCGTGCAATGTATGGCAGAGCTGGCCCGGAGCTGCTCAGGGCGCGCATGCTGCCGCTCGCCCAAAAGCGCCACCACACAAAGTGAGGAAGAACCACTATCGTTCGACCGCTCCTCGATGACGCGGTGGCGGCAGCGCATGGGCGAAGAGCGGATCGGCGCGCTCTTGCAGGAGAGCCTGGCCGTGGCAGTCAAGACAGGCGCGATGAAGCCGCAGGATACGCGGCAGGTGATCGTGGACACGACCGTACAACCGAAGAACGTCATGTTCCCGACGGATGCCAAGCTTATTCACCGGGCGCGCGAACGGCTGGTGCGGCTGGCGAAGAAAATAGGGCTCGAGCTGCGCCAGACCTATATTCGGGTCGGTAAATTCGCCCTGATCCAACACAGCGCTACGCTCATGCGAAGCAATTCAAACGTGCCGGCAAGGCGCTGCGCAAGTTGAAGACATATCTCGGCCGGACCGTTCGCGACATCGAGCGTCAGATCGCCGGCGACGAACAACTCGACGCGATCTTCAAATGGTCGCTCTATCAGGCAAAAACGGTCATCGAGCAGCGGCAACGTCAGCGTGGCCGCAAGATCTACAGCCTGCATGCTGACGAGGTCGAGTGCATTGGTAAAGGCAAGGCGCACAAGCCCTATGAGTTCGGAGTGAAGGTGTCCGTGGCCACCACACTGAACCGTTCAAAGGGCGGGCAGTTCGCCCTGCACGCCATCGCGCTGCCCGGCAATCCTTACGACGGCCACACGCTCGCGACCGTCATTCCGGATATGGAAGGGATGATCGGCAACGCGCTCTCCCGCATTTTGGCCGATGCTGGAAACCGCGGCCATAATGCTCCCGAAAGTCACAAACTGAGGGTCTTCACCAGCGGTCAGAAGCGCCGCATCACGCCCGCCATCAAACGCCAGATGCGACGACGATCGGCGGTCGAACCCGTCATTGGACACCTCAAGAGCGAACACAGAATGGACCGGAATTATCTCGCTGGCGAACAGGGGGATGCCGTCAATGCCGTTCTGGCCGCCGCCGGATACAACTTCTCCCTCCTGCTGCGATGGTTCAGGCAACTTTTGTGTCTGTTAGCCGCACTACTCCTCACCTTCCAGAGCCGACCAATGCCGCAGCACCCTGCCTGAAAGCGAGTTCTTCACGATCGACTAATTCACTTGATCTCGACACGGACACATAGCCAACAGTCGGCGTTCTCGTCCCGCTTCTGTCGGAGGGCAGTGTAGGCAAAACAGGGTCCCCCAACCGAGGGATAGTCCGCCTAACGGGTTCATTTTCGAACAATGCATAGCCGGCGAAACTGCCGTCTCTCCCGATCGTAAAGAGTTCCCCGTCGATCTCGTATGAGCCGGGAGACAGAGGTTGCAAGATCGCCTCCAGGGCGCTACGGCTTCCAGCAGATTGTTTCGCAGCACCACGCGGTTGTTCTCGGTAATCAGTCCATGCGCATCAATCGTCTTAATTCTGAGGACCGAAGATATGGCGAATGGTATCGCTGCTTGAGTGGCGATGGAACCGCGGCCTCCCAAGCTCTGGCATACGAACGAGCTTAGGAATGGATTACTGCCATAAGGCTCTTGCGAGAGAGCAACTCGCGGCCGTCCGGGATCGAGGTCGCGAAATATGGAGAACTCCAACTCGTCAGTCGTCGCAGCGCCGCGTTGGACTACTACCTCCACTCTCCAAATAGGATTGAATATCCGGTCGTCGTTGAGAGAGGCGAGAGTGTACTCCCGACGGATGGCCAACTGCTAAGGTCGATCGAGCAAACCTCTTCGAAAGGTTGCTCACCAGACGACTTCAACAGAAACGCGCCTCAACAAAATGATCGAATGGTCGCGGGCCACCGAGCCGGAAGTAAAGATTTCGCCCAGCCATTTCGTAGCCGATAAAGACAGCCCCTTCAGAGAGTGGCGCAAGGCGCTCTTTCCTTAGGCCGTCGACTCATAAACTTTGACACCAGATTCTCGTGGCGACGAGCTTTACGGCGGCGAGGTAGTTTTCGGGGCGCTTGTCGTATCGGGTTGCGATGTCACGGAACTGTTTGATCTTGTTGAAGAATCGCTCGACGAGGTTCCGCTGCCGATAAACCCAGCGCGAGAACACGAAAGAGCCTTTGCGGTTGGCCTTCGGCGGAATGTTGGCCCAGGCCTTTCGCTCGGTGGCCTTGGCCCGGATGGCATTGCTGTCATAACCCTTGTCGGCCAGCAGGATGTCTCCCTCGCCGACCTTGTCCGTCAGCGCGTCGGCCTCGGTGCAGTCGGCAATCTGCCCGCCGGTCAGACGGAGGGTGACGGGGCGACCTTCGGCGTCGACGAGCGCGTGGATTTTGCTCGTAAGCCCGCCGCGGGAACGTCCCATGCCGCCATCATCTCCATCCCTTTTTTTCCCGTGGCCGCATGCTGGTGAACGCGGACACAGGTCGAGTCGATCATGACGATGTCGCCATCGTCGGTGTATTGCGGATCGCCGGTGGGACCGACGGAGCCATGATCAAAGACTGCGGTTCTTAACGTTTTTGCCTCACAATTCGGCATGTCCACGACGAGTGCCGCGATGCTTTGCTCGCCTCCGAGGATTTGGCGCTTCATCGTGCAGAGCACCTGGTATCCATCTTCCACCTGAACCGAAATCACGGCCGTGACGGGAGCCGCGAAGTTCTGGCTCCAGCGCGTAGCTCTGTGACCTCAACGATCGCTGGGACCGTATCTGTGGCGCTCCTCAGATCTCCCCTCCGAGGGGCCTGTTCTCAAAGCTGAATTCGATGGGATTACTCGGCACTCTGCACACCGGCGACTGCTTGGCCAAGACCGGCCCCCAAGCAAACGAAGAAGAGCGCGGAGACAACGTACAGTATCGCCGTTCCGAACGGCATTCCTTCCTCCTACGGCAGGGTGCGCGCGTCGTGACGACCCGACCGATTTGGTCGCTTAGGCTGGCAGAAGCATAGGTATTTTCAACCCCATAGCTGCCACGCGGCCTCCCCTGCGGCTCTAAACTTAGTACCGATTTCTTTCTCTTGGTCTCTGGGTGTGCTGGGCATTCCATTCCCCCAGGGATGCCGAATGCCTACCTGAATACATCAGGAATTAATTATACAACCAAGCCTTTAAATTAGTTAGTTGCAAAAAAATTGAAATGCAATTTACCATTCACTTTCGAACGCCGAATTGGAGGGATGGGACCGCTTGGATGCGTGCCGGATTCAACAGGCGCTCGGCGATTCCAGAACCAAACCGCAAGCCATTCAAATAACAAATTTTTGTCCGGGACATTGATGAGAATTCGGGGAAAATGGACACTTATACTGGTCGCGCCCCTCACACTGACGGGGTGCGTAAACAGCGCTGACTTGTATTCGAACGAAACTAGCGTGTGGAAAGCCACCTTGTTGAGCGCCGATAACAAGCCGCATTCGACGCCTGAGGAGATCAAGAAAGCGGCATGGCCGACCGACAACGATCCCTATGTAAACGGGATCAATTACGCTCGGAACCTGGCCGACCTTTACATGGAGCAAGCCAGTAAGGCGTCGACGGCAAAAGATTTTGCCGCAGCAGGCTTGCTGGGATCGGCGGGCGTTGCCGCAGGTGGCCTTCTCTACGGTTCGCACCTTGACCTCATAAAGGGCGCGGGTCTTGCCGCCGGCGCAATTACCTCAACGACTTCCTACACGAAACAGGATGTTGCCGAGGATGCCCTTCTCCGCGGCGCAGAGGCCTTGATTTGCGTGGCCGGAGTAGCCCAAAAAGAAACCACAGCCTTTCAAAACAACACCGAAGCCGCCGGGGTCGTCAGCGATGCTACGCTTCGTATCCGACTGAACGTGCGAAAGAAGCTGATCCGACAGGTCCCCGAGTACAGCGCACTGGTAGATCGCTTGAAGATTGCGGCGGCACTTCCGCCGCCAACCGGGGACGCTCGAACAGTCGCCAACGTCGATGTGCTTAGGGCTCAAACGGCAGAATGTATAATCAGGGCCGGGGCGTAACGACTCCGCCGGCTGTTCGGAGTTGCGCACGTCGTATTAGAACGCGGATCGCACTGAGTTCAACTGCGTTTGGCAATACGGCTCGAGCGATCCAGGACGAATATGTGGTTGTCGCTTCAGATACTGCGAGCCCCATCGCATGTCGCGTTCCGCGCGGGGTTAAACATGCCAATCTCCACGAAACAACCCGAAGATTGGGACGGCTGTTTGGGCTCTTGTTTGAAGGCGCTGGCACACGCGGGGTACGCTATCCCCTGGAACAGGAGATTTGCTTCGAAGATCAAGACCGCCTGCACGGCGCTTGGCGTTCCCGCCAAGGTGTTCCATCGCAACGGCATCGGAATCAGCGGTGCGTACCAGCAGGTTGCTGCCTGGAGGGCATCTTTTGTTGTCGAGCTGCATTTCAACGCCTTCAACGGATCGGCGCGCGGCACCTAAACCTCTATGACAAGGACAGGCATCCGGGATCGACCGCTTGGGCCAAGCGCCTGCAGGCCCCATCCTGGCCACGTTGGGGACGCAGGACAGGGGCCTCAACCGCGGCTACGACAGCGCCTCGGCATTGGATATTCCTTCGGCCCTGATCGAACCGTTCTTCGGCGACAACCCGGCCGACGCCCAAAAGGTCCATACCAAAAAGGACGCCTTGGCGGAAGCGATCGCCCGAGCGCCGCGACTCAGCTCGGCGTCGTCTGAAATGCGAACCACGGCCACCGACAGTCCGCGAGGCGGTTGGTGATTGCTCGGCCTTGGAGCCAGTCGATCACGCCTCAAGCCACCGGTCCGGCTGTCGCAAACGTTAAGTTTGCCGAACAAAATCACGCGTTTGACGCATGGGCGAAGACCGAGCTAGCCTCCGAGCGGTTCCACACCTGCCGCAGCTACCGTAGCGTCGATCCAGTCGCGAAAACGCGCGGGCTGCACATAGATTCCGCCGTCCCCGCAGCCCACTGATGCCCCGCGGGTTGCTCTGCTAGTAAGCCCGGCGAGTTTGAAGTTCCCGGCCACCGGGATGTATATTGGGCCTCCGCTGTCGCCGTTGCAACTGTCCTTCCCTAGCATTTTGCGCCCGGAAACAAACTCATAATTCGGGTGAAAACCAAACATCTCCGGCAGTTGCCCCAAGTCCTCGTCCGGCATTCGCGCCATGATGGCCGGCAGGTCGACGGTCACCCGGCGCTTCGTGCCCAGACCGAGCGGCCGCACTGGATCATTGTAGCCGAAGCCGACAATATCAAATGACGACGCGGCGCCTATCTCTTCGGGCTTTGCAAAAACCGCGGGCGGCGTCAGCGCCGGCGCATCCAGGATCAGCACCGTGATGTCGTTTTCGTTGCGCGGATGCGCGCGATAGTCCGGATGGACGACGGCTTTCCGCACGGCTATGACCCGAGCGTCGGCGCTGAGATAAGGGAGCACCGTGGTGCCGCCCGCCATAATGCGGTTGATCGCGCCACCGCAATGCGCGGCAGTCAGGACGACCCGCGGCGCGACGAGCACGCCCGTGCAGGCCCAATCCGGCGTGCCGATGCAAACGCAATGCAAGAAGGCGCCCGGCGGTACCAGCCCTCCGCCTACGACACGCTTATTCGCCTCGGCGCTTTCCGGCAGGCGTTCACCGCGGGCCACCTGGCCCTCTTGGGTGATCGCTCTGGCGAACCTAAGGACGCGGTCTCGCAGAGCCTCCGGCGCGGCAGCAACCAGAGCCTCGATCTGTGTATTGCCTGCGGCGCCTTCTGCGGTCGTCACGCCGCGCGGCCCGCCGACACCGCGCGGCGTCCGCGCCACCGGCGTCGCAGCAACGCTGTCGGCCAGTCGCACCAAGTCGGTGCTCAGCGCGGCGATCGCAACCTGGGCATCGAACGGGTTGCGGCCACAGCATGTTACAGATAGCGGCGCCGCAGCGGCGTTGCGCGTTCCGGCTATCCCTCGCGCTGCCCTCTGCCCCCGCGCCCGGCGCTCGTTCCCCGACCAAGTGATATCGCTCGCCGCTCCAATTATGGGCCATGCGTCCCCCGCGGCGACACTCCTGAGGCGCACCCAATCCGCCGCCAGTTCGTCGACCTCTTTCAGCATCCCAAAATCAAGGCCGGTCCAGGTTTCAATCGCCGCCATCGTCACTTGATGTAGCTTGAGATCGAGCAGCCGCTGTCCATGCATGTCGTTCCATGCTTCGCTCTGCTTGATCGCAAAGGCGACCGCGGAAAGGTCATCGCCGCCCGCCTCGGCATCGCGCAGCACGATGACCTTCCAGAAGGCTGCAGGCAACCGCGCCGGCGGTGATACCGCCCGCAGGTCCGGCGGCAGGTCGGCCAGGGTCGGATCGCTATCGGTGAAAACCGGTCCGGTGAACACACATAGCCGGTAGGAAAAGTCCGTCGCTCGTTCGAGCACCCAGTCCTCGATCGCCTTCCACTCGTCCTGATTGAAGTTTTTGTGCTGGGGACTTGCATTGCTATAAAAATACGTCGCCTTGTTCGCAGCCCGCGCCTCCGCGACGGTCCCCCACAGCACGTCCTCGCGGCGCACCAGATGGCCCTTGTCGATCTGGTTATGATCGTAGGTTTCTCGGCCCAGCTGATGCTCTCCCACCCGCTCATCCATCATCCAGGTCAAGCCGCCGCCAATCTGCACCTTGCGCGAGGCATCGATATTGTTGGCAGTCAGCATGGCGGTGCGCCGCCCGCGATCCATTACCAGCGAGTAGTGCGTATAGTCGAATACCTGTCCGTCCCCCACCGCCCTTGCGCGTGCAGCGTCCCCAAGCGCCGGCATGGGAACGCGGAAGCCGTCCCCAAGAAATCCTGGATCGTAGGGAATGACCAATTCTGGCTGTGCCATGGCTCAATCCTTCAGAGTTCGATGTTGTATTTCGATGCCTGGCTTTCGAGTTTGTCGGCAAGACCGCCGACCGCCCTCTCGACCGTGGCCGGGGGCAGTCCCAGCGTCCTTGCCAACGAGGTCAGGTCGGCGGCGCTCGATTGCGTCTCGCTGCCCTGCACTTTCTTGCTTGCCGCAATGCGTGCGAGACGATCCTGCCGCTCTTCGTCGTCCGCCACCGGGTGGAGCACTTTTGCCACTGCCGCCTCGGCCGGGGTCACGGACGGCTGGTTTACGCTTTCAAGTTCTTCCTGCGAAGGACGGCTTGCGTGACGGAACCATTCGCGCAGTTCCTGATGGGCCAGCATGTCGGCAATCATCCGGCACTGCGTCCCGAACTCCTTACCTGTTTTCACCGTCCGCGCCGCCACCGAACGGGGCCCCGGATCCACGTGCTCGGTCACCGAAGGCTCAAGCCGTGCAGTCGTCCATGCAATCCACAAACGGGATGACCAGAGCCGGGCGGCGATGCGTTCGCTGAGCGAATGCGCGGGAATTAGTTCCGGGCGCTCCCTCGCAGCGTCGAGCAGTACGGCCCAGCTTGCCGCAAGGAGCGGCGGAAATGTGACCGGCGGTTCCTCGTCGAGCGACCAGCCGTGGCGCCTCCGGACGCGCTGCCGCAGCGCTGCGACATCGGGATGCCCGACCTCAGCGCCGCCGGTCAACTGCGTGAGCCTTTCCAGCAAAAGCTCCTGGAACCGCAGGTCATCGTCCTCGCCGCGATCACAAAGGTGGGCCGCGAGGATACCGAGCATCGGGTTTAGCCGTTTTTGCTCAGCCAAATCGTCGATCAGTTGCTCGAAGTCCCGTCCGTACAAGGCCCGCCCGCCGCTCAAGGCCGCCAGAGCCGCCTCCTCGTATCGGATCACCGCCGGGTCGACAATACCCGGTCCGTGCATAGGCCGCATTCGCACCCGCAGCCGCTCAAGGTCGATGCTCATGCCCCCGCACTGAGACAATGGCGCCTCCACTTCCAGACGGTACTCGGGACAGATCGTCAGGGGCACTTCGAACTGGCGCCCGTCGGGTTCGCTTAGCTGTAATCGCCAATACCCTGGCGCGACCGCAAATTGCCAGCTGTGCTTATGGTCTGGCGTCAGGTCGTCGGCAACAGGCGTCTCACTGTCGGCTGCAATCAGTGCTGCAGTGATGTGGGGCGTGGCGGCCACGGCCGGATCGTGGGCGATCCCGGTCAACGCCACCACGAGCGTGGCGTCGTTGCGCGGCTGCGGCCCGGGTGCGGTCAGCACCACCGCCGTCGCTCCCCGGCCGTGCGCCGTCGTCGTCTGTCTCACCGTGACGGCGGTATCTTCCGATCGTGCGATGACAGGGTGGTTCTCCCATCCCTCTACACACTCAAAGCCGACCTCATATAGGCCCGGCACGACATCGACGGTAATGCTGCCGGTGTTTGCCGTTTTCCCTGTCGGCAACGTCAGCGCAACCGGTTCGAAGCGCGCGTCCAGTACCCGGATTTCGGTGAAGGCATCGGCCGCCTGTATATTGAGTGTTACGCGCTTCTGGGTCGGAGAGGCTTCAGACGACGACATTTATCCCTCCCTCGCGGACCGGCACTGCCTGCGACCCGGTGATCACCCCTGTCGCGTCGATGCCATCGAACAACCACAGGCCCGGCTTGAGCCTCACTATGGCCGGCGCGGGCCGTGCTGTGACGAAAACACTAAAATCGACGCCATCGCGCACTTGAAACCGCGTTGCGCCGTTGCGCAGTGAGACATTGACCGACACACCTTGAGAGACACCAAAAACCATGGGGGTTGGCGCCAACGGATCGCCGTCGTCGAATTCGATGCGACACCCGCTAACGGCCGCCTCGATGAAGCGCTTGAGCGAACTGGACGTAATTTCTCCGTTTTCGGCGGCCGCGGTCGTTAGCCCACGCAACAACACGTTGGTCAGCACACCTTGCCAACTCGCAGAAACTGTCTCCGGCGTGAACGGATCTGGCAACTGTCTTTCGGCGGTCGTCGCGTTCCAGGCTGCGGCATGGATGTGCAAAAACGGACGGCGAGCGAGCGTGACGTCTCCATAGGAAGGCAGGTAACAAAGGAGTTCAGCCGGTCCCGATACCTCGGCGCAACAGTCCATTACGAGCATCACTTCCTTGAACAGGCCAGTCAGCCGCATGCTGTCTGCCGCGACATCACCGAGCAACCCGCGAAGGAGGTTAGGACGGGCATCCGCCATGACGAGAGCGCATTCACGCTGGTTCGGCGGCGGCCGCGACAAACCGTGTCCTGCGAAGAACAGATAAAGCCGCCGGCCTCCCGGCCAGTTGTTGTTGGCGCGGTCGAAATACGTAACTAAAATGTCTTCGATTTGACTGCGCAGCGGCTCCGGTGGATGCTGGCCAGTCGAGACAACCAAGTTGACATTGGCGGGATTGAGGCCGCCGAACTTCGGATCGACGAGCCAACGGCAAAACAGGTTGCAGTCGTTCACCGCACCTTGCAGCTTGGGGATCCCCGGCACGTAGTGGTCGATGCCGACCACGATTGCATGATCGTCGGGCTGGCGATGGGGTGGGGCAGCTGCGGGTAAAGGGACGAGTGGCATCGGGGTTTCTCGGTAAAGACGGCTCGCGCCGCCAGGCTTGACAACAAGGGTTCAACGCACCGGGCAGATAAACACGCCCCGCCTGTGCGGCAGATTGGACACGCGGCAAATCCAGCACACCGTTGTGTTCACGTCGCCGCCACCATCACGTCGAGGACCCGCCATGTCCCCAACATACAAAGGTCATCCTGTCCCGAACACGCCCGCGGCAAGTCCAGCCAATGCCAGGTAGGCGATGGACGCAATCAGTGCCAGTAGCGTAGGGCTGGCCTTGGAAAGGGCCTCGAGCAGGTCTTTGAGCGCGGTGAAGAAGCCTGTGACATTTGGCGCCGCCGCCCGCTCCGGACTGGCGGGTGCTTTGAACTGCAGAATAATCTGGGCAGCGGCGGTCGTCAGATACAAGACGAAGGAGCTAACGGAGAACCACAGTGCACATTCTGCAATTGTCTCTTTCATGGTTCGCTCCTAACGTTTGAAAACTTCTTCGGCAGGTTCGGTTCGAACGGACGGCTGCGCAGCCCGAATGGACGGCTCGCTTCGGGTGATTGGCTGGACCTCGAAGGGATCCGTCGGAAAGGCAAACATCGGCACGTCGGTCGTGCTGCCTACCATGCTTTCGTAATCGGCCTTCACCCAGGCCCGGAAGTTCTCGATCCCTTTTGCCAATTGCAGCGAATAGTCGAGCGGCTGCGTGCCCTGCACGGAAGACGACGATCCCAGATTCATGAAGTAGCGACCTATCTGTCCGTCGTTCGAAGCGTCCTGCGGTATTGCAGGCAACATCATAAGTGCGCTTCGCGCGGCAAGGCTTCCCTTCGGGATGGCGCGTCCCCAATCGAGCGCTTGCCCGTGACAGGCGATGCACGATGATCTCGGATTGTCGACCGGTCCGTTGAGCCGGCCGAACAGGCCCAGATTATGCCGCGGCAGATGGAAGAACTTTTCGGCCACCAGCGGATTGACCCATGATTCCGTCGCGACTTTTCCCATTTGCTCGTATTGGAATGCGGTCAGCGCGGGGTCACCGCCCCAAGTCAGGCCGACAGGCGCCAGTCTCTCATAGGGCGTGTTGCCGGGGATGCCGGCGTCATAAATGAATGTGCCGAAAAACCAGCCGGAGCCCCCAGGGATGCGGCTGTCCTTCACGGCGACGTCAACCTGCAGCAGCCGCATCGTTGCCACCTCGCCAGCATCTCCAATGGCGGCATCCCACTCCAGGGAACCGGCCAGATAAGGCACTTCGGATGGCGTCGCTTGTGTGAAGAGCAGCTTGATAGCATAGGCTCCGTCCGGAAACGCAAAATCCTTGGTTTTCGGGAAAGCGGGATCCTGCCACACCTCGGCCAGCCTTCGGCACGCTGCAGCGTTGTAAATGCCGACAGCCCAGTTCACGCGCCACTCTGCTTGCAATGCATGAAGCTCGCGTGCGCGTGATCGGCGCTCCGACGTCATGCCGCGAAGGCGTTCCCGCGCGTCCTGGAACCAAGGAGCGTGACACCAACCATTTGATTGGTCGTCCTCGATGCGCCAGTCGATCTTCTGATTGTCCTTGATGCCATATGCCAACAGGGATTTTAGAAAAGCCGACGGATCCTTGAGGGGGTTGATCTCCTGCCAGGGGTACTTTCTCTCAGGCTTTTGCTGCAAGGACGGAAGCTTGATGACGAACTCGCGCTTATTCGTACCGTCCTTCAGGGGCCTCGTGCTTGAACATTCGAGCTTGATACGCGCTGCCTCAGTGAACGGCATCCCTTCTGGCGTCTCGCATCGCCGCCCATCGGCAAATTGTGCAGGGCTCGTCGACAAAAAGACCGCCAGAAACATGCAGACCAGGGAGAAAAGGAGCGCGCGGTTTGCCATCGCCATACCCTCACCAAGACACGTTCAACGATTATTTTTCGCGACCAAATCAATCGCTGCAATATAGTCATCGATGTCGCTGTCCTCGAAACCCTCGTGCAGATCGAGGATTATGCCGCTCGCGACAGCTTCTTCCGTTCCGGGCAGCGACACCGACTTGTAGTCATAAGACCGGCCGGCGACGACCTCAGCTGGCCACACTCCCGGGAAAAACGACTTCTGCAAGAAGTAGTGACTGCGATAAATCGGTTCCCGGACATAGGCGCCCCGAGCCGGAATCCCTTCCCGCGCGAGCCCGCGGACAAATGCGTCGCGGCTGCACGAAATGATCCGTGGATCGACACGGAAAAGGTAGAAGAAGTAGCTGCACTCGGCACCAGGCGGCTTCTGTTGCGGAATAATCCCTCGGATCTTACTCAGTTCACCGTTCAAGCGATCGCCGAGCGCCCTGCGCTTACGTATGATACCATCCAACTTAGGCAGCTGGGCCGCGGCCATTGCGCCGTCAAGTTCGCTCATGCGGTAGTTCGGCGCCAGAGCCTGCAACCGAACGTTCCGACCGTAGCGGTCGTAAAACTTGTCGGCGTAGTTGTGGGCGAGAAAATAGTCATAATCCGTGTGAGTCAGCACGAAACCACCTTCGCCGGAAGTGATGTGCTTTTGATCATTCAGGCTGTAACACCCGTACTGCCCGAACAACCCGACGGATTTCCCTCTGTAGGTGGCACCTAGCGCCTGAGCGCAATCCTCTATGAGGGCCAATCCCGCTCGCGAGCAAATGCTTGCGACGTCCTCGATTTCCATTGGGCAACCCGTTAGATGGACCGCGACCACGCCGCGCGTCCGATCGGTGATTGCCGCTGTGATATGTTCAGGCCTGGGCATAGCAGTGTCGGGATCGACATCGGCGAACACCGGGATCAGGTTCTGGTAAAGGATGGCGTTGATGGTGCCAATGTCGGTGATCGGTGTCGTGATCACCTCGGAACCAGCCGGCATCCTGGCGGCCGCGATGGCCACATGAAGACTGGCAGTTCCGGACGAGGTGGCGACCGCACGGTGTGCGCCGAATTTCTCGGCGTACTTGGTCATCGTGCTCGCGACGATCGATTCTTTTTGCCAATACCAGAGTTCATTCTTGGAAAGGGCCGCCGTCAGCGCTTCAATTTCTGCCGGGCCGAAGCGAGGCGGCCGCTTGGGAAATTCAGTTGTCCGAACAGGCAAGGCAGTTCTCCCCCATGACACGCGAACTAAACTTCTCCTGCAGTAAATCTCACCCATGAACAAAGAAAAAGGGGAGCCACTTGGGCTTGGATGCCTCCCGCAACGATTTCACGATGATTTCACGGAGCGCCCCGAGATCGCCTGGCAGCAATCACTCCGGCACGACCTATGATTGCCGGTGTCGGAGTTCCAATCACGTCGACGGCACAGGGTGAAGCTCTTTTCACAACCGTGTCCATGATGGGCAGGCGACGCAATGTATTCACCGGATAGGAGGAATCCAGGAGAGCTGTGGACGTAAAGCCGGGTTCCTGCTGACGCAGGGAGGCCACCGAAAGGTCCAGGCTCCGCGTATCGTCCCGGTGCAGAAGCAGTGCGACCTCGTAGCGCCTCGTCGAGACGAAATCCGGGCGAAAGCGCAAAGCCATTTTTGCATGCAGCAACGCCTGATCATACTGCGCAAGCGCAACCGCGGCCATGCAGGCGAAATGCTCGAAATAGAACTGGAACGGACCATTCCTGCTGAGGTCCAGCGCACGAAGGGCCGCCCGGTATCCCTCCTCTAGTTTACCATTGGTGCTCAGGGCATTGGACAGCAGGGCCCAGCCAAGTGGTTCGGTAGGATCACGAGTGACGCCGCGCTGGGCCATCACGAGCGGCGTGCGCAGACTTCCCTGATGAATATACTCGATCTGCGAGCTGATCGTGTGCACGATGGCGTCATCAGGGGAATGGCGTAGTGCTTCGATGGCGAAGTCGGTGACGGTCGCCGAACCGTCCAGGAACGACATCGAGCGGTGTTGGAAAAATGCGGCATTGCGCAGGAACCCACGCCACGCCAAGTAGCGGCCGCGCGCCTCGATTTCAAAGGCCCGCTGGAACAGGCGATCGGCATTGATCAGGCTGGCCTTGTCAAGCTGAAAGAACAAGTTTCTCGCCTCGCGCGCCAAAGCAAGCGCGCAGGCGTTGCTCCCCTCGATCGATGCTTGGTCGACGAACGCGTCCACAACATGATCGACTGTACTGAGCGCAAGTCTATCCAGCTCAACGGATTCGTGCATTGCGCCGATTGCGCCGGGCACGCTCGCACTGTCTGACCAGAGCCGCCGGCCGCTCTGGATTTCGCAAGATAGGAAGACATCGTCCTTGACGGCAACGGAGAGCACCCGGATGAGGAGCAACGCCTGCGGCTGGCCACCGGGCACATCGAGATCATTGGCGCCGTCATCTGCGCCCGCGCTCATGATCTCGAGATCGTCAATTTGCCGCAAGGCGCTCAATATGCGGTTTTGCAACAGTCGTGCGCCCACGTCTGCGGCCGGCGCCCCGCGCGCATCACTGCGCACCAGAACTATCCTCTTCCGCCGGGCCGCCGTCCTGCGCTGTTGGGTCCATCTTACGAGAACATCGCCGCGCACCGCTCGGATGGCCAACTCGAAGGCCCGGTCATGCACCGCAACATCTTCGAAGGCTTGCGGCGCGCTGCCGGGCTGTTCACCATCGGATGGCTCGTAGACGATTTGAACGTACGCAGGGTCCAGGCTAACTGCATGCCGGGATGCTATCAGCATCTGGCGATGCGGACCCAGCGCGCGGCGTATCTCGCTGAGGGCGGCGCGCAGGCTACCCGCTGCCTGTTCAGGTGCCCGGTCGCTCCATAGGCGTTGCTGCAGCCACGCCCTGGTGCGTGTGTAGCCCGGCGCGGTCGCCAACAGCGCAACCGCCCCCCGCGCCTTGCTGCCCTGCGGCGCAAGATCGCGACCTTCTTCGTCGAGAAGGGTCAGCCTTCCCAAGGCATGCAGTTTCAGCATGGCCCCCTCGCGGATTATTTAGCGTCCACTAAAACATACAGTAGTTTTTTGCGTTCGGCTACCCGATAAAGTTGATCCCTTGCTACCCTTTAGGCGTTTCTACATGCGACTTGATTGCGCCGGATCAGCGCTGGCAATCCGGCAATGTCTTCAGCCGCGCCGAGAGAATTCACGTTGTTTTCACGGATGTTTTTTTTCTGCTGTTCTAGGATGGCTCTCGGATTTTTCCCGCCGGTCTTCAGAAACCGCCATGGCGGCGGACGGCCCAATTAAAGCGAGTTTTTCCAGATGGAGGATAGCCATGGACAATCCTTTAACAGCGACGAAAGCCGAACCGCCCGCTCGCGTGCGCCGATCCGCGGCATCCGCCAATCCGCTCGGCATCATCGTCGACCTGCTGCCGCCGGGGTTCCCCACCCGTCCCGGCACGAGGATCCGGCCGACCACGCTGACCATCCATAATACGGACAATGCCAGTCCCGGCGCCGATGCGCAGGCGCACAACCGCTACATCCGCAGCGGCGACGCCGTCACCCGCAGGGTATCGTGGCATTTCACCGTGGACGACAACTACATTTACCAGCATCTTCCCATTAACGAGGCGGGATGGCACGCTCATGCCGCCGCCAATGCGTCCAGCATCGGCATCGAAATCTGCATGCATCGCGGCATGAACGAGGCGGCCGCTTACGACCGCGCCGCACGGCTGTGCGCCTTTCTCGGCATGCAGTTGGGTATAGCGATGCCGGCAGGACTGCGCCAGCATCACGACTGGACAGGAAAAAACTGCCCCAGTGTGCTGCGAGGGCGCCCGGATGGTTGGCGGATGTTCCAGGCTCGGGTGGCGACGTATATCGGGGGATCGCGTCGGCAGACCACGCCAGGTGTCAGCTTCGCCGCAGCGGCCAGAGCCGCCGCCGGCGAGCAGCCGCTTGAGGCTGACGACGAGTTCGCGTCCATCGATCGCCATTTCGCCGCACATGCCGATGCCGTCGCGCCGGCCGCCGAGCAGGCGTTGCCTATCCCGACCGGCGATCCAATCGCCTTTGCCACCTCGACCGCTGCTACAACCTATTGGCCCGTCGTCACCCGCCATTCGCGCGCGCTCGAAGTCAATACGCGTCTTGTCGGCGGCGACGCTTCTGGCGCCAACCCATCTCGCCGCTTCCTTGCCGATCGCAGCGGCGGCGCGCGCTATCACTGCGCAATAGACCTCTATTGCTCGGAAGGCGATGCCGTCGTTGCGGTGGAGGATGGCAAGATCGTCAATTTCTACCACTTCTACCAGAACACCTATGCGCTGCTGGTCCAGCACGATGGATACGTCATCAATTACGGGGAGGTGGCGCCCAACTCGCTTTCGGCGCTCGGCCTTCGCATCGGCGATCGCGTAAACGCGGGACAGCGGATCGGCACGATCGGCCGACTGAACATGCTGCATTTCGAAACCTATTCGAGCGGTACGACCAAAAATTACTCATGGCCGAAAACCAACCCGCGTCCCAGCAGGCTGCGCAATCCCAGCCAGCTTCTTCTCGACCTCGCCGCCTCCGCGGTGCGGCTCGATCCCGATCAGGTCGTCATGCCCAGGATTGCCGATCTTCGCGCGGGTGTGCGGACGATCAGTATGCCGCCGATTGCCTTCACACCCGCTTCCCTGCCGGCGATGGACGGGAAGGATTGGCATACGTTCGGAGAGGGAATACGGGAATGGCGGTACGACGATCGCGGGCTTGCAATCCGCGAAAACGGCGAAATCACGCAGCAGCGTTGGGAGGAAAGCCTCGATACGATGCACAAGATGATGGAGTATATGGGAGTCCCCCTGCTCGCCGCCAGCGCCAAGCACGGCATACCGCCTGCGCTGCTCATGATGACGGTCGCGACCGAGACCCACATCTACAAGAACTCCAAATTCACCGGCCCGAAAACTTTCCGCTGGGAAGCGCATGTCGAGAACGATGACGTCGATCCGCCGACACTGGGAGATTATTCGGCCGGTCCCATGCAATCGCTCGGCACGACGGCACGCTGGGTTATGCGCTCGAAAGGCGAGCAGTACGGCCTTGACTACGACCCGTTTGGTGTGGCGCCGGTTTATCCGGCCAAGCCCGATCCCAAACCCGCGCATCACCCGCTTTACGATTTTGCAACCAATCTCGACCTAGGCGCGGCGGAAATCCGAATTCGCCTGCACAAAAGCAGCCTCGATCCGATCCTTGTAGCGGCGGCATTCAATGCCGGCGGGCTTTATGGCAGCGCGCACAGCCGATGGGGGCTGCGCGCCCATGGCGATCATCTCGACCGCGCCGGCAAATGGTACGGCGATGCGTGCGCGTACCTGATCGAGATTGGGGTCGTCTAAAGCATGATCCCGAATGGTACAGACTTTTCGCACCGAGACACAATGAGATAGAGCGGCTTGGCCGAGCCATTTCCGATCGGATTTCGCTCCAGCACAATTTCCGGCCGGGTGGCGGAGCGGGTACCGGTTCATCGCGATCGGCCTCCGCTCGTGCGACGGACGATAGCGAGCAACGGAGGCAGCTATGAAGGTGAGTGCCAGTATCGCCATCTCGATCGCCGCCTTCTGCGGAGTGGCGGCCGCGCCGGTCGGATCGCCCGCCAATGTGAAGCGTTACAGCGGCATTTGCGAGCCGTCAGCCGGCGCGCTCATCGACGCAAAGAGGTTCGCGGTGGCCAGTGACGAGTCGAACGTGATCAGGATTTATGAGCGTGGAATGCCCGCGATTGCAGCTTCCGTGGACCTCAAGACGTTTACCGGGTACGGGAAGTCGGATATCGAAGGCGCGGCCGTGCGCGGCGACATCGTCTACTGGAGCGCTTCCCAGTCTCAAAGCTCTTCCGGCAGCGACAGAAAGCGAAAAGTGATCTTCGCGACTCGGATTTTGGAAAGCAATGGCGGGGCGATGTTGGAGCCGATGGGAGTCCTGCGTGAGGATCTCAAGCCGCACCTCGTCGAGCTTTCAGGATCATCCGATGAGAGCATCAACGTTGAGGGGCTTGCTGTCACGCCTGATGGCGGCCTGATGTTCGGGTTCCGCAATCTCGTGGGCAACAAGGCGGCAGTGGTGACGCTAAAAAACGTCGACTTCGTGCTCGCGGCGGAAAACAACCGGCCTGAATTCGGCGATACGGCGATGCTCGACCTGGGTGGGCGCGGCATTCGCAGTATCGAGCGAATTGGGGAGCGCTATTTGATCGTCGCCGGCAAGCCGAGTGACGCGGCGGGTGTGGACTACGCGCTCTACTGGTGGGATGGCAAACCCAGAAGCGAGCCGAGTGCCTTGGAGACGCAGCCAAACCTCACCGGCCTCGATCCGGAAGTGGCCATGGGGCTCCAGGACGGGGCCATCCTCCAGATTATCAGCGATGACGGCGACCGTTGTCCCGATGTAGAGGAAGAAGATCCTCCATCCAATGAACGCGCCTTCTCGAGCGTTGACGTTCCACTCTGAGTGGAAGGGAAACAGCACTGGTTTTCAAGGCGGATGGCCGTCCACTGGCATGTCCATGACGCCGCCGGCAGACTGTGGAGGTCTATCAATAGGCTGATTGTCGACAATAAGAGCTGACATGGAGATATATCATGCGCTACTCACTCAAGTCGTGGTCACGAACCGGCTGCAGGGCATGCATGTGTCAGGTTCCCCCATCGCCTGGCCTCTTGGCACAACTTCGAGCCAGATACCTCGCTCTTAAGTCGGACCATCGTCTGCCTGTCGAGATGACGTTTGAGCAATACTACAGCGTGTGGCGATCGAGCCGGCGAGGTAGTCGTTACATTGGGCTCGATGACGGCGCGACAACGACAGGCCCTGCAAACCCAAACGCATCCCTGATCGACCGGCCGCCTCGACAGCTCAGGGGCGAGGTCCGGACCCTCGTATTGCTCGTCGACTTCCCCGACCGAAGCCACGCAGCTGACCGGAGCCCAAGCTTTTTCGAGCACATGCTCTTTAGCGTATCGAGTTTCCCGACCGGCAGCATGCGCGACTATTTCCGCCAGATTAGCGGGTGGGACGATAACGGCCGTGGCATCGATGTAACGGGCACCGTCCACGGATGGTTTCGCCTTCCACACCCTCTGGCCTTTTATGCCGACGATAGCTCGGGCATGGATGGCACGTTTCCCCGCAACGCGCAGGGGATGGCGCGCGATGCCGTTCAGGCGGCGAAGGATTCAGGTGTCGATTTCTCCGGCTACGATGTTTTTGATGAAAACAGCGTAACCGCACTTTTCATCATTCATGCCGGTGGCGGCGCCGAGAATAGCGGCGATCGCAGCGACATATGGAGCCATAAATGGGTCATTCCGGATGACGGTATCGCAGTTGGGCCTGATCTCAAGGCGACGACCTATCTGACAGTGCCGGAGGACTGCCGGGTAGGCGTTTGCGCTCACGAATGGGGGCATCTGGCGGCGCGTTGGGCGGACTACTACGACACCGGTAGATCAAGCAATTTCCGGTCCAACGGACTCGGAGATTATTGCCTGATGGCATCAGGGTCCTGGGGCGATGGGGGCCTCACGCCCACCTATCCGAACGGCATGCTCCGCATGTTTCATGGCTGGATCGATCCTGTCGTCGTGCAGGCGGACCAGGCCGGCATCCAGCTGAAACCGGCGGCGGAGGGAGGCGCGGTTGTAGTCATCCACAATCCCGCCATGATGACGGAAGACCAATATATCGTCGTGGAGTATCGCCGCCGCAGACGTCAGGATGCATTCCTGCCGGATGAGGGAATAGCTGTCTACGTTGTCGACGAATCGATCGCCAACGTAAACGAAGAGCAACATCTCGCGATCGAACTGATTCAGGCCGACAATCAGCGCGACCTCGCCAAGATGTTTGGCGGCGGCAATCGCGGAGACGCTACCGACCTTTATCCCTTCGCGAACGATCACGGGGCGGTCAATCGGACCCTTGGGCGGGCGACGCGTCCGCCGCTCAACCTGCCGGACAACCGCTGGACAGGCGTAACCATCGAGGTGCGCGGGAATGCCGGCGATCCCGAGATGGCACTCGATGTGTCTTTTTCTGGAGCGCAGTTTATCGCAGAGGCGGTCAACGCAACGGTCGAGCCTACCCCCGCCCAACAACCCAAACAAAAAGCAAAGACGCGAGCGAAGAGGCGGTCAGTCACGTATTCGGTGGCTGTCCGATAACGGCAGGCCAGGTTGGTACATCACCAGGCGGCTGCTCTTCTGGACGGCCAGACCGGCAACGCCGTTGCAAGCATGGAGAAAGCAAATGACTTGGCAAAATCAAGACCATGCCCCTAATATTTTGCGGCATTTTGGTAACTGCAGCGTGTGTACCAGCCGCGCATTTTTCTTATCGCTAGGACTTTGGTTCCTTTGTGCGATGTCGACAGGGGTTTCATCTTTATTTCTTGCAATTGCGTCTACTGCGGCATCCTTCCTTTGGCTGTCGCATGTAGTAGCATACTCAATAAACAACATTGAGCGCGGTTCGTCTGCCAATGAAAGCGTTAGTCTTGTGTCCAGAAGAAAGTCATTCCGGTTTATCCGCAATGTGGGCGTTGCAGTAGTAACTTCAATGCTCCCAACTACAGCCTTTGCGATGGGCTCATGTGGGAGCTGCGGCAGTATGTACAAGGATCCTCAATGTTGGCGAGATGATTATAATGGAGGCTGCGTCAAATGCCATAGCTGTGGATCAGGTGAGTGTGAGGAAGGCTCGCAGACTTGCTAGGCACTGTGGATGCCGTTCCGTCCATCTTCTCAGGCTTTTTTTGTCAAGATGATCGCAACAATACTTCTCCAACCTCGATGCAACCTGTGAGCATTGCATGCAGAGTTTTGCAGAGGCCTCGCTAACAAAACGAGAGCAGATTTAGCGCCATAAACCGGCAGTGTTTGAGATATGCGGAGCGGGGATCATGGCCAAGGTCTTCGAGCTATTAAAGAGGGTAATCGCGTTTGCTGCGATGACGACATGCCTTCAGTGCCTGGCTTTTGTCTCGTTCGCTCTAGGCAACAGTGTGACTTTGTTGCCCCTGTTGGTACAACGATGGTGCCCGTACGCCCCCATCAAGGAATTCAAAACGGAGATGCTCGATCCGAGTTGGAGGGACCATGCCATCAGCCAGTCGGCACCGATCGTCGACATGCCCGTCGTCAAAATCAATCTGACTGTTCCGGAGAGCGACTGCTCGGTCCACTGCCGTAACCGAATTTCGCACACGCTGGCGCAGACCTTAAACCTTTGGCGGCAAGTATGTTTGCGCTGCAATGAAGGCACCATGGCTTTCGTTGTCGATGAACAGGTCGTTTATATCGACAGCCGGGTCTATGAAGCCCTCCGCGACGCGAGCGGCTCGCTGTTCGACAGAGCATTGGCGGCGAGCGCGGTGTTGTTCAGCCTCTCGACCGCCGGCAACACGAGGACCGGATACGTGATCGGGACGTACGCGGTCGTCCCTCGCGAGGCGCCCGAGGTCCGCCAGTTTTGCGAGGCTGGAGCGTCGCCGCCTTCCGGCACGTGGATCGAGAAACTCACCACAGCCTTGTGCAAGTCACCGGACATGTCGAAGAATGTCCCGTCAATGAACGTGAGCTTCGTCCAAGGGCCTGTTTGCGAGAACGCTGGTTTCGTGGCGTGCGGCGAGCCGGACAAGAAGGTCTCCTTGAGCCTTACAAAGCTGTCCTATGTCGGGGAGGCTGGAACGCGAGACTTCATCATCGGAGACAAGGCGGGAAAAGCCTATTCGCTAGTGTCTGTCTTTCTGCATGAAGGCGGTCATTTCCTGGGGCTGCCGCATCTTCCCCGCGAGGACCTTTGGTCAGAGTCGATCTGGACCGCAATGCTTTCCCGAGTGAGACCCGAAACTTGTCTATCGATGATGGAAACGACAATGCTGAACAGCGCAGCGGACCTCGGTTGGCTGAACCGGGCCAAGAAATGCGAGGGCCTTCTCCGCACGGAGACGGAGGACAAATGATCTCGGATGGCTTCATAAGAAAACTCACTATAGCATACATAGCCATCGTGCTCGTAGGCAGTTTTGTCGCCTACGAGTTGGTCGCGCCTGGTGCGGTGTTGAAATTCACACCGGTCAAGGTCACCGACCCGGCGGAGAAAGCGCTGGATCTGGCGAACGATTTGGCAAAGCAGCTCATCACGCTGTCCACCGCATTGATTGGCGGCTGCATATGGCTGATGACGCGCCCGCTTACTAACGGACGCGAACTCGCGGAAAGGCTCGTCTGGTCACTGCTTTCATTGGTGCTCTTGAGCGCGTCGATGTATTTCGGCTTTGCTGCGATCAACTCGACCCTTACGAGCCTTGCATTTGGCGGCTTCAGCCCGCTCGCGGATGTCGTATGGTGGCCTCAGACTCTCCAATACTATTTCTTCGCCGCCGGCGCGATCGTGCTCGGGCTTGCGTGTCTGCGGTCGATCAACGCGATCGTCGAGAAGAAGGGACCATGAAAATGCGGAGCGGTACAGTCTTAGCCTTCGCTCTTCTGTCCATCTTGCATGGGCAGGCTGCGCATGCCGATGCATGCCACGACAGGATAACGAAAATTTCGACCGCAGCGTTGGCACGATACGCCAAGGACCACGATATCGTCGTAGCGGCGTCACAGATGCATTCCGTCATCCTCGAAATCGCGTCCACCCTTTGCGCGCGTACGGACAATGCGCCTGCGAACCTTGATCCCAGGCGCGTGGGGAAGGTCATGGAGACCTACGTGGACGACTTTGTTCAGTACGGAGAGGCCTCGCGGATAGACGCCATCGTCGGCGAAGTTTTCGAGAACAAGAACGCGATCATCCGTTCGGATTTCCGTAACTACGGAATGCTGACGGTCACATGTCCCGTTCCCATAAGCCAGTCCCATGTGGATGTGCGAGACCGTCAAGAAGGCGTTTGCGGCAGCGTCTTCCTCGTCGATGCGGGTTCGCTGCTGCTGCGGCTCAGGGCGAGCGAGGTGCCCATTTGTGTCGGTGATGTCACAATTTCGCCAGGGCAACAAGTTACGTGCGAATGCCAGACCGGCCTAACGCCCGGGAAGCCCGTTGCCTTCGCCTGTCGGTGACCATGCATAGCGGCCAGCAGTGTGGTGGACGAGTTTTTTGGATTTCTAAGCCGAGCGAGTTCAACGCTCGAGGATATTATCTGCGCCCATCTGCAATTCGAAGCCCAGATGCCCCATCCACGGCGCCATCGACGACCGGCTGACCTCGACGCCATCGCGCAGATAGATCGCCTCCTGCCGGTAAAGCGGAAGGCCGTCGGCGTATTTCGACACGGCGATATAGGCGAGCAGCCGCTCCGTCGGCAGGCCGCTTTCGATGAGGTGTGCCGGTGCTAAGGCCTGAACCACACCATCGCGGCCCCGGAAAGCGTATTTGGGGAGGCGCGTCACGATCACCCGGCGCCACGCATAGAGCTGCGACGGATCCAGTCCCTGAGACCGCGCAATCGCCGACACATTGGCGCCCGGCGAAAGCGCCTCGGCGACAAGCTGTGCCTTCTCTTCGTCCGACCAATGACGTGGCTTGCGTCGAGACTGTACCGGCTCCGCCGTCAGGACCTCGAGTGTTCGATGATGATTCACACTGTCGCTCATAGGTTTCTCCGGATGACTCATGCAGAGAATGCGCGTTCAGCGGCCTTGAAGATACGTGGCTCGATCATCGCCATGCTTGCTTTCTTGCGGGGCCGAGAGACCGGCGGCGGCTCGGGCGGGATCGCCGGTGCTGGCAGCGCTTCGACGACCTCCACCGGAACAAGCTGCGGGACGGAAGGCGCGGAGGTTTGGCAGAGCTCCTTGCGCCAGCGGAAGAGCTGACTCACATGGATTCCCGCCGAGTGCGCGATCTCCGAAACGCCTGCGCCTGGCTCAAGCGTCGCCGCGACGAGCCGCGCCTTCTCCTCCCGAGCCCAGCGCCGACGCCGCTCGACCGACGTAATCACCTCGACCCAATCAGCATACCGCCCAGCGCCGTGGCGACGAAGCCAGAGACCAACGCAAGCGACAATCGCACGGACCATCCCAGCGAACTGATCACGATATCTTGCTTTTAGATATGGAGGCGAACGGCCTTACCGAAACCGTGCACGTCTCAAAACTCCTGACCTGCGACGCTGTAGACCAAGTCTTACTCCCCTTGATACAATATGCGATCTTCTGAGCACAGAACGAGAACGTTCGGCTTGCTCGCAGAGGTTCCGTTCTTAGGGCGAACAGCCAGTTGATTGTTTCGGGTAGCTCAGCATACGGGCAAAAGACTCACCTCGAGGTCACCAACTTTGCGCACATTTAGCGTCCTTTTTCCAAGGCCCGCTTTAGATGAGCTCGCATGTTCCGTCGATAGTTTCTAAGTTGCCGGTAAATTGGCAGCCCTAAGGGCGCCGTGAGCTTTGCGGCCCTCGTCGCGTAGGTCCAGAAAGTCCAGTTCCGGACATCATCCGCCTTGCTCTCGAAGTCCTGGACGCGGCCATAACGCTGAAGAAAGGCGCTGACGTTGAACTCCGCGATAATCTGGTCCGTGGACTTTTCAGGGTATCGCTTCAGCAGTCGCAGAGCGACCCGTTTAGCGCTGGCGGCGGCCTTCCGCTGGAGTCCACTCAGCGTACTATCGCGAAGGAACATGTTGCGGCCGTCGTAGCGGAATCCAAGATACTCCAGCCCATTCTTTCCTTGCTCCCCCATTATCCTGGACCAGCTTTGATCTCCACCGCTCCCCTCATAGCAGAAGATGGCGGATTTCTCGGCTTTGATGCGCAGCTTCGGGCCGTGGAGAACTATCTGGGATCTTACCCACCCCTCAAGTTCGATCGCTGCCACGCGATCTATGGGAGCCACGATCAAAATGTCGTCTGAATAACGGAAGTAACGCCCTCCCATCCCATCAACCTTCGCCTTTACGGCAGTGTCGAAATCAAGAAGGTAGAAATTCGCAAGCAGATCTGAGATTGGCGAGCCTTGCGGGATACCGTAGGGCTTCCGGTGCTTCTTAATCAGAGACTTCTGACCATCGCCACCGGCAATCTTTTCCCGGAATTCCTGGCCCGTACAAAGTCGGCGCGGAATGAGCGACTTCTCTACCAGGTACCCTTTTATCGGCTCGCCCGTTTTCGACATGTATTTGGGACCGATGTAACCAAGCCGCTCAAAGAGCTCCTCGCGGTCAACGACGGAATACGCGGTGATCGCCTGAAAGACCTTGTAATGATCAGCAGGAAGGCGATCCGTGCCCAAGAGACCGCACCATATTTCCTTCAGGCGCCCGTGGTCCAGGCTCTCGAAGAAGCTGCTAATGTCCAAGGCTATCGCACAACAGTTTCCGAGGGCGCGGATCGCGGAAATCGCTTCGAGGGCAAAATGAATGTTGCACTGGCCTCTGCCGTCCGCGCCAATGACTCTTCGATAAGCCAAAACGCTACGGTGGAGGCCACGCGCCTTGAGTTCCTTCTCAAAAGGTTGAGATAGCAGGTGCCGATAGTAACTGAATATGTACGAGTCGGCGCGAGAAGCGAACCTGATGGGACGCTCTTTTACATCCCCCTTCTCTCCTTTGTCGGTGAATTTCGTCCAGCGCTGATGGTAGCGCAGGAAGGGAAAGAATGCGTGCGAGGCCACTCTGGTGGGGTCTGCTGCCAACGATCTTGCGTCATCCTCCGAGAGGAATGCATCGAAGTGCGGGTAGCTCTTAGGCTTGAAAGGCCACTCGCCAGCCCGGCCGCGGGAGCGAGAGGGGGCAAGGTTGCCATGTGCCCTTATGGTCAAATCCCTTGCCCCGCACCGCTTAGTAGATAAGGCACTTCATCGACGTAATCGTCTATACTGTCATCAGGATGCTATGCGCATTCTGCTGGCATCGTCCGATATCAAAGGAGAGCGCAATGGAACTCGCATTGAATACCTTCATAAGCCTTGACAGCTTCAACAGCTGCTCCAGTCCCCCCGGTCTGTGAGACCCTCGTGACCAGATAGCGTCCCATTGCTGAGTCGCGATAGTACGTTACGAAATGCAACCCTAGCTATTCAAGGGGGCAAGCGCGTTTTCCCGAGATTAGTACTATACTTGCTACAGGCGGCCGGTGTCAGAGCTTGGACCCGGATAAGTTTTCGACGACACACTCGCTACGAGCCAGCTAACCCCTGCAGGCAGCTGATCGCGCGTCACAATCGCGAGCGAAATGCATCGATCATGGCCCTTGAGACATCGCCCGGATAGCAAATTGGGGCAGCACCGCCCGGTTTCGAATACGCGCTCCTACGCCCGCAGCGCCGTCCGGACCGGTCGCGGCTTTCCGGGCATGGGCACGAACCGCTGTAGCTGGAAATAGACTCAGCGATGATGCGCTGTACAATCACGGCGTCGGAAATCCGCGGGATCGTGACTGGCTGCTCACTAGACGGCTCAGCGGATGCGGGTGAATCGCGTTTTGGCTTCGACCACGTTGTCTCGGAGCTAAGGAGATGCGAAGCAATCCATCCTTCTCGCCGCGTGAGATTGTCTTTGATACGAGACCACTCGCCATCGACGGACAGCAAACCGACCGGCCTACCCACATCGTATCTGTCGAGGATGGCAAACTCCTTGCCCGGTCCTTTTCGCAGGGCAACCCGTCTACCACGCACGAAAACAGTCGCAATCACGTGCTCACGGTCGCCGCTTTCGGCTGCCCCCGGGGATGCGTCTTGCTGAGGCGCAACAACGGAAATCTCAGCGCTCCCTACCGCTAGGGGCAGCTCTTTCTCTGCGACGATTTCTGCTGAGGTCGGTGGGGTTTCGGCAATCGGGGCACGGTCGCGAACCGAACCGAGCCAATGGACCAAAGTTGCAGCTACGGCCGCACCAACAAGAAATCGTCGCATGACATACCCCGCCCCTGGGTTGTACCATCGAACGTTTTCCGAAACACAGCAAGCCCACGCGCTCGTCATCCGAGTCCGTGAACGATGACCACGAAACCGTTAGAACATGCATCCACCTTGCCGACCGAGGTCTCTCATCTGTTGCGACATTAACCCTTATGGCTTTTTTGTGTTGCAACTTGAACTTGATAGATGTTCTCTGAACATAGACGGACTGTGGGAGCACCAATCTTGCCGAGGTTTCAATTCGGCCTCATCCGAGCAATGGCGTTTTTCTTGGCCGTTGTGCTTGGATATCATCCGGCACTGGCCGGCACGAAAAAGTTTGGCCCCTTCTCGTTCGACGAGGGCGACCCAAGTGTCATCATCCTCAAAGGCGAAATCGATCTCTATTCCGCTCTGAATTTCCGGCGGGCGCTTCATGCTTCGCAGAAAGCCAGGTTACTGGTGCTCGATAGCATCGGCGGCGCGGTGCAGATGGCACTGTTGATCGCCGACGACGTGCACGAGAAGCGCCTATCCACCTTCATTCCGGCGGGGAAAGGTTGCTACTCCGCCTGCGCCTTCATTTTCTCGCCGGCGTCGACCGCCAAGTGGACGGTGAGCTTGGGGTCCACCAGATCTCCAGTGAATCGAACGACCTCGTGAGCGCCCAGCTTTCAATCTCCGACATCATCGACATGCTCGCTCGCTTCGACACGCCGGCAGAAGTCATGACGACGATGTTCAAGACCCCGCCGTCGCAAATGCATGTGTTCTCGAGCGAGGAAATTGGCCGCTACAAGCTCAACCGCAAGGGCTCGGCGTCAGCGTCGACTGAACCCGATCCCTCAAGCCCGACCGTCACCCTCGAGGGCGCGCCACCTTCGACGGCAAACTCCAACAGCGACACCGCCTCCGAACCGAGCGGCCAACAGCGTGCCGCTGCCAATCCTGCGCCGGCCGGCCTCGGACAGAGTGAGAAATTGTCGGCGATCGAGGAGTTTGCCCGCAAGCCGACGCGCATTGCCGTTTTCACCGGCCTTGACCTGTTTGGCGATGACCTCGCAACAAAGAGGACGATCGATCTGGCGGAATGCGCCAGGAGCTGCCTAGAAATGAACGGCACCTGTAAGGCTTTCACCTTCAATGCCAATCCGAAGATAGTGCGCGGGCCGAACTGCTTCCTGAAGGCAGATGAGGGCCGTGCGGACGGCAACGCGGTCGCTATCTCGGGAAAGTTCCTTGCGAGCGCGGATCCAGACCCGACGTCGTTCAACATGGGCACGATCGATCCCAAAAAAGCGCTATTCGAAGACGTCGACCTGCCCGGAGGTGATATTGGCGTGCGCCCATCGATCTCGAACGCAACGCCCCTTCAGTGCCGTTTGGCTTGCATCGACAATGACCGCTGCGTCGCGTTCACCTACATCAAGAAGAAGCGGGAATGTTGGATGAAAGGCGCCGTCGGCACGCCTCTCTTCAAGTCTGGCATGATATCCGGCGTGAAGACATTCCAAACCTTCGCGCCAGCGAGGATTATTGGACTAGACTGACGCGGCGTCGCATCTCCCGCTTTGATGGGAGCGGAACCTGAGACCCCGCCATCCGACATCTGTGCAGTTGAGATTCCATCAGGGGTGGATAGCGGCCTGCACCGTGGCAGAGTGAGGTCGCTAGAAATCTCTCTGGAGGCCAACCATGCCGATGAAAGCTGATCAACCGCAGGCACATGCCGCTACCCCCGTCGATCTTGGCGCAATTTTCGTATCGTTGGAACTGAGCAAATCGACATGGCTCGTGACCGCTCTCTCGCCGGGAAGCGAAAAGATGTCTCGCCATACAGTGCCTGGTGGCGACATCGCCGGCCTGTTCTCGTGTTTTGCCACCCTTCGCCAGAAAGCACAGCGGCGTATAGATCAGCTTTTTCCACTGGTGGTGATCCAGGAGGCCGGGCTGGACGGGTTCTGGCTCGCGCGCGTACTGAGCAAGGAAGCCTGGATCGAAAGCCATATCGTGGAGGCTGCGTCCATAGCCATGCCACGCCGTCATCGCCGCGCAAAGACGGATCGCATCGACGGCGAGACCCTAATACGGGCCTTGATGGCCTGGAAACGTGGTGAACCGCGTGCTTGCTCGATAGTCAAGCTTCTCACCCCCGAAGAGGAAGACAACCGCCGGCTCGGGCGAGAGCGGAAAACCCTGATTGCGGAACGTGTTTTCCACGTCAATCGCATAAAGGGGCTGCTCTTCTCCCAAGGAATACGAGATTACGAGCCTTTGCGGCGTGATCGCCGTCAGCGCCTGGATGAGCTTCGAACGGGAGACGGCCGGATGGTGCCGAAGCATCTGAAGGCCGAGATTTGCCGGGAACTCGATCGCCTCGAATTGTTGCTCACACAGATCAAGGCTGTTGAAGCAGAACGAGATGCGTTGATGTCTCGCGAAACAGCGGACACACCGGCAAGAGCGGCCGCGCTTCTAAGGATCAGGGGAATTGGTCCCGAGTTCGCGACGATCCTTCACACGGAAGGCCTGTTCAGACACTTCGACAACCGGCGGCAAGTCGCTGCCTACGCAGGGCTTGCTCCTTCGCCCTGGCAAAGCGGCAACATCAACCGTGAGCAGGGTGTCTCGAAGGCGGGAAATCCGCGTTTGCGAGCGACGATGGTCGAGCTCGCCTGGTTATGGCTGCGGCATCAACCAAACTCGGCGCTGACGTTCTGGTTCAAGGAGCGCATCGCACGCAGCAGCAGTCGTCTCAAGCAGCCGATGATTGTCGCTCTGGCTCGCAAGTTGCTGGTCGCACTCTGGAAGTACGTGAGCTCCGGCGTCGTCATCGAGGGTGCGATAATGAAAACCGCCTGAAGCACAGAAGCAACCATCGAACGCAGAATACTCATCCTCAGGGCCTGATCAGTCCTGACGGATCCAGGTGAACGGACCGGGATTCCGTTTGGCTTTACCCGCCGATCTTGAGAATGGTCCCGTTCTCCTGAGCCCGTGCCCGTCGAAAGCGGGATAGTGGTGCGGCCGCTGAAAGCGGCGACCGGATGTGAGGTTGTATAGGCCCGAGAACGGGCCGGTAATTGCTGTGGGCTCAGACCGTGGATCCGGCTGCAACGGAGGAATCGATGCCATCTGAATGAACCATTGACAAAAATCCTGATGTGAACGGAATCGAACCGCGGACCCGCCATCATAGCTGCCACATCAAAGTACTGGATGACTACGCGACGTTTGTGATCGGTAGAGCTTTTTCCGGCCCGGCCTGATAAAGACTCCCTCATGACCACGCTCATTCCTTCATCTGACGGCGACGGGTATGCCTCTCTGCTTGCCGAGCTTAAGGACAGGATCCGCGGAACCTCAAATACATGCGCGCCTTTGCTGAGGCGTTTCCGGATGAACAAATTGTGCGACAACTTGTTGCACAATTGCCCTGGGGCCATAACGTCAAGCTCGTCGAGGCGTTGAAAAGCTCCGAAGAGCGGCTCTGGTATGCTCGCCAAGCGGTAGAACATGGGTGGAGTCGCAATGTTCTCGTACATCAGATCGAAGGCGGCCTCTACCAGCGAAAGGGGAAGGCACTCACCAATTTCGCCAGGACACTGCCTGCACCGCAATCCGATCTGGCGCAGGAGTTAATCAAAGATCCTTACAGCTTCGATTTTCTTGCCCTCGGTCCGGCAATGTCCGAGCGCGAACTCGAGCAAGGCCTACTCGAGCACCTACGCTCTCTCATTCTTGAGCTCGGTAAAGGCTTCGCATTCGTCGGCAGCCAGCATCATCTCGAGGTTGGTGGGCAGGACTATTATCTGGATCTTCTATTCTACCATTTGCGGCTGCGCTGTTTCGTCGTCGTAGAGCTGAAGATAGAGGACTTTAAGCCGGAGTTCGCTGGCAAGATGAACTTCTATCTTTCCGCGGTCGATGCCCAACTTAGACACGAGTCGGACGCCCCGAGCATCGGCATCATTCTGTGCAAAGGCAAGAATGAGGTGATCGTCGAATACGCGCTTCGAGACTCCACAAAGCCGATGGGCGTTGCGGAATATAGGCTCTCTGCCGCCCTCCCCGAGCCATTGCAGACAGAGCTACCAACAGAGGCGGAGTTTGCACGCGAATTCCCGTTGATGGCGCTCGTGAAGCTACGCATAGAGGTTGAGCGTGAAATCCGACTGTTGGTAGCCGATCAGACCGAAGCCGAGCGTCCGCTGGCTCTTGGACCAATGCTAACGGAACTGCAGCGACTTGGCTTGGCGCCCCAAACCGCAGGTCGGTTCCGGAGTGCTCTACAGACCATGAACCGCGCTGCGCACGGTTTGGATGTCGAGTCCGCGGATGCGTCTGAGGCAACCGAAATTGCAACGGCATTCCTCGCCGAACTCCGAGCGATCCGCGAAAGACGATCATCGTGATACAGAACATCTGCACCCAGCAGATTCCGACAGCCACGCAGGTTGAGTGAAACGGCTCCGAAGGACTGCTTGCTGCCCCTCGCCGTTTCGACCGAACGTTCCTGTTGATACATTATGCGACTTTGGACGCACAAAACCAGAACATCTCCCGCTGTACACCTCGAACGCTACCGATGCTCTCGATCATTGCGGCCATTTTGCCATTGATGCGATGAGCGAGATTGATTGAGCCAAACGATCGGTTGACCGTCGACGTGAACGCCCCACTCGATTCAACAGAGCGAGGGTGCCTGCACCGATGCGGATGCGAGTTCGGAGATAGCATAACACGAATAGCTTTTTTCAAGCATGTCCACGAGACATGTCCGTCACGCAAAGGCAAGTGGAATTTATTGGCGCACACATGAAAGACCCTTGTCAGGTTGGCAAACTATACCGCAGGGTGCATCTCTTACGTGCACTACTTGCGATTCGATCCCAGATGACCTCAGTTTTCGTAGCTTATCCCTCAGGCAATCAATATCATTCGGAAATGATCACTGGTGCCTGCGCGGCGGCCTCCACGGGAGGTCGGGTTGTTTCAGCTTGGTCAACCCTAGACACATCGGGATCGCCTATCGCGCAGTCCGTGGAAAGCTGGATCGAGGGGGCGGACGCCTTTGTGGCCGATATCTCGCTCGTCAACGCCAATGTCACATACGAGCTCGGTTATGCCATCGGACTCGATAAACCGACGCGCCTGATCCGATCCACACATCTCGATTTCAAGCCAATCAAAGCCGTCGGCCTCCTGGATACATTGGGATACGACGGTTACGACTACGCCGACAAGCTGCGCAGAATACTCTCAAAGCCCGACGAGACGAATCGCTGGGGCGAAGTTGCCAAAAACAAAGAGCAGCCGCTTTTCATCTTGCAGCCGCCCAAGCCCACTGACGCTGCCATGCGTTTAACAAGCGCCGTGAAAAAGATCGCTCGGATCAAGTTCCGCAACTTCAACCCGGCTGAAATCAGCCGCCTAAATGCAAGCGAAGCGTACGGACTGGTCCTGTCGTCGTACGGAGTAATAGCATTCTGGATGGACGGCACAAACGAAGAGGTCATCAGAAATAACCAAAGGGCGGCGTTTATCTACGGCATTGCTAGAGGCAAAGGAATCCCCTGTCGCTTGATTGCCCACGACAGCCAGACTCTTCCCCTCGACTTGCACGATCAGGCCCACCGGTGGTGGAAGCTTGAAGACTTGGACACGGTGGTCGCCGACTTCCGGGGTAACCTTGCTGATTTTCAGAACGAGTTCGTGTCGATAAAACACCACGACGAGCGGCTTCTCGAAACGCTAACATGTGGTGATCCGGTCGCTGAAAACGAAGCGACCACCCTGGCTGACCATTTTCTCGAGACCGACGCCTTCCAGCGCACTCTTTCGGGGGAGGCCAATGTCCTTGTCGGCCGGAAAGGTAGCGGAAAAACCGCCGTGTTTCTCCAAGTCCGCGACCTTAGCCGTGCGAACAAAGAGAACATCGTCATTGACTTGATTCCCGATGGGTACCAGCTGATCAAAATGAAAGAATTCATTCTGGACAAGCTAAGTCTGGGTACCCGTAAAGAGGTCATCGCCGCGTTTTGGGAATACGTCCTGTGGCTCGAAATCGCTTACAAGCTCTTGGAAAAGGACGAGCTTCGTGCCCTACGCGATCAAAGGCTGTACCCCGGCTACGAGAAGCTCAAGTCCCTTTTCGAACAACGGGTGGATACCGGAACCGGAGATTTCTCTGAGCGCTTGAAGCGCCTGGCACAAAACGTTGTCGATCGATTTCGCGAAAGTAATCTCGTTGACCTGGAACTGAATCAGCTCGACTCGTCCAAGGTGCTCGAAGCCATTTATGGTCAGGACGTGAGGATGCTGCGGGAGGCTGTGCTTGAATACCTTCGCTTGAAGGGATTCGTCTTGTTCCTGTTCGATAATCTTGACCGCTTTTGGACGCCGGGCGGCTTCACGGACGATGACGCTATGATCGTTGTTGGTCTAACAGAATCGATGCAGGAAATCGCGCGGAAATTCAGAAGGAAAAATCTCGATTTCCGGTGGGGTATCTTCGTTCGCAGCGACGTCTACGAGTTTCTGATTCGCGGCATGGCAGATTATGGGAAGCTAGCGGTCCAAAGTTTGGAATGGGCGGATCGGTCCCTCTTAAAGCAACTGTTTGAGCAACGCTTGAAAGCGAGCGCGATCGACATAAGGGAAGATTGGCCGACCCTATGGTCTCGGGCCTCAGTGTCAACTGTCGCTGGGAGACCAGTACTGGATTTTCTTATTGACGGCAGCCTTATGCGGCCAAGATATCTGATCCGTCTCTTTGAAACCGCTCGTCGGCGCGCCGTTACGTTCGGCCGGGGCAAAATTGCGGAAGAAGACTACCTGGTCGCGTTGAAGGAGCTAGGATGGCAGGTCCTGGAAGACCTTGACCGCGAGATTGCCGACCTTGTGCCGAAGGGTTCCGACCTGTTGTTCGAAGTTGTGCAACAACGGGAGAACCTGACAGCATCAAAACTTCGGTACATCGCTTCGAGAGAACTGAAAGACCCCGAAAGCATCGGTAAACTGATTGACGTTATGCTGTGGAATGGGAGCTTGGGGGTGATGGAGGGTGACAGCGCTCGATACATCTTCGATGTCGGCTACAAGCGCCAATATCTGGCAACCCTATTGAAGGGTGATGACGACGCTTCTTTGTCGCTCCATCCTACCCTCGTTGCCGCCCTGTCTGCTTCCTGAACCGATCTGTTCAAGAACCGAAAGCTCTCGGCTCGTTGGTGAACTGTACCGAGTCAACTTCACTTGCCGCCGCAGATGAGGACAAAGTGGGCACAGAAGAAAAAGACGAGAAGCTCGACCTTGCCGCTATAGAGACACTTCCAGACTACGCGGCTCTCCGGCAAGTAAAAGATGCATTATGGAAGCTCGGGGATGTCCACGGCGCGGCCGTAATGGTCGGAGCTGGATTTAGCCGATTTGCGAAACTGGCCGCCGCCACCACGCCGCAGCCGCCGTTGTGGAGCACGTTTAGGGACGCGATGTTGCAGGATCTCTATCCTGGCGGAGAGGGCCCTTCAGATCCGCTGATCCTTGCCGAAGAGTATCGCTCGACACTGGGATACGGAGCGCTCGAAGGGATTATCCGAAAGTACATTCGTGATACCGAGTGGGAACCTGGCGACCTGCATGGCAATCTGCTCCGCCTACCGTGGTCCGACGTGTTGACGACAAACTGGGACACATTGCTTGAACGGTCCGCGGCGTTGGACCCGGACACGTCCTATGATGTCGTTCGTGTCATTGCAGATATTGCCCGTGCCCGCAGGCCGAGAATTGTAAAGCTCCACGGCAGCATGCCCTCCTACCTTCCCTTCATCTTCACCGAAGAGGACTTTCGAACCTACCCCGAGCGTTTTGCACCTTTCGTGAATCTAGCTCAGCAGGCTCTACTTGAAAACGAGCTTTGTCTACTGGGCTTCTCAGGAGAGGACCCCAATTTCCTGAAATGGGCAGGCTGGGTCAGAGACAAGCTCGGGACCGCGGCAAGGCCAATCAGGCTCATCGGCGTGCTCAATCTAGCCCCATCAAGACGTCGTCTCTTTGAGGCACGAAACATCACGCCCATTGATTTGTCTCCGTTGGTTCAACGACTGCCGCAGGAGGATCGGCATCAGAGGGCGATGGACATCCTCCTAGAATATTTCTGGCAGGCGCGCCCGTCGGCAAACGTCGAATGGGAATGCACGTCAGAGAAACAATACAATTTGGCCGCAGCCACCGATTCTGATGCCAAGGTGGCCCTCTTGGCTAGCATCTGGCGCGAGGACAGAGAGCGGCACCCTGGATGGCTCGTCACTCCATACGACCAACGATTACGGGGGCGATTTGCGATTCAGGACACGTTTAAGGTGCTGGCAAATGAGCTACCTAAAGTGTCGCCGGCAACAAGAGCCGCCATGCTCTATGAGGCTGTGTGGCGCTGGGACGCGCTCCACTGGTCATTACCGCCCTTCTTCGAGGAAATAGCTGAAAAGGCCCTAAACTCCGAAGAAGACTGTATGCTCCCGCAGGATCAGCGTGCGTTCCTACATATGTCGCTGGTGCGCCAGGCAAGGCATCGACGGGACTGGCCTAAGTTTGAGACGCGACTTGAGCGCCTCAAGTCCCTCCCAGGCGAAGATGCCATTAACGCGCATATCTACGAGGGCTGCCTTCGGGCGCGGGAGGAGCTAGACTATCATTATCTACTTGAGAACGCTCCTCGCCTTGATGGACAGGACCCGGTCTGGGGCCTTCGGCGAGCAGCGTTGCTGGCGGAGATACTCGAAACACAATCTGCGGCAAGAGCCGTCCAAGCAGCGCATAAGGAGATACGTCGCCGCCGTTCACAAGACCGTAGAAGCCCGTGGCTTCTCTCGCGGGAAGCGTGGGCATCTCTCATGATGCGAAGCGCCTGGTTTGAGCTTGAGACCGCGGCATCTGGCAGCGACCTCCCCCACTGGCCTCATGCCCATAAAGGGGCCGATATCGATCCTTGGGACGAATTGAGCTCCATCAGCGATTCTTTGGAAGAGGCAGACCGGAAGCAGCGGGCTCGGGCAGTAGAGAAGCAGCCGCTCTTTGACCCAGGGCGCTACAGACTCAATTCAGGGATGCATTTCGTGAGCAGTGCCGTTTCGCATCCCTATGAACAGCTCGCATATTTGTCAGAGCGCGTCGGCCTGCCTTTGCGCATCGGAAGTTCTGAGATCACAGGGCGTCGGTGGGCGAGAGCAATTTCCACTCTTGAGGATGACACCCGGGCCGTGACTTGGTTGGCGCTGCGTTCGGTCATTTCTCACGACTATGAGCTCTTGGAGGAGCACTTCAGTCGTCTCGCTGTTGCAAGGCTTCCTCGGGAAGATGTCGATCGTATGGTGGATTGCTTGCGAGGTGCCATCGCATTTGGGCGAAGGCAGATGGCTCAGAGCGAAGACCGGATCGGCGAGTGGGCAAACCGGCTGAAGACCATGTGCGAATTGCTGTCGCGCTTGTGCGTGAGACTCGATGGCGAACGGGCGATAGAGTGCTTCCAGCTGGCGTCGTCCCTTTTGTCCGACCCGTCCATTCGACATTGGGTGGTCCTGAAGGGGATTGGCAATCTCCTCACCAGAAGCGCTCAGGCTCTCCAGCCAGAAAGGCGCCACGAGATTGCGCTCGACGTTCTTCGCCTGCCGTTGCCCAACGAGACCAAGTTCGGGGGTATCGAGAGGGATTTTCCGGAAGCATCAGAGCTGTTGGACGCAAAATCCTGGAAGGCGCGGGAGCACACCTACAGTTGGAACTCCCGTATTGCGCACTTGCTGGACCAGAGCAAAGGAGCGGAGCACGAGTCGCGCCGCCATGCTATCTTCCGATTGCTGCGATTGTTCGAAGGTGGCGCGCTCACGGATGCAGAGGCAGAAGACTTCGGGCGAGGACTGTGGTCTGGCAACGCCCCTGACCGCACCGCGGCGGAGACTGGGCTGCTTCCACACGTGTTTCTGAGGCTTCCAAGTCCGGATCCTAACTTGCCAACTGCGCTCTTTGCGGAGGTAATCCAGAAGATCGCTGTTGGGTCGTATGACGCGGGCTTGCTCATCTCGCTTCACAGCGCATCTTACACACTGCGGCACGAGTACAGTCTATACCATCTGAAACCTATGACGGCTCAAGCGATACTGGGCAGCCTTTTGCAATGGCAGCCGAAGGCCGCTGACCGCAATACCCCCTTTGACTTTGGAAACGACAGGGACAATGAGTATACGGAGCTCACAATCGCCCGCGTCCTTTCGTCAACCATCTTGCCATCTGTTCCTGCCGAAGCGGTGGATGATCGCACTTGCGATGCTATACTCGCGCGGATAGCTGATGGTTCGATGCCCTCACTTCTTCTGGCTCTGCCTGCTATGATCGCCTGTAATCCCTCGCAGGCGGAAAGAGCTCACAATGCAATCCGTGCTGGTTTGCTAGCTGGAAGATCGCGCGCGGTCCAAGCGGCCCTTAACGCGCTGCTTTTTCTCGTCGAACGTTGGGAAAGCGATGGCACACCAATACCGGCAACCCTCGTCTCAGAAGTTGTGACTTTGTGCTTCATGCGGCGAGAGCCAGGCTTTGTCTCGGCGCTGCGCGTTGCCACGAGATTGGTAAACTCGAACGCCGTGCCAGGAAGTGAGCGCAGTCGCCTGATTGAAGGGATAGAACTCATCCGCACCGAAACGTCCTACGGCCACTTTGAAGACCAGTCCCGCCGGTCGGATGTCGGCTTGATACGCCGTAGCGCAGTCCAGCTCTGCGAGGCGCTCAAAAATTCGGGTGAAACTGCTGCGGTACTCAATGCGTGGCTGTCGGAAGTGGATTCGGACCCGATGCCTGAAGTGCGGTATGCCTTGCAGGAAGAGGACGAGTAGCTCGCCTTGGCCATGGGTTCTGGTACAGGTCCCATAGCGCAAGCAACCGTAAGGGCATTGCTACTCCTTGATCCTTATCGTGCGATAACGCCGGCGCGTGGCGCTATCCCTGTTCACGCCGGTCGCCCTTAATTGCTTCACCTTGAAGGGATCTGAACCGTCGACCCCGCAATGGGCGTCGGCTCGCTTCGGAGACTCGTTGCGCGAGCTTCTAACGCGTCGGCTGTGGATACCGCCAATTCACCTTGATCCCGATAATGAGCATTCGGTGTCGGGCGAAATGAAAAACTAACCCCCTAACGAACTGAAGAACTGACCCCCTCGTGTCAAACGAGGAGAGATGGATGGCGACCGATATTTCAGCGCATCCTGCATCGTCGCGAACGATGCAGGACGGGGAAATGCTTCAGGGTGACGAGGTGGTGGCGATGTTGCGACTGCACGAGCTTGGTTGGGGCGCGAAGCGGCTTTCGAAGGAATTCGGATGTGCGCGCAACACAGTACGGCGCTATTTGCGCGAAGGTGGAGCCGTTCCTTTCAAGAAACCTGCTCGACGCAGTGCTTTTGACGGCCTGGATGATTGGCTGCGCGAACGCTTCTTCCGCCATGACGGGAATGCGGATGTGATCCGGCAGGAATTGGCGAGCGAGCATGGCATCGTCATTGGGCTGCGCTCAGTCGAGCTTCGGGTGCGGCAGTGGCGGCGTGAGTTGAAAGCCCAGAAGCGCGCGACAGTTCGGTTTGAGACGCCGCCGGGGCGTCAGTTGCAGATCGACTTTGGTCAGACGCGGGTGTGGATCGGCGGCGAACGGGTTCGAGTTTACGTATTTGTGGCCACATTGGGCTACTCCCGTCGCATCCATATCCGCGCCTCGCTTCGCGAGGGTCAAAAAGACTGGTTTGAAGGGATGGAGGGAGCGTTCCTGCGGTTTGGTGGCGTTCCCAGCGAAGTCTTGCTGGATAATGCAAAGCCGCTGGTGGAGCACCACGACGCCGTCACGCGGGAGGTGCGCTTCAATGCGCGACTATGGGCCTTCGCCCACTATTGGGGATTTACACCACGCGCTTGCGCACCCTACCGGGCTCGAACGAAAGGGAAGGACGAGCGCGGGGTCGGCTACGTCAAACGCAACGCGATCGCCGGCCGCCAGTTCGAGAGCTGGGCGCAGTTCGAGGCACATCTGGAGCGGTGGACACGAGAGATAGCCGACAAGAGAGAGCATGGAACGACGGGCATGCCGCCGGCGGAACGCTTTGCCGCTGAGGCCGGAACGCTGCGCCCGCTCGCCGGCCGGGCGCCATTCGGACAGTTGCGCGATCTTGTCCGCAAGGTTCAGGCGGACTGCGCAATCGATCTGGACACGAACAGCTACTCGGTGCCCTGGCGGCTGATCGGCGAGAGCGTTCAGGTCGTGGTGCTGGCCGGCCGTGTGATCGTCCGGCATGCAGGCCAGGTGGTGGCCGATCATCCCTTGTGCCGCGGGCGCCGACAACGGATCGTAGACCGGGCTCATTTTATCGGCGTCGCTGGTGTCGAAGCGCCGGTGCAAGTCGCACCGATTGAGATTGCTGCATCCGCCTTGCTGCGGCCGCTTGCGGAATATGAAGCGGTAGCTGGAGGAGGCTGGTGATGACGAACATCGATCACGATACGCTAGTCGCGACGCTCGACCGGCTGAAGCTGACAGCAATCCGCGATCAGCTCGACACGCTGTTGGACGAGGCGGCGCGCTCGAAGATGACTTTACGCGAGGCCCTGGCTTTCCTGGTATCGCGAGAGATCGCGCGGCGCGACGAGCGGCGAATCTCGATGTCGAGCAAGCTGGCGCAGTTCCCCTTTGTACGCGAACTTGACGGCTTCGAGTTTGAGGCGCAGCCATCGCTGGATCAAGGACAGATCAGAGAGCTTGCGACCTGTCGCTGGATCGCTCACGGCGACACACTCCTGTTGCTGGGGCCTCCGGGAACGGGCAAAACCCATCTGGCCGTGAGCCTTGGGCGTGAGGCAATCCGCCAGAACTACAACGTTCAGTTCGTTACCGCGGCCACCCTTGTTGCGATGTTAGCCAAAGCCCACAGCGACGGCTCACTCGACAAACAGTTGACGATGCTCGCCCGGCCGAAATTGCTGATCATCGACGAGCTCGGTTATCTCCCCTTCGAGGCCAACGCCGCGCACCTGTTCTTCCAACTGGTGTCCCGACGCTACGAAAAAGGATCGATCCTGATCACATCAAACCGTTCCGTCGGTGAATGGGGAAGCGTATTTGGCGATCCCGTCGTGGCGACGGCGATCTTGGATCGCTTACTCCACCATTCCACGGTGATTACCATCCGTGGTGATAGCTACCGCCTTCGCGAGAAGCGCCGCTCCGGTCTTCTACAAAAGACCGGAGCGGCGCTCGAAACAAACGAAACGGGAAATCAATGAAGGGGGTCAGATCTTCGTTTCGCCAAAGGGGTCAAATCTTCCCTTCGCTTGACATTCGGCAATATTGCTGAGAATCGATGATCGGAAACTTACAGTGTAGTGATGCGGAGGGAATATTGGCCCGGAAGGTGTTTTTTAGCTTCCACTACGACAGAGACGTTCACCGCGTCATGCAGGTGAGAAATTCTTGGATCGTTCGCCCGGAAGGCGAAGCCTCTCCGTTCTTCGACAAGGCTGAATTTGAAAAGATCAAGCAGCGTTCGGGCGGCATCGAGAAGTGGATCGAGGCGCAACTCTCAGGGACGTCAGTCACGGTTGTTCTGTATGGCGCTGAAACCTATCACCGCGAGTGGGTGCGCTACGAGATTAAGCGTAGCTATGAGCTTGGAAAAGGTCTTCTGGCAATCGACATTCACAACATCAAACATCCCCAGAATGGCGCTGATGTCCAAGGCCTGAACCCACTTTCTTATTTTAAAGTCAACCAGACGCCTTTGAATACGATGTATCGTCAGTACGATTGGGTGAGGGACAACGGCTACACCAATATCAGCTCATGGGTCGAGGAAGCAGCCAAGGCTGCAGGTAGATAGCCTATGGCAGGCAACGCTGCTCGTTCCCGATTTCTTCGTGAATTTCCATCGTCACTGCATGAAGGCACAGGGGCTGTCTTTGTTGGTGCCGGCGTGTCTATGGCCGCTGGCTATCCTTCCTGGTCCAACCTGCTGACGGAAATCGGTGAGGAGATCGGTGTAAACTCCCGTGACATCCAAGACCTTGCAGCTTTGGCGCAGTGGCATATCCGTGAAACGGGAAACGCGACTGGCGTCCGCAATGTGATCAAACGCGAAATCGGCCTCGAACGAGCGCTCCCTGAAACCGTCAGAACTCTTGCTCGCCTTCCCGCTCGGCATATTTGGACCACGAACTACGATCGACTAATTGAGCGAGCCTTTGCAGAGATTGGCCGACCCTTGGACTCAGTCGCTGGCGCCAAGGACCTCGCGCTCAAGGTGCCCCCCGGCGCAACACGTCTTTACAAGATGCATGGCTCCGTCGATCGGTTGGATGACATTGTTATTTCCACGGACGACTACGAGCTCTATCGCACGAAGCGAGGAGCGTTCCTGCCACTTTTGCAGGCGCATTTGAGCAGCATGTCGATGCTGTTTGTCGGGCTCAGCTTGACCGATCCAAATGTTCGTCATGTCTTATCGCTAATCAGGGAAAGCTTCACCGAAGCACCGCCAGAGCATTTCGCGGTTCTCAAGCCGCCAAAAGCCGATGATTTCAAGACTAACGACGAGTTCAAGGCACGTATTGCCCAACACAAGCTCTGGGCAAAGGATCTCAGCAGGTATGGCCTGGTCGCAGTAGAGGTCGATGATTACGACGAGGTGCCTGATTTATTGCGCGATGTTGAAAGGCGGGTCGCAGCCAAACGTGTTTGGGTGAGCGGAAGTTGGCCACTCGATGGTGGCGATGCACACACACCCCGGGTGTACGCAGTGGCTGAAGCGATCGGGCGCCTGATCGGCGCAACCCATCGTGACCTTGTCACGGGGACCGGCTTGCTGGTCGGTCCGGCAGTCGTCTCCGGTTTCATGGATGCGTTGCGGGAAGGTGGCGGCTGGGACATGGACCGTCGGCTCATTGCCAGGCCATTTCCGCAGGGAGTTCCGGGCCGAGCGGCAGACGCCGCCCAATGGACGGCCCTTCGAAGTGAAATGGCGCGTTTGGCGGGCGTCACGGTTTTCCTGGGCGGGTTGAAGACTGAGAAAGGGGCTCCGATCGTTGCCGATGGCGTCGTTGAAGAATTCGAACTAGCGCAGTCCGCCGGTTCCTTTGTCTTGCCGATCGGTGCGTTTGGCGGTGCCGCCGAACAGATTGCCAAGCAACTGATCGGATCGAGCGCACCATCAGATGGCCCGAAAGCCTCTCGGCCGAAGGATGACGAAATCGCCGCGCTTTTGAACTCGGCGGCTACCGAAAACCAGCTAATTGCCACGGTTCGCGCAATTCTCGACCGACTGGCGAAGGCCGCATAACAGTGCCGAGCCGCGACATGGCTCCGTCGCCCGACCTAACTCAAGAAGTAGTCCGGGAGTGTGTCCGCTGTTGCCCATACTTGAAAGGGCATCCACCTTGCCAAGCCAAGCGGCTCGGGAGCCGCGTATCTGGACACGATCTCAGCCATGCGCGCCGGTACGCGCAGGACAAACCGGTCATCTTCTTCGACCATCGGATACAAACCGAGGAATTCCCGCCCACGATACCGCCGATGGCTCTCTCGGGCCTGACGCGCCAACAACTGGCGTGAGGACAGGCCGGCAACCTTTGTGCTCATGCGAGCACGCTCTCGAACGCGATCTTCAGTAAGCAAACTCACTCGTCCTCCATGTTTCGAGGCGCCACCGTTACGACGTGAGACTAACGGTGGCGCGAGATAGTAAATTCCGACTGCCCCCCTTATGCACGAAGCTCTGAATAACTCAAAGATGTGTCACAAAGGCCATTCTCAACCCGCCGTCGTCAAATTACTTTCCTGATAATCTCGAAGGATCAGGAGTATATCGTGGTCGAGTATACATACGTGAAGCTTGACCGCCGTCTCGCTGAGATCACCTCGAGCGATCTTGATGAGCGAAACGAATCAATGATGCTGGCAAACCTCTCACGTGGGAACGAGGGCCAGTCATGGCACGAAGTCGCAGCCTTAGATTGCGCTATCGTCCTTGGTTCTGCTGGCGCCGGCAAGACACGCGAGTTGCTGGAATTGGCCAAGGAGCTGCGTGCCGCCGGCACCCCGGCCTTCGTTTTTAGGATTGAAGCACTTTGCCGCCTGTCAGTCGAGGATTCGTTCTCACCGCACGACGAAGCATCTCCGTCCGCCTTTGCGAGATGGAAGGCGAAACGCGGCCCGGCAGTCGCCCTTCTCGATGCACTTGACGAGGCGCGTTTGCCTGATGCTCGCAATACTAGCGCTTTGGCGGATGCTTTGGCGCGTCTCTCTCGCGCGGCAGGTTCCGCAGGAAAGGAACTGCGAGTTATTATCAGCTCTAGGGCCAGCGAATGGCAGGGACAAAGCGATCTGCGGGCGATCGAGACGGCAATCAAGGGCTTTCGCCTCCCGGATCCGCGTCAAGAGACGCAGATTAAAGTGAAAACGCTTCGCCTGCTGCCCCTTCGCAAGTCTGATGTGAGGGAAATCGCCAAACACCGCGACGTAGATCCTGACAAGTTCGCGGCAGCAATCGACAGAGCTAAAGCTGCCAATCTCGTGTCGCAGCCATTGGACGTGCAACTCCTCCTTGATCTTTGGCTAGATGCAATTGGGGAGGGCAAGGAGCCGGCGAGCATCTTTTCATCAAGGCTGCAAGTATACGAGGATATCGTCAGGTTCAGACTGAGAACAGACAGCGGACAGGAGCGTCGATCGAACCTTGACCCCCTGCTGGGCCGGCAGGCATGTGAAAAGCTGGCCGCGATCTCCGTCCTGTCGGACGTTCAGGATTTTACGTCCGAGCCGGACAGACCGATGACGATCCACGCGCTCTCGGCATTATCGAGCGACGCTGATCGCTGGACGGAGATGGATGTGCGCCAGCTTCTTTCGCATGGGTTGTTTCAGCCATCCATTTCCGGACGAGTAAGGTTTGCCCATCGGGAGCTACGTGACTACCTCGCTGCTTGCTTTTTCCGCCGGGCAATCGTCCAAAATGCCGGATCGCTTGACGTTGTGAAGCCTCTGTTTGCGGAAGGCTTGGGGTGTACGGAAGTTCCTCAGTCGACCGAGCATGTCTTCGGGTGGTTGGCGACGATCGATCCGATCGCGAGACGGGTTGTGACCAATATGCGACCGTCGCTTCTCATCGAGACAGGTGATCCGACACGGCTCACTGTGGACGAGAAGTCACGGGCCATAGCTTCACACGTCGCCGTGTACCGTGAGCGGCTTTATCGAGGAGAATGGTTCTATCAGGAGGATGTGCGGGAGTTTGTGACCCCTGATCTGGCACCCGCGATCCTGGAGCAGCTGTCGGTTGCAACGTCACCTGAGGTCCGTGAGCTCCTCGTCGAGATGATCAGATTTGGCCAAATAACCTCAATGGCCGCGCAACTGCGGACAATTGCCTGTGATCAAAGCGAAGGGCTTCGTGTTAGGGCAGAAGCTTGCCTTGCACTGGCGGAAATGAGCGATTTCTCGTTTGCCGATGACGTCCTCGCTGCTGCGCTTCTGTCGACCGCTCCCGAGCACGAGGACACTCAGAGCGCGCCGTCTTGGAACCTATTCGTAGCCAGTGCGGTGCGATACGTCGTGCCTGCCCGTGTTTCACTCCTGGATGCCATCGCTCTCGTGGACCGGTTCCGCCGCGAAGCTAGGAACTATGCGTCGGCAACCTCTATGTTGTTGGAAGGCCTTGTATCCGAGCTACCACCGGTCGAATTGTCAAATTGGCTTCAGATTTTCCTTCGATTTGCGCGCGCTCCGCGAAAGAGTGACCGGGACATGATGCCGGCGATGCAACCGAGGTTCAGGATGCTCGGCGCTGCCATTTGCCAGGCATTGGCCAGGCTGCTGCAGCACGGACACGGCGTGTTGCCAAAAGATGCCCAGCTTCAAGCGCTCGAATTTGTCTTCGGCCTTGACGGAAGACAGAGCTATTCGCTGCGCGAGACGGGCTTCGACAAGCTCGCGAGTACCATCCGTCCGATGAACGACCTGAAGCTCGACCTAATCTTGATGCGTCTTGCCTTGTTCGGAAGTACGCAGAGCGAATGGTACGTCGCGCGTCAGTCAGTCGGGCCGCTCAAGATCGGTCGAAGTGATAAGGCAATCGAGGTATTCGATTCGAAAGATATCGAGCGCCTTGGCGCCCTCATGGCCGAGGGACAGACCGAAAGAGATCGAGATCTGTACTTCACCTGCGCCCAAATTGTATTTGACGAGATCCGGGACCCTGATGGACGCAAACGCGCATATGGCATCCTTAGAAACCTTGCGCGGACCCATGGCAGCAGCGAGCTAAGGCGCGCCTATGGCCGCCTAGCGCCAATACGCCGGCTGAAGCATCAGATTCGCCATAGGGACTGGTACCGGATTAAACATACGTTTCACGCTAGTATCGATGCAGTGATCGATGCATGGTGGAAGCTCCGAAACGGAGCAACGTTTCTCCGCGATTCCCGTCGTTTGTCCCAAGGCCGCAAACCCGGTTATCTGGCCTGGGCGGTAGACAAGAGCCCAAATAATCTTGGTCCAGCAGTCATAGCGCGCATGCGTGAGCGCCATGGTCAGCTGGTTGCAGGCTTGTTCGCCTCCGGCTTCAAAAGGTACTGGCGAGAAAACGGGATTACCTACCCCGCGCAAAGCGACTATCAGGCCATGATCGGATTGACCGGCCTTGCCCTGCAATCGCCAAGCGAACTGGCGAACCTGTCCGATGACTTGATAGAACGGGCCTTTACCTACGGCTTTTCCAACATGAACGGCTTTCCGGACTGGATGCCGGCTCTCATCACGTTGAAGCCCGGAATTTTCGTGACCGTGGCGACGGCCGTTCTCACGCAGGACATTGCCCCGAGCAGTGAAGAGGAGTTCTCTTCGGACGGGTTCAGTCGCATAGCCTATTCCACCTCTGCGATCCGCGAGCTGGCGGCGGCACCACTGTTCCAACTGCTTCAGACCGAAGGGATTCCGGAGAATCGCCGCGACCTGGAAATGGCTCTCACGATAATTGCCCGGAGTCATACAGTCTCGGCCTCACAACTTTTACCGATTCTCTGCCAGCAATTCGCAGCCCATGTGACCAGGTTTAGGTTCGCCGAGGCGTGGCTCTGGCTTGATGCCTTGTTCGCTATTGATTCAGCAGCTGGATGGTCGACATGGATTGCGACCTTCGGAGAGGTGTGGAGCCCGTCCAGCGCAAGTCTGTTCAAGCGCTACATGGGCCGAGAAGAGTTGTCCAATTCACGTGCCGAAGAGCGTGCTGAGGAGCGGGACGCACTTGCTGTCGATGCTCAAACACTGTCTCATCTCATCAAGGCCGCTTATCTTGTTTGGCCACCAAGCAATGACCCCGTCCATGAAGACGCCTATTCACCTGGCTTCGACGAAAGGGCGGCATCCAGACGTGGCAACTATCTAAACGCGTTGGTTGCGCTTGGTAACGAGGATGCGTTGCAAGCCCTCGATGGGCTTGCTTCCGACCCGTCATTGAGTCAACACCGCGACACGTTCCTTTACCAACGCGATAAGATGGTTCGCGCGTCGGTCCGCCGACCAACCCTGACAATCGCGGACGCGATCTCCTTCGTTAATCTGTTCACCAAGGCCCCAGCCTCCGTGCCGGAATTTCGTGCATTGGTGAAACGCCAGATTGTCGCCCTACTTGAGAAACTTCATCATTCTGACGACGACGAGAGTTTTGTGTTTCGCGATGACCGTGCCACCGAAGACGACTTGCGCAACTGGCTATCCGCCCGCATGCGCGAGATCGGCAGTTCGCATTATGAAGTCATCAGGGAACAGGAGGTCGCGGTGGAAAACCGGCCCGACCTCAGAGTTCACTCAAGAAATCCTGAATTTGGGCTGATCTCCGTGGAAATCAAACTGGCTGACGCGGACCACTGGAACGGGGACACCTTGGTCAACAAGATCGAGACGCAACTCGCGAACCAGTACATGCATGAGAATGGCTCTCATACCGGCTTCTACCTGCTGGCGAATGCGGCAAAGCCGTTGAAGAAGGAAATCGACGCGAAAACTGGCAAAGTGAAGCGCAGGGCGTTTTCAAAAAAAGTCGCTGGAAAGAGCGTCAATTTTGCCGGACTGATTACGCTGTGCGACACGCGCGCGTCGGCCGTGACCTCACGCTTAGGCGGCAATAAGGTAGTCGAAGTCATAGCGGTTGATCTGTCTGAACGTTGACGGATATCAGGTATATTCCGGGGTGGCTTTGAGTGAAGGAGCCCGGCTGGGTGAATGGCTGACTCAAGAATCCCGCACGAAACCTTCCCTTTCCCCTCATTTCCCGCGAGCGAAGTTTTTTAAGCACTCCTAGATAACCCACCGCATAGATAGGCGCGAGTTGCTTGAAGGGAACGTGATGGCCAAGCGAACAAAGAAAGTGCGAACCGGCGGCGGGGCCGCCACGAGCGGCGGCGTCAATTTTCAAGCTGTGGTCACCGCCTTTGTTGCAGTTCGTGCCTTGCGTGCCGTGCCGCTTGTATGGCTAGAGGGTATTGTCAGCGACGTTCCGGTGGCTGTTTGGGCGGAAACCAATGGACCTGGCGACGATATTTGCGTCGAGCTCGAAAGCGGTGACGTTCTGGAGGTGCAGGTTAAGAAGGGTCTCGACCGAGGGAGCGTCCTTTGGGATAGCCTGGAGCGGCTGGCACTCGGCATCCAAGAAAACACGATAAGGTACGGCGTTCTCGCGGTTGCGCCCGATAGCAGCCTCACTGTCCGAAACGACCTGTCAAGGGACATCGAACGGCTCGGGCAGGGGCGGACTGACGATTTGACGGCCATCGGTAGCGAATTGAACAACCGCCTTGCTCGACTGGGCATAGAGGCTGCCAAGGTTTGCGCCAACCTTCGGGTTCGCGTAGTGAATGGCCTTGCCGCCGACGGCATTCACATAACAGCCGCGAAAGATGCTTTGCGATGGGTTTGCATTGACGAGCAGAAGGCTGAGGATGCGTGGAATGAACTTTATCGTGATTGCATAGCTATGATGGAGATCCGCGGGCGACGAACCCGCGAGCGTTTCATCCAAGTGCTCGAATCCATTGGGATCGAGGTACGAAATCGGAGCAACTCCAGGGCAGAGCAAGCGGTCCCCGCCGGATCTGACGACCCCAAAGTTCTCGCCCAACGATTGTTGTTGGCTATCGAAAAGGGCGTGAAGCCTGGAACGAACGGTCCAATCCAGCCCGAAGCATCCTTCCGCGAAGCCGATCAAATACTGCAGGAGTATCGATCGCTCTCTGCCGTTGCCCTTCTAGACGGTGAGACACATTTGAGATCGGCAGAGTTCGTTCGCGACGCCTACTCCGCCATTGAGAAGGTGCGCCTGCTCTCGCTCACTTCAGGCGATCGGCAGCCCCAATGGTCTCACGCAGACTCTGCGTGGAAAACCCTCATCCATGCAAAGGATCGCCTCGAAACGGCGTTGAAGCGAGCGTAAGCGAGTTCCAGGATGACGTCCCAGGGAGTGGTTGTCTAATCGCATCCCGGTCGTCAAGGTGCTTTAGGCATTCGGCGACCTTGCCGGGTTGCGGGTAGGCAACGCAGATTAAATTGATCGGTGGATCGGCGCTCAGCGGCATGTCCTTCGGAGCT